>NZ_CM201342.1:2425000-2470000 GCF_054165525.2 Aeromonas sp. AE23HZ002T15
TGATGATGGGCAGCCCCAGCTTGACGAACAGGATCTCGCCGAGCTGCTTGGGGGACGAGAGATTGAACTCCTGCCCCGCCAGCTCGTGGGCCTGACGCTCCAGCTCCCCCAGCCGCACCTCTATCTCCTGGCTCTGCTGATGCAGCAGCTTGGGCTCTATGGTGGTCCCCATCAGCTCCATTCTGGCCAGCACTGGCAGCAGGGGGAGCTCGATCTCGGTGAATACCTTGGCAAGCTCGGGCAATTTGCTCAGGCTGCCCCACAGGGTCTGATGCAGTCGCAGGGTAATGTCGGCGTCTTCCGCCGCATAGGGGGCCGCCTGCTCCAATTCGATCTGGTTGAAGGTGAGCTGCTTGGCCCCCTTGCCGGCGATCTCCTCGAAGGAGATGGTCTCGACCCCGAGGTACTTGCTGGCCAGGGAATCCATGTCGTGGCGGCTGGCGGTGGAGTTCAGCACATAGGACTCGAGCATGGTGTCGTAGGCGATGCCCTGCAAGTCGATGCCGTGGTTTTTCAGCACGTTGCGATCGTATTTGAGATTCTGGCCAATCTTTGGACGAGCAGGATCTTCCAGCAGGGGCTTGAGTTTGCCGAGCACCAGCGCCTCGCTCAGCTGAACCGGGGCCCCCAGGTAGTCGTGACCGAACGGCACATAGGCCGCCTTGCCCGGTTCGATGGCGAACGACACGCCGACGACGCGCGCCTCCATGTAATCCAGACTGGTGGTCTCGGTATCGAAGGCAAACAGCGGGGCGGCCTTGAGGCGCGCCAGCCAGTCGTCAAACTCGACCTCGTCCAGGATGCAGCGATAGTCTGTCTCGATAGCCGCGGCCGGGGTCGTTTCCTCATCGGAGGGAGCCTGGCTGGCACTCGCGCTGGCCCCTTCATCACCGGACTCCAGCTCCTTGATCAGGTTGCGCAGCTCGTACTCGCGGTAGACCGCCAGCAGGGACTCTTTGTCGATGGGGCCAAGCTGCAACTGCTCCAGCTCCTGCTCCTGCTCCAGCTCTACGTCTGTCTTGATGGTCGCCAGCAGATAGGAGAGGCGCACCTGCTCCTCCTGCTCGCGGAACTTGTCGGCGAAGGCCTTGGAGCCGCGGAAACCGAGGGCGGCCACCTTGTCCAAGTTGGCGGCGATCTCGTCTATGCTGCCTATTCCCTGCAGCAGGGCCAGGGCAGTTTTCTCGCCGACACCCGTCATGCCGGGAATGTTGTCCACCTTGTCCCCCATCAGGGCCAGGTAGTCGATGATGAGCTCGGGGGGCACGCCGAACTTTTCTATCACCCCTTCCCGATCCGTGGTCACATCCTTCATGGTGTCGATCAGGGTGACATGGTCGGAGACCAGTTGCGCCATGTCCTTGTCACCCGTGCTGATGAGCACCGGCAGCTGCTTCTCGGTGGCCTGACGGGCCAGGGTACCGATCACATCGTCCGCCTCGACCCCCTCCACCATCAGGAAGGGGAATCCCATCGCCTTGATCATCTGGTGGATGGGGGCGACCTGGCTGCGCAGATCGTCCGGCATGCTGGCACGGGTCGCCTTGTATTCGGGGTAGATGTCGTCGCGGAAGGTCTTGCCCTTGGCATCGAACACCACGGCCACGTGGCTGTCAGGGTATTGCTTGCGCAGGCTGCGCATCATGTTGGCCATCACCCGGACGGCGCCGCTTGGCAGCCCGGTCGATGTGCGCAGATCGGCCTGCTGGGAAGCGAAGAAGGCGCGGTAGAGATAAGAAGAGCCGTCGACCAGGATGAGGGGATTGCTAGAGGCCATGAAAATAGTCCTGCCAAGAATAAACAGTCGCTAGGATGCCACAGGGCCAGCACCACACCAAGTAGCGGGCATGCATGCTTTGGCGTCGGGGGCGAGCACTTTTTCTGTGGATAACTCTGTGTTCAAAATTGCAGGTTCGCCGATACCACAGTGATAAAGCTGTGTTCAACAATATAAAATCAACTTTAAAACAATAAGATACAAGCACACCTAGAGTTCATCATTTCATTAGGATGATCTCGATCAATGTGGAAAAAATTTTAAGGGGGTCAATACGGCAGGATCCAAAACGAAACAATCCTAGCACAGCGGGATGACTTGACCAGCGAGAGGCAAGGGATAACCATACAAAAAACCAACAATCTACCCTGGCTCACATTTTCATCAATAAAGGAGTTCACCATGAAAAAAGTGGCAGTGATCTTGAGTGGCTGCGGCGTCTTCGACGGGAGCGAGATCCATGAGGCCGTCATCAGCCTGCTGGCGCTGGCCCGCCAAGGGGCCCAGGTCCAATGCTTCGCGCCGAACGTCCCCCAGCTGCATGTCATCAACCATCTGACCGGTGAGGTGAGTGAGGGAGAGAGCCGCAATGTGCTGGTCGAGGCGGCCCGCATCTGCCGCGGACAGATCAAGGATGTGGCCGAGCTGGATGCGGCCGATTATGACGCCCTGCTGGTGCCGGGTGGCTTCGGCGCCGCCAAGAATCTGTGCGATCTCGCCACCCAGGGCGCGAACTGCCGGATCCAGCCGGATGTGCTCAAGGCCTGCCAGAGCTTCGCCAAGGCGCGCAAGCCGGCGGCCTACATCTGCATAGCGCCGGCCATGATCCCCCTCATCTACGGTGCCGGCACCCTGGCCACCATAGGCAATGACGAGGGTACCGCCAACGCCATCGAGGCCATGGGCGGCAGTCATCTCAACTGCCCGGTCAGCGAGTTCGTGGTGGATCAGGAGCGCAAAGTGATCTCGACCCCAGCCTATATGCTGGCACAGAACATAGTGGAAGCGGCCGACGGCATCGAGAAGACGGTCAAACAGCTGTTGACCCTGTAATCGCAGCCTCTGGCTTCCGGGACTTGGCCTACTCAGGCGCAAGCTCGGCAATCGCGGCAATCGCGGCAGCCATAGCACAAGCTGCTGCGACTGCCTCTGCAATATTCCGCCAGAAAACAAAAGGGCCGCTGTATCAGCGGCCCTTGTCATTCTTGCCAGCAGAAGCGGCTGGATTAGATGGCTTCGCCCATCTGATCCATCTTGCCCAGCAGGGCGCGCAGACGCTCTTGCCATGCAACGTGCTCGTTGCGCAGCTGATGGTTCTCGTCTTGCAGCTTGCTGTTCTGCTCTTTCAGCTCGTCCAGCTCCATCTTCAGCAGGGAGATGTTGTCGACGGCGGATTGGACTTTGGATTCGAGTTGCTCAAGGACTTCTAGTGACATATGTGCATACCTGTTTGTTCAATTGCGATGCCCCGAAGCGGGCGATTCAAGCGCGTGGGATGAGCATACCCCGATGCGCTCGGCACAAACAAGACGGTGCGCCGGAAAATGCGCCCTCCATCCCCGTATTGCCTAAATATGCGTCTATTTTTCTCGCAGGCAGCATGAACAGCGGGCTGGGCTGAAGGAGGCAGCACAACGACGCGGTGAAACCCGGGGCCGGTCGGCCTCCCTTCCCGCCGCGATCATCAGCCATGCAGGGCGATGAAGCCCCCCATCAGCAGGCAGGCGACCCCGTACATCAGCAGGCCGTAGAGCAGGTTCCAGCGCAGCAAGAGGCCAGCGCTCAGGTTGTAGCGTGATGCCAGCGCCAGGTTGGATCCAGAGAGCGGACTGGTGCCGGTGGCGAGCCCCCACCCCAGCAGGAAACACATGCCGAGCAGGCTGGGATCCGGCGAGAGGGGCCACAGCAGAGGGGCCAGCCCCGAGATGCTGATGAGGGGGTGGACCCCTATGATGGCCACCAGGAAGATCAGCAGCAGGGTCAGGCTCGCCTCCAGCCAGCCGAAGTGGTTGAACAGCGGCAGGCCGTGGTCACCCCCGAGTTCCAGCACCGAGAGTGCGCTGTTGATGCCCGCCGCCAGCAGGCCGGCGCCAAGGAACAGCACCAGCTGGCCGCCGATGGCGGGGAAGCGCTCCACCACCTGACGCTTGAGGGCGGCTCCGCGCCCGGCACTCGGCATGAACAACAGCGCCAGCAGGGGTGCCACCAGGGCGATCACCGCGAGTATGCTGAGGCTCGGCCAGAACTGGTGCACCAGCAGCACCAGCAGCGCCAGGGTCACCGGCAACCCCAGGGTTTGCAGTCGCAGCGGATAGCCGGCGAAGTCCACCACCCCGAGCCGCTCCACCTGCCAGGCGGTCAGCCCCATGGCCAACAGGGCGGCCAGGATGCCGAACGGCAATATGCTGGCGAGTTGCAGGCCGGGGGCATAGGTGAGCGCCACCGCCATGGCGACGAAGAAGGGGGACCAGAAGGCGGCCGCGCAGAAGATCCGGCTCAGCACCATCACCTGACGCCGCTCCAGGGTACCGTTTTTCTCCAGCCGATCCCCGATGATGAAGAGCACCGAGAGGTTGATGACGGCCCCCAGCAGGTTGAGGCTGGCCATGGTGCTCCAGAGCCCCTTGCGTCCGGACCAGGAATGGGAACCGGTCAGCAGGCCGGAGGTAGCGAGGTTGAGGGTACTGACGGCGGCAAACATGGTGAGCATGTTGATGTTGGGCAGCAGCCAGGCGCCCGGGCTCAGGCTGGCGCCGCGCCACCAGGAGAAGAGCAACAACAGGAGGGCAGCACCATAGAGGGCCAGAGCCTGGCGCCGCGCGGCCCCCACCAGCCAGGGCCAGGTGAGCAGGGAGGCGGCCCAGGCGGCGATGGCCGCCGGCCAGGGGGAGAATCCCAGATAGAGGTGCAGCAGGTTGAGCAGCCACATCCCCAGGATCAGGAAGCCTGACCAGCGCTTGACCACCTAGATGTTCTGATTCATGTCGAAGGAGGGTTTGTCACACTCGGGGCGGCCCACTATCTTGGCCGGCACGCCGGCCACCGTGGTGTGGGGGGGCACGGGATTGATCACCACGCTGCCGGCCCCTATCTTGGCGCCCACGCCGACCTCGATATTGCCGAGCACCTTGGCCCCCGCCCCTATCATGACCCCTTCCCGGATCTTGGGGTGACGATCGCCACTCTCCTTGCCGGTCCCGCCCAGAGTCACGCTCTGCAGGATGGAGACGTCGTCCTCGATCACCGCCGTCTCGCCGACCACTATGCCAGTGGCATGGTCGAACATGATGCCCTTGCCGATCCGCGCGGCCGGGTGCACGTCGACCCCGAACACCACGGAGATCTGGTTCTGCAGATAGAGGGCGAGGGAGCGGCGACCCTGGCGCCACAGCCAGTTGGCGACCCGGTAACCCTGCAGGGCGTGGAACCCCTTGAGGTAGAGCAGCGGGGTGGAGAAGAGATCGACCGCCGGGTCGCGCTCCTGCACGGCGCAGATGTCCGCGGCCACCATGGCCAGCAGCTCGGGCTCGCTGCGCAGGGCCAATTCGATCACCTCTCGCAGGGCGATGGCCGGCATGGTGGTGCTGTCGAGCTTGTTGGCCAGCTGGAAGCTCAGCGCCGATCGCAGATCCCCGTGGTTGAGGATGGTGGAGTGGAAGAAGCTGGCCAGCATGGGCTCCTGGGCCGCCATGCACTGCGCTTCTTGCTGAATTTTTTGCCAGGTATTGGCAACCAGATCGTCCATGTTACAGCCTACTGTTGTTCAGGGTGAGGGCCTTGTTGTTCTTTTGTCAGCACCGAGATGGGGTCCATGTGAATGATCACATCCATTCGCTCAAACGCCTGGCGTACCGCCAGTTCAGCCTCGTCGGCTATCTGATGAGCCTTGACCAGGGGCAGCTGATCATCCAGTTCCAGATGCAGTTGTGCGAAGCGGGTCGGCCCGGATTGGCGGGTACGCAGATCGTGAACACCATGCACCCCTTCTACGGCGCAGCAGAGGGTCATTATTCTCGCTTGTTCTTCCGCTGGCAACTGACGATCGAGCAGGGCCTGCACCGATTCGTAGCCGATCTGGGCGGCCCCCCACACCAGGAACAGCCCGATCAGGATGGCAAACAGACCGTCGGCCCAGTACCACCCCTGCCCCGCCAGCACCAGGGCCAGCAAGACGCCGGCGTTGAGCAGCAGATCGGAGCGGTAGTGCAGCATGTCGGCCTTGATGGCCACGCTCTGGGTGCGTTGCACCACCCAGCGCTGGAAGCTGACCAAGAGCAGGGTCAGCAGGATGGAACCGCCGCTGACCCAGAGACCGGCCTCCAGCCGCTGCACCGGTGCCTGATTGAGCAGGGAAGAGATGCCGTGCATCATCAGCAGCAGGGCCGAGCCCGAGATGAAGGCCGACTGGATGAGCCCCGCCAGGGACTCCGCCTTGCCGTGGCCGAAGCGATGCTCGTCATCCGCCGGCACCAGGGCGTAGCGAATGGCGAACAGGTTGATGAGGGAGGCGCTCACGTCCATGAAGGAGTCGGTGAGCGACGCCAGCAGGCTGGAGGAGTCCGTCATCAGCCAGGCGACCAGCTTGCCGATGATCAGCAGGGTCGCGACGGTGACCGCCGCCATGCTGGCCAGGGTGACCCAGCGAGAATATTGTTGATGGCTCAAAACCGGCTTTCCTCTGGCGCGTAAAAACCTATTATACCCTGACCGGAACGTCAGTTTGACGTTCAAAATCAACGGAGTGACTCCAGATGAACAAAATACTCCTGGTCGACGACGATCTCGAGCTGACCCAGTTGCTGACCGAGATCCTCACCTTGGAAGGGTTCGAGGTGACGGTGGCCGAGGACGGGGAAGAGGGTCTGCAGCGGCTGGCCGAGCAGCGGTTCGATCTGGTGTTGCTGGATGTGATGATGCCGAGGCTCAACGGTTTCGCCATGCTGACCCGGCTGCGCAAGCGCTACGAGACCCCGGTCCTGATGCTGACCGCTCGTGGCGACAGCCAGGACAGAGTCAACGGGCTGGAGGCCGGCGCCGACGACTACCTGGCCAAGCCGTTCGACGATCGCGAGCTGCTGGCCCGGGTGCGGGCCATACTGCGCCGCACCCAGAGCACGCCCCCCCAGCGCGGCGCCTCGGATGAGCTGAGATTCATGGATCTGGTGCTGCAGCCCGGCCTGCAACAGGCCCGTTGCAACGATGAGCTGCTGGAGCTCACCGCCACCGAGTTCGGCCTGCTGGAGTGCCTGCTGCGCAGCCCTGGCCAGATCGTCAGCAAAAATCTGCTGTCCGAACAGGTGCTCGGCAAGAAGCTCGAGCCCTTCGATCGGGCCATCGACATGCACCTGAGCAACCTGCGCAAGAAGTTGCCGGAGCGGGCCGATGGCCAGCCCCGCTTCAAGACGGTGCGTGGTCGCGGCTATCTCTGGCTGGAGCAGGCATGACTGCCATTCGATCCTTTGGCGGACTCTCCACCCAGATCTTCCTCTGGTTCTGGTTCATGCTGCTGGTCTTGCTGGCCGCCGTGGTCATATTGCCCACCCTGGATCCCCGCAACATCATCCCCCTGCCCGAACACGAAGTGACCCGGATGAACAACAACCTGCGGGCGCTGCAGGCGGGAGCTGCGCCGAGCCAGGACTTCGACCTGATGCAGGCCATCAATGCCGCCGGCCTGCTGCCGGTGGACAACGTCTACCTGCGGGACGCCAAGGGTCAGATGCAGTCCACCACCCGCCTCAGCAAGTTCGTCATCCGCTTCATGCTGGATTCGGACAACCCGGCCAAGCCCATGCTCGGCAGCGAGCACCAGAGAGCCATCGCCGGCCCCTTCCTGATGCGTCATCACAGCCAGGACTACCACGTCTACTTCGGTCTCAACGTCGAGAACTCCTACCTCTTCCTCTTCATCCAGATCCTGGATCACCCCATCCAGATCCTCGGCATCGCCATGCTGGTCAGCACCCCGCTCTGCCTGCTGCTGGCCTGGCGACTGACCCGCCCCATCTTGCAGTTGCAGCAGTCCGTCTCCCAGCTGGCGGAGGGCAAGCTGGAGACCCGGATCCCCAACCTGGGGCGGCGGGACGAGATCGGCCAGCTCGCGGATCATGTCAGCCACATGGTGGATACCCTCAAGCGCATGATCCAGAAGCAGAAACAGCTGCTCTCCGACATCTCCCACGAGCTGCGTAGCCCCCTCACCCGCATCCAGCTGGCCCAGGCGCTGATCCGCCGCAAGCAGGGGGACAGCAGCGAGCTGGCCAGGATCGAGGCCGAGATCGCCCGACTCGACAAGCTGATCGGCGATCTGCTGGATCTCTCCCGGGTACAGCAGCACGTGGAGGCCCCCGTGGTGCTCCCCCTGGCGGATCTGCTGGAGCCCATCCTGGACGACGCCATGTTCGAGGCCAACCAGAACGGCAAGCAGCTGCGGCTGCCGCCCCTGCCGGCGGAGTCCATCCGCATGTGGCCGGAGCTGCTGGCGCGGGCCCTGGAGAATCCGCTGCGCAACGCCCTCAAATATGCGCGGGAGTTCATCAAGGTGGACTGGTATCGGGAAGGGCGGGAGTGGGTGATGACCATCCGGGATGACGGCCCCGGCGTGCCGGTGGAGCAGCAGGAGCAGCTGTTCCTGCCCTTCTTCCGGGTGGATGACGCCCGCAATGCCAAGACGGGCGGGACCGGGCTCGGGCTCGCCATCGCCTCCGAGGCCATAGCGCGCCACGGCGGCACCATCCGGGCCAGCAACAATCAGCCGAACGGCCTGGTCATCACCGTACGCCTGCCCATGGCGTGACAATCCCTTTTCATCACGGCGGGCGCTGGGTATGCTGGCGCCCCTTATCCCGTCCCTCAGGACCCCGCCATGCTCGACATCGTGCTCTACCAGCCGGAAATCCCCCCCAACACCGGCAACATCATCCGTCTCTGTGCCAATACCGGCTACCGGTTGCATCTGATAGAGCCACTGGGATTCGAGTGGGATGACAAGCGGGTGAAACGGGCCGGGCTCGACTACCACGAGTTTGCCGAGGTGAAGCGTTGGCCAAGCTATGAGGCGTTTCTAGCCACGGTGGCCCCCAACCGGGTGTTTGCCTGCACCACCAAGGGGCGCACCGCCCACTCGGCGGTCCGCTTCGCCCTGGGGGATGCCCTGCTGTTCGGGCCCGAGAGTCGCGGCCTGCCGGCGGAGATCATCGAGAGCCTGCCGTTCGAGCAGCGCCTGCGCATCCCCATGCTGCCCCAGAGCCGCAGCATGAACCTGGCCAACGCTGTCTCCGTGTTCGTCTACGAGAGCTGGCGCCAGTTCGATTATCAGGGCGCCCTCTGATCCGCTCGTGCCAGGTGCCCACAATCAGGGCAGGCGATCGCAACGCCCCCGGCTAACCGTTCATGTCGGCTGAACGGTCAGGCTGATGGCTCCGGCCTCGCCTGCTCCAGCAGACGGCCATCGCGCTCGAGGCGCCAGCACAGCCAACCCAGGGTCAATCCCCGCCCCATCATCAGGGCCGCCATGGCGGCCCACAGGGCTGCCACGCCCCACGCCTGACACAGCCACCAGATGGGGAAGAAACCGGCGAACACCGCCACCAGCATGCTGTTGCGCATCTCCCGTGCCCGGGTCGCCCCGATGAAGACCCCATCCAGCAGATAGCACCAGACCGCCAGCAGCGGCATGGCCACCAGCCAGGGTAGCTGGCGGTTCGCCTCGGCGATCACCGCCGGGATGTCGGTGATATGGGCGATGAGCAACCCGCCCCCCAGGGCAAACGCCAGGGTGAAGCCCAGGGCGATCAGTCCGGCCCAGCCCAGGTTGAGGGCGATGGCCTCCCGCAGCCCCTGCCTGTCCCGCCGTCCGATGGCGCGCCCCACCATGGCCTCCACCGCGTAGGCAAAGCCATCCAGCCCGTAGGAGATGAGCATCAGGAAGTTGAGCAGCACCGCATTGGCAGCCACCGCCACGTCCCCGAGCCTCGCCCCCTGCAGGGTCATGAAGGCGAAGCAGAGCTGCAGACAGAGGGAGCGGATGAAGATATCCCGATTCAGGCCGAGCAGGCGCCGCAGGGCGGACCACTGAGACCAGCGCCGCCAGGCCCCATGCCAGATCTGCGCCGGCAGATGGCGCAGCCGATGGCTCACCAGCCAGAGCCCCAACCCCAGTGCGCCGTAGTCGGCCAGCAGGGAGGCCGCCGCCACCCCTTTCACCTGCCAGCCCAGTCCCAGCACGAAGGCGGCATCCAGCACCATGTTCACCAGGTTGCTGAAGATGAGCAGCAGCATGGGGCTGCGGGCATCCTGCATGCCCAGCAGCCAGCCCATGATCGCCAGGTTGCACAGGGCCGCCGGGGCGCTCCAGATCCGCACAGAGACATACTCGGTGGCGTAAAACTGCACCTCGGTTGAACCGCCACTCAACACGATGAGAGCCGGCAGGAAGGGCAACAACAGCAGCAACAGCGCCATCCCCAGGGCGATCGCCAACCCCAGCGCCCGCGCCAGGGTATCCAGCTGCCCCTGGGCGTTGCCCGCCCCCTGGGCCTGGGCGGTCAGGCCTGTGGTGGACATGCGCAGGAAGCCCAGCAGCCAGAAGATGAGGTTGATGAGGGTGGCCCCGACCGAGACGCCACCGAGGAACCAGGCCTGGCCGAGATGACCGATCACCCAGGTATCCACCAGCCCCAGCAGCGGGGTGGTGACGTTGGAGAACACCATGGGCAGGGCCAGGGCAAATACGGCGTGGTGACGCTTGGGGTCCCGCAGCCAGGGCGGGATCAGCATGAGCAGAAGACCGGTTGAGGATTCACTGGTCCGCCAGCCGCACTATCTTGGCAAAGTCGGACACCATCCCATCCATCGACACCTGAGGCACCAGACCGGGTCCCGTCTTGGGACGGAACACGGCCACCAGCTTGCCCGCCGGGTCGGTCAGCACGATGGAGGCGGAGTGGTCTATCAGGTACTCATCCCTGCCGTGCTCCACGATGGAATAGACGAGGCCGAGGTTGCGCACGAAGGGGAACAGGTGGTTGTGGGGGGCGGTGACGGCCTTGAACTCGGGCTGGAAGAAGGCGGTGTAGTTTTTGAGGCGGGCGCTGTCATCGCGCTTGGGATCCGCCGAGACGAAGACCACCTGGCTGCTGGGAGCGATCTTTTTCAGCTCGGGGTAGGCGGAGCGCATCTCCGCCAGCGTGGTCGGGCAGATGTCCGGGCAATAGGTGTAGCCGAGAAACAGGAAGGTCCAGTGCCCCACCAGGCTGGTCTGGGTAAAGGGCTTGCCATCCCCGTCGGTCAGGGTGAAGGGATTGATGTCCCGCCCCGCCGGATAGTAGTCGGCCTGCTCCGGCTGGGCAGGCCTGGTCCAGTAATAAACGACCATGATGCTAACCACCAGCAGCATGAAAAACAGGGGGTAACGGGGTTTGACCATATAAAATTGAGCCTTGCCAGGGGTATCAGCCAGAGGATCGGGCCAAATGAAGGGTTATTGTAACCTGCCTGTGCCTGTTTCTGGCTACTCCGGGGTCTGAATACCGAGCAAGACCCGACCTCATCCGGGCTGGCAACCGGTCGTCCTTGCCCCTGCCAGGCTGAAATGCACCCAAGAAACAGAAGCCCCACACAAGGTGGGGCCTGGAACAAACGGGTGACGGGCACTCAGGGCCGCCACCGCTGCCGCACCTGGGGACGCCTGACGACGGCATGCAGAGGAACGACAGGAGCTGTCCAGGGCGCATCCGGCAAGCCGATGTCGTGATGGCGACGAAACAGGCGCACCAGGCGCACTATCTTGTCCTTGGGACATCCCAGCCAGATGGTCCAGCCGCTCCCCTTGTGGTACACCCAGAGCGCATAGAACCACGTCATCCGGCTGCCCTTGATGAAGCGGGTGATGGAGGATGCGGGGGCCGTGTCCGGACCCGGATCCCATGGTGAGCTTGAAGCCATACCTGTCCTCCTTGCGCAACAGGCTACGTCGATCTGCGCCCTTGCCAGGGACAACGCAGGATCACGTGCTGACGCTATGGGCCGCTTCGGGTCATGGGACATCCGAGCGACTCTCCCTACTATCCCGCGCCGCCCCAGCGGCATCGGTGCTGCATCCCTGCGACCTTATGCTGGCCCGCTCAGGCTATCAACCGGGGTATGGCGACCCCTTGGCCCACCGGCGCGAGGCGAGCCATATCCAAGGATATATCTGAAATGCCGGCCCTGCGGCGGTGGTGTGGTCTGAGGAGAACAAAAATGACGGGAAGGAGGAGGGGCAACGGAAACGAAAGGCACAGAAACGACACGGCCTCCCTGAGGAGGCCGTTTGATGGCTGCCGGCATCACATCCAGTCGGCGTTGCGGATAACGCCGACCGCCAGGCCCTCTATGGTGAGGTGCTGGCTGGCGAGATCCACCGAGATGGGGGAGAGCTCTTCGTTCTCCGGCAACAGCCACACCTGGCTGCCCTTGCGCTGGAAGCGTTTGACGGTGACATCCTCATCGAGGCGGGCGACCACCACCTGGCCGTTGCGCACGTCCTGGGTCTTGTGCACCGCCAGCAGATCCCCGTCCATAATGCCGATGTTCTTCATGCTCATGCCTTGGACCCGCAGCAGGAAGTCTGCCCGCGGATGGAAAAGGGCGGGATCCACCTGATAGTGGCTCTCGATATGCTCCTGGGCCAGTATGGGCTCGCCGGCGGCAACCTTGCCGATGAGGGGCAGGCCACTCTCTTCCGCCGGGGCTTCCTCTTCCTCGAGCAGCAGACGGATGCCGCGGGAGGTGCCGGGCATGATCTCGATGACCCCTTTCTTGGCCAGGGCCTTCAGATGTTCCTCGGCCGCATTGGCCGACTTGAAACCAAGCTTCTGGGCAATCTCGGCACGAGTCGGCGGCATGCCGGTCTCGTTCATGTTCGCCTTGATAAGCTCCAGCACTTCAGCCTGGCGGGGAGTAAGGGGTTTCATAACATGGGCACCTGTCTTTTTATACAGCACACTGGCAGTATATACAGTGCTGGGGCCAAGGCAAGGCGTTGCTGATATTTGTCCCGCCTCCGTCGCACTTATTGCCACAAATGACCCATTCTTGATCCTGTGCCGCCACTCATCCTACCTCTCGGCGACAAGCCAGCGGTGTTTTGTTATGCTCACGCCGCATTTTTTTGGAGAGCAGACACCCATGTCCATCGGACAGAAGATTTCCAGAGCCATTCTGCAATGGCCGGTCAGCGGCTTGGTCAATCACAAGAGCCTGCCGGAAAACCCCATTACGGAACTGGACCTGGACCCGGCCAGACCCATTGTCTATGCCCTGAAAACCAGCTCGATCACCGACCTGATGACCCTGCAGCAGTGCTGCGAGGATCTCGGCCTGCCCGGTCCCTTCACCCCGCTGGAACTGGGTGGTCAGCTGCTGCCGCGCTATGTCTGTCTGGATCGCCCGCCTCCCCTGTTTGGCAAGCGCACCAAGCCGCTGCCCTTCCTGCAAGAGTTTCACCAGCTGCTGGACCTGCACAAGCAGGATCCGGCGCTGGATATTCAGGTCGTCCCCGTCACCCTGTTCTGGGGCCGCGGCCCGGGCCGGGAGGGGGAAGAAGCCTCCGGCTGGAACATCATCAGCAGCCTGGCGCCGAACCGCCTCAAGAAGGCGCTGATCGTGATCCTCAAGGGTCGCGAGAACCTGGTGCGCTTCTCCCCGCCCCTCTCCCTACGCTACATGGCGGACAAGCACGGCACCGACGAGGCCATAGCCCACAAGCTGGCGCGGGTGGCGCGCACCCATTTCAGCCGCCAGCAGCTCGCCGCCACCGGCCCCAAGCTGCCGAACCGCAACCTGCTGTTCAAGCAGTTGCTGGACTCCGGCGTGATCCAGCAGGCCATAGAGGAAGAGGCCGAGCGCGAGGGCATCAGCCTGGAGAAGGCGCAGAAGCGCGCCCACGGCTACATGGACGAGATCGCCTCCGACTTCTCCTACCGGCTGATCCGCCTCGGCGAGAGCTTCCTCGGCTGGCTCTGGAACAAGCTCTATCGCGGCCTCTCGGTCAACGGCGCCGAGCGGGTACGCCAACTGGCCCAGGAAGGGCACGAGATCGTCTACGTGCCCTGCCATCGCAGCCACATGGACTACCTGCTGCTCTCCTACGTCATCTATCACCAGGGCATGGTGCCACCCCACATCGCGGCGGGCATCAACCTGAACTTCTGGCCGGCGGGCCCCATCTTCCGCCACGGCGGCGCCTTCTTCATCCGCCGCACCTTCAAGGGCAACCCGCTCTACAGCACGGTATTCCGTGAATACCTGAACCTGCTGTTCGCCAAGGGCTACTCGGTGGAGTTCTTCACCGAGGGTGGCCGTTCGCGCACCGGCCGCCTGCTGCCCCCCAAGACCGGCATGCTGGCCATGACTCTGCAGGCCATGATGCGCGGGCTGGACAGGCCGGTCACCCTGGTCCCCGTCTATCTCGGCTATGAGCACGTGATGGAGGTGAACACCTATCACAACGAGCTCAAGGGCAGCCGCAAGGAGAAGGAGAGCTTCCTGCAGGTACTCGGCATATTGCGCAAGCTGCGCAACTACGGCCGCGGCTTCGTCAACTTCGGCGAACCCCTGACCCTCAACGGCTACCTCGGCGAACATGTGCCGAACTGGAAGGAGAGCATAGGCAAGGAGGAGCGCCCGGAGTGGATGGCTCCCACCGTCAACCAGCTTGCCGAGCTCCTGATGACCCGCATCAACGACGCCGCCGCCGTCAACGGCCTGACTCTGAGCGCCCTGGCCCTGCTGGCCGCCGAGCGCCACGCCCTGACCCGGGACGAACTGCAGGCCCAGCTCAACACCTATCTGGATCTGCTCAAGCAGGTGCCCTACAGCCCCCAGAGCACCCTGCCGGACGAGGATGCCAGGACACTGCTGGATCAGGCGATGGAGCTCAACAAGTTCGAGGTGAGCGAGGACAAGCTCGGCCAGATCATTAGCCTGGACCGCTATCAGGCGATCCTGCTGACCTACTACCGCAACAACATACTGCACCTGTTCGCCCTGCCGTCCCTGGTGGCGGCGCTGATCGAACGCTGCGAGGGGATAGGCCGCTCGGAGATCGTCGCCCGCTGCGTCGACATATACCCCCTGCTCAAGACGGAGCTGTTCCTGCGCTATGAAGAGGAGGAGCTGCCGGCACTGGTGGATGCCCTGCTGGCCGAGCTGCAGCGTCAGCAGCTGATCGAAGCCCGCGACGGCGGCTACTGGGTCAACCCGATCAACCAGATGCGGCTGCTGCTGCTGGCGGAGAGCATTCAGGAGACGCTGCAACGCTACGCCATCGTGCTGACCCGCTTGCTGGCCCAGCCCCGCATCGAGGCGGAGCAGCTGGAGGCGGATGGCCTGATGATGGCGGAGCGCCTCGGCACCCTTCACGGCATCAACGCCCCCGAGTTCTTCGACCAGAAGCTGTTCAGCACCCTGATCCACTCCCTGCGCCGGGAAGGCTATCTGGACACCGGCAGCAAGCCGGATCTCGGCCGCTTCCAGGCCCTGGCCGACAACATAGTGCCGCTGCTCAGCACCCGGATCCGCCGCACCATAGAAGCGGGCAACCGGATCTGATGCCCTGATAAGGCATCATGGAAAATAAAAAGGCCGCATCAGATGCAGCCTTTTTCATGGGTGCTGCCCCCGGAGCATGGGTCTGCCTAGAGGTAGTGGAGCACCACCCCGATCAGCACCAGGGCCCCCACGTAGTTGTTGTTCAGGAACGCCTGGAAGCAGGCCTCGCGCTGACGCTCCCGGATGAGCCGCTGCTGATAGACGAACAGTGCTGCCGCCCCCAGCAGGCCCCAGTAGTAACTCGAGCCAAGCGCCATCAGCTGGCCCACCAGCAACAGGATCAGCAGGGTCGCCAGTTGCAGCACGCCGATGATCCGCTTGTCGTGGCGGCCGAACAGGATGGCGCTCGATTTCAGCCCCAGCTTGAGGTCATCGTCCCTGTCCACCATGGCGTACTGGGTGTCGTAGGCGATGGTCCACAGCAGGTTCGCGAGAAACAGCAGCCAGGCCACGGGGGGCAGGGCGTTGGCCTCGGCTGCATAGGCCATGGGAATGGACCAGGAGAAGGCCATCCCCAGCACCAGCTGGGGTATGGGGATGAAGCGCTTCATGAAGGGGTAACAGACCGCCAGCAGCAGACCGGCGAACGACAGCCCTATGGTGAGCGGGTTCAGGGTCAGCACCAGGCCGAACGAGATGAGCGCCAATACGGCGAACAGGGCCAGCACCTCCCGCGGGGCCACCTTGCCCATGGGCAGGGGGCGACCGGCGGTGCGCTTCACATGGCCGTCGAAGTTGCGATCCGCATAGTCATTGATGACGCAACCGGCGGAGCGCATCAGGAAGACCCCCACCACGAACACCAGCAGGATCCAGAGACTGGGCACGCCGCCGGCTGCCAGCCAGAGCGCCCACAGGGTGGGCCAGAGCAGCAGCAGGGTACCGATGGGTTTGTCGATGCGGGCCAACTGCGCATAGGCCAGTCCCCGCTCCTTGGTTAACAGCTTCACTCCGGCTCCTTAGGCAATGACGGCGAATGGGACAACAACGAGGGCAGGAAGAGTTCGTGGACCAGCAAGGGCCACGGCCCCAGATAGAGACGGGAACGACGACCCCAGACGGTGGCAGCCGGGCAGAAAGCATTGGCCGCTATCTCGAAGCGCGCCAGCAGCAGGCTGTCTCGCCTTGTCGGCTCGGCACCGAATATGCGTTCCCCCAGTGGCTGTTCACCTAGATCATGCAGACCGCTCCCCTGCAGCGCCGCCTCGGCGAACAGGGTCCAACCCAGGATGGCGGGGCCGCCATCGCCGTGGAGTATCACCTCTCGGCACAGGCCCTGGGGGCAGTCGGCAGCCACCAGCGTCTGCTCATCGGCTGCGAGCGGCACACTGCGATTGCCCAGCAGTTGCACCGACAGCTGGCGATGATGGCGACGTAGTCGCCGGGTCATGGAGTCGGCCTCCAACAGCCAGGGACGTAGCGCCTCGGGGGGCTCACAGTGCTCGGGGGCCCGCCAGGGATCGAGCTGGATGAGGGGAACAGTCGGCTCGGACTTCACAGCTTCACCATCCGGAGGTTTCCGTTATCAGGTTAAAATCCGGTTTATTATCCGTAAATCAATGGCGAATTGTAAGAACATCCGTGCTTGACGGCCCCGATGGCAGCATCAAAAATGGGGCATCCGTCGTTGCCGAGCCATTCAGATGAAGATGATCCAGGTCCTGTTGATGTTAATGCTGAGCGTTACCGCCCTGACAGCCTCTGCCTCCGAGGAGGCTGGCGAGCCCGCTTCTGCGGCCGTCAAACCCGGCTTTGCCTATCATGCGCTGGATCCGGACATCATCACCAACTACCTGGGGGAGGGTAAAACCCTGGGCTATGTGCGGGTGACGGTGGAACTGATGGCCGAGAACGAGGCGGACCTCAAGCTGCTGGAGCAGCATGACCCCCTCATCCGCGACGCCATCATCCGCCTGATTGGCAGCAAGACCGGCGCCCAGATCAAGTCCTTGGCGAGCCGGGAAGAGCTGCGCAAGGAGTGCGAGGATCAGGTCAACGAGCTGCTGGTGAAAGAGACCGGCAAGAAGGCGGTGCGCGAGCTCATCTTCACCAAGTACCTGTATCAGTGACCCCTGGGTGAAGCGCTTGATAATAGAGAGTGCAGACCAGCTCCCATCCGTCCCCTATGTTGTCGAGGAGTGAAGCGCCATGGGCCACAAGACGCTGTGTGAATGGCGCCGTAACGAGATCCCGTTCGAGCTCAAGGCCTTGCGCAAGATAGTGCGCAAGCCCAAGTTCGTGTGCGGCAAGTGCGCCCGCAGCGCCAATGACAAGCAGTATCTGTGTCAGCCGCTGCGCCTCAAGGAGAAGGAGGACTAGCCACTTCATCCTTGACCATGGTCCCGGGGTCACGCCAGGCCATCAGTCCAGCCATCGCCGGGGATAACCTGGACAGGGCTCACTGATCGGTCCAGCCCTGACGACCCTGCGCAAACAGGCGGCGCGCCTGGACATCGTTCGGGCAAACACCGCGATACTCCTCCCCCGAGCGACCGGCCAGATAGAGATGCTCCGGGCGGCAGTACCAGGCCAGCCCCTTCTGGCGACCCTGCTGCCACATGGCTACATCCACCTTGTCCCCGCACTGGGTCTGATGGAATTCGACCCGGTCGGCGGCAAAGCCGAGCTTGCCGTCGGCTTCTCCGACGTCGGTCCAGACCTTCTCGCAGGGATCGTCCGAGTTGGAGACGCAGCCCCCAAGCAGGGCGGCACACAGCATGATGAGGAGTGAGCGCATAATCATCCTTGAGCGTCGAGTGAGTGGGGAAACGGCTCTCTGGCGTGACGAAATGCCGTCGGCTCATCCAATCTGAGCGCCATTTGAGCAGTTCATTCTAACCAGACCGACCATGCTCACCAAGTCGCATCCTGCCGAACAGACAAAAAATTGGGCGAGCCCCAGGGCTCGCCCACGCACTCAACCGGGATTCATTGATCGTCGAGGGATTCAAAATCCTGCCACCCCTCGTCGTCCAGCTCCTCCAGTTCGTCCTCCCAGGATTCCGGCTCCCAGTCATCATCGAGCTCGTAATCCGACCTTGGTTCACCCATGCTCATTCTCCTTGGATAGTGCACCGGCTTTCAAAGTCTATCCAGAATCACGGGGCTCGCCAGTGGTCTCGCTCAGAGTTTGACCAGGGTGCGGCCCGCCACCCGGCCCTGGGTAATGGCCTCGGCGGCAGCCACGACCTGCTCCAGCCCTATCTCGGTCACCGCCTGCTCGAAGAAGCGGGCAGGCAGATCTCGCGCCAGCCGCGCCCAGGCCTGCTGACGACGAGCCAGCGGGCACATCACCGAATCCACCCCCTGCAGGCGCACGTTGCGCAGGATGAAGGGCATGACGCTGGTCGGCAGATCGAAACCACCCGCCAGACCGCAGGCGGCCACGGCGCCGCCGTAGTTCATCTGGGCCAGCAGCTTGGCCAGCACCTGGCTGCCGACGGTGTCGATGGCACCGGCCCACAGCTGCTTCTCCAGCGGCTTGGCGGGCTCCAGCAGCTCGCTGCGCGGCACTATGCGACTCGCCCCCAAGGCGGCCAGCATCTCGCCCAGCTCCTCCGGGCGACCGGTCAGGGCCGCGACGCGATAGCCCAGGGCCGCCAGCAGGGCGACGGCTGTGGTGCCCACGCCACCGGCGGCGCCGGTCACCAGCATCTCGCCACTGCCTGGGGTGATGCCCGCCTCCTCCAGCGCCAGCACGCAGAGCATGGCGGTGAGGCCGGCGGTGCCGATGCACATGGCCTGGCGCTCATCCAGCCCGGCCGGCAGCGGCACCAACCAGTCTGCCTTGACGCGAGCCTGCTCGGCCATGCCGCCCCAGTGCACCTCACCCACACCCCAACCGGTCAGCACCACCTTGTCACCCGCCTGATAGCGCGGGTCGGCGGATTCCAGCACGGTACCGGCGAAATCGATGCCGGGCACCAGCGGCCACTGGCGCACTATCTTGCCCTTGCCGGTGATGGCCAGCCCATCCTTGTAGTTGATGGAGCTGAAGCTCACCGCCACCCACACCTCCCCTTCCGGCAGCTGGCTCTCTGCCAACCGGGTCAGGGTAGGGATCGTCTTGCCATCTTGGTTTTCCAGTAACAGAGCCTTGAACATGCTTACCTCTCGGGTTGTGTCGTCAGGTGCTCTGACGCTTTTGCAGTTGAAAATCCAGGGTCAGGGTCGTGCTTGCCACGGCGTCCCCCGCGAGCTGGCGCAGGATGAGCTCAGCGGCCTCTTGCCCCATCCGCTGATAGGGAATGCGGACCGAAGTGAGGGCCGGGTAGCAGGCCCGCGCCACGTCCAGATCGTCGAAGCCGGCGATGGCGAGCTTGCCCGGCACGCTCAGATGGCGGCGCTGGCACTCAAATAGCACGCCGGCGGCCAGCTCGTCGTTGACGCAGATCAGCGCATCCAGCTCGGGCCAGCGCAGCAGAAACTCCCCCAGCATGGCGGCTCCCGTGCTGAAACTGGGCAACTCAGAGGTGTTGATGATGGCATCCGGGGAGAGGTAGTTGTCCAGCAGGGCCTTCTGCCAGCCCTGCATGCGCTGCTGCAGCATCCACTGCTCCTGGCGGGCACAGAGGAAGCCGATATTGCGATAGCCGCGCTCGATGAGATGACGCGTCAGCTGATAACCCGCATCGAAGTTGGAGACACCGACGTTCATGTCGATGGGTTGGCGCGCCATGGCCCCCACCTCCACCACCGGCAGGCGGGCCGCCCTCAGGCGGGTGCGGACCGTCTCGCCAGGATCGCCGCCAAACAGCACCACGGCGGCCGGGTTGTGCTGCAGGAAGTTGCCGAGCAGGCTCTCCTCCTGCTGTTTCAGGTGCTGGGCATCCCCCAGCATGATCTGGTAACCCTCGGCCAGCAGGGTCTGCTGCAGACCGGCGACCATGTCGCCACAGCCGCGCTCCGCCAGGCTCGGGACTATGACCACTATGGTCTGGGAGGTGGCGGAGGCGAGCGCCCCGGCCGCCCGGTTGGGGATATAGCCGAGCTCGTCCACCGCAGCCTCGATGCGCTCGCGCATCTTGTCCGACACCAGCTCCGGGGTACGCAGGGCGCGAGAGACCGTCATGGCCCCCACCCCGGCCAGCCTGGCGACTTCGTTGAGGGTCACCCGACCCGTGCTACGGCGTTTCTTGACTTCTGACATCTATTCCCTTCCTCGGCATGCGGGCTTGCCCACTTTAAGGCAAAAGCGTGGCACTGACTATTTGCTCAAGCCGAATTCTACCCTGTACCGCCCTGCAAGGGGTCAATACGACTCCCTTTAAGAACGAAAATGATAGCGCTATCACAGATCGCTGTTAGCGCTATCTGGTAGCGCTAACTTTCGAGATCAAGTTCACAGTTATGCCGAGGCAAGATCGCTAGATTGGCCCCATCTTATCCAGCCGGATCATGACCATGCTGACTCAACTGTTGACCGAAGAGGTCATCTCCATCGAGGCGGGAGCCCGCGACTGGCGCCATGCCATCGAGCTCGCCACCGCCCCCCTGCTGGCCAACGGCACCATCGAGCCCTCCTATGTGGCGGCGCTGTACCGCTCCCACGAGGAGCTCGGCCCCTACTATGTGCTGGGCCCGGGTCTCGCCATGCCCCACGCCCGCCCGGAAGACGGGGTCAACCGGCTGGGGCTGGGGCTGACGGTGCTGAAAGAGGGGGTCAACTTCGACTCGGAGGGCAATGACCCGGTCCAGCTGCTGGTAACCCTGGCCGCCAGCGACAGCAACTCCCACGTAGAGACCATCGCCCAGCTGGCCGAGTTGTTCATGAACGAAGAAGACGTGGCGGCCATCATTGCGGCCGACACCAAAGACGACATCTTGCGCATCCTGGCGCGCTACTGATCTGCGCCCCGGCGCCCTGAAAGAGGAAGAGACAATGAAAATTCTGGTTGTATGCGGACACGGCCTGGGCACCAGCCTGATGATGGAGATGAGCATCAAGAGCATCCTGAAGGAGCTGAATGTGACCGCCGAGGTGGATCACCGGGATCTCGCCTCCGCCGGCAGCGAAACCGCCGAGATCTTCGTCGCAACCCGCGACATCGCCGAGCAGCTCACCAGCATGGGAGTCAACGGCAAGCTGGTCTCCCTGGACAACATGGTCGACAAGGCCGCCATGAAGGAGCGGCTCTCCGCCGCCCTGCGCGAATTGGGCGCACTCTGAGTTCGCGACTCGCGGCGAGTTCAACACTGCGGCCCGAGGGCCGCATCTTCCATTGATTGGAGCTGACCATGGAATTTTTCAATTTTCTGATGTTTGACGTGCTGTCGGAGCCGGCCGTGCTGGTCGGCCTGATCGCCCTTATCGGCTTGATTGCCCAGAAGAAACCCGTGACCGAGTGCATCAAGGGCACGGTCAAGACCATCATGGGCTTCGTCATCCTGGGAGCCGGCGCCACCCTGGTGGTGAACTCCCTCGGCGACTTCGCCACCATCTTCCAGCACGCCTTCGGTATCAAGGGAGTGGTGCCCAACAACGAGGCCATCGTCTCCATCGCCCAGCAGTCGTTCGGCAAGGAGATGGCGATGATCATGTTCTTCGCCATGCTGGTGAACATCTTGATCGCCCGTCTCACGCCCTGGAAATTCATCTTCCTGACCGGTCACCACACCCTGTTCATGTCCATGATGGTGGCGGCCATCCTCTCCGCCGGCGGCATGAGCGGCATCCCGCTGATCGCGGTGGGCAGCCTGGTGGTCGGTGTGACCATGGTGCTGTTCCCGGCCATCGCCCACCCCTACATGAAGCAGATCACCGGATCCGACGACGTGGCGCTCGGCCACTTCTCCACCTGCTCCTACGTGCTGGCGGGCTGGATCGGCGCCAAGTTCGGCAACAAGGCCCACAGCAGTGAAGAGGTGCAGGTACCCAAGAGCCTGCTATTCCTGCGCGATACCCCGGTGGCCATCTCCTTCACCATGGGCATCATCTTCCTCATCACCTCCGCCTTCGCCGGCCCCGAGTTCGTGTCCAGCGTCGCCAAGGGCAAGCACTGGTTCATGTTCTCCCTGATGCAGTCCATCACCTTCGCCGCCGGTGTCTACGTCATCCTGCAGGGTGTGCGCATGGTCATCGCCGAAATCGTGCCCGCCTTCAAGGGGATCTCCGACAAGCTGGTGCCGAACGCCAAGCCGGCGCTGGACTGCCCCATCGTCTTCCCCTATGCCCCCAACGCGGTGCTGATCGGCTTCCTGTCCAGCTTCACCGCCGGCCTAGTGGGCATGGTGCTGCTCTATCTGCTGGGGCTCACCGTCATCATCCCCGGGGTGGTACCGCACTTCTTCGTCGGCGCCGCCGCCGGGGTATTCGGCAACGCCACCGGGGGTCGCCGTGGTGCCCTGCTGGGTGCCTTCGCCAACGGCCTGCTGATCACCTTCCTGCCGGTGTTCCTGCTGCCGGTGCTGGGGGATCTCGGCTTTGCCAACACCACCTTCAGCGATGCCGACTTCGGCGTAGTGGGCATACTGCTCGGCCTGATCGTGCGCTGATCACACAGAATGTTGCGGACAAAAGGCACGGCCCTGGGGTCGTGCCTTTTGTATTGCGCAGCTCGCGCCCACCTTGAGTGGCGAATAATCCAGCGGCGACAAGAAAATCGGGCCATCAGAGTGTCGGGGATCGGATTTTCACGCCGACGCGGCAGCATCTGACCATTGAGTGCGATATGCTGTTGGGCCCACGAACCACCATGACCTCCGTTGAGGCCTTCTCCATGAAATACCTGGTAGTACAAACCAAACAGATAGGGGACGTGCTGATCTCCACGGCACTGTGCAACAACCTCAAGCAGCATGATCCCGCCGGGGAAGTGCACTATCTGGTGATGGACTACTGCGCGGGCATGGCGGAGGGCAATCCCAACATCGACAGGCTGATCATCATCGAGAAGGCGCGTCGCAACGAGTGGCGCTACATGAAAGAGTTGCTGATGGGGATCCGTCGCGAGCGTTATGACGTGGTGATCAACAGCCAGGGCCAGATGATAGGCCTGCTGACCTGCCTGCTGTCAGGGGCCGGACTGCGCATCGGCTTCGACTCCTTCCCCTGGCGACTCGGCCATAACCGCATAGTGCGGTTTCGCAAGGACACGGAGCATCGGGGCAACAGCACCCTGGTCGACGACAGATTCTCCCTGCTAAAGCCTCTGGGGCTCGCCAAAGAAGATCGCAACTACTATCTCTGGCTGAGTGAGGCGGAGAAGCGGCAGGGACGCGAGAGCCTGCAGGCGGCCGGGGTCGATCTCACCAGGCCGCTCGTCGCCATGGGGGTCAATTCCCTCGGCCACTACAAGCGCTGGCCCATCGACTGCTTCGCCGAGGTGGCGCGCTGGCTCATCGAGGAGCACGACGCCCAGATCCTGATCTACTGCGGCCCGGGGGAAGAGGAGTACAACCGAGGTCTCAAGCCACTGCTGCCAGCAGCGCTGCAGGCCAGCGTGTATGACCAGATCAAGACCCGCTCGGTGCGGGAGCTGGTCGGGCTCTTTGCCCACTGCCAGCTGTTTGTCGGCAACGACACCGGCCCGCGGCACATGGCCCAGGCCATCGGCCTGCCGCTGCTGACCATAGTGGCCCCGGGCGGCGACAAGATCATCGCCAACCCGGTGAACCACCCCCGCTATCAGGCCATCGATATCTTCGATGCCAAGGGAGCGGATTTCCAGCTGCCGACCCAGGAGAAGGACTTCTTCGATGAGGCCCTGTTCCGCTCAATTACACCAAAGCTGGTTATTCAGCGGCTAGCCGCTCTGCTTGCTCAGCCACGGGCAGCAGACTAGCTAGCGCCTCGCAGACGGCCCGGTCATCGACATTGTTCATATCGGCATTCAGGCCAGGGGAATCGCTGAACAGGATCCGAACCCGCGGTGTGCTGGTCGGCAGCCACTGGTTGAAGACTTCACCGTGGCGCGGATAGATGGCCACCAGCGGCTTCTCCAGCCCGACGGCGATGTGCACTATGGCAGTGTCCACCGACAGCACTGCCCTCGCCTGCTGTACGCAGTAGATGGCATCATCGATCGTCTTCACGCCTTCCACCAGCATCACGTTACTCGTCGAACAGGCATTCACCATGGCCTCTGCCGCAGCATAGGTCGCGGGTGAGGAGAGTACCCCGAAGCGACAGGTGGCGAACTCCTCCCCCAAGGCCTTCAGCAACTCAACCATCTTGCCGTGCGAGAAGGACTTGTACTGGGTACTGCCGAAGGGGTTGATGAGGATGAGATCGTCGCAGGGCGAGCTCACATTCCCCTTCCCTGCCACTGGGATGATGTACTGTTGATCCACCTCTTGCGCCCCCAGCAGGGACAGCAGATAGCGATATTTATCCTGGAACAGCAGATCAGCCGTTGCCTTGGACAGCTTGATATTCACGCGTCCTATGCTGTCGTCGAGTGAGGCAACATTGTTGGGAGAGAGCCTGTGAAGGAGATAGAGATCCTTCATCTTCATCCCTTCGGTGAGATGTATCACCAGATCGACATGGGGGATGGAGGAAGCCATCTCCTTGATGGCGCCATAGCCGGGTCGCTTGTTGATCTCGATGACTTCGTCGACCCCGAAACAGTCCCGATACAGGCTGGCCAGGGCTGGGGTCGTGATAACGGTCACCCTCTTGTTGCCCGGCAGCTTTTTTATCTCCCGGAAAAAGAAGGAGGAGATGAAGGAATCACCCAGCTTGGCGTCCCAGCGGACCACCAAGATATGATTGATCTCCCCCTGGATACCGAGTGGCATCTTCTTGTCAAACAAGAGGATACCTAGGGCTCTGCGCACCCGATCACGTAATAGCTGCAAATAACCGATCACTATCGAACCTCGTCATCGGTCACATGAGGACCATAGTTACGATCATCGATCGTGGTATCGAACAGACCGACATCCATACAGCAAGGCTCAACACCCGAGGCCGTCAGACCGTTGAGTTGCAAGCGGCCCGTCAGATAATCGGATGGCATCCGAATGGGATAGGCCTTGCTCAGCAGCTTCTTGGCGCCAGACAGAGTCAAGATATATCCTGCCGTCGATATGATGCCTCGCTTGGAGTTCCGGCTCGGGGAAATATATTTGGCAAGACGATACCCTTCCGGCATCTTCTGCATCCACGGCCAAGACTTCACCTTGCCATGGTGCAAGAAAATAATATCTGACTGGCAAGCAGACATGGCCTTTGACACTATGGACTTGAAGTGGCTGTGCAGATAGATGTCATCCTCCAGCACGACACAGCGCTCTATATTCTTGGCAACCATCATCTCATATATGCGGATATGGCTCATGGCACAGCCAACCTCCCCCAGACTCAGGTCATGGCCACAGAATTTCTTGGCGAGCGGGAAGTCCACCCGTTTTAATTCATCCTCAGGGAGGGTCTTGCCATCCACCGCATCGAAAAATGAAAACTCTATTGCTCGGCTATCCATATGTTGCTTGATAAAGGCGCGCCGATCCTGACTTCTAACCAGGCTTATAACAAATACAGGGATCATGTTGCTTCCTTTTCCATATTTAATTCAATGGCACACCAGCAGAAAACCAGACTCAAGGCATATAGATACAGTGTATTTTGATGTTCAAATGGAACATCGCTTAAGGCACTGACGGCAAAAGATAACGGTATCATGGTATATGGGGAACCCCATCCGGCCTTTTCTACTATCAGCTTCATTGGGTAAAACAAGAAGATCACCAAGGCCAAGATCCCTATCACACCTCGAATAATCAAGTTTTGCATATACTGGCTATGAGCATGTACCAGAGCAGGATCCATTACCAAGGGTGATACAAGTCCATGTGCGATCTGTTGTTCTTTGACGGCAGTAAAACCGTCGGTGCCAACCCCAATCACGGGGGATTTTAGGAATCCGAGCCAAGCACTCTCCCAGGCAACGATACGTAATCCCCATGAGGAATAATATGTTCCACCCTCAATCCCTTTAATATCGGAAACGGCCTCAGCCATTCGTATTTGTACAATACTATTCGTCTGGTAAATACCACCAGCCAAGACCAAAACTAATAAAGCCACAAATGTATACTTTAATGGCTTATACAGAGCTTTATAAATTATTAAAATACCAATCACAACCCCCAGAGCCAACCATACTCCACGGCTCTGGGAGAGATAGAGTGCAAGCAAAGACGCAATTATAGCAATTAACAAGATCGCTTTAGTCCGATATGTTTTTTTTGCTCTGATGAACATGCACCAACTTAAAACGGCCAAAGTCAATGCGGCCTGAGAGAATAAAATAGCGTTAGTAAACCCTTCAACTCTGATAATGCCATTTTTGTACTGCCAAAGGCTTAACAAGCCCAATCCAACACCACCCATAAATATGGCAACACAGCCCACTGAGAGCAATATTTTTTTTCGTGGCATCAGAAGGGAAAATACGGAAACGTAAAACAAACCTCGCATGATGCCATACTGATCACCATGAATTATCCTGTTTATCAAGATCACGGAGCCATAGAAGATAAACACCCAGACGAGACGCCGATCGGTAAAGAAAATGTCCTTCTTTCCCCCGATAAAATAGTTAAGCAGGCCGAGAATACCGGACATGACCAACAAGTTCGACAGAATGCTCTGCCCAGAAGGAACCAGGAACAAACCACAGAATGAAAACGCAATCGTCAGCGCAAAAATGGCTGTTGTTACCTTATCGAGAAATTCAAGAGGCTTAATAGACATCAACGCTTATTTCCTGAATACATAGTTACCACGGATCTTGCGCCAGAGCCCAAACACGTCTGTACGGGGGAAGATGGCGATCCGGCGGATCTGAAGTGGGTCCTGGTGCATGGCTCTGGGACCGCTGTTGGTGGCCACAGCATAACGATAACCGGCGGCCGTCACCTGAGCTTTTGCACTGTCATTCAGATCCCCGTAAGGGTAGGCAAAGGTGATCAGAGAATGGCCGAGCAACTGCTCCAGTCTCTGCTTGTTGGCCTGGATCTCGTGAGCCTGCTGCTCGGGCGTTAGCTTGCTAAGACGAGGATGGGTCAAGGTGTGCCCCCCGATCTCGATATGCTCCGATACCCCCAGGGTACGGATCTCGTCGGCATTCATCAGAGATACCAGCCTGTCGGGATGCGTCGGGTGCTCCACGTCCCAACGATTGTGATCTTCGCCGGTCACTATGTACACCACGGCTTTGTAACCATATTTTTCAAGCAACGGCAACATGCGGGTCAGGTTGTCCCGATAGCCGTCGTCGACGGTGATCATCAGGTACTTCTTGCCATATCGCAGGCGGTGGATAAATCCCTTGTCCGCCAGATCCGCGAATGTCAGCGTCTCGTAGCCGAGCCGCTTCATCAGTTTGAGGTGTTTCTCGAACATGGCGACGGGCAGCCAGGTGCCGTGTACCCCCTTCTCGCTCTCGTGTTCGATGAAGCGGTGATACATGATGACCGGCATCTCGCGGCGCAGGGTCTCCACCACTGCATCCTGATAGATGGATTCAAGCCCCGTCACGACTCCCTGCAGGTCATATTCCTGATGAATACGTTCGCGAACAGGATCAGGCACAGTCTTGCTGGTGAGGGCCGAGACAATCTGAGCCTTCAGTGCGGCAAAATTGATCGCCAGATCCTGTGGTCCTATGTCGCCAAAGTTGCTGGCAAGGGCTTCGTCCAGATTGTGCTCATCCACCAGCCCGATCGCCTTGGCCTCGCCGATGGCGAAGGCTGGACGACCGCAGAGCAGGGCCTCCATCGCCACCCGACCTGCCCCTATCACCAGATCGCAGCCCGCCAGCAGGGTCGGGACATCGTCCACATAACCGACGAACTCGACCTTCTCTTTGAAGCGGGTGAAACGTTCCGGCACCTGAGTGCCGCTGACGACCCGCACCCGGCAAGCCTCCAGATCCAGCACCTCGTCCAGCAAGCGATAGCAGAGCTCCCCCTTGGGACCGCTCAATCGGCCGACGATGGCGATCACCGGCTTGGGATTCTCCGGGACTGGCACGGGCTGGAACTTGTCAGTTTCGATACCGTTACGCAGCACCTGCACTTTGGCCGGATCCACCCCCAGGTTATCGATGATCTGGTGGGCGATGTCCTCGCACACCGCCACCGCCCGGTAGCCGAGCGCATGGAACGCCTTGCGAGAGGCGTGCACCGGCTGACGGCCGTGCACCGTGGTGATCATGGGGGTACCGGTCAGCTTGCAGGCCACGTAGCTGCTCCAGCCGGAGGCGCGTGAATGAGCATGTACCAGCTGGATATGGTGCTTCTTGATGAGATAGACGAGGTAGAACACATGCCAGAAGCGGCGCAATATGCTGCGCTTGTTGAAATGCAGCTTGAACACTGGCCCTTGGGTTGGCTTGGTCAGGGTGTCTGAAACATAGAAGACGTTGTGACCACGGCGGGTCAGCTCATTACCCACAGTGGTGGCATAGACCTCAGCGCCCGTCACTTCGAGCTGGGAGAGTGCCATCAATATATTCATAGTTTTCCGGCTCACGACTAAGGTTGCTCATCCACTCTGCCACAAAATCACCATCTTCTGGTAACCGCGACCGAACCGATGCGAGCAACTCAGGATTGGGTATCTAGTAGACGCTCGACATCCATCATGCTTCGTCTGAAGCTGAAAATGTCGGCTCTCTGCTTGGACAGGCTGGCATAGCGTTCGCAGACCCCTTGGTCTTCCAACAGAGTTTTTATCCCCTCGGCCAAGGTGTTGACATCGTTGACGGGGACCAGATAGCCAAACTCACCGTCATTCAGTGCCTCTTGGGGACCAGTACAGGTTGTCGAGACAATCGCCTTGCCGAGTGTCATCGCCTCTACCAGGACGACCGGGTAGCCCTCATAACGGGAGGACATCACGAAGAGATCGCATCCAGCTATATATGGATAAGGATTGTCCTGAAACCCCAGCAAGCTGGTGTGATCGCTCAGCTGATGCTCCTGGATATATTTTTCCAATACCTCTCTATCCGAACCCTCACCAAGAATGGTGAGATGATAATCCATCCCTGCCGCAATATTCTGATGATGGGCAGCCAACAGGAGATCGAATGCCTTCTGCGAGTTCAGCAATCTGCCAATGGCCAGTACATTCAATCCACGGCCAATCTTGATACTCTCCTTCCCCTTGGCGGCGATAAGAGTTGTATCAACAGGATTATAAATAACTGAAATATTGCTCTCGAGGAAAGGATGAAGGTTCAACACGGATTGTTTGACGCCTTCCGACACGCAGACGACCTCATCCATCCGTTCATACACCACCTTTTCAATCTCTCGAGGCAAGGTATGATGCCGTTCAAGATCGATATGAACCCAGGCTATTTTCTTCTGGGGGCCATTGAGATAAGAGAGCAGCAGGCTGGCATCTCCTTCGAGAAATGAGACACCCACATCGTAATAGTCAGGGAGCAGGACATTGGCCAACCATGGCTTGGCCAGGACCAGGGAATACCACCGTTTCTTCATGGAATAGATGATCCCACGACGCAGAAAACCTGTCGGCTCAGGCCCCAGCAAATATTTTACCTTGATGTAACTCGGCAACGAAGACAGGTATACCCCTTCATATTTCAGCAACAACAAGGTTATTTCATATTTGGCTTCATCGAGATGATTGAGTATGTTGACCAGTACTTTTTCGGCCCCTCCGCCCTCCAGGGTTTTCATCACGAACAGCACTTTTTTCTTCATACTTGAAATCACATAATTTAAGGCGTGAACAAAGAATACAAGGGCTACCCGATAATGGGGTAGCCCTTGTCACTGAAAAAAATTATATCAAGCCCGATTTAGCAAGGCCATGTAATCGGCCACGCCTTCGGCCACTGTCTTGAACTCGCCGTCATAGCCGACACCGCGCAAGCGGGTGAGGTCGGCCTGGGTGAAGCTCTGGTAGCGGCCCTTCAGGTGATCCGGGAAGGGGATGTATTCGATGGCGCCCTGCTGGTGATGCTTGATCACCGCCTCGGCCACGTTCTGGAACGGCTCGGCACGGCCGGTGCCGCAGTTGAAGATGCCGGAGTGCTGTGGATTCTGCCAGAACCAGAGGTTCACCTTGCAGACGTCGTCCACATAGATGAAGTCGCGCATCTGGCCGCCATCCGGGAAGCCGTCACAGCCCTCAAACAGCTTGGGATTCTCTCCCTGCTTCACCTGGGTGTTGAGGTGGAAGGCGACGGAGGCCATGGAGCCCTTGTGCTGCTCGCGTGGGCCGTAGACGTTGAAGTACTTGAGCCCCACGACCTGGGAGTCGATCTCCGGCATCAGGCGGCGCACGTACTGATCAAACAGCTGCTTGGAGTAGCCATAGACGTTGAGGGGCTGCTCGAACTTGGGATCTTCGATGAAGTTGTCGTTGCGCCCGCCGTAGGTCGCGGCGGAGGAGGCGTAGATGAAGGGGATCTCGCGCTCGATGCAGTAGTGGAACAGGTCCTTGGAGTACTCGTAGTTGACCTCCATGATGAACTTGCCGTTCCACTCCGTGGTCGCGGAGCAGGCCCCTTCGTGGAAGATCACCTCGATGCCGCCATCCCACTCTTCGAACTCGTCGCCGGAGACGATGCGCGCCTGGAACTCATCCTTGTCCATGTAATCGGCGATGGTGAGATCGACCAGGTTGACGAACTTGGTGCCGTCGGTCAGATCGTCGATGACCACCACATCGGTGCGTCCCATGGCATTGAGTTGCTTGACCAGATTGCTGCCGATAAAGCCAGCGCCGCCAGTTACTACGATCATGGAGTTTGCCTCGCATACGTTGATGGCCACGTGTGACTGCCTGTTAAAGCTGTGTATAGTGAGCCAATTTGAAATTGCCGAAAAGTTTATCACGGGCCGCAAGGGGATTCGACCTCGATGACTTTCCCCAGCGGGGGCCCGACAGAGGGATCAGCGATGAAGACCAGAGACAGGATCATTCACAGCGCCACCGAGCTGTTCAACGATCAGGGTGAACGCAACATCACCACCAACCACATTGCCGCCCATCTCGGTATCAGCCCGGGCAACCTGTATTACCACTTTCGCAATAAAGAAGACATCATTCACTCCATCTTCGACCAGTATGCCCGCCACCTGAGCGAGAGCTTCACCCCGGCCCGCAGCAACGAGATCAAGCTGGAAGATCTGATGGGTTACCTGGATGCCATCTTCTATCTGATGTGGCAGTTCCGCTTCTTTTACGCAAACCTGCCGGACATTCTGAGTCGCGATGCCCCGCTGCAGCAGAAATACCTCAAGGCCCAGGAGCAGCTCAGAGCCGCCGTGGAGGCCCTGCTCAGGAGCCTACGGGACGGCGGTATCATAGCCGTCAGCGATGACGACCTGCCGGATCTCGGCCAGACCATCAAGATGGTGGTGACCTGCTGGATCCCGTTCCAGATAGCCCAGGCCCCCGCCACCCGCATCACCAAGCCCTTGTTGTATCAGGGAGTCTTGCGCGTGCTCTTCCTGCTGCGCCCCTATGTACAGCCCCAGGTAGCTGAACAGATCCGTCAGCTGGAACAGCACTACCACCAGCTGGCCCAACCAGCTGGGTGAGATCTGTTTCACAATTGTTGAATATCAGCACAATAATTTGAATTCATGGGCAACGGTTGCAGTAAAATGTTGCCCATTCCAGGGTCTGCTGGCGTTTCGTCACGAGAGCCATAGGGCTCTCGCGACCAAACCAACCAACCCTGATTACACAGCTAACACAGCGAATGAGGACCGAGGATGTCTAACGGATTCTATCGTCACCTGAGCGAACAGCTCGAGCAGGTCAAAGCGGAAGGGCTGTACAAGCAGGAACGCATCATCACCTCGGCCCAGCAGGCCCGGATCGCGGTGGGCGGCGAGCAGGTACTGAACTTCTGTGCCAACAACTACCTGGGGCTGGCCAATCACCCCGAGCTTATCAAGGCCGCTCACCAGGGACTGGATAGCCACGGCTTCGGCATGGCCTCGGTGCGCTTCATCTGCGGCACCCAGGATCAGCACAAGGAGCTGGAGCAGAAGCTGTCTGCCTTCCTCGGCACCGAAGACAGCATCCTCTACTCCTCCTGCTTCGATGCCAACGGCGGCCTGTTCGAGACCCTGTTCGGTGCCGAAGACGCCATCATCTCAGATGCCCTGAACCACGCCTCCATCATCGACGGCGTGCGCCTGTGCAAGGCCAAGCGCTATCGCTACGCCAACAACGACATGGCCGAGCTGGAGGCCCAGCTCAAGCAGGCTGACGCCGATGGCGCCCGCTTCAAGCTGATCGCCACCGACGGTGTCTTCTCCATGGACGGCGTCATCGCCGACCTGAAATCCATCTGCGATCTGGCTGACAAGTACGATGCCCTGGTCATGGTGGATGACTCCCACGCGGTGGGCTTCATCGGCGAGAACGGCCGTGGCACCCACGAATACTGCAACGTGCTGGACCGGGTCGACATCATCACCGGCACCCTGGGCAAGGCCCTCGGCGGCGCCTCTGGCGGCTACACCTCGGGCAAGAAAGAGGTGATCGACTGGCTGCGCCAGCGCTCCCGCCCCTATCTGTTCTCCAACTCCCTGGCCCCCTCCATCGTCGCCGCCACCATCAAGGTGATCGACATGCTGGCCGAGGGTCACGCCCTGCGCGCCCAATTGAGAGAGAACAGCGATTACTTCCGTACCCGCATGAGCGCCGCCGGCTTCACCCTGGCCGGCGCCGATCACGCCATCATCCCGGTCATGCTGGGGGATGCCAAGCTGGCCGCAGAAATGGCGAGCCGCATGCTGGCCGCCGGCATCTACGTGGTGGGCTTCTCCTTCCCGGTGGTGCCCAAGGGTCAGGCCCGCATCCGCACCCAGATGTCCGCCGCCCACACCCGTGAGCAGTTGGACAAGGCCATCGATGCCTTCATCCGCATCGGCCGCGAACTGGGCGTGATCTGAGCCCATGGCTGATTGATTAAAACGGGGGCCAAGGTTGGGCCCCATTTTATTACCCTCTGTATTCGGCCAAGCGCCCTGAGGAATGTTGTCATGAAAGCACTCTCCAAATTGAAGAAAGAAGTTGGCATCTGGATGACGGACGTCCCGGCCCCGGAGCTCGGCCACAACGATCTACTGATCAAGATCCGCAAGACCGCCATCTGCGGCACCGACATCCACATCTACAACTGGGATGAGTGGTCCCAGAAGACCATCCCGGTTCCCATGGTGGTGGGTCACGAATACGTGGGGGAAGTGGTCGCCGTCGGTCAGGAGGTGCGTGGCTTCGCGGTGGGTGACCGCGTCTCCGGCGAGGGGCATATCACCTGCGGCCACTGCCGCAACTGCCGTGCCGGCCGCACCCACCTGTGCCGCAACACCATAGGGGTCGGCGTCAACCGCCCCGGATCCTTTGCCGAGTATCTGGTGATCCCGGCCTTCAACGCCTTCAAGCTGCCGGACAACGTACCCGATGAGCTGGCCGCCATCTTTGATCCCTTTGGCAACGCCGTGCACACCGCCCTCTCCTTCGATCTGGTGGGGGAAGACGTGCTCATCACAGGGGCCGGCCCCATCGGCATCATGGCCGCCGCCGTCTGCCGTCATGTGGGCGCCCGTCACGTGGTGATCACCGACGTCAACGAATACCGCCTGGAACTGGCCCGCAAGATGGGGGCCACCCGCGCCGTCAACGTCAGCACGGAAAAACTCTCCGACGTCATGACCGAGCTCGGCATGACCGAAGGTTTCGACGTGGGGCTGGAGATGTCCGGCGTACCCAGCGCCTTCCAGGACATGATCGACAAGATGAACCACGGCGGCAAGATCGCCATGCTCGGCATTCCCCCCGCCACCATGGCCATCGACTGGGGCAAGGTTATCTTCAAGGGACTCTTCATCAAGGGGATCTACGGCCGCGAGATGTTCGAGACCTGGTACAAGATGGCGAGCCTCATCCAGTCCGGGCTGGATCTCTCCCCCATCATCACCCACAACTTCCACATCGACGACTTCCAGAAAGGCTTCGATGCCATGCGCTCCGGTCAGTCCGGCAAGGTGATCCTGAACTGGGATTGATATCCCCGGCACACCTTTCTCCTGTTTGAACCAGAATACCCGGCAAACGCCGGGTTTCTTTCTGTCTGCTCCGAGTCGCCGACCGCTCTTTTTGTCGAAACTTTCTTCACAGATTGCTTAACACTTCACACACAAGCGTTTAATTGGCTGTAACTATTCGGTTATAATCCCGTCGTTTTCTAGGGATAATAAGAACCAGCTGGGAGTGGATGAGCGTGTTGAAAAAACTGAGCTATTTATTGGCTGCCGGCATTGCGGCCATCAGCCTGTCCGGCGCCGCCTTGGCCGCCGATGAGATGTCTCCAGAGGCCATCGCCGAGCGGATCGCTCCGGTCGGCCAGGTCTATACCGCCAAGGATCTGGAAGGGATAGCCACGGCCGCCGCCCCTGCGGCTGCAGCGTCGTCCGGTCCCCGTGACGGCGAGACGGTGTTCAAGGGGGCCTGCTTCGCCTGCCACGATACTGGCGCCGCCGGAGCCCCCAAACGGGGTGACAAGGCCGCCTGGGAGCCTCGCATCGCCCAGGGTTTCGACACCCTGCGCAAGCACGCCATCGAGGGCTTCACCGGCAAGACCGGCATGATGCCCCCCAAGGGCACCTGCGCGGCCTGTAGCGATGAAGAGATCGAGAACGCCATCCACTACATGATCGACAAGCTCTAAGTATTTGAAAGGGCTCTATTGCAGCCCTTTCAATCTGTTTACTTCCGGCTACCCTTGAAGGTACGTTCACTCGGGAGTGTTGCATGTCCGCTCAGCCCACCGCACCACAGGACTCCACGCCCCTGCTGGCGATAGTCTCTTCCATCATGGATTTCCCCGCCCTCGGCGCCGCCTCTTCGGAGGATTATCGCCGTCTGGTGCAGCAGCTCGACTCGCTCTGCCCCCTGCAGCACTTTGCCATGCTGGGGCTGGCCGACGGCGGTGTGCACTGGGTATATGAGTACCGGCTTCCTCAGGAGCTCAAGCAGTGGCTGGGACGGGAAGAACCCCGCCTGACCGAGCAGCTCACCCAGCTCGATGAGCAACAGGGCTGGTGCGTGCAGCCCGTGGAGCATGTCGAGGTACAGTGGCTGCTGGCCCGCTCGGTACCCGAGCAGAGCTCAGCCCTGCGTCTGCTGCTGGAATGCCTGGCCAAGCGGCTTCACGAGACCCAGGCCGGCACCCAGTTGGCCGGACAGGCCTCCCCCCTGATGCAGCGGGATCCCAACTGGCAGCAGAAGATAGAGAAAATAAGCCGCATCATGCGCCTGGCCCACAGCCTGCCCCAGCAGGCCCTGCTCTCCCAGCTGGAGGCCGTATTGCGCCAGATGCTGGCCGTGCGGGACATGCTGCTCATCCGCCAGGGCAATCCACGGCTGGAGGCCATCTACCCGGCGCAGCTTTCCCAGGAGGCCGACTTCATCGGGGGCCTGTGCCACAGCACCAACGGCGTCGAGCGGTGCGAGCTGGGCATGCACTGGTACAGCCTGCCTCTGCGCCAGCAACAGCAGTATTTCGCGCACCTCATCATCAGCACCCCCCAGCCCCTGGAGGCCGACGATCGGCTGTTCCTCGACTTCCTGCGCCATCAGCTGACCCTGCTGCTGGAGCTGAAGCGCGTCAGACAGCAGCTGGATGATCTCAATTCCGAGGAGTCCATCAACCGGCGGCTGCAGCAGCTGCGCCAGACCAATCTGCGACTGCAGAAGCAGCTCAAGCAGCATCAGGAGCTGGAGCGCCGGCTGCAGTTCAACGCCCTGCACGATCCCCTGACCATGCTGCCAAACCGGGCCCTGCTGATGAATCACCTCCATCATGCCATGACCCGTTATCGCCGCTACCGAGCGGCCGGCTTCACCCTGATCTTCCTCGATGTGGATCACTTCAAGCAGATCAACGATGCACTCGGCCACGGCGCCGGGGATCAACTGCTGCAGGAGCTCGGCAAGCGCCTGCAGAGCTGCATCCGGCAAAACGACATGGTGGCCAGACTAGGGGGGGACGAGTTCGTCATCTATCTGGACAACAGTCAGCAGGAGGAAGATGTCAGCCCCGTGCTCAACCGCCTGCTCGGCCGCATCGCCCATCCGTTCCGGCTGCAGGGCAACGAGCTGACCATCACCGTCAGCCTGGGGGTGGCCAGCGTGTCCGAGCAGATCACCGATGTCAGCGAGCTGCTGCATCAGGCGGATCTCGCCATGTATCAGGCCAAGCGCAACGGCCGCAGCCGCATCGTCAACTACTCGGAGGCCTGCAGGGAGAGCGTGGGTTCACCGGAGGAGCGGCTCGTCAACGCCTTGCGGGAGGGCAGGATAGTGCCCTACTTCCAGCCGGTGATCCGGCTCGAGGACAGCTGCCTGACGGCGCTGGAGGTGATGGCCCGCTGGATCACGGAGGAAGGGGAGCTGAAAGACGCCTTCGACTTCATTCCGCTGGCGGAACAGTGCGGCCTCATCCAGGAGCTAGACCAGCAGATCCTCAGCCGCACCTGCCAGCAGCTCAAGCGCTGGTTGCCGGTGTCGGGCCCCGGCCGCTTCAAGGTGGCCCTCAACCTGTCCGGCAAGCATCTGGCCAACCGGGAGCATATCCTGCAACTGGTCAACATCATGGAAGAAGAGGGGGTCATGCCGAGCTACTTCATCTTCGAGTTCAACGAGCGGGAGCTGTCCAGGCAGAGCGCGGACTCGCTCACCTCCCTGCACGAGCTCAGGGCCAAGGGCATCCAGATCAGCCTGGACGACTTCGGCACCGGTTTTTCCTCCCTCAACGCCCTGTTCCACTTCCCGGTGGACTACATCAAGGTGGATGACAGCTTCACCCACCGCATGCTCAACTCCCCCAAGGATCTCGCGCTGATCCGCGCCATGCGGGACATCTGCCAGGATCTCGACTTCACCCTGGTGGTCGAGGGCATCGAAACCCCTCAGCAGTTGCAGAAGCTGATCGATCTCGGCTGCACCATGGGGCAGGGGCGCCACATCTCTCCTCCCCTGCCGGGAGCCGACATCACCCCCTTGCTGGGCCAGGCTGGCATGGCTTGACGCAGGTTACGGCCGCATCGTGCAGCCAGTCTGAACTCAATCCTTCTTGCCTCAATCCTTTTTAAACAAGGCCCGCAGGTTGGCGACCCCGACCTGCCCCTTCTGCTGGCGCTCCTCGGCGGTCACTACCTTACGGTTCTCCCACTCCAGGTCGTCCTGGGGCAACTCCAGCAGGAAGCGGCTCGGCTCGGGGCGGATGGACTCACCGTACTGGCGCCGCTCCTTGCACAGCGTGAAGGTGAGCTCGGCCTGGGCGCGGGTGATACCCACGTAGGCGAGGCGCCGCTCCTCCTCCACATTGTCCTCGTCGATGCTGGTCTGGTGCGGCAGCAACCCCTCCTCCATGCCCACCATGTAGACGTAGGGAAACTCCAGCCCCTTGGAGGCGTGCAGCGTCATCAGCTGCACCTGATCCGCATCGTCCTCCCCCTCGTTGCGCTCCATCATGTCGCGCAGGGTGAGCCGGGTGACCACCTGAGGCAGGGTCATGGGCTCGTCCAGCTCGTTGCCCTCCAGCATCTCGGTGATCCAGCGGTAAAGGGTGGAGACGTTCTGCATCCGCATCTCCGCCGCCTTGGGGCTCGGCGATGTCTCGTAGAGCCACTCCTCGTAGTGGATCTCCTTGATCATGTCCCGCACCGCCTCCACCGGATTGCCGCGCAGGGCCTGATCCCCGAGCCGCACCAGCCAATTGGTGAAGGCCTGCAGGGCGACGAGGCCGCGGCCAGAGAGGTGCTGCTCCAGCCCCAGCTCGAAGCTGGCGGCAAACAGGCTCTTGCCGCGCTGGTTCGCGTACTCGCCGAGCTTCTCCAGGGTGGTGGGGCCTATCTCTCGGCGCGGCAGGTTGACCACCCGCAGAAACGCGGTGTCCTCGTCCGGGTTCACCAGCAGCTTGAGGTAGGCCATGATGTCCTTGATCTCGGTGCGGGAGAAGAAGGAGGTGCCCCCCGAGATGCGGTAGGGGATGCGGTTCGTCATCAGCGCCTTCTCGAAGATGCGCGACTGGTGGTTGCCCCGGTAGAGGATGGCGTAGTCCTTGAACCGGGTGCGGTTCATGAACTTGTGGCCCATCAGCTCGGCGGCGATGCGCTCCGCCTCGTGCTCCTCGTTCTTGGCGAACAGCACCTTGACCGGCACCCCGTAGTCGAGCTCGGAGAAGAGCGCCTTGTCGTAGACGTGGGGGTTGTTGGCGATCAGGATGTTCGCGCACTTGAGGATGCGCTTCTTGGAGCGGTAGTTCTGCTCCAGCTTGATCAGCTTGAGGCTCGGGAAGTCCTCGTTCAGCAGCACAAGGTTCTGCGGCTTGGCGCCACGCCAGGAGTAGATGGACTGGTCGTCGTCCCCCACCACGGTGAAGCGGGCCCGCTCGCCGACGATCTGCTTCACCAGCTCGTACTGGCTGGTGTTGGTGTCCTGATACTCATCGACCAGCAGGTAGCGGATCTTGTTCTGCCAGCGGGTACGCACCTCCTCGTTGCTCTTGAGCAGCAGGGTCGGCATCACGATGAGATCGTCGAAATCCAGCGCGTTGTAGGCCACCATCTGACGGTGATAACGCTCATAAAGCTGGGCCATCAGCACCTCTTCCGGCCCGCGGGCGATGCGCATGGCGCGGGCCGGCAGTATGAGGTCGTTCTTCCAGTTGGAGATCTGGGTGATGAGAGCGGACAGCTTGTCCTTGTCGTTGTCGAGCTCGGCTTCCGTCAGCTCCTTGAGCAGCGCCAGCTGGTCGGTGTCGTCGAACAGAGAGAAGTTCGCCTTGAGGTTCAGGCTCTTGTGCTCGCGGCGGATGATATCCAGCCCCAGGGTGTGGAAGGTGGAGACCATGAGCCCCCGCGCCTCCTTGCGGCCCAGGGTCTGGCCGACCCGCTCCTTCATCTCCCGCGCCGCCTTGTTGGTGAAGGTGACCGCGGCTATGTTGCGGGCGTTGTAGCCACACTGCTGCACCAGGTAGGCGATCTTGTTGGTGATGACCCGGGTCTTGCCCGATCCGGCGCCCGCCAGCACCAGGCAAGGGCCGGAGACAAACTTGACCGCTTCGTTCTGATTGGGGTTGAGCTTCATGGGCCGGATCTCTTGGCTTATGATGAGGGGCGGCATTGTAACAGAGATCCCGCAGGCAGCCGAAACCGGACGCGGGACCCCACCACTTCGCCTTGTGTTTGACCGCCAATTTCAGGATCATGGCCGACTTTTCCAGAAGATGACGAGGGGAGCATGAACCAGCAACAGCACGGGAGGCTGCGCAGCCAGTTTCCAGCCTTGGCGCAGAAGGTCAACGGCCACCCCCTGATCTATCTGGACAATGCCGCCACCACCCAGAAACCGCAGCGGGTTCTGGAAGCGATTGCTCGCTACTACAGCACAGACAACGCCAACGTACACCGTGCCGCCCACGCCCTGAGCGGCCGCGCCACCCTCGCCTTCGAATCTGCCCGCGAGACAGTCGCCCGCTTCATCAAGGCCCCCCGCCCGCAGGAGGTGATCTGGACCCGCGGCACCACGGAGGCGATCAACCTGGTGGCCCAGAGCTGGGGCTTGAGCGAGCTGCAGGCGGGGGACGAGATAGTGCTCAGCACCCTGGAGCACCACGCCAATATAGTGCCCTGGCAGCTCGTCGCCCAGCGCACCGGCGCCCTTATCCGCGTCATTCCGCTGGATAAGAACGGCGATCTCGATATGGACGCCTACCTCGGGTTACTGGGCACCCGCACCCGGCTGGTGAGCGTCGCCCATGTCTCCAATGCCCTCGGCACCGTCAATCCGGTCAAGGAGATAGTGGCGGCCGCCAAGGCGGTGGGGGCTCTGACCCTGATCGATGGCGCCCAGGCGGTGGCTCATCTCGAGGTGGATGTGCAGGCCATCGGCTGCGACTTCTACGCCTTCTCCGGCCACAAGCTCTACGGCCCGACCGGGATCGGCGTGCTCTGGGGCCGCACCGAATTGCTGGAGCGCATGCCCCCCTGGCAGGCGGGTGGCGAGATGATCGACAGGGTCAGCTTTGCCGGCACCACCTTCAACGTCCTGCCATTCAAATTCGAGGCGGGCACCCCTCACATCGCCGGCGCCATCGGCCTCGCCAGCGCCATCGACTTCATCACGGATCTGGACAAGGCCGAACTGGTCCGCCACGAAGCGGCTCTCACCGACTATCTGGTGGCAGGACTGCGGCAGGTACCTGGCCTGCGCCTCATCGGTGAACCCAGGCAGCGCGCCGGCGCCGTCTCCTTCCTCCTGGACGATATCCATCCGCAGGATGCCGCCACTCTGCTCGACATGCAGGGCATAGCGCTGCGAGTCGGCCACCACTGCGCCATGCCGCTGATGGAGAGCCTTGGGATCGGCGGCACCATGCGCGCCTCGCTGGCCTGCTACAACGATCAGGATGACGTGGATGCCCTGCTGGCAGCCCTGCACAAGTTAAGCGACTTCTTCTAAGGGATGATCGACATGAACGAGCTCACAACCTATACCCCCATCGGCCGGGAGCCCGATGAAAACGCCATCCGCCAGCAGTTTGTGGCAGCCAAGGGTTGGGAAAATCAGTACCGGCTCATTATCCAGCTCGGCAAGTTGTTGCCCGCCCTGCCAGCCGAGTGGCAGCAGGAAGAGTTTCGTCTCAAGGGATGCGAGAGCCAGGCCTGGCTGAAGGGGGAGCAGAGTGAGGATGGCCGCTGGCACTTCGCCTGCGACTCCGATGCCCGCATCGTGCGCGGCCTGATCGTCATCGTGCTGGCGGCGCTCAATCACCGGAGTGCAGCAGCTATTCAGGCGTTCGACGTGGACGGCTATTTCGCCGAGTTGGGGCTGGAGAAGCACCTGAGCCCGTCTCGGGGCAACGGCCTCAGAGCCATAGTGCAGGGCATAGTGGCGCTGGCGACGGCCTGACACCTCACTTCGCAGCAACCAAAAAGAGCGCCCTGGGGCGCTCTTTTCGTTGATGCATTGTCTGAAAATCTACTCGGCGGACTTCTCGGCCCGGGCGCCCCGCTCGGCGATCTTCTTCAGCACGCGGGAGGCAGCCACCAGGCCAAACGTCGCCGTTACCGGCGTGACGGCCCCGAAGCCGGAGGCGCAATCCATCTTCATGTTGCCATCGCTGGCAGCCTTGGCCTGACAGGTGCCGCCCTTGCCGTCCGGGTAGCTCAGCTGCTCGGTGGAGAAGACGCACTCCACCCCGAACTTGCGGGCCGGATTCTTGCTGAAGTGGTGCAGACGGCGCAGGTCGGAGCGCACCTTGGCAGCCAGCGGATCCTGAATGGTCTTGGCGAGATCGGCCACGGTGATCTGGGTCGGGTCCATCTGTCCGCCGGCACCACCCGCCACTATCACGGGGATCTTGTTGCGCTTGCAGAAGGCGATCAGCGCCACCTTCGCCTTGACCGAGTCGATGGCATCCACCACATAGTCGAACTCTTTCTTGATATGTTCGGCCAGATTGTCGGCGGTGACGAAGTCATCCACCTCGATCACGGCACAATCCGGGTTGATGGCACGGATGCGCTCCGCCATCACTTCAGTCTTGAGGCGCCCCACAGTCCCCTGCATGGCGTGGATCTGGCGGTTGGTGTTGGTGATGCAGATGTCATCCATGTCGATCAGGGTGATCTGGTTGATGCCGGCACGAGCAAGTGCCTCCGCCGCCCAAGAGCCCACGCCGCCGATGCCCACCACGCAGACTCTCGCCTGACTGAAGGAACTGAGCGCGCTCTGACCATAAAGACGGGCAATGCCCCCGAATCGCTGTAGATATTCTGCTTTCATACCACCACCTTGCTTGAGGGCAGCTATTATAGCGGCAACGGCAGTCCGAGACATCATCAGATAGGATATGGCGGGTAGGGGAGAAGGGTGCAAGACGCTGAATTTTCAGAGTGCTGAAATGAAAAAAGCCCAGTCTTTCGACTGGGCTTCTTGTTAGTGGCGGAGCGGACGGGACTCGAACCCGCGACCCCCGGCGTGACAGGCCGGTATTCTAACCGACTGAACTACCGCTCCGCATTCGGTTAGCTTTCGCTAAATCATGTGCCGCTTCGTTGAGGTGTCATCCTCGCAGCCAGTGATGTGATTTTGCACATCGCTGTTTAATTGGGTGCCTGGCAGTGTCCTACTCTCGCATGGCGAATGCCACACTACCATCGGCGCTACCGCGTTTCACTTCTGAGTTCGGCATGGGATCAGGTGGTTCCACGGCGCTATGGCCGCCAGGCAAATTCTTAATCCAGAAAGCTGACGTGAATAACGATGTTGCTCGTGGCTTGTCGTTATCACTGAATTTTTGAGTAGTTCTTGGGGTTTGTTACAAGTCTCAGAACACTTCTTGGGTGTTGTATGGTTAAGCCTCACGGGTAATTAGTATGGGTTAGCTCAACACGTCGCCGCGCTTACACACCCCACCTATCAACGTTGTGGTCTCCAACGGCCCTTTAGGACCCTCAAGGGGTCAGGGATGACTCATCTCAGGGCTCGCTTCCCGCTTAGATGCTTTCAGCGGTTATCGATTCCGAACTTAGCTACCGGGCAGTGCCACTGGCGTGACAACCCGAACACCAGAGGTTCGTTCACTCCGGTCCTCTCGTACTAGGAGCAACTCCCTTCAATCATCCAACGCCCACGGCAGATAGGGACCGAACTGTCTCACGACGTTCTGAACCCAGCTCGCGTACCACTTTAAATGGCGAACAGCCATACCCTTGGGACCGACTTCAGCCCCAGGATGTGATGAGCCGACATCGAGGTGCCAAACACCGCCGTCGATATGAACTCTTGGGCGGTATCAGCCTGTTATCCCCGGAGTACCTTTTATCCGTTGAGCGATGGCCCTTCCATTCAGAACCACCGGATCACTATGACCTACTTTCGTACCTGCTCGACCTGTCCGTCTCGCAGTTAAGCTGGCTTATGCCATTGCACTAACCTCCTGATGTCCGACCAGGATTAGCCAACCTTCGTGCTCCTCCGTTACTCTTTGGGAGGAGACCGCCCCAGTCAAACTACCCACCAGGCACTGTCCGCGAGCCCGATTCAGGGCCCTGCGTTAGAACATCAAACATACAAGGGTGGTATTTCAAGGACGGCTCCACGACAACTGGCGTCATCGCTTCAAAGCCTCCCACCTATCCTACACATGTAGGTTCAATGTTCAGTGCCAAGCTGTAGTAAAGGTTCACGGGGTCTTTCCGTCTAGCCGCGGGTACACCGCATCTTCACGGCGAATTCGATTTCACTGAGTCTCGGGTGGAGACAGCATGGCCATGGTTACACCATTCGTGCAGGTCGGAACTTACCCGACAAGGAATTTCGCTACCTTAGGACCGTTATAGTTACGGCCGCCGTTTACCGGGGCTTCGATCAAGAGCTTCGCTTGCGCTAACCCCATCAATTAACCTTCCGGCACCGGGCAGGTGTCACACCCTATACGTCCACTTTCGTGTTTGCAGAGTGCTGTGTTTTTGATAAACAGTCCCAGCCATCTGGTCACTGCGACTCCCGACAGCTCCATCCGCAAGGGACTTCACCATCAAGAGCGAACCTTCTCCCGAAGTTACGGTTCTATTTTGCCTAGTTCCTTCACCCGAGTTCTCTCAAGCGCCTTGGTATTCTCTACCCGACCACCTGTGTCGGTTTGGGGTACGATGACTTGTAATCTGAAGCTTAGAGGCTTTTCCTGGAAGCAGGGCATCAATGGCTTCCGCACCGTAGTGCGTTCGTCTCGTGTCTCAGTGTTGTGTCTCCGGATTTGCCTAGAAACACCACCTACGCACTTTCACCAGGACAACCGTCGCCTGGCCCACCTAGCCTTCTCCGTCCCCCCATCGCAATTACAAGTCGTGCAGGAATATTAACCTGCTTCCCATCGACTACGCCTTTCGGCCTCGCCTTAGGGGTCGACTCACCCTGCCCCGATTAACGTTGGACAGGAACCCTTGGTCTTCCGGCGAGGAGGCTTTTCACCCCCTTTATCGTTACTTACGTCAGCATTCGCACTTCTGATATCTCCAGCATGCCTCTCGACACACCTTCGCAGACTTACAGAACGCTCCCCTACCACTCACGCTTAGCGTGAATCCGCGGCTTCGGTGCCTGGTTTGAGCCCCGTTACATCTTCCGCGCAGGCCGACTCGACTAGTGAGCTATTACGCTTTCTTTAAATGATGGCTGCTTCTAAGCCAACATCCTAGCTGTCTGAGCCTTCCCACATCGTTTCCCACTTAACCAGAACTTTGGGACCTTAGCCGGCGGTCTGGGTTGTTTCCCTCTTCACGACGGACGTTAGCACCCGCCGTGTGTCTCCCGGATATTACTTACTGGTATTCGGAGTTTGCATGGGGTTGGTAAGTCGGGATGACCCCCTAGCCCAAACAGTGCTCTACCCCCAGTAGTATTCGTCCGAGGCGCTACCTAAATAGCTTTCGGGGAGAACCAGCTATCTCCGAGTTTGATTGGCCTTTCACCCCCAGCCACAGGTCATCCCCTAACTTTGCAACGTTAGTGGGTTCGGTCCTCCAGTTGATGTTACTCAACCTTCAACCTGCCCATGGCTAGATCACCCGGTTTCGGGTCTACACCTTGCAACTAGACGCCCAGTTAA
>NZ_CM201342.1:2475000-2590000 GCF_054165525.2 Aeromonas sp. AE23HZ002T15
GATCGTGGTGCAGCGGACCGGTTTCCAGCCCAAGGGCCACTTCCACTCCCCGGATCTCGGCGTCAGTGTTATCCGGCTTGCAGCTGGAGAAGGCACTCTGACAGGCGATCAGGTTCTGGATCTCGTTGCGGTACAGGTTGATGGACCAGTCCCAGGTGGTGTAACGGCCGGAGAAGTCCAACTCCAGGTTCTTGCTTTCTTCCGGCTTCAGATCCGGGTTCTCATAACCCGGGTAATAGAGGTCGAGGAAGGTCGGTGCCTTGAAGGCGGTGCCATAGCTCAACCGTACGTTGTGGTTCTCATCGATGTCCAACCCGGCCGCCGCGGACCAGGTGTTGTGGCGCCCATACTGCTCGTTGTCATCGGTACGGCCGGACAACTCACCCAGCAGGGCCTGCCAGCGGTAGCTCGCCACGGCGAACAGACCCGTGTTGTCGCGATCCGGCGCATTGAACGACTGACCATAGCTGCGGGAATCGGACTTCATCTGCTCCTGCTGCCAGTCGGCGCCACCGGTCAGGGACAAACCTTCCACACCGCTCCAGTTGTTGATCCAGGAGAAACGGGTCAGACCGGTATGGATGGGCTCGGCGCTGGACTCCCCGTTGCTCTCCCACCAGCTCTTCAGCTTGTTCTCGCCGTAGCTGGCCTCCAGCCGGCTGGTCAGGGCGCCGCTCTGGTACTTGAGGCCACCATCGTACTGGAAGGCCTGTACCCGGCTCTGATCCGCCGACATATAGGGGTCGTCCATCTCGGTCTGGTTGTCATAGCCCTGGGCGTTGAAATCGGCGCTCCAGGCCTCGTTGAAGACGTGGTTCAGACCGAACTGACCGTTCAGGCTGTCGAAACCGTCCCTATCTGGTTGCTGGGCACCGGCGACCACGTCGAAGCCGTCGGTACGCTCATAGCCCACCAGCAGGTTCATGTCGGTCTGCTCACCCAGGGCCTGCACGGTGCGCACCTGACCCTGACCATAGCCATGGCTGCCTACTCCGCCCTTCAGGTGGGTCTCGCTGCCGTTTTTGGCGGAGGTCTTGGAGATGAGGTTGATGACACCGCCGATGGCATTGGCGCCATAGACGGCGGCGCGCGGACCGCGGATGTATTCGATGCGCTCTATGTTGCCGAGGGGGATCTGGCTCAGATCCGGCGTGCCGGCCACCATGGCGGCGATGGGACGGCCGTTCATCAACACCAGGGAGTGGTTGGAGTTGGTACCGCGGATAAACAGGCTGCTGACGTGGCCACGACCACCCAGGGTGGTGATCTGCACACCCGGCAGGGTTTTCAGCAGATCCGGCAGGCTCTGCACCTGACGGGCCTCGATTTCGGCGCGATCGATCACCATGACGGGGGCGAGTACTGTGCTGGCGGGTTGTTCCACCCGGTTGGCGGTCACCACTAGGGTATCGTTGGCAATGGGAGTCTGGGCGAAGGCCGCCGCCGGCAACAGGGCAGCCGCCAATAATGTCTTGGACATGAGAGATCCTTAAGTTCGCGTAAGCATCTTCCGTGGCCGGTTTCTCTCGGCCCGAAATACGAACTTTGGCAGGTCTTCGGGCTCGGGGGCTGATGGCCTATGCGACGGCTTCCCACCCGATGGCAGTGCCTGATGTCGCTTCGTTCCCCCTTACCGCTGCGCGCCAGCTCCGGATTTTCACCGGATTCCCTATTAAGCATGATGCGCCAAAGCGGGGGGGATTATAGGCAGAGCCAGACCGGATGTATAGCCATCTGGATTTCTATATCTGTTTTCTCCTCTCGGCAACCTGGGCGTCGTCGAATAGCCCCAATGAAGAGAGGCCCGGGCACCAGAGTAGTCCGGTCCATGGTCATCACTATCTATCCAGTGCGGCAGTGGCCCAGAAAGACAATGCCACCCCTCGGTGAGGGCATCCTGGTACAAGTCGTTGAACTCTTTGATATTGGTGCAGGATGAGGCTTGGCAGCCTCGCCAGAAAGGCCCCCGGCCCCTGGCCGAGATCGCCGAGCACGTGAAATTTTGAACCGGGTTGCGTGGCTTTTTGGTAACATGCGGCAAACGTTTGACATCCAAGGAAGCCGTAATGACGAACCCCCCTTTGATCGGCCTGGTGATGGGCTCTGACTCCGACTGGCCCGTGATGCAGGCGGCCGCCCGCATCCTCAAGGAACATGGCGTCCCTTACGAGGCGCGGGTGGTCTCGGCCCACCGCACCCCGGACCTGCTGTTCGAGTATGCGGCCAGCGCCCGCGAGCGCGGCCTGCGGGCCATCATCGCAGGGGCAGGCGGTGCCGCCCACCTGCCGGGCATGTTGGCCGCCAAGACCACGATTCCCGTGCTCGGCGTGCCGATCCCGACTCGTCAACTCAAGGGGATGGACTCCCTGCTCTCCATAGTACAGATGCCAAAAGGGGTGCCGGTCGCCACCTTCGCCATCGGTGAGGCTGGCGCCGCCAACGCCGGCCTGTTCGCCGTCTCCCTGCTGTCGGTCGCCCAGGACAAAGACGCCCCCCGCTATCAGCAGCAGCTCGACGGCTTCCGTGCCAAGGAGCGCGATCGGGTGCTGGCCCTGCAACTGGAGGAGCCGGCATGATACTGCCTCCCGCCACCCTGGGGATGCTCGGCGGCGGCCAGCTCGGCCGCTACTTCGTCATGGCGGCCCATCGCCTCGGCTATCAGGTGGTGGTGCTGGATCCGGATCCCGCCAGCATCGCCGGTGCCGCCGCCGATCAGCAGATAGTGGCCGCCTATGACGACGCCGAGGCGCTGTCCGAGCTGGCCCGTCGCTGCGTCGCCGTCACCTGCGAGTTCGAGAACGTGCCGGCAGCCTCCCTGGCCCTGCTGGAACAGCACCTGCCGGTACGCCCCGCCGCCAGTGCGGTGAGGGTGTGTCAGGATCGCCGGGAAGAGAAAGCCTTCCTGACCCGCGCCGGGGTTCCGGTCGCCCCCAACCTGACCCTGCTTCCCAACGAACCCCTGCCGGCCCTGCCCGATAGCCTCTTCCCCGCCATCCTCAAGACAGCCCGCGAGGGTTATGACGGCAAGGGACAGTGGACAATCACCAACGGCGCCGAACTGACCGCCGCCCTCGCGACCAGCGGCGTGCCCTGCGTGCTGGAGAAGCGGCTGCCGCTGGAGGGGGAGTTTGCCCTGACCTTGGCGCGCAGCCCGAGCGGCGCCATCAGTGCCCTGCCCCTGGTGCAGAACTGGCACAGCGGCGGCATCCTGGATCAGACCCGATCCCCCGCCAATGTCCCGACCCTTGAGGCCGAGGCCAAGCGCATCGCCGAGCACCTGATCGCCGCCCTCGACTACGTGGGCGTGCTGACGGTGGAGTTCTTCCTAGTGGACGGCAAGCTGCTGGTCAACGAGATGGCCCCCCGCCCCCACAACTCCGGCCATCCCAGCATCGACAACGCCGGCTGCTGCCAGTTCGAGCTGCAGGTACGCGCCCTGTGCGATCTGCCGCTGCCCAGGCAGGCCGAGGTCCAGCCCGCCATCCTGCTGAACCTGCTCGGGGATCTGTGGCAGCACGGCACCCCGGACTGGGCCGGTGCCCTGGCCCTGCCCGGGGTGCACCTGCACCTCTACGGCAAGGGCGAGGCGCGCCCCGGTCGCAAGATGGGTCATGTCACCGTCACCGGCCAGGATTGGCCGACGGTGGAGGCCCATGCCCGCACCCTGCGAGCCCTGCTGGGGCTGCCGCCGCGCTGAGTGCCATCCCTTCAATGCAAAGACCCGGGCCAAGGCCCGGGTCTTTTTTTACTGCTTGCGAAGGAGCGCGGGAATGTCAGGCCCGATCCGCTGCAGCCACCGGGGACGGCAGGCGGATGGTGAGGGAGAGCACCAGGGCCACCACCATCAGCACCAGGATCAGGTTGAAGGTTGCCATGAAGCCGCCGAACAGGGACGCGACTATGGAGCCTATGATGCTGCCGAGCCCGAAGCCCAGGTAGATGACGCCGTAGTTCTTGGTCAGGTTGTTCAGGCCGAAGAAGTCGCTCACCAGGGAAGGGTAAACGGTGATGGTGCCGCCGAAGCTGAAGGCCACACAGGCCACCGCCACGAAGAACAGGTTCGCGTTGAGGGGCACGAACAGCAGCAGCCCCATGCCGCACAGGGTGATGACCTGGGCTATGGTGATGACCCGGATGCGGGACATCTTGTCAGACAGTATGCCCAGCACCAGACGACCACCCAGGTTCGCCATGGCGATGATGGCGACGGCGTTGGCCGCCACCGAGCCCGGCAGACCCACCATCTTCTCGCCGATATCCTTGGCCACGCCGATGACGTAGAGGCCGCTCATGCAGGCGGTGAGGAACATCAGCGCCAGCATCCAGTACTGCGGCTTGCGCATCGCCTCGGCCAGGGTGAAGTCGCGGCTCTCGGCCTGCTGCAGGGAGGCGGCCTGCTTGGGGGCATCCTTCATCAGCATGCCGCCCACCAGCACCATGGACATGGCGATCAGGCCCCACAGCTGGAAGGTGGCTTCCAGGCCGTTGTTCGACAGCAGCAGCAGGTTGATGTACTTGAAGCCCAGGCTACCGAGACCGTAGGCCCCGATGGAGCAGGCGGAGATCAGTCCCTTGCGCTCCGGGAACCACTTCACGCAGTTGGAGAGGGTCATCAGGTAGCCGGTACCGTCGGCGAAGCCCACCAGGATACCGGCACAGAGGTAGAGCATGGCCAGGTTGCTGGCATGGGCGGTGAGGAAAAAGCCGATGCCAAGCAGCACGCCGGCACCCAGGGTGACGTTGCGCACCCCGAACCGCTCCTGCAGCTTGCCCGCCATGGAGGAGGCGACCGCCAGGGAGAGGCTGAGCAGACCGAAGGCGAAGGCTACCTGGCTGACCGGCTCGTCCAGCTTGTCGGAGAGCTGGGCGTTGAACAGGCTCCAGGTGTAGACGGAGCCCAGGGCGAACTGGGTGATGATGGTACCGATCAGGGTCAGGTACCGGGTGCGATTCATCTCTTTGGTCATGATGCGCCTCGGGCGGTGGACTCGGGAAGTTGAGCCCACTATAGGAACGGCGCATGAATTGCAGATCGATTAAGGCATGAAATGCAGATCGGCGGGAATGAATGACAATCAGAGCCGCATCAGCTGACGGAATGCCTTGATGTTGCTGCGGCTGACCGGTACCTCGAACGGCAGATCATGGAGCCGGATGAGGTAGGTGCTGTTGAACCAGGGCACGATCTCGCGGATCTTGTTGATGTTGACGCAGTAGGAGCGGTGACAACGGAAGAAGCCCTCCGCCGGCAGCCGGCTGACGAACTCGCTGATGGTCATGGTCATCACGTAGCGATCGGTGCGGGTATAGACATGGGTCAGCTTCTCGTCCGCCTCCACGTAATAGATCTGCTCGCAGGGGGTGACTATGATGCGCTCCCCCTTCACCAGGTTGACGGTGCGGTTCTGGCTCAGGCTCTCCCCGCCGGGCTCGGCGCCCTGACTCGGCTGTAGCCGGCCGGCGTGCTCGAGTTTTTGCAGCAGGCTGATGAGGCGCGGCTCGTTGTAGGGCTTGAGGATGTAGTCAAACGCCTCCAGCTCGAACGCCTCCACCGCGAACTCCTTGTAGGCGGTGACGAACACGATGTGGGGCGGATGGCTCGACTTGTGCAGGTTCTTGGCCAGCAGCAGGCCGTCGATGGATGGCACCTGGATATCCAGGAACACCACGTCCACCTCGTGATCCTGCAGGTACTTGAACGCCTCCAGCCCATCCTCGAAGCTCGCCACTATCTCGATGGTGCTGTGTTGATCCACCAGATAGGCCAGCTCTTCCCGGGCCAGGTATTCGTCTTCGACTATGATGGCTCTCAACACGACCTAACCTCCGAACGTGACAAACAGGCCAGCGCCTCTCGAGTCATATCTTCCTTCTTTATATCGATAGCGCTCAGCACGGCATGGCCTCCGGATCCGGCAGATAGAAACAGACTTCGGTACCGGGCTCGAGTCGCTTGAGCTGCAGGCCGTCGCCGTACAGCAGCTTGACCCGCTGATGAACGTTCATCAGGCCTATGCTGCGGCTCTCCACCCGACCGGCGGCCACACCATCGATCACCGCCTGACTGATGCCGTAGCCGGTGTCGCGCACCGCCACCCGTATGCCACCCGCCAGCTGTTTCACCTCTATGGTGACCCGGCCCGGCGCGCTGCGGGGCTGGATGCCGTGCAGTATGGCGTTCTCCACCAGGGGCTGCAGCAGCAGGCTCGGCACCTGAATATGCACGTCATCCACCTCGAACACCACCTCCAGCTTGTCGCCGAACCGCGCCTGCTCGATGGCCACGTAGTCGCGCACCTGCTGCAACTCCTCCTGGATGTCGATGAGCTCGTCCCCCTTGTTGAGGTTGTAGCGCAGATAGTCCGCCAGGTTGGCGATCAGCTGGCGCGCCTGCTGGGGGCGGATGCGGATGAGCGACGAGATGGCGTTGAGGGCATTGAACAAAAAGTGCGGGTTGATCTTGCTCTGCAAGGCGGTGAACTCCGCCTTGCGGGTCATCTCTTTCAGCTGCTCGATGCGCGACACCTCCATCTGGGTGGAGATGAGCTGGGAGAGGCCCACCGCCATCTCCCGCAGGGAACTGGTGATGCTGTGGGTACGGCGAAAATAGATCTTGAGGGTGCCGCTGACCACGCCGTTCTCCCGCAACGGTATGATGATGACGGAGTGGAAGTCCGACAGATGGTATTGGCGCAGATCGTTGTTGATGATGATCTGATCCAGCAGCACGGCTCTCTGGGTCATGTCGCTGATGGCGTGGTGCTCGTCCAGCTCGTAGTAACCCTTGCCGATCCCCACGTAGGCCAGCACGTCCCGGGTGTCCGTGATGGCCACCGCGTCCGCGCTGATCTCGCGCCTGATCACCTCGCACACCTGGCCGAGGGAGTGGCGATCTATCTTCTGGAAGAAGGGCAGCGTCTGGTTAGCGATATCCAGCGCCAGCTTGGCCTGCTTGGCGGCGATCAGCTCCTTCTCGTCGTCCAGGTCCTGCACCAGCTTGATGATGAGGCCGATACACAGGGTCCCCGCCATCATGGGGTAGGCGATATGGCTGACAATCTCGACCCCGATAGCGTGAGGCTCAGTCAGGATCCATATCAGCAGCATGGTCAACCCCTCACAGGCCATGCCCGCCAGGATCCCGTACAGCCAGAGCCGCGACTTGCGGCAGCGCAGGTGCAGCCAGGTCGCCAACAGGCCGGCGATGATGCTGGCGATGAGGCAAGGGATCGAAGTATGGCCGTCCATGTCGATGAGATAACGGTGCAGCCCCGAGATGACCCCGGCCGGGATGCCGACCCAGGGGCCGAACAGGATGCCGCCCGAGATGATGGCGATGATCCGCACGTTGATGAGGGCCCCCTCCACCGGGATGCCGGTGTAGGTGCTGAACACGGCGAACAGGCAGAAGATGGCGGCAACCATCACCAGCTCGGCCGGGGTGTGATCCCGCTTCTGGAACAGGCGCTGGAACGGCCGGGTTCGGGTCAGCAGGAACAGCGTCATCAGCATCAGCGCCGCCCGCTCGAACACCGCCAACAACATCATCTGATTTTCGAGCATGGCCCCTCCGGCCGGCGGCCACCAGGGCGCACTATAGGGTGTATGAAGGGCTGCCAGGGAAGAGAGGAGACATCGAAATGGCAGCGCTGGAGGCCCCAGTTTACCTCAGACAACCCGCCAAGGGGGCCATTGCGTTGCAGGCTGGCCCGTGCGAGACCAGCCTGCGTCATCAACCGGCCAGATAGTGCTCGACCCGCACCGTCTCGCAGAGCGCGCGGATCTGCTCCTGCAGCCGCGCCTCCTCCTCGGTCACCCGCTCGTGCTGGCGCAGATGGTCGAGCCAGGAGGGGAGTACGAAGGTCTCGATGAGATCGCCGCTCGCCGGTTCGCGAAACAGATGCCACTCCTGCCCGCCATCCCGACGGCGGCTCTCGCCGAGCCGAAGCAGCAGGGCCCGGCAGGCCGGCTCCTCACCGCCGAGCACCCGGTAGCGCACCAATATCATCACGGGGCCAGCCTGCTGCAGCTCGGGCGCCACCGACGCGGGTTCTGGCCAATGCCCGCTCGCTTGCAAGGCTCGCTCGCCCCCATCCAGGAGCACCCGGCTGGTGAAGGGGATGAGCAGCAACATGCCGGCGGCGGCTACCAGCAGGGCCGTGGTCACATCGAAGTGGCTGGCCAGCTGGCCCCAGCCGAGGGAGCCGAGCGCCATGGCGCCGGCGAACACCGTCAGGTAAAGGGAGAGGCCGCGGGCCCGCACCCAGTCAGGCAGCGCCCCCTGCGCGGCTATCATCAGGCTCGACAGGGTGGCAATCCAGCTAGATCCCGCCAACAAGGCGGCCAGCAGCGCCAGGGGCACCGAGCGGGAGGTGGCCAGCACCAGCAACACCAGCGCCGTGCCCACGGACCCCAGTATCACGATGCGATGGCCCGAGAGGCGGCGACGCAGACGTGGCAGCAACAGGGCCCCCAGCACGGCGCCGAGACCGACACTGGCGGTGAGGGCGCCATAGAGGGTGGCATCGCCCCCCAGTTGCAGCCGGGCCACCAGCGGCAGCATGGCCCAGTAGGCGCTGGCAAACAGGAAGAAGGCGCCGGCCCGCAGCAACACCCCGAGCAGCGGCGGACTGCGGCGGGCGTAACGCAGCCCGGCCACCATGGCGGGCAGCACCCGCTCGGCCGGTAACCGAGCGGCGCCACTGGTCTCGCCGGGCCACCACCAGAGCGCGGCCAGTATGGCCAGGAAGCTCAGGGCATTGAGCAGGAAAGGCATCGCCATGCCGACCTGGGCGATCAGCAGACCGGCGAGCGCCGGGCCGATGGCGCGGCTGATGTTGATCCCCATGCTGTTGAGGGCGATACCGGCCTGCAACTCCTTGCGCACCAGCAGGCTCGGCACGATCGCCTGCCAGGCCGGGGCGAGAAACGCCGCACCACAGCCGAGCAAAAAGGTGATGAGCAGCAAGCCCTGGCTGCTGATCCCGCCCCCTTGCACCCAAAACGCCAGCAGGGCCGCGACCAGCAGCATGAGGCCATTGACCACCAACAACAGCCGACGCCGGTCGAGAATGTCGGCAAGGGCGCCGGCCGGCAGCGCCAGCAGGAACACAGGCAAGGTGGTCATGGCCTGCACCGCGGCTATCATGCCGGGATCCGGGTCCAGGCTGGTCATCAGCCAGCCGGCCCCCACGTCGTGCATCCAGGTGCCGACGTTGGAAAACAGCGTCGCCAGCCAGAGCACCAGGAAGGGACGCCTCCGAAACGGCGCCCAGGGGGAGACGGTGGGATCAGCCACGATAACGCTCATCCATCCGCGGCATCTCTATGATGATGGCGTGGCCATGGCCCTTCGGGGCGCTCAGTCGCAAGCTGGCCGGGCCCGTCACCTCGAGGGAGTCGCGCTCTGCCAGATCCGTCATCCCCGCCAGCACCAGGCTCCCCTCCATGCGGCTGACATAGGCCTGACGCCCCTCGACCAGTTCGAACACCACCTCGGCATCGGGCCGGGTCAGCTCGGTGACGTGGAAGTTGACATCCTGATTGAGGTGCAGCGGCGTCGCCTTGCCACCGTCCAGCGGGCTCACCAGATGCAACAAGCGGTTCTCCCGTTCGCTGGCCGCCGGTTTGGCGCTGCCATAGCGAATGGCCAGCCCCTGCGCCGGTGGCAGGATCCAGATCTGCAGGAAGCGGGTCCACTCGTCGTGCCGGTTCAACTCTGAGTGAGTCAGCCCGGTGCCGGCCGTGATGGCCTGGAGATGACCGCGCTCCAGCACCTCCTCTTCCCGGGTGACGCTGTCCCAATGGGTCAGCTTGCCGTGCAGCAGGTAGCTGACGATCTCCATGTCGCGGTGCGGATGCCGATCGAAACCGCTGTGGGGTTTGACGTCATCGTCGTTCACCACCCGCAGCACGCCGTAATGGATGTTGTCCGGGTCGTGGTAGTTGGCGAACGAGAAGTGGAAGTAGGTGTTGGCGGGGTGATATTCGCTGGCCGGCAGGTAGTGCAACCGATCGGCAGGACGCTTGATGAAGGCAGTCATGGGATTCTCCTGGGGGCGCCGGGCGCCCCCGCTGATGAGGATTAGAAGGCGAAGCAGGAGCAGCCGAGGGCGCCCCAGAAAGCCTGGTCGTCGGAAACCGGCATGAAGGCGTTGCGGGCCTTGTCATGCTGATGCTGGTGTACCCCGCAGGGGCCGCAGCACTGGTGTGCCTGGGGTTGAGTGCCGACCAGCGCCTGCTGGGCCGAGGCCGGACGGTAGTGGCCGGGTACCAGTCTTGTGGGTGACCAGTCCGGCAGGATCGGCAACTCGGGGGGCGCCATGGTGCCGAAGGGGCCCTGGGCAAACACTATCTTGCCGTCCACCAGGGTCAGCACGGACTCTATCCCTTTGATAGCCTCCTCCGGTACCCGGAAGAAGTCCTCGGATAGCACCACCAGATCCGCCAGCTGGCCCACCTTGAGCATCCCCTTCTTGCCCTGCTCGCTGGAGAACCAGGCGCTGCCATTGGTCCACAGGGAGAGCGCCGTCTCCCGCGACAGGCGATTGCTGTCGTCATACATCTGCAGGCCGCCGACGGTGCGGCCGGAGACCAGCCAGTAGAGCGCGGTCCAGGGGTTGTAGCTGGCGACCCGGGTGGCGTCGGTCCCCAGGCCCACCGGCACCCCGGCCTCCAGCATGCGGGTGACCGGCGGGGTGTGGGAGAGCGCCTCCCGACCGTAACGCTCAGCGAAATACTCTCCCTGGAAGGCCATGCGGTGCTGGATGGCGAGGCCGCCGCCGAGGGCCTTGACCCTCTCTATGTTGCGCTCGCTGATGGTCTCGGCGTGGTCGAAGATCCAGTGCAGCCCGTTGAAGGGAATGTCGCGATTCACCTTCTCGAACACGTTCAGCATGCGCGAGATGGACTCGTCATAGGTGGCATGCAGGCGAAATGGCCAGCGATGCTCCACCAGATGGCGCACCACCCGCTCCAGCTCGTCTTCCATGCCGGGGGGCAGGTCCGGGCGCGGCTCGAGGAAGTCCTCGAAGTCGGCGGCGGAGAAGACCAGCATCTCGCCGGCCCCGTTGTGGCGATAGAAGTCGCTGCCGCTGCCCGGCGCCAGCATGTCGGTCCAGCGCTCGAAGTCCTCCAGCTCCTGTTTCGGGCGCTGGGTGAAGAGGTTGTAGGCGATGCGGATGCTGAGCTGACCCGCCTTTTCCAGCTCCTCGATGATCTGGTAGTCCTCCGGGTAGTTCTGGAAGCCGCCGCCGGCGTCGATGGCGCTGGTGACGCCGAGCCGGTTCAGCTCGCGCATGAAGCGGCGAGTCGAGTTGAGCTGCGTCTCATAGGGCAGCTTGGGCCCCTTGGCCAGGGTGGCGTAGAGGATCATGGCGTTGGGGCGGGCGATCAGCATGCCGGTCGGGTTGCCCTGGGCATCCCGCTGGATCTCGCCCCCCGGCGGGTTTGGCGTCTCCCGGGTATAACCCACGGCGTGCAGGGCGGCGCAGTTGAGCAGGGCGCGATCATAGAGGTGCAACACGAAGACGGGGGTATCCGGCGCGGCCTGGTTGAGCTCCGCCAGGGTCGGCATGCGACGTTCGGCAAACTGGAATTCGGACCAGCCGCCCACCACCCGCACCCACTGGGGATGAGGGGTGTGCTCGGCCTGGACCTTGAGCATGCGCAGCGCCTCGGCGAGGGAAGGCACCCCTTCCCAGCGCAGCTCCAGGTTGTAGTTCAGCCCGCCACGGATCAGGTGCAGGTGGGAGTCGTTGAGGCCGGGGATAACGGTGCGCCCCGCCAGGTCGATGACCCGGGTCTCGGGGCCGGCATGGGTCATCACCTCGGCATCCGTGCCCACGGCGATAAATTTGCCGGCGCGGATGGCGACAGCGCTGGCCAGAGGGTTGGCGGGATCCACGGTATGCAGATCGCCATTCATCAGGATCAAACTTGCGTGATGGGACATGATGGTTTCTCTCAATCTTGGTTGGCAGGGGCCAACCAGCCGGCAAGCCAGCGGGTGATCATTGGCATCCAAAAATAGACCACCAGGGCGACGACGGTGGCGTCCGTCAACAGGTGTCCAAGCGGGGTGCCGTCCAAAGAGGGCAACAGCTGATGCCATACCCAGGGCACCAGATGAGTGCTGGGAAAGATCACCGCCAGGGTGACCAGAAACTGCTTCCAGGCCGGTGGCTGGGAGGTATCGCTTAGCGTCGGGGTGAACCAGAACTCGCTGCCCTGGCGCACCTCCAGCCGATCATCCCCCTGCAGCAGGGGCCGGATCTCGTCCACCAGCAGTTGGCGACGACGGGAGCGACTCCAGCCATAGAGGCTGTCGAGGTCACGAAAATGCAGGGAGATGGTATAGGCCCCCTCCTCGCCCGCCGGCCTGATGACATTGACGCCCTGATGCCCCTCAAAGCCCGCGGCAGCGGGGACGATGCGGGCGAGCCAGGCCTCGTAGCGAGGGCGATCGGCCGGCGCGATGCGATGGCGGATCACCAGGGTGACGGCAGTGTCCATGGAGGCTCCTCGGGGAGTGACGGCACCCTGGGGTGCCGTCTGTGCGGGTTTATTTGAGGTCGCGCTGGGGAGCCTTGTGCACCATGGTGTAGGCGTAATCCACCCCCATGCCGTAGGCGCCGCTGTGCTCGCGCACCAGATCCATGACGGCGTCATAGGTCTCCTTGCGGGACCAGTCACGCTGGTACTCGAGCAACACCTGCTGCCAGGTCACGGGCACGGCGCCGGCCTGCACCATGCGATCGATGGCGCGCTCGTGGGCATCGATGCTGGTACCACCCGAGGTATCGGTCACCACATAGACCTCATAGCCCTCCCCCAGCGCCATCAGGGCCGGGAAGGTGAGGCACACCTCGGTCCACAGGGCGGAGATGATCAGCTTCTTGCGCCCGGTGGCCTTGACCGCGGCGACGAAGGCGCCATCTTCCCAGGAGTTCATGGAGCTGCGCTCGATGGGCTTGCTCTCTGGGTGCACCGCCAGCAGCTCGGGCCAGATATAGCCGCTGAAACTCTCGGTCTCGACCGAGGTGTAGAGGGTCGGTACCTTGAAGATCTTGCCGGCCTTGGCCAGCGCCACCGTGTTGTTCTTCAGTTGCTGGCGGTCGATGTTGGCGACCCCGAAGGCCATCTGCGGCTGATGGTCGATGAAAATCAGTACCGAATTGTGCGGATCGATCAGTTCATGGATAGACATATATTCACCTTTGCTTGCAGTTCAGGAACGAGTTAGAGACTATGAGAGATATCCATTCATTGATATTAGAAATATTTTCACATCTCCTTCGATAAAATGTGACAAGTCATTCCTGATATCAGCCGGAGCCATGCAAGATGAAATTAAGTCTGGATGCACTACTGGTACTGGAAGCCATCGAAAAATATGGCAGCCTGACGGCGGCAGCCGAAAAATTATTTAAAACCCCTTCGGCGTTGAGCTATACGGTACAGAAATTGGAGAACGATCTCTCCTTGACCCTTCTCGATCGTTCCGGTCACAAGATGGCGTTTACCGAGAATGGCCTGATTATTCTGGAGAAAGGCCGCGAGCTATTGAATTCAGCCCGCATCATCGAACAGCAGATCGATTATCTGAAACACTTCGACGCCTCCCTGACCATAGGGGTCGACATCGCCTTCCCCTTCCATCTGCTGCCCCCGCTGCTGGAGAAGTTTTACGCCCAGTTTCCCCATGTCAGCCTGGTGTTCGTGCGGGAAATACTGGATGGGGTCTGGACCGGCCTGATAGAGAACCACTTCGATCTGGTGCTGGGCGCGCTCAGCAAGCCGCCCACCGTCAGCCACCTCGCCTACCGGGCCCTCGGTCATCTTGACCATGTCTTCGTCCATGCGCCGACCCATCCTTTGGCATCCGTGCCCCTGCCCCTCTCCCCCAAGGAGATCAAGAAGCACAGGGCCATCACTGTGGGCAACAGCCGCCAGGATATCCAGACCGATCTGCTGATCGACAAGGATCAGGCTACCATCAAGGTCGACAGCTTCGAGGCGAAACAACAGTTATTGCTGGCAGGCATAGGTTGCGGTTATTTGCCTGCTTATTTGGCCACGCCCCATGTCAACGCCGGGCGCCTGATAAGTCACGCCATCGATGGCCGTTGTATTCGCGAGACGGCCTATATCGGCTGGAATAATGAGAAGAAAGCCGACTTTGTTTTATGGTGGCTGGATGAAATCACTCGACTGGATAGACTTGAAGAAGTCTACAGCTAGTAATAAGGATAATTGCTCCGACGGCATTAAATAATATTTGACCCCCTCCGAAATATATTTAAAAGTTATTTTGAATGGGTGAGTCAAATATTAAATTTTTACATTTTGGCGTTTATTGCTTCCATCAATATAATATGGCACTTCAATATTAAATAACAGCAGCACCCTGAGGTGCTGCTGTTATTAATGGAACAAGTCACTCCCCCTTATCTTGTGAGCAGTCATTTCTGTGGTGCCACTCACCGAACCTCAATTCCCCGGCGAGCCCCTCGAGGGGATGACCCCGTCAGGGGGACAGGGTCGCGAGCCTAGCCGCGAAGCCCATGAAGAAGAAGCCGATCAGGCCGTTGCCGAGGCGCGCCAGCATCTGTTTGCGGCGGAAGAAGCGGGCCATCAGGGTGCCGCCGAAGATAAGCAGGGTGAGATAGACGAAGCTCATGGCCTCCAGCATGCCCGCCAGCACCAGGTAGGAGATCCAGGTGTGGGCATAGTTGAAGTCGATGAACTGCACGAAGAAGGAGACGTAAAACAGGATCGCCTTGGGATTGGTCAGGCTCAGGGTCAGCGCCTTGCCAAAGTAGTTTTCCCCCAGCGGCGACTCGGCCTCTTGCTCTCCCTTTTTGGCGATGAAGTTCGCGTGCAATATCCTGATGCCCAGATAGAGCAGATAGAGGGCACCCAGGTAGCGCACCAGGGTGAACAGCAGCGGCGTGGTGCGAATGAGGGAGGCGATGCCCAGATAGGCGCAGAAGATGAGGATGGCATCGCCGACGAAGACCCCGAGGGCGGCCTTGTAACCGGCGCTGATGCCACGGGTCGCCCCGGTGCGCAGCACATAGAGGGAGTTGGGGCCCGGCGCTATGATGATGAAGAAGAGACCGACCAGATAGGTCCAGACATTGATAACCCCAAGACTTTCAAACATATACTCCCCCGATGGGGGAAGGATCCGGTCAACCGGGCTCCTTCCCAGATGCTGAACATGTGACCGTCCCATACTAAGCCTCCACCGGCAAAGCACAAGGGTGCAACCCAGTGAGATGATCGGTCATCTGGCGGTTGGCGGCTTAGGGTGTTCGTTCATCTGCCATCTCCTCTGTGCAGATTGGCTGATATCCCGCTTATTTTTGCTGTGTCCAGACGGGCCGGGATCGGGCATGGTAGAGGGATCCCTAGGACAACAGACATACCCACTCATGGAAAAGAGCCTCAGCACCGACAGCCCACTCGCCGCGACCCCAGTGGCTGCCCCCCAGCACGGCACCACGTATCCGGTGATCGCCGCCATCAGCTTCTCGCACCTGCTCAACGACATGATGCAGTCCGTGCTGCTGGCCATCTATCCCCTGCTCAAGCTCGGTCTCAATCTGTCGTTCGCCCAGATAGGTCTCATCACCCTGACCTACCAGTTCACGGGATCCCTGCTGCAGCCGCTGATCGGCCTCTACACCGACCGCAGACCCATGCCCTATTCCTTGCCGTTCGGCATGGGATTCACGATGCTCGGCCTGCTGTCGCTCTCCCAGGCCACCAGCTTTGGCGCCGTGCTGCTGTCGGCCATGCTGATCGGCATGGGCTCGTCGGTGTTCCACCCGGAATCCTCGCGGGTCGCCCGCATGGCCGCCGGCAATCAGCCCGGCCTGGCCCAATCCCTGTTCCAGATAGGGGGCAACCTGGGCTCGGCCATAGGGCCGCTGCTCGCGGCGCTCATCATAGTACCGCAGGGCCAGGCCAGCGCGGCCTGGTTCTCGCTGTTCGCCCTGGTCGGCGTTATCGTGCTCAGCTTCGTCGGGCGCTGGTCCAGCCATCATGGCGCCAGCTTCCACAAGCGGATGAAGGCCCATGTCGGCAACGGCCTGAGCCGCAGCCAGATCGGCTGGTCCCTGGCCATCCTCGGCCTGCTGATGTTCTCCAAGTTCTTCTACATGACCAGCCTGAGCAGCTATTACACCTTCTACCTGATGGACAAGTTCAGCCTGCCCCTCGATAGCGCCCAGCTCTATCTGTTCGCCTTCCTGTTCGCCGTCGCGGCGGGCACAGTGCTCGGCGGGCCGCTCGGTGACCGCATCGGTCGCAAGCGGGTGATCTGGATCTCCATCCTGGGGGTCGCCCCCTTCACCCTGCTGCTGCCCCACGTCGACCTGTTCTGGACCTCGGTCCTCTCGGTCATCATAGGCCTCATCCTGGCGTCGGCCTTCTCCGCCATCCTGGTGTACGCCCAGGAGCTGGTGCCCGGCAAGGTCGGTACCATATCCGGCCTGTTCTTCGGGTTCGCCTTCGGTATGGGGGGCATAGGGGCGGCCCTGCTGGGCCAGCTGGCGGACGCCACCAGCATAGAGACCGTGTACCGGCTCTGCGCCTACCTACCGCTGATCGGTCTGCTAACCGTGTTTCTGCCAACCCTGAAGAAGGGTTAGCCGATGGCGGATGCCAAGGCGCGCCACAGCGGAGAGAGACGGGAAAATCAGTGGGTAGTGGGCCGTGGGATAAAAAACAAAAGGGCCTGCGTGCATGGCAGGCCCCTGAATCCCTCGGCGCAGACACGCCCGTGCCAGCCGCCTTGGGGTAAATAAATCAGGCCGCCCTATGGGGCGGCCTGATTGATCCGGATGACTCAGCCAAAGGAGCGCGTCAGCAATACTGGCCGGCGACCCAGCCGGATGACCAGGCCCACTGGAAGTTGTAGCCACCGAGCCAGCCGGTCACGTCCACCACCTCGCCGATGAAGTAGAGGCCCGGTACCTTGCGCGCCTCCATGGTCTTGGAGGAGAGCTCGTTGGTATCCACCCCTCCCAGCGTCACCTCCGCGGTGCGATAGCCTTCGGTGCCGTTCGGCAGTATGGGCCAATCCCCCAGCAGGCTGGCGATGGCCGCCAGCTCCCGCTCGTTGTACTGGCGCATCGGCTTGTTGACGAGCTGACCCAGCTCCACCAGCTTGTCGACGAAGCGCTTGGGCAGCTCGCGGCCGAGCACGGTTTTCAGCTCCTGGGCCGGATGGGCCTCGGCCCAGCCCTTGATGGCCGCAGGAATATCCAGATCCGGCAGCAAGTTGATATGGATCTTCTGCCCGGGCAGCCAGAAAGAGGAGATCTGCAGTATGGCCGGGCCGGAGAGGCCGCGGTGGGTGAACAGCATGGCCTCCTTGAAGCAGGTGCCGTCTTCCGCGGTCACCGCCACCGGCAGGCTGACCCCCGCCAGATCGGCGAAGGCGTCCTTCTCGGCCTGATGCAGGGTGAAGGGCACCAGGCCGGCGCGAGTCGGCAGCACCTGGAGGCCGAACTGCTCCGCCAGCTTGAAGCCATAGGGAGTGGCGCCGAGCTTGGGCATGGAGAGGCCGCCGGTGGCCACCACCAGGGAGTGACAGCGGATCTCCCCCTTGCTGGTGTCGAGCAGGAAGCCGTCATCCCGCTTGCTGACGGCGAGGACCTCGGTCTGGTACTGCTGGGTCACCCCGGCCCATTCACACTCGGTGAGCAGCGCCTCGACGATCTCTTTCGCGCTCTCGTCGCAGAACAGCTGGCCCAAGGTCTTCTCGTGATAATTCACCCCGTGCCTGTCCACCAGATCGATGAAGTCCTGCTGGGTGTAGCGCGCCAGCGCCGACTTGCAGAAGTGGGGGTTGGCCGAGAGGAAGGCGTGGGGGCCGGCCTGATGGTTGGTGAAATTGCAGCGCCCGCCGCCGCTGATCAGGATCTTGCGGCCCGGCTTCTTGGCGTTGTCCAGCAGCAGCACGGAGCGCCCCCGGTAACCGGCCTGGGCTGCACACATCAAACCGGCCGCACCGGCCCCGATCACCACCACATCCACTTGCATCATCACAACCTTGTTTATCAAAAAATCATCGAACCGGGACGGCAAAAGGCCCCCGGTCATGCCAGGCGGCATGGCCCCCTCCATCGAGAGCTCTGTCATCATGGGCAAAAAACCGAGGCCGCCCCTGCACCAATAACAACGGCCCTCGAGAGGGCCGTCATTGTACTGGCTGAACACTAAGTGTCCACGACTATCAGGCGTTGCCGTCCATGATGCTGGCCGGGGCGCCCTTGGCCAGTTCGGCCAGTTCCTTGTCGATGAAGTAGAGACCCTTGCCATCCTCACCCACCAGAGACAGGCGGTCGACGATGCTCTTGAACAGCTTCTCTTCTTCGTGCTGCTCGGCCACGTACCACTGCAGGAAGTTGAAGGTGGAGTAGTCCTGGGTGGTGAAGGCCACGTGGGCCAAGCCGTTGATGCACTTGGTGATGTGGTACTCGTGCTCCAGGGTGGTGCGGAAGATGTCGCCGAGGGAGTTGAACTCGTGGGGAGGCGCCTCGATGGCCCCCAGCACCGGCATGGCGCCGGTCTCGCTCACATAGGTGAACAGGCGCTCCATGTGCTGGCGCTCCTCGACCGCGTGCTGGCGCAGGAAGTTCGCCGCCCCTTCGAAGCCCTTGTCCTCACACCAGGCGCTCATCTGCAGGTAGAGATTGGATGAATAGAATTCCAGATTGATCTGCTCGTTCAACTTCTCGATCATGGCTTTGGCCAACATGATGATTCTCCAGGGTGATGGGTTCCCGATTGTCGCCACTGTTTTACCACGAATCAACACCGGGTGTGTGATACGAACCCGAGTTGTGATGGCCACCCTCTCATCTTTCCCCCCATACGGGTATAGAGAAGAAAAGAGGCATGGTGTAGCCGGACTCAGCCTCTATGATGGCGCCAGTGGTCAGGAAGAAGATGCAATGAGACTGGTGATGGCACTGGCGCTGCTCTGGATAACTAGGTTGCAGGCGGCTCCCCCCTTGTTTGACGAGACGGAATTAGCGGCGGCGCGCGACCCTGCCGGCTATTTGCAGCGCCTCGACGCCGAGCCACGCCAGGGGATGGAGTTGTTCCATGCCAGATCCCTGGCCAAGGCGGCGCTGGGACGCCATCCCGACGCCCTGATCGACAACGCCCGCGCCCGCACCCTGGCCGCCGCCCACAGGGAGACCACCCGGCTGCTGGACTTCCGGTTGCAGCAAGTCGCTCTCACTCTGGAGACGGAAGCCCCCCGTCAGGCCCTCAAGCTGCTGGCACAGCTGCAGCCCGCGCTCATGGGTCATCCGGATCAGCTCGCCCAGTGGCACTCCCTCAACGGCCTCGCCCTCTATCGCACCGGTCAGCTCAAGGAGGCCATCGGCGAGCTCAAGACCGCCTATCACCTCTATCAACAAGCCCCGGAGACGGCTCTCTCCAGCCTGCAATGCGCCCGCCTGCTGATGACACTCGGCAACCTCTATGCCGACCTTCGCCTCCATGGGGAGTCAGAGACCTATTATCAGGATGCCCTGCGGTTGATGGTGCGGCTGGATGAACCCAACAGCCAGAGCATCATCAAGGCCAACATGGCGCGGCTCTACATCGACATGGACCAGCCGGCAAAGGCGCGGCAGTTACTCGATGCCCTGCTCGGGCGCCCAGGACTGTCGCCGGACTATCGCGCCATCGTGCTCGGCTATCAGGCCATGGCCCTCAACGGGCTGGGAGAGTGGGAAGCGGCCTGGCAGAGCCTGAACGAGGCGCAGGAGATCTATCAGGGGCTCGGCTACCCCCAGGCGGCCTCCCGCCTGACCGAGACACGGGCCAGGACCCTGCAGGGACGCGGCGAGAAGCAGCTGGCACTGCAGTTGCTGAGGTCCCAGACCGATGGCACCACCATAGAGGGCAAGGCACTGCAGGCCAGCCTGCTGGCGGATCTGGGGCGCTACCCCGAAGCCTACCGGGCCATGACCGAGTACATGCGGGATTACCAGCAGCACTTCAACCAGACCCTGAGCCAGCACGCCAGCGCCTTCCAGGCCGAGCGGGAGCTGGCGCGAAGCGAGGCCAGCAACCGCGCGCTGCAGCAGGAGAACGATCGCAAACGCCAACAACTGCTGTATCAGCAGAGCGCCCGTTACTATCAGCTGATGCTGGTCTTCATGCTGGGAGTGGCCCTGATCCTGCTCGGTTTCACCACCCACAGGTTGCACCGCAATTCGCGCCACCTCTACAAGCTCGCCACCTTCGATCAGCTGACCGGGCTGCCAAACCGGCGCGCCCTGATGGAGCGGCTGGCGCACCAGTGGCAACTGAACCAGCCGCTGACCCTGCTCATCATCGACATCGATCACTTCAAGCAGATCAACGACCGCCACGGCCATCAGACCGGGGATCTCGCCATCCAGCGACTGGCACAGGAGCTGAAGCAGTGGGCCCCGGATCTGCAACAGATAGGGCGCTGGGGGGGTGAGGAGTTTCTGGTGGCCATGGCCCTGGACAGGGCCCACTGCTGGAAGCTGGCCGAGCAGTTGCGGCAGCGGATCGAACGGCTGCAAACCCCCGCCATCACCATCAGCATAGGGGTGGCGGAGCGATCCTCCGCCGATGCCAGCCTGAGCCAGCTGATCCACAGGGCCGACATGGCCATGTATCAGGCCAAACGCCAGGGCCGCAACCAGACCATACTGGCGCGCACTCCAGACGCGCCGTCCGAACCGGTCCCCAGCGTGGCCTGAACGCCTTCGCTATCTGCCTGGCCCGCATGGCCCCGTATCAGACAAGATGCGTCAGGGGAGCAACCGGGTCATACTGGCGCGCTCTCCAGACGCACCAGCCGAGCCAGTCCCCAGCGTGGCCTGAGGGTCAGGGCGCCAGCTCGGTCAGGGCGTCGACATTGACCGGCGCACCGTAGTCCACCTCCGGCAGGTCGAAGCCGTTGAGCTCCATGAAGTCCCGCTTCAAGCCAGCGAAATCCCCCAGGCTCTGGAAGTTGTCCGGCGTGACCTTGGACCAGAGGGTGGAGACCGCCGCCTGAATGGCCGGGTCCAGCTCGTGATCGTCCATGCGGATCAGGCGATTGCCATCGGCCACCACCCCCTTCTGGCCATACATCTTGTCGGCGAACAGCCGCCGCATCTGTTCGATGCAGCCCTCGTGCACCCCGCGCTCCTTCATCACCCCCATCAGCAGGCCGAGGTAGACGGGTAGCACAGGGATGTAGGCGCTCGCCTTGGTCACCAGCGCCTTGCACACCGACACCCAGGCGTGGCCACCCAGCTCGGCCAGTTGCAGATTGATGGTCTCGGCGGTGGCGTGCAGGTGCTCCTTGGCGTAGCCGATGGTGCCATCCCGATAGAGGGGATAGGTGGATTCCGGGCCTATATAGGAATAAGCCACCGTCTGCACACCCTTTGCCAGACAATCCGCCTGCTGTAGCGCCTGCAGCCAGAGTTGCCAGTCCTCACCACCCATGACGGTGACGGTATCGCGGATCTCCTCGGGGCTGGCGGCTGCCAGGGTCTGCTGCACCAGGGAATCCCGTTCCAGATCCAGCCCCCAACCGGTGAACGGTTGGCCCGTGGTCTTGAGCACGGAGCGCACCTGGGTACCGTCAGGCATCACCCGGATACCGCTCGCCAGGGAGTAGATCACCAGATCCACCTGCCCCAACTGCTGGCGAATCGCTTCGATGGCCTGCTGGCGCATGGTGTCCGAGAAGGCGTCACCGATCAGGTTGACGGCGATGCGCCCCTCCTGCTCCGCCGCCTGGCGAAACCAGATGTTGTTGTACCAGCCCGCACTGCCGAGCCCCTTGTCCGACGGCCCACGCTCGAACGAGACCCCTATGGTGTCGGCGCCGGCCCCGAAGGTCAGGGCGATGCGGGATGCCAGCCCGAAACCGGACGAGGCCCCCAGGATCAGTACCCGCTTCGGGCCGTTGAAATGGCCCGTCGCCCTGACGCTGGCGATCTGCCGGGCGACCGCGGCGCGACAGCCGATGGGGTGACAGTTGCGGGCGACACAGCCCTGGATCTGAGGATGAATAATCATGAGCGACCTCCGCGTGAACTGGCTACAGCATAGCCATGACGGAGCAGATTACCTTGATATGAAGGGGGTCGGAGCAGAGAAAGGGAGGCAGAAAAACAAGAGGGAGCACTAGGCTCCCCAAAGCGGTATTCAGATGCTTTTTGTTGTTTTGTGTTCATTGCGAAGCACGGGCACATCCTATTCCCCCGATCTTGTCACGACAATAGTCTGGCGTGATCGGCTTCATGTTTCTGGCTAATTTATATGCAACCCCATGGCTTGGGCGGCAAGCTGGCTTCACAGGACTCCCCTACCAATGCCCCACATTGTGACACCGGGGTCGTTTTAGTTTCAGCAGACATTGGTATAGTGGACTCAGGATCGATGAGGAGAACTCCCATGAATGGAACCTATTACAAACACGTACTGGCCGCGATCGACCTGTCGGAAGACAACCGCAAGGTGATCGAGAAGGCGGTCGACCGGGCCCGCTCCAACGGCGCCAAGCTGTCGGTGATCCATGTGGATGTGGACCTCAAGGATCTCTACACCGAGATGATCGATATCGACATCGACAACGTGCAGGATCAGGTGATCGCCGAAGCGAAAGAGAAGCTGGAAGCCTTCCTGGCATCGGTGGATTACCCCATCGAGAAGAAGCTGGTGATCTGCGGCGATCTCAGCGAGCGGGTCAACCAGGCGGTGAAGGATTACCAGATCGACCTGCTGGTGTGCGGCCATCGCCAGAGCTTCTGGAGCCTGCTCACCTCGAGCGCGCGCCAGCTGATGAACACAGTGCCCTGCGATCTGCTGGTCGTCCCCTTGCAGAAGTAATCAAACAGGCGTAGCTTGATTGACCATGAACACGACCGCTTTTAATCACAACTACTGGTGGTGCCGCGACTAAACAGGCGGCACCGCTTTTCTATGTGAAATTTACGACAGAAAACACCGTGACCGCCGAGAGGCGGTCAATTGTTTTCATCCTTTGTCGCCTCCCGGCCCACCCCAACTGGAGAGAGTGACATGCACAACCCCATCATACTGACTGGCGACAGACCCACCGGCAAACTGCACATTGGCCACTACGTAGGCTCATTGCGCCAACGGGTGGAGGCCCAGTCCCACTACCGCCAGTTCGTGATGATCGCCGATCTGCAGGCGCTGACCGACAACGGCCACAACCCGGCCAAGGTGACCGACAACGTGCTGGAGGTGATGGCCGACTACCTGGCCGCCGGCCTGGATCCCGCCAAGACCACCTTCTGCCTGCAGAGCGCCCTGCCCGCCCTCGCCGAGCTCACCTGCTACTACCTGAACCTGGTCAGCGTCGCCCGACTGGAGCGCAACCCCACGGTGAAGGCCGAGATACAGCAAAAAGGGTTCGAGCGCAGCCTGCCCGCCGGCTTCCTGGTCTACCCGGTCAGCCAGGCCGCCGACATCACGGCGTTTCGCGCCACCCATGTGCCAGTCGGCGAAGATCAGCTGCCCATGCTGGAGCAGACCAACGAGATAGTGCGCCGCTTCAACACCCTGGTCGGCAAAGAGGTGCTGACCGAGTGCCAGCCGATCCTGAGCGACACCGGCCGCCTGCCCGGCATCGACGGCAAGGCCAAGATGTCCAAGTCCCTCGGCAACACCATAGAGCTCGGCATGTCAGCGGATGAGGTGAAACAGGCGGTGTTCGCCATGTATACGGACCCGAATCACCTCAGGGTGAGCGATCCGGGCCAGGTGGAGGGCAATACGGTGTTCGCCTATCTGGATGCCTTCCACCCGGACAAGGCCCTGGTGGCGGAGATGAAGGCCCATTACCAACGCGGCGGCCTCGGTGACATGCGCTGCAAGCAGGTGCTGAACGACTGCCTGCAGACCCTGCTCGCCCCCATGAGAGAACGCCGCCAGGCGGCCATCGCCGACAAGGGCCAGTTGCTGGCGCTGTTGCATCGAGGCACCCAGCAGGCCCGCGCCCTCACCGACGAGGTGCTGGCCGAGGTCAAGGGGGCCATGGGGCTGGATTACTTCGCCGGGTTGCGCTGAGCCGGCGTACCCAGCGCGGCGTCGCCGTAACGCTCGAAGGCGAGCAGGTGCAGCAGGCTCTTGAACCAGCGGATCGCCTCGTCGTGGGCGCTCAATGGGTGGCCCGCCATCAGGTAGACGATGGGGATAGCGGGCTCCAGCTGATGGAGCCGCAACGGGTAGTAGCGGCAGAAGTGGCGCCCTATCATCTCGGGCACTACCACCAGGTAGCGGCCGGTCGCCATCAGCTGCGGCACCGCCATGAAGCTCGGCAGCCTGGCCCCCAGCTCCCGCGCCACCCCGAAGCGGGCCAGCCAGAGCTCCACCATGGCCTGGCTGTGACCCCAGCTGGAGGTATAAATATGGGGGCGGCTCACCAGTTCCCCCGGCCCCAGCACGTCCGGCAGGGCACTGCCGAGGGGTGACAGGCAGACCAGAGGATTGGTGAACCACTCCTCGCGCCACAACCGGGGGGAGAGGTGGTTGGCATCGGCAAACCCGATCACCAGATCCAGCTCCCCCTTCTCCAGCTCCCGTTCGTAATCGCTGTTCGCCAGCTCGCACACCTCCAGCCGGCAGGCCGGCGCCAGCTGGTGCATGCGCTCCACCAGGGTCGGCACCAGGCCATGCTCCACCGAGCCCGGGGTAGCGATGCGGAACACCCGCTGGGCGCTGGCGGGATCGAAACCATTGGCCTGTCGCAAGCCCTGCTCCAGCATGGCCAGGGCCTGGCGCACCGGCCCGGCCAGCGCCTTGGCGCGATCCGTGGGCATCATCTCCCGCCGGCTCATGACGAACAGGGGGTCATCCAGCGCGCTACGCAGCCGGCCGAGGGCGTGGCTGACGGTGGACTGGGAGAGGTGCAGCCGCTCGGCGGCACGGGTGACGTTGCGCTCCTGCATCAGCATGTCGAACACGGTGAGCAGGTTGAGGTCGAGGCGGGAGAGGGGTTGTTCCATCGATAATGGCCATAGTCAGATGACGACAATTCATTTTAGGCATAGTAGCAGATTGCATAGAATGCGCGGGCGAATTACATCGGAGATTAAAATGCGTAGCTATCTGTTGTTGCTGGCGATCGGCCTGTTGTGGGGCTCCCAGTTCATCTTCATGCATCAGGCCGTGGCCGAACTGCCCCCCATCATGGTGGCCGCCATTCGTGCCCTGTGCGGCAGCCTGACCCTGGGCCTGCTCTGCCTCTTCATGCGTCTCAAGAGCGAGCACACCCGCTGGCGTACCTATATGTGGATCGCCCTGCTCGATGCCACCATCCCCTTCATCATGGTCGCCTGGGGTCAGCAATACGTGGACAGCGCCATCGCCGCCGTGGTGATGGGTTGTATCCCCTTTGTCACCATCCTGATGGCACCTCTGTTGGTTTCCGGTGAAAAAATCACCAAGGGCGGTCTGCTCTCCGTGGTCATCGGCTTCATCGGCGTGCTGGTGCTGTTCTGGCCTAAGCTGTCCAACGGCATGGATGCGGGCCTGCTCGGCGCCGTCGCCATCCTGTTCGGTGCCAGCTGCTTCGCCATCGGCCTGCTGATGATCAAGCGCTTCGCCAAGGACCACCCCGTGGTGGTGGCCCGCAACATCCTGATCTCCTCCGCCGTGCAGCTGCTGCTGGCCGCCCCCTTCGTCACCGATCTGGGCGCCCTCACCCTGCCGAGCAGCCAGGCCATCAGCGCCGTGGTAGTGCTGGGGGTCTTCTGTACCGGTCTGGTCTACTTCCTCTACATGGCGCTGATCCAGAAGGCGGGCCCGACCTTCGCCTCCTTCAGCAACTACCTGGTGCCCCTGTTCGGCGTCATGCTGGGTGCCCTCTTCCTCGGCGAGCAGATCCAGTCCACCACGGGCGTGGCGCTGGCGCTGATCCTGGGCTCGGTCGCCCTCAACCAGTGGGCCCAGCAGCGCCGCTCCCAGCGGGAGGCAGCCCTATGTCAGGCATCCTGACCACCCTGTGCGGCGGTCTGGTACTGATCGCCAGCTGGCAATACAAGCACCGGCTGGCCGGGCTGCTCGGCCTGCTGATGCTGACCCTGCCCTGGCTGTTCGACAGCAAGCTGCAGGCCATGCTGAGCTATGCCCTGAATGCCTGAGCACTCCGTCTGAATGTGTGACGAGAGCCTGTCTCTCTGTTTTTTGGGACCGTTTTAAAAAAACCTCCGATTTGTCCCTTCAACCGGCGCCCTGCGCCGGTTTTTTTATGGCTACCCGCCATGGCGCGCATCAAACACCATGTTTGCGAGGAAGCCTTCGCTTCCACCGGATCTGATTAGCGCTTAGATATCAAGCCATAGCGATACTCTAGCCGCTCGTTCTTGCGCGGACCTGTTATCTCCCAGCTGAGCAAAAAACCGCCCTCGGCTGGCGTCAGCTCGGCACTGTAGTGATCCTGACCGCACAGGTGCGCCTCGGCGGTGAGCCAGCACCCGTCCGGTTGGGGCAACAGCTCGAACAACAGCACAGGCGCCTCATGGCGCAGGTGAGAGAGGCTGATCCCCCGCTCCCCCCGCTGCCACCAGAAGCGATTGTGCATGGCAAGCACCCGGCCATGGGGGGTGGTGTAACGGCCCTGCTCGGCAAACAGCCAGCCCCCTTGGTGATCGGTCACCGACACCTCCCCCTCGCCCCGACCATTCCAGTCGGTGGCGGATCCCGTCCCGTTCTTTGCCTCGAAGGCAAATGCTCCGATCTGTGGCAACAGGTCCCATAAACGCTGGATCGTGGCGTCCAACTCGGCCATCATAGCGCCCTCCAAATTGACAACTGACGACATTTCAATCACATGAACTACTTGATAGGGGTTACCCTGCTCTGGTCATTCTCCTTCAGCCTGATCGGGGTCTACCTCGCCGGCCAGGTGGATGCCTACTTCTCCGTGCTGACCCGCATCGTCCTCGCCAGCCTGGTGTTCCTCCCCTTCCTCCGTCGCCGCTGGCTGCGCCCCGATCTGGTGGCCAAGCTGATGGCCCTCGGCGCCATCCAGCTCGGCATCATGTATCTGTTCTATTACCACTCCTTCCTGCTGCTGACGGTGCCGGAAGTGCTGGTGTTTACCATCTTCACCCCCATCTACGTGACCCTTATCCACGATCTGCTGGAGTCCAGGTTCAAGCCCACCTATCTGTGGGGGGCCCTGCTGGCGGTGCTGGGGGCGGCCGTCATCCGTTTCGACGGCCTGACCGAGAGCTATGTGATGGGATTCCTGGTGGTACAGGGGGCCAACATCTGCTTCGCCCTCGGCCAGGTTGGCTACAAGGTGCTGCTGGCGCGGGAGAAGGAGCAACCGCCCCAGCTCGCCGTGTTCGGCTGCTTCTATCTGGGGGCCCTGGTGATCGCCCTGCCCGCCTGGTGGCTGCTGGGGCAACCCCAATACCCCACCAGCAACCTGCAGTGGGGCATCTTGCTCTGGCTGGGGGTGGGGGCATCCGGGCTCGGTTACTTCCTGTGGAACAAGGGGGCGACCCTGGTCAGCAGCGGCGTGCTGGCCATCATGAACAACGCCCTGATCCCGGCCGGCTTACTGGTCAATCTGGTGCTCTGGGGCAAGGATACCGACCTGCTCAGGCTCAGCCTGGGGGCTGTGCTGATGCTGGCCTCCCTCTGGATCTGCCAGCGCCAGCCCAAGCTCAGTGCGAACTGATATTCAAGGGACCCGCGGGCCTGCCGATGCAGGCCTTCTTTGGTTCCACAGGTGTCAGCCGGTGAGTGAGCGCTGACTAAAAATCAGCCGACAACGGCGTTGTGCTCCCGTTTAGCCTGACCGTGACAGGAGGCCAGACGGGCCAGCAGGTGATCTATCTGCTCGGCACTCTGGCTCTGTACCAGGCCGATGCTGACGGTCACCGGCCGCTCCGGCAGCAGGCTGGCGTCGGCAATCTCGAGGCGCAGACGCTCGGCGATCTCCAGGCCGCTCAGGCGATCGGTCTGGGACAGCATCAGGATGAAGCCATCCTCATCCCAGCGGGCGAAGGGGTCTTCCCGGCGCAGCTCGTGGCGCACTATGCGGGCCAGCTTCGCCATCATGGCGTCACAGGCCACCTCGCCAAACAGCTGCAGTATCTTGCTGCGGTGATCCACGGTGAACTGCAGCAGGCAGAAGCTGCCGCTCTCGCTGGCGAGCCGCTCATCCAGCAGCAGTTCGAAATGACTGCGGCTCTCCAGCCCGGTAAGGGGGTCCGTGTCGTGGCGATCATCATGCTGGGGCAGGCTCGCATCCAGATGGCGTATCACCCCCAGCAGCCCACCCTCGGCGTCGCGGCGCACCCGCTCCTCCAGCCGCACATAGTGGCCCTGATGATGCAGGATGCGGTATTCGAGGCGCAGCCCCTGGCTGTGGCCCGCCTGACAGGCCCGGATGGCTTCCGCCAGCCGGGTGCCGTCGTCCGGATGCACCCGCGCCAGCCAGCCAAGGTCGTCCAGGGCATTGCCGTCCAGCCCCAGCAGTTTCAGGCAGGAAGGATCCCGTCTCAGCCCCTGCTCCGCCGACCAGGTCCAGATCCCGGCCTCCAGCATCGCCATCGCCTCCGTCATCAGGGACGCATCGAGCCGGATCACGGCCTCTACCCAGGGGGTCTCATACCTTTCCATCACTTGCCTCAACACCGGATTTGATTATCTGCTCAATAAGTAACATTGGCCCTTGCGCCGAGCAACTGGCTCAACCTGCTTTTCCCTGGCCACAGCCCATCAACGCCTGCAAGCTTACCGCCACGAAAGGGGAGCCGACGTGCAATCGGGAGTCAACCAGCCTTTCCCTGGTAGCCGTCCATCAACGCCTGCCAGTTCTCAGGCACGAAATGGAAGCTGGTATGGAGCTGGGACTCCTTGTTGAAGGAGCGCAGCAGCCGCTCCAGATTGGCCTGCTGCCAGCTGCCGGGGGAGCGGATGGCCCCCTTGTCGAAGTCGATCACCCACACCTTGCCCTCCTTGTCGAGCAGCAGGTTGTGGCTGTTGAGATCCGCATGATAGACGCCGGCATCGTGCAACTGCCTGATGGTCTTGCCCACCCTGTGCCATACCTCGCAGGCAATGCTGCCCTGCTTGAGCAGGGCCACCAGATCCTTGGCACCGCGGATGCGCTCGATCAGGATGTCGGCGCGGTAGAAGGGGCCCTGCTTGGCCATGCGGGCCGCGAATGGGCGCGGTACCGGCAACCCCTGCTCGCTCAAGGTGGCCAGCAGGCTGAATTCGGCCATGGCCCGGCTGGTCTCCACCCCCTCGAACCAGAAGCGGTCCCGCACCACCTTGCCCACCATGCCACCACGGTAGTAGTGGCGCAGCACCAGATGGCGCGACTCATCCTTCACGAACCAGGTCACCCCGCGGCCGATGGAGGAACCCACTACCTGCCGATGGGTCTGCCACCAGGCCGGATCGAACAGGGCGGGAGAAGGGTCGCGAAATACCCCTTCGGCATACCAACAGATCTGGTTCTGGACTGTCTGTGTCAACATTATCAAGGTTCCGGTCGATAGTGAGCGCAATGTGATGGGTGCGATCTTCCAGCAGGAGGGCCTGCCGGGCAGGGTTGGCGCAATTTTACAATCCACAAGGGAGTTTGCATAATGCCATCCATCCATTCTGCCACCCTTGCGCCACATCATGCCGTTGTTCCAAACGCCACCTTCTTCCCTCTGCATCCTGCGGCTCTCCGCCATCGGAGACTGCTGTCACGCGCTGGCGCTGGTGCGCGTCATCCAGCGGGAGTGGCCAGAGACCCACATCACCTGGATCACCGGGAAAATAGAAGCGACACTTTTTGCCGACCTGCCCGGGGTGGAGGTCATCGCCTTTGACAAGAGCAAGGGGTGGCGCGGCTATCGTGAGCTGTGGCAGACCCTCAAGGGGCGCAGGTTCGATGCCCTGCTCCACCTGCAGGCCGCCCTGCGCGCCAGCATCGCCACCCTGGGCATCCGCGCCGGGGTCAAACTCGGCTTCGACAAGGAGCGGGCCAACGACGGCCAGTGGCTGTTCACCAACCATCGCGTGCCCTCTCCCAGCTCCCCCCATGTGCTAGACGGCTTCCTCGCCTTCGCCAGAGAGCTCGGCATCCGGGATCTGACGCCGGACTGGCAACTGCCCATCAGCGCCGAGCATCTGGCCTGGGCCCGGGAGAAGATCGCCGACAAGCCCACCCTGCTCATCTGCGCCGCCGCCAGCAAGGCGTTCAAGAACTGGACGGCGCAAGGCTATGCCGATCTCGCCGATCACGCCGCGGCCAAGGGTTTTCAGGTCTATCTGTGCGGCGGTCCCGCCAAATTTGAGCGGGACCTGGCCGCAGAGATCCAGCGACTCAGCCAGAGCAAGCCGGTGGATCTGGTGGGGCAGACCAACCTCAAGCAGTTGCTGGCACTGATCAAGGAAGCCAGCCTGGTGCTGGCTCCGGATACCGGCCCCACCCACATGGCGACCCTGGTGGGCACCCCTGTCATCGGTCTCTACGCCCATCACAACCCGGAGCGCACCGGTCCCTATCTGTACCGGGAGCACGTGGTCAGCGTCTATCAGGAACTGATCGAACAGGAGACCGGCAAGCCGCTGGCGGAGCTCGACTGGCGCACCCGCCTCAAGGATCCGGACGCCATGAGCAAGATAAGCAGCGATCGGGTCATCGCCGCCTTCGATCGGATCTGCGCGGCCCATGGGTTGCCGAACGGGCAAAAACTCGAAAATCCCGAGGAATGAGGCAGGGATAACCTGCTGGCCGTCCCTGTCCGATCGAGGCAGAATCCCGCCTTGTGGGTAACGCTCCCGCAGCAAGCTACGAATACTTTGATCGGCTGGAATATGATTCCGGCCGTTTTTTTATCCGCCACCATCTGCTAAAATTCGCCGCCTTTACATCCTACCGGCTCCAACTTTTCCGCGTTTTGCGAGCGACTGTCTCCCTCTCGGGCACAAGACGGCGGCCTCTGCTACAACCAAAACACGGCAACGCTTAAAGGTACAGACATGGCGCAACAAGGCACCCTCTATATCATCTCCTCCCCGAGCGGGGCGGGTAAGTCCAGCCTGCTCAATGCCTTGCTGACCCAGCATAACGACGCAGGCAAGATGCAGCTCTCCGTCTCCCACACCACCCGCGCCACCCGCCCGGGGGAGACCCACGGGGTGCACTACCACTTCGTGGCGGTGGACGAGTTCAAGACCCTGATCGAGCGCGGCGACTTCCTGGAGTGGGCCGAGGTGTTCGGCAACTACTACGGCACCTCCCGCGCCGCCATCGAAGCCTGCCTGGCCAGGGGCATCGACGTCTTCCTCGACATCGACTGGCAGGGTGCCCGCCAGATCCGCGAACAGATGCCGACCAAGTCCATCTTCATCTTGCCTCCGAGCCGCGAAGAGCTGGAGCGTCGCCTCGTCGGCCGCGGCCAGGACAGTGCCGAGGTGATCCGGGGCCGGATGGAGAAAGCCATTGCCGAAATGGTGCACTACGACGAGTATGACTATGTCATTATCAACGAAGACTTTGAGCAGGCGCTGTTCCAGCTCAGGGCCATCATAGAGTGCCAGCGGCTGGAATTGCACCAGCAGCAGCAGGCCCAACAAAACTTGCTGCAACAGCTACTGGCAGAATAGGCCAAAAACAAGTAAACTTTTGCGTCATTTTTAAACACCGCTTTTTTAAACCGAGAAAGCCCAAACACTGGAGTCCTGCATGGCACGCGTTACTGTAGAAGATGCTGTAAAACAGGTAGGTAACCGTTTTGACCTGGTGCTGGTCGCCGCGCGCCGCGCCCGTCAAATCGCGGTACAAGGTAAAGATCCCCTGGTCGACGAAGAGAACGATAAGCCGACCGTGATCGCCCTGCGCGAAATCGAACTGGGTCTGGTGAACAACCAGGTGATGGACACCCAGGACCGTTACGAGCAGCAAGAGCAGGAAGCCGCCGAGCTGGCTGCCGTTGCTGCCATCGCCGAAGGTCGCGGTTAAGTCATCTTGCCGGTCGGCACCCGCCCGGGTGCCGACCGCTCTCCCCCATTTACAACCGCTCGAAAACCTCGCAAACTCAGGGGCATACCCTCAATTTCACGGATTGCCGTATCACCGCTGCGGGGACTGTCTTGTATTTATTTGAAAACCTTAAAGAAATAGCCAGTTCCTACCTGCCATCCGAGCAGGTCGAGAAGCTCAGGCAAGCCTATGTGGTGGCCCGTGACGCTCACCAGGGACAGATGCGTTCCAGCGGCGAGCCCTATATCACCCACCCGGTTGCCGTCGCCCGTATCCTGGGAGACATGCGTCTCGACCACGAGACCCTGATGGCCGCCGTGCTGCACGACGTCATCGAAGACACTCCCGTCACCAAGGACGATCTGGCCGAACAGTTCGGCAATGCCGTGGCCGAGCTGGTGTCCGGCGTCTCCAAGCTCGACAAGCTGAAATTCCGCGATCGCAAAGAGGCCCAGGCCGAGAACTTCCGCAAGATGATGATGGCCATGACCCAGGACATCCGGGTCATCCTGATCAAGCTCGCCGATCGCACCCACAACATGCGCACGCTGGGCTCATTGCGCCCGGACAAGCGTCGCCGTATCGCCCGCGAGACCCTGGAGATCTTCGCCCCCATAGCCAACCGCCTTGGTATCCACACCATGAAGAACGAGCTGGAAGAGCTCGGCTTCGAGGCGCTCTATCCCATGCGCTCCCGGGTGCTGCGGGAATCCGTGCGCCGCGCCCGCGGCAATCGCCGGGAGATCATCGACTCCATCCACAGCGAGATAGAGGGGCGGCTGCGGGAGGCCGGTATCGACTGTCAGGTGAGCGGTCGCGAGAAGAACCTGTTCTCCATCTACAACAAGATGGAGAAGAAAGAACTGCAATTCCATGAAGTGATGGATATCTATGCTTTCAGAGTACGAGTGAAAGACATAGATACCTGTTACCGGGTGCTTGGACAGATGCACAGCCTCTACAAGCCGCGCCCCGGCCGCTTCAAAGACTACATCGCCATCCCCAAGACCAACGGCTACCAGTCCCTGCACACCTCATTGGTCGGCCCCCACGGGGTGCCGGTGGAGGTGCAGATCCGTACCGAGTTCATGGATCAGATGGCCGACAAGGGGGTTGCCGCCCACTGGGCCTACAAGCAGGATGGCGACAGCTCGGGCACCACGGCCCAGATCCGCGCCCAGCGCTGGATGCAGAGCCTGCTGGAGCTGCAACAGAGCGCCGGCAGCTCGTTCGAGTTCATCGAAGGGGTCAAGACCGACCTCTTCCCGGACGAGATCTACGTGTTCACCCCGGAGGGCCGCATCATGGAGCTGCCCGCCGGCGCCACCCCGGTGGACTTCGCCTATACGGTGCACACCGACATCGGCCACGCCTGCGTGGGTTCCCGGGTCGACCGCCACCCCTATCCGCTCAGCAGCCCGCTGCACTCGGGCCAGACGGTGGAGATCATCACGGCCCCCGGTGCCCGCCCGAACGCGGCCTGGCTCAACTTCGTGGTGACCACCAAGGCCCGCTCCAAGATCCGTCAGTTCCTCAAGAACCTGCGCACCGAGGAGTCCGTGGTGCTGGGCCGTCGCCTGCTGAACCACGCCCTGGGTGCCAAGAACATCGAAGACATCCCGGAGCCGCGCATCAAGCAGGTGCTGGCGGACACCAAGCACGAGAACCTGCAGGGCTTGCTGGCCGACGTGGGTCTCGGCAACGCCATGAGCGTCATGGTGGCGCGCCGCATGCTGGGGGACGAGCTGCCGCCGGAAGAGCAGCCGAAATCCAGCAGCAAGAAGATGCCGATCAAGGGTGCCGACGGCATGCTGGTCACCTTCGCGAACTGCTGCCGCCCCATCCCGGGGGACGCCATCATCGCCCACATCAGCCCGGGCAAGGGACTGGTCATCCACCAGGAATCCTGCCGCAACATCAAGGGCTACAGCCGCGAGCCGGACAAGTACCTGCCGGTGCAGTGGGAAGTGGACAAGGAGCAGGAACAGGAGTTCCGCACCGGCATCAGCATCGAGATAATCAACCATCAGGGTGCGCTGGCGGAGCTGGCCAACGTGATCGCGGCCACAGGTGCCAACATCCACGCCATCAGCACCGAAGAGAAGGATGGCCGCGTCTATCTGGTCACCCTGCTCATCACCACCCAGAGCCGGATCCACCTCGCCAACATCATGCGCAAGATCCGGGTGATGCCCAACGTGCTCAGGGTGAGCCGACAGAAGAACTGAACACAGGCGGCGCGAGCCGCCTGCTGCTTTTAGAGAGACGACCCATGATTCCCATCGGTAGCATGCTGGCCCGGCGTCAGCTCGATTTGACCGTCTGTATGCATGGGAAGACGTTCACCAGCCTCACTCGATAGAAACTGACATGACACCTGAACGCTTTAAACGCATCTCCGACATGCTGGCCATGCGTCAGCTCGACCTGACCGTCTGCATGGAAGAGGTCCACAAGCCCCACAACCTGGCCGCCATAGTGCGCACCGCCGACGCCATCGGCATCCATCGCGTGCATGCGGTCTGGCCCAAGACTTGGATCCACAAGCGCAAGGGCACGGCCCGCGGTAGCCAGAACTGGGTGGATGTGAAGCTGCACCCGGACATAGGCTCCGCCGTCGGCGAGCTGAAGGCCGCCGGCATGCAGATCCTGGCGACCCACCTGTCGGAGAGCTCGGTGGACTTTCGCGCCATCGACTACACCAAGCCCACCGCCATACTGGTGGGCCAGGAGAAGCACGGTATCGGTGACGAGGCGCTGGCCCTGGCCGATCATCATATCGTCATCCCCATGGTGGGCATGGTGCAGTCCCTCAACGTCTCGGTGGCCGCCGCCGCCATCCTGTACGAGGCCCAGCGCCAGCGGGAGCTGGCCGGTTGCTACCGACGCGGCTGCCCCTTAAGCCTCGAGGAGCAGAACAGCATCTTGTTCGAGGGGGGCTATCCCATCTATGCCCAGCTCTGCAAAGAAAAAGAGATGCCCTACCCCCAGCTCGGGCCGGTCGGCGAGATCCTGGCGGACGAGGCCTGGTGGCAGCAGATGCAGCTGACCCGCAAGGGCTGGGCTGCCCAACAGGAAGACTCAATGGACATGGAGTATCCATCCGATGAAAGTTAACTGCCTGCCCCTGCTGGCCCTGACCCTGTTTTCTGCCGGAGCCCTCGCCGTGAACAACCCCTATCAGCTGACCACAGAGGCCGAGGTGCCCGCCCTCCACCAGCAGACCCTGCCCGATTTCTGGCGTGACCACGCAGTCGAGGGGGAGTTCAAGGGCAAGGACGGGGTCAGCATCCGCTACGCAGCCCTGCGCCAGGCCAAGGTGGACAGAGCCATCCTCCTCGTCAACGGCCGGGTCGAGAGCTACCTCAAGTATCAGGAGCTGGCCTGGGATCTGTGGCGCCAGGGCTACAGCCTCTACCTCATCGATCACCGTGGTCAGGGCCTCTCCGGCCGCCTGCTGGCGGATCCCGAGAAGGGCTATGTGGCAGACTTCGACGACTATGTGGTGGACCTGAAGCAGTTCCACGACGAGGTCATAGCTCAGGACAAGCCCGCCAAGCTGTTCCTGCTGGCTCACTCCATGGGGGGCGCCATCTCGGCCCGCTACCTGGAACGCTGGCCGGATGACATCAAGGCCGCCGTGCTCTCCTCCCCCATGATGGGCATCAACCTCGGCGGCCTGCCCAAGTGGCTCGCCAAGGGGCTGGCGGCCACCATGGACACGGTCGGCGGCTGGTGGGGTGAGCCGCCCTACGGGCCGGGTCAGGGGGGCTATGTCTCCCACGAGTTTGCGGGCAACGATCTCAGCCACAGCGAGCCGCGCTACCAGGCCTTCCGGGAACTCTACGAGCAGCAGCCGCAGATCAAGCTCGGCGGCGTCACCGCCCACTGGATCCGTGAAGGCATACGGGCCGGGGATGAGGTCGTCGCCCAGGCGGATCGCATCAAGACCCCCCTGCTGCTGATCCAGGCGGGGGACGACAGCATAGTGGACAACCTCGCCCAGGATGCATTCTGCGCCAGGGCCCGCTGTGAGGGGGGCAAGCCGCTGCGCATTGAGGGAGCCTGGCACGAGCTGTTTATGGAGGCGGATGCCCAGCGCATGCCGGCGTTGACCGCCACCCTGGACTTCTTCGCCCGCTTCTAGCCCTGCCGGCACTGGCTATTTTTTGTATCCCTAAATAAATGGGGTGACGCAGGACGCTGGGGTACACTGCCCCGGCGTTCCATTCATGCCGAGGTAAAGATGTTCAAGGTAGTCGTATCCGATCTCGATGGTACCCTGCTCAACAAGCAGCACCAGATCTCCCCCCGCACCCGTGACACCCTGCACCGCCTGGTGGATCAGGGGATCAAGTTCGTGGTCGCTACCGGTCGTCACCACGTGGACGTGCGCAGCATCCGCGATGCCCTGGGGCTGGATATCTACCTCATCACCTCCAACGGCGCCGTGGTACACGACAAGCAGGATCAGCTGATCTACAACCAGGCCCTGCCGGCCACTGTGGCGGCCGAGCTGATCGCGCTGGAGCGCGATCCCTCCATCCATCTCAACGTCTACTACGGCGACGAGTGGCTGGTGGAAGAGGAACTACCCTGGTTGCTGCAGTTCCATCACGACTCCGGCTTCACCTATCGTCTGGCCGATCTGGCCACCCACCCGATGGACAAGGTCAACAAGGTGTTCTACATCGGTGAGCACGAGAAGCTGCTGCAGATCGAGGCACACCTCAACCGGCATTATGGTGATCGGCTCAACGTCACCTTCTCCCTGCCGGACTGCCTCGAGGTGATGCACGCCGGGGTACACAAGGGCAACGCCGTACGCGCCGTGCTGGAACAGCACGGGCTGGAGATGTCCCAGGCGGTTGCCTTCGGCGATGGCATGAACGACTTCGAGATGCTGAGCATGGTGGGCCGCGGCGTGGTGATGGGCAACGCCCACGATCGCCTCAAGCTGGCCCTGCCGCAGCACGATCAAACCCTGAGTTCCGACGACGACGGCGTCGCCGTCTATCTGGAGCGGCTGTTCGCCTCCAGCGTCGCCTGAGGAAGGCGCCTCGCCAGAAACACAAAAGGGTGGCTCATGGCCACCCTTTTTGTATTCGCGCTGAGGATTACTCTCCTGAGGTCCGGCTCACCAAGGCAGCCTGGGCAACCCCAGACTGTCCAGCATGCCGCCGTCCTGCTTCCACTCAAAGCTCTGGTTGGCACCACCGTAGCACTCCGCCAGACGCAATGGGGTGCCGGGGTGATGACGACGACCGGCCACATCCAGGCAGAGGGAGAGCTGCCGGTTGAACAGGCGATCCGCCTGCCACTGCCATTGATGGCTATCGTCCCGGCAATCCGCCAGGGTGAGCCCGTCTCCCTCCTTGGCAACCAGGCAACGCTGGGCCAGCTGCAGCGCCCCGGCATCCCAGTCGAACGCCTGATGGGCCCCTTGATCACACTCCTGTGTCAGCAGGGTATTCTGCTCACTCAAGGTGACGCAGAAGCCACCGCTGGTGATCAGGGCCGCCGTCGTCGTACGCGCAGCCTTGGGAGCCGCCCCCAACAGGAGTGCATCCGGTTTGGGCTGCAGGGCAGCACAGCCCCCCAGCATCAGGGTGAGCAGGGCCAACAGGCCGGGCTGTAGAGAATTGTGCTGCATAAGATAGGTGCCTGAAGCTGTTCCATGGTGCTCACTGTCTCGTGAGACTGGCACCCAGCATAACGAACTCCCGTCCTTCCGGCGCCAAGAGAAGTGTAAAAAGACGTGACAGAAACGGCCGTGCGGATCGCAGAAAAGCAAAAACCCCGCCTGAGCGAGGTTTTAGAATGTGGTCGGTGATAAAGGATTCGAACCTTTGACCCTCTGGTCCCAAACCAGATGCGCTACCGGGCTGCGCTAATCACCGAGGGGGTATTTCCAAAATACAAAGATGACCTTATGGTCATCCTCGTCATACAGCAAGTATGGTGCGAAGAGAGGGACTCGAACCCTCACACCCGGGGGGCACTAACACCTGAAGCTAGCGCGTCTACCAATTCCGCCACCTTCGCATACCTGACAAGCTGTAAAATGGGGTGGCTGATGGGGCTCGAACCCACGACAACCGGAATCACAATCCGGGACTCTACCAACTGAGCTACAGCCACCACAGCTGTTTTGTTCCACAACAACGCCCGTTTAACTGGCGCACTTTTGATGGTGCGCCCGACAGGATTCGAACCTGTGACCTCTGCCTCCGGAGGGCAGCGCTCTATCCAGCTGAGCTACGGGCGCTACGCTGTCGAACGGGGCGCATTATTGATGATGGAGTCTGCCTTGTCCACTGTTTTTTCATCTCGACGAATCAACCGTCTGTTTTTCCATCGCTTTGTGCGGTTTTATAGCTTTTCTGCCCATGCCAGTTGGAAATCGTCCTCAGTCGACCCACTTTCGGCGGCGGATCCCACGGGAAACCCCTTCCCTCCCCTTGACTTGCCCACTTCTCAACCTAGAATGAATGAACGTTCATTCAGCCGTTGCAGTCGGAAGATACATGGATAAGAAAGAGCGCATTTTCGAGGCAGCGCGCGAGGTCCTCGGCGAGCAAGGCTTCTTCGGCCTCTCCATCGCCGTGGTCGCCAAGAAAGCCAATGTCGCCGCGGGGACCATCTACCGCTACTTCAGCGACAAGGATGACCTGATCCGCCAGTTGTACAAGCACACTATCCTCAAGTGTCATCCTCTGGTCATGGAGGGCGTGCAGATAGAGGAGGTGTCATTTCGGCAGTATCGGCGCCTGTGGCTCAACATAGAGTCCATCTTCATCAACAGCCCCAACGCACTGAAATGTAAATTGCAGTACGAAAGTTCCCCACTGGGGGCTGAATTGGAGCAGGATCCGGTCATAATGGCGGCGTGGGCGCCGCTTGAAAACTTTTTTGAACAGGGTCGCCAACAGGGATTGTTTATCGATTTACCCGTCCTGGTGTTGCAGACACTGAGCCTGGATTGCGTGGCCAACCTGGCGCAGTTGCGTCGGGCCCACCCTTTTGAATTGACGCAGGAACAGCTGGAAACCGCGATAAGAGCCAGCTGGAATGCCATTTTAAACCCTAATTTTTCCACCACAGGAGCCTGTTCATGAAAAAGTGGATGGCCATCATGTTGCTGATTGCACTCGTTCTGTTTGGCAGTGTCATCGGTTTCAATTTGTTCAAACAGAAGAAGATTGCGGAGTTTATGGCCAACCGCCCCGAGCCCGAGTTCCCGGTGACCGCCATGGTGACCAAGGCACAGGACTGGGTACCCACCATAGAAGCGATCGGTTTCATCGAGCCGAACCAGGGGGTGACCCTCTCCAGCGAGCTGGCAGGCACCATAGACAACATCAGCTTCGAGTCGGGTGCCCAGGTCAAGCCGGATCAACTGCTGCTGAGCCTGGACTCCAGCGTGGAAAAGGCCAATCTGAAGTCTTCCCAGGCCAGGCTGCCGGCGGCGCGCGCCAAGTTCGAGCGCTACCAGAACCTGTACCAGAAGAACTCCATCTCCCGGGATCAGCTGGATGACGCCGAGGCCAGCTACCGCTCCCTCGAGGCCGACATCGAGAGCCTGAAGGGCACCATAGCCCGCCGTGAAGTACGCGCCCCCTTCGGCGGTGCCGTGGGTCTGCGCAACGTCTTCCTCGGCCAGTATCTGGAGCCGGGCACCGAGATAGTGCGACTGGAAGACACCAGCGTGATGCGCCTGCGCTTCACCGTACCCCAGACCGACATCACCAAGATCTCCCTCGGTCAGACCATCAAGATTGGGGTAGACGCCTACCCTAACGATCAGTTTGAGGGCCAGATCACCGCCATCGAACCCGCGGTCAACTACCAGAGCGGTCTGATCCAGGTGCAGGCAGCCATCCCGAACAACGACGGCCAGCTTCGCTCCGGCATGTTTGCGCGCGCCAGCATCATTTTGCCGACGGTCAAGGATCAGATCGTGATCCCGCAGTCCGCCATCTCCTTCACCCTGTATGGGGAGAACGTCTACATCATTCATGATGTGGAGGGAGCCAAGCGGGCCAAGCAGGTCGTGGTCAAGGCCGGTGAGCGCCGCGGCAACGATGTCCATGTGCTGTCCGGCATCAAGGCTGGCGATGAAATCGTGTTGTCGGGTCAGGTTCGCCTGAGTAACGATACCAAGGTGCGCGTGGTCAAGAACGATGCCCTGGCCGTTCCGGCACAAACCCCGATGCTGTAAGCGCGGAGATCTACGATGCGATTTACCGACATATTCATAAAACGGCCGGTGCTGGCAATCTCGATCAGCTTCCTGATCGCCTTGCTGGGCTTCCAGGCCATTTTCAAGATGCAGGTGCGGGAGTACCCCGAGGTCACCAACACGGTGATCACGGTCAGTACCAGCTACTACGGGGCCAGCTCGGATCTGATCCAGGGCTTCATCACTCAGCCCCTTGAGCAGGCGGTCGCGCAAGCCGACAACATCGACTTCATGACCTCCTCCAGTCAGCTGGGCAGCTCCACCATCACCGCCTATATGAAGCTCAACACCGACCCCAACGCCGCGTTGTCCGACATCCTGGCCAAGGTGAACTCGGTGCGCTCCCAGTTGCCCAAAGAGGCGGAAGACCCCTCGGTCACCTCCTCCACCGGCTCCACCACGGCGGTGCTCTACATGGGCTTCACCAGCCCCGAGCTGAGCTCCAGCCAGATCACCGACTACCTGGAACGGGTCATCAAGCCCCAGCTGTTTACCGTGGGCGGGGTCTCCAAGATCGACATCTACGGCGGGGTCGAATTTGCCCTGCGGGTATGGCTGGATCCGGCCAAGATGGCGGCCTTCGATCTGACCGCCAGCGACGTGATGACGGTGCTCAACAGCAACAACTATCAGTCCGCCACGGGTCAGGCGACCGGTTACTTCACCCTGTTCAACGGCAATGCCAAGACCCAGGTCGAGAGCACGGATGAGCTCAAGCGCCTGGTGGTGGCCACCCGTGACGGCAAGGTGATCCGCCTCTCCGACATCGCCAAGGTGACCCTGGAGAAGAGCCACGACATCTATCGCGCCAGTGCCAACGGCAAAGAGGCCGTGGTCGTCGCTATCAACGCGGCGCCGACAGCGAACCCCATCACCATAGCCCACGATGTGCTGGAGCTGCTGCCGGACCTCAAGCGCAACATGCCGAGCACCATGCAGACCAACGTGCTGTATGACTCCACCATCGCCATCAACGAGTCCATCCACGAGGTTATCAAGACCATACTGGAGGCGGCCGCCATCGTACTGGTGGTGATCACCCTGTTCCTGGGGTCCTTCCGGGCCGTCATCATCCCCATCATCACCATACCCCTGAGCCTGATCGGCGTGGTCATGATGATGGATGTGTTCGGCTTCTCCATCAATCTCATGACCTTGCTGGCCATGGTGCTGGCGATCGGCCTGGTGGTGGATGACGCCATCGTGGTGCTGGAGAACGTCGACCGGCACATCAAGGAGGGAGAAGAGCCCTTCAGGGCCGCCATCATAGGCACCAGGGAGATAGCCATACCGGTTATCGCCATGACGGTCACCCTGGCCGCCGTGTATGCGCCCATCGCCCTGATGGGAGGCATCACGGGCTCCCTGTTCAAGGAGTTCGCGCTGACCCTGGCGGGGGCGGTGTTCGTCTCGGGCATCATAGCCCTGACCCTCTCCCCCATGATGTGCTCCAAGATGCTCAAGGCCAACGCCAAGCCGAACAAGTTCGAGAGCACGGTGCACCACCTGCTGGACAGGATGACGGAACGCTACGACCGCATGCTGCACGCCGTGATGCAAAAACGCATCGTGGTGGTGCTGTTCGCCGTCATCGTGTTCGCCAGCCTGCCGCTGCTGTTCAAGTTCATCCCGAGTGAGCTGGCCCCGTCGGAAGACAAGGGGGTCATGGCGGTCCTGGCGACGGCGCCGTCCAATGCCAACCTGGATTACATCGAAAACACCATGATCGATGTGAACAAGATCCTGGATGAGCAACCGGAAATCGCCTATGCCCAGGTCTTCTCCGGGGTGTTCAACTCCAACCAGGCGTTCGGCATCGCGTCCATGGTGCCCTGGAGCGAGCGTGAGGCGAGCCAGAAAGAGGTGCTGGACAGGGTCGCCGGTCTGGTGACCGACATCCCCGGCATGGCCATCACCACCTTCCAGTTCCCCGAACTGCCGGGTGCGTCCAGCGGTCTGCCCATCCAGTTCGTCATCACCACCCCGAACAGCTTCGAGAGCCTGTTCCTGATCGCGGGTGAGATGCTGGCGGCCACCCAGGCCAACGGTCAGTTCGTCTATTCGGATCTCGATCTGAACTACGACTCGGCCACCATGAAGATCAACATCGACAAGGACAAGGCCGGTGCCTACGGCATCACCATGCAGGACATAGGCACCACCATGGGTACCATGATGGCGGATGGCTACGTCAACCGTATCGATCTGGATGGCCGTTCCTACGAGGTGATCCCCCAGGTGGAACGCAAGTTCCGTATGAACCCCGAATCCATGAAGGGTTACTACGTGCGCGCCGCCGACGGCAAGTCCATCCCCCTCGGCAGCCTGATCAGCATCGAGATCATGGGTGAGCCCCGCGCCCTGCCCCACTTCAACCAGCTGAACTCCGCCACCATAGGCGCCGTACCGGCACCGGGCGTGGCCATGGGTGATGCGATCAACTGGTTCAAGGCCACCGCCGAAGAGAAGCTGCCCCAAGGCTATCGCTACGACTTCATGGGTGAGGCTCGCCAGTTCGTGACCGAAGGCAATGCCCTCTATGCCACCTTCGCGCTGGCACTGGCCATCATCTTCCTGGTGCTGGCCATCCAGTTCGAGTCCATTCGTGACCCCCTGGTCATCATGGTCTCGGTCCCGCTCGCCATCAGCGGCGCCCTGATCGCGCTGGCCTGGGGATTGGCGACCATGAACATCTACTCCCAGGTGGGCCTCATCACCCTGGTCGGTCTGATTACCAAGCACGGTATTCTGATCTGTGAGGTGGCCAAGGAAGAGCAGTTGTTGCACGGTCTGAACCGGATGCAGGCGGTGATGCAGGCGGCCAAGGTGCGACTGCGCCCCATACTGATGACCACGGCGGCCATGATAGCGGGCCTCATCCCGCTGCTTTACGCCTCCGGCGCCGGCGCGGCCCAGCGCTTCAGCATCGGTATCGTCATCGTCGCGGGGCTGGCCATAGGTACCCTGTTCACCCTGTTCGTGCTGCCGGTGATCTACACCTTCCTGGCCTCAGAGCACAAACCGCTGCCGGAATTCGATGAGTCCATTCCGGCCAAGGCGAAGGGAAACCACTGATCCCGCATTAATACCAAAAAGGCCCCTTTCGGGGCCTTTCTTATATCCATTCCATGACACACGACATCGCCACATGAAGCAGTTACACTAAACCGCACTCAATCCAGACCGCAAGGACGCCATGTCAGGACTCTTCTCCAAGGCCGTCGGCCTTAACGGACTCTCTTACCGTCTGCTCTCCTACATTCTGATCTGCAGTACTGTGCTGGCGCTCATCATTACCGTGTTGCAGCTCGCCTGGGACTACAACAAGGATGTGACCGTCATCGAAGCGAGCATCGATCAGATCGAGGCCTCCTTCCTGCAGCCCATCTCCGCCAGCCTGTGGAACCTGGACGAGGAACAGGTCAAGGTGCAGATAGAGGGCATCATGAACCTGCCCAACATGCAGTTCGTGATGGTCAAGGAGATGCTGGGCAACTCCGAAGTGCCGCTGCTCACCCAGGGGGTGGAACGAGAGCAGTACGACATCTCCCGGGAGTTCAACCTCACCTATCAGGGGGAAGTGGTGGGCAAGCTCTTCGTGGCCGCCTCCCTGGATCAGATTTATCAGCGCCTCATCGAAAAATCCGTGCTCATCCTGGTCAGCCAGACCATCAAGACGCTGCTCGTCTCCTTCTGCATCCTGGTCATCATCTACTATCTGGTGATCCGTCATATCAACCGCATCGTCAGCTACGCCCAGCGCCTGAGCCTGGACCGGCTGACCCTGGAGCTGACCCTGGAGGGCAGGGCCCAGCCTCGCAAGCATCCGGATGAGTTCGATCTACTGGCGGCCACCCTCAACCAGATGCGCACCCGATTGAATGACGAGTTCACCGCCCGCCATCAGGCGGCCGATCAGCTGCAGCAGGAGCGGGACTTCTCCGCAACCCTGATCAACTCGGCCAACATGGTCATCTGCTGCATGGAGCCGGATCTCAACATCGCCAGCATCAACCCGGCCGCCATCATGCTCACCGGCTATCACCATCAGGAGCTGCTGCAGCACAACTGGCTGGATCTGTTTGTCACCCCAGAGCAAAAAACCGAGCTGGCCGAGCTGCTGGCCGAGCAGGGCTCCCTCTCGGATCGCGAGATAGTCATGCATGACCAGCAGGGGGAGGAGCTGACCCTGCAATGGACCTTCGCCCCCTTCTACGAGGGCCCCAACCTCAAGTATCTGATTGGATTCGGCTACGACATCACCCGCCTCAAGAAGGTGGAGCGGGAGATCACCCTGTTCAACGAACAGCTGGAAGGCAAGGTGGCCGACCGTACCCGCAGCCTGAGCGATGCCAATGAGCAGCTCGGCAAGGCCTACGACGACCTGAAACAGGCCCAGCAGACCCTGGTGGAGTCGGAGAAGATGGCCTCCCTCGGCTCGCTGGTGGCCGGGGTCGCCCACGAGATCAACACCCCCATCGGCATCAGCGTCACCGCCTCCTCCTACCTGCAGGAGCGGGTGGTCGACTTCAAGCAGCACATCGATGCCAAGCAGCTCTCCCGCTCCTACCTGACCGAGTTCACCCAGAACCTCGACGAGTCGATGCAGTTGCTGCAGGGCAACCTGAGACGCGCCTCCGAGCTGATCGCCAGCTTCAAGCAGGTGGCCGTCGATCAATCCTCCGAGGCACGCTACACCTTCAGCCTGGCGGACAACCTGCACCAGGTAGTGGTGTCGCTCGGTCACAAGCTGAAGAAGGCCCAGTGCGAGGTCGACATCCAGTGCGATCCCAAGCTGAGCCTCCACTCCTTCCCGGGCAGCTTCACCCAGATCTATTCCAACCTCATCCTCAACTCCATCAATCACGGCTTCGATGGCTGGGACAGACCCAAGAAGATCAGCATCAAGGTGGAACGGCGCGGCGACGAGCTCGTCATCGATTACAGCGACAACGGTCGCGGCATCCCCCCCGAGATACTGCCACGCATCTTCGATCCCTTTGTCACCTCCAAGCGGGGCCACGGAGGCAGCGGGCTAGGTACCCACATCATCTACAACCTGGTGGTGCAACTGCTGCGCGGGCGCATCAATTGCGCCAGCGAGCCGGGCCAGGGAGCCCAGTTCCACATCAGCCTGCCCATCGCACAGAAGTGACGGTTGGCTCTTGTGAGCCAGCCCCTTTGTCCCCATCATGCTGTGATAGCTTTTTTAACCAGCGGAGAACCACACCATGGCACAGCATTTTGACTACATCGCCATCGGCGGCGGCAGTGGCGGCATCGCCTCGGCCAACCGGGCGGCCATGCACGGCAAGAGAGTCGCCCTCATCGAGGCCAAGGCCCTGGGCGGTACCTGCGTCAACGTCGGTTGCGTCCCCAAGAAAGCCATGTGGTATGCCGGCCAGATCGCCGATGCCCTGCGCTATGGTGCCGACTATGGCTTCGACACCACCCTCAATCACTTCAGCTGGGCCAAGCTGGTGGAATCCCGTCAGGCCTACATCGGCCGCATCCACCAATCCTATGAGAAGGTGCTCGGCAAGAATCAGATCACTGTCATCCGGGGCTTCGCCCGTTTCGTCGACGCCAACACGGTAGAAGTCGATGGTGAGCGCTATACGGCGGACCACATCCTGATCGCCACCGGCGGTCACCCGGAGGTGCCGACCATCCCGGGCGCCGAATTCGGCATCGACTCCGACGGCTTCTTCGCCCTCGAGGCACAACCCAAGCGGGTCGCCGTGGTGGGGGCCGGTTATATCGCAGTCGAGATCGCCGGCGTGATGCAGGCCCTTGGCTCAGAGACTCACCTGGTGGTGCGCAAGCAGGGCCCGTTGCGCAGCTTCGATCCCATGATCCAGGAAACCCTGGTGGAGATCATGGCCGCCGAAGGCCCCAAGCTGCATACCCACGCCATTCCCAAGGCGGTGATCAAGAATGCCGACGACAGCCTGACCCTGCAGCTGGAAGATGGCCGCCACCTCACCGTCGATTGCCTGATCTGGGCCATAGGCCGGGCCCCCGCCACCGACAAGCTGAACCTGGCCGCCGCCGGCATCGAACTGGATGAGCGGGGCTATATCCCCACCGACAAGTTCCAGAACACCAATGTCGGCAATATCTATGCGGTGGGTGACAACACGGGCCGCATCCAGCTCACCCCGGTCGCCGTCGCCGCCGGTCGTCGCCTCTCCGAGCGGCTGTTCAACAACAAGCCGAACGAGCACCTCAACTACGATCTGGTACCGACCGTGGTGTTCAGCCACCCCCCCATAGGCACCATAGGTCTGACCGAGCCGGAGGCCATCGCCCAGTATGGGGAGGACCAGGTGAAGGTCTACCGCAGCCAGTTCACCGCCATGTACTCGGCCCTGACCCAGCATCGTCAGCCCACCCGCATGAAACTGGTGTGCGCGGGGCCGGAGGAGAAGGTGGTCGGCCTGCACGGCATCGGCTTCGCCATGGACGAGATACTGCAAGGCTTCGGCGTCGCCATGAAGATGGGGGCCACCAAGGCGGACTTCGACAACTGCGTCGCCATTCACCCCACCAGCGCAGAAGAATTTGTGACCATGCGCTAACCACGGCGCCAACGGGCCAGCCTCCTGACGACTGTGTTGCCCCGTTCCACCCCATCAGCGCGGAAAAGTGCGTCACCATGCGTTAAAGCCGCCCGCTTCCCGGCGTCTGCGACGCCGTGAGCGAAGATGCAGCCAACTAGCACTCAACCCGGCCCAGGCCGGGTTTTCTTCACCCAGGCCCCATCGGCCCCGTTTTTACGCCAACTTTACGCCCCCCATTCCCCGCTTTATGGCGCCTTTACGCCCTCTCTACGTACCCTTGTGGTGTCAATTACACCAAGGGAATTTATATGAATTGGCTATATCTGCTGCTGGTCCTCGCCCTGCTGGGCTATCTGCTGCGTGCTCTCACACGCAGTCATGAATGAGGGACCCCATCATGTGGCAAGAGATCATCTATCCAATCGCCTTCGTGCTACTGGTCCTGCTGCCAGCACCCCTGCTCGGCGGTTACATGTACAGGGTGTTCGAGGGGCAAACCCGCTGGTTATCCCCCGTCGAGCGAGCGACCATGGCCTGCTGTGGGTCCGATGGACGGGAGCAGGACTGGAAGTCATACGCCATCAGCCTGCTCGCCTTCAATGGCGCGGGCTTCGGCCTGCTGTTCCTGATCCTGATGGCGCAGGACCTGCTGCCCCTCAACCCGCAGAACCTGCCGGGGCTGAGCTGGGAGCTCGCCTTCAACACCGCGGTCAGCTTCATGACCAACACCAACTGGCAAGCCTATTCCGGTGAGGCCAGCCTCTCCTATTTCAGCCAGATGGTCGGGCTCACCACCCAGAACTTCGTCTCCGCCGGCACCGGTGCCGCCGTGGCCGTCGCCCTGTTCCGTGGCATCACCCGCCAACAGACGACCCATCTGGGCAACTTCTGGCAGGATCTGGTGCGCTTCTGCCTCTATGTGCTGTTGCCCATGGCATTCGTCATGGCGCTGCTGCTGGTGTGGCAGGGGGTTCCCCAGAGTCTGTCGGCCTACCTGCCGTTCCACAGCCTGGAGGGTCAGGAGCAGCTGATGCCGCTCGGTCCGGCCGCTTCCCAGATCGCCATCAAGCAGCTCGGCTCCAACGGCGGCGGCTTCTTCGGTGTCAACTCGGCCCATCCGTTCGAGAACCCCACCGCCTTCACCAACTGGCTGGAGATGGTCACCCTGCTGACCCTGCCTGCCGCCCTGGTCTGCACCCTGGGCCGGTACGTGAAACACAGCGGTCACGGCCGCGCCATCCTCACCGCCATGACCCTGCTGTTCGTGCTCGGCCTTAGCCTCTCTCTCTACCAGGAGCTGCAACCGGACCCGTCCCTCGCCCACCTCAGCACCCAGGCGGGTAACTGGGAAGGCAAGGAGAGCCGTTTCGGCCCCGTGCTGTCCAGCATCTGGGAAGTAGCGACCACATCAGCCTCAAACGGCTCGGTCAACGCCATGCACGACAGCTTCACCCCCCTCGGCGGCATGGTCGGCATGATCAACATGCTGCTGGGTGAGGTGGTGTTTGGCGGCGTGGGCGCCGGCATCTACGGCATGATGCTGTTCGTGCTGCTGACAGTGTTCCTGTGCGGCCTGATGGTGGGGCGTACCCCGACCTATCTGGGCAAGCGTCTCGGCATCACAGAGATGAAGTGGGTAGTCGCCAGCATGCTGGTGATGCCGGTCGGGGTGTTGGTGATCGGCGGCATCACGCTGCTGACGCCAACCGCCAGCACCATCATAGGTCACGACGGCCCCCACGGTCTGTCTCGCCTGATCTACGCCTATGCCTCCGCCTCCGGCAACAACGGCTCCGCCTTCGGTGGCTTCGCCGCCGGCGACAGCTGGCAGTGCATCGCCATCGGCCTGGCCATGCTGCTCGGTCGCTTCGGCTACATCATCCCCGTGCTGGCCATCGCCGGCCAACTCTCCCGCGCACAGCGCCAGGAGACGGGCTCAGGGGACTTCCCGATCAGCGGCCCGCTGTTTGTGACCCTGCTGATCATCACCGTATTGCTGATAGGTGGCCTCTCCTTCCTGCCCGTACTGGCGCTGGGACCGGTCGCAGAACACCTCACCCTGATGCAGGGAGCTTTCTAATGAGCAAATCCATTTCAGTGGCCACTGGCACCGACAAGATCAAGGCCAAGTCACGTCGTTCACAGGTCGCCCAGGCCATGATTGAAGCCCTTTATCGCTTCAATCCAAAGGCGCTGTTTGGCAGCCCCATACTGTTCACCCTCTGGCTGGCCGCCGTGATGGCGACCGTCGAGTCCCTGATGGGCCAACCCCTGTCCGGGGTGGCCCCCAGCCTGGCCTGGCAGCTGACCGCCTGGCTCTGGCTCACCCTCTGGTTTGCGAACTTCGCCGAGACCCTGGCCGAAGGCCGCGGCAAGGCCAGGGCAGACAGCCTGAAGGCCGGTCTGAACCAGCTCAAGGCCCGCAAGGTCACCCACCCGCGGGATGACAAGGGAGAGTGGGTGCCCGCCACCAGCCTGCTCAAGGGAGATCTGGTGCTGGTACGCAGCGGCGAGATGATCCCGGCGGACGGCGAGGTCATCGCCGGCATCGCCTCGGTCAACGAGGCCGCCATCACCGGGGAATCCGCCCCCGTGATCCGCGAGTCAGGCACGGATCGCAGCGGCGTGACCGGCAACACCACAGTCGTCTCCGACGAGATCTGGATCCGGGTCAGCAACAACCCGGGAGAGAGCACGCTGGATCGCATGATCGCCCTGGTGGAAGGGGCCAAGCGCCAGAAGACGCCGAACGAGATGGCACTGGACGCCCTGCTGGTGGGTCTGACCCTGATCTTCCTGCTGGTGGTCGCCACCCTGCCCTGGTTCCTCGACTACAACGGCACCCAGGTCCCCAGGCTCTATCTGATCGCGCTCTTCATCACATTGATCCCGACCACCATAGGCGGCCTGCTCTCCGCCATCGGCATCGCCGGCATGGACAGGCTGGTGAAGCTCAACGTGATCGCGAAATCCGGCCGTGCCGTAGAGGCTGCCGGTGACGTGCGTACCCTGCTGCTGGACAAGACCGGCACCATCACCTTCGGCAACCGCATGGCGGACGAGCTGATCCCGGCCCCCGGGGTGGATCCCTCCCTGCTGGCCCAGGCTGCCATGCTGGCCTCCCTGGGTGACAACACCCCGGAAGGCAAGTCCATCCTGACCCTGGCCGGCAAGAGCATGGCCAAACCGAGCCAGCTGGACAGCGACAGGGTGATCCCCTTCAGCGCCGAGACTCGGCTGAGCGGCCTGGATCGCAACGGCCACCAATACCGCAAGGGCGCGGTGGACGCCGTGCTGAACTACCTCTCCCTCGAACGCAAGGGGGTGCCCGAGCTCATCCTCAAATCCGTCGATCACATCGCCCGCCAGGGGGGGACGCCGCTGCTGGTCTGTACTCACGAGCAGCTGCTCGGGGTGGTGTACCTCAAGGACATCATCAAACCCGGCATCAAGGCGCGCTTCCAGACCCTGCGCCACATGGGGATACGCACCGTGATGATCACCGGTGACAACCCGCTGACGGCAGCTGCCATCGCCGCCGAGGCCGGGGTGGACGACTTCATCGCCGAGGCGACCCCGGAGAAGAAGCTGGCCTATATCCGCCAGGAGCAGGCCGACGGCCGCCTGGTGGCCATGTGTGGTGACGGCGCCAACGACGCCCCGGCCCTGGCCCAGGCCGACGTGGGGCTGGCCATGAACGAGGGGACCCAGGCCGCCAAGGAGGCGGGCAACCTGGTGGATCTCGACTCCAACCCCACCAAGCTGCTGGACGTGGTGCTGGTAGGCAAGCAGTTGCTGGTGACCCGGGGAGCCCTGACCACCTTCTCCATCGCCAACGACGTGGCCAAGTACTTCGCCATACTGCCGGCCCTGTTCATCGCCGCCTACCCGCAACTCGGGGTGCTGAACCTGATGCAGCTGGGCAGCCCACAGAGCGCCATCCTGTCGGCCATCATCTTCAACGCCCTGATCATAGTGGCGCTGGTGCCCCTAGCCCTGCGCGGGGTCAGCCTGCAGGAGTCGGCAGCCAGCCTGCTGCGCCGCAACCTGCTTATCTATGGGGTCGGCGGTCTGCTGATCCCCTTCGTCGGCATCAAGCTCATCGATCTGGTCGTCACCGGCCTCGGTCTGGTGTAACCAATACGGGGGTGCGGGTCTGGCCCGCATCCCATAAATTCCGTTCAGGAATTAAGGACATATCATGATTGCAATCAGAACCCTGCTGACCCTGACCCTGCTGCTGGGGGTTGCCTATCCCCTGGCCGTGACCGGGTTGGCCCAGGTGCTGTTCCCCTGGCAGGCCAACGGCAGCCAGCTGACCAATGACAAACAACAGCTGATCGGCAGCGCCCTGCTGGCACAGAAATTCGAACGGGCGGATTACTTCCACTCCCGCCCCTCCGCCAGCGACTTCGCGACCATAGGCAGCGGCGCCAGCAACCTCGGCATGAGCTCCCCCCTGCGGGCCGAGTTTGCCAATGAGGCGGCCAAGACCCAGCCCGGCAACCCGTCACCGGCCCTGCTGACCCGCTCCGGCTCGGGACTGGATCCCCACCTGCCGCTGGATGCCGTGTTGTCCCAGGTGGACAGGGTGGCCAAGGAACGGGGGCTGGATCCCGCCGTGCTGACGGAACGAGTCAAGTCCGCCACACAAGCTGGTATCCTTGGCCCACAAGTGGTCAACATCCTCGAGCTGAACCTGCAGCTCGACAAGGACGCCTGATGATGATGACCCGGCATCTTGTGCCGGGTCTGCCATTTGGCTGAGGCAGAGAAGCACGGCGACAGTCTGGGCTGACTCGGCGACATACAGGCAGTGATACAGATGATTGAGCCAAGCCGGCTGTTGATCGATAGGGACTCTCGATGGGGACTAAGGGATGCGTGATGAGGTCAGGGCCGACGCTTTGTTGGCCAGCCTGGAAGAAGAACACAAGGGCAAGCTGAAGGTCTTCCTCGGCGCCGCCCCAGGCGTCGGCAAGACCTACGCCATGTTGCAGGCCGTGCGGGAGCAGGCCAAGGAAGGCACCGACATCCTCATCGGGGTGGTGGAGACCCACGGTCGCCAGGAGACCCTGGCCCTGCTGGACAAGCTTCCCATCCAGCCACGCCAGCTCTTCTACCACCGCCAGCAGCGGCTGGAGGAGATGGATCTGGACGGCCTGCTCGAACGCAAACCGGCCATCGCAGTCGTGGACGAGCTGGCCCACACCAATGCCCCCGGCAGCCGCCACGAGAAGCGCTGGCAGGATGTGGAGGAGTTGCTCGGTGCCGGTATCGACGTCTACACCACCCTCAACGTGCAGCATCTGGAGAGCCTCAACGATCTCGTCTGGCAACTGACCGGGGTCAGGGTCAAGGAGACGCTGCCGGATCAGGTGCTGCTGGAGGCGGACAGCCTGGTGCTCATCGACCTCCCCCCCAAGGAGTTGCTGGGGCGACTCAAGGAGGGCAAGGTCTATGTGCCCCATCAGGCCAAGGCGGCCCTGCAATCCTTCTTCTCCCTCAACAACCTGACCGCGCTGCGCGAGCTGGCGATGCAGACTGCGGCCAGCCACGTGGAGGGGGATCTGCAACTGCAATGGCAGGCGGCGGGCAAGAGCACGCTCCCGCTGCGGGGCAAGCTGATGGTCTGCCTCGGGGATCAGCACAGCGCCTCCCTGGTCCGCTATGGCCACCGATTTGCCCAGCGCCGCCAGCTGCCCTGGCTGGTGGTGCACATCGACAGCAAGGGGCAGCGCTCGGCCGAACTGGAGCAGGCACTGGCACTGGCGTCTCAGCTCGGGGCCAAGGTGCTGACCCTCTCCAGCCCGGCGGTGGCCGATGCCCTGCTGGAAACCGCCGAGCAGCAGCAGGTCTCCCAGCTGTTGCTCGGCAAGCCTCACCAGTCCCCCTGGCGCCGCTCCCTGGTACAGCACCTGCTCAGGAATGCTCGCGGGTTCGAGATCACCCTGGTGGACACGGAGAAGCGCAAGCAGGGCCTGGGTCTGCATCCCTCGGGTCGCAAGGAGGTGCGTCAGAGCCTGATGGCCATTTGCATCATGAGCCTCACCTCGGCCCTGGCCTGGGGTCTCTCCCACTGGCTGCCTCCCGCCTCCCTGCCCCTGCTGTTCGTGCTGGGGGTGCTGGCCACGGCGCTCTCCACCAGCCTGGTGCCCGCCATACTGGCGGCCGTGCTCGGCTTCGTGGCTCACAATCTGCTGTTCGTCGCCCCCCACTTCTCCCTCAGCGTGGCCAGTCACAGCGATCTGCTCACCCTGTTCGTGCTGCTCATCGTCGGTGTGACGGCGGGTCGGCTCGCCTCCCGCCAGCGCCAGCAGTTGGTGGGACTACGGGAGACCCAGCAGCTCGGCAATGCCCTGCTCTCCCTGAGTCAGGGGCTGGCCACCGCCAGCAGCCCGGTGGAGGTGTTGCGGCAAGGCACCCAGGCCATCTCCCTGGCTCTGGGCCAACCCGTGTTCGCCCTCGACAAGGATTATCAATACCGGGCGGGAGATGCTCCACCCGGCCCCGGCCAGACAGACAAGGCGGCCATCGACTGGTGCCTGGCCCAGAAGCAGTATGCCGGCGCCCACACCGCCACCCTCAATGCGGCCGAGGCCCAGTACCACCCCCTCACCGACGATCTGGTGCTGGGGATCCGGCTGACCAATCCCCTGGCCTCCTCCGCCGAGCATCAGCTGCAGGCCCTGCTCACCGACATCCGCGCCGCCCTCGCCCGGATAGATCTCAGCGAACGGCTCGCCGACAGCCAGTTGCAGGCCGAGACGGACAGGCTGCGCGCCGCCCTGCTCTCCTCCGTCTCCCACGACCTGAAGACGCCGTTGGCCACCATCATGGGGGCCGGCAGCACCCTGCTGGAGTACGGTGACCGGATAAGCCAGGAGGATCGCAGTGAACTCCTGCATTCGGTACAGGACGAGGCGCGCCGCCTGCACAGCTATGTGCAGAACCTGCTGGACATGACCCGCATCGGCTCGCCGGACTTCCAGCTGAAGCGGGACTGGGTCGACCTCGCCGATCTGCTGGAGAGCGCCCGCAGGCGGCTGGACTCTTCCTGGCGCCAGCACAAGCTGCTGGTGCACTTCGATCAGCAGATCCCCGCGCTCTATGTGCACGGCGCCCTGATCGAGCAGGTGCTGGTCAACATACTCGACAACGCCTCCCGCTACTCGCCAGCCGGCACCCCCATAGAGTTCAAGGTGATGGTGGCCAACCCGGATCTCATCATCGACATCATCGACATCGGGGTGGGCATCGCCGAATCGGACCGGGACAAGATCTTCAACCTCTTCTACACCCAGCCGGTCGGGGATTGCGGCAGCCGTGGCACCGGGCTTGGCCTCGCCATTTCCCGCGCTATGATAGAGGCTCACGGCGGCCGCATCTGGGCGTTCGCCGGACCCAACGGCAACGGCACCTGCATGCGCATCTCCCTGCCGCTCTCTCTCAACGCACCCGAGGTAATGGGGACATGACGCACAGCCAAGCACTTATGATGAGTGCCACCCTTTTCGGCGCAGGAGGCTAGATGGCACACATTCTGGTCATCGATGACGAGGCGGCGATCCGCCGCTTCCTGCGCATCAGCCTGGTCGCCGAGGGGCACCAGGTCAGCGAGGCCGTGGGCGTCACCGAGGGGTTGATGCAGTACCGCCACCTCAATCCGGATCTGGTGATCCTGGACCTCGGCCTGCCTGATGGGGATGGCATCCAGATACTGCAGAGCATCCGCGAACACCACCAGCATCCTGTGCTGGTGTTGTCGGCCAGGGACTCGGAACAGGAGAAGGTACGGCTGCTGGACGCGGGGGCCAACGACTACATGAGCAAGCCGTTTGGCATCCAGGAGATGATGGCGCGGATCCGCGTGCTGCTCCGGCAGCGGGCAGGGGCCAGCAGCGGAGAACACCGCCACTTCCCCCAGTGCGGCCTCAGCCTGGATACCAGCAATCACAAGGTGAGCCTGAACGGGGAAGATGTCTCCCTCTCCCGCAAGGAGTTCGCCCTGCTGCAGGCCCTGGTATGCCATCCCGGCAAACTGGTGCTGCAGACCCAGCTGCTCAACGACATCTGGGGCCCCAGCCACAAGGAAGACACCCACTACCTGCGCATCGTCATCGCCAGCCTGCGCAAGAAGCTGGGTGACAATCCCCAGCAACCCAGCCTGATCGAGACCGAATCCGGCATCGGCTACCGTTTTATCGGCAGCTGATGTTTCACGTGGAACGACGACCACCACACAACAGGGCCAAGCCCCCGCAGCCGACGAGCAGGATCCCCAGATCCTGCAGGCTCGCCGCCACCGCCAGCCCCAGGCTGAGCAGCAGGTAGTAAGCCAGCCCGAACAGGGCGCCGGCGCTGCCTGCCACTTCACGATACGCCAGCAAGGCCTGGCTCAGCACATTCGGTATCGCCACCCCGAAAGCCACCACGGTCCCCATCATGGGCAGCAGGAACCAGAGGCTGCCCTGACCCAGCCATACCCCAGCCCCGCAGATGAACGCCAGGGTGCAGGCCAGCCGGACGAGGGATGACGGTGCCCAGCCCCTCCCCAACAGCCTCTTGTTCAGCAGGCTGCCGATCAGGGTGGCCAACGCCAACCCCAGGCCCGAGTAGCCAAACTCCCCGGCGCTCAGCCCCAGACCGGCGAACAGGAAGGGAGCCAGGCTGTAGTAGCCAAACAGCATGGTGTTGAACAGGGCGACCAGCAGGGCACTGCGCCACAGCGTGACATCGCGCCACATCCGGCATGCCAGGGGCCAGAGGGCAACCCCGGGCATGTCGGCCGGGCGGGTCTCCGGCAACCAGCCGCCCGTGAGCAGCCCGAGCACCAGGGCCAGTGCCATCAATCCTGCGAAGACGCCGAGATAGCCCCACGCCTCGACCAGCCATCCCCCGCTCATCAACCCCAGCACGGGGCTGAGGGAGAGCGCCACTCCCATCACCGAGAAGACCCGCGCCAGATCGCGCCCCGAGTAACTGTCGCGCAGCATGGTCTGGGTGACCACGGAACCGACGGCGGCCCCGAAGGCCGAGACGATGCGAGCCAGCAGCAGGACCTCGAACCGGTTGGCCAGCAAAGCCAGCAGGGTGCCGAGCCCATAGGTCAGCAGACCGGCCAGCATGGCCGGCCGCCGCCCGATGAGATCGCAGAGCCGACCCCAGCAGACCACCCCCACCGCAAACGCCAGAAAATAGACCGACAGGGTCTGGGATGCCTGCCCGTCGCTCACCCCGAACCGGGTGGCGATCCCGGTCAACGCCGGGCTGTAGATGGTCTCGACTATCTGGGGAAACATCATCAGCCCGACCACCAGCCAGAGCGGTGGCAACTTGTTGTTCATGACAAACCTCCTTCACAAGAGGCCGTCAGTCTAGAGCGGTGTGGGCTGTCTGATTACAATAAGCAGGACTATAAATAGCGGAAATAGGACATATGGCCTTCATTCAGCCCGATGACCCCTTCGATCCCGACCGGCTCAGCGGCGCCGTGCTCGGCATCGCCTCCGATCTCGGCTGGCACGACTCCGGCCAGCATCGACATGGGCGTCATCAGTTGCTGTTCGCCCAGGCGGGCTGCATGAGCATAGAGCTGGACAACCGTCTCTGCCTGCTTCCTCCCGGCAGGGCGGCCTGGATACCGGCTGGGGTTTCCCACAGGGTGCGGATGCGCGGCGTGGTCGCCTACCGCTCCCTCTATTTCACCCCGGATCCCGCGCTGCCTGACGGCTTGCAGGTCATCGCCATCAACCCCCTGTTGCAGGCGATCATAGAGCGGATGGCATTCTGGCCATGGGACAAGGCGGAAGCCGAGCAATGCCGGACGGTGGCACTCTTCATCGAGGAGTTGGCGCAGGCGCCGAGAGAGTCGTGGCAACTGCCCCTACCGGCCGATCCGCGTCTGGCAGCCTGGTTGCAGGCACTCAAGGGAGGCGACACCCTGCCCGATCGACTCAACCGGCTGGCCGAGCGGGTGGGTGCCAGTGACAAGACCATAGGCCGCATCTTCATGCGAGATACGGGTATGCATTATCAGGCCTGGCGCCAGCAATGGCGTTTGTTGCGCGCCATGGAGCTGCTGGCCGAGGCCGAGCCCATCAGCCGGGTGGCGACCGCCCTGGAGTTCTCCAGCGACAGCGCCTTCATCGGCTTCTTCAAGCAGCACACCGGGCTCACGCCCCTGCGCTACCTCAGCTCTCGGGGTGAGTACCATGGGCCGAACTCACCTCCACCACCAGAGTCTCCAACGCCAGCGGCTTGAGGTTATGAATGGCATCCTGCGTGACGGCATGGGAGGCCTGTTGCTGCTGGGCCAACACCTCCTGCCCCAGCTTGGCGCTGTCCAGCTCGGGTCTGGGGTTTTCGTTGGCCATGGCAGTCAGGCTCAGGGTGCTCAGCATCAGGGTGGCGATCAGGGTTTTCATCTGGCGTTCTCCGGTATGGTTGAGATGACCAGATAGTCATTCCAATAGTCGTGCCAGATTTATAACAATTTGATTTTATTGTTTTTATCATTTTTTTGGCACCAAGTGGAGAGGTTGGGCACATTGGTGTGGTCATTTTTAAACCAACATATGGTGATTATCACCATGTTTAATTCTTGCACTCCGTTCCACGTGGAACGTCCGGTTATTTAGATCGACACCCACTTTTAAACTGAGCTATGGTGCTACATCCCCGTAACCAATCTGGATCCGCCACCGAATGGAATTTTCCTTGTTCGGCGAGAAGTTCACTCGCCACGCCGGCATCACTCAACTCATGGATGACCTCAATCAGGGGCTGCTCAATCCGGACGCCATCATGCTGGGAGGCGGCAACCCGGCCCCCATTCCCGCCATGCTGGAACGCTTTCAGGCCGAAGCCAGGACACTGCTCGACAGCGGTGATCTGGTCAAAGCCATGGCCAACTACGATGGCCCCCAAGGCAAGGACAGATTCACCCAGGCGCTGGCGACCCTGCTCAGCAAGGAGCTCGGCTGGGAGATCTCGGCCCGCAACATTGCCCTCACCAACGGTAGCCAGAACGCCTTCTTCTATCTGTTCAACCTGCTGGCGGGCGAGTTCGCCGACGGCCGCAAGAAGAAGGTGCTGTTCCCCCTGGCCCCGGAGTACATCGGCTATGGCGACTCGGCGCTCTCCGACGATCACTTCGTGGCCTACAAGCCCACCATAGAGAAGCTGGCCGATGGCCAGTTCAAATACCATGTGGACTTCGAGAGCCTGGAGGTGAGTGACGACATCGGAGTGATCTGTGTCTCCCGGCCGACCAACCCCACCGGCAACGTGCTGACCGACGAAGAGATAGAACACCTGGATCAGATCGCCCGCGACAAGGGGATCCCGCTGCTCATCGACAACGCCTACGGCGTGCCCTTCCCGGGCATCATCTTCACCGAGGCCAGGCCGTTCTGGAACGCCAACACCATCCTCTGCATGAGCCTCTCCAAGCTGGGATTGCCGGGCACCCGCTGCGGCATCGTCATCGCCGATGAGAAGATCATCCGGGCCATCACCAACCTGAGCGGTATCATCAACCTCGCGCCGGGCAGCCTGGGGCCGGCCCTCACCATTCCCATGATCGAGAGCGGCGAGATCATCGCCCTGAGCGAGCAGGTGGTGAAACCCTTCTACCGACAGAAGGCCGAGCTGGCGGTACAGCTGCTGCGCGAGGCGATCCCGGATCCCCGCTTCCATATCCACAAGCCGGAGGGGGCCCTCTTCCTCTGGCTCTGGTTCGAGGATCTGCCGATCCACAGTCAGGAACTCTATGAGCGGTTGAAGGCCAAGAACCTGCTGATAGTGCCTGGCCACTACTTCTTCCCCGGTATCGACGACCCCGAGTGGCGTCACAGCCAGGAGTGCATCCGCCTCAACTACTCCCAGAGCGAGGAGCTGGTGCGCCGTGGCATCGCCATCCTGGCGGAGGAGATCAACGGCCTCTACCGCTGAGCCCGACGTCAGACAGCAAAAAGGCCTGCGATTGCAGGCCTTTTTCATACTCGGGTCTAGGGAGCGGATCAGCTCGGCAGCGCCAGTTGTTCACCCTGACCGATGGGGATGGCGCGCGACTTGAGTGCCTCCGGCAGCTCGCGGGCCAGATCGATAACCAGCAGGCCATGCTCCAGGCGGGCATCCCGCACCTCGACGTGCTGGCTCAGCTTGAAGGCGAGCTCGAAGTCACGCTCGGCGATCCCCTGATGGAGGAACTGACGCTCGGCGGGAGCGGCTACCTTGCGACCCTTGATCTTGAGGGTGCCATTTTCGGTCTCCAGCTCCAGCTCTTCACGCTCGAAGCCCGCCACCGCCAGGGTGATGCGGTAGCCATCTTGCTCCCGCTTTTCGATGTTGTAAGGGGGATAGGCCGCTGTCTTCTGCTCGAACAGGCCTTCCAGCTCACGGGCCATCCGCTCGAAGCCGACGGCATTGGAATAGAGATGAGAAAAATCGAGGTTACGCATAATCCTATCCTTCTAATAAGCAACAGGTTTAAAGACTGTGGGCCCATATCGGCACCCGATAAGCAAAGTCAGAGACGGGCTTAGCCGTTGATCTCTATCTTGCGCGGCTTCATCGCCTCGGGCACTTCGCGCACCAGGTCGATGTGCAGCAGACCGTTCTTGAGATCGGCCCCCTTCACCCGCACATAATCCGCCAACTGGAAGCGACGCTCGAAGCCTCGCTCGGCGATCCCCTGATAGAGATAATGACGCTCCCCATCTGCCTGCTTGTTGCCCTTCACCGTCAGCAGGTTTTCCTGGAAGCTCAGCTCCAACTCCTCCTGGGTGAAGCCCGCCACCGCCATGCTGATGCGGTAGTCGCTGTCGCCCAGCTGCTCGATGTTGTAGGGGGGATATCCGGCATTGCCGTTGCTGGCTGCAGACTCGATGAGATTGGCCAGACGATCGAAACCGATGGCAGAACGATAGAGCGGAGAAAAGTCGATAGAGCGCATAGTATTATCCTCTTGTGAGCGATAACGGATCATTTGCCCTCCTGTTGGACGGGCGCCTGGTCGAAACCTCTGTCGAGCGTTCCGGCCTTGTTATCTATATAGGGGCCGGTTTTTTCCTTTCAAGGGAGAAATGAAAGATTTTTCGGCACCCTGGCCAGCCAACAAAAAATGGCCCGATAGGATCGATAATGGGCCCGCGGGCCACTCATGGTCCCGTCCTCTCCACGCCATACTGGCTGTGCATCCCCCAACTCACAGGATCACACCATGAAGATTACCCAGGTTCGCAACGCCACCCTGCTCGTCCACTATGCCGGTACCCGCTTCCTCATAGATCCCATGCTGGCCCCCAAGGGGACCTATCCCGGCTTCGAGGGCATGGCCAACAGCCATCTGCGCAACCCCCTGGTCGAACTGCCGCTGCCCATGGCGACCCTGCTCGACGTGGATGCCGTGATAGTGACCCACGACCATCTGGATCACTGGGATCCAGTGGCGGCTCAGCTGGTGCCCAAACACCTTCCCCTGTTCGTGCAGCACCAGCAGGACGCCGACACCATGCGGGCAAGCGGCTTCGAGGATGTGAGACTGCTGGGGGAACAGGGCGAGTTCGCCGGCATCCGCCTGCAGCAGACGGCGGGCCAACATGGCAGCGATCGCATCATGGCCATGCTCGGTGAACGGCTCGGCGAGGTGTCCGGGGTGGTCTTCTCTCACCCAGTCGAGAAGACCCTCTATCTCGCCGGCGATACGGTCTGGAACGAACAGGTGGCCCAAAACCTGGCCAGACACAGCCCCGAGGTTGTCGTACTGAACTGCGGCGATGCCCAGGTCACCGGGCTGGGTGCCATCATCATGAACAAGGAGGATGTGCTGGCGGTGCATCAGGCGGCCCCCGGGGCTACCCTGATAGCCAGCCATCTGGAGGCCGTCAACCACGCCCTGCTGTCACGCTGCAAGCTGCGCGACTATCTCGGGGAACGGGGCATGCAGGAACGCGTGCTGGTGCCGGAGGATGGGGAAACCATGGCATTCTGAGTGGATCGGCCGGAGGCGCACACTGGCCTTCGGCTTTCTCTCGGCAGGGCTTATCATCGTCATTCATGCGCAAAGGAGCCTGCCATCATGCCCATAGTCGCCGTCATCACCTTCGATCACTTCAGCCCCTTTCACTGCGCCGTGCCCTGCCTCATCTTTGGCGACAAGATGATGCCGGGCCAATCGCTGTTCGAGCTCAGACTCTGCGCTGGTGATGACACACGGCAGCCAGCCTCGTCCCAGGGCTTTCACCTCAACGCCGGCTATGGCCTGGAAGGCCTGCAGGAGGCGGATATCATCATCATCCCCTTCTGGCGGGATCCGGCGGAGCGACCGGCCCAGCCCCTGCTCGATGCACTGGTCGTCGCTCGCCAGCGAGGGGCCCAGGTGGTCGGGCTCTGCCTCGGCACCTATGTGCTGGCCTACGCCGGTCTGCTGGATGGGTTCAGGGCCTCCACCCACTGGGAGTACGAGCAGGACTTCATCCAACGCTTCCCCCATGTGCGCCTCGATACCAACGCCCTCTACGTGGATGACGAGGGGTTGATCACCTCGGCGGGCACGGCCGCCGGGCTGGACTGCTGCCTCTACCTGGTGCGCCAGCACCACGGCAGCCAGATCGCCAACAAGCTGGCCAGGCGGCTGGTGGTACCTCCTCACCGGGATGGCGGTCAGGCCCAGTTTATCGAGCAGCCGGTGCCCGCCTCCACCCGGGACGCCAGGATCAATCAGCTGTTCGATCACCTTCGCATCCATCTGGCAGAGCCCCATACCCTGGACAGTCTGGCGGAGCACTGCCTGATGAGCCGACGCACCTTCACCCGCCGCTTCCAGCTGGCGACGGGTCTCTCCCTCGGTGACTGGCTGCTGGCCGAACGACTCAGACGCAGTCAGGAACTGCTGGAGTCCAGCTCACACACGGTGGAACGCATCGCCGAACTGGTGGGCCTCAAGTCAGCCACCACATTGCGCCAGCACTTTCGTGCCCGCTTCGGGGTATCGCCGCGGGAATGGCGCCATACTTTCCGTGGCCACAAGGCATAGGCCATGGTGCATCGAACCCATGCCATCCCCGCTCGAGGAGCTAATTGATGTCCCGTTCCGAACGCCTGCTTACCCTGCTTCAGTTGCTGCGCGGCCACCGCTACGCCATCACGGGCACGGCCCTCGCCGAGCAGCTCGGCATCAGCCTGCGCACCCTCTATCGGGATATCGCCACCCTGCAGGAGCAAGGGGCACAGATCGAGGGGGAAGCCGGCATCGGCTACGTGCTGAGACCCGGCTTCATGCTGCCGCCCCTGATGTTCAGCGAGGAGGAGCTGGACGCCCTGGTGCTGGGGTCCCGCTGGGTGGCCGAACATGCAGACAGCGCCCTCAGCGCAGGGGCCCGCAGCGCGCTGGCCAAGATAGAGGCCGTATTGCCCGCCGAGTATCGCCAGCAGCTACAGGCCAATGCCCTGCTGATCGGCTCCTATCGCACCAGTCAGAGCACCGGCGAGACCCAGTTGCGCAGTGCCATCCGCCAGCAGCGCAAGGTGGTGTTGAGCTACCAAGATCTCAAGGAGGCGATCTCCGAACGCACCGTTTGGCCCTTCGCCCTCGGCTACTTCGACAAGGTGCGGGTGCTGATGGCCTGGTGCGAGCTGCGCCAGGACTTTCGCCACTTCCGGGTCGATCGCATCGACCGGCTGCGGCTTGAGGATAGCTGCTATCCCAGGAGCCCGGCCCTATTGCTCAAGGAGTGGCGGGCGAGCCAACAGATCCCGCAGCCGGGATTCATTGCTGACAGAAACTGACACCCCGGGGGGCCATGCTGACGGGGTCGGCGCCGAGGCGTCATCCCTCAGTGAAAGGAGTGTCACATGCATATCCCCCAATTCAGCATCCTCTATGTCACCAACCCGCTTCGCAGCGCCCTCTTCTACCGCGAGCTGTTCGATCGCCCGCCGGTGGAAGAGTGCCCCAGCTTCGCCATGTTCGTGTTCGACTCGGGTGCCAAATTCGCACTCTGGGCCAAAGATCAGGTCGAACCCAGAGTCTCTCAGGAGGCCGGCGCCATGGAACTGGCCTTCCCCCTGGCCGACGACGCCAGCGTCGATGCCAGCTTTGCCAAGTGGCAGGCGGACGGTCTGACCATAGCGCAGTACCCGACCCGGATGGAGTTCGGTTACACCTGCGTGGCACTGGATCCCGACGGTCATCGCCTGCGCCTCTACTGCCCGGCCCCCGAGCTGGTCTGACACTGGCGTATCGGAGCGAGTGTTTCACGTGGAACGTGACTCTTGTGCTCAACCCAGAAAACAAAAAGCCGGTCACAGGGACCGGCTTTTTCATCTTTGGCTGAGGCGTCTTAGACGTCGAGATTGGCAACCCGCAGGGCGTTGGTCTCGATAAAGTCACGACGCGGCTCGACCGCATCCCCCATCAGGGTGGAGAACAGCTGGTCGGCCCCGACCGCATCGTCGATGGTGACACGCAGCATGCGACGCGCTTCCGGATCCATGGTGGTTTCCCACAGCTGTTCCGGGTTCATCTCACCCAGTCCTTTATAGCGCTGGATGTAGATGCCACGCTTGCCTTCACTCATCAGCCACTCGACCGCTTCCACGAAGTTCGCGACCGGCTTCACCTTCTCGCCGCGCTTGATGAAACCGCCATCCTCGATCAGGTTGGCGATCTCCTTGCCGAGGGAAACCAGCTGACGGTATTCGCCGGACTGCAGGAAGTCGTAGCTCAGGGGATATTCGCGGTCGACCCCGTGCTGACGCACCACGGCGTGAGGCACGAACAGGCTGCGCTCCTCGTCACGGCGAACCTGCATCTGGTACTGCACGCCCTGATTGCTCTCGTTGAGCACGGCTTCCATGGCCTGGCACCAGGCCAGCAGATCGCTCTCGCTGGTCAGCAGGGCCTCGGTCAGCTCGGGTTGATAGATCAGCTGGGTCAGCACGGCATCCGGTGCACGGCGGGACATGCGGGTGATCAGGTGAGAGACGGCGCGATGCTGGTTGACCAGACGCTCCAGGGCCTCGCCACCGATGGCCGGGGCGGACTCGTTGACGTGCAGGGTCGCACCGTCCAGCGCCATGGCGGTCTGGTATTGCAGCAGCGCATCTTCGTCTTTCAGATACTGCTCCTGCTTGCCCTTCTTGACCTTGTACAGGGGCGGCTGGGCGATGAAGACATAGCCACGCTCGATGATTTCCGGCATCTGGCGGTAGAAGAAGGTCAGCAGCAGGGTGCGGATGTGCGCACCATCGACGTCCGCATCCGTCATGATGATGATGTTGTGATAGCGCAGCTTGTCCGGGTTGTACTCGTCGCGACCTATGCCACAGCCCAGGGCGGTGATCAGGGTGCCCACCTCTTGCGAGGAGATCATCTTGTCGAAACGCGCCTTCTCCACGTTCAGGATTTTGCCCTTGAGGGGCAGGATTGCCTGGTTCTTGCGGTTGCGACCCTGCTTGGCGGAGCCGCCCGCAGAGTCCCCTTCCACTATGTAGAGTTCGGACAGGGCCGGGTCTTTCTCCTGGCAGTCCGCCAGCTTGCCGGGCAGGCCGGCGATGTCGAGCGCACCCTTGCGGCGGGTCAGTTCGCGGGCCTTGCGGGCCGCCTCACGGGCACGGGCCGCGTCGATGATCTTGTTGACCACTATCTTGGCGTCGCCCGGGTTTTCCAGCAGGAAGTCCGCCAGCTTCTCCCCCATCGCCTGTTCGACGGCGGTCTTCACCTCGGACGAGACCAGCTTGTCCTTGGTCTGGGAGGAGAACTTGGGATCAGGCACCTTGACGGAGATAACGGCGATCAGGCCTTCACGGACGTCGTCGCCACTGGCGGCGGACTTGGCCTTCTTGCTGTAGTCCTCTTTGTCCATATAGGTGTTGAGGGTACGGGTCAGCGCGGTACGGAAGCCCACCAGGTGCGTGCCGCCATCCCGCTGCGGGATGTTGTTGGTGAAGCAGTAGACCCCTTCCTGATAGGCGTCGTTCCACTGCATGGCCACTTCGACACCGATGCCATCCTGCTCTGTGGTGAAGTGGAACACCTTGGGGTGGATCGGGGTCTTGTTCTGGTTCAGGTATTCGACGAAGGCCTTGATGCCGCCCTCGTAGCAGAAGTGTACCTCACGGCCGTCGCGCTCATCGTGCAGGCGGATGGAGACGCCGGAGTTGAGGAAGGAGAGCTCGCGCAGGCGCTTGGCCAGGATCTCGTAGTGGAACAGGGTGTCGCTGAAGATGGTCGGGCTCGGCCAGAAGCGCACCTCGGTACCCGTGCCGGAGGCACTGTCGCCGATCTGCTTGAGCGGTGCCTGGGGCTCGCCCAGGTGATAGGTCTGCTCATAGACGTGGCCGTTACGACGAATGGTCAGCAGCAGCTTGTCGGACAGGGCGTTAACAACGGAGACGCCCACGCCGTGCAGGCCGCCGGACACCTTGTAGGAGTTGTCATCGAACTTGCCGCCCGCGTGCAGCACCGTCATGATGACTTCGGCGGCGGAGCGGCCCTCTTCCGGATGGATGTCCACCGGGATGCCACGACCGTTGTCGCGCACCGAGACGGAACCGTCCGAGTGGATCTTGACCTGGATCTCGGAGCAGTAGCCAGCCAGAGCCTCATCGATGGAGTTATCGACGACCTCGAACACCATGTGGTGCAGACCCGAGCCATCATCCGTATCGCCGATATACATCCCCGGGCGCTTGCGGACCGCATCCAGGCCCTTCAGCACCTTGATATTCGAGGAGTCGTAAGTATTTTCACTCATAGCTTACTCTCTGCCTTCTCTAACGTTTCGGAGATCTTGCCTTGTTCCACGTGGAACAGCTTGCAGTCACTCGCATCCATCATGTCTGCGAGCTGACCGGTGTCGATGGCGGTGATAAACACCTGGGACGCACACTGTTTCAGCCTTGCGGCCAACAGGCGGCGCTTGTCGACATCCAGTTCAGAGGCAAAATCATCAATTAAAAAAATACAGCCACGGCTGCTATGTTGATTCAAATAGAGCCCTTGGGCCAGTCGCATGGCGCAGACCAGCAACTTCAGCTGACCCCGGGACAAAATATCCTGAGCGGGTACACCGTTCGCCTTGAGTCGCACATCGGCCTTCTGCGGGCCAACCCCTGTGTAACCCAGCGAACGATCCCGCTCGAACCCCGCCTCCAGCAAGTCGCCGAGGGGAGTCTCTCTCTCCCAGCCCCGATAGAAACCGAGACTGATGTCGAATTCCGGCAAGAAATCCGCCGTCATTTCCTTGATCAGGGGCGTAATGGCCTGACAATAACTGGCGCGAAACTCGGCCAACTCGCCTCCCAGGCGCACCAACTCCTGATCCCAGAACGCCAACTGGCGATACTGACTGCTTTGACGCAGCAGGGCATTGCGCTGTTTCAGCAGGCGCCGCACTCGTCCCCACAGGGAGAAGAAGGTCGGCTCCTGGTGAAAAACGCCCCAATCTAGCCAGGCCCGGCGGGCCTGGGGTCCGCCGGTCAGCAGATTGAAACCATCGGGATGGATCAACTGCACCGGCAGCAGCTCGGCCAGATCGGCCAGCCGCTGAGCCTGGGCCCCGGCAATCTTGAGCTGGGTCTCCCCGCCCTTGTCCTTGGCGAGCCCGATGGGCACCTGGCGCCCCTCCAGCTCGCACTGGGCAAACAGGGTGAACGCCCGTTCGCCCTGGCGGATGACCCGCCCGGTCAGGTGAGTACGAAAAGAACGACCGAGACCGAGGTAGTGAATGGCTTCCAGCACGCTGGTCTTACCGCTGCCATTGCACCCGACCAGGATATTGAGGCCGGGGGACAGCGCGAGACTGGCCTGCTGGATATTGCGAAAGTCGCTGAGCTGGAGTTTGACCAGGGACACGACTAGATCCGCATCGGCATCACCACGTACTGGGCATCTTGGCTGTCAAAATCCTCAATAATGGCGCTGCTGATGGAATCGCTCAGGCTGATCCGGATCTGGTCACATTTTAACGTATTCAACACGTCCAGCACATAGGAGACGTTGAAGCCGATCTCCATCTCGCCGGCCCCGTATTGTACGTCAAGCAACTCTTCCGCTTCTTCCTGTTCCGGGTTGTTGGCGGTGATGCGCAGCAGGTTTTCCTGCAGATTGAGACGCACCCCACGGAATTTTTCGTTGGAGAGAATGGCGGCGCGGGCGAAGGCTTGGCGCAGATCCTCGCGACCGGCGATCAGGGCCTTGTCGCTGCCCCGCGGGATGACGCGGCGCCAGTCCGGGAAGCGGCCATCCACCAGCTTGGAGGTGAAGATGAAGCCATCCAGGGCGGCACGCAGGTTGTTGCGGCCGATCTGCAGCCGTACCGGCTTGTCTTCCGCCTCCAGCAGGCGAACCAGTTCCAGCACCCCCTTGCGGGGCAGGATAACCTGATGATCGGGCAGCGATTCCTGCACCACCTCGCGGCGGCAGGTGGCCAGACGGTGACCGTCGGTAGCGACGGTGCGCAGGCCGTGGCCCTCGCTCTCGAACAGCATGCCGTTCAGGTAGTAGCGCACGTCCTGGCTGGCCATGGAGAACTGAGTCGCGTCGATGAGTTTTTTAAGCTCTAGCTGGCTGATGTCGAACTCGAGCACGGATTCCCAGTCCTCGATGTTCGGGTATTCGGTGGCCGGTAGGGTCGACAGGTTGAAACGGGAGCGGCCGGAACGGATGATCAGCCGCTCCCCCTCGGTGTTGAGGCGAATGTCCGCCCCTTCCGGCAGGCCGCGGCAGATATCCAGCAGCTTGCGGGCCGGCACAGTGGTGCGGCCATCCTGACTGTCGCTGTTGAGATAGACCTGACCGATCATCTCCACCTCGAGGTCGGTCCCGGTCAGCGACAGCAGGCCGTTGCTGACGTCGAGCAGCACGTTACCGAGGATCGGCAGGGTCGGCCGGCCACCCAGGGCACCGGACACCAGTTGCAGAGGACGTAACAGGGCCTCACGGCTAATTTCGAGCTGCATCTGTGTTCTCCGTTGTTATTGGGAGGAAAAGGTTCGGATCAGGTTGGAATATTCGAGCTGCATCTGTCCACTCCGTTCCGTGATCAGGAAGAAAGGGTGCGGATCAGGTTGGAATAGTCTTCCTTGATGTCGTGACTCTCCTCCTTCAGCTGCTCTATCTTGCGGCAGGCATGAAGGACAGTGGTGTGGTCACGGCCACCGAAGGCATCCCCGATTTCCGGCAAGCTGTGGTTCGTCAGCTCCTTGGCCAGGGCCATCGCCAGCTGGCGCGGGCGGGCAACGGAGCGCGAGCGGCGCTTGGACAGCAGATCCGCCAGCTTGATCTTGTAGTACTCCGCCACCGTCTTCTGGATGTTGTCGATGGTGACCAGCTTCTCCTGCAACGCCAGCAGGTCGCGCAGCGCCTCGCGCACGAAGTCGATGTTGATGGCGCGGCCGGTGAAGTTCGCGTTGGCGATCACCCGGTTGAGGGCCCCTTCCAGCTCACGGACGTTGGATCTCAGTCGCTTGGCGATGAAGAAGGCCACTTCGTCCGGCAGGTGGATCTGGTTCTCGTCCGCTTTGCGCATCAGGATGGCGACCCGGGTCTCCAGCTCGGGCGGTTCGATCGCCACGGTCAGGCCCCAGCCGAAGCGGGACTTGAGGCGATCCTCCACCCCGTTGATCTCCTTCGGATAGCGATCCGAAGTCAGGATGATCTGCTGGTTGCCCTCGAGCAGGGCGTTGAAGGTGTGGAAGAACTCCTCCTGGGAGCGCTCCTTGTTCGCGAAGAACTGGATGTCATCGATGAGCAGGGCATCGACGCTACGGTAATAACGCTTGAACTCTTCAATGGCGTTATTCTGCAGCGCCTTCACCATGTCCTGAACGAAACGCTCGGAGTGCATGTAGATGACTTTGGCGTCTTTCTTGCGATCCTTGATGGCGTTGCCGACGGCGTGCAGCAGGTGGGTCTTGCCCAGGCCGGTGCCGCCGTAGAGGAACAGCGGGTTGTAGGCGCCACCCGGATTGTCGGCCACCTGACGGGCCGCCGCACGAGCCAACTGGTTGGACTTACCCTCGACGAAATTCTCGAAGGTATAGTTCACGTTGGTGTTGCTCTTGTGGTTCGGCTCCGGCTTGGTTTCCGTCTTGCTTTCCCAGCTCTTGTGAGAGTTATTCACAGGCTCGGCACCGCGCGCCGGCGCTCTGGCGACCGCGACGGGATGGGGACGATTACCGATGTCGAAACGCAGGGTGGGAGCATCCGCGCCGCACAGCTCGTTGATGATGCCGTTGACCCGGAGCAGGTACTTGTCCCGTACCCAGTCCAGGACGAAGCGATTCGGTGCATACAGGGTCAGAGTATTGTCACTCAACTCCGCTTGAAGCGGCCGGATCCACATGCTGAATTCTGCCGAGGGCAACTCATCTTGCAGCCGGTTAAGGCACTGCTGCCATAGCGAAGCAGTCACTCTAGACTCCCGTCAATTGATTAAGTAAAGACCGGCTATTCTACGTTTTTAGCGGCTGGATCTCCAGTTGCCGCCACGCGGATCCAGCAAATAAGATCCTTGACTTTCAAGGATCCAGCGACCCAGGATCCTAATTCATCCCCAAAGTTACCCACAGCCCTTGACCGGCGATGTGGACAGAATGATTCGGTATTGCCCTGGTTATTTTATATAACCAAATATCATTTATTCTTTATATTTTATTCCAATAACATCAGCGCCGACCCGTGATTACAACTAAAAATACAGAACTACAGAGAGAGGAATCCCCATGAAAACCACCATCAAGCTGATTTCCGGCGCCGCCATTCTGCTGGCCAGTCTGTCCGGCCAGGCCATCGCCCAGGAAACCATCAAGGTCGGCATGTCCGGCAAGTATTTCCCGTTCACCTTCGTCAAGCAGGACAAGCTGCAGGGCTTCGAGGTGGACATGTGGAACCAGATCGGTGAACGCACCGGTTACAAGGTGGAGTTCGTCACCGCCAGCTTCTCCGGCCTGTTCGGCATGCTGGAAACCGGCCGCGTCGATACCATCTCCAACCAGATCACCATCACCGACGAGCGCAAGGCCAAGTACGACTTCTCCCAGCCTTATGTGTATGACGGCGCCCAGATCGTGGTTCGCAAGGGCAACAGCACCATCAACGGCTTCAAGGATCTGGCCGGCAAGAAGGTCGCCGTCAACCTCGGCTCCAACTTCGAAGAGCTGCTGCGCAAGAACGATCCAGAGAAAAAGATCGACATCCGCACCTATGACTCCGCCTTCGAGCAGGATGTCGCCCTGGGCCGTATCGATGCCTTCGTGATGGACCGCGTCTCCACCGCCCAGCTGATCAAGGAATCCAAGCTGCCGCTGCAACAGGCTGGCGCACCGTTCGAAACCATCGAGAACGCCCTGCCCTTCCTGAAGACCCCGGAGAAGCAGGCCCTGCTGAAGAAGGTCGACGACGCCCTGACCGCCATGCGCAAAGACGGCTCCCTGACCAAGATCTCCGAAAAATGGTTCGCAGCGGACATCACTAACAAATAAATGATGGAATTCGACCTCGAGTACACGCTAGGGCTGTTTCCCATCCTGCTCAAATACCTGGGCACCACGATGGAAATGGCCCTGTGGGGATTCGTATTGGCACTCGTACTGTCGCTGATCCTGGCGATAGTACGGGTGTTTCGCGTTCCCGCACTTCACTGGCTGGCGATGCTGTATATCTCCTTCTTCCGGGGGACTCCCCTGCTCGTCCAGCTGTTCCTGCTCTATTACGGCCTGCCGCAACTCTTCCCCATCTTCGTGGGGATGGATGCCTTTACCGCCGCCATCATAGGCCTGACCCTGCACTTCGCCGCCTACATGGCCGAGTCGATCCGGGCCGCCATCCTCGGCATCCACAAGAGCCAGATGGAAGCGGCCCTCAGCATTGGCATGAGCCGGCTGCAGGCGATGCAGCGGATCATACTGCCCCAGGCGGCCCGCATAGCGACGCCGTCCCTGATGAACTACTTCATCGACATGATCAAGAGCACCTCGCTGGCCTTCACCCTGGGCGTCGCGGAGATCATGGGCAAGGCCCAGATGGAAGCAGCCTCCTCGTTCAAGTTCTTCGAGAGCTTCATGGCGGTGGCCCTGATCTACTGGGTGGTGGTCATCTTCTTCACCCGCTTGCAGCACCTGCTGGAAGTGCGCCTCAACCGAGCCTATTAAGGAGGGCCCTTGATCAAATTAAACGGTCTATCCAAGGCCTTCCACGGTAATCAAGTGCTCAACGGCATCGATCTGGAGGTCAAGAAGGGGGAGATTGTCGTCATCATAGGTCCCTCGGGGACTGGCAAGTCAACCCTGCTGCGCTGCCTCAACCTGCTGGAGACGCCGGATGCGGGCCAGCTCGCCATCGACGACCTGCAACTGGATCTGGCCCGTGCCAGCGAGCAGCAGGCCATCGAGCTGCGCAAGCGCGCCTCCTTCGTGTTCCAGAACTATGCCCTGTTCGCCAACAAGACGGCCCTGGACAACATCGCCGAGGGTCTCATCACCGTCTGGAAGCAGCCCAAGGCGGAGGCTCGCGCCACCGCTCTCGGCATCCTCAAGGACATTGGCCTCGCCGACAAGCAGGATGCCTACCCGGCGTCCCTCTCCGGCGGTCAGCAGCAGCGGGTCGGCATCGGCCGCGCCATGGCGGCCCACTCCAAAGTGATCCTGTTTGATGAGCCCACTTCGGCACTGGATCCCGAATGGGTCGACGAGGTGCTGGGTCTGATGAAACAGCTCGCTCGCCAGCACCAGACCATGGTGGTGGTGACCCACGAGATAGAGTTCGCCCGTGATGTCGCCGATCGGGTGATCTTCATGGAGGGGGGCCGGATCGTGGAACAGGGCCCGCCGAGTCAGATATTGGTCGATCCCAAGGATCCCCGCACCCGGGAGTTCTTGCGGAAAGTGCTTAACTAGCTCTCTCTTTGGCGGCTCTGCCGCCTTTTTTCTTGGAGGATCCTTGTTTAACCCCGGGTTGCCAGTATAATTCGGGGCCCTTGATCCTTCGGATCCTGTCGGCTTTCACTGCCTCTTTCGGGAGTCAGGGCAAGATGAGGGGATACGGCGGATTGACGAGAAGCTGAACTCTGTTTAGAATTCGGCCTCTTTTGCTAGTCGTCACACGCTATAGCTGGCGCGTCGGCTAAGTGTGACAATCAAAACTGTACAGAAATACGGAATCGAATCATGAAACGTACTTTTCAACCGTCCAACCTGAAGCGCAAGCGCTCTCACGGTTTCCGCGCTCGCATGGCTACTGCCAACGGTCGCAAAGTTCTGGCCGCTCGTCGTGCCAAGGGTCGTGCCCGCCTGGTAGTCTAATGCCTACCCAGCACACCTTCTCTCGGGAGTTACGTCTGTTAACTCCCGAACACTTCAAACGCGTTTTCGCCGAGCCTGTCCGGGCCGCTTCTCCGCAAATTACGCTTCTTGCTTGCCCCAACTCCCTCGAACACCCCCGTCTTGGCCTCGCTGTGCCCAAAAAAGCGCTCAAGCGTGCCGTCTGGCGTAACCGTGTCAAACGAGTGGTACGGGAGAGCTTCCGCCTCAATCAAACCAACCTGCCCGCTATCGACATCGTCGTGATCGCCAAGGGTGGCGTCAAAGAGATGGATAACGAGGAGCTGTTCAAGTTACTGGAAAAGCTATGGCGCACTCTGTCACGCCGTTGCAATGGGTAGCCATCAAACTGATACGCCTGTATCAGCTAATCATTAGTCCCCTGCTCGGGCCGCGCTGCCGTTTCACTCCGACTTGTTCCCAATTTGCGATAGAAGCAATCCGACTTCACGGTTTCATAAAAGGCGTTTGGTTAGCTAGCAAACGTCTATTAAAATGCCATCCCTTATCCGAGGGTGGTTATGACCCGGTTCCGCAACCAAAGCGAAGAAACTGAAGACTATGGAATCACAACGCAATTTACTCCTGATCGGTTTGCTGTTCGTGAGCTTCTTGCTCTGGCAACAGTGGGAGTCCGACAAGGCTCCGAAGCCGGCCCCGACGACCGTGGCCCAAACCGAACATTTCGTACCTGAAGCCGGCCAGACCGGTGATATTCCTCAGGTTTCCGAGCAAGCCAACGCCACCGCCGCACGCAAGCTGATCACCGTCACCTCCGACGTGCTCAAGCTGACCCTGGACACCCAGGGCGGTGATATCGTCTCTGCCGAACTGCTGGCCCACAAGCTGGAAGAGGGCAAGGATCAGCCGTTCACCCTGCTGACCAGCCAACCGGCGCATCTCTACGTCGCCCAGAGCGGCCTGGTGGGCCGTAACGGTCCGGACAGCCAGCCAGAGGGTCGCCCCACCTACGAAGCCGCCCAGACCAGCTATCAGCTGGCAGACGGTCAGGATCAGGTCGTGGTCCCCATGACCTGGACCGACAGCAAGGGCGTGGTCTTCACCAAGGAGTTCGTACTCAAGCGCGGTGACTACGCCGTCGGCGTCGACTACAAGATCGACAACAAGTCTGCCGAACCGGTTCAGGTGCAGTTCTATGGTCAGCTGAAGCAGACCATGACTACGCCGAAGGATCAGGAAGGTCATGCCATGGTGGCCAGCGCCTACCGTGGTGGCGCCTTCTCCAGCGAAGATACCCGCTACAAGAAGTACACCTTCAGCGAGATGCAGGACGCCGACCTGAACAAGACCACCAAGGGTGGTTGGGTCGCCATGCTGCAACACTACTTCGTCTCCGCCTGGGCACCGAACGCCAACGACAGCAACAGCTTCTACAGCCGCGTGATCCCGGGTAAAGACCAGGCCATCATCGGCTACAAGGCGCCCCTGGTTGACGTCGCCGCTGGCCAACAGGCCGAAGTGACCAGCCAGCTGTGGATCGGTCCCAAGCTGCAAGACCAGATGGCCAAGGTGGCAAACCACCTGGACCTGACCGTCGACTACGGCTGGCTCTGGTTCATCGCCCAACCGCTGCACTGGCTGCTGACCGTGTTCCACGGTTTCGTCCAGAACTGGGGTGTGGCCATCATCATGCTGACCCTGCTGGTGCGCGGCATCATGTTCCCGCTGACCAAGGCCCAGTACACCTCCATGGCCAAGATGCGCATGCTGCAGCCCAAGCTGGCGGCGCTCAAGGAACGCTTCGGTGACGATCGCCAGAAGATGTCCCAGGGCATGATGGAGCTGTACAAGAAGGAGAAGGTCAACCCGCTCGGTGGCTGCCTGCCGATCCTGGTGCAGATGCCCATCTTCATCGCCCTCTACTGGGCTCTGATGGAATCTGTCGAGCTGCGCCACGCGCCGTTCGCCCTGTGGATCACCGACCTGTCGGTGAAGGACCCCTTCTTCGTGCTGCCGATCCTCATGGGTGCTTCCATGTGGTACCTGCAGAAGATGAGCCCGACCACCATCACGGACCCGATGCAGCAGAAGGTGATGCAGTTCATGCCGATCATCTTCACCTTCATGTTCCTCTGGTTCCCGGCCGGCCTGACCCTGTACTGGCTGGTGAGCAACGTCATCTCCATCATCCAGCAGACCATCATCTACCGTCAGCTGGAGAAGAAAGGCCTGCACTCTCGCAGCTAATCTTCCCCGATGACAAAAGAGGCGGCCTTCGGGCCGCCTTTTTTATTACAATGTCCGCAATCACCGAACTGACGAGCCAAGCAAGATGACAACAGATACGATCGTGGCCCAGGCCACCGCCCCCGGCCGGGGTGGCGTCGGCATAGTCCGGGTCTCCGGCCCCGCCGCCGAGCGCGTCGCCGAGATAGTGCTCGGCAGAGTGCCGAGGGTTCGTTACGCCGAATACCTGCCGTTCAATGACGAACAGGGGCAGCCGCTGGATCAGGGCATAGCCCTGCTGTTCAAGGCCCCCAACAGCTTCACCGGCGAAGATGTGCTGGAGCTGCAGGGTCACGGCGGCCCCGTCATCCTGGACATGCTGATCCGCCGCATCCTGCAGATCGAGGGCCTGCGCCCCGCCCGTCCTGGCGAGTTCAGCGAACGCGCCTTCCTCAACGACAAGCTGGATCTGGCCCAGGCCGAGGCCATCGCCGATCTCATCGAGGCCTCCAGCGAGCAGGCCGCCCGCAGCGCCATGCACTCCCTGCAGGGCCAGTTCTCCGGCAAGGTGCAGCAACTGGTGGAGAGCCTCACCCGGCTGCGCATCTATGTGGAGGCCGCCATCGACTTCCCGGACGAGGAGATAGACTTCCTCTCCGACGGCAAGGTGGCCGGCGATCTCTACGCCATCATGGCGTCGCTGGAGGACGTACGCGGGGAAGCCAAACAGGGCGCCTTGCTGCGGGAAGGGATGAAGGTGGTGATCGCCGGCCGTCCCAACGCCGGCAAGTCCAGCCTGCTCAACGCCCTGGCCGGGCGAGAGTCCGCCATCGTCACCGAGATCGCCGGCACCACCCGCGACGTGCTGCGCGAGCACATCCACCTGGACGGCATGCCCTTGCACATCATCGACACCGCCGGCCTGCGGGACACCCAGGACAAGGTGGAGCAGATCGGCATAGAGCGTGCCTGGGCCGAGATAGAGCAGGCCGATCGGGTGCTCTTCATGGTGGACGGCACCACCACAGATGCCGTGGATCCCCACGAGATCTGGCCGGAGTTTGTCGATCGCCTGCCAAAAAACATCGGCCTCACCGTGGTGCGCAACAAGGCCGATCTCACCGGCGAGGATCTGGCGCCGAGTCAGGAGCTGGGCCACGCCGTCTACCGCATCTCGGCCAAGACGGAGCTGGGGCTGCCTGCCCTGCGCGAGCACCTGAAGGCCTGCATGGGCTTCCAGGGAAGCGCGGAAGGGGGCTTCATGGCCCGTCGTCGCCATCTGGATGCGCTGGAGCGCGCCGCCGAGCGGCTGCTGGTGGCGAAAGAGCAGCTGGAGGTGTTCGTGGCCGGTGAGCTGGTGGCCGAGGAGCTGCGCCTGGCGCAGGAGTCCCTGTCCGAGATCACCGGTGAGTTCAGCTCGGACGATCTGCTGGGCCGCATCTTCTCCAGCTTCTGCATCGGTAAATAAGCCGCAGCGCGGCCACAAAAAAGCCCGGGAGATCTTCCCGGGCTTTTTATTGTGCATTTTTTGCTCTAAAAGCTAGAGCCGGCGCAGGCACCACATGAAGTAAGCGCCCCCTAACAGGGTGGAGACCAGACCGACCGGCACCTCCTGCGGGAAGAGGATCTGCTGGCCAACCCAGTCCGCCGACACCATCAAGAGCGCGCCGCAGCCAGCGGCACCCAGCAGGTGCCAGCGAGCCCGCACCAACCCCATCAGCCTGGCCATGTGCGGCGCCAGCAGGCCGGCGAAGGAGAGCGGCCCGATGACCATGGTCGCACTGGCGGTGAGCACGGCCACCAGCAGCAGGATCACCAACTGGGCACGGCTGAGGCGCACACCCAGAGCCGTCGCCACCGCCGGTCCCATGGGCATCAGATCCAGCCAGCGGCTCACCAGCAGGCAGATCCCCAGCATCACCACCGCCAGCACGGCCAGCGCCAGGGCCACGGGCTGGGTGACGTAATAGGTGGAGCCGGACATCCAGGAGAGCAGTTGCTGCACCCTCAGGTTGCCGTTGGCCAGGGCGATGGCCTGCAGCGGCTCGAACAGGGCCGCGATGGCGATGCCGGTCAGCAGGAGTCGCTCCGGCTGGAAGCCGTTCTTGCGGTTGATCACGACCAGCAGCAACAGGCTGCCGAAGGCCCCCAGCACGCCTCCCAGGGGGATCATGGCCAGCGGCAGGGTCGGCAGCAGCAAGGCGGTGGCGATCACACCCATGAAGGTACCACCGCTCACCCCGAGCAGTTCGGGGCTCGCCATGGGATTGTTGCTGACCCGCTGCAACAGGGTCCCCGCCAGGGCCAGCAGCACGCCGGCCGCCCCCGCCGCCAGGGTGCGCGGCAGGCGCCACTCCAGCTGAGCCTCCCACCTGAGCCAGCTCGGCCAACTCCAGCCATGCATCCCCTGACCGAACAGCAGGGAGGCCAGCATGGCGAGCAGCAGCCCCATCCCCAGCAGGGCGAGGAAGCGCCCGGGAGCCGGATGCCGTGCCACCGTCAGCCCGCTGGCGCCCCTCGGCGTCACCGACTTGAAGGTGAGGCGCGGGATCAGCCAGAGCAGCAGCGGCGCCCCCAGCAGGGCCGTCATGGCCCCGGTCGGGATCAGCACAGGCCAGAAGCGGGTCAGGGATTGCAACAGCAGGTCGGTGGCCGCCAGCAGCAAGGCCCCCAGCACGGGGGCCCACAGCAGCCGCAGGCCGAGTCGTCTCACCCCCAGCATGCGCACCAGGACGGGGGCCGCCAGCCCGACAAAGCCGATGATCCCCACCACGCTCACCACGCAGGCGGTGAGGAAGACGGCGAGGGCGAGCCCGGCGAGGCGCAGGTGCTTGAGGGAGACCCCCAGGCTGCGGGCACTGGCATCATCCAGCTCCAGCACCGCCAGGGGGCGGGCCAGCAGCGCCGCCAGTACGGCGGACACCAGCAGCCGCGGCAACAGGTAACCGACGCCGCTCCAGCTGGTCTGGGCCAGGGAGCCGCTGCCCCATACCAGCAGCCCCTTGAGCTCTTCCTGGAAGAACAGCAAGAGCCCCAGGCTGACGGCCGCCAGATAGAGGTTGATCACCAGGCCCGCGAACACGATGACCACGGGGTTGAGCTGACGGCGCCAGGCCAGGGCGAATACCAGCCCCATGGCGAGGCTGCCCCCCGCCATGGCGATCCACTCGCGCCCGACCAGCAGCCAGCTCGGGGCGAACAGGGTCACCACCATCAGCGCCAGCTGGGCACCCGAGGAGACCCCGAGGGTGGTGGGCGAGGCGAGCGGGTTGCGCAGCACCTGTTGCAGCAGGGTGCCCGCTAGGCCCAGGGATGTGCCGGCCAGCAGGCAGACGGCGAGGCGCGGCAGCCAGCTGAAGTGGACCAGCGCCTGGCGGGCATCGTCCAGCTGCGGCGAGAAGAGGGATTGCCACCAGAGGGAATCCGGCAGTTGGTGCGCCAGATCCCAGCCGGCCAGGGCCAGGGTCAGCAGCAGCAGAGCCAGGCCGGGGCGCAGCAGGGAGGCGGGAAGGATCTGGCTCATTGAACGGCTCCCAGAGTGGCCAAGCCGGATGAGGATTCTGCTCGCAGGGCCCCGCTCAGCAGATCGGCGAAACGGCGGGCGGCGAGCAGGCCGCCAAAGCTCCAGACGGCGGGCAGGTGCACGACCTCGCCCTGCTTCACCAGAGGCAGGTGTTGCCAGAGACCCGGCTCCTGCAAGCGCTCACTCACCCCCACCGGAATGGGGTCGATGACCACCAGCCTGGCGGTCGGCAGGGAGATAAACTGCTCCAGGCTCACCACGGAGAAGCCCCAGGCATTGGTCTCCCCCTGCCAGGCGTTGCGCAGCCCCAGCCGCTGCAGCACGGCGTCGAACAGGCTATGGCGACCGAATACCCGCACGTGGCGCTCATCGATAAATTGCACCATCAGCAAGGGCGGCATATTGGCGGGAAGTTGTCCCTTCATCCGCTCGAGATCCCGTTCCAGGGTGGCGAGCTGCCGCTCGGCATCCGGACGCTTGCCCACCAGATCGGCTATGGTCAGGGTCGCCTCGTGCAGCCGTTGCCACAGATCCGCATCGGGCTCATAGAGGGTGATGGATTGCACCGGCGCTATCTGGGACAGGGTCGGCTCCAGTGAGGCCATCAGCGGGGAGATGAGGATAAGATCGGGTTTGAGCTCCGCCAGCAGCTCGCGATTGGGCTGCATGCGCAGGCCGATGTCCACCACCTCGGCGGGGAGCTCGGGCTCCCCGACCCAGGCGCGATAGGAGCCGACATCCCCCATGGCCAGCGGCGTGACGCCGAGGGCCAGCAGGGTCTCCGCCACCGTCCAGTCGACGGTAGCGATCCGAGGTATGGACTGAACGCCAGGTACGGTATCGCCACCGTGCCCAGACTCGACGGAGGGGATGCGAGACGCAGGCTCCACCGGGGCAACCGGCTCGGCTTGCAACATCAATGGGGCCAGCAGACAGCAGAGCCAGCCCGTTTTCTTCATTAGATGCATCGGGCCCTCGCTCAGATGATGGCGATGTTGTGATCGTGGGCCGGGTGGCGTATCACGGCCATGGGAATGCCGTAGATGGCCTGCAGGGTCTCGCTGGTCATGATGTGCGAGGCGTCCCCATGGACCAACAGCCGACCGCCGTGCAGGGCTACCAGCTGATCGCAGAAACGGGAGGCCATGTTGATGTCGTGGATGACGATGATGACCCCCAGGTTGAGCTGACGGCTCAACTGTCTGACGAGCGTGAGTACCTCCACCTGATGGGCCACGTCCAGGGCGGCCAGCGGCTCGTCCAGCAGGATGAAGCGGCTCTCCTGGGCCAGCAGCATGGCCAGCCAGACCCGGCCCCGCTCCCCGCCGGACAGGGTATCCACCAACCGATCCGCGAACGCCTCGGTATGGGTGAGGGCGATGGCCTGCTCCACCTGACGATGGTCCTCCTCCCGCATCCGTCCCAGCAGGCCGCGCCAGGGGTAACGCCCCATCTCCACCAGCTCGCGGCCGAGCAGGCTCTCGGCGCTCGGCAGATGCTGGGGCAGGTAGGCGACCTGGCGGGCGAAGTCCCGATTGCTCCAGTCGCTCAGCGGCTTGTCGTCGAACAGGATCTCTCCGCCGCTCAGGGGCTGCTGGCGGGCCAGCAGCTTGAGCAGGGTGGATTTGCCCGAACCGTTGTGACCGATGAGGCCATAGACCTGACCCTGCTCGAAGCGCAGATCGGTCGGTTGCAGCAGCTGGCGGTCATTGACCGCGAAGCTGGCGGATTTCATCTCAAACATAATCTGTTCCTGTGCTGGCCTGATGCCAGTCTGTCGGTGCCGGCATCAGACCGGCACGTCGCTGTCCAGATGGGCGACGGCATCCCGGCTCACCTGTTCCCGGCGCTCGCCGGTCAGTTCGGTGAGCTGGCCCTGACGCATCTCCAGCAGGCGATCGGCCAGGGGGAAGTAGAGATCGTCGTGGCTGATGGCGATCACCGTCTTGCCCATCTCCTTCAGGCGCGGCAGCAGCACCTGATAGAAGATGCGGCGGAACTGGGGATCCTGATCCGCGGCCCATTCGTCGAACAGCATCACCTCCCGCTGCTCCGCCAGAGCCAGCAGCAGGGCGACCCGTTTGCGCTGCCCCTGGGAGAGCTCGATGTTGGTGATGAAGTCCTGCTCGATCACCAGCTTGCTGCCCATCTGCAGCCGCTCCAGCCACTCATCGATCAGGGCCTGTCTGGGCTCGGGCCCCAGCAGGTGCTGGAACAGGTGATAGTCGGTGAAGATGGCGGAGAAGAGCGCCAGGTAGGCATTGCGATCCACCACGGGCTCGCCGTCCAGCAGGATCCGGCCAGAGACGGGCTGATAGAGCCCGGTCAGCAGCATGGCCAGGGTCGACTTGCCGGATCCATTGCCGCCGATGATGAAGATCTGCTCCCCCTTCTCGATGGTAAGATTGACGGGACCGACCGCAAAGCCGCCCTCCCCCTGATAGTGGAAGCTCACCTCCTCCAGCTGGATCCGCTGCCAGGCTCGCGGTGCGGGCGGCAAGGGGAACTCGGGATCCGGTTCAGCCAACGTCAGGGTCGCTATCTTGTCAAACGCCACCTGGGCGGAGATCAGGGTCGGCAGGGCACCGATCCCCTGCAAGAGGGGGGTGCGCAGGAACAGCAGGGTCAGGGCGAAGGTGGCGGCCACATTGGTATTGGCCCATCCCAGGCCGTTGGCCAGGAAGAACACCAGGCCGATGGCCCCCAGCATCATGATGTTCGACCAGTTCACCGCGCTCAGGTGGTAGGTGTCGGCGCGGATGATCTCCTGACGATAGTCCTTCGCATTGCGCTCATAGAGCCGGTGGTAGACGAAGTGAGCGCGCTCGCGATTGAGCGCCAGTTCCTTGCTGCCGGCGATGATGGACTGGTAGTTCTGGTAGAGCTTGTCTTCCGCCAGACGCATGCGCGACAGGTGGCGATAGACACGGTTCACCAGCAGCCAGCCCACCACCATGGTGAAGGTGACCCAGAGGGCGGTCACGACGAGCAGGGATGGCGACAACCAGCCGAGGTAGAGGGCGGAGCCTATGGTGAGCACCAGCCCCTGCACCAGCTCTGGCAGGCGCACGAAGGCGATGGTGATCTGGCCGATGTCGCTGGACAGAGAGGCCAGCAGCGGCCCCTGCCCTATCTGGCGAATACGGGCGACGTCGGTGTCCAGCAACTGCTTGAGCAGCCGGCCGCGCAAGCGGTAGACGAAGTGGTGACCCAGGGTGGTCAGGGCCAATTGGGAGCCGAGCGTGATCACCAGCAGCAGCAGAATGAGGCCGAGAAGCTGGCCAAGGATCGGCAGCGGATCCCCAACTGACTCGATAAGCGATTGATTGATAAAGGCGATAACACCTATGCCGCTCACAGCACTGAGCAGGCTTAACAAGGTGATAGCGATGAAGGGCCAACGATATTGGCGGTAAACCAGTGACAAGAGTTCCATGACGAGCCTGCGTACAAAAAGAAAGAGGGCGGGAGCTCATGCCCCCGCCCGCCTTGTATCTTACCAGCGGTAGTTGATGGAGCCGACTATGCTGCGCTCCTCACCGTAGTAGCAGTAGTAGTCACAGCTTGCGATATAGGTGTCGTCCAGCAGGTTGTTGACGTTGAGCTGGGCCCGCCAGTTCTTGGCAAAGTCATACCCGATCATCGCATCCCACACGGTCTGGGCCGGCACCTTGGCAGAACCATAATCAGCAGCGTAAGAAATCGGGTCAACATAACCAACACCTACGCTCGAACCGATGTAACGCACGCCGGTGCCCACTTCCAGACCGGAGACCGGACCCTGTTGCACCTTGTAGTTGCCCCAGAAGGAAGCCTGGTGACGGGGGATCATACTGGCACGACGGTCACCATCACCGGTGTCGTTGGTCTTGGCATCGGTATAGGTATAGGCAGCGGTCAGGCGCAGCGCCTCGGTGGCCTGCACGCTCCCTTCCAGTTCCACCCCTTGGGAGGTGACTTCACCGGCCTGGGTCTGCTGGCCGGAACCGGTGGAGATCAGGGAGTTGGTCTGCTCCAGATCGAACAGGGCCAGGTTGATGTAGCCATCGAGGAAGCCGGGTGTGTACTTGATGCCGGTCTCATACAGCTTGCCTTCCAGCGGCTTGTAGGAGTTCTTGGTGTTCGGGTCTATGCCAGGCAGCACCTCGAACGACTCCGCATAGGCGAAGTAGGGGGAGATACCGTTGTCGAACAGGTACATCAGGCTGCCGGAGAGCGAGAGGTTGTTATCGTACTGCTTCTCGTTCTTGCTGGTGGCTTCGCTGATGTTGTGGGTCTCCACATAGTCGAAGCGACCACCTGCGGTCAGCAGCCAGCGGTCGTCCCAGCGGATCTGATGCTGAGCATAGAGGCCGCTCTGGCCCTTGGTGTTCTTCTGATAGGTCGCAATGGACTCATCGAAGCCTGGGAAGCCACTGTAATCCGGATGCATGGTGTTGATCGTGTCAACGTTGACAAAATCAGATTCCATCCCTTCATTTACGTGACGCTGCAGATCGATCCCCAGCAGTAAAGTCTGCTCGGTGCGATCCGTGTTCCAGTAACCCACCATCTGGTTGTCCATGGTGATGCTCTTGGTATCACCATCGCGATACACCACACTACGAGGCGCCGTGGTCGTGTCATAAACTGGGTAAATATAGGTCTGACGCAGCAGCAGATCGTTGTAGTTGAAGCGGACGTTCTGCTTGAACTCCCAGGTGTTGTTGAACTGGTGGGCCAGCTCATAACCGGCGGAGATTTGGGTGTTGCGGTTGCGATCGTAATCCGGCTGACTCAGGTTGGTACTGGGATCTATCTGCCCTGGGGTTGTATCAAGAGTGCCATAAATGGGGAAGAAGCCGTTGGTCGGTACCCCTTCGTCGTGCAGGAAGCTGGCCAGCAGGGTAAGGCTGGTGCGATCCGAGATGTCCAGGGTCACGCTCGGTGCCAGATAGGCGCGCTCGTTGTAGGTACCGTCCAGCACCCCATCACGCTCCTTATAGAGCGCAACCATGCGATAGCGGCTGTTGTCCGTCAGATCGTCGGAGAAATCGATGCCGATCTGGCGCAGCTCCCGGTTGCCCAGCTGCACGTCTACCAGACCCTGGGGGGTGGCGGTCGGGCGCTTGCTGACGGAGTTGATCACGCCGCCGGGAGGGGCTTCACCGTAGAGGATGGAGGCCGGCCCTTTGAGCACTTCCACGCTCTCCAGACCGAAGGGCTCAGGCGTCCACACATAGTAGCCATTCATTGTAAGCAAACGGTTACCATCGAGGTAATCGGCAGCATTGAAGCCACGCACCTTGAACCAGTTGGTGTTGTTGTCCGAGCCATAGAGGCCAGTGAGCACGCCGGAGCGATAGCGCACGGACTCATCGAGCTGCTGTACGGCGTGCTGATCCATCTCCTCGCGATTGACCACGGAGACAGCGCGCGGGGTCTCGGCCATGGGCACTTCGACCTTCATGGCGTTGGCGGTCACCACCATGGTCTCGCTCGCCTTGGGCAACTCTTTTTCAGCTTGTTCGGCAGCCAGCACCGGCAGACCAGCCAACAAACAGGAGAGCGGCAGCAGGTGCTGTACCACTCTCTTTCGCATCACTGCGTGGGGAATATTTTTTTGCGCAATCATATTAAGTGTCTCAAATAAAAAGAGTTATTTTTGGTTTCTTATTATGGGTGCCCAATACTGCCGGTTTGCCCGACTCCTTAGGCGAATAAATCACCGCAATGCTACTACAAGAGACGTGATCGAATCGATTCATTAATTGCTAATCATTTGCATCTGCATTGTTACTAAACGTATCTATTAGAGCTTTTTTGAGCATTGGGATTCATTCATGCATGACTGGGGTGAGAGGCATCCGGGCAGCGGAAGACGTCGGTGACAGGGGCGTTTTTCATCGTCAAAAGCCGAAAGGATCCTTATCCCCAAGCTTTTCCATATTTATCCACATCCTTTGGCGGTAGAATCCCAGTTCCGCGTTTTCCGTTTTTTTCAGGATCCATTCCATGGCCAAACTCAATCTCGTCGTCGGCTCCATGCTGGGGGCAGCCGAATATGTCGCCGATCATGTCGCCAGCCTGCTGGAACAGGCGGGACATCAACCCAGGATCCACAACCCGGCCAGGCTGGCCGAGGTGCTGGCAGAACCGGATGCGATCCTGTTGGTGATCACCTCCACCCACGGTGCCGGCGATGTCCCCGACAACCTGCAACCCTTCGCCAAAGATCTTGCCGACCAGAAGCCGGATCTCAATGGGCTGAAATATGGCGTCATCGCGCTGGGCGACAGCAGCTATGACACCTTCTGCCAGGGTGGCAAGACCCTGGATACCCTGCTGAGGGAGTGTGGCGCCAGCCGGATCGGGGATCGTCTCGATATCGATGTGACCCAGCACGAGATCCCGGAAGATGCCGCCGAAGCCTGGATCCAGGACTGGATAGCGTTGATCGCGTAAAAACGAGGGGGAGATCCGCTTAGTCACACCTGATCTCCCACTTATCCCCAGATCCCTATCCACCAGGTTATTAACAGCCCAGCCTGAACCGGGCTTTCTGCCTGAACAAGAAATAAAACCGGATCACCTGTGCATAACCATAGGGTTAAGCGCTGTAAAACCTATAGTTATTCATGTATTAGATCCGATGCGGTTTCTCTTTGTGAATAAAACCCCCGGTTATCCCCCCGTTCAAGGCCCTGGGATCCAAGCTTTTCCACAAGCTGGGATCCGCCTTAACCGGATGATCTTTATGATCAAAAAGTGCTTATGAACAGAAACGGCGGATCCTAATAAAAGATCCAACAAAAGATCGATCTAAAGATCCTTAAGATCTATTTAGTGGATCCTTGATCCATACTGATCCCGAACTAGACGTTCCCCTCAGGATACGAAACGGATAGAATGATCCGCCCTCCAGACCAGGCAAACAAAGATCTTCAGGCGTGCAGATCAAGGTGATCCCAATGCAATACCATGAACAATTTGATGTGATCGTCGTCGGTGGCGGTCACGCAGGAACCGAAGCAGCCACCGCGGCCGCCCGTATGGGCCTTAATACGCTGTTGCTGACTCACAACATCGATACGCTGGGACACATGTCTTGCAACCCGGCCATCGGCGGGATCGGTAAGGGACACCTGGTCAAGGAAGTTGACGCCCTCGGCGGGATCATGGCGCGTGCCATCGATCTCGGCGGGATCCAGTTCCGCACCCTCAACTCCTCCAAGGGCCCGGCCGTGCGCGCCACCCGTGCGCAGGCGGATCGTCTGCTTTACAAGGCAGTGGTACGCCAGACGTTGGAGAACTACCCGAACCTGAAGATCTTCCAGCAAGCCTGTGACGATCTCGTCATGGATGGGGATCGCGTTGCCGGTGTGGTGACCCAGAGCGGGATCCGCATCAGCGCCAAGACGGTGGTACTCACCGTCGGCACCTTCCTGAACGGCCTGATCCACATCGGCATGGAGAACTACAAGGGCGGCCGCGCCGGTGATCCTCCCTCGATCGCCCTGGCCCAGCGCCTGCGGGAGATGCCGTTGCGCATCGATCGCCTCAAGACAGGCACACCGCCACGCATCGATGCCCGTACCGTCGATTTCTCCGTGATGCAGCAGCAGCACGGTGATGATCCTCGCCCGGTCTTCTCCTTCATCGGCGATGCCAGCCAGCATCCACGCCAGGTCCCCTGCTACGTCACTCATACCAATGAGCAGACGCACGAGGTGATCCGCAACAATCTGGATCGCAGCCCCATGTACGCCGGGGTGATCGAGGGGATTGGCCCGCGCTACTGCCCGTCGATCGAAGACAAGATCACCCGTTTTGCCGACAAGACGGCGCACCAGATCTTCGTCGAGCCGGAAGGGCTGACGACCCACGAACTCTATCCGAACGGGATCTCCACCAGCCTGCCGTTCGACGTGCAGGTGCAGATCGTCCGTTCGATCCGCGGCTTCGAGAATGCTCACATCACCCGTCCGGGTTACGCCATCGAATACGACTTCTTCGATCCCCGGGATCTCAAGGCGAACATGGAGAGCAAGTGCATCGAGAACCTCTTCTTCGCCGGCCAGATCAACGGCACCACGGGTTATGAAGAAGCCGCCGCCCAGGGCCTGATGGCCGGTCTCAACGCCGGTCTGCGCGCCCAGGGCAAGGAAGCCTGGCATCCGCGCCGGGATCAGGCCTACATGGGCGTGATGATGGACGATCTCTCCACCCTGGGAACCCGCGAACCCTACCGCATGTTCACCAGCCGTGCCGAATACCGGCTGCTGCTGCGTGAAGACAACGCCGACCTGCGCCTGACCGGTATAGGCCGCGAGCTGGGGCTGGTGGACGACGAACGCTGGAGCAAGTTCAACGCCAAGATGGAACAGGTGGAGCAGGAGCGCCAACGCATGCGCTCGACCTGGATCCACCCGCAACATCCGTCCCTGGAAGCGGTCAACGCCCTGGTCAACACCCCCCTTACCCGCGAGCAGAGCCTGGAAGAGCTGCTGCGTCGCCCAGAGGTGACCTACGATGCCCTGATGGCCATCGACGGAGTGGGCCCTGCGCTAGCGGATCCGGCCGCCGCCGATCAGGTGGAGATCCAGATCAAGTACGCCGGCTACATCGAGCGTCAGCACGACGAGGTGGAGAAGCAGCTGCGCAACGAGAACACCCTGTTGCCGCTGGACATGAACTACCGCGACGTGAACGGCCTCTCCAACGAGGTGATCGCCAAGCTGAACGATGCCAAGCCAGAGACCATAGGTCAGGCCTCCCGCATCTCCGGCATCACCCCGGCCGCCATCTCCATTCTGCTGGTTCACCTGAAGAAGCACGGTTTGCTGCGTAAAACCGCCTGAGGAATTCCCCGTTGGAAAACATGCTGGAAAGACTGAACGGCCTGCTCATGCAGGCCGGTATTGTTATCACTGATATCCAAAAGAGTCAGTTGGTTCGCCTGGTCGAGTTGCTGCACAAGTGGAACAAGGCTTACAATCTCACCTCGGTGCGTGAGCCGGACGCCATGCTGGTCAAGCATATTCTCGACAGCCTGGTGGTGAGCCCTCACCTCAAGGGTGAGCGTTTCATCGATGTGGGCACTGGCCCCGGCCTGCCGGGTTTGCCGCTCGCCATCATCAATCCGGATAAGCAGTTCGTGCTGCTCGACAGCCTGGGCAAGCGGATCAACTTCATCCGCCAGGTGATCCTGGAGCTGGGGCTGACCAACGTGACGCCGGTTAAATCCCGGGTTGAGGAGTATCAGCCCGAGACGGGGTTTGATGGCGTGCTGAGCCGGGCCTTTGCCTCGCTGGAAGACATGCTGGGCTGGTGTCATCATCTGCCCTCGGCAGAAGGCAGTTTCCTGGCGCTCAAGGGGCAATACCCCGAGCAGGAACTGGCCCAGTTGCCTGCCAGCATCCAGCTGGTCGCCACCCACAAGCTGGTGGTGCCGGAGCTGGACGGCGAGCGCCATCTGCTGGAGTTTAAAGCCATTCAGCCCGAATAGGGCCGCCGCATTCATTTAGGGGATAGTGTGGGAAAAGTCATTGCCATAGCCAACCAGAAGGGTGGAGTGGGGAAAACCACCACCTGTGTGAATCTGGCCGCCTCCATGGCTGCCACCCGGCGCAAGGTGCTGGTGATCGATCTGGATCCGCAGGGCAATGCCACCATGGGCAGCGGGATCGACAAGTACGAAGTCGAACGCACCGCCTATGAACTGCTGATCGACGATGCCCCCATCGGCGAGGTCATCATCCCCGAAACTTCGGGGGGTTATCACCTCATCGCCGCCAATGCCGACGTCACCGCCGCCGAAATCCGTCTGATGGAATTCTTTGCCCGCGAGATCCGCCTGCGCAACGCGCTGGCCTCGGTGCGGGACAAATACGACTACGTCTTCATCGACTGCCCCCCTTCCCTCAACATGCTGACGGTCAACGCCATGGCCGCCGCCGATTCCGTGCTGGTGCCCATGCAGTGCGAGTACTACGCGCTGGAGGGGCTCACCGCCCTGGTGGATACCATCAGCAAGCTGGCCGCCGTGGTGAATCCCGAGCTGAAGATCGAAGGGGTGCTGCGCACCATGTTCGATCACCGCAACCGCCTGGCCAATGATGTGTCCGATCAGCTGAAACAGCATTTTGGTGACCGGGTCTATCGCACCATCATTCCTCGCAACGTGCGACTGGCGGAGGCGCCGAGCTTCGGTGCGCCGGCCATGCATTACGACAAATCATCGGTGGGGGCCAAGGCCTATCTGGCGCTGGCAGGCGAGATCCTGCGCCGTCAGGAGCAGGAGTGCCAGCCGATCACCGCAGACCGAGAGAGCCTATGACTCCGAAGAAACGTGGACTGGGCAAGGGACTGGATGCCCTGCTCAGCACCAGCACGGCCGCTCGCCAGAAACAGGTGATGAGCGATCAGCGTACCGAGCAGGCCATGGCGCCCACCAACCAGGGTGAGCTGCGCAAGCTGCCGGTGGAGTGGTTGCAGTCCGGCAAGTACCAGCCGCGCAAGGATATGTCGCAGGATGCGCTGGAAGATCTGGCCAACTCCATCCGGGCGCAAGGTGTGATTCAGCCCATAGTGGTACGCTCCATCGGTGAGCATCGCTTCGAGATCATCGCCGGTGAGCGGCGCTGGCGTGCCTCCCAGCTGGCCCGGCTCGAGGTGGTCCCCTGCCTGGTCAAGGACGTGCCGGACGAGGCGGCGGTGGCCATCGCGCTGATTGAGAACATCCAGCGTGAAGATCTCAACGCCATCGAGGAGGCGGTGGCCTTGCAGCGGCTGCTGACCGAGTTCGAGCTGACCCACCAGCAGGTGGCGGAGGCGGTGGGCAAGTCCCGCACCACGGTGACCAACCTGCTGCGGCTCAACCAGCTCAACGAGGACGTGAAGCGCTTCGTGGAGCACGGGGATCTCGACATGGGCCATGCCCGCGCCCTGCTGGCGCTGAGCGGTCCGGCCCAGTCCGAGCTGGCCAAACTGGTCGCCCAGAAGGGGCTGACCGTGCGAGATACCGAAAAACTGGTGCAAAAGTCCCTGGAACCGGCAAAAACCAAGGTTGAGCCCGTCCGCGATCCCCAGTTTGGTTACATCGAACGCCAGATTTCGGAAAAAATTGGCAATCAGGTGCAACTTCAGCCGGGCAAGCAGGATAGCGGTAAGTTAGTAATTAGTTATGATAACTTAGCGGATTTGGACCGTATACTGTGCTATTTCGGCCTGTCAGAATCGTGATTTTTACGCTTTTTGTAGTAATAAAACATCCATTCCTTTCGTTATGAACATAACCTTAATTCTGCACGGAAAGCCGCAAAAATTAAGGATTTTTGCCGTGTTGCAATAGCTGACTTCACGGGTATAATTTGACCGGCTTTTCGAGCTGTAAACGCGGGGTCTTCGGATCCCGATTTTTTACAGTTCTGTAATGTTCAGGGGTAGGTTGGTGAAACAGAAAAGAGCCTTGGAAGGTTTGACGCTAGCCATGGCTATGCTCGTTTGTCAGCTCATCCTGATCCTGGCTATCGGTACCGTCTGGTTTTATCTGGAGGGTCCGTTCGCCGGACAATCCTCTCTCTACGGAGGGGGGATGTACTGGGTTCCTCAGGCCCTGTTCACGTTCTGGGTTCTGCGCCGCAAGGTGACGAAGGAGAGTGTGGGTCTGGTTTTGGGGGACTTTTATGGTGGGGCAGGGATTAAGCTCGTTACTACAGCAGGACTTTTCGCCCTGGTGTTTGGCTCCGGGATCGAGGTCAACACAGTCTCGTTCTTCGTCACTTATATCCTCGCCCTCGTTGTACAGTGGATAGTTTCATTCACGCTTAACAACCACTATTAGGAAAACTCATGTCTGCAACCGGAGAAGTCCTGACTCCTCAGGGATATATCTCCCACCACCTGACCCATCTGCAAGTCGGGTCCGGGTTCTGGACGGTGAATATCGATTCCATGATATTTTCCGTCGTGCTAGGCGCCCTGTTTATCTGGTTGTTCCGCAGCGTGGCCGTCAAGGCTACCAGCGGTGTGCCCGGTAAGCTGCAGTGCTTTGTGGAGATGCTGGTCGAGTTTGTGAATGGTAACGTCAAAGACATCTTTCATGGTCGCAACAAGGTCATCGCACCTCTGGCCCTGACGGTGTTTGTGTGGATCTTCCTGATGAACCTGATGGATCTGATCCCCGTTGACTTTATCCCTCACGCTGCACAGTTGATGGGTGTTCCCTATCTGCGTGTGGTTCCCTCTGCTGACGTTAACATCACCATGTCCATGGCTTTGGGCGTGTTCTTCTTGATCCTGTACTACAGCATCAAGGTCAAGGGTATCAGCGGGTTCGTGAAGGAGCTGACGCTTCAGCCTTTCAACCACCCTGCTGCCATCCCGGTTAACTTCATCCTTGAAACCGTCACGTTGATTTCCAAGCCTGTTTCATTGGGTCTGCGACTGTTCGGCAACATGTATGCTGGCGAACTGATCTTTATCCTGATTGCGGGTTTGTTACCCTGGTGGTCACAGTGGATCCTGTCCGTGCCTTGGGCAATTTTCCACATCCTGATCATCACTTTGCAGGCGTTTATCTTCATGGTTCTGACCATCGTCTATCTGTCGATGGCACAAGAAGACCATTGATGATGCAACTCAAATAATCCTTTTTATACAATCAATTACATCTAAATAAATGGAGATCCTCATGGAAAACTTGAACATGGACCTGCTGTACATCGCTGCTGCAATGATGATGGGTCTGGCGGCTATCGGCGCCTCCATCGGTATCGGTATCCTGGGTGGCAAGTTCCTGGAAGGTGCGGCTCGTCAACCCGACCTGATCCCTGTTCTGCGTACCCAGTTCTTCATCGTGATGGGTCTGGTGGATGCGATCCCGATGATCGCCGTTGGTCTGGGTCTGTATGTGATGTTTGCGGTTGCCTAAGTCGTCACGACTCACGCAGAACCCATTAACTAACTTAAGAGGACATCGGCTGTGAATATCAACGCCACCCTCCTCGGCCAAGCAGTTGCTTTTTTCATCTTCGTAGTATTTTGCATGAAGTACGTGTGGCCGCCGCTGATCGCTGCCATCGAAGCCCGTCAGAAAGAAATCGCTGACGGCCTCTCTTCTGCAGAACGTGCCAAGAAAGATCTGGATTTGGCCAAGGCCAACGCCACCGATCAGCTGAAAGAAGCCAAGCTTCAGGCTGCCGAAATCATCGATCAGGCCAACAAACGCAAGGCCCAGATCATCGATGAGGCCGCCGTCGGAGCGCAAGCTGAGCGGGAGAAAATCCTGGCTCAGGGCCGTGCAGAGATCGAAGCTGAACGTCATCGTGCCAAAGAAGAACTGCGCAAGCAGGTTGCTGCTCTTGCCATCGCGGGTGCAGAGAAGATCCTGGCACGCCAAATCGACCAGGCTGCCAACAGCGACATCGTCGACAAACTGGTAGCAGAACTGTAACGGGAACGGGGCTATGTCTGAACTGACTACAATCGCTCGCCCCTACGCCAAGGCTGCTTTCGAGTTTGCCGTTGAGCACAAGGCGGTTGACCAGTGGCTGGGGATGCTCGGCTTCGCTGCGGAAGTGGTGAAGAACGAGACCATCCACAACCTGGTAAACGGCTCTGTGGCTGCCGAGGAGCTCGCGAAATTGTTTGTGAGCGTCTGCGGTGAGCAGCTCGACGAGCATGGTCAGAACCTGATCCGGGTGATGGCCGAGAATGGTCGCTTGGGTGTGCTGCCGGCGGTCGTTGCTGAATTTGTAGCGCTCAAGGCTGAACTGGACAAAGAAGTTCAGGCTGACGTGATTTCGGCGATCGAACTGACCGACCAGCAGAAAGCCAATATTCAGGCTTCTCTGGAACAACGTCTCGCGCGCAAAGTGAAGCTGAATTGCAGCACAGATGCGTCCTTGATGGCCGGGGTGCTCATCAAGGCCGGTGATCTGGTTATCGACGGCACTGTCCGCGGTAAGCTGGATCGCATGGCCGATGCGCTGCAATCTTGATTGGGGTATTAGAGCATGCAACTGAATTCCACTGAAATCGCCGAGCTGATCAAGCAGCGCATTGCGCAGTTTGATGTCAAGAGCGAAGCGCGTAACGAAGGTACCATCGTCTCCGTGAGTGACGGTATCATTCGTATCCACGGCCTGGCCGATGCCATGCAGGGTGAGATGATCGAGCTGCCGGGCAACCGCTACGCTCTGGCATTGAACCTGGAGCGTGACTCCGTTGGTGCCGTAGTAATGGGTCCCTATGCCAACCTGGCTGAAGGGATGAAAGTCAAAGGGACTGGCCGCATTCTGGAAGTGCCGGTCGGTCGTGGTCTGTTGGGCCGGGTGGTCAACACCCTGGGTCAGCCGATCGACGGTAAGGGTCCGGTCGAGAACGACGGCTACTCGCCGATCGAAGTCATCGCTCCGGGCGTTATCGAGCGTAAGTCTGTTGACCAGCCAGTCCAGACCGGTCTGAAAGCCATCGATGCCATGATCCCCATCGGTCGTGGCCAGCGTGAGCTGATCATCGGTGACCGTCAGGTTGGTAAGACCGCCATCGCGATCGACACCATCATCAACCAGAAAGACTCCGGCATTAAGTGTGTCTACGTTGCGATCGGCCAGAAGGCCTCCACCATCGCCAACGTGGTCCGCAAGCTGGAAGAGCACGGCGCCCTGGCCAACACCGTCGTGGTGGTTGCCTCTGCCTCCGAAGCTGCCGCCCTGCAGTATCTGGCTCCTTACGCCGGCTGCTCCATGGGTGAGTACTTCCGTGACCGCGGCGAAGACGCACTGATCATCTATGATGACCTGTCCAAGCAGGCCGTTGCCTATCGCCAGATCTCCCTGCTGCTGCGCCGTCCGCCAGGACGTGAAGCTTACCCGGGCGACGTCTTCTATCTGCACTCCCGTCTGCTGGAGCGTGCCGCTCGCGTCAACGCCGAGTACGTAGAGAAGTTCACCAAGGGCGAAGTGAAAGGCCAGACCGGTTCTCTGACCGCCCTGCCGATCATCGAAACCCAGGCCGGCGACGTGTCCGCGTTCGTTCCGACCAACGTGATCTCCATCACCGACGGCCAGATCTTCCTGACCTCCCAGCTGTTCAACTCCGGTATTCGTCCGGCGGTTGACCCGGGTATCTCCGTATCCCGTGTGGGTGGTGCTGCTCAGACCAAGATCGTGAAGAAACTGTCCGGTGGTATCCGTACCGCACTGGCTCAGTATCGTGAGCTGGCGGCCTTCGCCCAGTTCTCTTCCGACTTGGACGATGCGACCCGCAAGCAGCTGGATCACGGTCAGAAAGTGACCGAGCTGATGAAGCAGAAGCAGTACTCTCCGATGAGCGTGGCTCACCAGTCTCTGGTGCTGTTCGCCGCCGAGAAGGGTTATCTCGCCGATGTCGAACTGAGCAAAATCGTCGACTTCGAAGCCGCTCTGCTCTCTTACGCCAATACCCAGCATGCCGAGCTGATGGCTGAAATCAATGCCAAGGCCGACTACAACGACGCGATCGTTGGCAAGCTGACTGCGTTGCTGGATAGCTTCAAGGCAACCCAGACCTGGTAAGCGTGTGTGGCAGCGCAAGCTGCCACCTGATGGAGAGAAGAGATGGCCGGCGCAAAAGAGATACGTAACAAGATCGGGAGTGTGAAGAACACTCAGAAGATCACCAGCGCTATGGAAATGGTGGCAGCCAGCAAGATGCGCCGTGCGCAGGAACGCATGTCTGCCAGCCGTCCGTACGCTGAAACCATGCGCAAGGTGATCGGCCATATCGCTCAGGGGAACTTGGAATACAAGCACCCCTACCTCATCGAACGTGAGGTCAAGCGAGTGGGTTACATCGTCGTCTCCACCGACCGTGGCCTGTGTGGCGGTTTGAACATCAACCTGTTCAAGGCTGCCCTCAACGATATGAAGCAATGGAGCGCGAAAGGTGCCCAGGTCGACCTGGCACTGATCGGTAACAAGGCCTCCAACTTCTTTGAGCGGCACGGCGCCAAGGTGAAAGCCCATGTCTCCGGACTGGGTGACAACCCGAGCGTCAATGACCTGATTGGTTCAGTCAAGGTCATGCTGAAGGCTTACGACAACGGTGAGATTGACAGGCTGTACCTGGTGTACAACAAGTTCGTCAACACCATGGTTCAGCAACCAAAAGTCGATCAACTGCTGCCTTTGCCCGTAACTGAAGACAGCAAACTGAACAAGAAGAACCACTGGGATTACCTCTATGAGCCGGATCCCAAGCAACTGCTGGATGCCCTGCTGATTCGCTACGTCGAGTCCCAGGTGTACCAGGGTGTGGTAGAAAACTTGGCCAGTGAACAGGCAGCCCGAATGGTTGCCATGCAAGCCGCGACTGACAACGCCGGTAACCTGATTAACGATCTGCAACTGGTGTACAACAAGGCCCGTCAGGCCAGTATTACCCAGGAATTGACAGAGATCGTGTCCGGTGCTGCTGCGGTGTAAGGCAAGGGTTATCAAAGGTTTAGAGGATTTGACATGAGTAACGGTTTCATCGTCCAAATCATCGGCGCTGTAGTGGACATCGAGTTCCCGCAAGACGCCGTGCCCCAGGTGTACGATGCACTGAAAGTCATCAGCGAAGGCCAAGGCCAGGGTCTGGTACTGGAAGTTCAGCAACAGATCGGCGGCGGCGTCGTTCGTTGCATCACCATGGGTTCCTCCGACGGTCTGCGTCGTGGGTTGGAAGTAGTTAACAGCGGCAAGGCCATCCAGGTACCGGTCGGTACCTCGACCCTGGGTCGTATCATGAACGTACTGGGCGACCCCATCGATGAGAAGGGTCCGATCGGCGAAGAAGAGCGTTGGTCCATCCACCGCGAAGCTCCCAGCTACGAAGATCAGTCCAACAGCACCGAGCTGCTGGAGACCGGCATCAAGGTTATCGACCTGGTATGTCCGTTCGCCAAGGGTGGTAAGGTCGGTCTGTTCGGTGGTGCCGGTGTAGGCAAGACCGTCAACATGATGGAACTGATCCGTAACATCGCGATCGAGCACAGCGGTTACTCCGTGTTCGCCGGTGTGGGCGAGCGTACCCGTGAGGGTAACGACTTCTACCACGAGATGATGGAGTCCAACGTACTGGACAAAGTATCTCTGGTTTACGGTCAGATGAACGAGCCGCCCGGAAACCGTCTGCGCGTGGCGCTGACCGGCCTGACCATGGCCGAGAAGTTCCGTGACGAGGGTCGTGACGTGCTGTTCTTCGTGGACAACATCTACCGTTACACCCTGGCCGGTACCGAAGTATCCGCACTGCTGGGCCGTATGCCCTCCGCAGTAGGCTACCAGCCGACCCTGGCCGAGGAGATGGGTGTTCTGCAGGAACGTATCACCTCCACCCGGACCGGTTCCATCACCTCCGTACAGGCCGTTTACGTCCCTGCGGATGACTTGACCGACCCGTCTCCGGCGACCACCTTCGCCCACCTGGATGCGACCGTCGTACTGTCCCGTCAGATCGCGGCTCTGGGTATCTACCCGGCCGTTGACCCGCTGGACTCCACCTCCCGTCAGCTGGATCCGCTGGTGGTAGGCAAGGAGCACTACGAGACCGCTCGTGGTGTCCAGACCGTACTGCAGCGCTACAAGGAGCTGAAGGACATCATCGCCATCCTGGGTATGGATGAACTGTCAGAAGAAGACAAACTGACCGTAGCCCGTGCCCGTAAGATCGAGCGTTTCCTGTCCCAGCCGTTCTTCGTGGCCGAAGTATTTACCGGTTCTTCCGGCAAATACGTGCCGCTGAAAGAGACCATCCGTGGTTTCCAGGGCATCCTGAAAGGCGAGTACGACGATCTGCCCGAGCAGGCGTTCTACATGGTTGGTAGCATCGACGAAGTCGTCGAGAAATCCAAGAAACTGTAAGCCTCGATAGGAGGGCCCATGGCTGAGATGATCTCCTTTCACCTGGATGTGGTGAGCGCCGAAGGGAAACTGTTTTCCGGTCGGGTGCAATCTGCTCAGGTATCAGGCTCCGAAGGTGAGCTGGGTCTCCGCCACGGTCATGCTCCGCTGCTGACTGCCATCAAGCCGGGCCTGGTCCGCTTGATCAAGCAAAATGGTAGCGAAGAGGTGCTGTACATCTCCGGCGGCATGCTGGAAGTACAACCCGAAGCCGTGACCGTGCTGGCCGATACCGCCATTCGTGCCGACGACCTGGATGAGGCGAAAGCCCAGGAAGCCAAGCGTCGTGCCGAAGAGCGGATCAACAGCTCCCATGGTGATATCGACTACGCTCAGGCATCTGCCGAGCTGGCGAAAGCGATGGCCCAATTGCGGGTCATCGATATCGTCAAAAAGAATTACCGCTAAGGGCGGTAATGCAAAAAGCGACCTTCGGGTCGCTTTTTTTTTACCCGTTGGATAGACTCCGCCCAGCATTTCCTCATGTTTCAAAGGCTGGCTATGTCTCTCAACGTCGTGATCCTGGCTGCGGGTAAAGGTACTCGTATGCGTTCTGTTCTCCCCAAGGTTCTGCACCCCGTCGCCAACAAGCCCATGGTCTCCCATGTCATCGAGACCGCGCGCCAGATCGGTGCCGAGCAATTGCACCTGGTCTACGGCCACGGTGCCGAGCTGCTCAAGGAGCGGATCGCCGCGCCGGACCTGAACTGGGTGCTGCAGGCGCAGCAGCTGGGGACCGGCCACGCCGTCGCCCAGGCCATCCCGTTCTGGCAGGATGAAGACGACGTGCTGGTGCTGTATGGCGATACCCCGCTGATCCAGCCAGAGACCCTGCAACGGCTGCTGGCCGCCAAGGCCGCCGACGGCATGGCCCTGCTGACCGTGGTGCTGGACAACCCCACCGGCTATGGCCGCATAGTGCGGGCGAACGGCCAGGTGGTCGGCATCGTCGAGCAGAAGGATGCGAACCCCGAGCAGCTCGCCATCCGCGAGGTGAACACTGGCGTGCTGGTGGCTAAGGGCGCCCAGCTGCGCGGCTGGTTGTCCCGTCTGGACAACAAGAACGCCCAGGGGGAGTTCTACCTCACCGATGTGATCGCCATGGCTCACGGTGATGGCTGCCCCATCGCCGCCGTCCACCCGGACAGCGCCATGGAGGTGGAAGGGGCCAACAACCGGGTGCAGCTGGCCCAGCTCGAGCGCAGCTACCAGCAGATGCAGGCCGAGAAGCTGATGATCGCCGGCGCCACCCTGATCGACCCCGCGCGCTTCGACCTGCGCGGTGAGCTCGAGATCGGGGAAGAGGTGGTGATCGACGTCAACGTCATCATCGAGGGCAAGGTGAAACTCGGCAACCATGTGCGCATCGGTGCCGGCAGCGTGCTCAAGGATTGCGAGATCGGCGATCACTCCGAGGTGAAGCCCTACTCCGTCATCGAAGGGGCACTGATCGCCGCTCAGTGCTCCGTCGGCCCCTTCACCCGCCTGCGCCCCGGCGCCGTGCTGGAACAGGATGCCCACGTCGGCAACTTCGTCGAGATGAAGAAGGCGCGGCTCGGGGTCGGTTCCAAGTGTGGTCATCTGACCTATCTGGGGGATGCCGAGGTCGGTGCCAAGGTGAACATAGGTGCCGGCACCATCACCTGCAATTATGACGGGGTAAACAAGTTCCAGACCATCATCGAGGATGACGTCTTCGTCGGCTCCGACACCCAGCTGGTGGCGCCGGTGCGCATCGGCAAGGGGGCGACTCTGGGGGCTGGCTCCACCATCACCAAGGATGTGGCCGAGAACGAGCTGGTCATCACCCGGGTGCCCCAGCGTCACATCAAGAACTGGGCCCGCCCGGTGAAGAAGAAGTGATACCCGATCAATGAAATAGAAGCGGCGCCCGAGGGCGCCGTTTTTATTTGTCAGGGTTGCGGGGCTCGCTCCGTCAACTGGTACCAGTCCAGCTTGCGGGTCAGCAGCATGATCAGGGCCAGCACGGCAAACAGCAGCAGGGCCCCCAGCAGCAGGGCTATCTCTTCCGCCTGCAACAGTCCGAACAATATGCTGTAGACCAGGCCCAGCAAGGCCGCGAAACCCAGCCCCTGCCTGGTCCCCCCCAGTACATGGCTGAGGTAGAAGCCGTTGAGGGCCACGCTGGCGAGGCTGGCGGCCAGATAGGCCAAGCCGAAACCGATGTGCTCGGTCAGCGCCAGCAGCACCAGATAGAAGACGACCAGCCCCATGCCCACCAGGGCGTACTGGATCGGGTGTACCCTCAGCCCCTTGAGCAGCTCGAACATGAAGAAGCTGAGGAAGGTGAGACCGATAAACAGCAGGGCATACTTGGCGGCCCGCTCGTTCAGCTGATAGTGATCCACCGGTTGCACCAGGCTGACGTTGAAACTCGGCAGCTTGCCCCCGGTTCCCCCCATCAGGCGATTGAAGCGGCTCTCCATGTCGGTGGCGAACCAGCTGGTCTGCCAGCTGGCCTCGAACCCCTGCTCGCCCAGGGTACGCTTGCCCGGCAGGAAGTCGCCGATGAAGTTGGGGTGAGGCCAGTTGCCGCTCAGGCTGAACTTGCTGTCCTGTCCGAGGGGCACCACCTCCAGCGCGTTCATTCCCTGCAGATCCAGCTCGATGTGGAAGCGACCGTTTTCGGTGGGCAAGGTGGCGAGCGGTGCATGAATACCGGCCATTCCGTCCCCCAGCAGGGCGCCGGGGGCGAAGGGGATGCGCGCCTCCCCCAGTTGCAGTTCGGGGACGCTGTTGATGCCGCGGGCATCGGACAGCACCAGGCTGAGGTAGGGGTTGCCAGGGGTCATGTTGGAGCCGGCCTCCTCGGTCATCCCCTGGCCGCCACCGATCAGCGCTTTGCCGTCGAGCGCGGTAGGCAGCGTGCCGGTGAGGGAGAGCCGGGTCTGATACACCTGGGCCTGATAGATGCCGAGCTTGCGCGGTGTCACCTCCATGCTGGCCCGCACCTCCAGCTGCTCCGGCAGCAGATAACGATAGACCTGCTCGGTGCGCACGAAACGCTTGCCATCCTGCTCGATGGTGACGGTCCGGGTATAAGGTTGCACCAGTACGGGGCCGATGAGCCGCTGCGGACCACTGCTGCTGGCCATGATGCTGTGGATGGCCTGGCTGCGATAGGCCTGGCGCTCCCGGTTCAGCTCCATGATGGAGTGCACCGGTATCATCAGCAGCAGGCAGAGCAACAGCAGCATGACGACCTTGTGGGTGAGTATTTGTTTGACCATGACGCCTCTCCTTGTTGATGAGGGGCATGGTGATCGACCCGGGTGAAGGGGGAATGAGGCTCTGTGAAGTCAGGGTGAAGGGGGATAAAAAAACCGGCGCAGGGCGCCGGTTCTTGTTGGCATTACCGCTTCTTCAACTCGGCCGGCAGGGCGGCAAATACCTCGTCTCTGGCCCTGAGGGAGGCAAACTGCTTGCCGGGCTTCTGGATCACGGTGTGGACGAAGATGAGCTTCTTGTCCTGCTTGCTGGCCCAGCCGACGAACCAGCCGATCTGCTGATCCCGATTGAGGCTGCCATCCAGCAACTTGGGATAACCCATGCCGGTCTTGCCGTTGATCTGCCAACCATCTATATCCGGCTGGCGCGTGATGGTGCCGGTGCGCGCCAGGGTCTGGGCCGAGACCGGCAGCTTGCCGCTCACCAGCTTGCCGAGGAAGCGGGCCTGCTCTTCCGGGCTGATGGCGAGGCTGGAGCTGAGCCAGGCCTGGGTCAGTCCGTCGTGCTTGCCCGGGTTGCCGGAGAGATCCCGGTTGCCGTAGTCGAAGGCATCCACATAGCGCTGCAGCCGCGCCATGCCCAGCCACTCGGTGAGGCGTTGGGAGTACCAGATGACGGAGTACTTCATCCAGCTGCTCGGGGTGGTGGTCTGCCGCCACTCCGGCAAGAAGTCGGCGTCGCCGGGTTTGAACGGCAGGGCCGGCAACTGCTCATCCACCAGGAAGCCGCTGTCATAGCCCATCAGCGCCAGCGGGATCTTGAAGGTGGAGGCAGGGGGAAGCTGACTGGCACAGTCCCCCTCTTTGCTGATGACCTTGCCGCTGCCATCGGCAAACAGCATGCAACCCGAGGTGGCGCTGGCGGGCAGGGCGAAGAAGAGGCCGGTGGCAAACAGGCCGGACAACAACAGGCGGGACATGAAATCTCCTTGATGAACAAGAGCGCCCTCATGGCGGCTCCGAGGGAGGCAGCTTAGCCTCCCTCTGTGTGTTCAATGTGAAGTTGGCGGGAGCAAGTATGAGTCTTTCACCGGCTCAGGCGAGCGGCAGCCACAACTCGGCCAGCACCCCGCCCTCAGGCTGGTTGCCCAGGGTCAACCTGCCGCCGTGCTGGCGCGCCACCTCGCGGGCGAAGCTGAGGCCGAGGCCGCTGCTCTTGCCCTTGTCCGGCCTCGGCAAGGAGTAGAAGCGCTCGAAGATCCGTGACAGGGCGTAGTCCGGTATGCCGGGCCCATGGTCCCTCACCCGGAAGCAGTAACCCCCCTCCTCCAGCTGCCCGGTCAGCGACACCTCTGCGCCCGCTGGGGAGAAGTCGAGGGCGTTGTCCAGCAGGTTGCCGAGGGCCTGCTCCACCAGCAGGGGATCCCATTTCTGCTTCTGGGCCTCGGCCAGGTCAGCCTGCAACCTGAGCTGGCGGCGCCCGGAAACGACCTGACGGGCATCAAGCACCCGCTTGCCCAGAGTGGCTGGGGCGCTGGCTTGCCGGTCCAGCCCTTGCCCGGACTCCAGCCTGGCCAGCTGGAGCATGCGCTCGATCAGCTGCTGCATGCGGGCCGTCTCCAGGTTGATGTTGCCGATGAAGCGTCTCGCCACCTCGGGGGGCGGTGCCTCCGTCAGTATCTCCCCCGCCCCGCGTATGGCGGCGAGGGGACTCTTGAGCTCATGGGTCAGGCTGTGGACATAGGCCTCGATATAGGACTTGCCGTCCAGCTGGCGGCGCATGGTTTCGAGGGATCGGCCGAGCCGGTCCAGCTCGGGGCTGTAGAGTCGCGGCAGGCTGGTGGGTTTCCCCTGGCTGACCGCATCGGCGTAGTGCACCAGCTTGCCGATGGCGCGGGTGAGCCACCACACCAGCAGGGCGCCGATCAGCAGGGAGATGATCAGCAGCACGGCCGCCCCCTGCAACAGCTGGTGTTCGCTGCGTTCTATCATGGGCAGCAGGGTGCGGTTGGGCTTGGCGACGGTGAGGGAACCCAGGATCTCGCCCCCCTCGCGCAGGGGAGCGGCCACGTGCATCACCGAGCTGGCGGGATCGTCCGGGTCGCTGCGGGTGCTGCGGGCGCCGTACTCACCGCGCAGGGTGCGGTAGACGTCGTTCCAGCGGGAATAATCCTTGCCGAGATCCTGGCCGCTGGAGTCATAGACCACCAGCCCCTTGGCATCCACCACGTAGATGCGGTACTCCGCCTGTTGCTTGAGGTGGCCGTCGATCAGGGCGTTGAGGGGGGTCTGGTTGAGGCGGGCGAAGGCGCTGGCGAGCCGGCCATCCGCCATCTTCCCTTCCTGCAGATCGTCCAGCGCCAGCGGTGCCAGCAGCTGGGCCATGTCCACCAGGGTGTCCTCGGTGGCGCTGCGGACCCCGGGCTTGATCTCCTCGACGAAGATCTCCAGCACGAACCAGGCGGCCAGGGCGAAGATCAGCACCAGGCCGCACAGCAGTTGCAGTCCGATCCTCATGCTGCACCCCGATGGGTGCTCGGCAGCCGCCTGTTCATGCCAGCTCCAGGCTGTAGCCCAGCCCGCGATGGGTCAGGATCAGGCTGGTGGCCGGATCCCGCTCACGCAGCTTGGCGCGCAGGGTCTTGATATGGGTATCCACGGTGCGATCCAGGCTCTCTTCCGCCCCGCACCACACCAGATCCATCAGCTGCTGGCGGGAGTAGACCCGCCCCGGCGCCTGCATCAGGGTCTTGAGCAGCAGGTATTCGTAGCGGGTGAGGGCCAGCGGTTGGCCGTGGAAGCAGATGCGGGCCCGCTCCTCATCCAGCACCAGCAACAGGCTGGGTTGGGGAACAACCGGCTGGCTGCGGCGCAGGATCACCCGTACCCGGGCACACACCTCCCGTGGGGAGAAGGGTTTGGCCACGTAGTCGTCGGCACCAATCTCCAGTCCGATCAGGCGATCTATCTCCTCGCTGCGGGCGGTGAGGAACATCAGGGGGCGATCGCAACGGGTGCGTACCTGCTTGCACAGCTCGAAGCCGCTGATGTCAGGCAGGCCCACATCCAGGATCAGGAAGTCAGGTTGCGTCTGTTCCAGTCGCGCCAGCATGGGTTGTCCCAGGGGGAACCACTCCACCTCGAAACCGTCGGTTTGCAGGGCGTAGATCAGGGTGTCGGCGATGCTGGCCTCATCTTCCACCAGCCAGATGACTCGTTTTTGCATGGCGTCCTCTCGCAAATCAGCCCCCCATTCTGGCATCGATGCACATCGGATCCTATTTGCCGTTTGATTTTTCCAAAAAAGTCGCTAACATTTCGACATTCTTTCGAATCGAAACTTTTAGATGAACAAACGCAACACCCAACAGCGTCGCCACACCATAGTCACCCTGGTTCAAGAGCAGGGTGAAGTGAGCGTCGATGCCCTCGCCAAACACTTCGCCACCTCCGAGGTGACCATTCGCAAGGATCTGGCTGTGCTGGAAACCGGCGGTCTGCTGCTGCGTCGCTACGGGGGGGCCATCCCCCTGCCGAGCGAGATGGTGGTGACGGATAACCCGGAGCAAGTTTCGAAACGAAAGATGGCCATCGCCCGTGCCGCCGCCGAACGGATCCGCGATCACAATCGCGTCATCATCGACAGCGGCAGCACCACCAGCGCCATGATCCCCCTGCTCGGCAACAAGCGCGGCCTCATCGTCATGACGAACTCCCTCAACGTGGCGGGCGCCCTGCGGGAGCTGGAGAACGAACCCACTCTGCTGATGACGGGCGGCACCTGGGATCCCCACTCCGAGTCCTTCCAGGGTCAGGTGGCGGAGCAGGTGCTGAGATCCTACGACTTCGACCAGCTGTTCATCGGTGCCGACGGCATCGATCTGGCGCGGGGCACCACCACCTTCAACGAGCTGGTGGGCCTCTCCCGGGTGATGGCCGAGGTCTCCCGCGAGGTCATCGTCATGGTCGAGTCCGAGAAGATCGGCCGCCGCATCCCCAATCTGGAACTGCCGTGGGGCAGCGTCCACACCCTGGTGACCGACGAGGGGCTGGCCCCCGAGGCCAGGGAACAGCTTCAAGCCCAGGGGATCCAGCTGGTCTGTGCCCCTGTTGTCAGTTGATATGACTGTCTAAACCGAATATCCAACTATCCAAAGCATCAAGATTAACGTCTCAAGGAGAATCCTATGTGTGGCATCGTCGGGGCCGTGGCCCAACGTGATGTGGCTGAAATTCTGGTAGAGGGTCTGCGCCGTCTGGAGTACCGCGGCTATGACTCCGCCGGTGTGGCCGTATTCAGCGCCAATCAGCCCCTGCAGCGGGTGCGCCGCCTCGGCAAGGTAGCCGAGCTGGCCAAGGCGCTGGATGAGCAGTCCGTCCACGGCGGCACCGGTATCGCCCACACCCGCTGGGCCACCCACGGCGAGCCGTCCGAGCGCAACGCTCACCCCCATGTCTCCGAGCATATCGTGGTGGTGCACAACGGCATCATCGAGAACCACGAGGAGCTGCGCAGCCGGCTGCAGGGCATGGGCTACGAGTTCAGCTCGGACACAGACACCGAGGTGATCGCCCACCTGGTGCACCACGAGCTGAAATCCGCCCCCAGCCTGCTGGCGGCCATGCAAGTCGCGGTGAAGCAGCTGCGCGGCGCCTACGGCACTGTGGTGATGGACAGCCGCGACGACAGCCGTCTGGTGGTGGCCCGCTCCGGCTCCCCCCTGGTGATCGGCCGCGGCATCGGCGAGAACTTCATCGCCTCCGATCAGATGGCCCTGCTGCCGGTGACCCGTCGCTTCATCTTCCTGGAAGAGGGTGACGTGGCCGAGGTGACCCGTCGCGACGTCCATGTCTTCGATACCGACGGCAACACCGTGGTGCGCGAGGAGCTGGAATCCGAGCTCTCCCACGACGCCGGTGACAAGGGGGAGTACCGCCACTACATGCTGAAAGAGATCTACGAGCAGCCCAAGGCCATCACCAATACCCTGGAAGGGCGTCTTGGCAACGATCACGTGATCGTCGAGTCGTTCGGCAACGGTGCCCGCGCCATCTTCGACAAGGTGGAGCACGTACAGATCGTGGCCTGCGGCACCTCCTACAACTCCGGCATGGTGGCGCGCTACTGGTTCGAGGAGATCGCCGGTGTCTCCTGCGACGTGGAGATCGCCTCCGAGTTCCGCTACCGCAAGTCCGTGGTGCGCCCCAACAGCCTGCTGGTAACCCTGTCCCAGAGCGGCGAGACCGCCGACACCCTGGCCGCCCTGCGCCTGGCCAAGGAGTCCGGCTACATGAGCTCCCTCGCCATCTGCAACGTGCCGGGCTCCTCCCTGGTGCGTGAATCGGACCTGGCCTTCATGACCCGTGCCGGTGCCGAGATCGGCGTCGCCTCCACCAAGGCGTTCACCACCCAGCTGGCCGGCCTGCTGATGCTGGTGGCCTCCGTCGGCCACTGCCGCGGTCACCTGAGCGCCACCGCCGAGGCGGAGCTGGTGAAGGCGCTGCAGGCCCTGCCCCTGCGCATCAAGGAGAGCCTGGCCCTGGCCAAGCAGATCGAGACCCTGGCGGAGGAGTTTGCCGACAAGCACCACAGCCTGTTCCTCGGCCGCGGCAGCCAGTACCCCATCGCCATGGAAGGGGCGCTCAAGCTCAAGGAGATCTCCTATATCCATGCCGAGGCCTATGCCGCCGGTGAGTTGAAACACGGCCCGCTGGCGCTGATCGATGCCGAGATGCCCATCATAGTGGTGGCGCCGAACAACGATCTGCTGGAGAAGCTGAAGTCCAACGTGGAAGAGGTGCGTGCCCGTGGCGGCATCCTGTACGTGTTCGCCGATGCGGATGCCGGCTTCAAGAGCGACGAGACCATGAGGGTGATGAGCCTGAACCACGTGGAAGAGATGATCGCCCCCATCGTCTACACGGTGCCGTTGCAGCTGCTCTCCTATCACGTGGCCCTCATCAAGGGCACGGACGTGGACCAGCCGCGCAACCTGGCCAAATCCGTTACCGTGGAGTAATAGACCGCATCTCGTGGCTGGATAAGCACTTTATCCCGTCACTATCCGCGGGTTCCTAAGACCGGCGCGCCACAACCCGTGGTGCGCCGGTTTTTTGTTATTCAAGTGACTGAAAGCAGGCGGATTATTTCGAAGCTAAGCTTCCTCTAGACCGGGTGGCACAGATGGGTGACCACTCAATACAGGGCTGGAGAGCGCATCCCATGAATCACCCCCAAGCAACCCATTCCTCTACCACAGTGCTGGTGGTGGACGATACCCCGGACAACCTGATGCTGATGGCCGATCTGCTCAGGGACACGTACAGGGTCAAGCTCGCCAATAACGGCGAGAAGGCCCTGCGCATCCTGGCGGGGGATCCCCTGCCGGATCTGATCCTGCTGGACATCATGATGCCCGGCCTGTCCGGATTGCAGGTGGCGGAGCAACTGCAGCAGGATGTCCGCACCCGCCACATCCCCATCATCTTCCTCACCTCCATGGCGGCCGTGGAGAGCGAGCTCCAGGGGCTGGCGCTCGGCGCCGTCGACTACATCACCAAGCCCATCAGCCCGCCCCGGGTGCTGGCGCGGGTCGAGAATCAGCTGAAGGTCAAGGCGGCCGCCGATTTCCTGCGGGATCAGAACGGCTTCCTCGAGCAGGAGGTGCAGCGCCGCACTCGCGAGGTGATGGCGATCCAGGACGTGACCATACAGGCCATGGCCTCCCTGGCGGAGACTCGGGACAACGAGACCGGCAACCATATCCGCCGTACCCAGCACTACGTCAAACTGCTCGCCGAGCTGCTGCAGGACCACCCCCGTTTCCGTCACTTCCTCAGTGACGACACCATCCACCTGTTGTTCAAGTCGGCCCCCCTGCACGACATCGGCAAGGTCGGCATCCCGGACCATATCCTGCTCAAACCCGGCCGCCTCACCAAGGAGGAGTTTGAAGTCATGATGACCCACACCACGCTCGGGCGGGATGCCATCCAGCGGGCCGAGGATCAGCTCGGGTTCCCGGTGGATTTTCTGCGGCTGGCCAAGGAGATCGCCTACAGCCATCAGGAGAAGTGGGACGGCAGCGGTTATCCGGAGGGGCTGGCCGGGGATGCCATCCCCATCAGTGCCCGGCTGATGGCGGTGGCCGATGTCTATGATGCGCTGATCAGCCGCCGGGTCTACAAGGCGGGCATGCCCCACGAGGAGGCGGTGGACATCATCCGCCAGGGCGGGGGTTGGCACTTCGATCCGGATGTCTGCGCGGCCTTCCTGTCCGCCACCGAGCAGTTCAAGGCCATCGCCGATCGCTTCAGCGACAGCGAGCAGGACATGGCCGAGCTGCAGGCCGCCAGGCATCATCCTACCCCCTGACAAGGAGCCCCTATGAGAGTGCTGGTTCTGCTTGAGCGGCTCGCGCTGCGGCACAAGCTGATATTGGGGTTCGCCGTGCTGCTGGCGCTGGCCTTGGCCCTCGGCATCCAGAGCCTGCGCACTCAGAACAAGTTGACTCGGGATCTGGACAACCTCTATAGCAAGGACCTGGTAGGAGCCATCCACTTGCAGGAGGCGCGGGTGCAGCTACCCCATATCCAGCAGGCCCTGCGCAAGGCCGTCGGTTCCAACGATCCGGACGTGCGGCTCGAGGCCTTCAAGCAGTTGCAAGATGCCCAGAAGAGGCTGTATGAGGAGCTGGCCCTGGCCAAGCCGACCCTGTGGCGCACCGAGAGCCTGGTCAATTCGTCGGACCTCGACATGCAGCTGGAGCGCCACCAACAGCTCAGCGACAAGGCGCTGCAACTGGCCGCCCAGGGCCATCAGGAGCAGGCGCAGGCACTGCTCAACGGCGATGAGTTTGAACGGCTGGACGCCCGCGCCGATGCCATGCTGGAGCACATCGCCGAGGTCAAGCAGTCCGCGCTGCGGGATCTGGTCATCCAGATCACGGGGTTTGCCAAGCAGAGCAGCCTGCTCACCTATTCGTTGCTGCTGGGGGGCCTGGGGCTGTCGCTGATTCTGGTCTGGCTGGTCAGCAAGTCGATCCGCAATCCCCTCGAGCGGGTGCGCAAGGCGGTGGACCTGCTGGCCGCCGGGCAACTGGATCACCCCATTCCCCACGCCGACATGCACAACGAGACCGGCGATCTGGCGCGGGCCATCGCCACCCTGCAGCTGGAGGCGCGTCAGCTGGAGCTGCAGCGCAGGGTCAAGGCCCAGGTCTCCCTGCTGCAGGTGGACTTGCAACTGGCCGAGACGCCGCCAGAGTTGGCTCAGGTCTTCTTCGCCCGCATGGCGCCCCAGCTCGGCGTCTGCCAGGGGGCGCTCTACAGCCTCCATCAGGGGTCGGCCAGCCTGCATCTGGTGGGAGGTTACGCGAGCGATCCCAAGCACCCCCTGGCCGAAGAGGTGGCTCTGGGGGAAGGGCTGCTGGGCCAGTGTGCCCTCGATCGTCAGCCACGCCAGCTGACCGCGGTGCCGGAGTCCTTCTGGTATGTGCGCACCCAGCTCGGCGCCGGGCCAGCCAGCCAGCTGCAGGTGCTGCCTGTGATGCGGGGGGAGCGGCTGCTCGGGGTGCTGGAGCTGGCCGGCTTCCAGCCTCCCGGCGAGACGGAGACATTGTTGCTGCAGGAGGTGTTGCCCAGGCTGGCGGGGGCCATGGCCATCATGGAGCGCAGCGAGGCCGCCCTGGCCCTGCTGAAGGAGACCCGCCGCCAGGCCGACGAGATGGGTACCCAGACCCTGCAACTGGAGCATCAGGCCAGGGCGCTCGAGGCCCAGCAGGGCGCCCTGCGCGCCACCGAGGCCTGGTATCGCGGCATCATAGAGGCGGCGCCGGACGGCATGCTGGTCATAGGTGCGGACGGCCTCATCCTGCTGACCAACCCCCAGCTGGACAAGTTGTTCGGCTACGCCGCCGGCGAGCTGATCGGCCAGTCCATCGAATGCCTGGTGCCAAAGAGCGGCCGCGATCAGCATGTGGCGCTGCGCAACGACTTCATCGCCCACGGCAGCACGCGCCAGATGGGGGCCGCCATCGAGGATCTGCAGGGGGTACGCAAGGATGGCAGCCAGTTCTCCGTGGAGATAGGGCTCTCCCGGTTGCCGACCCTGGTGGATCGCGGCATCTGCGTCTGCGCCTCGGTGCGGGACGTGAGCGAGCGCAGGGCCATGGGGGCCAGGCTGCGCACCGCCAGCGAGCGCCTGACCCTGGTGCAGGAGGCGGGGGGCATAGGCTTGTTCGACATCGATCTCGTGACCGGTCGCAACTACTGGACGCCGCAACTGGAGAAGATGTTCGGGTTGGAGCCTGACGGCTTTGGCGGCAGCCAGGCGCACTGGAAGGCCTTGCTGCACCCCGAGGATGCGGACTCAGCCACCCAGATCTTCGAACGGGCCATCGAGGAGGGGGCGGACAGGATAGAACTCGATTTTCGCATCGTGCGTCGGGGGGACGAGGCCGTGCGCACCTTCAAGGCGCTCTGTCGCTTCACCCGCACCCCGGAGGGCGTGCCACTGCGGGCCACCGGGGTCAACATCGATGTGACGGCGCTGACCGAGGCGCGGGCGGTGGCGGAGGAGGCGACCCAGGCCAAGAGCGCCTTCCTCGCCAACATGAGCCACGAGATCCGCACCCCCATGAACGCCATCATCGGCATGAGCCACTTGGCCCTGCACACCCAGCTGGATCGTCGCCAGCGCAACTACATCGAGAAGGTGCACCGCTCGGCGGAGAACCTGCTCGGCATCATCAACGACATCCTCGACTTCTCGAAGATTGAGGCGGGCAAGATGGAGCTGGAGATCATCCCCTTCCACCTGGAGGACGTGCTGGACAACTTCGCCAACATGATAGGCCTGCGGGCCGAGGAGAAGGGACTGGAGCTGCTGTTCGACACGGCGCTGGAGCTGCCCACCGCCCTGGTGGGTGACCCGCTGCGACTCGGGCAGATCCTCATCAACCTCGGCAACAATGCGGCCAAGTTCACCGAGCGGGGGGAGATAGTGGTGGGGGCCGAGGTGCTCAGGGATGAGGGCGCTCAGCTGGAGCTGCATTTCTGGGTGCGCGATAGCGGGATCGGCATGAGCCAGGAGCAGTGTGAGCGGATTTTCCAGTCGTTCAGCCAGGCCGACAGCTCGACCACCCGCAAATACGGTGGCACAGGGCTGGGGTTGTCCATTTCCAAGCGGCTGGTGGAACTCATGGGGGGGCGTATCTGGGTGGAGAGCGTGGAGGGAGAAGGTTCCAGCTTCCACTTCTGCGCCCTGCTGGGGCGCCAGAGCGAGCAGCAGCCGAGGCGCATGTTCACTCGGGATGAGCTGATAGGAGTGCGGGCCCTGGTGGTGGACGACAACGCCAGCGCTCGCGAGATCCTCTACGGCATGGCCAGCAGCTTTGGCATAGAGGTGGACGTGGCCGACAGCGGTCGCACCGCGCTGGCGATGCTGGTGGAGGCCGAGGCCAAGTCGCTGCCCTATGATCTGGTGCTGATGGACTGGCGCATGCCGGGCATGGACGGGGTGGAGACGGTGCGCCAGATGCGTGCGGCCAATCTGGCACAGACGCCGTCTGTGATCATGGTGACCGCCTTCGGTCGCGAGGAGGTGCACGAGCAGGCCGAAACCCGGGGAGTGCTTCTGTCTGCGGTGCTGACCAAGCCGGTGACCCCTTCCACCCTGCTGGAGGCGCTAGGCAGCGTGCTCGGCAAGGTGCCGCTCATGGACAGCCGGGCGACCGAGCGCAGCGAACAGACCGCCAGTGCCAGCGCCAGCCTGCGTGGGGCCCGCTTGCTGCTGGTGGAGGACAACGAATTGAACCGGGAGCTGGCCTATGAGCTGCTGCAGGAGGCGGGCATCTCCCTCAGCCTCGCGGTCAATGGCCAGGAGGCGCTGGATCTGCTGGCACGGGATGCCGATTTCGATGGGGTCCTGATGGATTGCCAGATGCCGGTGATGGACGGTTACACCGCCACCCGTCAGATCCGCCTGCAACCACGCCTTGCCAGCCTGCCGGTGATCGCCATGACGGCCAACACCATGACAGGTGATAGGGAGCGGGCGCTGGCCGCTGGCATGAACGATCAGATAGCCAAGCCCCTGGATGTCGCCAGCATGTTTTCAATCCTGGCCAGGTGGATCAAGCCGGGAAACCGCCGACCCGCCACGGCCGGGCCGACGGTGGCGGCTCCCGCTCCCGGCCTGCCCACGGAGATGGAGGGCATAGACCTGGCCGCCGGGCTGGCGACCTGTCGGGGGCGGGCCGATCTCTATCGGCGCCTGCTGCGCAAGTTCCTCTCGGCCCATCAGGATTTTGCCGGGCAGTTTGCCGCAGCTCTTGCCAATCCCGATCCGGAGGCGGCGACCCGGCTCGCACACAGCCTGAAGGGGACGGCTGGCAACATAGGTGCGATCGAGATCGCGAGGGCGGCGGCCGAGCTGGAGCAAGGCTGCCGGGCCCGCCTCGGCAATGATGCGCTGCAGGGGGCGCTGGCCAGGGTGGAGTTCGCCCTGACGCCTGTGCTCAAATCCCTCGGCGATGAAGTGGGAAGGGAGCCGGCGACGGCGACTGCGCCTACCGCATTGATTGCGGAGAGCGCATTGCAGCCACGGCTGCTGAGGCTGGCCCATCTGCTGGCCGAGAGTGACAGCGAGGCGGTTGAGGCGCTGGCGGCGCTGAGATCCCTTGCCCTTGAACCCGCCCTGGTAGGGCTCCTTCAGCAGGTTGCGCTCAAGGTCGAACGCTACGACTTCGATGCGGCACTGGCGCTGCTGGAGAGCAGAGACGAAGGGGAAAGGGGGAGTGCAGGGTAGTTGCCGTGAAGCTGTAGCTCCGGAAATAAAAAGAGCCGCATTCTGCGGCTCTTTTCATCTGGCCATGGCTCATGAGAGCCGCAGGTTGGTGATGGTCACATCGCTCAGGGAGGGCACTATGATGCCGCTTGAGATGCTCTTGGCGATCGCCTGGTTCCGGTTCTTGGAATCCGTCTTGTTGGTGACCTGATTGAGGTGGAAGTTAACGGTACGCTCGCTGATGCCGAGGATGGTCGCTATCTCCCAGGAGGTCTTGCCCTCGCTGGCCCAGAACAGACACTCCTTCTCCCTGTCCGACAGCTCGGTCAGGTACTTCATCAGATCCGGCCTGTTCTTGATGAGCTCCAGTGCGGAGTTGAAGATGTAGCTGGCACAGAACGACAGCAAGGGAACGTTTTCAAACATCAGGTCCGAGCTGGATTTTTCCTTGCTGATGAAGGAGAGGATGCCGTGCTCCCCCTGCGGGGTGTGCAGCGGGAAGGAGACCCCGTTTCTGACCCCGAAATCGGCGGCCAGATTCATCACCTCCCGGCTGGCGCTGGGCAGCCAGGGAGAGTCGCAGTCGAGTTTGTTCCAGAAGATGGGCTGGGTCTGTTTCAGTCCGAGGAAGACCACAGGATCCTGAGTCAGGTAGCGCCGCTCCGAGTAGGCGTCAAACCAGCTGGTGGGGCAGTTGTTAAACAGGGCGACATGGGATTTCTGCATGCTGATGGGAAAAATAATCAGCAAACGGAAGTAATCAAACCCCATCTGATGGCTGAAGCGTTCGAGTTGCTGCTGGATCTCGCTCGTTTTCTTGGCCTTGGTGAATCGATCTATGTGTTCCCAGATCGCATCGTTGAACATGTCAGTCTCCTTTTTCGATCATTTATCATCCTGATCGAAAAGACATTTTTTAGTTATTTAATGTGGTGTTGTTACGACCAACGCCAGTAACTCCCGTGCTTGTCTAAAAAGTATCCTGTTTTTTTGGCTGGAGGCCAAGAAAATCATCTGATTGCCACTGGGACGACTCTTTGAGACAATGAGAATAGTTATCATTGTTAAGATTATGTACCATGAAAAAGCTCTGGGGTCTGGCCTTGTTGCCACTGGCTGCCCATTTCGTCGCCAACGCAGACGATCTGGTTGCGCCTGCACTGAAAAACAGCATAGCTGATGGGAAATCTTCCCAACAACGAGTCGAAAAAGCAGCCGATGCGGCCGTGTCTGCCAGGGCGGAGCTGCAGAGCGCACAGCTGCAACTGCGGGATCTGGAAGCCTACAACCGCTACATGCAGTCTCTGGTGGCCGATCAGCAAAATGAGCTGGGCAAGCTGACCAGCCAGCTGGAAGCGGTGGAACAGACCCGTCAGGGCTTGATCCCGCTGATGCTGCAGATGCAGGCCGATCTGGAGCAACTGGTACAGGACGACATTCCCCTGCGTAAAGACGATCGTCTGGCGCGAGTCGAACAACTCAAGGTGACCCTGGCCCGTGCCGATGTGAGCGAGGCCGAGAAGTTCCGCCAACTGCTTCAGGCCTATCAGATCGAAGCCGAATACGGTAGCCGGATGGATGCTTATCCCGCCCAGCTGATGCTGGATGGTGCCGAGCGCCGGGTCGATGTGCTGGCCCTTGGCCGGGTTTCCCTGCTGGCCATGACGGCCGATCGCAGCCAGGCCTGGCGCTGGTCTGCCGAAGCCAGGCAGTGGCAATCTCTCGACAGCCAGTGGCTCTCCCCCATCGCCGATGCGCTGGACATGGCGGCCGACAAGAAAGTCCCGCAACTGTTGCACGTGCCCCTGTCCGTTGCCCGTAGCCAGGAGGCCCAATCATGAGATCAACCATGAAGTGGTTCCCCCTTCTCATCACCCTCTCCCTCGGTTCTCCACTGGCCAACGCCGAAGACTGGCAGGCGCAGGAGCAGGCCCGTGAGCAGACCGCCAAGCAGGATCTGGCGTCCGTCTCCAGCGAATTGAACAGTGCCCGTGCCAAGCTGGCTGCCGCCCAGAGCCTGAGCAAGCAGCTGGCCAGCCAGTTTGCGGATAACGAGAAGCAGCTGGTGGAGCTCAATGCCCAGTGGGAGCAAGCTTCCGGCGACATGAACGAGATCTTCGCGGTGACCCGCCAGGGGGCGAGCGATGCGGCCAAGCTGCTGGCCGAGTCCTCGGTACAGGGGCAATACCCGGATCGTCTGGCCGCGCTGCAAGCCATGGCCCAGGACAAGCAGGTACCGGATCGCGCCGCCCTCGCCCTGTTGCCCGCCACCCTGTTGCAAGAGATCCGCGAGTCGGCTCGTGTCACCCAGTTCACCGGCAAGGTGCTCGATGCCCAGGGAGCGGCCAGCGAGCAGCCCCTGACCCGGGTCGGCAGCTTTGCCCTGTTCGGCGGTGCCGGTTACCTGCAAGTGAGCGCCGAGGGCATCACCCCTGTACTGGGGCTGCCCGGCGCCGTGCAATCCGAGCTGGCCGCCTATCAGGGCAAGGAAGGGGAAGCCCTGCCGCTGGATCCCTCCCACGGCGTGCTGCTCGACATGCTGGCTCAGGCCCCCACCTTCTGGCAGCAGGTGCAGCAGGGGGGTCAGGTTGGTGCCATCATAGTGCTGCTGGCCGTCATCGGCCTCGGCATTGCCGGCGTGCGGCTCTGGACCCTGTCCCGGGAGCTGAGCCGGGTGCGCCGTCAGCTCAAGAGTGGCGAATATCACGCCGACAACGCCCTCGGCCGAGTACTGACGGTGGCGGATCAACATCCCGAGCTGAGCATGGAGACCCTCGAACTGAGGCTGGATGAGGCCATCCTGCAGGAGACGCCACGACTCGAGCGCGGCATCGGCATGGTCAAGGTCATCGCGGCCATCGCCCCCATGCTGGGCCTGCTCGGCACTGTGACCGGCATGATCGGCACCTTCCAGGCCATCACCCAGTTCGGTACCGGCGATCCCAAGATCATGGCGGGCGGCATCTCCATGGCACTGGTGACCACAGTGCAAGGCCTGGTGGCTGCCATTCCGCTGATCCTGGCCCACAGCCTGCTGCAGTCCCGTTTCACCGAGCTCTCCAACGTCCTGGAGCAACAGGTCGCCGGCATCCTGGCCGAGCGGGCCGAGAGCAACGGGGACTTGGAGCGGGTGGCATGATCATCGACATCTGGCAACAGTTGCAGAGCTTCATGGGCCGTGGCGGCCCTGTGCTCTGGGTCATTCTGGCCCTGCTGGTGCTGATGTGGATCCTGATGATCGAGCGGGTGCTCTACCTCAATCTGGGGTTTGGTGCCTTGCAGCGGCAACTGTTCAGTCGCTGGCAGGCCCGCGCCGAACACCACAGCTGGCATGCCAGGGCCATTCGTGGTCGTTGGCTGGCCGAGGCGGAGCTCGAGCTCAACCGCCATCTGATCTTCATCCGCACCCTAGTAGTGCTCTGCCCCATGATGGGTCTGCTCGGCACAGTGACCGGCATGATAGGCGTATTCGATGCGTTGGCCGCCGCCAACCGTTTTAACCCGGAGAGCATGGCGGGCGGTATCTCCCGTGCCACCATACCCACCATGGCAGGCATGGTGGTGGCGCTGTCCGGCGTGTTGTTACTCAGCCGGCTCGAGAGTCAGGCCAAGCGTGCGTTGGCCAGGACTCGTGACGGTTTGCGAGAAGAGAAGGTAATGCAATGAGACGGCAATCCAAACGCCAGCGCGATGAAGTGCAGATCGATATGACCCCCATGCTGGACATAGTGTTCATCATGCTGATCTTCTTCATCGTGACTACCTCCTTCGTGCGCGAGGCCGGGCTCGAGGTCCACAGACCCCAGGCCAGCCAGGCCAAGGCCCAGAAGTCTTCCAGCATCATGCTGGCCATCGGTGCCCAGGGGCAGATCTTCCTCGACCGTAAACAGGTGGATGTGGAGCGGGTGCAGGCCAGCCTGTCCCGCATGCTGACGGAGCAACCCGACGCCAGCCTGGTGATCCAGGCGGACGAACGGGTGCCCCATGGCCGCGTAGTGCGGGTGATGGATGAGGCCAAGGCCGCCGGGATCGCCAACATCGCCGTGGCGGTGGCGCCGAAATGAAATTCAAGCTGATGAGCCTGGGACTGGGGTTGCTCCTCAGCCTGGGGATACTGCTGTTCATGGCCACCCTGGTGGAACCCCCCAAGAAGGAGAAATCCTCGGCCGAGCAGAGAGCCATCGTCATCAACATGCAGACCGAGGTGAACGAGGTGCAGGTCCGTGAACGCCCGGTTCC
>NZ_CM201342.1:2595000-2675000 GCF_054165525.2 Aeromonas sp. AE23HZ002T15
GGGGGTCATCCCGACTTACCAACCCCATGCAAACTCCGAATACCAGTAAGTAATATCCGGGAGACACACGGCGGGTGCTAACGTCCGTCGTGAAGAGGGAAACAACCCAGACCGCCGGCTAAGGTCCCAAAGTTCTGGTTAAGTGGGAAACGATGTGGGAAGGCTCAGACAGCTAGGATGTTGGCTTAGAAGCAGCCATCATTTAAAGAAAGCGTAATAGCTCACTAGTCGAGTCGGCCTGCGCGGAAGATGTAACGGGGCTCAAACCAGGCACCGAAGCCGCGGATTCACGCTAAGCGTGAGTGGTAGGGGAGCGTTCTGTAAGTCTGCGAAGGTGTGTCGAGAGGCATGCTGGAGATATCAGAAGTGCGAATGCTGACGTAAGTAACGATAAAGGGGGTGAAAAGCCTCCTCGCCGGAAGACCAAGGGTTCCTGTCCAACGTTAATCGGGGCAGGGTGAGTCGACCCCTAAGGCGAGGCCGAAAGGCGTAGTCGATGGGAAGCAGGTTAATATTCCTGCACGACTTGTAATTGCGATGGGGGGACGGAGAAGGCTAGGTGGGCCAGGCGACGGTTGTCCTGGTGAAAGTGCGTAGGTGGTGTTTCTAGGCAAATCCGGAGACACAACACTGAGACACGAGACGAACGCACTACGGTGCGGAAGCCATTGATGCCCTGCTTCCAGGAAAAGCCTCTAAGCTTCAGATTACAAGTCATCGTACCCCAAACCGACACAGGTGGTCGGGTAGAGAATACCAAGGCGCTTGAGAGAACTCGGGTGAAGGAACTAGGCAAAATAGAACCGTAACTTCGGGAGAAGGTTCGCTCTTGATGGTGAAGTCCCTTGCGGATGGAGCTGTCGGGAGTCGCAGTGACCAGATGGCTGGGACTGTTTATCAAAAACACAGCACTCTGCAAACACGAAAGTGGACGTATAGGGTGTGACACCTGCCCGGTGCCGGAAGGTTAATTGATGGGGTTAGCGCAAGCGAAGCTCTTGATCGAAGCCCCGGTAAACGGCGGCCGTAACTATAACGGTCCTAAGGTAGCGAAATTCCTTGTCGGGTAAGTTCCGACCTGCACGAATGGTGTAACCATGGCCATGCTGTCTCCACCCGAGACTCAGTGAAATCGAATTCGCCGTGAAGATGCGGTGTACCCGCGGCTAGACGGAAAGACCCCGTGAACCTTTACTACAGCTTGGCACTGAACATTGAACCTACATGTGTAGGATAGGTGGGAGGCTTTGAAGCGATGACGCCAGTTGTCGTGGAGCCGTCCTTGAAATACCACCCTTGTATGTTTGATGTTCTAACGCAGGGCCCTGAATCGGGCTCGCGGACAGTGCCTGGTGGGTAGTTTGACTGGGGCGGTCTCCTCCCAAAGAGTAACGGAGGAGCACGAAGGTTGGCTAATCCTGGTCGGACATCAGGAGGTTAGTGCAATGGCATAAGCCAGCTTAACTGCGAGACGGACAGGTCGAGCAGGTACGAAAGTAGGTCATAGTGATCCGGTGGTTCTGAATGGAAGGGCCATCGCTCAACGGATAAAAGGTACTCCGGGGATAACAGGCTGATACCGCCCAAGAGTTCATATCGACGGCGGTGTTTGGCACCTCGATGTCGGCTCATCACATCCTGGGGCTGAAGTCGGTCCCAAGGGTATGGCTGTTCGCCATTTAAAGTGGTACGCGAGCTGGGTTCAGAACGTCGTGAGACAGTTCGGTCCCTATCTGCCGTGGGCGTTGGATGATTGAAGGGAGTTGCTCCTAGTACGAGAGGACCGGAGTGAACGAACCTCTGGTGTTCGGGTTGTCACGCCAGTGGCACTGCCCGGTAGCTAAGTTCGGAATCGATAACCGCTGAAAGCATCTAAGCGGGAAGCGAGCCCTGAGATGAGTCATCCCTGACCCCTTGAGGGTCCTAAAGGGCCGTTGGAGACCACAACGTTGATAGGTGGGGTGTGTAAGCGCGGCGACGTGTTGAGCTAACCCATACTAATTACCCGTGAGGCTTAACCATACAACACCCAAGAAGTGTTCTGAGACTTGTAACAAACCCCAAGAACTACTCAAAAATTCAGTGATAACGACAAGCCACGAGCAACATCGTTATTCACGTCAGCTTTCTGGATTAAGAATTTGCCTGGCGGCCATAGCGCCGTGGAACCACCTGATCCCATGCCGAACTCAGAAGTGAAACGCGGTAGCGCCGATGGTAGTGTGGCATTCGCCATGCGAGAGTAGGACACTGCCAGGCACCCATTTCAAGATTGCGCTATGAGCGTGGTCTTTACCGGTTAGTGTGCTGATATGGCTCAGTCGGTAGAGCGCATCCTTGGTAAGGATGAGGTCCCCAGTTCGATTCTGGGTATCAGCACCATTAAACAGAAAGCCTCCCAATCGGGAGGCTTTTTTGCATTCTCAATTCACCGATATCTTTCTGGCGTCGAGGTAGAAGCGGGCCTGCCCAGACTGCTCTATCTGGATGGCTGCTACCAGCTTCTCCTCGCGTTTGTATTCCCAGCTCCTTTCGATCGATGTCAGAGGAGGCTTGACGATGCCCAGCGTCTGCAAGTATTCGTGAAACAGGCTGGCACTCCCTATTTCGGTCAATCCTGCTTTCATCCCCATTACTCCTTTATTGTGGTCCTTTATCAATGGTAGCGTTTTCATATGTATTCAATGTGAACGCTTTTCTATTAAATTGATCCAAGCTAAGTTACGGGCTGAAAAAGGCGCAATTTTCCTAAAATAGGGAATAAAAACATGTTGATAAAGAATGTGAGTCTGGTCGGTCAGGCGGGTTTCTGGCAGATCCTCTGCCAGGACGGCTATATCCGGGCCATCGAACCCATGGGAACAGCTCTCTCCTCGGCCTCCGAGCTGGACGGAGAGGGGGGCCTCGCCATCGCGCCCTTTATCGAGCCTCACATTCACCTGGATACCACCCAGACGGCGGGGGAGCCGAGCTGGAACCTGTCCGGCACCCTGTTCGAGGGGATAGAGCGCTGGGCTGAGCGCAAGGCGCTGCTGACCCACGAGGATGTCAAACGCCGCGCCATCCAGACCCTGAAATGGCAGATGGCCAACGGCATCCAGTTCGTGCGCACCCATGTGGACGTCTCCGATCCCAAGTTGATCGCGTTGAGGGCCATGCTGGAGGTGCGGGAGGAGATGAAGGAGTGGGTGGAGCTGCAGATCGTCGCCTTCCCGCAGGAGGGGATCCTCTCCTACCCCAACGGCAAGGCACTGCTGGAAGAGGCGCTTAGGCTGGGGGCCGACGTGATCGGCGCCATCCCCCACTTCGAGTTCACCCGGGAATATGGGGTCGAAAGCTTGCACCATATCTTCGCGTTGGCAGAGCAATATGATGTGCTGGTCGATGTGCACTGCGACGAGATCGACGACGAGCAGTCCCGCTTCATCGAGACTCTGGCAACGCTGGCTTACGAGCGCGGCATGGGGTCCAGGGTCACCGCCAGCCACACCACCGCCATGCACTCCTACAACGGAGCCTATGCCTCCCGGCTGTTCCGTCTGCTGCGCATGGCCGACATCAACTTCGTGGCCAACCCCCTGGTGAATATCCACTTGCAGGGGCGTTTCGATACTTACCCCAAGCGCCGTGGCATCACCCGGGTGAAGGAGATGCTGGAGGCGGGCATCAACGTCTGCTTCGGCCATGACGATGTGTTCGATCCCTGGTATCCCATGGGCACGGGCAACATGTTGCAGGTGCTGCACATGGGGCTGCATGTGTGCCAGATCATGGGTTATGAGCAGATCAACGACAGCCTAAAGCTGATCGGCGAACACAGCGCCCGCACCCTGAATGTGCAGGAGAGGTACGGTATCGCCGTGGGCAAGCCAGCCAACCTGGTGATACTGCCGGCGGAGAACGGCTTCGATGCGGTACGCCGCCAGGTGCCGGTACGCTACTCCATCCGCCACGGCAAGGTTATTGCACAGACCCAGCCAGCCCGTGCCTCGCTGCATCTGGCTGCCACCGAGCCGGTGGACTTTCGCCGTTAATCCTTGACGGGTTGATCTGGGCGCTGTCATCCCGGGCGGTGCTTTTGCATAATCCCTGGATGCTTGCATGCCTGACTAACGGAGCCCCTTTATATGCAAACCTGGTTATTTGTGGCCGTCGGCGGTGCCATCGGTGCCTGCCTGCGCTTCGGCATGACGGAGCTGTTCACCCTACTGCTCGGCCGCAGCTTTCCCTACGGCACCCTGGCGGTGAACGTGATTGGCTCCTTCATCATGGGGCTGGCCTTCGCGCTCATCAGCCATGGCCATGTGCTGGAGCACCCGATGAAACCGCTGCTGATGGTGGGGATCCTGGGGGCTTTGACGACCTTCTCCTCCTTCGCCCTGGATACAGTGCTGCTGACCCAGCAGGGGGCCTATCTCAAGGCTCTGCTCAACACGGCACTCAACGTCTTCCTCTGCCTCGCCATGGTGGTGCTGGGGATGCAGCTGGTCGCTAGCCGGGTATGAGGGGCAGGCCCCCTGCCGGGGTCATGCCCTCAAGGCCAATGTGCCTCTCTGCACCCGACCGGCCGCTTCTCCGGACGGGCAGTAAAGAGGTTCTGAGGTGTCCGGACGCTGGCGGCTCTGGTAAACTGGCGGCCATTCTTTGCTCTATGGGTGTTTGAGGGATGTCGGAACAGACGAATACTACGCATTTTGGCTATAAAACCGTGGCGACGACCGAGAAAGAAACTCTGGTTGCCGGTGTCTTCCATTCGGTGGCGGCCAAGTATGATCTGATGAACGACCTGATGTCGTTCGGCATCCACCGCCTCTGGAAGCGCTTTACCATCGACTGTTCCGGTGTTCGCAAGGGACAGAAAGTGCTGGATCTGGCCGGCGGTACCGGGGATCTGACTGCCAAGTTCTCCCGCATCGTCGGCGAGACCGGTCAGGTGGTGCTGGCGGACATCAACGACTCCATGCTCAAGGTGGGTCGCGACAAGCTGCGCAACCTGGGGGTGGCGAACAACGTCTCCTACGTCCAGGCCAACGCCGAGGCGCTGCCCTTCCCGGACAACCACTTCGACGTCATCACCATCGGCTTCGGCCTGCGCAACGTCACCGACAAGGACAAGGCGCTGGCCTCCATGTACCGGGTGCTGAAACCGGGTGGACGCCTGCTGGTGCTGGAGTTCTCCAAGCCGGAGAGCGAGGTGATCGCCAAGCTGTATGACCTCTACTCCTTCAAGCTGTTGCCCAAGATGGGCGAGATAGTGGCGAACGACGGTGAGAGCTACAAGTACCTGGCCGAATCCATCCGTATGCATCCGGATCAGCAGACCCTGAAGGGGATGATGGAGAACGCCGGCTTCGATCAGGTGGACTTCTACAACCTGACTCAGGGCGTGGTCGCCCTGCACCGTGGATACAAGTTTTAAGGTTGCCTATGCCGATGGATGCCATGGTCACCGCGGTGATCGAAACCAGCCTCAACCAGTTGTTGGCCCTCGACAAGCAGAGCCCGGATCGGCTGCGCAAGCTGGCGGGCAAGGTGCTCAAGCTGGAGTTGCGTGAGCTCAAGCCGCTCTGGTTCGTCTTCTCCGAGCGCCGCCTCGACGTGCTGGCCCGGTTCGAGGGCGATGCCGATGCGGTGCTGAGCCTGTCGCTGACCGCCCTAGGTCTGCTCAAAGACCCCTCCTCCCTGACCCGCTACATCCGCGAAGAGAAGCTGGATCTGAGCGGCGACCCCCAGCTGGTGCAGGCGTTCAGCGCCCTCTTGGGCGAGCTGGACATCGACTGGGAGGAGGAACTGTCTCGCTATACCGGCGACGTGCTGGCCCACACCCTGTGTGGCGGTGCCCGTCAGGCGCGTCGTCTGGTGGGGCGCGAGCTGTGCCGCACCCAGCGCCAGCTGGCGGAGTATCTGACCGAGGAGGCTCGCCTCGCTCCCGGCCCCCTCGAGGTCGCCAGCTTCGGCGATGACGTCGAGCTGCTGGCTCAGCACATGAAGGCCGTCGAGCTGCGACTCGCCCGCCTCGAACAGCGGGTGAGCGGATGACCCCGAAGGAGTTCAAACGCCTCTATTGCATCGTCAGCATCTTGCTGGAGCAGGGTATCGATGAGCTGGTGCCCGCCCGCTATCAGCCCTGGCCCGGTCGTCTGCTACGTCGCAGCCTGTTTTGGCTCAAGAACAAGCAGTCTGATCTGAACCGCGGTGCCCGCATCCGCCTCGCCTTCGAGGCGCTCGGCCCCATCTTCATCAAGTTCGGTCAGATGCTGTCGACCCGGCGCGATCTGCTGCCACCGGACATCGCCGAGGAGCTGGCCCTGTTGCAGGACAGGGTGCCCCCCTTCTGCGGCCAGGCCGCCCGTCGCCAGATAGAGGCGAGCCTGGGTTGCCCCATCGAGACCCTGTTCGACGACTTCGACGAGACGCCGCTGGCGTCCGCCTCCATCGCCCAGGTGCACACCGCGAGACTGAAAGAGAACGGCCGCGAGATCGTCATCAAGGTGATCCGCCCGGACATAGAGCCCATCATCGAGGCGGATCTGCGCCTGATGCAGGCGGTGGCCAAACTGGCCGCGCGCTTCGTGCCCCAGAGTGCCCGACTGCGGCCGGTGGAGGTGGTGGAGGAGTATCGCAAGACCATACTGGACGAGCTGAACCTGATGCGGGAGGCGGCCAACGCCATCCAGCTGCGCCGCAATTTCACCGGCTCCGATGCCCTCTATGTGCCCGAGGTGTTCACCGAACACTGCCGCGAGCAGGTGCTGGTGATGGAGCGCATCTACGGCATCCCGGTCTCCGACATCGAAACCCTAGAAGCGAACGGCACCAATATGAAGCTGCTGGCGGAGCGCGGGGTGGAGGTGTTCTTCACTCAGGTGTTCCGTGACAGCTTCTTCCACGCCGACATGCACCCCGGCAACATCTTCGTCTCCCATGAACACCCCGAGAATCCGCTCTGGATCGGTATCGACTGCGGCATCGTCGGGACGCTGAACCGGGAAGACAAGCGCTATCTGGCGGAGAACTTCCTCGCCTTCTTCAACCGGGACTATCGCCGGGTGGCGGAGCTGCACGTGGAGTCCGGCTGGGTGCCCGCCGACACCAAGGTGGACGAGTTCGAGTTCGCCATCCGCACCGTGCTGGAGCCCATCTTCGAGAAGCCGCTGTCCGAGATCTCCTTCGGCCACGTGCTGCTCAACCTGTTCAACACAGCGCGCCGCTTCAACATGCAGGTGCAGCCCCAGCTGGTGTTGCTGCAGAAGACCCTGCTCTACGTGGAAGGGCTGGGGCGTCAGCTCTATCCCCAGCTGGATCTCTGGCAGACCGCCAAGCCCTACCTGGAGAGCTGGATGCACCAGCAGGTGGGCCCCAAGGCGGTGCTGAACGCCATCAAGGAGAAGGCGCCGTTCTGGGCCGAAAAGCTGCCCGAGCTGCCCGAGTTGGTCTACGAGACCCTGCGCCAGGCGCGCCATCAGCAGCATCATTTCGATCAGATGTTCGCGGATTTTCGCAAACACAGCCGCCGTCAGGGGCAGGCCCGCTACCTCTTAGGGGTTGGAGCCAGCCTGCTGCTCGCGGGTGTATTCTTGCTGACCCAGAGACAACACATTGAGTGGGGACAAATAACGTTGGCCGGTGCCGGTGTATGCTGGGTGCTCGGCTGGCTGAAGGCTCGCTCACACTAATCTTTCCGCTAAACGCTCAAGCGCCTGCTGGCGCCAATTTTGGAGAAATATCATGGGTGGTATCAGTATCTGGCAGTTGTTGATCATCGCAGTCATCGTCGTGCTGCTGTTTGGCACCAAGAAGCTGCGCGGGATCGGCGGTGATTTGGGAGCGGCGGTGAAGGGTTTCAAGAAGGCGCTGTCGGACGATCCGGCCGATGCCAAGCCCGAGCAGAAGGATGCGGAGTTTCCGCCAAAGCAACTGAACGAGACGGCCAACAGCGCCGACACCACCAAGCAGAAAGACAAAGATCAGGCCTAAGCCATGTTCGACATCGGTTTTTGGGAGCTGGTCGTCATCGCCGTGGTGGCCCTGGTGGTGCTGGGGCCGGAGCGGTTGCCCGGTGCCATCCGCACGGCGGCCCACTGGATCAAGCTCATTCGCAGCACGGCGAACTCGGTCAAGTCCGAGCTGGAGCAGGAGCTCAAGTTGCAAGAGCTGCACAATGATCTGAAGAAGGCCGAGACCCTGCAGATGAACAACCTGAGCCCCGAGCTGCAGGAGTCCATCGAGCAGTTGAAGGCGGCGGCCCAGTCGGTGAACCGGCCCTATCAGCCGCAGTCCGAACCGCAGAACGAGATCCGCCCACCGGTGACGCCGGCGCCTGAATCCCGGGCTGCTCCGGCCCCCGAGCCCCAGGCCCAGCCTGAGGGGGATGCCACCCCTGCAGTCGAGGCAGTGCCTGCCCCCCTGGTGAAAGAGAAAGGGGAGGTGAAGTCATGAGTCAGGCCGAGCAACCCCTGATCAGTCACCTGGTTGAGCTGAGAACCCGGCTGATGCGCTCCCTGCTGGCTATCCTGCTGGTGTTCATCGGGCTCATCTACTTCTCTAACAACATCTACGACTTCGTGGCCCAGCCGCTGCTCAGCCAGCTGCCGGAGGGCACCAGCATGATAGCGACGGATGTGGCGACCCCCTTCATCACGCCCATCAAGCTGACCCTGATGGTCTCCTTCTTCGTGGCCATCCCCTATCTGCTGTATCAGGCCTGGGCCTTCATCGCCCCCGGCTTGTATCAGCATGAGCGGCGCCTCGTCCTGCCCCTGGTGGCCTCCAGCGCCGTGCTCTTCTATGCCGGCATGGCGTTTGCCTACTATGTGGTGTTCCCGCTGGTGTTCGGCTTCTTCACCAGCACGGCCCCCGCCGGGGTGACGGTGGCGACCGACATCGCCAGCTATCTGGACTTCGTGCTGACCCTGTTCTTCGCGTTCGGGGTGGCGTTCGAGATCCCCATCGCCACCATTCTGCTGTGCTGGACAGGGGTGACCACCCCCAAGAGCCTGAGAGAGAAGCGCCCCTACGTCATCGTCGGGGTCTTCGTGGTGGGCATGTTGCTGACGCCGCCCGATGTCTTCTCCCAGACTCTGCTGGCTATCCCCATGTGGGGCCTGTGGGAGCTCGGCCTCTTCTTCGCCCGTTTCTACGTGAAGAAGGAAGACGAGACAACCCGGGAGCAGGCCGACGAAGAGAGCTGAGTCCATCTCGCCCCCTGTTCGGGGTGATGGAGTTCGCTGTCATGGCAAGAGGAGGGGAGCTTGGGCTCCCTTTCTCTTTTCAGCCGCTCCCCACAGGCGTATGGTAAGGCCCCATCCTGTAGATGGTTTTCAAATGCCTGATATGCAGCCACTTTGTCTGGAAGTGTTCACCTCATGATCGATATCGGAATCAACCTCACCAGTCCCCAGTTTGCCGACGAGCAGGCCGAGCTGGTGAGCCGAGCCCGCGCCGCCGGGGTCGAGGGGCTGATCCTCACCGGCACCTGCCTGGCGGGCAGCCGGGAGAGTGCCGAGCTTGCCGCCCGCTGGCCGGGCTACTGCTTCTCCACCGCCGGGGTGCATCCCCACGACGCCAAGAGCGTGGATGAGCAGACCCTGCCCGCCCTGCGCGAGCTGGCAGCCCTGTCCCAGGTGGTGGCCATCGGCGAGTGCGGCCTCGACTACAACCGCGACTTCTCCCCTCGTCCGGTGCAAGACCGGGTGTTCGACGCTCAGCTGGCCCTGGCCGCCGAGCTGAACATGCCGGTGTTTCTGCACTGCCGGGACGCCCACGAGCGCTTCATCGAGATCCTGCGCCCCTGGTTGCCGCGCCTGTCCGGCGCCGTGCTGCACTGCTTCACCGGCACCGATGCCGAGTTGGACGAGTGCCTCGCGCTGGGACTACATATCGGCGTCACCGGCTGGCTGTGTGACGAGCGCCGTGGCCAGCTGCTGCGCGAGCAGGTGGCGCGGATCCCGGCCGGTCGGCTGATGATAGAGACCGACGCCCCCTATCTGGTGCCACGGGATCTGAAGCCCAGACCCAAACGCAACGAACCCGCTTTTCTGCCGCACATCGCCAAGGTGGTGGCGGCCTGTCGTGGTGAGACGCCCGAGGCCTTGCTGGCCCACACCCGGGCCACCTCAGCCGCGTTCTTCCAACTTCCACTCCAGGAGTGACTCATGGCAACTACTCTTCCGGGCGCCTTCCCGGGCCGCCGCCTGCGCCGGGTGCGCAAGAATGACTTCAGCCGTCGTCTGGTACGTGAAAACACGCTGACCGTCGACGATCTCATCTACCCGGTGTTCGTGCTGGAGGGGGTGAACCAGCGTGAGGCCGTCGCCTCCATGCCTGGGGTGGATCGCCTCTCCATCGACCTGCTGCTGGAGGAGGCCGCGGAACTGGTGGCCCTCGGCGTGCCTGCCATCGCCCTGTTCCCGGTGACGCCACTGGAGAGCAAGAGCCTGCTGGCGGAAGAGGCCTACAGCCCGGACGGCCTGGCCCAGCGCGCGACCCGTGCCCTCAAGGCCCGCTTCCCGGAGCTCGGGGTTATCACCGACGTGGCGCTGGATCCCTTCACCACCCACGGCCAGGACGGCATCATCGATGACGAAGGCTATGTGCTGAACGACATCACCACCGAGATCCTGGTGAAGCAAGCGCTCTCCCATGCCGCAGCCGGGGCCGACATAGTGGCGCCGTCCGACATGATGGACGGCCGCATCGGCGCCATCCGCGCCGCGCTGGAGGAAAACGGCTTCATCAACGTGCAGATCATGGCCTACTCCGCCAAGTACGCCTCCTGCTACTACGGTCCTTTCCGCGATGCGGTCGGCTCCGCCGGCAACCTCGGCAAGAGCAACAAGGCCACCTATCAGATGGATCCGGCTAACGACAACGAGGCCCTGTACGAGGTGGCGCTGGACATCCAGGAAGGGGCCGACAGCGTCATGGTCAAGCCGGGCATGCCGTATCTGGACGTGATCCGCCGGGTCAAGGATCAGTTCGGGGTGCCGACCTTCGCCTATCAGGTGAGCGGCGAGTACGCCATGCACATGGCGGCCATCCAGAACGGCTGGCTGAAGGAGAAGGAGTGCATCCTGGAGTCCCTGGTCTGCTTCAAGCGGGCCGGTGCCGACGGCATACTCACCTATTTCGCCAAGCGGGTCGCCCAGTGGCTGCAGGAAGACGCTCGCCGGAGCTGAACGGTCTGAGCGAATGAAAAAATGCCAGTCGATACGACTGGCATTTTGCTTTTCAGGGGGTTGCACGGGCCTGCTCGATCAGGCTGTTCGGGCCGAGCACCTGGGGCAGCACCCTGGGCTCGCGCTGGCTAGGCGCATACCAGAGGTAGAGCGGCACTCCGGAGCGACCGTGCTGCGTCAGGAAGGCGGTGATCCCGGGATCGCCCTGGGTCCAGTCCCCCCGCATCACCTCTACACCCGCCTCGGCAAAGGCCTGTTCCGTGGCGTGGTGATCGATGGCGACCCGCTCGTTGACCTTGCAGGTCATGCACCAGTCGGCGGTGAAATAGAGGAAGACCGGTCTGTCCCCCGCTCTCAGGGTTTCCAGCTTGACTGGGTCGAAGGCGAGTCGATTGGCGGGCTGGGACTGGGTGGTGCGCTCGCCCATCTGGCTCAGGCCCAAGGGGATGGCGAGGGCGGCAGCCAACATCGCAGGCAGCCAGGCCTGCGGCTTCATCCCTCGCTGGCGCAGGCCGGTCAGCCAGAGGCCGAACGTCAGCAGCATGGCACAACCCAGGCTGGCGGTCAGCGCGTTGGCGGACACCTGTTGGCCGAGCACCCACGACAGCGCCAGCATGGTCAGGAACATGGGGACGGCGAGCAGGCGGCGAAGGCTCGCCATCCAGAGCCCTGGTTTCGGCATCCGGCGCTGCAAGGCCGGGACAAACCCCAGCAGCAGGAAGGGCAGTGCTATGCCAAACCCCAGCCCGGCGAACACCAGCATGCCCGCCAGAGGCGGCAGGATCAGGGCGGTGCCGAGCGCCGCCGCCATGAAGGGGCCGGTGCAGGGAGTGGCGACGAAGGCGGCGAGGGCGCCGGTCCAGAACGCCCCGGCGGTGCCGTCGCGCCGGGTCAGTCCGGCTCCGGCGTCGAGGGTGCTCAGCTCAAACAGGCCGGCCATGTTGAAGGCGATGACGCAGGTCAGCAGCAGCAACAGCAGTATCATGCGCGGATCCTGCAGCTGGAAGGCCCAGCCGAGCTGGGCACCGCCCGCCCGCATGACCAGCAGCACGCCACCGAGCAGCATGCAGGTCGCCATCACCCCGGTTGTGTAGGCCAGCGCCTCGCGCCGCGCGGCTCGGGCGCTGGTACCGGCCCGCGCCAGGCTCATCGCCTTGAGGCTGAGGATGGGGAAGACGCAGGGCATCAGGTTCAGCAGCAGGCCACCGGCGATCGCCCCGGCCAGCGCCAGCAGCAGGGCGGCAGCCCCGCTCTCAGCCCTGGCCGGTGCGGCGGCAAGCCTGGCATCCAGATCCAGCCCCAGGCCGTTGCCGAGCGCCAGGGTCGCCTCGAATGCCTCGGTCGGCCTGGCTCCCGCCCGGGTCTCGACGATGAGCAGATCGCCCCTGCGTTCGAACCGCTGGGGCGCTGCATCGACGATGGCCTGTCTGGTGGCGCTGAAGAGGTGCGGCTCGTCAACCGCAATGCTGGCGGGGAGCGGTACCTCGAGGCGCAGCCGTTGCTCATCGACGGTGAAGCCGACGGGGGAGCCGAGCGGTCTGGGCAGCGCGTGACGCCACTTGGCAAAGTCGGCGGCGAGGGCGGCATCGGGTTCGCCGTTGCCGACGTGCAGCGTGATCTGCAGGCTGGCACGCTCCGGGACGCAGGCGTCGTGACGGCAGGCCAGATACTGCATGTCGAGGCGGATCGGCAGTTGGGTGCCCAGGGCCATCCCCTCGGCGACGGAAAGCTCCGCCAGCAGCGCGTAGGGTTGGCCGTAGACATGGTTCATGATGCCGTCGATCGGCAGGGTCTGGGGGAGTGGATAGGCCAGCTCGCCGACGCTGACACCATCGGGCAGGTGCCAGGTCAGTTTGGGGGCCAGGCCGACATCTCCCGGCTGCTTCCAGTAGCCGTGCCATTCCCCTTGGGGGGTCATCTTGATTGCCAGGGTGGTGGTGCCGTTGGCGGCCGGGGTCGGGCTGGCGGCGTGCAGGGAGGAGGCGATCAGCACCTCGTCGGCGCCGGGCATATTCGCTGCGGCCAGCATGGGGGCGCTCAGGCTCAGGCCGAGCCAAAGCAGCAACCGCTTCAGGGAGTCGAGTTTCATGGGTCTCTTCGTGCGGGAGAAAAAAAGACACCCGCCCCGGGGCCGGTGTCCATGACGTCTGACGGTTACTTCAGCTGCTTGACGGCGTCGGCCAGGTCGCGATCCTGCGGGCTCAGGATGCGGGCGACGCGGCCCTGGCTATCCAGCAACACCACGCTGGGGATGTCGCGCACCCCGAAGGCACGGAACAGGGAATCATCTTCGTTCAGCGCCAGCGGCAGAGTGCTGCCCGAACTCTTCCGGTAATCCTGCAGGTCGGCCACCGAGACCCAGAGTCCGGAGGAGACCCCCAGCCACTCGACGCCCTTCTCGCTCGCCATCAGCTTCTCGGCCTCTTCGCGCACAAACTGGCAGTTCTTGGCGGTCTGCGGGCGGCTCTCGGCTAGGTAGGACTCACACCAGGGGGCGAAGAAGACGATGGCGCGCGGCTTCTGATCCGCGGCGGCGAAGTCTACTTTTCGGCCATCCAGCAGGCGGATCCCGAGAGCACTCACCTTGTCGCCCACGGCGAAGGTGGGGGAGGTGCTGGCGCTGGTGGCCCGGGCGACTGGCTGTGGCTCCTCGGCGATCGCCTGTTGCAGCGCTGTGTGCAACGCCTGGTCTTCCAGATGGCCCACGTGCATGATCTTGCCATCGCGCCCGATCACCACATGCTGGGGGGTGACCCTCAGGTTCAGCGCGGTCGCCAGGGTACCGTCATCGATGGCGATGGGCATGGTCAGGCCCAGCTCCTTGCGGTAGGCGCGGATGGCGTCGGCGTCGTCGGAGAAGCCGGTATTGACGGCGATCACCTGGATCTGGTCGCCAAACTTCTGCTCGATAGCCTCAAAGCCCGGCATCTGCTGGCGGCAAGGCACGCACCAGGTGGCCCAGAACTTCAGATAGACCGGCTTTTTCCCGTAGAGTCCGGCCAGATCGAGCGGTTTGCCGTCCAAAGTGGTCAGCCTGGCCGCCGGAGCCGGTTGGCCGATCAAGGGGCTGCCTGCGCTCTTGGCGCGTCGCTCGCCTTCGGCGTCGTAGCTGTTGTCGTCCGCCCAGGCTGGCTGGCTGATGCCGAGCAGGAGCAACAGGGCGGCGAGGGGTTTGAACAGTGAGGGCTGGGGCAAGACGGACTCCTTACGACTTTCGAACATGTATCGGGGATGGTTTAATGACACATTTTAGTCAGTTTGACAGTCCAGTAATAAGGACCATGAATGCCTGTTTTCACTGTACCATTCCGTGCATTGGCCGGTGCCCATGACTGAGCTGCACATAGCGCTGCGGCGCGAGGCCGGGCACTCGCTGGCGGACCAGATCGCCACGGCCATCGGCCAGTCGATCCGCCAGGGCTCGCTCTACGCGGGAGCCAGGCTGCCCTCATGGAACGATCTGAGTGTCCAGCTCGGCGTCGCGCGGGGCACAGTCCGAGCCGCCTATGAGCGGTTGATCGATGAGCAGCTGATCGTTTCGCAGGGGGCGGCGGGCACCTTCGTCGCTCAGTGCCTGCCGGTGGACTCGCCGCCCGATCTCGGGGCGCAACCCAATCCCTTGCCCGAGCTCTATGAGCACCCGTTCGGCGACCGCCCTCGGGTGTTTCAGGTCGGCGTGCCCGCGCAGGACGGTTTTCCCGGCAAGCTCTGGTCCCGGGTGGCGGCTCAGGCTGCCAGTCAGGCCGCCATGGCAACGGTCAGCTATCCGGATCCCCGCGGCGCACTGACGCTGCGCACCGAGATCGCCGCCTATCTGTCCGTGGCCCGCGGGATCAGCTGCTCGCCGGCCCAGATCCTCATCACCTCGGGTTACAGCGGTGCCCTCGGGCTGCTGGTCCACGGCCTCGGCTTGCAGGGGAAAGAGGGCTGGATTGAGGATCCGGGCTATCCGCTATCCCGGATGGCCCTCGCCATGGCGGGGGTGACGCCTGTTCCTGTCCCGGTCGATGCACAGGGGCTCGATGTTGACGCGGGGATAGCCAGTGCGGCGGACGCCGCGCTGGCCATAGTCACCGCCGGCCAGCAGGCGCCGCTGGGCATGACCCTCTCCCTCGCCCGCCGCCACCGCTTGCTGGAGTGGGCCGCCAGTCGCGGCGGCTGGATCATCGAGGATGATTACCTGAGCGAGCTGCAACTCACCGGTCGGGCGGCGCCAGCCCTGGCCTCCCTGGATCGCCATGGCCGGGTCATCTATGTGGGTACCTTCAGCAAGACCATCAGCCCGGGTCTGCGCCTCGGCTTCATGGTGGTGCCGCCGGCCCTGGCCGGCAAGATGGGGGACGTGGCCGCCGCACTCGCCCCCGCCGCCTCGGTGGCGAGCCAGTGGGCGCTCGCGGAGTTCATGCGCAAGGGACACTATCTGCGTCACTTGCGCAGGATGAAGCGGATCTACCGTGCGCGGGCGGCGGCGCTGCAACAGGCCCTGCCGGCGCCCGCCGAGACGGTCACCATGGCGGGGCTGGCGCTGCTGCTTCACCTGCCTCGGGGCTGCGATGATGTCGCCATAGTGCGCCGGGCCCAGGCTGTCGGACTGGCGCCAGCCCCCCTGTCCGTCTGGTTCTCAGACCCGGCGCGAGCGAGATCGGGTCTGCTGCTGGGGATCACCAATCTGCCGCAAGAGGGGCTGGAGGCGTGCTGCGTCCAGCTGATGCGACTGATCGAGCAAGGCACAGACCAGGAAGGCGTGCTCTCCCCGCCATCTATGCCAGATCGGACGATTTAATAGGCAAGGGGTCGCGAAAAGTGGGTACTTGGCCCTGTTACTGGCGGCAAAGGCTTGATAAATGAGGTTTCTGCCTACATCTTAGATGGTCCAAGCAAGCTTCTGGACGGCAGGGGCTGCAGAGCATTTTAGAGGTACCGCAGATGAACAACCCTTTGCTGACCATGGACTCGCTGCCTCCCTTCAGCCAGATCCGGCCTGAACAGGTGCAGCCTGCCGTGACGCAGGCCATCGCCGACTGCAAACAGAAGATCGAGGACGTGCTGGCCCGGCGTGAGCCCCACACCTGGGACAGCCTGATCGCCCCCCTGGAAGAGGTCAATGACCGCCTTGGACGCATCTGGTCGCCGGTGAGCCACCTCAACGCCGTACAGAACAGCGAGGCGCTGCGCGAGGCTCACGACGCCTGCCTGCCGCTGCTGTCCGAATTCCAGACCTATGTCGGTCAGCACGAAGGACTCTATCAGGCCTATCGCGAACTGGCCGAGAGCGATGACTTCCCCCTGCTCAGCGGCGCCCAGCGCAAGGAGATCCAGAATACCCTGCGCGACTTCCGCCTGTCCGGTATCGGCCTGTCTGCGGAGGCGCAGCAGCGCTATGGCGAGATCCAGGCCCGTCTCTCCGAGCTGGCCTCCCGTTTCAGCAACAACGTGCTGGATGCCACCCAGGGTTGGAGCAAGCTGGTGACCGACGAGGCCGAGCTGGCCGGCCTGCCCGCCAGCGCCCTGGCCGCCGCCCGCCAGATGGCTGAGCACAAGGGCCAGCAGGGCTGGCTGTTCACCCTGGACATCCCCTCCTACCTGCCGGTGATGATGTATGCCGACAGCCGCACCCTGCGTGCCGAGCTGTATGAGGCCTTCACCACCCGCGCCTCGGATCAGGGCCCGAATGCCGGCAAGTGGGACAACTCGGCCATCATGACCGAGCTGCTCAGCCTGCGCCGGGAGCTGGCCCAGTTGCTCGGCTTTGGCAACTACGCCGAGCTGTCCCTCGCCACCAAGATGGCGGACAGGACGGAGCAGGTGGTGGGCTTCCTCACGGATCTCGCCGCCAAGTCCCTGCCCCAGGGCAAGGCCGAGCTGGAGGAGATCCGTGCCTTCGCCACCGAGCACTTCGGCCAGAGCGAGCTGGCGGCCTGGGACATTCCCTACTACGCCGAGAAGCTCAAGCAGCACAAGTTCTCCATCTCCGACGAGCAGCTGCGCCCCTACTTCCCCGCCGGCAAGGTGGTGAAGGGGCTGTTCGAGGTGGTGCGCCGGGTGTTCGGGGTCAAGGTGCGCGAGCGCCTCGGCATCGACACTTGGTACCCGGACGTGCGTTTCTACGACATCTTCGATGGCGAGGACGAGCTGCGCGGCAGCTTCTACCTCGACCTCTATGCCCGCGAGAACAAGCGCGGCGGTGCCTGGATGGATGTCTGCCTGGGCCGTCGTTACCGTCAGGACGGTTCACTGCAAAAGCCGGTGGCCTATCTCACCTGCAACTTCAACGGTCCGGTGGATGGCAAACCCGCCCTGTTCACCCACGACGAGGTGGTGACCCTGTTCCACGAGTTCGGCCACGGCATTCACCACATGCTGACCCAGATCGACGTGGCCGGGGTGGCCGGTATCAACGGCGTGGCCTGGGATGCGGTGGAGCTGCCGAGCCAGTTCCTGGAGAACTGGTGCTGGGAGTCCGAGGCGCTGGCCTTTATCTCCGGTCATTACGAAACAGGGGAGCCGCTGCCCGCGGATCTGCTGGAGAAGATGCTGACCGCCCGCAACTTCCAGGCGGCCATGCAGATGCTGCGTCAGCTGGAATTCGCCCTGTTCGACTTCCGCCTGCACCAGGAGTTCGACCCGGCCAGGGCCGAGCTGATCCCGACCCTGCTGGCCGAGGTGCGCAGCCAGGTGGCGGTGATGACGCCACCGGCGTTCAACCGCTTCCAGCACAGCTTCTCCCACATCTTCGCCGGCGGCTATGCGGCGGGCTACTACAGCTACAAGTGGGCCGAGGTGCTCTCCGCCGATGCCTTCTCCCGCTTCGAGGAGGAGGGGATCTTCAACCCGGCCACCGGCCAATCCTTCCTGAAGAACATCCTGGAGAAGGGCGGTTCCAAGGAACCCATGGAGCTGTTCCGTGCCTTCCGTGGCAGAGAGCCCCAAGTGGATGCATTGCTGCGACACAGCGGTATTGCCGCCTGATGGTCCGGCCCCGCGCTGGCGTGAGCTTCAAGCAGGTACATGGCTGCGGCAGAGTGGGATCACGACGTGATTTTTAAGATAAAAAGGGACCGCTTGGTCCCTTTTTTCAAGGCTTTTTAATATCTTGCCGATAGCATGTTTGCACTGCCACCGCCTCTTCCAGTAGAGTCGGGATTCCAGCTTCCAAGGAGAGAAAGTCACTTGCCATGAGGCGAGCACTCGAGTCTGTCTATCAAATCATCTCCAGCTTGTCTCATCTGAGTGGCAAGGGATATTTCGATACCTTTGTGAGTGAAATCGCCAACGCGGTGGGGGCGGATCTCGTCCTGATTTCGGGACAGGACCAAACGGGCCTGTTCTTCACCGTTCATGCCGCCCATCCCGCCTCCCTCGACATCGGCTCCTACAGTTTTCCCCTCGCCAGCACCCCGGGTGAGATCGTCATGCAGCAGGGTGAAGCCTGGTTTAATGACCGCACCCGTCAGCTGTTTCCCCATGCCGCCGTGCTGGAGCATTGGCAGATCCGGGGCTATGCCGGCATCGCCCTGAAGAATGCCCAGGGGGAGACCATGGGGCTGTGCAGCGTCATGTTCAAGCGGGCCATGCCCAGCATGGACAAGATCATGCAGCTGCTGCGCCTGCTGGCCCCCATCGCCGGTCGTGAACTGGCCCTGATGTATCAGCAGCAGACCCCCTCTGCGCCCGTGGGATCGGGGGCCATGCAGGTGCTGGATACCATGATGTCCCACGCGCCGGTCGGCATCGGCAAGATGGATCTGAATGGACGCATCCTCTGGATCAACCCGGCCATCGAGAAGATGCTGGGTTACTGTCAGGATGAGTTGCTGGATCGTACCGCCGCCGATATCAATCATCCGGAAGACTGGCAGACCAGCCTCCCGCTCTACGAGGAGATCCGTCGCGGGGAGCGTCCCGCCTTCACCCAGGAGAAGCGCTACCTGCACCGGGATGGCAGCGTGCTCTGGGGACGGGTGACGGTGACGCTGATCCGCAACGAACAGCTGCACCCCGACTACCTGATGCTGGTGCTGGAGAACATCGACCCCATCAAGCGTCACAGCGAGCAGCTCAAGCTCTCCCACCGGGTCTATGACAACCTCTCGGAGGCCATACTGGTGTGCGATGCGGACAGTCGCATCATCTCGGTCAACCCGGCGTTCGAGACCATCACGGGCTACAGCGAGGAGGAGGCCTGCGGCCAGCGCCCCAGTCTGCTCAAGTCCGGCCTCCACGATCAGACCTTCTACGCCGACATGTATCACGCCCTGGAACGGGTGGGGATCTGGCGCGGCGAGGTGTGGAACAAGCGCAAGAACGGCAAACTCTATCCCCAGCAGCTGATGATCAGTGCCCTGCGTGAAGGAGGCAGGATCAGCCAGTACATCGCCATCTTCAGCGATCTCTCCCAGACCAAGCTGGCGGAGCAGAAGATCGCGGCCCAGGCGAACTACGACAACCTCACCGGCCTGCCGAACCGCTGGCTGTTCGGCCGCTGCCTCAGCCGCTTCTGCGAGCGGGGGGAGCGTTTCGCCCTCATGGTGCTGGATCTCAACAACTTCAAGGCCGTCAACAACAGCATGGATCACCACGTGGGCGACGCCCTGCTGCGGGAGGTGTCGGATCGGCTGGTGAGCCGGGTGCGCACCGAGGATCTGGTGGCCCGCATCGGCGGCGACGAGTTCGCCTTCCTGGTGCCCGGCATCGTCAACCGTCGCCAGGCCGAGGTATTCGCCAAGCAGGTGATAGGCGGCTTCGCCCGCCCCTTTATGCTGGCCAACCAGCACCTCTATGTGACCGCGACCCTCGGCATCACCCTCTGCCCCAACGACGGTGGGGACAGCGACGAGCTGCTGCGCAATGCGGAGCAGGCGCTGTTCGTCGCCAAGCGGCAGGGGCGACCACTCGGCACCTACAGCGCCTCCATGCGGGAAGAGGTGAGCCAGCGCCACCAGATGCAGCAGGATCTGGCGGAGGCCATCAAGCTGGCGCAGCTGACCATGGCCTATCAGCCCATCTGGGACAACCGCAGCGGCCGGGTCGCCAAGCTGGAGGCCCTGGTGCGCTGGTATCACCCCCACTGGGGTCAGGTGTCGCCGGCGGACTTCATCCCGCTGGCGGAGGAGGCGGGCCTCATCCAGGGGCTGGGTGCCCTGGTGCTGTGGCAGTCGTGCCGGGATCTGGCGAGGCTGCAGAAGTCAGGTTTCCCGGAACTGCAGATGTCCATCAACCGCTCCACCCTGGAATTCCAGACAATCGATCCCGAGGCGAACGAGTGGCTGAGGGTGATCCGTCACTTCGGCCTGGACCCCAAAGACATCATCATAGAGATCACCGAGTCCCTGCTGATGGAGAGCAGCGACCAGCACAGGGTGCGGATCGATGCCCTGCGGGAGGCGGGTTGCAAGCTGGCCATCGATGACTTCGGCACCGGCTACTCGGCGCTGAACTACCTGCGCACCTTCCCGGTGGATCTGGTGAAGATAGATCGCTCCTTCGTGCGCCACATCCCCTTCAACGAGCAGGACAGGCTGCTGCTGGACGGCATCATCAACATAGTGCACAACCTCGGCATGCAGGTGGTGATCGAGGGGGTGGAGACCCGGGAGCAGCTCAACTTCCTCTGCCAGAAGGGCTGCGCCTTCACCCAGGGCTATCTGCTCAGCCGCCCGCTGCCCTACGACGATCTGGTGGAATACCTGACCCTCAACCGGCAGGGAATGAACCTGGCCAATCTCACCATCGTGAGCTGATCCCCCGCTTCTGTTATCATGCTCGGCTCCATGCCGTCATGAGTCATCCATATGCCCCATATTCAGGTTTTCAGTGAAGTGCCCGCCCGGGAAGGGGAGCTCGATGCCTTGCGCCAGCGCCTGGCCGACGTGGAGTTTCCCGCCCCCTTCGCCCTGGTGCTGACCGAGGAGCGGCTGGAGCTGCGCAAGCTGGATGAACCCAAGCTGGGGGCCGTCTATGTGGACTTCGTGGAGGGGGCCGTGGCTCACAGGCGCAAGTTCGGCGGCGGTCGTGGCCAGTCCATCGCCAAGGCGGTGGGACTCAAGGCGGGGGCCATGCCGACCGTGGTGGATGCCACCGCCGGGCTCGGCCGGGATGCCTTCGTGCTGGCCTCCCTCGGCTGCAGGGTCACCCTGATCGAGCGCAGCCCAGTAGTGGCGGCTTTGTTGCAGGATGGTCTGATGCGGGCGGCGCAGGATCCCGAGATAGGCCCCTGGGTGCGCGAGCGGATGCATCTGCTGCAAGGGCCGGCGGTGGACAACCTGCTGGCATTGGAGGAGCGGCCGGACGTCATCTACCTGGATCCCATGTTCCCCCACAAGCAGAAGTCGGCCCTGGTGAAGAAGGAGATGCGGGTGTTCCAGTCCCTGGTGGGGCCGGATCTCGATGCGGATGCCCTGCTGCCGGCGGCCCTCAAGATGGCGGAGAAGCGGGTGGTGGTAAAGCGCCCAGGCTACGCGGGCTGGCTTGACGAGCACAAGCCCAGCATGGCCATCGAGACCAAGAGCAACCGCTTCGACGTCTATGTGATGGCGGCGTTGGCGGGCTGACTCGGGCAGCCCCAGACCCCAGACGAAGAGGGCCCGCAATGCGGGCCCTCTTTCATCACTCGTAGGCATCGGTCAGAAGTGGATAAGCTTCTCTTCCCCCTGCCAGACCAGGGCCAGGGTCGCCAGCTCCGCCAGGCTGAGCCGCTTCCCGCTCTCCAGCAGCAGGTATTCAACCCCTTCTTTCGCCACTATGGTCTGTACCCTGTCCCCCCATTGCCGACCACTCCGATCGGTGAGCGTCACCGGTAGCTGCCAGCTGGCGGCGATCTCGAGCCAGTCGTAGAGGTCACAGCTGATGGGTTGGTAATCCGTCATGGCGTTTCCTGTCCCCGAGTCTCTTGGTCGTTACTGGAAGTTGATGCTGGTGGTGGGGGCCACGACGGACTGTGCCTTCAGCACCCGCTCCTGTTGCAGCGGATCCCCAGCCAGTTCCGGATCATCCTCGATACCGTTGCACACCAGCGTCATGTCATAGTTGCCGAGATTAACAAATCCCAGCTCATAACCGTAGCCTCCTGCTGCCAGGGGCAGGACGGGGGCGCTGGCGTAGAAGCCATTGTCGAGATCCGCCATGTCGGGATAGGCGTCGTCGCCCACAGGCCGCAACGCGTCATAGAAGTAGACGAAGGCCTTGTCGGTCAGCTGACCGCCGCAGAGGTTGGCGGCGACCGTGCCCTTGACGGTAGCGACCTCGGTGTTGTTCACCAGGCGCACCCCCCTTGGTTTGAGCTTGTAGTACTGCTCGTGGCCGGGCAGCACCATGGAGTGGCGCAGATCGAACTCGGTAGTGAAGGCGCTGAGGCCGTTGGCGGCTATGGTGAAGGCATCCAGCTTGAGCTCGTTGCTGGGCACCTCCAGCGGCTTGATCACCCCATCATCCTGCCTGACGTAGGAGTAGGGGGTGCCATCCAGGAACTGATTGCCGACGTCCCGACCATCCAGGATCCGCAGCCGCATCTGGCTGTATTCACCGGGCACCACGCTCTGGCTGGCCAGCAGGGGACGGCTGCTGGAGCCCGGGTATTGCAGCAGATCGATATAGGTGAACAACGGGTGTCCCGCGCTGTCGACGGGGATGATCTGCCCTGCCGGCGTGCAACCATCGTCCTGGGTCGTGGTCAGGAAGCTGGCGGTGGTCCAGGACTGCTCGGTGCCGGAGACGGGGTGGATGCTGATGTTGGAGACGGCGATGCAGACCTTGTTGACCGCGTCGACGGGGGCGTCGGAGAAGGCCAGCGACATCTGGGCATTCTGCGGGTTGTCATTGTTGTCGTCGCCACCGCCACCACAGGCGGTCAGCAGGGCGGCCAGGCCGATCAGGGGCAAATGTTTCATGGTTTCCGTTCCTGTTGGAGAGATGATCCAACTCTAGCCGAGTTGTAGATACAGGCTAGATGGCAGGCAGGCCATAGGGTCCGGAGCTAGAGTGTAAATTACAATAAAATCAATGATAAAGGCTTGAATGGCACCAAGCATGGCTGCGAAAGGGATTGTCGGAACGGGTGAAAAGAGAGGCTGGGCGGGCAGAGTGCCCGCTCAGGCTTCCAGCAGGCGGGTGGCCCAGCCCATCTTCTGCTGGCGCTCCACTTCCAGGCGCAGCTCGCTGGCCCGCAGGTAGTGTTCGTCCAGCCAGCCCTTGGGCAGGGTCAGGGTCAGGGCATCCTCGTTGGCCTCGAGGGTGAATCGCGGTACGGTTCCCTGGGTGCGGCGCATGCAGAGGATGAGGGAGATGCGCAGGATGCGGGCCAGCCGGATCGCCTGGCGGCCGGTGACGGCCCCCTGCTTCTCCAGCTGTTCCAGCTTGAAGTCGTCCCGCTGGTTGAGCAGCAGGGCCGACAACAACTTCTTCTGGGCCGGGGTGAAGCCCGGCATGTCGATGTTGTCTATGATGTAGGCCGCGTGTTGCGGGGCCTTCTTGTACTCGATGCAGAGGCCGATCTCGTGCAGCAGGGCGGCGTAGCGCAGGATGGGGCGACCGTAGCGCTTGGAGAGGCGCCAGGCGGGCTGCAACTGGCTGAACGCCTCGATGGCGGTGTCGCGTACCCGCTCGGCATGCTCCTTGTCGAGCTGGTAACGGCTGATCAGGCTGTCGGCGGTTCTGTCTCTGGCGTCACAGTCGTGGTTGTTGCCGAGCAGGCCGTAGATCAGCCCCTCCCGCAATGCGCCACCGGCGAGCGTCATGCTCTCGATGCCGAGGGTCTCGAAGATGGCGATCAGGATGGCTAGGCCGGAGGGGAACACGGTCAGCCGTTCGGCCGCCAGCCCTTCCAGCTGCAGCTGATCCAGCTTGCCGCAGGCGATGGCCTGGCCCATCAGCTCCTGCAGCTTCGGCAGGGTGACCCGCTCGCTCTTGCCCTGGGCCAGCATGATCTCCTGCAGCGCCTGGACGGTACCGGAGGCGCCGACGCAGGTGCGCCAGCCGAGGGTCTTGTAATCGTCGGCCACGTTTTCCAGCACCGATTTGGCGCTGGCGATGGCCTGGTTGAAGCGGGTCTCGGAGAGCTCGCCGTCACCGAAGTGGTTGTTGAGCCAGGTGACACAGCCCATGTGCAGGCTGTTGAGCAGCTTGGCCTCGCTGTGTTCGCCGATCACCAGCTCTGTGCTGGCGCCGCCGATGTCGATCACCAGCCGGTTGCCTTCCCCGGCGGAGGTCCAGGAGACCCCCTCGTAGATGGTCTTGGCCTCTTCCTCGCCCGAGATGATCTCGATGCTGTGGTTGAGTACCCGCTCCGCTTCCCTCAGGAACTCGTCGACGTTGGTGGCGAGGCGCAGGGTCGCGGTCCCCACCACCCGGATGTTGTCGGACGGGATGTCCTGCAACTGCTCGGAGAACAGGCGCAGACAGTCCCAGCCCCGCTCCATGGCGGCGCGGCTGAGGCGAAATTCCGAGTCGAGACCGGCGGCGAGGCGAACCTTGCGCTTGACCTTGGTGACGGTGCGCAGGGCACCGGCGACCTCGCGCACCACCAGCATGTGAAAGCTGTTGGAGCCGAGGTCGATGGCGGCATAGAGCGGCGAGTTGTGCAACTGGGCCTGTCCTGTTAACTCTTGCGGGGCGGACGGCGGCGGTTGTTGCTGTTGCCACCCTGGCGATCCCGCATGTTGCGGTTCACCGGCTGACGGTTGCGGAACACCCGTTTCGGGGCGGTCACGTCATCCAGCAGCGCCTCGCGGTCGTACTTGCTGACCGGGATGGGGTGGTGGATGTACTCTTCGATGGCCGGCAGGTTGAAGGCATAGTCTTCACAGGCCAGGCTGATGGAGTGACCGCTCTTGCCGGCGCGACCGGTACGACCGATACGGTGTACATAGTCCTCGGCGTCGTCGGGCAGGTCGTAGTTGAAGACGTGGGTCACGTCAGGGATGTGCAGACCACGGGCTGCCACGTCGGTGGCGACCAGGATGTCCAGCTGACCCTTGGTGAACTCTTCCAGGATCTTCATCCGCTTCTTCTGGGGCACGTCGCCGGTCAGCAGGCCGACGCGGTGGCCGTCATTCTCCAGCCAGGCGTGGACGTCTTCACACACATGCTTGGTGTTCGCGAAGACGATGGCCTTCTCCGGCCACTCTTCTTCCATCAGGGAGAGCAACAGCAGCATCTTGTCTTCGTTGGAGGGGTAGAACAGCTCCTCCTTGATGCGCACGCCCGTCATCTGCTCCGGCTCGACCTGCACGTGTTCCGGGTGGTTCATGTGCTCGTAGGCCAGCTCCTGCACCCGCAGGGAGAGGGTGGCGGAGAACAGCATGCTCAGACGCTCGGTAGCGGGGGGCATGCGGCGGAACAGGAAGCGGATGTCCTTGATGAAGCCGAGATCGAACATGCGATCCGCTTCGTCCAAGACGACGACCTGGATGTTGCCGAGATCGATGACCTTGGACTTGAAGTAGTCGATGATGCGGCCCGTGGTGCCGATCAGGATGTCGACACCCTGCTCCAGCACGGCCAGCTGCTTGTCATAGCCTTCACCACCGTAGGCGAGGCCGAGCTTCAGGCCGGTCGAGGCCGCCATGCTCTCGGCATCGTTGTGGATCTGCACCGCCAGCTCACGGGTCGGGGCCATGATGATGGCGCGTGGCTGGTTGATGAGGCGCGGCTTGGTCAGCGGATGGGTCAACAGATAGTTGAAGGTCGCAGCCAGGAAGGCGAGGGTTTTGCCGGTTCCCGTCTGGGCCTGGCCGGCGAGGTCATGGCCTTCTACCAGCAGCGGTAGAGACAGTGCCTGGATGGGGGTGCAATAGTGAAATCCCTTTGATTCCAGACCAGCCAGAACTTCGGGTTCGAGGCCCATTTGGGCGAATTTTTCGGTCGTTAGATGTGTTTTGCTCATGGCGGTAGGTTATCAGGTTAGGCTTGCAATAATAAACAGGATCATTTCAAATAGGGCAACTATTGCCTTTGTTGATCCGTCAATAAAGCCTTAATTACTGACTGGAGTTGGAGATGAGTGACAAGATTGTTCAGCTGAGCGATGCCAGCTTCGAGGCCGATGTAATCAAAGCCGACAGCCCCGTTCTGGTAGATTTCTGGGCTGAATGGTGCGGTCCGTGCAAGATGATTGCCCCCATCCTGAACGAAGTCGCCCAAGAATATGCCGGTCGCGTGACCGTGGCGAAATTGAATATCGATCATAACGCCGACACGCCGCCCAAGTATGGCATTCGCGGTATCCCGACCCTGCTGCTGTTCAAGAATGGCGAAGTGGCAGCGACCAAGGTCGGCGCCCTGTCCAAGACTCAGCTGAAAGAGTTCCTGGACGGCAACCTGTAATAATCAAGAAGGAGCGCATTGCAATAATGCGCTCCTTGTGTTTTATCACCTAGACGCTCATCCCGATTGGTGCTAGTTTATCGCTCGTTTGCTAACCTTTTTGCCTGACTCTTTGCTTCACAAGCCTGGCAAGTCAAATCCGATCAGCATCAATCCAGCAGACTGTCTCCTCATTTCAATCCTTGCTTACAGACTTTCACCACTATGAATCTGACTGAACTTAAGAACACTCCTGTGTCCGAGCTGGTACAGCTTGGCGAATCCATGGGGTTGGAAAATCTGGCTCGGGCGCACAAGAAAGACATCATCTTTGCCATCCTCAAGGCGCACGCCAAGGGCGGTGAGGACATCTTCGGCGACGGTGTGCTGGAAATCCTGACCGATGGCTTCGGCTTCCTGCGTAGCGCAGACGGCTCCTACCTGGCCGGCCCGGACGATATCTACGTCTCCCCGAGCCAGATCCGCCGCTTCAACCTGCGCACCGGTGACACCATCTCCGGTAAGATCCGGCCGCCGAAAGAGGGCGAACGCTACTTCGCCCTGCTCAAGGTCAACGACGTCAACTACGATCGTCCGGAAAACTCCCGCAACAAGATCCTGTTTGAAAACCTGACTCCGCTGCACGCCAACGAGCGCCTGCGCATGGAGCGGGGCAACGGTTCCACCGAAGACATCACCGCCCGTGTGCTGGATCTGGCATCCCCCATCGGCAAGGGCCAGCGCGGCCTCATCGTCGCACCGCCCAAGGCCGGTAAGACCATGCTGCTGCAGAACATCGCCCAGAGCATCGCCTACAACCACCCGGATTGTGAGCTGATCGTGCTGCTGATCGATGAGCGTCCGGAAGAAGTGACCGAGATGCAGCGGATGGTCAAGGGTGAAGTCATCGCCTCCACCTTCGACGAGCCGGCCTCCCGTCACGTCCAGGTCGCCGAGATGGTGATCGAGAAGGCCAAGCGCCTGGTCGAGCACAAGAAGGATGTGGTCATCCTGCTGGACTCCATCACCCGTCTGGCCCGCGCCTACAACACCGTCATCCCCTCATCCGGCAAGGTACTGACCGGTGGTGTGGATGCGAACGCCCTGCACAGACCCAAGCGCTTCTTCGGCGCGGCCCGCAACGTCGAGGAAGGCGGCAGCCTGACCATCATCGCCACCGCGCTGATCGACACCGGCTCCAAGATGGATGAAGTCATCTACGAAGAGTTCAAGGGTACCGGCAACATGGAGCTGCACCTCTCCCGCAAGATCGCCGAGAAGCGCACCTACCCGGCCATCGACATCACCCGTTCCGGCACCCGCAAGGAAGAGCTGCTGACCGCGCCGGACGAGCTGCAGAAGATGTGGATCCTGCGCAAGATCATCCACCCCATGGGTGAGATCGACAGCATCGAGTTCCTCATCGACAAGTTGTCTGCCACCAAGACCAACGACGAGTTCTTCGACTCCATGAAGCGTCAGCAGAAGTGATGGTGTAGCAGAATGACGAAACCGCGGCCCAGGTCGCGGTTTTTGTTTATCTATTTGCCGGTGCCCTTAGTACTATGGGGCCAGGATGCCACAGGGCCGGATGTCACAAGGATAGAGACGTCATGAAGCTGATTTTCTTGCTATGGATTGGGTGGCTGATGGCCGCTCCCGTGCAGGCCGACGTGCCGCCGCGGCAGGCACCCCTGGTGGCGGACGAGGGGCTGCAGGGGCACCTCGACTATCTGAACGGCCGGCTGGCGCTGGGGCAGTTTGCCGCCATCGACACCCTGCTGGAGACCCTGGCGGTGGGTCAGCGTGAATACCTGCAATTTCAACTGCTGAGCGGCCTCAAACGGCAGGTCGCGCCGAGTCCGGCGCTGCATGCCTGGGTGCGGGAGCAGGCCGCCAAGGCGCCCCAATGGCTGGTTGAAGGGGAGGTGGACGGCTTCCTGGTGCAGGTGCCGGCCTATGACTTCCCGGCCGAGGCCCGGCTGGTGCTGAGCCGCTGGCAGCAGCTCGCCTGGCAGGACAACTACCGCCAGCTGCTGGCGCAGGACAGCTTCGACTTCAAACAGCTCTACTACAGCCGCAACCCCGAGCTGGCCCAGCAGCAACAGGCGCTGCTGACGGTGCTCGACAACCAGCCTGCCGTCGTCCAGCGGCGGGAGGCCAGGAGGCTGGCCGCCCTGACCCTTTTCCTGCCGGACAACCAGCTGCTGCTGCATCTCATCGAACACACCGGCAACCCGGATCTGTACCAGAAACTGTGGCGTCAGCCAGTGGATCACGACAGCCTGGCGGCCTTGCACAGCATCCCCCGCTTCTATCGTGGTCAGGAGGCGAGCAATATGCTGATCGCCGCCAGCCGCAACCAGCGGCTGATGATCCCCGCCCTGCATCAGCTCAGCCGGCTCTCGCCCCTGCCGGACGAGGCCCGCCAATATCTGCTGGCGGAGCTCGGCAAGCAGCAATACAGCGGGCTGGTGGCCGGCCTGCTGCTGCAACTGGACGAACCCAGGCTGCTGGCCCAGCTGGCGGACAGGCTCACCCACCAGGAGCGGCGTCACACCACGTCCGTCCTGCGACCCGATACGGGTGCACCGGATGCCCGGCCGGGGTTATAATGCCCCCTCACCTGCATCATGGGTACCCGCATGAAATACAAGGACTTGCGTGATTTCATCGCGCAGCTGGAACAAAACGGACAGCTCAAGCGAATCAGCCGCGAGATAGACCCCTATCTGGAGATGACCGAGATCAGCGACCGCACCCTGCGTGCCGGTGGCCCGGCCCTGCTGTTCGAAAATCCCAAGGGTTACGGTATGCCGGTGCTGACCAACCTGTTCGGCACCCCGGATCGCGTCGCCATGGGCATGGGGCAGCCCAACGTCGGCGCCCTGCGCCAGGTGGGCACCTGGCTCTCCTACCTGAAGGAGCCCGAGCCCCCCCGTGGCCTCAAGGAGCTGATGGAGAAGCTGCCGATCTTCAAGCAGGTGCTGAACATGCCCACCAAGCGGCTCTCGTCTGCCCCCTGCCAACAGGTGGTGCTGGAGGGGGATGCGGTGGATCTCGACCAGATCCCGATCCAGCACTGCTGGCCCGGCGACGTGGCGCCCCTGGTGACCTGGGGTCTGACCATCACCCGCGGCCCCTACAAGAAGCGCCAGAACCTCGGCATCTACCGTCAGCAGAAGATCGGCAAGAACAAGCTGATCATGCGCTGGCTGGATCACCGTGGCGGCGCCATCGATTTTCGCGAGTGGCAGGAGGCGCACCCCGGTGAGCGCTTCCCGGTGGTGGTGGCGCTCGGCGCCGATCCTGCGACCATACTCGGCGCCGTGACGCCGGTGCCGGACACTCTCTCCGAGTACGCCTTCGCCGGCCTGCTGCGGGGCAGCCGCACCGAGGTGGTGAAGGCCCTGAGCTGTGAACTGGAGGTGCCCGCCAGCGCCGAGATCGTGCTGGAAGGCTATCTGGAACCCGGCGAGATGGCGCCGGAAGGCCCTTATGGGGATCACACAGGTTACTATAACGAGGTGGACGAGTTCCCGGTGTTCACCATCACCCACATGACCATGCGCCGCGATGCCATCTACCACAGCACCTATACCGGCCGTCCGCCCGATGAACCGGCGGTGCTCGGGGTGGCGCTGAACGAGGTGTTCGTGCCCCTGCTGCAGAAGCAGTTCCCCGAGATCGTGGACTTCTACCTGCCGCCGGAGGGCTGCTCCTACCGGATGGCGGTGGTGACCATCAAGAAGCGCTACCCAGGCCACGCCAAGCGGGTGATGCTGGGGGTCTGGTCTTTCCTGCGCCAGTTCATGTACACCAAGTTCGTGATCGTCTGCGACGACGACATCGACGCCCGGGACTGGAAGGACGTGATCTGGGCCATCACCACCCGGATGGATCCGGCGCGGGACACCACCCTGATCGAGCACACGCCCATCGACTACCTGGACTTCGCCTCGCCGGTCTCCGGGCTCGGCTCCAAGATGGGGCTGGATGCCACCAATAAGTGGCCGGGGGAGACGAACCGAGAGTGGGGCCAACCCATAGTCCAGGATGAGGCGGTGAAGCAGAAGATCGACGCCATCTGGGATGAGCTGAAGATCCTGGACTAGCCGTTGAGCCAGACGGCGCGACCGTTCGAGGTATAAAGCCCGACTTGGGGTCGGGTTGAGTGATGTAATGGGGCCAGTTTCCGGTCAGTCGGTGCACAAAGAGCGGTATTGCCGGCCCGAATTGGGTATGCTCGACTGACCTGACCACCCGCTGGTCGCCAGAACACAGTGAATTAATGAGTGAAACGGGCCGGGCTGGCCCGTCAAAAGGACAAGAATGCAACGTATCAAGTGCCGCGTAGAGGAACTGCGCGAATATGTCGACACCATCTGGCATGTGGCCCTGGCGCCGCAGCAGGCCATCAGCTTCAAGCCCGGCCAGTATCTGCTGGTGGTGATGAGCGATTCGGACAAGCGTCCCTTCTCCATCGCCAACTCGCCGACCCGATCCGGCGTGCTGGAGCTGCAGATCGGTGCCACCCCTGAAAACGCCTACGCCGGCCAGGTGCTGGCCCGCATGCGCGAGCAGGGTGAGATCGAGATCGAACTGGCGGCGGGCAAGGCCTTCCTGAGGGACGAATCCCCGCGCCCCCTGATCCTGATGGCAGGCGGTACCGGCTTCTCCTATGCCCGCTCCATCCTGGAGTATCTGATGGCGACCGACAGCAAGCGTCCGGTCTTCCTCTACTGGGGCGTGCGTCAGGCCCACTGGCTGTACGAGCAGGCGCAGATGCAGCAGTGGGCGCTGGACTATGCCCCGCTCACCTTCGTGCCCGTGGTGCAGGAGCCCGAGGCGGACTGGACCGGTCGGACCGGGCTGGTGCACAAGGCCATCATGGATGACTTCGTCAGCCTGCACGACTACGACATCTATGTGGCGGGTCGCTTCGAGATGGCGGGTGCCGCCCGGGAGGAGTTCAAGGTGCTGGGTGCCGAGCCCGAGCGCATCTTTGGCGACGCCTACGAATTTATCTGATCACCGTCTACCCGGGGAACGCCGATCTGCTCCCTTCTCCCCTGGCGGGAGAAGGGTTGGGGATGAGGGAGTGAGCAACCTGGTTTGCCTGCTCGTATCGGCCCACCCCATGCCGGGCATCAGAAACAACAAACCCCAGCCTGGCTGGGGTTTGTTTTATCCGCCGGTGGGCAAGCTGCCCTGACCGGTTATTCGCCCTTGGCGGCGAGCTGCTGCTCCAGCTGGGCCAGCTTGGCCTCGAGGGCAGTCAGCTTCTCCCGGGTGCGCAGCAGCACCTTGGTCTGCACGTCGAACTCCTCGCGGCTCACCAGATCCAGCTTGTTCAGCTGGGCCTGCAGCACCTGACGAGTCTTCTTCTCCACCTCTTCACCCATGCTGCGAATGCCGGGGGGCAGGGCGTTGTGTACCTGTTTGGCGATCTCTTCCAGTTTCTTCGGGTCGATCATGGGGTTCTCCTTAAGCGATGGGCCATTCTACCGACAAATCCCCCCCTTTGCCGAGATCGGAGCGGCTTTTTGCACCTCCGGGCAAACCTGGCTCTGGTCGGGTCTGGTGTCGAGCCGGATGCTGTTACCCTCCGCCACCGGGGTGACAATTCCAATTCCTTGATGTTGTACACAAAAAAATCAGATCAGATGACCGACCAGAGGCTTATCAATTGTTGCCATGCTGTTAATATGGTTCGGTCGGGTTTGAACCCTACCCCGTCAGGCTCATCATGGATAACAACATAAAAAGAGATAAGGATATGAAGAAAAAGCTAATTTACGCAGCTGTCCTCAGTGCGCTGCTGAGCGGTTGTGGTGGCAGTGACGATAACAAAGGCGATACCTCCAGCTATCTTGACTACCTGCTGAGCGGCTCCAATGCAGTCCGACCCAGTGCCCTGGCCGCCCGTGCCTCCGACGGCACCCTGAAGTTCTCCACCGAGACGGCGGATCTCTCCAACCCTGTCTCCGCCCTCTCCACCCTGGATGGCTGGTCCACGACCCAGGCCATCCAGATAGTGCCGGTCACCGCCTCGGGCATCACAGTCAAGGCACCGACGGCGGCCGAGTTCGCGGCCTCCGTGGCCCCGCTCTATCTGCTGGAGCTGGAATTTGACAGCACGACCCTGCGCCCGAGCGGCGTGAAGAAGCAGCTGACCTACGGGGTGGATTTCGTGGTGGCCGAGTCGACCGGCAAGCTGAACCTGGTGCCCCTCAAGCCGCTCAATCCCTCTTCCTACTACATGATAGTGGCGACCGATTCCCTCAAGGACAGCAACGGCAATGCCGTCCGGGTCGGTACCGATTACAGCAACTACAGGAGCAACCCGGGCAGCAATGCCCAGGAGCAGACCATCAACGGTCTGATCACCCTGCAGGAAGGGCTGTTCAAGGCCGCGACCGGCATCACCAGCGACCACGTCATCTTCTCCGACTGGTTCGGCACCCAGTCCGGCGCCGATGTACTGGTGGCGGTGAAGGGGGCGGCAGCCTCAGTGCTGAAGGCCAGTCCGACCCTGGATGCCGCCGTCCTGTGGAAACAGGATGCCCTCGGCCATACCAGCCTGCCGGGTACCTACACCCTGGGGGTGACGGCCAATGCCGCCTTCCTGACCCAGCTGGCCGCCGAGCCCTTCTTGCCCCAGGAGCAGAAAGATGCGATTTCCACCGCCTTTGGCACAGGCACGCCTCTCCATAATCTGGCCTTGGGCACGACTGTCTATACCGGTGCGGTCAAGCTGCCCTACTTCCTCTCCTCGCCGGCCACTGTCGGCGCCAGGGCCGGTACCTGGGACCAGGCCAAGACCCAATCCTGGCACGGTGCCATCCCTAGCCTGTACGCCATCGCCAACGCTCTAAAGGCTGGCGATAGTGAGGTGATCGGTGGTCTGGTGGGGGCTGGGGTGGATCCGGCCCTGCTGGGAGCCCTGATCGCCGACCCGACTCGTCAGGCCGAGCTGCTGGCTGAGGCGAGCAAGCTGATCGGGGTGACCCTCACCTCCGGTGGCAAGGCGCTGGATCCCGAGATGAACATCGGCCGCTTCAACCCGTTGCCGGCGCTGGAGGAGGTGCAGCCCGTGCCGATGCGCATCTTCGCCGCGGCCCCGCTGACCGCCATCACCGATGTGATCATCTATCAGCACGGCGTCACCTCGGTGAAGGAGAACGCCTACGCCCTGGCCCTGGGCCAAATCGGTGCCGGTGCCAAGGCAGGCAAGAACGTCGCCGTGGTGGTGATCGATCACCCGCTGCACGGGGAGCGTGGCTTCGCCCTGAGCGGCAGCATGGCGACCGTGACCACCTCAGAGAATCCGACCCCCTACCTGAACCTGAGCTACCTGACGGTGGCGCGGGACAACCTGAGACAGAGCGTGGCGGATCTGCTGGGCCTGCGTCTGGCGGTGGGGGTGGCCAATGCCAAGGGGTTCGTGGCCAATGGTCAGGCTACCCGTTTGGGTGGTGCCGGTCTCAAGGTGCACTTCCTGGGCCACTCCCTGGGGGCCATCTCCGGTGCCAACCTGCTGGCGGTAGCAAACCAGCCTTTGAATCCTGCTATCGATCCCTTGTTCCAGTTCACCTCCGGCGGCCTGGCCATGCCGGGTGGCGGCATAGCGCCTCTGTTGCTGAACTCGCCCACCTTCGGCCCGACCACCAAGATGGGCGTGCTGACCGGTGGCAGTGCCGAGCTGAAGGCGGCCTTCACCGCCTATGCGCCGAACTGCAAGACGGCGGTGGCAAACTGCTTCGTCAACGAGTTCCTGCCCAGCCTGGATAGCGCCACCCAGGCGAGCACCGCCAGCACCCTGCAGAGCTATGTGTTCGCGGCCCAGTCGGTGCTGGATGCGGCTGATCCGATCAACCTGGCTCGTGGCATCAAGGCGGACTTCCCGCTGTTTGCCACCGAGATCGTGGGGGATGGTGCCCTGAGCCTGCCGGATCAGGTGATCCCGAACAGCGTCCCGTCCGCGCCGCTGGCGGGCACCGAGCCGCTGTTCAGAGTGATGGGGCTGCAGCCCCTGACCGCCACCGGGGCGGCCAACCACAATGCGGCCCGCTTCGTGGCCGGTGGTCACAGCTCGCTGCTGGCACCGGATGAGAACTTCGACCCGGCCGGCGATGTGACCACCGAGATGCAGACCCAGTTCGGCAGCTTCTTCGCGAGCGGCGGTGCGGCTGTCGTGGTGACAGACGGGACCCTGCTCAAGCAGTAAGTGATGCCATCAAAAAACGCCGCCCTCGGGGGCGGCGTTTTTATTTGGGGCTTTTTACTCTGGCGCAGCGTGATGTCAGAGCGTCAGGCAGGCCTGTGGTGCCTGTCGAGCCAGCCCTGCAACAGGCCCACCAGCAGGCCGGTGAGGTGGGCCATGTTGGCGGTGGGGGTACCGAGCAGGTCGAAGAAGCCGAGCGCCATCCAGAACAACATGAAGCCCATCAGTGCCGGTGGCAGGCTGAGGCCGCAGCCGGGTTGCAGCTTGGCACGCAGCCAGCAGTAGCCGAGCAGGGCATAGACGACCCCGGAGAGGCCGCCAAACAGCGGGCCGCTCGCGAAGAACTCCGCCACGTTGGGCAATGCGGCCCCGACGATCAGCAGGATGAACAGCTTGCCGCTACCGAGCCGCTGCTCGATCTGTCCCCCCAGATACCACCACCACAGCAGGTTGAACACCAGGTGCAGCACAGAGAAGTGGATGAAGGCGGGAGTGACGTAGCGCCAGGCCTGCCAGTCGGTGAACTGGGCCAGGGTGGGGTGGAACGCCAGCTCATCGAAGATGGGCAGACCGATGGCGTTGAGGGCATAGACGGCCAGGCAGGCGATGATGACCACCAGGGTCAGGGGGCCCGCCTGATGCAGGAAATCGGTGACCGGATCCGTCATCCCCTTGCTGTAGTCGATGCGGGCATCGGCCCGGCCGGACTGCCAGGAGGCCTCCATGTAGCGGGGGTGGTTCGGCTCGCTCAGGAAGCGCTTCACCTCCAGCTGGGCCTGGGCGAAGCGCTGCTCGTCCGCCAGCCAGACCGAGACGCCGAGCTCGGACTGGGTCAGCTCGCACGAGATGCCGAGGGTGGCCAGATAGTCCACCAGCGCCTGGGCCATGCGAGCGTTGTCCAGCACCAGCAGCTGGATCATGCCGGCCGGGGAGGAGTTGCCGGCTTCTGTCATGCGTCACCCGCCTGGATCGGGAACTCCCTGCGCCAGGCCTCAAAACCGCCATCCAGGCTGTAGACGGCGTCATAGCCCTGTTGCAGCAGATACTGGGCCGCCCCCTGGCTGCTGTTGCCGTGATAGCACATCACGATCACCGGGGTATCGAAGTCCACTTCATTCATGAAGCGGACCAGGGTGCCATTGGTGAGGTGGAAGGCGCCGACCGCATGGGCCGTCTCGAATGACTGGGGATCGCGAATGTCCACGAGACGGGCCTCACCGGCCTCCAGCTTCTGGTGGGCATCCTGGGCGCTGATATGGGCAAACTGGTCCATTGAGATGTCCTGCAAATAGATGATTGAGGGTCAGTTTACCCCAAGCCGTGGCCGGCGCTAAGCCGTCTCCCCGAGGGGATCGCAATTTCCTTCAATATCGCACTACTGCGGGTGGTTAGGCTGAGACTCCATCCCTTGTATGAGTGATATCCATGGAAGCGAGTCTGTTACTGTCGATGTGTGGCTTTGCCCTGGCCATGTCCATCTCCCCCGGTCCGGTCAATCTGGTCGCCCTCGGCGCCGGGGCCCGGCATGGCTTTCGTGCCAGCCTGCGCCACGTGGTGGGGGCCACCCTGGGCTTCATCCTGCTGCTGCTGTTGATGGGACTAGGGCTTGGCGCTCTCTTGTCCCAGTGGCCCATGATGGCCGGTGCCCTGCGCTGGGGCGGCATCCTCTTCCTGGGGTACATGGCCTGGCAGCTGCTGAGGGACGGGGGAGAGCTGGAAGGTGGGCCCGGCAAGCGGCCGGCCTTCTGGTGCGGCGCCCTGATGCAGTGGCTCAACCCCAAGGCCTGGCTGGCGGCCAGCATGGGGATGGGGGCCTATGGCAGTGCGGGGGGAGTGGGTCAGGTGATGGTGTTCACGGCGCTGTATCTGTTGATCTGCCTGGGCTCCATCGCCTGCTGGGCCTATGCGGGCAGCTGCCTGCAGCAGGCGTTGCTGAGACCCAGTCGGCTGCGTTGGTTCAACCGCATCATGGCCCTGTTGCTGCTGCTCAGTGCCGGCTATCTGCTGTCGGCGGATGGTTGAACTGCAACCTGTATTGACCCGGGGTGGCGGCGACCCGCCGTTTGAACTGGCGCTGGAAGTGGGCCTGATCGGCGAAGCCGCTCGCCAGCGCCACCTCGGCCAGGGGCTGTCCCTGCCTGAGCAGGAGGCGGGCGTGGCGCACGCGTCTGTCCAGCAGGTAGGCGTGGGGCGTCATGCCGTAATGGTGGTTGAAGGCGCGCACGAAGTGGGAGGGGCTGAGGCCGGCGACCACGCTCAGCTGCTGCAGGCTGAGGGGGCTGGCGCTCTCGTCCTGCATCAGCTCGGCGGCCCGTTGCAGGTGCAGCGGCGGCCTGTCATCCCAGCGGGCCGGAGTCAGCCTGGCCAGCAGCCGGTGGCCAAACATCTGGCAGGCCACCTCCTTGGCCAGCGGGTCCAATCCCTCCACCAGGTGGCGATGCAGCTGTCGCAACCCCAGGTACAGCAGGGGATCCCGGCTGGCGGTCATGTCGAATGGGCGAAACTCGGCTCCCAACCCGGCCTCCTGTTGCAGGCCGTGCAGCCAGCGGGTGTCGAGGTAGAACATCAGATAGGACCAGGGGTGATCCGCGATGGGATTGCAGGCGTGGACCTCCTCCGGGTTCATCAGCACCAGGTGGCCGGTGCCGACTTCCTGCCTGCTGCGCTGGTTGAGGTAGTGGCTGTGGCCGCCGGTGATGGCGCCGATGGAGAAGTGGGGATGGCTGTGCTTGTCGTAGCAGACCTGACGGCCATCCTGCACCGCCCGGGTCTCGATGAATGGCAGGGCCGGATCGCACCAGAAGTGGTGGCGATCCGGCCCTGAAGGGGAGCGGCTCATCCGGGGTCGGCGACCCTGAGCCGCCGCGGGTTGTCAGCCACCGAGGTAGGCCTGACGCACGGCCGGGTTCGCCAGGAGGGCGGCCCCCGTGTCTTGCAACACCACGCGGCCGTTCTCCAGCACATAACCGCGATCGGCGAGCCGCAGGGCCTGGTTCGCATTCTGCTCCACCAGGAAGATGGTCATCCCCTGATCCCGCAGCTTCAGAATGATGTCGAAGATCTGCTGGATGATGATGGGGGCCAGCCCCAGTGATGGCTCGTCCAGCAGCAGCAGACGCGGCTTGCTCATCAGGGCGCGGCCGATGGCCAGCATCTGCTGCTCGCCTCCCGACATGGTGCCGGCCCGCTGTTCCAGTCGCTCATGCAGCCGCGGAAACATGGTAAAGACCTGATCCAGCAGCCCATTCTGTTCCTGCTTGTCGACGAAGAAGGCCCCCATCAGCAGGTTCTCCTCCACCGTCAGGCGGGCGAAGATGCGGCGCCCCTCCGGCACCACGGCGATATCCTTGCGCATGATGCTGGCGGTGGTGAGGGAGTCTATCTGTTCCCCCTCGAACCAGATGCTGCCACTGCTGGGCTTGGGTTCGCCGCAGAGTGTCATCAGCAAGGTGGTCTTGCCGGCGCCGTTGGCGCCGATCAGGGTGACTATCTCGCCCTCTTTGACTTCGACGCTGACGTCGTGCAGCGCCTGGATCTTGCCGTAATGGGTCGATACGTTGCGAAGTTCTAACATCCTGACTCCTGTCCTAGGATTCGCCCAGATAGGCCTTGATCACGTCCGGGTTGCTGCGGATCTCGTCCGGTTTGCCATGGGCCAGGGGCGTGCCCTGGTTGACCACGAAGATGCGGTTGGAGATCTCCATCACCAGCTTCATATCGTGCTCGATGAGCAGCACAGATACCCCGAATTCATCCCGCAGGTTGGAGATGAGCTCGTTGAGCTCGTCGGTCTCCTTGGGGTTGAGGCCGGCGGCCGGTTCGTCCAGCATCAGCAGCTCGGGCCGGGTGGCCATGCAGCGGGCGATCTCGAGTCGGCGCTGCTGACCATAGGCCAGGTTGCCGGCGGAGCGGTTAGCGAGCTCCTTGAGACCCACCTTCTCTAGCCAGAAGGCGGACTGCTCCAGCCCCTCTTTCTCGGCGCGGCGGAAGGAGGGGGTCTTGAACAGGCCGGCGATGAAGCTGGTATTGAGGTGGCGATGCTGGGCCACCAGCAGGTTCTCCACCGCCGTCATCTCCTTGAACAGCCGAACGTGCTGGAAGGTGCGCACTATGCCCTTGCGGGCGATGAGATGGCCGGGCAGGCCCTGGATCTCCTCACCCCGGTAGCGGATGACGCCGCCACTCGGCCGGTAGAAACCGGTCAGGCAGTTGAAGATGGTGGTCTTGCCCGCGCCGTTGGGACCTATGATGGAGATCACCTCCCCCTTGTCCACGTCCAGCTTGACGCCGTTGACCGCCAGCAGGCCACCGAAACGCATGGAGAGATCAGAGACTTCCAACAACTTCTGATGATCGTTCATTTGCGGATCTCCAGATGGGGGCGGCTCATGGGCAGCAGACCCTGGGGTCGCCAGATCATCATGAACACCATCAGCAGGCCGAACATCAGCATGCGGTACTCGTTGAACTCACGGGCCAGCTCCGGCAGCACAGTCATCACGATGGCCGCCAGCACCACGCCGATCTGGGAGCCCATGCCGCCCAGCACGACGATGGCAAGCACGATGGCCGACTCGATGAAGACGAAGGACTCCGGGCTGATGAAGCCCTGGCGCGAGGCGAAGAAGCTGCCGGCAAACCCCGCGAAGCAGGCGCCTATGGTGAAGGCGGTCAGCTTGATGATGGTGGGGTTGAGGCCGAGGGACTTGCAGGCGATCTCGTCTTCCCGCAGCGCCTCCCAGGCGCGGCCGAGCGGCATGCGCAGCAGGCGGTTGATGACGAACAGGGTGGCGATCACCAGTACCAGCGCCATCAGGTAGAGGAAGATCACCTTGTGGTTGGCGTTGTAGGCGATGCCGAAGAACTCGTGGAAGGTCTCAAAGCCCCCGTCCTTGACGGTGCGGTTGAATTCAAGACCACCGAGCGTCGGCTTGGGGATGCCGGAGATGCCGTTCGGGCCGCCGGTCAGGCTGGTCATGTTGTTGAGCAGGATGCGGATGATCTCCCCAAAACCCAGGGTGACGATGGCGAGATAATCCCCTCGCAGCCTGAGTACCGGGAAGCCCAGCAGGAAGCCGAAGGTAGCCGCCATCAGGCCGGCGATGGGCAGACACTCCCAGAAGCTCAGGCCGAAGTAGGTATTGAGCAGGGCGTAGCTGTAGGCACCGACCGCGTAGAAACCGACGTAGCCGAGGTCCAGCAGGCCGGCGAGACCCACCACCACGTTCAGGCCGAGGCCCAGCATGATGTAGATCAGCGCCAGGGTGGCCAGATCGATGGCACCGCGCGACGCCATGAAGGGCCAGCTCACCGCGAACAGCAGCACCAGCACGGCGGTGAGGTTATAGAGCTTGGGTGCCTCTTCGGGGCTCGGCAGCACCAGCTTGGTGAAGCCGACGGAGAAGCCGCTGATGGAGGCCTGGAACAGCCTGGATATCTGGCCGCGCAGCATCTGGAACCAGAAGACGATGGTGGCGCCCCCCAGCAGCCAGGCCAGGGAGACATCGAGGCGGCTCACCACCAGCAGGCGGGAGCCATCGCTCTCGAGCTTGAAGCCGAGCAGCCAGAAGGAGAGCACCAGCAGCATCAGGCTGGCGATGCAGGCGTGGATAAATTGGCGTTTCATCATACCTTCTCCACTTCCGGGCGACCCAGGATGCCTGTCGGCAGGAAGAGCAGCACGAAGATGAGCAGGGCGAAGGCCATCACATCCTTGTATTCGGTGCTGAGGTAGCCGGCGGTGAGCGCTTCTACCACCCCGAGCAGCAGGCCACCGATGACGGCGCCCGGGATGCTGCCGATGCCGCCCAGCACGGCCGCGGTAAAGGCCTTCAGTCCGGCCATAAAGCCGAGGTAGGGGTTGATCACGCCGTAATACATGCCGAGCAGCACCCCGGCCACGGCGGCCAGGGTGGCCCCCAGCACGAAGGTGATGGAGATGACCACGTGGGTGTCTATCCCCAGCAGGTTGGCCATCTTGATGTCTTCCGAGCAGGCGCGGCAGGCGCGGCCCATGCGGGAGCGGCTGATGAACTGGGTCAACGCCAGCATGGTGACGAAGGTCACCACGAAGATGATGAGCTGCATGTAGGAGAGGCTGGCCTGGAAGCCATCCTCGGCGCCGAGGGACCAGCCCCCGGAGATCAGGTTGGGCATGGCGATGTCACGCGAGCCCTGGGCCATCCGCATCATGTTCTGCAGGAATATCGACATGCCGATGGCGGAGATGAGGGGGATGAGGCGGTTGCCGCCCCGCAACGGGCGATAGGCGACCCGCTCTATGGTCCAGCCATAGCTGCCGGTGATGATGATACTGACCAGGAAGGCGCCTCCCAGCAGCAAGAAGGTGCTGTCGATGCCCATCATCATGAGCCCGGCCATCACCATGAAGGCAACATAGGAGCCGATCATGTAAACCTCGCCGTGGGCGAAGTTGATCATGCCGATGATGCCATAGACCATGGTGTAGCCGATGGCGATCAACGCATAGGTGCTGCCTATGGTCAATCCGTTCAGCAACTGCTGAACCAGATAAAGAAGGTGTTCGGACATACTGCGTTCCCTGTACTTGCCCGCAAAGAAAGGAGGGGGTGACGCTTGTCACCCCCGACCGGCAGATTATTTGAGTTGGGTGGAGGTGCCGTCGGCGTGCCACTGGAAGACGCCGAACTCGAAGCCTTTCAGATCACCGTTCGGTGCCCAGCTCAGGGGGCCCATGACGGTGTCGATCGGTGCGGCCTTGATGGCGGCAGCCACGGCAGCGGGATCGTCTTCACCCGCCTTGGCGATACCGGCAGCCAGGGTCTGTATCGCGGCATAGGTGGTCCAGACGAACGGGCCGGAAGAGTCCTGACCCTTGGCCTTGAACGCTGCGACGACGGGGGCGTTGGCAGGCACCAGGTCGTACTTGTTCGGCAGGGTCACCAGCAGGCCTTCGGAAGCCGGGCCGCCGATGGCGGAGATGTCCTTGTTACCCACGCCTTCCGGACCCATGAACTTGGCCTTCAGACCCTTCTCGCCAGCCTGGCGCAGGATCAGACCCAGCTCCGGGTGGTAGCCGCCGTAGTAGACGAAGTCCACGTTCTCTTTCTGCAGCTTGGCGATCAGGGCGGAGAAGTCCTTGTCACCCGCTGTGATGCCCTCATAGGCAACGACCTTGACGCCGGCCTTGTCCAGGGCGGCCTTCACGCTGGAGGCGATGCCTTCACCGTACTGCTTCTTGTCGTGGATGACGGCCACGCGCTGGGGTTTGACCTGCTCGATGATGTACTTGGCGGCGGTCGGGCCCTGGTCGCTGTCCAGACCTATGGTACGCATGGTCAGCTGGTAGCCGCGCTCGGTGATCTTGGGGTTGGTGGAGGCCGGGGTGATCATCAGCACGCCTTCATCTTCATAGATGTCGGAGGCGGGCAGGGTGTTGTCGGAGCAGAGATGGCCGACCACAAACTTGACGCCGTCGTTGATCACCTTGTTGGCGATGGCCACGGCCTGCTTGGGATCGCAGGCGTCGTCATAGATGACGGCTTCGATCTGCTTGCCCTTGATGCCGCCCGCCTTGTTGATCTGCTCGACCGCCATCTTGCCGCCGGTGAACTGCATGTCACCGTACTGGGCGACCGGGCCGGTCAGGGGGCCGGCGATGCCGATCTTGATGGTATCGGCGGCGTTTGCCATGGAAACCGATCCAAACAGAGCCAAAGAAACCGCTGCTCTGACTGCCATTTTGCTGAAGTTATGCATTGATTCGTCCCTTAATCAGTGAATTGTTTCGTTTTATGGGCATCATCCCGAGCCTGTATCCCGCCGGCCCGGTAATAGATAAGGTTCTATCATTCCTCGCCAGGCAATAACAAGATGTTAAAGATACTAACCGGAGCAGGCGGAAGAGGGGTTTTGTGAAACAAATACGCAGTTGGTTATCTGTTTTTGGAGTTTAATATCGCCATGGTGGCGTAACATACAGATAACAAATTGTCATGGTGACAATTTTCAGAGTAAAAAACTGACGATATTTCGTCCTGCGCCTGCTCTCATTTTGACCAAAATTCGTTTGCGCAAATAGAAACGACCGCCTAGATTAGCCAAGATTGACAATTCACTGGCAGTGCCCGTTAAAACCAAGCCTTTATTCGGGAAATCTGCTACTGTTCCGCCTTTGTTATTCAGGAGACAGAGATGGCAACTATCAAGGATGTCGCCTCGCGCGCAGGCGTATCCATCTCCACCGTCTCACATGTACTCAATCACACCCGTCGGGTCAGCGAAGATGCGACCCAGAAAGTGCTTGAGGCGGTGGCAGAGCTGAACTACGCGCCCAACTCGGTGGCGCGCAGTCTCAAGATCAATTCGACCAAGACCATAGGCATGCTGGTGACCACCAGTGCCAACCCCTTCTTCGCGGAAGTGGTACAGGGGGTGGAAGCCTACTGCTTCGAGCAGGGTTACAGCCTGATCCTGTGCAACACAGAGAACCAGCCCCCCCGTCAGCAGCACTATCTGCGCATGCTGATGGAGAAGCGGGTGGATGGCCTGCTGGTGCTGGGGACCGACATCGACACCCAGTTCAGGGACATGCTGCGCATCCACAAGAAGGTGCCGCAGGTGGTACTGGATTGGGGCAACGAGTGCGACTTCGCCAACGTGATCAACGACAACGCCCGCATAGGCGCGCGCCTGGCGGTGAGCCACCTGTTGGAGCTGGGTCACAAAGAGATCGTCTGCATCACCGGCCATCTCGCCAAGCCCACCACCCAGCAGCGGTTGGACGGGGTGCGCGACGCCCTGGGCGAGCAGGGTCTGACCCTGAAAGAGGAGCAGATCTTCGAGGGGGACTACGAGAGCCAGAGCGGCTTCGATGCCATGCAGCGCATCCTGGCCCTGAACCCGCGCCCGACCGCGGTGTTTGCCTTCGACGATCCCATGGCAATCGGTGCCATCTGCGCCGCCTGGGAAGCCGGGGTCAAGGTGCCGGACGACATCTCCATGATCGGCTATGACGACATCGAGATGGCGCGCTTCTCCAGCCCGCCGCTCACTACCATTCGCCACCCCAAGGCCGAGCTCGGTCTGCTGGCGGTGCAGCAGCTGGTGAGCCGGATCCGCAACAAGGAGCTGGAGGTGGAATCCATGACGGTTCAGCCAGAGCTCATCGTGCGCCGCTCGGTCAAATCCCTGCGCTGACCTCAGCGTATCGCAAGCGAAAGTCCAACGAAAGACCCCCTCCGATGTGAGGGGGTCTTTGTTTTTGGGCTGCTCGTATCTGGGGAGTTATCAGGTCTTGAGGCCGAGCCGCCGGGCGAGCCGGTGCAGGTTGCCGCCGTCCAGTTCCAGCGCCCGCGCGGTGGCGGCCCAGTTGCCCGCATGAGCCGCCAGAGTCTGCTCGATCAGGGCGAGCTGGAAGGCGTCGGTGGCGGCCCTCAGCCCCAGGCCGGTGGGCAAGAGCGGCTCAGCAAGCGCCACGCCTGGGCTGGTGGACATGGGCAGGGTGCCAGTGCCCAGATTGAAGTGGTGGCTGGCGAGGCTGGGACTCTGGCTGCCCTGCTCGGCCCGCGCCAGCACGGCGGCGCGGTGGATGGCATGCTCCAGCTCCCGTACGTTGCCCGGCCAGTCGTGGGATGCCAGCAGTTGCAGCGCCTGGGGCTGGATGCGCAGCCGCTCCAGTCCCAGGCTGACCCGGCAGCGCTCGCAAAAATAGCCGGCCAGCAATGGGATGTCGTCGGTGCGTTCGCGCAGGGCCGGGGCCTGGATCGGGAAAACGCTCAGCCTGTGATAGAGGTCGGCCCGGAAGGCGCCATCCACCACCGCCTGCTTCAGATCCCGGTTGGTGGCCGCCAGGATGCGCACGTTCACCTTGAGCGGGGTGTCGTCACCGATGCGCTGCAGGTCGCCGTATTGCAGCACCCGCAGCAGCTTGGCCTGCAGGGGCAGGGAGAGCTCGCCTATCTCGTCGAGGAACAGGGTGCCCTTGTCCGCCAGCTCGAACTTGCCCGCCCGGTTGTGGATGGCACCGGTGAAGGCCCCCTTCACGTGGCCGAACAGCTCGCTCTCTGCCACCGACTCCGGCAGGGCGGCGCAGTTGAGGTAGACCAGGAGCGCGCCGGCGCGCGGTGAGCCCTTATGCACCGCCTTGGCGATCAACTCCTTGCCGACCCCGGTCTCCCCCAGGATCAGTACGTTCAGCTCCGAGCTCGCCACCACGTCTATCTCGTGGCGCAGCCGGGCCATGGCCGGGGAGTTGCCTATCATCTCCGGCTGGCCAGCACCTGCCTGCGGGCCTGACTCTATGAGTTCGCTGCTCTGGCGGGCGAGCCGCTCCAGCAAGAGGGCATTGCTGAGGGCGGCCGCCGCCAGAGCTCCCACCAGCCGCAACTCCTCGTCGCTGATGTCATCGAACTGGGCCGGGTTCATGCCGTCTATGGTCAGGGCGCCGATCAGCGCCTGATCCGCGAACAGGGGCAGGCCGACGCAGGCGTGCACCTTGAAGTCGTCGTGATCCGGGATCAGGCCGTCATAGGGGTCGGGCAGCTGGCTGTCGGCGGGGAAGCGCACCACGTCGCCAGCCCGGGCGATGGCCTCCATGCGCGGGTGATCCTTGAGGGCGAAGCGGCGACCCAGAACGTCCTGCATCAGGCCGTCGATGGCGAGCGGGATGAACTGGCCCCCCTCGTAGCGCAGCAGGGCTGAAGCATCCGAGTGCAGCAGGCTGCGTACGCTCTGGATCAGGCGATGGAATCTGTCCTGGTGGGAGATGCCGAGTTGCAGGTCGAGGGCGATGCGCGCCAGGCGGTCGGTGGAGATCACAGGGATTGTCCAAATGACAGTGTGTTTGTGATTTTGACTATAAAGGCGTGGTGTCTTAATGACAATGACTGATATGAGTATCCAGTAAAAACAATAGGTTATAAGTTGGCACGTCCGCTGCAATAGCTGGTTCAGTCGAACATACACTATTTCAGCTGAGGAACTGCCGGATGAGCATTCACGTCAAGAACAACATTCACTGGGTCGGCCAACGGGACTGGGAGGTGCGCGACTTCCACGGCACCGAGTATAAGACCCACAAGGGCACCAGCTACAATAGCTACCTTATCCGCGAAGGGAAGAACGTGCTGATCGACACCGTCGATCACAAGTTCAGCCGGGAGTTCGTGCAGAACCTGGCGGCCGAGATCGATCTCGCCTCCATCGACTACGTGGTGATCAACCACGCCGAGGAGGATCACGCCGGCGCCCTGACCGAGCTGATGGCCCGCATCCCCGGCACCCCCATCTACTGCACCCACAACGCCATCGACTCCATCACCGGCCATCACCACCACCCAGAGTGGAATTTCCAGCCGGTCAAGACCGGTGACAGCCTGGACATCGGCAACGGCAAGCAGCTGGTGTTTATCGAGACCCCCATGCTGCACTGGCCCGACAGCATGATGACCTATATGACCGAGGATGCGGTGCTCTTCTCCAACGACGCCTTCGGCCAGCACTATTGCGACGAGCACCTGTTCAACGACGAGGTGGATCAGACCGAGCTGATGGAGCAGTGCCAGCGCTACTACGCCAACATCCTCACCCCCTTCAGCCCCCTGGTGACCGCCAAGATCAAGGAGGTGCTGGGCTTCAACCTGCCGGTGAGCATGGTGGCCACCTCCCACGGCATCGTCTGGCGCGAGGATCCCACCCAGATCATCCTCAAATACCTGGAGTGGGCGGATCAGTATCAGGAAGACCGGATCACCCTGTTCTACGACTCCATGTCCAACAACACCCGCATGATGGCCGATGCCATCGCCCAGGGCATCCACGAGGTGGACCCCGGCGTGGCGGTGAAGATCTTCAACGTGGCCCGCCACGACAAGAACGAGATCCTGACCCAGGTGTTCCGCTCCAAGGGCATTCTGGTGGGCTCCTCCACCATGAACAACGTCATGATGCCCAAAGTGGCAGGCATGCTCGAGGAGATCACCGGCCTGCGGTTCCGCAACAAGCGTGCCTCGGCCTTCGGCAGCTACGGCTGGACCGGCGGCGCGGTGGACCGGATCCAGACCCGGCTGATGGACGCGGGCTTTGACATAAGCCTCTCCCTCAAGGCCAAGTGGCGGCCGGATGGCTCGGCGCTGGCGGAATGTCGCGAGCATGGTCGCCGTCTCGCCCGTCAGTGGGCACTGCATACGCTGGAGGCGCCCCGCCCGATCACCACAACGCAGGCGGAGGTGACACCAGCCCCCATGATGGCTGCTGCCGTGCCCCCGGCGCCGCAAGCCGCGCCGGCCGTGGCTGAATGGGATGACGATCAGAGCATGCTCTGCACCGTCTGCCAGTGGGTCTATGACCCGGCGCTGGGGGAACCGGATCAGCTGGTGGCGCCGGGCACCCCATGGGCCCAGGTACCGGACAGCTTCCTCTGTCCCGGCTGCGGCATCGGCAAGGAGGTGTTCGAGCCCTGCGCCGTGGAGGCCTGTGTATGAGCGCCATCCCCATGAGCGAAGAGATAGTGGTGATCGGCAGCGGCTTCGCCGCCCAGCAACTGATCAAGAGCCTGCGCAAGCTGGATGGCGCACGGCCCATTCGCCTTATCACGGCGGACAGTGGCGACGAGTACAACAAGCCGGACTTGAGCCACGTGGTGAGCCGGGATTGCAGCGCCGCCGCCATGACCCGGCTGAGCGGCAGCGCGTTTGCCGAGCAGCAGCGCATAGCTCTGCTGCTCCATTGCCCGGTGCTGGCTATCGATCCCGTGCGGCGGCTGGTGCTGACCGAACAAGGGGAATTCCCCTACGGCCAGCTGGTGCTGGCGACCGGCGCCAGCGCGGTGCGCCCCGAGATACCGGGCAGCGAATACCTGGTCACTCTCAATAGCCAGCAGGAGTATGCCGCCGCCGAGGCCAGGATCCGCGCCGCCAGCCGCATTCTGGTGCTGGGGGCTGGCCTGATCGGCTGCGAGCTGGCGATGGATATGGCGAGCGCGGGGAAAGAGGTGACGCTGGTGGATCTGGCTCACAGCCCGCTCAGCACCCTGCTGCCGGCGGCCCTGAGTCAGCCGTTGCAGCAGGCCCTGCGCGAGCAGGGGGTAACCTTGCTGCTGGGACAGGGTATTGCCGACATAGCCCCGCAGGATCCGGCTCGCCCAAACGATGGCTGGCGCGTCACCCTGAGTGACGGGCGCATCAGCTCGCAGGATCTGGTGATCGCCGCCATCGGCCTGAAGCCCAATCTCACCCTGGCCCAGAGCGCCGGGCTCGAGGTCGGGCGTGGCATCCGGGTCGATGACTGCCTGCGAACCAGCGATCCCCATATCTTCGCCCTGGGCGATGGCATCGAGTGGCGAGGCCAGCTGCTGCCCTTCCTACAACCAATCGTGCTTGGGGCCAACGCCCTGGCCAGGACTCTGCTCGGCACGCCGACCCCGCTGACCCTGCCACCCATGCTGGTGAAGGTGAAGACACCGTGCTACCCGCTGCAGCTGGCGGGCCGCACCCGGGGGGAGGATCTAGCCTGGCAATGCCGCTGGAACCGCGCCGGCATGGTGGCCGAGGCCCGCGGCGAAGATGGCGAGCTGTGCGGCTTCGTGGTGGGAGGCGATCAGATGAGCGCCGCCTTCCCCCTGCTGCGCCAGCTGCCCCGTTGATTCATCGATTGAGGCCGGGGCATTCCGGCCCTCTGAGGAGAAAACTTATGTCCATGAAACTTATTCCCGCCCACTGGGTGGTGCGTCGTTCTACCCCCTTCTTCACCCGCCAGAATGTGCCCCAGGCCCTGCTCACCCACCACAACACGGCGGCCGGGGTGTTCGGTCAGCTCTGCGTGATGAAGGGAACCGTTACCTATCATGGCTTCGCCGATGAGCAGGCCGAGCAGCCGGAGATAAGCCTGGTGATCCGGGCCGGGGAGTTTGCCACCAGCCCGCCCCAGTATTGGCACAGGGTAGAGTTGTCGGAAGATGCCCGCTTCAACATCCACTTCTGGGCTGAGCAGGCAGAGTCGGACCAGCCGCTGTTCAACAGCCGCAAGGCATAAGGTTCAACAGCCGCAAATAACAGGGGCCAACAGGAGGGCTGACGGGGGAGCGGGCAAATGCTCCCTCTGCCCATGCAGATCAAAATCATTAACTCAGATGTTGGTTATCCTGCCCCCTCGATTCGGATGAGCACTGTGAGGGACACATGAGCCTGTTGGAAGCCCTGACCATGACCTCGGGTCTGGTCTATCTGGTCCTGTTGTTGTGGCAGGGGCGATCCGGTTGGTCATGGGCTCTCTCTCTGCTGTTGGCCGCCGCACTCTGGTTGCTGGTGGCGGACTCGGTGCTCTGGCTTGCACTGGGGCTGGTGGTCGGCGGCCTCGGCCTGCTGCACCGCATCCGGCCCTTACCGGCGCTGGCCGAGATCAACAGCCAGCCGCTGCGGGAATGGACTCGCCACATGTTGCTGCTCTGCTGGGGCCTGGTGACGGCGCAATATGTCGTCCACATTTGGCAGCTTGGGCAGGGGATGACCCCCTGGCTGATGCGTCCTGACGTGGTGGACGGCTTCCTGCCCATCGCCGGCGGGCTCGGGCTGCGGGCCTGGCTCGGGCAGGGGCTGGTGGATCCGCACCATCCGGCGGCGACCATCACTGTACTGGTGCTCAGCCTGTCGGCCCTGCTGCTGGGGCGGGCCTTCTGCGCCTGGTTCTGCCCCCTCGGGCTGGTGGGGGAGTGGCTGCACGGCCTGCGCTCGCGCCTGTTGCCGGGGGAGTGGACACCGCCGCGCTGGCTGGATCTCGTCCTGCGTGCCCAGAAGTTTCTGGTGCTCTGCTTCCTGCTGTTTATCGTGCTGATCGCGGTGCCAAGCATTGCCCTGCCCGGCTACTTCACCAGCCCCTATCATCAGGCGGCGGACATGAAGATGGGGGCCTTCTTCTTCAACCTGACCCTGATCTCGGGCCTGTGCCTCGGTTGGGTGCTGCTGCTCACGGCGGCCTTCCGGCAGGGCTTCTGCCGCTACCTCTGCCCCTATGGCGCCTGGCTGGCCCTGCTCGGCCTGTTCACCCCCTTGCGCATTCGCCGGGATCCGGCCCGCTGCCTGCGAAGCCAGGGTCACGACTGCGACAAGTGCAGCCGGGCCTGCCCGTCCCGCATCCGGGTGCATCAGCTGATTTCGGTACGCAGCCTGGAGTGCACCAGCTGCCTGAGCTGCGTCGCCGCCTGTCCCAAGCGGGCCGATGCGCTGCACCTCGGCAGTCGTCAGCATCGGCTCAGCCCGGCCTGGTTGCTGGCCCTGCTCTGCCTGTTGCTGCTGGTGCTGCCGCTGCTCTCATACGGCCTGCTGGATACCTGGGTCAGCCAGACGCCTCTGGCCGATCGCCACTGGTTGCTGCAGCGCCTGCCCTGGCTGAACCATTGAGATTTTATCGGCCGGGAAATATCGGGTGTTTACGGGTTAAATGGCGCTGATGATGGGAGGGGCCATATATCGCTCCCCCCGAGAAAACTGTTAGCACCATCGCAATTCCCTCATCCGGTAATTGCGAATGAATAAAGGCCAACCATAATGACTCCTGTTAATTCGGCGTTATTCAATCACCAGATGAGCAATAACATGGCTACCCAAATCGCTTCCCCCAAGTGGTTTACCCTGGATCACAAGATCGCCTTCTTCTTCCCGCTGTAATGCCTCTGCGGCCGCTTGGCTATTGCCGACAATAATCCAAGCCTGCCCACATTCCTGAATCGAAATAGTCTGCACCCCCGCTCGCCATATTGATTGGCGAGGCGCTGGCGTGCACTCGATCTCATGCCGTTATTTCCGCTTCACCATTAATTGAGGCGGAGGCTGAGACTCATCCCGAATATTTACAGTTGGGTGTCTATATCATGGAAAACTTCAAGCATCTTCCCGAGCCGTTTCGTATTCGTGTCATCGAGCCGGTCAAGCGCACCACCCGCGCCTACCGGGAGGAGGCCATCGTGCGGGCGGGCATGAACCCCTTCCTGCTGGACAGCGAGGATGTGTTTATCGATCTGCTGACCGACAGCGGCACCGGCGCCATCACCCAGAACATGCAGGCCGCCATGCTGCGCGGCGACGAGGCCTACAGCGGCAGCCGCAGCTACTACGCATTGCAGCAGGCGGTGCAGGAGATCTTCGGCTATGCGCTCACCATCCCCACCCACCAGGGGCGCGGCGCCGAGCAGATCTACATTCCCGTGCTCATCAAGAAGCGGGAGCAGGAGAAGGGGCTGGATCGCAACAAGATGGTGGCCCTCTCCAACTACTTCTTCGACACCACCCAGGGTCACACCCAGATCAACTGCTGCGTGGCGAAGAACGTCTACACCAAGGAGGCGTTCGATACCTCGGTCACCGCCGACTTCAAGGGCAACTTCGATCTGCTGAAACTGGAGGAGGCGATCCTGGAGGCGGGTCCGGCCAACGTGCCCTATATCGTCAGCACCATCACCTGCAACTCCGCCGGTGGCCAGCCGGTCTCCATCGCCAACCTGAAGGCGGTGTATGAGATTGCCCAGAAATACGACATCCCCGTCATCATGGACTCGGCCCGCTTCGCCGAGAACGCCTACTTCATCCAGCAGCGCGAGCCCGGCTACGCGAGCTGGTCCATAGAGGCGATCACCATGGAGTCTTACAAGTACGCGGACGGTCTCGCCATGTCCGCCAAGAAGGACGCCATGGTGCAGATGGGCGGCCTGCTCTGCTTTAAGGACGACAGCATGCTGGACGTCTACACCGAGTGCCGCACCCTGTGCGTGGTGCAGGAGGGCTTCCCGACCTACGGCGGTCTGGAAGGGGGGGCCATGGAGCGGCTCGCGGTCGGCCTGCGTGACGGCATGCGTCAGGACTGGCTGGCCTATCGCATCGGCCAGGTGCAGTACCTGGTGGATGGCCTCGAGGCCATCGGCGTGGTGTGCCAGCAGGCCGGCGGCCACGCGGCCTTCGTCGATGCGGGCAAGCTGCTGCCGCACATCCCGGCGGATCAGTTCCCGGCCCACGCCCTGGCGTGCGAGCTCTACAAGGTGGCCGGCATCCGGGCGGTGGAGATAGGCTCATTGCTGTTGGGGCGCGATCCCGCCACCGGCAAGCAGCACCCCTGCCCGGCCGAGCTGCTGCGCCTCACCATACCGCGCGCCACTTACACCCAAACCCACATGGACTTCGTCATCGAGGCGTTCGGCGAGGTGAAGAAGAACGCCAAGAACGTGAAGGGGCTCGATTTCATCTATGAGCCGGCGGTGCTGCGCCACTTCACCGCCAGATTGAAAGAGGTTGAACCCGGTGCGCCGACTGTCAGCAAACAGAAAGGCAAGCTGATCGAGGCATGACGGCTGTGGGGGGCGGACTATGCTGCCCAATCCCGGCCCTGAGCAGGGGGTCGGATAACCGCTTCAACCTCATCATCAAACACGGCGCCCTCGGGCGCCGTGTTGTTATGGCTGCACGGATGGACGCCGCACAAATTGGGCCAGCATGATCCCCATGGCGAGCAGCACCGCCAGGGAGGAGGCGGCGAGGAAGGGATCGACCCGCTCCGGGGGCAGCAGCTGGCCGTAGAGCAGATAGAGCCCCGCCGTCATCACGGCCGCCCCCAGCTGATGCAGGTAGAACTGGACCTGCGCCAGTCGCCCGCTCGGGTTACCGAGCCACAGCCGGTGGCAGAGGGCATAGCTGAACGACACCACGAACCCCACCAGCATGATGTGGGCGTGAGTCACAAACTGGCCGTGATCCTTGGAGGCGGCCATATAGATGCCGAGCACCATGCCGAGCAGGGCATAGCAGAGGGCGATGATGACGAACTTCCTGTCCATGGGGTGGCTCCTTGCCGTGAAAACCGGCTTGAGTATAGTGCGCCGGGTGGGCAGCCCTTCGCCATGCCGCTGCCATCCACTGAGGCGCCGCCAGACAGATTTCAGCAGCAGCGGATCGTCTGAAAGTAGCCAGATGTCGCCAAAATCGGCCCTGGATCCCCCTATTGGGCCTGCGGATTTGATACCCGAGGGCATGCAGGGTAAAGTCACACCCCCAAAATGGCGGCCCTGCTGCCATGTTGGGATCGGTAGCCAGCCTCAGCCACGTCTTGCCTCGCTGACGCAGCAGCAAGCGGCTGGGCACCGATAGTACAGATGAGCGCGATCTTACGATGACAACCGGCGTAGCAGATGCAACGGTCCGCGGTCGCGACCAGATCAACAATCGTCTTTGGGGAAGTAAATGGAACATAAACCATCGTTGGTGGGCGGGGCATGCATCATTGCCGGCGTCTGTGTAGGAGCCGGTATGCTGGGGCTGCCCAGTGCGGGCGCGGGTGCCTGGACGCTCTGGTCCATGCTCGCGGTGGCGCTGACCATGGTGGTGATGACAGTCTCCGGCTGGATGCTGCTGGAGTCCTACAAGGGTTACCCGCTGCGCGTCTCCTTCGATACCGTGACCCGGGATCTGCTGGGGAACAAGGTCAACGCACTCAACAACTTAAGCGTCTACTTCGTCGGCGGCATATTGCTTTATGCCTACATCACTTCGGCCGGCCTCATCATAGAGGGCATGACCGGGCTTGGCAGCCACTGGGGATCCGTGCTGTTTACCCTGGCCTTCTCCGGCTTGGTGTGGCACTCCACCCGGGCGGTGGATCGCATCTCGGTGCTGCTGGTGATCCTGATGGGGCTGAGCTTCGCCTTCGGCATCTCCGGCATGTCCATGAACATCCGCCTTGATCTGCTGCTCGACAAGGTCGGCAGTGAACACAGCTACGCCCCCTATGCCCTGGTGATGCTGCCGGTGGCGCTCACCTCGTTTGGCTATCACCACTCGGTGTCGTCCATGCGCGCCTACTATGGCGAGGAGCGCCGCGCCAGCCGCGCCATCCTGGGCGGCACCGTCATCGCGCTCACCTTCTACCTCATCTGGCTGGTCAGCGTGTTCGGCAACCTGCCGCGCAGCGCGTTCGGCCCCGTGATAGCGCAAGACGGCAACGTGGATGCCCTGCTCACGGCGCTGGGATCCGTCATCGAATCCAAGGCGGTGGCGAGCGCCCTCAACGCCTTCTCCATGGCGGCCATCCTCTCCTCCTTCATCGGGGTCGGGCTCGGGGTATTCGACTATCTGGCGGACCTGTTCAAGTTCGACAACAGTCATCGCGGCCGCAGCAAGTCCTGGGCCGTGACCTTCCTGCCGCCCCTGGTGCTTTCGTTGCTGTTCCCGTTCGGTTTCCTGGCCGCCATCGGCTACGCCGGTGCCGTGGCCACCCTCTGGACCTGCATCATTCCGCCCCTGCTGGCCTGGAAGGTGCGCGCCGCCAAGGGTGGCAAGGGTGAGGGCTTCCACGCCCCAGGCGGGGTGCTGATGATCGCCCTGGTGATCCTGTTCGGGGTGCTGACAGCCGCCTTCCACCTGCTCAACATGGCGGGTCTGCTGCCGGCCTATCTGGGCTAGTCTTTCGACCCCCTATCGACAAGGCGCCCGAGTGGCGCCTTGTTTTTTGAGCCGTTCCGGAGGGGCTATAGTCAGACAGATGACGCCTGCGGCCCACCGCATGCCTCAGGACTGCGAACCCTGGCGCCACCTTCCGATCACCCGTCCCCCACCAGACAGCTGCTGCCCGGCAGCACGGCCGCCATGGTAGTCAGGCCGTGCGTGATCCAACCAACCGGGAGACAGACGTTATGTGCAAGCACATGTCCACCCTTGGCGCATTTGCGGCCATCAGCCTGGCCGCTCTGGTGCAGGCCGAAGAGATGGCCAACGCACCGGCGATGACGGATGAGGCGATGATCACCAGCGCCATGGCGGCGGCCCCCGCCAGGGTCGGTGCCGGTGCCACCATCGTCGCCATGAGCGCCGATGGCAAGATGCGAACCCTGCGGGAAGGCAAGAACGGCTTTACCTGCATGCCCGACAACCCGGCCACGCCGGGGCCGGATCCCATGTGCATGGATGCGGCGGCGATGGTCTGGGCGCACGCCTGGATCGGCCACCAGACCCCGCCCAAGGGCAAGATCGGCTTCATGTACATGCTCAAGGGCGGCACCGATGCCAACAACACCGACCCCTATGCCACTCAGCCCGCCACAGGCAATCAGTGGTTGCAGACCGGGCCCCACGTGATGATCGTCGGGGCGGATGATGCGTTCTACGACATGTATCCAAAGAGTGCGGCCCCGGACACCTCGGTCCCCTATATCATGTGGCCGGGGACCCCCTACCAGCACCTGATGGCGCCGGTGGAGTAGGGTTCTCGTGCGATAAGAGCGGTGCGGCTCGCAGCTGCCGATCATCAAAAGGCGCCCGTCGGCGCCTTTTGTGTTGGCGGTTCCCTCGTCTGAGGCCGAGCTTGCTGCCGGCGACGCTCGCCGTGGGCAGGAGGCATAGACTAAGACGCTTCGCTCGCCATCGAAGCGTCCCTTCCTGCCTTCCCCTATGCTGCAGGCTGTTATCGCAAAGGAGAGTCAGGGATGTACGATATTCATCTGATATTGCAGGACACCCCGGGTGCGCTTGGGCAGTTCGGGATCTTGATGGGCCGAGCGGACGTCAGCCTGGAAGGGGGTGGCATGTTCCTCGCCGGGGGCGCCGGCCATGCCCACTTCCTGGTGGAGGATGGGGAGCGCGCAGCCCAGGCCGCCAGAGAGGCCGGGCTGGAGGTGGTGGCGGTGCGAGAGGTACTGGTGCGCCGTTTGAAGCAGGAGGTGCCCGGCCAGCTGGGGGCCATCTGCACCGCGCTGGGGGCCGCCTCAGTCAACATCATCACCCTGTACAGCGATCATGCCAATCAGCTGATCCTGGTGACGGACGACATGGACAAGGCCAGGGCGGTCACCGCCGATTGGCAATAAGAGGGACAACCCCGATGGGAAGTGGCGAGATGAACCCGCAAGAGAGCCTGGAACTGGGCCTGGCACAGGTGGCCGCCGCCATCGCGGATGGCAGCCGTGCCCGCATGTTGTCCGCCTTGATGGATGGGCGGGCCTGGACCGCGACCGAGCTGAGCACTGTGGCGGAAGTCGCCGCCTCCACCGCCAGCAGCCACCTCGCCAGGTTGCAGCAGCAGGGGCTGACGGCCTGCGTCCAGCAGGGCAAGCATCGCTACTACCGCATTGCGAGCCCGGAGGTGGCCTTGGTCGTGGAGCAGCTGATGGGGCTGGCGGCGCAGGGCCCTGGCCCCTTGCAGAGCAAGACCCCGGCGCGGCTGCGCTTCGCCCGCACCTGTTATGACCATCTGGCGGGGGAGCTGGGGGTACGGCTGTACGACGGCCTGCTGGCCCGGGGCTGGCTGGACGCCGGCGGTCACGGCCTGACTCCTGAGGGGGGACGGCACTTCGGCCGGCTCGGCATCGATTGCGTGCCGAGGGGCAGGTGCCACTTCGCCTGTCCGTGCCTGGACTGGAGCGAGCGGCGCATGCACCTGGGGGGCCAGCTGGGCGCCCGCCTGCTCACCCATCTGCTGGACAAGGGGGGCCTGGTGCGCGCACTCGACGGCCGGGAGCTGACTCTGACGGCCTCTGGCCAGCGCCTGCTGCAACGACAGTTCGGACTTGGGCTCTGATCGATCCTCAATGCTCGCGCCTGGTCTATGCTTTGGTTCTCTTTTGAGCCTAAGCAAGGAGCCAACCATGGCATGGACTATCGATGACTCTCAGCAACGCATCCTCTACGACAAGGGCAAGCATGTGGCCGTGCCCCCGGCGGGCATGAGCAAGTACCACGAGTGGCGGCGAAAAATCGAGCTCGGCACCCACCCCAAGAACGCCGCCGACGAGGTGGGGGACATGCATTACGAGCAGCTCGGCGGAGTGAACAAGGGGATCTACACCATCCGCCTCAGCCAGGAGCACAGGGTAGCCTTCACCATCAACGGGACCCTGCAACAGGTCAATGTGATCAGCATAGGTGGCCACTTCCCGCCGAGTTGAGGGGCCGGCTTGTCATAGAAATGGCGCCAATAGGCGCCATTTCTCTTTGCTGTTTTTGCTGCCCCGACCACGCTGGTCGTCGCCGTGATCAGGGATTCTGATACTGGGCAGCGGTAATGAATTGCCCGAACGTTTCGCACCAGACGATGACGCTGTTGTAGTCGGCCGGGTTCACATCGGTCGGCAGCGGCACGATAAAGTTGTCGAAGGTCTTCACCGGTCCGATATGCACCATCTGCGGCTTCAGGCGGGCGAAGTCCGCCTCCGTCTCCACAAATTCCGGCGACAGGTAGAGCTGATAATCGGGCCCGGGTGCCAGCTGGCCCATCAGGCTGATGGCGTTCGGCCCTATGCTCACCTTGCCTTCCCCCCAGTGCAGCCGATCGCTGTCCTTCAAGTCCCGCTTGAAGATGCCCTGATAGGTCGCCAGCGCCTGGCTGGCCGCCACCTGCTCACTGCTAGGCGCGGCAGGCGCTATCAGGATCGGCAGCAGATAGATGCCGGCGGCAAAGCCCGCGCCCCCAACCAGCAGATGGGTGGCCAGCAGCAGGGCGATGGTCTTGCGTTGCATAGAGCCTCGGTCGTCGATGAATCAATGCCACTACCCTAGCAGCGACGGCGGCTCGTGCCCATCCCCGAGTCGGGGCCGCGCTAGTCCGGGCTGGACTCCTTAACCGCCAGCCGTGCGCCGCTGCGCAGCAGGGGCAGCTGATAGAGCACAAGTGCCCCGAGCACCAGCCCGGCACCGGCCAGCTTGGCCCCGCCGAGGGTCTCCCCATAGCAGAGGGTGCTGAGCATCAGGGTCCAGACGGGTTCGAGCAGCATCAGCAGGGCCGCGTGGGTGGTGGTCATCTTGCTCAGGGCCAGGGTCAGCAGCAGGTAGCGCAGGGTGGTGGCAAGCAACACGCTGGCGGCAAACCAGCCCCAGATGGGGGTGCTGACGAAGGGTGGCCAGCTCTCGGTCAGCAGGGAGAGGATGGTGCCCATCAGGCCCGTCATGGCCAGCTGGATGCAGGTGAGCCAGCGCGCCGGGATCGACTGGGCGAAGTGGCGATGCACCGCGAGCTGGGTGCCGAGGGCCATGGCGGCGGCCAAAAACCAGAGCAGGGAGCGGGAGACGCCCCAGTCGGTGCCGCTTGAGAGCAGCAGCAGACCCGCCACCGCTAGGGGAAGAGTGGTCCAGTAGTGGCGACCCGGTCGGGTCTTGAAACCGGCCCAAGCCGCCAGCGGCGCCATCAGGGTGGCGACGCTCATGATAAAGGCGCCGCTGCCGAGGGCATCGCTCTGGCTGATGGCTGTCACCCAGAGCAGCAGGTTGAGACCGAGCAGGGAGCCGCAGCCCAGGGCGCGCAGCAGCTGGGCACGGCTGGGCCTGGGTTCGTACAAGATGGCAAGGGGCAGCAGGATCAGGGCCGCCAGCAGGAAGCGGCTGCCGATAAAGGCGGCGGGGGGCAGCTCGCGGATCGCCTCCTTGGAGAAGAACCAGCCGGCGGCCGCCAACAGGGTGGTGCAGATCATCAACAACAGGGGCGTGCGGTTCATGGAGTCGCCGTCGGGTCATTGAGGCTGGAACGAGTGAGGGATTGTACACGGAAACGGCGATAGCCGTTGTGCTGGAGAGGTTAGGTACGTTCGTTTCTGCGAATATCGGATAATAATTCGAACAGTCAATAAGGAACAGTTATAGAACCATAGCTTCTGGAGAGCCGTCGATGCTTTATTTACACCATGGATAGCCGATTATCATAAGAAGAAGATGACTCTCCATATTCAAGTTTGATATGTGTCACATCATATTTATTTCTTGAGTCGGAAATATAAAGTTTGCTGGTGGTAGTTGGATTCATATGGTCAAATTCGCCGTTGTCAGAGACAACTCATTATTTATTAAAATATAAATTTCAGGCTAAATATTGCACGGAGAATTCCCCATGATGTTTAAAAAACTGGCGCTGGCGTCAACCGTATTGGGCACCTTGTTGCTGGCAGGCTGTGCCAGTGTTCCAATGGAAAGTGCTCAGGAAAGTGCCAGACTGAAAGCCTTCCCTGCACCGGAAGGTAATATGGCAGGTCTTTACGTCTACCGAGACAGCTACATGGGAAAGGCCCAGAAAAAAGACGTTTATGTTGATTCTGAATGCCTTGGTGAGTCTGCCAACCAGACTTTCTTCTATAAGCAGGTAGCGGGCGGTAAAACTCACGAACTCTCTACCGAATCTGAATTCTCCGATAACAAGATCTCTGTTTTTACCGAGCCAGGTAAGAATTACTTCTTCCGCCAGATTATAAAGATGGGTGTCTTTGTTGGTGGCGCCAAGCTTGAGCCGGTTTCCGATACCGAAGGCAAGCGGGTGATCTCAAAAGGAAACGTGCAGCTTGCCAAGTCCGGTGTCTGCAGCAATTAATTCTGCTAAGAAAAGCATTCAATTAAACGAAGTTATTGGCATTTTTGTGAGGCGTTAAGCCTCACTTCTTCCTTAATAAAAACGGCGCCTCTAGGCGCCGTTTTTGCTTCAATCAACCCAACCAAATCACTGCAGCAGGGAGATATCCGCGACTTGCAGGAACAGGTTGCGCAGGTTGTTCAGCAGCGCCAGACGGTTGGCCTTGAGGGCCTCGTCGTCGGCCATCACCATCACCTCGTTGAAGAAGGTGTCGACCGGCTCGCGCAGGGCGGCCAGACGGGTGAGGGCGGCCTGATAGTCACCGGCGGCGAACAGCGGGGCCAGCTCGGATTGCAGTGCTGCAACCTGGGTGGCCAGCGCCTTTTCGGCGGCGTCCTGCAGCAGTTCCGGTTTGACGGCAGTCGGCAGCTCGCCTTCCACCTTGGCCAGGATGTTGCTCACACGCTTGTTGGCGGCGGCCAGGGCCAGGGCGGCATCCAGACTACGGAAGTGGCTGACGGCCTTGACCCGGCGATCGAAGTCCAGCGGACGGGTCGGGCGGCGGGCCAGCACGGCCAGCACCACGTCGGCACCTATGCCTTCGTCCTGATAGGCGGCGCGGAAGCGGCCCAGCATGAAGTCGACCACGTCGGTGACGACGGTCTTGTTGGTCAGCTTGTCGCCGTAGACGCGTACCGCTTCTTCCACCAGTTCGACCAGATCCAGGTCCAGCTGCTTCTCGGTCATGATGCGCAGGGCACCGATGGCGGCGCGGCGCAGGGCGAAGGGATCTTTATCGCCTTTGGGCAGCATGCCGATGCCGAAGATGCCGGCCAGGGTGTCGAGCTTGTCGGCCAGCGCCACGGCGCAGGCTTCCAGAGCGGACGGCAGGGCATCACCGGCGAAGCGCGGCATGTACTGCTCGTTCAGGGCCACGGCCACCACTTCGTCTTCGCCGTCGTGACGGGCGTAGTGCATCCCCATGACACCCTGGGTACTGGCGAACTCGCCGACCATGTTGGTCATGAGATCGCACTTGGAGAGCAGACCGGCACGCTTGGCCTGAGCCACGTTGGCACCGATGCGCTCGGCGATAAAGCCGGCGACGGTCTCGATGCGTTCGACCTTGGCCTTGACGGTACCGAGCTGCTGCTGGAACAGCACGGTTTCGAGGCGCGGCAGGCGCGAAGCCAGGGTCTGCTTCAGGTCGGTCTTGAAGAAGAACTCGGCGTCAGACAGACGGGGGCGAACCACCTTCTCGTTGCCGCTGATGATCTGGCTCGGGTCTTTTGACTCGATGTTGGTGACGAAGATGAACTTCGGCAGCAGCTTGCCGTTCTGGTCGTAGACCGGGAAGTATTTCTGGTCACCCTTCATGGTGTGCACCAGCGCCTCGGCCGGGACGGCCAGGAACTTCTCTTCGAAGTTGGCGGTCAGCACCACCGGCCATTCGACCAGGGCGGTGACTTCTTCCAGCAGGGCGTCGTCCAGATCGGCAACCCCACCGAAGGCGGCGGCGGCCGCTTCGACGTCAGCCTTGATCCTGGCCTTGCGGGCCATAAAGTCGGCCATCACCATGCCGCGCTCCAGCAGGATCTGCGGGTACTGGCCGGCGTTGTCGATGGTGATCTCGCTCTCGCCCATAAAGCGGTGACCGCGGATGGTGCGGGCGGAGTCGATACCCAGGATGGTGGCGGGCACCAGATCGCCATCCAGCAGCAGGGTCACGGTGAACACCGGACGCACGAACTGGATGGTCTTGTCGCCCCAGCGCATCATCTTGGGGATGGGCAGCTTGGCCAGAGATGAAGCTACAAGCTCACCCAGCAGCTCGCGCGCCGGACGGCCTTCGACCTTGGCGTTGTGGACCAGCCACTCGCCCTTGTCGGTGACCAGACGCTCGGCCTGCTCGACCGTGATGCCATTGCCACGAGCCCAACCTTCGGCGGCCTTGGTCGGCTTGCCATCGGCATCGAACGCCTGGGACACGGCCGGGCCGCGCTTCTCGACGCTCTTGCTCGGCTGATCGCTGGCCAGTGCGCTCACCTTCAGCGCCAGACGGCGCGGTGAGGCGAACCACTCGACATCGCCGAAGGCCAGGTCGGCCTTGGTCAGTTCGGCTTTGAAGTTATCGGCAAAGGCTTCGGCCAGGGAGCGCAGGGCCTTGGGGGGCAGCTCGGCGGTGCCGATCTCTACCAGAAATGTATGTTGTGCCATGTCCGTTCCTTAACCTTGCTTGTTCTCAGTGCGCTGACACATGGGGAAGCCCAGCGCCTCGCGGGAGGCGTAGTAGGCCTCGGCCACGGCCTTGGTCAGGGTGCGAATGCGCAGGATGTAGCGCTGACGCTCGGTGACCGAGATGGCCTTGCGGGCATCCAGCAGGTTGAAGGAGTGCGCGGCCTTGAGGATGCGCTCGTAGGCGGGCAGCGGCAGCGGTTTTTCCAGTGCCAGCAGGTGCTGGGCTTCCTTCTCGTACTGCTCGAAGCAGTGGAACAGGAAGTCCACGTCGGCGTGCTCGAAGTTGTAGGTGGATTGCTCCACCTCGTTCTGGTGGAAGACGTCGCCGTAGGTGGTCTTGCCCAGGGGGCCATCGGACCACACCAGGTCATAGACGCTGTCCACGCCCTGGATGTACATGGCCAGGCGCTCGAGACCATAGGTGATCTCGCCGGTGACCGGCTTGCATTCGAGGCCGCCAACCTGCTGGAAGTAGGTGAACTGAGTCACTTCCATGCCGTTGAGCCACACTTCCCAGCCCAGACCCCAGGCACCCAGAGTCGGGTTTTCCCAGTTGTCTTCCACGAAGCGGATGTCGTGGATCTCGGGATCCATGCCCAGCTCTTTCAGGGAGCCGAGGTAGAGTTCCTGGATGTTGTCGGGGGACGGCTTGATGATCACCTGGAACTGGTAATAGTGCTGCAGGCGGTTCGGGTTCTCACCGTAGCGGCCGTCGGTGGGACGGCGGGACGGTTGCACGTAGGCGCAGGCGATGGGCTCCGGGCCCAGGGCGCGCAGGCAGGTCATGGGGTGGGAGGTACCGGCACCCACTTCCATATCCAGCGGCTGAATGATGGTACAGCCCTGGCGGGACCAATAGTCCTGCAGCTGCAGGATCAGGCCCTGAAAGGTTTTGACATCGAATTTTTGCATAGTGTTTTTCGCGCGAAGTGAAATCAGAGCAAGATTTGCTGAATGTGAACCGAAGGAGTATACCGTCTGGCATGGTCGGATAATAGGCGAAATTACAGGGGATTAGTGGGGGAATGCTGCGCCGGGCCTGGTTGGCCCGGAGTGATGGCGGCATGATCTCATCGCCGAAATCCCGCCGATGGACGACGACTCAATCACAGGAGACAAAGAATGGAACTGCGCTGCGCCTGGGTGACCAAGGACCCGGAATACATTGAATACCATGACAAACAGTGGGGGCGGCCGGTGCGCGATCCGCGCGAGCTGTTTGCCAAACTCTGCCTCGACGGCCAGCAGGCGGGTCTCTCCTGGATCACCATTCTCAAGCGCACCGACAGCTACTATCGCGCCTATGCGGACTTCGATCCCGCGCTCATCGTCCGCTTCGACGACCAGGATGTGGAGCGGCTGATGCAGGACAAGGGCATCATCCGCAATCGCCTCAAGGTGCAGTCGGTCATCAAAAATGCCCACGCCTATCTGACGCTGGAGGCGCAGGGCATCGACTTCGCGGACTATCTGTGGGGCTTCGTCGGCGGCGCCCCCATGGTCAACCAGCGCCAGGGCAACGGCGATATTCCCGCCACCTCGCCCGAATCCGATGCCATGGCCAAGGCCCTCAAGAAGCAGGGCTTCACCTTCGTCGGCAGCACCATCTGCTACGCCTTCATGCAGGCGGTGGGCATGGTGAACGATCATCTGGTGACCTGCCCCTGCCACGTGGAATGTCAGCAGTCAGGGACACTGGGGTAACGCGGAGGGCAGACGAAGAAGGGAGGCTTGAGCCTCCCTTCTTCGTTTGGGGTCCGGGATCAACTGGGCTGAAGAGTGTGGGTCAGCGCGTCACACACCTCGTCACTGCTCATAAGCCGCACGAAAGGGCCAGCCAGGGTGGCGTTGTGGTGGGCGATGATCTGCGTTGCGGCAAGTTGTGGGGTATCCATGCAGGTATGAGCATCGCTCACCAGCACCACGGAATAGCCGAGATCTGCCGCCGCCCGGCAGGTGGTATCTATGCAGTACTGGGTCTTCATGCCGGTGACGATCAGGGTCTGCACCTTGTCCTCTTTCAGCCAGCCATCGAGGCCGGTGCCATGAAACGCATTGGACCTTTGCTTGTCGAACACCCGATCGGCGTCGTTGACAACCAGTTCCGGCGCCAGTTGCCAGAGCGGACTGCCGGCGGCGATGGGGCTACCGGCCGGGCCCGTGTGGCGCACCGCCAGCACGGGGACACCGGCGGCACGGGCCGCCTGGCTCAGGCGGTTGATGTTGATCAGCGTCTCGGTCCCCGCATGGGGTGCCTCGGGGCCGTGAAGGAGGCCGGTCTGGATGTCGATGACGAGCAGGGCAGCGTGAGGCAGAGATGGCATGGGGATGGCTCCGTGAGGAATGTCCTCCACTCTGGGGTCACCGGCCGTTGAGCGACAACCCCGCATCTGGGGGATTGCAAGCGCAGCCCGACATTGCAACGTCTGTCGTGGCGATGGGCCGCTACAACACTATCCATCATGCAGGTCCTGGGCATGGTGAACGATCATCTTGTAACCTGCCTCTGCCATGTGGAATGCCAGCAGGGGTAGGAGTCATTTTTCACCGCCCGGTACAGCCGGCATACAGTCAAACCCGCTCAAAATCGGGGTAACCATTGTGAGGATACCCCATGTCACTGACCGCATTTCGCACCCTCTCCCTCGGCAGCCTGATCCTGACCGGTTGCACCCTGTTGTTGACCCTGCCCGCCCAGGCGACCGATCGCCAGGACTCCCGCGACGTGCGTCAGGAGGTGCGTCCCGAGATCCGCGACGCCAAGCAGGATTGCCGTGAGAACGACCAGAAAGACAACTACGAGTGCCGTCAGGACAAGCGTGAAGTGAAGCAGGACGTGCGCGAGAAGGCCCGCGACGTCAAATACTGATCCCGCGCCATAGATATCAGCCCGATCAACCAGGGAGACTCGTCATGAACATTTCAACTCCTCACCCGGCTCGCAGCGCCCTGCTGTCAGCCTTGCTGGTCGGCTGTACCCTGTCGGTGGCCATGCCGGCTCAGGCCACCGAGCAGGCTCAGGAGCGCCGCCAGGCGCGGGACCTGCGCCAGGATATCCGCCAGGAGTCTCGCGAACAGAAGCGAGATTGCCGCCAGGAGGAGTTCCTGGGTAACGCCGATTGCCGCCAGGAACACCGCCACAACAAGCAAGACGCGCGCGAGGCGGCTCGCGATATCAAATATTGATTCGAGAGCTCGGGCTCGTCGAACCCCTTTTCCATGACGGCAGCCGAACCAGGCTGCCGCATCAACTTAATCTGGAGTCCTTATGACTGTTTCCATCTCTCGCCTGAGCGCCGCCCTGCTGACCGCTAGCGCCCTGTTTGCCGCCGTCCCGGCGCACGCCACCAACCAGAGCGAGCAGCGTCAGGATGCCCGTGACATCCGTCAGGACACCCGTCAGGAGTCCCGCGACGCCAAGCAGGAGTGCCGTGAAGGCCTGGTGGGCAATGCCGACTGTCGCCAGGACCACAGGGATGCCAAGCAGGAAGGGCGCGATCAGGCGCGTGACGTCAAATACTGAGCGCGATCCGGATAAGGGCGCTCCCTTCAGGTTGGCTGTGCTGACCGGCGTGGCGGAAGAGCGCCATATATAATTCAGAGACACCGATCCGGTGCGTCTCATCCAGTTCAGGAGTCATCATGAAGAAGTCCGTATTCATGCTGCTTGCCGCCACCGTCCTGCTGACCGGCCTGCCGGCCCAGGCCACCGAGCAGGCCAGGCAGCGCCGCGAGGCCCGCGATGTGCGCCAGGACACCCGGCAGGAGTCCCGCGATGCCAAGCAGGAGTGCCGCAGCGGTCTGGTAGGCAATGCCGATTGCCGCCAGGAGCACCGCGACGCCAAGCAGGAAGGGCGCGAGAAAGCCCGGGAAATCAAGTACTGACGAGGCGGGTCTCACTCGCCAAGCTTGTCACAACAAGGGAGCCCAGGCTCCCTTGTTGTGCATCTGTCATCCGAGCGTCACACTCTGGCGCCCCTCTCATGTAGAATGCGCGGCCATCGGCTAGAGTCGTTCTTTTTCAGAGGTTTATTCCATGCATTTCAAGAAACTCGTTCCCGCGCTTGCCCTGACCATCGCCATCACAGGCTGTACCACCAACCCTTACACCGGTGAGTCCCAGACCTCCAAGGGTGCCTGGGGTGCGCTGGCCGGTGCCGCCGCTGGCGCCGCCGTGGGGGCGCTCTCCTCCAGCAAGGGGGATCGCAAGAAGGGTGTCCTGACCGGCGTGGCCGCCGGCGCCGCCCTGGGTGGCGGCATCGGTTACTACATGGATGTGCAGGAAGCCAAGCTGCGCGAGAAGCTGCAAGGCACCGGCGTCAGCGTGACCCGTAACGGCGATCAGCTGATCCTCAACATGCCGAACAACGTCACCTTCGACAGCTCCAGTGCCCAGCTGAAAGCGGCCGGTGCCAACACCCTGTCCGGTGTTGCCATGGTGGTGGCCGAGTTCGACAAGACCCGCCTGAACGTGGTCGGCCATACCGACAGCACCGGCTCCCGCGAGCTGAACAAGAAGCTCTCCGCCCAGCGTGCCGACGCCGTCGCCGCCCAGCTGATCGGCCAGGGTGTGACCGGCAGCCGCATCTCCACCAGTGGCGTGGGCCCGGATCAGCCGGTCGCCACCAACAGCACCGCCGAAGGCAAGGCCCAGAACCGCCGGGTGACCATCACCCTGACCCCGACCGCCTAAGCGGTCCGGTTCTCGGCAACAAAAAAGCCCCGCCAGTCATCTGGCGGGGCTTTTTTGTTTTCTCTTCCTTCTCCTCGCTCGGGTGAAGGGGCGGGGATGAGGGGGCGAACCCTGTCCTAGACTGCTGCGGTCAGTTGCACTTCAACCTTGTAGCCTTCGTGGGCGAGGCGTGCCTGCACGCAGGCGCGGACGGGGGCTGTGTTGGCGTCAGGGGAGCCAGGCATCCCTCCCGGCTTACACAGCCGCGGTCAGCTGCACTTCGACCTTGTAGCCTTCGTGGGCGAGACGGGCCTGTACGCAGGCACGCACGGGAGCGGTGCCCGCCGGGATCCAGGCGTCCCACTGGGCGTTGAAGGCCGCGATATCGCCTATGTCCTTGAGGTAGATGTTGGCCATCAGGATCTTGTCGACCCCGGAGCCGTTGGCTTCCAGCAGGCGCTGCAGGCTGCTCAGCACCTCGCGGGTCTGCTGATGAATGTCGGCCTCATCCGTGGCGGGGACTTCCACCACATAGAGGGTGCCGTTGTGGATGACCACGTCTGACCAACGCTGGGTGGTACCGACTCGGGTAATGGCTGTCATGGGCTCTTCCTGCTGTGGGATCACTGACCTTTGCGGATCAGGTAACGGTAGGGGGCCTGCTCGGTTTCACTGGCGATCAGGGTGTGATCCATGAAGCGGCAGAAACTGGGGATGTCGCGGGTGGTGGAGGGATCGTCGGCACTGACCAGCAGGGTCTCGCCCTCGGCCATCAGCCGCACTTTCTTGCGCACCATCATCACGGGCTCGGGGCAACGAAGCCCGATTGCGTCCAACTCATGAGTCGCATCGCAGAATAAAGCACTCATCAATAATCAACCTTCAACCAATTAAGCTGCCAATGATACTCAAGGCGAAAAAATAATCAAATCGGCGAGCTGCTTTGCAGCATATGTAACCAAAGTGTGATCCGGCTCTATCCACACTCCGCCCGATGAGTAATATAAAAATTGAACCATATTCAACAAGGAGGTGTGAATATGCAGGTCTCCTACGGCAGATTGCAAGCCTACGCAGGCATGGGGTTCTTGTCGTTCGCCATGATAGTGCTGGGCAGCCCCATCGGAAACACCGGCACCTGGTTCGGATCCATGGTGATGATAGGGCTGGGGCTCTGGATAGAGCTCAGCGACTACTACGACGAGGATGAAGACGAGAACGATCGCTCCTGAACATTCAGGCTTCGATGACTCAAAGGCGGACCCGGTCCGCCTTTGTCATTTCTGCTCGGCGCCGGTCCCGCTGCGGGTCGAGCGCATGGCCCGCTCCAGTTGCAACGCCGTCTGCTCCGGGTTGGCCCTGGGATCGTTGAAGAAGCTGCTGAGCACATCCATGATCGCCTGGCGCATGTTGGTGGGCACCGCCATGCCGTCCGACATGCTGGGCAGCAGGTTGCCGCCCTGCTCCGCCTGCTGGAAGTCCTTGTAAGAACGAATGGCGCAGCGATCGAACTGGCGCATGTCCGGCTGGCTGAGGGCGGGGATGGAGCCCTTGACCCGGTTGAACCTGGCCTGGAACTCGGGGGTCATCAGCAGCTGGGCCAGCTCCCCCTGGGCCTGCAACTGGGCGGGATCACGCTGCTTGAACATGGCGATGGAGTCCAGGTTGTAGCTGAACAGGCCAGCGCTGCCTGGGCTCGGCAGGCATTCGATATCTTCCCCCGGGCGATAGTTGCCGGCGCTCAGCTCCCCCTTCACCCAGTCCCCCATGATCTGCATGGCGGCACCGCCGCTCTCCAGCAGGTTGGTGGCCTGGTGCCACTTCAGGCCGGCATATTTCTCGGGCACGAAGTCGCGCAGCTGCTGGAAGCGGGTCAGGACCCGCACCATCTCGGGCCCGGTGAGAGTCGCCTCATCCTGTTCCAGGAAGGCCTTGCGATAGAACGCCTTGCCCCCTTCTCCCAAGGCCACGGTCTCGAACAGCACAGTCAGCTGCCAGGGCTCGTTGCCGATGGCGAGCGGTGTCACGCCCTTGGCCTTGAGCTGCCTGGCCACCGTCACGAACTGATCCCAGTCGGTGGGCGGGGTGAGCCCCAGCCGCTCGAAGACGGCGCGGTTGAGCCAGAGCCAGTTGATGCGGTGAATGCCGATCGGCACCGCCATCAGGGTGCCGTTGTGGCTGAGGGTCTCCCTCACCATGGGCGGCATTTTGGGATACCAGCCGAGGTACTCGGCCATGGGGCTGAGGTCGCGCAGGAAGCCGAGGCTGGCCCACTCGTCCAGCTCATAGCCCTTGAGGTTCGCCGCCTCCGGCGGATTGGCCGCCAGCGCCCGGCTCTTTAGCACCGTCATGGCACTCTTGCCGCCACCCCCCTGCACCGCGAAGTCGTTCCACTGGTTGCCGCGCTCGGCCCATTCCGACTTGAGTACCTCGACGGCCCTGGCTTCGCCCCCCGACGTCCACCAGTGCAGCACCTCCACCTGGGAGGCGGTGGCGGGCAGGGCAAACAGGGTGACAACGGCAAACGGGAACCACTTCATAACAGTTACTGCCTTGGTAGGGAGAGGGTGGCCTGCAGACCCCCCTGGGGGCGATTTTCCAGCACCAGGTCGCCGCCATGGGCGTGGGCGATGTTGCGGGCGATGCCGAGACCGAGGCCGGTGCCCGAGGGGTCCGTGCTCAGCCGGTAATAGGGTTCGAAGATGCGCTCGAGCTGATCCTCCGGCAGGCCCTGGCCCTCGTCCATGATGAACAGGATCAGCATCTCCTCGTCGTCCATGATGATGATGCGCACCCGGTTGCCGTACTTGATGCCGTTGTCCACCAGATTGCCGATGCAGCGCTTGAGGGCCAGCAGCTTGCCGCGATAGGGCCACTTGCACTGCCCCTCGATGAGGAGCAGGTCCTCGTGCAGGTTCATGGACTCCGCCATCTGCTCCAGCAGGGCGTTGACGTCGATCTGCTCGAGGTTCTCGTGGATGTCGGTCTCCTTCACCGTCTGCAGCGCCCCCTTCACCATCAGCTCCAGCTCGTCCAGATCCTTGTTGAACTTGGCGATCTGGGTCTCGTCGTCCAGCAGTTCGACCCTCAGCCGCAGCCGGGTGATGGGGGTCTTGAGATCGTGGGAGATGGAGCTGAACAGCCGCTCCCGATCGTCGATGAAGCGGCGGATGCGCTGCTGCATGATGTTGAAGGCGCGGGTGGCGGCGACGATCTCCGAGGCCCCCTCCTCCTTGAGGGCGGGCTGATCGATGTCCTTGCCGAGGTTGACCGCGGCCTTGGCGAGGCGGCGTAGTGGCCGGGTCTGCCAGCGCACCAGCATGAAGGTGAAGAAGCAGAGGAAGACCGTCATCAGGGCGATGAAGCGTACCTGGTTGCTCGGCATGACGGTGTCATCCAGCGTCATGTAGGGGGCGGGCAGCAAGGCCGCCAGGTAGAGCCACTCCCCCGGTTCTATCTCGATCTGGGTCACCAGCACGGGGGGGTTGATGGGTTCGAGAGACAGGGTGTAGCGGGCCCAGGAGGAGGGCAGGTCCGCCAGCAGGGTGTCGTTGTTGAAGACGTGCAGCTCCTCGGGGCGGGAGAAGTCCACCTTGATGGCCATGGCGTCGGAGAGCTTGCGACCGAGTACCTCCTGCACCTCTTTGAGCACCAGGGTCTTGCGCTCGCTGTCCGGAATGGCGCTGATGTGGATCTCTTCCTCGTTCAGGGAGACGAAGAAGCGGCTGCCCCCCATGTTGCGCAGCTGATCCAGTGCTATGTGGCGATATTGTAGGGGCAGGGACTTGAAGAAGTTGACGGTGGAGGCGGCCGACAGCGCCAGGTTGCGGGTGGTGCTGAGCATGCCCTCCAGCTCCCGCTTCTGGATCTGCTGCATCCAGATGCCGGTGAGTATGGTCTGGGAGAGCAGGATGGCGAGCAGCAACAGCAGCAGCATCCGCGACAGCAGGGAACGGGGCACTAGGGCCTGCCAGAATCGCCGCCCTCTCATGGGATCCGGTGCCTCTCGTGGATCAGCATGTTGTTACCGCGCAGTCGTGTTCGTTGCCTGTCATGGGATCTCGTGGACTTCGGCGATCAGCATGTAACCGCTGCCGCGAATGGTCTTGATGATGCGCGGGCTCTTGCCGTTGTCACCCAGCTTCTGGCGCAGGCGGCTGATCTGCACGTCGATGCCGCGCTCCATGGGGAGGCTCTCGCGGCCGCGGGTGGCATCCGAGATGGTGTCCCTGTCCAGCACCACGCCGGGTTGCTGCAGGAACATGCCGAGCAGCAGGGCGTCGCTGCCGGAGAGATCCAGCAGGCTGCCATCGTCGTGGGTCAGCTGGTGGCTCAGGGTATCCAGGGTCCAGTCGGCGAAGCGCAAGCGGCGGCTCGGCTCCTTCTCTTTCTCCGGCTGACGGAATTCGGCGCGGCGCAGCAGCGCCTTGATGCGGGCCTGCAGTTCACGGGGGCTGAACGGCTTGGCGATGTAGTCATCCGCCCCGAGCTCGAGGCCGATCACCCGATCCGCCTCGTCGGAGGCGGCGGTCAGCATGATGATGGGCACCTGGGAGTCACGGCGGATCTGCTGGCAGAGGGTAAAGCCGTCGTCGCCGGGCATCATGATGTCCAGAATGATCAGGTCCGGGCTGTACTGGGCGAGCTGCTTGCGCATCTCGTTGCCCTCCGCCGCCGTCAATACCTCGAAGCCCGCCCGGGTCAGGTATTCGTTGAGCAGCTCGCGGATCTCTTGGTCGTCGTCGACGATCAGCAGTTGTTTGCTCGTTGACATATGTATGTGCATCCACCCCATTTTTTGTGCAGATTGAACCTGTCGGGGGAGTAAAAAGCAAGCAAGGCCCCCCTCTAATGTGAGGTTATGGGCAATATAGCCCCAGAAGTGAGCATGATCTGGCGTGAAAATGAAAAAAGGCCGACCCAAACGGGACGGCCATGCGCAGATGCCGACGACAGGAACCACCCCGTGTGGTGGGCTCCACAGACTCGAAAACGGGCCGGCAAGGCCGACCCCAAAGTGACAATTCTTGCTCGCTCCACTCAAGGGGAGGGAGCGGTATTTCCAGCATGTCCCGCCCGTACTCTGGCGGGGGCATTCCCTGACCGGCTCCGATGGGCGGCCGGTCAGGGGTCTTCGTTATACCCGCTCGAAGACGGTGGCGATGCCCTGGCCCAGACCGATACACATGGTGGCGACACCCAAGGTGGCATCCTTCTCCTCCATCAGGTTGATCAGGGTGGTGGAGATGCGCGCGCCGGAGCAGCCGAGCGGGTGACCCAGGGCGATGGCGCCGCCGTTCAGGTTCACCTTCTCGTCCACCTGGTTCATCAGCCCCAGATCCTTGACGCAGGGCAGGGACTGGGCGGCGAACGCCTCGTTCAGCTCGAACAGATCGATGTCAGCCACGGTCAGGCCTGCGCGCTTGAGCGCCTTCTGGGTGGCGGGCACAGGGCCGTAACCCATGATGGCGGCGTCGCAGCCGGCCACGGCCATGGAGCGGACCTTGGCGCGCGGGGTCAGCCCCAGCGCCTTGGCTCTCTCCGCGCTCATGACCAGCATGGCGGCAGCGCCATCGGACAGGGCCGAGGAGGTGCCGGCGGTGACGGTGCCGTTGACCGGGTCGAACACGGGGCGCAGCTGGCTCAGGGTCTCGACCGTGGTCTCCGGGCGGATCACCTCGTCGTAGTCGTAGAAGAAGCGGGCGCCGCTGGCGTCATGGCCTTCCAGCCCGACGATCTGCTTGGCGAAACGTCCTTCCACGGTGGCGGCATGGGCGCGGCGATGGGAGCGGGCGGCGAACTCGTCTTGCTGCTGGCGGCTGATGCCGTGCAGCTTGCCGAGCAGCTCGGCGGTCAGTCCCATCATGCCGGAGGCCTTGGCCACTGATTTCGCCATGCCGGGGTGGAAGTCCACCCCGTGGCTCATAGGCACATGACCCATGTGCTCCACGCCGCCGATGATGAAGATGTCCCCGTCACCGACCTGGATGGCGCGGGAGGCATCGTGCAGCGCCTGCATGGAGGATCCGCACAGACGGTTGACGGTGACCGCGCCGACCTGCTTCGGAATGCCGGCCAGCAGGGCGGCGTTGCGGGCGATGTTGAAGCCCTGCTCCAGGGTCTGCTGCACGCAGCCCCAGTAGATGTCCTCGATCTCGTTCGGATCGAGGTTAGGGTTGCGCAACAGGATGGATTTCATCAGGTGCGCGGACAAGTCTTCTGCACGCACGTTGCGGAAGGCGCCGCCCTTGGACCGGCCCATGGGGGTCCGGATACAGTCGACAATGACTACGTCTTTCATGAATGGATCTCCTTTCCGCAATCAGTAGAAGGTTTTGCCCTGGGCGGCCATCTCACGCAGCTTGTCGCTGACGCGGTAGAGGGGGCCCAGATCGGCATACTGGTCGGCCATGGCCACGTAACGATCCAGACCGATAGTGTCCAGATAGCGGAACACGCCGCCGCGGAAGGGAGGGAAGCCCAGACCGTAGACCAGGGCGATGTCCGCCTCGGCGGGGGTCGCGACTATGCCCTCTTCCAGGCAGAGCACGACCTCGTTGATCATGGGGATCATCATGCGGGCTATGATGGCGTCCTTGTCGAAGGCCTGTTGCGCCTTGGCGATGGGGGCCAGCAGCTCGTAAGCGGCCGCGTCGGCCACCTTCTTCGGCTTGCCCTTCTTATCCTGCTCGTAGGCGTAGAAGCCCTTGCCATTCTTCTGACCGAAGCGGCTCGCCTCGTACATCACGTCGATGGCGGTGCGACCGTCCTTGCTCATGCGGGTCGGGAAGCCCTGTGCCATGACGTCACCGGCATGGTGACCGGTGTCGATGCCGACCACGTCCAGCAGGTAGGCGGGGCCCATGGGCCAGCCGAACTCCTTCTCCATCACCTTGTCGACGGCCACGAAGTCGGCGCCATCGGCGACCAGCTTGGTGAAGCCGAAGAAGTAGGGGAACAGCACCCGGTTGACGAAGAAGCCCGGGCAGTCGTTGACCACCACAGGGGACTTGCCCATGGCGGCGGCGTAGGCCACCACGCGGTTGATGGTTTCATCCGATGTCTTCTCGCCACGGATGATCTCCACCAGGGGCATGCGGTGCACCGGGTTGAAGAAGTGCATGCCGCAGAAGTTCTCGGGGCGCTTCAGTCCCTTGGCCAGCAGGGAGATGGGAATGGTGGAGGTGTTGCTGGCGAGCACGGCGTCGTCGCCGATGATGGTTTCCACTTCGCCGAGCACGGCGGCCTTCACCTTGGGATTCTCGACCACGGCCTCGACCACCACGTCCACGTGCTTGACGCTGTCATAGCTCAGGGTGGGGGTGATGGCGGAGAGCACCTGGCCCATCTTGATGCCGTCGATGCGACCCTTCTCGAGCTGGCCGTTGAGCAGCTTGGTGGCTTCGCCCATGCCGAGCGCCAGCGCCTTCTCGTTGATGTCCTTCATTACCGCCGGTATGCCCTTGCTGGCGGACTGGTAGGCGATGCCGCCCCCCATGATGCCGGCACCCAGCACGGCGGCATGGCCGGTCGCCTTGCTCGCCTGCTTGGCGGCCTTCTTGGCCAGGGCCTTGATGTGCTGATCGTTCAGAAAGATGCCGACCAGGGCCTTGGCCACATCGGTCTTCGCCAGCTTGATAAAGCCCTGTGCCTCGACCACGAGGGCCTCGTCACGGCTCATGCCTGCGGCGGCTTCGACGGTTTTCACCGCCGTCATGGGGGCCGGATAGTGTTTGCCCGCCACGGCGGCAACCATGCCGGCGGCGGTGCTGAAGCTCATCATCGCTTCCAGCTTGGACAGGCGCAGCGGTGCCTTCTTGGCGGCGCGGCGGCCCTGCCAGTCCAGCTTGCCCGCGATGGCGTCCTTGATCATCTGCAGAGCCGCTGCCTGCAGCGCTTCCGGGGCGACCACTGCATCGACGGCGCCGACCTTGAGGGCGTCATCGGCACGGTAATCCTTGCCCGTGGTGATCCACTCCAGCGCATTGTCGGCGCCGATCACCCGCGGCAGGCGGACGGTACCGCCAAAGCCCGGCATGATGCCGAGTTTGGTCTCGGGCAGGCCGATCTTGGCGCTGGTGTCGGCCAGACGGAAGTCGGTGGAGAGTATGGTCTCGCAGCCGCCGCCCAGGGCGTGGCCCTTGATGGCGGACAGGGTCGGTACCGGCAGATCTTCGATGGCGCTGAAGATGTCGTTGGCTTTTTTCAGCCAGCCGAGCAGATCTTCTTGCGGTAGATCGAAGAGTTCCAGGAATTCGGTGATGTCGGCGCCGACGATGAAGGCGTCTTTGCCGGAGGTGAGGATCAGACCTTTTAGTTCACGTTCTTGTTGTAATGTGGCGATCGCTTCGCTCAGCGAGAGCAGGGTAGCGCGATCCAGCTTGTTGACTGAACCCGGGGCATCAAACCTCAGTTCGGCAATGCCGTGTTCGAGGTAGCTGACCGACAGGGTTTCGCCTTGGTAGATCATGAGAGTGTCTCCTTGTTCCCACGTGGTGGGGGGCTTTGCTCCTTTCTCCCCAGCAGGGGGCGAGGCTCAATATTGATCCAAAACAAGACAATTTCAACACCTATTTAAAACATTCGTTTAACACTTGTGGCCTGTTCGCACTCGCCCGGGGATGGGGCAGAAGAAAGGCGCCCCTTGGGCGCCTTTCATATATCCAGGACGGATCAGCTGGCCAGCTCGGGCCTGTCTCTATATTGGCTCAGCACCTCGGGATCGGCGAGGGCGTGGGTGTTGTTGACCGGCCTGTTGTGCACCACTTCCCGCACCGCCAGCTCCACTATCTTGCCGGACTTGGTACGGGGGATGGCATCTACCTGCAGGATGCGGGCGGGGACGTGACGGGCGGTGCAGTGTTCCCTGATCTGCTGGCGGATGCGCTCCCGCAGCGGCTCGTCCAGTTTGAGGCCGGCCCTGAGCTTGACGAACAGTACCACCCGCTCGTCCTGCTGCCATTGCTGGCCGATGACGATGCTCTCCTCCACCTCGTCGAGCAGCTCCACGTAGCGGTATATCTCGCTGGTGCCGATACGCACCCCCCCCGGGTTGAGGGTAGCGTCCGAGCGGCCGTAGAACAGGATACCGTCGTGGTCGGTCAGCTCGATCCAGTCGCCGTGGCACCAGACGTTGTGGAAGCGCTCGAAGTAGGCGGCGTGGTACTTGTCGCCGCTCTCGTCCCCCCAGAAGTAGATGGGCTGGGCCGGGAAGGGCTTGGTGCAGACCAGCTCCCCCTTCTCTCCCTGCACCGGCTGGCCCGCCTCGTTGAACACCTGCACCGCGAGGCCGAGGCCGCGCCCCTGGCTCTCGCCGCGATAGACGGGGCTCAGGGGGTTGCCGATGACGAAGCAGGAACAGATGTCGGTGCCACCGGAGATGGAGCTGAGCTGCACATCCTGCTTGATCCCCTGATAGACGTAGTCGAACCCTTCGGGGGAGAGCACGGAACCCGTGCTGCAGATAAGGCGCAGTTCCGGTAATGCATGCGTCTGGATCGGGGCATAGCCCTGCTTGTGCAGGGCATCCAGATACTTGGCGGAGGTGCCGAACAGGGAGACCTCTTCGTCGCGGGCGAGATCCCAGAGCACGTTGCCGTCCGGGTAGAAGGGGGAGCCGTCATAGAGCACCAGGGTAGCGCCGGAGGCGAGGGCGCTCACCAGCCAGTTCCACATCATCCAGCCGCAGGTGGTGAAGTAGAACACCCGCTCCCCGGGCTTGATGTCACAGTGCAGCTGATGCTCTTTCAGGTGTTGCAGCAGGGTGCCGCCGATGCCGTGGACTATGCACTTGGGTTTGCCCGTGGTGCCGGAGGAATAGAGGATGTAGAGGGGATCGTTGAACCCCATGGGCTCGAACCGCAGGGTCGCATCGGTCTGGCTCGCCAGGACCCGGCCCCAATCCTGACCGAGCAGCAAGGGGTTGCCGAGCAGGGGGATCATCACGGTCTGCTCTATGCTGTCGATCTGACGGACCACGGCGGCGACCTTGGCCTGGATGTCGATGGCCTTGCCGCCGTAACGATAGCCATCCACCGCGAACAGCACCCTGGGCCTGGTCTGGCCGAAGCGCTCCACCACGCTGGCCTCGCCAAAGTCCGGGCTGGTGGAGGTCCAGATCGCCCCCAGGCTGGTGGCGGCCAGCATGGCGACCACGGTTTCCGGGATGTTGGGCAGATAGGCGGCGACCACATCGCCACGACCAATGCCCTGGCTGCGGAGCCACTGGCCGAGGCGAGCAACCTGATCGCCGAGTTCGGCCCAGCTCAGGGTCTGGCTCGCGCTCCCCTCGATGCGAGAGACGATGGCGATGCCTTCGTCCTGGCGGCGCAACAGGTTCTCGGCGAAGTTGAGACGGCTGTCCGGGAACCAGCGGGCACGCTGCATCTCCTGGCGATTCTCCGCCACTATGTCCCCGAGCTCCCCCTTGACGCCGCAGTGCTGCCAGACCAGGGGCCAGAAACGGGTGGTCTTCTCCACCGACCATTGATAGAGGTCGGCGTAGCTGCGCAGTTGCAGGCCGTGGAAGTGGTTCACTTCGGCCATGAACTGATGAAGGTTGGAGTGTTGCATCCTGTCCTGATCCGGCTGCCACAGACAAAGGTTTTGCATGAGTCGTTCCTGACGGCTGATTTCTACTGTCTGGAGGCAGTGTATTGAATTGTTCTCAATTTGTTAATGGTTGGTTTTTGGTTCATAACAAAACCCTGTAACCTATGCGTTACCTCACGAAGGGAAAGCTTGACGGCTCGAGCCTTGATTCGCTTGATGTTATGCTGATCCCACATTTGCCCGGAGCAGGACGCCATGAGCAGTTACAGCCAACTTTTTGCCCAGCATCTCGATACCCTGCAGCAACGCACCCGCGACATCTTGCAGCAACAGGGGCTCGGCGGTCTGGCCATTCACTCGGGCCAGACCCACCGCATCTTCCTCGACGATCAGGACTATCCCTTCAAGGTCAATCCGCAGTTCAAGGCCTGGTTGCCCGTGCTGGACAACCCCCACTGCTGGTTGCTGGTGGATGGAGTGAACAAGCCGGTGCTGCTGTTCTACCGGCCGGTGGACTTTTGGCACAAGGTGGCGGACTTGCCCAATGCCTTCTGGGTCGACTTCTTCGACATCCGCTTCCTGACCAAACCTGAGCAGGTCGCCGATCACCTGCCCGCCGACAAGCAGGAGTGGGCCTATCTGGGGGGACACCTCGAAGTCGCCGAGCTGCTGGGGCTGGGTCATCCCAACCCGGAGGCCGTGCTCAACTACCTGCACTATCACCGTGCCTACAAGACGGCCTATGAGCTCGAGTGCCTGCGCGATGCGAACCGCATCGGGGTGCGTGGCCACATCGCCGCCAAGGACTCCTTCATGGCGGGGGCGAGCGAGTTCGAGATCAACCTGGCCTATATGAAGGCGGTTGGTCAGGGGGCCAATGAGGCGCCCTACGGCAACATCGTCGCCATCAACCGCAACGCGGCCATCCTGCACTACACCCACCTCTCCAGCCAGCGGGTGCCGGATGCGGAGCGCCACTCCTTCCTGATCGATGCCGGGGTGGACTATCAGGGCTATGCCTCCGACATCACTCGCACCTGGGCCTGGCGTCGTGGGGAGTTTGCCGATCTGATCGCGGCCCTGGATGTCCAGCAGCAGGAGATCATCAAGGAGATCAAGCCGGGCCGCCGCTACGGGGAGCTGCACCTGCAGATGCACCACAGATTGGCGCGCCTGCTGCAGTCGGTGGAGTTGGTGGACATGTCGGTGGACGAGATGATCCATACCGGCGTCACCAACGTCTTCTTCCCCCACGGGCTCGGCCACTTCCTCGGCCTGCAGGTGCACGATGCGGGGGGCTTCATGCAGGATGAGCGCGGCACTCACCTGGCCGCTCCCGAGCAGTTCCCCTATCTGCGCTGCACCCGGGTGATGGAGGTGGGCCAGGTGTTCACCATAGAACCCGGCCTCTACTTCATCGACAGCCTGCTGGAGCCGCTGCGCCAGGGTGAGCAGGGCAAGCGCATCAACTGGAACAAGGTGGAGGCGCTGCGTCCCTACGGCGGCATCCGTATCGAAGATAACGTGGTGCTGCACGGCGATGGTGTGGAAAACCTGACGCGACAAGCAGGGCTCTGATGGCGGCAGCCTACGCCATCCCGGCGGCGCCCCTGGTGCTTGGCGAGGAGATCAAGAAGAGCCGCTTTATCACCCTGATTGCGCATACCCCGACTGTGGAGGCCGCCAAGGCCTGGATCGGGGAGGTCAAGCGGCAACACCCGGCGGCCCGGCACCACTGCTGGGCCTTCGTCGCCGGGGCGCCGCAAGACAGCCAGGTCTATGGCTTCAGCGATGACGGTGAACCCTCTGGTACCGCCGGCAAGCCCATGCTGGCCCAACTGATGGGCTCTGGCATCGGCGAGATCGCGGCCGTGGTGGTGCGTTACTACGGCGGCGTGCTGCTCGGTACCGGTGGTCTGGTGAAGGCCTATGGCGGCGGTGTCGGCGCGGCTCTCAAGGTGCTGGTGACCGAGCAGAAGCGGTTGCAGCGCTCTTCTCTCATCCAATGCGACTATGGCGACATGGGGGTGGTGGAGGCGTTGATCGCCGCCCATCAGGGTCAGTTGCTGACGGCGGACTATGGTCAGCGGGTCAGTCTGCAGGTGGCCTGGGATACGGAAAGCTGGACCCAGGTGGCCCAGGAGTTGACCGACAGAACCCATGGCCGGGTATCACTTCATCCCTTAGATGGCTAGAATCCATCGCTCTTTTAGTCCGAAAAGGGAACCCGAATGCAGATCCTGAGCATCATTCGTATCGTTGGCCTCTTGGTCGCGCTGTTCAGCTCGACCATGCTGCTGCCTGCGATGGTGGCGTTTGGGTATCGTGATGGGGGCGGTGCCGAGTTCGTCAACTCCTTCTTCATCGCCCTGCTGCTCGGCGCCGTGCTCTGGTTTCCGAACCGCCATCAGAAGAAAGACCTCAGATCCAAGGAAGGCTTCCTCATCGTCGTGCTGTTCTGGGTTGTGCTGGGCAGCGTGGGGGCCTTGCCCTTCCTGCTGGGGGAGGTACCCGGCATGACGGTCTCTGAGGCCTTCTTCGAGTCGTTCTCCGGCCTGACGACCACGGGGGCGACCGTGTTGACCGGGCTGGACAATCTGCCCAAGGCGTTTCTGTTCTATCGCCAGCTGCTGCAGTGGCTGGGGGGGATGGGGATTATCGTCCTGGCGGTCGCCATATTGCCGCTGCTCGGCATCGGGGGTATGCAGCTCTATCGCGCCGAGATCCCGGGGCCGGTCAAGGACAACAAGGTGACCCCGCGCATCGCCGAAACGGCCAAGGCGCTCTGGTTCATCTATCTATTGCTCACCTCGCTCTGTGCCCTGGCCTACTGGATGGCGGGCATGAGCCTGTTCGACGCCATCTGCCACTCCTTCTCCACCCTGTCGGTGGGGGGCTTCTCGACCCATGACGCCAGCATCGGCTTCTTCAACAGCCCGGCCATCAACCTGATCACAGTGGTGTTCCTGCTGCTGGCCAGCGTGAACTTCGCCCTGCACTTCATGGTGTTCGCCCACAAGCCGGTGCGGCTGAGCAGCTATCTGCGTGACTCCGAGCTCAAGGTGTTCCTGGGGATCCAGGGGGTCTTGGTACTCATCTGCTTTATATCCCTGCTGTTCCACGGCCACTACGCCACCTGGCAGGAGGCCCTCAACCATGGTCTGTTCCAGGCGGTGTCGCTCGGTACCACCACGGGCTACAGCACGACCAGCTATGCGGACTGGCCCTCCTTCCTGCCCATGCTGCTGATGTTCTCCGCTTTCATCGGTTGCTGCGCCGGCAGTACCGGCGGCGGCATCAAGGTGATGCGCTTCATGATCCTGTTCCTGCAGGGGATGCGCGAACTCAAGCGGCTGGTGCACCCGCGCGCCATCTACACCCTGAAACTGGGCCGACGCGCGGTACCAGAGCGGATCGTCGAGGCGGTGTGGGGCTACTTCGCTACCTATATCATTCTCTTCTTCATCTTCATGCTGTTGTTATTGATGACGGGGTTGAACGAGGTGACAGCCTTCTCCGCCGTGGCGGCTGCTTTTACCAACGTGGGGCCCGGTCT
>NZ_CM201342.1:2680000-2890000 GCF_054165525.2 Aeromonas sp. AE23HZ002T15
ATAGGGTGTGACACCTGCCCGGTGCCGGAAGGTTAATTGATGGGGTTAGCGCAAGCGAAGCTCTTGATCGAAGCCCCGGTAAACGGCGGCCGTAACTATAACGGTCCTAAGGTAGCGAAATTCCTTGTCGGGTAAGTTCCGACCTGCACGAATGGTGTAACCATGGCCATGCTGTCTCCACCCGAGACTCAGTGAAATCGAATTCGCCGTGAAGATGCGGTGTACCCGCGGCTAGACGGAAAGACCCCGTGAACCTTTACTACAGCTTGGCACTGAACATTGAACCTACATGTGTAGGATAGGTGGGAGGCTTTGAAGCGATGACGCCAGTTGTCGTGGAGCCGTCCTTGAAATACCACCCTTGTATGTTTGATGTTCTAACGCAGGGCCCTGAATCGGGCTCGCGGACAGTGCCTGGTGGGTAGTTTGACTGGGGCGGTCTCCTCCCAAAGAGTAACGGAGGAGCACGAAGGTTGGCTAATCCTGGTCGGACATCAGGAGGTTAGTGCAATGGCATAAGCCAGCTTAACTGCGAGACGGACAGGTCGAGCAGGTACGAAAGTAGGTCATAGTGATCCGGTGGTTCTGAATGGAAGGGCCATCGCTCAACGGATAAAAGGTACTCCGGGGATAACAGGCTGATACCGCCCAAGAGTTCATATCGACGGCGGTGTTTGGCACCTCGATGTCGGCTCATCACATCCTGGGGCTGAAGTCGGTCCCAAGGGTATGGCTGTTCGCCATTTAAAGTGGTACGCGAGCTGGGTTCAGAACGTCGTGAGACAGTTCGGTCCCTATCTGCCGTGGGCGTTGGATGATTGAAGGGAGTTGCTCCTAGTACGAGAGGACCGGAGTGAACGAACCTCTGGTGTTCGGGTTGTCACGCCAGTGGCACTGCCCGGTAGCTAAGTTCGGAATCGATAACCGCTGAAAGCATCTAAGCGGGAAGCGAGCCCTGAGATGAGTCATCCCTGACCCCTTGAGGGTCCTAAAGGGCCGTTGGAGACCACAACGTTGATAGGTGGGGTGTGTAAGCGCGGCGACGTGTTGAGCTAACCCATACTAATTACCCGTGAGGCTTAACCATACAACACCCAAGAAGTGTTCTGAGACTTGTAACAAACCCCAAGAACTACTCAAAAATTCAGTGATAACGACAAGCCACGAGCAACATCGTTATTCACGTCAGCTTTCTGGATTAAGAATTTGCCTGGCGGCCATAGCGCCGTGGAACCACCTGATCCCATGCCGAACTCAGAAGTGAAACGCGGTAGCGCCGATGGTAGTGTGGCATTCGCCATGCGAGAGTAGGACACTGCCAGGCACCCAACACGAAGAACCCCGCTCACTCGAGCGGGGTTTTTTATTGGCTGATTTTCATCATTTTTACGCTATAAACCCCTGCCTTCTCGCCATTTCACCGATCATGCCGACTCTGCTCCCCGCAGGGCAGCAGCATATTCACTACCCCGTCTTCCAGCTGGATATCGATCTGGAAGCCCAGCCGCTTGGCCAGGTTGATCATGCCGCGATTGCTCGGCATGGTCATGCCGGAGAGCTGGCCTATGCCGCGCTCGCGGGCGTAACGGGCGATCTTCTCCATCATCAACTTGCCGAGTCCCATTCCCTTCAGGTCGGATCGCACCAGGATGGCAAATTCCGCATCGGCGAGATCCGGCGTGGAGATGGCCCGCACCACCCCCAGGATCTGCTGATTGAAGGCACCATCCTGGCCCACGGCGACGAAGGCCATCTCCCGGTCGTAGTCGATCTGGGTCATGCGGGCCAGCTCTTCATGGCCCAGCTCCCCCACATCGGCGAAGAAGCGCTTGTATCTGTCTTCATCGGAGACCTGGAGCACAAATGCCTTGTGGGCAGGCTCGTCTTCCGGCCGGATCGGGCGCAGCAGGACATGGCTCTGATCCTTGAGCCAGGCGCCCTCTTCCAGTTCGGTGGGATAGGGGCGGATGGCGAGCGGCAGTGCTTGCTGGCCCTTCTCCATCAGCACCAGCCTGGCATCCAGGATCACCATCTCCTCGCCGCTGGCCTGCAGCGGATGCAGATCCAGCTCCTGCATTTCGGGGAAAGCGAGCAACAGCTCAGACAGCTGGCACAACACCTGACCGAGAGCATCCATGTCGAGTCGCACCGGACTGGCTTGCTCGCGGATCTTGCCGCTCTTGAGGGCGCCGATGATCTGGTAGCGAGCCAGCGCCTGGTTCAGCGGCGGTAGGGCCGCGACCATCTGGTGCGGCTCGGCGCCGGACTCTCCGAGCAGGATGACGGGGCCGAACACAGGATCCTGCTGCAGACGAATGCGCAGCTCCAGGCCGCCGCTGCGGCGCGCCATGCGCTGCACCAGCAGGCCTTCGATGCGCGCGCCCGGATCGTGCTGACGCACTCTGTCCAGGATGGCATCCGCCGCCTGAGCCACCTCGGCGGAGGTGCGTAAGTTCAACATGACGCCGTGCACCTCCGACTTGTGGGCAATATCGGGCGAGCGCAGTTTCACCGCCACCGGGTAGCCTATCTGATCTGCGGTCAGGGCTGCCTCGATGGCATCCGAGACGATCCAGGTCGGCAGGGTGGCGAGGCCGGCGGCCTGCATGATGGGCTGGGCCAGGTGGGTATCGAGTACCCGCTGCTTGCGCTCCTGTGCCTGGCGGATCAGCTGCTGGCAACGTTCGACTTCGAGCCTTCCCCCCTGCAGGGAGGCCGGCGTCTCCATCAGCTGTTTCTGGTTGCGGCGATATTCCACCATGTGCATGAAGGCGGCGACGGCACTCTCCGGGGTGCGATAAGTCGGGATCCCCGCCTCGTTGAACAGGCGGCGTCCCTCCTGGGCCGAGTACTCCCCCGCCCAGTTGGTGAGGATGTTGAAGCGCCTGGCCCTGGGATGCTGCTTGATGAAGGCGATCAGGTTGTCGGCCAGGGTAGCGCCGCGGGCGGTGAGCGAGGGGGCGTGGATCAGCAATATGGCATCGGCCTTGTCCCCTTGCAGCAGCTCGTCCAGGGCGCCGCGATATGCCTCTATGTCGGCGTCACTGCCGATGTCGAGCGGTGCCATGGCCAGCTTGCCACCGCGCTCCAGCAGCACGTCGGCGGCCATGTTGGCGAGGCCGCGACCGTTGGAGAGGATGGCGAGCCGCTCCCCCTTGAGGGTCAGGGAGTGGCTCAGGGTCTCGACGGTGGCGAACAGTTCGTGGGTGTCCCGCACCCGCAGCATGCCGGCCCGGCGGATGGCCGCGTCGTAGACGTTGTCGAGGCCGTTGGCCGGATCGTGGCGACCGCTCTTGAGCACCAGGATCGGCTTGTTGCGGGAGGCGGCGCGCGCCGCCGAGAGGAAGTGGCGGGCATCGTGCAGCTTGTCCATGTAGATCAGGATGGCGCGGGTGGTGCCGTCGCGAGAGAGCTGATCCAGCAGCTGGCCAAAGTCGATGTCGCAGTGATCACCGAGGGACACGAAGGCCGAGAAGCCGAGATCACGCTGCTTGGCCCAGTCGAGAATGGTGGTGCTGACCGCCGCGGATTGGGACAAAAAGGCCACCTGCCCAGGGGTGGCGGCGATGGGAGAGAAGCTGGCGTTGATGCCCTGGCCGGGCAGCAACATGCCCATGCTGTTGGGGCCGAGCAGCCGGATGCCGTATTGCCGACAGAGGGCCTTGAGCCGCAGGCGATCTTCGGCCGAGAACTGGGCTGCCAAGATGATGGCGGCGCCGGTGCCCTTCTTGCCGAGCGCCTCTATGATGGGCAACACCCGCTCGCGTTTGGTGCAGACGATGGCGAGATCCGGGGCCAGCGGCAGGCTCGGGATGTCGGGATAGGCGAGCACACCGGCAACGGCCCGGCTGTGGGGGCTGACCGGCAGTATGGGGCCCTTGAACTGGCCCGCGAGCAGGTGTCTTATCACCACCTGACCCGCCTTCTGCGGGTCGCTCGAGGCACCGATGACAGCAATTGATTGGGGTTTGAAGAGCCGATCAAGGCCGCTTGGTTTCATGGGCACTCCTCATGGCGACCCCCGGAGGTGAGGGTGACGGATGGTGCCAGTCTAATACGCTTTGTGGGTTTGTTCTGTGACCCATTGCGGATCAGCGGCCGGCCAGGGCATTGGCGCGCAGGTAGAATCTGAGCTCGCCCTGAATACGGCGCACCGCCGCCAGATGATGTTCCTGCAGATAGATCTCCTGCTCCTGATCCAGCCTGCAGCGGCGTACCCCCAGGCTGTGGAGGTACTCTTCAAACAGGTGGGAACCCTTGATCTCGACTAGATGTTGCATGGCGCGCTCCTTCTTCGCAGGCTGGTCTCGCAGTCTCTCCCCTTCTCTCCTGCTTTCCTACTGACACATTTGACACTGGCGCTGGCCGTCGATGAGGTCTTCCTGAATGGAGTTTGACGCGTGGTCAGCGCACTCCCTGGCCACGGGCCGTGTCCCAGAAGGCGCGGATCAGCGGCTCCTCCAGCCGCTTCTTGAGCACGGCGATGCCCACGTCGAACGGCTTGAGCGCCGGTTTGGGCTCGACGATGCGTACCTTGTCCCCCATGGGGCTGTGATCGATCACCGCCGCCGGCACCAGGCCCACCCCGAAGCCGAGCGCCACCATGGCGACGATACCCTCGTTGCCGGCGACCTCGGCGTAGATGTTGGGGGCGATTCCCTTGTTGCGCAGCCACTGATCGCAGCGCTTTCGCGCCAGTCCCTGCTCGGAGAGGATGAGGGGCATCCGCTCCCAGTCCGGCGCGCCATTGTGGTACCAGTGGGCGGGAGGCGTGCTCCTGGGGGCGATAAACACCAGGGGCACCTGCTGCAGGCTGGCGAATTCCAGCTTGGCGGAGAGCGCATCGGGGCGCGCGGCGATGGCTAGATCCGCCTCGTCCGCCAGGATCTTGTCCACCGCCAGGGCAGGATCGCCGGTCTCGAGTTTTATTTCGAGCTGGGGATAGCGGCGACGAAAGCGCTCCAGCACTTCCGGCAGCAGAAAGTAGCTGGCGGTGACCGAGCAGAACACCCGCAGCCGCCCCTGCAGCGGCTCGTCGCTGCGTCTGAGCTCCTGCTTGAGTCGTCGCCACTCCTGCAACAGGCTGCCGCCGAACTCCCGCAGCTTCTCGCCGGCGGGGGTGAGCCGCACGCTGCGGTTGTCCCGCTCGAACAGCACGCAGCCGGTCTCCTGCTCCAGCCGCTGGATGGCGCGGCTCAGGGTGGAGGGGCTGACCGCCATGGCATCGGCGCTCTTGCCGAAGTGGAGGGAGTCGGCGAGGTGGAGAAACAGCTCGAGATTGCGAAGATCCATCTTTCAATTCCTGCGGTAGTGGCTGCCGACGTGGAGGGAAAAATCGGTGGGATTGCACAGAATAATCTTTCAATTCTTGCAACATACTGTTTCGAATATATCAGTTCAGGCAATAAGTGTCCCGCGCTATAGTGGTTTCGACAACGCCGTCATCCGGCATGGAATCAATCGAACGGAGCAATCACCATGGCTAATTATTTCAACACCCTGAACCTGCGTCAGCAGTTGGCCCAGCTGGGCAAGTGTCGTTTCATGCAGCGCGAAGAGTTCGCTGACGGTTGTGCGGCGCTCAAGGGCAAGAAGGTGGTGATTGTGGGTTGTGGCGCCCAGGGTCTGAACCAGGGTCTGAACATGCGCGACTCCGGGCTGGATATCTCCTACGCCCTGCGCAAGGCCGCCATCACCGAGAAGCGCGCCTCCTGGCAGAAGGCCACCGACAACGGCTTCGTGGTCGGCACCTATGAGGAGCTGATCCCCGCCGCCGATCTGGTGCTGAACCTGACCCCGGACAAGCAGCACTCCGACGTCGTCAAGACCGTCATGCCGCTGATGAAGCAGGGCGCGGCCCTGGGCTACTCCCACGGCTTCAACGTGGTCGAGGAAGGTCAGCAGATCCGCTCCGACATCACAGTCGTCATGGTGGCGCCCAAGTGCCCGGGTACCGAGGTGCGTGAAGAGTACAAGCGTGGCTTTGGCGTACCGACCCTGATCGCGGTGCACCCGGAGAACGATCCCCAGGGCGAGGGCATGGCCATAGCCAAGGCCTGGGCCTCCGCCACCGGTGGCGACCGTGCCGGGGTGCTGGAGTCCTCCTTCGTGGCGGAAGTGAAATCCGACCTGATGGGCGAGCAAACCATCCTGTGCGGCATGCTGCAGGCCGGTTCCCTGCTGTGCTACGACAAGCTGGTCGCCGAGGGTACAGACCCGGCCTACGCCGGCAAGCTGATCCAGTTCGGCTGGGAGACCATTACCGAAGCCCTGAAACAGGGTGGCATCAGCCTGATGATGGACCGCCTCTCCAACCCGGCTAAGCTGCGCGCCTTCGAGCTGTCCGAGCAACTGCGTACCCTGATGCGCCCGCTGTTCGAGAAGCACATGGACGACATCATCGCCGGCGAGTTCTCCCGCGGCATGATGGCCGACTGGGCCGAAGACGACGCCAAGCTGTTCGGCTGGCGCGAAGAGACCGGCAAGTCTGCCTTCGAGAATGCCCCGGTCTACGCTGGCAAGATTGCCGAGCAGGAGTATTTCGACAATGGCGTGGTCATGGTGGCCATGGTCAAGGCGGGTGTGGAGCTGGCGTTCGAGACCATGGTGGCCTCCGGCATCTATGAGGAGTCCGCCTACTACGAATCCCTGCACGAGCTGCCGCTCATCGCCAATACCGTCGCCCGCAAGCGCCTGTACGAGATGAACGTGGTGATCTCCGACACTGCCGAATACGGTAACTACCTGTTCGCCAACGCCGCCGTACCGCTCTTGCGCGAGCACTTTATGCCGACCCTGCAGGCTGGCGATCTGGGCAGTGCCCGTGCCGAGCCGAAGGCGGTGGACAACCTGGCCCTGCTGGCCGCCAACGAGGCGACCCGTAGCCACCCGATCGAAGCGATCGGCCATACCCTGCGCGGCTACATGAAGGACATGAAACGTATCGCCGTCGGTGGTTAAGCCTTGATGGACAGCATGAGGAGGGGCGGGGATGACGATCCCCGTTGCCGGCTGGCTTAGACACCTGGCCGGATGTCCGAATCGTGCAAGCCGTCAGATTGACCGAAGGCATCGTGACCGGCAATAAAAAGCCCCGCTCAATGAGCGGGGCTTTTGCATTCAGGAAGGTTGGAAAACTCAGGCTTTCCAGGCCTTCCAGGTGTTGATGAGGCCATTGGTGGAGCCGTCGTGGCTGGTGACGGCCGCGTCTGTGGTCAGCTCCGGCAGTATCTTGTTGGCCAGCTGTTTGCCCAGCTCCACGCCCCACTGATCGAAGCTGAAGATGTTCAGGATGGCGCCCTGCACGAAGATCTTGTGCTCGTACATGGCGATCAGGGCACCCAGCGTCTTGGGGGTCAGGCTCTTGAACAAGATGCTGTTTGTCGGGCGGTTGCCTTCGAACACCTTGAACGGCACCAGATCTTTAACCTGCTCCAGCGTCTTGCCGGCGGCCAGGAACTCGGCCTCGACCTGCTCCTTGCTCTTGCCGAAGGCCAGGGCCTCGGTCTGGGCGAAGAAGTTCGCCAGCAGTTTCGGATGATGGTCGCCGATGGGGTTGTGGCTGATGGCCGGCGCCAGGAAGTCGCAGGGGATCAGCTTGGTGCCCTGGTGGATCAGCTGGTAGAAGGCGTGCTGGCCGTTGGTGCCCGGCTCACCCCAGATGATGGGGCCGGTCTGGTAGTCGACCTTGTTGCCGTTGCGATCGGTGAACTTGCCGTTGGACTCCATGTTGCCCTGCTGGAAGTAGGCAGGGAAGCGGTGCATGTACTGGTCGTACGGCAGGATGGCTTCGGACTCGGCACCGTGGAAGTTGTTGTACCAGAGGCCAATGAGTGCCAGCAGCACAGGCACGTTCTGCTCGAAGGCGGCAGTGGCGAAGTGCATGTCCATCTCGAAGGCGCCTTGCAGCAGGGCCTCGAAGTGCTCGAAGCCGAGGGACAGCGCGATGGGCATGCCGATGGCGGACCAGGAGGAGTAGCGACCACCGACCCAGTCCCAGAACTCGAACATGTTCGCGGTGTCGATGCCGAACTCGGCCACGGCCTTGCCGTTGGTGGAGAGCGCCGCGAAGTGCTTGGCGACGTGGGCCTTGTCACCGGCGATCTGGATGAACCAGTCGCGGGCGGTCAGGGCGTTGGTCATGGTCTCCTGGGTGGTGAAGGTCTTGGAGGCCACCAGGAACAATGTGGTTTCCGGATCAATCTTCTTGAGCGTCTCGGCGATGTGGGTGCCGTCGACGTTGGAGACGAAGTGCATCTCCAAGTGATTCTTGTAGGGGCGCAGTGCCTCGGTGATCATCACGGGGCCGAGATCCGAGCCGCCGATGCCGATGTTGACAATGTGCTGGATCGGTTTGCCGGTGTAGCCCTTCCACTCGCCACCGATCACCTTCTCGCAGAAGCCCTTCATCTTGGTCAGCACGGCGTTCACGTCCGGCATCACGTCCTTGCCATCCACCAGGACAGGGCGATCGGAGCGGTTGCGCAGGGCGGTGTGCAGTACGGCACGCCCTTCGGTCATGTTGATCTTGTCGCCGTTGAACATGGCGTCGATGGCGCCGCGCAGATCGGTCTCCTTGGCCAGATCGATCAGCAGACCGAGTGTCTCTTCGGTGATCAGGTTCTTGGAGTAGTCGACCAGGATGTCGCCACCGAAGGTGAGGGAGAACTTGTCGAAGCGCTGGGGATCCTGTGCGAACAGATCCTTGAGACGCGTCTCTTTGTGCGCCGCGAAGTGGGTTTCCAGCGCCTGCCAGGCCTGGGTCTGGGTTGGATTGATGTTTTTCATAGGATTATCGATCTTCCACGTTGTGTTTTAACCCTGCAGGCAAGGCTCCCGCCAAACCTTATTATTCGAGCACTATACCGGGTCCATTATACCGAGCCCGTTGTGCGGCTCGTGTAACAGAGCATTACCAATTGTCTGTCATCGAGGGAGTTTACAACCAAAACGCGGTGATTATGAGTCAGCAAAGCCGCCGGGATCTTGCGTTTGCGCATGCTTCACCCGTCTTGGAGGTGGCGAAAAGGCTTTCAGTTCTGGGCTGGGGAAGGTTGGCTCCCGTCACCCTAAAGCACTCCCGGCAAGACATCTTTTCGCCTGTTTTATGCGCAAACGCAAACTTGCTCCGTCCGGAGCCGGTTACTATTCGCCCGGATGGACGATTCTCCCAGGGATGGCCACTGTTGTTGGAACGAGGAGATCGACATGAAACGCGTATTGTCCCTGTTTGCCCTGAGCCTGATCGCCACCGGCCTCATCGGCCTGCTGACCCTGGCATTGACTACGGCTGCCCCGACCCTGGAGATGCGGGTGCTGGCGGTGATGGGGGCCGTGTTGGGGGGTTATGTGCTGGTGCAGCCGCTGCTCAACCGGGTGGCGCGCCGGCTGGCCTGAATGCGGCCCGGCCGCTGGCTGATCCGAGCTGAATCCGATGCCGGCCGAGTGGCCGGTTTTGTGGCCGAACGCCAGAAACGACAATGCCAGCCCGAAGGCTGGCATTGTCGTCATCAGATCTGCTATCAAGCCTGGGGCTTTTGCATGTGCATGACCATCTGGGGGAAGGGGATCTCGACGCCTTCGGCATCGAACGCCAACTTCACCTTCTCGTGGAAGTCGAACCAGACGCCCCAGTAATCGGCGGTCTTGACCCAGGGACGCACGACTATATTGACCGAGGAGTCCGCCAGGGCGGCGACGGCGATGGTGACGGCCGGATCCTTCAGGATGCGGGCCTCTTCATTCACCAAGCGTTCCAGGATCTGTTTGGCCTTGCGCAGATCCGAGCCATAGCCGATGCCGAAGGTCATGTCGACGCGACGGGTGTCCATGCGGGAATAGTTGACTATGGTGCCGTTGAGGATGGCGGAGTTCGGTACCACCACCATCTTGTTGTCGGCGGAGGTGAGGGTGGTGGTGAACAGCTGCACGGCCTGCACCACACCGTTGGTCCCGGCCACCTCGATGAATTCACCGGCCTTGATGGGACGGAAGATGATCAGCAGGAAACCGGCGGCGAAGTTGGAGAGGGACCCCTGCAGCGCCAGACCGATGGCCAGACCGGCGGCACCTATGATGGCGACGAAGGAGGCGGTCTGCACCCCGACCCGGCCCAGGGCCGCGATCACCACGAACACCAGGATGGTGTACTTGAGGATGCTGCCGACGAAGTGGGTGACAGTGGTGTCCAGCTTACGGGTGTGCATCACCTTGGTGACACCACCGCTGATGATATTGGCGGCGATGTAACCGACCAGCAGGGTGAGCAGGGCGGCGGCGATGTTGACCGCGTACTCAATGATCAGTCCCTGGTTGTTGACCAGCCAGGTCTGCGCTTCTGTGATGATCTCGGGTTCCATAGGATTTCCTGTTGGTGTAAAGGTTTATGGCGCGTGAATCTAACACTGGAACGCGACAGCTTGGGTCGCATCTGGTGCTCACCCGTTCTTTTTTGCCACAAAAAACAAGGGAGGCCAAGGCCTCCCGCTTCGCACCCACCAGTATGGCTCAGCCTGGCAGCAAGTAGCTGCCATCGACGGCCACCGATCCTCAAACCTCGTGATGGGACTGAACGGTTGCCGTGGTCGCTCCGCCCCTCTGACTCAGCTTTGCAGCAGCTGGCTGCGCATAAACTGCCACTGATCCTCGAAGCCGGCGGTGGGCTTGAGCTTGAACTCGGAGCGGACGAACTGGCTGATGCGGCCTTCGGCGTAGGCCAGCAACAGGTTGGCCAGCATGGTTTCGTCGAGCTGGAAGCCCTGACCCTCCCGCAACCGCTTCTCCCGCAGCGCCTGCTTGAGCTGGGTCTCCAGCTTGTCGAACAGGGCGCTGATGCGATCCCGCAGCCGGTCGTGTTCACCCAGCAGAGCGTCGCCGTTGAGGATGCGAGTGATGCCGGGATTGCGCTCGGCAAACACCAGCAGCAGCTGCAGGATGTGGTGGCAGCGGGCCATGGTGTCCTTCTCTTCGGCCATGATCAGGTTGACCCGTGACAGCAGGGAATCCTCGATAAAGTCGATCAGCCCCTCAAACATCCGCGCCTTGCTGGGAAAGTGCCGATAGAGCGCCGCCTCGGAGACGCCCACCTCGGCCGCGAGGCGGGCGGTGGTGATGCGCTGGCCCGGGCTGGTTTCCAGCATGTGGGCGAGTGCCTGCAGGATCTGATCGCGTCGACTCTGTTTCTGGTTACTGCTTGCCATGGATTCCCCTAAAAAAAACAATGGCTTGATTCCGTTATTAGGCACCGGCCACTAGGGCAGGTGTGGTCTTGTTATTGGCGACCAGAAGAACCAAACCCGCCTTCACCCCGTTCACTCTGATTGAACTCGTCGACCAGCTGGAAGCTGGCCTGTACCACCGGCAGGATCACCAGCTGGGCGATGCGCTCGCCGGGCTGCATGGTGAAGCTGTCGTTGCCGCGGTTCCATACCGAGACCATCAGCTGCCCCTGGTAGTCGGAGTCGATGAGACCCACCAGATTGCCGAGCACGATGCCGTGCTTATGACCCAGACCGGAGCGGGGCAGTATGGTGGCGCACAGGCCGGGATCCTGGATGTGGATGGCCAGGCCGGTCGGTACCAAGGTGGTGTCACCCGGTGCCAGGGTCAGGGGGGCATCCAGCAGGGCGCGCAGATCCATGCCGGCGGATCCCGGGGTGGCGTAGGCTGGCAGCGGGAAGTCGGTGCCGATGCGGGCATCCAGGATTTTCAGTTCAATTTGTGTATTCATGAATCGCTTTTCAATGAGATCGCACTGTGGCGATCGAATGGAACAGTGAATTTTGCTGCGAGAGCTGGTGCAGGCTGCGCCAGCTCTCGCTTAATCGGTTTGTCGGGATCGCGAAGGGCGATCGGATCGCTTGGCGCCGCTGCTCAGGAGCGATAGTGGCGCGCGATCAAGGCGATGAGATGACGGGCCAGCGTCAGCTTATCGGCAAGGGGCAGCGGGGCTTGACCCTCTTGCCAGAACACTGTCAGGGCGTTGTCATCGGCATTGAAGCCCTGGCCCGCGCGGGACACGTCGTTGGCGGCGATCATGTCCAGCCGTTTGCGTCGAAGTTTGTCGAGGGCGTATTGTTCCACATCCACGGTTTCGGCGGCAAATCCGACGGTGAAGGGCTTGTCTGCCAGCGCCCCGACGGCGGCGATGATGTCCGGGTTCTTGACCAGGGTCAGCGTCATCCGGTCGTTGTCACCCGTCTTCTTGATCTTCTGCTCGGCTACCCGTTCGGGGCGGTAATCCGCCACAGCGGCGCAGCCGATGAAGAGATCGCACTCAGCCACCCGGCTCATGACCGCCTGATGCATCTGCTCGGCGCTCTCCACATCGACTCGCTCCACCCCGCTCGGCGTGGCCAGAGCGACTGGGCCACTCACCAGGGTCACCTCGGCGCCTGCCTCACGGGCGGCGCGGGCGATGGCGTAGCCCATCTTGCCGGAGCTGTGGTTGCTGATGTAGCGCACCGGATCCAGCGCCTCGCGGGTCGGGCCGGCGGTGAGCAGCAGACGGACGCCGGCCAGCAGGGGCTCGGCGGCGAGCTGCTGGCAGCAGCGCTCCACCAGCTCGAGGGGATCCAGCATCCTGCCCGGACCCACGTCGCCGCAGGCCTGGCTGCCGGAATCCGGCCCCCACAGCAGGATGCCGCGGCCGGCCAAGGTTTCCAGATTGACCTGGGTGGCGGCGTTGCGATACATCTGCTGGTTCATGGCGGGGGCCAGCGCCACGGTTGCCGGGGTGGCCAGACAGAGGGTGGTCAGCAGCTCGTCCGCCATGCCGGCGGCCATGCGGGCCATCAGGTTGGCGCTGGCGGGGGCGATCAGCACCAGATCGGCCCATTTGGCCAGCTCGATATGGCCCATGCCCGCCTCGGCGGCCGGATCCAGCAGGCTGTCGGCGACCGGATGACCGGAGACGGCCTGCAGGGTCAGCGGGGTGATGAACTCCTTGGCGGAGCGGGTCATGACCACCCGCACCTCGGCCCCCTGATCCTTCAGGCGGCGTACCAGCTCGGCACTCTTGTAGGCGGCGATGCCACCACTGACACCCAACAGGATGCGTTTATCGGCCAATCTCATCTGCACCATCTCTTGCGGTTCAACTGGTCGGCTAAGATACCACAGGCTGGGGATGACGACAGAGGCTGACATGGGGGAGTTGTGCTCGGGCTTCCGCGTTTTTTTGCTATGTTTTTCCTCAACAGCCTGTCGGGAGAGACAAATGAGCATCAAGGAGTGGCCCGAGGACGAGCGCCCCAGAGAGAAGCTGCTGCGGCGGGGAGCCGGGATGTTGTCCGATGCGGAGTTGCTGGCGATCTTCCTGCGCACCGGGGTCAACGGCCTGAGTGCGGTGGATCTCTCCCGCCAGTTGCTGCAGCAGTTCGGCTCGCTGCGGGCGCTGCTCGGCGCCGAGCAGCGGGTCTTCTGCGAGGCATATGGGCTGGGGCCTGCCAAGTATGCCCAGCTGCAGGCGGTGCTGGAGATGGGCAAACGCCATCTGGCGGAGCAGTTGCAACGGGGGGAGGCCCTCACCTCGCCCCGGCTGACCCGGGACTATCTGCAAGCCCAGCTGCGGGATCGGCCGCGGGAGGTCTTTGCCCTGCTGCTGCTGGATAACCAGCACAGAGTCATTCAATTCGTCGAACTTTTTTACGGTACCCTGGACGCGGCGAGCGTCTGGCCCAGAGAAATCGTGCAGATCGCGCTCAAACATAATGCAGCCGCCGTGATTCTGGCGCATAATCACCCGTCCGGCGTGGCCGAGCCCAGCCGGGCCGACCGCCAGATCACGGATCGTATCCTGGCCGCACTGGCCCTGGTCGATATCAGAGTGCTGGATCACTTGGTGATCGGTGACGGCATCACGGTTTCTTTTGCAGAGCGTGGTTGGCTATAAACTGGGCTCTGGCACTGTATTAGTTGATCTTTGATCACGGATGCTGTATAAAATGCCGCCTTCTGTTTGCCCCGCAATCGAAGGCCAGCGGGGCAGATATTTGCTCGAGCAATGAAGTAAGATTTGGAGAGACTGACATGTCTAGAGTATGCCAAGTAACCGGCAAGCGCCCGGCAGTTGGTAACAACCGTTCGCACGCTAACAACGCTACCAAGCGTCGTTTCCTGCCGAACCTGCACACTCACCGTTTCTGGGTTGAGAGTGAAAAACGCTTCGTGAGCCTGCGCGTATCCGCAAAAGGCATGCGTATCATCGACAAGCGCGGCGTTGAAGTGGTTCTGGCTGAACTGCGTGCCAGCGGCGTTAAGGTATAAGGAATTAGATCATGGCTAAAGGTATTCGCGATAAGATTCGCCTGAACTCCAGCGCCGGTACTGGTCACTTCTATACCACTACCAAGAACAAGCGCACCATGCCCGAAAAAATGGAGATCAAGAAATTTGATCCCGTTATTCGTCAGCATGTGATCTACAAAGAAGGCAAAATCAAGTAATTACTTGAATTTGCTTAAAAACCCGGCCTTGTGCCGGGTTTTTTTATGGCCGCAATTCAGTACACTGCCGCTTCAAAGGGAGAGTTGCCATGTTCAAATTGAGCCGCAAAGGCTGGAATAACGTGATCATAGTGGCGGTGCTGATCGTGATTACCCTGCTGCATCGGCTGGATCAGGCCCAGCAGGAGAACAGCGCCAAGCGGTCACGCCCCCTGCTGCCGGAGGCCGCCGTGGTGTTGACCTGGCAGGGGCCGAGCTGGCAGATAGAGCGCATCGGTCAGGGCTGGCGCAGCGGGCCGGATCTCGGGCTTGGCAGCGATCAGCTGGCCGCCCATATCGAGGCCTGGCAGGGCTGGTTGCTGCCTCCCGGCCAGCCGGTGCGCGGCAACCCCGTCAGCCTCAAGATCTGGGTCGCCGGTCAGAGCGATCCCATCGAGGTGGGGCTCTATCAGGACGACGGCAAGTTTGCCGCCCTGCTGCCCCCCTCGACCTGGCTCGAACTGAGCCCGGAGCAGTACCGCAACCTGCTGCGGCCCACCCCCTGATCCACTGTTAGCGCGAGAGTCACTTATGCCTGAATTACCGGAAGTCGAAGTCAGCCGCCAGGGCATCTCTCCCTGGCTCACCGGCATCAAGGTCACCCGGGTGGTGGTGCGGGACGGTCGCCTGCGCTGGCCGGTGCCCGGGGAGATCCAGGAGCTGGTGGATCTCACCATCCACAGGGTCAGCCGCCGCGCCAAGTACCTGCTGCTGGAGACCGATTTTGGCACCGCCATCCTGCACCTGGGCATGTCCGGCAGCCTGCGGGTGCTGGACATCGGCACCCCGGCCGAGAAGCACGACCACGTGGATATCGAGCTGGCCAACGGCAAGCTGTTGCGGCTCAACGACCCGCGCCGCTTCGGTGCCCTGCTGTGGACCCGCGAGTCGGCGGAGGCGCACGCCCTGCTGGCCAAGCTCGGCCCCGAACCCCTCACCGATGCGTTCAGCGCCGACTATCTGCGGGAACGGGCCAAGGGGCGCAGCACTCCCATCAAGACCTTCCTGATGGACAACCATGTGGTGGTAGGGGTCGGCAACATCTACGCCAACGAGGCGCTCTATGCCGCCGGCATCCACCCCAAGCGGGCGGCGGGCAACATCAGTGCGGAGCGGCTGGGGACCCTGGTGGCCGAGATCAAGCGGGTGCTGGCGGCCGCCATCGTGCAAGGGGGGACCACTCTTAAGGATTTCACCAGCGCCGACGGCAAGCCGGGTTACTTTGTGCAGCAGTTGCAGGTCTATGGCCGTGGTGGCCAGCCTTGCTTCCACTGCCACACCCTGCTGAGCGAAATCCGTCTTGGACAGCGAACGACCGTATTTTGTTCACATTGCCAGCGGTGATGGGCACTATTTTTCGCTAAAACGGCGATGTTGTAAGAGAGTATTGCCAGTCTGTTGAGAATTTGACCGCTCATTTCTAGTATCTCGTCCGTTCAGGCAAGACGAGATAAAAAATGACAACAAAATCAATAGACTGGGATCATTTGTCCCGGCAGGGGCACTTTTGTGCCCAAAAAATGGCCCGCTACCTCTACCCCGAGGAGAGCGCCCGCAAGACCTTCAATCGCGCCAAGTTCGTGCTGCGCAGCCTGCTCTATCGCACCCAGCTGAGCCGGGTGTACGAGCTGTTCCTGACCGAGCCGCTGAGGGCGCTGCCCGCTCACTACCCCGAGCTGCTCGACAAGCCGATGCGCCCCTATCGCTTCGCCTGTTCCACCGTCAATCAGCGCACCGAGATGGTGGAGACCCACTATCGCCTGCTGCTGGCTCGCTACCCGGCGCTCATCGAGCAACTCTATCTGGGGGCGGGGATCGAGCTGGGGCGCTTCCCCCAGCACGACTACCGCATAGTGCTGCGCCATGACGGCACCTTTCGCCGGGAGGCCGAGCTGGCCCTCTCCATCGTCAACGAACGGGGTGAGCGGCTCTATAGCTGCGCCTTTTCCCTGGCCGGCAGCGATGCCGAGCTGGCTGTGGTGATTGGCTCGGTGCAGGGGCCCGAGCCCTGTGTCCATCAGCCCCAGGAGCAGGTGCGGGCGCTGACCAAGGCCGGCCATGGCCTGAGGCCCAAGTCGCTGGTGGTGATCATGGTGCTGGCGCTGGGGCAGGCCATGGGGGCGAGCCGGGTCACGGCGGTGCGGATGAAGGCGCACATCTATCAGGCCAGGCGCTACAGCAAGCGCAAGAAGGCCTGCCTGCAGGCCGACTATGACGAGTTGTGGCAGGAGTTTGGCGCCGTCGATCAGGACGAGAACTTCGTGCGGCTGCAACCGGCGGGGCGCACGCCGCTGGAAGAGGTGGCCACCAAGAAGCGAGCCATGTACCGGCGTCGCTACCAGTGGCTGGATGAGCTGGCGCTGGCTTGCCAGCAGGCCCTTGCCCGCGACTGAGTGGAGAAGATCAAACAGGGAGGCGAGCCTCCCTGTTTCATTTGCCGAGTTTGGCGCCTATGGCCTTGGCCACCAGGGGGGCGACAAACTGGTGGATGTCGCCGCCGTGCAGGGCGACCTCCTTCACCAGGGTGGAGGAGATGAAGGAGTTCTCCGCCGACGGGGTGAGGAAGACGCTCTCCAGCTCCGGCATCAGGTGGCGGTTCATGTTGGCGAGCTGGAATTCGTACTCGAAGTCCGAGACGGCGCGCAGCCCCCGGATCAGCACGTTGGCCTGGTGAGTCCTGGCGAAATCCACCAGCAGGCCGGAGAAGCCCACCACCTTGACATTGGGCAGGTGTGCCGTCACCTGCTGGGCAAGCAGGACGCGCTCCGCCAGATCGAACAGGGGGCGCTTGCTCGGGCTGTTGGCGACCCCGACCACGACCTCGTCAAACAGCCTGGCGGCCCGCTCGATCAGATCGGTGTGGCCGTTGGTTATGGGATCGAAGGTGCCTGGATAAATTACCTTGTTGGTCATGGCGCTGATTCCTGCAGCCGGGAAATTTGGTCGCATTATAGGGGCAGTTGCGGGGTCGCCGCGACTGGGATGGCCGGAGTTTTGTGCGGGATCTGCCGTGTGATGGCCCCTTTGGCCGCCCAAATTGGCCTCAGAGAGCCGCATCGCTTGAGAATAGCCCGCCATCAGGCAAGAATACCGGCACCGCGCAGCAAGCCATCCTGCATTGGTGACAGGAGGCAAAGGGATTTTTTATGAAACGCATTCTGGTAGTACGCAATGACAAGATTGGTGACTTCATGCTGGCCTGGCCGAGTTTCGCCATGCTCAAGGGCTCCATGGATTGTCATGTGACTGCCCTGGTGCCCGCCTACACGGCGCCCCTTGCCCGCCTCTGCCCCTGGATTGACGAGGTGATCCTGGATCCGGGTGCCCGGGCCGACAAGGAGCAACAGCGTGCCCTGTTGGCCCGCATCAAGGCGGCCGCCTTCGATGCCGCCATCTGCCTCTTCTCCAACACCCGCAACGCCAAACTGGTGTGGAAGGCGCACATCCCCTACCGGCTGGCACCCGCCACCAAGCTGGCCCAGGTGCTCTACAACCAGCGCCTGGTCCAGCGCCGCTCCCGCTCCCAGAAGCCGGAGTACGAATACAACCTGGATCTCATCCGCCGCTTCCTCGCCGACCAGCAGCTGAGCGCGGTGGAGCCCAGCGCCCCCTACCTCAGCTTCGATGCCGCCTGCCTGCAGCAGGTGCGCGAGCAGGTCGCCACCCGGTTGAAGCTGGATGCCAGCCGTCCCTGGCTGATGGTGCACGCGGGCAGCGGCGGTTCGGCCAACAACCTCTCCATCCCGCAATACGCCCGCCTCATCATCAAGCTCAACCAGGCCTGTCCCGAGCTGCAGTGCGTGCTGACGGCGGGGCCGGGGGAGGAGGGCAAGGCCGAGCAGCTGGCGGCGGAGCTGCTGGCCCACGGCGGCAACGGCTGGATCTACCGCTCCGACGAGGGGCTGCCGAAGTTCTGCCAGGTGATGGCCAATGCGGCCCTGTTCGTGGCGGGCAGTACCGGGCCGCTGCACATCGCCGCGGCCCTGGATGTGCCGACCATCGGCTTCTTCCCGGGTCACCGCTCCGCCACTCCGCTGCGCTGGCGCCCTCTCAATAGCGAGGGCCGCCACCTGGCGTTCAGCCCGCCGGAGGACAGCGATCACCCGGAGGACATGAGCCAGCTCGATCCCAAGACCATGGCGGCGGCGATCGCCCGCTGGGCTCCCCCCTTCTGGCAGACAAAAAACGGATGAATGCAAACAGGGCCCGTCATGGGCCCTGTTTTTTTTAGGTTTGGCAGCGTGGCGTGCGGTTGCTTGCCCGTCGCGCCGCCTGTGTAGCGGCTTACTTGTCCGCCTGCTTCGGTGCCTGGGGTTGCTGGCGGATCCAGAGGTCTGCGTACTTCACGAAGGTGGAGTGGGCGGAGAGGATGGCCAGCAGCAGCCCCTGCTTGCCGTCGAGGAAGCCCGCTTTGAGCAGGTACATCTTGAGGAAGCAGCCGAGCGCGTGCACCAGCCCCTGGCCGAGAGAGCCCTCCTTGCCGCGGGCGGTGCGCTGATCGGCCCAGGCCCTGGCATAGCCGGCAGACTTCACCAGGTAGTGCTCCAGATCCCGGTAGGTGAAGTGCAGCAGGTCGCCGTGCAGGTTGACGATCTTCATGTTGGCGCGTACCTCCACCTTCTCGTGTACCAGGGCCTCGTTGTAGCTGGTGAGCGCCTTGGGATAGAGCCGCAGCACCCGGTCCGGATACCAGCCGCTGTGGCGGATGAAGCGACCGAACACCCAGGAGAGGCGCGGGATGGAGTAGATGGTCTCCTCGGCCGGGTTGGCCATGACGGCGGTGATGGCGGCCTTGAGCTCGGGGCTGAGGCGCTCGTCCGCATCCAGCCACAGCACCCAGTCGGATTGCACGTGAGACTGGGCGAGGCGGCGCTGGCGACCGAAACCCGGCCAGTTGGCGTTGACGAAGAAGCGGGCGCCGTATTCGGCGGCGATGGTGGGGGTCTCATCCTGGCTGCCGGAGTCGAGGATGACGATCTCATCCACCAGATCCCCGAGGGAGGCGAGGCAGGCGCGCAGGTTGTCGGCTTCATTCTTGACGATCAGGACGGCCGCCAGGGTCGGTTTGTTCACGGGTATGGGCTCTCGTTGGCGCCCGGCTGGCGGGCCACGGTCAAATTGGGGCCCATTCTAGCCTAAAACCGCGGCCGGGGCAGCGGGAGAGGGCTGTGCAATTCGCTCCTGGGGGGCCTTGTTTGCGAGGGGGAGAGGGATCTTCTGTTATTTCTCCGGCCATTCTTGGGGCATAATCTCGACCAGTAACGATTAACCGCCGGGCCTGACCCGAGAGATGTGTGAGATGAAGATATTGGTGATCGGCCCCTCCTGGGTCGGCGACATGGTGATGTCCCAGAGCCTCTACAAGGCCCTCAAGAGCAACCACCCGGACTGCGAGCTGCATGTGATGGCGCCGGCCTGGTGCGTGGCCCTGCTGGAGCGGATGCCCGAGGTGGACAAGGCCATCCCCATGCCCCTTGGCCACGGTGACTTCAAGCTGGGGGCCCGTCGTCGGCTCGGCAAGCAGCTGGCGGCCGAGGGCTACGATCAGGCCATCATCCAGCCCAACTCCATGAAGTCGGCGCTGATCCCCTGGTTCGCCAATATCCCGGTGCGCACCGGCTGGAAGGGGGAGCACCGCTTTGGCCTGCTCAACGATCTGCGCAGCAACAAGAAGGCCTTCCCGCTGATGGTGGAGGGCTACCTGGCCCTGGCCTACCCCAAGGCGCAGATGAAGAGCCGGGCCGACATCCCGAGCATCCCCCATCCCTCACTGCACGTGGATCTCATCAATCAGGACAAGGCGCTGGAGCGGCTCGGGCTGGATCGCGCCCGCCCCGTGCTGGTGCTCTGCCCGGGGGCCGAGTTCGGCCCGGCCAAGCGCTGGCCAGAGGGGCATTACGCCGTGGTGGCCCAGAAGCACCTGGACGAGGGCTGGCAGGTGTGGATCTTCGGCTCCGGCAAGGACGTGGAGGTGGCCAACACCATCCGCGATCGCATCAATCCCCTGTCGCGCCCCAGCTGCCACGTGCTGGCGGGCAAAACCAGCCTGCACGAGGCGATCGACCTGATGGCGCTGGCCGGTCGGGTCATCGCCAATGACTCCGGCCTGATGCACGTCGCCGCCGCCCTCAATCGGCCGCTGATCGGCGTCTACGGCTCCACCTCGCCCCTCTACACCCCGCCCCTGGCGGACAGGGTGGAAATCGTGCACACCGACATAGAGTGCCGCCCCTGCTTCAAGCGCACCTGCAAGTTCGGCCATCTCAAGTGCCTGATCGAGCTGATGCCGGAGCAGGTCATCGCGGCGGGCAAGCGGCTGGAGCAGGGGGGAGCTGCGGATCTGACCATTGCACTGCAGCCGGTGGATGGGCCTGCCACCAAGCCCGGAGCGACCTAACATGGTCTATCGGCTGCTCTACAACCTGCTGATCCACCTGGGCCTGCCCCTGGCGCTGCTGGCCCTCTATCGGCCGAAGAAGGGCAAACCGGGCTTCGGTGCGCGCTGGGCCGAGCACCTTGGCCGCTTCCCGGCCAGCGCCCGCCTGACTGAGCAGCAGGCCGCGCCGCTCTGGATCCATGCGGTGAGCGTGGGGGAAACCCTCGCCATCACCCCCTTCATCCGCGCCCTCAAGGCGGAGCGACCGGATCTCCCCATACTGCTCACCACCACCACCCGCACCGGGGCCGAGCAGGCCGAGAAGCTCGGGGATCTGGTGGTGCATCGCTACGCCCCCCTCGACTACCCCTGGGCGGTGGCGGGCTTTCTCAACACCTTCAAACCCCGCGCCCTCTGGGTGGTGGAAACCGAGCTGTGGCCAAACTGGCTGGCGGCCTGTGAGGCGCGCCACCTGCCGGTGACCATACTCAACGCGCGTCTCTCGGAGCGCTCCTGCCAGCGCTACGCCCGCTTCCAGGGGGCCTTCGACGCCCTGAGCCGGCCCCTGAGCCACCTGCTCTGCCAGCATCAGGACGACGGGGACCGCTTCTATCGTCTCGGCATCGGCCGCGAGCGGCTGGTGGTGACCGGCTCCATCAAGTTCGACATCCAGCTGGGTGACGAGGTGAGTGCCCGGGGTCGCGTCCTGCGTCAGCAGCTCGGGCAGGAGCGGCCGGTCTGGATCGCCGCCAGCACTCATCAGGGGGAGGATGAGCAGGTACTGGCGGCCTTCGCGCGGGTGCAGCGGGATCATCCACAGGCCTTGCTCATCCTGGTACCACGTCACCCGGAGCGGTTCGATCGGGTAGCCGAGCTGTGCGCCCCCTATGGCTGCGTGCGGCGCACCCGCCAGCAGGGAGAGTCGCTCAAGCCGACCGATGGCGTCTACCTCGGCGACACCATGGGGGAGCTGCCGCTGATGCTGGCGGCGGCGGACTTGGCGTTTGTCGGTGGCAGCCTGGTGCCCATCGGCGGCCACAACCTGCTGGAGCCGGCGGCGCTCGGCAAGCCCTGCCTGACCGGCCCTGCCTACTTCAACTTCAGTGACATCACCCGCCAGCTGGTGGATCAGGGGGGCGCCGCCCTGGTGGCGGATGGCGCCGAGCTCGGTGACCGGGTCAGCACCCTGCTGGCGGACGAGGGTGCCAGGCGCGAGATGGGGGAACAGGCCCGCGCCGTGGTGCTGCGCAATCAGGGGGCCCTGGCCCGCACCCTGTCTCACTGCCTCGCCAGCCTGGAAAACGACTGACATGCAGGGTCGGCCGCTTGGCCGGCCCCGAACACCCTCCCGCCATTCCCTCGTTCCTCACCGCATTTCCCGGTCTGCCGGCATCTCGATGTCTATCGTGGCCCCCTGATTCGAGTCGCCCATATGCCGTCGCTCCGTGGATGGCCGTCGCCTATTCGGACCGAAGAGGGGTCTAACCTAGTAGGTGGGATCCTGATATCAAACCTTGGGAGGCGAGCCATGAAAGCCAGGAAACGAGTGTTGGCGGTTGCCCTCTGTCTCATGAGCGGGCTGGCACTGGCGGCGGGGGGCGGCGGTAGCAGCGGTGGTGGAAGTGGAGGAGGCAGCAGTGGTGGCGGATCGAGCAGCGGCGGGGGTGGCAGCGTCTCCATGGCCCAGCAGAAACTGCAGCGGGTCGAGCAGCTGGTGAAGGCGCAGCAGTGGCAGCAGGCCGAGGCACTGCTGCGGGATCTGCGCCAGGATGCAGCGAACTCGGCCGACGTCTGGAACTGGTCCGGCTATGTGGCCCGCAAGTCGGGTCGGCTGGCGCAGGCCTTCCCCTATTACGACAAGGCGCTGGCAATAGACCCGAAACACCGTGGGGCCCACGAATACCTGGGAGAGGCTTATCTGCAAAACGGCGAGCGCGAGAAGGCCCGGCAGCAGCTGCAGATCCTGCAGGGGCTGTGCGGCCAGTGCGAGGAGGCGCAGGATCTGGCTGCGGCGCTGAAGGCCGCACCTCAACCCGCGAAAGAGAAGTCCGGCTTCCTGCTCGGCGGCTGAGCTCATATCGCGGCCGACAAGCCGCCCGTTCAAGACAGACAAAAAAGCCCTTGTTAACAAGGGCTTTTTCAATGGCTCAGCAGCAGATTTCGATCACTCTATGTTCTGGATCTGCTCGCGCATCTGCTCGATGAGGACCTTCAGCTCGACGGCGGACTGGGTCACCTCGGCGTTGATGGACTTGGAGCCGAGCGTGTTCGATTCGCGGTTGAACTCCTGCATCATGAAGTCGAGACGGCGGCCGCAGGCGCCCCCCTTCTTCATGATCTTGATGGTCTCACCGATGTGCATCTCCAGGCGATCCAGCTCTTCGGCCACGTCGATCTTCTGGGCCAGCAGCACGATCTCCTGCTCGATGCGGGCGGGATCCAGCTCCACCTTGGCCTCGGCCAGGCGGTCGGTGAGCTTCTGGCGCTGCCACTCGATGATCTGGGGGAGGTGCACGCGTACCTTCTTCACTTCCACCTGGATACCGTCGAGGCGCTGCTCGATCAGGGCCTTGAGGTTGGCCCCTTCGCTGGCGCGGGAGGCGAGGAAGTCGTCGAGGGTCAGGTCGAAGCCGCTCATCAGCTCGGTGGCGACCAGGTCCATGTCCTGCTCGGCGGCGGCCATGACGCCGGGCCAGCGCAGCACGTCCACCGGGTTGAGTTGACCCTGACCGGCCTCTTTCATCACCCAGCTAGCGCTGTCGATGATGAGCTTGGCCAGCTCTTCATTGATGTGCAGCTGGCTGGCGGCGGCCTGGGCGGCCTCGAAACGCAGGTTGCACTCCACCTTGCCGCGCTGCAGCTTGGCACGGAAACGCTCACGCAGGACCGGCTCCAGGCTGCGCAGCTGCTCCGGCAGCCGGATGTAGGTCTCCAGATAGCGCTGGTTGACCGAACGAATTTCCCAAACGGCTGTGCCCCAATCGCCCTTGAGTTCCTTGCGGGCGTAGGCGGTCATGCTGTGAATCATTGATTGTTCCGGGCTTGATGAAGTGTGGGGCCAGTATACCCAGCCGGGCTCCCCCCGTCAGCCGCAGCCTCGGTTTTAGCGGCTGATATTTGGGCTGGGATCACTTATACTCCTGCGCCAATTCAGCCAGCCCAGAGGTCCATTCCATGCCACGTCCCAGCGATCGCAGTGCCGCGCAAGTGCGCCCGGTTACCATCACCCGCCACTTCACCAAGCATGCCGAAGGCTCAGTACTGGTGGAATTCGGCAACACCCGGGTGCTGTGCACCGCCAGCGTCGACACCAGCGTGCCGCGTTTCCTGAAGGGCAAGGGTCAGGGCTGGGTCACCGCCGAGTACGGCATGCTGCCGCGCTCCACCCATTCGCGCATGAACCGCGAGGCGGCCGCCGGCAAGCAGAGTGGCCGCACCCTGGAGATCTCCCGCCTGATCGCCCGCTCCCTGCGCGCCGCCGTGGACCTGACCGCTCTGGGTGAGCACTCCATCACAGTGGATTGCGACGTGCTGCAGGCCGACGGTGGCACCCGCACCGCCGCCATCACCGGCGCCTGCGTGGCCCTGGTGGATGCGCTGAACTGGATGGTGGAGAAGGGCTTGCTCAAGCAGAGCCCGCTCAAGCAGATGATCGCCGCCGTCTCCGTCGGCATGTTCGAAGGGGAAGCCATCTGCGATCTGGAGTACATCGAAGACTCTGCCGCCGAGACCGACATGAACGTGGTGATGACCGAGGACGGTCGCATCATCGAGGTGCAGGGCACCGCCGAGGCCGAGCCCTTCACCCACGAGGAGCTGCTGGCCATGCTGGCCCTCGCCAAGGATGGTATCGCCGACATCATAGCGCTGCAGAAGCAGTCGCTCTCCTGATTTTGAAAACGCGGCATTGACCGCGTTTTTTTATATCCCCACACAAGTGAAAGACAAGCCAAGCAAGGAGCCAGAATGAAAGCCTACCAGCGTCAATTTATCGAGTTCGCCCTGGAGAAACAGGTCCTCAAATTCGGTGAGTTCACCCTGAAATCCGGCCGCAAGAGCCCCTACTTCTTCAACGCCGGCCTGTTCAACAGCGGTCGCGATCTGGCCCGCCTCGGCCGCTTCTATGCCGCCGCCCTGATGGATGCCGGCATAGCATTCGACGTGCTGTTTGGCCCGGCCTACAAGGGGATCCCCATCGCCTCCGCCACCGCGGTGCAGCTGGTGGAGCAGCACGACGTGGACGTGCCCTGGTGCTTCAACCGCAAGGAGGCCAAGGATCATGGCGAGGGCGGCAACCTGGTTGGCAGCCCTCTCAAGGGACGCATCATGCTGGTGGACGACGTCATCACCGCCGGCACCGCCATCCGCGAGTCCATGGATCTGATCCAGGCCAACGGCGCCTCCCTGGCCGGGGTGCTGATCGCCCTGGATCGCCAGGAGAAGGGCAAGGGGGAGCTCTCCGCCATTCAGGAGGTGGAGCGCGACTACGGTGCCCATATCATCGCCATCATCCAGATGAGCGACCTGATCCAGTATCTGGAAGAGAAGCAGGCCGAGCAGCCGGATCTGGCGGCGCAACTGGCCGCCATGAAAGCCTATCGCGCCCAGTACGGTATCTGATGCCCAGCTTTCTGCCTGGTTCAGCGAAGATCGGCATGGGCAGACAGGAACGAAAATACGGCGCCAACAGGCGCCGTATTTTATTTGCACAAAAAAGTTCGGACAGGCGCTTTAGCTTACCCTTACGGTAAAGGTTAATGTTTGATGGTCAGATTTGAGGAGCATCGTTATGACCATGCACATTCAACTTCCCATCAGCGGCATGAGCTGTGCCAACTGCGCCAGCCGGATCACCACCGCTCTCAATAAACTCGACGGGGTCGACGCCACCGTCAACTTCGCGCTGGAGCAGGCGGCCATCGAGCTGAGCCAGGCTGCCCAGCTGCCGGCGGTGCTGGAGAGCATCAAGTCCCAGGGTTACGACTACGGTGAAGAGACCCTGTTGTTTCAAATTACCGGCATGACCTGCGCCGGTTGTTCGGCTCGGCTCAGCAAGATGCTGAGCGCGCTGCCAGGGGTCATCACGGCGGACGTGAACTTCTCCCTCGAGCAGGCTCGCATCACGCTCGTGCCCGGCGCCCAGACCCCGGCCTCGTTGCGCGAGCAGATTGAGGCGCTGGGCTTCGGCGCCCAGCTGGCACAGGGGAGCGCCAGCGCGCGCCGTCAGCAACTGCTCGCCCGGGAGGAGCAGGAATCCGCCATCGCCCACAAGGCGCTGATCCAGGTCAGCATCTCGGCCCTGCTGACCCTGCCGCTGCTGGTGGGGATGCTGGCCATGGCGGGGCTGCTGCCCTGGCATCTGCCGGCCTGGCTGGAGCTGGTGCTCGCCACCCCGGTGCAGTTCTGGATCGGGGCTCGCTTCTATCGTGGCGCCTGGCTCGCCATCAAGAACCGTTCCGCCAATATGGACGTGCTGGTGGCCACCGGTACCAGCGCCGCCTACTTCTACAGCCTCTATCTGTTGGCTACCCTGGGGATGGCTGCCAGCGGCAAGCTCTACTTCGAGGCGAGCGCCATCATCATCACCCTGATCTCGCTCGGTAAATTGCTGGAGGCTCGCGCGAGACGCAGCACCCAGTCCGCCATTCGCGAGCTGATGGCCCTGCGCCCCGAGAGCGCCACCGTCTGGCGCGGGGGAGAGTGGCAGAGCCTCTCCGTCGACGAGGTGCTGCGCGGCGACAGGCTGCGGGTGCTGGTGGGTGAGCGGGTGCCGGTGGATGGCAAGATAGTGAGCGGGGAGAGCGAACTGGATGAATCCATCCTCACCGGTGAGAGCCTGCCGGTGCTGCGCACCCCGGGTGACAACGTGCTGGGGGGCGCCATCAACCGCTCCGGCGTGCTGGAGATCGAAGCCACGACAGTGGGGGAAGATTCCAGCCTCAGCAAGATCATCGCCCTGGTGGAAAACGCCCAGATGGGCAAGGCCCCGCTGCAACAGCTGGTGGACAAGGTCTCCGCTGTGTTCGTGCCTGTGGTGATGGTCATAGCCCTGTTTACCCTGCTGGTGTGGTACGCCATCACCAACGACTTCGGTCAGGCCCTGCTGGCGGCGGTGGCCGTGCTGGTCATCGCCTGCCCCTGTGCCCTCGGACTGGCCACGCCGGCCGCCATCGTCACCGGTACCGGGGTGGCGGCCCGTCACGGCATCCTGATCAAGGATGTGGATACCCTGCAGAAGGCCCACGGCATCAAGGCGCTGATCTTCGACAAGACAGGCACTCTCACCCAGGGTCGGCCGGTGCTGGCGAGCTGGAGCGGCAACGATGAGCAGTTGCGCCTGGCCGCCGCCCTGCAGCAGGCGAGCGAACACCCGCTGGCGCTGGCCATGCGGGAGGCGGTGACTGGGACAGAGTTGCCCCAACCGGAAGCCGTGGAGGTGCGCGTCGGCGCCGGCATCCTCGGCAAGGTGGCGGGTCACGAGGTGGCCATCGGCAACCCTTCCTTGCTGGCCGGGCTCGGCATCCCCATGCCGACACAGGAAGAACCGGCCGCCGACGGCGCGACCCGGGTCTGGGTGGCCATCGACGGGATGGCGGTCGGTATCGCCGCCCTGGCGGATACCCTGAGGCCGGAGAGCCCGGCGGCCATCGCTACCCTGCGCCAGCGTGGCATCGCCAGCTGGCTGGTGAGCGGCGATGCGCCGGCGCCCGTGGCCCACATCGCCGCCAAACTGGGACTGGACGGTGCCTTCGACTCCGTGCTGCCCGCCGGCAAGGTGGAGAAGGTCGAGGCGCTGCGCAACCAGGTCGACGGCCTGGTGGCCATGGTGGGGGACGGGGTAAACGATGCGCCGGCCCTGGCGGCGGCCGACGTGGGGATCGCCATGGGCTCGGGCTCGGATGTGGCGATGGAGACGGCCTCCATCACGCTCATGCGATCCGACCCGCGGCTGGTGGCGGATGCCATCGACATCTCGGCGGCGACCTGGCGTACCATACAGCAGAACCTGTTCTGGGCCTTCGTGTTCAACATCATCGGCATTCCACTGGCGGCGCTGGGTTACCTCAGCCCGGAGCTGGCCGGTGCGGCCATGGCCCTGAGCAGCATCACTGTACTCAGCAACTCTTTGTTATTGAAACGCTGGCAGCCCAAGGCGGGTTCCCATGTCAGCACTCATTCGCACGTTTAAGGAGGCACGCATGAACATCAGCAAGGTTGCCAAGGCGACGGGACTGACCGCCAAGACCATCCGCTACTACGAGAGCATCGGCCTCATCTCGGCACCGGTGCGCAGCGACAACGGCTACCGCAGCTACAGCGACGGGGCCCTGCGGGAGCTGCGCTTCGTCAAGCGGGCGCGGGAAACCGGCTTCAATCTGGAGGAGTGCCAGGAGCTGCTGGCGCTCTATCGGGATGAGCACAGGACCAGCGCCCAGGTCAAAAAGCTGGCTCAGGAGAAGATCGTCGATCTGCGAGCTCGCATCGCCGGCCTGCAGGCCATGCTGGCCTCCCTCGAGGAAGTGGTGGGCTGCTGTCACGGGGATGCGAGCCCTGAGTGCCCTATCCTGGACGAATTGGAGCGGGGCTGAGAGGAGGGCGCTGGCAGGCGGATCCATATCCGATGTGCCCGGCATGGCTGCCGGGCTGAGTCGCAGCTTAATAGCGGGCGATTGATTGTTGGCATTGAAGGTGCAGTGGTAGACTGGTCGGCTAGTGTACAGGGAGCAAGCCGTTGACCCAGAGCGTCACACGTCAGGTGCAGCAGGCCATCATGGGCCAGCTCTATGCCAATGCCTCATTCAGCCAGCCTTGCCTGGCGCTGCTGGCGGTTGGCTGGAGCCTGCTGTTCCACGACTACCTGCCGGCCGGGGAGGCGCTGGGCTGGCTGGGGTTGGTCAGCCTGCTGTTGCTGGTGCGCTGGTGGCACCTGCGCTGGCGACGCACCCGCCTGATGCAACTACCCCTGCCGATGCTGGAGCGGGAGCTCTTCATCGGGGCCACTATCACCTCTATCGTCTGGGCGCTCGGGGTGCTGCTCTACATGGACAAGCTCCCCGACACCTACCGTGCCGCCATGCTGATGCTCTCCAGCCTGATCCTCACCGGCAGCGCCATCATGCTGTTTGGCAGTCGCCGCACCCTCTATGGGGCCGTGCTGCCACTGGGGTTCGCCATGCTGTTCGAGCTGAGTGGTGGCAACGAGCAGGAGCGCATCGTCTCCTGCATGCTGGCGGGCTACCTGTTTGTCTTCCTGCCGACCCTGTTGCGCCGTCTGCGGCGGGATCAGATCGCTACCCTCTATCACAGGTTCTCCAATGCGGATCTGGTGGCCGAACTCAAGGCGGTCTCCGAACACCTCAGACTCACCTCCCGCCTCGACGGGCTGACCGGCATCGCGAACCGGGCTCACCTGGACGACAGCCTGGCCCGGGCCTGGCGCCGCTGTCATCGGGCGCGGGCGCCCCTCTCCCTGGTGCTGGTGGACGTGGATTACTTCAAGCAGTTCAACGATCACTACGGCCATCAGCTGGGGGATGAGTGCCTGCAGCAGGTGGGCTGCCTGCTGGCGGAGGTGCTGAGGCGGGAGGACGATCTCGCGGCCCGCTACGGCGGTGAGGAGTTTGCCCTGCTGCTGCCCTGTACCAGCCAGCAGGGAGCGGTCCAGATCGCCGAGCAGGTGCGCGCCGCCCTGCGCGCCCTGAACATCCCCCACCACAAGTCGCTGGTCTCCGGTCGGGTCAGTTGCAGCTTCGGGGTGGCGACCCTGGTGCCGGATCAGAGCCTCTCCATGGCCGAGCTTGTCCAAAAAGCGGATGCGGCGCTGTATCAGGCCAAGCATAATGGGCGGGATCGTATCGAAGTAGCCTTGATGGGTAAGGTTGCCTGAGTTTCACAAGACAGATTTAAAGAGGTCGTCTATGCAATGTCATCGTATCGAAGAGCTGCTGGAGCTGCTGCAACCCGCCTGGATCAAGGAGCAGGATCTGAGCCTGGTGCAGTTCATCGCCAAGTTGGCGGCGGAGGCCGGTTATGACGGAGCCCTGTCCGATCTGACCGACGACATGCTGATCTACCACCTAAAGATGCGCGAGTCCGACAAGCAGGCGATGATCCCCGGGCTTGCCAAGGATCATGTGCCCGACTTCAAGGAAGCCCTGCTCAAGGCCCGCGGCATCAAGTAAAGCCTGCTCCAGCTGGAGGCTTTTAGGTTTTCAAAGGAATCTCTAAAAAAGGCCCATAGTCAACTGACGATTGGCCTTTTTTGTTATCTGAAATTGCGACGGGACTCGAACTATAGATACATTTAACCCACACAATTAGCAGGTTGTTTAAGATATAATCGGCTTCATAACAATATGAGTGGAGCGATGTGTTGTAATGGCCGACAAGATCGATATCAAGGATGTCACCGGCGATGTCACCGGGACCTTCAATCCCCACACGTTCAAGGCCGGTGATGACAGGTTCAACCCCGGCAACCGCATCTATGTGAGGTCCCAGACCGGCTACTGGCAGCGCGTGCGCAAGGTCATGGGCTGGTTCTTCGTCGCCCTCTTCGTCGCCCTGCCCTGGCTGCGCTACGATGGCCGTCAGGCGGTGCTGTTCGATCTCGAACACCAGCAGTTCCACATCTTCGGCGCCACCATCTGGCCGCAGGATCTGACCCTGCTGGCCTGGGTCTTCATGATCGCCGCCTTCGCCCTCTTCTTCGTGACCACCTTCCTCGGCCGGGTCTGGTGCGGCTATCTCTGCCCGCAGACGGTGTGGACCTTCATGTTCATCTGGTTCGAGGAGAAGCTGGAAGGGTCGGCCAACAAGCGCCGCAAGCTGGATGCCGCCCCCTGGAGTGGGGAGAAGCTGGCCCGCAAGGGCACCAAGCACCTGGCCTGGATCCTGTTGTCCCTCGGCACCGGCCTCACCTTCGTCGCCTACTTCCAGGATGTGTATCGGCTGGTGCCCGAGTTCTTCACCCTGGCCGCGGGTGGCTGGGTCATCTTCTGGGTGCTCTTCTTCGCCGCCTGCACCTACGGCAACGCCGGCTGGATGCGCGCCATCATGTGTATCCACATGTGCCCCTATGCCCGCTTCCAGTCCGCCATGTTCGACAAGGACACCTATATCGTCGGCTATGACACCCAGCGTGGCGAAACCCGGGGAGCCCGCTCCCGCAAGGCGGATCCCAAGGCGCTGGGGCTGGGGGACTGTATCGACTGCGATCTCTGCGTCCAGGTCTGCCCGACCGGTATCGACATCCGCGACGGCCTGCAGTATGAGTGCATCAACTGCGGCGCCTGTGTCGACGCCTGTGACCAGACCATGGACAGGATGGGTTACCCCAAGGGGCTCATCAGTTACACCACTGAGCACAAGCTGGCCCACCACAACACCAAGGTGGCGCGGCCCAAGCTGCTCGGCTACGGCCTGGTGATGGTGATCATGCTGGGGGTCTTCGTCTACAACGCCATGTCCATCATGCCCATGGGGCTCGATATCCTGCGGGATCGCAACCAGCTGTTCCGGGAGAACAGCGAGGGGCTCATCGAGAACACCTACACCCTCAAGATCCTCAACAAGACCCTGCAGTCCCAGCGTTATCAACTGGATGTGGAAGGCTTGCCTGAGTATCAGTGGTTCGGCCCGCGGGAGGTGACCCTGAAACCGGGTGAGATCTACACCCTGCCGGTGAGCCTGGCGGTGGATCCCTTCAACCTGAAGCGGCCCACTCTGGACATCCAGTTCGTGCTGAAGCGAGAGGGGACCGCAGAGGACGACAGCAAGGGTTCCTTGCGCCAGGCCAGCAAGTTTATCAGCCGGTTATGATGCACAACCCGCTATGGGGGGAGTGGTGATAGTATGGGGCGCAACAGCGCCCCTTTCTCATGGTGGATGACATGCGTTTCAACTATTCCGACCTCAATCCCGACCTCATCATGGATGCCATCGATCTCAGCGGCCTGCGCATCGACTCCGGCCTCATCGAGCTCAACAGCTACGAGAACCGGGTCTACCAATTTCAGGACGAGGATCGTCGCCGCTACGTGGTGAAATTCTATCGCCCAGGCCGCTGGGATCGGGCCCAGATCCTGGAGGAGCACGCGTTCGCCGCCCGCCTCAACGATGAGGAGATACCGGTGGCGGCGCCACTCGCCTTCGCCGGCGAGACCCTGCTGGAGCATCAGGGCTACCCCTTCGCCATCTGGCAGAGCGTCGGCGGTCGCCAGTTCGAGGTGGACAACCTGGATCAGCTGGAGTGGGTGGGGCGTTACCTCGGCCGCATCCACAGGGTCGGGGCCAGCCACCCGTTCCATCATCGCGTCCGGCTGGACGTGGAGACCATGCTGCACGAGCCGCGCCAGCTGCTGGCATCCGGTGAGTGGGTGCCGAGCGGACTGGCCAAGCAGTTTTACGGGGTGCTGGACGAGTTGATCCGCCACGTGTGCGACGCCATGACCCTGGACGTGGCCCAGATCTCCCTGCACGGGGATTGCCACCCGGGCAACATACTGTGGCGCGACGGCCCCATGTTCGTGGATCTGGACGACTGTCGCACCGGTCCCGCCGTTCAGGATCTCTGGATGCTGCTGTCCGGGGATCGCAACGAGCAGCAGATCCAGCTCGACACCCTGCTGGCGGGTTACGAGGAGTTCATGGAGTTTGACCCGAGGGAGTTGGCCTTGATCGAGCCGCTGCGGGCCATGCGCATCGTCCACTACATGGCCTGGCTGGCCCGGCGCTGGGAGGATCCGGCCTTCCCCCGTCACTTCCCCTGGTTCAACAGCGATCACTACTGGCGCCAGCAGATAGCGACCCTGCACGATCAGCTGGAGGCCCTCAAGGCGCCGCCGCTCAGCCTGATGCCGAATTGGTGAGGTTTTTTGCCCTGCCAACGGATGGGGAGGGGCGGCCCGCCGGCGTGCCTTTGCCATTGACGTTGGCGGGGGGACGCAATAGGCTTGGACTGCTTCGGTTCGCCGGGCGTGCCTCACTGTGATCCCTTAACAGGAAACGTCATGAAAAAAGTACTATTTTTCCTCGCTGCCATGCTGATGATCCCCATGGTTCACGCCGCCCCGCAATTCAAGGAAGGCGTCAACTATGACGTGGTTACCCAGACCGGCAGCGCCCAGCCGGAAGTGCTGGAGTTCTTCTCCTACTTCTGCCCGCACTGCGCCAAGTTCGAACCGATCGCCGAAGATCTGAAGAAGAACCTGCCGGAAGGCGTGCCCATGAAGAAGAACCCGGTGGCCTTCCTCGGCCGCGAGATGGGTCCCGAGATGCAGCGCGCCTATGCGGTCGCCAACCTGCTGAATGTGGAAGGCAAGCTGACCCCGGCCATCTTCGACAAGATCCATACCCAGCGCCAGATCCCGCAGAGCCGTGCCGACGTGAAGCAGATCTTCGTGGATAACGGCGTGCCGGCCGAAGAGTTCGACGGCGCCGTCGACAGCTTCGCCGTCTCCGGCATGGTCTCCCAGTTCGATCGCAACACCGAGACCTACAACGTGCGCGGTGTGCCGGCCTTCCTGGTCAACGGTAAGTACATGGTGAAGATTGAATCCATCACTTCCCAGGAGCAGTTCAACCAGCTGGTGAAATTCCTGCTGGCCAAGAAAGACTGATCCAGACTGAGCCCATGAAAAAAGCCCGCCGGTGCAAACCGGCGGGCTTTTTGTTTATCGGGGATCAGACGCCGACGTGGAAGGCCTGCTTGAGGTTGCGGATGAAGTCCGCGTCCCGGCACAGGGTCTTGCCCGGGCTGTCGGAGATCTTGGCGACCGGGCCGCCATTGCACTCCATCAGCTTGAACACGATGTTCATGGGGCTGACTCCCGGCAGATCGCAGGTGAGCTTGGTGCCGATGCCGAAGCTGGTGTTGATGCGACCGCGGAAGTGACGGAACAGCTCCACCGCCTTGTCCAGATTGAGACCATCGGAGAACACCAGCGTCTTCTCGGTGGGGTCGATGCCGAGGCGCTGGTAGTGGCTGATGGCCTTCTCCCCCCATACTACGGGATCGCCGGAGTCGTGGCGCAGCCCCTGATAGCGGCTGGCCAGCTCGAAGTCGAAGTCCCGCAGGAAGGCATCCATGGTGATGCAGTCGGTCAGGGCGATGCCGAGATGGTTGGTGAACTCGTCCAGCCAGCTGATGAGGGCGGCGCGCTGGCTGTGCTCCAGCGGGAAGCCGAGCTGCTGGTGGGCCTGGAACCACTCGTGGGCCTGGGTGCCCACCGCCGGCAGCCCGTACTTCTGGGCCAGCTGGTAGTTGCTGGTGCCGCGAAACGCCGGCAGCCGCTCCTTGAGGCGGCCCACCACGGCATCCTGCACCGCGTGGGAGAAGCGACGACGGGTGCCGAAGTCGATGAGATTGAACTCCTTCATCTCCGCCGGGCTCAGGGTCCGCTCCAGCTTGTCTATCTTCTGATCCAGCCGGGTCAGGGCCTGGCTCACCCCGAACTGGGGATAGCGGAAGCGGTTGCGCATCTCGCTGATGATGGCGAGCACCGGGATCTCCCACAGGATAACGTCCTGCCAGGGGCCTTCGACCCGCACATTGATGCGGCCATCTTGCTCGAATACCCGCAGCAATGAGGCATCCAGCGGCTTTCTACGCAGGTGATCCAGGTAGTCGGCGGTAAAGAAGGGGCGCTCGGCCAGGAAGTTGAGTTCGGGCCGGGTGAGCCGCAATGAGCCGGCGAGGCGCAGCTGCTCCTCGATCTCCCCCATCATGGGCAGCAGATCTTCCTCGTTGCGGCTGTGGAACTCTGCCACTACCTCGGCATCGGGGTAGCGATGGAACACCGCCTGCTGCATGTGCAGCTTGTAGGCATCGGTGTCGAGCAGGCTGTTGAGAATGGGAGGCATATCAGACTCCTCGCAGGCGGGAGCGAACGGCATCGCTCTGCTGCATGGGTAGCTCGCGGGCGCCGGTATCGGATGGGCAGTGGCGAATGGAAGGCATATCAGACGTCCAGCAGCTGTTGTACATGGGTCAGGGTCTGGGCCAGCTCGGCCCCGGCCTCGATCATCTGGGTGCGGGCCTGGGCGACCGTCTCGGGGGCTATGCCACGGCAGGCGTCGAGGTGGACGATGACCCTGAAGCCGGCGCGGCGCAGCTGCAGCACGCTGGTCTTGACGCAGTAGTCGGTGGCCAGGCCGCCAACCAGAACTGTATCGACGCCGCGAGCCTGCAGGAACTCGATGAGTCCTGTGCTGCGTCGCTCCGCCAGATCGTGGAAGCAGGCGCCGTAGGGATGCAGATCCGGCTCGACCCCCTTCCAGACGAAGAAGTCGTAGTCGATGGGGGCGGGCAGGCCGTCCAGCAGCTCGAAGCCCGGGGTGCCCGGTACGCAGTGGGCCGGCCAGGTGAGGTCGGCGTTCGGCAAGTCCAGGGGCAGCAGCATGCCGGCGGGATCGGTCACGACCCAGGCGGCGTTGCGGGGGTGGGCATCCTTGCTGCCGGCTCGCAGGCTGGCGAGGGCCGCCTGGGCGTTGAGCGCAGCCGCTATCTCATCCCCGCCCGCGACGGGCAGTTCGTTCGGGCAGAGGGGGGTGAATCCCTTCTGCGCATCAATATCCAGGCTGGCGACGATTCCCATGGGTGGCTCCTGCACATAATATTCTTGTGATATTATCTACCAAACATTATTAGAAGGCGAGCAGGTCGACCGAGATGCCGAGAATGAGTCTGGATATGGTGGTGCTGCGGCTGAACGAGGAGCGGCTCGAGCTGCTCCTCGAGACCCGCGATCGCCCCCCCTTTGCCCAATGCTGGCAACTGCCGGCCCTGCGCATCGACGAGACCCGCGACCGGGATCTGGACGCAGCCCGCCATCGCCTGCTGACGGAGTGGGGGCTGGGGGACTGCTACAGCGAGCAGGTCTGCACCCTCGGCAATCTGGAGCGGGATCCCCGCGGCTGGTCCACCACTCTGGTCTATCTCTGTCTGGTGGAGCCCGAGGTGGAGGCGGTGCGCGGCTGCTGGCACCCGCTTTCGGCCCTGCCGGGGCTGGGCCTCGCCTTCGACCATGTCCATCTCATCGCCAAGGGGCTGGAGCGGCTGCGCATCAAGAGCCGCTACAGCACGCTGCCGCTGCAACTGCTGGGGAGCGAGTTCACCCTCTCCGAGGTGCAGCGCGCCTTCGAAATCATTCTGCAGACTCCCATGAACACGGCGGCCTTTCGCAAACGCATCCACCGTGCCGACGTCCTGGTGGATACCGGCCGCAAGCGCACCGGCAAGCAGCGCCCCGCCATCCTCTATCGGCTGGAGAACCCAAGCTGCGTGATGTTCGATCAGGTGATGAACGGGGCTGAGGCATGAAGGTGTACCGACTACAGTGGTCGAATGTCTATCCGCCAGACCCGGCTGCATGGCGTTATGGTGATCGGGTAAGTGGCTATCCCATCTGCTAACAGGGAGTTGAGGCATGAGTGAGGCAGGTGTACAGAGGGTATTGGTGAGCGCCTGTTTGCTGGGGCAGCCGGTGCGTTACGATGGCCAGAGCAAGGGCATCGTCAGCGACTGGCTGGCGGCTCTGGGGGCCGAGGGGCGAGTGCTCTCATTCTGCCCCGAGGTGGCGGGCGGCCTGCCAACCCCGCGCCCCCCTGCCGAGCGCCAGGGTGAGCGGGTGCTGACAGAGAGCGGGCTGGATGTGACGGCCGAGTTCGATCGCGGCGCCGAACTGGCGCTGCAACTCTGTCAGGCTCAGGGCATTCGCTTCGCCCTGCTCAAAGAAGGGAGCCCCTCCTGTGGCAGCGGCCGCATCTACAACGGCCGCTTCGAGGGGATCTCGGTGGCGGGGGCGGGCAAGACCACGGCCCTGCTGCGCCGCCACGGGATCCGCGTCTTCTCGGAGGATCAGCTGCCCGAGTTGGCCTCGGCGCTCTCGTCCGCCACCGCCTTGGGAGCGGGGGCAGGCTCGGCCTGAGTGGCCTCTGCTCCCTGCCACTGGCTCAGCACCCGATCTTTTTCCTGCCAGCGCTGGTTCAGCCACTGCTGGAAACCGCGCTTGAACTGCTTGTCGTTGAAGTAATCCCCCACCAGCTGCTCGTCCACCGGCAGCTCCTCGATGCGTACCCGAATGCGCTTCATCCGCCCCATCAGAAAGTCCTTGAACGGCGTCGCCATGTTGTCCGGATAGCTGATGGTGACGTTGATCAGGCTGTCGAACTGATCCCCCATGGCCGCCAGTGTGAAGGCGAGCCCCGCCGCCTTGGGGGGCATCAGGTGACGATAGGGGGAGCGCACCGTATCCCGCTTGGGCTCGGTAAACCGGGTGCCTTCCACGAAGTTGATGACAGTGGTCGGGATGTGGCGGAATTTCTCACAGGCGCTGCGAGTCGTTTCGATGTCTTTACCTCTCAGGTGAGGGTTTTTCAGCAGGAACGATCGTGAATAGCGGCGCATGAAGGGCATGTCCAGCCCCCAGCAGGCGAGCCCTAGCAGGGGGATGTAGATGAGCTCGTGCTTCATGAAGAACTTGGGCACCGGCAGCCTGTCCCGGAACAGGTGACCCAGCACCACTATGTCGGTCCAGCTCATGTGGTTGCTGACGATCAGGTACCAGCCATCCTTGCGCAGCCGGGTGTCGTCCTCCACCTGCCACTGGATGCGGGTAGTGAGGCGGATCACCAGGGCGTTGCAGGCCAACCACAGGCGCATGAAGCGGTTGTTGAGGCGGCTGAAGGCGCGGCCGAAGGCCGGGATCGGCAGCAGCAGTTTCGCCAGGGAGACCAGCAGGATCAGGCTGGCGCACAGGGCGGTGAACAAAATGGTCAGGCCGGCGCTGATGAGCAGCACCAGGGGGCCGGGGAGCAGGCTTAGCATGGCGTCCTTTAGGGCGTCTCGTTCGCCAGCAGCTGGTTCAGGGTCAGGTCCTTCTCGTGCCAGATCCCGTTCAACCACTGCTGAAACTCTTGTTGGAATTCGGGGTCATTGAAGTAATCCCCCACCAGATTGCGTTCGATCGGCAAGAAGCGGACCCGAACCTTGATCTCCCTGACTCGACCGCACATGAAGTCCCAGTAACTGGGGATGCCGCCCGGATAGGCGATGGTGACATCCACCAGCTTGTGCAGTTGATCCCCCATGGCAGCCAGGGTGAAGGCGACCCCGCCGGCCCTCGGATGCAGCAGGTGACGGTAGGGGGCGGCCTGTTTGTCATGCTTGCGGGCGGTGAAGCGGGTGCCCTCCACGAAGTTCATCACACTCACCGGAATATGGCGGAACTTGGCACAGGCCTTGCGGGTAGTTTCTATGTCTTTTCCCTTCAGATGGGGGTGTTTTTCCAGAAATTTACGGGAATAACGCCGCATGAAGGGGAAATCCAGCGCCCACCAGGCCAGGCCGAGAAAAGGTACCCAAATCAGTTCTTTCTTGAGGAAAAACTTCAGGAAGGGGATTTTCTGATTAAAAATCCGCTGCAATACCAGTATGTCGACCCAGGATTGATGGTTGGCGATGACCATATACCACTCATTCCGGCTCCCTTTGTCCACTCCGACCACCTCAAAAGGGGTTCTGATGATGACTTTCTGGATCAGATTGTTGAAACCTATCCAGCAGCCGGCGCTGCCGTCCAGCAGCGCGTTGCACAGGGTGCGCCACCCCCTGAGGGGCAGCAGCAGCTTGAGCAGGCCCAGCAGCAGTATGGGGACAAACCAGAACAGGGTGTTGAGGAAATAGAGCAGGGTCGAGAGGCTGCCGCGCAGTCCCTCTATCAGCTTGTTGGCCATGAGTCGGGTCCGTTTCTTGTCTATGGATGACCAGCAAGTGGTCAGATCTGTGCCCATATTATCAGCCGCTGGCCCGTTAAACCATGCAGAGCCCATCTCGAACGAGGCCCTTGCCGTCATGACATCCTCTCGCTCAGCCGCTGCGCAGCCGGGAGAGCAGCCTGTCCATGGCGCGGTAACCGAGTGCCTCGATCAGGTGTTCCTTGCCAATATCGGGCCGCCCCGCCAGATCGGCTATGGTGCGGGATACTCGCAGGATGCGGTGCCAGGCCCGTATGCTGAGGCCGAGCCGCTGGATGGCGTTCTCCAGAAATTCGGCGTCCTGTGGCGATAATCGGCAAACGACCTCGATTTCGCGGCTATCCAGCAGATTGTTGAGCTTTCCACTGCGGGCCAGCATGCGGGCCCTCGCCCCCAGCACTCGCTCGCGGATCTGCCGGCTCGATTCGCCGCGCTCCACCTTGCCGGTGAGGCTGCCCTTGGGCAGCAGCGGCACCTCCACCGTCAGATCGAACCGGTCGAGGAAGGGGCCGGAGAGCTTGCCGAGGTAGCGCAGGATCTGATCCGGGCTGGAGCGGGTCTGGCCGTCCCCGTAATGGCCGCAGGGGCTGGGATTCATGGCGCCGATGAGCTGGAAACGGGCGGGAAAATCCACCTGACGAGCAGCCCGGCTGATGGTGATATGGCCGGTCTCCAGGGGTTCGCGCAGGGCGTCGAGCACCTTGCGCTCGAACTCCGGCAACTCGTCCAGAAACAACACGCCATTGTGGGCGAGGGAGATCTCCCCCGGCCTCGGGTGGCTGCCACCGCCGACCAGGGCTACGGCGGAGGCGCTGTGATGGGGCGTGCGATAGGGCCTGTGGTGCCAGTGACCGGCCCGCGGGGTCAGGCCGCCGATGGAGTGGATGGCGGCGGTCTGCTGCGCCTCCTGCTCGCTCAGCGGCGGCAAGATGCCGGGCAAGCGGCTCGCCAGCATGCTCTTGCCTGTGCCGGGCGGGCCGATGAACAGCAGGTTGTGGCTGCCGGCGGCGGCGATCTCCAGCGCGCGCTTGGCCTGAGACTGGCCGATCACGTCCTGCAGATCCGGGATATCGGGCAAGATCTCCGTGCTCTGGAGCTCGGGCAGGGGCAGCTCATACTGGCCCGCCAGCCAGGCGGTGACCGCCAGCAGCTGATGGGCGGTGCGCACCTCGGCATCCTGGATGAGGGAGGCCTCCTGGCCATTCTCCCTCGGCACCAGCAGGGTGCGCCCCGCATCCCGGCAGGCGAGCACGGCGGGCAGCACCCCCAGCACGGGGCGGATCTCGCCGGTCAGGGCGAGTTCCCCTAAAAATTCGTGATCGAGCAGGTATTTTGCAGGTATCTGCTTGGAAGCAGCGAGAATACCGATGGCGATGGCCAGATCGAAACGGCCCCCCTCCTTGGGCAGATCGGCGGGGGCCAGGTTGACCGTGATGTGCTTGGAGGGAAACTCGAAGTTGCCGTTGAGCAGGGCGCTGCGCACCCTGTCCCGGGACTCCTTCACCGAGGTCTCCGGCAGCCCCACCATGTTGAAGGCGGGCAGGCCGTTGGAGAGGTGGACCTCCACCGTCACCTGAGGGGCAGAGATGCCCAGGCTGGCACGGCTATAAACCACAGCTAATGACATAAATCCCGTCCTTGGTTTGATGTATATGCTGGTTAACCGTTTTTTATTAGTTTTTTGTTCCAGTAATGGGCACTGGGCTTGCGTTTATACAGAGTCTTGTCAGGTAAAAAGTGCTTGCCCAATGAAAATCACCGTGCTAGTTCTAATAGCCATTCGCGGCAAGAACCGCCCAATTTCACAGGATTTCCGGTTGTAACTATGAACATGGCCTCCCGTTTCGTCAGCATTATTGTGGTCCTAGTGGTGATTATTATCTCACCGCTCGGGGCTCGTTTAGCTGCACGGAACAAGGGATAGACCCACCACCGGACAGAACGAAAACAAGCGACCCCCGAGCCTAACGGCCCGGGGGTTTTTTTTCGACCAAAGGACAGGATTTTCCACATGAACGGCGCGCAGTTTTTGGTACAGGCTCTCAAGAAACAGGGTGTGACCCAGGTGTTTGGCTACCCGGGCGGGGCCATCATGCCGGTCTACGACGCTCTGTATGACGGTGGCCTGGCCCATCAGCTCTGCCGCCACGAGCAGGGGGCTGCCATGGCCGCCGTGGGTTATGCCCGTGCCTCCGGCCAGGTGGGGGTCTGCATCGCCACCTCGGGTCCGGGCGCCACCAACCTGGTGACCGGGCTGGCGGAGGCGCTGCTGGACTCCGTCCCCCTGGTGGCCATTAGTGGTCAGGTGCCCTGCGCCGCCGTGGGCACCGATGCCTTCCAGGAGGTCGACGTGCTCGGCTTGTCCCTCTCCTGCACCAAGCACTCCTTCATGGTCACGGATCCCGCCGAACTGGGGCAGGTGCTGGCAGAAGCCTTCGCCATCGCCACCTCGGGTCGCCCCGGCCCCGTGCTCATCGATCTGCCCAAGGATGTGCAACTGGCCGCCGTGCCGAAGCAGAGCCCGCTGTTCGCGGTGGAGGAGCTGCAGGCGCTCAACCCGTCGGAATTGACGGCTGCCCGCACCCTGCTGGCCGCCGCCGAGCGCCCCGTGCTCTACGTCGGTGGCGGGGTGGGCATGGCGAATGCGGAAGAACAGCTGCGTGACTTTGCCGCCGCCACCGGCATGCCGGCGGTCACCACCCTCAAGGGCATAGGGGCGCTGGATCCCGACAGCGCCGTCTACCTCGGCATGCTCGGCATGCACGGCACTAAGGCCGCCAACCTGGCGGTGCAGCAGTGCGATCTGCTGCTGGTGGTGGGGGCCCGTTTCGATGATCGGGTGACCGGCAAGCTGGACGAGTTCGCCCCCCACGCCAAGGTGATCCATCTGGACGTGGACGCCGCCGAGTTCGGCAAGCGCCGCGCCGCCGAGGTGGGGATCACCACGGATCTGACCCTGGTGCTGCCCGCGCTCGCCATGGCCCTCGACATAACCCCCTGGCGTGAGCACTGCGCCGCCATGGCCAGGGAATACGCGTTTCGCTACGACCACCCGGGCCAGGCCATCTATGCCCCGGCCCTGCTCAAAGAGCTTTCTTCTCGTCTGCCCGAGAGCAGCGTGGTGGCCTGCGACGTGGGCCAGCACCAGATGTGGGTGGCCCAGCACATGCGCTTCACCAGCCCGCGCAACCACCTCTCCAGCGCCGGTCTCGGCACCATGGGCTTCGGCCTGCCCGCCGCCATCGGTGCCAAGATGTCGCGCCCGGAGGATGAAGCTGTGCTGGTGAGCGGGGATGGCTCCTTCATGATGAACGTGCAGGAGCTCGGCACCATTCGCCGCGCCCAACTCCAGGTGAAGATGGTGTTGCTGGACAACCAGCGCCTCGGCATGGTGCGCCAGTGGCAGGAGCTGTTCTTCGATGGCCGTTACAGCGAGACCATCCTCTCCGACAACCCCGACTTCGTCGCCCTGGCCGCCGCCTTCGGCATCCCGGGCGAGACCATCACATGCAAGGAGCAGATAGCCGGTGCCCTTGATCGCCTGCTGGCGAGCGAGAGCGCCTACCTGCTGCATGTGGCGATTTCAGAGGAAGAAAACGTCTGGCCCCTGGTTCCCCCGGGAGTCGCGAACCACAAGATGATGGAGCAACGCCCATGAACCAGTACAGTCAGCACCAGCACACCCTGCATATCCACGCCCAGCCCAGACCCGAAGTGATGGAACGGGTGCTGCGGGTGGTCCGCCACCGCGGCTTCGCCCTCAATGCCCTGCATATGGAGCAGGATTGCCAACAGCTGCGGATCACGGTTACTGTCGAGTCGGAGCGTCCCATCCAGCAGTTGTGGAGCCAGCTGAATAAGCTGGTGGACGTCTCCCGGGTCGATGCACTGGAACAGCCATCCCGGATCAGCGCTTAAGGAGCAAAGCCAATGTCACAGCCTTCCCAATCCGCCAATCAGCCCCAATACATCTGGTTCAACGGCAAGATGGTGTCCTGGCAGGATGCCCAGGTTCACGTCATGAGCCATGCCCTGCACTACGGCTCCTCCGTGTTCGAGGGGGTGCGTGCCTACGATACCCCCAAGGGCACCTGCATCTTCCGCCTGCAGGAGCACACCCGCCGTCTGTTCGACTCCGCCAGGATCTACTGGATGGACCTGCCCTATGGCGAGGCCGAGGTGAACGAGGCCTGCCGCGCCGTGGTGCGTGAGAACGGTCTGAAGAGCGGCTATCTGCGCCCCCTGGCCTTCATCGGCAACGTGGGGTTGGGGCTGCATCCGCCGCTCGATGCCAAGGCCGATCTCATGATCGCCGCCGTTCCCTGGGGCGCCTATCTGGGGGAAGAGGGGCTGAAGAACGGGGTGGATGTGTGCGTCACCTCCTGGAACCGGCTCGCGCCGAACACCATCCCCACCGGTGCCAAGGCGGGCGGCAACTATCTGTCGTCCCAGCTCATCAGCCGGGAGGCCAAGCGCAACGGCTTCGCCGAAGGGCTGGCGCTGGACGTGAACGGCTACCTGAGCGAGGGGGCGGGGGAGAACCTCTTCCTGGTGAAGAATGGCGTGCTGTTCACGCCCCCCGCCACCGCCGCCATCCTGCCCGGCATCACCCGCGACACCATCATGACCCTAGCCCGTGACCTGGGTTACGAGGTGCGCGAGCAGGCGCTGCCACGCGAGGCGCTGTATGTGGCGGACGAGATCTTCATGACCGGTACCGCCGCTGAGGTGACCCCGGTGCGCTCCGTGGATCGGATGAAGGTCAGGGCCGGCAGCCGTGGCCCCGTGACCGAGCAGTTGCAGAACGCCTTCTTCGGCCTGTTCAACGGCCAGACCGAAGACAAATGGGGCTGGTTGACCCCAGTCAGAGATTGATGAGCACGGGGAGGCTAGGCCTCCCCGAGTCGCCTCTGCTCAGTGGCGCCGGCGTGCATTGAGCAGAGTCGATTGCCGACTCGCGAGTCACATTCATGTTTCAAAGATAATGAGCCCCATGGGCATTCAGGGAGTAGAGACAATGCCGAAGTTGAGATCCGCCACCACCACCCACGGACGTAACATGGCCGGGGCCCGCGCGCTCTGGCGTGCCACCGGCATGACCGATCAGGATTTTGGCAAGCCCATCATCGCCGTGGTCAACTCCTTCACCCAGTTCGTACCGGGCCACGTGCACCTCAAGGATCTCGGCCAGCTGGTGGCCCGCGAGATCGAGGCCGCCGGCGGGGTCGCCAAGGAGTTCAACACCATAGCCGTGGATGACGGCATCGCCATGGGCCACGGCGGCATGCTCTATTCCCTGCCTTCACGCGAACTGATTGCCGATTCCGTGGAGTATATGGTCAACGCCCACTGCGCCGATGCCATGGTCTGCATCTCCAACTGCGACAAGATCACCCCTGGGATGCTGATGGCCGCCCTGCGCATCAACATCCCGGTGATCTTCGTCTCCGGCGGCCCCATGGAGGCGGGCAAGACCAAGCTGTCGGATCAGATCATCAAGCTGGATCTGGTGGACGCCATGATCCAGGGGGCCGATCCCAAGGTCTCCGACGCCCAGAGCGAACAGGTCGAGCGCAGCGCCTGCCCCACCTGCGGCTCCTGCTCCGGCATGTTCACCGCCAACTCCATGAATTGCCTGACCGAGGCCCTCGGCCTCTCCCAGCCGGGCAACGGCTCCATGCTGGCGACCCACGCGGATCGGGAGCAGCTGTTCAAGCTGGCGGGCCAGCGCATCGTCTCCCTGGCCAAGCGTTGGTATGAGCAGGAAGACCCGACCGCCCTGCCGCGCAACATCGCCACCAAGGCGGCGTTCGAGAACGCCATGGCGCTGGACATCGCCATGGGCGGCTCCACCAATACGGTGCTGCACCTGCTGGCGGCGGCCCAGGAGGCCGGGGTGGACTTCACCATGGCCGACATCGATCGCATGTCCCGCAAGGTGCCCCAGCTGTGCAAGGTGGCCCCTTCCACCCAGAAATACCACATGGAGGACGTGCACCGCGCCGGTGGCGTGGTTGCGATCCTGGGTCAGCTGGAGAAGGCCGGTCTGGTGCATGGGGATGCCCGCAACGTGCTCGGCACCTCCCTCGTCGAGCTGCTGGCGCAATACGACGTCAGCCGCTGCGACGACCAGGCGGTGCACGACTTCTACCGTGCGGGCCCGGCGGGCATCCGCACCACCAAGGCGTTCAGCCAGGATTGCCGCTGGCCGGAGCTGGATCTGGACCGCGCCGAGGGCTGCATCCGTTCCCTGGACAACGCCTACAGCCTGGAGGGGGGCCTGGCCGTGCTGTCCGGCAACCTCGCCATCAACGGTGCCATCGTCAAGACCGCCGGGGTGGATGAGGAGAACCTCCGCTTCCGTGGCCCGGCCCGGGTGTTCGAGAGCCAGGACACCGCAGTGGCGGGTATCCTGGACGGCACCGTGCAGGCCGGCGAGGTCGTGGTGATCCGTTACGAGGGGCCGAAAGGGGGCCCGGGCATGCAGGAGATGCTCTACCCCACCACCTATCTCAAGTCCATGGGGCTCGGCAAGGCCTGCGCCCTGATCACGGACGGGCGCTTCTCCGGCGGCACCTCGGGCCTCTCCATCGGCCACGTCTCCCCGGAGGCGGCCTCCGGCGGCACCATAGGCCTGGTGGAGGATGGCGACATCATCAACATCGACATCCCGGCCCGCAGCATGGTGCTGGAAGTGGCCGACAGCGTGCTGGCCGCGCGTCGCGCCGCCGTCGATGCCCGTGGCTGGAAGCCGCTCAACCGTCAGCGTCAGGTCTCCTATGCCCTGCGTGCCTACGCCATGCTGGCCACCAGTGCCGACAAGGGCGCGGTGCGCGATCTCAGCAAGCTGGAGGAGTGAGCCATGGTCTCTGCGGCGGATTATCTACGCAAGGTGTTGCTCTCCCCCGTCTATGAGGCGGCGCGAGTGACACCGCTGCAAACCCTCAAGAAATTGTCCGAACGGCTCGGCAATCACGTAGCCCTCAAGCGGGAGGACCTGCAACCGGTGCACTCCTTCAAGCTGCGAGGTGCCTATCACAAGATCGCGACCCTGACCCAGGAGCAGAAGGAGCGCGGCGTTATCGCCGCCTCCGCCGGCAACCACGCCCAGGGGGTCGCCCTGTCGGCGGCCAAGCTCGGCATCAAGGCCATCATAGTGATGCCCACCACCACCCCGGACATCAAGATCGACGCGGTGCGCCGCCAGGGCGGCAACGTGCTGCTGTTTGGCAACAGCTTCGACGAGGCCTACGGCGAGAGCCGCCGCCTCGCCGAGAGCGAGGGTTATACCCTGATCCCGCCGTTCGACGACGTCGAGGTGATCGCGGGCCAGGGCACCATAGGCAAGGAGCTGCTGGAGCAGGATACCCATCTCACCCATGTGTTCGTGCCGGTGGGGGGTGGCGGCCTGGCCGCCGGGGTGGCGGTCTACATCAAGCAGCTGCTGCCGGATGTGAAGGTGATCGGGGTGGAGGCGGAGGGCTCCGCCTGCCTCAAGGCGGCGCTGGCGGCCGGTGAGCCGGTCAATCTGGATCGGGTCTCCCTGTTTGCGGACGGAGTGGCGGTCAAGCGCATCGGTGAGGAGACCTTCCGCCTGTGCAACCAGTATCTGGACGAGGTAGTGACCGTCTCCAACGACCAGATCTGCGCGGCCCTCAAGGACATCTTTGACGACTGCCGCGCTATCGCCGAGCCGTCGGGTGCCCTGTCCCTGGCGGGGCTCAAGGCCTACAGCGAGCGGGAGCAGGTCAAGGGCGGGCGCATGGCGGCCATCCTGTCCGGCGCCAACGTCAACTTCCACAGCCTGCGCTACGTGTCGGAGCGCTGCGAGATCGGCGAGAAGCGCGAGGGCATGCTGGCGGTGACCATCCCCGAGCGCAAGGGGGCCTTCCTCGACTTCTGCCGCCAGCTCGGGCCTCGCATGGTGACCGAGTTCAACTATCGTTACGCGGACGCCGAACAGGCCTCGCTGTTCGTCTCGGTGCGCCTCACCGGCGGTGACGAGGAGCTGGGCCAGATCATCGATCAGCTCGGCGGCAACGGCTACCCCGTGGTCAACATGACCGAGAGCGAGCTGGCCAAGAATCACGTGCGCTACATGATTGGCGGCCGCCCGGCGCGGCCGCTGGGCGAGAGGCTCTACAGCTTCAAGTTCCCGGAGCAACCGGGGGCCCTGATGCGCTTCCTGGAGACCCTCGGCTGTCGCTGGAACATCAGCCTGTTCCACTACCGCAACCACGGCGCCGACTATGGCCGGGTGCTCTGCGCCTTCGAACTGCCGGACGAGGACGTGGCCGCCTTCCACGACTACCTGCACGAGCTGGGGTACGGCTGGAAGGAGGTGAGCGAGGATCCCGCCTACAGGTTATTCCTGGCAAGCGAGAGTCGGAGGGACTGAACGCCTAGCCCTGATCCACGACCGGAGAGCCTCGCTCTCCGGTTTTTTATGGTGCGTTGCACGAGGTCGGCGATGGTTGGCAGGAGATGAACGAGGATCCCATCTGCACGGTTGTTCCTGGCGAGCTAGACTTGGTTGCTGGCAACCGTCTGAAAACGAAGGGCTTTGCCCTTCGTTTTTTATGGGCGGTACGGGGAAAGGGGCTTGTGTGGGTCGATAATGTCGCCAATATCACACTCCTGAGTCCCTGGTCATTTGAGGCTGGTCACAGATGGGATAATCTGGGCGCGGGGCTTGCGTTCGGGGCCCCGTCAGGGAAGAGAGGCGCATCCAGCGTCATAACAATTCATTGCAGGGGCTCATCATGAACAAGTCTATGCTCGCCGCCCTCATCGGCGGTCTGATGGCATCGGGGGCGGCGTCGGCCGCCGCCCAGGACAACACCTGGTATGTCGGCGGCAAGGCTGGCTGGCCCAACTACTACGGGGTGGATTACGACTCCCAGATCGAGAATATGCTGGATGCCGCCAGGGTGAACGAAAACAGCGACGATCTGGGGCTGGGGGCCTTCGCGGGCTATCAGATCAATCGCAACCTGGCCGTCGAGCTGGGCTATGACTGGCTCGGCAAGTACGAGGTGGACAGACACTATACGGGCAATGGCATAGATTCCGGACTGGAGGGTGAGGCCAAGGCCCAGATGGTGCAGGCCACCATGAGGATCATCCTGCCCGCGACCTCGGCCCTGGACATCTATGGCCGCCTGGGGGGCGCCTACGCCTGGACCGACAGTTCCATCAACGCCTGGTACCGGGACGGCGTCAATTCCCTGTCGGAGTCGAACAGCGGCAACTACCACGGGGCCGCCTTCGTGGGCGCGCTCGGGGTTGAATACGCCATCGACAAGGATTGGGCCGCCCGCTTCGAGTATCAGTACACCACCCCTCTTGGCAAGACCTCCCCCGGGGAGTCCGGCATAGAAATGGACAACGGCCTGCTGTCGGTCGGCATGCTCTACCGCTTCGGCCAGATAGGTGACGAGCCGGTGGCGCCGACTCCGGCCCCTGAACCCGCGCCGGCCCCCGTGCTGGTGGAGAAGCAGTTCAGCCTGGACTCCGACGTGTTGTTCGAGTTCAACAGGGCCACCCTGAAGCAGGAGGCGAGCCAGGCGCTGGACAACCTGTTCGCCCAGATCCTGGCCGCCAATCCGAAGGACGGGATCGCCACCGTCATCGGTCACACCGATCGCCTGGGCTCCGATGCCTACAACCAGTCCCTGTCCGAGCAGCGTGCCCGCACGGTGGCGGATTATCTCATCGCCAAGGGGCTGTTTGCCGACAAGGTGCGGGCAGAGGGACGGGGTGAGTCCTCCCCGGTGACCGGAGGCAGCTGCCCGAATGCGGCCAAGGCCCAGATGATCGCCTGCCTGGCCCCGGATCGCCGGGTCGAGGTAAGGCTGACCGGGGTCTCCCAGGCTGCCGAATAGGCAGGAGCCGTAATGAGGTAAACATAACGAGGGGGCCAAGGCCCCCTCGTTGTTTTCGGGCAATCACCCTCATCCCCAACACTTCTCCCGCGAGGGGGAGAAGTGAGCAAACACGACATGGCGAGTGTTCACTATTATCGCTAGTTCAACTCGGTGGGGTCGATATCCAGGCTCCAGCGCACCTTCTTGGTCTCCGGCCAGCCGTCCAGCTCCTTGACCGCCCAGTCCAGCAGATGGGACAGGGGGGCCCGGTTCGGCCCCTGTACCAGCAACTGCATGCGGAACTTGCCCGCCTTGCGCTCCATGAAGCCGCTGATGGGTCCCAGCACCTGCACCTGGGGGTAGCGGGCGCTGTGCAGGGTGTCGGCGAGGCGGCCGAGGAACAGCTGCACCTCGTCGCGGCCGTTGGCCTCGGCCCGGAACAGCCCCTGATAGCTGAAGGGCGGCAACCCCAGCAGGCGGCGCTCCTTCAGCGCCGTGTCGGCGAAGTGGCCATAGCCGTTCTGGGTCAGATCCTGCAGCAGGGCGTGCTCCGGATGGTGGCTCTGCAGCACCACCAGGCCCGGTTTGCTGGCGCGCCCGGCCCGGCCTGCGACCTGGGTGTAGAGCTGGGCCAGCTTCTCGGCGGCGCGAAAATCGGCGCTGAACAGGGCGCCATCTACGTCCAGCAGGCCCACCAGGGTCACATCCGGGAAGTGGTGGCCCTTGGCCAGCATCTGGGTGCCGATGAGGATCTTGTACTTGCCGGCCTTGATGTCGCCGAGATGGGTCTCCAGTTCCCCCTTGCGGCGGGTGTTGTCTCTATCGATGCGCACCACGGGATATTGCGGGAACAGGGTGCTGAGCAGCTGCTCCAGCTGTTCGGTGCCCACCCCGGAGCCGATCAGCTCGCTGCTGCCGCATTCCGGGCAGTGGTGGGGCAGGGGCCGGACGCTGTCGCAGTGGTGGCAGTGCAGTCGCCGCCCGGCCTGATGCCAGGTGTACCAGGCGTCGCAGCGCTCGCAGGCGGCGCTCCAACCGCACTGGTGGCAGATGAGGGCCGGGGCATAGCCGCGGCGGTTCAGGAACAGCATCACCTGATTGCCCGCCCCAAGGTGCTCCGCCATCAGCTGCTCCAGCTGGGGGGAGAGGCCGGCCTGCAGCCGTACGTTCTTGATGTCCAGGATCACCTGGCGGGCGGTCTGGGCGTTGCCGGCGCGCCTCGTCAGGTGCAGGTGGTGATACTTGCCGCTGCGGGCGTTGTGCAGTGTCTCCAGGGAGGGGGTGGCGGAGCCGAGCAAGATGGGAATGCCGGCGCGGTGGGCCCGCATCACGGCGAGATCCCGGGCGTGGTAGCGGAAGCCGTCCTGCTGCTTGAAGGAGCCGTCGTGCTCCTCGTCGATGATGATGATGCCGAGGTTCTTGAACGGGGTGAACACGGCGGAGCGGGTGCCGATGAGGATGGCTGCGCCCCCGTCCCGGCAGGCGAGCCAGGCATCGAGCCGCTCCCTGTCGTTCATGGCGGAGTTCATGGCCACCACCGGCACCTGGAAGCGGCGGCGGAAGCGGTTGATGGTCTGGGGGGTGAGGCCTATCTCCGGCACCATCACCAGGGCCTGCTTGCCCGCCTTGAGCAGGGGCTCGAGGATGCTGAGGTAGACCTCTGTCTTGCCCGATCCCGTGATGCCGTCCAGCAGGAAGGCGCCAAACCTGTCGCTCTGGCTGGTGACGGCGGCCACCGCCAGCGCCTGCTCGCCGTTCAGGCGCAGCCCCTCCCCTGCATCGAAACGGGTGGCCCAGTCCCCTTCATGGCTCGGCTCCAGCGAGCGCTTCTCCAGCAAGCCCTTCTTCTCTAGGGCGGTGAGGGCGGCACCCTGGATCTCCTCCTGCTTGAGGGCGGACGGGGTCTGGGGCCCCTTGCGCAGGAAGGCGAGGGCCTGTTGCTGCTTGGCGGCGCGCTTGAGTTCGTTGAGATCGATCGCCATCCCTGCCTCGGTGGCGAACCAGAACTCCAGCTCCCGATAGGCGGCGGGTTCCCCCTTGCGCACCAGCACCGGCAGGGCGTGGGGCAAGACCTCCCCCAGCGGATGCTGGTAGTAGTTCGCGCTCCAGGCCATCAGCGCCAGTATGTCCGTGCCGAGTACGGGTTCTGCGTCCAGCACCCGTTTGATGGGCTTGAGTTTGCTGCGCGGCACCTGGCTCTCGGCGGGGTGTGCCACCACCAGACCGACCAGGGTCTGGGGGCCGAAGGGGATCTCGACCCGGCAACCGGGGGCAGGCAAGGGCAGGGGGGAGAGATAGTCGAAATGACGGCGCAGGGGCACCGGTACAGCGACACGAACCAGATCCAGGATTTGGGAAGAATTCACCAGAGGTTGCCTATTTTTTCTGCGAAGCCACTTGCCTGAACTCAGGCATTTCCTATATTATTCGCAGCCTTTGAAACTGTGTTCAACAATCGTGTGGTGTCCGACAAGAGATCGGATGGCGACACGGCCTATTATCGAGGTTGTCCATGAAAGCTGGTATCCATCCTGACTACGTAGCCATCACCGCCAAGTGCTCTTGCGGTAACGTCATCAACACCTTCTCTACCATTGGTAAAGATCTGAACCTGGACGTGTGCTCCGAGTGCCACCCGTTCTATACCGGCAAGCAGAAAGAAGTTTCTAGCGGCGGCCGCGTAGACAAGTTCAACAAGCGTTTCGGTGCGATGACCACCAAGAAGTAATCATACTTCTAAAGCATTCTGAAAAAGGCGCCCAATGGGCGCCTTTTTTGTTGCTCGGCGTTCTGTATTGCCCCGCTTTGTCCTATGGTGGGACTCTCCCTCCTCCCCTTGCGGGAGAAGGAAGAATGAGGGGTGGTCAATGGGAAATACGGGGAGTGTGCAAATGCGTGATTGTCTGGTGATGGGAGCGGCGGGCTACATAGGATCTTATCTGGTACCCCACCTGCAGGGGCTGGGTTACCGGGTGATCGCCGGGGCCAGGCACTCCTGCCGTCTGCCGGAGGGGGTGGAGTTTCGCCTCGCCGATAGCCTCAAGCCCATTACCCTGCTGCCCGCCCTGGCCGGGGTCGATACCGTCTTCTATCTGGTGCACGCCATGGGGGCCGGCGCCGGCTTTCACCGGCTGGAGCAGCAGGGGGTGAAGAACTTCGCCGCCGCCGCCCGCGCCGCCGGGGTGAGACGCATCATCTATCTCGGTGCCATCCAGCCTCACCCCTGCAACAGCCGCCACCTCAACTCCCGCCGCCACTGCGGGGAGCTGTTTCGAGAAGCCGGAGTACCCACGGTGGAGCTAAGAGCCGGCATCATCATAGGCCCGGGCTCGGCCGCTTTCGAGGTGATGCGGGATCTGGTGTTCAACCTGCCCATGATGGTCACCCCCAAGTGGGTGCGCTCCCGTACCCCGCCCATCGCCCTCTCCAACCTGCTGCACTACCTGGTGGGGCTGGTGGAGGCAGAGGGGGTGGACGGCCAGGTGTTCAACGCCGCCGGCCCCGAGCTCCTCAGCTACCAGCAGCAGTTGCAGAAGTTCGCCGCCCATATCGGCAAGCGTTGCCCCATCATTCCGCTCCCCTTCCTGAGCCCGCGTCTGTCCGCCTGGTGGCTGCAGTTCGCCACCTCTGTGCCCCAACCGGTGGCCAAGGCGCTGGTGGGGGGGCTCAAGCACGACATCCCGGCGGACGACGGCCCGCTGCGGGCCCTGTTGCCCCAGCCCCTGCTCAGCTTCGATGAGGCGCTGACCGAGAGCCTGGCGCTGGAGCAGAAGCTGGGTGCCGAGCAGCAGGGGGAGGAGACGCCGCTCGGCCTGCGTTGGCGCCACCCGGAATACGGCTTCTACGATCGCACCGCGAGCGGGGAGGCGGTGTGTCTCGCCTCCCCCGAGGTGGTGTGGCAGGTGTTGCAGCAGCTCGGGGGCGAGCAGCGCTACTTCTACATGAACGAGCTCTGGGTGGTGCGGGAATGGATGGATCACCTGATCGGCGGCCCGGCCCTGACCCGGGGGCGCACCAATCCCGATCGCTTCGTGAAGGGGGACATGCTGGACTCCTGGCAGATCCTGGGAGTGGACGAGGGGCGCAGGCTGGATCTGCTGTTCAACATGAAGGCTCCCGGTGTGGGGCGGCTCGAGTTCAACATCCAGCCGCTGGAGTCCGGTCTGACCCAGCTGAGGGTGACGGCCCACTGGCACCCGCAGGGAGCCTGGGGACTGGCCTACTGGCTCGCCATGCTGCCGTTCCACCTCTTCATCTTCCAGGGCATGACGGAGGCGATCGCCCGCCAGGCGGAGCAGAGGGCCGGTATACCCGTGATGGATTGAAACCATATCTATAACTAAATAGGTATTATTGGGTGGTGTGACATGCTGAAAACCGGCTTGTCAGTAGAGAGGGGCGATAGTTTATGCTGTGAAAGGGCGTCGCTTTTCTTTATGATCCCGGGCCCTCGCCCCTGGCGAGTCATGCACCACCACATTCACTTCCGTATCGGGGTTCCCCATGTCCGATCTGCGTCAAGAAGCGCTCGATTACCACGCTCAACCCATTCCCGGCAAGATTGCCATCGCCCTCACCAAGCCCGCCGAGACCGCCCGCGATCTGGCGCTGGCCTACAGTCCGGGGGTGGCCGAGCCGGTGCGCGAGATCGCCGCCAATCCGGATGACGCCTATCGTTATACCGGCAAGGGCAACCTGGTGGCCGTGATATCCAACGGCACCGCCATCCTGGGGCTGGGCAACCTGGGGCCGCTGGCCTCCAAGCCGGTGATGGAGGGCAAGGCCCTGCTGTTCAAGCGTTTCGCCGGCATCGACGCCATCGACATCGAGGTGAAGCACGAGACCAGCGCCCAGTTCATCGACACGGTCGCGGCCATCGCCGATACCTTCGGTGGCATCAACCTGGAAGACATCAAGGCGCCTGAGTGCTTCGAGATAGAGCAGGCGCTGATCGAGCGCTGCGACATCCCGGTCTTCCACGATGATCAGCATGGCACCGCCATCGTCACCGCCGCCGGCCTGCTCAACGCCCTGGAGGTGCAGGGCAAGCGCATCGAGCAGAGCAGCATCGTCTGCATGGGGGCCGGCGCCGCCGCCACCGCCTGTATGGATCTGCTGATCACCTGTGGCGCCCAGCCACAGCAGATCTTCATGCTGGACCGTCAGGGGGTGATCCACCGCGGCCGCACCGACCTGAACCAGTACAAGCAGCGTTTCGCCAACGACACCCCGTTGCGCACCCTGATGGATGTCATCGAGGGGGCGGACGTGTTCGTCGGCGTCTCGGGCCCGGACGTGCTGCCCCCCGAGGCGGTGGCCCTGATGGCTCCCAATCCGGTGATCTTCGCCTGCTCCAACCCGGACCCCGAGATCAAGCCCGCCCTGGCCCACGCCGTGCGCGACGATCTCATCATGGGCACGGGCCGTTCCGACTATCCGAACCAGATCAACAACGTCATCTGCTTCCCCTTCATCTTCCGCGGCGCCCTGGACGCCCGCGCCAGCCGCATCAACGATGCCATGAAGGTGGCGGCGGTGGAGGCCATCCGTGCCCTGGTGAAAGAACCCGTGCCCGCCGAGGTGCTGACCGCCGCCGGGGTGAGCGAGCTGCACTTTGGCAAGGATTACGTTATTCCCAAGCCGATGGATGCCCGCCTGCTGCCGCGGGTGGCCCGCGCCGTGGCGTTGGCCGCCGTGGAGTCCGGGGTGGCGCGCATCGCTCTGCCGGCGGACTATATGCAGGGCTGAGCCCAGGCTTGGCGCTGAGCCGATGAAAACAGAAGGGGCCCCGCGATGGGGCCCCTTTTCATTGGCGGTTGCTGATGGGATCAGGCGCTCTTGGGAGTGGCCTTCTTGGCGCTGGGGGCGGCCTTGGCGTGGGTCGCCTTGTGGTGTTTCTTCACCACCTTGGTCTGGGTGGCGTGGGGGGCGGCAGCCTGGGTCGGGGTGGCGGCCATGGTGAAGCCGGAGGTCAGGGCGAAGACGGCGGCAAGGCTCAGGGGGATCAGCTTGTTCATATTCACTACCTCGTTGGATGTTATGGAGCGTCTCTCCATGACTTCATCCTAAGGCAAGGCAGGAAGCGCTTCCGTGAGCGGCTGGTGACGGTTTGTATCCGGATGTACGACACCAGCGGGCGGAGAAACCAAAAGAAGAAGGGGTCCTGACGGACCCCTTCCTGGGAGCTTGTGCGACCGTCATTTGGTCTTGGGGGCCACCTTGACGGCAGGCGCCTTGGTGTTCTTGTGATGCTTCTTCACGACCTTGGTCTGGGTGGCCTTGGGGGCGGCGGCCTTGGTCGGGGTGGCAGCCATGGTGAAGCCGGAGGTCAGGGCGAAGACAGCGGCCAGGCTCAGGGGGATCAGCTTGTTCATATTCCAGTTCCTCATTCGGGTTGATGACATGGAGCGTTTCTCCATGGCTTCATCCTAGGGGGACTCGGCCCCGGCTTCAGTGAGTGGCTGGTGACGGCTTGTATCCAAATGTACGGGCAGGGCCAGGCAGAAGCGGACCCCCGTTTCGCTGGGCAGGAGCTGCACCTCGCCGCCGTGGTGGCGGGCGATACTGCGCACTATGGCGAGCCCGAGCCCGGCCCCGCCGGTGCGTCTGTCCCGGCTCTGGTCGAGGCGCACGAAGGGCTCGAAGATCTGGGGGGCCAGCGCCGGATCTATGCCGGGGCCGTCGTCGCTCACCGTCAGCAGATACTGTTCCTGCTGTTGCTCCATGCTCAGGGTCACCCGACTGGCGGCGTGACGCAGGGCGTTGCCGATAAGGTTCTCCAGCGCCCGGGCCAGCAGACGGGCATCCCCGCGCCAGGGCAGGGGGCTGGCGGGGGGAACGAACTCGAGCTGCTTCTCCGGCCGCAGGGCCTGCCAGTCGGCCAGGTGCTCCGCCGCCCAGCCACCCAGCTCCAGATCGCTGCACTGCAGGGGCAGTTCGGGGCGATCGAGGCGCGCATAGGTGAGCATCTCCTCGATGAGGGCATCCAGCACGCCGAGATCCCGTTCCAGCCCCTGCCTGTCCGCCTCGCCCGGCTGGGGCTCCAGCATGGCGAGCCGGTATCTCAGCCTCACCAAAGGGGTACGCAGCTCGTGGGCGATGGCGTCCGTCAGCTGTTTGCGGCTCGCCAGCATGGCCTGCAACTGCTCCGCCATCTGATCGAAGGTGCGACCGACCCTGGCCAGGCTGCTGCTGGCGGGTAGACCGGTGCGGCTGGAGAGATCCCCGTCGCCGACCCTTCTGGCGGTCTGCTCCAGCTGTTGCAGGCCGCGCCAGTGGGGTCTCAGCCAGAGCAGGATAGGCAGACCGAGGGAGAGGCCGATGAGCAGCAGCAGCCCCACGTCCACCCAGTGCAGCTCGTGCAGGTAGGAGAGATAGGGGACGGGGCCGACGATCAGCACCTGATCCGTGCCCGGGATGCGCTGCAGGAAGGTGTCGTCCTCCTCGACGATGACGATGTTGCCCGCCTCGAGGAAGGCCTGATCTTCGCGGGCCAGGGGCTGGCTGGTGAGGGTCCCGGCCTGCAGCGGCAGGTTGAGCTGACGGCTCTGCTCTCCCATGCGGGCGGGCCAGCGTTCAGGCGGTAGCCGCGCCAGCTCGCCGGTGAGCAGGCCGAGGGAGCCTTGCATCATGTGCTCCAGATAGCGATCCCCCGCCCGCTCGGCGCTGACCTGATAGACCAGGCCGATCAGCAGGATGGCGAGGCCGAAGCAGCCGATCAGCAGGAGGTAGAACTGGATAAACAGGCGACGCATGGGGTCTCTTCCTCTGGCGATGGATCGATGACGGCATCCTTACTTTCTATGCTGACCTTTTGGCCTGCGTGGCATCTAAAGACCCGTTGCCGGTCTACTCCCAGGCCTGGGGCACCAGCAGATAACCCTTCTGACGTACCGTCTTGATCCGGCTGGGGTTGTTGGGATCGTCCCCCAGCTTGCGGCGCAGGCGGGAGATGGCCACGTCCATGCTGCGATCCTGGCCGTCGTAGTCACGGCCCCGCAGGCTGCGAAACAGCACCTCCCGCCCCAAGATCTGGCCGGCATGGCAGGCGAGCTCCCACAGCAGATCGAAGTCGGCGGTGGAGAGGGGGATGCTGTGGCCCTCGAGACGCACGTCCCGCCCCGGGCCGTCTATCTGCAGGCGGCCGAACTGCAGGCGCTGGGGGGGCGGGCTGACAGGGGCCGATTGTGGTGCCTGGCCCTGTTGGCGGAACTGGACCCGCAGTCGGGCCAGCAGCACAGGGGGCGGCGTGGTCTTGAGGATATAGTCGTTGGCACCGAGCTCCAGGCTCAGGATCTGGTTCATGTCGCTATCGAGGGAGGTGAGCATGACGATGGGGCCGGCAAAGCGTGGGCGGAGATCCCGGCACAGGGAGAGGCCATCCTGACCCGGCAGCATGATGTCCAGCAGCACCAGATCCGGCTGCTCCGCCTCGACGCGGGCCAGCGCCCTGTCCCCCCGGGTCTCCAACAGGACTTCCATATCGTGGCGGCCGAGCCAGCTACTTATGAGCTGGCCTATTTCGGGATCATCTTCAACAAAGAGAACGCGTGGCATGGTGGCGTGGCACCCCGGCAATGGCGCGAATGCGAGTGCCGCCAGCATAACGGCTCCCGTTGCCACATGCACAGGGTTAAATAATCGGACAGGGCCCAAGGGCCCTGTCGTTATGCTGGCGAGCTTGTCGGCGGTATTCCCACCCCTGGCTAGACTCCCTTGGCGCCCCTCTCCTCTGGCGGGAGAAGGGCTGGGGATGAGGGGAAGAAGTTAACCCGCCTTGCGTTTCAGATAGACCCCGGCCTCCATATGGTGGGTCCAGGGGAACTGGTCGAACAGGGCGAAGCGGGCGATCTCGTGGGTCTCGCCGAGCACCGCCATGTTGGCCTGCAGGGTCTCAGGGTTGCAGGAGATGTAGAGGATGTTGTCGTACTCCTGCACCAGTTTGACGGTCGCATCGTCCAGCCCGGCGCGGGGGGGATCCACGAAGATGGTGTTGCACTGGTAGCTCTTGAGCTCCACCCCCTTGAGGCGGTTGAACTCCCGCTCGCCGCGCATGGCCAGGGTGAACTCCTCGGCGGACATGCGCAGTATGATGAGATTATCCACCCCGTTCGCAGCGATGTTGAACTGGGCGGAGTCCACGCTCGGCTTGGCGATCTCGGTGGCCAGCACCTTGCGGAAGTTCCGGGCCAGGGCGATGGAGAAGTTGCCGTTGCCGCAGTAGAGCTCCAGCAGATCCCCCTCGCTGCCCCGAGTCACGTCCAGCGCCCAACCCAGCATCTGTTCGTTGATGGCGGCATTGGGCTGGGTGAAGCTGTTCTCCACCTGCTTGTAGACCAGCTCGCGCCCCTGCACATTCAACCGCTCGATGACGAACTCCTCCCCCAGGCAGATCTTCTGCTTGTGGGCGCGACCGATCAGTTGCAGATGGAAGCCCAGGGCCCGCAGATCGGCCTGCAGGGCCTCGGCGGCCTGCAGCCACTCGGCTTCCAGCTTGCGGTGGTAGAGCAGGCTCACGCAGATCTGGCCGGACTGGGTGGAGAGGTAGTCGATCTGGAACAGTTTGCGGCGCAGCACCGGGTGCGGGCGCAGCCCCTCGAGGAGTACCGGCATCAGGTGGTTGATGAGCAGGCTGGCGGTGGGGAACTGGTCGACCCGGATGATCTCCTTGGTGGCCGGGGCATACATGCAGTGGAAGAGGTCATCCCCCTCGTGCCAGATGCGAAACTCCGCCCGCATCCGGTAGTGCTCGGCGGGGGAGGCGTGCACTTCCAGGGCCGGCGGGTTGAAGCCTGCGAACAATCCGGTGAGACGGACGCTCTTCTCGTCGAGCTGGGCCTGGTAGTCAGCAGGAGTTCGCTGGGATTGAGTCATGGATACCTCGCATGCGCCGGGCAAAGCCGGGTGAAAACCGGGGGAAGGCCTTGGCCAACCAAAGGGGCAAGATTGTAAGAGGCGGCCGCAGATTCTCCAAGTTTTTATGGTCAAGAAGTATCCAGTCGGGCCGATAACCGATCCACCACTATTGGCGGGAGGAAGAATGATGCAGATCGATGGCGTGGGCGCGACCCAACCCAAGGGAGTGGGCACCTCCCCCAAGGCAGCTCAGACGGTCCAGAACAAACCGGCGGAGGAGGGGGATCAGGTCTCCCTCAACCAGCCGCCGAAATGGGCCCAGCGGCTGATTGAGCAGGCGTTGCAGTTCGCCCTGAAGATCAACGGCCAGCACTATCAGGCCCCCAAGAGCCAGGAGTTCAAGCTGGAGCCACCGGAGGCGATCACCCCGGAGACCCTGTTCGACTACCAGTCGGTGGCGGACAACGTGCTGCAGTTCGTCACCGGGCGGCTGGGGGCGGCGCGGGCGGACGGCAAGAGCGACGAGGATCTGGCCGAGATGATGGCCCAGGCCCGCAAGGGGGTGGACATGGGCTTTGGCGGCGCCAGGGAGCAGCTCGGCAGCTGGGCGGACAACGAGGACATCAAGACCGGCATGGATCAGAGCTACAAGCTGATCCAGGAGGGGTTGGCGTCCTTCGAGAAGGAGTTCTTCGGCCAGCTCTCCCCCACCGAACTCGGGGATGCCGAGATGGCGAGCCGCCGTCAGGGGGCCCTGGAGATCGAGACGCGGGACGGTGACAAGGTGATACTGCGCTTCAGCGACAGCTGGCAGTTCAAGTCCCAGAGCGAGGAAGGGGGGAGCCAGCTCAGCCTGAAGTCGAGTCAGGGCTTCGATTTTTCCCTTGAAGGGGAGCTCGACGGCGACGAGATAGAGGCCATGGGCCGGCTGGTGAAGGGGCTGGACGAACTGGCGGGCAAGTTCTTCGGCGCAGACGGCCAGACCCTGGAGGACAAGCTGAGCGGCTTGCCGCTGGATGACAGCCAGCTGGCGTCCTACTCCCTCAAGCTCAGGCAGTCGGCCCGCCTCAGCCAGACCTATCAGGGGGCCCACTCTTTGCAGGAGAGCCTCAAGCCCCTGGCGGACTACCTGCCGAGGCTCGGCCAGTGGCAGCAGCAGGCCGATGCCCTGCTGCCGGAATCCCAGCAGCAGGCTCTCACCCCCGCGGTGCTGGCGGCACGGGGCCAGACCGATGGACAGGGTGCCGGCTTTATGGGCTTCAACCAGCGGATGCTGGAGGCCGCGCGCCTGCTCGGCCAGGTCTGACGCCAAACCATGACTTGAGCGGTTTGCCAGCCCTGTTTGCTAGACAATGGCCGGGCTGGCACACTGCCCTTTTCCCTGACCAGATGCGGCCATGAACCCCAAGAAGCCAAGAGACAAGCGCGAGCTCTGCTACCCCTTCATCTTCGAGACCCAGTTCCAGTGCGACTACGAGATCGCCACCGACGAGCTCTGCTGCCAGGTGGGGGCCGTGCTCGCCGCGCTGCCCGCCGAGGCCGAGACCCGCGAGATGGCGGCGGATCTGGCGACTCTGCAGCGGCTCATCTACAACCTGAACGGCTCGGTGCGTGGCCGGCTCGGCATCTTCGAGGCAGACCTGGACTGGCTGAAGGGGCGCTATGACCACTACAACGAGGCGAGCCGCGGCCGGGTGACCGGCTTCGTGCTGCCCCAGGGGCCCCAGCCCATCCCCACCCTGCACCTGTGCCGCTGCGGCAGCAAGAAGGTGGTGCGGCTGCTGGTGCGTCTCGAGGAGAGCGGGGTGCGCTTCGATCCCATCCTCTACCGCTTCGCGAACCTGCTGGCGAACTTCTTCTTCGTGCTGACCGTCTTCCTCAAGCTGCACTGGGACGTGCCGGAAGTGCCTTACATCAGCATCAACTACTGATTTAGGTGGTTGTGGTGGGCTATTCTTGATGCTAATTCACACAAGGTAGTGTCATTGCGCAGTGGAATGATGCTGAGGCAGTGTGTATCACTGCCGACGATGCCAAATAAAAAAACCGGAGCCCAGGCTCCGGTTTTTTATGGTCACAACCCTCAGCTCGACAGCAGCACCCTGGCCGAGTTGGCCGGTATGGTGAGCTGCACCTCCCCCTGCACCACCTCGAACTTGTCGCCGTTGAAGGCGTCGGTGAAGCGGCTGGCGGGGCTGGCGGTCTGCCACAGGGGCAGGCTGATGGTGCGCGGCTCCGTGGGGTGGCGGTTGCAGGCCACCACCACCTGATCACTTTGCAGGGTGCGGGCGAACACATAGCTGTGGGGGCCGGCGTAGAGGGTCTGGATGTCCCCCCGGCGCAGGGCCGGGCGCTGGCGGCGCAGCTGGATCAGGCGGCGGTAGTGATCGTGCAGCACGTGATCCCAGTCGGTGGTTTCCCAGGGGAAGCAGCGGCGGCAGTCCGGATCGTTGCCGCCGGAGAGCCCCACCTCGTCACCGTAGTAGATGGAGGGCACGCCGATATAGGTGATGAGCAGGGTGGCGGCGAGGCGCATGCGCTGCTTGTCCTCTCCCAGCAGGTGCAGGAAGCGGGCGGTGTCGTGGCTGTCCAGCAGGTTGAACTGGGCCAGCTGGTTCTTGAACGGGATATGGGCCCGCGCCAGCTTGAGCCAGCGGTCCAGCTCCTCGGCGCTGATCTTGATGGGGTGGTAGGCGATGTCCTGCCCCGCCAGGAAGGCGCGGATGGGGTGGGCGAAGCCGTAGTAGTTCATGGCGCCGTCCTCCTGATCTCCTTGCAGCCACTGGCTCGCCTCGAAGAAGTGTTCGCCGAGCACGTAGGCGTCCGGGTTCTCCTGCTTCACGGCGCCGCGGATGGCGCGCACATGGCCGCTGTTACCGATGGCCGAGCCCCGCTCCCCCAGCATGTGGATGACGTCGAAGCGCCAGCCGTCGATCTGGTAGGGGGCCCGCATCCAGTAGCGCAGGATGGCGTTATCGGCGCGATAGACGGCGTCTTGCACCTGCTCGCTGGAGAAGTCCAGCTTGGGCAAGCTGCGGATCCCCTTCCAGCTGACATAATCCCCCTCTTTATCGAAGGTGTAGAAACTGCGCCAGGGGGAGTCCGGATTCTGCTGGGCGCCGAGCGGCGGGCAGAACCAGGGGTGCTCGGTGGAGGTGTGGTTGACCACGGCATCCAAGATGATCTTCATGCCGCGCTGGTGCAGGTTGCGGGTCAGCTCGGCGAACTGCTCGTTGGTGCCGAGGTGGGCGTCCACCTTGAAGTAATCCTGGGTGTCGTACTTGTGGTTGCTCGGCGAGTCGAAGATGGGGTTGAGGTAGAGCGCCGTGATGCCGAGGGACTGCAGGTAGTGCAGCTTGGCGTCTATTCCCGCCAGATCCCCACCGTAGAACTCACAGGCACCGTGCCCCTCGTCGTGGCGGCTGACCGGCTCGCCCCAGGCCTTGCTGATGACGGCCTTGCCCCTGTATTCGTATTCGTGGTGACGCACGCTTAAAGACGGGTCGCCGTTGCAGAAGCGGTCGGGGAAGATCTGGTAGAACACCTGATCCTGCACCCAGGCCGGCGGCTGATGGCGGCTGTTGAAGCGGAAATGCTGCTCCCGTGGCGGCATGGCGGCGCTGACGCCGGCCCCGTGCAGCCACCATTGCTCCTCGTCGGTGATGCACTTGAAGCAGTAGAGGTGGATCTCCTGGCCCCTGAGGAGGGGCAGCTCGACCTGCCACACCTGCAGCCTGTCACGGGTCGAGACCGGGCGCATGGCCAGCAGGTACTCTTCGTTGTCCGGCTCGTGGCGCAGCCACACCTCCCGGATGGGGGCGTCCAGCTCGCTGAACAGGGTGAGCTGCAGGGCGTCGGCACTCTCTTTGAACCAGGGTGCCACCTGGGGATGAAACAGGAAGGGATGGGTCATGGTCTCTACTGCGTCAAAGGTTGGCCAGGGGGATATTACCCCGTTCGTGATCTTGTGTGTGTGCCGGCCGGCCGGAATGGGACAAGGCTCCTGTCCGCTCTGGTCGACCGGGCGTGAGTCTACTGGGTCAGCAGATCGGCCAGGGCGTTGCCCTGTTCATGGAGCTGTTCGAGCTGATCCGCCAGGGTGGCGGGATCCAGTCCCAGCTCATTGGCCAGCGGCTTGGGGAAGCGGCTGATGATGGCCTGGGCCGGCACCCCGGCATGCCAGGCGAAGGAGACGAAGACGGCGAGCCGGATCAGCACGGCCTCCTTGCTGACCGGCTGATGGGAGAGGGGATCCAACTGCTGGGCGATGGCATCGACGAAGGATTCCGACAGGTTCCAGCGCCGCGCCAGTTCGGCGCCGAGCTGGGCATAGTCGTAGCCCAGCATCTCCCGCTGGGCCTCGACCCGGCTGCTGCCCTTCTCGATGGCCAGGCTGATGAGCTCGGCCTCTTCCGGCAGGGTGCTCTGGATCAAGAGCTCGCCGATGTTGTGGATGAGGGCGCAGGTGAAGGCGGTCTCCGCATCCACGACCCTGGTCTGCTGGGCCAGGGTGCGGGCTATGGTGGCGACCTGGAAGGTCTGGGTCCAGAAATGGTGTTTGTCGAAGCTGGGGGGCGCCTTGAAGCTGCTGATGATGCCGGAGGCGACCACCACGGAACGCAACCGGTTGAAGCCGAGCCGGATCACCGCCTGTTCGATGGAGGTGACCTCATTGCCCCGGCGCAGGGCGGCCGAGTTGGCCATGCGCAGCACCTTGACGCTGATCACCTGGTCCATGGCGATCTTGGCCGCGATCTCGTCGATGCGGGCATTCTCGTCGCTGAAGCTCTGCATCAGCTCGTGCAGCAGCTTGGGGATTGTGGGCAGTTGTTTGATCTTGTCAAACAGGCGATCCATCGACATGGCTGAGGCAGCCTCCATTGCGAACAGTGCCTCATATTGTGCCACAGCCTGGTCAGTTGTTCCTGTGAGGGTGCAGATTTCGTGAGCCGGGGACGCTCCTAGAACACCCAGTCCCGCAGCTTGTATTCCAAACGGTGCCGTTTTCCCTTCAAGATCAGCGTCTCCGTGTCGCCACTCAGGGTAGATCCTTCCATCAGGGTGGCGAGGACCGCCTGCTCGACCAGATCGAGCTGCGGCTGGCAGGCCATGGCGGTGCTGCCCAGGCTGCTGACCCAGAATCTGTTCCCCTCGAGGTTGCCCTGGCCGAAGTAGCGGTTGCAACCGGCGATGCCGTTGACGGTGAAGTGTTCGCCAATCTCGATATCGGGGCGGTTGTCCGGGCCGTTGGCCACGGGTTGGCCATCCAGCTTGTCGAGCACCCAGTGATGGTGCTGCAAATCTTGCTGGGCGAAGCGAGGCGTACTGCTGCAGGCGCTGAGCAGAAGCAGGGCGAGCAGGAGTAACAACATTCTGGGCATTGCAGGGCTCCGGTGATGGGAGTGACAAGCATACCTTCACCGGGGGCCCCGGGGCAGGGCGGACAAGGGGGGCACCGACCGCTTCTGTCGCCCTTTGGCTGGGAGGGGTGTCGGCAAATGGCAACACCTGCCCCGGCCGAGGCTCGCCGTCAGCAAAAAGGGGCCACAATGTGGCCCCTTTGTCCTCAGACTGCTGCTTATGCGCCGGCGAACAACCGCTCGGCGTAGCGGGCGAGGCCCGAGGCCACAGAGCCGAAGTCGTCCCCCCCTTCCAGCGGGAGATTGGGGGGAGCTTCTGGCGTATCAGGGATCAGTTTGCGAACAGCCGCTCGGCGTAGCGGGCGAGGCCGGACGCTACCGAGCCGAAGTCATCTCCCCCTTCCAGAGGGATGGCTGGGAGCTTCTGGCGGATGAAGTCTTTGATGAGGGGAGACTTGGCGCTGCCGCCGGTGATGAAGACCCGATCCGGCTGCACGCCGGCGGCGGTGATGGCCTCATCCATCAGCTCGCCGATCTTCTCCAGCAAGGGGGCCGAGGCGGAGGCCAACTGACCGCGGTTGAGCTCGGCCGCCAGCCCCTTCTCCAGCTCGCTCAGGGATTGCTGGTTGAGCTCGTGGTCGGAGAGGGCGATCTTGCCCTGCTCGGCGCGCCACACCAGCTGGTGGCTCAGCTTGTGGGCCCGCAGGCTCGCGAGGCGGGCGAGCTTGCTGCCGGGCTGGCTGTCGAGCTGCAAGTCTTGGAGCTGGCGGGCGGTATCCAGGCTATAGAAGCGGCTCTGGGCGCTGACGTCGTTGATGGCGGCCGCATCCCAGAACAGGGGGTGGGGCAGGGGCTTGCCGGTCTTGAGGGTCTCGTGCATGCCGAGCAGCGGCATCATGCCCTCCACCGTCAGCCGGATGTCGAAGTCGTTGCCGCCGATGCGCTGACCGCTGTGGCTGAGCAGGTCGCCGCCGCGATCCAGCTGATCTCGGTGGCTCGGGCCCATGCGCAGCATGGAGCAGTCCGTGGTGCCGCCGCCGATGTCCACCACCAGCACCACGGCATCCTCGGTCAGACGTGCCTCGAATTCGAAGCCGGCTGCCACGGGTTCATACAGGAACTCCACCTGCTCGAAGCCGGCGAGGCGAGCCGCCTCGGTCAGGATGGCGATGGCCTGACGGTTGCTCTCCTCCCCAGCCAGCCCCTGGAAGTTGACCGGACGACCGATGACGGCGCCGCGCACCGGCTGGCCGAGCTGCTGCTCCGCCTCCTCGCGTACCTGCAGCATCATGGCGCAGACAATGTCCTCGAACAGGGCGATCTGGGGGGCCTTGAGGCCATAGGCACCGAGGAAGGATTTCGGCGACTTGATGTAGTAGCCGTCGTCCGGCTCCTCCAGATAGCGCTCGAGGGCCGCATTGCCGAAGCTGAGCTCGTCGATCAGTCCTTCTTCGCGCATCTGGCGGCGTACCGCCTGGGCCCGGGGCACCACGGGGCCGCGCAGCTTGAGGTATTCCGTCTGCCGGGCAGGGGTCAGCCGCTCCGCCAGCAGGCCGGCGATGGCGTCCCTGTGGGGGGCGTGCAGGGTGGAGGGGAGGTAGCGGGAGCCTGACAGGGTCAGCAGCCGGGGGCTGCCTTGTTCCATCACGGCGACGGCGCAGTTGGAGGTACCGTAATCAAATCCGATAAACATGGGCGGCCAGGCTCCTGTTCAAAAAAGGGCTGGTAGCCTACCCGAAGGCGCCGGGTCTCACAACCCGGCGCGGCTGAATGGCGGGCGCTTTATTCCACTTCGTTGTCGCTGTGGCCCTGGCGCTCGATGGCCTGGATGTTGCTGAGGGTGGTGTCGGCGATGGCGTGCAGCGCCTCCCGGGTCAGGAAGGCCTGGTGACCGGTGAACAGCACGTTGTGGCAGGCGGAGAGGCGGCGGAAGACATCGTCGGTGATCACCTCGTTGGACTTGTCCTCGAAGAAGAGATCTTCTTCCTCCTCGTAGACGTCCAGCCCCAGGGCGCCGATGCGGGTGGTCTTGAGGGCCTCGATGGCGGCGTTGGAGTCGAGCAGGCCGCCGCGGCTGGTGTTGATGATCATCACCCCGTCCTTCATCTTGGCGAAGGCCTCCTTGTTCAGCAGGTGGTAGTTCTCCTTGAACAGGGGGCAGTGCAGGCTGATGACGTCGGACTGGCGGAACAGGGTGTCGAGATCCACGTACTCGGCGCCGAGATCGATGGCCGCCTGGTTCGGATAGGGGTCGCTCACCAGCAGGCGCATGCCGAAGCCCTTGAGGATACGCAGGGTGGCGATGCCGATCTTGCCGGTGCCTATGATGCCGGCGGTGCGACCGTGCATGTTGAAGCCGACCAGGCCCTCGAGGGAGAAGTTGGCATCACGGGTGCGCTGATAAGCCTTATGGATGCGGCGGTTGAGGGTCATCATCAGCCCCACCGCGTGCTCGGCCACCGCCTCCGGGGAGTAGGCGGGGACCCGCACCACCTTGAGCCCCAGCTCCTTGGCGGCGACCAGATCCACGTTGTTGTAACCGGCACAGCGCAGGGCGATCACCTTGGTGCCGTTGGCGGCCAGCTCGGTCAGCACCTCCCGGTCGGCATCGTCGTTGACGAACAGGCAGACCACGGGGAAGTGGTGGGCGAGACGGGCGGTCTTGGCCTCCAGCCGCACGTCGAAGAACTCCAGTTCGAAGCCGTACTGGCTGTTGGCCTGATGGAAGTGTTCCTTGTCATAGCTCTTGGTACTGAAAACGGCGACTTTCATGGTGCGCTCTCCGCAGATATCGATGTGGTTAAATTACAACAACCGTTGGCCTTCATCACGGGATAAATCGTGGGGAATTAACCCCAGGGCATGATGGGAACCGCGCTGACGGCGCTTTTATAAGAACCATCCACCAATTTGGTGCTGTAAGTCAGATAAACCAAGGCATTACGCTTCTCGTCGTAAAAACGCACCACTTTCTGCTCCTTGAACACCAGGGACGTGTTGACGTCGAACACCTCCTCCCCGGCCTTCAGCTTGGCGGGCAGGGTGATGGGGCCCGTCTGGTGGCAGGAGAGGGACGCGTGGGAAGGATCCTCCGCCAGCCCGAGCCCGCCCTTGACGCCGCCGGTCTTGGGGCGTGCCAGGTAGCAGGCGATGCCGGCGATCTTGGGATCGTCGAACGCCTCTATCACTATCTTGTGATTCGGCCCGACCAGCTTGAAGGCGGTGCTCACCTCGCCGATGGGATCGGCCTTGTCCGCGAGGGCGGGGGCGGCGAGCAGGGCGGTCAGCAACAGGGGCAGGGGGCGTGAGTAGGACATGGGGTTTCTCCTGGCCTCAGTAAGGGAGGCCCAAGCGACGATAGAGGCTGGCCAGCACCCAGGCGGGACCGATCAGCAGGAATTGCAGGTCGGCGAGGAAGGAGGGGCGTTTGCCCTCGATCCGGTGGCCGACAAACTGGGCGACCCAGAGTAGCACGAAGCCGATGAGCGCCGGCAGCAGAAGGGGCCCCTGCCACCACTGGCAGGCCAGCAGGCCGAGGCCGGTGAGCACCGTCATGCCGAGGCACAGGGGGGGCGAGAGACGCAGGTAGAACAGCAGCACGGGCACGGCCGCCACCATGGCCCAGTTGATGCCAGGGGGCAGGGGCCCATTAGGCAGGCACCAGAGCAGGGCCAGCCCGCACAGATAGATGCCGGGTACCGCCACCTTGTGGATGGCGATGTTGACCGGGTGGCGGTGGCTCTGGCCGTAGTCGCTGAACCATTGTTCGAGTCGTTTCATGGCACCTCCCTGGTGCTGTGGGTGAAACCGGTTTGCCGTCCATCCCGGACGGCTCGCTTGCCTGACGGTGTGCCTCTCGACCGGGTCATCGAGGGGGCGGCTTGCGCTCTCAGGGGGCGGGCTGCGCCTCCTGCACCGGTGGATAGTCCCAGTACTGTGCCGGGATGCTCCTGAGCAGGGGGGTCATGTCCGGGTTGGTCAGGGGTATGGTGAGGCGGCCATCCAGATTGGCGCTGGCCAGGGCCTCGCGGATCTTGGGATTCTCGCGGAAGAACCGCATGAAGCTGCCGTCGGCGTAGGCGCGCTCGAGCCCGGTCTGGATCGCCTTGGCCAGCTTGGGATATTCGGGGCTGACGAAGAAGAATTCCGCGAAGGGGTAGCGCAGCAGCAGGTGCTGCTCGATGGCGAGGTTGGGATACTGGGCGCTCAGCTCGGCGCGCTCGGCGAAGATCTCCACCACATTGCGGGGGAAGAAGTCGAGCTTGTCGCCGTCGTTGATGATGCGGAACAGGTTGCTGTAGCGGCCGGCATAGGTGGGGATGCCCGCCAGCTCCAGGATCTTGTTGTCGGCCCAGCCGACACCTTGCGCCGCCTTCAGCTTCTTGAGGTCGGCGAGGCCGCTGACCTGGTTGAACTTCTCCTGGGCATCGGCGTGGATGAAGGAGAGTCGCAGCCCTTCCAAGCCACGGAACAGCGGGATGGGTACAGGGATGAGGGAGGATTCGAGGGTGCTGGACGTCCCCATCCAGTACACATTGATGTTCTTGCCCTTGCTGAGCTCCTGCTGCAGGCTGAACTGGTTGAGGTTGAGCTCGACCTGTTCCAGCTTGAACGGCTGACCGGCACGGGTGAGCGCCAGCTCCAGCAACTTGAGCTGATATTCGTTATCGAGGTGGTTGATCGGTCGGCTGGGGACCTTGACGGTGAGAGTCTGTGCTTGTGCCAGCAGTGGCAGGCACAAACACAGCCTGATGAGCCATTTCACTCTCTGCGCTCCTGTTAGATTCCAAGACTTGCCCGGAGTCTAACAGAACTTGCCACGCTCTGGCTGTGTAGCCGTGAGTGAGCCGGTGGCGCCGCCCGCATCCCGATGCGCCGGGCGGCGTCAGGCCGAGTCAGGCGACCCGGCGGAACACGTGGGTATCGTTGAATTCCTTGGTGCTCTGACACTCGACGCAGAAGCGGGATTCAGGACGGGCCTGCAACCGCTTGAGAGAGATCTCGTCACCGCAGGATTCGCAGTAGCCAAAGTCCCCTTCGTTGATGCGTTTCAACGCCCCTTTCAGCTTGCGCAGGTGCAGCTTGTCGTGCTCGATGCGGTTCAGCTCCAGACGGCGGGCCTCCTCGATGCTGGCACGGTCGATCTCATCGGCCATCTCGTTGGTATCGGTGGCGATGGCCTGGCTGGCTTGAGAGTTGAGACGCTCCTCGAGCTCGATGATTTGGCGCTCGATCTGACCCTTGTAGAAGGTCAGTTGGTCTTCAGTCATGAAATCACACATATGGTTTTCTACCAGTCAGTTTCCCAATTTTTCCCATTTATGGGGGCTGTCTGCCTGCAGACCAAGCCCTTGTATCCCGATTTGCACCAAATCCATGCAGGAGAGTGCAAATCAGGGCGGGCCTTGTACCAAAAAAATGCAGGCATGCAAAGCATATCGGATAAGGATTGTGCGCCCTTGCAAAGAAATGGTCCTCATCTGACAAGGTATGACTGAGAACCCGTGCCGGAATGGCGGTCGTTGGCATCCCCTTTGCAGTGGGCTGATCGTGATACAAGGTGTTTAGTATTTGGTGTCGGCGTGGTCATTATATAGGCCGTTGTTTATAGTTTTTTAAACACCACCGCTTGACAAGGGGCGTTGTCGCGGGCTTTTATGGTGGTGCTGATTACATTTTCTTAACAAGGGTGTTCCTTATATTAGACACCCTTGCCAATGGCAACCGTAGAGTCGGGGTTTAACATGGACAGTATCAAGGGCTGGATGGAGAGCAATCGCATCACTGAGGTGGAGTGTTTGTTTCCGGATTTCACCGGCAATGCCCGAGGCAAGATCATCCCAGCCAACAAATTCCTGCGCGAAGGGGGTATGCGGCTACCCGAGGTCATCTTCACCCAGACGGTGACCGGCGAGTATCCGGATGACGACAGCATGATAGACCCGCTGGAGCGGGACATGCAGCTCTACCCCGATCCCAACACCATTCGTTTCGTGCCCTGGGCCCTCGAGCCGACCGCTCAGGTGATCCACGACTGTTTCGACATCAATGGCAAGCTCATCGACATAGCACCGCGCTCCGTGCTGCGCCGGGTCCTGTCATTTTACGAGAAGCAGGGCTGGAAGCCGGTGGTGGCGCCAGAGCTCGAATTCTATCTGGTCAAGCGCAACGAAGACCCCGACTACCCCCTGGTGCCGCCGGTGGGGCGCAACGGCCGCCCCGAGACGGCGCGCCAGTCCTTCAGCATCGATGCGGTCAACGAGTTCGATCCCATCTTCGAGGACATGTACGACTACTGCGAGGCCCAGGAGCTGGAGGTGGACACCCTGATCCACGAGTCCGGTGCCGCCCAGATGGAGATCAACTTCCTGCACGGCGACGCCATCGATCTGGCGGACCAGGTGTTCCTGTTCAAGCGCACCATGCGGGAAGCGGCCCATCGCCACGGCATCTATGCCACCTTCATGGCCAAGCCCATGAGCGACGAGCCGGGCTCCGCCATGCACATCCACCAGAGCCTGGAGGACATGGACGGTCACAACCTGTTTGGTACCAGTGAGGGGGGCAACTCCGCCCTATTCATGCACTTCATCGCCGGTCTGCAGAAGTACACCCCGGCGGTGACCGCGCTGCTGGCGCCAAACGTCAACTCCTACCGCCGCCTCACCTTCGGCGAGAGCGCGCCGCGCAACGTGCAGTGGGGGGTAGAGAACCGGACCTGCGGCCTGCGGGTACCCTTCTCTGATCCGAGCGCACGGCGGGTGGAGAACCGCTTCGCCGGCGCCGACGCCAACCCCTATCTGGCCCTGGCGGCGACCCTGGCCTGCGGCTACCTCGGCATGCTGGAGAAGCTGGAGCCCATGCAGGAGATGAAGGCGAGCGCCTATGACCTGCCCTACAGCCTGCCCCGTTCACTGGAGGAGTCGCTGAGCCATCTGGAGCAGTGTGAGCCCATCAAGGACATGCTTGGCGAGCGTTTCATCCGCGCCTTCGTCGCGGTCAAGCGCAAGGAGTACGAGACCTACTTCGGGGTGATCAGCCGCTGGGAACGGGAATTCCTGCTGCTGAACGTGTGACCCTGCTTCGAGGGAAGCCGGCGCCGGCTTCCCTCGTCAACAAGCAGCCGCCGAGGCTGTCGTCGTGGCAGGGCTCACCCCGTCACGGCAGCACAACAATATTTCGCTTCAGAATGATGGAACCGAGGTGCAGCCAGTGCAGCAGTTCGCCCGTGCCTTGCTGATCACCTCATTGATTCATAAAGAACATCGCTTAAATCGAAGGAACCGAGGAGCAAGCAATGCAGCACAGTACCCGTGAGTGGCAACAACTGGATGCCAGCCACCATCTGCACCCCTTTACCGATTTTAAGGCCTTGAACAAGAAGGGCAGCCGCATCATCACCAAGGCCGAGGGCGTCTATCTGGAAGATTCCGACGGCAAGCGCATCCTGGACGGAATGGCGGGCCTGTGGTGCGTCAACATGGGCTACGGCCGCCAGGAGCTGGTGGATGCCGCCACCCGGCAGATGCAGCAACTGCCTTACTACAACCTCTTCTTCCAGACCAGCCACCCGCCCGCTGCCGAGCTCGCGACCTTGCTGGCGGAGGTGGCCCCGGCCCACCTCAACCACGTCTTCTTCACCGGCTCGGGCTCCGAGTGCAACGACACGGTGCTGCGCATGGTGCGCCACTACTGGGCCAGCAAGGGGCAACCGGACAAGCAGGTGATCATCAGCCGCCACAACGCCTACCACGGTTCCACCGTGGCTGGCGCCAGCCTCGGCGGCATGAAGGGCATGCACGCCCAGGGCGGCCTGCCCATCCCGGGCATAGTCCACATCGATCAGCCCTATCACTTCGGTGAGGGGCAGGGGATGAGTGCCCATGAGTTCGGGCTGGAGCGCGCCGGTCAACTCGAACAGAAAATTCTGGAGCTGGGGGTGGACAAGGTGGCCGCCTTCATCGGCGAACCCATCCAGGGCGCCGGCGGCGTCATCATCCCTCCTGCCAGCTACTGGCCCGAGATCCAGCGCATCTGCGACAAGTACGGCATCCTGCTCATCGCCGACGAGGTGATCTGCGGCTTCGGGCGCACCGGCCACTGGTTTGCGAGCGAAGGTTTCGGCATCAAGCCGGATCTCATGTGCCTGGCCAAGGGCATCACCTCCGGCTACCTGCCGATGGGGGCCGTGATGGTGGGGGACAGGGTCGCCAGGGTGCTGGTGGAAGAGGGGGGAGAGTTCAATCACGGCTTCACCTACTCCGGCCATCCCGTGGCTTGCGCCGTGGCCATCGCCAACATCCAGCTTATGCAAAGTGAGAGCATAGTTAAGCGCGTTCATGATAACATCGGCCCCTATTTGCAGCGCCGCTGGAGCGAGCTGGCCGATCACCCGCTGGTGGGTGAAACCCGGGGCAAGGGTCTGGTCGCCGCGTTGGAAATAGTGCAGGACAAACAGACGAACCGTCGCTTCCCGGCCGAGCTTCAAGCCGGGATGACCTGTCGGGAGTTCTGCTTTAACAATGGCTTGGTGATGAGGGCGGTCGGCGATACCATGATCATATCGCCCCCCTTGGTGATCACCGAGGAACAGGTGGATGAATTGGTCAAACTGGCCAGGATCAGTCTGGATCTGACAGCGGCAAAGCTGCGGGAATAGGCTGCAACCGGGCAGATTGGCTTACGCATACAATTTGCTTAGGAGACAAGGACTATGTCTTTTAAAAAGGGAATGATGGCTGCTTCCGTGGCGCTGGTCATGATGAGTTCCGGGGCGATGGCCGAGGACAAGGTGCTGCACGTCTATAACTGGAGCGATTACATCGCGCCGAACACCCTGGAAGATTTCCAGAAAGAGACGGGCATCAAGGTGGTCTATGACGTGTTTGACAGCAACGAGGTGCTGGAAGCCAAGTTGCTGGCAGGTAGCTCGGGCTATGACATCGTGGTGCCGTCGAACTCCTTCCTGGCCAAGCAGATCCAGGCGGGCGTCTTCCAGAAGCTGGACAAGTCCAAAATCTCCAACTGGAAAAACCTGGATACTGCCTTGCTGAAGGCTCTCGAGCCGAGCGATCCGGGTAACCAGTACTCGGCGCCTTATCTGTGGGGCACCATCGGCTACGCCTACAACATCGACAAGGTAAAGGCGGTGTTGGGGACGGACGCGCCGCTGGACTCCTGGGATCTGGTGTTCAAGCCGGAAAACATGGCCAAGTTGAAGGAGTGCGGTGTCTCCTTCCTCGACTCACCGACCGAAATGCTGCCGGCCGCCCTGAAATATCTGGGCTTCGATCCGAACAGCCAGAAGCCGGACGAGCTGAAGAAGGCTGAGGAGCTGTTCCTCTCCATCCGTCCCTATACCGCCTATTTCCACTCCTCCAAGTACATTTCGGATCTGGCCAACGGCAACATCTGCGTGGCCGTCGGGTACTCCATGGACCTGCAACAGTCCAAGGCCCGGGCGATCGAGGCCAAGAACGGCGTCAATCTGACCTATGTGATCCCGAAAGAGGGGGCAGGCAGCTTCTTCGACATGCTGGCCATTCCGGCGGATGCGAAGAACGTGGAAGAGGCCCATGTGTTCCTGAACTACCTCATGAAGCCTGAGGTGATCGCCAACATCACCAACCAGATTCATGCACCCAATGGCAATAGCGCATCGACCCAGCTGGTCGACAAGGCCATCAGCTCTGACCCGGGGGTTTACCCGTCCGGTGAAACCCTGGCGAAGATCTACACCTTCCCGGCGCTGCCGGCCAAGGTACAGCGCCTGATGACCCGCAGCTGGACCAAGATCAAATCGGGTAAGTAAGTGACGAATACCCCTCCCGGTCCGCAGTTCGGCCGGGAGGGCTGTGAGCCACCCGATTAGGATGGACGGCGCGTAAGGATGCGCGACGGATAAATCACACACCGAGAGGACTGAACAAGTGCACACGACCAAGATAGCGACGCTGGCCCTGACCCTGGGGTTTGCAAATCTGGCCCAGGCAGCCCCTGTGGTCCATTTTTACAACTGGTCCGACTATATCGGCGAGACCACCCTCAGCGACTTCCAGCAGAAAACCGGGATCAAGACCGTCTACGACGTGTTTGACTCCAACGAGACGCTGGAAGGCAAGCTGCTGACCGGCCGTACCGGTTACGATCTGGTCGTGCCCTCCAATAATTTCCTGGCCAAGCAGATCAAGGCGGGGGCCTTCCAGAAGCTGGATCCCGCCCTGCTGCCCAACATGGTCAATCTGGATCCCTTGCTGCTCAAGCAGCTCGACAAGGTGGATCCGGGTCACCAGTACGCCGTGCCCTACCTGTGGGGCACCAACGGCATCGGCTACAACGTCGAGAAGGTGAAAGCCGTGCTGGGGGTCGACAAGATCGACTCCTGGGCGACCATCTTCGAGCCGGAAAACATGAAGAAGCTCTCCAGTTGCGGGGTTGCCTTCCTCGACTCGGCGGACGAGATGATCCCGGCGGCGCTGAACTACCTGGGGCTCAACCCCAACAGCCACGAGCCGGCGGACATCAAGCGGGCCGAGGCGCAGCTGCTCAAGGTGCGCCCCTATGTGGCCTACTTCCACTCCTCCAAGTACATCGGCGATCTCGCCAACGGCGACATCTGCGTGGCCGCGGGCTTCTCCGGTGACATCTTGCAGGCGGCGGCCCGGGCCAAGGAGGCTGGCAAGGGGATCGACATCGCCTACAGCATTCCGAAAGAGGGTGGCAATCTCTGGTTCGACATGATGGCGATCCCCTCGGACGCCACCAATGTCAAAGAGGCCCATGCCCTGATCAACTACATACTCGACCCCCAGGTGATCGCCAAGGTGAGCGACTACGTGGGATATGCGAACCCCAATACCAAGGCGGGCGAGTATATGGACAAGCAGGTGCGTGATGATGAGTCAGTCTATCCCCCCCAGGCGGTGCTGGAACGGTTGTATGTGCAGGAAGCCCATCCCCGTTCGGTGCAGCGCCTGATCACCCGGAGTTGGACCAAGATCAAGTCCGGAACCTAACCTTGGCGCCCATCCCGGGGCGCCAGATTGTATTGATGGATCGGCCCCGGCCGGTATCACGTTTGGGAGTTTGGTGATGGCGATAGCCTCCAGTGCCTACAAGAAAGCCCTCGAGGGCAGCCAGCAGCGTAAAGAAGTGCTGGTCAAAATAGACAGGGTAAGCAAGCAGTTCGACGAAACGCTGGCGGTCGACAACGTGTCTCTCAACATCCACAAGGGGGAGATCTTCGCCTTGCTGGGAGGGTCCGGTTCCGGCAAGTCCACCTTGCTGCGGATGCTGGCTGGGTTCGAGCGCCCCACCGAGGGGCGCCTGTTCCTGGACGGGGTCGACATTACCGACATGCCGCCCTATGAGCGTCCGATCAACATGATGTTCCAGTCCTATGCCCTGTTCCCCCACATGACGGTGGCGCAGAACATCGCCTTCGGCCTCAAGCAGGATGGCCTGCCCAAGGCCGAGATCGATGCCAGGGTGGAGGAGATGCTCAAGCTGGTGCAGATGACCCAGTATGCCCGCCGCAAGCCGCACCAGCTCTCCGGCGGCCAGCGCCAGCGGGTGGCACTGGCACGCTCCCTGGCCAAGCGCCCCAAGCTGCTGCTGCTGGACGAACCCATGGGGGCCCTGGACAAGAAACTGCGCTCCCAGATGCAGCTCGAGCTGGTGGAGATCATCGAGCGGGTCGGCGTGACCTGCGTCATGGTGACCCACGATCAGGAAGAGGCCATGACCATGGCCGAGCGGATCGCCATCATGCACCTCGGTTGCATCGAGCAGATCGGCAGCCCCATGGACATCTACGAGACCCCGGCCAGCCGGCTGGTGTGCGAGTTCATCGGCAACGTCAACCTGTTTGATGGCCTGCTGGTGGAGGATGAGCAGGACCATGCCACCATCGCCTGCGAGGATCTGGAGCAGCCCATTTACGTGGGCCACGGCATCAGCTCTCGTGCCGAGAACAAGAAGGTGACCTATGCCCTGCGGCCCGAGAAGCTGCTGATGAGCCTGCAAAAGCCGGTGGAGATCGAGCACCCGGACTTCAACTGGACCAAGGGGCAGGTCTACGACATCGCCTATCTGGGCGGTCACTCCGTTTATCACATCCAGCTGCCTTCGGGCAAAATCGTGCAGGCCTTCATCGCCAACGCCGAACGCCACGGCAAGCGGCCGACCTGGGATGACCAGGTGTTCCTCTATTGGGAAGATGACAGCGGCGTGGTGCTGCAATCATGAAGTCATTGCGAAGACTGAAGAAACTGGGCGGACGCCAGCTGGTGATCGGCATCCCCTTCTTCTGGCTGTTCCTCTTCTTCCTGCTGCCCTTCATCATCGTCGTGAAGATCAGCTTCGCGGAAGCGGACGTGGCCATCCCGCCCTACACGGACGTGGTGAGCTGGGCGGACGATCAGCTCACCATCCTGCTGCACATGGGCAACTACCTGCTGCTGCAGGAGGATGAGCTCTATCTGGCCGCCTACCTGGGCTCACTCAAGATGGCCTTCGTCAGCACCATCCTATGCCTGCTGATCGGTTATCCCATGGCCTACTCCATCGCCCGGGCGAAGAAGGAGACCCAGACCGTCCTGCTGTTGCTCATCATGATGCCGACCTGGACGGCCATCCTGATCCGGGTTTACGCCTGGATGGGGATCCTCAGCAACAACGGGCTGCTCAACAGCCTGCTGATGGGCATAGGCCTCATCAACGAGCCGCTGACCATCCTCAATACCAATCTGGCGGTCTATATCGGCATCGTCTACTCCTACCTGCCGTTCATGGTGCTGCCGCTCTACGCCAACCTGGTGAAGCACGACCAGAGCCTGCTGGAGGCGGCCTCCGACCTCGGCGCCCGCAACCTGACCCGGTTCTGGCAGATCACGGTACCGCTCTCCAAGAACGGCATCATCGCCGGCTGCATGCTGGTGTTCATCCCCGTGGTCGGTGAGTTCGTGATCCCGGAACTGCTCGGCGGCCCCGAGACCCTGATGATCGGCAAGGTGCTGTGGCAGGAGTTCTTCAACAACCGCGACTGGCCGGTGGCGTCCGCTCTGGCGGTGGTGATGCTGGCGGTCTTGATAGTCCCGATCATTCTGTTCAACCGCAACCAGGCGAAAGAATTAGAGGGCAAGGTATGAAGAAGGTACTGCTGATAGTCCCCCTGTCATCCCTGTTCAACCGCAACCAGGCGAAAGAACTGGAGGGCAAGGTATGAAGCGTTTCAGTTTTTCTACCCTGATGCTGTGGCTGGGGCTGCTGTTCATCTACCTGCCCATGGTCATCATGGTGATCTACTCCTTCAACGCCTCCAAGCTGGTGACGGTTTGGGGTGGCTGGTCCCTGAAGTGGTACTTCGGTCTGCTCGACAACAAGCAGCTGATAGGATCCGTGCTGCGATCCCTCGAGATCGCCTTCTACACCGCCATCGCGGCGGTGGCGCTGGGGACGGTGGCGGCCTTCGTGCTGACCCGGATCCCGCACTTCCGCGGCCGCACCCTGTTCGGTGGCCTGGTGACGGCGCCCCTGGTCATGCCGGAGGTGATCACCGGTCTCTCCCTGCTGCTGCTGTTCGTGGCCATGGCTCAGTTGGTGGGTTGGCCGGCGGAACGGGGCATGGTGACCATCTGGATCGCCCACACCACCTTCTGTACCGCCTATGTGGCGATCGTGGTGTCGGCGCGGTTGCGGGAGCTGGATCTCTCCATCGAGGAGGCGGCCATGGATCTCGGGGCCAAGCCCTGGAAGGTGTTCTTCCTGATCACCATCCCTATGATTGCGCCCTCGTTGGCAGCAGGGGGCATGATGTCGTTCGCCCTCTCCCTGGATGATCTGGTGCTGGCGAGCTTCGTCTCCGGTCCTGGCTCCACCACCCTGCCGATGGAGGTGTTCTCGGCGGTGCGCCTCGGCGTGAAACCCGAGATCAACGCGGTGGCCAGCCTGATCCTGTTGTCGGTATCCCTGTTCACCTTCGGCAGCTGGTATCTGATGGCCAAGGCGGAGAAACGCCGCCGCGCCGAGATCGCCATGACCACCCAGATGCAGGCAGTCGCCTGACCCAGCCCATGATAAGATCCGCATTCTCCCATCCATCAGGAGGATAGAATGCGGATCTCCCTCTTTATCGGCCTGGGCGCCGAATTGAATCCCGAGCAGGCTCCCGGCCTGATCAGTGCCATCCACAAGCAAGTCGTCGACAGCCCCCAGTGGTGCGGCTTCCTCGGCCTGGCCGGGGATGAGCAGAGCGATCGGCGCCACCATGGCGGCCCGGAGCGGGCGCTCCATTACTACCCCGCCGATCACTATCCCTGGTGGCAGACCTGGCAAACCGCCATGGGCCTGCCGGCCCCGCGCACGCCCTGGCAACCGGCCGCCTTCGGCGAGAACCTCTCCGGCCTTGGGCTGACGGAAGCCGACGCCTGCATCGGCGACGTCTATCGCCTCGGGGAGGCCCTGGTGCAGATAAGCCAGCCGAGATCCCCCTGCTTCAAGCTGAATCAGCGCTTCGGCTATCCCCACTTCTCCCAGGTGATGCAGGTGAGCGGCCGCTGCGGCTGGCTGCTGCGGGTACTGGAGGAGGGGGAAGTGGCGCCGGATGCGGAGCTGCAGCTGGCGGACAGACCCTACCCCGAGCTGACGGTGAAACGGGCCGCCGACATCCTGTTCAACCAGGTGCGCAACGAAGCGGATCTGCAACTGATGCTGGACAACCCGGCCCTCTCGCCGAACTGGCGCCAGCATGCGGCCCATTGGCTGGAGCACGGGGTGGTGGCCGACTGGCGGCGTCGCTTGCTGGGGCCTGCTGAGTTTCAGTTGCCGCCGCAATAGCCTGGGTGTGGAGGAGGGGGGCCGCACCTTGCCAAACTTTGCGCAAATCGCTGAATTGTTGAGCGTAAAGCCATTTTTTTCCGCTGAACAGCAAAAAAGGCTTGTGTCATGTCGGGGCTTTCGGTAAATTCTCGCCCCGCAGACATCGGTGTGTAGCGCAGCTTGGTAGCGCACTTCGTTCGGGACGAAGGGGTCGGAGGTTCGAATCCTCTCACACCGACCACATTAGAAAAGGCCGCTCAATGAGCGGCCTTTTCGCGTCTGGAGGGCTCCCGTGCCGAGAGCATGGGGGCGCCTTTTCTGCATTCTCCTTCATGTCCCGAAACCTTCGTCAGTTCCTATCCTTCCCTTATTTCGTCGACGGAATATCTCCATCGATGACCCCTTCAGACCATGACGAGTCTGCCTGGCGCTGCGGTTCGATCACTCGGCGAGTGACATGCACCCGAACCTGTTCGAAGGGCCCGCCTCAGACACCCCGATCTGTATCAGGCGCGAAACAGTGTGCGTCTGGCTCGATCTGCCCCGTTATCAATGACTTGAGGTTCATCTTCGCAGGCACCTGTCTCATGACTGTGACACTCCTGGCGTGGCCTCTTCCTAACTCCTTGTTTTTACAAGTCATGTCTGCTGGCACAGGGCTTGCTCCATCGGTCTCGTCATGATGACCGGCGGTCGCAGGTGCCCGCGTCGATCGGCGCCACCTGGCCACACAAGGATGAACGTCAGAGGAGGCATCGACATGTTAGTCAGTCAGCGATGGATAAGAGTGCTGGGGGCCCTGCTAACGCTGGGGTTGCTCGGCATGACATCGGCGCAGGCCGCCGATCCCAACAACATACAGAAGACCCTGGAGGGTTGTCGCAAGGTCGCGGGGTTCACCTTCCCGGACGGCGGGCCCTATATCTGCCCCGACACGGACTACACGACGGGCAACCTCGGCAAGACCTGGAATGAATTGGACCTGGTGCCATACAGGATCACCTTCGAGGCGGGCCAGGCCGCCCCGGCTACCCAGACCTATACCCAGGCCCTGACGCTGGATCGCGAAGATGCCGGCAAGCCGGGCTACGACCTCATCTCAGCCCCGGTGTTGAACGTGGCGAAGTCCAGTGCGTCCTGTTCTGCGAGCTTTTCGGCACAGACCACGCTCTCGCCTGGGGTCGGCGGCACGGATGTGTCTATCTACCGCAGCATCACGGTCACGCAGTTGAAGAACACGACCTGCGTGTACGACTACTACGGTCGGCTGGCCCTGGGGTCGCATCTGTACCCGGGGTCATCCCTGCACGCCAACCTGTTGAATGAAGATCTCAGCACCGCTGGATCCGGCGCGCGGGACGTCTCCATCCCGGTGAAGGAGATCGAGCCACAGGAGATCTCCAAGACGATGACGGCTCATCAAGGGGCCGAGCAGACCTGGAACATTTCCAAGGGGACCGAAGATACTCTGGACTTCGGCAACGTCTGCCGCAGTGACGCGCCTGCGTCCCTCCCCGTGCAGATCACCGTCACCTGGACCAAGGCGGAGGTCATCGGCGGCAAGGTTGCGGTCAACATAGTGCTGAACGCGAAGAACCCGGCGGCGCGTACTATCACCGTCGAGCTGACAGACAAGCTCTACAAGGGGTCAACCAACGCTGGCACCCTGCTCGACACCTACACGGAGGGGCCATTCGATCTCGCCGCCGGCTTCAACGGCATGGTCGCCGAATTCACGGCCGAATTCGACGCGGCGACGGCGGGCAAGGTCGGTGACTGGCTGCACAACGAGGTATCAGGGACCTATACGGATAAAGCCACCGGCATTCCTGTTCCCGGTACGACCACGGCTACCGCTAACGCACAGATCCAGCAGGGGGCCATCACCAATGCCTCGACGGCGGTCAAGGATCTGGAGGATATCGATGGTGAGGGCCTGAAGTATGCCGTCAAGGCGCCGTCGTTTGGCAGCTTCCTGGCTGGTTATGTCGCGGATACGCAGACGGCCGGCGAGGTAGGCTGGGAGACGCTGGGTCAGACGGACGGGGGCTCCATTACCTTCGACAAGGTGGTGTATCTGGATAATCCGAAACGCGTCACCACTGGCGTGTTGCGGGATACGGCCACGCTGTCCGCGTCAGATGGATTCAAGGCCAGCACCAACGAGCTGCAGATCCCGATCGCTTCCTCGGTCAAGGCCAAGCTGACGATCCAGAAGAGCATTCCGAACTTCTTGGATACGGGCGAGAAACTCGAGGTGACCTTCCACATCACCCGCGCGAGTGACCCGAGCTTCAGCAAGACCAAGGTCATCACCTTCACCGGGGGCGGCGCGGTAGCGCAGTCCGTCACGGCCTGGGGCCTGGTTCCCGACCTTTATTACGTCGAAGAGCAGGGCAACACCTTCTTCGCCGCCGGCAGCAGCACAGGGGAGCCAGTCAACCTGGTCGACCTGCGTGATCCCGCCTTGTATCCGAACCCCAGGCCGGTGGACCTGAGGCTGGTGGACGGGATTGCCACCCGTTGTGCGGCAACCATCGACTTCCAGAACGAGCCTGCTGCCGGCTATGCCAAGGCACAGGTGCAGAAGACGACGGAGCCCGCACTGGAGAGCTCTGACGCCGATTACAACTGGAGTTTCGGGCTGTACGGTCCGGGTGGCGGCTTGCTGAGCACGCAAGTCGTGGGTGCGGGTGCCGGCTATGGCAAGTTCCAGGATGGGGGCGGCGATCTGCTGCTACTGGCCGAAGGGACCTACACAGTCGTGGAAACGACCAAGACGGGTTGGGACCTCATCTCGGCGGATCCGGATTCGGATCCGAAGAACAAGGTCTGTGACTTCGTGGTCGACTATCCGGAGGATCTTGGCAAAACCTTCTCCTGCTCCTTCCTGAACCGCGAACGCGGCAAGGCACAGGTCCTCAAGACCCTGAGCGGTAGCGCCGATCTGGGCAGTTACACCTTCAACTTCCAGCTGCGGCAGGGGGCCACCACAGTGGCCAACGGCCAGATCCTGGAGACCAAGTCGGCCACTGCCGGCAATGGTGGTACTGTCGTGTTCACGACGCTGCTCGTCCCGGGCCAGACCTACCAGATGTGCGAGATCGTCGGGCCGGGGTGGCTCAGCACGCTCGGGAGCTTCGTGCCCACGGCCTTCATGCCGCCGGATGGTGTGGCCCCCAACCCGAATGTCGACAACAGCATTCTCTGCGTCGACTTCTCGGTCAATCCGGGCCAGACCTACGCGTTCAACATCGACAACAGACCGCCACCGGGTGGCCGCGCGTTGACCATCGGCTACTGGCGGAACTGGGCATCCTGCGCCAGCTCCAACGGCAAGCAGAAACCCGTGCTCGACCAGACGCTGGCATCCTTTGCCGGTGGTGGCGTCTACATCGGCAAGTTGTTCGTGGATACCTGTCAGGAAGCCGTACGCATTCTGAGCAAGCAGGATGTCGCGAGCGGCAAGCAGAAGTCGAGTGATGCGGCGTTCAACATGGCGGCACAATTGCTCGCGGCCAAGTTGAACGTGCAGGCTGGCGCCGGCCAATGCCCGAGTGCAGTCACGGCGATGGTTGCAGGTCAGGCCATCCTTGACGGGCCCCCGCCGAGCTATGCGGTGAACTTCACCGGGACGGGGGACTATCCGAAGAAGGGCCAATTCGTGACCGAGGCGAACAACCTCGCCACGACGCTGGATAGGTACAACAACAACTACCTGTGCACGGGACCGTAACGACGCAAGGGAGTTGAATGCAAGCAGAGGGCCCGGCATAAGCCGGGCCCTTTTCTGTTCAATGCCTGCCGACGGGGACACTCGCGTCTTTGCCGACAAGGGCGGTGGTTTCCCTGCTCTCAGGTTCGCGTTGACATCCACCCATCCCCGGCATCCCAATACGTATTCCAGGGGGATGGGCCTGCGAGCCGGCCATACCAGCGACAGCGGTATCGGTACCGCTCGATACCTTGCATCGGAATGCTCAGTATCCGGCACTGGCCACGTCATAGGCTGCGGTGAACTACAGGTCTTGGAGGGCACAGCATGGCTCTATGCGACTGCGGTGTCGGTCGGTGTTCTTGGGGGGTCAGGGGCCGGCGGTGTAATGTCACGTCCATCCCGCAGCGGGCCCATGGCGGTATTGGCGGTGTGGAATACGGCATGGGATTGGGTGGATGCGGCGAGTTATCACAGATGCTGCCTGTGTGGCCGAGGTCGGTGAGAGGCGGGGCCGGGTGGGCAAGGGGCCGGTTTCTCTACCGGGGCGGCTTCAACTCTCTTGCCCCGCATGGAAGAACCGCGCAACAGGCGGCTTATTCACAGACGGGTATTTGGCCACTCCGCGACGGAGTGGGACACAAGGACTTTTTGGGGGGATTAGGCCACGAATACCGGACAGGCTGCGGCCAATAAAAGGGCCACCGCTCGGTGGCCCATGGGTGGAGTCTGATCCTGACTCCGGCACTCTAAGTTGTGGCAATCTCGTTGTGGTTCTGCTTTATGGTGCCCTCCTTGCGCCTTGGGCGCTTGCTCAGATGTGCCAGTGTTGATGGCACAATGCCTTGAAGCCACGTTGAGTCTGCAGAGTCGCATGCTTGGGGTACTCGCTGATGAAGTGGTCGAGACCCTCCATCAGTTGTGAGCGCAACGAAGACACGGGCTCATGCCAGGCTTGCAGGCAGAGATGGCCGGGGATCAACTGCTCTCGATACGCTTCCAGCAGATGTTCTGGCCAGGGTTCGATACCGGAATCATGTCGCAGTAAATAGTGGGCGGCGGGTTTACGGGCATAGATGAACTGAACTTGGGCCAGGTCGCGTTGGCTAAGCGTTTGACTACCGATATGGCAAGTCAAATATTTCCCCGTCTTCAGATCCAAGAAGTGACCGCGTTGCCGGCAGGCGATGATGCGATACCAAGGCAGGGGTGAACACAGAGAATACCCCTCTAGCTCCTGTTCCAACCAGTGACGACACTCGGGAGTATGCACCTCGTCGAGCATGCACTCGATCTGTGTCAGCAAGGCTCTGGATGGTTTGGTCGCCAGTATCGCGCTCATGGTCTGCAATCCTCCCTCTGCACACAATCCCGACTTTCAGTATGGACCTCGAACCGGTGCAGGGGGTAGGGATTCTAATGATTAAAATCGGCTTAGAAGTGCAGTTTTTATGCAATAAAGCCCTTAGCCGACGAGATAAGTACCGGTTCCGAAGGCGATGTGAGTCCCCTCCTCGTTGTGCAGCTCCATGCGGGCGACGGCCACCTTGCTGCCGGCGCGGATGATGTGGGCGGTGGCGATGAACTCGTTGCCACGGCCGGGGCGCAGGTAGTCGACCCGCAAATCTATGGTGCCGAGGCGGGAGAAGCGCTCCTTGAGGTAGCTAGGGGAGAAATCCTCCAGCTCGTCGATGCAGGAGGCCGCCACTATCATGCCTCCCGCCACGTCCAGCAGGCTGGCGGTGACGCCCCCGTGCAGGATGTTGTGGAAGGGGTTGCCGATGAGCTTTTCCTCCATCTTGATGCGCAGCTCCACCTTGTCGAAGTCGTAGTGGGTCACCTGCATGCCGATCAGCTTGTTGAACGGCATCCTCTCGGCAAACAGGTTGGCGATGCCACTGAGCGCCATCTTCTTCAGCATGTGTTTCATTCCCTGATCCCAATCCCTGGCGGCAAGCCGAGTAAAAACTCCAGCCAGTCTGCAACACTTCCGTAACAGTCGCAATGGCAGGTTTATTGTGAGCGGCGGCTGCTTTAGAATGGCGACCCCAAAGGAGTGCCCATGACCGCCATCGCCGACATTCAGCCCGACTCCCAATCCGATGCTGTGCCAGAGACGCCGCTCGCCCTGTTGCAGGCGGTGTTCGGCTACCAGCAATTCCGGCCGGGCCAGCTGGAGATCATCGAGCAGATAGTGGCGGGGCGCGATGCCCTGGTGCTCAAGCCCACCGGTGGCGGCAAGTCTCTCTGCTACCAGATCCCGGCCCTGCTGCGGCCCGGCCTGGGGGTGGTGGTCTCGCCCCTCATTTCCCTGATGAAGGATCAGGTGGACAGCCTGCGTGCCAACGGGGTGGCGGCGGTCTATATCAACTCGGCCCTGAGTCGGGAGGAAATGATCCAGAACTTCGCCGCCATGCGCCGCGGCGAGATTAAAATTGTTTACGTCTCCCCCGAGCGGCTGCTGCAACACGAATTCATGGACCGGCTGGCGGAACTGCCCCTCGGCCTGTTCGCCATCGACGAGGCCCACTGCGTCTCCCAGTGGGGCCACGATTTCCGGCCGGAATACGCTGCGCTGGGGCGGCTCAAGCAGTGGTTCCCCCAGGTGCCCGTGGTGGCGCTCACCGCCACCGCCGACGAGGCGACCCGCAGCGATATGCTGCATCGCCTCGAGTTGCAGGATCCCTTTATCCACACCGCCAGCTTCGACCGGCCCAACATCCGCTACAGCCTGGTGGAGAAGTTCAAGGCGGCGGAGCAACTGCTGCGCTATGTGCAGAGTCAGAAGGGCAACTGCGGCATCGTCTACTGCTCCAGCCGCAACCGGGTGGAGGAGGTGGCGGAGCGTCTCTCCCGCCACGGCTGCAAGGCGGCGCCCTACCATGCGGGCCTGCCGCTGGAGCTGCGTCAGCAGACCCAGGAGGCCTTCCTCAAGGACGATATCGAGATCGTGGTGGCGACGGTGGCGTTCGGCATGGGTATCGACAAGCCGAACGTGCGCTTCGTGGTGCACTACGACATCCCCAAGAACATCGAGTCCTACTATCAGGAGACGGGCCGGGCCGGCCGTGACGGCACCCCGGCGGAGGCGCTGCTGCTGTACGACCCCGCCGACATCGGCCGGGTGCGCCGGCTGCTCGACAACATCGAAAACCCCCAGCAGCTGCAGGTGGAGCAGTACAAGCTGAACGTGATGGCTGCCTTCGCCGAAGCGCAGACCTGCCGCCGCCAGGTGCTGCTGAACTACTTCGGCGAGTACAACGACAAGCCCTGCGGCAACTGCGACATCTGCCTGGATCCCCCCAAGAGCTATGACGGTACCGAGGACGCCCAGAAGGCGCTCTCCTGCGTCTGGCGGGTGGGGCAAAACTTTGGGGTGGGCTACGTGGTGGAGGTGCTGCGCGGGTCGCTGAACCAGCGTATCAAGGATCACGGCCACGACAAGCTGTCGACCTACGGCATCGGCAAGGATCAGAGCCACGAATACTGGATGAGCGTCATCCGCCAGCTGATCCACAAGGGGCTGCTGACCCAGAACATCACCCGCAACCTGGTGCTGCAGCTGACCGAGGCCGCCCGCCCGGTGCTGCGCGGCGAGCTGCCCCTGACTCTGGCGGTGCCGCGGCTGCAGCCCATCTCCAGTCGCAAGGAGAAGCGCAGCAGCCTGCTCGATAGCGCCAACTACGACAAGCGGCTGTTCAAGGAGCTGCGCGCCCTGCGCAAGCAGATCGCCGAGGAGGAGGAGGTGCCCCCCTATGTGGTGTTCAACGACAGCACTCTGGTGGAGATGGCGCAGCTGATGCCCATGACAGAGGACGAGCTGCTGGCGGTCAACGGCGTCGGCCACCGCAAGCTGGAGCGCTTCGGTGAGGCCTTTATGGACCTGATCATCGAGTATTGCCGCCGATAGCAGAGCCGCTCAGGATGAAGAGCAGCCTTATCTATATCCGGTGAATCAATTCACGGCCAAGACGATATTTTTCACTGCTGCAGGCTGGCGTAGTAGGCGGCCAGGTTCTCCATATCCGCCTCGGTGAGCGCCGCCATAAAGGGCGCCATCATGGGATCCTTGCGCTGCCCCTCCTTGAACGCCTTCAACTGCTTGACGAGGTAGGGGGCGTTCTGGCCCGCCAGGTTGGGATAGACGGGCACGCTGGCCTTGCCCTCAGGGCCGTGACAGGCGGCGCACAGCACGGTCTTCGCCTTGCCCGCCGCCACATCGGCCGCGCTGGCGGAGTGGCCGGACATCAGTGCCAGCAGGGGCAGGGCATAGACCCATCTTTGCATCTTCACTTCCTCGAATTGAAATAGCGGTATCGACCGTTGGCCCGAGAGGGGCCGGTGGCGGTATAAAGAGAGACATGAGCATACGCAGGGACGACCCCCATCACCATGAAGCTGATCAACACTTTCGCCACCGAACTGCCCTGGGCCTGTGAACCCGTTGCCCCCCAGCCCCTGCAAGGGGCCAGGATCTTGCACCTCAACCACGGCTTGTTGCGCGAGCTGGGGCTGGAGGGGGTGAGCGAGGCGGACTGGCTCGCCTGTTGTGGCCTGGGTCAGCCCCTGGCGGGCATGCAGCCGGTGGCCCAGGTCTATGCGGGCCATCAGTTCGGCGGCTACAGCCCGCGCCTCGGCGATGGTCGCGCCATGCTGCTGGGGGAGCAGACAGCCCCGGATGGCGGCCGCTGGGACCTGCACCTGAAGGGGGCGGGCAAGACTCCCTTCTCCCGCTTCGGCGACGGCCGCGCCGTGCTGCGCTCCAGCATCCGCGAATACCTCGCCTCGGAGGCGCTGCACGCCCTCGGCATCCCCACCACCCGCGCCCTGGTGCTGGTGGGCAGCGATGAGCCCGTCTATCGGGAGCAGACCGAGAACGGGGCGACCGTGCTGCGTACCGCACCGAGCCACCTGCGCTTCGGCCACTTCGAATACTTCGCCTGGAGCGGCCAGGGGGAGAAGATCCCGGCCCTCATCGACTATGCCTTGCGCCACCACTTCTCGGGGCTCGCCGACGGGGCCGAGCTGTTCACCGAGGTGGTGCGCCGCACCGCGCGGCTCATCGCCAAGTGGCAGGCGGCCGGTTTCTGCCACGGGGTGATGAACACCGACAACATGTCCCTGCTCGGGCTGACCCTGGATTACGGCCCCTACGGCTTTATCGACGCCTATGTGCCTGATTTCGTGTGCAATCACTCGGACCCTGGCGGCCGCTACGCCCTGGATCAGCAGCCGGCTGTGGGCTACTGGAACCTGCAGAAGCTCGCTCAGGCGCTAGCGGGCCAGGTAGATGGCGAGGCCCTGGCAGGGGCGCTGGCCCAGTATGAGCACCAGCTGATGTTGCACTACTCCGAGTTGATGCGGGAAAAGCTCGGCCTGGGCACTTGGGAAGATCAGGATCCGGCCCTGTTCCGCGAGCTGTTCCGGCTGCTGGCAAACCAGCGAGTGGACTATCACCTCTTCCTGCGCCGGCTCGGTGAGCTCACCGCCCAAGGCGACTGGCCTGCCCCCCTGCTGGCCCTGCTGCCGGATCCCGCCCTCTGGCAGGATTGGCTGACTCAGTATCGGGAGCGGTTGGCCCGGGAAGGCAGCGACGATACGGCCCGCAAGGGGCGGATGGATGCGGTCAATCCCAAGTACGTGCTGCGCAACGCCCTGGCCCAGCAGGTGATAGATGCGGCGGAACGGGGCGACATGGCACCGTTCGAGCGGCTGTTTGCGGCCCTGCAGCGCCCCTATGACGAGCAACCGGAATACGAGGACCTCGCCACCCCGGCTCCCGCCTGGTATTGCGGCGGCGAGCTCTCTTGCAGCAGTTGAGGGATAAAAAAGATGAATTGGCGTATCACGCAGATAGACACTGAATCAGCCGTGCTGATGCTGGATTGCCCGGGTCTGGACTGGGACAGCTTCCCGGTGCTGGCCGAGGCCCTGTTGCGGGAGTGGGAGCTCGAACCCGTCGAGCGGGACTGGGGGGTCGATCGCCACAGCTGGCAGCTGACATTCGAAGGCAGCCCGCTGCGGTTGGAGTATGAGCATCACAGCGGCTGCTGGCTGGAGGCGGTGCACTCGGCCGATGGAGAGGTGGTGCTCTGGCTGGGCCGCCAGCATCTGGGCTAACTCATCTCGGGGTGTCGAGCTGTGCCATCCCCCGCACGAGCACTCTTAGTGCCTTGTCTCCGGGCTTATCCACCGCATAAAGATTGAACTATCGGTTCCGGGGCGTATAATCTCGCCCCTCAATTATCGCCAATGGTGGCGGTATGGGTTCCCTAACCCCATTAACCAAAAAGGTCACAATATGAATCTGACCCCTGCTCAGCACCAGACGGCGCTGGTGCGTCTCTCTTTGTTCCACATCCTGATCATCGCCAGCAGCAACTACCTGGTGCAGCTGCCGATCACCATCTTCGGCTTTCATACTACCTGGGGCGCCTTCAGCTTCCCGTTCATCTTCCTGGCTACCGATCTGACGGTCCGTATCTTCGGCGCCGGCCTGGCCCGCAAGATCATCCAGACAGTGATGCTGCCGGCGCTGGCGGTCTCCTACGTGCTCTCCGTGCTGTTCTTCGAGGGGAGCTATCAGGGGGTGAGCCACCTGGCCGAGTTCAACCTGTTCGTGGCACGCATCGCTCTGGCCAGCTTTATGGCTTACCTGGTGGGCCAGTTCATGGATGTGGTGGTGTTCAACCGTCTGCGGCTGCTCAAGGCCTGGTGGGTGGCGCCGGCGGCCTCGACCCTGTTCGGCAACCTGGTGGATACCATCGCCTTCTTCAGCATCGCCTTCTGGCGCAGCACGGATCCCTTCATGGCCGAACACTGGGTCGAGATAGCGACCGTGGACTATGTGTTCAAGCTGCTGATAAGCCTGGGATTGTTCGTGCCGCTCTACGGTGTCTTGCTGCGCTACCTCAGCCGCAAGCTGGTGGGGGAGGCCGGACTGGACGGCCTGCAAACCGCGGCCCGTCAGGCCTGATTGAAGATGACCACCCTCAGGTGGTCATTTTTTCTCATTTCTTGCAAATAAAACTTGCACAGTTAAATGAGAATGATTATTGTTAACTTGTTTTCCGGGAAAGACTTCATTTGTTCCAACGTGATGGACTTCTTGTGAAGGCACGACATTGCTCACATTGCTTCCAGTTAAGGGGCCAGTAGTTTACTGGCCCTCTTTTTTTGTCTTTTTTCAGCCCCTTGCATCCGAATGTCGGCCATAAAAAATGGGAGCCAGGGCTCCCATTTTCAGTCTGTGCCTGCTTATTCGATGTCGAGGGCATCGGGGGAGAGGATCACCCCTGTGGTGTCCGCATAGAGGTGATCGTCCGGCAGGAAGGTGACGCCGCCGAAGTTCACCGGCAGATCCGTCTCACCGACCTCCTTGCTGTCGGCACCGACCGGGATGGCGGCCAGGGCCTGGATGCCGATGTCGAGATCCTCGAGGATGTCGACCTCGCGCACGCAGCCGTAGCAGACGATGCCTTCCCACTCGTTCTCCGCCGCCGTGGTGGCGATCTCGCTGTCGATCAGGGCGCGACGCATGGAGCCGCCGCCGTCGATCAGCAGCACGCGACCGGCGCCGTTCTCTTTCACGAGTTCACGGATCAGGCCGTTGGATTCGAAGCATTTGACCGTGGTGATGACGCCGCCGAAAGAGGCGCGGCCGCCGAAGGAGCAGAGCATGGGCTCGAGCACATCCACCATGTCCTGATAGATGTCGCACAGTTCTGAAGTGTTGTATTCCATTGTGTCAGATCCACCGCTGGAAACAGGTGGAACCAGTATAAGGAGTGGGGGGGGCATTTCAATGAATATTCCTCGCCCTGGTCAGGAAATCACCACTATTGCGACCGGGGTGGCGGGGGGTATTCCCATATTCGACAACGACTTGGCGCCATACAGGAAAGAATGGGGCCGTATCGGATCCCTTTTTCATCGGGGCAGCCGTCCCTACAGCAGGAACAGGGTCGCGAGACCGAGGAAGATGAAGAAGCCGCCTGTGTCCGTGATGGCGGTGATCATCACGCTGGCACCGAGGGCGGGATCCCGCCCCAGCCGGGTCATGGTCATGGGGATGATGACCCCCATCAGGGCCGCCACCAGCAGGTTCAGCACCATGGCCAGGGTCATCACGGCGCCGAGCGCCGCATCCTGATAGAGGAAATAGGTGACGACCCCCATGGTTCCCCCCCACACCAGGCCGTTGACCAGCGCTACCCCCAGCTCGCGCCACAGCAGGAAGGAGACGTTGCCGGTCTGGATCTGCTGCAGCGCCAGCGCCCGCACTATCATGGTGATGGTCTGGTTGCCCGTGTTGCCGCCTATGCCCGCGACGATTGGCATCAGGGCCGCCAGGGCCACCAGTTGCGAGATGCTGTGCTCGAACAGGCCGATGACCCGGGAGGCCATGAAGGCGGTGCAGAGGTTGATGGCGAGCCATGCCCAGCGCGTCTTCACCGCCTTGGTGACGGGGGCGAACACGTCTTCATCCTCGCTGATCCCCCCCATGCGGCGCAGATCGGTATCGCTCTCCTCATAGACCAGGTCCACCACTTCGGCGACGGTGAGCCGGCCCATCAGCTTGCCCTTGGCATCCACCACGGCGGCGGAGATCAGGTCGTCCCGCTCGAAGGTACGGGCCGCCGCCTCGTCGTTGTCTTCCGGATCGAAGGTGACGGGGTCCTTCTCCATCACCTCTTTGACCAGGGTATCCGGCTTGTGCAGCAGCACTGTGGTCAGCGGCAGCTCCCCCTGCAGCCGGTTGCGGCGGTCGGTGACGAACAGCTTGTCGGTGTTGGCGGGGATCTGGCCGCGCAGGCGCAGGTAGCGCTGCACCGTCGCCAGGCTTATCTCGGCCCGCACCGTGATGAGCTCGAAGTCCATCATGGCGCCGACCGTGTGCTTGCCGTAACGGATCACCTCCCGCACCCGGTCGCGCTGCTCCGGAGCCATGGAGGTGAGCAGCCGGCCCATCAGATTGCGGGGCAGGTATTGGCCGAGATAGATCTGGTCGTCGATGTCGAGGCTGCGCAGGGCGTGCAGCAGCTCCTTGTCACTCATGCCGCTGATGAGGCTGTCCCACACCGTCTCCGATGCCTCCACCAGGATCTGGCCGTGGCGCTCGGGGTCCACCTGCTGCCACAGCACGTGGCGCTCGTCCGGCGGCAGGGACTCCAGGGCATCGGCAATGTCGGCGGCGGGCAGGCTGTTGACCAGTTGGGTCAGCTCGCGGGTCTGGTCCCGCAGCTCGGGGTCCTGCCCCCCTTGCGGGTCGAGCAGGCTGTCGGTGAGCGCATCGTCGGCCAGCAGCAGGGTGAGGATGCGGGATCTGTCTTGTTCACGCTGTTTGGCGTTGTTCTTGGCGGGGAGAGACATGCAACAAGATTCCTGAATTCGAATACGGTGGGCCCTATGGCCATGCACCATAGGATACCAGACTCAAAACAAGAGGTTATGACGGCAAGGCAAGGAAAGTGAGGTATTTGGACAATGGGAGGGGCCATAGCATGAACAGGGAAGGCCTGCTTGAGCGGGCCTTCCTGTCGCGAGACAAGAGCCACGGGATGGATTGTCGACGAGAGCCCTCCGTGGTGACTGTTCTCTCTAGATCCTCAGCAAGTTAGGTGCCGGGTCAAACAAGGTGTTCTTGGTGATGGGCTTCAGTCTCTGTTCCACATCATCGATGAAGCGCTCAAGCCAGGCCTCCAAGGCGTTTCTGTCGATGCCTTGCAAAGGCTGCTGAGACCAGAGGATGGATTGCCCATCCAGGCTCCCTTGGACATGGGCTGGCCAATGGGCCCCGAAAAGGTTATCGCTCCGGGAGGCTTGCGGCCCCAGCTCACAATAGAGCTGCAACCACTCTTCCTGATAGCAGCCTATCAGCACTTGAAACTGGCCATTGACCTCCAGCGTATACACACCTTCTTCGCTGCTGATGGCGGCTAATCCCAAGTGCTCGAAAAGCCCTGAGAGCAGCTCGTGGTAGGCTTTGTCGTTCATGCCGCACCGCCTTTAAAGCTGTAGACCTCATACTCCTGGCCCAACCCGATCTCCATGTTGTACTTGGATCCCGGCCAGAATGCATCGGAGAACCAGGTACCAAAACTCTGCTTGTCGGGGAAGTGGAACTCGCCGAAATTAGGGTCAAAGAAGGTTACCCCTTGATGCTCATCCACATGGGCGGCCACCGTGTGCCCGGCCATCTTGCCCATGAAGCTGATTTTCTTGTACTCGGAGGTCTCGCCATTGGTATCCAGAATGGCTGATATCAATCTGGCCGGGCCCTGTGCGCCCGTGTCACCAGATGCTCTCGTCGCCGGGTATCCGCTTTTTGTCATCCGTGGCTCAACACTGTTCTGCTTGAGCCAGTTGCTGGTCACCCTGGCTTGATCATCCCCCTGGATACCGTCCATCTGCAGTTGTTTGATGGAGACCAGGGTGTCGATTTGGAACTGCCCCTTCTGTCCCCCGGTATAGAGTTGGTCGAAGATGCTCGCTCCCTTGGCGTGGGCGCTGATCCAATGAGCCGAGATGGATTCGCAGACCCCCCCTGAGGTCTCGCTGTGTTTCATTATTTCCCCAAGAAAGGCCCCCTTGGTCTGGGCAAACTTGAAGGTGACTGAACCGCCGTGTTGAGGCACGGAGTCACGCACTGTGCCCAAGAACATACGGACACCCAGATGGATCAATCGATCCTTGATCATGCTGAAACTGAAACGGCTGGTCTGATTCGGCTTGCCATCGCTGGTCAGTTGGCGATCAAGCAAGGAGTTGCCTGGCATGTTGCGTTGCACCGCCGCGGAGAGCCGCTGTAGCAGGCCCGGACGCGGGCTGGCATTTTGCAATACATGTTTTGCCAGCGGGCCTTCATTGGTGGCCATCCCCACCTGCTTGGCTGGGGCCTGGGGGGCAGGGGTTGAAGCCGGTATGTGTTGGCTGGCTTGTGTAATATTCATCATTTCTACCCATCTAGGAGTGAATGCATATCGCATCAATGATGGGGATGATATCGGGGAGCCAACCGAAGGGCTGTCACAGTCAATCTCGGTTTTTAACACTATTGGCCGCTACGGATGAGTACAAACTCGAGTGGCTTTTTACGCTGAATAGAGGCGGCATCAGAGAAATGAGGCTGGCTCTTTAACCGCCAGCCGTATCGAAGCAGAGATTATGCGCTGGCCAGTACAGGCATATCAGCCTGACCGAACCAGGCGAGCTGGTCGGCCAGGGTGACGACGGATCCCACCATGATGAGGGCCGGACTCTCGACGCCGACTGCCAGTTCGGCCAGCCGATCCAGGGTGCCGCGAATGACCCGCTGGCAGGGCTGGGTGCCGCGCTCAACGAGTGCCACTGGTGTGCTGCCGTCCTTGCCGTGAGCCATCAGGCGCTCGCTGATCGCCGCACAGGATGAAAGCCCCATATAGAACACCAGAGTCTGCTTGTCCCGGGCCAGCAGGGGCCAGTCGAGATCCTGGGTGCCGCCCTTGCCGTGGGCGGTGACGAAACGTACGCTCTGGGCGTGATCCCGGTGGGTCAGCGGAATGCCGGCGTAGGCGGCGCAGCCGCTCGCCGCCGTGATCCCCGGCACCACCTGGAAGCCCACGCCGCTGCCAACCAGCGTCTCCAGCTCCTCGCCGCCGCGGCCGAAGATAAAGGGGTCTCCTCCCTTCAGCCGTACTACCCGCTGCCCCTTTTTCGCCTCATCCAGCAACAGCTGGTTGATGCCCTCTTGGGGCACGCAGTGGTTACCCGCCTGCTTGCCGACGAAGATGCGCTTGGCATCCCGGCGCACCAGCGCCATCACCTCGTCCGATACCAGCCGGTCATAGACCACCACGTCCGCCTGCTGCATCTGGCGCAGGGCGTGCAGGGTGAGCAGACCGGGATCGCCTGGGCCGGCCCCCACCAGGATCACTTCCCCCTTGGCAGCGGCATCATCGGCAAACAGGTTGTCGGTCAGCTGATTGGCAGCCGCCTTGTCGCCCCGGGCCAGCGCCTGACCGAGGCGATCGGCCCCGAGCAGCCGCTCCCAGAACTGGCGCCGCTCCCCCATGGTGGCGAAGCGGGCCTTGACCCGATCCCGCAGGCCGCCGGCGAAGGCTGCCACGGCGCCGAGATGCTGGGGCAGCAAGGCCTCCAGCTTCTCGCGCAGCAAGCGGGCCAGTACCGGGGCCTTGCCGCCGGAGGAGATGGCCACCATCAGGGGCGAGCGGTCGATGATCGACGGCATGATGAAGCTGGAGCGCTTGGGGTCATCCACCACGTTGGCGAAGATGCCGGCCTGGTTCGCGCTCTGGTAGACCAGAGCATTCACCTCGCGCCGATCGGTGGCAGCCACCACCAACCACTTGCCCGTCAGCTGCGCCGGCTCGAATTCGCCGGCCAGCCAATCGATGGTCCCGGTGTCGGCAAGGGCAGCCAGCTCGGGATCGAGCTCGGGAGACACCACCGTCAGGCGAGCACCGGCATCCAGCAGCAGGCGCGCCTTGCGCTCCGCTACCTCTCCGCCTCCAACCAGCAGCACGGGTTTGTTATCGAGTCGACAGAAGATGGGCAAGTAGTCCATGGGACCTCCGGATCAGGCGGTTTGAGTCTGGCTGACGGTGTTCTCGGTCACGGCAACCGGGCGCTCCGCCTTGGGGGTGGCATACCAGTAGCCCAGACCCATGAAGAGGGCGCCGGAGACGGTATTGCCGAGGGTCACCCACAGCAGGTTGTGGCCTATGCCGCTTAGGGTATAGGCGTCGGAGTGAGCACCGAACCAGGAGAGGGCGAACAGGGTCATATTGGCGACCGAGTGCTCGTAGCCGGAGGCGATAAAGGCCAGCAGACACCACCAGATGGCGATGAATTTGGCGGCGCCTTCGGTGCGCAGCGCCATCCAGATGGCGAGGCAGACCAGCCAGTTGCAGAGGATCCCTTTCATGAACAGGGTCAGGGCCGGTGCCTGGGTCTTGGCCAGCGCCACCTTGTGGGCCAGGCTGCCCGCGTCCGGCAGCAGGCTGCCGCCGTAGGAGTAGATCAGCGCCACCGCGATGGAGCCGAGCAGGTTGCCGGCCCAGGTCTGGGGCAGGATGCGCAGCAGGTCCCCCATGGCAATCTTGCCGGTTTTCACCCCGAAGGTGAGGAACATGGTGTGACCGGTGAACAGCTCGGAGCCGGCGATGATCACCAGGGTCAGGGCGATGCCGAAGGTGGCCCCCATTACCAGCGGACGCACGCTCGGATCCACCAGGTTGCCCAGGGTGAAGATGAGTATGATGCCGAGGCCCACATAGGCCCCCGCCATGGCGGAGCTGAGCCAGAAGCCGAGCTTGTCGCTGCGCTCGAAGCGGTTGATGCGGGCCGCGTTGGCGGCGCACTTGTTGATGCTGTCGGTATACATATGGATTCTCTTTAGAGGGGCCGCCCGCGGGCAGCCCTGATATTCATGGTGTTAGACGGCGACCCAGACCTGCTGGTCACGCACTTCGACCGGGTAGCCCTGCACTGACATGGCCGCATTTTCTAGGCAGTGGCCATCGCTCAGGCGGAAGTGCTGCTTCTTGAGGGGGCTGGCGACCCAGAGCTCGCCCTCGTGTTCGCAGATGATGCCCCGCGACAGCACGTTGGCGGCGAAGAAGGGGTCCCGGTTGTCGATGGCGAACACCTCGGCCGCGTCGCTCGGGCGGAACAAGGCTACTTGGCGACCCTCGATCAGGGCACAGACGCCGGTACCTGGGAATATGTCATTGAGTTGGCAGGCTAATTTCATCATTTTGTCTCCACCTCGATCTGGTAGACGGGGATGCGCTCGGCCGGGGTAGCCGGTCTGTGCTGGTCACGTTCGGTGACGAACTGCACGTCCGGATCGCGCTTGCCGCTGTTGATGAAGTGGCTGAAGCGCTTGAGCTGCTCCTCTTCATTCAGGGTGCGGGACCATTCGCACTCGTAGCTGTCGATCAGCACCTGGATGTCGTGCTCCAGGGTGGCATTCAGTCCCAGCTTGTCGTCGACGATCACCTCGCGCAGGTAGTCGACGCCCCCTTCCAGGTTGCCGAGCCAGACCGAGGTGCGCTGCAGTTTGTCGGCGCTGGTGACGTAGAACATCATAAAGCGGTCTATCAACCGGACTAATTCTTCGCGGTCCAGATCCGAGGCGAGCAGGTCGGCGTGGCGCGGCTTCATGCCGCCGTTGCCGCCCACATAGAGGTTCCAGCCCGCGTCCGTGGCTATGATGCCGACGTCCTTGCCCTGGGCTTCCGCGCATTCGCGGGTGCAGCCGGAGACACCGAACTTCATCTTGTGGGGGGTGCGGATGCCCTTGTAGCGGTTCTCGAGGAAGACCCCGAGGCCGACGCTGTCCTGTACGCCGAAGCGGCACCAGGTGCTGCCGACGCAGGTCTTGGCCATGCGCAGCGCCTTGGCGTAGGCCTGACCGGTCTCGAAGCCGGCGGCCAGCAACTTGCGCCAGATGGCGGGCAGATCGTCTTTCTGCGCACCGAACAGGCCGATGCGCTGGGCACCGGTGATCTTGGTGTAGAGCTGGTAGTCGCGGGCCACCTCGGCCACCGCCAGCAGGCCTTCCGGGGTCACCTCACCACCGGCCATGCGCGGGATGACGGAGTAGGTGCCGTCCTTTTGCATGTTGCCGAGGAAGATATCGTTGGTGTCCTGCAGCTGGGTGTTCTGCGGGGTCAGCACATAGTCGTTCCAGCAGGAGGCGAGGATGGAGCCGACCGTGGGCTTGCACACCTCGCAGCCACGGCCCTGGCCGTGCTTGGCCAGCAGCTCGTCGAAGCTCTTGATCCCTTCCACCTTGACCAGATGGAACAGCTCCTGACGGGAGTAGGAGAAGTGGCCACAGAGGTGGTTGTTGACCTCTATGCCCTGCTTCACCAGTTCGGCATTGAGCACCTGGCTGATGAGCGGCACGCAGCCACCGCAGCCGGTACCTGCCTTGGTGTGCTGCTTGATGGCGGCCAGGGTAGTGTGCCCTTCCGCGACCGCCTGAGCTATGTCGCCCTTGGAGACGTCGAAGCAGGAGCAGATCTGGGCGCTGGCGGGCAGGGCGTCGACCCCCAGGGTCGGCTTGGCACCGGCGTAGGCGGGCAGGATCAGGGTGTCCGGGTGAGCAGGCAGCGGCATGGCGTTGAGCATCAGCTGCAACAGGTTGCCGTAGTCATCCACGTCACCGACCAGCACGGCGCCGAGCAGGCGGCTGTTGTCTTCGCTCACCACGATTTTCTTGTAGACGCCGGCCTGGTCGTCCTGGAACACGTAGCTGTGGCTGCCGGGAGTGCGGCCATGGGCATCGCCGATGGAGCCGACGGAGACGCCGAGCAGCTTGAGCTTGGCGCTCATGTCCGCCCCCTCGAAGCGGCTGTCGCCGCCGAGCAGGTGATCGACGGTGACCTGGGCCATCTTGTAGCCAGGGGCCACCAGACCGAAGAAGCGATCCTGCCAGGCGGCGCACTCGCCGATGGCATAGATGTCGGGATCCGAGGTGAGGCAGCTGTCATCGATCAGCACACCGCCACGGTCGGCGATGGCCAGCTCAGAGTAGCGGCCGAGGGTGTCCTGCGGGCGTATGCCGGTGGAGAAGACCACCACGTCTACTTCAAGCATGCTGCCGTCGGCGAAGGCGAGGCGATGCCTGGCCTCCTTGCCGCCGTGCATCAGGATCTCGCTGGTGCTCTTGCTGGTGTGCACCTGCACCCCCATGGACTCGATCTTGCGACGCAGCAGCTGGCCGCCCTGACCGTCGAGCTGCTCCGCCATCAGCACAGGAGCGAACTCCACCACGTGGGTCTCCAGACCCAGGGCCTTGAGGGCGCCAGCGGCTTCGAGGCCGAGCAGACCGCCGCCTATCACCACCCCGCTCTTGCCACTCTTGGCGGCGCTGCGGATGGCCTTGAGGTCCTCGATGGTGCGGTAGACGAAGCACTCGTGGTGCTCGCTGCCCTTGATCGGCGGCACCCAGGGGTAGGAGCCGGTGGCCAGCACCAGCTTGTCATACGCGACCACGGTGCCCTTGTTGGAGTGCACCTCGCCCTTGGCGCGGTCGATCAGCTTGACCGCCTCGCCGAGCAGCAGGCGGATGCCGTGCTTCTCGTAGAAACCGGGTTTGACGAGGGAGAGATCTTCGCTGGTGTGGTGGGAGAAATAGGAAGAGAGATGGACACGATCGTAGGCGGGACGGGGTTCTGCACCGAAGACGGTGATCTCGAACTGGCCGGGATCGGACCGCTCGATCAACTCTTCGATGAAGCGGTGCCCCACCATGCCGTTACCTATGACGGCCAGTCTGACTTTGCTCATGATTGCCTCTGGATTGGAGTAATAAAACATCATTCTGGGGTTAGGCTACCCAGTCGGAGGGGGTGGGCAATTGATGCAAATCAAGTGTCTATTTATATATCCCCTCAGGGGTAAGTTGGTGAAATTAAACGCTATCTATAAATGGGTATTTTGATGGTGTGATTAGACCCCTGATGGGGCCAGAGCGACATGCGGGGTCTAATGCCGGGTCTGGGGCAGGGTCACTGGGTCGGTGGCCGAAAGAAAAGAAGGGGGGCTAGGGGGTTGCGGCTTATTCCTGAGTGCTTGGTCGTTAACTTTCGTCACTGGGCTCAAGCATAAGGGGGTTGTGCACAGATCTCGCGAATGAGGCGGCGCAGCCAGCGGTGGGCCGGATCTGCGTCCAGCCTAGGGTGCCAGAGCAGGGCCAGGGTGATGCCGGGCAGGGGGAAGGGCAGGGGGAGCCTCACCAGATCCCCATGCAGGCTGGCGCAGTGCAGCTCGGGCACGGTCGCCACCAGATCGCTGTGTTGAACCAGGGTCAGGGCCGTGGCAAAGCCGGGCACCAGAGTCGTGACATGGCGCTCCAGCTTGAGGGCGGCCAGCGCCTGGTCTATGGGGCCATGCTCCTGGCCACGGCGCGAGACCAGTATGTGGTGGGCGGCGGCGTAGCGGGCGGCGGTCAGGGGCCCTTCACACAGGGGGTGGCCGGGGCGCACCACGGCGACGAAGCGATCCCGGAACAGGGCCTGGGTATGCAGCTCGGGTGCCGTATTGGCGCCAATCACCCCTGTTTCGAAATCCAGCTCACCGCGGCGCAATGGGCTGCTCTCCTTGTCGGGCTTGGCCACGAAGTGCAGCCGTACCCCGGGTGCCTCGGTCGCGAGCCGGGCCAGCAGGGCGGGGCCGAGCGTCTCCACAAAGCCGTCGCTGGCGCGCAGGCGAAAAGTGCGCACCAGATGGGCCGGATCTATCTCTTGCTGGGGCCGCAGCACGGCTTCTGCCTCCTGCACCAGGCGGGCGACCTGGTCGCGTAGCATCAGTGCACGCGGGGTGGGGACCAGACCTCGGCCCGCCCGCACCAGCAGGGGATCCCCTGTGGTGTCGCGCAGTCGGGCCAGGGCCCGGCTCATGGCGGAGGGGCTGAGCCGCAGTCGTCGGGCTGCGCCGGCCACGCTGCCCTCCTCGAGCAGGACATCCAGGGTGATCAGCAGGTTGAAGTCCGGTGTTGTCATGAGCGTGCCTTCGCCGAGTTGGAGCCTGCGAGTGAATCTCCGGGCCCTCAGTGCTTAGCATACAGGATGCGGCGTCACCGTATATGGCGTAAGGTGCACGGATAAGCTGCAAGCCATGCGTCTTCCGCCCGCTCAGCACGCTGGCTAGCCTTGTCGACATCTTTTCTCGCCGAGTGCATGCCATGTTCCATCCCACCTCACTCTCTACCGCGACGACCCGCCGTACCGGCCTGCTGGCGCTCGGGCTCTCTACCCTGCTGCCCATGCTGGCGGGCAGCATGGCCAACCTGGTGCTGCCGGCGCTGGGAGCGGCATTTGTCGTGCCCTTTGCCAGCCTGCAATGGGTGCTGGTGGCCTATTTGCTGGGCATCACCTGCCTGACCCTGGTGGCGGGGCGGTTCGGTGACAGGCTGGGTCGCCGCCGTCTGCTGCTCGCAGGCACGGCCCTGTTCATGCTGGCCTCCCTGCTCTGTGCCCTGGCGCCGAGCATGGGTTGGCTTATCGCGGCGCGGGCCCTGCAGGGGACGGGAGCGGCCTGCATGCTCGCCCTGGCGCTCGCCATGGTGGGGCAGCTGGTGCCGGCGGATCGGCGCGGCTGGGGCATGGGGCTGCTCGGTACCCTGTCGGCCTGCGGCACGGCCCTCGGTCCCTCGATGGGCGGCCTGCTGGTGGAAAACCTCGGCTGGCAGGCCCCCTTCCTGTTGCTGGTGCCTCTCGGCCTGCTGGCGCTGGTCGCAGGCATGATTGGCTTGCCGGCGGATGAGCAGGAGCGGGAGGGAAAAGTCATCAACCCAGGCAGTCTGCTGGCATTGACGAGCGCGCTGCTCTGCTATGGTTTGCTGCTGAGCGCGGGGCGTGAGTATTGGTATGGGCTGGTTCCTGTCGGTGTGCTCGCCACCTGGCTGCTGGTGCGAAATGAACGCCATGCCAGCGCCCCTCTGCTGCCACTGACGCTGCTGCATGAACCTGCGCTGCGAGGTGGCCTGCTCGGCAGCGCCCTGGTGGCGAGCGTGATGGTATTGACCCTGCTGATCGGCCCCTTCTATCTGCACGGGGTGTTTGGCCTTGGCCTGACCGAGGTGGGGCTCTGGATCTCGGGTGGTCCCCTGCTGGCTGCGTGCACAGGCCTGCCAGCAGGCTGGCTGGTGGACCGTTTGGGGGCAAGAGCCGTGGTGCGACTCGGTCTGGGGGCCATGTTGATCGCCACGCTGGGGTTGGTGACTTTGCCCATCTCCTGGGGGCCGCTTGGTTATCTGTTGCCCATCTTGTTGCTGACGGCGGGGTATGCGCTGTTTCAGACCGCCAACAACAGTGCCGTGGTGGGGGCCGCGAGCGAGCAGCACAGGGGCGCCGTGGCGGGTTTGCTGACTCTGGTCCGAAATCTGGGTCAACTGACGGGGGCGGCCGGGTTGGGTGGCTTGTTCGCCATGCTGGTGGGGGTTGAGAACCTGGGGGACGTCAGTGCGGCTGCGCTGCGATCGGGTATGCAGCTCAGCTTCGCGTTGGCGGGGCTGCTGATTGGATTGAGCCTCCGGGTTGCTGGCGGGCAGACAAGGCGCGCGCTGGCGCTGGATTAACGGCAGATAGACAAACGCCTCCATAAGGGAGGCGTTTTGATATGAGAGCGTCTGCGCTTAGAGGATTATAAAACAGCTCAGATCCTCGTCTTCGATCAACCTGTTACAGGATAAAGCGGCTCAGATCCTCGTCCTCGATCAGCTTGCCGAGGTGGGCGTTGACGTAGTCCGCATTGATCACGAAGGTCTCGCCGGACTTCTCGGAGGCATCATAGGAGATGTCTTCCATCAGCCGCTCCATCACGGTATGCAGGCGACGGGCACCGATGTTCTCGGTGCGCTCGTTGACCTGCCAGGCGGCCTCGGCCAGGCGGCGGATACCGTCCTGGGTGAACTCGATCTTGACCCCTTCGGTGGCCATCAGCGCCTGATACTGATCGGTCAGGGAGGCGTTCGGCTCGGTCAGGATGCGCTCGAAGTCTTCGGTGGTGAGCGCGGTCAGCTCGACCCGGATCGGCAAACGACCCTGCAGCTCGGGGATGAGGTCGGACGGACGGGCGACCTGGAAGGCGCCGGAGGCGACAAACAGGATATGATCCGTCTTCACCATGCCGTGCTTGGTGTTAACTGTGCAACCTTCCACCAGAGGCAGCAGATCGCGCTGCACCCCCTCGCGGGAGACGTCGGGGCCCGAGCTCTCGCCGCGCTTGCAGATCTTGTCGATCTCGTCGAGGAAGACGATGCCGTTGTTCTCCACCGCGTGGATGGCTTTTTGCTTCAGCTCTTCCGGGTTGACCAGACGGGCGGCTTCCTCTTCGATCAGCGCCTTCATGGCCTCCTTGACCTTGATCTTGCGCTTCTTCTTCTGTTGCTGACCCAGGTTCTGGAACAGGCCCTGCAGCTGGTTCGCCATCTCTTCCATGCCCGGCGGGGTCATGATGTCGACGCCCATAGGGCTGGCGGAGAGCTCCAGCTCGATCTCCTTGTCATCCAGCTGACCCTCCCGCAGCTTCTTGCGGAAGATCTGGCGGGTGTTGGAGTTGTCGGCCTTCTCCTCCTCGCCCCAGCTGTTGCGGGGGTTCGGCAGCAGGGCGTCGAGGATGCGCTCCTCGGCGGCTTCCTCGGCGCGGAATTTCATCTTCTCCATCTCGGTCTCGCGCACCAGCTTGATGGCGACATCGGTCAGGTCACGGATGATGCTGTCCACTTCCTTGCCCACATAGCCCACCTCGGTGAACTTGGTGGCTTCCACCTTGATGAAGGGGGCGTTGGCCAGCTTGGCCAGGCGACGGGCGATCTCGGTCTTTCCGACGCCGGTCGGGCCTATCATCAGGATGTTTTTCGGGGTCACCTCGTGGCGCATCTCCTCAGAGAGCTGCATGCGGCGCCAGCGGTTGCGCAGGGCCACGGCCACCGCGCGCTTAGCGTCGGCCTGACCGATGATGTGGCGGTCCAGCTCGTGGACGATTTCTCTCGGGGTCATCTCGGACATGATGGCATTCCTGTATCCGGGGCGGGCAGGGCCCACTCCTTGAAAATGGGCTTATTTCGGCTCGGTTTCTTTCGGATCGTAATTCAGCACTTCGACCGTGTGATGCTGGTTGGTGAAGACGCAGATGTCACCGGCGATCTTGAGGGACTTCTCGACGATGCTCTTGGCATCCAGATCGGTATTTTCCAGCAGGGCGGTGGCGGCGGACTGGGCGAAGTTGCCCCCCGAGCCGATGGCGATGAGATCGTGCTCCGGCTGCACCACGTCACCGTTGCCGGTGATGATGAAGGACTTGTGCTCGTCGGCGACCGCCAGCAGGGCCTCAAGGCGGCGCAGGGCGCGATCGGTGCGCCAGTCTTTCGCCAGCGCCACGGCGGCACGTTCCAGGTTGCCCTGGTGGGCCTGCAGCTTGGCCTCGAAGCGCTCTAGCAGGGTGAAGGCATCGGCGGTGCCGCCGGCGAAGCCAGCCAGTACCTTGCCGTTGTAGAGACGGTGAACCTTGCGGGCGTTGCCCTTCATGACGGTGTTGCCAAGGGAGACCTGGCCATCACCACCGATCACGACTTGGCCGTTGCGGCGGACAGAAACTATGGTAGTCACTTTACTTACCTCGCTTGAGCCGAAAGACGGCCTGACTGTGCATGGCAAGAAAGATGGGGGTCGGATCCGGGCTTTTCAACCCTGAGCCGCAAGGGGCGAAAAAGGGGGCTCGTTTGGACTGAGCGTCACTTGCAGATAAAAAGAAGGCAGGGCGCTGGCCCTGCCTTCTGATTTCCGGTGAAGGGGATCAACCCTTCTTGGGGATACAGCCGCTGATGCCGGCTCCTTGCAGCTTGCGGTTGGCGCCATCGGCGGCGGCCTTGCCGTTGAAGGGGCCGACCATCACCTTGTAGACGGTGCCACCGCCACCATTCACCACCTGCAGGCTGGAGGAGAGCCCGGCGGTGAAGGCGATGCGCGCCTTGAGCGACTCGGCAGAATCCTGCGAGCGCAGGGCGGCACACTGCATCATGTAGCGACCGCCGTCGGCGGCTGCCGCGGTCTGGGAGGCGGCCTTGGCCTTGGCGGCCTGCTCCCGCTCCATCTCGGCGCGCAGCTCGCGCTCCATGCGGTCACGCTCGGCCTTGCGATCGATCACCTGCTCCTGGGCGCTGGCCACGGGGGCGCCGGTGGCGGGCTTGGTCGGCTGCACAGGTTGCGGCTGATAAGGCTTGACCTGACCTATGGGGGTGCCCGGCTGCGGGATGGCTGTCTCCACCGGCTTGGGCAGCTTCTCGGGCTGCAGGGTCAGGGTCTCCGCTGGAGGCGGGGGCAGCACACCCGGCTGGGGCGGCGGCTCGATGACATCCACCTGCTTGTTCTCCAGCCGTTCTATGTAGCTCCACTTCTCCTGGGGCAGGCCATTGCCCTGGGCCTTCGGTTTGTTCGCCTTCACCTGCTCCTCGATGGTGGGGGCGTCCGCTCCCTTGCCGTTGATCAGGTAGAGGAAGGCGCCAAAGCCGACCACCAGGGCCCCGGCCAGCAGTGCCGGGATAACAGGAAAGCGGCGAGGCGCCGCTTTCTTGGTGTTACGACCACCGGCCCGACGTCTCGGGCTGTTGCCGACGTAATCCCGGGTTGCCATCTATTACATGCGCTCCAGGGTGTGGATGCCCAGCACGCCGAGGCCGAGTTTCAGGACCTTGGCGGTGGCGGCGCACAGCAGCAGACGGCTGTTGCGGGTGGCTTCGTCGACGCCATCCTTGTTGATCGGGCAGGCTTCGTAGAAGGTCATGAAGTTACCGGACAGCTCGTACAGATAGGTACAGAGCAAGTGCGGCATGCCCTTGTCCGCGACGCCGTTGACCGCGTCAGAGAACTGGATCAGCTTCTGGGCCAGGGTCTCTTCCGCTTCCTCGTTCAGCACTATCTTGCCGGTCAGGCTGCCTTCATCGACGCCGGCCTTGCGGAAGATGGACTGGATACGGGTGTAGGCGTACTGCAGATAGGGTGCGGTGTTGCCCTCGAAGGAGAGCATCAGATCCCAGTCGAAGATGTAGTCGGTGGTGCGGTTCTTGGAGAGATCCGCATACTTGACCGCGCCCATGGCGATGGCATGGACCACCTTGGCCTTCTCTTCGGCGGAGAGATCGCTGTTGCGGCTCTCCAGCAGGGCCTTGGCACGATCCTCGGCCTCGTTCAGCAGCTCGACCAGCTTGACGGTGCCGCCGGAGCGGGTCTTGTAGGGACGGCCATCCTTGCCCAGCATCATGCCGAAGGCGTGGTGCTCGAGGGGCACGGATGCCGGCACATAGCCTGCCTTGCGGGTAATGGTCCAGGCCTGCATCAGGTGCTGATGCTGACGGGAGTCGATGAAGTACATCACCCGATCCGCCTTGAGGGTCTCGTAACGGTACTTGGCACAGGCGATGTCGGTGGTGGTGTAGAGGAAACCGCCATCGCTCTTCTGGATGATGACCCCCATGGGCTCCCCATCCTTGTTCTTGTACTCGTCCAGGTAGACGACGGTGGCGCCTTCGCTCTCGACCGCCAAGCCACGGGCCTTCAGGTCGGCAACTATCTCCGGCAGCATGTCGTTGTACATGGACTCGCCCATGATGTCCTTGCTGGTCAGGGAGACATTCAGGCGGTCGTAGTTGCGCTGGTTCTGCTCCATGGTCATGTCGACCAGCTTCTTCCACATGGTGCGGCAGTACTCATCGCCGCCCTGCAGCTTGACCACGTAGTTGCGGGCACGCTCGGCGAAGGCTTCGTCTTCGTCATACAGGCGCTTGGCCTGGGTGTAGAAGGCTTCCAGATCCTTGAGCTGCATGTCGCTGGCGTGCTCGTTCTCCATCTTCTCCAGATAGGCGATCAGCATGCCGAACTGGGTGCCCCAGTCGCCGATGTGGTTGGCGCGCACCACCTTGTGGCCGAGGAACTCCAGGGCGCGGGCCGCCACGTCACCGAGGACTGTGCTGCGGATGTGGTGCACCGCCATCTCTTTCGCCACGTTGGGGGCGGAGTAGTCCACCACCACGGTTTGCGGCGCGGGCAGTTTCACGTTGGCGTTGTCGCTCTGCACCATGGTCTCGACCTGACCGGCCAGCCAGTTGGTGTCGAAGAAGAAGTTGATGAAACCTGGGCCGGCGATCTCCACCTTGGCGACGAGGTCGGAGGCAGGCAGATGCTCGATGATGGCGGCAGCCAGCTCGCGGGGGTTCTTGCGGGCCGGTTTGGCCAGCAGCATGGCCAGGTTGGTGGCCAGGTCACCGTGAGCTTTTTCCTTGCATCGGTCCACTTGCACCCGGGCTTCCAGGTCGGCGGGCAGGACGCCTGCGGACTTGAGATTGGCTACCGTTTGTTCAAGTAGATGATGAATATGCTCTTTCATAACTGACCACCGAGGTTGCGCGTCGAAAAATGACTGACTGGATAAGGGCGTGAATTTTACCCGCATCGGGCCGAGAAAACTACAGGAATGGCCCGCCCCTCTTGGGGTGGCGGATATTTCACTGCTTTTTACACCATATTCCAGAATATTGCGTGGAATAACTGGTGCTTATCCATTTCTACTGCATATCGAAGCGCGTTGTCCAGGCTATTTTCCCCTGTTTGTTAAAGGGTCTTTCGAGCGCCGCGACTTTGAATGATCTCCCCGCGCCCTGTGGTCGTATCATTAGGTGACATCGACCGAGGATGATTTCGATGAAACTGGCGCTGTTCCCCCTCTCCGCTCACCTGCTGCCCGGCGGCATGATGCCGCTGCGCATCTTCGAGCCCCGCTATCAGCGCATGGTCGCCGAGGCCCAGTGCCGGGAGTTCGCGCTCTGCATGCTGGATCCCCGCCAGCCCGAGGCGCTGCGCAACATGTACCCCATCGCCACCCGGGTGCGGATCGTGGACTTCGATCTGCTGCCGGAGGGCCTGCTCGGCATCACCGTGCTCGGGGTGAGCCGGGTGCGGATCACCGATCTCTGGCAGGAGCCCGATGGCCTGCGGGTGGGGGAGGTGGAGCCCCTGCCTCCCTGGCAGACCAGTCGGCTCAACGCCGATCAGCACTCCCTGGCCAAGGCGCTGCAGGACGTGTTCAACGACTACCCCGAGTACGCCGCCCTCTATACCCAGCCGGACTGGGACGATGCCAGCTGGGTGGTGCAGCGCTGGCTCGAGGTGCTGCCGATCCCGGTGGAACACAAGCAGTGGCTGGTGGCGGCGGAGAACAACCAGCCGGCGCTCTCCCTGCTGAGCGGTCTGCTGGTGGCGAGCCACTGAATACGGGGCCTGGGTGATCCTTTTCGGATGGCCGCCGTATCTCTCTGCATCTGGGGAGGGTGACCATCGAGGTAGGGCGAGATGACATATACTAGCCAACCATCAAATGTTCCATTCAGGACCGAGTCCCCCATGGATAATCCCGATGGTGATCTGACCGCCCAGTTGCTGCGGGTGGCGGAGCGGGCCGACAAGGTCGCCTTCGCCAGCCTGTTCCACCACTTCGCGCCGCGCATCCGGGGCTATGGCCTGCGCCACCTCGGCAGCGAGGCCAATGCACTCGAACTGGTGCAGGAGACCATGTTGCTGGTGTGGCAGAAGGCGCGCCTCTATCGTCCCGACAAGGGGGCTCCCACCACCTGGATTTACACCGTCATGCGCAACCAGTGCTTCGACATGCTGCGTCGCCGTCGTGCCAGCAAGGAGGATCTCTGCGCCGAGGAGCTGTGGCCCCTGCTGGAATTCAAGGCGCAGGAGGAGCAGCTGAGCGATGGGGAGGGGGTCGTGCTGACGAGCCAGATGGCCCATCACCTTGCCACCCTGCCACCGACACAGCAGCAGGTGGTGCGCGGCATCTATCTGCAGGAGCTCTCCCAGCAGGAGCTGGCGGCGCTGCTTGGCGTCCCGCTCGGGACCATCAAATCGCGGCTGCGGCTGGCACTGCAGAAGCTCAAGGAACAAGTGGAGCAAGACCATGATTAAAGCCCATCCCACCCAGGCCCTGTTGCGTGCCTTCGCGGCCGACGAACTGCCGCTGCCGCTGACGGTCGGGGTCGCCGCCCACTGCGAGCTCTGCGCCGAGTGTGGCGCCGGTCTGAGCGCCTGGGAGGCGGAACTGGCGGCCAGCCATCTGGGGGTACCAGCGGCTGCGGAGGCTCCCGAACTGGATGCCATGCTGGCGGCCATCTTGCAGCAGCCGGTCTCCCATCAGGAGGCCCAGATCCAGCCGGCCACCGAGCTGAGGGTCGGGGAGCGCGGCTACCCCTTGCCCAGAGCCCTCGCCCGCTATCATCAGGCCAACTGGCGTCGCCTCGGTGGCATCCGCCACTGCCGGCTGCCGCTGACGGAGCAGGGGGTACGGGCCGGCTTGCTGCACGTGGAGGCGGGGGGGCAGATCCCGGATCACACCCACCAGGGCTACGAGCTGACCCTACTGCTGGCGGGCAACTTGCAAGAGGGGGAGGTGCGTTATCAGACGGGGGACTTCATCTGGCGGGACGCCAGCCACCACCACAGCCCCCACACCCCGGACGGCTGCCTCTGCTACACGGTGCAGGATGCCCCCATCCGCTTCACCAAGGGGTTGCCACGGCTGCTCAACCGCATCAGCCATCGACTCTACTGAATCATAGGGCCAATAAAAAAGGGACCGGCGTGGTCCCTTTTTCGTGTTGTGGGTCTATCAGGCGACGAACACCAGATAGACGGCGAAGGCCACCACGAAGCGGTAGATGGCGAACGGGATGAAGTCGAGGCGGCGGATCAGCGCGAGGAAGGTCTTGATGGCGATCATGGCCACCACGAAGGCGGTGACGAAGCCTACCGCGAACATGGGGAAGTCCGCCCAGGAGAGGAAGTCGCGGCTCTTGTAGAGATCCAGGCCGCTCGCGGCCACCATCATGGGCACCGCCAGGATGAAGGAGAACTCGGCCGCCGCCTGACGGCTGATCCCCATCAGCATGCCGCCGCTGATGGTGGCGCCGGAGCGGGAGAAGCCGGGCCAGAGCGCCAGGCACTGGAACAGGCCTATGCCGAGCGCCTGCTTGTAGCTGATGTCATCCAGGGTCTCGGAGCGCACGGCGGGGCGGCACTTCTCGGCGATGATGAGCAGGATGCCGCCGGCCACCAGGGCATACATGACGGTTTCCGGTCCGAACAGATGGGCCTTGATCCAGCTGTGGATGGCCAGGCCGATGATCACGGCGGGCATCATGCCGAGGAGGATGTGCACCAGGGAGAGGGTGGCATGGCCAGGCGCCGGTTTCTGACCAAAATGGATGCCGATCAGCCCGAACAGGCGGCGCCAGAACACGGCAACCACCGCCAGGATGGAGCCCATCTGGATCACGACCTCGAAGGTGGCGGCCTTGGGGCCCTCGAATCCGAGCAGGTGGCCGACGATGATCATGTGGCCGGTGGACGATACGGGTAAAAATTCGGTCAGGCCTTCCACTATGCCCAGCACAAAGGCGACAAACAGGGCGTAGGAATCGGTCATGGGTCAGTCTCTTGGTTGATGGTGCCGGATAAAATCAGCCCCGAGCGGAGTCGGGGCAGCCAATGATGGCGGAAAAGCACGCGGGCAACCAGAGAATATTTTGGCGTCATTCGCCTGTGCGGCCGGGTACCTTTCGCTGCCATTCATGGCCCCATGATGGCATGGGGATAGTTAAGGAAGAATTAACCTCGCGAACATCCTGCTCAACTCATAACGGACAGGATCTTTTGCTGCAGCTCATCCTCCAGGGGAGGCAGGCTCAGGGCGTCCACCGCGCTGACAATCTGTTGCGCACTGCTGGCACCGATCAGGGCGCAGCTCACCACGGGGTCGCGCAGCACCCACTGCAGGGCGAGTTGTGACAGGGCTTGTCCCCGCTGACGCGCCAGGGCGTGCAGGGCGCGGATCTTCGCAAGCTTCTCCTCGGTGATCTGGTCCGGTTGCAGGAAGGGGCTGGCGCCGGCGGCGCGAGAATCGCTCGGGATCCCGGCCAGATAGCGATCGCTCAGCAGGCCGCCCGCCAGGGGTGAGAAGGCGACCACCCCCATCCCCTGCTCACGGCAGACCGGTAGCGTCTGCGCCTCGATCTCCCGCTGGAACAATGAGTATTTGAGCTGATTCACCAGGCAGGGGGTGCCGAGCTCGGCCAGTCGGGCCGCCGCCTTGGCTGCCAGCTCGGCCGGGTAGTTGGAGAGGCCTATGTAGAGCGCCTTGCCCTGGCGCACCATGAGTGCCAGGGCCTGGCAGGTCTCCTCCAGCGGGGTGCGGGGATCCGGCCTGTGGTGATAGAAGATGTCCACATAGTCGAGGCCGAGCCGACGCAGGCTCTGGTGCAGGCTGGCAAACAGGTACTTGGCGCTGCCGCCATCGCCGTAGGGGCCGTCCCACATCACATAACCCGCCTTGCTGGCGATGATCAGCTCGTCCCTATAGGGGGCAAGGCTGCCCTTGAGCAGGGCGCCGAAGGTGGTCTCGGCGCTGCCCGGCGGGGGACCATAGTTGTTGGCGAGATCGAAGTGGGTGATCCCCAGATCGAAGGCCTGGTGCACCATGGCCTTCACCCTGGCGGGATCGCTCCCTCCGCCGAAGTTGTGCCAGAGACCGAGGCCTATGCCGGGCAGGTGCAGGCCGTGGCGGCCAGCGGGCCGGTAGGGCTGACGCTGGTAGCGATCGGCGGCGGCCTGGTAGTGAGCTTCCATGTCCATCAAGACTCCTGTGATGATTCGGCATCGGCCTGGTCGGGGCCGCTCCCCGCGAGGAGAGCCGGCCCGGGCACAGGTGTCAGCGGGTGGGGATAAAGCGGTAACGGGTCTGGTGATGATAGCGCTGGCCCGGCAGCAGCCAGGGATCCCCCAGCTCGGGGCGATTCGGGCTGTCCGGTAACTGCTGGGCCTCCAGACAGAAGCCGGCGTGATCCCGATGGCTCCTGCCGGTGCGATCCGGCGTGTTGGCGAGCCAGTTGCCGCTGTAGAACTGCAAGGAGGGCTGATTGGTATAGACCTCCATCGCCAGTTGCCGATCGGTGGAGTGCACGCGGGCCGCCCAGGCCTGCCCGAACTTGCTCAACCGATCGGCCCCGTGCAGCAGATAGGCGTGGTCATAGCCCTTGGCCTGCATCTGCTGGGAGTGGCTCAGCCAGGCCTGGCCGATGAGGCGCTCGGCGCGCAGATCGAAGGGCCCCTCCACCGGGCTGATGGCGAGGGGCAGGCCGCTGGCATCCGTGGGCAGGAAGTGATCCGCCCGCAGGGTGATGGCGTGTTGGCGCACATCTCCCTCGGGGCCATCACCGTCCAGGTTGAAGTAGGCGTGGCTGGTGAGGCTGACCGGGGTGGGGGCGTCGCTGGTGGCTTCAAAGTCGATCACCAGATCCTGCCTCTCCAGCCGGTACTCCAGGGTCACCCGCAGCTGGCCGGGGAAGCCCTGATCCCCCGCCGGGGAGAGCAGGCTCAGCCGGACGCTGTCTGCGCCCTGCTCGACCAGCTGCCAGCGGCGGCGGTGAAAGCCGTCCCGACCGCCGTGCAGGCAGTGGGGGGGCTGGTTGGCATCCAGGGGCCAGCGCTGGCCGTCTCGCACCAGCTCGGCGCCGCCGATGCGGTTGGCGAAGCGTCCCGCCACGGCTCCGAGCCACACCTGTTGGAGCGGATAGTCCTGGTCGGCGCAGCCGAGCAACACTTCCCGCCGCTCCCCACCCACGGGCAGGCTGAGGGAGGTCAGGGTCGCGCCGAAGTCGAGGCCGCGCAGGCGCAGTCCCGCCTCGTTCTCCAGCACGAAGGGGGTCATGGCCCCCTCCTGTCCTGTGCGGGTCATAGCCGTCCCGCCCCTGCGGTGGCGCGGCAGACATAGCAGTCGGCCTTGAGGCCGAAGCGGGCCGGGTATTCGGCCTCGACCCTGGCGATCACCGCCTCCACCTGCTCCGGGCGCAGCAGGGCGACCACGCAGCCGCCGAAGCCGCCGCCGGTCATGCGCACGCCACCCTGAGTGCCGATCTGCCCCTTGATGATCTCCACCAGACCGTCGATGGCCGGCACCGTTATCTCGAAGTCGCCACGCATGGCGGCGTGGGACTCGGCCATCAGCTCGCCGAGGCGCACCAGATCGCCGCTCGCCAGGGCATCGGCGGCGGCCAGGGTGCGGGCATTCTCGCCGACCACGTGGCGGGCGCGGCGATAGCTGGTCTCATCGAGCCCAACCTTGCCCGCCTCCAGCGTTGTCAGATCCAGATCCCGCAGGGCCTTGACCCCGTAGTGACGGGCGGCGTGCTCGCATTGCTGGCGACGGGTGTTGTATTCGCTGTCCACCAGGCCACGGCGCACGTTGGAGTTGACGATGAGCACCGCCAGATCCGTCGGCATGGGGATGAGACGGGTCTCCAGGGAGCGGCAATCCAGCAGCAGGGCGTGATCCACCTCGCCGCTGGCGGAGATCATCTGATCCATGATGCCGCAGTTGCAGCCGACGAACTGGTTCTCCGCCTGCTGGCCGTTGAGGGCGATCTCGGCCTGACTGATGTCCAGCCCCAGCGCCTCCTTGAAGGCCTGGCCTATGGCCACCTCCAGTGACGCCGAGGAGGAGAGGCCTGTGCCCTGGGGCACGTTGCCGGAGACCACCAGGTTGAGGCCGCGCAGGGCATGGCCGCGCTCCTGCAGGTACTTCACCACGCCGCGGATGTAGTCGCTCCAGCGCTGATCCGGGTGGTGGCCGATGGGTTGGGCGAGATCGAACAGATCCCGCTGATTGCCGTAGTCGGCGGCGATCACATGCACCAGGTTGTCGCCGCGGAGGCCGATGGCGACGCAGGTCTCGTAGTCGATGGCGCAGGGCAGCACGAAACCGTCGTTGTAGTCGGTGTGCTCGCCGATGAGGTTGACGCGGCCGGGGGCGCGCACCAGCAGGTCGGGCTGCTGCTCAAACTGCTCGGCATAGACGGCGCTGACGCGTTGGCTGGGGGTCATGGGGTCACCTCATTGGCTTGATTGGTCTGGTTGTAGTGAATGGGGGAGAGTGCCCGCAGCCGCTCTGCCGCCTGTTCCGGGGTGAGATCGCGCTGGGTCTCCGCCAGCATCTCGAAGCCCACCATGAATTTGCGCACTGTCGCAGAGCGCAGCAGGGGCGGGTAGAAGTGGGCGTGCAGCTGCCAGGCCTCCGGACAATCCGAGTTCGGCGGTGCGAAATGCCAGCCCATGGAGTAGGGGAAGCTGCACTCGAACAGGTTGTCGTAGCGGCTGGTGAGCTCCTTGAGTGCCACAGCAAGATCCTGTTGCTGGGCCGGGTCGAGATCCAGCATGGAGGGCACATGGGCCTTGGGCAGCAGCAGGGTCTCGAACGGCCAGGCGGCCCAGAACGGCACCACCGCCAGCCAGTGCTCGGTCTCCACCACGATGCGGCTGCGATCCGCCAGCTCCCGCTGTACATAGTCCAGCAGCAGCGGGCTGCCATGCTCGGCCAGCCAGGCACGCTGATTCTCTTCTTCGCGGGCGATTTCGTTGGGCAGGAAGTCGCTGCCCCACAGCTGGCCGTGGGGATGCGGGTTGGAGCAGCCCATGACGGCGCCCTTGTTTTCGAAGACTTGCACCCATTCCCACTGCTGTGACAGCTCGGCAACCTGGCTCATCCAGGTGTGGATCACCGCCTCGATGGCGGGCAATGGCAGCTCGGGCAGGGTCTTGCCGTGATCCGGCGAGAAGCAGATGACCCGGCTGGTGCCCCGGGCGGCCTCCAGCTTGAGCAGGGGATCCTGCTCGCCAGCGGCGGCCGGGGTGTCCTGCATCAGGGCGGCGAAGTCGTTGGTGAAGACGAAGGTGTCCCGATAGTCGGGGTTTTGATCACCGGTGACGCGCTTGTTGCCCGCGCAGAGGAAGCAGTCGGGGTCATGGGCCTGGCTCGGCGCCTGGCTTATCTTCTCGACCTGCCCCTGCCAGGGGCGCTTGGCCCTGTGGGGGGAGACCAGCACATATTGGCCGGTCAGCGGGTTGAAACGACGGTGGGGGTGATCAACCGGGTTGAACATCATCACTCCTCAAAGCTGTATGAAAGGGTTGCGGAGGAGGGGATTGACGCCCCTCATCCCCGGCCCTTCTCCCGCGAGGGGAGAAGGGCGAAAAAACGGACATCACGCCTCGTAACCGTTCGGGTTGGCGGACTGCCAGCGCCAGCTGTCGGCACACATGGCCGCGAGATCCCGGCTGGCACGCCAGCCCAGCTCGCGCTCGGCCTTGGCCGGATCGGCCCAGCACTCGGCGATGTCCCCCGGGCGCCTCGGCTCGATGCGATAGGGCAGGGGGCGGCCGCTGGCCAGCTCGAAGGCCGCGACCATCTGCAGCACGCTCTGGCCCTGGCCCGTCCCCAGATTGTAGGTGTGAACGCCGCCCCGGTTTGCGCAGTGGTGCAGTGCCTTGACGTGCCCCTCGGCGAGATCCATCACATGGATGTAGTCGCGCACCCCGGTGCCGTCCGGTGTGTTGTAATCGTTTCCAAATATGGAGAGGTAGTCACGGCGGCCGATGGCGACCTGGGTCAGGAAGGGCATCAGATTGTTCGGTGTGCCTTGCGGATCCTCCCCCATGGTGCCGGATTCATGGGCGCCGACCGGGTTGAAGTAGCGCAGCAGCGTCATGCTCCAGTGGGGCTCGGCCGCCTGCAGATCCTCGAGTATCTCCTCGATGATCAGCTTGGATCGCCCGTAGGGATTGGTGGCGCTGCGGGGGAACTCCTCCCGGATGGGAGTCGTTGCCGGATCGCCGTAGACGGTGGCGGAGGAGCTGAACACCAGGTTGTGGACGCCGGCCTTCTTCATGGCTTCCAACAGCACCAGGGTGCCGCTGAGGTTGTTCTGGTAGTAGGCGAGGGGAATGCGGGTGGACTCACCGACCGCCTTGAGGGCGGCGAAGTGGATGACGGCGGCTATCTCCTGCTCGTCGAAGATGCGCGTCAGCAGCGCCTCGTCACGGATGTCTCCCTCGTAAAACAGGGGCTCCCGGCCACTGATGGCGGCTATCCTGGCCAAGACGGCTCGCTTGCTGTTGCACAGGTTGTCTACCACCACGGGCTCCATGCCGGCGGCCTGCAAGGCGAGACAGGTGTGGCTGCCGATATAGCCGCAACCGCCGGTGACCAGTACCTTCATCCTCTTCTCCACGTTTGTTCTCCCTGCTTGAACTGTCTGAGCAGGAGTCTAGCCGAGGGGTTCACTCCCAAACTGTGAGCGGGGTAACACTTTGTGTAAACGATTACACTTCTTGGGAGGAGCAAAACAGGGGTCATCTTGGTTTTTCCCCTGTTATCAGTGGGATTGCTCGGTATAATGACCTCGTCTTGCACAGTGAAATAAGTGAAAACAGCATGAGCACCATCAAGGATGTCGCCCGTTTGGCCAATGTTTCGGTGGCAACGGTTTCACGGGTGATGAACAACTCACCCAAGGCCAGCGCCGCCTCTCGCGAGGTCGTCCAGAAAGCCATGGCCGAGCTGGGCTATACCCCCAATGCCAACGCGCGGGCGCTGGTCAGCCAGACCTGTGACACCATGGGCGTGGTGGTGGGCGACGTGGCCGATCCCTTCTTCGGCGCCCTGGTCAAGGGAGTCGCCGGGGTGGCGGTGGAGCAGGGGTTGCACCTCTTGATGGGTAATGGTTTTCACAAGGCGGAGTCGGAGCGGGCCGCCATCGAGCTGCTGATCGGCAAACGCTGCGATGCGCTGGTGGTGCACAGCAAGGCGCTGAGCGATGAGGAGCTGATCGACTATGCCCATCGTTCCCCCGGCATGGTGCTGATCAACCGCGACATTCCGGCGCTGAAGGGACGCTGCATCTCCCTCAACAACCGGCAGGGGGCTGCGACGGCCACCCGTCATCTGCTGGATCTGGGCCACCGCCATATCGCCTTCGTCAGCTCGGATCACGCGATCGAGGATGCGATCTTGCGCCATCAGGGCTATCAGGATGCCCTGCTGGAGGCCGGCATCCCGGTGGATCCCGAACTGGTGGAGAGCGGTGTGCCCAATGAAGAGGGGGGGGAGCGTGCCATGCTCAACCTGCTGGCCAAGGGGCTGCCCATCACCGCCGTGGTGGCCTATAACGACGCCATGGCGGCGGGGGCCATCTCTGTGCTGGCGGACAACGGCCTCAAGGTGCCGGAAGAGGTCTCGGTGGTGGGCTTCGATGACATCATCTATGCCAGGTATCTGAGACCCAAGCTCTCCACCATGCGCTACCCCATCGAGTTGATGGCGGCCCAGGCCGCCAAGCTGGCGCTGCAACTGGCGGCCGGCGAGAGCGAGGTAGTGGCAAGCCGTGTCTACACCCCGACCCTGATCAATCGTCATTCGGTAGCGCCGGTCAGGCTCTGAGCCCACCTCGATGGTGGCGGCGTGCCGGATAACCCTATGCCGCGTCTACACGCCAAGCCGCTGATCCATCGTCGTTCGGTGGCGCCGGTCAGGCTCTGAGTCAGCCTCGATGGCGGCGGCGTGATGGATAGCCCTATGCCGCGTCTACAGCCGCTGATCCATCGTCATTCGGTGGCGCTGGTCAGGCTCTGAGTGAGCTTCGATGGCCGCGGTGGATGGATGGCTCTATGTCGCGCCTGTAGGCCAAACCGCCGATCAATCGCCATTCGGTGGCGCCGGTCAGGCTCTGAGTGAGCCTCGATGGCCGCGGCGTAATGGATGGCTCTATGCCGTGTCTACACGCCAAGCCGCTGATCCATCGTCATTCGGTGGCGCCGGTCAGACTCTGAATTAGCCTCGATGGCGACGGCGTGATGGATGGCTCTATGTCGCGCCTGTACGCCAAACCGCTGATCCATCGTCATTCGGTAGCGACGGTCAGGCTCTGAGTCAGCCTCGATGACTGGGGCGTGATGGATAGCCCTATGTCGCGCCTGTACGCCAAGCCGCCGATCAATCCCTACTCCAAGCCTTCCGGTCAAGTGCCAGCCGCGATCACCATATGCGCCATGGCTGCATATCAAGCCTGAGCCGGACCGTCGCCTTGGCGGCACCAATGTATCTCCTGAATCTCCTGATGCCTGTGTCGATGGCGGTTGGCACGGCACAGTCCCGCATGCCTAGTCTGGCAACCGCCATTCGCTCCCCTGCCTCCCGGTTGAACGCTCAGCCTCTTCGCTGCGTCAGGCGCTTCTTCCCCCTTTCCCCCTTTCTCCGTTTCCTTGTTTTTCCCTCGTTCCCGGCGCCCCCATGACGAGGATCGGATTTTTACTCATCTTTAATCATTTTTACTCCGTTTTACTTAACATTTGCAGTGTAATCGTTTACACCTGTGTGAGCGGGATCGCCGTTTCCCGCATCAAACTCTCCTACACTGCAGACGTTTTCATCGACGCGACTCAATACAGGGAGAGATAAGGATGCTCAGGGAGATCTTGGCCCGTCAGGATTGGCAGACCCAGGCGATCACCGCCGTCAACCGCTTGCCCGCTCACACTCCCCTGTCCAGCTGGCGCAGCGAGGCGGATGCCCGCGCCGGGACTCCGTCCCCCTCGCGCCTACTGCTGGATGGTGACTGGCAGTTCTCCTTCTTCGAGGCGCCGGAGCAGGTGCCGGGCGAGTGGCTCGAGCAGGATCTGGCGGATGCCGTCGCGGTTCGGGTACCCGGCAATTGGCAGTTGCAGGGCTTCGATCGCCCCATCTACACCAATATCAAGTACCCCTTCCCCTGCGATCCCCCCAGGGTGCCGGCCGAGAATCCCACCGGCTGCTATTCCCGGGAATTTGAACTGCCCGCCCACTGGCTGGCCAGCGGCCAGACCCGCATCATCTTCGACGGGGTGGACAGCGCCTTCCATCTGTTCTGCAACGGCCGCTGGGTCGGCTACTCCCAGGACAGCCGACTGCCGGCCGAATTCGATCTGACCCCCTTCCTGCAGGCCGGCCCCAACCGGCTGGCGGCCCTGGTGCTGCGCTGGTCCGATGGCTCCTACCTCGAAGATCAGGACATGTGGCGCCTCTCCGGCATCTTCCGCTCCGTCAGCCTGTTGCACAAACCGGAGCGCCAGCTGATGGACGTGCGGCTGACCCCGGTGCTGGATGCCTGCTACCGGGATGCCCGCCTCAAGCTGGATGTGCAGGTGAATACCGGCGCCGGGCTGGCGGTGCAGGCGCACCTCTACTTTGGCGATGCCAGGGTCGTCAGCAAGCGCCAACCCCTCGGCACGGCGCCCATCGACGAGAAGGGGGCCTTTGAGGACAGGAGCGAGCTCTGGCTGGAGGTCGCCGCCCCCCACAAGTGGAGTGCCGAGACCCCCTATCTCTACCGGCTGACGCTGACCTTGCTGGACGAGCAGGGTGAGTGCATCGAGAGCGAGGCCTATGACGTGGGCTTCCGGGCGGTAGAGATCCGTGGCGGTCTGCTGCGGGTCAACGGCCAGCCCCTGCTCATTCGCGGCGCCAACCGCCACGAGCACGATCCCGCCCTCGGCCACGTGGTGACCCGGGCCGCCATGGAGCAGGATCTGCGGTTGATGAAGCAGAACAACTTCAACGCGGTGCGCTGCTCCCACTACCCCAATCACCCGGAGTTCTATCGCCTGTGCGATCGGCTCGGCCTCTACGTGGTGGACGAGGCGAACCTGGAGACCCATGGCATGACCCCCATGGGCAGGCTGGCGCGGGATCCCGCCTGGAGCGGCGCCTTCCTAGAGCGGGTGACCCGCATGGTGGTGCGGGACTTCAACCATCCCAGCATCATCATCTGGTCCCTCGGCAACGAGTCCGGTTACGGCCCGGCCCACGACGCCATGTACCAGTGGATCAAGGGGAGCGACCCCAGCCGCCCCGTCCAGTACGAGGGGGGCGGTGCCGACACCCCGGCCACCGACATCATCTGCCCCATGTATGCCCGCACCCATCAGGATCAACCCTTCCCGGCGGTACCCAAGTGGGCGCTGGCCAAGTGGATCGGCCTGCCCGGCGAGACCCGGCCGCTGATCCTGTGTGAATACGCCCACGCCATGGGCAACAGCCTGGGGGGCTATGCCGAGTATTGGCGGGCGTTTCGCACCCACCCTCGCCTGCAAGGCGGCTTCGTCTGGGATTGGGTGGATCAGGGGCTCGACAAACGGACCGACGACGGCCGCCACTTCTGGGCCTATGGCGGCGACTTCGGTGACAGCCCCAACGACCGCCAGTTCTGCTGCAACGGCCTGCTGTTCCCGGACCGGACGCCCCATCCCGCCCTGGCCGAAGCGAAGCGGGCTCAGCAGCCGTTCGAGATGAGGCTGGTGAGCCAGCGGCCGCTGGTGGTGGAGGTATTGAGCGACTATCTGTTCCGCATCACGGACAACGAGCGGCTGCGCTGGCAGCTGCGGGAGGACGGTCGGGTGCTGCAGGAGGGTGAATGCCCACTCTGCCTGGCCCCCCTGACCGGCGTGACGCTGACCCTGCTCGAGCAGCCGCCGGCCTTCACCCCGGGAGCCCTGGTCTCCCTGGATCTGGCCATAGTGCAGCCGGATGCCACGGCCTGGGCCGAGGCGGGCCACGAGGCGGCCCGTCAGCAGTTCATTCTGCCATCCCCCCTGGCATTGCCAGCGGCATTCCACAGCACGGCCTTGCTGGAGCAGCCGGATCACTGGCTGGCCACCGCCACAGGCAGTGAGTGGCAACTGGACAAGGTCAGCGGTCGCATCCGCCACTGGCGCAAACAGGGCCGCGAGCAACTGAAGGGCGCCATCGCCGATCACTTCTACCGGGCACCGCTCGACAACGACATCGGCACCAGCGAGGCGGATCACGCGGATCCCAACGCCTGGATTGCCCGCTGGCAGGAGGCGGGCCTGAACACGCTGCAGCACCGCTGCCTCGGCATGACGGCGAGCCCGGAGCAGGGGGTGATAGTGGTGACCCATGGCTACTTCGCCGGCGACGACCTCAAGCTGCTGACCCGCTGGCGGCACGGTTTCGGTGCCGATGGTGCCATGCACCTCACCATCGAGGTGGAGGTGGCCCCGGGCATGCCTTCCCTGCCTCGCATCGGCGCCCGGCTCTGGCTGGTGGATGAGGTGATGGCCAAGACGGATGAGGTGAGCTGGCTGGGGCGCGGCCCCCACGAGAACTACCCGGACAGGTTGCTCGCCGCCGACCAGGGCCGCTGGCAGCTGCCGCTAGACGGCTTGCACACCCCCTATGTGTTCCCGACCGACAACGGGCTGCGCTGCGACACCCGTCAGCTGCGGCTGGGGGAGCTCGACATCCGGGGCCGCTTCCACTTCAGCCTCAGCCGCTACAGCCAGCAACAGCTCGCGGCAGCCCGTCATCAGACCGACCTGGTGGCCGAGGGGGGACTGCATCTGTGCCTCGACGGCTTCCACATGGGGGTGGGCGGGGATGACTCCTGGAGCCAGAGCGTGCGGCCGGAATATTGGTTGCAACCGGGGAGCTACTATTGGAACTGTGTTCTACGCTGAGTCTGATCCCCTGGTAACGGCACAGGAATCCAATAGAGTCTTCATGCTTTGTATTTCATTGATTCTTATGGGTTTCATGTCTATGTAACAGAGTGTAAACGTTTTCATTTTGTTGTCAGGATCACAGAACGTCGGACAACAAATTGATTACATTAGGCTGGCGCCAGCTCAGATGGTGTACAGCATTCCCTACAAAAACAGATACAGAGATCGGAGCATAACAATGAAAAAACTCACGACAGTCGCCACCCTGCTGATGGGACTGATGGCGGGAGCCCAAGCCCAGGCCGACACCCGCATCGGGGTCACCGTCTACAAGTATGACGACAACTTCATGGCAGTAGTGCGCAAGGCCATCGAGAAGGAAGCGGCGGCGAATCCGGGTGTCGAGCTGCTGATGAACGACTCCCAGAACGACCAGTCCAAGCAGAATGACCAGATCGACGTGCTGCTGGCCAAGGGCGTGAAGGCGCTGGCCATCAACCTGGTCGACCCGGCGGCGGCCTCTGTCGTGATCGAGAAGGCCCGTGCCGACGAGATCCCCGTGGTGTTTTACAACAAGGAACCGAGCGCGGCGGACATGGCCAGCTATGACAAGGCCTACTACGTGGGCACCGACTCCAAGGAGTCAGGCATCATCCAGGGCCAGCTGATCGCCAAGCACTGGAAGGCACACCCGGAGTGGGATCTGAACAAGGATGGCGTCATCCAGTTCGTGCTGCTCAAGGGCGAGCCGGGTCACCCGGATGCGGAAGCCCGTACCACCTATGTCGTCAAGACCCTGAACGATGGCGGCATCAAGACCCAGCAGCTGCACATGGATACCGGTATGTGGGATACCGCCATGGCGAAAGACAAGATGGACGCCTGGATCTCCGGCCCGAACGCCAACAAGATCGAAGTGGTCATCGCCAACAACGACGGCATGGCGATGGGGGCTGTTGAATCCCTGAAAGCCCAGGGCAAGAGCGCCATCCCGGTGTTCGGCGTCGACGCCCTGCCGGAAGCCCTGGCCATGGTCAAGAGCGGTGCCATGGCGGGTACCGTGCTGAACGATGCGGCCAACCAGGCCAAGGCGACCTTCGATCTGTCCAAGAACCTGGCCGAAGGCAAGCCGGCCGGTGAAGGCACCAACTGGAAGATCGACAACAAGATCGTGCGTGTTCCTTACGTGGGCGTGGATAAAGACAACCTGTCCCAGTTCGAGTAATTCCCTCCTCCCGGGCAAGGGTGACCCCCTTGCCCTCTGTTCCAACCAGATGTGATGGCTGATATGACAACACGGCAACAATCAGAATGGCTGTTGGAGATGATTGACGTCAGTAAGAGTTTCCCTGGCGTCAAGGCACTCGATAAAGTCAATTTACGGGTCCGTCCTCATTCTGTGCATGCGTTGATGGGCGAGAATGGCGCGGGGAAATCCACGCTGCTCAAGTGCTTGTTCGGCATCTATGAGAAGGATGAGGGCAAGATCTTCTTCAAGGGGGAGGAGATCAACTTCACCTCCTCCAAGGAGGCGCTGGAGAATGGCGTCTCCATGGTGCACCAGGAGCTGAACCTGGTGTTGCAACGCACCGTGATGGACAACATGTGGCTCGGCCGCTACCCCACCAAGGGGTGGTTCGTTGACCACGGCAAGATGTATGAAGAGACCAAACACATCTTCGACGAGCTGGACATCGACATAGACCCCAGGGTCAAGGTCGGCACCCTGTCCGTCTCCCAGATGCAGATGATCGAGATCGCCAAGGCGTTCTCCTATGACGCCAAGATCGTCATCATGGATGAGCCCACCTCCTCCCTGACCGAGAAGGAGGTCAATCACCTCTTCAAAATCATCAACAAGCTCAAGGAGAAGGGCTGCGGCATCGTCTACATCTCCCACAAGATGGAAGAGATCTTCCAGTTGTGCGACGAGATCACCATATTGCGGGATGGGCAGTGGGTGGATACCCGGCCGCTCCAGGGCATGACCATGGATCAGATCATCGGCATGATGGTCGGTCGTGAGCTGACCCAGCGCTTCCCGGAAAAAACCAATGAGCCGAAAGAGGTCATCCTCGAGGTCGAGCACCTGACGGCCAAGAACCAACCCTCCATCCAGGACATCACCTTCAACCTGCACAAGGGGGAGATCCTCGGCATCGCCGGTCTGGTGGGGGCCAAGCGCACCGACATCGTCGAGACCCTGTTCGGCATCCGCGATCGCAGCGAAGGAAGCATCAGGCTGCACGGTAAAGAGGTGGCGAACCATACCGCCCACGAGGCGATCCAGAACGGCTTCGCCCTGGTGACCGAGGAGCGCCGCTCCACCGGCATCTACTCCCGCCTCGACATCGCCTTCAACTCCCTGATCGCCAACATGGACAGCTACAAGGGCTCCATGGGGCTGCTCAGCGACAACAAGATGAAGAGCGATACCCAGTGGGTCATCGACTCCATGCGGGTCAAGACACCGACCCAGCAGACCCAGATCGGCAGCCTCTCCGGCGGCAACCAGCAGAAGGTCATCATAGGTCGCTGGCTATTGACCCAGCCCGAGATCCTGATGCTGGACGAACCGACCCGCGGCATCGACGTGGGGGCCAAGTTCGAGATCTATCAGCTCATTCTGGAGCTGGCCAAGAAGGACAAGGGGATCGTCATCATCTCCTCCGAAATGCCCGAACTGCTGGGGATCACGGACCGCATCATGGTCATGAGCAATGGCCGGGTCGCGGGGATCGTCAACACCAAAGAAACTGACCAGAGCGAGATCCTGCGCCTGGCATCTCTGTACCTATAAGACAGGAAGACATTTATGGAGTCGGCTAAAAAATTCAATCTGATGCAGGCGCTCAAAGAGAACGGCATCTATGTGGTGCTGCTGGTGCTGCTCATGGTCATCGTGATCAAGGAGCCTTCCTTCCTGAGCCTCACCAACTTCAGCAACATCCTGACCCAGTCCTCGGTGCGGATCATCATCGCCCTCGGGGTGGCGGGCATCATCATCACCCAGGGGACTGACCTGTCGGCCGGTCGCCAGGTGGGCCTGGCGGCCCTGATTGCGGCCACCATGCTGCAGGCCCTGACCAACGTCAACAAGGTGTTCCCCAGCCTGGGGGAGGTGCCCATCCCGGTGGTGATCCTGCTGGTCTGCGCCGTGGGTGCCGTGATCGGTCTCATCAACGGCCTGATCGTGGCCTACCTGAACGTGACCCCCTTCATCACCACCCTGGGCACCATGATCATCGTCTACGGCATCAACTCGCTGTACTTCGACTCCGTGGGCGCCTCCCCGGTGGCCGGCTTCGATCCCCGCTTCTCCAGCTTCGCGCAGGGGTTTATCAGGATTGGTGGCTTTAAACTATCGTATCTGACCTTCTATGCGGCCATCGCCAGCGTGTTCGTCTGGGTGCTGTGGAACAAGACCCGCTTCGGCAAGAACATCTTCGCCATCGGTGGCAACCCGGAAGCCGCCAAGGTGTCCGGCGTCAACGTGGCCGTCAACCTGGTGATGATCTATGCCCTTGCCGGTGTCTTCTACGCCTTCGGCGGCATGCTGGAAGCGGGCCGGATCGGCAGCGCCACCAACAACCTGGGCTTCATGTATGAGCTCGATGCCATCGCGGCCTGCGTGGTGGGCGGGGTCTCCTTCGCCGGTGGCGTGGGTACGGTGGCCGGGGTCATCACGGGGGTGCTCATCTTCACCCTGATCAACTACGGTCTGACCTATATCGGTGTCAGCCCCTACTGGCAGTTCATCATCAAGGGCGGCATCATCATACTGGCGGTCGCACTGGACTCCATGAAGTACGCCAAGAAGAAGTAAGCATTGGCAGAGAGGGCTGGAGCAATTCCGGCCCTCTCTATTTGGAGGGACCCATCCCATGCCATTCAAAGTCAAGATCAACGTCCTCCTGCTGCTCGCCATCCTGGTCACCATCGGCACCGCCTGGCTCAGCGTCAATCACTTCATCAGCGGCTACATCCGCACCCAGGCCACCGAGAACATCAACGAGCAGATCACCCTGGTCAAGGAGAAGCTGGCGGGGGACATCAACCAGCGGGTGCTGCTGGCGGCCAACCTCAACCTGGGGGTGACCAGCGTCAAGAAGGCCCTGCAGGAGACCGGCTTCCACAATATCGTCAAGCTGGTGGGCGACATGGCGTTCGACGTGAACGGGGTCATCGACGACCCGGCCAGGGTCGAGGCCCTGCGCAAGTTGATCCCCGCCGCTAACAACCGGATCACCGTCAGCCCTCTGGAGCAGCTGGACGGCAAGCCGGTCATCTCCATCCTGGTACCGCGGGGGGCGGATTCCGCCTACCTCTATTACCTCGACATGAGCGAGTTCAAGGCCCTGCTGGAGCAGGTGAGCGGGGAGGGGCGCTACTTCTCCCTGACCGACAGCCAGGGCCACGTGCTCCACGACGGCAAGCCCCAAGGGGAGAGCGAGGCGCGGCCCAATTCGCTGGACATCCGGGGCAGCCAGTGGACCCTGACTGGCTACGTGGATCTGGACCATATCCGGACCATGACCCAGGCCCTCAACGGCAAGATCACCCTGGCCCTGCTGGGGGTGGCGGTTCTGGTGCTGATCCTCTCCATGGTGGCGCTTAACCTGGCCTATAGGCCCATCCTCTCCCTGCGGGATCTGGTGCAGGAGCTGTCCCAAGGCAGCGGGGATCTGACCCGTCGCCTGGCGGTCACCAGCAAGGACGATCTCGGCCAGATCTCCGCCGGTATCAACCGCTTCATCGAGCGGCTGCAGGAGATGATGGGGGAGGTCAGCAAGGCCAGCGGTCAACTCAACGAGGGGATCTCGGATCTCGCCAGGCAGACGGGTTCGGCCCAGGGGCTGCTGGCGGAACATGTACGGGAGACGGAGCAGGTGGTCACCGCCATCAACGAGATGAGCCGTACCGCCATCTCGGTGTCGGAGAGCGCGGCCAGCACGGCCCAGCTGACGGGCCAGAGCCAGCAGCTGGCCAGCGAGTCACGGCAGGTGGTGGACAGGGCCATGGGCAGCGTGACCGCGCTGGTGGCCGAGGTGGAGACCACCGCCAGCTCCATCGCCGCCATGCAGCAGGATGTGCAGCAGATTGGCTCCATCCTGGGGGTCATCGGCGGCATCGCCGAGCAGACCAATTTGCTGGCCCTCAACGCGGCCATCGAGGCGGCCCGGGCCGGCGAGCAGGGGCGCGGCTTCGCCGTGGTAGCCGACGAGGTGCGCTCCCTGGCCGGGCGCACCCAGCAGAGCACCGCGGAGATCCAGACCATGCTGAGCCGATTGCAGCGGGGCACCCAGACTGTGGTGGAGGCCATGGGCAACACCCGTCAGAGCTGTCAGGATGCAGCAGAGAACACCGGCAAGGTGAATGCGTCCCTGGATGCCATGGCGGGGGAGGTGGTGGAGATCAACGATCTCATCAGCCACATCGCCACGGCAGCGGAACAGCAGAGTGCGGTCGCCGAGGAGATCAATCGCAACATGAGTGCCATCGCCGAGGTGATCACCCAGCTCAAGGGTAACGGCGAGCGGACGGTGGAGAGTTCGGCGTCCATGCAGCGCACCTACGACAGGCTGAGGGAGATAGTGGGGCACTTCCGTTTGCAATGACCCTTTGCAGTGAGACATCATCGATGAAGTGAGGCATCGGCTGGCCGGGATCGCTCCGGCCAGAACGCCGGACAGCCAATGAAAAAGCCAAAAAACAGGCAAAAAAGATGGGGGCGACTTGCGTCGCCCCCGATAGTCTTATCGTTCATGTCCTTGAACGAAGTTGCTCCCTGCAATCCCTGACTATACCTCTTCCTTTAGGTTTCCCCTTCCCAATCCTTTGGGGTGTCCTTTAGCCATCATGGCCTGACGAGTCATCCATTCCCGTCGCACTTTCTCCGTCCTGGGAGGTGTCCTTTACCACATCCTGTGGTGAGTCCATTTGCCCAACCCTGGCAGCCAGTCTTCCTGACCGACTTCATTGCGTCCGTGCAGGAGTAACTATAAGGATTTCGGGAGGGACGACAACGGCACGCTGAAAAACGTTTTTACCCAACTCGTTTCCCAGGAAACGATGGAATAGCTTTATCTTTATTAATCATGATGTTGTGATTTTTTATGGCAGGTTTTTCGATCTTATCTTCCGACTATGGCGGGAGCTTGATGGGAGCTTTGCTCACGCATCGTATGGCGAATGTCTCACGCGCCATTTAACTGAGGTTCAGGAACGTAACAAATGGCAGAGCCGTTTGCGAAGGTGGCCTGAACACCTGTCCTTTGGCCCGAGCCTCGGCGCCATATTGCCCAAGGCTAAAGGGGGATCCGGTAACCCGCCCCGGAGCGAGTCAGCCTGCCGGCAGATGGCGGCTTGGGGATGAGGCCAGAGGAGGGGGGCATCAACGGCCTGAACAGGCAGCGCTCATAGTTGCCGCCACCATTCATAACCCGGTGGTCGGGACAAACGAAGTGAGGGGGAAGAACAAGGAATAAGAGGGGAGGAGTCACAGGTCTGGCCAAGAGGAGGAGACCTCCCCTTGGACTCAGGGGTTAGTAGTGCTGGCTGCCGCCATGCCATAGGCACACATATTCGGGTACCAGCATCTGGGGAGCCTGGCCGACGTGGCAGACCACCAGGGGCATGGCGGGGGCGCCCTGAGCGCTGACCAGAGCCGGAGTGGCGGGCAGGACCAGGGCGATGAACAGAAACAGAGATTTGACCTTCATGGATATCTCCTTGGTGACAGGACTCGGTGTGATACTGATCACTGTTTGAGTTAAGCCGAGGCGGGTGGCGCCGCAAGGAGGCACGATAAATTCAACTAATGAAAAAAGTTTAAAAACGGGCGGCAACGGCACGGTTGAAAAAATCACCATCCGGATGCGGACAAAATGCATATCCATATAAGAGACATAGGACGACGCCCGTCATTTGAGGAGCCGCCGAAGCGGGTTGGGGTCATTGCCATGATCTGGAACAAGAAACTGATTATGCAGGTCAGGTGATGAGAGTGACTATTTATGTGGACGCCAAATGGGACTTTTTCGAAGATCCATTCACTCATAGGCATAGAAAATTCAATTCACGTGTAATTTGTTTTTATCTTATTGATTTATAGCTGCATTTATTATTTCGCATATCCCTTTGTAGATATTTTCAATGAATGAAAACGCTCTCTCGTTGAAATTTAAGAGGCCTTTTTTGCTTATTTATTGAGATGGAGTGAATGGAGAAATGTCATTTATGTAAACTCCATCAAAAATTAACTCATGGTTTTATTCAGTTCCGATTGAATGTGATCAATGTCTAAGTTTGTGGTGCTTGGCAGGCCTAATCTCTGCGTCGAAAGGCAAGGGCAGGATAGAACACAAGCCGAGTACCCTACATAAAGAATATCCCGCCTTAGCCACGAGCCAGAATAGAAGGAATCTATTCAATCACTCGCAGGGACCACTGCTAGACGGAATATAATCATGAGCAAATTTTATGTAGGTTCTGAAGTTGGCCAATTGCGCCGTGTCATGCTGCACCGCCCCAACCTCAGTCTGAAGCGTCTGACCCCTTCCAACTGTCAGGATCTGCTGTTCGATGACGTCCTGTCCGTGGAACGCGCCGGCCAGGAGCACGACAAATTCGCTCAAGTGCTGCGCGATCAGAATGTCGAAGTCTTCCTGCTGACCAATCTGCTGGCCGAAACCCTGGACGTGCCGGAAGCCAAAGCCTGGCTGCTGCAAAACCAGGTCTCCGATTATCGCCTCGGCACCGCACTGGCCAACGACGTACGCTGCTTCCTGGCAGACATGCCGCACCGCGAGCTGGCCCGCATCCTCTCCGGCGGTCTGACCTACTCCGAGATGCCCTACAGCGGCGTCAACATGGTAGTGGGCATGCACGCACCGACCGATTTCATCATCGAGCCGCTGCCCAACCACCTCTTTACCCGTGACACCTCCTGCTGGGTCTACGGTGGCGTCTCCATCAACCCCATGGCCAAGGCCGCCCGTCGCCGCGAAACCAACCACGTGAAGGCCATCTACCGCTGGCACCCGCAATTCGCCGGTCAGGACTTCATCAAGTACTTCGGTGACGAGGAGCGCGACTACGACAACTCCACCATCGAAGGGGGTGACGTCCTGGTCATCGGCCGCGGCGCCGTGCTCATCGGCATGTCCGAGCGCACCACGCCACAGGGTGTCGAGCACCTGGCCCGCGGCCTGTTCAAGCACGGCCAGGCCAAGCAGGTCATCGCCATGCAACTGCCGAAACACCGCAGCTGCATGCACCTGGATACCGTCATGACCCACATGGACATAGACACCTTCTCCGTCTATCCGGAAGTCATCCGCAAGGATGTGAACTGCTGGAGCCTGACCCCGGGCGGCGCCACCGGCATGAACATCAAGGAAGAAGGCTACTTCGTGACCGCCATCGAGAAGGCGCTGGGTGTGGATCAGCTGAAGCTCATCACCACCGGCGGCGACACCTTCGAGGCCGAGCGTGAGCAGTGGAACGACGCCAACAACGTGCTGACCGTGCGTCCAGGGGTGGTCGTGGGCTACGAGCGCAACACCTACACCAACGAGAAGTACGACAAGGCTGGCATCACAGTGCTGCCCATCCCGGGTGAAGAGCTGGGACGTGGTCGCGGCGGCGCCCGCTGCATGAGCTGCCCGATGGAACGTGACGGCATCTGACAAGACGGCGTGGCGCCGGCGGAGGCTGGCGCCACACAGACTCACACTCGAGATCAATGCTATGAAAAAACCAACTGTCGTCGTCGCCCTGGGGGGCAATGCCCTGCTCCGTCGCGGCGAGCCGCTTGAAGCTGACATCCAGCGCAAGAACATCGCCACCGCCGCCAAGACCATCGCCCGCATCGCCGAGGATTACAACGTGGTACTGGTACACGGCAACGGCCCGCAAGTCGGCCTGCTGGCCCTGCAAAACAGCGCCTACACCAAGGTCGCACCCTATCCCCTGGATGTGCTAGGCGCCGAGTCCCAGGGCATGATCGGCTACATGCTGATCCAGGAACTGAAAAACCTGATGCCGAGCCGCAACGTCACCGCGTTGCTGACCCAGGTCCAGGTCGATCCCAAGGATCCCGCTTTCGCCAACCCGACCAAGTTTATCGGCCCGGTTTATGAAGAAGCTGAAGCCCGCACCCTGGCTGCCGAGAAGCAGTGGAGCGTCAAGGCCGACGGCAAGTTCTTCCGCCGCGTGGTGCCGTCCCCGCTGCCCCAGCGCATCGTCGAAGGCGACGCCATCGAAACCTTGATCGCCCAGGGTCACCTCATCATCTGTACCGGTGGTGGTGGCATTCCGGTGACCTGGGATGGCCAGTGCCTGACCGGTATCGAAGCCGTCATCGACAAAGACATGTCTGCCGCCTACCTGGCCAAGCAGATCAAGGCCGACGCCCTGCTGATCCTGACCGACGCCGATGCCGTCTACCTGGATTGGGGCAAGCCGACCCAGCGTCCGCTGCGGGTCACCAGCCCGGACGAGCTGGCAGGGGTCAAGTTCGATGCAGGCTCCATGGGGCCCAAGGTCGAAGCGTCCTGCGAATTCGTCAAGGCGACCGGCGGTATGGTCGGGATCGGCTCCCTGGAAGATGGTCTGGCCATCCTGAGGGGCGAAGCCGGTACCAATATCGTTGCCACCAATACCGTGAATGCCTGAGTCGTTGAATCACTGCGTAGTTAACAACACTGCCCAAATTGGTCTGAACAAATATAGAGAGAACTCATCATGGCTTTTAATCTGCGTAACCGTAACTTCCTGAAACTGCTGGACTTCACCCCGCGCGAAATCCAATACATGATCGATCTGGCCATCGACCTGAAGAAGGCCAAATACGGTGGCTATGAGCGCAAGCACCTGACCGGCAAGAACATCGCCCTGATCTTCGAGAAGACCTCCACCCGCACCCGCTGTGCGTTCGAAGTGGCGGCCTTCGACCAGGGCGCCCAGGTCTCCTACCTCGGCCCAAGCGGTTCCCAGATCGGGCACAAGGAGTCCATGAAGGACACCGCTCGTGTATTGGGCCGCATGTATGACGGCATCGAATACCGTGGCTATGGCCAGGAGATCGTCGAAGAGCTGGGTGCCTACGCCGGTGTCCCGGTCTGGAACGGACTGACCAACGAATTCCACCCGACCCAGATCCTGGCCGACTTCATGACCATGCTGGAGCACGGCAAGGGCAAGCGTCTGGATCAGATCAAGTTCGCCTACCTGGGGGACGCTCGCAACAACATGGGTAACTCCCTGATGGTCGGTGCCGCCAAGATGGGCATGGACATCCGTCTGGTTGCGCCCAAGGCCTTCTGGCCGGAAGAAGAGCTGGTCGCCCAGTGCCGCCAGATCGCCGAAGAGACCGGCGCTCGTATCCACCTGACCGAAGACGTGAAAGAAGGTGTGCTGGGTGCCGACTTCCTCTACACCGACGTCTGGGTCTCCATGGGTGAAGCGAAAGAAGCCTGGGATCAACGCGTCAAGCTGATGACCCCCTATCAGGTCAACATGGACGTCATCAACGCCACCAAGAACCCGGATGTGAAATTCATGCACTGCCTGCCGGCGTTCCACAACGATGAGACCACCATGGGCAAGGAAGTGGCCGACAAGTACGGTATGAAGGGTCTGGAAGTGACAGAGGACGTGTTCGAATCCGAGCACAGCATCGTATTCGACGAGGCCGAAAACCGGATGCACACCATCAAGGCAGTGATGGTTGCTACGCTGGGCGACTAAGGTCGCAGTAGTGGTGCCGGGGGGTGACCCCCGGCTTTTCGACCATGTGACAGCGGCATAATACCTCTAACCCTACAACCCGCAGATACATGGATACCACACCCACAGAAGGAAGCTGGACCATGACCAAATTCAAGTTCCCGTCAGCCTACACGATACTGTTTGTGCTGATCGCCCTGGTGGCCGCCCTGAGCTGGATAGTGCCGGCGGGCAAATATGACATGACCATGAACGAGTCCCTCGGCAAGGAAGTACCGGTAGCCGGTACCTACAAGCTGGTGGATGCGAATCCCCAGGGGATAGTCGACGTGCTGCTGGCACCCATCGACGGCCTCTACAACCACGACACCTATGAGGCTGGCGCCATCGACGTCTCCCTCTTCATCCTGATCATCGGCGGCTTCCTTGGCATAGTGACCAAGACAGGGGCCATCGATGCCGGTATCGAGCGCGTCACCGATCGTCTGCGTGGCCGCGAGGAGTGGATGATCCCCATCCTGATGGCGCTGTTCGCCGCAGGGGGCACCATCTACGGCATGGCGGAAGAGTCCCTGCCGTTCTACACCCTGCTGGTGCCCGTGATGATGGCCGCCCGCTTCGACCCTGTCGTGGCCGCTGCAACCGTCTTGCTCGGTGCCGGTATCGGCACCCTGGGCTCCACCATCAACCCGTTTGCCACCGTGATTGCCGCCAACGCCGCCGGCATCTCCTTCACCGACGGGATCTGGCTGCGCGTCGCCATGCTGGTGGCCGGCTGGCTGCTGTGTGTGGCCTACGTGATGCGCTACGCCAAGATGGTGCGCAACGATCCGAGCAAGTCCCTGGTGGCCGACAAGTGGGATGAGAACCGTGCCCACTTCCTCGGCAACAAGAGTGACGAGATGCTGGAGTTCACCCTGACCCGTAAAATCGTACTGGGTATCTTCGTCGCCGCCTTCGCCGTGATGATCTACGGGGTGGCCGTGCTCGGCTGGTGGATGGCACAGATCTCCGGTGTCTTCCTGGCCGCCGCCATCATAGTGGGCGTCATCTCCCGCATGAGCGAGGAGGAGCTGACCTCCAACTTCATCGACGGTGCCCGTGACCTGCTCGGCGTGGCCCTCATCATAGGTATCGCCCGCGGTATCGTCGTGGTGATGGACAACGGCATGATCACCCACACCATCTTGCACAGTGCGGAAGGGATCGTCACCGGCCTCTCCACAGTGGTGTTCATCAACGTGATGTTCGTGCTGGAAGTGGTGCTCTCCTTCCTGGTGCCGTCCTCCTCCGGTCTGGCGGTGCTGACCATGCCGATCATGGCGCCGCTCGCCGACTTCGCCAACGTGGGTCGCGAGCTGGTGGTCACCGCCTACCAGTCTGCCTCCGGCCTGGTGAACCTGGTGACCCCGACATCCGCCGTGGTCATGGGTGGCCTGGCCATTGCCAAGGTGCCCTATGTGCGCTGGCTGAAGTGGGTGGCCCCGCTGCTCGGCATCCTGACCGTGCTGATCGTGGTCTGCCTGAGTCTGGGGGCTCTGCTGGCCTGATAAACAAGTACTGCAATGAAACGGGAGCCGCTGGCTCCCGTTTTTTATTGAGCTTGGGGTGTGGAGGCCATGTCCCGTCGGAGAGCAAGGCACGAAAGCCTGCTATTGGGGTAGAAAGAGGACAAGAGAAAGAGGCGGATATAGTGGATATAAAAGAGGCGACCCCGGGTCGCCTTTTGCATTCGTATTCTGGGGGAAAGGCTCAGCGTGCCTGGGCCAGGGTGCGCACCACGGCGGCGTGGGCCTGGCGGGTGCGGCTGATGTGACGGGGGGCGACCAGCACCACATCGTTGCCGGCCACGGCCCCCAGGATCTCCGGGTCGGCGTTGCGATCCAGCAGGCGGGCCACCACTGTGGCGGCCCCCGGTGTGGTGTGCACCAGCACCATCTGCTGGTTGTGGACCACGCCGCGCACCATGTCGTGGATGGAACGGGTGCTGCCGGCGGGCTCCAGCTGCTCGTCCACCAGGGTGTAGACCTTCTTGCCGTTCGCATTTTGGGCCTTGGCCACCCCGAGGCGGCGCAGCAGGCGGGAGATGGTGGACTGGCTGATGTCGGCGAAGCCCCGTTCTGCCAGCTCGCGGCGGATCTCTTCCTGGGTGCTGTAACAGTGCTGACCGATGATCTGGCGGCAGGCATCCAGCTGGGCCTGGTCGGACTCGGTTTCGGCGGGACGGCTGAGGATCTTGACCACGGGAATGTCCTTTGATGATGGCCGGAGGCTATGCGTCACATCTGCCATTCATCTGTTTATTAGCAAAAGATGCTGTTGAAAAAGAATCAGGCAGCGAATGAGCGGGGTTTAGCCGTTATGGGATGGCAAATTATAACCAAAGGGGGAATAAGTGATGTGACAGGGGTCAAAAATGGGCCCCGTGGGGCCCAGCTGGCTATTAGTAACGTTCGCTGACGATGTCCTGGGTGAAGGACTTCTCGCAGTATTTGCACTTCATGCGCACCGCGCCCTTCACCTCGCGCACCCGGAAGTAGCTGTCCACCGGCTCGTTGTGGGAGATGCAGTTGGAGTTCGGGCAGTGGAACACCCCGGTGATGAACTCGGGCAGTGCCAGCTGGTGCTTCTTCACCACCACGAAGTCTTCGATGATGTTGACGGTTGCCTTGGGGGCGAACAGCGCGAGCTGGTTCGCCTGCTGTTCGGTCAACCGGGTGTGCTCGATCTTGATGAGATCCTTCTTGCCGAGGGCGCCGGATTTCAGATTGAAACCGACGGTGATCCGCTCCTGGGTCTCGATCAGCTGGAACAGCTTGAGGATCTTGATGCCCTGGCCGGCGGGGATGTGGTCGATGACGGAGCCCTGACGGATGGCTTCGACTTGCAGTTGGTTCTTCTCGGACATGATGTTCCCCTTTCCCTTAGACGGTTTCGTTCAATACAAGTGCCAGCAGTGCCTGGCGCGCATAGACCCCGTTCTCCGCCTGCTGGAAGTAGTAGGCGTGGGGGGTCTGGTCGACGGCGACCTCGATCTCGTCGACCCGGGGCAGGGGATGCAGGATCTTCATGGTCGGCTTGGCCCCTTCCAGGGTGGCCACTTCAAGCACGAACTTGGCGGCCATGTGCTTGTACTCGGTCTCGTCGAAGCGCTCCTTCTGGACCCGGGTCATGTAGAGGATGTCGAGCTCAGGCATCACCTCTTCCATGGTCTCGTGCACGCTGAACTGGATGCCCTTCTCCTCCAGCTCCTCGCACAGGTAGTCCGGCATCGCCAGCGCCTCCGGGGAGATGAAGAAGAAGCGGCAGTTGAACAGGCTCAGGGCCTGGGCCAGGGAGTGGACGGTACGGCCGTATTTCAGGTCGCCGACGAAGGCGACGTTGAGGCCGTCCAGCTTGCCCTGGGTCTCGTGGATGGAGAAGAGGTCGAGCAGGGTCTGGGTCGGATGCTGGTTGGAGCCGTCACCGCCGTTGATGACGGGCACCCGGGAGAACTCGGAGGCGAGGCGGGCGGCCCCCTCCTTCGGGTGGCGCATCACCACGGCATCGCTGTAGGAGCCGATGATCTTGATGGAGTCCGCCAGGGTCTCCCCCTTCTTGGCGCTGGTGTTGCCGCCGTCGGCGAAGCCGATGATGTTGCCGCCAAGGCGCTGCACCGCGGTCTCGAACGACAGGCGGGTGCGGGTGGAGGCCTCGAAGAAGCAGCTGGCGACCAGCTTGTCTTTCAGCAGGCGGGTGTCGGGTTCGGCCTTCAACCGCTGTGCGGTGGCGACCACCAGTTCCATGTCGGAGCGGGTCAGATCCGAGATGGAGATGACGTGTTTTTTATAGAGAGGATTGGTCATCGTCTGCATTCCCTTTGGCGTTGATGAGGGTTTTTCGGGCACAAAAAAAAGCCCCTGAAACAGGGGCTCTTTTTAAAAACAATTGGGGATCTGTGGGTCGGGAACCGGAAACAACGGGGCCGCTCTGGTGCGCTCCACCCGTCTGCAAGGCTGTTTTTTTCATCAAAAACGGCATCGTCCTGTCCCGACCTTTTTCAAAACCGCAACGATTATAGAGTCGGTTTTTGAATTGTCAAAAATTTATTTCAGAGGCACTTTTTCGGCAAAAAAACGTTTAACTGACACGAACGGGTCGACAAACCCAGAGTTGGTGGTGTGGCTCCAGGGGCAGGCCATCCTGCGCCATGCTGCGCAGGTAGCCGAGCCTGTGGTGTCCCTCCAGCAGGCAATAGGGGTGGGGCAGGGGCTGGCCGTCGGGGTAGCAGGCATCGGGCTCGGGCTCCAGCACTATGATGGGCTCGGACCAGGTGCCCAGGGCCAGCATCTTCTCCCCGAGCCAGGAGCGGCGTACGTAGCGATTGTGGCGCAGCAGCTCTCCCCAGCGATCGATCACCTCCATGTGGCGGGAGTCGATGTCGGTCAGCACGCGCTCTGTGGGCCAGTGTTCGCACTCGAAGCTGTGGCTGGCGAGATCGATAAAGCTCCAGTTGGACTCGAAACCGCGCCAATGGCGATAAATCCACTGGGTCAGCACGTTGGAAGGAATGAAGGGGACCTGGGGACCGACCCGTGCCAGGTAGTCGGGCAGGGCCTCGGTTTTGCTCTCATCCCTGAAGTTGAGTGGTGCAAGTTGTTGAAGTAAGCGGTAATTGAGCATGAGCATCCTCCTCTTGCCTCGCTCCCGATCCCACCCTACCCCCATTTCGGTGGCTTTCCTACCCTGACAAGGCTGTAAATACAGCGAGTTACCCCCTGAGGCTGCCAAAATCGGCGGCATCTGCTCGTGATTTGCGCAATCGCATCGAAAGTGCGAAAAAAGCCTTTACCTTTGATCCCGGCTTTGTATAATTCGCCTCGTTTGTTGCAGGGGCGTAGTTCCAATTGGTAGAACAGCGGTCTCCAAAACCGATGGTTGCGGGTTCGAGTCCTGCCGCCCCTGCCATTTTTCAGAGAGGCCAGCTCATTGAGCTGGCCTTTCGCATTTCTGTGATCCGCATTTTCCTGCCTTCCTCAGCCCGGCAGCCGTCGCCGACCATTCTCGCGGATCTGCCTTCCCGTCTTATCCCTTGAGCCTCAACGGCTTGGCCCAGTCCTTCTTCGCTAGCCGCTCTTGCCGCTTTCTGCCCTGTCGTTTCTGGCAATCGTACGTTCTTGCGCCCTGTGCTACACCACATGGGCTGCGCCTCACGCGGGCGCACAAGCAACCGGGCGTTCCGACCGACAACGGGGAGCGCGAAGCGAGAGCGAGGAGATGAGTGATGAACAAGGCCGTTGAAACCCGATTGAACAAGTCCCGCCCCGGTGGTTGGGTACCGCAGGATCAGGCCCACATCGATCGTTGGGTCAAGCGGTTGCAGCGTTATGTGGCGCAGCAGCCGAGGCCGCTGGTGGCACCCATCGCCCAGCTGCAGGATCTGGTGAAGTCCGATCCCCTGTTGCACGCCCAGGCCGACGCCATGTTCAAGGAGGCCTGGCGCCACGAACACCTGACACCTATCGGGCAGATAGCATTGAAGAATTTCGACGAGTTCCTGGTCCTGCTCAACGGCATCATGACCACGGCCCCGGAAGCCTATCAGGACATCCCGACCCACGAGCCCTCCGGCCTCATCGGCTTCCCCATCAACGCCCTGCTGGACTGGCCCATGGCAACCCGATCCGGCTACCTGTTCTTCGCCAACGCCCTGGTCAATCAGCAGTTCAAGAAGATCCTCGGCTACTGGTCGCAGTTTCTGCAAAGCCAGGCCTCCCGCTACGTGCTGACCGAGCCGGTCAGCCGGCTGGACAGGGAGACCCTGATCGTCCCCTGGCTCGGCGAAGTGGCTCAGGCCGAGATGGTGAAGGTCGCCGGCTCTGCCCTGGGGGCGGGCAGCAATCCGACCCCGACCCGTTTCGATGCCATCTTCCAGTGCGATCCGGCGGCGGACTACCATGGCTTCGGCTGCTGGGATGACTTCTTCACCCGCACCTTCCGACCCGGCGTGCGGCCGGTCTCCTCCCCGGAGGATGACAGCGTCATCGTCAATGCCTGCGAGTCGGCGCCCCTGCAGGTGAAGACGGGAGTGAGCCGCAGCGATCGCTTCTGGCTCAAGGGCCAGCCCTATTCCCTGGACAACATGCTCGACTTCGACGACACGGCGCCCCTGTTCGACGGCGGCACCGTCTACCAGGCCTTCCTCAGCGCCTTGAGCTACCACCGCTGGCACAGTCCGGTGAGCGGCACCATCCGCAAGGTGCGCGTCGTCAACGGCACCTACTATCTGGAGAACCAGTACGAGGGCTTCCTCGATGCCGATGGGGCGGATCCCAGCGCCCCCAACAACTCCCAGCCCTTCCTCACCTCGGTGGCGACCCGGGCGCTGATCTTCATCGAGGCGGACAACCCCAAGATCGGCCTGATGTGCGTGGTGCCTGTGGGAATGGCCGAGGTGTCGAGCTGCGACATCACGGTGAAGGCGGGGGACAGGGTGAAGAAGGGGGACCAGCTCGGCATGTTCCACTTCGGCGGCTCGACCCACTGCCTGGTGTTTCGCAAGGGGGTGGAGCTGGCGTTCGACTTCTATGGCCAGACCCCGAGCCTGGATGCCACCAACATGCGGCTCAACACCGCCATCGCCAGGGTGAAATAGGGATATAATGTTGCCTCAAAAGGCCGCCATCTGGCGGCCTTTTCCATTGGCGCGAGGGGCTGGTCAATCGAATGAACTGCGTCATCGCCATAGCCTGAGCGAATGATGTCGATACGCTGATCAAAATTCACCGGCTCGCCGGGGCTGGCCATAATCGGGGGCCGCCATCGTTGGCCCACCCATACCAAGGAGATCCCATGTCCCCCCGCTTCACCGAATGGACCCAAGCCCTGCAACTGGGGGAGGTGCGGCTCGACATCGCCGCCATCGGCCGCCCGGGTACGCGTGCCCCCGTCGTCTTCCTGCACGGCTTCGGTTCCACCAAGGAGGATTACGCCGACCTCGTCCACCACCCCGACTTCGACGATCGCCCCTTCCTCGCCTGGGATGCCCCCGGCTGCGGGGCGACCACCCTGGACAGGCCGGATCGCATCGGTCTGGATCTGCTGGTGCTGACGGCACTCAAGATGATCGAGAGCAAGGGGTTCGGGCGCTTCCATCTGGTGGGCCACTCCATGGGCGGGCTGACCGCCCTGCTGCTGGCTCATCGCCATCCCGAGCGGGTGCTCAGCTTCACCAGCATGGAGGGCAACCTGGCGCCGGAGGATTGTTTCCTGAGTCGTCAGGTGCAGGCCCATCCGGCCGAGAGTGACGAGGCCTTCTTCGCCGCCTTCATTGCGCGCACCCGCCACGGCCGGGACATGGCGAGCACCCTCTATGCCGCCAGCCTGCGTCACAAGGTACGCACCGAGGCGGTGCGCCCCATCTTCCGCTCCATGGTGGCCCATTCGGATGAGGGGGACCTGCTCGGCAAGTTCCTCGCGCTGCCGTGTCCCCGGCACTTCCTGTACGGGGAGCAGAACGCCCACCTCTCCTATCTGGGGGCGCTGTCGCAGGCCGGGGTCAGGCTGACCGAGATCCCCCGCTGCGGCCACTTCCCCATGTATTCGAACCCTGTGCTGATGTGGTGGGCGCTGGCCGAGTTCTTCGAGGAAAGCGAGCGCTATATGACCGCCGGGTGATGCGCGCCCCTGGCGGGCATCGAGAGTGAGGGGCCTCCTAGCCCCGCAGCAGCACCATGGCGAGCAACCCGAAGGCGAGGGCGCCGAGGCGGTTGATCCAGTGCCCGCCACCCTCTTGCAGCCAGCGCCGTGCCTTGCGGGCCGAGAGGATGTAGCCGCCGTGCACCAGCACCATCAGCAGGCAGAAGCTGGAAACCAGCAGCAGGAACTGTGGCAAATAGGCGCGCCGATGGTCGATAAACTGCGGCAGTATGGAGAGGAAGAAGATCAGCGCATTGGGATTCGTGAATTGCAGCATGACGCCTTCCCAGAACAGCCGGTGGCGGGCCGATGGCGGGTTCTCACCCATTCTGGGAGGGGGGCTGCGCCACAGCTTCACCCCGAGCCAGGCCAGGTAGAGCACGCCGCCGTAGCGCACCCACTCGAAGACGGTGGGGGAGGTGGCGAGGAGCACCCCCAGGCTGGTAGCGGAGAGGGTGGCCACCCCCAGCACCCCGCAGGTGAGGCCGGCCATGCCGACGAGGGCCGGTCCCAGCCCGTGGTTGAGGGCATTGGTGAGGGACTTGAGGGTGCTGGGGCCGGGGCTCAGTATGGTGAGCCCCGCCATGGCGATAAACATCAGGTAGGCTTGCACGTCGCTTCCTATGCCGTTGAGAGGGTCGGCGCCATTGTTGTGAGCCTATGCCTATACGTAAAATCCAAAGAAAGTAACGACCCGATTCGAACAGGCTATCGATATGATCAACTTCCGACTCGTTCGCCATCTCTGGCTGTTTCTGGCGGTGGCCGAGGAGCGCCACTTCGGCCGCGCCGCCCGCCGCCTCGGCATGACCCAGCCGCCCCTGACCGAGCAGATCAAGGTGCTGGAACACGCCCTGCGGGTGAAGCTGTTCGATCGCACTCCAAAGGGGGTGCAGCTCACCCCGGCGGGGCAGGCGATCCTGCCCGCGGTGCGGCGGCTGGCGGATCAGCTCGAACACCTGGAGCTGGCGGTGCGGGAGGCGGCCTCCGGTCAGGTGGGGCTGCTGACCATCGGGGCCATCACCTCAGCCATGCTGGACGAGCTGCCCGGGGTGATAGAGCGACTCAAGCTGAGCCACCCCGGCGTCACCGTCTCGGTGCGGGAGATAGACAGCGCCGACGCCATACCCGCGCTGGAGAGCGGCGAGCTGGATCTGGCCCTGGTGCGGCTGGCCGGGCGGGATGAGGGCAGCATACGAGTGCGCCCCCTGAAGCAGGACAGGCTGGCGGTGGCCCTGCCCCTGGCCCATCCCCTTGCGGGGGAGGCGTCCGTGCCCCTGGCGGCCCTGGCGGAGGAACCTTTCGTACTCTTTCCCCGCGCCCTCAACCCGGCCTACTTCGATACCCTGATGGCCTGCTGCCACGAGGCGGGCTTCGCCCCCCGGGTGCTGCACGAGGCGCGCACCGTGGCGTCCCAGGTGGCCTTCGTGGGTTGTGGCCAGGGGGTGGCTCTGGTACCCGAGACCCTGCACAAGAGCGCCCCGGCCAACGTGGTGATCCGCCCCCTGGCGGGGGAGGTGCAGGTGGTGACCACGGCGCTGGCCTGGCATGGGGAGCGCCCGCCCGCGCTGCTGGATCTGCTGCTGGCCGAGCTGGGAGGCGAGCCCCGGCTCTGATGCTGCCGTGTTCTCATCGACTCGACGACCCTTGGTACCCTGTTCACCGACGCGGAGGCCGGTAGCCAAGGATGTCGCCGTTTCCGTGATCCGCAGCACGTCCTGCGGCTTAAAAGGCACAAACTGAACGGAGCCACTAAAGTCCCGGTGTCGGAGCGCCGATAGCCTTGAAGAATATGGGGACTCTGTTGGCCTCCAGTCACCACAAGGATCTGTAGTCATGACACTCTCGTTACGCGGCAAGTTGCTCGCGACCAGCCTGGGGGTAGTGCTGTTGATGGCGGCGCTGCTCGGCGTGGTCGCCTTCCATACCCTCAAGTCCCGCTCTCAGGCGGCCATCCAGAGCGAGGCCGTCAACTACGGTCATGCCTACTCGGTGGCCATCGGCGACTGGATGGCGGATCGCAAGAACGCGGTACACGCCCTGGTGAACCTGATCGCCGAAAATCCGCAGGCCGAGCTGGTACCACACCTGAAGCAGGCCTACACCTCGGGCGGCTTCGGTCTCACCTACTTCGGTTCCACCCAGGGGGTGATGACCCGGCAGGATCCCGCCCTCAACACCGGCAACTATGACCCGCGCGAACGCCCCTGGTATCAGGATGCGGTGAAAGCGGGCCAGCTGATCGTCACCGCTCCCTATGTGAGTGTGACCATGCAGAAGCTGGTGGTGACCCTCTCGGAACCGGTGAGCCATCAGGGCGAGCTGGTGGGGGCTGTGGGGGCCAACCTGGCGCTCGACAAGTTGATCGACGAGGTGCTGGCCATGAAGGTGCAGGGGGAGGGCTATGCCATGCTGCTGGACCGCTCCGGCCTCATAGTCGGCCACCCCCAGAAGGAGCTGGCCCTCAAGCAGGTGGCCGAGCTGTCGCCGGATCTCTCGGGGGCCATCCTGGATGGCTGGAGCCAGAGCGGCGAGCTGCACCCTGCCACCATAGACGGCCGCGCCGTGCTGCTGTCGGTGCAGGGAGTGCCCGGCACCGACTGGCTGCTGGCCATGGTGATGTACAAGGATGTGCTGGAGGCTCCCTTCGCCACCCTGCTGTGGCAGTTGGTGGGGCTGACCCTGGTGCTCCTGCTGCTGTTCAGCGCCCTGCTCATCGCCACCTTCAACTACCTGTTCGCGGATCTCGGCCGGGTGTCCAAGGCGCTGGCCAACATCGCCCACGGAGAGGGGGATCTGACGGTGCAGATCGCCACCCGCAGCCAGGACGAGGTGGGCCAGCTGGCCCAGAGCTTCAACCAGTTCGTGGCCAGGCTGCACGGCATCGTCAGCCGGTTGCGGGATGTGACCACTGAACTGGCGGCCCAGTCCCGGGCCCAGGCCCAGGGCGCCGAGTCCCGCAGCGAGCGGGTGCGCCAGCAGCAGGACGAGATCGTCATGGTGGCCACGGCGGTGACCGAGATGGCCTCCGCCACCCAGGAGATCGCCGGCAACGCCGAGTTTGCCGCCACCACCTCGGGGGATGCGGTGCGTCTCGCGGTCGCGGGCCAGTCCCAGGTCGGTCAGAGCCAGCGCAGCATCACGGGGCTTGCCGATGAGGTGGCCGATGCCAGCCAGACCATCCACGAGCTGGATACCCATGCCCAGAAGATCAGCGGCATCCTGGCCACCATCAGCGGTATCGCCGAGCAGACCAATCTGCTGGCCCTGAACGCCGCCATCGAGGCGGCCCGGGCCGGGGAGCAGGGGCGCGGTTTCGCCGTGGTGGCGGACGAGGTGCGGGTGCTGTCGCGCCGCACCCACGACTCCACCGCCGAGATCCAGCAGATGATAGAGGCGCTGCAACAGACCACCCGCCGCGCCGTCAGCGGCATGGAGAGCAGCCGTCAGCTGGCGGGCACCAGCGTGGAGGACGCCGAAGCGGCGAACCTGAGCCTAGGCCAGATCAACGAGGCCATCGGTGCCATCAGCGACATGGCGACCCAGATAGCGGCGGCGGCGGAGGAACAGACCTCGGTCACCGGCGAGATCAGCCGCAACACCGAGAACATCCGCCACGTCTCCCAGGATCTGGCGGAGCAGGCGCGGGAGGAAGCCAGACAGGCGGCGGCCCTCAAGGCCCTGACCGAACGACTGGAGCAGGAGATCGGCCGCTTCAGGCTCTGATGGCGGTGCCATGACGATGAAAAAGGCGGCTAAGGCCGCCTTTATTCATGGTGAGCATGGACATACAAAGCCCATACACCGAATGAATGATGAGCCGTCATAGGGCCCGGTTGAGAGGGGGCCTCAGAGCGGCTTGATGTAGCTGTAGAACTCGAGATCCCTGTGATAGCCGTGGCCCTCGTAGAGGGACTGGGCCCCCAGGTTGTCGGTGGCCGTGCTCAGCATCAGGAAGGCGGCGCCGGTGGCGTGACCGTGCTCGTCCGCCCGTTCGAGCAGGGCCTGGGCGACCCCCTGCTTGCGGGCGCTCGGTGCCACGAACAGGTCGTACAGCAGCCAGATGGGCTTGAGCTCGAGGGAGCAGAACAGGGGGTAGAGGTGGGCGAAGCCCAGCACCTCGCCGTCCTCGTGCTCGGCCAGGAACAGCACCGACTCCTGGCGGGCACAGCGCGCCTGCAGGAAGGCTTCGGCCGCGGCGGGGGCGGCGGGCACCCGGTAGAACTCGCGGTATTGCACGAACAGGGGGGCGACGCGAGGGATGTCGTCGATTCTGGCTTGGAGGATGTTCACAGGCGGCTCCTTGTGGGATGGGGCAGGGAAGGGAGAGCGGCCCGTCGCTCTGACTATGCACGGGTCAAGGAGAGGGTAAGGGCTCCCGGGCGCGCTGGCGAGGGGGTTGTGACCCTCTCTCCCCCTTGCTTGCGGCAGGTCAATTCATCGTCGACCGGGTTGCAGAAACTGACGCAGGGCGTTCGCAGCCCTGCAGGTCAGGCTCTCATCCCTCCATGATGCGCAACTGACCGTCCCGGAAGCGGGAGGCCTGATCCGTGGGGGTGCTGCCGAAGTAGCGTTTGTACTCCCGGCTGAACTGGGAGTTGCTCTCGTAGCCGACCCGGGCCGCTGCCGCCCCGGCCTTGATGCCGTCGTGCAGCATCATGAGCCGCGCCTTGTGCAGCCTGAACGACTTGATGTACTGCAGGGGCGAGGTGGCGGTGACCGCCTTGAAGTGGTGATGGAAGGCCGACACGCTCATGTTCACCTCCCGGGCCAGCTCCTCCATGGTCAGGGTGTCGGCGTAGCGCTGCTCGATGAGGCGCAGCACCCGGGCAATCTGCCCCATGTGGTTGTGGCGGTTGGCGAGCGCCTGCAGCGCCGGGCCGCCCCCCTCGTGCAGGGCGTAGAACAGCATCTCGCGCACCGTCTGGGGCCCCAGCACCCGGGCGTGCTGGGGCTTGTCCATCAGATCGATGAGTCGCTCGGCGGCGCAGAACATCTGCTCCGAGAGGGGCACCGCCAGCACGCCGCTCTTCTGGGGCGGCGGCGGGGGCAGGCTGTCTCCCAGCTCCAGCAGCAGCTCCTGCAGGGTGGCGACGTTGATCTCGAGGGAAAAGCCGATGAGGGGCTGCTCGGGGGAGGCGAAGCACTCGCACTCGCACGGCAGGGGCAGGGTCATCAGCAGGTAGTGGTTGGGATCGTAGCGAAACACCTGATCCGCCAGGTAACCCACCTTGTGCCCCTGCAGGATCACTATCATCCGCGGCTGATAGAGCACCGGCAGGCGGCCGTGGGGCTCGGTGGTATAGATGAGATTGACCTGGGCCACCGGGGAGGGCGTGATGCCGGGGGCCGCCACGTGGCGGGTCAGCCTGGCGGCGAGTTCGGCGTAGCGGTCGGACATGGTGACTCCAGTTGAATTCCAATGTTTGTAGGAATAGGCAAGTAATGTGCAGAATGTTGCCTTGATGGTAAGGGTGTGCTGTAGAAAAATGCAACCATCATTTTGCGGCCAGGCCGCGCAGTCATCCCGAGGTAATCCCCATGCACAACTTCACTCTGCACACCCCGACCAAGGTCCTGTTCGGCAAGGGCCAGGTCGCCCATCTGCGCGAGCAGCTCCCCAGGAACGCCCGCATCCTGATCACCTACGGCGGCGGCAGCGTGGTGCGCAGCGGCCTGCTGGCCCAGATCAAACAGGATCTGGCGGGCATGACCCTGTTCGAATTCGGCGGCATCGAGCCGAACCCCACCTACGAGACCCTGATGGGCGCCGTCGAACTGGCCCGCGCCGAGAAGGTGGACTTCCTCTTGGCGGTCGGTGGTGGTTCCGTGCTGGACGGCACCAAGTTCATCGCCGCCGCCGCCCACTACGATCTGGCCCAGGATCCCTGGCACATCCTAGAGACAGTCGGCGGTGACGTGGCCTCCGCCATTCCCCTCGGCGCCGTGCTGACCCTGCCGGCCACCGGCTCCGAGATGAACATGGGGGCCGTCATCACCCGCAAGAGCAGTGGCGACAAGCAGCACTTCTTCTCCCCCTTCGTGATGCCGCGCTTCGCCGTGCTGGATCCCGTGCTCACCTACACACTGCCGGCCCGTCAGGTCGCCAACGGCGTGGTGGATGCCTTCGTCCACACCCTGGAGCAGTACCTCACCTACCCGGTCGACGCCAAGGTGCAGGATCGCTTCGCCGAAGGCCTGCTGCTGACCCTGGCCGAGGAAGGCCCCAAGGCGCTGGTGGAGCCGGAAAACTACGACGTGCGCGCCAACATCATGTGGAGCGCCACCCTGGCTCTGAACGGCCTGATCGGTGCCGGCGTGCCCCAAGACTGGGCGACCCACATGCTGGGCCACGAGATCACCGCCCTGCACGGCCTCGACCACGCCCAGACCCTGGCCGTGGTACTGCCGGCCCTGCTCGATGCCAAGCGTGAGCAGAAACGCGCCAAGCTGCTGCAATACGCCGAGCGGGTCTGGGATCTGCGCAGCGGCAGCGAGGAGGAGCGCATCGACGGCGCCATCGCCGCCACCCGCGACTTCTTCGAGCGCATGGGGATCAAGACCCGGCTGCGGGACTACGGCATGGCCGACGCCCAGATCGACACCCTGCTGGCCAAGCTGGAAGAGCACGGCATGACCGCCCTCGGGGAGCACGGCGACATCGATCTTGCCCAGAGCAAGCATATTTATGAGGCGGCCTGGTAAGGGGCGCATGCCCACCGATGGCGCCGGCCACAGATGAATAGCGGGGCCCTTCCTCTGCCTGCGGGCGGGGAAGCGGCCCCTTAACGTTACAAAACGGTTACTTTTTTCCGCTTCGTCTCATCCCATGCGCCAACGGCAGATTTCGTAAGAACAAAAAACGCTAAGATAGAGGGCCGGTTAAACATTTTTTTTGACTGGTTGGATCACTTTTTTTGGTGCTTTTTGCTGGTATAAGTCGCTAATTTAGTTTGTTTTTTTTAATCATGGCCCTCGGTGGGCTGAAATCTGTACCGGCGCCGTCCGGGCTGCGGTTGTAATAAAACTCCAAAATTTGATACTAATCACCTTCGCGCCTGAAAAGCGGGGGCCTGACCATGACAGGAGGTTGAGGTAAAGCCTGCTGATTTTCATAACAAAGGGCCCGTGACCTGCACTTTGGTCATGCCTTGTCGGCTCAGACATGAGAGACTGGGCAATGATTGTTTATTAACCATCAGGGAATAGTCATGCAGATTGGAATACCGAGAGAGAGTCTCGCCGGTGAGACCCGGGTCGCAGCGACCCCGGCCACCGTCGAGCAGCTGAAAAAGCTCGGCTTCGAGGTTGCTGTCGAGGCCGGTGCCGGCCAGCTGGCCAGCTTCGATGATGCCGCCTTCGAGGCTGCCGGTGCCAGCGTGGTGCCGAGCGTCTGGCAAGCCGACCTCATCTTCAAGGTCAATGCGCCGACCGACGCCGAGATCGCACAAATTAAGGATGGTGCCACCCTGGTGAGCTTCATCTGGCCCGCACAGAACCCCGAGCTGGTCGAGAAGCTGTCCGCGCGCAACATCAATGTGATGGCGATGGACATGGTGCCGCGGATCTCCCGTGCCCAGTCCCTGGATGCCCTCTCCTCCATGGCCAACATCGGTGGCTATCGCGCCGTGGTCGAAGCCGCCCACCAGTTCGGTCGCTTCTTCACCGGTCAGATCACCGCCGCCGGCAAGGTTCCCCCTGCCAAGGTATTGGTGATCGGTGCCGGCGTTGCCGGCCTGGCCGCCATCGGGACCGCCGGTTCCCTCGGCGCTATCGTGCGTGCCTTCGACACCCGTCTGGAAGTGGCCGAGCAGATCGAGTCCATGGGGGGTGAGTTCCTCAAGCTGGACTTCGGCGGCGAAGATGGCGCCTCCAGCGACGGCTACGCCAAGGTCATGTCCGACGAGTTCATCAAGGCCGAGATGGAGCTGTTCGCCCAGCAGGCCAAGGAAGTGGACATCATCATCACCACAGCCCTGATCCCGGGCCGTCCCGCTCCCAAGCTGATCACCAAAGAGATGGTGGACAGCATGAAGCCGGGTTCGGTGATCGTGGATCTGGCGGCCGCCACCGGCGGCAACTGCGAATACACTGTGCCGACCGAGCTGTTCGTCACCCCGAATGGCGTCAAGGTGATCGGCTACACCGATCTGCCGGGTCGTCTGCCCGCCCAATCCTCCCAGCTCTACGGTACCAACCTGGTCAACCTGATGAAGCTGATGTGCAAGGAGAAGGACGGCCAGGTCGCCATCGACTTCGAGGACGTGGTCCAGCGCAACATGACGGTGATCCAGGCCGGTGAAGTGACCTTCCCGCCCCCCGCGATTTCCGTCTCCGCCGCCCCCCAGAAGCCGGCCGCCAAGGCTGCGCCGAAGAAGGTTGAAGAGAAGAAACCCTCCAACAAGAAGTTCGTCTGGGGTGCCCTCGGCATCGCGGCCTTCGGTTGGGTGGCTGCGGTGGCCCCTGCCGCCTTCCTCTCCCACTTCACCGTCTTCATCCTGGCCTGCGTGGTCGGTTACTACGTGGTGTGGAACGTCTCCCACTCCCTGCACACGCCGCTGATGTCGGTCACCAATGCCATCTCCGGCATTATCGTGGTCGGTGCCCTGCTGCAGATAGGGCAAGGGTCGACCCTGGTCACCGTGTTGGCCTTTATCGCCGTGCTGATTGCCAGTATCAACATCTTCGGTGGCTTCACCGTTACTCAGCGCATGCTGAAGATGTTCCGTAAGGATTAAGGGGGTTTAACGTGTCTCAAGGACTGGTAACAGCATCCTATATCGTTGCCGCCGTGCTCTTCATCCTCAGTCTCGCGGGACTGTCGAAGCAAGAGACGGCCAAGCATGGCAACCTGTTCGGTATCGCGGGTATGGCCATCGCCCTGCTCGCCACCGTGTTCAACCCGGAAACCAGTGGCGTGCACTGGATCATCCTGGCCATGGTCATCGGCGGCGCCATCGGCGTGCGTCTGGCGCTCAAGGTCGAGATGACAGAGATGCCCGAGCTGGTGGCCGTGCTGCACAGCTTCGTGGGCATGGCGGCGGTGCTGGTGGGCTTCAACAGCTTCATCGATCTGCACCCCTCCGCACCCGCCGAGGTGGTGGTCTCCGTCGGTTCCAACCTGGATGCGACTCTGGCGGCTGCCCGGGCGGCGTTCGAGCAGGCGGCCAGCATCGCCCAGGTCGAGCACCTGTCCGGCGCCATGCTGAACATTCACCTGGTGGAAGTCTTCCTCGGTGTCTTCATCGGTGCAGTGACCTTCACCGGCTCCATAGTCGCGTTCGGCAAGCTGAGAGGCCTCATCTCCTCCAAGCCGCTGCAACTGCCCCATCGCCACAAGCTGAACCTGCTGGCCGTGCTGGTCTCCCTGGCGCTGATGATCCACTTCGTCAACGCCGGTGGCTCCACCTTCGCCCTGCTGCTGATGACACTGATCGCCTTCGCGTTCGGCTGGCACCTGGTCGCCTCCATCGGTGGCGCGGACATGCCGGTGGTGGTCTCCATGCTGAACTCCTACTCCGGTTGGGCGGCGGCGGCGGCGGGCTTCATGCTCTCCAATGACCTGCTGATCGTGACCGGTGCCCTGGTGGGTTCCTCCGGTGCCATCCTGTCCTACATCATGTGCAAGGCGATGAACCGCTCCTTCATCTCGGTGATCGCCGGTGGCTTCGGCTCCGACGGCGTGGCCTCCACCGTCGACCAGGAACTGGGCGAGTACCGCGAGACCAACGCCGAAGACGTGGCCGACATGCTGAAAAGCGCCAGCTCCGTCATCATCACCCCGGGCTACGGCATGGCGGTGGCGCAGGCCCAGTATCCGGTGGCCGAGATCACCCAGAAGCTGCGTGATCGCGGCGTCAAGGTGCGCTTCGGTATCCACCCGGTTGCCGGTCGTCTGCCGGGCCACATGAACGTGCTGCTGGCGGAAGCCAAGGTCCCCTACGACATCGTGCTGGAAATGGACGAGATCAACGAGGACTTCGGCGACACCGACGTGGTGCTGGTGATCGGTGCGAACGACACCGTCAACCCGGCCGCCATGGAAGATCCGGGCAGCCCCATCGCCGGCATGCCGGTGCTGGAAGTGTGGAAGGCGCAGAACGTCATCGGCTTCAAGCGCTCCATGAATACCGGCTACGCCGGTGTCCAGAACCCGCTGTTCTTCAAGGAAAACACCCAGATGCTGTTTGGCGATGCCAAGGCCAGCGTCGAGGCGATCCTCAAGGCGCTGTAAGCGTTGCAAGGAATGTAAAAAGGAGGCTCAGGCCTCCTTTTTTATTGCCCGGGATCCGGCGGCCAGCCTGGGCCCCGGGCTAGTTGGCCTGGGGGGCGGTGAGAAGTGGCACTCGCCGGCGGGCAATGAGTGGGCTTGTTTGGAGCCTGAATCGTGATCCGGTTCGCAATCCGGTGACGTTCCTGCTGCTGGAAGGCATAATGGCGACAAAAGGCGAACGGGTTCAATTTTATTTGATTCTGACGTCATTAAAATCAAATAAAGTTACAGGAGGGGGCAGGCCAGCGGCGGGCCACCCTCCCACCAGATCCATCCGGCCGGGCCAGCAATGTCACGCGGCACAGTGAATACGAGAACCACAGATGAAAGCACAATGGACCGATTTCATAACCCTGCTCAAGCGTGAAGTGGTGCCGGCCCTTGGCTGCACCGAACCCATGTCGGTGGCGCTGGCGGCGGCCAACTGCCGCAGGCTGCTGGGGCGGGATCCGGCCCGCATCAGCGTCTGGGTCAGCGGCAACCTGTTCAAGAACGGCATGGGGGTCGGGGTGCCCGGCACCGGCATGATAGGCCTGCCGGTGGCAGCCGCCGTCGGTATCACGGGAGGCAACCCGGACGCCGGCCTCGAGGTGTTGAAGACCCTGACCCCGGCCCAGGTGGAAGCCGCCAAGGGGCTGCTGCCCATCATCCAGGTGGATGTGAAGGACGTGCCGGACGTGCTCTACGCCGAGGTGCTGGTGGAGGCCGAGGGCCACAGCGCCCGGGTAGTGATCTGTACCGATCACACCCGCATCGTGCTGATGGAGAAGGATGGCGAGGTGCTGATGGAGCAGGCCAGCGCCCCCGGGGTGCAGATCCAGCCCGCCAAGTCCGACAAACCCACCATGACCCTGAAGGAGATAGTCGACTTCGCGCTGCAGGCCCCCCTCGCCGACATCGACTTCATCCGCGAGGCGGCCAGCATGAACCAGGCGCTGGCGGACGAGGGGTTGCAGGGCTATGGCCTGCGCATCGGCAAGATCCTCACCGAACAGGTGGAGCGCAAGCTGCTGTCGGACGATCTGATGACGCTGGCTATGCGCCTCTCCTCGGCCGCATCGGATGCGCGCATGGACGGCGCCATGCTGCCCGCCATGTCCAACTCGGGCTCCGGCAACCAAGGCATAGCCGCCACCATGCCGGTGGTGGCCGCCGCCCGCTTCCTCAAGGCGAGCGACGAGCAGCTGGCACGGGCCCTGGTGATGAGCCACCTGGTAGCCATCTACATCAAGGCCTATCAGAACAAGCTGTCGGCCCTGTGCGCCGCCAGCACAGCCGCCATGGGCTCGGGGGCCGCCATCACCTGGCTGCTCGGGGGCCAGTTCGAGCAGATCAGCCACTGCATCAACAACATGATTGGCGACGTTTCCGGTATCATCTGCGACGGGGCAGGCAGCGCCTGCTCCATGAAGGTCTCCACCTCCACCTCGGCAGCGGTCAAGTCCTCCCTGATGGCCATCAACAACCTGAGAGTGCCCCAGAGCGAGGGCATAGTCTCCGACGACGTGGACCAGACCATCGCCAACCTGGGCCGCCTCTCCAAGCAGGGGATGCTGGATACCGACATCGAGATCATCAACATCATGCGGGCCAAGCAGCAAGGCAAGGTGAGCTGATGAGGAGGGTGGCACAGGCCACCCTCTGTTTTTGACTGACGCCACCCCGGCCATACCGGGGGGCGGGCCGCCACGATGCGGCCAGTTTCAGGGCGGATGCACATGAGGTGCTCGTCCTTTCACCTCGGGCCCCGCCCGTCATTTTGGGGAATATCATGACACTTAGCGTTATCGGTAATCTGGCCATCATGGTCATGTTGCTGCTGTTTCTCTATCGCCTGCAGCAAACCCACGTCAGCTTCACCCGCCGGGTCTTCGCCGGTCTCGGCCTCGGCATACTGTTCGGTGGCGCCCTGCAGCTGTTGTACGGGGTCGGCTCCGACGTCCTGGTGAAGACCAGCGACTACCTGGACATCGTCGGCAGCGGCTATGTGAAGCTGCTGCAGATGATCATCATCCCCCTCATCATGGTCTCCATCATAGGCGCCATCCTGAAGCTCTCCGGCGGCAGCGCCCTCGGCAAGATCAGCGGCCTGACCATAGGGGTGCTGATCTTTACCACCATGATCGCTGCCGGGGCGGGCATCCTGATGTCCAACCTGTTCGGCCTGACCGCCGAGGGGCTCACCGCCGGCGCCGCCGAGACCGCCCGTGGTGCGGCCCTGCAGACCAGCCTCGGCAGCGTCGAGAGCATGTCCTTCGCCAAGATGGTGCTGGAGTTCATCCCGGCCAACCCCTTCCTCGACATGACGGGAGCTCGCAAGACCTCGACCATCGCCGTGGTGATCTTCTCCATCTTCATCGGGTTGTCGGCCACCGGCATCGCCCGCAAGCAGCCCGAGATCTTCGCGAGCTTCGAGCGCTTCATGCAGGTCGCCCACGTCATCGTCATGCGGATGGTGACCCTGGTGCTGCGCCTCACCCCCTATGGCGTGCTGGCGCTGATGGCCAAGGTGGTGTCCGGCTCCAACTATGCGGACATCCTGAACCTGCTGAACTTCGTGCTGGCCTCCTACGGCGCCATCGCCATCATGTTCGCCGTGCACTTGCTGCTGGTGAGCCTGGTGGGGATCAACCCGGCCCGCTTCCTGAAGAAGATCATGCCGGTGCTGGCCTTCGCCTTCACCTCCCGCACCAGCGCGGGCTCCATCCCGATGAACGTGCAGACCCAGACCCGGGCCCTCGGCGTGCCGGAAGGCATCGCGAACTTCGCCGCCTCCTTCGGCGCCACCATAGGCCAGAACGGCTGTGCCGGCATCTATCCGGCCATGCTGGCGGTGATGATAGCGCCAACCGTGGGGGTCAATCCCATGGATCCCGGTTTCATCATGACACTCATCGCCATCATCACGGTCAGCTCCTTCGGGGTGGCCGGTGTGGGGGGCGGCGCCACCTTCGCGGCGCTGATCGTGCTCTCCGCCCTGGACTTCCCGGTGGCCCTGGCGGGCCTGCTCATCTCCATCGAGCCCCTCATCGACATGGGCCGCACCGCCCTCAACGTCTCCGGCTCCATCACCGCCGGCACCGTCACCAGTCGATTGATGGGACAGACCGACATGACGGTGTTCAACAGCGACGCCGAGATCAGCCTGGATGGGGAAGAGTCCAGGGTCTGATGCCAGTGTTCCCGACAGCGGATCAATGAACTATGTGAGGGGGAGGCGAGGCCTCCCCCGTCGTTACAGGAGTCAAGCAATGCGTATTGTGATCATTGGCGGCGAAGCCGCCGGCATGAGTGCGGCCGCCAAGGCCCGTCGTCTGGCCAGGGACGCCGAGATAGTGGTCTATGAGGCGTCCGAGGTGATCTCCTTCGGTGCCTGTGGCCTGCCCTACTTCGTCGGTGACGACTTCCAGAACCCCGGCTTCATGGCCGAGCTCAGCGTCGAGCAGTTCGCTGCCAAGGGGATAGAGGTAAAGATCGGCCACAGGGTGCTGAGCCTGGACGCGGCCACCCAGACCCTGGTCGTCGAGCACAATGGCGACACCTTCAGCGATCGCTACGATCGACTGATGATCGCTACCGGCGCCCGTGAGGTGATGCCCCCCATCCCCGGACTGCAGCAGGAAGGCGTGTTTGGCCTTCGCCGCATGGCCGACGGTCTGGCGCTCAAGGCGGCGGTGCAGGACGCGGGCAAGCGCAAGGCCGTGGTCATCGGCTCCGGCTTCATCGGGCTGGAGGTGGTGGAGGCCCTGGTTCATCAGGGCAAGGAGGTGCGTCTCATCGAGCTGGCAGAGCGGGTCATCCCGGATGCGTTTGACGAGGAAATTACCCAGCATATCGAGACCGAGCTGAGGGAGCAGGGGGTTAACCTGCACCTCGGCGAGCGGGTCGAGGCCCTACTGGGAGAGGGACGGGTGACCGGTGTGCGCACCGACAAAGGCGAATACGAGGCCGACATCGTCGTGGTCTGCACCGGGGTCAGACCCAACACCGAGTTCCTGGCGGAGACCGGCATAGTGCAACTGGCCAACGGCGCCATTGAGGTGGACCGCCAGGGCAAAAGCTCCTTGCCGAACGTCTGGTCGGCGGGGGATTGCGCCAGCGTCTGGCACAGTGTCAAGGAGCAGCAGGTCTATGTGCCGCTCGCCACCATAGCCAACAAGCTGGGGCGCATGGTGGGGGAGAACCTGGCGGGGGCCGAGCATGTATTCCCGGGCACCCTGGGCTCGGCGGCCCTCAAGGTGCTGGGGCTGGAGGCGGGTCGCACCGGGCTCTCCGAGAAGGAGGCCCAGCAAATGGGCATTGACTATCGCACCGTGGTCATCAAGGACAAGTGCCACACCAACTACTGCCCGGGCCAGTCCGACATCCACGTCAAGCTGGTGTATGAGGCCGGCAGCAAGCGACTGCTGGGCGGCCAGATCCTGGGTCGCAAGGGGGCTGTGCACCGCATCGATGCCCTGGCGGTCGCCATCACCATGGGGGTCACCACAGAGCAGCTAGGCATGCTGGACTTCGCCTATGCGCCCCCCTTCTCCCGCACCTGGGATGCGCTCAACGTGGCGGGCAACGTCGCCAGGTAAGGCACGAGGCGGCGCATGGACGTGTCGCCTCATTCTTACCGTACCGGCGATGGGCTCAAAGGGGTGAGATACCCTCTCCTTTATATGGGGAGGCGCCTGTACTCCTCTTCGTCGGGGGTGAGATTGGGTACGGATCGCCGGCAGCCACCCATAAAAAAACCGGAGCCTGAGACACCGGTTTTTCATTGCAGAACGATGCGTTCTCAGCCGCGGCCGAGGCGATTGTCCGGGTAGTTCTTGGCCAGCACTTCGCGGGCGTGGCGAGCCAGGGTCGGCATCTTCAGGGTCTCGTAGGAGTTCACCATGATCTCCAGTGCCTTCTCGGTCTCGACGGTGTCGGGGTAGGTCTCGACGATCATCTTGGCGCGGTTGGCGGCGGCGATCAGGGCGTCACGCTTGACGTAATACTCGGCCACGCTCAGGTCGTAGCGGGCGAGACGGGTCTTCAGACCGACCATGCGGGCACGGGCATCGGCCGCGTACTGGCTGTTCGGGTAGTTCTGCAGCAGTGTCTTGAAGTCCTGGAAGGCCTGACGGGCGTAGGCCGGATCCTTGTCATCCCGATTGATGCCGAGGAAGTCCTGGAAGAAGTTGTAATCCGCCGCCATGTTGGTCAGACCGCGCATGTAGAACACGTAATCGATATTCTTGTGAGCCGGGTTCAGGCGGATGAAGCGGTCGATATTGGCGATGGCCTGAGCGGTATCGTCCTGCTTGTAGTAGGCGTAGATGAGATCGAGCTGGACCTGGTTTGAGTAGGCGCCGAACGGGTAGCGGGAGTCGAGGGCTTCCAGCAATTCGATGGCATTCAGGTAGTTACCAGTGTCCAATTTGAGACGGGCTTGCTGGTACAGAACTTCCGGCGGTTCGTCGGGAACCTTGGGTTTGGTGCTGGAACAACCAGTGATCAGGGTAGCGATCAAGGCGAGTGACATCAGCAGGTGAGACTTCTTTCCCATCAACAACATCCGGTCCATTTCCACGAAATTGGCAAAGTATCCGTTATGCTTGGCTAAAAGAAAAGCTAGAATACCCGGATTATTTCGAATTGATACCCCCGCTCAAGAGACCATACATGAGCCAGCATATTGAACTGACAGGCGAATTTCAGGATCACCAATTCGGGCAACGGCTCGACCAGGCCCTGGCCGAATTGTTTCCCGACTACTCCAGAACCCGTATCAAGGAGTGGATTTTACAGGACAGAGTGACCCTGGACGGTCAGGTTGCCAATACCCCGCGCGAGAAAGTGCTGGCCGGGCAACAGGTACATGTAGATGTCGAGTTGGAGGCGGATACCCGCTGGGACGCCCAGAACATCGAGCTCAACATCGTCTATGAAGACGAACACATTCTGGTGATCGACAAGCCCGCCGGCCTGGTGGTCCATCCGGGCGCCGGCACGCCGGATGGCACCATACTCAACGCCTTGCTGCACCGCTACCCCGGCATCGCCGAGGTGCCCCGTGCCGGCATAGTGCACCGTCTGGACAAGGACACCACAGGCTTAATGGTGGTGGCCAAGACAGTGCCGGCCCAGACCCATCTGGTGGAGGCCCTGCAGGCGCGCCAGATCACCCGTGAGTACGAGGCCATCGCCATCGGTCACATGACCGCAGGCGGCACCGTTGACGCCCCCATCGGCCGTCACCCGACCCAGCGTACCCACATGGCCGTGGTGCCCAATGGTCGCCCGTCCGTGACCCACTTCCGGGTACACGAGAAGTTCCGCGGCCACACCCGTCTGCGGCTGCGCCTCGAGACCGGTCGTACCCACCAGATCCGTGTGCACATGGCTCACATCAAGCACCCGCTGGTGGGGGATCCCGCCTACGGTGGCCGTCTGCGCCTGCTGCGCAATGCGACTCCCGAGCTGACCCTGGCCCTGCGCAACTTCAACCGTCAGGCCCTGCACGCCACCATGCTGAAGCTGGCTCACCCCATCACGGGCGAAGTCATGGAGTGGCACTCCTCCACCCCGCAGGACATGCTGGATCTGATGGAAGTGCTGCGGGCCGATACCCTGGCCAACCCGGACGATCTGGTCTGGAACTGATAACAGCAGGCCTGCGTCGGTTTTTGCCGTAACCGGGCCCACATAAGATCCCAAGCGGGGCTTCCTCTCGGCCGATGAGGAGCCCCGCTTTCATATGAGGTGAATCAATGAAGGAGTCGCAGATGAACTGGATCGAACCGGACTGGCCGGCCCCGGCCCGTGTGCGGGCGCTGTCGACCACCCGGGACGGGGGGATCAGCGAGGGGGTCTTCCAGGGTCTGAACCTGGGTGCCCATGTGGGTGACAACCCCGCTAGGGTCGAGGCGAACCGGGCCCTGCTGCAACAGGGCGCAGGGATCCCGGGTCGGCTCAACTGGCTCAATCAGGTGCACGGCGTCGCCGTCCACCCCGTCGGCCATGAGTACGGCGTGGCGTCGGATGCGGATGCCGCCTGCGCCCTGCAAGCAGGGCTGGCTTGCATCGTCATGACAGCCGACTGCCTGCCCGTGCTGTTCTGTGACAGGGTTGGCACCCGGGTGGCCGCCGCCCACGCCGGTTGGCGCGGACTGCAAGCAGGAGTATTGGAGGCGAGCATAGCGGCCATGGGCTGTGCGCCAAACGATATTCTCGCCTGGCTCGGCCCGGCCATAGGCCCCACGGCGTTTGAGGTGGGGGGGGAGGTGCGCGATGCCTTTATGGCCGAGCAGGAGGAGGCGATCGCGGCTTTCGTGCCTTCTGCCAACGAAGGCAAATGGTTGGCGGATATCTACCAACTTGCCAGGTTGCGACTGGCCCGTGCCGGGGTGATCGCCGTCTATGGCGGCGAGCACTGTACCTTCAGCGATCCCGAGCGTTTCTACTCCTATCGCCGGGACGGCCAGACCGGCCGCATGGCCTCCATCATCTGGTTGGCGGAATAAACCGAGAGGCGCTTGTCGACACCCGCGAGAGCCTTCCCCGGCGCCGCCCTGTGATACGGGAGGCGCTCTTTTGGTTCCGCTATTGAGGGAAAAATAAACAGCCACCCCTTGAAATCCCATTCCAAGACCTCATCTTCCTTGTCAGAAAGTTATGTTGTTTGCCGCCTCGGCGGCGTCTGTCTGAAGAGGGGGAGTGCAATGCGCCTCGATCGCCTGACCAGCAAATTCCAAGTCGCTATTTCCGACGCCCAGTCATTGGCACTGGGCCGTGATCATCAATTCATCGAACCCGTCCACCTGATGACCGCCCTGGTCAACCAGGATGGTGGCTCCATTCGCCCGCTGTTGACCCTGACCGGGCTGGACATCAATGCCCTGCGCTCGCGCCTGGGTGAAGAGCTCGACCGCCTGCCCCGCGTCAGCGGTGTGGAGGGGGACGTTCAGCTCTCCAATGGTCTCGGCCGCCTGCTGAACGTCTGTGACAAGCTGGCCCAGCAGCGCAAGGACCAGTTCATCTCATCAGAGTTGTTCGTGCTGGCTGCCCTCGACGAGAAGGGCACCCTCGGCGAGCTGCTGCGCGCCCAGGGGCTGACCAAGGAGAAACTCGAAGCCGCCATCGACAAGGTGCGCGGTGGCAAGAAGGTGGATGACGCCAACGCCGAGGAGAATCGCCAGGCGCTGGAGAAATACACAATCGATCTCACCGAGCGGGCCGAGCTCGGCAAGCTCGACCCCGTCATCGGTCGTGATGACGAGATCCGCCGCACCATCCAGGTGCTGCAACGCCGTACCAAGAACAACCCCGTGCTGATCGGTGCCCCCGGTGTGGGCAAGACCGCCATCGTCGAGGGGCTGGCCCAGCGCATCATCAACGGCGAGGTGCCGGAGGGGCTCAAGAACAAGCGGGTGCTCTCCCTGGACATGGGGGCCCTGGTGGCCGGTGCCAAGTATCGCGGCGAGTTCGAGGAGCGTCTCAAGGCGGTCCTGAACGATCTAGCCAAGGAGGAGGGTAGCGTCATCCTCTTCGTGGATGAGCTGCACACCATGGTCGGCGCCGGCAAAGGTGAGGGGGCCATGGATGCGGGCAACATGCTCAAACCCGCCCTGGCGCGCGGTGAGCTGCACTGCGTCGGTGCCACCACGCTCGATGAGTACAGACAGTATGTGGAGAAGGATGCCGCCCTGGAGCGCCGCTTCCAGAAGGTGCTGGTGGAGGAGCCCTCGGTGGAGGACACCATCGCCATCCTGCGCGGCCTGAAGGAGCGTTACGAGCTGCACCACCACGTGCAGATCACCGACCCGGCCATAGTCGCGGCGGCCCAGCTGTCTCACCGTTACATAGCCGATCGCCAGCTACCGGACAAGGCCATCGACCTCATCGACGAGGCGGCGGCCAGCATCCGGCTGCAGATCGACTCCAAGCCGGAGTCCCTGGACCGGCTCGAGCGGCGCATCATCCAGTTGAAACTGGAGCAGCAGGCGCTGATGAAGGAGGACGACGACGCCAGTCGCAAGCGTCTGGATCTGCTGAACCAGGAACTTTCGGAAAAAGAGCGGGAATACAACGAGCTGGAAGAGGTGTGGAAGGCCGAGAAGGCCGCCCTCGCCGGCACCCAGCACATCAAGGCGGCGCTGGAGCAGGCCCGTCAGGATCTGGAGGTGGCGCGCCGGGCTGGCGACTTGGCTCGCATGTCCGAGCTGCAATATGGCCGCATCCCAGAGCTGGAGAAACAGCTGGATCTCGCCACTCAGGCCGAGATGCAGGAGACCAGCCTGCTGCGCAACCGGGTCACAGACGTGGAGATCGCCGACGTCTTGGCGCGCTGGACCGGTATTCCGGTGGCGCGGATGCTGGAAGGGGAGCGTGACAAGCTGCTGCGGATGGAGGATCAGCTGCACAGCCGGGTGATCGGCCAGGAAGAGGCGGTGGACGCCGTCTCCAACGCCATTCGCCGCTCCCGGGCCGGGTTGTCCGATCCGAACCGCCCCATCGGCTCCTTCCTGTTCCTCGGTCCGACGGGGGTGGGCAAGACAGAGCTGTGCAAGGCGCTGGCGGAGTTCCTGTTCGACACCCAGGACGCCATGGTGCGCATCGACATGTCCGAGTTCATGGAGAAGCACAGCGTGGCCCGTCTGGTGGGGGCGCCTCCGGGATACGTGGGTTATGAGGAGGGGGGTTATCTGACCGAGGCGGTGCGCCGTCGCCCCTACTCGGTGATCCTGCTGGACGAGGTGGAAAAAGCCCACCCGGACGTGTTCAACATCCTGCTGCAGGTGCTGGACGACGGTCGCCTGACCGATGGTCAGGGCCGCACCGTGGACTTCCGCAACACCGTGGTGATCATGACCTCCAACCTCGGCTCGGATCTCATCCAGGAGCACCACTCCGAGAAGGATTATGAGGAGATGAAGGGCATGCTGATGGAGGTGCTGACCCGCAGCTTCAGACCCGAGTTCATCAACCGGATCGACGAGACTGTGGTGTTCCATCCCCTCGGCGAGGATCACATCAAGTCCATCGCCCGCATCCAGCTCAAGAGCCTGATGGGCCGCCTGGAGGCCCAGGGTTACGAGGTGGAGGTGAGCGAGGAGCTGCTGACCAAGCTGGTGCATGCCGGTTTCGATCCCGTCTACGGGGCGCGTCCCCTCAAGCGGGCGATCCAGCAGAAGGTCGAGAACCCGCTGGCCCAGGCCCTGCTCAGCGGTCGGGTCATCCCCGGCAAGAAGCTGCTGCTGGGGGCCGACAGCAATGGGCTCACCATGAGCCAGCCATAAGGGTGTTATCGATGAAAACGCAGGCCTGGTGCCTGCGTTTTTATTTTCAGGGAGGTGAGATGATCAAGTTTTCTGTGCTGGTGGATGACGAGGTTCATCACCCGGCTTGTGTGCCGGAGAGAGGGCTGGCGCTGCTGCTGGAGTGCGATGGCCTCAGAGTGTTGTTCGATAGCGGCAGAGGGCGGGCCTTGCGCCTCAATGCCGAGGCGATGGGCGTGGATCTCGCCTCCCTCTCCCACCTGGTGCTATCCCACGGCCATTACGATCACGTGGGCGGCGTCGGTGCCCTGCCACCCTATGCCGAGCCCATCCCCCTGATCGCCTGCCCGGACGTGTTTCATGAACGGGGCTATTTCCTGCCGCTGCCGTTTCGACGCCATAACCTCTATCGTCTCTCGGGAGCGTTGGAGCCCTCGGCCCTGACTGCGAGGGGGCTGATCCCCCAGTGCTCGGCCGAGCCGGTCTGGTTGTCCGAGCGCCTGGTGTTTCTGGGATCCATCCTGAGGCGGGATCGGGCCAAGCCCTCCCTGCTCGGCTACATAGTGCGCGGCGGCCGAGTGGAGAAGGATCTCATCAGCGATGATTCCGCCATGGCCTACAAGAGTGAACAGGGGCTCATCATATTCATCGGCTGCGGCCATGCCGGGGTCGAGAATATCGTCCAGCGGGCCAGAGAGGTCTGCGGCGATGAGCGGGTGCACGCCATCATCGGCGGCCTGCACCTGAAGTTCTCGGGGGCGGGGCGCGCCAAGGCGCTGGGAGCCTATCTGGAGCAAGAAGGGGTAGGGCAGCTCTTTGCCTGCCACTGCACCGGTGACCGGAAGAAAGGGCTGCCACGGCAAACCCACATAGGGGCGGGGTTTGAATATCAATTCTGCTGAGCGGGGTATCGCGTCGGTACTTCGCGTAATGGCGTGAGTGCTCGGCACACTGCCCTGTGCGAAACGCCAGCCCTCGGGCTGGCGTTTTTGTATTTCCCACTCAACTAAGGCCTCGAAAGGGGCTGTTTATGCCTCGCCGGACAAGGATGCTATTCTGTAAACCACTAATGACTATATTGTTATTTTCAGAAGAGGGATCCTTTGCCGATGAAAATACCCTGCTCACTCCTCCTGCTCTGCGCCAGCCTGGGGTCACCCCTGGCGATGGCGGCGCAAGCCGTCCAGGACGTACCCGAGATCTGCGCCACCTGCCACAGCATGAACGGCGTCCCCAAGGAGCCGAACATTCCCAACCTGTGGGGACAGTCCGAAGCCTATATCAGCGAACAACTGCGCGCCTTTCGCAGTGGCAAGCGGGTCAGCGACTTCATGAACCCCATCATCTACCAGCTCAGCGACGAGCAGATTGCCCGCGCCGCCAAGCACTTCGCCAGCCAGGCCGAGGCCAAGACGGTCCCGCTGCACTGGAGCGGCGACAAGTGGCCGGGTGACATGGAAGCCGGTGAGCGGCTGGCCCTGGCCGGCAAGCCGGATCGCAACCTGCCCGCCTGCGTCGCCTGTCATGGCCCGAGCGGTGTCGGCGTGAGCCCGCTGTTCCCGCGCCTCGCCGGTCAGGATCCCGCCTACCTCAAGCGCCAACTGCACTACTGGAAGGCGAACAAGCGCCCGGATGGCGCCATGGGCTCCATGCCCGCCATCGCCAAGGCCCTGAGCGATGCCGAGGTGGATGCGGTGGCCAACTATTTTGCAGCGTTGGGGGTGGCGAAATGAAGGCTCTCTATCTGTTGACCTACCTGCTGGTAGGCCTGGCTCAGGCCGAATCCTTCGACGATCAGTTCAGCGTACCCCTCGGCGAGAAGGCGCCGGATGGCCAGTATCATCAGGTGCCCGACTGGTCTAAGGTGCCGGACGGCGAGATGGGGGCTGCCATCAAGCGCGGCTACAGTCTGTTCGTCAACACCCAGCAGCTCAAGGGACAGGGCCAGCCGAACAATGCCCTGCAATGCAGCCACTGCCATCTTGGCAGTGGCATCATTGCCGGCGCCAGCCCGCTGTGGGGGGCCTATCCCGCCTACCCCGCCTATCGCAAGAAGAACAACAAGGTGAACACCTATGAGGACAGGTTGCAGGGCTGCTTCCTGTTCTCGATGAATGCCAAGGGGGGCGAGCCGCCGGCCTATGACAGTCAGGCCATTCGCGATCTGGTGGCCTACTCCTACTGGCTGGCGAGCGGGGCGGCCATCAGCGACAAGCTGCCGGGCCGCAACTTCTTCTCGGTAGCCGAGCCTGTCAAGGCGCCCGACTTCCAGCGCGGTCAGGCCGTCTATATCGAACGCTGCGCCGATTGTCACGGCGCCAGCGGCGAGGGCAAGAAAGTCGCCGGGCGACATGTGTTCCCGCCGCTCTGGGGCAAGGAGAGCTACAACTGGGGGGCGGGCATGCACGGCATCGACAAGGCCGCCGCCTTCATCAAGAGCAACATGCCGCTCTCCCAGGGCGGGAGCCTCAGCGATCAGCAGGCCTGGGACGTCTCCTTCTACATCAACAGCCAGGAGCGACCGCAGGATCCCCGATTCAAGGGGGATCTCGGCCAGACCACCAGGGAGTATCACGGCAAGTATTCCCAGTACGGGCTGGCCTCGCCGGTGGATGGCCACCTGCTGGGCAGCAAGGCGTACTGACGAAAGTGGCAATGAAAACGGGGGCTCAGGCCCCTTTTTTCTTGGCCAACATAGCGTGGGGAGGATAAAAAAGCGGCAATCCGCAGATTGCCGAGAGGAATGTATTCGATGCGATCTGAGGTGGGTTGAGCGGATCGCAGGGGCAAGCCCCAGGGTCGGCAGGCATGGTCAGCGACCCTGCCCGCCTTACAGCCAGCCGGGATACGCTCTCCACCCCGGCTGACCAGCTTCGCTATCCCATCCATCCTTTATCGCATTGGCCGCGATAGGAGGACAGATGCAATAAAATCAATCTCTTACAGCATGCCCGGCACGGCGGCCTTCATCTCGGCTGGCCAGACGCCCACTTGCACTTGACCGATGTGTTCCTTCTGCAGCAGTAACATGGCGAGGCGGGATTGGCCGATGCCGCCACCGATTGTCTGGGGCATCTCGCCCGCCAGCAGAGCCTGGTGCCAGTCATACTGCAGGCGATCCTCGTCCCCGGTGGTGGCGAGCTGACGGCGCAGGGCCTCGGCGTCAACCCGGATTCCCATGGAGGAGATCTCGAAGCTGTCTTCCAGTACCGGGTTCCACACCAGGATGTCGCCGTTCAGGCCGGCCAGCCCCAGTTCGTTCTGGCTGCTCCAGTCGTCGTAGTCCGGGGCGCGCACGTCGTGGCGATCCCCGTGGGAGAGATCCCCTCCGATGCCGATAAGGAACACGGCCCCCAGCTCCTTGGCGATGGCGCGCTCGCGGCCCTTGGCATCGAAATCCGGGTAGCGGCTCAGCAACTCTTCACTGTGCAGGAACTGGATCTCGCTCGGCAGGAAGGGGGTCAGCTCGTGCTCGGCGCAGACCGCGCGCTCGGTGGCCTTGATGGCGCTCCAGATACCGCGCACCGTCTCCTGCAGATAGGCCAGATCCCGGCGCTCGCTCGGCATCACCTTCTCCCAGTCCCACTGATCCACGTAGACGGAGTGGATGGGGGTCAGGCGGTCTTCATCCGGGCGCAGCGCCTTCATGTGGGTGTAGATGCCCTCGCCCGGGCCGAAACCGAAGCGGCCCAGGGTCTGGCGCTTCCACTTGGCGAGGGAATGCACCACCTCGTAGCTGTGCTCGGGGAGTGTCTTCACCTTGACCTGCACCGCATGCTCGCAGCCGGAGAGGTTGTCCTGGGTGCCGTCACCGACCCGGCTCAGGATGGGGGCTTGCACCTCCATCAGGCCGAGCTGCTGGGCGAGTTGGCGGGAGAACATCTCTTTGACGAAACTGATCTGCTGTTGGCTGCGAATGTAGTGCTGTTTCATGGTGATTACCTGTCTAAAACCCGTTGAATGTGGCGATTCTTCAACAGATGGCTACTTAAATTCAATATTCGATAATAGAAATAGGCTTTGCGTGTTTTTTTCTTCAAAATAAGCGCTTGGTTACTGAGATATCGTCAACGGGAGTGCAAAAAAGTGCCAGAAAATTATCGGATCGATAATCTCGATCAGGCCATCCTCACCGCCCTGATGGAGAATGCGCGGCTTCCCTATGCGGAGCTTGCAAAACAACTGCTGGTCAGCCCGGGGACCATCCATGTGCGGGTGGAGAAGATGAAGCAGGGGGGGATCATAGAGGGGACCCGGGTGCAGGTGAACGCCAAGAAGCTGGGCTATGACGTCTGCTGCTTTATCGGTATCAACCTCAAGAGCGCCAAGGATTACCCCTCGGCGCTGGCCAAGCTGCAGGCCCTGGACGAGGTGGTAGAGGCCTACTACACCACGGGTCACTACAGCATCTTCATGAAGGTGATGACCCGCTCCATCGACGAGCTGCAGACGGTGCTGATCCACAAGATTCAGACCATAGATGAGATCCAGTCCACCGAGACCCTGATCTCCTTGCAGAACCCGATCCTGCGGGATGTAAAACCCTGATGGGAATGGCTTTTACGTCAGGGGCGGGAAGCCTCCCCCTGGCATAAGGGTCTGTGTGCCTTGCCCGCTACGCTGCTACGGGGGTCAGGGCTTGCCGACGGCTGCCCATAACCAGGTGAGCCATGTGGGTGGCACTGAGTTGAGCAGGCTAGCGCCGCCCTGAGCACGCCTTTGACCCCTTGCTTGGGTTGCCAAGCAGGCCGTTCAGACAGCTGTGAAGTTAGCCATTTAAAGACTGCATGCGATGTTTTCTATTTAAACGTAGACGTTTGACTGCCACACAGGGGCGGTCGCCAAGGGAGCCAGCACTGATAACCCTTGTCAGGGGGCGACATAGGGGATGCCGTACTTGATGTAGAGGGCCTTGAGCCGGCCATCCTGCTTCATGTGCAGCAACTCGGTATCGTAGGCGGCCATCAGGGCCGGGGTGTCGGCATCGGCGCGGGCGCGGGTCCAGGCATTGAAGTAGGGGCTGGTACGCAGGGGTTTGGGCAGGTAGTCGAGCTGGCCTTCCAGATGCTCCTCCTTGATCTGGGCGAAGGCGGTGACCAGGGGCATGGGCACCAGATCGATGCGCCCGGCGATCAGTTTACGCAGTTGCAGCGAGTTGATGGGGATCTCCTGGAAGTGGTAGGCCGGATCCTGGCTGGCGGCCATCAGCTCCGGGGTATAGGCGAAATCCCTGGTGATGCCGATGCGCCAGGGTTTGAGGTCGGCGAGCTGGTCGTAGTGGATCTTCTCCTTGTCGCCCTTGCGCACGAAGAAGTGCCAGCTGTGCAGCAGGTGAGCCTGCTTCGGGTAGATGAGGTAGGACTCCCGCTCCGGCTTGTAGGAGTGGGTCAGCACCAGGTCGTAGTCGCCGCCCTGGGCGTTGCGGGTGAGGCGGGCGCCGGATTCGGTCAAGTCTATCTTGATCGGTACCCTGAGCGCCTCGAAGATGGTGCTGATCAGATCCACATCCAGTCCCTGAGGTCGGCCATCGGCATCCAGCCACTTCAGGGGCGGTTCTATGGTGCCGCCGATGACCAGCGTCTTGGCAGACAGCCAGCAGGGCAACAGCAGACAGAGCAGCAGCAAGGCTCGCAAATCATATCTCCTGAGTGCGCGGGGCAGGTGCACGATCATTTGGGTATAGTAGCCAGCATCTATGTCACAGAGGCGACCGCGGATGGCGAATCCTGAAATAGAAAGCGAGCTGGACGGCATCGACAGAGTTTCGGTCTGTCTCTATCGCCTTGGCCTCAGTCTGGCAGCTTTGCTGTTGCTGTGTCGAGGGGTCAGCCTGTTGATTGGGCAGGATATTTTATCGCACCGGTCTTGGTTGACGGCGCTGGTGGTGGGGAGCGGCCTGTGCGGCTTCTGCCTGCATATCTATGACAAGCGAGTGCGCTTCCTGCTGCAGGGGTTTGCCTGGGGCGGCCTGATGCTGGCCGCCGCCGGGGTGCCGGATGCCCTGGTGCTGGGGACGGCGCTGGCCACCCTGAGCGGGCTGGCGTTCAAGGAGCAGTTCTGTTTCGCCATCCCGGGTATCCGGCTGTTGCCGTTGTTGCTCCCCCTGCTGTGGCTGCTGGAGGGGCTCAGGCTGGGGTGGGGGGCGGCGCTGGTGGCCCTGGTGAGCGGAGCCTTGCTTGCCCTGCTCAGTCTGGCCAAGTGGCGCATGCCGCTGCATTTCGATATCGGGGATCGGAGCCGCTACCAGCTCTAGGTGGCTTGGCACTGCTTCATCTGCTGGTTGAGGGCGGCCATCACCTGCCGGCGACTGATGAGGCCCGTCACCTTGCCCTGCAGCAGCACCGGATAGATCTTGGGTCTGGCCCCCGTCATCTGGCGGGCCAGATCCAGGATGCTGTCGTCCGGGTCGACCGAGAGGGGCGTGCGGCTCATCAGATCCTCTACCTTGGTGCGGGTATCGCAGTAGTAGCTGCCGCTGAGCAGGCTGGGGATGCAGTCCTGCTCGGACAGGAAGCCGACGAGCTGGCGCTGGGCGTTCAGCACCGGCAGGCCGCTCAGGCCGGCGCTGTGCAGCCGGTCCAGTGCCTCGGCGAGGCTGAGTTCCGGGCTGAGGAAATGGGTGAGGCGCTGCATATGATCGCGAACTTGTAGCATGATGGGTCTCCGTGCGTTTCAATGGAGTCACTATGCCCGCCGGGATGGGGGACGGGCCAATGGGTTATGCCTCGCCCATTGATAGGCGTTGGGCGCGAGGTGTGGCCAGCCGGGTGCTCAGGCTGGCGCTATCAGACAAGGAGAGGTTATGCGTGCATTGGTGACGGGCTGTGGCCGCCGACTGGGTTTCTACCTGTGCGAGCGGCTGGTGGCATCGGGTTGGCAGGTGACGGGCAGCTATCGCAGCGAGCGGCCCGAGCTGGCGCACCTGCGCGCCCTCGGGGTGGAGCTGGTGCAGGCAGACTTTGCCGGCGAGGGGGAGGTGGAGCGGCTGATCGACGCCCTGGCCGCTCACGAGGATCTCGGGCTCATCATCCACAACGCCTCGGCCTTCGAGCCCGAGGCTTCAGACGCGGCGGCGCAGCGCGAGCAGTTCGAGCGCTTCTACCGGGTGCATATGGCGGCGCCCTTCGCACTGAACCGGGCGCTGGCCCCCCGGCTGGCGCGCCAGGGCAACGCCAGCATCATCCACATCACCGACATCTACATTCACGCACCGGCCCCCCAGTTTGCCGCCTATGTGGCCACCAAGGCGGGGGCCCATTCGCTGGCCATGAGCTTCGCCCGCGAGTTGGCGCCCGGGGTGCGGGTCAACACCATAGAGCCCGGTCCCATACTGTTTCTCGATGAACACGGGGATGCCTGGCGCCAGCAGGTGCTGGCCAGGACGCCCCTGGCGCGGGAGGGGGGGCTGGCACCTATCTGGCAGGCGGTGCAGCTCCTGATGACCAACGACTACATGACGGGGGCCAGCATCCGGGTGGATGGCGGCCGCGCCCTGGCGGTCATCTAGGCGGTAATCCCCGGCCACTGGCCGGGGGAGACGACGGCCTCAGTGGCGGGGGCCGTCCGGATGGGGGGAGGCTGTCTGGGGCTGGGCGGGGATCTTGCCCTCCTCCAGCGGTTGCCACAGCTCGACGGGGCTCTGCCCGAGCAGGGGGGCCGTGAAGACCTTGCTGGTCGGCAGCCGCAGCACCACCTTGCGCTCGTGCACCTGACCCAGGCCATAGAACTCGGCGAGCAGTTCTCCCAGGTAGGTATCCACCCCGGCGCTCGCGAAGTCGTCCCCCAGCCCCTGGGCCAGGATGTCGATATCCAAGGGTCTGTCCGTCACCTTGCACAGGGGATGGCTGCGATCCCGGCCGTGGGCCAGCTCCATGAGGACGAACTCCGCCTTCAGCTGGGGCTGGGAGAGCTCGCTCTCGATGACGAACAGGCAGTTGAGAAAGTCGTGGCGCGAGTGCATGCCCACCGGCTTGGTCTGGATCACCGAACTCAGCCGCAGATGGCCGAAGCGGGCAAGCAATTCGGCCACGGCTTGACCGACGTGCTGGGCCGGCTCCAGATTCGATCCAATGCTACACAGATAGAACATGCTGTCCGCTTCCTTGGGATAGGCTCGTTTGAAATATATACGCAGCTCACGGTTATCGTGTTCACTATGAATTAACATGGTTTTATCTGTTGTGATCCAACTCTGATTGGCAGAAAGGAGGTCCATATGAGTGTTGAGATGAAATGGGCGTTGTTGACCGCCTCCGGGGCCCTGGCCCTGATCCTCGTCATCTGTGTGTTATCCGTCGGGCTGGCATAAGCGCTCCGATCGAGACGAACCGGCCCCTTGGCCGGTTTTGCTTTTTGGGGGAGTGCGGATATGCTGACCCACCCATGAAAAAGCGAGACAGTTCGAGATGACCAAGGTACGGCCGCGTTCTCTTCTTCAGGTGGTGTTGATGGGCTTCGTGCTGGTCTTGATGCCCCTGGGGGGCATGATCTGGCACGACAGCCAGGCGCTCTCCCACCTGAGCCAGCTGACCAGCGATGAGCTGGAGCGGGCGGTGCGCGATACCCGGCGGGCGACCCTGCTCGGCGCCCAGGCGGTCGATCTGGAACGCACCCTGCGCCGTTACGCGATCCTGGGGGACGAGCGCATCCTCGGCAGCTATCAGCAGCAGTTGGCGAGCTATCGGGCCCTGCTCGCCACCCATCAGCAGTCCATTCCTGACGCGACCGCCTATGAGGGCCTCGAGTCCTCCCTGAGCTGGCTGGACAGCCTGCAGGATCTGCGCAAGGCCAGGAATGAGACCGCCAGCCCCCGGTTTGAGGAGTTCAACCGGCTCAACGACCAGCTGGAGGAGATCACCAGCGGCCGGGTCGATGAGCAGGTGGTGCGCATGCGCACCGCCATCGCCGATCTGAGAACCGAGATCTGGTGGGCCAGCGGCTTCGTGGCCGTGCTCAGCCTGCTGTTGGCGCTGCTGTTCACCTACCTCATCATCCACCCCGTACGTCAGATTGAGTCGCGGATCCTGAGCCTGGGCGCAGGTGTGGAGCCGGACAAGCGCTCGGTGGACGGACCCGCCGAGCTGGTGCTGCTGGGGGAGCGGATCGGCTGGCTGCACGAGAAGCTCAAGGAGCTGGAACAACAGAAGTATCAGTTCCTGCGCCACGTCTCCCACGAGTTGAAGACCCCGCTGGCCGTGTTGAGGGAGGGGGCGGATCTGCTGTCGGAGCAGCTGGTGGGCCCCCTCAATCCGGATCAGCAGGAGATCTGCCAGATGCTGGAGGAGAACAGCCGCCGTCTGCAGACCCTGATCGAGCGGCTGCTGGACTTCAATCGTCTCAGCCAGCAGGAGGTGTTCAGCTTCACTGCGGTACCTTTGGGTCCCTTGTTGTCAGAATTGTCCGCAGAGTACCGGCTGGCGCTGGAATCCAAGGAAATCAGTGTACACTTGCCGTCCGAACCGCTCAGTCTGCAGGCAGAACCCTATCGCCTGCGGCTCATCCTGGACAACCTGTTTTCCAACGCCGTCAGCTACGGTGCCAAGGGGGGGCAGATCTGGATCCGGGCCGGTGTGGAGGCCGGCGGCAGCTGGCTGGAAGTGGCCAATGAAGGGCCTGCCATCCCCCCTGCGGAGCGTGAGCGGATCTTCGAGCCGTTCGAGCAGGGCAGCACGGTACGCCAGGGACTGTTGAAGGGCTCCGGGATGGGCCTCTCCATCGCCCGCGAGTCGGCGATGAGCCTGGGAGGAGAGTTGAAACTGGTCGACGATGAGCAGGCGGATGTCTGCTTCCGGTTGACGCTGAAGTGATACCCGAACCGGCGCTATTCAGGATATCCGGTGACAGGGTGATGAAGATGAGATTGATTGACGCCAGACAGGCCTCTGCCTGTCTCCCGCTTGGATCTGAAGTGAAGTCCACAATGAAACGATTTGTTGTTCCCATATTGATGATGAGCCTGCTGCCTGGCTGTTCCATGTTTCCATCGGGCAGTCTGACGACGCCCTCCGATGAGGCCGTCGCCAAGCGCATGGAATTTGCCAACAAGGAGATGCAGGTCCGCCTGCAGTACTCGGATTGGCTGCTGGCCAGCCATCCCCAGCAGCGGGTGCAGGAGCGCCAGCGGCTCAAAGGCGCCAGCGACCTCGAGAGCCGGGTCAGCCTGGCCATGGTCAACACCCATCCGTCCGAGTCGGTGGCGAGTCGCCGGGCCGGGCTGGATCAGCTCAAGTCGCTGCTGCCCGAGCTCGGGCTGGATGCCCAGGCCTTCCTGCGCAGCTGGATAGCCCTCGGCGAGGAGTTGCTGGCCAGGGACAGCCGCCGCGATGATCAGAGTCAGGAGGTACAGCGTCTTCGCCGCCAGATCGAACAGCTCACCGCCATCGACGAGCAGCTGAATCGGCGTAAGCTCAATGGTGGGGCCCAGCCATGACGAGACGGTCTGGGGAGGGCATGAGCGCCACAATCGGGGCGAAAGGGGGAATGGCATGAGCCGCATTCTGCTGGTGGACGACGACGCCAGCCTGCTCAAGCTGATGAGCATGCGCCTGCGCAGCCAGGGCTATGAGGTGGATACCGCGGACAGCGCCGAGGGTGCGCTGGACAGGCTGCGCCAGCAGCGGGCCGACCTGGTGCTGAGCGACCTGCGCATGGGGGGCATGGACGGGTTGGCGCTGTTCGAGCGGATCCAGTCCCAGTGGCTCGGCATGCCGGTCATCATCATGACCGCCCATGGCACCATCCCCGACGCCATCCAGGCGACCCGCTCCGGGGTGTTCAGCTTCCTCACCAAGCCCATCGACAAGGATGAGCTGCTGGTCACCATAGAGCATGCCCTCAGCCTCACGCGTCCCAAGCAGCAGCAGGAGTGGCAGTCCCTCATTCAGACCCGCAACCCGCAGATGGAGCAGTTGCTGATCCAGGCGAGCAGCATAGCCGCCATGGAGGTGCCCGTGCTGATCCTGGGGCCTTCCGGCTCGGGTAAGGGTGTGATGACCCAGGCCCTACATCAGGCCAGCAGCCGGCACGACAAGCCGCTGCACGCCATCAACTGCGCCGCCCTGCCCTGGGCCGCGCTGGATCTGCAGCTGTTCGGGGAGGATGGTCAGTCCGGCCTGTTCGCCCAGGCCAAGGGCGCCACCCTCTTCCTCGACGAGATAGGCAACCTGTCGGAGTCCCTGCAGGCCAAGTTGCTGCAGGTGCTGGCGGAATATGGGCAGGGGACTCCCGAGGTGAGGGTCATCAGCTCCAGCCATCAGGATCTGGTCACGGCCATGGAGGAGGGGCGTTTTCGGGAGGATCTCTTCTATCGCCTCAACGTCGCCAACATCACCCTGCCTCCCCTGAGCGCCCGCAGCGAGGACATTCCCCTGCTGGCGCGTCAGGCGCTGGACGATTACCGCAGCCGCAACGACAGCTGCGCCGCCCTCGGCTTCTCGCCGGAGGCGCTGGCCCTGCTGGCGGCGGCGGCCTGGCCCGGCAACGTGCGCCAGCTGTACGGGGTGGTGGAACAGCTCGCCAGCCTCTGCTGCAGCCCGGTGATCGGTGCCGCCATGGTGGAGTCGGCCCTGAGCGGTGGCGGCGGTGGCATCCCCTCCTTCAACGAGGCCCGCGCCGAGTTCGAGAAGGAGTACCTGATCCGCTTGCTGCGCACCACGGAAGGCAATGTGACCCTGGCGGCCAACATGGCGGGCCGCAATCGCACCGATTTTTACAAGTTGCTGAATCGCCACAGCATAGAGGCGGCGAACTTCAAGCTGAAGGGCTGATCCCAAGGGATCAACAAGGGGTAAATGAAAACGCCCTGACCACTCGGTGGTCAGGGCGTTTTGCTAATCAGTGTCTTGCAGGCTCAGGCGGGGTCGGTCGCATTGGTCGTGGCTTGAGCCTTCAGGGTTTTATGGGAGAGCCAGAGGCCGCTCGCCTTCATCAGGTAGCCGAACAAGGCACCAATCACGAGGGACGGCAGGATCAGTCGCCACTCCCCGGCCGCGCCGAAGGTGGCGCAGCAACCGGCGAAGGTACCGGGAATGTAGGCGAGCCACTGCTGCTTGGCCTGCACGCACATCAGGGTCGCGACCACCCCGGTCATCAGATAGCCCGCCATGCCGGCTCCCCACCAGCTCGCCCCATGGATCAGCAACAGGGCCCACAGCATGCCGGTGGCGTTGCACAGCAGGGTCTGCAGCAGCGCCTTGTAACCGCCGCTCGAGGCGAAATAGCTGGTGCAGCCGAGGAAGCCGACCCAGGAGATGAGGCCGAGGGCCGCGGCCAATCCGCCCCAGACGGCGGAGAGGATCCCGGTCGTGATGGCGATGGCGATCAGTGGGCTCATGTCATGATTCTCAGTGATGGATCTGGAAAAGCAGGCAGCCTACCCCTCGCAAGGGGGGCGGCAAGCAGGGGCAGGATTGTGTGTGATCTCGGTCACTCTTTTCAACTCGGGAATACGCTTGCGCTCGCGAAAAAAATTCATGGTGGCTTTTTGAGCGCTGCACCATAGTTAGAGGCCCTGTCCTGCTCCTGGAGTGAGTCTGATGGCGCCAAATGTGATCGTTCCCCTGCTGGTCTTCATCCTGCTGTTCCTGGTCGGTACCATGGCCAAGGCCCTGCCGGTCTACCAGATGATGTAAGCCGTGAAATAAAACCTCGCCGGGGCCGGTCTTGATCCATGTCGCCTCATAGCCCCGGGAGTTTCTTCATGTTGATCAAGCGTTCTACCCCCCATCACCCCACCGAGCGGGATGTCACCCCGGAATCCGTCTATCAGGATCGTCGCCTCATCCTCAAGGGCTTGGGATTGGGCGCCGCCGCGACCCTGGCCTTCCCGGCCAAGGCTAGCCTGCTGGATCTCTTCTCCACCGAGAAACCCGTGCCGGGCCCCGCCACCAAGGCACTCAACTACAAGGCCGCGACCCGACCGGAGGGGACTATCCTCACCCCGCTGGAGAAGGCGACCACCCACAACAACTTCTATGAGCTCGGCACCGACAAGGGGGATCCGGCTCGCAATGCCCACTACCTCAAGCCGGAGCCCTGGACCCTGAAGGTGGAGGGGGAGGTGGCCAAGCCCTTCACCCTGGATGTGTGGGATCTCATCAACACCACCATCCTGGAGGAGCGGATCTACCGGCTGCGCTGCGTGGAGGCCTGGTCCATGGTGCTGCCATGGAGCGGCATCTCGCTGGCGGAGATCATCCGCCGTGCCGAGCCCACCAGTCGTGCCAAGTTCGTGGCGTTCGAGACCCTCTACGATCCCGCACAGTTGCCGGGGCAGGCCTCGCGTGGCCTGGGGGGCGGCATCGATTATCCCTATGTGGAGGGGTTGCGCATGGATGAGGCGATGCACCCGCTCTCCTTCCTGGCGATGGGGCTCTACGGCAAGACGCTGCCCGCCCAGAACGGCGCCCCCATCCGGTTGGTGGTGCCCTGGAAGTACGGCTTCAAGAGCATCAAGAGCATCGTTTCCATCCGGCTGGTAGAGGAGATGCCCCCCACCACCTGGAATCTGCTGGCGCCGAACGAATATGGCTTCTACGCCAACGTCAACCCAGAGGTGGACCACCCGCGCTGGAGCCAGGCTAGCGAGCGCTTCATCGGCGAGGGGGGCATCTTCGGCGCCAAGCGCCAGCCGACCCTGATGTTCAACGGCTACGGGGACGAGGTGGCCTCCCTCTATCAGGGCATGGATCTGCGCAAATGGTACTGAGACGAGAACAGGACAGAGGGGAGCCGACACCATGGCATTGAAACTGACGAGCCGCCACATCGCCCTGTTGCGAGCCCTGGTGCATCTGGGGTCACTCGGCTTCCTGCTCTGGCTCGGCTACGCCGTGCCGGCAGGCCTGCTGGGAGGGGATCCGGTGCAGGGGCTGACCCACTACCTCGGTAAGGGAGCCCTGCACCTGCTGCTGCTGACCCTGCTGGTGTCACCCCTCGCCAAGCGCTGGCGGCAGGGGCAGCTCATCAAGTTGCGCCGTCCCCTCGGGCTCTGGTGCGCGGCCTGGGCCAGTTTGCACTTCATGGTGTGGTTGGGGCTGGATCTGCAGTTTGACTGGAGACTGATAGGCGGCGAGCTGGTGAAACGCAGTTACATAGTGGTGGGGGCCATCGCCCTGCTGTTGCTGCTGGCGCTGAGCATCACCTCCATCCCGGCCCTGTTGCGGGCCATGGGGCCGAGCTGGCAGCGTCTGCACAACTGGATCTATGCCCTGGCCCTGCTGGTACCCATCCACTACTGGTGGTCGGTCAAGAGTGGTTGGCAGGAGCCACTGGTTTATCTGCTGGTGGCCTGTGCCCTGCTGGTGCCCAGGCGCGATAAATTGCTGCGACCCTGGCGCCAGCGTCAGCAGAGGCGGGCCGGGTTGAAAGAGGCTTGAGTCTGTAGGGGCCTTGTCCGCCTTCATCCCCAACGAAAAAGAGGCCTAGTCGGCCTCTTTTTTCTGGGTGATCTCGCCGCTGTAGGCATCGACGCTCAGTTGCACCATCTGCTCCCTGGCATCCAGGGTGCTGACCTCGAATCTGTCTCCTTCCAGCTCAATTTCCCGAATGTCGTGATACCCTTGAGCCAGCAGCAGCTTGACCAGGGCCGGCATGTCCAGACGGGTCAACGCCGCCCAGCCAAATGAGGAAAAGAGACAAAGGATCAGCAGGATACTGCGTGGGATCATATTCATTCCGGATTCATGGCTGGCACACTATAAACGCCATTATGTTAGGTTTTATGAGATGAATCACCCATGAATAGAGCCCTGCCCCTGTTGGGACTGTTGCTGCCGGCCCTGGTCCAGGCGGCCATGCCGAACGAGGCCTTGCTGCAGCAGGCGGTCGGCGAGGGGAAGATCCGGCCCTTTCATGAGTTGATGGAGGTAGCCTCCCGGCTGCCGGTGCGGGTGCTGCGGGTCGATCTCGGCGAGGAAGATGGGGTCTGGCTCTATGAGCTCAAGCTGATCGACGACGAAAACAGCGTGATCAAGGTGGGTTATCGCGCCGATAATCTGGAGATGGTGTGGCTCAAAGGACACCATCTTGAGCGCCTGTTCGAGCCCCGCTCCTCGCCGGTAGAAGAGTGAGTCTGCTGACTCCCCCTATCCGCCCGTACCGGGCGCTGTCCCGGATCCACGCCGACGGGAGGGCAGAGCCCCTCCTACCGTTGGCAACAACACCTTGGACTAAGATTCATGCGCATTCTGATTGTTGAAGATGAGAAGATCCTGGCGGGCCAGCTGGCCGAACAACTGCGCCTGTCGGGTTTCGTGACCGACCTCTGCCACGATGGCAACGAGGCGGGCTTCCTCGGTGAGACCGAACCCTATGACGCCATCATCCTGGATCTCGGCCTGCCGGGGCGGGATGGCCTGAGCGTGCTCAAGGAGTGGCGCAGCAAGGGGATAGACACCCCTGTGCTGGTGCTGACCGCCCGCGGCCAGTTGCACGAGAAGATAGAAGGGCTCAACGCCGGGGCCGATGACTACCTCACCAAGCCGTTCCAGGTCGCCGAGCTGGTGGCCCGGGTCCATGCTCTGGTCCGTCGCGCCGCTGGCAATGCCAGCTCCATCCTCGAGATCGGCGGGGTGCGCTTGGACATGGCCGCCTCCCAGGTCTGGTACGAAGGCACCCCCATCAAGCTCACCGCCCACGAATTCCGGGTGCTGGGCTACCTGATGCAGCACAGGGGCAAGGTGGTGTCTCGCAGCGAGCTCATCGACCACATCTATGCCCAGGATTTCGACCGGGACTCCAACACCGTCGAGGTGTTCATCGGCCGGATCCGCAAGAAGACCCACGCCGACCTGATCGAGACGGTGCGCGGGCTAGGGTACAGGATCAACGAATGATCCCCCTGACTGGCGGCGCTTGCATCGGCGCCGAGCATAACGGGGTGGCGCCATGAGGCTGGTACGCACCCTGCGCGGCCGGCTGGTGGCCATCGCTCTGGTCTGGTGCGGCCTCTTCCTGTTCGCCACCGGTTTCAGCCTGCAGACCATGATGCGCAACTACTGGCAGGAGGCGGAGGCCGACGGCCTGAGGCTGCAGCTCTACGATCTGCTCTCCCGCCTCGAGATCCAGCACAACGGCCTGCCCGTGGTGACCGAACCCATGGCGGATCCCCGCTACCGCCAGCCCTATTCGGGTTACTACTGGCAGCTGGAGCTGGGGGGAGAGGTGATAGGCCGCTCCCGCTCCCTCTGGGATACCCACCTCAGCGCCCACGGTCTGAAGTCCGCCTTCGGCGATCCGGATCTCTTCGTCGGCAGGGGGCCGAACCGGGAGCCCCTGCTGATCATGACCCGCACCGTCTTGCTGCCGGGGTCGGATCGGGTGTTCACCCTGGTGATGGCGAAAGACAGCACTGTGCTGACCCAGACCCTGAAGAAGACCCGCATCAGCCTCTTCCTCGGCCTCGGCTTCGCCGCCGCCGGCCTGGTGCTGGGCTTCATGTTCCAGATCGTCTACGGCCTGCGCCCGCTGCACCTGTTGCGCCGCGAGCTGAGCCGGGTGCATCAGGGCCATCAGGAGGGGTTCCGGCTGCGCTATCCGCTGGAGATCCAGCCCCTGGTGGAGGACATCAACCGGCTGCTGCACCACTACGGCGAGTTGCTGCAACGGGCCCGCTCCCACACCGGCAACCTGGCCCATGCCCTCAAGACGCCCCTCAGCATCATGCGCAATCAGGTGGCCCAGCTGCCTCCCGAGGATCAGGCCGCCATCGGCGAACAGCTCGACAAGATCCAGCGCCACATCGACTACCACCTCGGCAAGGCGCGGGTGACAGGCGCCGCCAAGATCCTGGGGGTCTCGACCCCGGTGCGGGCCCGGGTGGAGTACATCTGCCGCGCCTTCTCCCGCCTCTATCCGGGCAAGGAGGTGGACCTGCAGGTGCCCGCCAACCTGGCGGTGGGGGTGGAGGAGCAGGACTTCGACGAGATGGTGGGCAACCTGCTGGAGAACGCCTTCAAGTGGTCCGCCGGTCGGCTGCGCATCTCCAGCGCCGAGCTGGGGGGTTGGATCACCCTGCGCATCGAGGATGACGGCCCCGGCATGAGCGAGGATCAGATCGCCAAGGCGGTGCTGCGCGGGGTGCGCCTCGACGAGAAGGTGCCAGGCTCCGGCCTCGGTCTCAACATAGTCTCCGATCTGGCGGAGGCCTATCGCGGCAGCCTCATCATGGGACGGGCCGAGCTCGGTGGCCTCGCCGCCTCCCTCTCCCTGCCCAAGGTGGCGCGGGTCGAGAGCTAGGCCTGGCGGCAGCCTCCTGTCTTCCCCTGGGGTGGATGACCCGTCCGGGCTGGCAAGGGGCGGGCGCCCGGCTTAAGATAGAGTCCTGATTTCAAGGGGTAGGAAGGGTAGCAATGACTGATGATCCGTGGGCGCTGTGTCATCTCGACGATTCGTTCGATGCCTCGGTGCTGGGAACCAAGGGAGCCCAGATCCAGTGGTTTGAAGACAGGGACTCCCTGATCGCATTCCTGCTGGAGGACTTCGTCGATCTGCTGGCGGACGTGGGGGAGCTGGATGAGGATCAGACCGAGAGCGCCCGCGAGCGTTTCACCCTGCTGGTGGAGCAGAGCCTGGACGATCGCAGCCTGATGGATGCCATCAACGACCTCGCCTCCGGCCTGCGCCGCATCGCCTGGCTGGGGCCGCTGTCCGAGCTGGCGGAGATCAGCGACGACTTCGCCAGCGGGCTGCGCGCCTTCTTCTGGAGCCAGTATGACGGCGACGAGGATGACCCCGAGGCCTGGGTGCCGGAGGATCTCTGGCCACAGCTGGTGGAGTGTGCGGAAGAGTATATGGTCGAGGGTGACTTCTAGAGAGTGATATATCACCAGACTTAGCGTGGATAGTGATATCTGCTGTGAAACCCCGGTGTGATACTGATTTATGCTCCACAGCGGATCCCAGACAAGAAAACGGCGCCTCGATGGCGCCGTTTTTTATGGCTCAGACCGGGATCAGGCGTTGGCCGGCACATCGTGAGCCGTGTTGGTCAACACCGGGCCCTGGTACTTCTCGATCTCCAGCTGGGCCATGTGGCCACAGTTGCCCTGGGCCAGGCTGGAGGAGCCCTCGTCGAAGGTGAGGCAGTTGACGTTGCCGTTCTTGCACAGGCTCCCCGCCTCGCCCGGCTTGGCCGGATCGAACCAGGCCCCCTCGCAGACGCGCACCACCCCGGGCCGGATGTCTTTCGATATCAGGGCGCCCACCAGGATCTGGCCGCGCTCGTTGAAGGCGCGCACCAGATCGCCATCCTTGATGCCTCTGGCCTTGGCGTCGTCCGGGTTGATCAGTATGGCCTCCCGATCGGCGATGGCGAACTTGTCCCGCAGCGGCGTGTTGTCCAGCTGGGAGTGCAGCCGCTGGGTCGGATGCGAGGTGTTCAGGGACAGGGGATAGCGGCTGGCCTGCTCGCTCCGGTACCACTCCTTGGGCTCATACCACCTGGGGTGGCCGGCGCAATCGGCATAGTTCATGCCCGCCACTGTGTTAGAGAAGATCTCTATCTTCCCGGACGGGGTGCCGAGGGGGTTGAGCAGCGGGTTCTCGCGAAAATCGGCGTGACGGATCCACTGGCGATTCGCCTCCGGGATGGGGAAGCGGATGTAGTTGTTGGAGGCCCAGAACATGTCGAACGGCGGCAGCGCCACCTTGGCACCACGGGCCTGGGCGGCCATGCCGTCATACATCTGCTTGAGCCAGAGTGTCTCGTCCTTGCCCTCGGTATAGGCCTCCTGCAGGCTGAGCTTGGCGGCGACGGCGCTGAAGATGTCGAAGTCGTTGCGCGCCTCGTGCTGGGGCGGCACGCACTGGTGCATGGGGAAGACGTAGCGCTGGGAGTAATCGCCCCCCATCTCCAGATCGTTGCGCTCATAGCTGGTGGTCACCGGCAGCACTATGTCCGCGTGCTTGGCGGTGGCGGTCCAGTAAGGTTCGTGGACGATGACGGTCTGCGGCTTGCGCCAGGCCTCCAGCAGGTTGTTGGTGTCCTGATGGTGGTGGAAGGGGTTGCCTCCCGCCACGTAGACCAGTTTGACGTCCGGGTAGGTCACCTTGCGGCCGTTGAAGTCGATGGTCTTGCCGGGGTTGGCGAGGCAATCGGCGATGCGGGCCACCGGGATGGGGGCCGGGCTGTTTTGCGGCGCCGTCCCCGCCGAGATGCCGGCCAGAATGCCTCCCTTGGCGGTGGGGCTGCCACCGGAGGAGTAGTGGTAGCTGAAGCCATAGCCACCCCCCGGCAGGCCGATCTGACCCAGCATGGCGGCTAGCGTTACCAGCATCCAGTTCGGTTGCTCGCCGTGATGCTGCCGCTGCATGCCCCAGCCCGCCATGATCATGGTACGCTTGGACGCCATGTCGAGGGCCAGCTGGCGAATGACCTTGGCGTCGACGCCGCAGATGGCGGCGGCCCACTCGGCGTCCTTGGGCTGACCATCATCTTTGCCGAGCAGGTAGGGGAGGAACTTGTCGAAACCGGCGGTGTAGCGATCGAGGAAGGCCTGATCGTGCTTCTGCTCGCTATGGAGGGTGTGGGCCACCCCCAGCATCATGGCCACGTCCGTGTAGGCCTTGGGGGCAATCCACTCGGCCCCCGCCATCTTGGCGGTCTCGTTGTAGACGGGGTCTATGCTGATGACCCGGGTGCCCTTCTCCTTGAGCGCCTTGAAACCGGCCTGCCCCTCGTGATCCGGCATGTTCCAGCTGTTCTTCAGGGTCACCTGGGCGTTGACCCCCCACAGAACAACCAGCTCGGCGTTTTCCACCACGTTCGGCCAGGCGGTCTGCTGCTCATACACCTCGATGGAGCCCATCACGTGGGACATGATCACCTGGGCCGCCCCGGTGGAGTAGTCACCGGCATACCCGGTGAAGCCGCCAGCCAGGTTCATCAGCCGGTGCAGCAGGGTGCGGCAGTTGTGGAACATGCCGACGCTCTTCCAGCCGTAGGAGCCGGCGTGGATGGCCTGGGGGCCGAAGTCGCTCTGCACTCGCTTGATCTCGCCGGCCACCAGTTCGATGGCCTTGTCCCAGCTCACCTTGACCCACTCGTCGGCACCGCGCAGCTCGGGGCTCGCACCCGGGCCGCGCTCCAGCCAGCTCTTGCGTACCATGGGGTACCTGATGCGGTTCTTGGCATGGACCTGGAAGGGCGCCATGTCGATGAGCTCGTTCGGGGCCGGATCATCGGCTACCGGTTGCACCCGGATCATGCGGCCATCGGCGACTATGGCCTCGAAGGCCCCCCAGTGGGCGCCGGTGAGGATGCCCTTCTGGGCCGGCACCAGGGTCGGGAACTGCTCCAGGGCCGTGCTGATGGCCTGGGCTAGGGCGCTCTTCGGGAAGATGCCGGCCAGCAGCGGCAGGGCGGCGCAGGCGCCCAATCCCTTGAGCAGGTTGCGGCGGGACAGATTGGTGTCTTGGTCATTGAAAAAAGTCATGGGAGATTCCTCTGTTCCAGCCTCAGTGGGCCGCACTCATGTCACTGGCGTGTTTTTGCACGTACTGGGTCAGCATGCGTGACTGCTCCGGGGTGAGGGAGGTACGCGATTCCATGCCCTTGATGACCCCGATCCACTGGTTGGCATTGAAGTGATCCAGGGCGGTCAGGCCGTGACAGCCGGTGCAGTTGTTGGACATCAGGGTGGAGGCGTATTGCCACAGCTTGCCCTGATCGCCGATGAGCTGGCTCTGATCGACCCAGGCGGTCAGCTTGACCTGATGCCAGGTGAGGTTGGTGGCGGCATCGGTCTCGCTCTTGCCGGTCACCAGCGCCTGCTTGGCATTGTCGCCGACCAACACGCTCAGGATCCGCTTGCCGGGAGCGGCGTAGAACACCTCGCTCACCCCGTCCTGTTGCCAGCCTTCGATCTGCACCTGGGCACGTTTGCCCTCGTTGGCGACTATCTCCACCCGGGTGGATGGCATCAGGGTGCCCTCATCGGTGCCGGCCTTGGCATCGAGATAGAGGGGGGTGGTGGCGATGGCATAGCGGGTGGTGACGCTGGCCGGGGTCTGGGCGGCGGCGGCGGCCAGTTCGCTGGCACCGGCGGCGGCCAGCTCGCTCATGTCAGGCATGATGTGGGCGACGCCGCGGTGGCAGTCGATGCAGGTCTGACCCTCCTTGATGGCGACCGGGTGCTCGGCCCGGGCGTTCGGGCGTTGGGCCAGGATGTCCATGGCCTCATAGCTGTGGCAGCTGCGGCAGGTAGCGGAGTCGTTGGCCTTGAGCTGATCCCAGACGGTCTGGGCCATGTGCAGCTTGCGGGCCTCGTATTTCTCCGGGGTGTCCAGGGTGCCGAGGGCCTCGTGGTAGATGTCCTTCACCGCGCGGATCTTGGTCCACAGGTAGGAGGCCGGCTCATTGGGGATGTGGCAGTCGGCGCACTCGGCGCGGATCCCTTTCACGTTCTGGAAGTGGACGCTGCCCTGGTATTCGGCGAGGGGTGTCTGCATGGAGTGGCAGGAGACGCAGAACTCGGTGGAGCTGGTCTTGTGCAGCACGGTGACGGTGACCCCCAGGGCCGTAACCCCCAGCAGGGCCCCCAGCAACAGGAGCCAGAACCAGCTCTTTCTCAACATTTTTCCAAACATGGCGTCATTCCCCAAAATCAAATAATACCAATATAGTAGTAGTCATCGATGGCCGGGGCGTTGACCCCGGTCATATTTACATTTTTGAAAACAATGATCTTTTTGTCGAATAATCCGTCAGTTAGCAGTTGTTTCCAGCTGCGCTGACGGCGGATGGGCGTCAGAGACTGTCTCTGGATCGACCGGGAGGGTGAAAAAACAGACCCGTACGAGCTGGCTCCTGATCGCGGCAAGGGGGCTGGCGCCATCCCATGACGGACGGTGGCGGCAGGCTTGGGATTTGCCGAATGAGACATGTATACTGTTCACATATACAGTATTCAGGTCATGCCGTCATGCGACTCTTTATCGCCGAAAAACCCAGTTTGGGCCGTGCCATCGCCGATGCCCTGCCCAAGCCCCACAAGAAGGGGGAGGGCTTCATCGAAACCGGCCAGGGGGACGTGGTGACCTGGTGTATCGGCCACCTGCTGGAGCAGGCGGAGCCCGACGCCTATGACGCCGCCTACAAGCAGTGGCGCATGGAGTCGCTGCCTATAGTGCCGAGCCAGTGGCAACTGGTGGCCAAGCCCAAGACCAGGGTCCAGCTCACCGCCATCAAGCGACTGATCAAGCAGGCCGACTGTGTGGTGAACGCCGGTGACCCGGACCGGGAAGGTCAGCTGCTGGTGGACGAGGTGATCGATTTTCTCGGCTACCCCAAGACCAAGCCGGTGCAGCGCTGCCTCATTAGCGATCTCAACCCGCCGGCGGTGCGCCGCGCCCTCGACAAACTCAGGGACAACAAGGAGTTCGTGCCGCTGGCGGTATCGGCCCTGGCCCGCAGCCGTGCGGACTGGCTCTATGGCATCAACATGACCCGGGCCTATACCCTGCTCGGCCGCAAGGGGGGTTGCAGCGAGTTGCTGTCGGTGGGGCGGGTGCAGACCCCGCTGCTGGGGCTGGTGGTGCGGCGGGATCTGGAGATCGAGGCCTTCGTGCCGAAACCCTTCTTCGAGGTGCTGGCCCATGTGGTGACTCAGGGTAACGAGCGGTTCAGTGCCAAGTGGCTGCCGTCCGAGGCTTGCGCCCCCTGGCAGGATGAGGAGGGGCGGGTGCTGAACCGGGCGCTCGCCGCCAAGGTAGTGGAGCGCATCCAGGGCCAGGACGCCCTGGTGGAGGAGGTGGAGGAGCAGGCTCGCAAGCAGTCGGCGCCGCTGCCCTACAACCTATCCAGCCTGCAGATCGATGCCGCCAAGCGTTTCGGCATGGATGCCAAGCGGGTGCTGGACGTCTGTCAGGGGCTCTACGAGCGCCACAAGCTCATCACCTATCCGCGATCCGACAGCCGCCACCTGCCGAGCGATCACTTCAGCCGGGCGCCCCAGGTGCGCGATGCCATCGCCGCCACGGCGCCGGTGCTGGCCAGGGCGGTGAGCGAGGCGGACGGCAAGCTGCGCAGCAAGGCCTGGAACGACGGCAAGGTGGATGCCCACCACGCCATCATCCCCACCGAGAAGCGGGGCAACGAGGCCAGCCTCTCCGCCGAGGAGAGCAAGATCTATGGGCTGGTTGCCCGCCAATACCTGCTGCAGTTCTATCCGCCGTTCGAGTACAACGACAGCAAGGTGCTGCTGCGCATCGCCGGCGGCCTGTTCCAGGCCAAGGCGCGCCGCATCCTCAAGGCCGGCTGGAAGGCGCTGCTCGGGGTCGAGGAGGATGATGACGAGGAGAAGGCCGGGACCCTGCCCGCCCTGCGCCAGGGGGAGCGACTGCTGTGCGAGCGGGGTGAGCTGCTGGAGAAGATGACCCAGGCCCCCAAGGCGTTTACCGATGCGACCCTGCTGGCCGCCATGACCGGCATCGCCCGCTATGTGCAGGATCCCGAGATCCGCAAGACCCTTCGCGAGACAGATGGCCTGGGTACAGAGGCGACCCGGGCCGGCATCATCGACCTGCTGTTCAAGCGCCGCTTTCTGGTGCGCCAGGGCAAGAGCATCAAGGCCACCCCCACGGGGCGGGCGCTGATCCTGGCGCTGCCCACCACGGCCACCACGCCGGACATGACGGCACTCTGGGAACAGCACCTAGGCCAGATCGCCGAGCGTCACGCCAGCTACCAGCAGTTCATGGGGCCCCTTACCGAACAGTTGCATGCCCTGATCGAGGGGGCGCGGCAGGATTCCGGCGCCAGTTTCAGTGCCCTGCCCAAGGCATCTGAGGGGGCCGCCAAGCGCCGCTTCACCCGCCGTGGCAGCAGCAGTGGCAAGAGTGGTGCCAAGAGTGCCGCAAGCAAGGGGGCCAGCCCCCGCAAGAGTACGGGCAAACGCACCACCAAGGCGGCCTGAGGCTTTCCGGAGTCGATGTCTGGATATAAAAAGAGGGGCCTTCGCCCCTCTCTTGTATCTAGAAAACGCACTCAAGCAGTGAGTTAACCCGTGTAGACCCCCTCTTCCGGGTAGCGAATGCGGGTCTCGCTCGGTCTGGCCAGCATCAATGCCAGGGTCAGGGGGCCCAGACGGCCGCAGATCATCACCAGCACCAGGATGAGCTTGCCGGGCTCGCTCAAGCCGGGGGTGATGCCCGTGGTGAGGCCCACGGTGGCGAAGGCCGAGATGGTCTCGAACATGATCTTGTCCAGCGACACCGACTCCGTCAGGGTCAGCAGGAACATGGCCAGCATCAGCACCATGACGCTGACGATGATGATGGCGAGCGATCGGGTCACTATCTGGGGGGACAGGGTGCGGCCGAAGGCGGTGACATGGGGTCGCTTGGTCAGGAAGGCCTTGGTGGCCAGCAGCACCACGGCGAAGGTGGTCACCTTGATACCACCCCCTGTGGAGGTGGCCCCGGCCCCGATGAACATCAGCATCATCATGAACAGCAGGGAGGCGGGCACCATCTGGCCGATGTCGACCGTGTTGAAGCCCGCGGTACGCGCCGTGGCGGACTGGAAGAAGGCCGCCAGCCATTGGCCGCCGAAGCCTGCGCTGCCCAGGGTGTGGGGATTGTCGTGCTCCAGCAGCCAGAACATCAGGGTGCCCAGCAGCAGCAGGCCTGGGGTCATCAGTATCATCAGCTTGCTGTGCAGTTTCAGCTTGCGCCAGCGGCGGTTGCGCACCAGATCGACGATGACGGTGAAGCCGATGCCGCCGAGGATCAGCAGGGCCGGTATGGTCAGGCTGATGATGGGGTCGTCGCGATAGTCCATGAGATTGTTGGCAAACAGTGAGAAGCCGGCGTTGTTGAAGGCCGACACCGCGTGGAAGAAGCTGACGTAGAGGCCGTGGGACCAGCCCATCTCGGGCACCCAGCGAATGGCCATGACGGCGGTGCCGATCAACTGGGCGATGAGGGCGAACAAGACGATACGCCTGACCAGCTGGATGATGTTGACCGAGCCCTCCTGCCCCAGCGCCTCCTTGGCCAGCACCTGCTGGCGCAGGCCGACCCGCTTGCTGAACATGGCGATGAGCAGCAACGTCATGGTCATCTGGCCGAGCCCCCCTATCTCCATCAGGATGAGCAGTATGATTTGCCCCTGCAGGGTGAAGGCGGTACCCGTATCCACCACCCCGAGGCCGGTCACGCTGATGGCGGAGGTGGCGGTAAACAGGGCGTTGACGAAGGTGACCTCGCCCCTGTGGCTGGAGGGCTGCACCAGAAACAGGGTGCCGATCAGCAGAATGATGAGGAAACTGCCCAGGATCAGCTTGGCCTCGCTCCAGCGGGACTCTGTCTCCCGCTGCATGGCGAAGGCGTAGTTGCTGCGCCAGTTGATCATAGGGTGTCTAGCCAGTGGTCGATGGCGTGCTTGTTGCCGGCCAGGATCAGGATGTCGCCGAGCTGCAGCTCCATCTTGCCGGTCAGCACGTTGTGCAGCACCTCGCCGCGCTTGATGGCCAGCAGCTGGAAGTTGCTCTGCTGCAGCAGGTGCAGATCGCCGAGGGTGCGGCCGTTTTGCTGCAGGCCGATGACGAACTCGGTCAGCACCATGTCGTGGCCCAGCTCCAGATAGTCGAACAGGCGGTTGTCCAGCATGCTCTGGGCGACCCGGCGGCCCATGTCCCACTCGGGATTGATCACCTTGTCGGCGCCCACCTTCTGCAGGATCTTGGCGTGGAACTTGTCGCGGGCCTTGACCCACACCTTCTTCACGCCAGCCTCTTTCAGTACGAGGGTGGTGAGTATGCTGGTCTCCAGGTTGTCACCGATGGCGACGAAGACGATGTCGAAGTTGGCGAGGCCGAGCTCGGCGACCGTGGCCTCGTCGGTGGCATCGGCGACCAACACATGGTTGCACAGGGTGGCGATCTGGCGGGTCTTGACCTCGTCGATGTCGATGGCCAGCACCTCGGCATCCTGCCGTTGCAGCTCTTCGCACAGGGCACTGCCGAACAGGCCGAGGCCGATGACGGCAAATTGGTTGTTCATTCACACTTCCTCAAGGGACTGAAGAAGTTACTCTACTCCAGCGAACTGAGTCCGAGAAGTACCCGGATTTTTCGTCCCGGGGGATCTGGGGTAAACTGCCTCCTCGCTCTTGTCGGGACCAACAGATGAAACTCACCCCCCACGCCCCCTTGTCGACCCTCAATACCCTGGGCCTCGAGGCCCACTGCCTCTGGCTGGCCGAGGTGGTCCAGCTGGACGATCTCAGGCAACTGCGAGACAACGTCGAGCTGGCCGTGCAGCCACGCCTGGTGTTGGGGGGAGGGAGCAACATACTGTTCTGCAACGACTTCGCCGGTCTGGTGGTACACAACCGCCTGCAAGGGATAGAGGTGCGCGATGAGGGGGATCACTGGTTGCTGCACGTGGCGGCGGGCGAAAACTGGCATGAGCTGGTGTGCCATGCCCTGCAGCAGGGTTGGCACGGGCTGGAGAATCTCGCGTTGATCCCGGGCACTGTCGGGGCCGCCCCTGTGCAGAACATCGGTGCCTATGGGGTAGAGCTGGCCCGTTTCTGCACCTATGTGGAGGCCTTTAACTGGCAGAGCGGCGAACTGGAGCGGATCCAGGCTGCCGATTGCCAGTTCGGCTATCGCGACAGCATCTTCAAGCACGCCTATCAGGATTCTCACTTCATCACCGCCGTCGGCCTGAGCCTGCCCAAGGCCTGGCAGCCGGTGCAGGGTTACGGTCCGCTGGCGGCCCTCGGTGATCAACCCAGTCCCCAGGCCATCTTCGATACCGTCTGCGCCACCCGCATGGCCAAGCTGCCGGATCCCGCCTTGCTCGGCAACGCCGGCAGCTTCTTCAAGAATCCCGTGGTGCCGCAAGCGTTGGCGGAAGGGCTCAAGGCGCGTTATCCGCTGATGCCCGTCTATCCGGTTGCGGGGAATCCGGACGGAGAAGGCCAGGCCAAGCTGGCGGCGGGCTGGCTCATCGATCAGTGCGGCCTCAAGGGCTTTGCCATCGGCCGTGCCGCCGTCCATCAGGAGCAGGCGCTGGTGCTGGTGAACCTGGGGGGGGCCAGCGCCATGGAGCTCATCGCCCTGGCCGCCCATGTGCGGGATAGCGTGGAGCAGCAATTCGGCGTCGTGCTGGAGCACGAGGTGCGCTTCATGGGGCTGACCGGCGAGACCTGGCTCGACGAGGTGCTAGCATGACCCTGACCCCCATCAGACAGACTCTGATCACCCTGCTGAGCGACGGCCAGTTCCACTCCGGCGAGCAGCTCGGCGAGCAGCTCGGCATCAGCCGGGCGGCCGTCAGCAAGCATATGGCGGCCCTCAAGGAATTGGGGCTGGATCTGTTCAGCCTGACCGGCAAGGGTTATCGGCTGGCGGTGCCCATGGCGCTCTACGACGAGGAGAAGCTGCGGGCCAGGGTCCCCATGGCGCCGGTGCACTGCTTCTCGGTGATAGGCTCGACCAACCAATACCTGCTGGAGCGGGTCAGCGGGCTGCAATCCGGCGAGAGTTGCCTGGCCGAGTGCCAGACCGCGGGTCGGGGGCGCCGTGGCAAGCCCTGGATCACCCCCTTCGGGTGCCAGCTGATCCTGAGCATGTACTGGCGCCTCGAGCAGGGCATGGCGGCGGCCATGGGGCTGAGCCTGGCGGTGGGCGTCGCCGTGGTGCAGGCGCTGGAGTCCCTCGGTTACCCGGGGGTGGAACTGAAGTGGCCCAATGACCTCTATTATCAGGGGCGCAAGCTCGCGGGCATCCTGGTGGAGATGAGCGGCAGCGCCGGTGCCAGCTGCCACCTGGTGATAGGCATTGGCCTCAATCTTGCGATGCCAGAGCGGCAGGGGGAGAAGATCGACCAGGCCTGGTCTGAACTGCGCCACGTCCAGCCGGAACTGGTGGATCGCAATGAGCTGGCCGCCTGCGTGATCCAGCGCCTGCAGCAGGCCATGGTGACCTTCGAGCAGAGCGGCCTGGGGAGTTTCGTGGACGACTGGAACCGGCTCGATTACTTCGCCGGTCAGCCGGTGAAGCTGCTGATGGGGGATCAGGTGATCCGCGGCATCGCCCGTGGCATCGACGATCGCGGCGCCCTGCGGCTGGAGACGGAGGAGGGGATCAAGTTCTATCTGGGGGGGGAGATCTCCCTGCGTCGCGGCGACTGACGCCAGCAGACCAGCGCATAACAAAGGGGGCCCATGGCCCCCTTTGTTGATTCCACATCTGAGTTGTTCAGCGTCACTTGCGCAGCTTGATCTGCTCGATGGCGTGTTCGTTGCCCTTGGTGAGGATCAGGTTGGCCCGCTCCCGGGTCGGCAAGATGTTCTCTTGCAGATTCAAATAGTTGATGTCCTGCCAGATGTTGTTGGCGATCTCGGTGGCTTCGCTCTCCGCCAGCTTGGCGTAGTGGTGGAAGTAGGAGTCGGGATCCGAGAAGGCGCCGCTGCGAAACTTGAGGAAGCGCTCCACGTACCAGGTGCGCAGCAGCTCGGTGTCCGCATCCACATAGATGGAGAAGTCGACAAAATCTGACACGAAGACGCGATGGGGATCCTGCGGGTAATCCATGCCGCTCTGCAGCACGTTGAGCCCCTCCAAGATCAGGATGTCTGGCTGCTCCACCACCTTCTTCTCGTCCGGCAGGATGTCATAGATGAGGTGGGAGTAGACGGGAGCCTCGACCCGCTCGTGGCCGGCCCGGATGTTGGCGACAAACTCCACCAGATGGCGGATGTCGTAGGATTCCGGGAACCCCTTGCGGCGCATCAGGCCGCGGGCCTCCAGCTCCTTGTTGGGGTAGAGGAAGCCGTCCGTGGTGACCAGTTCGACTCGGGGATGTTCCGGCCAGCGCTCCAGCAGCGCCTGCATGATGCGGGCCGTGGTGCTCTTGCCCCCCGCCACGCTGCCGGCGATGCTGATGATATAGGTGCCCTTGCCTCGAGACTGGCCGAGGAACTGTTCCAGCACCCGGCTGCGGCGCTGCTTTGCCTTGACGTAGAGATTGAGCAGGCGGGAGAGGGGCAGGTAGATCTCTTCCACCTCCCGCAATGACACCTTCTCGTTGATCCCGCGCAGGGTATGCAGATCCGTCTCCGTCAGGGTGAGGGGGACTGCATCACGCAATAACGCCCATTGTTCGCGGGTGAATTGCAAATAGGGGTTATGCTCTGTCGTCATGATGTCATCACTGTTTCTTGGGCAGGGCGACCATACACCAAGGGATCGGGAGCGACAAGGGATGCGGCAGGTTCGAGTGGAGAGGGTGCGTTTTTTTGTACTCTTCCCTGCAATAATGCACATTTTGCAAGGCGCAATGGTTGCATCCCCAAAATCCTTACCATAAAATGCGCGGCGCTTAGATGTCTGTCGCCTATTTGCCCGGCAAATGCGATAAAAACAACGGGTGCAAGCAGAATTACCGTTGTGGCATCGACGTGACGGAGGGGTTCCCGAGCGGCCAAAGGGATCAGACTGTAAATCTGACGGCTCTGCCTTCGAAGGTTCGAATCCTTCTCCCTCCACCATATTTCTCTGCGGTTTGAGTTCTTTGGGTTAGAGAAATGCGGGCATCGTATAATGGCTATTACCTCAGCCTTCCAAGCTGATGATGCGGGTTCGATTCCCGCTGCCCGCTCCAAGATGCTGATATGGCTCAGGTAATTCTGAGAGCCACACCCTAGGGTGAGTTCGGCAGTCGAACCAGCCTGTCAGTACAAGCCTCTCTACTCCCCCAGATTCAAATCCATCATATAAACTGTTCTGTGGTTAGCTTGCCACCGCGTACTCAGCGTTAGTTTAGAGGGACGATCATGTCTAAAGAAAAATTTGAGCGTAATAAACCGCACGTTAACGTGGGTACCATCGGCCACGTTGACCACGGTAAAACCACCCTGACCGCCGCCATCACCAACGTGCTGGCCAAGCACTTCGGTGGTAAAGCTTTCGCCTTCGACCAGATCGACAAGGCGCCGGAAGAGCGTGAGCGTGGTATCACCATCAACACCTCCCACGTAGAATACGACACCGCTACCCGCCACTACGCTCACGTAGATTGCCCGGGTCACGCCGACTACGTTAAGAACATGATCACCGGTGCTGCCCAGATGGACGGCGCAATCCTGGTAGTAGCAGCGACTGACGGCCCGATGCCGCAGACTCGTGAGCACATCCTGCTGGGTCGTCAGGTAGGCGTTCCGTACATCATCGTGTTCATGAACAAGTGCGACATGGTCGATGACGAAGAGCTGCTGGAACTGGTAGAGATGGAAGTTCGCGAACTGCTGTCCGAGTACGACTTCCCGGGTGATGACCTGCCGGTCGTTCGTGGTTCCGCGCTGAAAGCGCTGGAAGGCGAAGCTCAGTGGGAAGAGAAGATCCTGGAACTGGCTGGCCACCTGGACACCTACATCCCGGAACCGGAGCGTGCGATCGATCAGCCGTTCCTGATGCCTATCGAAGACGTGTTCTCCATCGCTGGCCGCGGTACCGTAGTAACCGGTCGTGTTGAGCGCGGTATCGTGAAGGTTGGTGAAGAAGTGGAAATCGTTGGTATCAAAGATACCACCAAGACCACCTGTACCGGCGTTGAAATGTTCCGCAAGCTGCTGGACGAAGGTCGTGCCGGTGAGAACGTTGGCGCACTGCTGCGTGGCGTGAAGCGTGAAGACGTGGAGCGTGGTCAGGTACTGGCCAAGCCGGGCACCATCAAGCCGCACACCAAGTTCGAATCCGAAGTGTACGTGCTGTCCAAGGAAGAAGGTGGTCGTCATACCCCGTTCTTCAAGGGCTACCGTCCGCAGTTCTACTTCCGTACTACCGACGTGACCGGTACCATCGAGCTGCCGGAAGGCGTTGAGATGGTAATGCCGGGCGACAACATCAAGATGGTTGTTACCCTGATTGCCCCGATCGCGATGGATGACGGCCTGCGTTTCGCCATCCGTGAAGGTGGCCGTACCGTAGGTGCTGGTGTTGTAGCCAAAGTTATCGCGTAATCTTGGCTTACATAAATAAAGCAAAGCCCCTATAATAGGGGCTTTCTTATGCAGGGGCGTAGTTCGAATTGGTAGAACAGCGGTCTCCAAAACCGATGGTTGCGGGTTCGAGTCCTGCCGCCCCTGCCATATACCTCGTCTCGTACGGGGCTTTTGTGTCTTTGGTTACGTCAGATACAGGTGGGTTGTATGAGTGTTAGTTCTGAGGGTCAGGGCGGAAGCAAGGATACCCTGCTTTGGGGCCTGGTTTTCATCATTCTGGCGGCCGCAGTAGTAGGTAATTACCTGCTGACCGACGTTGTCGCCGCCGTCCGCGCCCTGGGTGTGGTCGTTGTCATCGCTGCTGCAGGTGCAGTAGCCCTGCAAACCACCAAAGGTAAGGCAACACTGGCTTTTGCTCGTGAGTCTCGCCTGGAAGTCCGCAAGGTCGTATGGCCGACCCGCCAGGAAGCCATTCAGACAACCCTGATTGTGCTGGCGGTGACCGCCGTGATGGGGCTCTTGCTGTTCGTTCTGGACGGTGCCTTGGTCTGGTTGGTCAACCTGATTACCGGTGTGTAAGGATAAGCCATGACTGAACAACGTGAACAACGTATGAGATGGTATGTCGTGCAGGCATTTTCCGGCTACGAAGGCCGGGTCGCCAAGTCCCTGCGTGAACATATCAAGATGCATGGTATGGAAGAGCTGTTTGGCGAAGTGCTGGTCCCGACCGAAGAAGTGGTCGAGATGCGTGCTGGCCAGAAGCGCAAGAGTGAGCGCAAATTTTTCCCGGGCTATGTCCTGGTCCAGATGGTGATGGATGAAACCACATGGCACCTGGTACGCAACGTACCCCGTGTGATGGGCTTCATCGGTGGCACCTCCGATCGTCCTGCTCCTATCTCCGATAAAGAAGCGGATGCCATCCTCAACCGTCTGCAAGATGCCCACGACAAGCCGCGTCCGAAAACCCTGTTTGAACCGGGTGAAATGGTGCGGGTTGCCGATGGTCCGTTCGCCGACTTCAACGGTACCGTTGAAGAGGTGGACTACGAGAAGAGCCGCGTGAAGGTCTCCGTTCTGATCTTCGGTCGCTCAACACCGGTCGAACTGGATTTTGGTCAGGTCGAGAAAGGCTGATTAAACTCTGTTCGTTAACGGTTGTCAGGGGCAGCGATTATCTCTATAATTCGCTGCCCCTTTATTTGTTGGGGAGCCGTTTGCAGGAGCATGTCTCCGAGGCGTTAGAACCCATTTTTGAGGTATTTTTGTAATGGCTAAGAAAGTCACAGCTTATATCAAGCTGCAAGTTAAGGCTGGCAGTGCTAACCCCAGCCCTCCCGTTGGTCCTGCACTGGGTCAGCACGGTGTTAACATCATGGAATTCTGTAAGGCGTTCAACGCTCGTACAGAGAAGCTGGAAAAAGGCTCACCGACTCCGGTCGTGATCACCGTTTACAGCGACCGTTCCTTCACCTTCGAAACCAAGACTCCGCCCGCTTCCTTCCTGCTGAAGAAAGCCGCCGGCATCCAGTCTGGTTCTGCCAAGCCGAACAAAGACAAGGTTGGTAAGGTGACCGTTGCCCAGCTGCAAGAAATCGCCAAGACCAAAGAGCCGGATATGACTGGTGCCGATCTGGATGCAAAAGTACGTTGCATCGCCGGTTCCGCTCGTTCCATGGGCCTGGTGGTGGAGGACTAAGACAATGGCAAAACTTTCCAAGCGTATGCGCGTTATTCGCGAAAAAGTTGACGGTACCAAAGAGTACTCCATCAACGAAGCCATTGCCCTGCTGAAAGAACTGGCTACCGCCAAGTTCGTTGAAAGCGTTGACGTCGCCGTTAACCTGGGTATCGATGCTCGTAAATCTGACCAGAACGTACGTGGTGCTACTGTACTGCCGCACGGTACCGGTCGTGACATCCGTGTCGCCGTGTTCACCCAGGGTGCCAACGCCGAAGCCGCCAAGGCTGCAGGTGCTGAACTGGTTGGTATGGACGACCTGGCTGAGCAGGTTAAGAAAGGCGAGATGAACTTCGACGTCGTGATCGCATCCCCGGATGCCATGCGCGTTGTTGGTCAACTGGGCCAGATCCTGGGCCCGCGTGGCCTGATGCCTAACCCGAAAGTGGGTACCGTAACCCCGAACGTTGCTGAAGCCGTCAAGAACGCCAAAGCCGGTCAGGTTCGTTACCGCAACGACAAGAATGGTATCATCCATACCACTCTGGGTAAGGTTTCTTTCAACGAAGTTCAGCTGAAAGAAAACTTGGAAGCTCTGCTGGTTGCCTTGAAAAAGGCCAAGCCTTCCTCCGCCAAGGGTGTCTTCATCAAGAAAGTCAGCATCTCCACCACCATGGGTGCCGGTGTTGCCGTAGACCAAGCTTCCCTGGAAGCTCAGGCCTAATTGATGGGTTTTACAAGGCGCAAAATTTAATCTATAATTTTGCGCTTTGATTGGTTGGGGGTTTCGACCTCCGTCCAAGACCGCAGGTGGCCTCATCGCCTTAATTCTTCCTGCGTAGACGGTGCCGGAAACCCAGCGAGAAAGATTTCTTTCTCTTCTGGAATCCTGCTACCGCATCGTTCCCCTCTGTTGTAAAGGTAGGGGGGATGTGTCAGTACTGGGTCAAACTAGACCCGGATTCAATCCAGGAGTTAAGCCAATGGCATTGGGACTCGAAGACAAAAAGGCAATTGTTGCTGAAGTCAACGAAGCTGCCAAAGGCGCTCTTTCTGCAGTTGTAGCCGATTCTCGCGGTGTGACTGTAGAGAAGATGACCAGCCTGCGTAAATCTGCTCGCGAAGCCGGTGTGTACATGCGCGTTGTGCGTAACACCCTGCTGCGTCGTGCAGTTGAAGGTACCGAATTCGGTTGCCTGAACGACGTATTGTCTGGTCCTACCTTGATTGCTTTCTCTAACGAACACCCGGGCGCTGCCGCTCGTCTGTTCAAAGAGTTTGCCAAAGCGAACCAAAAGTTCGAAATCAAGGCTGGCGCTTTTAACGGTGAATTCATCGCCGCAGCACAAATTGATCGTCTGGCCACGCTGCCGACCTACGACGAAGCAATTGCGAAGTTGATGGCTACCATGAAGGAAGCCTCTGCTGGCAAGCTGGTTCGTACCATCGCTGCTGTGCGTGATCAGAAGCAAGCTGCTGCTTGATTCTCGCCTATTTAGGCTGTTTGAGTTTATTCAACATCAGGAATTTTTGTCATGTCTATCACTAAAGACCAAATCATCGAAGCCGTTGCTTCCATGTCCGTAATGGAAGTTGTTGAGCTGATCGAAGCTATGGAAGAGAAGTTCGGTGTTTCCGCCGCTGTTGCTGTTGCTGCCGGTCCGGCCGCTGAAGCAGTAGAAGAGAAGACCGAGTTCGACGTAGTTCTGACTGCTGCTGGCGCCAACAAAGTTGCCGTCATCAAGGCCGTTCGCGGCGCTACCGGTCTGGGCCTGAAAGAAGCCAAGGACCTGGTAGAAGCTGCTCCGACCAATCTGAAAGAAGCCGTCTCCAAAGACGAAGCCGAAGCTCTGAAGAAAGAGCTGGAAGCTGCCGGTGCTTCTGTTGAGATCAAATAATCTGCATTTATGTAGATTAGCCTGATAAAACAGGCTAAGGCTGGTGAATCTTTATTCACCAGCCTTTTTGCGCTGTAGACTGAGAGTATTTCACACCGTTCACGACTCTCGGTGCACCAGCAATCCGGACCGCCTCATCGTCCGGGCCAACACAAAACGGTGTTGAGACAGAGCTGTCCCGTGGGGACAGAGTGGGTCACTTATCAGCGAGCTGAGGAACCCTATGGTTTACTCTTATACCGAAAAAAAACGCATACGTAAGGACTTCGGTAAGCGAGACCAGGTACTGGACACGCCTTATCTGTTGTCCATTCAGCTGGACTCCTTCAAGCAGTTCATCGAGGCTGACCCGGAAGGTGAGTACGGCCTAGAAGCCGCCTTCCGTAGCGTTTTCCCGATCACCAGTTACTCCGGTAGTGCTGAGCTTCAGTATGTCAGCTATCGCCTGGGTGAGCCGGTATTTGACGTAAAAGAATGCCAGATCCGTGGAGTGACCTACTCCGCGCCGCTGCGTGTCAAGCTTCGTATGGTTCTGTACGACCGTGAAGCAGCTGCCGGCACCGTCAAAGATATCAAGGAACAAGAAGTTTACATGGGCGAAATTCCGCTCATGACCGAAAACGGCACCTTTGTCATCAATGGTACCGAGCGGGTCATCGTCTCCCAGCTGCACCGCAGCCCGGGCGTCTTCTTCGACCACGATAAAGGCAAAACACATTCATCCGGTAAGGTACTGTATAACGCCCGCGTTATCCCCTACCGTGGCTCCTGGCTGGACTTCGAGTTCGATGCGAAAGACAACCTGTTTGTCCGTATCGACCGTCGTCGTAAACTGCCGGCCTCCATTATTCTGCGCGCCCTGGACTTCAGTTCCGAAGAAATCCTGGCCACCTTCTTCGAGACCATAGGTTTCGAGGTCAAAGATGGCAAGTTGATGATGGATCTGGTGCCCGAGCGCCTGCGTGGTGAGACTGCGACCTTCGACATCATTGCCAATGGCACCGTGGTGGTCGAGACCGGTCGTCGTGTCACCGCTCGTCATATCCGTCAGTTGGAAAAAGACGCCATTACCCAGATTGAGGTGCCGGTCGAATACGTTGTTGGCAAAGTTGCTGCCAAGAACTACGCGCACCCGCAAACTGGTGAAATGGTCGTGACTGCCAACCAGGCCCTGAGCCTGGAAGCGGTCGCCAATCTGTCCCAAGCCGGCTTCAAGCATTTCGAGGTTCTGTTCACCAACGAACTGGATCACGGTGCCTACATGTCCGAGACCCTGCGCATCGACTCCAGCTCCAGCCGTTTGGAAGCCCTGGTCGAGATCTACCGCATGATGCGTCCGGGCGAGCCGCCCACCCGCGAGGCGGCAGAGCAGCTGTTCGAGAACCTGTTCTTCTCTTCCGAGCGTTACGACCTGTCTACCGTGGGTCGGATGAAGTTCAACCGCCGTCTGGGTCGTGAAGACGAGACCGGCGTCGGCGTGCTGACCAAAGACGACATCGTCGAAGTCATGAAGCGCCTGATCGACATCCGTAACGGCAATGACGAGGTGGACGATATCGACCACCTGGGTAACCGTCGTATCCGTTCCGTCGGTGAAATGGCCGAGAACCAGTTCCGTGTCGGTCTGGTCCGTGTCGAGCGTGCGGTGAAAGAGCGTCTCTCCCTGGGCGACCTCGACACCCTGATGCCGCAGGATCTGATCAACGCCAAGCCGATCTCCGCCGCGGTCAAAGAGTTCTTCGGTTCCAGCCAGCTGTCCCAGTTCATGGACCAGAACAACCCGCTGTCCGAAGTGACCCACAAGCGTCGTATCTCCGCGCTGGGCCCGGGCGGTCTGACTCGTGAGCGTGCCGGCTTCGAAGTTCGAGACGTACACCCGACCCACTACGGTCGTCTGTGCCCCATCGAGACTCCGGAAGGTCCGAACATCGGTCTGATCAACTCGCTGTCCGTGTACTCCCGTACCAACGAGTACGGTTTCCTCGAGACCCCGTACCGCAAGGTCATCGACGGTGTGATCACCGACGAAGTGGATTACCTGTCCGCGATTGAAGAAGGCAAGTACGTGATCGCGCAGGCCAACGCCGCGACCTCTGAAGATGGCCGTCTGAAAGATGAGCTGATCCCGTGCCGTCATAAGGGTGAATCCACCTTCATGAACGCCGACCAGATCCAGTACATGGATGTGAGCCCGCAACAGATCGTATCTGTGGCTGCCGCTCTGATCCCGTTCCTGGAACACGATGATGCGAACCGAGCCCTGATGGGTTCGAACATGCAACGTCAGGCCGTACCGACCCTGCGCGCCGACAAGCCGCTGGTAGGTACCGGTATGGAACGCGCCGTGGCCGTCGACTCCGGGGTAACCGTAGTGGCCAAGCGTGGCGGCATGATCGACTATGTCGATGCCTCCCGTATCGTTATCAAGGTCAATGAAGATGAGCTGCTGCCAGGCGAAGCCGGCATCGACATCTACAGCCTGACCAAGTACACCCGTTCCAACCAGAACACCTGTATCAACCAGCGTCCTTGCGTGATGTTGGGTGAGCCGGTGATGGCGGGCGACGTGCTGGCTGACGGCCCGTCTACCGACCTGGGCGAACTGGCGCTGGGCCAAAACCTGCGCGTCGCGTTCATGCCGTGGAACGGTTACAACTTCGAAGACTCGATCCTGGTGAACGAGCGCGTTGTTCAGGAAGATCGCCTGACCACCATTCATATCCAGGAACTGGCCTGTATCTCCCGTGACACCAAGCTGGGTCCGGAAGAGATCACCGCCGACATCCCGAACGTGGGTGAAGCCGCTCTGTCCAAGCTGGACGAGTCCGGTATCGTCTACGTGGGTGCGGAAGTGAAGGGCGGCGACATTCTGGTCGGCAAGGTAACACCCAAGGGTGAAACCCAGCTGACTCCGGAAGAGAAGCTGCTGCGCGCCATCTTCGGTGAGAAGGCCTCCGATGTGAAGGACTCCTCCCTGCGTGTGCCGAACGGTGTGTACGGTACCGTGGTTGACGTGCAAGTCTTTACCCGCGATGGCGTGGAAAAAGACAAGCGCGCCAAAGAAATCGAAGAGATGCAGCTGAAGGAAGCGAAGAAGGACTTGACCGAAGAGTTCAAGATCCTGGAAGACGGCATCTTTGGCCGCTCCCGAAACCTGCTGCTGGCCGCCGGTTACAGCGAAGATCGTCTGAACAAGCTGGATCGTTCCAAGTGGTTTGAACTGGCCATCGAAGATGAAGCCAAGCAGATCGAACTGGAACAGATCGCCGAACAGCACGTTGAGCTCAAAGCCGAGTTCGACAAGAAGTTCGAGAACAAGCGTCGCAAGATTATCCAGGGTGATGATCTGGCGCCGGGCGTACTGAAAATCGTCAAGGTTTACCTGGCAGTGAAGCGTCGCATCCAACCGGGTGACAAGATGGCGGGCCGTCACGGTAACAAGGGTGTTATCTCCAAGATCTGTCCGGTCGAGGATATGCCCCATGACGAGTTCGGCCGTCCGGTCGACATCGTACTGAACCCGCTGGGCGTACCATCCCGTATGAACATCGGTCAGATCCTCGAAGTGCACCTGGGCCTCGCGGCCAAGGGCATCGGCGAGAAGATCGACCGCATGATCAAAGAGCAGCGCGAGCTGCACGAGATGCGCGAGTTCCTGCAACAGGTCTATGACCTGGGTGAGAAGGACTCCCAGCAAGTGAACATCGCCGAGCTGTCCGACGACGACGTACGTACCCTGGTGGGTAACCTGCGCAAGGGTCTGCCGGTCGCTACACCTGTCTTTGATGGTGCCAAAGAGCGCGAAATCAAGGCCTTGCTGAAGCTGGCCGATCTGCCGGAATCCGGTCAGATCTCCCTGTTCGACGGTCGTACCGGTAACGCCTTCGAGCGTAAGGTCACCGTGGGTTACATGTACATGCTCAAGCTGAACCACCTGGTAGACGACAAGATGCACGCGCGTTCTACCGGTTCGTACAGCCTGGTTACCCAGCAGCCGCTGGGTGGTAAGGCACAGTTCGGTGGTCAGCGGTTCGGTGAGATGGAAGTGTGGGCCCTGGAGGCTTACGGTGCGGCATATACCCTGCAGGAAATGCTGACCGTCAAGTCTGACGATGTGAACGGCCGTACCAAGATGTACAAGAACATCGTGGATGGCGACCACCGTATGGAGCCGGGCATGCCCGAATCCTTCAACGTATTGCTGAAGGAAATCCGCTCTCTGGGTATCAACATCGAGCTGGACGAAGAGTAAGAGCTCGCTCTTATTGTTCGAGAATTGACGTGGGCGCCCCGAGAGGGGCGCCGAGGTTAGACTCCTGACAGGGGAAACACGTGAAAGACTTACTCAAGTTTTTGAAGGCTCAGACCAAGACCGAAGAGTTTGACAGTATCAAGATCGGTCTGGCCTCTCCTGACATGATCCGCTCCTGGTCATTCGGTGAGGTCAAAAAGCCTGAGACCATCAACTACCGGACTTTCAAGCCGGAACGTGATGGTCTGTTCTGCGCCCGTATCTTCGGACCGGTGAAGGACTACGAGTGTCTGTGCGGCAAGTACAAGCGCCTGAAACACCGTGGTGTGATCTGCGAGAAGTGCGGCGTAGAAGTGACCCAGACCAAGGTCCGTCGTGAGCGCATGGGCCACATCGAGCTGGCCAGCCCGACTGCCCACATCTGGTTCCTGAAGTCCCTGCCGTCCCGTATCGGTCTGCTGCTGGACATGACCCTGCGTGACATCGAGCGCGTGCTGTATTTCGAATCCTATGTGGTTATCGAACCCGGCATGACCAACCTCGAGCGCAGCCAGATGCTGTCCGAAGAGAACTATCTGGACGCACTGGAAGAGTGGGGCGACGAATTCGACGCCAAGATGGGTGCCGAAGCAATCTTGGCATTGCTGCGCGCCATCGATCTGGAAGGTGAAGTCAAGACCATGCGCGAGGAGCTGGAACAGACCAACTCCGAGACCAAGCGCAAGAAGACCACCAAGCGTCTGAAGCTGATGGAAGCCTTCCTGCAGTCCGGCAACAAGCCGGAGTGGATGATCATGACAGTGCTGCCCGTGCTGCCGCCGGACCTGCGTCCGCTGGTACCGCTGGACGGCGGCCGTTTCGCGACTTCCGATCTGAACGATCTGTACCGTCGCGTGATCAACCGTAACAACCGTTTGAAGCGCCTGCTGGATCTGGCCGCCCCGGACATCATCGTGCGCAACGAAAAGCGCATGCTGCAAGAGTCCGTGGATGCCCTGCTGGACAACGGCCGTCGTGGTCGTGCCATCACAGGTTCCAACAAGCGTCCGCTGAAATCCTTGGCCGATATGATCAAGGGTAAGCAAGGTCGTTTCCGTCAGAACTTGCTGGGTAAGCGGGTCGACTACTCCGGTCGTTCCGTTATCACAGTAGGCCCGACTCTGCGTCTGCATCAGTGCGGTCTGCCGAAGAAGATGGCCCTGGAACTGTTCAAGCCGTTCATCTATGGCAAGCTGGAAACTCGCGGTCTGGCGACCACGATCAAGGCCGCCAAGAAGATGGTGGAGCGTGAAGAAGCTGTCGTTTGGGACATCCTGGACGAAGTGATCCGCGAACACCCGGTCCTGCTGAACCGTGCACCGACCCTGCACCGTCTGGGTATCCAGGCGTTTGAACCGACCCTGATCGAAGGTAAGGCCATCCAGCTGCACCCGCTGGTCTGTGCCGCCTATAACGCGGACTTCGATGGTGACCAGATGGCGGTCCACGTACCGTTGACCCTGGAAGCCCAGCTCGAAGCGCGCGCCTTGATGATGTCTACCAACAACATCCTGTCGCCAGCCTCCGGTGAGCCGATCATCGTTCCGTCCCAGGACGTGGTCTTGGGTCTGTACTACATGACCCGTGCCCGTATCAACGCCAAGGGCGAAGGTATGGTGCTGGCCGGTCCGAAGGAAGCAGAGAAAGTCTATCGCGCCGGTCTGGCCGATCTGCACGCTCGTGTGAAGGTGCGTATCACCGAATACCTGCGTCAGGAAGACGGTTCCCTGCTGCCGCGCACCGAGATGAAGAGCACCACAGTCGGTCGTGCGATCCTGAGCCTGATCCTGCCAAAAGGCATGGAATACGCCCTGATCGACGAGCCGAAGGTGCTGACCGCCGCCGAAGAGGCCGATCTGGCTGCCAATCCGCAGAACTGGATCAAGTACGTCTCCAACAAGGCGCTGGGCAAGAAGCTCATCTCTCGTCTGCTGAACACCTGCTATCGCAAGCAGGGCCTGAAGGACACCGTCATCTTCGCTGACCAGCTGATGTATACCGGTTTCCATTACGCGGCCCTGTCCGGTGCTTCCGTTGGTATCGATGACATGGTCATCCCGGATGCCAAGAAAGACATCATTGCGGCAGCCGAAGCCGAAGTCGCCGAGATCCAGGACCAGTTCCTGTCCGGTCTGGTGACTGCGGGCGAACGCTACAACAAGGTTATCGATATCTGGGCCAGCGCGAACGATCGCGTCTCCAAGGCCATGATGGATAACCTGTCCAAGGAGCGTAACGTCAACTCCCTGGGCGAAGAGGAAGAACAAGCTTCCTTCAACAGCATCTTCATGATGGCCGACTCCGGTGCGCGGGGTTCCGCCGCCCAGATCCGTCAGCTGGCCGGTATGCGTGGCCTGATGGCGAAACCGGATGGCTCCATCATCGAAACGCCGATCGTGGCGAACTTCCGTGAAGGTCTGAACGTACTGCAGTACTTCATCTCCACTCACGGTGCTCGTAAGGGTCTGGCGGATACCGCATTGAAGACTGCGAACTCCGGTTATCTGACTCGTCGTCTGGTTGACGTGGCACAGGACATGGTGATCACCGAGGACGATTGCGGCACAACCGACGGTCTGTGGATGACTCCGCTGATCGAGGGTGGTGACGTGGTCGAGCCGCTGCGTGAGCGCGTGCTGGGCCGTGTGGTCGCCGAAGACGTGATCAAGCCGGGTACCGAAGACGAAGTGTTGGTAGCCCGTAACACCCTGCTCGACGAGCAGCTGTGTGACCAGCTCGAGCGCAACTCCGTCGACCGCGTGAAGGTACGTTCTGCCATCACCTGTGAGACCGACTTCGGTAACTGTGCCCACTGCTACGGCCGTGATCTGGCCCGTGGTCATCTGGTGAACAAGGGTGAGGCTGTCGGTGTTATCGCCGCCCAGTCCATCGGTGAGCCGGGTACCCAGCTGACGATGCGTACCTTCCACATCGGTGGTGCCGCATCCCGAGCCGCTGCCGAGAGCAGCATCCAGGTCAAGAACACCGGTAGCATCAAGCTGCAGAACGCCAAGTTCGTTACCAACAACTCTGACAAGCTGGTTATCACCTCTCGTTCCACCGAGCTGACCATCATGGACGAGATGGGCCGTACCAAGGAAAGCCACAAGCTGCCTTACGGTTCCGTCCTGGAAGTGAAGGATGGCGAGGCCGTGAACGCCGGTGACACCGTCGCGAACTGGGATCCGCACACCCACCCGATCATCACCGAAGTGGCGGGTCGCCTGCACTTCGAGCACATGATCGATGGCGTGACCATCACTCGTCAGACCGACGAGCTGACCGGTCTCTCCTCCATCGTCGTGCTGGATGTCAACGAGCGTCCGAGTGCCGGTAAAGAGATGCGTCCGACCGTGAAACTGGTCGACCTGAACGGCAAGGATGTGATGATCCCGGGTACCGATGTTCCCGCCCAGTACTTCCTGCCGGGCAAGGCCATCGTGAACCTGGAAGATGGTGCCAACGTGGGCGTGGGTGACGCGGTTGCACGTATCCCGCAAGAGTCCAGCGGTACCAAGGACATCACCGGTGGTCTGCCGCGCGTTGCGGATCTGTTCGAAGCACGTCAACCGAAGGAACCGGCTATCCTGGCCGAGATCTCCGGTACCATCTCCTTCGGGAAAGAGACCAAGGGCAAGCGCCGTCTGGTCATCACCCCGACCGATGGTGGCGAGATCTACGAAGAGATGATTCCGAAGTGGCGTCACCTCAACGTGTTCGAAGGTGAAAAAGTTGAGAAGGGTGAAGTGCTGGCGGACGGTCCTGAGTCTGCTCACGACATCCTGCGTCTGCGCGGTATCAGCCCGGTCGCCAACTACATCGCCAACGAAGTGCAGGACGTTTACCGTCTGCAGGGCGTTAAGATCAACGACAAGCACATCGAAGTCATCGTTCGTCAGATGCTGCGTAAGTGCGAGATCCTGAGCGCTGGCGACACCGACCTGATCGAAGGCGAGCAGGTTGAAGTGGCTCGTGTGAAGATTGCCAACCGTAAGCTGGTTGCAGAGGGCAAGGCCCCGGCGACCTACCGTCATATCCTGATGGGTATTACCAAGGCATCTCTGAGCACCGAGTCCTTCATCTCCGCGGCGTCCTTCCAGGAAACTACCCGGGTTCTGACCGAAGCGGCCGTTGGCGGCAAGCGCGACGAACTGCGTGGCCTGAAAGAGAACGTGATCGTGGGTCGTCTGATCCCGGCTGGTACCGGCTTTGCCTACCACCACAGCCGGATCAACCAGCGTGCCGCCGCAGCCCGTGCTGTCGGTGTACCGCAGGTGACCGCCGATGAAGCTCAGCAAAACCTGGCGGATCTGCTCAACGCAGCCGGCAGTTTTGACGAAGAGTAATCTTCCGCTGCAGTGATGAGAAAGGGCCCCTTCAAGGGGCCCTTTTTTTATTTCCCATCCGGCGCCCGGTGTGCACTGGGCTGGGGCAGGGGATGATCCAGTGCAAGGTTATAGAGCAAAAAATCAAAAAAAGTTGACATTGACTCCCCGCAATTGAAAACTCGGGAAAGTTGAATGGTTATTACAGGGGTAGAACATGGCTGTCGGTATCGAGGAAGTGCTGCTTCCCGAAGATCAACTGAGCGGTCGCGCTTTTACAGACGAAGACAGGGAGTTGTTGCGTTCATATGAGGGCCTCATCGAGGGCCTGGCCGATCTGTTCGGCAAGCACTGCGAGGTGGTGCTGCATTCCCTGGAAAATCTGCATGAGTCAGTGATCAAGATTGCAAACGGCTTTAACACCGGGCGAACCCTGGGGGCGCCCATCACGGATCTGGCGCTGCGGATGCTCAAGGACATCGAGAGCACCGGCCAGGATCATACCCAGAGCTATTTCGCGCGCAGCCGTACCGGTGCGCTGATGAAGTCGAGCACCATCGCCATCCGCAACGGCGACAAGCAGGTGATCGGCCTCATCTGCATCAACCTGCATATCAATGCGCCTTTCCACGAATTCGTGGCCGAGTTTTTCCCGACCCCGCAACAGGTGGAGCGTCAATCGCCGGAGACCTTCGCCAACAGCGTGGAGGAGCTGGTCGCCCAGACGGTGGACAACACCATCGACGAGATCAACCGCGATCCGACCGTGGCGAACAATGCCAAGAACCGTTTTATCGTGACCCAGTTGTTCGAGAAGGGCATATTTGACATCAAGGACTCGATCAACCTGGTCGCGGACAAGCTGAATATTTCCAAACATACCGTGTATCTCTACATCCGACAGCGCAAGCAGGGTGAAGAAGAGAGCGAGTGAGTGCCATAGAAGGGGACAGACAAGAATGGCTAAAGAAGTGATTGCAACCGAGAAGGCACCTGCCGCAATTGGACCCTATGTACAGGGCACTAAGCTGGGCGAGTTGATCTTTACCTCCGGGCAGATCCCGCTCGATCCCACCACCATGGATATCGTCGCCGGTGGCATCGAGGCCCAGGCCGAACAGGTGATGAAGAATCTGGTTGCAGTATTGAAGGCGGCAGGCTCGGATACCGGCAAGGTCCTGAAGACCACCTGCTTCCTGAGCGACATGAACAACTTCGTGGCCTTCAACCAGGTCTATGCCCGCTACTTTGGCGAGTCCGCACCCGCCCGCTCCTGCGTGGAAGTGGCGCGTCTGCCCAAGGATGTGCTGGTCGAAGTCGAGGCCATCGCCCACGTCTAAGCCTGGCAGTCAGGAAGAGCCCCTCCCAGGAGGGGCTTTTTCGTCTTTGAGGTAGAATGGTTGCATATCCTTGCAGGAGTCCGGACATGAGTCTGAGTTTTGCCCTGCTGGTCACCGGGCCCGCCTACGGCACCCAGACGGCCAGCACCGCCTATCGCTTCGCGCTGGGCCTCATCGAACAGGGTCATCGCCTGTCCCACCTGTTCTTCTATCAGGACGGTGTCCATAACGGCAGCGGCTTGCATGCCCCTGCCTCCGATGAGACCGATCTGGTGGCGCTCTGGCGCGAGCTCGCCCTGGCTCACGGCATCGCCATCGATGTGTGCGTCGCCGCCGCCATGCGGCGCGGCGTGCTCGATGAGACCGAGGCCAGGGGGGTCGGCAAGGCGCAGTTCAACCTGCAGGCACCGTTTCGCCTGAGCGGTCTGGGGCAACTGGCCGAGGCCAGTTTGACCGCCGATCGCTTCGTGCAGTTCTAAGGGGGAGAGATGAGCAAGATTGCCTTTATCTGCCGGCGAGGTCCCCACGGCACGGCACACGGCCGGGAAGGGCTCGACGCCCTGCTGGCGACCTCGGCGTTGACCGAGTCGCTGGCCCTGTTTCTCATCGGCGACGGGGTGCTGCAACTGCTCAACGCGCAGCAGCCGCAGGCCATACTGCAGCGCCACTATGCGCCTACCTTCAAGATGTTGGAACTGTATGACATTGAGGAGGTCTATGTCTGTGCGGCCTCGCTCGCGGAGCGGGGCCTCGTGGCCTCGGATCTGCTGATCCCCGTGACGCCCTTGTCCCCCGATGAGATCCGCCGTGAGTGGGGGCGTTGCAGCACCCACATCAGTTTCTGAGGTGCCCATGATACAGCTGGTATTGAGTTCTCCCTTCCTCGGCCAGGGGCTGGAGCAGGCCCTGCGTTATCGCGATGCCTCGGATCCCCTGGTGCTGATGCAGGACGCGGTAGTGGCGGCAGCAGCCCCCATGTGGTGTGAACGGCTGGCCGGGATCCCGCTCTATGTGATGGGGGAAGACCTGCAGGCGAGGGGATTGCAGGGACGGATCGGGATGGAACTCGACATGGCCGGCCTGATCGCGCTGATCGCCGAACAGGGATCGCCGCAGACCTGGGCCGATTAGTTTTGGTTTTTAGCTGATAACTCAGATGGTTAACAGAATCCAGTACTGCCGTGATTTGCCCGTCCGGCGCACAAATTGTATAAATCTTGACTCCCCCGACAACAGGGCATAAAATTTCGCGTCCCCGTATCTGCGGGGAGGATTTTTCACACGTTTATGAAGTCATTATCAGGAGCCTTTTGATGGCAACTATTAACCAGTTGGTTCGCAAGCCGCGCGTCAAGCTCGTTGTAAAAAGCAACGTGCCGGCGCTGGAAGCGTGCCCTCAGAAGCGTGGCGTATGCACCCGTGTATACACCACCACCCCGAAGAAGCCTAACTCTGCACTGCGTAAAGTGTGCCGTGTACGTCTGACCAACGGCTTCGAAGTCACCTCCTACATCGGCGGTGAAGGTCACAACCTGCAGGAGCACTCTGTTGTTCTGATCCGTGGCGGTCGTGTCAAGGATTTGCCAGGTGTTCGTTATCACACCGTTCGTGGTGCGTTGGACTGTGCCGGTGTTAAAGACCGTAAGCAGGCTCGCTCCAAGTATGGCGTGAAGCGTCCGAAAGCTTAATGGTTCTCCGTTAAGTAAGGCCAAACGTTAATTCGTTTCTAGTTAGATAACTTTCTAGTTTTGGGTAACCCCTGAAGTTCACGGAGAATTTGAAATGCCAAGACGTCGTGTTGTTGGTCAGCGTAAAATCCTGCCGGATCCCAAGTTCGGATCTGAGCTGCTGGCCAAATTCGTCAACGTAGTAATGGTTGACGGTAAGAAATCTGTTGCAGAAGCCATCGTATACGGTGCCCTGGACATCATTGCCACCAAATCTGGCAAAGAGCACCTGGCCCTGTTCGAAGTCGCTCTGGACAACATTCGTCCGGCCGTCGAGGTTAAATCTCGTCGTGTCGGTGGTGCAACCTATCAGGTGCCGGTAGAAGTTCGCCCGGTACGTCGCAATGCCCTGGCAATGCGCTGGTTGGTTGATGCCGCTCGTAAACGTGGTGAAAAATCAATGGCTCAGCGTTTGGCTGGCGAGCTGCTGGATGCCGCTGACAATAAGGGTTCGTCTGTCAAGAAACGTGAAGACGTTCACCGTATGGCTGAAGCGAACAAGGCTTTCGCTCACTTCCGCTGGTAATCCGCCTGCGCAGGGCCTTCAGGCTCTGCGCACCTTCAGTTATCTAGGGGTACGCTCCTAGTAAGAGGATGACAATGGCTCGTACAACCCCCATTGAGCGTTATCGTAATATCGGTATCTCCGCTCACATCGACGCCGGTAAGACTACTACTACCGAGCGCGTTCTGTTTTACACCGGTGTAAGTCACAAGATCGGTGAAGTTCACGATGGCGCCGCCACCATGGACTGGATGGAACAGGAACAAGAGCGTGGTATCACCATCACCTCCGCCGCGACCACCGCTTTCTGGTCCGGTATGGGCAAACAGTTCCAACCGCACCGTATCAACATCATCGATACCCCGGGCCACGTTGACTTTACTATCGAAGTAGAGCGTTCAATGCGTGTTCTGGACGGTGCCGTGATGGTGTACTGTGCCGTAGGTGGCGTACAGCCACAGTCTGAGACCGTATGGCGTCAGGCTAACAAGTACAAGGTTCCCCGTATCGCGTTCGTCAACAAGATGGACCGTACCGGCGCCAACTATCTGCGCTGCGTTGAGCACATCAAGACCCGTCTGAAAGGCGTGCCGGTTCCCCTGCAACTGAACATCGGTGCAGAAGAGAACTTCAAGGGCGTTATCGACCTGGTCAAGATGAAAGCCATCAACTGGAGCGAAGCCGATCAGGGCGTATCCTTCGACTACGAAGACGTCCCGGCCGAGTTGCTGGAACAGGCGCAAGAAATGCGCATGAACCTGGTTGAAGCCGCTGCCGAAGCGTCTGAAGACCTGATGGAAAAATACCTGGGTGGTGAAGAACTGACCGAGGAAGAGATCAAACAAGCTCTTCGTCAGCGCGTTCTGAACAACGAAATCATCCTGGTTACCTGTGGCTCCGCGTTCAAGAACAAGGGCGTACAGGCCATGCTGGATGCCGTGGTTGACTATCTGCCGGCACCGACCGACGTAGCAGCCATCGACGGTCTGAAGCTGGATGGCGAGACCAAAGACGAGCGTCACGCTTCCGATGACGAGCCGTTCGCTGCTCTGGCATTCAAGATTGCTACCGACCCGTTCGTAGGCAACCTGACCTTCTTCCGCGTTTACTCCGGTGTGGTTAACTCCGGTGACTCCGTGCTGAACTCTGTCAAAGAGAAGCGCGAGCGTTTTGGCCGTATCGTTCAGATGCACGCCAACAAGCGTGAAGAGATCAAAGAAGTTCGCGCAGGCGACATCGCTGCTGCCATCGGTCTGAAAGACGTGACCACCGGTGACACCCTGTGTGACGAGAAGGCTCCGATCATCCTGGAGCGTATGGAGTTCCCAGAGCCGGTAATCTCCATCGCGGTTGAGCCGAAAACCAAGGCTGACCAAGAGAAGATGGGTCTGGCACTCGGCCGTCTGGCGCAGGAAGATCCGTCTTTCCGCGTATGGACCGACGAAGAATCTGGCCAAACCATCATCGCCGGTATGGGCGAGCTGCACCTGGACATCATCGTTGACCGTATGCGTCGCGAGTTCAAGGTAGAAGCGAACGTAGGTAAGCCGCAGGTTGCCTACCGTGAAACCATCCGCGATACCGTCAAGGATATCGAAGGCAAGCACGCCAAGCAGTCCGGTGGTCGTGGTCAGTACGGTCACGTTGTGATCGACATGTACCCGCTGGAAGAAGGCAAAGCCTACGAGTTCGTCAACGACATCAAGGGTGGCGTCATTCCGGGTGAATTCATCCCGGGCGTGGACAAGGGTATCCGTGAGCAGCTGAAATCCGGCCCGCTGGCAGGTTATCCGGTAATGGATCTGGGCGTGCGTCTGCACTTCGGTTCTTACCACGATGTCGACTCCTCCGAACTGGCGTTCAAGATTGCTGCTTCCATGGCGTTCAAGGCTGGCTTCATGAAGGCAAGCCCGGTTCTGCTCGAGCCGATCATGAAGGTCGAAGTTGAGACTCCGGAAGACTACATGGGCGACGTGATCGGTGACCTGAACCGTCGTCGTGGTCTGATCGAAGGTATGGAAGACGGCCCGTCCGGCAAGATCGTACGTGCCCTGGTGCCGCTGGCCGAGATGTTCGGTTATGCGACCGCCCTGCGTTCCGCTACCCAAGGTCGTGCTTCCTACGCCATGGAATTCGCCAAGTATCACGATGCCCCGACCAACGTCGCCCAGGCCGTGATCGAAGAGCGCAAATCCAAGTAATTTATGATTCCCCGCCTACGACGGTAGGCGGGTTTAACCTAGAAGGACTACGTCGTGTCTAAAGAAAAATTTGAGCGTAATAAACCGCACGTAAACGTCGGCACCATCGGCCACGTTGACCACGGTAAAACCACCCTGACCGCCGCCATCACCAACGTGCTGGCCAAGCACTTCGGTGGTAAAGCTTTCGCCTTCGACCAGATCGACAAGGCGCCGGAAGAGCGTGAGCGTGGTATCACCATCAACACCTCCCACGTAGAATACGACACCGCTACCCGTCACTACGCTCACGTAGATTGCCCGGGTCACGCCGACTACGTTAAGAACATGATCACCGGTGCTGCCCAGATGGACGGCGCAATCCTGGTAGTAGCAGCGACTGACGGCCCGATGCCGCAGACTCGTGAGCACATCCTGCTGGGTCGTCAGGTAGGCGTTCCGTACATCATCGTGTTCATGAACAAGTGCGACATGGTCGATGACGAAGAGCTGCTGGAACTGGTCGAGATGGAAGTTCGCGAACTGCTGTCCGAGTATGACTTCCCGGGTGATGACCTGCCGGTCGTTCGTGGTTCCGCGCTGAAAGCGCTGGAAGGCGAAGCTCAGTGGGAAGAGAAGATCCTGGAACTGGCTGGCCACCTGGACACCTACATCCCGGAGCCGGAGCGTGCGATCGATCAGCCGTTCCTGATGCCTATCGAAGACGTGTTCTCCATCGCTGGCCGCGGTACCGTAGTAACCGGTCGTGTTGAGCGCGGTATCGTGAAGGTTGGTGAAGAAGTGGAAATCGTTGGTATCAAAGATACCACCAAGACCACCTGTACCGGCGTTGAAATGTTCCGCAAGCTGCTGGACGAAGGTCGTGCCGGTGAGAACGTTGGCGCGCTGCTGCGTGGCGTGAAGCGTGAAGACGTGGAGCGTGGTCAGGTACTGGCCAAGCCGGGCACCATCAAGCCGCACACCAAGTTCGAATCCGAAGTGTACGTGCTGTCCAAGGAAGAAGGTGGTCGTCATACCCCGTTCTTCAAGGGCTACCGTCCGCAGTTCTACTTCCGTACTACCGACGTGACCGGTACCATCGAGCTGCCGGAAGGCGTTGAAATGGTAATGCCGGGCGACAACATCAAGATGGTTGTTACCCTGATCGCCCCGATCGCGATGGACGACGGCCTGCGTTTCGCCATCCGTGAAGGTGGCCGTACCGTAGGTGCTGGTGTTGTAGCCAAAGTTATCGCGTAATCGATACTTTATATGCGCACATGAAAGGGGTGGCTTCGGCCACCCCTTTTTACGTTTTGGGCCCTCTTCGCCCTGTGAGATACTGTGAAAAACATGACAGAGGTAGTTTCCCGTGAGTAAGCCCGCCATTTTTCTGGACAGAGACGGTGTCATCAACGAAGACACAGGTTATGTCAGCCAGGTCGACGACTTCCATTTCCTGCCCGGCGTCATCGAGGCCATGCAACTGCTGAAGAAGAAAGGCTACCTGCTGGTTGTGGTCACCAACCAATCCGGCATCGCCCGCGGCTACTTCAGTGAGGATGACTTCATGAATCTGACCGAATGGATGGACTGGTCGCTGGCGGATCGGGATGTGGATCTCGACGGCATCTACTTCTGCCCCCATCACCCGGATCACGGTGCCCCCTGCGATTGTCGCAAGCCAGAGCCCGGCATGCTGTTGCTTGCCAGGCAAGAACTGGGCATCGACATGGCCCGTTCCTACATGGTGGGCGACAAGCCCTCCGACTTGAAGGCTGCGCTCAATGCCAAGGTGGGTCACAAGGTATTGGTGCGTACCGGCAAGCCGGTCACCGATGCAGGGATCGCATTGGCCGATGCCATCTATGACGATCTGCATGATTTTGCGATGGCAGTGCCGGTTGCAGGTTGAGATCGCTCGCTTGACATGCGAATTGGTGGCTTTGTGAGCGAACGCGCGACGAAAGCCATCTTTTTGCAATAATCCCCTTGCCAGAAAGTTTCTGCTCCCTATAATGCGCCTCCATCGACAGGGCAAGC
>NZ_CM201342.1:2892500-2967500 GCF_054165525.2 Aeromonas sp. AE23HZ002T15
GTAGCGAGGCGAACCGGGAGAACTGAAACATCTAAGTACCCCGAGGAAAAGAAATCAACCGAGATTCCCTCAGTAGCGGCGAGCGAACGGGGATTAGCCCTTAAGCATCTTGGAAGTTAGTGGAACGGTCCTGGAAAGGCCGGCGATACAGGGTGATAGCCCCGTACACGAAAACAACCTTGATGTGAAATCGAGTAGGGCGGGACACGTGACATCCTGTCTGAATATGGGGGGACCATCCTCCAAGGCTAAATACTCCTGACTGACCGATAGTGAACCAGTACCGTGAGGGAAAGGCGAAAAGAACCCCTGTGAGGGGAGTGAAATAGAACCTGAAACCGTGTACGTACAAGCAGTGGGAGCCCTTCGGGGTGACTGCGTACCTTTTGTATAATGGGTCAGCGACTTACATTTTGTAGCGAGGTTAACCGTATAGGGGAGCCGTAGGGAAACCGAGTCTTAACTGGGCGTCTAGTTGCAAGGTGTAGACCCGAAACCGGGTGATCTAGCCATGGGCAGGTTGAAGGTTGAGTAACATCAACTGGAGGACCGAACCCACTAACGTTGCAAAGTTAGGGGATGACCTGTGGCTGGGGGTGAAAGGCCAATCAAACTCGGAGATAGCTGGTTCTCCCCGAAAGCTATTTAGGTAGCGCCTCGGACGAATACTACTGGGGGTAGAGCACTGTTTGGGCTAGGGGGTCATCCCGACTTACCAACCCCATGCAAACTCCGAATACCAGTAAGTAATATCCGGGAGACACACGGCGGGTGCTAACGTCCGTCGTGAAGAGGGAAACAACCCAGACCGCCGGCTAAGGTCCCAAAGTTCTGGTTAAGTGGGAAACGATGTGGGAAGGCTCAGACAGCTAGGATGTTGGCTTAGAAGCAGCCATCATTTAAAGAAAGCGTAATAGCTCACTAGTCGAGTCGGCCTGCGCGGAAGATGTAACGGGGCTCAAACCAGGCACCGAAGCCGCGGATTCACGCTAAGCGTGAGTGGTAGGGGAGCGTTCTGTAAGTCTGCGAAGGTGTGTCGAGAGGCATGCTGGAGATATCAGAAGTGCGAATGCTGACGTAAGTAACGATAAAGGGGGTGAAAAGCCTCCTCGCCGGAAGACCAAGGGTTCCTGTCCAACGTTAATCGGGGCAGGGTGAGTCGACCCCTAAGGCGAGGCCGAAAGGCGTAGTCGATGGGAAGCAGGTTAATATTCCTGCACGACTTGTAATTGCGATGGGGGGACGGAGAAGGCTAGGTGGGCCAGGCGACGGTTGTCCTGGTGAAAGTGCGTAGGTGGTGTTTCTAGGCAAATCCGGAGACACAACACTGAGACACGAGACGAACGCACTACGGTGCGGAAGCCATTGATGCCCTGCTTCCAGGAAAAGCCTCTAAGCTTCAGATTACAAGTCATCGTACCCCAAACCGACACAGGTGGTCGGGTAGAGAATACCAAGGCGCTTGAGAGAACTCGGGTGAAGGAACTAGGCAAAATAGAACCGTAACTTCGGGAGAAGGTTCGCTCTTGATGGTGAAGTCCCTTGCGGATGGAGCTGTCGGGAGTCGCAGTGACCAGATGGCTGGGACTGTTTATCAAAAACACAGCACTCTGCAAACACGAAAGTGGACGTATAGGGTGTGACACCTGCCCGGTGCCGGAAGGTTAATTGATGGGGTTAGCGCAAGCGAAGCTCTTGATCGAAGCCCCGGTAAACGGCGGCCGTAACTATAACGGTCCTAAGGTAGCGAAATTCCTTGTCGGGTAAGTTCCGACCTGCACGAATGGTGTAACCATGGCCATGCTGTCTCCACCCGAGACTCAGTGAAATCGAATTCGCCGTGAAGATGCGGTGTACCCGCGGCTAGACGGAAAGACCCCGTGAACCTTTACTACAGCTTGGCACTGAACATTGAACCTACATGTGTAGGATAGGTGGGAGGCTTTGAAGCGATGACGCCAGTTGTCGTGGAGCCGTCCTTGAAATACCACCCTTGTATGTTTGATGTTCTAACGCAGGGCCCTGAATCGGGCTCGCGGACAGTGCCTGGTGGGTAGTTTGACTGGGGCGGTCTCCTCCCAAAGAGTAACGGAGGAGCACGAAGGTTGGCTAATCCTGGTCGGACATCAGGAGGTTAGTGCAATGGCATAAGCCAGCTTAACTGCGAGACGGACAGGTCGAGCAGGTACGAAAGTAGGTCATAGTGATCCGGTGGTTCTGAATGGAAGGGCCATCGCTCAACGGATAAAAGGTACTCCGGGGATAACAGGCTGATACCGCCCAAGAGTTCATATCGACGGCGGTGTTTGGCACCTCGATGTCGGCTCATCACATCCTGGGGCTGAAGTCGGTCCCAAGGGTATGGCTGTTCGCCATTTAAAGTGGTACGCGAGCTGGGTTCAGAACGTCGTGAGACAGTTCGGTCCCTATCTGCCGTGGGCGTTGGATGATTGAAGGGAGTTGCTCCTAGTACGAGAGGACCGGAGTGAACGAACCTCTGGTGTTCGGGTTGTCACGCCAGTGGCACTGCCCGGTAGCTAAGTTCGGAATCGATAACCGCTGAAAGCATCTAAGCGGGAAGCGAGCCCTGAGATGAGTCATCCCTGACCCCTTGAGGGTCCTAAAGGGCCGTTGGAGACCACAACGTTGATAGGTGGGGTGTGTAAGCGCGGCGACGTGTTGAGCTAACCCATACTAATTACCCGTGAGGCTTAACCATACAACACCCAAGAAGTGTTCTGAGACTTGTAACAAACCCCAAGAACTACTCAAAAATTCAGTGATAACGACAAGCCACGAGCAACATCGTTATTCACGTCAGCTTTCTGGATTAAGAATTTGCCTGGCGGCCATAGCGCCGTGGAACCACCTGATCCCATGCCGAACTCAGAAGTGAAACGCGGTAGCGCCGATGGTAGTGTGGCATTCGCCATGCGAGAGTAGGACACTGCCAGGCACCCAATTAAACAGCGATGTGCAAAATCACATCACTGGCTGCGAGGATGACACCTCAACGAAGCGGCACATGATTTAGCGAAAGCTAACCGAATGCGGAGCGGTAGTTCAGTCGGTTAGAATACCGGCCTGTCACGCCGGGGGTCGCGGGTTCGAGTCCCGTCCGCTCCGCCACTAACAAGAAGCCCAGTCGAAAGACTGGGCTTTTTTCATTTCTGCACACCCTCATCCTCACAGATTTTCCTTACCACTCCTGTCCACTTCACCACAAAGCACAGGTTTTTAGGGCTTCTGAGGTCTGTCAGTAGAATACGCAGAGCCAGATGGTATGCATATCTGGGTGGGTCCACTCTACCCTGTGCTTCTGGCGGGCGGGGATGTTGATATGATCCCCCGGCCCCAGCAGCACCTGTTGCTGTTCCTGAGTCTGGGGATCGACAAACAGCAGGCTGGCTTCCCCCTGCACGATCAGCACCCACTCGTGCTCATCCTGATCATACCACTCCCCCGGAGCGCTCTGATGGCCGTGAGAGACGATGCGCTCGATGCGCAGGTGGTTGGTACTGACCAGATCCTGGAAGAACTCGTTGGGCAGGGGGGAGGGAATGTCGTTCAACAGGTTGCGCGTGTGCATGCTCATCTCCAGTCGGGCGCCACGTGGTCATTGCAGTATAGGAGCCCTCATCCCGGGGGATCGACTCTCCTGGTGAGCTCGATGAGTTACAATCGGAGCTTTTTGCCATGACTTTGTGGAAAAGTTCGGAGAAGTCGCTGCAATCCTGACAAATTCTTGCTATTTTGCGCAGCCATAAAAGCAAACGATTTCCTTCACACTTTCAGGATGAGTTATGGCAACGCAAGATATCGCCGCCCAAGCAGGAAAGAGCGGCTTTCTGGATTCCTATTTTTCCATCTCCGAGCGCGGCAGCAGCGTGCGCCAGGAGTTGTTGGCCGGGCTGACCACCTTCCTGGCCATGGTCTACAGCATCATAGTGGTGCCGAACATGCTGGGTGTCGCCGGTTTTGAGCAGGGGCCCGTGTTCGTCGCGACCTGCTTGATCGCCGCCTTCGGCTCCCTGCTGATGGGTCTCTGGGCCAAGCTGCCCATGGCCATCGGCTGCGCCATCTCCCTCACCGCCTTCACCGCCTTCAGCCTGGTGCTGGGGCAGGGGCTGAGCATCCCGGTGGCGCTGGGCGCCATCTTCCTGATGGGGGTGTTGTTCACCCTGATCAGCGTGACCGGCGTGCGCCAGTGGATCCTAGATAACCTGCCCTCCGGTATCGCCCACGGTACCGGCATCGGCATCGGTCTGTTCCTGCTGCTGATCGCCACCAACGGCGTCGGCATGGTGATCAAGAACGAGGGGGCCGGCCTGCCGGTGCAGCTCGGCGAGATCACCTCCTTCCCGGTCATCATGACGGTGCTGGGCCTGGCGGCCATCTTCGGGCTGGAGCGCCGCAAGGTGCCGGGCGGCATCCTGATGGTGATCATCGCCATCTCCGCCCTGGGGCTGGCGTTCGATCCCAAGGTGACCTGGCAGGGCTTCTTCGCCATGCCGAGCCTGACCGGTGAGAAGGGCTCGCTTGTGGGCAGCATGGATCTGCTGGGCGCCCTCAACCCCGTGGTCATCCCGACCGTGCTGGCCCTGGTGATGACCGCCGTGTTCGACGCCACCGGCACCATACGTGCCGTGGCGGGTCAGGCCGGTCTCATCAACGAGCGTGGCCACATCATCAGCGGCGGCAAGGCCCTGACCGCCGACTCCGTCAGCAGCATGGTGGCGGGCGCCGTGGGTGGGGCTCCGGCTGCCGTCTACATCGAATCTGCCGCAGGCACCGCCGCCGGCGGCAAGACAGGCCTGACCGCCACCCTGGTGGGCGTGCTCTTCCTGCTGATGATCTTCCTCTCCCCCCTGAGCTATCTGGTGCCGGCCTACGCCACCGCGCCGGCACTGATGTATGTGGGTCTGCTGATGCTGGGCAACGTCACCAAGCTGGACTTCAAGGATTCGGTGGATGCCCTGTCCGGCATGCTGTGCGCCGTCTTCATCGTGCTCACCTGCAACATAGTCACCGGCATCATGCTGGGCTTCGTGGCCCTGGTGGTCGGCCGTCTGTTTGCCGCCGAGTGGAAGAAGCTCAACGTCGGCACCGTCATCATCGCGGTGGCGCTCGTGGTGTTCTACGCCGGTGGCTGGGCCATCTAAGCTAAATCGATGTCGAGAAGGGCTCCTGCGGGGGCCCTTTTTCGTCTCTGTGAGGGGGCTAACAGTTTTCTGCTCCCTGGCCGCCCCTCGTTTCAGATTGAAACGCCAACCCCTCTTCCCCGGTTTCAAATCCGAACCCCGATGCCCGTCATTTTTATCCCCCGTGCTCTCGCTAGACTGGCTCCATCAATCATCCGCCCCCGGGGCGAGTCGAGGAGTGAGCCATGAAGAAGCTGATCAATGCCGTCGATGCCGTGGTCCGTGAACAACTGATGGGGATGGCCGCCGCCCACCCCGAGATCAGGGTGCGTATCGAACCCCATTACATCACCCGTGCCGATGCCCCCGTGATGGGCAAGGTGGCGCTGGTGTCCGGGGGCGGCAGCGGCCACGAGCCCATGCACGGTGGCCTGGTGGGGATGGGTATGCTGGACGGCGCCTGCCCCGGCGAGATCTTCACCTCGCCGACTCCGGATCAGATGTATGAGTGCGGCCAGGCGGTGGACGGCGGCGCCGGCGTGCTCTTCCTGGTGAAGAACTACACCGGCGATGTGCTCAACTTCGAGACGGCCGTCGAGTTGCTGCACGGGGATGGGGTCAGGGTCGGCTTTGCCCTCATCGATGACGACGTGGCGGTCAAGGACAGCCTCTACACCGCCGGTCGTCGCGGGGTGGCCACCACAGTGCTGTGCGAGAAGCTGGTCGGGGCTGCCGCCGAGGCGGGCTATGACTTGGATCGCTGCGAGGCGTTGGCGCGGCGCATCAACAACCAGAGCCGCACCATAGGGATCGCCACCCACGCCTGCACGGTTCCGGCGGCGGGCAAACCCTCCTTCACCCTGGCGGACGGCGAGCTGGAGTTCGGGGTCGGCATTCACGGTGAACCCGGCATAGCACGGCGCCCCTTCACAAGTCTCGACACCCTGGTGGATGAGATGTTCAGGGAGCTGGCGGACAACAGCCCCTATGGTCGCACCCTGCGCCACTGGAACAGGGCCTCGGGCAGCTGGCAGGAGGAGCACGTCTTCATCGAGCCGCTCAACGAGGGGGACAGGGTGATCGCCCTGGTCAACAGCCTGGGAGGCACACCCCTCTCCGAGCTCTACGGGGTCTATGGTCGCCTCGCCACCCTGTGCGAGGATGCCGGCATCCACCTTGTGCGAAACCTCATCGGCCCTTATTGCACCGCCCTCGACATGGCCGGGATCTCCATCACCCTGCTCAAGGTGGATGACGAGCTGATGACCCTGTGGGATGCTCCCGTTCATACACCGGCCCTGCGCCGTGGCTGCTGAGGAATAGCCATGTTAAGCAAACATCAGATAGTGAACTGGCTGCTCGACTGCGAGCACATCTTTACCGAGCAGCGTGACCATCTCACCGCGCTGGATACCGATATCGGCGACGGTGACCACGGCCTCAACATGCAACGTGGCTTCGCCAAGGTGGCGGAGAAACTGCCGGCGGTGGCGGACAAGGACATTGGCCAGGTGCTCAAGACTACGGGTATGACCCTGCTCTCCTCGGTGGGAGGTGCCAGCGGGCCCCTCTATGGCACCTTCTTCATCCGCGCGGCGGCCAGTGCCGATGCCTGCCAGAGCCTGAGTCTGGATCAGCTGACCCGGATGCTGGCGGACGGGGTGGAGGGTATCGTCTCCCGTGGCCGTGCCGAGCCCGGTGACAAGACCATGTGTGACGCCTGGTGGCCGGCCCTGGCCGCCCTGCAGCGGGCGCAGCAGCAAGGCCTGCCGCTGGTCGAGGCGCTGGATGGGGCCGTGGCTGCCGCGGCGGCGGGCACCGAGGCCAGCATCCAGATGCAGGCCCGCAAGGGGCGCGCCAGCTACCTGGGGGAGCGCAGCATAGGCCATCAGGATGCGGGAGCTACCTCGACCCTGTTGCTGTTGACTGCCCTGCGCGACCGGGCGAGGCTCTGACATGATAGGCATAGTCGTCGTCTCTCACAGCGCCACCCTGGCCGCCGGCATCGGCGAGCTGGCCGCCCAGCTGGGCAGCCCGGCCCCCCTGCTGCTGGCGGCCGGTGTGGATGATCCCGAGCACCCCATCGGCACAGATGCCATCGCCGTGATGAGCGCCATAGAGCAGGCGGACGATGGCAGCGGTGTGCTGGTATTGATGGATCTCGGCTCAGCCCTGCTGAGCGCAGAGACCGCCCTCGAGCTGCTGCCCCCCGAGCTGAGTGCGAGGGTGCGGCTCTGCCCGGCCCCTCTGGTGGAGGGTACTCTGGCCGCCGTGGTGGCGGCCGGCGCGGGTCTGGGGCTCGATGAGGTGGCCGCCGAGGCCATGGCGGGTCTGCAGGCCAAGGTCGCCATGCTGGGGCAGGGGCTGGCACCGGTAGTTGTTGTGCCTGAGCCCTCTTCTGCGGCGACCCTCTGCTGGCGCCACCGGGTGTGTAACCCCCATGGCCTGCACGTGCGCCCCGCCGCCAAGTTGGTGGCGGCCCTCAAGCCGTTCGACGCCGAGCTCACCCTCTACAAGGGGGAGAAGGGGATCAACCCCCGCAGCCTGACCCGACTCGCCATGCTGGATGTGCGCTGTGGGGACGAGATCGAGCTGAGGGCCAGCGGCCCCCAGGCGGAGCAGGCGATCCAGGCCTTCAGGCTAGTGGCCGAGGGGCGCTTCGGGGAGTAGGAGGCGGCACGGAGCCGCACAGAGAAGAGGGGCCAAGGCCCCTCTTCTCTATTTCCCTCGGCGATTCATTGCTGCGCCAGGGGATCTATCTGCCACTGCTTCAGCTTGCGCCACAAGGTGGTGCGGCTGATCCCCAACTGTTGGGCCATCAGGCCGATCTGCCCCTGACAGGCCAAGGCGCAACGCCGGATGGCCTGGCGTTCCAGCTCTGCCAGGCTTAGCAGGGGTTGTCCCACCACCTCCTCTGCCAGCCGTCTATGACCGTGGCGAACGGCGGCCGGCAGCGCCTCCGGGGGGATGGGATCGTCGCCCCCCTGAAGCAGGGCATGCTCGATGGCGCTGCGCAGCTCCCCCAGGTTGCCGGGCCAGGGATAGGCCAGCAGGCAGTCGAGGGCCGCCGGGCTGAAGCGACGATGGGGCGCTCGCCCCCGGGCACTCAGCTGCTGGCCGATGAGGGCAGGCAGGTCTGCCCCGCGCTCGCGCAGGCTGGGTACCCGGAGTTCGCAGGCCTGCAGGGCGTAGAGCAGCTGGCGTCCGAACCCTCCCTCCTGCACCCTCTGCTCCAGGGGGGCGCTACTGGTGGCGATGATCCTCACCCTGAGCGGCAGGATGCGGGCCGAGTCGAAGCGCTGGATGCGACCCGTCTTGAGCAGTTGCAGCAGGGCCGCCTGCATGGGGGCGGGCAGATACTCTATCTGCTCCAGCACCAGGGTGCCGCCGTGGGCCAGTTCGAACTTGCCGGCCCGCTCCTGTCCCGCCTCGTCGGAACCCATCAGCTCCAGTGCCATCCGCTCAGGTGGTAGGGCCTGGCAGTTGAACAGGATGAGCGGGCCATCGGCGCGCTCGCCGGCAAAGTGGATGGCCTCGGCGAGCTGTGCCTTGCCCACCTCTTCCTCCCCGCGCAGCAGCATGGGCCCCGCACTGCGGGCCGCCTGCCTGGCATGGCGCAGCAGCGTGCGCATGGGAGCGGATTCCCCCACCAGGGTGGAGAGTTCGGGCACCGACTGGCGCAGCTGATGGATGGCCCTCAAGCGATCGACGGGGTGGATCAGGGCGATGAAGCCGACCCCGTCTGGGCCCGGCAGGGGCTTGAGGCTCACCAGGGCGTTGATGAAGTCCCCGCTCTGCTCCCCGACCCGCTCCAGGGTCAGCTCCACGTGGCTGAGGCCGGTCTGCCCCTCGATGGCGAGCCGCAATCGTTGGGGCAGCAGCAGGTGTTGCGTCAGCGGCTGGCCAAGGCAGCGCTCGGGGTCGAGGCGCAGTCGCCGGGCCGCCAGGGTGTTGAGGTAGCGCAGCCTGCCTTGGGGATCCCAGGCCAGTACGCCGTCATCCATGCCATCGAGCAGGGCATAGAGCTCGCTCAGGTGGTGCTGGGACTCTTGCATCAGGGTCTCCGCGCGCAGCATGTTGGCCAGCTCGCGCCCGGCGCTGACGGTGAGGGCGAGATCGCTGGCAGTCGCATCCTCCACCTTGCACACCAGGGCGACGATGGCGACCTGGCGGCCAGTGCTGTTGTAGACAGGGCTGGCGCAGCAGTGCCAGGGGTGCAGGGTGCGGTTGAAGTGCTGGGGGCCGCTGACGGTGAGGGGCGTGCCCGTCAGGGCCGCCAGGTTGATGGCGTTGGTGCCGATGCGCCCCTCGCTGAAGAAGGCGCCGGGACCGAAGCCGAGGGCCTCCAACTCCGCCAGGGTCTCATGGTGGCCGGTGCGGGCCAGCAGGCAGCCGCTTTCGTCGGTCAGCAGCAGGGCGCAGGGGCGCCCCTCCATGTATTCGTAGAGATCCTCCAGCGCCATCTCCCCCGTGGTGAGCAGATCCCGCTTGCGCTGGCGCAGGCTGTGCAGGGTCTGGCCCCTGGCGCTGTGGGGCGGGTGCCAGAGCTCCCGGCTGGTCTGGTGGGCGCAGCGCAGCCAGGAGGCCTGCAGTTCGTCGGGCCAGGTGTGGGGCGGCTGGATGGATGGCTGGGTCACGGCGAATTCCGGCATGGGGCGAATCCACCATTTAACCACGGCGGGTTGGCCGATTCAGTGACCCCCCTCAGAGGTTCGCCTCCTCACCCCCCTCGGCAAACTGCCGCTCCAGCCAGTGGCAGAAGGTGCGGCACTGGTGGCCGCCATCGCTCTCCTGATGGACCAGCAGGCTCCAGTTCGGGCCGGGGACCCTGTGACTGGAGAGGGGTTGCAGCAGCCCCTGCTGGCGGGCCGGGCGGGAGAGCCGCTCGCTCACCAGCGCCACCCCCAGGCCTGCCTGGGCGGCATCCAGCAGCAGACCGGGATCGGAGAAGTTGAGCCCCTGGGTGCGCAGCTGCAGATCCTCGCCCCCTTTGAGGGTCCAGTGGTGCCAGTCCATCTCCCGCTCCCCGTGCAAGGTGGTGCGCTCCTGCGCCGGTTGTGCCAGCACCGCCGGGCTCGCCACCGGCAGCAGCCGATCCGCCAGCAGCGGCTGATGGCGGCACTCCGCCTGGGGTGCCAGACCCCAGCGCAGCGCTATGTCTATGGTCTGCTCGGCCATGTTCGGGGTGTCGTCGCCGGTGAACAGCCAGAGATCGATACCGGGATGCTGGCGGTGGAAATCGGCCAGCCGGGGTAGCAGCCAGTGGCGGGCGATGGCGGTGCTGGTGTTGAGCACCAGCTGGTTCGGCTTGCGATACTGCTCGAGCCGCTGGATCCCCACCGCCAGTTGCAGCAGCACCTTCTGGGTGGTTTCCAGCAGATCCTGGCCCGCGTCGGTCAGGGCCACGGAGCGACCCTGCCGATAGAACAGGGGCTGGCCGATCAGCTCCTCCAGGGAGCGGATCTGCTGGCTGATGGCGGACTGGGTGAGGTGCAGTTCCTGGGCCGCCTGATGGAAACTGCCGAGCCTGGCCGCCGCCTCGAAGCCTCGCAGCACGTTGAGGGGAGGCCAGTGTTTGAACATCATTGATTAGCTCCGCTTATCACTTTTATCGAAAATCGATCGTTTGTTACCCATCTCTCGGGAGAATAGTCTATTCCCATCGTCAACAACCTTAATAGTACCTAATCAGAGAGGCTGAGATGCGCGAGCAGGGAATGATGACAGCAGGCTGGTTTATGCCCGCCGAATGGTGCCGGCACGCGGCGACCTGGATGGTCTGGCCGCACAACAAGGCGCTGTGGGAAAACGGCTGGGGGGTGACCCTGGCCCAGGTGCAGCAGGACTTCGCCCGGGTGGTCAACGCCATCGCCCGCTTCGAACCGGTGAACCTGGTGGTGGATCCCAGCGCCATCGCAGAGGCGCGCGCCCTGTGCGGCGAGGGGGGGCGCTTCATTCCCCTGCCGGTGGATGACAGCTGGTGCCGGGACTCTGGTCCCACCTTCATCTGCCATCCCGATCTCGGTACCGCCGGCATCAGCTGGCGCTTCAACGCCTGGGGCGGCAAGTCGGCCCACTGTCTGGACGAGGGGCTGGCGCGGCGTGTCCTCAACAGCCTGGAACTGGATTGCATCGGCAGCTTCCTCGCCAACGAGGGGGGCGCCATCCACGTGGACGGCGAGGGCACCCTGATCACCACAGAATCCGTGCTGCTCAACAGCAACCGCAACCCCGGCATGAACAAACGGGAGATCGAAGGGATCTTCAGCCGCCTGCTCGGCATCGAGAAGACCATCTGGCTGCCGGGGGATCCCGACCATGTCACCGGCGACATGACGGACGGTCACGTGGACGGGGTCTGCGCCTTCAGCCGCCCCGGCCACCTGCTGGTGGACGCGACCCTGGATGCGAACTCCACCTATGGCCGGGTCGTGCGGGAGAACCGCCGTGCCCTGGCCCTGGCCACCGATGCCAGGGGGCGATCCTTTGAGTGCCTCGAGCTGTTCGAAGCGAGCGAGGCGGTGGACGCCGAGGCCGAGGTGTTCTGCGCCTCCTACACCAACTTCTACATCGCCAATGGCGCCATCATCATGCCTGCCTACGGCGTGGCAGCGGACGAGGCGGCGGGCGAGGTGCTGAGGTTCGCCTTCCCGGACAGGCAGCTGGTGCCGGTGCGTATCAACCAACTGGCCCACGGCGGCGGTGGCATTCACTGCATCACCCAGCAGCAGCCGGCCTGGCCGTTGCAGGGTTAGGGATAGGGACCGCCTCGCCGGGTGAACCCGGCGAGGCGCCATGATGGGATCAGGGAGGAGAGATTCATGAACAAGGTCGTCGCAACCAAGCAGTTCGCCTGTCGGCGGGAATGGGTGTCGGGGAGGGTATACGGATGAGCAAGATCGTCGTCGCCACCACGCAATTCGCCTGCAGCTGGGAGCTGGAGCTCAATCTGGACATGGCGGAGAGCCTGGTACGGGAGGCCGCCTCCAAGGGGGCCAACCTGGTGCTGTTGCAGGAGCTGTTTGCCACCCCCTATTTCTGCATCGAGCAGTATCACGGTCATCTGGCGCTGGCGGAACCGTTCGAGCAGAGCCGGGTGCTGCGCCGCTTCTCGGCTCTGGCACGTGAGCTGGGGGTGGTGCTCCCCATCAGCTGGTTCGAGCGCGCCGGCAACGCCTACTTCAACTCCCTGGCGATGGCGGATGCGGATGGGCGACTGCTTGGAGTCTATCGCAAGACCCATATCCCGAACGCCATCGGTTATCAGGAGAAGGAGTACTTCAGCCCGGGGGACACGGGGTTTCGGGTCTGGGACACGGCCGCCGGTCGCATCGGGGTCGGCATCTGCTGGGATCAGTGGTTCCCGGAAGCGGCCCGCGCCATGGCGCTGCAGGGGGCCGAGCTGCTGCTCTATCCCACCGCCATCGGCTCCGAGCCGGGTGCGGCCGCGCTCGACTCGCGGGATCACTGGCAGTTGACCCAGCGTGGCCATGCCGCCGCCAATATCATGCCGGTGATCGCCGCCAACCGCATCGGCCGCGAGGTAGCGACCCAGGATCCCGAGTTGCAGATGCGCTTCTATGGCTCCTCCTTCATCACGGATCACAAGGGGGCCCTGCTCGCCGAGGCGGACAGGGACAGCCAGGGAGTGTTGGTGCAGGCGCTGGACCTGGCCGCCATGACCGAGGAACGGCTCTGCTGGGGCATCTATCGGGATCGCCGTCCCGAGATGTACGGCGCCCTGCTGAGCCTGGACGGACGCAGCCACCAGGGAGGGCGACCATCATGAGCCCGTTGACCAAGGTAGCCATGGGGCTGGCCCTGCTGCTGAGCGTCGGGGCCCAGGCGGAGGAGGCGCAGGAGGAGAAGGTGCTGCACCTCTACAACTGGTCCGATTATTTCGCCCCCGATACCCTGAGCGAATTCACCAGGGAGACAGGGATCCGGGTCATCTACGACGTGATGGACAGCAGCGAGACCCTGGAGGCCAAGCTGATGGCGGGTCGCAGCGGGTATGACCTGATCTTCCCCGGCGATACGGTGGCGGAGCGACTGATGCGGGCGGGCAGTTTGCAGCCGCTCGACAAGGGCAAGTTGCAGCACCTCGGCGACCTGGACCCCGAGCTGGTGCGCTTGCAGCAGGCCTACCCCCATGCGAAGGAGGCCGTGGTGCCCTACACCTGGGGCACCATAGGGCTCACCTACAATGCGGATGCGATCAAGCAGAGGATGCCGGATGCCCCGGTCAACAGCCTGGACATGCTGTTCAAGCCCGAGCTGGCGGCGAAATTTGCGGATTGCGGCATCTCGGTCGTGGACTCCCCGGACGAGGTGCTGGCGGTGGTGCTGCACTACCTCGGGCGGGATCCCCGCAGCGGCAAGGCGGCGGATCTGGAGGCGGCCCTGGCCCTGCTCAAGGAGATCAAGCCCTATATCCGCAAGTTCCAGTCCCAGCCGGTGACCCAGCTGGTGAACGGGGATCTCTGCCTGTCCCTGGGTTACAGCGGCGACATGACCCAGGCCAGGCGCGCGGCCGCCGAGTCAGGCAAGGGGGCCGACTTCGAATACAGATTGCCGAAGGAGGGGAGCACCATCTGGATGGACACCATGGCGATCCCGGCGGATGCCCCCCATCCTGAATATGCCTATGCCTTTATCAACTTCGTGATGCGCCCCGCCAACATGGCGGCCATCACCAACAGCACCGGCTATCCGACCGCCAGTGCCAAGGCCAAGCCCATGGTGGATGCCACCATGACGGCCAACCCGGATATCTACCTGGACGAGGCCAGCTACCAGCGGCTCATTCCGGGCCAGGATATCGCTCAATCCCAGATGCGTGCCCGCATGCGAGCCTGGACTCGCTTCAAGAGCAGCCTCTGAATCCTAGGAGTAGAAAGATGTTTTCCCGACGCCACGTATTGAAACAACTCGTCGCCCTCGGCGCCATCGCCGGGTTTGGCAGCCTGCCCGGCGCCCGCTCGGCCTTCGCCGCCGGCGAGACCAGTGCCGCCGGCCGCTACCACATGCCGGAGGAGTCCTCCCCCCAGGCCCAGGTCTGGGTAGCCTTCGGCGCCACCAGCGAGATCTGGGGTCGCAACTACAAGGACGTGCAGGCCACCATAGGCCGCTTGGTGAAAGCCATGGCCCCCTACACCCGGGTCAACGTGCTCTGTCATGAGGAAGAAGAGGATCTGGCGCGCCAGCTGTGCGGTGAGCGCAACACCCACTTCATCCACGCCGTGATGGACGACATCTGGCTGCGGGATACCGGCGGCGTCTTCGTGCAGGACGAGCAGGGGGAACTCGGGCTGGTGGACTTCAACTTCAACGGTTGGGGAGACAAGCAGGAGCACAGCTATGATGCCAGGATAGCCTCCCTGGTGAGCCGTCAGGCGGACGCTTATTACCTGCAGAGCGATCTCATCGGCGAGGGGGGCGGCATCGAGGTGGACGGCAACGGCACCGCCATCATGACCGAGAGCAGCTGGATCAACAGCAACCGCAACCCCGGCCTCACCAAGGCGCAAGTGGAGGCGGAGCTCAAGGCCAACCTGGGGCTGCGCAAGATCATCTGGCTGCCGGGGATCAAGGGCAAGGACATCACGGACGCCCACGTGGACTTCTACGCCCGCTTCGTGCGCCCCGGGGTTGTGGTGATCAACATGGACAATGATCCCGACTCCTACGACTACAAGGTGACCCGCCAGCACCTGGCCATCTTGCAGCAGGCGACGGACGCCGATGGCAATAAGCTGGAGTTGCATCAGCTGCCGCCCCCGCTCGGTGGGCGAGACAATAAATTCAGCCGCAGCCCGGACTTTGCCGCCGGTTACATCAACTACCTGCCCATCAACGGCGCCGTCATCGCCCCCCAGTTCGGGGATGCCAAGGCCGACCGTCATTGCCGGGATCTGCTGGCCCGACTCTATCCGGATCGGGAGATAGTGCAGATCGACATAGATCCGGTGGCCGCCGGTGGTGGTGGCATCCACTGCATCACCCTGCATCAACCGGCCTGATATTCCGCCGTATCTGGTAACGTCAGCGTGAAATACTGCATGGGGCGCTTCGGCGCCCCATGTCATTGCTGTCGTCCGATGGCGTGAGTGGGTCAGATCCCCGTCATGCCGATCTCGTCGAGCTGAACGTGGGCGGATTGGCGCAGGGTGTAGAGCACGGCCTCGGCCAGATCTTCGACCTGCAGCCAGCCGGGCTTGCGTTCACTAGGGCAGGCCGGGGGCGGCACCTGCACCAGACCGGGACAGAGGGTATGTACCCGAATGCCCTGATGCTGCACCTCTTCGCGCAGTGCCTTGGCAAATCCCAGCACGGCAAACTTGGCGGCGCAGTAGACGTTGGCCCTGGCATAGCCGTGCTTGGCAGCCTGGGAGGCGATGTTGATGATGGTGCCGTGGCGCCGGGCCAGCATGTCCGGCAGGCAGGCCTGGGTCAGCAGGAAGGTCCCCTTGGCGCAGGTGTTCATCACCCTGTCCCACTCGGATTCCGGCAGATCCTGCACCAGATAGTCGCTGCCGACCCCGCTGTTGTTGATCAGCAGATCGATGGGGCCGAGCAGGGCGCTGGCCTGGGCGTGCTGGGCCCGCACCTGGGGGCCATCGCACACATCCATCACCAGGGGCAGCACCCTCACCCCGTACTTCGCACTAAGGCGATCTGCTTCTTGCTCCAGCAGGGATTGGCGGCGGGACGCCAAAATCAGTTCCACCCCCTCACGGGCCAGCGCCTCGGCGATGGCCAGTCCGATACCGCTCGCGCCACCTGTGATCAGGGCGCGTGTTGCTCTCAGTTTGTTCATCTTCTGTTCCTCCGAAATGGTGGAGGTATTGTGGCGAGGGGCGACTCGGGACGGTAGGGGGGAGGCGGTGGCGGCTCGAACCCTGGTTCGGATTTGGCGCAAGGGGTTCGAACTTTGGTTCTAGGCTGGCGTCGAGTCTTTCAAAGAGCCAGCGCCTGTCCCTTGGGCTTGAAAACAAAACGCCGCCCGAGGGCGGCGTTTTGGATCATGGCAGCGCCTTCTCCTGGGGCGGTGCCACCGCCTTATCGCTGGCGGGGTGTTCATCCTCCTTGATCCAGGCATCCAGCAGGGTGTAGCCCACCGCCAGCACCACGGGACCGATGAAGAGGCCGATGATCCCCATGGCTAGCAGGCCGCCGATGACCCCGACCAGGATCAGGATCAGCGGCAAGTCGGCGCCGCGCTTGATAAGGAAGGGGCGCAGGAAGTTGTCCATGGTGCCCGCCAGCAGGGACCAGACCAGCAGGAAGGTGCCCCAGGTGGTGTCGCCGCTCCAGTAGAGGTAGCCGACGCTGGCCAGCAGCACGGGGAAGGGACCGATCTGGGCCACGATCAGCAGGAACATCAGCACCACCAGCACCATGGTGTAGGGGATGCCAGCGATGAGCAGACCGAGCCCCGCCACGGAGGACTGCACCAGAGCTGTGACCACCACCCCCATGGCGACGGCGCGGATCGCCTGTGAAGCGAGCACTGTGGCGTTGTCACCACGTTGTCCCGCCAGCCGGTGGGCGAAGCGGCGAATGCCGTCGGCCGCCTTCTCCCCCGAGTGGTAGAGCAGGCCGCAGATGGCCACGGTCAGCATGAAGTGGACGAACAGCAGGCCGAGATTGCCCGCCTGGGCTGCCAGCCAGCGGGCGGTCTGGCCGAAATAGGGGGCCAGCTTGGCAAACAGCACCTGACCACCGCTCGCCAGGATCTGCTGCCAGAACTCGAACAGCTTGTCGCCGACCACGGGGACCTGTTGCAGCCAGAGCAGTTCCGGGGGCGGCGAGTGGCTCAGCTGGGTGCCGAGCTCGATCAGCATGGGGGCCTTCTCCGCTACGTTGGCCAGGGTCATGAACAGGGGAATGACGAACATCAGCAGCAAGATGCTGCTCATCAGCAGGGCGGCCAGGGCGCGTTTGCCCCACAGCAGGCGCTGGGCCATCTGCATCAGCGGCCAGGTGGCTATGGTGATCATGGTGGCCCACACCAGGGCGGGCAGGAAGGGGCGCAGCACCATGAAGCACGAGATGATGAGCAGGCTGAGGAACAGCACCCCCAGGGTGATCTTGGCCAAATCCACTTTTTTCATAGCTATCGCATTCCCTTTAATGAGGGGTTGGGCCCCGATGCGTGGAGCCGGGGTTGATGAAACGCAGTGACCACCAGAGGCCGGCACTCAGCCAGAGCCCCAGGCCACCGAGGAGCACGCCTTGCCCTATCAGGATCAGCAGGGAGCTGCTGGTGAGCAGGGGCAGGGCGAGCAACAGGCCGCCGATGCCCAGGCTGACCGACAGGGCCAGCAGGGCCGCACCTGGGGCGGGCACAGGGTGTCGTTCGAGTGGGAACAGAGTACCCGATACCAGGCCAAGGGTGAACATGGCCAACGCCCCCAGGGCGCTGGATTGGCTGAGCCAGGCTCCCAGCAGGCTGACGAGGATCAGGGCCGCCCAGGAGCCGCGGTTGTCCGCCAGGGCGAAGAGAGGTTTGCGCAGGGCCAGCACCAGGGTGCCGAGCCCCAGGCCCGCCACCACGTCCGAGATGAAGTGTACCCCGAGCCAGACCCGGGCCAGCCCCGCCAGACACGCCAGCATCAGGGCGAGCGTGATCCCTTGCCAGGCCCGGATCCCGGGTAGCGAGCAGAGCAGCAGGCCCCAGCACAGCAAGGCGGAGGCGGTGTGACCGCTCGGCATGCCGAAGCCCTGGGCGCTCTGCCCCGCGAGCCTGGGATCGAGATGGAAGGGTCTGGGCCAGCCCAGCCCCTCCTTGGCGAGCTGCACCAGCAGGGTGAGCAGCACCATGGCAAACAGCATACGGTACAACCTGGGCCAGCCGAGCAGGGGCAGGAGCAGCAGGGCCACCCCGAGCTGGACGGGGGCCGTGCCGAGCAGGTTGCCGGCCAGGGGCCAGAGGGCGTTCGGCCCAATCCAGCCTTGCAGGCGCTGGATCAGGGGCAGCTCGGCCCTGTGCAATGGGCTGGCGTCCTCGCTGAAATCGGCCCGCCACTGGACCGGACTCTCGGCCACCTCGCCGAGCCTGGGGGTCAGCCAGTCGAGCTGCGCCGGGAAGCGGCGCTCTCCATCGGGCAGCAAGGCAGGTTCGATCAGCCTGGCATTGAGGATCTCGCCGCCGAGGTTCGGCGCCCGCAGTATGGAGACAAAGCCCGAGCCTCGCTGGGCCTGGATGGGGGTTAGGGTCTGGCAGGCGAACAGCTTAGCCCGTTGCCAACGCCCCAGCTCGGCGGTGATGCGACCCTGCCGCCCCGTCTCCTCATGGAGTTCCCGCAGGGCCGCCTGCCCGGCGCTCTCCCCCGCGTCTATGTAGCCGCCGCTCAGGCTGTAGCGGCCGGAGATCCTGTCTTGCACTAGCAGCAGTTGTTGCTGGTGGCGGATCACGCAGGCGGCTGCGCCGGGGGCCGTTTGATCGGCCTGGACGGTGAGCAGGGGTGACAGCAACAGAAACAGGAAAAAGCAGGCGCGGATCATGGTGGGTCCGTGAAGGCTGATGAATGGGGCAAGGGTCACAGAAATCAGCGACTTGGGCAATGGTTTACCGACACATCCCTGTCGCAACTGACGCAGCGTCGGCCCAATCTGGGCCACAAGGATTGCCGTTGGCGGAGGCAGTCCCTAGTATTGGCGGCTATTGTTCCTTTCACGCAACTCATCTTGGGGCTTTCCATGAGACAGTTTGGCTTTTTCCTCGGGGTCGCCATCGGCGTCATCTTGATACTGTTCGGCAGCATCGTCATCTTCCAGGCCTTGCCCGCCGCGCTGGACGTGCTGGAGATGCCGAGCCGCATCCCCTTCGTGCGCGAGGTGTACACCTGGCTGATGACCAGTGCCAACGGCCTCACCAACCAGCTGGAACAGAACTTCCTGGAGGCCTTCCAGACAGTCCTCAAGCTGATACTGCTCATCACATTCATGTGGGTCTGCGTCAAGCTGGTGAACATGGGGGTCTTGATCATCCGGGCCGGGGTCGACCTTATCCGCACCGCCATCGAGCACAGCGAAGACAAGGTGGCCAAGTCCTCCGAGCAGGATCGCCACCTCTAAGGTTTCACTGCCTAAACGCAGATAAAAAACAGGCCACCCCAGGGTGGCCTGTTTGCATGGTGGGATATGCCATCCGATATCAGTTGAGCAGTTTTTCCAGCTCGGCCTCGGCATCCGCCCTGGCCTGGTCCCCTTGTCCGACTGCCTGGGCCTCCAGCTTGGCCGCTTCTGCCTTCACGGTCGCGGTCGCGCCGCTCACCGCCTGCTTGGCGGTGTCGGTGACGGCCTTGGCCGCCTGCTGCTGGGTGCTGACGGCGGCGCTGCTCGCGGCCTGCTTGGCAGTATCGGCGACGGCCTTGGTCGCCTGCTGCTGGGTGCTGACGGCGGCGTTGCTCGCGGCTTGTTTGGCTGTGTCGGCAATGGCCTTGCTGGCCTGCTGTTGAGTACTGGCGGCGGCACTGCTCACCGCCTGCTTGGCGGTGTCGGTAACGGCCTTGGTCACCTGCTGCTGAGTGCTGGAGGCGGCGCCGCTCACCGCCTGCTTGGCGCTATCGGTGACGGCCTTGGTCGCCTGTTGCTGGGTGCTGACGGCGGCACTGCTCACCGCCCGCTTGGCGGAGTCTGTCACCGCCTGGTTGGCCTGCTGCAGGGTGCCGGTGACACCCTTGTTCACCTGCTGCGTCGCCGCCTCGGTGGCGCTGCCGACCGCCTGTTTGGCTGAGCCCGTGATGGCCTGGGTCGCGCTCTGCTGCATGGCGCCCACCATGTTGCCGAGCAGGGAGCCGCCGGATCCCGTCATGGCCTTGCCGACCCCGCCGAGGGCGGTGGCGGTCGGGCTGCCGCTCTGCCAGCCCTGCATGGCACTCGGCCAGCTCGGGGTGGCGGCGGTCAGGTTCTCACCGAACACCTGGGTCGCACCGTCTCCTTTTTGCAGCATGACGGAGAGCTGGTTGGTGTCGGCGTTCCACACCATGCCCGCCTGCTTGGCGATGTCCGGCACGGGGGCATAGCGGGAGACCACGTAGAACAGCGGCCCCTCCTGTTGCAGCTCGTTGGCGGTCTTGAGCAACTGCATGGTGGTGTCGTAGTTGGGGCCCAGCATGGCAGTCATGCGGTCCTTGATGAGGGGCTGCTCGAACAGATTCGCCTCGTTCGGGTCGAAACCGACCAGGGGTTTGAGCAGGGCCCACATCAGCTGGCTGGTGGGGCTCATCAGCAGGAGGGGGGCAACGCAGGCTGACAACATCAGGCTCAGGCAGGCAGCCTTGAGCAACGGCATGATACGCATCGACAACATATCCAAGTAATTATTTGATTAATAAGGTAATATGTTGTCCTATCCCGACAACATCACCTGAACTGGCTCGCCTGCTTGATGGGTGTAGCCGGCGGGCGCTGGCAGGCTATCATATTGCCCCCGGAATGCCAGATGAGCCGTCACTTTTTGGTCAAGTGGGCGACGGCTATGGTCGCCTCTATGGATCGGGCTCTTTCATCACAGGTTCCTTGCCATGATTAAATTCGTCTTCTCTCTGCTTGCCCTGGTGGGGGCCACCAGCGCCCTGGGGGATCCAACCAAGGTGCAGACACCTTCTCGCCACTCGGTGGGCACGGATCTGGTGCTGCCGCTCGGATCGCTGCCGGAGCGGGTCTGCTGGTATCAGGATCAGAAGTTCTCCCTGGGGGCCCGCATCCAGCAGGGGGATATCTGGCTGGAGTGCGGCCCGCAGAATCCGCAGGAGAGCAATGGCCCTCTGGCCTGGCGTGAGCCTCAGTTGTATCAGCCTGCCGCCGAAGGTAGCTCCAACCGGGAGACGATCACCGTGGGTCAGTGAGCCTTTTCTTGATCCAGCTACAGACATGGACGTGATCTCTATCGCATAATGCGGCACTTTCTTCTCTCGGCTGGGATCTAAGCAAATGGCTCGTCGCTCTTCCAATATGCAACGTCGTCGCAGTAGCTGGTGGTACAAACGCCTGTTGGTACGGGAACGGGCAGAGCGCGAAGCGCGTTCCGTTCGGGATTGATGATTAAATAAATACGGGGCCTAAGGGCCCCGTATTTACATGTTTCCAGGAACATGAAAGGAGGCCGATTGGCCTCCTTTTTTATTTGCTATCAGTGGCTTAGCACTGCAGGGCGGCGAGAGCCAGCTCGACCCGCTTGGCGTATTCAGGATCCGCCTGCTCGAAGTGCCTGAGCTGGGCCTGGACGATGGCGTCGTCCTCCACGTTGACCAGCGAACGTGCCAGGTTGGCGGCGAGGCGCGCACGCTGACCCTCGTCCATGATGCGGAACAGGTTGCCAGGCTGGCTGTAGTAGTCGTCATCGTAGTCGCGGAAGTCGTAGTGCAGGGCCGCCCCCTCCAGGCTCAGGGCCGGCTCCTGCTGGCCGCTCGGGGTCTGGGTGCCGAAGCGGTTCGGCTGGTAGTTCGGGCTGGCGCCACCGTTGCCGTCCGCTCGCATGGCGCCGTCGCGGTGGGCGCCGCTGAACGGGCAGCGGGGGGCGTTGACCGGCAGCAGACCGTGGTTGACCCCGAGGCGGTAGCGCTGGGTGTCACCGTAGGAGAAGAGCCGCCCCTGCAGCATGCGATCCGGCGAGAAGCCGATGCCGGGCACCACGTTGGCCGGGGTGAAGGCGGCCTGCTCCACGTGGGCGAAGTAGTTGTCCGGGTTCTTGTTGAGCTCCAGCACCCCGACCGGGATGAGGGGGTAGTCCTTGTGGGGCCACACCTTGGTGAGATCGAAGGGGTGGATCTCGTAATCGTGGGCCTCGGCCTCCGGCATCACCTGCACATAGACTTTCCAGCGCGGGAAGTCCCCCCGCTCGATGGCGTTGAACAGATCCGCCTGGCTGCTCTCCCGATCCTGACCGACCACGGCGGCGGCCTCTTCGTCGGTGTAGAAGCTGTGGCCCTGCTCGGTCTTGAAGTGGAACTTGACCCAGAAGCGCTCATTCGCGTCGTTGATGAAGCTGAAGGTGTGGCTGCCGTAGCCGTTCATCTCCCTCAGGCTCCTGGGGATGCCGCGATCGCTGAACAAGGTGGTGATCTGGTGCAGGGATTCCGGGTGGCGGGACCAGAAGTCCCAGGCGGCGGTGGCGCTGCGCAGGTTGGTGCGGGGATCCCGCTTCTGGGTGTGGATGAAGTCCGGGAACTTGAGCGGATCGCGGATGAAGAAGACGGGGGTGTTGTTGCCCACCAGATCCCAGTTGCCCTGCTCGGTGTAGAACTTCAGGGCGAAGCCGCGCACGTCGCGCTCCGCATCGGCGGCCCCCTTCTCACCGGCGACGGTGGAAAAGCGCAGGAATACGGGAGTCTGCTTGCCGACGGCGTTGAACAAGTCCGCCTTGCTGAACCGGCTGATGTCGTGGGTCACGGTGAAGGTGCCGTAGGCGCCCGAGCCCTTGGCGTGCACCACCCGCTCCGGGATGCGCTCGCGGTCGAAGTGGGCGAGTTTTTCCATCAACCAGATGTCTTGCATCAGTACGGGGCCGCGGGGACCGGCGGTCAGGCTGTTGTTGTTGTCGACGACGGGGGCGCCGTTGGCGCTGTGCAGGGTCTTGTCGGTCATGGGGCATCTCCTTGTGATGATGGAGTCACGATACGGCAAGGGGCGCGAGCGGGGCCAATCGGCCATGCCTAAGTGTTTGATAGATGAGCCGAATGGAGTTGGCGACGGACACAAAGGGCGCTATGTTGGACGGATATTCATACCGCAGGGAGGAGAGAGGATGGTTGAAATCAGGATCCGCCAGGCGGAGGCCGGCGATGCCCAGGGGCTGCGGGATCTCTATGCCATGCCCAGAGCCCAGGCGGGCACCCTGCAGATGCCCTATCCGACCCTGGCCATGTGGCAGCAACGGCTGGCGGAGCGCAGCGGCTACGGCCTGGTGGCCATGGTGGATGAGCTGCTGGTGGGGGATCTCAGGCTCTGGCTGGAGGCCAATCCGCGACGCCGCCATGTGGCGTCCTTTGGCATGGGGGTGCGGGACGACTGGGCCGGCCGCGGCGTGGGCTCGGCCCTGCTGGGGGCGGCGGTGGATCTCGCGGACAACTGGCTCAACCTGCAGCGCCTCGAGTTGACGGTCTACAGCGACAACGCGGCCGCTATCGCGCTCTACCGCAAGCATGGCTTCGTGGAAGAGGGTTGCTCCCCCGCCTACGCGTTTCGCGAGGGGCGTTTCGTCGATGCCCTGCATATGGGGCGAGTGCGTCTGCCGTGAGTGCTATGAGAGTGAGACTGTCATGATCGACTACCGTGCCCGCCTGCGGCCCGCCATCCGGGCCCTGGAGCAGGATCCCGAGCTGAGCCTGAACGAGGTGGCGGCGCTGGCCTGCCTCTCCTGCTACCACTTCCACCGGGTCTTTACCGCCGTGACCGGCGAGTCCCCCGGCGAGATGCAGCGCAGGCTGCGGCTGGAGCGGGCTTGTGCCGCCCTGCGCTACGGCAAGGCACCGGTCACCAGCGTGGCGCTGGCGGCGGGCTTTGCCAGCTCCCAGGCCTTCGCCAAGGCGTTTCGCAAGCAGTTCGCCATGACCCCGGGGGAGGTGCGTCGCCACCCGGAGCGGCTGCCAAACAGCAAGATTGGACACCAGGAGCGCAAGGATGGACACGCCTTCTCTTTGAGTGACGGGCATGCTGAGGGGGTGTCAAACGAGAGGAGTTTCAGGATGAAAACCGAACAGATGAGTGCCCGTACCCTGGCCTATATTCGCGTCACCGGTCCCTACGGGGAGGGCTATGATCCCGTCTGCCAGCGGCTCTATCAGTGGGCGGCGGCACGCGGGCTGGCGGAGGGGGAGTGGATCTTCATCTACCACGACAACCCTGAGGTGACGGCGCCGGCCCTGTGTCGCACCGATATCGGGGTGACGGTGCCGGCGGGCACGGCGGTCTCGGGGGAGGTGGAATCCCAGCTGATCCCTGCCGGCCGCTATGCCCAGTCCCGCTATGTGATCACGGACAGAAGCCAGTACGGACCCCTGTGGCAGGAGCACGTCGGCGAAATCGTGGCGGCCGGGCTGGCCTTCGGCGACGGCCCCTGCTTCGAGCTCTATCACAGCGTGAGCAGCGATCCCCTGCGGGACGACGTGAGCTTCTGTTCCAGCGTCAAGGCCTGATGGTCAGGGCGATGGCTTCAAGCCAAGAAAGCAGTGAATACATGGGATAAAGACAAGAGGAGCCATTAATGGCTCCTCTTTGCATCCGGGCTCACGAACCCATTTCGGCATGGTCGGCCAGGGCACTGTAGTCATCCGGACGCCTGCGTGGAGTCAGGACTGGCTGGGCAGCTTGTCCCGACGGGACTTCCACCACCAGCGCAGGCGGATCTGGGAGATGAGCATCCCCGCCAGCATCAGGCTGCAGCCGACCACGGCCCGCTCGTCCAGGGATTCGCCGAGCAGCAGCACGCCGCCGACGGCGGCAAACACCGTCTCCAGGCTGAGGATGATGGCGGCATGGGCCGGGTGAGCGCCGCGCTGACCCACCACCTGCAGGGTGTAGCCGATGCCGACCGACACCAGACCGGCGTAGAGCAGGGCCTGCCAGCCCGCGAGGGCGCCGCCGAGTGTAGGCGTCTCGATGACGAAGGCGGTGATGAGGCTCAGCAGGCCGCACACCAGGAACTGCACCCCGGCGAGACGGATCGGCGCGACCCGGTTGGAGTAGTGATCCAGCACCAGCAGGTGGATGGCCCAGAACAGGGCGCCGACCACCTGCAGCAGGTCCCCGTAGCCCATGGTGAAGTCGTCGGTCACGCTGAGATAGTAGAGCCCGGCCATGGCGATGAGGCCGCCGACCCAGGTGTTGGCCCCCGTCTTGTGGCGCAGCAAGAGGCCGATGACGGGCACCAAAATGATGTAGAGGCCCGTGATGAAACCCGCCTTGGCGGCCGTGGTGTAGAGCAGCCCCACCTGCTGCAGGGAGGCGGCGCTGAACAGCACTGTGCCGGCGAGCAGACCGCCGATGAGCAGCAGGCGGCGATCGCCTGACGATGATCCGGATGGCGCGCTGGGCTGCCGTGATTTCAACCACCACAGCAGGGGCAGCAGGGAGAGGGCGCCGAGCAGGAAGCGCAGACCGTTGAAGGTGAAGGGCCCCATGTGATCCATCCCCAGGCGCTGGGCCACGAAGCCCAGTCCCCAGATGGCGGCGGCCATCAATAACATCATGTTCGAACGCATACAGATCCATCCCTGAGACAGTGACAACGGGGCCAGCCCTGGCCCCTGTCACCACGATACCCGTGTACGGGGGGGCTTGTCGCGGGATTTGCGATCCCGGCAGGGGCGCCGCGGGCCAGTCGCTGGCCCGCCTGCCCGCCATGGGGACAAGGGGGGAGCAGCCGCGGAGTGACGTGCAGGATGCCGTCATCGCTGGCTGGGTCGGGATGCCTGCGGATCAGTCGTTGGCGAGCTTGGCCAGCACGGGGATCAGGGCCAGCAACAGCAGGTTGGCTCTGAGGATCCAGATCACCCAGAACTGCTGCTGGGTGGAGACGATGGGGGCCCGCCCCTGGCGCAGGGAGCGGCGCCAGCGGTGGAACAGCCGGCTGGGGTAGCCGAAGCTGATGGCCATGACGAAGAAGAGCAGCAGCTTGGTGCGATAGCCGGGGTTGGCGAGCAGGGCGGAGGGGGTCATGGGATGGGCGAGCACCTGCAGCACGCCGGTGATGAAGATGAGCAGCAGCGCCAGGGCTGCCAGGTTGTCGGCGAGCAGCAGCTTGCGCACCTGCTCGATGGACATGCCGCGCCGAAACAGGAAATAGACGGAGGTGACGGCCCCGGTGAGGGTGATCACGGCGCAATAATGGAGCGCCATCAGCAGATCCGGGTTCAACATCTGAGCCTGTTCCTTCCCATTGAGCTCATCGCAAGCTTCCTCTTGGTGCCATCTGGCAGGGCTGATATTCTGACATCAGATCGCATCGGACGGTAGCGGGGGCCCGGATTGGCCAAGGGTGACAAGCGGATTGTGACCACGGAGAATTGGTCTCTGGTTGCCAGGATGCGACTGGGGCTTGTCCTGCTTTTCCTGCCGGTGCTGATGCTGGGCAGTATCTACTATCTGCACATGGAACGCAGCCTGCAAAATGATTTGCGCCAGCGCCTGCTCGCCACCAATCAACAACTCCAGCACGGCTTCATCGAACCCTATCTCAACGAGCTTGAACGGGAATTCGGCCTGATCTACGAAGGTGTCAGGGTCGAGGACTTCAGCGGCCCCGACGTGCTGCACGGCGAGCGCTACCTGCAGGAGTGGGCCCTCTACAAGCAGATGATGGCGGACCTCATCTACGTCTACGTGGGTACCGCCAGCCGCAAGATCCTGATCTACCCAGACTGGCAGGCGGACGCCAATTTTGACCCCAGGGTGCGCCCCTGGTATCAGCTGGCCAGCCAGCAGGTGGGCAAGACGGTCTGGACCGAGCCCTACTACGACTACAGCAACGGCAACCTGGTGATCGCCCTGGCCCGCGCCCTGACCGACCAAAGCGGCGAGGTGAAGGGGGTGGTGGCCATCGATGTGGTGCTGGCTCCCTTCTCCGCCCAGCTCAACAAGCAGCCGGATGCCGGCTATCAGATGATCATCAACCAGTCCGGCAAGGTGCTGGCCTACCCGGATGCCAGCCAGCTGATGAAGGCCATGCCCCACCCCAGTTGGCTCTCCCGCTTCCAGCAGAACGAGGGCATCTTCCTGGACGAGGAGTCCCAGCAGTTCGTGGCCTATCGCCGCCTGCCCCACTGGAACTGGGTGCTGATCAGCGTGCAGCCGGCGGCCAGCTTCCAGGCCGTGGTGACCCGGGCTTCTCTCAACGTGCTGGGGGTGGTGGTGCTGGCCAGCGTGCTCTATGCGCTGCTGGCGCTGTTCTGGTCCCGCAATTTCAGGCGCATGCTGAACGAGATCTCCGCCATGATCCGGGCCAGTCGGCTGCGGCCGGACGGGGTGCCTCAGGGGGGAATGCGAGAGCTCAGGCGTGTCTATGCCGAGCTGGCTGAGGTGAGCAAGGATTATCACGAGGTGCGCCAGCAGGCCAACATGGACAAGCTCACCGGCCTCTACAACCGGCGCTTCTTCGACGAGCGACTGCACCATCTGCTGGCGGAGCAGCAGCCCTTCTGCCTGGCCATGCTGGATCTGGACAACTTCAAGGGGGTCAACGACACCTATGGCCACCAGACCGGGGACGTGGTGCTCAGGCGGGTGGGCAAGCTGGGGGCCCAGCTGCTGGGGGACCATGGCTGGGTCTGCCGTTATGGCGGCGAGGAGCTGACCGTGTTGTTGATAAACCCGGACACCGGCTTCTGCCAGATGCTGCTCGAACAGTTTCGCATCGGCGTGGCCTCCCTCGAGTGGCGGGAGCCCGGGCTCAAGATCACCTTCAGCGGCGGGCTGGTGGCGAGCACACCGGGTCTGGATGCCAAGGCGCTGATGACCATAGTCGATATGGAGGTCTATCGGGCCAAGCGGGATGGCAAGAATCGCCTCTACCTCGGCAAGCCCATGGAGACCGCCTCCTTGGCGCTGCCCTGACGGGGAGGCCACAGCAAAAGAGCCCGGACGGGCTCTTTTCGATCAGACCGCCAGCTGCCAGTGCAACAGGGGCCAGTGCAGCTCCTCGGCGACCTGGCGCAGGCCGGGGGCCGGGTTGACCGCGTGGGGATGGGCCACCGCCCGCAGCAGCGGCAGATCGTTGTGGGAGTCGCTGTAGCCGTGGCTCTCCCGCCAGACATGAGCTTCCCCGCCAAACAGCTGATTGACGCGAGCCACCTTGCCCTCCCGAAAACTCAGGGTGCCCCGGGTCTGGCCGGTGAGCCTGCCCTCCTCCTCATCCAGCAGGATGGCGACACAGTGATCCATCCCCAGCATGCGGGCCATGGGGGCCACCAGATGCTCGCCGGAGGCGGAGATGAGCACCAGGACGTCGCCCCGTTGTCGATGCCACTCGATGCGGGCCAGTCCCTCCGGATAGAGGCGCTGGCGCAGGGTCTGCTCGGCGAAGTGCTGGCACAGGGTATCGAGCCAGGCCCTGGGCTTGCCCGCCAGGGGTTGCAGGGTGAAGGCCATGTACTGGTGCATGTCCATCTTGCCCTGATGGTAGAGGGACATCATGGCCTGCTCCTCGGCCACCATGGTGGCCGGGGCCAGCTCCTCGGCCACCATGTACTCCAGCCAGAGGCTGGCGGAGTCTCCGGCGATCAGGGTCTCGTCCAAATCAAACAGTGCCAGTGCCATGTCAGCTCCTTGCAATGGGTGCCGCCACCTGAGTGTCGGATGAAAAAAGAATAGGATTCATGGCCTTATGCTACCTCACTCAGCTGATCCCGGGCTACCGCCAGGGTGACCCCGGTGCCCACCGGCAGCAGTTCCCGGGCCGAGCGGTTGAGGGCATCCACCGTCAGCAGGCCCGCCGCGCACTCCACCTGGTAGCGGATGACGTTGCCGAGCAACTGTTGCTGGCGAATGATGCCGGGCAGGCTGGGATCCAGGCATGAGCTCCCGGCCGGCAACAGGCTGATGGCCTCGGGGCGCAGGGCCAGCCGGCCGTGGTGACCAGCCCCCAGCAGCGTGACGGCCTGTTCGGGTGCCAGCAGGTTGTAGTTGCCGATAAAGCTTGCCACGAAGGCGCTGGCGGGCTGGGTATAGATCTGCTCCGGGCTGCCGCTCTGCACTATCCGCCCCCTGTCCATCAGGAAGACCCGATCCGACAGGGTCAGCGCCTCCTCCTGATCATGGGTCACAAACAAGGTGGTCAGTTCGAGGCGCTGCTGGATCTCGCGGATCTGCTGGCGCAAGCTGCGGCGGATGCGGGCATCGAGCGCCGACAAGGGTTCGTCCAGCAACAGGATACGCGGTCGCACCACCAAGGCGCGGGCCAGAGCCACTCGCTGGCGCTGACCGCCGGAGAGCTCGCTCGGGTAGCGCTTCGCGAGCTCCGCGAGCTCCACCAGTTCGAGGGCTTCCCGCACGCTGGCGGCCAGCTCACGTCCCGGCTGGGGCTTCATCTTCAGGCCGAAGGCGACGTTGTCCCACACCGTCATGTTCGGGAACAGGGCATAGCTCTGGAACACCATGCCGATGCCCCGTTGCTGGGGAGCCTGAAAGGTGATCTCCTCCCCCATGACCCGGATCTGACCGCCATCCACCTGAGTCAGCCCGGCCAGGGCCCGCAGCAGGGTGGACTTGCCACAGCCGGAGGGGCCGAGCAGGGTCACCAGCTCCCCCTTGCGGATGCCGAATTCTATCCCCTCGAACACCCGGGTCTCGCCGTATGACTTGTGTAACTGATTGACTTCTAAATGAAACATGGCTTGTCACCGATGGAATCTGTTGGCCGCCCAGGTGAGCAGCAGGGTCAGCAGGAAGTAGCTCATCACCAGGGCGCTGGTGAAGTGGCCCGAGGTGGCGCGCATGTTGTAGAGGTAGACCTGCAGGGTCTCGTAACGGGTGCCCACCAGCATGTTGGCAAACACGAACTCGCCGAGCAGGAAGGAGAGCGAGAGAAACAGCGCCGCCAGCAGCCCCTTGCGCAGGCAGGGGATCACCACCAGCAGGAAGGCGCGGCCGCTGCTGGCGCCGAGCAGGTGGGCGGCGTCCATCAGATCCTTGAGCGGCACCCCCTGCAGACTGTTGGCCAGCGCCCGGTACATGAAGGGCAGCACCACGGTGAACCAAGTGCCCACCAGGATCCACGGCGTGCCGATGAGGGGCAATGGGCCGTCCGCGTAGATCTGCAACAGCCCCACCGAGGAGACCACGGGCGGCACCGCGAAGGGCAGCAGGATCAGCAGATTCATCCAGGGATCCAGCCTGGGGAAGTAGTAGGCCACCACCAGCACGGTGGGCACCAGCACGAGCGTCCCCAGCAGCAGGGTCGCGAAGCAGACCAGCAGGCTGCGGCCAAACGCCGCCAGGAAGCGGGGATCCCCCCAGAGCTTGAGATACCAGTCGAGGGTGAAGCCGTCCGGCAGCAGGGTGGCCCCCCAGCGGGTGGAGATGGAGTAGAGGAAGGTGGCGAGCAATGGCAGCAGCAGGGTCGCCACCAGCGCCCCCAGCACCCATCTGGGCCAGCGCGGCGTCAAATCATGCATGGGATTGCCCCTTGTTCACATAGCTCTTCTTCAGCAGCCACTGGTTGGCGGCCGTGACCACCCCCAGCAGCACCATCAGGATCACCGCCAGCGCCGCCGCCAGGTTCGGCTCGAGGAAGATGTCGCCGGAGACCAGGCTGGCCACTCTGATGGTCACCAGGTTGAAGTTGCCGGTGGTGAGGGCGTAGGCGGAGGCATAGGCCCCCACCGCGTTGGCAAACAGGATGATCAGGGTGCCGAGCAGGGCAGGGGTGAGCACCGGCAGCGCCACGTGCCACACATATTGGCGCTTGCTGGCGCCGAGCAGTGCGGCGGCCTGCGGCCAGTCATCCTGCAGGGCATCGAAGGCCGGGTAGAGCAACAAGAGGGCCAGCGGGATCTGGAAGTAGGTGTAGATGAGGATGAGGCCGCTGCCCGAGTAGAGGTTGAAGCCGTCGATGAGGCCCCAGGATTTCAGCAGCAGGGTCACAGCGCCATTGATGCCGAGAATGATGATGAAGGCGAACGCCAGCGGCACCCCGCTGAAGTTACCTGTCATGGTGACAAAGGCCAGCAGCACGCGCTTGACCCCCTCGCCGCTGTGACGCAGGGCGGCCGCCCCCAGGGTGCCGATGGTGAGCCCCGCCAGGCTACTGATGCCGGCGATGCGCAGCGAGTTGCCAAAGGATTGCAGGTAGAAGGGGGAGCTCAGTATCTCCCGGTAATACCCCAGGCCCCAGCCGTCCGGGGTCTGCAGGCTGCCCACCAGCACCCACACCATGGGGGCGAGCTGGAACAGCATCATCAAGAGAATGAACGGCAGCAGCACCAGGGCGGGCAGCCAGTGACTGCGGACGCGGCCTAGGCGTGCGCCTTGTGCTGTCAGGGTATCAGTGGCGGCGGGCATGATCAGTGCACCTCCCGCTGGTGGCTGGCCTTGAGCAGCTGGGGGCCGCTCGGCTTGTCGTGGGGCACGCCGAGCAGGTCCGCCATCAGGGCGCAGAGCTGGGTCTGTTGCAGCTTATGTTGCTGATCGAAGCCCGCCGGCCACTGGGCCACGAAGGCCTCCCCAAACAGCCAGAGCGGCACCTGGCGCTCTTCAGGCAGGGTGCCGCCGTGGCTGCGATCCTCGTTCATGCCGTGATCCGAGGTGATCAGCACCTGATACCCCTCGCCGCGCCACTGGGGCAGCAGGTCGGCCAGCAGGCTGTCCATGCGCCTCGCCTGGTTACGGTACTGGGGAGAATCGAGGCCAAATCGGTGGCCCGCGTCGTCCACCCCCATGGGATGGATCAGCAGGAAGTCGGGGTCGTACTGGGTGCGCAACCACTCGCCGTCCAGCAGCAGGTGGCTGTCGGGGTAGGCGTCGTCCCAGTAGAAGCAGCCATGCTGGATCGGTAGTTGTTCGTCATGGGTGAAGCGATCCCGAAGAGGTTGCCAGGGGCTCTGGTTGTAGAGCTCGCTGACCCAGTGATAGGCCGCGGCTGCCGTGGTCTTACCCGCGGCGCGGGCGAGATGGAAGATGGAGTCGTGCTGGCTGAGGCGGCTGACGCCGTTGTGACCTATGCCGCTCGCCACGGGCGGCACGCCGGTCAGTATGCATTCGTAGAGTGGCCGGGAGAGGGAGGGCAGGGCGCAGGTCAGGGTCGTGTAGAGACCGCGCTCCGCCTCCACCATGCCAGCGAGGTAGCCCATGCAGTGGGCTACCTCGGCAGACAGGCCATCCACAAGTACCACTATCACCTTGTGTTGCACAGGCTGTCCTTACTGCATGTTGATCATGACGGTTTCTTGCCACTGGCGCGGCAGGGCCTTGGAGCTCTGCTCCCAGGCGGCGTGATCCTGCACCGGCTTGGCGTTGGCGTATTGCTCCGCCGGCAGCAGCTTGGCCTTGACGTCATCCGGCAGTGTCACGTTGTCGCGGATGGGGCGGGCATAGCCACGGGCCAGGTTGATTTGACCGGCGTCAGAGAGGATGTATTCCCGCGCCAGCTTGGCGGCGTTGGGGTTCTTGGCCCACTTGTTGATGATGGTGGTGTAGCCGGCGATGACGGAGCCATCGCTCGGGATCACCACGGCGAACTTGTTGGGGTCGATCTGATCGCGGTAGTTGAGGGCGTTGAAGTCCCACAGCACCCCCACTTCCACCTCGCCCTTCTCGATGTTGGCTATGGTGGGGTCGTTCAGCGACAGGCGGCCCTGCTTGGCCAGCTTGCCGAACAGCTCCAGCGCTGGCTTGAGATCCTTCTCGCTGCCGCCGGTGGCATAGGCCGCCGCCAGCACGCCGTTGTTGGCCTGGGAGGCGACACCCACGTCACCCAGGGTCACCTTGTAGTCACCGCCGAGCAGGGACTGCCAGCTGGTGGGAGCGGCCTTGACCAGATCCTTGTTGATCAGGAAGGCGATGGTGCCGGTATAGGCCAGCATCCAGTGGCCATCCGCGTCCTTGGCCCAGTTCGGAATGTCCGCCCAGGTGGAGGGCTTGTAGGGCTGGGTGACCCCCTGCTTGACCGCGACCGGACCGAAGGCGCCGCCCACGTCGCCGATGTCGGCGGTGGCATTGGCCTTCTCGGCGGCGAACTTGGCGATCTCCTGGGCCGAGCTCATGTCGGTATCTTGGTGCTTGATGCCATAGACGCTGCCGATCTGCTGCCAGGTGTCCTTCCAGTTCGCCCAGCTGTCGGGCATGCCGATGCTGTTGAGCTGGCCTTCGCCGCGGGCGGCTTTCTCCAGATCCGCGATATTGTCGGCCGCGAACAGTGGCTGACTGATGGCCGCCATGGCCAGTGCACTTGCGATCAAGGTTTTCATCATCCCATCCCTCTGGACTAGGTCAGTTAAGGTTCGAGAAGGATGCTAGAGCGCAAATATGACGGTGGCGGGGCGTTACCATGGCAGTTTGATGACAGATGAGGCTTGTTAGTCCTCGCAGGGTTGAGCCGCTTCAAGGTGTGGAGAAGGCGGTGGCGGGCAGGTATCTGGATATCTACTTGAGACCCGGTCAGCCTGTCACCTGGTTGTCATCCTGCCGGGGTACAACTCTGGGCCAAGGGTGGCTGGTCTATGCCAGCCCAATGACCGACAGGGATGAGACAGTGAGAGAGCCGCGATTGAGCGAGCAGCTAAGGGCCTATGGCCGCAGCCCTTCCAAGAGTGAACAGATTTGCCAGATCCTGCGCCGCTACATCGGCAGCGGCCAGCTGGGTGCGGGGCAACAGCTGCCCGCCGAGCGGGCCCTGAGCGAGCGCTTCGCCACCACCCGCATCACCGTCAAGGAGGCGCTTTCGAGCCTGGAAGCAGACGGCCTCATCTACCGGGCCGAGCGCCGTGGCTGGTTCGTGGCACCCCCGAGGCTCACCTATGATCCAGCCATCCACACCCACTTCCACCAGTGGATCGGCGAGCAGCGGCGGGTGGCCGAGACCCGGGTGTTGGCCCACGGTGGCGCCCTGGCCAGCAGCGAGCTGTGCCACTGGATGGGGCTGGCTCCCTTCACGCCGCTCTACGAGATCCGCCGCCAGCGGCTGATCGACGGCCGGCCCGTGCTGCACGTCAGCCACCACCTGCTGGCGAGCCGCTTCCCCGATATCGCCAGCGCCCCCCTGACGAGCTCCCTCACCGAGCTTTACCTGCAGCGCTATGGCATAGGCCAGGGCGGGGCCAGCCTCGAGATCACTCCCTCGGCGGCGCGGGGGGCCATCGCCCGTGCCCTCAACCTGGCAGAGGGAAGTGCCGTGCTGCGGCTGGTGCGGGTCAATTACGACGAGATGGGCGCTCTGGTGGATTGCGATGTCGAGCACTGGCGGCCGGATGCCATCCGGATCTGCCTGGATACCCGGGCCCTGGTGCCGCCACCGGACATGAGCAGGACTCAGTTGACAGAGCGCTCGGGAGCTGTGGGAGGGTGAGGAGGGAAAGAAGGGAGCAGTATCGGCGAGCTTATTTATCGAGGGCCTGGCCCATGCCAGCGTGAAAGAAGGATCCTGCCACCGGTGGCAGGATCCTGATCCGAAGGGGGATCTCGGCGGATCAGTTGTCGATATTGGGGATCAGGTCGTCGAAGCTCTGGTAGCCGCAGTCGGCGAGCTGCAGGGACATGGTGTAGGTCTTGCTGTCCTCCCGCTGGCCGATGGCGGGGCGGTTCAGCTTGAGCTCCTGATGCCAGTACTCCTTCATGCGATCGATCAGGGCCATGGCCTCGCTCTCGTTCAGGTGCAACTGACACAGAGCCATGTAGTTGTTGGACTTGTGCATGTTCTCCACCAGATAGTCCCCCAGCACCGACATGGCCTGGCGCGCCTGCTGGCGGGCGAAACGGCTGTGCTGCTCGAAGCTGATGCGCTCGCTGATGAGGAAGTGGTAGCTGTTGTCGATGCCGAGCTGCAGTATGCCGAGCCGCTCCAGTTTGCGCAGGTAGAGGTAGCAGGAGGCATCGGTGAGGCCGTAATCCCGTTTCAAATCCACCAGGGCCTTGTCGCGCCAGAAGATGTTGGCGAGGAAGGCGTAGAGGCCGGGCTCCTTGTGGAACGCCTCGTCCTGCTCCTGAGTGAAGACGGCGCGTCGGCTCTGGGCGTCCTGGGTCTTGTCCAGCAGCTCCTCGAACGACAGGCCCACCAGGTGGCAGATCTCCAGCAGGGTATCGAACGGCAGGGAGGGCTTGTTCATCATCCGCTTGATGGTGGCGATGGAGACGCCCATGGCCTCCGCCAGGGTCTGGTAGCGGATCCCCTTGTCGGTGAGCGTCTTCTTCAGGGTGTCGAGAATGTGATTGGCCAGGGTCTGGCTATAGGTCATGCAACTATTCCTTTATCTGCATTTTTAGTCGTGTCAGAAAGTGAGAGTTTTTATGGTTTCGGGCTCAGAAATTGACACCTTGAAAAACCAGAGGAAATAAACCCGGCGAGAACGGCTGAAATGGACTGACCAGTGAGGCAGCAAGGTGGCAGATTATGACACTCTACGGCGCATATCCTTCAACCTTCCAACATTTTGCTGGTGATGCATATTACATCGCACATAATTCAACACGAATCGGATTCATGACCTTCCTGGTTGAGAAAACGATTGTTTGCTTCCAATTTAAGGGTTTTTTAAACCGTAAGGTTTTTATTCTTTCCTGGCATTGAGCGGAGCTCGCAAGAGATCCGCTTTTTCTTTTCTCCGAATCTGAGCCCGCCGTCAAGAAAGAGGCGCATCTTTCGTCTCTTTCCCTCCGTTCACCACCATTTCGGTACTCAATCGATTCAGCTTTGTTCCTCCTTGCAGGGAAACAGCTTGGGGATCTCCCGCACCAGCCAGCTCTTGGCCTTGCCCATGGTATCCCGCCGCCAGGCCAGGGCGACCTGGACCTGATGACGGTACTCGGGCCCTATCACCTTGAGTCTGCCCGCCTTGATGTCTTCTGCTATCCAGCTCATCGGCATGGTGCCTATCCCTATCCCTGCCAGCAGGGCATCGCGCTTCTCGGCCATGGTGCTGACGGTGAGGCGTGGCTGTTTGTCGAGCAGCCGGTAGGTGAGCACGGGCTTACGCAGGGCGGAATCGGCGATGGCGATGGCGCGATAACGGCGCAGGGTATCGTCCGCCAGGGGTTCCGCCTCCTGGTGCAAGGGGTGATCCGGGTGAGCCACGTAGAGCATCACCTCCTCTTGCAGTATCTGGTGTTTGATGCCGGTCAGCATGATGTCGGGGTTGAGGGTGGCGATGAGCAGATCGGCGCGGCCATCCTCCAGGCTCTCCCAACTGCCCGCCAGCACCTCGGCCCGCAGCCGCAATCGGGTGTCGGTGAGCTCGGCGAGGCGCTCCACCAGTGGATAGAACAGCTGCAGCGGCACCAGGGCGTCGACGGCTATGGTGATGTCTGTCTCCCAGCCACGGGCCAGGGCCCGGGTCTCCCCCACCAGGTGTTCGGCCGCCTCCAGCAGCACCCGGCCCCGCTCCAGCAGCATGCGCCCGGCCGGGGTGAACTTGGTGCGATGGCCGCTGCGATCGAACAGCATGGCGTCCAGCTCGTCCTCCAGCTTCTGCACCGTGTAGCTCAGGGCGGACGGCACCTTACCCAGCTCATCGGCGGCGGCGGCGAAGCTGCCGCGGCGATCGATGGCGTCCAGCACCCGGATGGCTTCCAGGGTCAGCGCCCGTTCCTTGTTCGTCTCCTTGGCCATATCTAACCTTCAATTTTTTTGAATATGTTTGCCAGATTATCTCGCTAACAACTTAGGGCAACTCACCCTAATATTCAACCATCGCTTCGGCAGGAGAGCCAGGCGGCCAAATAATCGGTAGTTCAGGGCCGTGACACCCCAAGGGGTGAAGTCTGATGTCGGTGAAAGAACAACACCATATTTGAATGACCTCTTGCATGGATGCATTGATTCGGGCCAGTCGGCCTTGGCAATGACATATAAAACAAGAGAGTGAATGAACATGAAAAACGTAATCAAGATGCTGGCCGTTGCAGGCCTGATGACCGCCGGTGTAGCCCAGGCTTCCGTTCCCGCTGACTTCAGCGCCGCGCCGGGTGTGCTGTTCGTGAACTGGCAGGCGAGCGCCGCCATCGATGGCAAGTCCAACCCCATGCTGGAGGTCCGTGACGAAGCCGGTGATGTGTTGGCCACTGTCCATGCGAACCTGACCGGCACCCAGATCGTGAAGATCCCGAGCCGCACCCAGGGCAACCTGACGGTCAGCATGGGTAACGAGAGCAGCAATTACCGCATCCCCTTCGGTCTGGGTGACGGTCGCCAGCGTTAATCCACTGCCTTGGTACATGAGGAGCACACCATGATGAAATTGAGAGCCGCAGCAGAACGAGGTCATGCCAACTTTGGCTGGCTGGATGCCCGTCACAGCTTCTCGTTCGGTCACTACTACGACCCGGACTGGATGGGCCACTCTGTCCTGCGGGTCATCAATCAGGATCGGGTGTCGCCGGGTGGCGGCTTTGCCACCCACCCTCATGCCAACATGGAGATCCTGACCTGCGTGCTGAGCGGCACCATAGAGCACAGGGACAGCCTCGGCCACGCCGAGCAGATCCCGGCGGGGGATTTCCAGCTGATGAGCGCAGGCTCCGGCATCCGTCACAGCGAGTACAACCCCTCGCAGACCGAGCCGCTCTCCCTGTTGCAGATCTGGATCGAGCCGAATGAATTCGGCACAGAACCGGGTTATCAGCAGAAGAAGATTGAAACCCAGCCCGGTCTGACCCTGGTCGCATCGCCGGATGGAGAGGACGGATCCTTCAGGATCCGCCAGCAGGCAAAGGTATGGCGGCTGCAACTGGCCCAAGGGGAGACCCTCGAATGGGCATTGCAAGGACGTCACGGTTACCTGCATATGATTTCAGGGGAGCTGACTGGCAACGGTCTGGCTGCCCACCCCGGCGATGGCCTGCTCAGCCGTGATGAGCAGAGCTGGTCGCTGGTGGCCTCACAGAGTTGTGAAGCCCTGCTGTTTGATCTGCCGTGATATATAAATCTCGGCGAAATGAATGAGTTAGAAATTCGGTCTTACACTATTAACGTACGATGGGTAATCAAAGGAATCTGGAGATGGACAAAATGAGAGACGTGGCACTGCTGGTGGGTCGTGTGTTGCTGGCGCTGATGTTCGTGGTGGCTGGCTGGGGCAAGATCGGCGGTTATGCCGGTACCCAGGGTTATATGGAAGCCATGGGTGTGCCCGGTGCCATCTTGCCGCTGGTTATCCTGCTGGAGCTGGGTGGTGGCCTCGCCATCGTGCTGGGTCTGTTCACCCGTAGCATCTCTGTGCTGCTGGCGGGCTTCACCCTGATGGCCGCCTTCATCTTCCACTATCAGCCTGCCGAGCAGATGCAGATGCTGATGTTCATGAAGAACGTCTCCGTGGCCGGTGGTTTCCTGGCCCTGGCGGCGGCCGGAGCAGGGGCCTTCAGCCTGGATGCCCGCCTCGGCAAGAACTGGTAATGCCCCGATAGACAATGTTTTCCAACGCCTTTGGCCGGTGCAACGCACCGGCCTTTTTATTGCCCGCGATTCACAGTCTCGCCGGTGAGAACTGTGATCGCGCCCGGCTTCGCGACGACAAGCGTCTTTTGCATCTTCCCCGCCAATCCCCGACAATCCTTTCTCGTGCGACGTGACGGCGGCCATTGCTGTTTGCCCCGTCACCTCATCCCTTGCATCCTTGAATTGGCGGGACTTGCCCATGTTTACCCTCTACCACTCCAATCAGCTGGATCTGCTCAAAGAGCTGCTGGTGAGCCGCATCCGGCAGGCGCCGCTGGCCCACCCCTTCGAGCGGGAGCAGATCCTGGTGCAGAGCCCGGGCATGGCCCAGTGGCTCAAGCTGGAGCTGGCCAAGGCATTCGGCATCGCCGCCAATATCGACTTTCCCCTGCCCGCCAGCTTCATCTGGGAGATGTTTACCCGGGTGCTGGCGGATGTGCCGCGCCAGAGCCCCTACAACAAGGGAGCCATGAGCTGGCAGCTGATGAGCATCCTGCCCGCCCTGCTGGACAGGCCCGCCTTCGCGCCGCTCGCCGCCTATCTGGGGAGCCCGGATAGCGAAGAGGCAGCAGGCGATCCGGAACAGGTGCGACTGTGGCAGCTGTGCCAGAAGATTGCGGATCTGTTCGACCAATACCTGGTCTATCGACCGGACTGGATCGCCCGCTGGGAGCAGGGGGAGGGTCTGGTCGGCACCGGCAGCCAGGAGCTGGCGGGGGTGAGTGGCCAGGATTGGCAGCCTGAGCTGTGGCGCGAGCTAGTTGCACGCACCCTGGCGCTCAGCCCAAGCGGCTATCACAGAGCCAACCTGTATGAGGAATTTATCCACGAGCTGCAACGGACCGTGGACTTGCCGGGCAAGCTGCCCCAACGGGTGTTCGTGTTCGGCATCTCGGCGCTGCCGCCCCGCTACGTGGAGGCGCTGCTGGCGCTGGGCAGTCGGCAGGAGGTGGAGATCCACCTGTTCGTCACCAACCCCTGTCGCTACTACTGGGGGGATCTGCTGGACAGAAAGACCCTGGCGCGGCTCGAGAGCAAGCTCAAACCCGGTACCGATATCGAGTCTCTGCAGGGGCCGACCAACCCGCTGCTCGCCTCCATGGGCAAGCTGGGGCGGGACTATCTGCATCAGCTGATGGAGCTGGAGGTGCCGCAGATCGAGGCCTTCGTCGATATCGACGAAACCAGCTTGCTGCACTGCATCCAGAAGGATGTGCTGGAGCTGGGCTCCCGCGGGGAGGCGGTGTTTGAGAAGGAAGGAAACCTCGACAGCAGCCGTCACAAGAGCCCGCTCGACGCGAGCGATGGATCCTTGCAGATCCACGCCTGCCACGGCCCCATGCGGGAGCTGGAGGTGCTGCACGACCGGCTGCTGGCGATGTTCGAGCAAGATCCCACCCTGACCCCGAAGGACGTGGTGGTGATGATGCCGGATGTGAACAGCTATGGCCCCTATATCCAGGCGGTCTTCGGCAAGGAGAAGCCGGGGGCCCGCGGCCAGATCCCGTTCGCGGTGTCGGATCGGGCCGCCAGCCAGGAGAGCCCGCTGCTGCAAAGCTTCCTCGCCCTGTTGGGGCTGCCCAACGCCCGCTTCGGGGCGGGGGAGCTGCTCGCCATCCTGGAGGTGCCCGCCGTGCTGCGCCGCTTCGAGCTCGGCGACGATGAGTTCAACCAGCTGAGGGTCTGGGTGCAGGAGACCGGCATCCGCTGGGGGCTGGACGATGCCTATCCGGAGCGCTTCGCGCTACCGCCGCTGTCTGGCAACAGCTGGCTGTTCGGCCTGCGCCGCATGCTGCTCGGTTTTGCCATGGGGGACGGGGAGCCGGTGGACGGAATCCTTCCTTACGCCGACATCGAAGGTCAGCAGGGTCTGGCCCTCGGCAAGCTGGCCTGGTTCGTGGACTCCCTCGCCGAGTTCCTGCCGAGGCTGCAACAGCCACAGCGCCTGGGGGAGTGGATGAGCTGCCTGAACGAGTTGCTGGATCGCTTCTACCTCGCCGACGAGGACGAGGAGCGGCTGCTGCAGCTCATTCGCACCGCCTTGATCGACTGGCAAGGGGCGCTCGGGGAGGCACGCTTCGAGCAAGCCATCAGCCCGGATCTGCTGCGGGACTACCTCGGCAGCCTGCTCGGTGAGCAGCGCTCCAGCCAGCGCTTCCTCGCAGGGCAGGTTAACTTCTGCACCCTGATGCCCATGCGCTCCATCCCGTTTCGTCAGGTCTGCCTGCTCGGCATGAACGACGGCGTCTACCCGCGCACCCTGGCCCCCATGGGCTTCGATCTGATGGCGGTGGCCTCCAGGCGCGGGGATCGTTCCCGCCGGGATGACGACCGCTACCTGTTCCTGGAGGCGCTGCTCTCCGCCCAGCAGGGACTCTACATCAGCTATCAGGGTTTCAGCGCCGAGGACAACAGCGAGAAGGTGCCCTCGGTGCTGCTGGCTGAGCTCATCGACTATGTGCGCCAGGGCTTCGTGCTGGCGGGGGACGAGGATCTGTCTGACGAGGCCTCCGGCGATCGGCTGCTAAAACACCTGATCCGCCGCCATCCGCTCACCCCCTACAGCCAGGACTATTTCTATCCCAAAGCGGGATCCGGCCTGTTCACCTATGCCGCCGACTGGCTGCCGGCCCTTAAGCCTACGCCGGGGGCGGCGAACTTCCAGAGCGGGGAGCTGCCTTTGCCTCCCGAATGGGGCAAGGAGCAGGGGCTGGAGCTGGCCGAGTTGCTGCGCTTCTATCGCCAGCCCGCCAAGTATTTCCTCAACCGCCGCCTCAAGGTGTGGTTTGAATTGAACGAGGCGAACATCGAGGACAGCGAACCGTTCGAGCTGGACGGTTTGGAGCACTATCAGCTCAAAAGCCTGCTGCTGGATGCCCACCTGGCTGAGGGGGACGGCGAGGAGGTGCGCGAGGGAATGAGCCGACGGCGGGAGCGGCTGCGCCTCTCCGGCCAGCTGCCCCAGGGCTGGTTTGGCAACCTGCTGCTGGACGATCTGGATGAGCAGATGGGCGGTCTGGCCGCGCGGCTGCGCCCCTGGCTTGCCGCTGACGAAGCCGAGAAACGGGCGGTGGAGATCGACATCGCCCTGACCCAGGGCCAGCTGCAGGGCTGGATAGATACCCAGCAGGGCCGCGCCCTGATGGTCAAACCCGGCAGCTTCAACGGCAAGGATCTGCTGCTGGGCTGGGTGCAACACCTCTGCCTCTGCCTGAGCGATTTCCCCGGCGAGACCCTGCTGCTCGATGCCAAGCAGGGCTGGCGGCTGCCGGTGCTGGCGGCGGACGAGGCCAGAGCCCGACTGGCGGCCCTGGTGGCGCTCTGGCAGCAGGGCATGAAGCGGCCGCTGCCGTTTTTCCCCAACACCGCCTGGGAGTGGCTCAAGGCCATAGAGAAGGATCCGGAAAAACCCGAGGCCGCCGACAAGGCGGCACAGACCCGCTTCATCGGCGGCTGGCAGGTCATGGGAGAGGGACAGGACGTTTATGTCGCCCGCTGCTTCCCCGAACTCAATGATGAGGTGCTCGGCCAACTGCAGGCTCTGGCCCGGGAACACCTGACCCCCCTGTTCAACGCCCTGGAGGCGCTCGATCAATGATGACTTATGCTGCGAAGAGTCTTCGCCCTGTGGGTGGCGAGCGCGCCTTGATGCGAGGGGGAGAATAATGGCCAAGACCCTGAATACCCTGCGCTTTCCCCTGTATGGCGAGCGCCTGATCGAAGCCTCCGCCGGCACCGGCAAGACCTACACCATCGCCGGTCTCTACCTGCGCCTCTTGCTGGGTCACGGCCCCGTGATGGAAGAGGGGGAGGAGGCGGGGGAACCCTGCGCCCACGAGCGGCCCCTGTCTGTGACCGAGATCCTGGTGGTGACCTTTACCGAGGCCGCCACCGCCGAGCTGCGCGGGCGGATCCGCGCCCGCATCCATGAGGCGCGCCTCGCCTTCCTGCGCGGCAGCATCCCTGAGCCTGACAAGGATCCCCTGCTGGCGGGTCTGCTGGCTGAGGTTGAGGATCATGAGCAGGCGGCGCACCGCCTGCTGGCCGCCGAGCGGCAGATGGACGAGGCGGCGGTGTTCACCATCCACGGCTTCTGCCAGCGCATGCTCAAACAGAACGCCTTCGAATCTGGCGCCCTGTTTGAAACTGAATTTCTGACCGACGACAGCCAGCTGCGGCTGCAGGCGGTGAGCGACTACTGGCGCGCCGAGTTCTACCCGGTGGACGAGGCCCTGGCCCGGGCGGTGCGCAAGCTCTGGCCAAGCCCGTCGGCCCTGCTGCGGGAGATGAACGGCTGGCTCGACAACTGCGAGTTGGCCATCCTGCCGGCCCTGGGAGACGAGACCCTGGCCGAGCGCCATCGGCAGGCCATGGCCCGCATCGAAGGGATCAAGGCGCAGTGGCTGGCGCAGGTCGACGAGATCTGCCGCCAGACCGATGGCCAGATCAGCCGTTACACCGGCAAGAACTACGAAGGCTGGCTCGGCAAGATAGCCGACTGGGCTTCGGATCCCGCCAGCGGCTACGCCATCCCCAAGGAGCTGGAACGCTTTGGCCAGCAGGTGCTGGAGGAGAACCTGAAGAAAGGGGGCTCTGTGCCGACCCTGCCGCTGTTCGGCGAGATCGACGCCCTGCTGGCGAGCCGTCCCGGCATCCGGGATCTGATCCTGCAACGGGCGGCGCGGGTGGTGCGCGAGCGGATGCAGGCCAGCAAGCGCCAAGCCCATCAGCTCTCGTTTGACGACCTGCTAAAAGATCTCGACGGAGCCCTCGGCTCCGGGCTCGGGGAGAGATTGTGCGAGCGGATCCGGGCGACTTACAGAGTCGCCATGATCGATGAATTCCAGGATACCGACCCCCAGCAGTACCGCATCTTCCACCGCCTCTATGGCGGAAAACAGGATACTGCGCTGCTGATGATCGGTGACCCCAAGCAGGCCATCTACGGTTTTCGTGGCGCCGATATCTTCACCTATATCCAGGCGCGCCGGAATGTGAGTGCCCACTACACGCTCGGGCGCAACTACCGCTCCAGCGCCGCTCTGGTGACGGCGGTCAACGGTCTGTTCGAACGGGCCAAGGATCCCTTCATCTATGAGGCGGACATCCCCTTCCTGCCGGTGGAGGCCCAGGGCAAGAGCAAGGCGCTGACCCTGGAAGGACAGACAGCCCCCGTGCTGCACTGCTGGCAGCTCGGCGGTCAGCCCACCTTCAACCGGGGGGAGTACCAGAGCCTGATGGCCCGCGCCACCGCGGCCGAGATCCACCGTCTGCTGAGTCTGGCCCGGGAGGGCGAGGCGCTGATAGGGGAGGCTCCGCTGAAGGCGGGGGACATAGCCGTGCTGGTGCGCACCGGCGCCGAGGGGCGGCTGGTGCAGCAGGAGCTGGCGCGCCTCGCCATCGCCTCCGTTTATCTGTCCAACCGAGAGAGCGTGCTGGCCCAGGTGGAGGCACGGGAGATCTTGCTGATCCTGCATGCCTGCCAGAACCCGAGCGAGGAGCGCAGCCTGAGGGCGGCGCTCGCCACCGGCCTGTTCGAGCTCGATGCCAGGGCGCTGGATGAGCTCGCCTCGGACGAGCGCGCCTGGGAGAGCGCGGTGCAGGAGTTTATGGAGTACCGGTCGCTGTGGCACCGCAATGGGGTGCTGGCCATGCTGCGGACCCTGCTGCACAGACGCAACCTGGCGGCCTCCCTGCTGGCTAGCCCCTATGGGGAGCGCCGGCTGACCAACTTCCTCCATCTGGCCGAGCTGTTGCAACAGATAAGCTGCGAGCTGGACGGGGAATATGCCCTGCTGCGCTGGCTGGGAGAGGCGGTCAATCATCCCAACGGCCAGGTGGCGGAGCAGGTGCTGCGCCTGGAGTCCGAGCGCAAGCTGGTGCAGATAGTCACCATCCACAAGTCCAAGGGGCTGGAGTACCCCCTGGTGTTCCTGCCCTTCATCTGCAGCCATCGCGCCGCCGAGCTGCCCCTCTATCACGTCGAGGTGGAGGGGCAGAACCGCACCATCCTGGATCTCACCGAGGCGGAAGGCTCCCTGGCCGAGGCCGACAGGGAGCGCCTCGCCGAAGACCTGCGGCTGCTCTACGTGGCCCTGACCCGGGGGGTCTATGCCACCTGGCTCGGGCTCGCGCCGGTGCGCGCCGGTGCGGGCAAATCGGAGCAGACCGACCTGCACCACACCGCCATCGGTTACCTGCTGCAACAAGGGGAGGCCGGCGATGCCTCGACCCTGAGCACGGCCCTCGGCGAACTTGCCAAGGCCCTGCCCGGGGTGGCGGTCGGTGAGCCCTCGCTCACCCGCCCGGCCCCGTTGCCACCGGAGCAGACCTCCCTCGGCGAGCCCTTGGTGCGCCGCTTCGAGGGGCGGCTGGAGCGGGACTGGTGGATCAGCTCCTACTCCGGCCTCGCGGCCCAGGGCCTAGGGCACGGCAAGGGGGTGCTGGCCAACCCCGGCTTCGATGACGAGGTGGTGACCGAGGCGGCCATCCCGCTGCCAGAGGAGGCACCTCAGCCTTCCATCTTCAGCTTCCCCAAGGGGGCGCGCCCCGGCACCCTGCTGCACAGCCTGTTCGAGACCATCGACTTCCAAAGCGCAGAAGGAGAGGAGCTGTGCGCCCATATCGCCACCCTGCTGACCCAGGAGGGGTTCGACGAGAGCTGGGCCCCGGTGTTGCAACAACAGGTGGAGGCCGTGCTGGACACCCAACTCGATACGGGGTTCGGGGAGCCGGTGAGGCTGCGCGACCTGAACGCCGAGCGCAAGCAGGTGGAGCTGGAGTTCTTCCTGCCCATGGAGCGGGTGACGGCAAAGGATCTCACCGCGCTGTGCCAGCGCCTCGACCCTCTGTCGGCGGGCAATAAACCCTTAAGTTTCAGTACGGTACAGGGGATGCTCAAGGGCTTTATCGATCTGGTGTTTGAGTGGCAGGGGCGCTGGTATCTGCTCGACTACAAATCCAACCACCTCGGCATGAGCCCGGCGGATTACGGCCGCCCGGCGCTGGAGCGAGCCATGCAGGAACATCGCTATGACCTGCAATACCAGCTCTATTCCCTCGCGCTGCACCGACTGCTCGCGCTGCGGCTGCCGGGTTACGACTTCGATCAGCACTTTGGCGGCGTCTATTACCTCTTCTTGCGGGGCATGCCAGAGGGGGGCGTTTTCCACACCCGTCCGAGCCGGGATCTGGTGCTGGGGCTCGACGAGTTGTTTAGTAAAGGTGTGATGCCTGATGGTGATCGTTTAGAGAAATTGAACAAGGCGGATGCATGACGGGCACAGCAATGATCGAACGCTTGAAACAACTGGCCCTGGCGGGCCGTATTCGCCAGCTGGATCTGCAATTTGCCAAACTGGTGGCCGACCTCGGCGCCGGTCCCGAGCTGGTTCTGGGGGCGGCGCTCGCCTGCTACGAGCTGGGCCGTGGTCACGTCTGCCTGCCGCTGACGCTGTTGGTGAAGGATGGCAAGGATCAGGGCTCCTGGCGCCCGTTCGGGCTGGATCCCAAGCAGAGCCGGGATCTGCTCGGGGATCTTGCCGATCCATCCCGCTGGCCCGCGCTGTTTGCAGAGAGTCCGCTGGTGGGCCTGGAGGGAAGCGAGGGGGAGGCACCGCGCTGGCCGCTGCGGCTGTGGCAGGGACGCCTCTATCTCACCCGCTACCACGATCACGAGCAAGGGGTGGCCCGTCACCTGAGCGCCTTAAGCGAGCGAGCGGAATGGCCAGACATAGCCCAGGCCCTGTCGCGTCTGTTTGCCCGCGACTATGGCCAGATCTTCACGGCCCTGCTCAAGGCGCGCCTCGCACCGGATTTCTCCGCCCCCCAGTTTGTGGAGAAGTACCTGGATCTGGTGTTCCCGGATGAGGTGAATTGGCCCGAGGTGGAGGCCCTGCTGGTCCGTGCCCAGGCGGCGAACGAGCTGAGCGCGTTGGATGCCCTGGTGCCCGAGGCGCTCTGCTGCAACGGCCAGAAGCTGGCGGCGGCCACCGCGGCGGCGCGCCCCTTCGCGGTGATCTCCGGCGGTCCCGGCACCGGCAAGACCACCACGGTTGCCAAGCTGCTGGCCATCCTGGTGGAGACGGGGCTGCAGCAGGGCAAGGCCCCCGCTATCCGCTTGGTGGCGCCCACCGGCAAGGCGGCGGCAAGGCTCACCGAGAGTATCGGCAGCGCCCTGCAGGCACTGGATCTGGCCCCCGAGGTGGTGACGGCCATCCCCACCGAGGCGGGCACCTTGCACCGGCTGCTCGGGGTGATCCCGGGTCGCAGCCAGTTCCGTCATCACAAGGGCAACCCGCTGCACCTGGACCTGCTGGTGGTGGATGAGGCCTCCATGGTGGACTTGCCCATGATGGCGCGCCTCTTGGACGCCCTGCCCAAGTCTGCCCGCCTGATTTTGCTCGGCGACAAGGATCAGCTCGCCTCGGTGGAGGCCGGGGCCGTGCTCGGCGACATCTGCAGCTTCATCTCTCAGGGCATCAGCCTGGAGCAGGCGGATTGGCTCTCCCGCCAGACCGGCTACCGGTTGCAGAGCTCGCCAATTGGTGCCCCTGTGCGGGACAGCCTCTGCCTGTTAGCCAAGAGCTGGCGCTTCGACAAACACTCCGGCATAGGCCAGCTGGCGCGGGCCTGCAACGACGGCGATGTTGCGGCTCTGGAGGCGGTCTGGGGGCAGGGCTTCAACGATATCAGCCTGCACCCCTGGGTGGGGGATGCCTACGAGGGGCTGATCGCCCAGGGAGTGGCCGGTTACGGGGCTTACCTCAAGGCGGCCCGGGAGGGGCAGGATCCCGCCGCCGTGTTCGAGGCGTTCAACGGCTTTCAGATCCTCTGCGCCCTGCGAGACGGCCCCTTCGGAGTGGAGGGCTTGAATCAGCGCCTCGAACTCGCCCTGTCCAAGGCTGGGCTTATCCAGCGGGATGGCGACTGGTATGCGGGCCGCCCCGTGATGGTGGTGCGCAACGATCACGGTATCGGGCTCTACAACGGCGACATGGGGCTCTGCCTGCCGGATGACACCGGCCGTCTCAAGGTGTGGTTCGAGCAGCCGGACGGCAGCCAGCGCTCATTGTTGCCGAGCCGCTTGCCCCCCCACGAGACCGTCTACGCCATGACCATCCACAAGTCTCAGGGCTCGGAGTTTGCCCATACCGTGCTGGTGCTGCCGGACGGCCCCAGCCCCCTGCTCACCCGCGAGCTGGTTTACACCGGTATCACCCGCGCCAAGGCCCGCCTCGCCCTCTACGGCGATCGCGCCCTGCTGGCACAGGCGGTACGGAAAAAGACCGAGCGGTATTCGGGATTGGCGGAGAGGTTGGGGGAGTGACTTATATTGACGATGAAAAACTGTGGTTTCCTCCGTCTAATTAGTCGTTGCGAATAACATATTAATAAATATAGCTATGGGTAGGGGGTTATGTTAGACATGTCATATTTGCATGATGCAGAGAAAATTAGAAACAAAATCAAAAGATATAAAACGGAATCTGTAGTGACCCATTTGCTTAATAGACTACATGCTCCATCTGCCCAGCATAATAAAGCATATGACCGGGCTTGGATTTCTTGTCTGATGCTAGATTGGACATTAGAAATTGAACCGAGTATAAAAGCTGTTGATGCAAGCGAACATGATGTTTATAAAATATTGAATGAAATATGGGGATTGCAGTCAAAAGCGTCCAACATAGATGGCGCTGAAAATGTTTTTCTGACCATCCGAAGCTTTCTGATTAAACAAATAAGGTTCCAAGAGGATCAAGAAAATCATATCACCTTCTTGGTTAGACTGTATTCAATGGTTTGCGCTAAAAACACAAGTAATTTCTTTGAAGAGGAGTTCAAGAAAGCTACGGGTGTTTCTTTAGAGAATTTTTTTGTATTCGCATTATTTCTTCTAGTCCTATTCAAAGATAAAACACTGCTGTTCTTAACTTATACTCAGCTAATCGTAAAGCTTCACCCCTTCTACAGCATCTTTGAAATTGATGCCATGATTCATGCTCTAGGGGCAAATTTATATAGTGCTCGTGAATTTATTCAGGCTAAAAGGAATAATGTCGGTCCAATTAAAGCATCAGATTACCATGCGGAACCATTTGTAATTGAGCGCCCCTTGATTTGTTTAGATAAGGGGATATCTATTTACCATACCTATGCTGCGACAATTGGTGTTAGTGAGTTTGTTTTAAGAACATTGAAGTCTCTTGAACCACAGACTTTCAGGGACAAATTCACTAAGGTTTTTGAAAGGTTTGTATGCCAAACTCTCTTGGAACATAACATTGCTGTTGTAGATGAAGATGAAATAAATCGCCTATATAGGAAAAATAAAAAAAGGGAAAGGTAGTCGATTTTATATGCTGTATGCAAGGTGGAGCTGTCTATATTGATGCGAAAGGTGTTGAACCATCACAACACGTACTGGTAAGTGACTCACCTAAGATAATTAAAGATAAAATTAAAAATTTCCACATCAAAGGCATTTTACAAATATCAGAGTGTATAGAAATACTTAAAAGCTTTGATTATGATAATATATCAACTTATGAGAATCGATTTGCATTGATTGTCACACATCAGGATTTCTATTTGGGTCATGCAAAGCAACTATATGAATATCTAGGTCAAGATTATAGCCATGATATTACACATGAGATTAAAGATAAAATTCGATTGGGAAACATTCATTTCTGTAGTATTTCTGATTTGGAAGTTATATTAACCGTATGCAAAGAAACAAAAACAAGCCTTATTGATTTCTTACGGTTTTGCACTCAACAAGAGAGAGATATTAAAACCTCTATGTTTGATATGCAGCAAAGAATACATGCTTATATGATCGAGTTTACAGGGAGTAATGCCATACCGTTATGTAGCGAATCAACATCAAAGTCTTATGATAAGTTGTATAACGAATTATGTTCAGCAATGAAATTATCTCAAGAATACTGGGGAGGAAAAATAGATGAATTACTTTCAAAATCAGAATTTATAAAAAATTCAGCGTTGAAAAAACCTTGATTTATCTAAGCATTTCTCTTGTATCTCCCCCTCATCCCCAATCCTTCTCCCGCAAGGGGAGAAGGGGGAATTATGTTTCCTATGCTATCGCGAATAGAATGCCAGGCTGAGCCAGCGTGAAATAAAATATCACAGGTCTGCTTATGCCGGCCATAAAAATAAAGCCTCCGAGTAGGAGGCCTGTTTTTATATCACTCATAAATTAGCAGAACATTTATTTTCTCAAAAACGGCAGCAATACTGTCATCAGCTGCTCCGGGCACTCTTCCGTGACGAAGTGACCGCATTCACTGAGCATAGCGCCCTGCAAATTCAGCGCTCTTCCCTGCATCGTCTGCTGTGGCGCATCACGGGTGGCATGATCTGCACCTATGGCCAGAACCGGCATCATCAATTTTTTCTCTGCCCGCTGTTTGTTCTGCGCTATGGTTTGCGGGATCGCCCGATAATACGCAAATCCTGCACGTAGCCCGCCTGGTGAAGAATAAGCATCGATATAGGTTTGTGCTGCGATGCGATCACGACGATAAGACCAGTGGTCAAAAATAAAATTAAGATATTCCCGCTCTTTCCCGGCCGTCAGCATTTCCGGAAAACCCTGCACCTGATTAAACATAAAGTGCCAGAGGAAAATATTCTCCTGCGGATCGACAAAGATGGAGGGTGCCGGCGCCAGACCCGGAATAACCGCCTCGGTTAATGCGATTTTTTTAATGTCCGCAGGATAGTCACTCGCCAGTGCATAACCCACCCACATGCCTATGTCGTGACCGACCACCGAATATCGCTTATGGCCCAGCTGATTCATCATCCTGTGCAAGGTGGTTGCCACCGCCCCGGTATCATAACCCGTGGTCGGCCGTGCTGAATAACCGGTGCCCGGCGGATCAACCGCTATTGCCATATAGCCTTCGGCTGCGAGCCGGGTCATCACATGACGCCATGCATACCAGGTCTGCGGCCAGCCCGGGATCAGGAGCACGGGTTCCCCTTTTCCCGCCGTCACGTAATGCATCCTTTGTCCTGCAACGGCCACATACTGATGCTGAAAATCTGCCTCGTTAACCTGCGTTGTTGCCGATGTCGCTGCCGCGCCTTGTGCAGTTGCCGCGACGGCAGCGCCATGCAATGGGAACAGCATGACGGCTGCCAGCAATGTCTTGATGAGTGATGTGTTCATACCTTTTCCGTCTGAATGATTGATAAAAAATACCCGCAGCAGGTCATAGACAGAGCCTGTGTCAGCTGCGATGGCACCTATTGTTTGTCGATCAACAGTGAATAGGTTAAGAGGGACTCCAAATCTTTGTCAATCAACAAAAAATAATTCTTTGTTAGTCGACAATGAACTGATAGCCTTTGTCTGAAATGACTAACGCGGAGAGTGTGTTATGGCCGGCAGACCAAGAGAGTTCGATCGTGAAGAGGCATTGCGCAAAGCAAAGGAGGTGTTCTGGCAGCGGGGCTATGAAGGGACATCCCTGTCTGATCTGGTTGCTGCACTGGGGATTGCTTCTGCCCGGATTTATGCCGCCTTCGGCTCAAAGGAGAATCTTTTCCGTGAGGCGGTAGCGCATTATCTGGCCGAAGAGGGTGCTTTTGCTGATGCCGCCCTGTCGCAGCCGGAGACCCGCCAGGCTGTCAGGCAACTGCTTGTTGATGCGGTTGAAAACTACACCCGAGACGATAGACCTCACGGCTGTATGGTGGTGTTGTCGCTGACCAACTATGGCCGTGACAACGAAGAGATCATGGCATGGCTGTCCGGTTACCGCCGGGAGAGGATTGACGGCATAGTAGAGCGCATCCGGCAGGGCGTTGAGTCCGGCGATCTGCCGGAAAACACCGATATACAGGCGCTCGGGGACTATGTGGCGACCCTGTTTCACGGGATCTCCATCCAGGCCCGGGATGGCATCAGCCGGGCGCGCCTGATGGCCATGACAGATATCGCCATGCAGACGTTAGATGCCATGACGACCCCACCGGCCGCGCATTAATGTCAGGAGAATTTCTGATGTCCTATTCAGTGCCTTCAGCCCTGCCAATGCGCGATGAGTGGATATGCAGCTGGCTGTCGACCTCCCAGCCTGCATCAGGAGAGGCGTTTCCATTTCCGTCGGATATACCGGCAATGCATGGGGATCAGACTCTCCGGCAGGCATTGCGCATCAGCCTGGGCGGCCAAAAGCTGCGGCTGATCTTTTCCAACCGTTATGGTGCACAGCCGCTGGTCATGGGCGAGAGCTATATGTCCGTGCCTGATCTGTGCGGCGCACTGCCTGTCACCTTTGACGGACAAACCGATGCGGTAATTCCTGCGGGGGGTATTCTGTGCAGCGATGAAATATCACTGCATATTCCGTCACTATCGGTGATCAATCTGCGGACCTATCTGCCAGAACCGATACCGGTCAATACCTTCCATTGGGATGCCCGTCATTTCTCGTTGCTCGAGTCGGGCAATCGGGCCATCAGGGAAGAAGCTGGCGACGGTCAGAAAATCAGTTCCCGTTTTCTGGTCGAAAGTGTGCAGGTTCAGCCGGGCTCCGCGGGCAGCACTCTGGTCGTTATCGGCGACTCTATGGTGGATGGCAACGGCGTGGAAATGGACACCTATGGCCGTTGGACGGATTTTTTGGCAGAGCGCTTTATTAGCGACAATATTGCCGTGGTGAATGCCGGGCAGTCGGGTTCCCGGTTACTGAAAGACGGTGTCGGCATCTCTGCCTTGTCACGTTTTGAGCGTGATGTACTTGAGCAGCCCGGTGTCACCGCCTGCATCGTGCAGGTCGGGCTAAATGATATCGGGTTGGCGGGTACGGCATTGGATCCGGAAAATTCGCTGCCGTCGGCAACAGAGCTGATCAATGGCTATCGGCAATTACTACAGATGGCGCGGGAACGTCATATCCGCATGACAGGCGTAACCCTGATACCGCTGCGGGGAACCGGTGAGTATGGCATTGAGGGCTTTTATCAGCCTGAAAAAGAGCTTGTCCGGCAGGAGGTGAATCACTGGATGCGTACCAGCGGGGAGTTTGATGCCGTTATCGACAGCGACCTGCTGGTGCGGAACCCAGAATGCATTTCGCAGCTCAGCGCGCAATATGATTCCGGTGATCACCTTCATCTCAATCATGCGGGGCATCTGCGGGTCGCGCAGTCAGTTCCGCTGGCCGTTATCCGGGCTGATTGATGGCTTGTTTCCCCCGGCGGTATCAAACGCCCCGCTATCTAGTGGGGCGTTACAACTCACACTAACCCGTTACATCCATCGACACAGGCCGTGTCATTCTCAATCAGGGCTTATGCCGATATCCGGGTACGGCGCCAAGGATCTATCCAGGCCGTTGCCTGTACTTCGGCTGCGCATACAGGAGGTACTTTGCCGAACCTGTGTCTGTAACTGCAGGAGGCGATGAGCTCCCACACTGTGGATAAGCCGCAAGCGCTAACCCAGGCAGCCAGCCTGTTCTTTGGTCCACTTGTGTCGATTCCATGGGCCAGACGGTCAGTTCCATTCGGTTTCCTTTAGGGGGCGAGGACGATGTTCTCGTCATAGCTATTACGGGTCCAGCTGGGGTCTCCAGGTGTTTGACTTCGGCGCTTTTGAGCTGCTTGAGGCGGGCGGTTATTTTTTCCCCCCTCTACACTGCCGAGGGTAAGGCGAGATAAGCCAGCCTTTGCTGCTAGAGGGAAGTCGGGTCGGCGATCGAAGCGAGCTGATCCCGTGCGGGGTGTGAACCATGACCCTAGTGGGGCCAGGGCTTCTACACTCAATGCTAGGCCTGCCACCGGATGGGGGCTGCGAGAGGACAAGGATGGTCTGTTATGGAACAAGAGACGGGCGGGATAAGGATATCCGACCTCAATGAGGCTGTTGTGCACGGCATTCTCGAGGTGATCAGCGAAGGGATCTGGGATTGGAATGCCAACACGGGGTTCGTCTACCGCAACGCGGGCTGGTATCTGATGCTGGGCTACGATCCCCACTCCCTGGATAACACTGTGTTCACCTGGGAGAGCGTGATCCACCCCGACGATCTGGCCCATGTCATGGCCTGCTTCGATGCCTGCCTGAACGGCAAGGCCTCCGACTACAGGGCCGAGTATCGTTGCCGCTGCCGCAATGGGGAGTTCCGCTGGATAGAGGACAGCGGCCGCATCATAGGGCGCAACCCGGATGGTTCGGTGGCCCGGATGATAGGGGCTCATCGGGACATCCACGCCCAACGTGAACTCTGTGTGCGGCTGGAGCGGCAAAACCGCAGCCTGGAACAGCAGGTCGCCGAGCGCACCGCCGAGCTGGAGCGCCTCAACCGGGCGTTGCAGCATCAGGTGGAGGAGAATCGCCGTCTGGCGGAGACGGACGTGCTGACGGGCGCCGCCAGCCGCTATCGGCTGGAGCAGGCGATCCGGCTGGAGCACGAGCGGGCAAGGCGCTTCCATGAGCCCTTCTCCGTGATCGCCATGGACGTGGATGACTTCAAGCAGATCAATGACAACCATGGTCACGGGGTGGGTGATCAAACCCTGATCGACATAGTCCGGGTGGCCCAGAGCGGGATCCGCGAGATCGATCTGCTCGCCCGCTGGGGTGGCGACGAGTTCATGTTGATCCTGCCCAATACCCGACTGGCGGATGCCCTGCTGGTGGCCGAGAAGCTGCGCCTGCGGCTCGGGCATTTGCGGGTGATGGAGCGGGATCCCGTCACCCTGAGCTTCGGGCTGGTCGAATCCCAATCCGACGAGGCCCTGACGCAGCTGATGGCGAGGGTGGACAGCGCGCTCTACCGGGCCAAGCTGGCGGGCAAGGATCGGCTCTGTGGCTAGGAACAGGGCGGGCTGAGGGCCACCATGGTGGCGATGCCCCCCCGAATGCGGCTTGACCAAGGTATCGACTTGACGCCGCCCCCACTCGCTGGTCTGATGCGCGCTCTTTTCATACCTGTGAGATGTATCTTGATGAAGAAGTGCCTCCTGATTGCCCTGACCGCAATGCCGCTATTTGCCCACGCCGGCCTGATGGACTCCCTGACCGATACCGTGACCAGCAGCCTGACCAGCAGCGCCAAGGAGATGGCCGGTAGCGCCATGGACGACGCCACCAATGCCGCGGTCAAGCGCGCCCTGGACATCAAGGAAGGCGGCTCCAACAAGGAGGCCATCAAGGCCAAGCTGGGTGCTCCGCTGAGCACCCAGACCGAAGCCGGTCTGGAAGTCTGGACCTATGATCTGGGCGCCCTGAACAAGGTATCCCCCATGCTGGCGGAGACCTCCAAGACCCTGTTCAAGGATGCGGAAGTGGCCCAGAAGACGGTGGTCATCAAGTTCGAAGGAGAGACCGTCAAGACCCTGAACCTGGCCGACAAGGCCAAGGCATAAGCCGGATTGACGATACGAAGCAGGGGCCTGATGGCCCCTTTTTGCTGGGTGGCGTTCACCGCCGACCCTGTTGTGTGGGGCGGCAGAAACGACAGAGGGTGGCCTTGGCCACCCTCGCTGGTTGTCGAAGAGACTTACTTGTTCGCTTCGGCAAACTGCTTCATCACCTCGGCGTGCTTGGTCATGCCGTCGGCGCGCAGCTCCAGGTTCTTCACGAACTCGGCCTTCTTGGCCGGATCTTCAATCTTGTCGTAGCGCTGCTGCAGGTGAGCCTGGATCTGCTCCGGGGTCATGTTCTGCATGCGGGCCATCTTGTCGTGGCGGCCACCGTGGTGCTTGCCATCCTTCATGGGACAGTCGCTCATCATGGGGGTGCCCGGCTGAGCGGTGCTCACGGCTTCGCTGGCGGCATAGGCGCCGAGCGGCAGGCCGAGGATCAGGGTGGCGGTCAGCAGGGTCTTGGTCAGCTTTTTCATGGGTAACTCCTTTCGGATGAATATGGGATTCGGCTCGTTCGCCTTGGTACTCAGTAAACACCGAGGAAGTGTCTGAAATTTGCCAGTTGAGGCCTATTTTGTAGCAGAGTGTGGCATCTTGGCGCTATGGCACACTTTGACATAATCCGCCCGGTTGATTTTCGTATAATCGCTCCAGCTCGAACATGGGAGAACAATGATGAACCAAGGCAGCCCTCATATCCTGGTGGTGGATGACCACAGCGAGATCCGCGATCTGCTCAAGCGCTTTCTGGAACAGCACGGGATGCGGGTCAGCTGTGCCCGCGACGGCAAGGAGATGAAGCGCCTGCTGGAGGAGCGGGAATTCGACCTGCTGGTGCTGGACCTGATGATGCCGGGGGAGGATGGACTGACCCTGTGCCGCGAGCTGAGGGTGAAATCCAGTCTGCCCATCATCATGCTCACCGCCATGGGAGAGGAGACGGACCGCATCATAGGGCTGGAGATGGGGGCCGATGACTACCTTGCCAAGCCGTTCAATCCCCGCGAGCTGCTGGCCAGGATCAAGGCGGTGATGCGCCGCACCCAGGCCGAGCCACAATCCACCCCTGAGGCTCTGACTCGGGATCTGCGCTTCGATCGCTGGCTGCTGGACATCCATCGCCGGGAGTTGGTAGATGAAGAGGGGGTGGGGATGAGCCTCTCCACCGCCGAGTTCGATCTGCTGAAGGTGTTCCTCGAGCGTCCCCAGCGGGTGCTGAGCCGGGATCAACTGCTGGATCTGGCCCGCGGCCGGGAGGCGGTCGCCTTCGATCGCGCCATCGACACCCTGGTGAGCCGGCTGCGGCGCAAGCTGGAGCGGGATCCCAAGAACCCCGAGCTCATCAAGACCATCTGGGGTGGTGGCTACCTGTTCGCCGCCGACGTGACCCAGGAGTAAAGGGTGAGTACGTTCAAGAAATTTTTTTCCCGGCTGTGGCCCAAGGGGCTGACCGGCCAGATCGTGCTGGTGGCCCTGGCCGGGCTGGTGTTGATCCAGCTGCTCAGCATCCAGATCTATCGCTCCGACCGGGAAGAGGCCCTCGGTTACGTCAACAGCCGCAACGCCATGCAGCGCATCATCTCTGTGGTGCGCCTGCTCACCCTGTCTCCCCCCTCCCTCTACCACGAGATCCTCAAGGCGAGCCGCAGCGAAACCCTGTTGCTGCGCCTCTCCGACGAGCCGTTGCAACCGGACAACCGCAGCCCCCGCTTCGAGAAGCTGGTGCGGGCCAAACTGGACTATCCGCCCCAGCTGGCGGTGGAGATAAGCGCCGAGCTCAAGCAGGAGTTCCAGCGCAGCCAGGCCTGGCGTCATCACAACCGCATGATGAAGGATCGCAGCGGCATGCCGCCGCCCCAGGACATGCGGCTCTACGGCTCCATCCAGCTGCCCAATGGTGGCTGGCTGCAATTCAGCTCCCTGGTGGACAAGGAGTCGGCGAGCTGGTCCTGGCAGACCACCCTCAACCTGCTGCTGGTGGCGAGCCTGGTGATCGGCCTGATGATCTGGCTGTTCCGCCGCGCCACCCAACCGCTCAAGCAGCTGGCGGCCAATGCCGACCGGCTGGGGCGGGGAGAGGACATTGAGCCGCTGCGGGAAGCCGGGCCGACGGAGATCCGCGAATCCATCCAGGCCTTCAACCGGATGCACACCCGGCTCGATCGCTTCGTGCAGGACAGGACCCGCATGCTGGCCGCCATCTCCCACGACCTGCGTACCCCCATCACCAGCCTGCGGCTGCGTAGCGAGTTTCTGGCGGATGGAGAGGACAAGGAGCGCTTCCAGCAGACCCTGCAGCAGATGGAGCAGATGCTGGCGGCGACCCTGAGCTTCGCCCGGGAGGAGGGGCTGCAGGAGGCGACCCGGGAGCTGGATCTGGTGAGCCTGCTGGAGAGCCTGTGTGACGACTATGCGGACACGGGCCAGCCGGTCACCTGCCTGGCCGAGGGCAAGCAGGTCTACGCCTGCCGTGCCAACACCCTGCGCCGGGTGCTGCAGAACCTCATCGGCAACGCCATCAAGTATGCGGGCAGCGCCGAGGTCTCCCTCGAGCGCACCGACAGCGAGCTGCTGATCCGGGTCTGCGATCGGGGGCCCGGCATAGATCCGGGCCAGCTGGAGGAGGTGTTCAAGCCCTTCGTGCGCCTCGACGGGGCTCGCAATACGGAGTCCGGCAGCGTGGGGCTGGGGCTCGCCATCGCCCGCACCCTGGTGCACCAGCACGGGGGGGAGTTGACCCTGCACAATAGAGACGGCGGCGGGCTGGAGGCGAGGATCCGCCTGCCGCTGTGACCATTGATGGTGAAAAAGAGGGCGCCCAGGGCGCCCTCTTTATTTATCGCTGTGGTGGCGCCGACCATCAGAACTGGTAGGTGATCCCCAGGTTGTAGCGGCGACCGTCCAGCACAGTGCCGTAGCTGCCGTAATCCACCGTCTTGTCGAACAGGTTGTAGACGCCGGCGGTGACGTTGAGATGCGGATTGGCCTTGTAGACCAGGCCGGTGTCGAAGAAGGTGTAGGAGGGGGTGCCTTCGGCCATCCGGGTGCGGCTCAGGTAGTCGGAGGTCTTGCTGCGGAAGTTGACCCTGGACCAGAGGCTGACATCCGTGGTGGTCTGCCAGTCGACCGAAGCGTTGAACATGTGGCGGGGCATCTGGTTCAGCGGTTTACCTTCCATGGGGCCGCTCTTCTGCTCGGACTGGGTATAGGTGTAGCTGGAGGCCAGGGACCAATCCTCATTGATGGCCCAGTTGGCCGTGCTCTCCACGCCGCGCATGTTCGCTTTTTCGACGTTGATGCGGTCGCTGATGAAGTCGTAGGTATGCCCATTGAGGGTGCAGGACGGGTCTGTCTTGCTGGAGCAGCGACGGATCTCGGAGAGCATGTCCTCGAAGTCGGTGTTGAACAGGGTCAGGCTGGCGCTGAGCCCTTCGCGGGCGTCCCATAGCAGGGCGATCTCCTCGCTGACGCTGGTCTCCGGCTTGAGATCCGGATTGCCGACCAGGATGCCATCCTGGGTGCCACCACCGGTGGCCTGGCCCCAGTTGGCCGCCGACATGCGCAGGTCGGGGGAGCGATAGCCCGTCGAGACCCCGCCCTTCAGGGTCCAGAACTCCGCAGGGTGCCAGACCCCGTAGAGGCGAGGGCTCCAGTGGGTGCCGTAGTTCTGATCCTGATCCATGCGGACCCCGCCGGTCAGGGCGAAGCTGTCCGTCAGGGACCACTCATCCTCCAGGAAGAGGGCCCAGCTCCAGCGGGTCAGCTGGCTGGCCCGGTTGCTCACGTTGAGCTGGTTGCCCTGATCCTGCAGATCCTCGTAACGGTACTGGCCGCCGAGGCTCAGGTAGTGATCCCCCAGGATGAACTGGGTGTGGGTGTCGGCGATGCTGTTGATCATCTTCATCTGGCGGCCGGGGTTGGTGTTCTCTTCCCGCTGCAGATAGCTGGTGGATGAGCCGAAGTCGTACTGGCCGTTGTGGGTGATGGCGTAGTTGGTGCGCTCGTAGGTGTTCAGACTGGGCTTGGACTTGGCCGGCAGGGATTCGCCCGGGGTGCGGTCTCTATCCTGCAGGGAGCGGCTGACCTCGAAGTCGAAGCCATTGTGTGCATCCGGCGTCAGGCTGAACACGGCGGTGCCGCTTTTCGTCTCCTGTTCGGCGAAGCCGTTCTGGAACTGATCCTCTCCCCGGTGGGAGAGCTGGCCATTGAGGCGCATCCCCAGCAGCCCGTCCACCAGGTTGCCTGCTGTATAGCCGTCGGTCTGGAAGATGTCGCCAGACGCCTTGTTCTCCTGGAAGGTGGAGTCCGCATGGAGGGAGCCCTGCCAGGCGCTCATGCTGCTGGTCTTGCGGGTGATGACGTTGATGACGCCCCCCATGGCATCCGAGCCGTAGCGGGACGACATGGGACCGCGCACCACCTCGATGCGATCTATGGCCTGCAACGGAGGCAGCCAACCCTGCTCTATGCCGGGACCGTCGCTGTTGGGGCGGGTGCCGCGGCTGTCGACCCGCTTGCCGTCGACCAGCATCAGGGTGTACTTCGAGCCCATGCCGCGGATGCTGATGTCGCTGCTGCTGCCCCCGCCGGTGATCACTACGCCGGGCACGTCCTTCAGGGCGTCGGTGACGTCCCGATAGGCACGCTTCTCCAGCTGTTCACGGGTCACCACCGAGATGGAAGCCGCCGTGTCCTCGATCTTCTGCTGGAAGCCGGAGGCGGTCACGACCATGACCTCGGGTTCGGCAGCATAGGCAGGGACGGCGAGGGACGCGAGAATGAGGGGGGTCAGCTTGTGAGGAGGGATCGTTGTCATCTTGGCCTGAACTCTGTGAATGGGAAAATGGGATTCATCCATGAGCGACTCGGTGACCTAGCCTGCCGGTGTCCAGGGGCGATAAGTCTCAATTGGACTTAGTCCCGAGTTCGGCGGGCATTGTAGTCAGCACGGCAAGGTGTGTAAATGATAATTAATCGTATTTAGTGGGGTTGAGATCAGATGAGGGTGAGGGGGGAGCGGCACTAGTCTGGGGGATAGGGGGATGGTTGGGATCGGGGGAGGATGAGGGGAGAAGCTGGCATTGGGGCAACAAAAAACCCGCCGAGGCGGGTTTTTTCAATTCGTGCAGAAGGTCCTGTCGATGAACGATCAGGCTTCCTGGCTTGAATTACAGACCAACTACGTTGGCAGCAGCCGGGCCTTTCTGGCCTTGCTCGATGGTGAACTCAACGCGCTGACCTTCTTCCAGGGTTTTGAAACCGTTGGACTGGATGGCGGAGAAGTGTACGAACACGTCTTTGCTGCCGTCAGCCGGGGAGATGAAGCCAAAACCTTTCTCAGCGTTGAAGAACTTAACGGTACCAGTCATTTTGTTGGACATGATAATTTCCTTGAATAGTGATATTGAAACGCCACCTGTTGTGGCAATCCATGATTTTTCGTCAGCAATACGTATGGGGAGCACTAAAGAAGGATAATTATTTGGCCTGAATCTTCGATGAAGAACTCATGCACAAATCACTGCTTTAAAATGACTGCCTAACATAATCAGGTCTGAACTACCGAACCATCGAATCGATTAGAACACGCACACCTCGCCATGGCAATCTTTATCTCGGTGTTAACTGCCTGCCATCGTCCGCTTTGGAGTGGTTTCTGTGGACAAAATCGCCTTCTACCAGATGAACAAGGTGGTCCTTGGGCCGCTGGTCAAGGAGGCATGACGTGCCAGGTCCGGACGATGCCATCCCCGTCCGGACAGGTTATGCAGGGTTAGCGTTTGCTTCGGTACTTGTTGCTGACGGAGTCTGACCAGCTGAAGGTTTCGGAAGCGGATTGATCCCTGGTGCGCGCCTTGGCCTTCTCTCTTGCCAGGGCAGAGGCTGCCTTGGCGGCCTTGTTGCGATCGGCCTCGATCTTCAGGCGCCCCTCTTCACGGATCTTGTTGCGCTCCCCGTTGCTCAGGGTGTGATCCGCATTGGCCTGAGCCTTTTGCAGCAACAAGGTGATCTCGGCCTTCTCGGCTTCGGTGAGATCCTTCATCTCGAGTTTCTTCATGGGGGCACTCCTGTGGCAGGGATGGTTCACCCTAGCACAGTCGGTGAAGCATCTCTTATGGAATCGCCTTTTCCATCATCAAAATGAATAAGCCGACCGGGTTTTGGCCGGGCTCTGGGTGACCAGCTGGGTGAGGGGTTGGCGGCCTGGTGCCATGAGGCTGGATCCGGGCGGGACGTTGGGGGTATGCTGAAGTGAGTGCGATCCAGGATCGTCACTGCAAGCGTACTGAAGTCTATGATTCGGATGGCATGCTGGAACCTTGGTTCCAACTGTCTGGGTAACATTTTTGGAGTCTGATGATGAGTAACAAAGAACAGCATCACGGCAAAGATGCCAAGAAAAAACCGCAGATGTCACTGAAAGAGAAACGCGAAGCCAAACGGCAGAAAGCCGATCTGAAAAATGGCGGCGCGATGAAGTAACGCTCCTACACTGTTGTTCCTTTGGAGCCAGTATCAAGCCAGCCTGTCATGGGCTGGCTTTTATGTTTTCGGCGCCCGGTGAGGTGCCATAGGCGGCGAAGATCCTGGCATAGCGGCCATCCTCCTTCATCCTGGTCAGCTGGCGATCGAACCACTGCTGCTGCGCCGCCTGACGAAAGGCGAAGTGGTACTGGGTGGGCGGGAACAAATCCAGCTGGCGTACCCGCTCGGGGCGATAGCGCTCCCCGTTGCGCTTGTCCTGACTGAGCTGCGCCAGATAGTAGTAGAACACCCGCTGCTCCAGGATCACCGCATCCGTGCGCCCCAGCAACAGCTTCTGCACCTGGCTCTCTTGCCGCGCTACCTCCTCATACCGCGTATTCTGGGCGCTGATGCGGGCGAACTCCTCTCCCAGGATCTGCTGCGCCCGCTGAAAGGCGCTGACTCTCAGGGTGGCCAGATCTGACAGGGTCCGCACTGGCACCTCGCCCAGCGTGAATACCCGGTTGTGGAAGGTGATCACCGGTTGGGAGAGGTGCACCTGGGCCAGCATGCCGGGTTTGACATTGATGACGGCATCCAGCTTGCCCTGTGCCAGCATGCGAAAGGTGCGCTCCAGCGGCAGGTAGACGAACTGGGGTTCATAACCGCTGTCGGCGAAGGCGGCGGTCAGCAGGTCCAGCTCTATGCCCCGGCCTTGCTCCTGTATCACATAGGGGGGAATGGCAAAGCTGACCCCGACGCGCAACGGCTCGGCCAGCAGCGGGCTGACATGAAGCAGCAGGATGCAGCACAGCAGGCGGTTGAACGGGGTCATACAGGATCTCGGATGGGGTTCGCCCAGATGGTAGCCCCAAGACTCGGCAATCATGACGCTATGGGGACGCGGCACCTCCAAAAGCTCAAAAAGGGGGGCTGACTGCGTCAGAAGCAGGCAAAAAAAGGCCCTGAATCGTCAGGGCCTGGGTGTCTTAGAACGGAATGTCGTCGTCGAAGTCCATCGGCGGCTCGTTGTAGACCGGCGGTGCGGACTGCGGCTGCTGCGCAGGACGACCGTAGCCACCCTGTTGCTGCTGCATGTTCTGCTGCGGTGCGGGAGCGGGACGCTGCATGTTCTGCTGGGGAGCCTGTTGCGGCTGACCCCAGTTGCCTTGGGATTGCTGACCGCCCATGCCCTGACCCCCTTGCGGACGGCCACCCAGCATCTGCATCACACCGGTGAAGCTGTCGACCAGTACTTCGGTGGTGTAGCGCTCCTGGCCACTCTGATCCTGCCACTTGCGGGTCTGCAGCTTGCCTTCCACATAGACCTGGGAACCTTTCTTCAGGTATTCACCCGCGACTTCGGCCAGCTTGCCCATGAACACCACGCGGTGCCACTCGGTGCGCTCTTTCTGCTCACCGGTTTGCTTGTCACGCCAGGTCTCGGAGGTGGCTATGGTGATGTTGGTCACGGCACCGCCACTCGGCATGTAGCGCACTTCAGGATCCTGCCCCAGGTTACCGATCAGAATGACTTTGTTGATGCCTCGACTGGCCATAATCTCTCTTCCACCTTATATACCGACCAGCTGACTGGTCTGGGTTCACTCACAATATTGCTGCCGCGCAAGTCCGCCATCGTCTGATCTGACGCGGGATTGCCAGCGGGTCGCTGATGGGGCCGGGCCCTGTCATCGACATCCGGATTAGCTCGCCATAGTAACAGTTGATGTGCGGGATAGCACATCTTTAGCGCCGCAGGAGCGGTTTGAGCCATCCCCCTGGCGGGTGGGAATACGCTATCGCAGTTGCCCTGATCCCGGCAAGTACGGCCATGGGGGGTGGCTCACGTCTTTGCATTTTTGTCGGCGTGAGGAGCCTGATCACAGTTTGCCCCATCCTGCCTCATTCCCCCCCCAAATAGGGGGGCTCTCCTAGTCCACTGTATTGCCTGATAAAAAAATGATTTTATGTCGACCCATATGAAGCCTAATGCTTTTTTAATACTATGTAAAAACAACGGCTTGTTACTCTCTCGCGACCATTGCTGGCGTATGACATGACGATCAAGGCCGACAGGCAAAAAGTTCGAGGAAGAGCCCCATGAAGACAGAGACTCCGCTGGTACTCGTGACCGAAGGCAATGTTCAGGCGAGCACCTTCATGAGTTATCTGATGGCTCAACTGGGTCAGCCCATATGCCTCATCAGCCACCCCGATCAGCTGCTGACCGTCACGGGTTGCAGCCTGTTCTTGGTCGATCTGGACTATCTCAAGTCAAGCCAGCAGTTTGACTGGCACAGGAATATCGCCGCGTTCGATGGGGTCCATACCGTGCTGCTCAATGCGCCGACCAACACGGATCGGGATCTGCTGCTGATGTGGCCCAACACCAGCGGCCTCTTCTTTCGCCAGGACCCCCTGGACCGACTGGTGGCCGGCATCAAGAAGGTGAGGCAGGGGGAATTCTGGATCCCTCGCCACCTGATGTGCGAGCTGGTCAGCTATTACCGGCAGGGGGCGGAGCCGACCCAGCGCAGCCAGAGCCTGCTGACGGCACGTGAGCGTGAGATCATCCGCCACCTGATGACGGGGGCCTCCAACACCGAGATCGCCGACAACCTGTTCGTCAGCGAGCACACCATCAAGTCCCACCTCTATAACGTCTTCAAGAAGTTGAACGTCAAGAATCGGCTGCAGGCGGTGAGCTGGGCCAAGGAGTACCTCGATCTGACGAGTTCCCACTGAGGCGGGTTCGGGGCTCACACTGATACCCGGTATATCGCTGGCCAGCGAGGAGATCAGGGATGCCGATATCCTGCTGGCATCCCAGCCGCCTGAGCAGCAGAGCTATCCCGTAGAGAGTGGCGTTCTGGTGATGGATGGCACCACTACTCGTTTTATCCATCGTTTTTATCGCCGTCTCAGCCTACATTTCGGCTGGTTCCACGGAGCCGGAGGGCGGCCGTTCCTATGGGTGTCACCCCGATGATTTCCCCCGTTAACTGTCTATCCATCCAGTAGTCTCTATGCCATACTGGTTCGCTCTGGTTTGTGTATCGAGCGTGCAAGAAGATGGAAAAAATCGTGATTCGGGGTGCCCGCACCCACAATCTGAAGAACATCAACCTGATCCTGCCCCGCGACAAGTTGATCGTGGTGACGGGTCTGTCCGGCTCCGGCAAGTCTTCGCTGGCGTTCGATACTCTCTATGCCGAGGGGCAGCGCCGCTATGTGGAGTCCCTCTCCGCCTATGCCCGCCAGTTCCTCTCCCTGATGGAGAAGCCGGACGTGGACCATATCGAGGGGCTCTCCCCGGCCATCTCCATCGAGCAGAAGTCCACCTCCCATAACCCGCGCTCCACCGTGGGGACCATCACCGAGATCTACGACTACCTGCGGCTGCTGTTCGCCCGGGTCGGCGAGCCGCGCTGCCCAACCCACGCCATCCCGCTGACCGCCCAGACCATCAGCCAGATGGTGGATCAGGTGCTGGCCCAGCCCGAGGGCAGCAAGCTGATGCTGCTGGCCCCCGTGGTGCGCAACCGCAAGGGGGAGCACACCAAGCTGCTGGAGAATTTGGCGGCCCAGGGTTACATCCGTGCCCGCATCGACGGCGAGGTGTGCGATCTCTCCGATCCTCCCACCCTGGAGCTGCACAAGAAGCACACCATCGAAGTGGTGGTGGACCGCTTCAAGGTGCGCGCCGATCTGGCCCTGCGCCTCGCAGAGTCGTTCGAGACGGCGCTGACCCTGTCCGGCGGCATAGTATTGGTGGCCCCCATGGACGGGGAGGAAGGCGTGGAGCCCATGACCTTCTCCGCCAACTTCGCCTGTCCCGAGTGCGGCTACTCCATGTCGGAGCTGGAGCCGCGCATCTTCTCCTTCAACAACCCGGCCGGTGCCTGTCCCACCTGCGACGGCCTCGGGGTGCAGCAATATTTCGATCCCGCCAAGGTGATCAGCGACCCGGGCCAGAGTCTGGCCGGTGGCGCCATCCGGGGTTGGGACAAGCGCAGTTTCTACTACTTCCAGATGCTGAAATCCCTCTCCGAGCACTACAAGTTCGATCTGGAAAGCCCCTGGGAGGATCTGTCCCTCAAGACCCAGGAGGTGATCCTGCGGGGTTCCGGCAAGGCCGAGATCGAGTTCCGCTACATGAACGATCGCGGCGATGTGGTGGTACGCAAGCACCCGTTCGAGGGGATCCTGCACAACATGGAGCGCCGCTACCGGGAGACCGAGTCCAACTCGGTGCGGGAAGAGCTCGCCAAATACATCGCCAACAAGTCCTGTGCCAGCTGCGGTGGCAGCCGGCTGCGGGAAGAGGCGCGCCACGTGTTCGTGGACAACCGCAACCTGCCCGCCATCGCCGAGCAGTCCATCGGCGATGCGCTGGCGTTCTTCGCCGGTATCGAGCTGACCGGCCAGCGGGCCCAGATCGCCGAGAAGATCCTGAAAGAGATCGTCGAGCGGCTCGGCTTCTTGGTGAACGTGGGCCTGAACTACCTGAGCCTGTCCCGCAGCGCCGAGACCCTGTCCGGCGGTGAGGCTCAGCGCATCCGGTTGGCGAGCCAGATCGGTGCCGGCCTGGTGGGGGTCATGTACGTGCTGGATGAGCCCTCCATCGGCCTGCACCAGAGAGACAACGAGCGACTGCTCAAGACCCTGACCCACCTGCGCGACCTCGGCAACACGGTGATAGTGGTGGAGCACGACGAGGACGCCATCCGCCTCGCCGACCATGTGCTGGACATAGGCCCCGGCGCCGGGGTGCATGGCGGCGCCATAGTCGCGCAAGGCACGCCGGCGGAGATCATCGCGAACCCCGAGTCCCTGACCGGTGACTACCTGTCCGGTCGCAAACAGATCGCCATCCCGGCCGAGCGCACACCGCTCAGCGGCAAGTGGCTGAAATTGAAGGGGGCGAGCGGCAACAACCTGCGCAACGTCAACCTGGATCTGCCGATCGGGGTGATGACCTGCGTGACTGGGGTCTCAGGCTCCGGCAAGTCGACGCTCATCAACGATACCCTGTTCCGCATCGCCCATCGGGAGCTGAACAAGGCCACCGAATCCACCCCGGCGCCGTACCGCAGCGTGGAAGGGTTGGAGCATCTGGACAAGGTGGTGGATATCGATCAGAGCCCCATCGGCCGCACCCCGAGATCCAACCCGGCGACCTATACCGGCCTGTTCACCCCGATCCGCGAGCTGCTCTCCGGCACCCAGGAGGCGCGTTCCCGCGGCTATCAGCCGGGCCGCTTCTCCTTCAACGTGAAGGGGGGCCGCTGCGAGGCCTGTCAGGGGGACGGGGTCATCAAGGTGGAGATGCATTTCCTGCCGGATGTGTATGTGCCGTGCGACGTCTGCAAGGGCAAGCGCTACAACCGCGAGACCCTGGAGGTGAAGTACAAGAGCAAGAACATCCACGAGATCCTGGAGATGACGGTGGAAGATGCTCGCGAGTTCTTCGATCCGGTGCCGGCGGTGGCGCGCAAGCTGCAGACCCTGATGGACGTGGGCCTCTCCTACATCCGCCTCGGCCAGTCCGCCACCACCCTGTCCGGTGGCGAGGCGCAGCGGGTCAAGCTGGCGCGGGAGCTCTCCAAGCGCGACACCGGCCAGACCCTCTACATCCTGGATGAGCCGACCACCGGCCTGCACTTCCACGACATCCAGCAACTGCTCAAGGTGCTGCACCAGCTGCGGGATAGAGGCAACACCATCGTCATCATCGAGCACAACCTGGACGTCATCAAGACCGCCGACTGGATCGTCGATCTCGGGCCGGAAGGGGGATCTGGTGGTGGTCGCATCCTGGTGACCGGCACGCCGGAGGAGATGAGCCGTTGCAAGGAATCCCACACGGCGCGCTTCCTGGCGCCGCTGCTGAGCAAGTAAAGCGAGAAAGACAGACAAGGGGCCTCTGGCCCCTTTTTTGTCGGTTGCGGTTGGTGAGGTGTCCGAATGTTCTGCTCAAGCACGTTCGCGGACGGCGATGAGCTGGTCGTGAGTAACACCGGAAATTTACAAGTCGGGGGGAAAGGAGATCAGTGGGTCAGCATCAGGAAGGCGAGGGCAAACACGAAGCCCAGCAAGATAAACAGGAAGGAGCCTATGCCCCAGATGGCTGCCAATATACCCAGTATTTTGTCTTTTCGAGTCTGTGGTTTCATAAATGTTCTATTACAGCTGCGCTACACCGCATTAATAAAATACGCCGTCCGTGACAGTTAAACAACATCCGGCGAGGGGATGGGAGATTTAAAGATATATTTGATTGGTATTTATGGTGGGGTGTGGTGGCATGGTAATAATGTAAGTGCATGTATTTAATGTGAATCTATATCATTTTAGATGGTTTGGTGAACAATTGAAGTTGCCGTGCGCATCCATCTATTTCTTGATAACTATTGAGCTAAATCAATAACCCTTCATTCACATCCTTTTATAGTTTTCAGGCTTACAACATAGAAAGAAAACAAAAAAAGGGAATTAAGTGATGAAAAAGATCCTTCCTCTGGTAATCGCAGCCGCCTTTGCTTCCCCTCTCGCCATGGCACACCAGGCCGGTGATATTCTGGTGCGTGGCGGGCTGGCGTTCGTCTCCCCCCAGACCAGCAGTGATGATGTTCTGGATATTGACAGCAATATGCAGCTGGGCCTGACCCTCTCCTACATGATCACCGACAACTGGGGCGTCGAACTGCTGGCTGCAACGCCGTTTTCCCACTCTGTAAAATTGGGTGGGGAAGAAGTGGCCAAGGTCAAGCACCTGCCGCCGACCCTGATGGCGCAGTACTATTTCGGGGATGCCAACAGCAAGGTGCGTCCCTACGTGGGGGCCGGCGTCAACTACACCTTCTTCTTCGACGAAGAGGGCCGCGGCGCCCTGGATGGCTCTGACGTCAGCGTCGACTCCTCCTGGGGGCTGGCGGGTCAGGTGGGCCTGGACATGGCCATCAACGATCGCTGGTTCGTCAACGCCTCGGCCTGGCTCATCGACATCGATACCGATGTCCACACCGCCGTCGGCACCATCAATACCTCCATCGATCCGGTCGCCTTCATGTTTGGCGTTGGCTACCGTTTCTGATCCCATTCAATTGGCCCCATCGTGGCCATATAACCAAGCACGTCTCATTTTGGCCCGGCACTGTCCGGGTCTTTTTCTGTCCGTCGCGGGCTGGCCACCACGGATCCCTCGCCGGTGGGGAGGTCGTTATTCTGTTTGCCAGCGGCACAGGCTGCCGATACGGGCGACGGGGGCGAAGCCGAGGCTGCGATAGATGCGCTGGGCATGATAATGCTCGTCGGCCACTATGATGAGGCGTTCGGCCTGCGTCAGACCCTGGCGTGAGACCTGGCTCAGCAACTGGCGGCAGAGCCCGCGATTGCGCCAATCCCTGTGGGTGCGCACCAGTTGGAAGCGCCCCAGCCTGGTGGTGAAGAAGAGGCCGCAGCTGGCGATCAGCTGCTCGTCTTGCCAGATCCCCCACCACTGCCCCAGCCCGTCGGCAATCATGCCCTGATAGAGGTTGCGCCTCGAGTGCAGATAAGCGAGGTAGCCCTCGGCGGGATGAGTCGGCTCCCGTTCGGCCATCTCCAGGTCCAGCCAGTCATCCCAGTCCGTAGTGGTAAAGGCGCGGGCGGGGGAGAAATTCGCCTGGGTGTCTGCTTGCCAGTCAATGGCATCCAGTGCCAGCACCACGCACTCCATGTATTGGTAGCCCGCCGCCACGAAACCCGCGACCCGGCTGTTCTGCCCCTCGGCGAGGGGCCACTGGAAGGTGCGATGACGGACCCTGGGATCCTGGCCGATCCATAGATCGAAACTGGCTTCGAGCCAGCCCTTGTCACGGTCGCTCGGCGGGGAGGGCAGCAGCAGGTAGTTGCCGAAGTAGTAATCCGGCGCCGTTGGGATCCGTACCGTCCAGAACTGGCCGTGATCCCGGACCTCGCCCTGATAGCGCTCAAACAATAAATCGGTGGCAAAGCCGGGGTGGTCTTCCATGATGGGTTCCTGCAAGTGACTCAAATGATTATCGGCAGGAGGAGGGAGAAGTTAAAAAAAGGCCGGGAAGACCCGGCCAAACAATCACACGCAGATTCAGAACGTCCTAGACGATCCGCCCGCATCATAGCGTGCCTGAGATCATTTTGGGATGGGGGGTCATGGTTACTTAAGTCGAATTGCCGAATAAAAAAACCATCGTTCCGAGATTCGATGCAAATCGATGTTGACTTTGATCGGTTTTCTCATAAAGATAGCAAGACGTTTAGACGTCCAAACATCCGTTTGACGTACCGAAGCAGATGGCAGGACAGGGAGAGAGCAGATGGGATTTCACAGCGCGCGTCAGGTTGAGGCACTCAACCAGAGTCTGGCGGACTTGGGTAACAACATTTCGGTCAGCTTCGAGTTTTTCCCCCCCAACAGCGAAGGGATGGAAAACACCCTGTGGCAATCCATCGAGCGGCTCCAGGTGCTGGAGCCCAAGTTCGTCTCCGTGACCTACGGCGCCAACTCGGGCACCCGGGATCGCACTCACAAGGTGATCAAGGATATCAAGGAGCGCACCGGTCTCATCGCCGCCCCGCACCTGACCTGTATCGATGCCAGCCGCGACGAGCTGCGCACCATAGCCCGTGACTACTGGAACAGCGGGATCCGCCACATCGTTGCCCTGCGTGGCGACCTGCCCGCCGGCATCGACAAGCCCGACATGTATGCCACGGATCTGGTCGCCCTGCTCAAGTCCGAGGCCGACTTTGACATCTCGGTGGCTGCCTATCCGGAAGGACACCCCGAGGCGCGTAGCGCCCAGTCCGATCTGCTGAGCCTGAAGCGCAAGATAGATGCGGGTGCGAACCGTGCCATCACCCAGTTCTTCTTCGATGTGGAGACCTATCTGCGCTTTCGGGATCGCTGCGCCGCCATCGGCATCGACGCCGAAATCGTGCCGGGGATCCTGCCGGTCTCCAACTACCAGACCCTGGCCAAGTTCGCCGGCTTCACCAACGTGAAGATCCCGCGCTGGATGCATCAGCGCTTCGAGGGGCTGGACAACGACCAGACCACCCGCAACATGGTGGGGGCCAGCATCGCCATCGATCAGGTGCGGGTACTGAGTCAGGAGGGGGTGAAGGACTTCCACTTCTATACCCTGAACCGATCCGAACTGACCTATGCCATCTGCCACACCCTGGGGGTGAGGCCCAAGTCCCAGGTCTGATCCCCGGATCACACCAACAAAAAAAGCCAATGAGTCGCCTCATTGGCTTTTTTGCTATGGCCGATCGTCAGGGACGGGTCGGCTGGATCTCCTTGGGCTCCAGGGTGATGACGGCATTGCCGGCGGCCCCCGGATACTGGTCATAACGCTGGTCTTGTTCCAGGGTGTAGAAGGTATCCAGGTAGTCGTCGTTGTTGGTCATCCAGGAGTCGGGCAGGGCCTTGACGATGCGGCCACCGAGGTCGAGGAAGGGCAGGGCTTCCGGCACGCCGCCGGCGGTGAAGCCGAGCTTGAGCGCCTCGATCAGCAGGGCGCTGAGCTCCTTGTAGTTGACGTTGTCGTCCTGCTCCATCATGACCACATCGACGGCGCCCCAGCGATAGCGATCCCAGTACACCAGGATCTGGTTCGGGCTGTAGTCGGTGTTGTCATAATCGAGATAGGGCATGTCGACTATGTCCACCACGGGCTCATCTCGGCTGGGATTGACCCCGGCCACCACGGCGTAGACCTCGGCGGCCCCGAGCAGCCAGGGTTCCTGATCGTCGTTCAACCTGATCTTCTTGAGGATGCTGGTTTTCAGGGGGGCGGTGCTGCTCTGCGCCATGGGGGCTGCTTGCAACTCTGCCGCAGCCAGCGCCTTGCGCATCACCTGCAAGCCGGCATTCTTGGCCTTGATGGGGTCGGCCTCCACCACCAGAACCGGCCGCGCCGGCGGTTGGTTCACATCGAGATAGACGGGATTGCCAGCCGTATCAAAGGCTTCGATGGCGCTCCAGCTCTGTTCATCGCCACTGGGTACATAGGCGATGAGGGGGTCGACCCCTTGCTTCAGGGCGGCCGCCTGCTCCGGGTTGGCCAGCCTCAGCTGCATCAGCTGCTTGACCTCTCCCTCCAGCCCCTGCCGGCTGATGGCGGCCTGGTTGGCATCGGTTGCCTGTCGCTTCAGCCTGGGACTGGCTTTTTGCAGCAGATTCGGTAGCGGTGCCTGGTACTCCTGATTGGCGAGCAGGGGCAGCAGGTTCTTCTGCTGCAGGGCGAGCTGGCGTGCCAGCTCCCTGTCCGTATCGGCGGCCTGGGCCGCGCTGGTCCCCAGCAGGGCCAGTAATAAGATGACAGCCTGATTCCTCATTATCTTTCTCCAATGTTGAGTCTGACGAGGCGCATCCCGGGAAGAATGGGCGCCTCCCGCCCACTAGACGGCAATTGGTTTCAACTGTGAACCATGCTTGCCGAATTATGTGCGGCGTCTCACTGGAGTCTCCCCAGATGGGCAGGTCAGGCCCGCAGTCGATTGACTTGGTGCAACCCTATGCCGACCAGCAGCCCCCAGCAGGCGGATCCGACCCCGAGCAGGCTGATCCCGGAGGCGGTGATGATGAAGGTCAGCAAGGCGGCCTCCCGCTCCTCATCCTGTTGCAAGGTCCCGTGCAGGCTGCTGCCTATGGTCCCGAGCAGTGCCAGTCCGGCCACGCAGGTGACCAGAGCGGTGGGAAACGCGCTGAACAGGGCCACTACGGTAGCGCCGAAGCAACCGGTAAGCAGGTAGAAGCAACCGGCCCAGACCGCGGCGGGCCAGCGCCGGTTGGCATCGGGATCCACCTCCTTGCCCATGCAGATGGCGGCCGTGATGGCGGCCAGGTTGAAGGCGTAGCCGCCGAAGGGGGCTAGCAGCAGGCCGGTCAGGCCGGTCCAGCTGATGAGGGAAGAGGTGGCGGGCTGATAGCCGTGGGCCCGTAGAATGGTGATGCCGGGCATGTTCTGCGACGTCATGGTGACGATGAAGAGCGGCAGGGCGACTCCCAGCAGGGCATCGAGGGAAAAGGTCGGCGTGGTCCAGACCGGGGCGGAGAGCTGCCAGCCGAGGCCATCCAACTGCAATTCCCCCCGCAAGGCGCAGACCAGCATGCCGACGGCGAGCACCAGCACCATGGTATAGCGTGGCCACAGGTGCCTGCCTGTCAAAAATGCGATTAACAGGGTCCCCAGCAGCAGGGGATCCTCTGGGGCGACCCTGAACAGATCCAGCCCGAAACGGAGCAGGACCCCGGCCAGCATGGCGGCGGCCAGGGGAGCCGGAATATGTCGCATCAGGCGATCGAACCAGCCGCTGATGCCGCACAGGGTGATCAGTAAGGAGGAGATCACGAAGGCACCGATGGCCTCCCCCAGGCTGAAATTTCCCAGGCTGGTGATGAGCAGGGCGGCCCCCGGGGTCGACCAGGCGGTCAATACCGGCACACGGTAATAGAGGGAGAGGCCGATACAGCTGATACCCATGCCGATCCCCAGGGTCCACAGCCAGGAGGAGACCTGGGCCGCATCGGCACCGGCGGCGGTGGCGGCCTGGATAATCAGGACGACCGAACTGGTGTAGCCAACCAGTACGGCGATCAGGCCCGCGGCCAGATGGGGTAGGGCAAAGGGCATGATGACTTCCTTGTATGTGCTGGCGGCTTGTGCGTTATTACGTACAATATGGGCTCGACTATAGCCTTGTGCGTTATTGCGCACAAGGTGGTGAAAAGAAATTCCGGGGAGAGGTTATGCAAGAGATGAGTCTGCACCTGGCGGCACGACTGAAGGCGCTGCGGGCTGAGCGAGGTTGGAGCCTGGACGCCGCCGCCCGTGAGACCGGGGTGAGCAAGGCCATGCTGGGGCAGATCGAGAGGGGGGAGTCGAGCCCGACGGTGGCGACCCTGTGGAAGATAGCCACCGGCTTTCGGGCCTCCTTCTCCAGCTTTATCGAGCCCGCTCCCCATGAGCAGGAGCAGACGCTCTATCGCGTCGCCGATGCCATTCGCCAACAGCCGGCGGGAGAGGGCATGCAGGTGGCGCCGCTATTTCCCTATGAGGGGCGGTTCGGGTTCGAACTGTTCGAACTCACCCTGCTACCCGGCTATCAACGGGAGTCCGAGCCCCATGAACCGGGAGTCACCGAGCATGTGATCGTCATCAGTGGTGCCATGGAGGTGTTGACCGATGGAGAGTGGCGCACCCTCATGCAGGGGGAGGCGGTACGCTTCGCCGCCGATCGCCCCCATGGTTACCGCAATCTGGGGGTGGCCCCCGCCGTCTTCCATAACCTGATCCACTACCCGGCCATCCGCTCCTGACGGGTTATCCAGGGCGTCCATCCGCCCTGGGTCTCATCAGTATGGGGGTGTAGACCCAGATGAACAGTCCATAGGCCGCGACCCAGCTCCAGCCGCTCAGATTCCACCCCGTCAGGGCCAGCGCCGGCCAGAGCAGGGGGATCACTACCCGCATCAGCGCGGAGAGGATGACTAGGGCGAACGCCGCCGTGATCCTGCGACCCACCTGCAAGGATCGGCCACTGTGGCCGAGGGACACCCGGGCGATCATCCCCAGGATCATGGTGCCCATGCAGCCTGCACTCAGCAGATGGCTGGCCAGCGACAGGGTGATGGGCCAGCCGGCGGCCTGGGCCGCGAGGGCGAGCAGACCCAGCGGGATGAACAGATAAGCCAGGTGCAGGGACCACAACAAGGGATGAGGAAGGGTGGCGTCTGGGCGCCAGCGCAGTTGCCGCCACAGGTGCAGGCAGGTCGCCACTATATATAGGGGGACTATATAGAGGGGGGGGATCCCGATGAGGGGCTGCAGCAACCAGAACAGCAGGATCAGCCATAGGGACGCCAAGGCTCCGCGCTCCAGCCACAAGCGGGGGGGGGCTTTCTCCGTGCCGGTGGCTCTGGCGGTAAAGAAGGGAATGACCCGGCCTCCCATCACGGCGATCAGCGTCGTAAACAACAGCACTGTGGTGATCAACAGGTGTTCGGTGATGAGCCAATCGCTTCGCCACCACCAATTGGCGCCATTGAGCAGGGTCAACAGGACGAGCAGAGGCACGAAGAAGAGGTTGCGCCACTGGCGGGTCAGGATGATGGGCCTGGCGAGAAACCAGGTGCACAGTGGCAGCCAGATGAGATCCGCCGCCATCAGCAGGGTATTGCCCTCCCCAAGCCAGGGCAACAGCCCTCTCGGCAGCGCCCAGAGCCCCACCACCAGAGCCAGCGGCCAACTGCGTACGCCGGGATGGGCCGTCCAGTTCTGGACTGCGGTCAGCAAAAAGCCCGCGACTATGGCCGCGCCAAAGCCGAACAGCATCTCATGGGCATGCCACCAGATGGGGTTGATCAGCCCCGGCAAGCTGAACCAGCCGTTGAGCTGCCCCAGCCATCCCGCCATGGCCAGAGTCGAGAACAGGGCTCCAAACAGGAAGAAGGGTCTGAATCCCAGACGAAACAGGGGCAGGATCTGCTCTTCCTTGCGGCTATCCAGAATCTGATGCATGGCGAGGGCCTAATTGAACATTTGAAAAGTCAATTATAAAGTGGCTTTTCAAATGTTCAATTAAAATCCAGCGAGAGCGGGGGAAGGTGGCGGTTCGGGTGAAAAAGAGTCGATTTGTTTCATATGTGAGCGAACGAACACCGAATGGGAATTTTATGCGAAATCGTCCTTGCCAATCCGCGCCGGCTCCCTATAATGCGCCTCCATCGACAGGGCAAGCGGCAACGCAATCAAGCCAGTCGGTGCCTCGAAAAGCCTTTGCAAATAAGGCTTGACTCGAGAAGGCGGTTGAGTAGAATGCCACTCCCGCAGCAGCCAAAAGCTGCGTCGCTCTTTAACA
>NZ_CM201342.1:2970000-3367500 GCF_054165525.2 Aeromonas sp. AE23HZ002T15
GGAACGGTCCTGGAAAGGCCGGCGATACAGGGTGATAGCCCCGTACACGAAAACAACCTTGATGTGAAATCGAGTAGGGCGGGACACGTGACATCCTGTCTGAATATGGGGGGACCATCCTCCAAGGCTAAATACTCCTGACTGACCGATAGTGAACCAGTACCGTGAGGGAAAGGCGAAAAGAACCCCTGTGAGGGGAGTGAAATAGAACCTGAAACCGTGTACGTACAAGCAGTGGGAGCCCTTCGGGGTGACTGCGTACCTTTTGTATAATGGGTCAGCGACTTACATTTTGTAGCGAGGTTAACCGTATAGGGGAGCCGTAGGGAAACCGAGTCTTAACTGGGCGTCTAGTTGCAAGGTGTAGACCCGAAACCGGGTGATCTAGCCATGGGCAGGTTGAAGGTTGAGTAACATCAACTGGAGGACCGAACCCACTAACGTTGCAAAGTTAGGGGATGACCTGTGGCTGGGGGTGAAAGGCCAATCAAACTCGGAGATAGCTGGTTCTCCCCGAAAGCTATTTAGGTAGCGCCTCGGACGAATACTACTGGGGGTAGAGCACTGTTTGGGCTAGGGGGTCATCCCGACTTACCAACCCCATGCAAACTCCGAATACCAGTAAGTAATATCCGGGAGACACACGGCGGGTGCTAACGTCCGTCGTGAAGAGGGAAACAACCCAGACCGCCGGCTAAGGTCCCAAAGTTCTGGTTAAGTGGGAAACGATGTGGGAAGGCTCAGACAGCTAGGATGTTGGCTTAGAAGCAGCCATCATTTAAAGAAAGCGTAATAGCTCACTAGTCGAGTCGGCCTGCGCGGAAGATGTAACGGGGCTCAAACCAGGCACCGAAGCCGCGGATTCACGCTAAGCGTGAGTGGTAGGGGAGCGTTCTGTAAGTCTGCGAAGGTGTGTCGAGAGGCATGCTGGAGATATCAGAAGTGCGAATGCTGACGTAAGTAACGATAAAGGGGGTGAAAAGCCTCCTCGCCGGAAGACCAAGGGTTCCTGTCCAACGTTAATCGGGGCAGGGTGAGTCGACCCCTAAGGCGAGGCCGAAAGGCGTAGTCGATGGGAAGCAGGTTAATATTCCTGCACGACTTGTAATTGCGATGGGGGGACGGAGAAGGCTAGGTGGGCCAGGCGACGGTTGTCCTGGTGAAAGTGCGTAGGTGGTGTTTCTAGGCAAATCCGGAGACACAACACTGAGACACGAGACGAACGCACTACGGTGCGGAAGCCATTGATGCCCTGCTTCCAGGAAAAGCCTCTAAGCTTCAGATTACAAGTCATCGTACCCCAAACCGACACAGGTGGTCGGGTAGAGAATACCAAGGCGCTTGAGAGAACTCGGGTGAAGGAACTAGGCAAAATAGAACCGTAACTTCGGGAGAAGGTTCGCTCTTGATGGTGAAGTCCCTTGCGGATGGAGCTGTCGGGAGTCGCAGTGACCAGATGGCTGGGACTGTTTATCAAAAACACAGCACTCTGCAAACACGAAAGTGGACGTATAGGGTGTGACACCTGCCCGGTGCCGGAAGGTTAATTGATGGGGTTAGCGCAAGCGAAGCTCTTGATCGAAGCCCCGGTAAACGGCGGCCGTAACTATAACGGTCCTAAGGTAGCGAAATTCCTTGTCGGGTAAGTTCCGACCTGCACGAATGGTGTAACCATGGCCATGCTGTCTCCACCCGAGACTCAGTGAAATCGAATTCGCCGTGAAGATGCGGTGTACCCGCGGCTAGACGGAAAGACCCCGTGAACCTTTACTACAGCTTGGCACTGAACATTGAACCTACATGTGTAGGATAGGTGGGAGGCTTTGAAGCGATGACGCCAGTTGTCGTGGAGCCGTCCTTGAAATACCACCCTTGTATGTTTGATGTTCTAACGCAGGGCCCTGAATCGGGCTCGCGGACAGTGCCTGGTGGGTAGTTTGACTGGGGCGGTCTCCTCCCAAAGAGTAACGGAGGAGCACGAAGGTTGGCTAATCCTGGTCGGACATCAGGAGGTTAGTGCAATGGCATAAGCCAGCTTAACTGCGAGACGGACAGGTCGAGCAGGTACGAAAGTAGGTCATAGTGATCCGGTGGTTCTGAATGGAAGGGCCATCGCTCAACGGATAAAAGGTACTCCGGGGATAACAGGCTGATACCGCCCAAGAGTTCATATCGACGGCGGTGTTTGGCACCTCGATGTCGGCTCATCACATCCTGGGGCTGAAGTCGGTCCCAAGGGTATGGCTGTTCGCCATTTAAAGTGGTACGCGAGCTGGGTTCAGAACGTCGTGAGACAGTTCGGTCCCTATCTGCCGTGGGCGTTGGATGATTGAAGGGAGTTGCTCCTAGTACGAGAGGACCGGAGTGAACGAACCTCTGGTGTTCGGGTTGTCACGCCAGTGGCACTGCCCGGTAGCTAAGTTCGGAATCGATAACCGCTGAAAGCATCTAAGCGGGAAGCGAGCCCTGAGATGAGTCATCCCTGACCCCTTGAGGGTCCTAAAGGGCCGTTGGAGACCACAACGTTGATAGGTGGGGTGTGTAAGCGCGGCGACGTGTTGAGCTAACCCATACTAATTACCCGTGAGGCTTAACCATACAACACCCAAGAAGTGTTCTGAGACTTGTAACAAACCCCAAGAACTACTCAAAAATTCAGTGATAACGACAAGCCACGAGCAACATCGTTATTCACGTCAGCTTTCTGGATTAAGAATTTGCCTGGCGGCCATAGCGCCGTGGAACCACCTGATCCCATGCCGAACTCAGAAGTGAAACGCGGTAGCGCCGATGGTAGTGTGGCATTCGCCATGCGAGAGTAGGACACTGCCAGGCACCCAATTGAAGAAGCCCGCTCAGATGAGCGGGCTTTTTTATTGCCTGAAATTCTTATCGTAGATCTCATACCCATTCACGATTCCCACTTGGCGACATTGCCGATTTCTTTCTCACAACCGCACCGTGCTGGTCTGGATTGGGGTTGTATCTGCACCATAACTCGGTAGAGTAAGGGGCATTCAGGGCCACCCGTACCATGTCTTCATCTTCTCTCTGGTATGGTTCTACCCGACCCGTTTTCATTCACCTTCTGTTAGTGGTATCGATATGGAACAAGTAAACAAATCTACCTTCAACGATGTGTTGGAATATGTGCGTATGTCCCGTCGCCAGAACAAGCTCAAGCGCGAGATCGTCGATAACGAGAAGAAGATCCGTGACAACCAGAAGCGGGTGCTGCTGCTCGACAACCTGAGCGACTATATCAAGCCGGGGATGAGCATCGACGACGTGCAGGCCATCATCGCCAACATGCGTGCCGATTACGAAGAGCGCGTCGATGACCACATCATCAAGAATGCCGAGCTGTCCAAGGAGCGCAAAGAGCTGAGCACCAAGCTCAAAGGCATGAGCTCCAGCAAATAATATTGGTCTGATCTCACAAAACACCGGCTTTTGGCCGGTGTTTTGCTTCTGCGTATCAGCTCGGATCTCTCGGTGCACCGCAACAATCGACTCCCATTTTCATAATCGCCCTGTTAACATCCCTTCAAAGCGGTCAATAGTTTTCAAGCCCTTGACTTGAAACGACTAAGCTTGAATGAAATACAATAAATTGCGCAACCATGGTGGGGCTGATATGGGCGCATCAAAACAGACGGATTTGAAGACAGTGGCATCTCAGGATTCATCCGTACCGCATGCGGACGGGCAACACAAGCGAAAACGCCGTCCCTGGTGGCGTTGGCTGTTCTGTTTCATCTTCTTGCTCTGCCTGGCGGCGGTCATCGCTCTGGTTGGCTACGAGATGAAGACTTCCCGCCTGCAATCGCAGGAAATATCTCATTACGCCGCCAAGCTGACCTATCAGCTGGAGCCTGGTCCCAGCAAGCAGATCACCTTCCCGGATGATGGCCCCTTCGACAAACGGCTCGGCTATGTGCTGATGCCGATGATCCAGGAGCGCCTCATCCAGCGCGGTTATCAGGTGACCGAGCAGGTTCGTTTCTCTGACGCGCTCAACAACTACGCCAGTCACGGCTTCTTCGTGCCCTATACCGAGAAGGTGCAGGCCGGACTGACCCTGCACGACTGCCGTGCCGAGCCCTTCTATCAATACAAGTACCCGACCCACTACTACCCTGACTTCAACTCTATCCCTCCGCTGGTGATCCAGTCGTTGCTGTTCATCGAGAACCGGGATCTGCTGAGCAATGAGCAGCCCCTGGCCAACCCGGCGGTGGACTGGCCCCGCTTCGGCAAGGCGGCCCTGTCGCAAGTCGGCAAGGCGCTGGATATGCAGGATCAATCCGCCGGGGGCAGTACGCTGGCGACTCAAGTGGAGAAGTACCGCCACTCCCCGGATGGGTTGACCCTCTCCCCGACCGAGAAGATCCGCCAGATGGTCTCAGCTAGCGTCCGTGCCTACCGGCTGGGCCCTGAGACACTGGAGGCGCGTAAGCTGGTCGCCTGGGCCTATCTCAACTCGGTACCGCTTTCGGCGGCTCCTGGTTACGGCGAGGTTCATGGTCTGGGGGACGGTCTCTGGGTCTGGTTCGGTGCCAATGTGGATGAGGTCAATCGTCTGTTGGATCCCGAACGCAATCAGGATGCCACCCTGGCTGAGCAGGGGCAGGCCCTGCGTCAGGTCGTCTCCCTGATGATCGCTCACCGCCGTCCCTCCTACTACTTGGCACAGGGGCGGGAAGCGCTGTCGACCCTGACGGACAGTTACCTGCGTCTGTTTGTTCAGGAAGGGATGATCACGCCGGCGCTGATGGAGTCGGCGCTCAAGGCCAAACTGGGATTCCGTGACTTCCTGCAGGCACCGGCGATCACCCGGGTCAACAACAACAAGGGGCTGCAGGTAGCGCGTACCCGCCTCAGCCGCCAGCTCGGGGTGCAGCTCTACGATCTGGACCGCATGGATCTGACCGCAGATACCACCCTCAACATGCCGCTGCAAAACGAGATTTCCCGCTATCTGCAGCAACTGGCGGATCCCACCTTCGCGGCTCAGGTCGGTCTATTTGGTGAGCGTTTGCTCTCGCCGGAGAAGACGGGGGACGTGAAGTACAGCTTCACCCTGTTCGAGAAGACGCCGGAAGGGGTCAAGGTGCGGGTGCAGACCGACAACACGGATCAGCCGTTCGACATCAACGAGGGCAGCAAGCTGGAGCTGGGCTCCACCGCCAAGCTGCGGGTGTTGACCACCTATCTGGAGATCGTCACCGAACTGCACGACAGCTATGCGGAGATGCCGGCGGAGACCCTGCGCAAGATCGAAGTCTCCAACCAGGACAATATCAGCCGCTGGGCCATCGGTTATCTGATGACCGCCAGGGACAAGAGCCTGCCCGTGATGCTGGAGGCGGCGCTGGATCGCAAATACTCCGCCAGCCCCTATGAAGGCTTCTTCACCGGTGGTGGCATGCACACCTTCAACAACTTCCGCAAGGAGGACAACGGTCGCATTCCTCCCATCCGCGATGCCCTGCGTGAATCCATCAACCTGCCCTTCGTACGGCTGATGCGAGACATAGTGCGCTATAGCCTCTACAAGGAAGGCAACCGCGCCCAGTTGCTCAAGGATGACAAGGATCCACGCCGTACCGAGTACCTGGCCAGGTTCGCCGATAAGGAAGGGCAGACCTATTTGCTGCGCTTCTGGCGCAAGTATCAGGGCAAGACCCCGGATGAGCGGCTGGATACCTTCCTGGATGGTCTGAAGCCCAGCGCCGTGCGCCTCGCGGCCGTCCATCGCTATCTGATGCCGGAAGCCTCCCAGGCGGACTTCGCCGCCTTCCTGGCCACGCGGCTGCCACGGGAGAAGCTGACGGACAAGCGGATAGAACAGCTCTATACCAGCTATGGGCCGGGCAAGTATTCGCTGCCGGATCAGGGCTATATCGCGCGGGTTCACCCGCTGGAGCTGTGGCTGCTCTCCTACCTCAAGGAGTTCGACAAGGCGACCTTTGCCGATGCGGTCGCGGCCAGTCGCGACGAACGCCAGGAGGTCTACAGCTGGCTGTTCAAGACCCGCCATCGCAGCGCCCGGGATACCCGCATCCGTACCATGCTGGAGGTCGAGGCCTTCCTCGATATTCATCAGCGCTGGGCCAGGCTGGGTTATCCGTTCGATCACCTGGTGCCGTCCCTGGCTACCGCTCTCGGTAGCTCGGGCGACAGACCGGCGGCCCTGGCAGAGCTGATGGGGATCATCCAGAATGGCGGGCTGCGGGCCCCGACCCAGCGTATCGAGTACCTGTCGTTTGCCAAGGACACGCCCTTTGCGACCGTGTTCGAGCCGGCCAACGTGCAGGGCTCCCGGGTGATGGCGCCCGAGGTGGCGAATGCTCTGCGCAATGCGCTGTCGAAAGTGGTGGAAGGGGGCACGGCAAGGCGCATCGCCGGGGCCTTCGCCCTGCCGAATGGCACCATACTGCCGATGGGGGGCAAGACGGGGACCGGGGACAATCGGATAGAAACGGTGGGCCGCTATGGCAACGTGACCAGTTCCCTGGCACGCAACCGTACCGCGACCTTCGTGTTCTACATCGGCAACGATCACTTCGGCACCCTGACCGCCTATGTGCCGGGCAGCCAGTCCGACAAGTTCCGCTTCACCTCGGCTCTACCGGTGCAGGTGCTCAAGGGGATGGCGCCGCTGCTGATGCCCTATCTGCAGCCAGGGACCCATACCCAGTGCATGGCGGGCAGCTGATGCCTGTGTTCAGAAGATAAAAACGGGGCCATATTGGCCCCGTTTTTATCTATCGGCGACGACCCTGGGTCATCGCTGGTGAGTCATCACTCACAGCTGATCTTCGATCTCGCCGCGCAGATACTGGTACATCTCGCGGAAGGCCACCGGCGGCTTGTTCAGCTCCCGCTCCTTGTTGGCGGTGCGGATCAGCTGGCGCAGCTTCTGGCGATCCAGCTCGTGGAACTGGGCCATCAGCTCGTTGAGGGCACTGTCCCCTTCGCTGATTAGCCGCTCGCGCCACTGCTCCAGGCGGTGCAGGCGAGCATTCACGGTGGAGTGACGCATCTTGATGATGGAGAGCGCCTCGGCGATGGGCTCTATATCCCTGCTGCGCATCAGGCGGCCGATGAACTGCAGGTGGCGGCGGAAGGATTCATCCTTCTTGGGCTTGAGTTTGCGACCCAGTTCGACGGCTTCTGCCAGTTCTTCGTCCAGGGGGAGCTTTTCCAGCTCGCTGTGGCTCAGGGATACGATCTCTTCCCCCATCTTCTGCAGCGCTTCGGCATCGCGCTTGAGCTGACTCTTGCTGGGACCCCAATCGTCCAGTTCGTTGTCGTCTTGATACTGACTCATCGGTCTCTTGATTCCTGTCATTCACGTTGGTGGATATGTTACCAGCTTCTCCCGCTGGGCGCAGGGGTCTGATATGCTTAGCCCCTTTCCTTTCTTCATACAGATGTGAGTTATGGACCAGCTAGATCAAATTCGCCAGGATCAAGCCCACCTCGAGGCCGTGGTGGCCGAGGCACTGGAGATCGCCAAAGGGCTGGGTGCCGGGCTTGCCGAAGTATCTATCAGCAAGCAGACAGGTCTGTCGGTGAATACCCGGGGCTGCGAGCTGGAAAGCATCGAATTCAACAAGGATGGGGCGCTCGGCATCGCCGTCTATCGCGACGGCTGCAAGGGCTCCTCCTCCACCACGGATCTGGGCAAGGCCGCCATCCGTGCCGCCGTCGAGGCGGCGATGGAGATTGCCCGTCACACCTCCCCCGATGACTGTGCCGGCCTCGCCGATGCCGAGCTGCTGGCCTGGGACGCCCCGGATCTTCAGCTGTGCCATCCCACCTTGCTGGACCCGCAACAGGGCATCGAGTTGGCCATCGAGTGCGAGCGGCTGGCGCTGGGGCGGGATGCCCGCATCAAGCACTCCGACGGCGGCAGCTTCTCCAGCCACCTGGGGGTCAAGGTCTATGGCAACAGCCACGGCTTCGTCAAAGGCTATGCGGCGTCCCGCAACTCCTTGAGCTGTGTGTTGATCGGCGAGCAGGATGGGGACATGCAGCGGGACTATGGCTACTCCTCCAGCCGTACCCTGGAGGGGCTCTGGAGCCCCCAGCGCATCGCCGATGAGGCGGTGGAGCGTACCCTCTCCCGGCTCGGCGCCCGCAAGATCAGCACCCGCCAGGCACCCGTGCTGTTTCACCCCGATACCGCGGCCGGTCTCTGGGGCCACCTGGTGATGGCCATCAGCGGTGGCAACCTCTATCGCAAGTCGAGCTTCCTGCTGGACAAACTCGGTGAGCAGGTGTTGCCGCAGTGGCTCAACATCCAGGAGTTCCCGCATCTGCTGGGAGGCTTGGCCAGTACCCCGTTCGACGGGGAAGGGGTGCGTACCCGCGACATGGACATAGTCCGCGACGGCCGCCTGATGAGCTGGCTGCTCACCTCCTACTCGGCCCGCAAGCTGGGTCTGACCACCACGGGCCATGCCGGCGGCATCCACAACTGGCAGGTGTCGAACACGGGCCAGGACTTCCAGGGCATGCTCAGGGAGATGGGGACCGGTCTGCTGGTGACCGAGCTGATGGGGCAGGGGGTCAACATCGTCAACGGTGACTACTCCCGTGGCGCCGCCGGTTTCTGGGTGGAAAATGGTGAGATTGCCTATCCGGTGGAAGAGATCACCATTGCAGGTAATTTGAGCGACATGTTCCGCTCCATGGTCGCGGTGGGGACGGATGTGGATGAGCGATCCAGCCTCAGGACAGGTTCAGTGCTGATCGAGCAGATGAAGCTGGCAGGGCACTGAGCCGGGTCCAGTCAGTCTGGAACGATGAGATGAAAAAGGCCCCCTCACGTGAGGGGGCCTTTTCTATGGGTCGAGCTAGGGAGGGTCACTTACTCCTTGATGCGCTCGATGCGACCGCCCAGGCCTTGCAGCTTGTGCTCGATGTCTTCGTAGCCACGGTCGATGTGATAGATGCGCTCTACCATGGTCGTGCCTTCGGCGACGAAGCCGGCCAGCACCAGGCTGGCAGAGGCGCGCAGATCGGTGGCCATCACCTGGGCACCCTTGAGCTGCTCGGTATCACGGCAGATGGCGACATTGCCCTGCAGCTCGATGTCGGCGCCCATGCGTACCAGTTCCGGCACGTGCATGAAGCGGTTCTCGAAGATGGTCTCGGTGACCATGCCGGTGCCCTTGGCGACCGCGTTCAGCACGGTGAACTGGGCCTGCATGTCGGTGGGGAAGGCCGGGTAGGGAGCGGTCTTGATGGTAACCGGCTTGAGGGTACGGCCGGTCATGTCCAGACTGATCCAGTCCTCGCCCTTCTCGATCAGCGCGCCTGCCTCTTCCAGCTTGACCAGCACGGCCTCCAGCAGGGAGGGATCCGTCTTGCGGCAGGTGATCTTGCCACCGGTGACGGCGGCGCCCACCAGGAAGGTGCCGGTCTCGATGCGATCGGGCTGCACGCTGTAGCTGCCACCGTGCAGACGCTCGACCCCGTCGATGATCAGGGTGTCGGTGCCGGCACCCTGGATCTTGGCACCCAAGGCATTGAGGAAGTTGGCCAGATCCACGACTTCCGGTTCACGGGCGGCGTTCTCGATCACGGTGCGGCCATCCGCCAGGGTGGCGGCCATCATCAGGTTCTCGGTGCCGGTGACGGAGATCATGTCCATCAGGATGTGGGCACCCTTGAGGCGACCATCCACCCGGGCCTTGATGTAGCCATCCTCGATGGCGATCTTGGCGCCCATCAGCTCCAGGCCGTGGACGTGCAGGTTGACCGGACGGGCACCGATGGCGCAGCCACCGGGCAGGGAGACGTCGGCCGCCCCGAAGCGGGCCGCCAGCGGACCCAGTGCCAGGATGGAGGCGCGCATGGTCTTCACCAGCTCGTAGGGAGCGACGTGATTGTTCACGGCGCCGGTCAGCACGGTCACGTTGCCGTTGACCTTGGTGCTGGCACCCAGCATCTCCAGCAGCTTGAGGGTGGTGCCCACGTCTTTCAGGCGCGGCACGTTGGAGAGCTGGATCTCCTCATCACACAGCAGGGTGGCGAACAGGATCGGCAGGGCGGCGTTCTTGGCGCCGGAGATGGTCACTTCACCGGAGAGGGTGCAGGGGCCGGTGATCTTGAATTTGTCCATGTTTACTTCGTTACCAAATCAGGAGGGCAATAGGAATTTACGTTCGCGTTTCCATTCGGCATCGGTAAAGGCCTTGATGGAGAGAGCGTGGATGGCGTTGCTGGCGATCTTGTCCATCAGCGGGGCATAGATGGCCTGCTGTTTCTTGACCCGGCTCATGCCGTCAAACATGTCACCGACGGCGATCACCTGATAGTGACTACCGTCCCCTTTGACATGGACTTCGGACAATGGCAAGGCCTCGAGGAGTATCGCTTCAATTTCAGAGACTTGCATTATGCGTCCTCAGTTGTGAGCGGGGTTGATTGAAACAAGTTGGCCACCCCGTACAGGTTGGCCAAGGTAAAGAAATCGGCGGAGGCGCCCACCAGTGTCGGCGTGGCGCCCCGGGCCAGCACGGCCTTGGCCCATTTGACCAGGAGCGCCAGGCCGGCGGAGTCCAGGGTGGTGACCTCGCCGAGGGCTAGCTCATCCTCCTGCCACCACTCGGCGCGGCGCTGCCAGAGCGCGATCACCTGTGGGGCCTGCAGCTCGCCGCTCAGCGTCATGACTTGATGACCAGCGGTTTGGCGTTGTGCTCGCGCAGCTGGGCGATCACTGCGTCGATGCCGTTCTGGCGGATGAGGCCACCGAGCTCGTTCTGCTTGGCAGAGAGCAGGCTGATCCCTTCGGCCACCATGTCAAACGCCTTCCACTCGCCGGTCTTGTTGTTCTTGCGCAGCTTGAACTCGAGGAAAATGTCCGGCTTGCCCGCCTCGGTCACGCTGACGTTGACGGCGGTGATGTTGCTGTCACCCACGGCCTTGCCCGGCTGCACCTTGACGGTCTGCTTGTCGAAGTGGGCGAGGGCATCGGCGTAGGAGCTCACCATGTACTCGGTGAACACATCGACAAAGGCATCACGCTGGGCCGGGGTGGTCTCTTTGATCTGGTTGCCGAGCACCTTGTAGGCGGCGAAGCGGTTATCCACGTAGGGCAGCAGCTCCTCGCGGATGATGACCCTCAGGTGATCCGGGTTGCTCTTGACCTGCGCCTGATCGGCCTTGAGGCGGGCGAAGGTCTGCTTGGCGGCTTGATCCACCAGGGCATAGGGATCCGTGGCATTGGCGCCTGCGGCCTGAGTGGTCACGGAAAACAGCATGCTGGTCATCAGGCCCAGCAACAGGGCGATCTTCTTGAACATGGTTACTCCTTGCTTGCAGGCGGATTGGTGGCCGGAGACGACTGGCTGTAGAGGAACTTGCCAATCAGATCTTCCAGCACTATGGCTGATTTGGTGTCTGCGATCATGTCGCCATCCTTGAGCATGCTGGTGCCCATCTCCTCATCGCTGAAACCCGGCGCCAGGCCGATGTACTGCTCACCGAGCAGGCCTGAGGTCAGGATGGAGAGGGTGCTGGTATCGGCAAACTCACCGGCCTCTTTTTGCATCTGCAAGGAGACCACGGGGACCTGGGTCTTGGCGTCCAACGTGATGTCACTGACTCGGCCGACGACGACCCCGCCGACCTTGACCGGCGAGCGCACTTTCAGGCCGCCGATATTATCGAAATGGGCGCGCAGGGTATAGGTTTCTCCTTCCGGTTTGAAACTCAAACCCGCCACTTGCAGGGCCAATGCCAGAATGGCGGCGATGCCAGCCAGCATGAAGGCGCCAACCAGGAATTCTACTTTGCTGAACTTCATCTTTACCTTATCCAAACATGACTGCGGTGAGTATAAAATCCAGACCGAGCACGGCCAGGGATGAGTGGACCACGGTACGGGTGGTCGCCTGACTGATCCCGGCCGAGGTCGGCTTGGCATCATAGCCATTGAAAAGCGCAATCCAGGTGACGACCAGCGCGAAGATCACGCTCTTGATGGCCCCCTGCATGATGTCATCCTGCCAATCGACGGACGCCTGCATGGCGGACCAGAAGCTGCCCTCGTCCACCCCCAGCCAGTCGACACCGACCAGCTTGCCGCCGAAGATGCCGATCAGGCTGAACATGAAGGCCAGCAGCGGCATGCTGATGACCCCGGCCCAGAAGCGCGGTGCCACCACCCGGCGCAGGGGGTCCACCGCCATCATCTCCAGGCTGGAGAGCTGCTCGGTAGCCTTCATCAGACCTATCTCGGCGGTCAGCGCGGAGCCGGCCCGGCCGGCGAACAGCAGGGCGGTGACCACGGGGCCCAGCTCCCGCAACAGGGAGAGGGAGACCAGAGGCCCCAGGCTCTGCTCGGCCCCGAAATCCTTCAATACGTTATAGCCCTGCAAGGAGAGCACCATGCCGATGAAGAGGCCGGACACCAGTATGATGGCGACAGACTGTACCCCCACCACATAGAGCTGCTGGATCAGCAGGGGGAAGTGCTTGCGTGGCTGCGGGCGACCCGCCAGCGCATGAAACAGCATGATGGTGGCGCGACCGATGGCGTTGATGAAACGCACGCCGACCCGGCCCAACTTGCTTACTTGGCTTATCAACATCAGAGATCCTGTAGCAGTTCGCCTGCCGGAAAATGAAACGGAACAGGACCGTCAGGCAATCCACGCAGGAACTGCTCGACCTCGGGATTGCGCTCCTCGCGCAGCTCGGCCGGGGTGCCGTGCGCCACCACCTTGCGGTTGGCGATGATATAGGCGTAGTCGGCGATGCTCAGCACCTCCTTCACGTCGTGGGTGACGATGACGGAGGTGATGCCGAGGGCATCGTTCAGATCCTTGATGAGCTTGACCAGTACCGCCATGGTGATGGGATCCTGGCCCACGAAGGGTTCGTCATACATGATGAGATCCGGATCCAGCGCGATGGAGCGGGCCAGGGCGGCACGGCGCGCCATGCCGCCGGAGAGTTCCGAGGGCATCAGCCTGGCGGCGCCACGCAGCCCCACGGCCTGCAGCTTCATCATGACGATGGTGTGGATCAGCTCCTCCGGCAGGCCGGAGTGCTCCCGCAGCGGGAAGGCCACGTTGTCGAACACCGTCATGCCGGTGAACAGGGCGCCGCTTTGGAACAGCATGCTCATCCGCTTGCGCACCTCGTACAGGCGGGAGCGGGAGAGGGTGGGGATGTCTTCCCCGTCAAACAGGATATGACCAGATTCAGGCTTCAACTGGCCACCGATCAGCCGCAGCAAGGTGGTCTTGCCGATGCCACTCGGCCCCATGACGGCGGTGACCTTGCCACGGGGGATGGTCAGGTTGATCCCGTCATACAGCAGCCTGTCTCCGTGACTGAAGGTCAGGTCGGAGATGGTGATCAGGTCATTGTTCAAACAATTGTCCATCCGGTATAAAAGAAGAGCGAATTTTATGGGCTAGTCTAGGTCTAAGCAACATCAAGGAACAACTATTGAGCGCAGATCTCCCTCAAAAGCGCGACAGTTTTATGTAACAAGGTACGTCAGCAAGTTGGTGGCCCCGCATCCGATTCGCTTATCTCGGCAGACTTTTTTATAATCCCGCAGCAAATTTCGGTCCGGAGCCGTGCCTTTATGTCTGTAAAGCCTGAAAAAGTGTCTGAACTGTTCGATTTTCGTCGCAGTGCCCGCGCGGTGCTGGACATTGAAAAACAAGCGATTGATGGACTCTATCAGTACCTCGACGAGCATTTCGACAAGGCTTGCGAGATGGTGCTGCGCTGCGGCGGCAAGATAGTGGTCACCGGCATGGGTAAGTCAGGCCATGTGGGCAACAAGATAGCCGCGACCCTGGCCAGCACGGGGACGCCCGCCTTTTTCCTCCACCCGGGTGAAGCGAGCCACGGGGATCTGGGGATGATCTCCGCGGGGGATCTCATCATCGCCATCTCCAACTCCGGCGAGAGCGACGAGATCCTGGCCCTGCTGCCGGTGCTCAAGCGCCGCGGCATCCCGCTCATCTGCATGACCGGCAACCCGGCCTCGACCATGGCCAAGGAGGCCAACGTGCACCTGTGCATCCGGGTCGAGCAGGAGGCCTGTCCCCTCGGCCTGGCCCCCACCTCCAGCACCACGGCGACCCTGGTGATGGGGGATGCGCTGGCGGTGGCCCTGCTGGAGGCCCGCGGCTTCACCGCCGACGACTTCGCCCTCTCTCATCCGGGTGGGTCGCTGGGCAAGCGCCTGCTGCTGCGGGTGGGCGACCTGATGCACAGCGGCGAGCTGTTGCCCCGGGTGGGGATAGATGCCACCATCAGCCAGGCCTTGCTGGAGGTGAGCCGCAAGGGGCTCGGCATGACGGCTGTGGTGGACGAGCAGGGTGTGCTGGCGGGTCTGTTCACCGACGGTGACCTGCGCCGGATCCTGGATCTGCAGGTGGATATCCATCACACCTCGATCGCCAAGGTGATGACGGTCAACTGTGTTACCGTAGGGCCTGAGATGATGGCGGCCGAGGCCGTCAAGCTGATGGAAACCAGAAAGATTAACGGATTGCTGGTGGTGGATGGGGAACGACGGCCGCTGGGCGCCTTCAACATGCACGACCTGCTGAAAGCCGGGGTGATTTGATGCAAGATGTACCGACCCTCTATGGTCCGGTGACGCGCAGCCAGTTCGAGAAGGCGGCGCAGATCCGCCTGCTGGTGTGCGATGTGGATGGGGTGCTCTCCAACGGCTTCATCTACATGGGTAACAACGGCGAAGAATTGAAGACCTTCTGCACCCGGGACGGGGCGGGCATGCGTGCCCTGCTCAACGCCGGGATAGAGATCGCCATCATCACGGGGCGCAACTCCCGCATCGTCAGCGATCGGATGAAGAGCCTGGGGGTGCAACACCTGGTGCAGGGGGCGGATCAGAAGCTGCCCCACTTCGAGGCCTTGCTGACCAAGCTGGGGCTGAGTGCCGAGCAGGCGGCCTACATGGGGGATGACACCATAGATCTGCCGGTGATGCAGGCCTGCGGCCTCGGTATCGCGGTGGCGGACGCCCACCCTCTGGTGCTGGCCCGCGCCGATCTGGTCACCCGGCTGGGGGGCGGTGTCGGCGCGGTGCGCGAGGTGTGCGACCTCATCTTGCAGGCCCGGGGGCTCGGTGACTTCCAGCCCGAGGCGTCGCGATGAACAAGCAGACTATTCTCTTCGCCCTGCTTTTCCTGGTGGCCTTGGCTGCCTGGCAGCTGGGTGACATAGAGTTGGCGCCTGAGTCGACCACCAAGGTAGAGAATTATCAGCCTGATTTCACCGCCAAGAACCTGGTCACCACCCGCTTCGACGAGCAGGGGAAACGGACCGAGCGGCTGGAGTCTGAGTTTGCCGAGTATTTCCAGATCCTCGAGCAGGCGACCTTCAACAAGCCGGTCATCTACCTCTTCGATGAGAAGGGGGAGGCCGAGTGGAAGGTGACGGCCGAGACCGGGGTGCTCAATACCGATGACAACGTGATCCTGCGGGACAAGGTGCATCTGGATGGCCTGTTGCCGGCCTCCTTCATCTCCACCCTGGACACCCAGTATCTGGAGATGGACATGGTGACCCAGGACGTGAGAAGCAACCAGCACATCCGCATTCAGGGTCAAGAATTCCAGACCGAGGGCGTAGGCCTCAAGGGTCATCTGGAACGTAAATATTTCGAATTACTGGATAAAGGCCATGCCATTTATTTCAATGAAAAACGCTAATCTGGCCCTCGCGGCCCTGTTGCTGTGCGGCGCGGCAAATGCCAAAGAGTCCGACTTCACCGAGAAGGTCTATGTGGACGCGGTCAAGCAGGTGGCCGAGATGCAGGACAACCGCGTCACCTTCAGCGAGGACGTCATCATCACCCAGGGCACCATCAAGATTAAGGCCGACAAGGTCGTGGTGATCCGCTCCGGGGAGAAAGGCGCCGAGGTGATGACCGCCTACGGCAGCCCGGCCACCTTCTTCCAGATCCTGGACAACGGCAAGCCGGTCAACGCCCACGGCAACAGCATCCGCTACGAGCTGAAGAACCGCCTGGTGACCATCACGGGCAACGGCCAGCTCAAGCAGGAAGACAGCCAGGTCAATGGCGATCTCATTCGCTACGACATCGTCAAACAGAAGATGATCGCCGAGAGCAAGGGGCCAACCCAGCGCGTCAAGACGGTGTTCCTGCCGGATCAGGTCGAGAATTTCGACAAGCCCGCCGATCAGAAGAAGTAGGAAACAACAGCCATGGCAGTGTTAAAAGCAGTGGGCTTGCAGAAGAGTTACAAGCGTCGCATGGTGGTCAGTGACGTGAGCCTGGAAGTGGGCACCGGCCAGATCGTGGGGCTGCTTGGCCCGAACGGGGCTGGCAAGACCACCTCCTTCTACATGATAGTGGGGTTGGTGCAGCGGGATGCCGGGCTCATCACCATAGACGATCAGGACATCAGCCTGCAGCCCATGCATATCCGGGCGCGCAACGGCATCGGCTACCTGCCCCAGGAGGCCTCCATCTTCCGCCGCCTGTCGGTTTTCGACAACCTGATGGGGGTCATGCAGACCCGCAAGGGGTTGAGCAGCGAGGAGCGGGAAGACAAGGTCGAGCAATTGCTGGAAGAGTTCAACATCACCCATATCCGTGACAGCCTGGGTCAGAGCCTGTCAGGGGGGGAGCGCCGCCGGGTCGAGATCGCCCGGGCGCTGGCAGCAGAGCCGAGATTTATTCTGCTGGATGAGCCTTTCGCAGGGGTTGACCCCATTTCTGTCATAGATATCAAGAAAATCATCCAGCACCTGAAGGAACGGGGCCTGGGGGTCTTGATCACCGACCACAACGTTCGTGAGACGCTGGATGTGTGCGAGAAGGCCTATATCGTCAGCCACGGCAAGATGATTGCCGAGGGGGCCCCGGCGGACATCCTCGCCGATGAGCAGGTCAAGCGCGTCTATTTGGGCGATCAATTCAGTCTATAGTAAGGGGGCATTCCCTCATTTTTGTTAGGTGACTGCCTCGCTGAACATAAGGATATCCCGACGTAGATGAAGCCGACATTACAGTTGCGTCTCGGTCAGTCCCTGACCATGACGCCACAATTACAACAAGCGATTCGTCTGCTCCAGCTCTCCACGCTGGAACTCCAGCAGGAAATTCAGCAAGCGCTCGATAACAACCCCTTGCTGGAGCAAGAGGAGAGCGAGGCGCAGGAAACCAATCCGACCGAGGTGGCCGACGCCAGTCAGCTGGATTCCAGCGACGCCATGGCGCAGGACAAGATGCCGGACGAGTTGCCCGTCGATACGACCTGGGACGAGGTCTACTCGGCCGGGACGGCCCAGAGCGCCGGCCCCATCCACGATGGGGAGGAGAGCGTCTATCAGGGGGAAACCACCGAAAACCTGCAGGATTATCTGTTGTGGCAGATGCGGCTGACGCCGTTCAGCGATCTGGATGCCGCCATCGCCCTCGCCATCATCGACGCCATCGACGAATCCGGGTATTTGACGGTATCTCTCGAGGATATTCAGGCTGCAGTCAGCAGTGAAGAGGTAGAAGTTGAACTGGATGAGGTCGAAGCCGTGCTCAAGCGGGTGCAGCATTTCGATCCGCTCGGCATCGCCGCCCGCTCCGTGCAGGAGTGCCTGCTGATCCAGTTGGGCCAGTATCCGTCCGATCTGCCCTGGCTCAACGAGGCGAGGGAGGTGATCAGCGAGCACATGGATTTGCTCGGCAACCGTGACTATCGCACCCTGGCGCGCAAGACCCGGCTCAAGGAGAGCGACCTCAAGGAAGTGCTGGACCTTATCCAGCAGTTGGAGCCCAGACCCGGCAACGGCGTCATACAGAGTGAATCCCAATACGTGATCCCGGATGTTTCCGTGGTCAAGAAAGGCAGCAAGTGGGTGGTGGAGCTCAACCCGGATTCGGCGCCGCGCATTCGCGTCAACGAGACCTATGCGGCCATGGCCCGCAATGCGCGCAGCAGCACGGATACTCAGTTCATCCGCTCCCACCTGCAGGAGGCCAAGTGGTTTATCAAGAGCCTGGAGAGTCGGAACGACACCCTGCTCAAGGTGGCCAGCTGCATCGTCGAACAGCAGCAGGGCTTCTTCGAGTATGGGGAAGAGGCCATGAAGCCCATGGTGCTCAACGACATTGCCGAGGCGGTGGAGATGCACGAGTCGACCATCTCGCGGGTGACGACCCAGAAGTACATGCATACGCCTCGCGGCATCTTTGAACTGAAGTTTTTTTTCTCCAGTCACGTGAATACGGAAGGAGGAGGAGAGTGCTCATCGACCGCTATTCGCGCCTTGATCAAGAAGCTGGTGACGGCGGAAAGCCCCGCCAAGCCGCTTAGTGATAGCAAGATCGCGGATTTGCTGGCCGAACAGGGTATTATGGTGGCGAGACGCACGATCGCAAAGTACCGTGAATCCTTGTTGATCCCGCCATCCAATCAGCGCAAACGCCTGGTTTAGGCAAACAAAAGGAAGACGTTATGCAAATTAACCTGACCGGACACCATGTCGAGATTACCGAAGCTCTGCGTGATTATGTGAACAACAAATTTGCCAAACTCGAGCGTCACTTTGACCATATCAACAACGTGCATGTGGTGTTGAGCGTCGAAAAACTGAACCAGATTGCCGAAGCCAAGCTGCATGTCAGCGGAGGCGAGGTGTTCGCCAACTCGGAGCATGCCGACATGTATGCTGCGATTGATACCCTGCTGGATAAGCTGGACAGACAGATTATCAAGCATAAAGATAAGTTAAATCAAAAATAACTATGCAACTTGAACACATACTGAGTCGGGACTGCACCAAGAGTGCGGTCCCCTGTACCAGCAAGAAACGCGCTCTCGAGATCATCAGTGAACTGGCCGCAGAGCGCCTCGGCACCTCCCGTCAGGTGTTGTTTGAAAGCCTGCTGGCGCGGGAAAAAATGGGCAGTACCGGGATCGGTGCCGGTATTGCCATTCCTCATGGCCGGATCGACGATGCCTTTGCACCGACGGCTGTGTTGATGACCTTCTCCGAACCCATCCCTTTCGACTCGATCGACAATCAACCGGTTGACCTGCTCTTTGCATTGCTGGTGCCGGAAAGCGAGTGCAAGCAGCATCTCAAGACCCTTTCCCTGATGGCATCCAAGCTGGGTGACAAGGCCGTCTGCCGCCAGTTGCGCCAGGCGACCAGTGACGAAGAACTCTATCAGATCATGACCTCGGCCTGATGCCGGAGCGGCACGGCCAGGTTGGCGTGAGGGGACAAGATGCAATTAATAGTGGTAAGCGGTCGTTCGGGCTCCGGCAAGACGGTCGCCCTGCGGGTGCTGGAAGATCTGGGGTACTACTGCGTAGACAACCTGCCGGTCAATCTGCTGCCCCAGCTGATCGTCTCGGTGGAGAGCCAGTACGACAAGTTGGCGGTCAGCATAGACGTGCGCAACCTGCCCACCGAACCGGATCGGCTGGAGAACCTGCTGGCCCAGGTTCGCAATGAAGGGCGGGTGGAGTTTTCCAGCTTCTTCTTCGATGCGGACAATACGACCCTGCTCAAGCGTTATGGCGAGAGTCGCCGGCTGCACCCCCTGTCTCGCAACAAGCTGTCGCTGGACGAGGCCATCCGGGAGGAGACCCATCTGCTGGCGCCGCTCTCCTCCACCGCCGATCTGCGCATCGACACCACCAACCTCAGCATTCACGACCTGAGCGAGCTCATCAAGACCCGGGTGCTCGGTAAGAAAGAGAACGAGCTGGTGCTGGTGTTCGAGTCGTTCGGTTTCAAGTACGGCATCCCCAAGGATGCGGACTTCGTGTTCGACGCCCGCTTCCTGCCGAACCCCCACTGGATCCCCGAGCTCAAGCCCTTTACCGGTAAGGACGAGCCGGTGGCCAACTATCTCTCCAGCCAGGCTGATGTCATGCTGTTCATCCAGCAGATCGAGAACATGCTGGGTACCTGGTTGCCCCATCTGGAGCGCAACAACCGCAGCTATGTGACGGTGGGCATTGGCTGTACCGGCGGCCAGCACAGATCCGTGTTCATCGCCGAACGGCTGGCGAGCGCGTTCCGCCTGCTCGGCAAGAACGTGCAGATCCGCCACCGCACCCTGGACAAGCGCTCGGCGCAAGCCTGACAAAAGGATGCACAGATGACTGTTTCCGCCTCGGTAGAAGTCAAAAACAAGCTGGGTATCCATGCCAGACCGGCCATGATGCTGTTCGAGCTGGTGCAGGGCTTCGATGCCCACGTCTTGCTGCGCAATGAGGACGGGGTCGAAGCCGATGCGGACAGCGTGATCGGCCTGCTGATGCTGGACTCCGCCCAGGGCAAGCAGGTGGAGGTACAGGTGGAGGGGCCGGAGGAAGCGGAGGCCCTGGCCGCCGTGGTGGCGCTCTTCACCTCGGGCTTCAACGAGGAGTAGGCGTCTCTCTGACTAGGAGCCGGTGCGCGCCAGCGCCTTGAAACCGGCGAAACTGCGACAGGCCAGCAAGTTCTTGCTGGCTTTTTCGTTCATCAGGGTCAGGAAGAGATCGTAGAGGCCCATGGCCTCCTCATAGTCCGCCTTGGCGATGGCCAGTAGGAAGATGAGGGTGGCGGTCTCGCCATTGCCCCAGTCGATGCCCTGGGGCGCCAGGACTGTGTACACCAGGGTGCGGCGGGCCAGCAGGCCGAGGGAGTGGGGCAGGGCTATGCCATCCCCCAGCATGGTGGAGACGATGTGCTCCCGCTCCTGCAATGACCCCCGAAAGCCGTTCTCCACCAGATCCTCCACCTCCAGCTGGCTGCAGATACGATCAAACAGCGCCGCCTGGCTGAGCGGTTCGGTGACCACCATGAAGTGGTCGGCATCGAAGTACTTGTCGAGCAGATAGGGGCGGGTGCGATCGACCAGCACCAGCTTGCCGAGCTGCTCCAGCTGATACTGGGCCGGGAAGGGGGTCACCTGCACCACGGGGACGTTCTTCTCGCTCACCTTGACCGTGCTGATGACGAAATCCTGCTCGATCCGCGCCAGCCCCTCGTAGTCCCGCACCGATTCCAGGCTGGTCAGCTGCAACTGGGGATATTCCCGCTTGATCCTCGCCTCCAGCACCCGGAAGGTGGCATTGCCGGCATCGCACAGCAGCAGCGCCTGGGAGGGGCGGCTGTAGCCGATGTCATAGTGGCGCTCCAGCCCGACCCCGATATGGATCACTAGGTAGCCTATCTCGTGATGGGTGAGGTGATAGGGGGTCTGCTTGATCCACTCGGAGATGGCGGCCAGGGTGATGTCATAGGCGAGGGGATAGTACTGCTTGATGTGATCCGCCAACGGGTTGTGGCTGCCTATCTGATATTTGATCCGCAGCAGCATGGCACTGATATGGGCCAGCAGATCGTTGTGCAGCTGGCTGTCGTGACGCAGATCATAGGGATAATGCTGGTGGATGTACTCCAGCAGGTGTTCCACCAGTTGGGCGCTCTCGGCGGCCATGGCCGGGCTGAGCTGCGGGGTGTCGGTAATGAGCCGGGCCTGGATCTGGATGGCGAGGCCATTGACCTCGGGCTCCCCGGGCCGGGTGAGGGTGGGCAGCTCCCCATAGATGTCGCGGGCCACGGCGGTGAGGGGGGCGGTCAGATCCTCGCTGCTAAAGGTCAGCAGCTCATGGCCAGCCGCCTGGCGCAGCAGGGCCACGGCACAGTAGATGGTGAGCTGCTGCAGGCTCTCATCGGCCAGCCTGAGTTGATGACGACCCAGCTGGGCGTGGATCCGGTTGCCGATGATTTCCAGTGTCTTGCTGGGGCAGAGGTTCGGCAGCAGGCCCTGCAAGGGGCTGTTGCGGGTCTGCTCCCGGTAGAGCAACTGGGTGAGGCAGGCCCGGATGGCCGTTTCCTCCCCCTGGATGCGCATGCCGAGGCGGGGCTTGCTCTCGATGCTGAGCCCGAAATGGGTCAGCCGCTCCCTCACTTCCGCCATGTCCCCCTGCAGTGCCGCCCGGCTCAGATACCAGGTGTCCGCCAGCTCATCGAGCTTGATCCCCTGCTCGGCGGTGAGCAGCAGCAGTTGCAGATGCAGCACCCGCTCCCGACTGGTGCGAGGCAGGCTGGTCTCCTGCTCCTGCGCCGCCAGCAGCTCGTCAAACAGCCCCTGATTGTAAATCTTGAGTTGATAGCCACTGCCGCGCTGGTGGATGAGGTGGGCGCCGTGGGTGGCGATCAGCTCGTTGAGGGTCGCCACGTCGGTGCGCACCGTGCGGGTGGAGACATTGAGGCGACGGGCCAGCTCCTCCTGCGGCAAGGCCTCGGCGTGGAGTTGGGTCAGCAACTGATGGAGTCTGGGGTGGGGCAGCTTGGTCATGGGAAGAGGGGACTCCTGTCGCGGGGGAAGAAGGATGTTAACAGACTGAATCGTCAACAAGCCAGGCACCAGCCAGAGGTTGGACCGGTGCCGTTGTCATCGTCACGCCAGCAGCTGTTTCACCATGGTGAGCAGGGTGCGCACGTCCTCGGGACGGGTCTGGCCTTCGTCATCGATGATGGAGCTGTAGACATGGGGGATCACCTTCTCGACCCCGGCATCCAGGGCGATCCGAACTATCTCCTCGAAGTTGTCCAGATCGATGCCGCCGGTGGGTTCCAGCCAGAAGCCGTGGCGGGCACAGGCCTCGGCCACCGCCTGATACTCGTCCCGGCTCTTGAGCCCCCCCATGGGGAAGAACTTGACCGAGCTGCCGCCCATGTCCTTGAGCATGGCGATGGCGGTATCGATGGGCACTAGGCCGTCGGCCTGGCCGGCGCTGAGGGGGCCGGTGGAGATCTTCACCATGCCGGGGGTGCCGGTGGGGGAGACGAGGCCGTTGACCAGGCTCTGGGACTGACCGAGCCGCGCCCGGCTGGCACCGACCCCGGTGAAGACCTGGTTGACATGCTGGGGCTGCAGCAGGCCGGCCAGCTCCGCCACCATGGCGGACTGGCGGGGATCCCCCGCCCCCAGGCCGATGGAGAGGGCGTTGTCGATGAGCGCGGCATACTCGCGCATGTCGGCGACGGCGGCGGGGACATCCGGGTAGTTCTTGGAGAGCACGCCGACCAGCACATGGCCTTCGGCCGCCTCATAGACGTCGACGGCATTCTGTTTGGATCCGGCCAGCACGTTGAGGCAGACGCGGTCGCGGTAGTAGTTCGGAATGAGAGACATCAGTGGTTCTCCTGGGTGAGTTGGGCGATGGCCGCGTGGATCTGGTCGAGTTGGGCCGGGCTGACGCTGCGCACATCGATCTCGATATGGCCCTCGTTGGCCTTGTAGCCGCGGCAGTAGATGGCGGGGCTGCCCTGCTGCAGGCGTGCCACCACCTGGACCGTAGTCATGCCGAGGCGCTCATGGTCGAAGGCGATGTCGGTGCGGGCGATGTCGCGCCCTGCGCTGTCCCACACCACTCTGGCGGTGACGCCAGGCAATAGGTTGAGGCGATCGATGAAGGGGATCATCTTGCTCACCATGGCGGCGCCGCTCTCTTTTTCCTTCTCCAGATAGCGCTCGATGGCGTGGGTCAGACCGAGGATCCCCTCCTTGCCGACCTTCATGGCACGACCTATGCCGTTCGCCTGCTGCTTGACCCACTCCACATACTGGGCCTTGCCGAGCACCAGACCGCTGGTGGGCCCCTCGATGGCCTTGGCGCCGCTGTAGATGACCAGATCGGCCCCCTGCTGATAGTAAAGACGCAGATCCTCCTCCGCCGCCGCATCGACGATGAGCGGCAGCTGGTGGGCCCTGGCTACCTCGGCGGCTTCGGCTACCGACAGAATGCTCTTCTGCACGCAGTGGTGAGACTTGATGTAGAGGATGGCGGCCGTGTTGGGGTTGATGGCTGCGGCCAGCTGGGCTGGGGAGCACTCGTTGGCATAGCCGGCCTCCACCACCTTGCCGCCCCCCAGGTTGACCATGGTGCCGACTGGGGCGCCGAAGTTCACGTTGTGACCCTTGGGCAGCACGATTTCGCTCGGTACATGGTGGGCATGGGCGTGCAGCTGCTCGAGGCGATAGGCGTCACCGCGCACTATCAGGGCCGCCACCGACTGGGCGATACCGGCGCTGGCGCAGGAGACCACGACCGCATCTTCCACCCCCAGCAGGCTGGCGAGGTAGGCACCTGTCTTGTTGACCAGATCCTTCACCTCGAAGTAGTGACCCAGGCCGAAGTTGACCGCCTCGACCACCTCCTGCTCCGGGGTGGAGACGCCGAGTATGGTCATGCGCCCGGAGGCGTTGATAACGGGTTTGAGCCGATATTTCTCATAAACAGAAGGCATGGTGTGATTTCCCATAGTGAGTCAGAACCAGATCGCCGCCCACCAGGGTGGCGAGGGGAAGCAGTTGCAGGTCGCCGCTGCGCGATTGCGCCTCGGTGTCCGTGAACAGGGTCTGGCCTTTGGCCAGATCGAACAGGGTCAGATCGGCATCGGCCCCCACCTCGAGTCGCCCCTTGCCGGGCAGGCGCAGGGCATCGGCGGCCTGATGGGTGACGCAGGCGAGCACCTGTTCCAGGCTCATGCCGATGACGAAAAACTTCGACATCACGTGGGCCAGGCTGTAGACGGGGCCCTTGATGCGGTTCTTGCAGTAGATGTCTGAGCTGATGGTGTGGGGCAAAATTCCCTGGCGGATAGCGTGCTCCGCCACCTCGAAGCTGAAGCTGGCCCCGCCATGGCCGATGTCGAGGCGCAGGCCACGCTGCATGGCGTCGCGCACCGCCTGACGCAGCTCGCCGGCCGGGGTCAGGATGCGGTTCGGCTTGCCGTTGAAGCAGTGGGTCAGCAGATCCCCCTCGCCCAGCAGGGCGACGATCTCGTCCAGATCCGGTGGCGTGTTGCCCACGTGCACCATCAGCGGCAGGTCGCCGTTATCGCGCTGGATCTGTTTGGCGATGCGCAGGGGCTGCAAGCCATTCTCGCCGACCACGCTGCCACTCATGCGTGCCTTGATGCCGACGATGAAGCCAGGGTGGCGGCGGATGGCCGCCAGGGCCAGGGCCGGGTCTATGTCGGCCGGGTTGGCCAGCTCGTTCTGGCGCAGCAGGCCGATGCGGGAGATGTTGAGCAGGGCGTGGACCCGGGTCTTGCAGTCCGCGGCCAGCCGCTGGAACGCATCCACGTCGTCGGCCCCCGTGCTGCCCGCGTCGATGACGGTCGTGACCCCTGATTCGACCCCCACCTTGTCCGGTTCGTCGTGATAGATGGGGGAGGCGGGATAGCAGTGGGTGTGGCCATCGATCCAGCCTGCGCTCACATAGGTTTGCCCCGCCAGATCCAGGGTCTGTCTTGCCTCGGCCGTGGCGGGGAGAGTGCCCATGGCCGCTATCTTGCCGTCCAAAATGGCGATGTCGATGAGCTCGCCATTTCCCTGGCGTCCCGCTCTGATGATGAAGTCATACATGGTGCTGGCCTCTAGAAGACCGCCCCGCGGGGCGGCCGGTGTTTATGCAAGGGCTATCGGGAAGAAGGTGCCTAACAGCATGGCACCCAGGATGGCGCCGCCTGTGATGGGCTTGTTCCAGATGTAGAACAGCAGCGCCCCCAGCAGGGACCCCAGACCGATGGGGATGGAGGCCCCCATGGCGGAGAGGATGATCAGGGGGCCGAGGAAGCGCCCCGAGCTGTTGCCAGCCCCCATCATCACATCCGCCCCATAGGTGGAGTTGCTCTGGTTGATGGTGAACTTGCGCGCCAGGATGATCACGTAGCCGATGGCCAGGCCAATGCCCATGCCGGTGACCAGGGAAGCGGTGAAGTTCTCCACCGGGTAGACGATGCCGGCGCCCAGCAGCAGGGCGGGAACCCCCAGGCCGACACCGGTCTGGATGGCGCCGCCGATATCCAGGATCCCCACCAGGGAGCCTTCGATGATGCGGGCGAACAGGAAGCTGGCGCCAAAGGCGGCGACCGCGCCATAGGCACCGGTGTCCATGCCGGCTTTCAGCATGGCGACGAAGGCCACCTCGTTGAAGGCGCCAACCCCGTACAGGTAGAACATGTGGGTTCCGGCAAAGACCCCGGCCGATAGCAGGCCGACGAAGATGGGGAAGGACCAGTCCGCATACCAGAAGTTGTTTCTCAGTTTCTCATCCATGGGATAGCCCTTATTTGCCGCTCATCAGGTTGTGGACATTCTCCAGCCACAGGGGGATCCCCATGTGGAAGGACTCGATCAGTTTCATGTCGAAGCCACGGAAGAATCCGCTCAGCACGAACAGCAGCACTATGGCCGCCATCATCACGCGGGTGACATGGTTCCAGCCGCTCTCTTCGACGCCCTTGCCGATCAGGATGCCGAGCACCAGGCCGGGAACGGCGTTGCCCATGATGAGCTGAGCCATGCCGCCGAAGATGGTGGCCCAGAAGCCGGACTTCTTGCCCGCCTCGATGGCGGCCAGCCAGAAGATCACCGGCATCACTGTGTTGATCAGGAGGTTGGCGGCCGGCACCAGCACCTTGACGGCGGTGACCTGCAAGGCGGCGGGGACGGCGGCGGCCGTGCTGTTGAGGAAGGCGACGACGATGGCACCTATGATGCCGCAGGCGATGGCCATCTTCCTGGGATCGTGCAGGGTGGTGGCGAGATCCCGGTTCTTGATCATCAAGGCAGCGGCACCCCAGTTTGGCAGGATGCGGTGATCCACATCCTGGGTGAAGGCCCCTGCCGCGACCGTGGAGGCCCAGGCGTTGAAGAAGAAGCCAAGACCGAAGGAGAAGTGTGACGCCGGGTCCCCCTCACAGGAGTTGAGCTCGCCCAGGGTACGGAAGGCCCCCATGCCCTGCACCGTCGGTGCGTGGAACATCCGCGCCGCGCCGGCCCCGACACCGACGCCCACCAGGCCGCCGATGATCAACGATTTGAAAAGAATGATTAGAAACATCCAACGTGTCCTTTTTGTGGGTTAAACCAGGCTGAAATTCACCTTGTCCACGTCCAAGCTGGTGACCTTGACGGCGATCTCCAGCTGGACGCGGAACTCACGGCGCTGGCGTGGCAGGAAGAAGAACAGAAACTTCTCCACCCGGACCGACTCCTCGGCCTTGAGGACCTGAACCTCGACCGGTTCGAGCCGCAGCATGACGTGCTGGCTGCCCTTGAGCAGCATGGGTTGCACCTGGCTGAGGGCGGCGGCGAACGCCTGCTGGCGAGTCGCCCCCTTGCCGTTGACGATGACCTGGGTGGTGAAGTGTTCTTTCATCAGGCGCGACCGTGTTTCTTGGCGAAGGCTTCGATCAGCTTCTGGCCCAGCTCTTCCTTGTCCATGAAGCCGAAGCCCAGCACCACGCAGCCTTCGTTGATGGCGGTGACGCCCTCCTCGATGGATCGCATGCCGTAGCGGCACTTGTAGCCGTATTTGGTCTGGGCCGTGATGGCGCCAGCTCCGCCGCTGCCGCAGAAGGAGATGCCGAGATCCGCCTGCTCCTTGTTCATCACATCACCGAGCTTCATGTCGGCGGCCATGCCGGGGATGACGGTGACGCTGGCACCGGCGGCTTCGGCGCCTGCCCCTACTTTCTGGCCCTTGCCGAGACGATCTCCAATCACGAGTTTGATGGCTGACATACAGGTATCTCCTTGATTAAGGGTTCAGTACTGAACTGAGTTCATTTTCTTTGGCGACTTCGAAATGGACGGACAACAGATGGGCCTCTTCGTAGGCCAGCTTGTCCAGCCAGGCGACGACCTGTTCGGCCAGTCGCAGGGAGAGGGGGGAGATCTCGTCAAACAGGCTGAGATCGACTTCCGGCAGGGCCTCCCCGCTGTAGGAGCGCCACACCATGGCTTTGACGTGGGAGGCCAGCATCTGCCGCTGCACCTCGTTCGGGAGTATGCCCTGCTCGGCCAGCAGGGGATAAATGCGGGCCAGGGTCAAGTCTGTCTTGCGCAACAGGTCCGGGCTGTCCGGAGTCAGGGGGCTGTCGGGGTTGGTCTTCAAGGTCTGCTCTCCAAGGCTGGCAGAAGGAATGACCCTACCCTAAGGGGGCAAAGCAGTATGGAGGAGGCAGCTTTTTTCCGATTCGAACTGGAAATCCCCCCGGGAAGCAGACCCAAAGCGGACGTTTTTGTGGTTCAGAGGGGCAAAAAGGGGGGCCTGGCGCCGGGCGAGCGTGATCGGCGCCGCACTTTGGGGCCGGGATCCTGATGACGGGCGGGATGTGGAATTGTGAGTCGCCTCACGCAAAGGGAGAGAGGCGGAAATGAAAACAGGGCCATAGGGGCCCTGTTTGCAGTAGAAGCGCGGGCTTAGCTGGTCGAGGCCGCACCGCTGGCGGGCAGATTCTGGTAGCGCACGTCTTCCTCGATGATGACGTCCACGTCCAGGGGTTTGCCATTGCGGATGACGGAGATGCGCAGCTTGGTGCCGGGACGGCTCTCGACGATCTTGTCCATGACGGCGCGTACCCCGCTGATGGCCTCGCCGTTGACCTTGAGTAGCACGTCACCGCGCTTGAGGCCGGCCTTGCTGGCCGGCCCTGTCGGATCCAGGCTCTCCACCACCAGACCCTGCAGGTCACCCAAGTTCATCATGCGGGCGACTATGGGGTTGATCTCGACGCTGGAGATGCCGAGGTAGCCGCGGATGACCCGGCCGTTGGCGATCAGCTCGTCCATGATGCGCTTGGCCAGCTTGTAGGGGATGGCGAAGCTGATGCCGTAGCTCTCCTGGTTGCCGTTGAGGTGGTAGGCGGCTGTGTTGATGCCCACCAGATCCCCGCGGCCATTGACCAGGGCGCCACCCGAGTTGCCCTCGTTGATGGCGGCGTCGGTCTGCAGCAGATCCTGCCGGCCATTGCTGTCCGGCCCCATGCTGGAGAGGCCGATCCGGCCGGTGGCGCTGATGATGCCCTGGGTGATGGTCTGGCCGACGTTGTAGGGGTTGCCGATGGCGAGCACCACGTCCCCCACGTCCGGCAGGCGGTCGGGATCCTGGGGGATCACCGGCAGGTTGTCCGACTCGATGTAGAGCACCGCGAGATCGGTCAGCTTGTCGGAGCCGACCAGTTCGGCGCTGAAGACCCGGCCATCCTGCAGCGCGACTATGATCTGGTCCGCGTCGGCGATGACGTGGTAGTTGGTCAGCACGTGGCCACGGGAGCTCATGATGACCCCGGATCCCAGGCCCTGGGGCCTCAGCTCGGCCTTCTCGCCGCGATTGCCGGCGAAGCTGCGGGTGTAGATGTTGACGACGGCGGGGCCGGCGCGATGGGCCGCGTAGGAGAAGCTCAGCTCGCGGGCATTGGTGATGAGGCCAGGCAACTGGGCACCACCGCGGAAATTGGGGAACAGCAGCAACAGAAGAGCCGCCACGGTGAGACCGAAGGCGACAGACTTGCCCAAGTAGCTGATCAAAGGTGGGATTTTCATGTCATTCTCATCCGTACATGCTGCGCGCAGAGAATAACATCATCGGTGGATAAAAATCACCCGCGGCGGTTGCCGCGGGTGTGAGAGGCTTAACGGATCACCAAATAGAGGGAGGAGTCGCCGCGCTGGATGTTCAGCGCCAGCACTTCCGGCTTGTCCTTCAACGCCTTGGTCAATTCGCCCAGGGTGTTGATGCGCAGGCGGTTGACCCCGATGATGATGTCGCCCTTCTGCAGGCCGGAGGCGGCGGCAGGGGAGCGCGGATCGATATCGGCGACGGCCACGCCGCTGACGGGGTCGCTGGTGGTGCTGAGCTTGGCCCCTTCCAGTGCCGGGTGCAGGGCGCTGGCGAGGATCTCGCTGTCATCCGCCTTCTTCAGGGTGACCTTGACGGTCTGCTCCTTGCCATCGCGGATGAGGCCGAGGGCGACCTGCTTGTCGGCTCCCATGGTCGCAATCTTGGCGCGCAGTTCACCGAAGGAGCGGATGGCCTTGCCATCGATGCTGACGATGATGTCGCCCGCCTTGATGCCGGCCTTGGCGGCGGCGGAGTCAGGCATGACCTGGTTGACGAAGGCGCCGTCCTTCTTGTTGTAACCGAAGGACTTGGCGATGTCCGTGGTCAGTTCGGTACCGGTGATCCCCAGCTGGCCGCGGCGTACTTCACCGTATTTGACGATCTGCTCGGACAGGTCGCGCACCATGTTGGACGGGATGGCGAAGCCGATGCCGATGTTGCCGCCGTTCGGGCCCAGGATGGCGGTATTGATACCGATCAGTTCGCCGCGCAGGTTGAGCAGGGCACCACCTGAGTTGCCGGAGTTGATGGCCGCATCGGTCTGGATGAAGTTCTCCAGGTTTTCGATGTTGAGGCCGCTGCGGCCCAGGGCGCTGACGATGCCGGAGGTGACGGTCTGGCCCAGGCCGAACGGGTTGCCGATGGCGAGCGCATAGTCACCCACCCGCAGGTCGTCGGAATCGGCGAACTTGATTTGTACCAGGTCGTCGGCCTTGATCTGCAGCAGGGCGATGTCGGACTGCTTGTCCTCGCCTATCTTCTTGGCCGCGTATTCACGGCCGTCCTTCAGATTGACCTTGATCTCGTCCGCCTCGTGAACCACGTGGGCGTTGGTGATCACATAGCCTTTCTTCGCATCTATGATGACGCCGGAGCCCAGCGCCTGGAAGGGCTGCTCGCTCACCTGCTCGTCAGGCATGTTGGGGCCGAAGAAGAAGCGGAATTGTTCGGGCAGGCGCTGGCGGGTGATCTTCTTGCCAGAGACGGAGATGTTGACCACGGCAGGGGTGACCTGCTCGAGGACAGGGGCCAGGCTCGGCATCTCCTGGTTGTTCGCCAGCAGGGGCAGGGCAGCTTGCGCTGGCGCCGCAGACAGGGCGATACCGACACTGAGGGCTAAGACACTGAATACAGAAAGAGATTTACGCATATGAGAAACAGCTCCCAGAAAAAGTTGCAGTGCAATCGTCAAGGTCTGACCACGATAAGGCGTAATAAGTTCCACCAGGAACTAGCTGGATTGCTTGAGCAGGCCAGAGGCTCCCGCGTAGTCACGGGGGGGCAGACCCGGTTCCTCGTTGGCTGACTCGTCCTTCACCTCTTCGGCCTGGGGCTCGCGGAACAGCGGCTCCTGCACCTTGGCCAGGAACTTGCTCTGCTCGGCCATGTGGCGATAGAGGGTCTGGTATTGATCGGCCAGCTGCTCCATCAGGGCGGCGCTGTCGGCGAAGTGGGTGTTGATCTGGCCCTGATAGCTTTCCAGCTCCTTGTGAGCTTTTTTCAGCTCCTGCTCCAGGCGCCCGGCATCCCGGCTGCGGACAGTGAAGCGACCGACCAGAACGCCGATGATGAGAGCGGCTACCGCCAGCAGGATCCCGTTTAACAGAGTCATAGATGCTCCTTGTTACAGCTAAATCGATGAGTGTTGAGACGGCCGGAGTGGCCGCTATGCCTCGATGGCACTATACCGTGCGCCCCGAGGGCGTGATACCATTTTGTCCTTCATTCAGGGACTTGGAGGCGGTTTACAGGATGACCCCGCAGCAAAAATACCAGCAGGATTTGCAGCGTCCCGGCTTTTTGGCCGACCCGGCCCAGGCGATGGCCGTGGCCAGGCTGGAACGACTCTATCAGGATTTGTGCGCCAGCCCGACTCCGACCAGATCCCGTGGCCTGTTCGGCTGGCTGCAGAAAACCAGGCCGCCAGCCCCCATCCTTGGACTCTATATGTGGGGCGGAGTGGGCCGAGGCAAGACCTGGTTGATGGATACTTTCTTCGAGAGCCTGCCGGGGACGCGCAAACTGCGCATTCACTTCCACCGCTTCATGCACCGGATCCATGATGAACTCAAGGGGCTGACCGGCCAGGCCGATCCCCTCAAGCTCATCGCCCGCAAGCTGGCGGATGAGACGGATGTTATCTGCTTCGACGAATTCTTCGTCTCCGACATCACGGACGCCATGCTGCTGGGCACCCTGTTCCAGGAACTCTTTGGCCACGGGGTGGTGCTGGTGGCGACCTCCAACATCCCCCCCAAGGATCTCTATCGCAACGGCCTGCAGCGGGCCCGCTTCCTGCCCGCCATCGAGCTCATCGAGCGCCATTGCGAGGTGCTCAACGTGGATGGGGGGGTGGACTATCGGTTGCGCACCCTGGAGCAGGCCGAGATCTATCACTTCCCGCTGGACGCGCAGGCCAAGTGCAACCTGGACCGTTACTTTGGACAGCTGACCGGTCTGGGGCAGGCGAGCCCGTCCATGCTGGAGGTCAATCATCGCCAGCTGAGCGCGCTCGGGCAGGGGGAGGGGGTGCTCTACATGGAGTTCGAGCAGCTCTGCTGCACCCCCCGCTCCCAGGGGGACTACATAGAGCTGGCCCGGGAGTTTCACACCGTCTTGCTGGCGAATGTGCAGCCAATGGGGATGGGGACGGATGATGCCGCCCGCCGTTTCATCGCCATGGTGGATGAGTTCTACGAGCGGCATGTGAAACTCATCCTGTCGGCGGCCGTACCCATGGCCGAGCTCTATGGAGAGGGTCTGCTGAATTTCGAATTCAGGCGCTGCCTTTCCCGGCTTCAGGAGATGCAATCGCACGAATACCTTGCCAGAGTGCACCTTCCTTAGTCACAATACCGCGCCTGCCAGTCGGATGGGCATCTGCGGCAGGTAGGGCCGGGCGACATTTGCTAGCTTCATGGCAGTGAAATTAGCAGGTGATATTTAAGGCAACTTCACTTATAATCGCCCGGCCCACGTTACAGCTGTCGATAAGACAGCAACACTTTAAGCTTTACTTGTATTCGAAGGGGTACAGGTAGGCCATCGTTTGTTGTTTGTGGGAGAGCCCCCATAAGCAATTGGGTCTGTAACAGGTAATTGGGTTTAACTTAATGAAAACTTTCGTTGCCAAGCCAGAAACCGTAAAACGTGACTGGTACATTGTGGACGCAGAAGGTAAAACTCTGGGTCGTATCGCCACCGAGATCGCTGCTCGTCTGCGCGGTAAGCACAAAGCGGAATACACTCCGCACGTTGACACCGGTGATTACATCATCGTTGTAAACGCCGAGAAGGTACACGTAACCGGTAAGAAATCTACCGACAAAATGTACCACGCTCACTCCGGTTTCCCGGGTGGTATCAAGTCCATCAGCTTCGACAAGCTGATTCAGCGTAAACCGGAAATGGTAATCGAAGCTGCCGTCAAGGGCATGCTGCCGAAGGGCCCGCTGGGTCGTGCCATGTTCCGTAAGCTGAAAGTTTACGCAGGCGCAGAGCACGCTCATGCTGCTCAGCAACCTCAAGTACTGGATATCTAACGGGAACTGGCAACATGGCAGAAAATCAATACTACGGTACCGGCCGTCGCAAAAGCTCCACTGCTCGCGTCTTCATCAAAGCGGGTAGCGGTAAAATCGTAATCAACCAGCGCTCCCTGGAGCAATACTTCGGCCGTCCGACTGCCCGCATGGTAGTTCGTCAGCCGCTGGAGCTGGTTGAGATGACCGAGAAACTGGATCTGTACATCACCGTTAACGGTGGTGGCATCTCCGGTCAAGCTGGTGCGATCCGCCACGGTATCACTCGTGCTCTGATGCAGTACGACGAGACCCTGCGTTCCGAACTGCGTAAAGCAGGCTTTGTTACTCGCGATGCCCGTAAGGTTGAGCGTAAGAAAGTCGGTCTGCACAAAGCGCGTAAGCGTCCGCAGTACTCCAAGCGTTAATTCGCTTTTGGTACGCACTCTCACGAGTGTCAAAAAAGCCTGGCAATCGCCAGGCTTTTTTTATTGGTAATATTCCATCCGCCATTGCTAACCATACGTCACAAAAGACAAAAAAATGTGTATTTATTGTTTTCACCCATCGACTCTCTTTCTTGTCAGGTTGTTATCTTTTCTTTAAAATTCCCTTGTCTTTCTGTGTCAATTGCCACTCCGCTTCCGCCGCAGTTGTCATGGGGGAGTCGAAAGGGAAACGGGACACTAATAAGAATGAGCGGAGTCCACATGGGAGAGTTTTTGGATGAGCAATGCGCCAGTTGATACCGGCCGCCGCAGATTTCTTACCTGGTCAACGGTTGCCGTTGGCGGTGTAGGAGCTGCTTTTACCGCAGTGCCGTTTATAAAATCATGGAACCCGAGTGCCAAAGCCAAAGCGGCGGGGGCCCCGGTTGAAGTCGATATCAGTAAGTTGGAACCGGGTCAGCTCATCCGTGTCGAGTGGCGTGGCAAGCCGGTCTGGGTGGTGAAGCGTACCAAGCAGACGCTGGACGCCCTGGCGGCGCACGACGGCAAGCTGCGGGATCCTGCCTCCGATGAACCACAGCAACCGGACTACGCCCACAACGGCTACAGATCCATCAAGCCCGAGATCTTCGTGGCCGTTGGCATCTGTACCCATCTGGGTTGCTCCCCCTCTTACCTGCCGGACAGCTTCGGCGAGCAGGTCCAAGGGGTGACCTCCGGCTTCTTCTGTCCCTGTCATGGCTCCAAGTTTGACATGGCTGGTCGGGTATTCCAGGGCGTTCCCGCGCCGTTGAACCTGGTTATCCCGCCATATCAATTCCTCAGCGACACCACCATCCTGGTGGGCGCCGATGGCAAGGAGGCCTGATCATGTTGACCAAACTCATGGGCTGGATCGACGATCGTTTCCCGCTCACCGCCATGTACAACGATCACATGGCCAAGTACCCCGCGCCCAAGAACCTGAACTTCTGGTACTTCTTCGGCTCTCTCGCCATGCTGGTGCTGGTCAACCAGATCATCACTGGCATCTGGCTGACCATGAACTACAACCCTTCCGCCGAAGGTGCCTTCGCCTCGGTGGAGTACATCATGCGGGATGTGGACTACGGCTGGTTGCTGCGCTACATGCACTCCACCGGCGCGTCCGCCTTCTTCGTGGTGGTCTACCTGCACATGTTCCGCGGCATGATCTACGGCTCCTACCAGAAGCCGCGCGAGCTGCTGTGGATCTTCGGCATGTTGATCTTCCTGGTGCTGATGGCGGAAGCCTTCATGGGCTACCTGCTGCCCTGGGGCCAGATGTCGTTCTGGGGGGCCCAGGTCATCATCTCGCTGTTTGGTGCCATTCCGGTCATCGGTGACGATCTGACCCTGTGGATCAGGGGGGACTACGTCATCTCGGGTGCCACCCTGAACCGCTTCTTCGCGCTGCACGTCATCGCCCTGCCGCTGGTGCTGGTGATGCTGGTTGCCATGCATATCCTGGCGTTGCACGAAGTGGGCTCCAACAACCCGGACGGCATCGACATCAAGAAGCACAAGGATGAGAAAGGCTGGCCGCTGGATGCGGTGGCGTTCCACCCTTACTTCACCGTCAAGGACATGATCGGGGTGGCAGGCTTCCTGTTCCTGTTCTGCGCCATCATCTTCTTCAAGCCGGACATGTGGGGTTACTTCCTCGAGAAACCGAACTTCGAGGTGGCGAACGGTCTGAAGACCCCGGAGCACATCGCCCCGGTCTGGTACTTCACCCCCTTCTACGCCATCTTGCGGGCGGTGCCGGACAAGCTGCTGGGGGTCATCATGATGGGCCTGTCCATCGTCGTGCTGTTCCTGCTGCCCTGGCTGGATCGCTGCAAGGTGCGCTCGGTGCGTTATCGCAGCACGCTGCACAAGCTGAACATCGCCCAGTTCGTGGTCTGCTTCGTCATCCTGGGGGTGCTGGGCGTACTGCCGTCGACGCCGACCCTGACCCTGGTCGCACAGATCTGTTCACTGGGCTATTTCGGATTCTTCGTCCTGTTGTTCTTCTACAGCAAGAATGAGAGCACCAAGCCGCTGCCGGAGAGGGTGACATTCAAATGAAAAGAATAATTTTCGCGGTACTGGCCCTGTTGCCGAGTCTGGCACTGGCGGCCGGCAGCGGTTTCCCGCTCGACAAGGCCGATTACGACCTGGGTGACAAGGCGTCCCTGCAACGCGGGGCCGCCACCTTCATGAACTACTGCGCAGGTTGTCACTCCACCCAGTACCAGCGTTACAACCGGGTGGCTGCCGACATCGGCATCCCGGAAGACCTGATGCGGGAGAACCTGATCTTCACCGGCGCCAAGATCGGCGATCTGATGAAGAGCGCCATGTCCGAGAAGGATGCGGCGCGCTGGTTCGGGGCGCCACCGCCGGATCTGACCCTGGTGGCCCGAGTGCGCGGTGCGGACTGGATCTACACCTATCTGCTCTCCTTCTACGTGGATGAGACCCGTCCATTCGGGGTGAACAATGCGGTCTTCCCGTCCGTGGGCATGCCCCATGTGCTGGAACCGTTGCAAGGGACACCCAGGGCCGAATTCGGCACCCACGAGGTGGATGGCCAGCAGGTTCAGCAAGTCGTCAGCATCAAATCTGACGGCAACGGTGAAATGAATAACGAAGAATATGATCAGACGGTACTGGATCTGGTAAACTTCTTGGTCTACTCGGCTGAGCCGGTACAGCAGGAGCGCGAACGCATGGGCTTCTGGGTACTCGGTTTCATCGCTATCTTCTTCATCTTCACTGTGCTGTTGAAGAAGGAATTCTGGCGCGACGTTCACTAATCGACCAGATCAGGGTAATATGACGCACGGCAATGGAGATAAAACACCTTCATTGCCGTTTCTGCTTTTTAATGACGGGAGGGTTCAATGGCTGTAGCTGCCAATAAGCGTTCGGTAATGACGCTGTTTTCCGGTGCCAACGATATGTTCAGCCATCAGGTGCGCATTGTCCTGGCGGAGAAGGGGGTGAGCGTGGATATCTGCCAGGTTGACCCGAGCAACCTGCCGGATGAGCTGGCCGAGCTGAACCCGTACAACAGTGTACCGACCCTGGTGGATCGCGAGCTGGCGTTGTACACCTCGCGCATCATCATGGAATACCTGGACGAGCGCTTCCCGCACCCGCCCCTGATGCCTGTCTATCCGGTGGCTCGCGGCAACAGCCGTCTGATGATGCACCGCATCGAGCTGGACTGGTACTCCCTGGCCGACAAGATCATGGCGGGCACCGATGCCGATGCCGCCCGTGCCGAGCTGCGGGACAACCTGCTGGCCATCGCCCCGATCTTCGGCGAGATGCCCTACTTCATGAGCGAAGAGTTCGGTCTGGTGGACTGCTACATGGCTCCGCTGCTGTGGCGTCTGCCGAGCCTTGGCATCGACTTCACCGGTCGTGGCGCCAAAGAGCTGAAGGCCTACATGGTTCGCCTGTTCGAGCGTGAATCCTTCCAGGCCTCCCTGACCGAGGCCGAGCGCGAGATCCGCGCCGGCATATGAGTATGGAACCCACCATGACTCCCAGTCGCCCGTACCTGTTACGGGCATTCTTTGACTGGCTGCTGGATAACGATCTGACCCCCCACCTGGTGGTCAATGCCAACATCCCCCATGTGATGGTGCCGATGCAGTTTGTACAGGATGGCCAGATCGTTCTGAACATAGCGCCACGGGCCGTGGGCCAGTTCCACATGGATAATGATGCCGTCAGCTTCAGCGCCCGTTTCGGCGGCGTGTCGCAGCAGGTCTACATCCCCATGGCGGCCATCCTGGCCATCCATGCCCGGGAGAACGGCGTGGGTACCCTGTTCCCGCCCGAGCCGGGTTATGATCTCTGGCTGGAACAGGCAGAGGCACCGGTGGAACCGGAGCCGGAGCCGCCGCGCCCCAGTGGTCGCCCGACCCTGAAGGTCATCAAATAAAAAACGCAGCCAACTGGCTGCGTTTTTTCATGCTCGCGTTCCTGCCCGTGATCAGTTCTGGGCAAACTCGAAGGCCTTGATCACCTGCTTCACGCCGCTGACGTGGCGGGCTATCTCCACCGCCTGATCCCCCTCCTGACGGGTCACCAGACCGATGAGGAAGACCTCGTTGTTCTCGGTCACCACCTTGACCTTGGTGCTGTCGAAGCCCTTGGTGCCCAGCATGTCGGCCCTCACCTTGGAGGTGATCCAGGTGTCGTTGCTGCGCACTCCGATGCTCACCGGCTTGCCGAGGCGCAGCTCGTTGTAGACGTGGCGAACCCCTTCGATGCGGGCCACCACCTTGCCCGCCTCCTGCTTGTAGGCATCGGACGGAGTCTGACCGACCAACAGCACGCGGCCGTTGTTGCTGTAGACGCTGATCTTGCTGGCGGCACTCAGCGGCTTGTTGTCTGCCAGTAGGTTGGCCGCTTTCAGTTCTATGGTCTGATCGTCCCACTGGGCACCCAGGGTGCGGCGATCGCCGGTGGCCTTGGTGGCACCGGCGGCGCCCCCCACCACGACGGCGGCGCAGCCTTGCAGCAGCAGGGAGGTGGTCAGCAGGCCCAGGACCCATATCTTCTTGTTCATGGTTTCAATCTTCCTGTTGCGGGAAAAGCGTCTGGTCGATGAGATCACAGAGGCAGTGCAGGGTCAACAGGTTCACCTCCAGAATGCGGGGGCGGCGGGCCGATGGCACCCGGATCTCGACGTCGTTGGGGCCGAGCAGGCCGGCGATCTCGCCGCCGTCGCCACCACCGAGCACTATGATGGTCATGTCGCGGGAGAGGGCCGCTTCCGCCGCCTTGATCAGGCTGCGGCTGTTGCCCGTGGTGGTGATGACCACCAGGATGTCCCCCGGTTGACCCAGGGCGCGGATCTGCTTGGAATAGACCTCTTCGAAGCCGTGATTGGTGGCGATGGCGCTGATGGTCGCCATGTCCGGGGTCAGGGCCATGCCGGGCAGGGAGGGGCGCTCGGTCTCGTAGCAGTTGACCAGCTCGGAGATGAACAGCTGGGCCAGGGCGGCGGAAGGACCGTTGCCGCATGCCATCACCTTGTGGCCATTGAGCAGGCAGATGGTCAGCATCTGGGCCGCGGTATGGATAGCCTCTGGCAGCGCCTCGGCGGCGGCTATCTTGGTCTGGATGCTCTCGGTGTAGTTCTCTTTGATGGGATCAGTCATGGGGTCCTCTTAAAATGCGTTCCGGATCCAGTGTGGCTGGTCGCCCTCGAACGCGATCACATCGAATCGGCAGGCCTGGCTGGCCTCGTTGATGGCATGTTGCTTGAAATAGTGGCGCGCGGCCAGCAGGATCTTGTGCTGCTTGCGCCGGGTGACCGAGCCGGCGGCACCGCCATGGCTGGCGCTCTCGCGATATCTGACTTCAACAAACACCAGGGTCTCCCCCTGGCGCATGACGAGATCGATCTCGCCCCCCCGGCATCGATAGTTGCGGGTCACGGGTTGCAGGCCCTGGGCCTGCAACCAGCGTTCCGCTACTCGCTCAAAGTGCTGTCCCTTGCTCGTCGGTGACGGGAACAGGTTCTGCCACTGCCGGTTCACTCGTGCCAGTAGACCCTTCATGGGGGCTCCCTTCTATCTGGGGCACGGCGCTGTCGCTCACCAGCTTGCCATTCTGGTAGATGGCCCAGTCCAGCATGCGCACTATGTTGCCCTGAGGATCCACGCTCAGCTGACCGCTCATACCCGGCTGCTGCATGGCGTTGACCTTGCGCATCTGTGGCAGGTTGCCTGCCAGGCTGACCGCATCATAGCCGAGGGCAAACAGACGCAGCAGGTCACCCTGGGTCTGGGGCCAGAGCGCGGCGATTTGCTCCCGCTCCTTCTCGTAGCCACCCAGCAGCAGCGGCATGTCGGAGATGTGCATGCCGTTGAGCTCGGAGGCTACTTCGGTAGTGCCACTGTCATAGCCACGGGAGCTGCTGTAGATGGGCAGGCTGCCCATGGGGTTGACCGAGATGTCCACGTAGGGCTTGATCATCCGGGTCTCCAGGCTGTTGGCCACCACATAGACGGCGTCTATGCTGCGGGGCGCGGCATCGGAGAGCTGGACTATCTCGCCGGCGCGGGCGGTGGAGCGGCCGCTCAGGGCGTTCTTGACCATACCCTGCACCTCGTTGCGCGCCCCGAAGGTGGCGACCACGGGTTTCTCCTGACTCAGACCCGCCCAGGACTGCTCGAATGCCTTGATGCTGCTGTAACCGATCCGGCCCTGGGCCGCGATCAGCAGGGGCTTACGATAACCCTGACCATAGAGGTACTGGGCGGCCTGGCCCGCATCGGCGGCGGCGGAGAGGGAGAAGTAGTAGGTGTTGTCATTGATGATGGGCTTGTCCAGCTCGTTCAGCGCCAGCACCGGCACGGTCGGATTGGCCTTGAGCAGCTCCTCGACCCTGTCCTTGAGCAGGGGGCCGATGATCATGTTCGCCCCTTCCTGGATCGCCTGCTTGTAGAGATCCCCCATCGCCTTGCCCTGGGTGTCGTAGAAGTTCAGGGTGAACTGACCCTGATTCTCCTTGTAGGACATCAGCATGCCGTTGCGAATGGCGGCGCCCTGGGCTTCCAGGTTGCCGGAGAGCGGCAGGAAGACGGCGACCTGCTGCAGCGTCCCCGCATTGGTGGTGGCGAGATCGCCGAGGCCGGCGGGCATGTCGCTCTGGGCCGGGTGATCCGGGAAGCTCTGCTTCCACCCCGCCAGTTGGCGGGAGAGCTGGCTGGGCTGGGCGCCGAACTCGTTCACCAAGGCCGCCAGTCGCAGCCAGCCTGTGGTCACGTCGGGGGCCGGTGCCTCTTCCAAAGCTTGCAGGGTGGAAGGGGTCATGCTTTTCAGCAGGGACCAGATCTGCTGGTGATTGGTGGAAAGCTCATTCTTGGCGAGATAGGATTCCAGCAGGATCAATGACTTGGCGGCACCGAACTTGTTGTTGATGTCGAGCTGCAGCACCACTCGCTGGCGATACCAGTCCTTCTGGGTGTCCGCATCCAGCGCCACCTCCGGTTTGCCCTCCAGCAGGATCAGCGCCTGGTTGGCGTTGCCCTGGGCCAGCAGCAGATGGGCCTGCAACAGTTGCAACTGGGCCTTCTGCTCCTCGCTCTGGGCCTGTTTTTGCAGTTGCTGGTAGAGCGCCGAGGCGGGCTTGGCCTGGCCGAGGGCCAGGTAGCTGCGGGCCGCCATCACCTGCCAGGTGAAGGCCTCGGCCGGCTTGGCGGGATCCACCTGCTCCAGATACCACTGGGCATTCTTGGTGAGATCCGAGAAGGCCGACGGCATGCCGGGCTGGCCGGCGGATGGATTAGGCTCCGACGCACAGGCGGCGAGCAAGAGCGCCGCGAGTAGGATGCCGAAGAGTCGTGATACACTTAGCTGCTTTGTAACCCGGTTCAAGTTCATTCCCCGACCAGTGTTGAAGTTCTCCATAGTGTAAACGGGCCAATATGGCGACACAATTGTCGGGACGCTCGGAGATCCCATGAGTGACATCCCAACCCTGTATATAGTCCCCACCCCGATCGGCAATCTGGCGGATATCACCCAGCGTGCATTGGACATTCTACGCAGTGTCGATCTGGTGGCCGCTGAGGATACCCGTCACACTGGCATCCTGCTCGGTCACTACCAGATCTCGGTGCCGACCTTCGCCCTGCATGACCACAACGAGCAGCAAAAAGCCGACGTGCTCATCGGCCGCATCAAGGAGGGCAAGAGCGTGGCCCTGGTCTCCGATGCCGGCACCCCCCTCATCAGCGACCCCGGTTATCACTTGGTCACCCGCTGTCGCGAGGCCGGGGTCAAGGTGGTGCCGCTGCCGGGGCCTTGCGCCGCCATCACGGCGCTCTCTGCCGCCGGTCTGCCCACCGACCGCTTCGCCTTCGAGGGCTTCCTGCCGGCCAAAGCCAAGGGACGGGACGACAGGCTGCAGGCCGTCATCGAAGACACCCGCTCCCTGGTGTTCTACGAGTCCCCGCGCCGGGTACAGGAGACGGTAGAGGCCATCGCCCGCATCCTGGGGGAGCGTCAGGTGGTGGTGTGTCGGGAGCTGACTAAGACGTTCGAGTCCATCCATGGCCTGCCGGCCTCCGAGATGCTGGTCTGGCTCGGCGAGGATGAGAACCGCTGCCGCGGCGAGATAGTGCTGGTGGTGGCCGGTGCCAGCAAGCTGGATGAGGAGCTGCCGGCGGAGGCGATCCGCACCCTGGGGCTGCTGGTGGCGGAACTGCCGCTGAAGAAGGCCGCCGCCCTGACCGCCGAGATCCACGGCGTGAAGAAGAATGCGCTCTATAAATACGGCCTGGAGCACCACTAGGCAGCACGAGTCACTGCGCTATCCCCGCGTACGGCATGAAACTCCGTCAGCCCTCATCGAATCGGTAAAATGGCTGGCTTTGACGGTGTTCAAGCCTAGTCTCGCGGTGGAAAGCACAATTGCGGGTTTACCCGGGGCGGGGGACAAGGCTATAATCCGCGCCCGGAGTTGGCTGGGCAATCGCTGCTTCGTCGTTGTGTCCCTCGGGACAGACGGGCGGAGGGGAGGAAAGTCCGGGCTTCATAGGGCAGGGTGCCAGGTAACGCCTGGGGGGCGTGAGCCTACGACCAGTGCAACAGAGAGCAAACCGCCGATGGCCCGCAAGGGATCAGGTAAGGGTGAAAGGGTGCGGTAAGAGCGCACCGCGCGACTGGCAACAGTTCGTGGCACGGTAAACTCCACCCGAAGCAAGACCAAATAGGCCCCTATTGGCGCGGCCCGCGTTGGGGGCGGGTAGGTTGCTTGAGCCAGCGAGCGATTGCTGGCCTAGAGGAATGATTGCTACCGGGGCAACCCGGAACAGAACCCGGCTTACAGGCCGACTCCGACCTATTCAGGTAAGCGATTACCTTAAAATCCCGGCCCTTAACAGGGGCCGGGATTTTTATTTTCAGCCTGCTGGATGGCGCATGGCGCCTTTTGGGGTTTTGTAATAAAGTTCTCGCCCATTTCGGTCGCTCTGTGTCGGCTGGACTATTTGTATCGATCACGCGGCTGGCCTGATGAGTGTCTCTATGGCAGTAGGGCGAGATGAAAATGGCTAAGGTGGTTTTGTAATGTCATCAAGCGGCGTAATGCTCACACCTTCTCGGCTGCTGTCCGCCGAGCGGGGCAGGGCCCTTCCCCATTATGATCTTCTGGGTGTCGACAGAGCCAATCAGGTTCGGCTCAAACAACTGAATGCCCAGCTGGGTGCCTTCTCGCTGCAGGCGTCGGGCTGCATGGCCCAGCTGTTCAACGCGGCGGATTGCGACCTGAATTACCAGGACTTCGCCTCCTCCCATCCCCAGGAGCAGGACGATCACCTGGTCTGGGTCGAGGCCCGCACCCCCATAGACCCGCAGCGCGTCGCCTATTTCTCCATCGCCCCCTCGGTGATCTATCGCCTCGCCGTGCTCTTCTTCGGCGGATCCCTGCAACACAAGGATGCAGCCAGCAACCATGGCAAGGGGCTGACGGACACCGAGCAGCGCCTGCTGCTGCGGCTGTGCCAATACCAGGTGGACATCTGGTCGGCCTGCCAGGGTCAGGGGGATCTCGCCTGGCAGTTGGCGCTTACCACCCGTGACGCCCTGCCTGCCACCCGACTCTGGGCGGCACAGGCCCGGCTGGTGGCGGGGGGCAGCACCCATGAGTGGCAAGTCTGGCTGGCGCCTCCCGAGGAGGCCGTCAGCATAGGCTCCTCCCGCCAGGTGCCAGAGGGCCAGCTGGAGCAGGTGCTGACACAGGTGCCGGTCAGCCTGCGGGTCGTGATGGGACAGATGTCCATGACGCTGGCGGATCTGGAGTGCCTCAAGGTGGGGGATGTGCTCTCGCTGGATTTGCCCGAGGTGGTGCCGGCGCTGATCGGCAACCGCCCCTGTTTTAACGGACGCATCGCTGAACATAAAGGCAGCCTGGTGTACCAGGTTGCAACCGTGGTAGAGGAGTAGTCGAAGCATGAACGAGCACAATATGAATGACCCGCTGGACCTGGATGGGCTGGACCAACTGTTTGGTGACGACATCAGCATGCCGAGTGCCGCCGACTACATGGCGCCCACCAACAGCACCAAGCAGCGCGATCTCTCCTTCTTCCATCAGATCCCGGTCAAGGTGACCCTGGAAGTGGCCAGCACCGAAGTCTCCCTCGGCGAGCTGATGCGGGTGGAGGAGGGGGCCGTCATCGAGCTGGACAAGCTGGCGGGCGAACCCCTGGATGTGCGCGTCAATGGCCGCCTGCTGGCAAGGGGCGAGGTGGTGGTGGTCAACGGCAAATATGGCCTGCGCCTGGTGGATGTGGTGGATACCAAGCTGCTCGGTGGTATGAACGACTGATGCGTTTCCTGCCGGTTGCCCTGCTACTGTGCTCCCTGCCTGGCTGGGGCGCAGACATGACGCTGTTCTCTGTCTCCCCGAGCGCGGCCGGGGGCGAGGATTACAGCATCAAGCTGCAGATCCTGTTCTTCATGACCCTGCTGGGTCTGTTGCCGACCCTGTTGCTGATGATGACCAGCTTCACCCGGATCATCATAGTGCTGGCGATTCTGCGCCAGGCCCTGGGGTTGCAGCAGAGCCCGCCGAACCGGGTGCTGATCGGCATCAGCCTGCTGCTGACCCTAGCCATCATGCGCCCGGTCTGGACCGAGATGTACCAGCATGCCTTCGTGCCCTATGACCAGAACGAGATCACCCTGACGGAGGGGCTGGCCCGCGCCGAGAAACCCCTGCGCCAGTTCATGCTGGCCCAGACCCGAGAACCGGATCTGGAGCAGATGCTGCGCATCTCGGGGGAATCCACCACGCTCGCCAAGAGCGAGGTGCCTTTCGGTGTGCTGCTGCCCGCCTTCGTGCTGAGTGAGCTGAACACCGCCTTCCAGATAGGCTTCATGCTGTTCATCCCCTTCCTGGTGATCGATCTGGTGGTGGCCAGCGTGCTGATGGCGATGGGGATGATGATGTTGTCGCCGCTGATCATCTCGCTGCCCTTCAAGTTGATGGTGTTCGTGCTGGTGGACGGCTGGTCCATGACGGTCGGCACCCTGGCCGCCAGTTTCGGCGGCGGAGGCTGACATGAGCCCGGAACAGAGCGTGGCCCTGGTCGGGGGGGCCGTGAACCTGGTGGTCATCATGGTTTCGGTGCTGATCGTGCCCGGTCTCATCGTCGGCCTGGTGGTCAGCATCTTCCAGGCCGCGACCCAGATCCAGGAGCAGACCCTCAGCTTCCTGCCCCGCTTCATCGTCACCCTGCTGACGCTCATCTTCACGGGGAACTGGCTGCTGTCGCAGATCACCACCCTGTTTGCCGACCTGTTCCAGAAGATCCCCGGGCTCATCGGATGAACTCCCTGCTGTCGCTCAGCGCGGCCGAGCTGACCGCCTGGCTGGGCCAGTGGTGGTGGCCCTTCGTGCGCATCGCGGCGGCCTTCTGGGTGATGCCGGTGTTTGGTGATGGCCGCATCCCGGCCCAGGTGCGCCTGCTGCTGGCCTTCGTCATCAGCCTGCTCATCGCCCCCATGCTGAAAGGCATGCCGCTGCTCGACCCCTTCAGCGTCGGGGCTCTGGTGCTGACCCTGGAGCAACTGCTGTTCGGGCTCTTGTTCGGGCTCTGCGTCCAGATGCTGTTCATGGTAATGACCATGGCCGGCCAGATCCTCTCCATGCAGATGGGCCTGGCGATGGCGGTGATGAACGACCCTTCCAACGGGGACACTGCCCCCATCGTCAGCCAGATCATGCTGATCTTCTGCTCCCTGCTGTTCCTCGGGCTCAACGGCCATCTGGTTACCCTGGATGTGCTGGTGCAGAGCATGCGCAGCTGGCCGCCGGGATCGTCCGTCTACTCCCTCGATGTGAAGGGGGTCATCGGCCTGTTCGGCTGGAGCATAGGCGCTTCTCTGATCCTGACCCTGCCCGCCGTGGTGGCCATGTTGATGGTCAACCTCACCTTCGGGGTGCTCAACCGTACGGCCCCCTCACTGAATATTTTCTCCCTGGGCTTCCCCATGACGCTGTTGCTGGGGCTGTTGACCATGGCCATCTCCATCAGCGGTGTGCCGGCCCGCTATCTGGATCTGGTCGGCCATGTGCTGGCCCAGCTCAGGGCCCTGACGCCCCCATGAGCCAGAACAGCGCCCAGGACAAGACCGAAGAGGCCTCCTCCCAGAAACGGCGCAAGGCGAGGGAAGAGGGCCAGATAGCGCGCTCCAAGGAGCTGAGCTCCGCCGGTTTGCTGCTGCTCGGCGGCTTGGCCATGCAGTGGATGGTGCCGAGCTTCGGCCTGTTCTTCGCCGAGCTGATGAAGCAGCCCCAGCGTTTCAACTGGCAGGGGGCGCGGGATCCCCAGATGATGGTCCAGTGGACCGCGGACGCGCTGATCGGCATGTTGTGGGTGCTGCTGCCGCTGTTCGGCCTGCTGGCCCTGTTGCTGGTGCTGCTCAGCATAGTGCCGGGGGGCATGGTGCTGACTTGGAAGAAGCTGATGCCGAGCGGGGAGAAGATCAACCCGCTCAAGGGGCTCAAGCGAATGTTCTCCTCCCACAGCCTGATGGAGCTGCTCAAGTCCCTGCTCAAGGTGCTGCTGATAGGGGGCACGCTCGCCCTGATGCTGCAGCACCAGTGGCCCCTGCTGATGATGATGAACCGCATGCCACCCCAGGCAGCCATGGAGCAGGCGCTGAGGATCCTCTCCCAGGCATTCATCTTGCTAGGCAGTGTGCAGATGCTGATCGCCGTGCTGGATGTGCCCTATCAACGCTGGTCGTTGAACAAGCAGTTGAAGATGACCAAGCAGGAGGTCAAGGACGAGCACAAGAACAGCGAGGGTCGCCCCGAGATCAAGGCGAAGATCCGCCAGGTGCAGGGCATGCTGGCACGGGCACGCATCGAACAGCGGGTGCCCCAGGCGGATGTGATCATCGTCAACCCGACCCATTATGCGGTGGCCATCAAGTATGATCCCGAGCGGGCCAACGCCCCCTTCGTGATCGCCAAGGGCATCGACAGCATGGCGGAGCGGATCCGCCAGGTGGCGAAGCAGCACGACAAGATGGTGATGAGCCTGCCGGAGCTGACCCGGGCCATCTATCACTCCACCCGGGTGGATCAGGAAGTGCCGGCGGGCCTGTATACCGCGGTCGCCTATGTATTGAATCACGTATTGCAGCTACGGGCCTATGAGGCAGGCAGGGGGAAGAAACCCAACCCCCTCGCTCCCCTGCATGTGCCGCCCGAGTTACGTCAACCTGAGAGGTAAGTTGTGAACTGGCGTGTATTGACCCAATCCTATACAGCTATCCCGCTGATGCTGTTGGCCATACTGGCGATGATGATCCTGCCTCTGCCGGGCTGGCTGCTGGATGCCCTGTTCACCTTCAACATAGTGCTGGCGGTGCTGGTGCTGCTGGTCTCCGTCTCGGCCCGCCGGCCGCTGGACTTCTCCGTGTTCCCGACCGTGCTGCTGGTCGCCACCCTGATGCGGCTGTCCCTCAACGTCGCCTCCACCCGGGTCGTGCTGCTGCACGGCCACGAGGGGCACGAGGCCGCGGGCAAGGTGATCCAGGCCTTCGGTGAGGTGGTCATCGGCGGCAACTATGTGGTCGGTCTGGTGGTGTTCGTGATCCTGATGATCATCAACTTCGTGGTCATCACCAAGGGGGGAGAGCGGATCTCCGAGGTCTCAGCCCGCTTCACCCTGGACGCCATGCCGGGCAAGCAGATGGCCATCGATGCCGATCTCAACGCCGGTATCCTGGACCAGCATCAGGCCAAGACCCGCCGGGAGGAGATAGCCAGAGAGGCCGACTTCTACGGGGCCATGGACGGGGCCTCCAAGTTTGTGCGCGGCGACGCCATCGCCGGTCTGCTGGTGCTCATCATCAATCTGGTGGGTGGCCTGGCCATCGGTATCTTCCAGCACTCCCTGCCGGTCTCCGATGCGTTTCGCATCTATGCCCTGCTCACCATAGGTGATGGTCTGGTCGCCCAGATCCCCTCCCTGCTGATGTCCACCGCCGCGGCCATCATAGTGACCCGGGTCAGCGACGAGGGGGAGATGTCGGATCAGGTCGGCCAGCAGATCCTGGCCTCGCCCCGTGTCATCTACACGGCGGCGACCATCATGCTGATCCTGGGGCTGGTGCCGGGCATGCCCATGCTGGCCTTCCTCAGCTTCGCCGCCGTGCTGGCCTGGACCGGCTGGAGCGTCAGCAAGCGCAGGGCCCAGGATCCGGCGCTGGATGCGGCCGAGGAGCTGACCCGGCAGATGGTGCAGCCCGAGCCACAGGGGCTGGACTGGCAGGATCTCGCCCCCGTGGACACGGTCGCCATCGAGCTCGGCTATCGGCTGGTGCCTCTGGCGGAGGCGGACAAGGGGGCCGAGCTGCTGGCCCGGGTGCGCGGCATTCGCAAGACTCTCTCCGAGCAATATGGCTTCCTGCTGCCCGAGATCCGGGTGCGGGACAACCTGCAACTGCAGCCGGACCAGTATCGCATCAAGCTCTCCGGCATCGCCCTGGCCATGGGCAACGTGGATTGCCAGCGGCTGATGGCCATCAGCAGCGGGGAGACCTATGGCGCCCTGGATGGCGAGCTGACCCAGGATCCGGCCTACGGCATGAATGCGGTCTGGATCTCCCCGGACAACAAGGCCAAGGCGCTGAACCTGGGTTATTCAGTGGTGGATTCCGCCACCGTCATCGCCACCCATACCAGCAAGTTGCTGAGGGAGCAGCTGGATGTGCTGTTCGGCCATGACGAGGTGGGCAAGCTGGGCCAGTACCTGGCGGTCCAGTCCCCCCGGCTGGCGGAGGAGCTCAACCTGGCCCTGACCCAGATGCAGCAGTTGCGGGTGTTCCGCCAGTTGCTCAAAGAGCAGATCAGCCTCACCGACATCCGCACCATAGCTACCACCCTGCTGGATGCGAGCGAGCTGACCAAGGATCCCGTCCTGCTGGCCTCGGACGTGCGCTGCGCACTGAGGCGGCAGATCGTCAGGCAGGCCATCGGTTCCCGGGACATCCTGGCGGCCTTCACCCTGGATGACAGGCTGGAGCAGACGCTGCTGAGCGCCATGAACCAGTCCCAGCAGCAGGGTAAGATCCAGCTGGACAGCTTCCCGGTGGATCCCCAGCTGCTGGCCCAGTTGCAGCAGAACATGCCGCTGGTGAAGGAGCAGTTGCAGCAGCAGGGCTATGCCCCTGTGCTGGTGGTCATGCCCCAGCTCAGACCCCTGATCGCCCGCTATGCCCGCTCCTTCTCAAAAGGTCTCAAAGTGCTCTCTTATAACGAGATCCCGGAAGACTTGCGGGTGGAGGTAATTGGCACCCTCGGCTGAAGTTGAATTGCCATGTCAACATCTTGATCAGGAAGTGGTTATTCCGCATATCTACTTGAATTGTCATATAAAGCCGTTATGATGTGACGGCTTTTGACGTGATGCACACTGGAATAAATAACAAAATACAAACAATCAGGTGTATCTCATGGCTTTAAGGATAACAAAGCCATGCCATCCTAATACGGGTCGTCGCATGATAAAGGCAAACTGAACTGAAAAGTCAGGACGCAAAGCCTCCGGTCTAACAGCATTGATGCTAACGATAGCGGGGTTACCAAGGCCATGATTCTCGCCTTGTTTTCATACCACTATAAGGTAAGCGCTCAATTAAGAAGCGTTATTCTTGTCGTGGTGCGTTTTTATTTATCACGGTCAGTTCTGTTGATTGATTCATGTGCAATCACAGGTTCGGGTTAATATGTTTTCTGATTTATCTATCAAGGAAAATTCAATACCCGTCGGTGTTGAATCGCACGCACATTTATTATTTGTCTCCTCATCGTTATCAAATGGAAACGATATTGGGGAGATGTTGTTGAATTGCGGCTACCGGGTTTCCTGCCAGGATTCCATCTCCCGGGCCAAGCAATTCCTCTCCTGCCATTCGGTGGATCTCATCCTGCTCGACATGGCGGTCATGACCGAAGCCGGCCCCTCCAGGGTGCATGAGCTGACGGGGGCCGACTGCGTCATCCTGGTCAATGAGGATCAGGCCTACCTGGCGGCGGAAGCCATGCGGGCCGGCGCCATCGATTACATCATCAAGCCCTTCAGCCAGCGCCAGATCCTCGATGTGGTGAGGGGGGCCTTGCGACTGCGCCAGGCCATTCCCAACCTGGTCGCGACCTCTGCCCTGAGCCTGCAGGTACTGCAACTCGCCAGGCGCGCCGCCAAGACCTCGGCCACCATCCTCATCGGTGGCGAGTCGGGGACGGGCAAGGAGCGGCTGGCCCGCTACATCCACGACATGTCCAACCGGGCGAACAAACCCTTCGTAGCCATCAACTGCGCCGCCATCCCGGAGGCCATGCTCGAGTCCATCCTGTTCGGTCACAGCAAGGGGGCCTTCACCGGCGCCACCGCCAGCCAGCAGGGCAAGTTCGAGCTGGCCCAGGGGGGCACCCTGCTGCTCGACGAGATCTCAGAGTTGCCCCTGGCGCTGCAGGCCAAGCTGCTGCGGGTATTGCAGGAGAAGGAGGTGGAGCGGCTCGGCAGCCATCAGGTGATCCCGCTGGATGTGCGGATCATCGCCGCCAGCAACCGGGATCTGAGGACGCTGGTGGCACAGGGGGAGTTTCGCGAAGACCTGTTCTATCGGCTCGATGTGCTGCCCATGAACTGGCCCGCCCTGCGGGAGCGGCCCGACGACATCCTGCCCCTGGCCAGCCACTTCATCGAACGCTACGCCGCCCAGCAGGGTTATCGGCTGAGCGAGGGGGCCAGCAGGCAGCTGCTCTCCTACGACTGGCCCGGCAATGTCCGTGAACTGGATAACGTCATCCAGCGGGCCTTAATTATGGCTCGCGGATTGCATATTCAGGCCGTCGATTTGATGCTGCCCCATTACGCAGCGGAGGCTGACAACCCGTTGTCGCAGGCCCTCGCGGCCCCCGAGGGGCTCAGCGAGACCAAACGGCATGCGGAATTTCAATTCGTCCTGGAGACGTTGCGCCGTTTTCGTGGTCACCGCACCCGGACGGCGGAAGCCCTCGGGATGACGACCCGGGCACTTAGATACAAGCTGGCGGCCATGCGTGAGCAAGGCATCGATGTCGAGCAGCAGATTCAGAACTAAGGGATAACCGAGTGAAGATTGAGATGATGTCATCACAGGTGACACTCCTGCAGCAGATGCAGGAAATGCAGCGAGTCGCCAACCAAGCTCCTTCCATCGAACCAAACGAGGCATCGACTGTCTCGTTCAGCGATGCCATGAAAGATGTCGTCGGGCGGGTGAACGAACAGCAGAATATAGCGTCCAGGCTCATGACCGCAGTCGATGCGGGTCAGAGCGACGATCTGGTGGGGGCCATGGTGGCCAGCCAGAAGGCCGGCCTCAGCTTTTCCGCCCTGATGCAGGTGCGCAACAAGCTGATGACCGGCTTCGATGACATCATGCGCATGCCGCTCTGAGGTTGGTGATGACTGAATTGGTATCCTCCTCCCAGGGGGCATCTGTCTCCCTGATGGCACGGGTTCAGGAAGGGATGCGCAACTGGCGCACCCTCTCCCGGGACAACAAATCCATCCTGACCATAGCGCTGCTTGCCGCGATCGTGGCGGGCACCATAGTGGTCATACTGTGGACCTCCAGCAAGAACTACGTCCCCCTCTACGGCAAGCAGGAGCTCTACGACACCGCCAATATCATGGAGATGCTGGAAAAAGAGCAGGTGCCGTTCCGGTTGGAGAAGAGCACAGGCCAGATCCTGGTGCCCGAGAGCCAGCTCGCCCACGTCCGTATGGCCCTGGCGGCCCGCGGCGTCAGAGCCGCCATGCCGGCCGGCCTCGAGGGGCTGGACAACGTCACCGGCCTCGGCACCAGCGAATTCATGGAAGGGGCCCGCTATCGCCATGCCCTGGAAGGGGAGCTGGCCAGGACCATCATCTCCCTGGATGCGGTGCGCAGCGCCCGTGTCCACCTAGCCATTCCCAAACGAACCCTGTTTGTCGGTCGCGATGAAGAGAAACCCAGCGCCTCCGTGATGCTGGATCTGCAGCCTGGCCAGTCCATGGAACCCGGCCAGGTCGAGGCGATCGCGAACCTGGTGGCGGGCAGCATCTCCGGCATGAAGCCCGGGGCAGTGACCGTGGTGGATCAGGCCGGCCAGCTGCTGAGCGCCGAGATGGGCGACAAGGCGGGCTTTGGCAAGCAGAGCGTCCAGCAGATGGAATATGTGCGCAAGCTGGAGCAGTACATCCGCCAGCGGGCCAACGACATGCTCTACCCCATGCTGGGCACCGGCAACTTCCGGGTGCAGATAGCCGCGGACGTGAACTTCAACGCGGTGGAGGAGACTCAGCAACAGCTGGATCCCAACGGCGTGGTGACCAAGGAATCCAACAAGTCTGACAAGACCATAGACGCGCTGGCTCTCGGCATTCCGGGGGCGCTCTCCAACCGGCCTCCCGAGACGGCACCCCAGGCCGATCAGGCCGCGCAGGAGGGGGCCGCGACCCCCGAGCCCCCCAAGAATGACACCCGCACCGAGCGCCAGGAAGTCAGCAAGCAGTATGAGAACAGCCGCACCATAGTGCACACCCGCTATCAGCAGGGTCGCCTCGAGCGGATGAACGTCTCCATTCTGCTGAATCAGCAGATAGGCCCTGAGGGTGGCTGGAGCGCCGCTCAGCTGGATCAGATCCGCCAGATGGTGGAGCGCTCGGTCGGCTTCGACAGTGCCCGCGGCGATCAGATCAGCCTGCAGGTATTCGATTTCACCGGCGCCGTGCCGGTCACGCCGCCCGAGTCCAGCTGGCTGGAGACCCCTTATTGGCAGGACTCCCTGCGCTACCTGGTGGGCGGTCTGCTGGGGCTGACCCTGGTGTTCTTCGGCATCCGCCCCCTGGTGAAGCACCTGGTGCGGACCCAGCAATACCCTGAAGCCGAGCCTGAACAGGAGCAGGATGAGGAGCTGGAACCCCAGGTCGGTCTCTCCATGCGCCGGGAAGGGGATGGCGAGCTCGAGGGATCGCCGCTTGGCAAGAGCCTGCTGCAGAACGAACACAGGGTGGATCCCCAGTTCTCCTCGCTGGATCTGGAGGCCCTGCCTGAACCCGGTTCCGAGCTGGAGGTTCAGCTCAAGCACCTGCAACTGCTGGTAGACAAAGACACGGCCCGGGTGGCGGAAGTGGTCAGACAATGGGTGAGTGGCAATGAACAACGTTAATCTGAACCAGAGTGCGGTCGACATCGATATCGACAACCTCGAGAAGGCCGCCATCCTGTTGCTGAGCATGGGCACAGAGGCGGCCGCCAAGGTGATGCAGAAACTCTCCCGGGATGAGGTGCAGCGCCTCATCTCCAAGATGGCCGGCCTCTCCGGGGTGAGCTCCATCGAGGCCAAATGGACCCTGCAGCAGTTCTTCAACCAGTACCGTGAGCAGAGCGGCATCGGCAGCGCCTCAAGGGAGTATCTGGAGCAGACTCTGGATCTGGCGCTGGGGCAGCGGCTCTCCCGCAGCCTGCTCGACAGCCTCTACGGTGATGTCATGAGCCAGGACATCCAGCGCCTGCAGTGGGTGCCCGCCGATGTACTGGCCCGCTTCTTCCGCAACGAACACCCGCAGATGCAGGCCGTATTGCTCGCCTTCCTGCCCCCCCAGACGGCGTCGGCCGTGCTCGACGCCCTGCCGGGCTCGGTGCACGACGACTTGCTGGTGCGGGTCGCCAGCCTGAGTTCGGTCAGCGAACACGTCTTGGCGGAACTGCGGCTGACGCTGGATCGCTGCCTCGCCTATGTGGCCGATCAGTCCGGCGCCAAGGTGAACGGGGTGCGCCAGGTCGCCGACATCCTGAACCGCTATCAGGGCAACAAGGAGCAGATGCTCTCCCTGCTGCGGGAGCATGACGGGGACATGGCCCTCGAGATCGAGAAGAACATGTTCGACTTCATGGCTCTGCGTCGTCAGAGCGACGACACCCTGCAGCGCCTGGTGCAGGAGCTGCCGGCGGATCTGCTGGCGCTGGCCCTGAAAAACACCGAAGCCAGCTTCCGCAAGGTGGTGCTGGGTGCCATGCCGAAGCGGATGGCGCAGGCGCTGGAGGCCCAGATCCAGGATCAGGGCAGCGTCTCCCTGCGCAAGGTCGAGCAGGCGCGGGAAGAGGTGATGCAGATGGTGCGGGAGCTGGTGGAACAGGGCGAGCTCGAGTTCCAGCTGTTCGAAGAGCCGACCGTCAGCTAACAGGAGAGAGCCATGAGTCAGCAGGTTCGCAAACTGGCGGCAGGCGCCACCCGTCTCTACCGCTTCCCGGCCCTGGGACAGAGCGGGGAGGAGGCCCAGAGCCAACAGGAAGAGTTCGAGTATGGCTATCAGCAGGGGCTGGAGCAGGGACAGGCCGATGGCTACCAGTCCGGCTACCAGCAGGGGCTGACCAGCGGTCTCATCGAAGGGGAGGCCAAGGGGCTGCAACAGGGGCAGGTCCGCGGCCTGGCCCAGGGGCTGGCCGAGGGGCGCGCCTCGTTCGATCAGGCCATGGTCCCCTTCGCCAAGTTGCAGCAGCAGTGGGAGTCCCTGACCCAGGCCCGCATGCTGGAGCAAAAGGAGTTGATCGCCCAGCTGGTCGCCCAGGTGGCCAAGCGGGTGATCCAGGCCGAATTCACCCTCAATCCCCAGCAGGTGTTGCAGCAGGTCGAACAGGCCATGGCCACCCTGCCCAGCGAATCCGAGGATCTGGTCATCTATCTCAGCGAGGGTGACCGGCAGCGGCTGGCGGAGCAGGGGGTGACCCGCTGCGAGAAGTGGCCGCTGCAGGTGGACGGAGCCCTGGGGGTCGGGGACGCCAGGATCGAGACCCGAGCGGCTGTGATCGAGATCAACACCAAGGAGCGCCTCGACCGCTGCATCGATCAGCTCAACCAGACCCTGGCCTTGCCCAAGGATGCATGAGTCCCTGCAGCGGGTCCTGAACTCGGCCCTGAGCGAGCTGGACGAGGTGCCGGCCTTTCGCCGTTATGGCCGCCTGGTGCGGGTCACCGGGCTGACCCTGGAGGTGGTGGGCTGCCAGCTGGTGATGGGGCAGCGCTGCCGGGTGGACTGTGCGACCGGGGAGCCCCTGCTGGCCGAGGTGGTCGGCTTCAACCGTGACATCTCCTATCTGATGCCGCTCCAGCCCATGAGCGGCCTCTATGCCGGTGCCCGGGTGCAGCCCATCGACGGCGAGGAGCGGATCCGGGTTGGCTCACACCTGCTCGGCCGGGTGCTCGACGGTCTGCTGCAACCCCTGGATGGCCGCCCCCTGCAGGAAGAGGGGGAAAGCGTCCCCCTGTTTGCCTCTCCCCCCAACCCCCTGCTGCGTACCCCGGTGCGGGAGCCGCTGGATGTGGGGATCCGCGCCATCAACGGCATGCTGACAGTGGGCAAGGGTCAGCGACTGGGGCTGTTCGCGGGATCCGGGGTCGGCAAGAGCATGCTGCTCGGCATGATGACCCGCAACACCAGCGCCCAGATAGTGGTGGTGGGCCTCATCGGTGAGCGGGGCCGGGAGGTGCGGGAGTTCATCGAGCACAGCCTGGGGGCCGAGGGGCTGGCCCGCTCCGTGGTCATAGCGGCGCCGGCGGATCAATCCCCCCTGATGCGGCTGCGGGCGGCCCAGCTGTGCCACCGCATCGCCGAGTATTTCCGTGAGCAGGGGCAGGACGTGCTGCTGCTGATGGACTCCCTGACCCGCTATGCCCAGGCCCAGCGCGAGATAGCGCTGGCGATCGGCGAGCCCCCCGCCACCCGTGGTTATCCCCCCTCTGTGTTCAGCATGTTGACCCAACTGGTGGAGCGGGCGGGGAACGGCACCCGGGCCGACGGCAGCCTGAGTGCCTTCTACACTGTGCTGGCGGAGGGGGACGATCAGCAGGATCCCGTGGTGGATTCGGCCCGTGCCATCCTCGATGGTCACATAGTGCTGACACGCCGGCTAGCGGAGGAGGGGCACTACCCCGCCATCGACATCGGCGCCTCGGTGAGCCGGGTGATGCCCCAGGTGGTGCCGCCGGAATGGCAGGCCCTGGCGGTCACCCTGCGCCAGCTCTGGGGACGCTATCAGCAGGTGCGCGAACTCCTGCCCCTGGGCGGCTACCAACCCGGCGCCGATCCCCAGATGGATGAGGCGGTGCAGCGTTACCCCGCCATCGCCGGCTTCCTGCAGCAGGGCATCCATGAGGAGACCCCCATCACCCAGGTGGTGGGGGCCTTGAAACAAGTGCTCGGCAGAGCCTAAGGACGCGGCGTGCTGAAATCCTATCTCGGCCTGCAACAGGATGCGCTGGACGCCATGGGCAAGGAGCGGCAGCGACTGCGGGAGGTGGCCATGCGCGAAGAGCAGCGGGTGCTGAAGCTGCAGGAGGTGATCGCGACCCTGCAGCCGGGCTCGGCCAGCTTCCATCCCCTGCTTTGGCAGAACAAGCAGCAGATGCAGGGGCAGTTGCGCCACCTGCTGGATCATCAGTTGCAACAATCATCCCTGGCCCGGCTGGATCTCTCCCGTCATGAGGGGCAGCTGCTCAAGCAGTTTGGCCGGGTCAAGGGGCTGGAGCTGTTGCTGGACAGGCGAGCCCTGGAGGCGCGTCAGCGGCAGGAGTCAGGGGATCAGCGCCAGCTCGACGAACTCGCCAGCCTGCGCCATCGCGCCCTGCAGGGGCGCTGAAGGGATCAATCGGGGAAGCGTTCCTGCCGGCCGTAGGCAGATTCCTGACCGAGCAGGCTGTTGATGGTCTCTATCTGACCGGCCAGCAGGCGGCCATTGTGTTCATTCTGGCGTCGGCACTGTTGCAGCAACAGCTCCAGCCGTTGCCACTCTCTCCCCACGCTCTGTTGCAGGGCATCGGGCAACTTGGCGATCAGCTTCGCCATCCCCTTCTCATCGGGCTTGAGCCCCAGCGCCAGCAGATGCTGACAGCGCTGCTGCGCCTCTTGCTGGATGTCGACCATCAGCCGGGTCTGCTGGTGGTTGTGGGCGGTCAGACCCTCGACGTCATGACTGGCCAGCAGACCGTGCTGGTTGAGCAGCAGTTGCTGCAACTGTGCGTAGCGCCCGCAATCCTGCTGAATGCCGATGATCAACTGTTTGACCCTCAGCTTGGGTGCCATGGTCATCGGCGGTGCATGTCCAGAATGGCCTGACCCAGGGCATCCATGTCGAGTTCGAGCTTGCCCTCGCTGATGGCCTGGCGGATCTGGTTGACCTTCTCCATGTCCACGTCCGGGGTAGAGGCGAGCTCGGCCCTTGCCTGATTGATGCTGTGTGCCCTGGTGCTGATCTGGGCGTCAGCCTGGGGGCTCCTGGACTGAGGCTGGGTCAGGGGGGCGGCATCCTGCTGGCGTTGCAGCTGGGCCTGGACATAGAGCGGATCGGTACGGGTGATTTTCATAACGTCAATTCCTGATGGTCTATCTATGACAGGCGACCCTTGGGCGCCCCAACTTGAATCAAACTCGCTTTCCGTCTCAAAAACGGGTTTCCACTTCCCCCTTGTCGATGACCCAGGCCTGGATCTCCTTGCCGGACTGGTTGTTGCGTACCCGAACTCCGTCGCCGATGGCCCCGCTCTCCAGCGCCCTGCCGCGGGTGGTGGCCGAGAAGTTCCCCTGACCAGCCCGGATCAGCACCCCTTCCCCCTCCCGCACGGCCCAGCTCTTCTGCAGATCCAGCTCGCTGATGAGCTGCCCCATCCTGAGATGACGATTGCTCTTGCTGCCTACCGGCGAATGGTTGCTGGGGATGAAGCCCCGCTGCAGCCGGCTGACATCCAGCTCCTTCTCCACCAGGTCGGCGGACTGGATGGCCCTCCCTTTCTGGATCTCCCTGGCGGTGACCCAGACCGGCATCATCAGGCTGACCTCGACTCTGGCCCTGAGTTGCCAGGCGGGCTCGGTGCACTCGACCAGATAGGGGCGTCGCCCCCAGGGCTGACGATACTGGCCCCCCGCCTGCAGCCTGATCTCCTGCTGGCAGGGGGGGAGGTGAGCCACCGCGGGGGAGAGCCAGACCTGATATTCCGCCGGGGGGCTCGGCCAACCCTGCTGCTGCAGGTAGTCGCTGAGGGCCGCACTGGCATCAGCCTTCAACATGCTCTCCAACTGCTGCGGCAGTGGCGCAGGCTCGGCCAGGAGCGGGCGCACCAGTAACGAGAGGCAGAGCAGACAGATCAGCTTCCATATGGGAAACGATGCTTCCCCTTTTGACCGGCAGGTCAATCGTCGGCGACTCCCTGATCGGCGGAAATAACGGATTTTCATGATTGGCATGAGTCTTGATAAAGGATGCACCGGTCTGACTGGTTCACAAGAAGGATGAAGCATGAGTATCTCATTTGACAGCGCGCTTGGGGTGCACCCCTATGCCCTCGATGTACGAGCGGATCGGGCACGTATTCTGGCAGGGAATCTGGCCAATGTGGATACCCCCGGTTATCTGGCGCGGGATGTGGATTACAAGAGCATACTCGGCCGGGTCGCCCAACAGGTCGCCGCCGGGGAGCAGGGGGCGGCCATCAGCCAGGGCGCCATGAGCAACGACATGCAGCATCCCCTCTATCGCATTCCCTACCAGGTCTCCATGGATGGCAACACCGCCGAGCTCAGCGTGGAGCAGAGCAAGTTTGCCAGCAATGCCACCGACTTCCAGACCAGCCTCACCTTCCTGAATATGAAAATCACCGGGATCGCCAAGGCGATCGAGGGCCGTTAATCATGTCGTTCAACCGAATCTATGACATCGCCGGCAGCGCCATGCGGGCACAGACAGTCCGTCTGGACACCGTCGCCTCCAACCTGGCCAACGTCGACAGCGCCGCCGGCAGCGAAGCCGCCGCCTTCCGGGCCATCAAGCCCGTCTTTTCTACCCTCTATCAGCGGGTGCAGGAGGCCGATGGGCTGGGGGCCGCCCAGGTGCAAATAGCGGGCATAGTGCAGTCGGATCGCCAGGTCGAGAAGCGACTGGAGCCGACCAACCCGCTGGCCGATGGCGAGGGCTTTGTCTACTACTCCAACGTCAACGCGGTGGAGGAGATGGCGGACATGATGAGCGCCTCCCGGGGGTTCGAGACCTCGGTGGAGGTGATCAACCGCATCAACAGCATGCAGCAGGGTCTGCTGCGACTGGGTCAGGGAGCGTAAATGAGCCTGCCACAAGTCAGCGGTCTGGACTCAGCCCGCAGCACCAGCCAGTACTCGGCGACCCCTGAGATCGCCAGCAATAACGCAGCCGCCGGCCAGGGCGTACAACTGCGCAACGAATTCCTGCAGATGATGGTGGCCCAGATCCAGAACCAGGATCCGACCAACCCGCTTGACGGCGCCCAGTACGTCACCCAGCTGGCGCAGTTCAGCATGGTGGAGGGGGTCGAAGGGCTCAAGGTGCTGCAGCAGAAGTCCATCAACATGATGGATACCCAGCAGGTGCTGCAGAGCACGGATCTCATCGACAAGGAGGTGATGGTGCCGAGCCAGACCCTGAGCCAGAAAGAGGAGAAGGCGATCCGCGGCCAGGTGGAGCTGGGCGGTGCGGCCGATGCGGTCGAGCTGAAGGTCTATGACAAGAACGGCACCCTGGTGGCCAGCAAGAGCTGGGGCGAGAGCAAGGCGGGCGGGCTGGACTACGAGCTGCCGACCCTGCCGGCCGGCGAGTACAGCTTCGAGGTGAAGGCCTCCCTCGCGGGTGTCGCCACCACCACCAAGAACTATGTGGCGAGCCAGGTGGAGCGGGTCAATCTGCCCGGCACCGGCGAGATCATGTTGCAAGTGGCGGGCGTCGGGGAAGTTCCCCTGTTCAGCGCCGTCCAGTTTGGCAAGTCGGCGTAATCAAATAGGAGCGAAACTGTGTCTTTTAGTATCGGACTGAGCGGCCTGCGCGCCGTCAACCAGGAATTGAGTGTCATCAGCAACAACGTGGCCAACGCCAGCACCGCGGGCTTCAAGTCCAGCCGTGCCGAGTTCGCCGCCATCTACGGCGGTGGCCAGGCCGGCGGGGTGGAGATGAACAATGTCTCCCAGAACTTCGATCGCAACGGGGACGTGACCCGGACCGGGCGCGGCCTGGATCTGGCGATCTCCGGCAGCGGCTTCTTCGTCCTCAAGGACAGCAACGGCCAGACCTCCTACACCCGGGCCGGCATGTTCCAGCGCGATGCCAGCAACTACCTGACCACGGCGAGCGGCACTCGCTTGCAGGGCTACACCACCAACGAGGCGGGTGAACTGCAATCCGGCGTGGTGGGGGACATCCAGGTCAAGGCCGGCAGCCTGCCCGCCAAGCCGTCAGACAGCCTGGAATTCGTGGCCAACCTCAAGGCGGATGCCAGCATCATCGATCAGACGGCGCATCCGTTCGACCCTGCGAAATCCGACAGCTTCAGCTACTCCCAGTCCAGCAAGGTCTATGACTCCCTCGGGGTTGAGCACACTGTCACCCAGTATTTCGTGAAGACGGGGGACAACACCTGGCAGGTCAACTACGCCTTCAACGGCGCCAAGACCGGCTCCCCGGTGACCATGGAGTTCAACACCAACGGCACCCTGAAGACGCCGACCACGGCCCCGGTGCTGAACCTGGCTCCTCCTGGCGCCGATCCCATCACCCTCAAGGCGGATCTGGCCAAGGTCAGCCAGTATGCCTCCGACTTCAACGCCACCCGCAACCAGTCCAACGGCTATGCGGCCGGTGATCTGACCGGGGTCCGGGTCGATGCCGACGGCGGCGTCTACGCCACCTTCACCAACGGTCAGAGCCTGTTGCAGGGTCAGGTGGTGATGGCGAACTTCACCAACCCGAACGGCCTGGTACAGGCCAACAACACTACCTGGCAGCAGTCGTTCAGCTCGGGCCAGCCCGTGCTGGGGGCGCCGGGCACCGGCACCCTGGGCACCCTGACCGCGGGGGCCTATGAGGCATCCAACGTGGATCTGACCGGCGAACTGGTCAGCCTGATGACCTCCCAGCGCAACTATCAGGCCAATGCCAAGACCATCAGCTCGGCCGACAAGATGACCCAGGTTCTCTTCAACTCCTTCTAAGGCGTGATGCGTGGAAAAGCTTATCTATACCGCCATGTCGGGGGCGCAACACAGCCTGATGGCCCAGCAGATCCGGGCGAACAACCTGGCCAACGTCAACACCGCCGGTTTTCGGGCCGATTTCGAGCGGGCCTCCGCCTATGCCCTGGCCGGTGACGGCTTCCAGAGCCGGGTCATGGCCCGGGAGGAGCAGGCGGGCACCGACTTCAAGCCGGGTGCCCTGATGCAGACCGGTCGCAAGCTGGATGTGGCGATCCGGGGTGATGGCTTCATCGCGGTACAGACCGCAGATGGCAAGGAGGCCTACACCCGCGCCGGCAACCTGGAGGTGGATGGCGAGGGTCTGCTGACCCTCAACGGCCGCCCCGTGTTGGGGGATGGCGGTGAGATGGTGCTGCCTGCCTATCGGGATCTCAGCTTCGGCAAGGATGGCTCCCTCAGCATCACCCCGCCGGGGGGCGGTGCCCGTCTGGATGTGGGTCGTCTCAAGCTGGTCAACCCGGATCCGGTGGAACTGGTGAAGGGGCAGGACGGCCTGTTCCGTCAGCGCCGGGGCGGCGATGCGGAGATCAGCGAACAGGTGGTGCTGGCGTCCGGCTTCCTCGAGGGAGCGAACGTGAACGCGGTGGACGAGTTGATCGGCAGCATGTCCCTGACCCGCAACTTCGAGCTGCAGGTCAAGCTGATGAAGACGGCGGATGAGCAGGCCAGGCAAGGGGCCAGACTGATCTCCGGTCAGGGCTGACAGAATGACGCAGGGTCGGTGTGACCGGCCTGCAAGAGATTGATGAGGGTGCCAGGCGCCCTCCCATGAGATGGTGGAGAGACGAGGATGCACGCAGCACTTTGGGTGAGTAAAACGGGTCTGTCGGCACAGGATGCCAAGATGGCCAGCATTTCCAACAACCTGGCCAACGTCAACACGGTCGGTTTCAAGCGCGATCGGGTGGCGTTCGAGGATCTGTTCTATCAGGTCCAGCGCCAGCCGGGTGCCCAGCAGGATCAGCAGAACCTGTCCCCCATCGGCATCCAAATGGGTAATGGTGTGCGGGTGGTCGGTACCCAGAAGGTGTTTACCTCGGGCCAGTTCCAGAACACCAACCAGGAGCTGGACATCGCCGTGGTCGGTGCCGGCTTCTTCGGGGTCGAACGCCCGGACGGTGAGACCGCCTATACCCGCAACGGCCAGTGGCATCGCAACGCCGAGGGGCTGCTGGTCAACTCCGACGGCCTGCCCATGCTGCCGCAGATCCAGATCCCCGACAACGCCACCAAGATCGCCATCGGCACCGACGGTACCGTCAGCGCGACCCTGCCGGGCCAGCAGGAGAACGTGGAGCTGGGTCGCATCACCCTGACCAACTTCTCCAACCCGGCCGGGCTGGAAGCCCTGGGGGGCAACCTCTACCGGGCGACCGGTGCCTCCGGCGAGGCCATCGAAGGGGTGCCGGGCGAAGAGGCCATGGGGGCCCTCAAGCAGTTCACCCTGGAGAGCTCCAACGTCAACGTGGTGGAGGAGATGGTGGACATGATCACCACCCAGCGCGCCTACGAGATGAACGCCAAGGTCGTCTCCTCCGCCGATCAGATGCTCAAGTTTGTCACCCAGGCGCTGTGATGATCAGGTCGATGTTGCGTTGCGCCGGATTGGCCCTGCTGCTGGGGGGCTGCTCCACCTATGAGTTGCAGGCCCCCGAGCCCGGTGACGAGAAGTGGGCTCCCTCCCGTACCCAGCTGACGAAGACGGGAATGGGGGAGGATGGCAGCCTCTACCGGAACGATTACATGATGACCCTGTTCCAGGATCGTCGTGCCTATCGCATCGGCGATATCCTCACCGTGATGCTGGAGGAGCGGACCCAGTCCAGCAAGAAAGCCAACACCAGCATGAACAAGAACAACAGCATCAATGTGCCCGCCCCCTCCATCGGTGGCGTGTCACGCCCCGACTGGGGTGCCTCGATCAGCGCCGATCGAGACTTCGATGGTGGTGCCACCTCCAGCCAGCAGAACACCTTGGCGGGGGCCATCACGGTCACCGTGGCCGAGGTGATGCCGAACGGGGTGCTGGGGATCCGCGGGGAGAAGTGGATCCGCCTCAACCAGGGGGATGAGTACATCCGTCTGGGGGGCATGGTGCGGGTCGAGGACATCGATCAGAGCAACCGCATCTCCTCCCAGCGCATCGCCGATGCCCGCATCACCTATGCGGGACGTGGCGCCCTCGCCGACAGCAACCAGATGGGCTGGCTGGCGCGCTTCTTCAGCTCCGCCTTCGCCCCCTTGTGAGGATTCCAATGAACAGATGGTGTATCGCCTTGCTCTGCTGCCTGCTGCCGGGCATTGCCGCCGCCGCGCCCGCCAAGCGGGCCCTGCTGGACATCGCCGATGTGCAGGGGATGCGAACCAACCAGCTGGTGGGTTACGGTCTGGTGGTCGGCCTCTCCGGCACCGGGGATCGTAGCCAGGTCAAGTTCACCGGCCAGTCCATGACCAACATGCTCAAGCAGTTCGGCGTGCAACTGCCCGATGACATCGACCCCAAGCTCAAGAACGTGGCCGCCGTGTCGGTGCAGGCGACCCTGCCGGCTCTGGCGGGCAAGGGGCAACTGGTGGACGTGACCGTCACCTCCATCGGTGATGCCAAGAGCCTGCGGGGCGGCTCCTTGCTGCTGACCCCCATGCGCGGCATCGACGGCGAGGTCTATGCGGTCGCCCAGGGCAACTTGGTGGTGGCCGGGGTCAAGGCGGAGGGGCAGTCCGGTTCCTCCGTGACCATCAACGTGCCGACCGCGGGCATCATCCCGAACGGCGCCATCATAGAGCGGGAGGCCGCCAGCAGCTTCTCTGACAAGCCCGAGGTCACCCTCAACCTGCATCAGCCGAACTTCAAGACGGCCCGCAACGTGGAGCGGGAGATCAACCGCCAGCTGGGGCCCGTGGCCAAGGCGGTCAGCGCCGGTCGCATCCAGATTGCGGCCCCTCGCGACGAGAGTCAGCGCATCTCCTTCATGGCCCTGCTGCAGGACATCGAGATCGACATGGGCAAGGAGAGGCCCAGGGTGGTCTTCAACAGCCGCACCGGCACCGTCGTCATGGGACAGGGGGTCAAGGTGCACAAGGCGGCGGTCAGCCACGGCAGCCTGACGGTGACGATCGGCGAGAGCCAGACGGTGAGTCAGCCCAACGCCTTCTCCAACGGCCGGACCACCACCACGCCGAACTCCCAGATCCAGGTTGACCGGGAGCGCAACAACATGTTTGTCTGGCCGGATGGCACTTCCCTCGAAGTGATCGTCAAGGCAGTGAATTCCCTGGGGGCGACCCCGGATGATGTCATGGCCATTCTGCAAGCCCTCGACGAGGCGGGAGCCCTCGAAGGCGAGCTGGTGGTCATCTAAGGATTGTTATGACCCGAATTACGTCCGAGCCTGGTTTCTATCAGGATCTCAATGAACTGCAGCAGATAAAGGGCAACCCGGATCAGCGGGCGGCCCTGGAGGCCGCCGCCGGCCAGTTCGAGGTGAGCTTCCTGCAGACTGTGCTCAAACACATGCGTTCGGCCTCCGACGCCATGCAGGATGAGGATGACAAGCTCATCAAGGGGCAAGAACTCTACCGCGACATGTACGACAGCCAGCTGGCCATGAGCCTGGTGAAGCGCGGCGGACTGGGCCTCAAGGAGCAGATGGTCAATCAGCTGGCCCCCACATTAAAGAATGCCGAGCCTGTGGTCGCTTCAGAATCCCAGACCCTGGCTGCCTTCAGTCAGCCTCTGAATTCGGCAAAAATGAGGAAAGTTGACTGATGTCGCTGCTCAATATCGGTTTTAGCGGACTCAACGCGGCGCAGATCGCGCTGAACGTCACCGCCCAGAATATCGCCAACGTCAATACCGTCGGTTACAGTCGCCAGGAGGCCATGATGGGCAGCCTGTCCGGTTTTGGCCGGCTGGACAACGGCATGGGGGTGGAGGTGACCGGGGTTCGCAGGATCACCGATGACTACCTGGTGTCCCAGCACTGGCGCAGCCGCTCATCGACCGGCTCCTCCTATGCCTTTCATCAGTACATCAACACCACCGAGCAGCTGCTCGGCAGCGAGTCCATGAACATCACCAAGGGGCTGGACAGCTTCTTCGCCTCCCTGAACGCCGCCCTCGACAGCCCGGAGACACCGGCCCAGCGCAGCCAGATCGTCAGCTCGGCGGGGGCCCTGGCCAACCGCTTCAATCAGCTGAACGAGAGCCTGGTGACCCAGGAGAAGCAGATCGACGATCAGCTGAACAGCACAGTCACTCAGGTCAACAGCTACCTGAAGCAGGTGGCGGAGCTCAACACCCAGATCGGCGAGCAGGCCTCCAAGGGGGTCAACACCTCGGCGCTGGAAGACAGCCGCGAGCAGATAGTGCGCGAGCTGTCGACCTTCATGGAGGTGCGGGTCAATCGCCAGAGCGACGGCTCGTTTTCCCTGAGTCTGCCCCAGGGCCAGCCCCTGGTGCTGGCGGGCAGCAGCAGTACCCTCTCCCTCACCGGCGACACCCTGAGCCTGAGCTTCGGGCCCCAATCCTTCGAGGTGCCCAAGCTGCAGGGCGGCACCCTGGCCGGGGTGCTGGAGTATCGCACAACTGTACTGCGCCCCTTGCGCGACGAGCTGAACCAGATCGCGAAGAAGCTGGCTGATGATTTCAACGCCAAGCAGGGGGGGGGGATCGATCTGAACGGTGATCCTGGCAAACCCCTGTTCAGTTACGATCCGCTCAATCCGTCCGGCACCCTCAAGGTGGCGGACGGCTTCACCGGTGATCACCTGGCCTTCGCCAAGGCGGGGGGCGGCACCGGGGACAACCGCAACCTGCAGGAGCTGTTGACCATCAAGGATGACCAGTATGACGCCTACAGTGCCCTGCTGGGCCGCATGGCGGTGCAGAGCGGCCAGGCCAAGGCGACCATGGAGGCGGACGCCAACATGGAGAAGCAGCTGGCCACCAAGCTCAGCAGCGTCAGCGGCGTCAACACCGACGAGGAGGGGGTCAAGATCATGGCCTACACCAAGGCCTATCAGGCCAACGCCAAGGTGATCAGCACTTCGGATCAACTCTTCAACTCCATCCTGAACATGTTCTGACGAGGCCAGCATGCGCATCAGTACCAACCAAATCCAGCTCAGCATGCTCGACAACCTGCAACATGGTTTCGGAGAGTATGCCAGGCTCGATCGCCAGATCTCGTCCAACAAGCGGATCCTGCAGCCCTCCGACGATCCCGTCGGCAGCGTGCAGCTGCTCGGCCTGAAGAAAGAGCAGGCGGCGATGGCGCAGTACCAGAAGAACATCGCCAATGCCAAGAGCCAGCTCTCCCAGGGGGAGATCCAGCTCGACACCATGACCAACATGCTGAGCCGTCTGCGGGATCTGACCCAGACCGCAGCCAACGGCTCCCTCTCCGAGGACGATCGCCGTGCCGTCTCCAGCGAGCTGGCCATCATCAAGGATGGCCTGCTGGATCTCGCCAACGCCCGCAACGAGAGTGGATCCAGCCTGTTCAGCGGCAGCCAGGTCGATAAAACCGCCATAGTGAAAGACCCAAGCGGTAATTATGTCTACCAGGGGGATGCCCTGGTGCGGGAGGTCGGTATCGCCAAGGGAGTGACGGTGGAGCTCAATCACACCGCCGACAAGCTGTTCATCCAGAACGGGGACTTCTTCAAGCAGCTCGACGACATGGTGGCCGCCTTCGACAGCGGTGCCGCGGACTCCGCCGATCAGGCCAGGGCCATGCTGGATCGCAGCCTGACCCTGCAAGACGACATCAGCCAGATGGTCAGCTCCATCGGTGCGCGGATCAACCTGCTGGATCAGGTCGACGAAGGGCACGAGGAGAAGAGTGTCTATAGCAAGGAAGTGAGCAATCAGATAGAGTCCCTCGATTATGCCAGTGCGGTGACCCAGCAGGCCCATGTGCTGATGGCGCTGCAGGTGCAGCAGCAGGCTTTCGCCAAGGTGAACGGCCTCAGCCTGTTCAACTACATGCCTTAAGCCTTTCAAGGAGCCAGGATGCAGATTCAACAAACCCGTCCGGGCGGTGTGGCCGAGACCCCGGCCCAGCCCAAACTGCACGGACGTCAGACTGCCCAGGCTACTTCTCCCCAGGTCACCCGCCACGAACGTCAGCCCAATGTCATCCGGCTCGACCGCTGGGCCCTGATCGGCACGGCGCAGCAGCGCATCGCCCATGCTCAGGGCAGTGAACAGGCCCTGAGCCAGGTCTGGGGCGAGCTGAAACGCCTGGAGCAGCAGCTCGGCCAGAACCGGGCGGCGAGCGGCGATCTGGTCTCCCGTCTCAAGCTGCTGGAAGAGAAGCTGACCCAGCCCCAGGCGCCGTTGACCTCCGAACTCAAGCCCCGCCTGCTGGCATCGGCCAGCGACAGCCGGGTGCACTACAGCGCGGATCGCCTCGATCTGCTGAGCCCCAAGTCGAGCGCCGAGCGGCTGGTCTTCTCCTTCCCGCAGACCAGCAGCGCCGTCGAGGTGCTGCTGCCGGCCGGGGCCAATGAGGCGGAAGCCGCCACCAGACTGGATCGGGCCCTGCGCAAGGAGCATATCCAGGCTCGTCTGAACGAGCTGGGCAAGCTGGAGCTGAGCGTGCCGGATCAGCACAGGCGCAAGCTGGACGAACCCGTGCTGCTGAGCGGGGAGGGGATCCGCATCCCCGCCGGCAACCCGGTCCCCGTGCAGTTCAAACCCAGGGCCGGTCAGCTGACCCAGCTAGGGGAGGGGCTCGACAAGGGGGAACTCAGGCAGGAGCAGCAGCGCCTGAAGCGGTTGCTCGGCGAGATCGAGCAGTCGGTGCGGGAGCTGAAGCAGTTCCGCCAGAAGATGGTGAAGCAGCTCGATCGCGTGAAGGCCCGCAGCCAGAACCTGCAGCAGGAGGAGCTGGAGCAGTTGCAAGGCAAGCTCAGCAATCAGCTTAAAGAAGGTGGCTTTATGGGGACCATGTCCGGCCTGCTGGCCCAGGCCAATGTGTCGCGTCAGAACGTGGTGGCCCTGCTGACCTGAGGCCGGCAGAGAGAGTCGAACTAAAAAAACCGCCAGCACTTGCTGGCGGTTTTTGTTTCATGGCTTGAGCAGGGCGTAGAGGCTCAGATCCGATGCAAAACCAGACTCGCTCAATCCCTGTTCTATGGTCTTGATAAAGCCCGCATTGTGCTGGCGTATGGTGTGATAGCTGTAGAACAGGTTGATGACATCCTGCTCTTCCAGCTCCTTCTCCATGGTCATCAGACACAGATAGCTGCGCAGCAGGAAGTAGTCGATGACCAGCAACTGATAGGCCTGGGCCGGGGTGTTCTGCTGCTGCGGGAAGTTGTGGTGGTAGACGTAGTAGAGCAGGTAGTTGTCCATGATCTGGGGACGGGCCGCCAGGAAGGGCGAGACCTTGTCGTACCAGGCCTGCTGCAACCGTGCGAGTTTCGCCTCATCATAGACCCCCTCCAGCAGCCGGTTGATCTTGTCGAGACAACCTTGCATGGTCTGCCGCCCACGCCTTCCCTGCGAGTAGGCCAGCAGCTGATGGGTGATGGTACGCAGCCCCCACCACTGCAACCGCGGCAAGACCGGCAGCTGGTCGAACATGGTGAGGAGCTCTCCCCGCTCGGCCAGAACGGCCACCTGATCCAGGAAGGCTTCGTGTGACAGCTGTGAAGGATCCCGGTGGACCAGCATGCCGATGAGCCACAGCCGTATTTCGACGGGTACCTCAGTGGCGGCCAGCACATGGATGCTCAGGCTGTGCAGGGTCGCCATGGCGGTCGAGGGGGGGGAGACGAACGGCAGGCGTTGATCCAGCTCGGTGACCTCGATCTGCATCGCCATGGGATCGAGCAGCAACTGCCGGCTGACCTCGGGGCAGGAGAGCATCAGGGATTTCCTGACCTGGTTGCCGATGCGTGAATGGGATCTGGGGTAGGTCTTGCAGGTATGGCTCAGTGCCTCGGCCCCGGCCTTGCTGTGGATCTGGCACAGACGGTTCTCATCGAGGAAGGGGCAGGCCCCCTGCTCATCGAGCTGGATCTCTCCCCAATGCTCATTGCTCTGTTTGACCTTGCGGATATGCAATTTGCTGAGGGACTGGACTGTGGGGTCCGGGTGCTTCTCATAGTTCCGGAAGGTCAGCTTGTCGATGCTGATGGTCCAGCTATGACAGCAGTTGTCCTCGCAGCGATCGCCTATGCACTGGAAATGTTTAACGAAGTGAGGGGTATAGAGAGAGGCTGCCATGTCGCTGTCCGGTGAGGGGAGGTGCCGCGATAAAAGCAATAACCATGCCGAATGCCCTGACTCTGTGGCAGTTTCATGGATTGTGACGGGCGCAGGAAGCGCAAAAAAATATGCGTCAAGCCGCCTACATTTCTGCAGGAAAGGGGTCGCCTATATCTGATGTCAACCTAACAGGCTGCAGTGCAGCGTCATATCGAGGAATACATCATGGGCTTGTCCATCCACACCAACTTCGCTTCTCTGACCACCCAGAGCCAGCTCAATACCACCAACAAGATGCTGGGCACCGCCATGCAGCGTCTGGGTACCGGTCTGCGCATCAACTCCGCCGCCGATGACGCCGCCGGCCTGCAGATGGCCACCCGTCTGCAATCCCAGTCCAGCGGCCAGAAAGTGGGCATGCGCAACTCCCAGGATGCCATCTCCATGATGCAGACCGGTGAAGGCGCCATGGACGAGATGAGCAACATCGTTCAGCGCATGAAGGATCTGGCTACCCAGTCTGCGAACGGCACCAGCACCGCCGAAGACCGCAAGGCCATGGACGCCGAGTTCACCGAACTGCGTGCCGAGCTGGACAACATCACCAACAACACCACCTTCGGTGGCCAAGAGTTGCTGAAGACCGGCAAGGGTTTCCAGGAAGATGTGACCTTCCAGATCGGCGGCACTGGTGCCGAGAAGCTGGAACTGAAAAAGACCGGCACCCTGGCCAAGGCGCTGGCAGAAGTCGTGGGTACCGGCAAGGGTACCGATGGTGCAGCCGTCAAGGCTGGTATCAGTGATCAGGCCAAGGCTACCGCCTCCATGGCCGAGCTGGACACCTTCTCCCAGAAGATCGGTGAGTCCCGTTCCGCCTTCGGTGCCAACATCAACCGTCTGGAGCACACCGTCAACAACCTCTCCAACATGAAAGAGAACACCGATCTGGCGAACGGCCGCATCATGGATGCCGACTTCGCCCAGGAGAGCACCAACATGACCAAGAACCAGATGCTGATGCAGGCTGGCATGTCCGTGCTGTCCAACTCCAACCAGATGACCGGCATGGTAACTTCCCTGCTGCGTTAATCCCTGTGGCACTCATCCCCGGGATGAGTGCCCTCTTCCTCCCGTTCTTCTCCTCTCTTTCCGCTTTTCCGCATATTTTTCCGATCTCCATTCAAGTCTTGGCCGATACCTGTCGCTTCTCACTCCCATAGGGTTACCCGCTGCATCGCAGCTTTTTTGAGGAGTAAATCATGGGTTTGTCCATTCACACCAATTTCGCTTCCCTGACCACTCAGAGCCAGCTGAACACCACCAACAAGATGCTGGGCACCGCCATGCAACGTCTGGGCACCGGTCTGCGCATCAACTCCGCCGCCGATGACGCCGCCGGCCTGCAGATGGCCACCCGCCTGCAATCCCAGTCCAGCGGCCAGAAAGTGGGCATGCGCAACGCCCAGGACGCCATCTCCATGATGCAGACCGGCGAAGGCGCCATGGACGAGATGAGCAACATCGTTCAGCGCATGAAGGATCTGGCTACCCAGTCTGCGAACGGCACCAGCACCGCCGACGATCGCAAGGCGATGAACGCCGAGTTCAGCGAGTTGCGCGCCGAGCTGGACAACATCACCACCAACACCACCTTCGGTGGTCAGACTCTGCTGGCCAAGGATCAAGGTTTCCAGAAGGCCGTGACCTTCCAGATCGGTGGCACCGCCGCCGAGAAGCTGGAGCTGAAAGACGATGGCGCCCTGGCCACCGCCCTCAAGGGGGTGATCGCCGATGACAAGGGTACCAAGGGTACTGCCGTCGCCGCCGGTATCGATGACCAGACCAAGGCCACCGCAGCCATGGCCGAGCTGGACACCTTCTCCAAGGGGATCGGCGAGGCGCGTTCCGCCTTCGGTGCCAACATCAACCGTCTGGAACACACCGTCAACAACCTCTCCAACATGAAAGAGAACACCGATCTGGCGAACGGCCGCATCATGGATGCCGACTTCGCCCAGGAGAGCACCAACATGACCAAGAACCAGATGCTGATGCAGGCTGGCATGTCCGTGCTGTCCAACTCCAACCAGATGACCGGCATGGTGACTTCCCTGCTGCGTTAATGAGTTGCCTGGCCACCTCGAGAGGGGTGGCCTTGTTATTGCTTGTGCGTTGGAAAGCACCGACCCGGTTTTTTCCAACGGGCATGCCACCGATAAGTTGATAAGGATGTGATGATGCAAGTAGATCCGGCCAGCATGGCGATGCAACTGGTAGCCATAGAGCGCCAGAACATGGACAAGCTGCTGAAGAAGCAGCTGGACAGCGTCAAGGGGCAGCAGAGCGCCATCAGCACGCTCACCACCAAGTTGTCGACCTTCCAGACCATGCTGAAGGATTTGAACAAGGCGACCAACCTGCAGGCCCAGAAGGCCACCATGTCCCAGGACGGGGTCATGACGGTCACCAGCAACGGCAAGGCCAGCTCGGGTCAGTACAACTTCTTCGTGGAGCAGCTCGCTCAGTCCCATCAGGTGGGTCTGGAGCTCGACAGCGATACCACCCCGCTGCCGACCGATGGCGTCTTCTCCCTGACGGTGAAGGGCAAGACCATCGACATCGATCTGGCGACCCTGCCGGCCGGCGCCACCGCCAAGGACCTGGTCTCCCACATCAACAATGCCAAGGACAACCCTGGGGTAAAAGCGACCCTGGTGCGCACCGATGGCAAGGTGAGCATGGTGCTGACCAGCAAGGAGAGTGGTGTGGAGAACGCCATCACCCTGGGCTACAGCGGCGATGCCAGCAATGGGCTGGGGACGGCCGTCGCCAGCAAGACGGACATCACTCAGGCACAGGATGCCAAGCTGCGCATGGGGGGGGACAACCCCCTGACCATCACCTCCTCCAGCAACAAGATAGAGAATGTGGTCGACGGCCTGACTTTCCAGCTGACCAAGGCCCAGAAGGCGGGGGATGCCCCCCTGATGGTGACCATAGATCAGGACAAGGAGGCGGTGACCGGTTCCCTCAAGAAGTTTGTCGACAGCTATAACGAGCTGATCGATGAGCTGGCCAAGATGACCTCCAGCGATCCCAAGGCGCCGGGGGCCCTCTCCTCCGACAGCGGGGTACGCAGCCTCAAGAGTGCCCTGTCCCGCAGCGTGCGCGAGCTGCCCAATGATCTGACCCTGGGCAGCCTCGGCATCAAGACCGACAAGGCGGGCAAGCTCTCCTTCAACGAGACCGACTTCAACAAGGCGCTGGAGAAGGATCCCGAGCTGCTCGGCAAGGCGCTGATGGGGGATGACGGCCTGCTCAAGCGGATGAGCGATTCACTCGATCCCTATACCAAGCGAGATGGCGCCCTGAAGGGACGCAAGACGGGTCTGGAGGCGAGCGAGAAGCGGGTGAACGAGCGGATGGAGGCACTGGATCGCCGTATGGAATCCGCGTATAAGCGCTACCTCAATCAGTTCACCACCATGAACCAGATGATGCAAACCATGGGCGCATTGTGAGTCGGTGAACACCTATTCTCCTGAATGAGTGAGTCTTTCATGTTTGAACCCCAAGATGGCTACGATGCCTATCAGTTCGCCGCCACCCAGGCCAAGGCGGCGAGTGCCGATCCGCACCAGCTGGTGCTGATGCTGATGGATGGATTGCTCGATGAAATGGCACGGGCCGAGGGCCACATCCTGGCCAAACAGTACGAGCGCAAGGGGCAGTCCATCAACAAGTGCCTGCAGATCCTGGGAGGGCTCGACAGCGCCCTCGACATGGACAAGGGCGGCGAGCTGGCCAGCAACCTGCACCGTCTCTACGACTACTGCGGGCAGCGGTTGTTCGAGATCAGCGTGGCCAACGATGTCGCCGGCTTCGCCGAGGTGCGCCGCATCCTGCTGGAACTGAAAGAGGGTTGGGAAGCGATGGCACGCCATCCTCGCTGAGGCGGAAGCCGTCTTTCCCCATAGTGTATAAACTGCCGTTAACTTGTTGAAATACAACAGCTACACATCTGGCCTGCTCCTTGCTAGTTGGCAGGGTCGTCTTATATCGGGGCCATCATCATGTCCATGACCGGGTCTGTGCATCCCAGCACGGAACAAGAGACGCGCCAGCGCCAGTTACTGGGGCTGGGGCGTCTGATACTACAGCAGGCCCGTGCCGGGCAGTGGGATGCGGTGCGCCTGGCGGATCAGCGCCTCGCCCAGTTCATCGGTCATCTGCGTCAACACCCCGCCCTCTGGCAGGCGCTGGCACCGGCCCGCGATCAGGTTCGCGGCTGGCACCAGGAGGCCTTCTCGCTCTGCGAGCAGGAGACCAGGCTGCGCAAGCAGGAGTGGCAGTCCCTGTCCGACAAGCGGGAAGGGCTGCAAGCCTATGACGAGGCGCAAACATGGGCATGATCCCCTTGATCGCGGCCGAGCCGGTCGCAACTTCGTCATCGAGCGGCTTTACCCGTCTCTCCCGTCAGCCCGACGGGCAGGGGGAGGCTTATCAGCCACTGGATCTCCCGCTGGAGGCGAGCCCCCCCCCCGTCGTAGAGGAGATGGCCGTCAGAGAGCCTGACGGCGAGACGACAGATCAGCCCCTGCCCGAGGTGGTGGAGCAACTGCACGCCTTTACCCATATGCCCCCTGTGTTTATCCGCCATGAAGAGGCGTCGCGGCTGCTGGCCGCCCGTCAATCGGCGGATCCCGCGCCCCAAAGCGTCACCATTCATGAGGTCGGAGACGGCTCCCCGTCCGTCTCGGCGGCGCTGCGCGCCCTGTCACGCTTCGAGCGGCAGGAAGCCGAACGGACACCAGTGGTACTGCCTACCGAAATGAGCAAGGAGAGAGTCCCCCAGCTCACGGGAGAGGCCGCCAGGATGCTGAGCCAGTCGATGGGCCAGGACGGCAAGCCGCCACTCACCGACAAGCTGGTTGCAGGTTTGCCGCCCCTGCCGGGGGCGGAGGGGAGATCCGAGCGGGATGGGCTGATCACCGACCTCAAGGCCATGGCCGGGCAGTCGGTGCCCACCTCCTTGACCCGAGCGGCGGAATACCAGTGGGCGCCGGCCCGTCTGGCGGACAACCCGGTCCAGTGGGGCCAGCAACTGGTCGAGGTGCTCAAAGACAAGGTCGAACTGCAGGTGAACCAGAGCATCAAGCAGGCTCACATCCGCCTCGACCCCCCTGAGCTGGGCCGCCTGGAGCTGACCGTCAGGATGGACGGCGATCGCCTCAACGTGCAGCTCAACGTGACCAACCCGGCGGTGCGCGAGGCCCTGATCCAGTCGATGGAGCGGTTGCGCATGAGCCTGGCCCCCCATCATGCCGGCGGGGTCGAGGTGAATGTGGGCCAGGGGGGTGAGCAGGAGCGGGGAGAGCGCTGGCAGCAACAGGACGGGATCCTGGCTGGGCGGCGACAGTGGCAGGAAGAGCCCGGCTCGGCGGACGAGCTTGCCCGGGACTGGCTCAATACCTTGGTTTGATTTTTCCATTATCCAGCGATAGCGAGAGTGATTTCATAATATGCGGCGAGTCATGAAGTGGTTGATGATGGTGATAATGGCCCTGTGCCTGCTGGTGGCGCTGGCCTACGGCGCTTATCTCAAGCGGGATACCCTTGCCGTCTGGCTGGGGCTGGCGGAGGCCAAGCCCGAGCTGAGCAAGACCCCGCTGTTCAAGCCGATGGAGCGTTTCGTCATCAGCCTCGAGGGGGACAGCGAGCCCCACTATCTGGTGCTGGAGCTGGCGCTGGTCACCCATAACCCCGCCCAGCTCGAGACCCTCAATGAGCTGACCCCCCTGATCCGCAATGCCATGGTGCAGTACTTCAGCCACCGCTCCCACGATGCGGTGAAGCAGGAGCTGCAGAACATCTCGGCCCTGCAGTCCTCCCTGCTCAGCAAGCTGGTCGCCACGCTGCAGGGGTATGGCTACAAGCCCTATCTGGATGAGGTGCTGGTCACCAAGGTGCTGGTGCAATAGGGCATGATGGACGCCGGCTGGGATACCCATGACGATCTCACTGTCTCGCCCCCCCGTACCGGCGAGCAGGCGATCTTGACCCGTTACCTGTCACTGGTGAAGCGGGCCGCCAGCCACCTGCGCAGCCAGGTCTCGGCCAGCTTCGATCAGGAAGACATGGAGCAGGTCGGCATGATGGGTCTGCTGGAGGCCTGGCGCCGCTACGGCAGCGAGCCCGATGCCCAGTTCGAGAGCTATGCCTTCAAGCGGATCCGCGGTGCCATGCTGGACGAGCTGCGCCGCCTCGACTGGCGCCCCCGCCAGCTGCGTCAGCAGGTCCATGGCCACAATCAGGTGCAGCGTGAGCTGTTCAACCGCCTCGGCCGCAACCCGACCGAGCAGGAGCTGGCCGATGCGCTGGCGTGCTCCGTCGAGGAGGTGCGCCAGCTCGCTTACGCCAGTCAGGCCGAGGCCCTGCAGAGTCTGGAGGAGTGGCTGGAGAACGGCGGCAAGGCCCCGACCATGGAATCCGATGACGTGGACATGGCCATGACCCTCAGCAAGGTGCTTCGCTCCCTGGACAAGCGGGAGCAGCTGCTGCTCTCCCTCTACTACCAGCAGGAGCTGAACATGAAGGAGATCGCCCTGGTGCTCGGCCTGACCGAGTCGCGGGTGTGTCAGTTGCACAAGCAGTGCGTCCTTCAGCTCAAGCAGCGTTTGGTCGATTCCATATAAATAGCGCCTCTCCCCCGCGGTGAGGCTTGTTGAATTCTGCGGGAGCATCCATGCAAAAACAGATTGGTCTTGGTGTCATTTTCATTTGTGTGCTGGGGGGCTTCATGATGGCCGGTGGCCGCCCCATCGCCCTGTGGCAGCCAGCCGAACTCATCATCATCATAGGTGCCGCCGCCGGCTCCATGTTCCTCGGCAACTCCAAAGAGGTGATGCACGAGATGTGGCGCCAGGTGAAGCTCTGCTTCAAGTCCAACAAGGATGAGAAGGAGATCTACCGCGAGCTGCTGACCCTGATGCATCAACTGCTGGAAGAGACTCGCAGCAAGGGCATGAAGGCGCTGGACGAGCATGTGGAGAATCCGCAGCAGAGCTCCGTCTTCCTGATGTATCCCCAGGTCTCCGAGGATCCGCAGCTGCTCGGTTTCATCATCGACAACCTGCGCCTGCTCGGCATGGGCAAGATCACCCCCCACGAGCTGGATACCATCCTGGAGCAGGAGATCATGGCCATCGAGGAGGACATGCTCAAACCCTCCCATGCCCTGCACAAGACGGGGGAAGCCTGCCCCGGCTTTGGCATCCTGGCCGCCGTCATGGGGATCATCATTACCATGCAGCAGCTCGATGGTCCCCTGAGCAACATAGGGGTCCATGTGGCCGCCGCCCTGGTGGGCACCTTCATCGGCATCTTCCTCTGCTACTGCCTGCTGGAGCCCATCAGCAACGCCATGGAGGAGATGGTCAAGCGTCGCATCGGCATGCTGATGTGCATCAAGTCGATCCTCATCGCCCAGCTGCGCGGCAAGACCCCGCTGCTCTCCGTCGATGCGGGCCGCAAGATGCTGGAGCCTGACGTGAAACCCAGCTTCCTCGAACTGGAAGACTGGGTGACGAACAGGGCCATGTGATGCGCAACCACGAGCAGATCATCATCAAGCGCCAGCAAAGGCGCAGCAGCGGGCCCAAGAGTGGCGGCGCATGGAAGGTCGCCTTCGCCGATTTCACCCTGGCGATGATGGCCTTCTTCATGGTGCTCTGGATCCTGGCGGTCTCCAGCCAGGAGGAGCGTGAGGTGGTGGCCAGCCGCCTGCGGGACTACAGCATCATGGACAGCGAAGCGAATCCATTCGACATCAGAAACAGCCCCTATCCGGTGGATCTGGGGGGCAATCCGTCCGTGCTGGAGGAGCTGAGCCCCCAGTTCGTGGAGGAGGGACAGCGCATGCCGAGGCACATGGAGCGCAATCGCAGCATCTTCAATGATGGTGCCGAGGGCGGCTACGAGAGCCTGCTGGTCGGGAAGATCGAGGGGGAGGCGCAGATGAAGCAGCTGGCAGGCTTCATCGGCTCCATGGCGGATCAGATGCAGGCGAAGAACAATCTGGAACTACAACTGGTGCCCCAGGGTCTGCGGATCCTCATTCGCGACGATGACGAGCGGGAGATGTACAGCCGCGGCAGTGCCCGCATCAGCCCCTTCTTCCGCCATCTGCTGATGGCGCTGGCCCCCGTCTTCCAGCGGGTGGAGAACCGGGTGATGATCTCCGGACACACCGACAGCACCCCCTTCGCCGGGGACAACTACAGCAACTGGGAGCTCTCCTCCGATCGGGCCATGATGGCAAGGCGGGTGCTGCTCGCCGGCGGTATGCCGCCGGAGCGGGTCGGCCAGGTGGTCGCCATGTCGGACACCATGCTGGAGAATACCGCCGATCCCAGGGGCAGTCAGAACCGCCGCATCGAGCTGCTGGTGATGACGACCCAGGCGGAGAAGAATCTGGAACAGCTATTCAGTACCCAAACCCAAGCCGCCACTCAGCAAGCCAAGGATGCCACTGCCCATGGGAACCCCTGATACCGAACTACCGGAATGGACCGAGTTCAACGATCCTAGACGCAAGGTCCCCCGCTGGTATCTGCACGACGGCTCCACCCCCCTGGAGTCCCAGAGCTGCGGCATCGCCGCCCGCCTCATGGTCTCCGGGCTGCTGTTCGACAAGAGTATCGGCCGGGCGGTGATCAAGGACATAGGCCCGGGCGGGGTCGGCTTCCTGACTCCCTCCCGTTTCACTCTGCCCGATGTGGTCAGCCTCTCCCTGTCACCCAAGATAGTGCTGGAGTGCCAGATCACCCACAGGCGCCCCATCGGCCAGTACCTCAGCTTCTATGGTGCACGCTGGGCCAATCCAGCATCCGTGGATCTCGCGCCCGTGCTCAGCCACTGGCGCCACTGCTTCATGGCGCCAGCAGAGGGCGGGCCTGCTTCAATCCCAGCGGATCCGGCAGCGGCGCAAGGCTGAGGCCGCCGCGCCCCATGTCCAGCCCCCTCGCCGGTTGCAGCAGCAGGGGGTCGTGCAGACTCTCGAGGGATACCGCCCTCATCAGCAGTGGCTTGTCACTCGGCCGGGTGCCGCCGGGCGCCTGACTGCGGCCATAGACGATGGGGCAGTTGGTCACCCCCTGACCGTCCGGCAGTTGCCAGGCGGGGTTCCAGCGGCTGGCCTCGTTCATGGCGATCCCCTTGGCCAGTGCCCAGCCGAGCAGCGAGCAGTTGCCCGGCTGCCGCCATACCTGGATGTCACTCCCCTCCTGCCAGGATGGCAGGGCGAACTGATAATGTGCCGCCCTGTCCAGCAACTGTGACAGGGCGATGAAGCGCGCCACATAGAGGCGTGTCTCGGTCGGCAGCGACAGTTCCCACAGATTGCGTGTTCCCGCGTTGATGACGGCCTTCAGCACCCGCCCTTCCCCTGCGTTATAGGCCGCCAGTGCCAGCAACCAGTCCTGACCGAAGAACTGATACAGCCAGCCGAGATAAGAGAGTGCGGCCTCGGTGGACAGGGGCAGGGAGTAGCGGCCGTCATAGCCAGGTGTCATGGGGACGGTGAAGCGGGCAGCGGTATCCGGCATCAGCTGCCAGGGGCCGGCGGCTCCCGCCGAGGAGATCACATCCAGCCGATAGCTGCTCTCGATCAGGGGGAGAAAGGCCAGCATGGAGGGGAGCTTGCGCGCGCTGACCTGCTGCTCCACCCAGCGGATCATGGGCTGGGACTGGGCGATCCTGCGCTGCAGATGGCCGCGTTGCTGCAACAGATACTGAGTCTGCTGGCTGACCAGCTCTGCCCCCGATCCTCCTATGGGGGTAGGAAAGCCGGCGCGCCAATGATAATTATCATAGGAGTAACAATGAGTGCTGATGAGCAGCGACAAGGGGGCGAGCAGACGAAACGATAATTTAATCAGGAGAGAGACAGTCTGGCGGGGTGATGATAAAAACATGATGAATCTCAACAGTTTTTGACAATTTCTGTCGACTGTTCATGTGGTATCCAGGACGTGATAAGCATGGTAACACGAGTAAAAAAGACCCCAAAGACGGGTAGGGCGATTCAGAAGTTTCTGCTTTATCTGATCCTTATTAATTTCGGTTTGATGTGGCTCTATGTCATGTATGCAGATGAGCTGACATTCGGCTCCAATCTTCTGCTGACTTTTCTGATCATCCTCTATAACCTGCTGCTCTGTCAGCTGGTGGTACTGCGCGCCCGGCGGGCGGGGGATGGCTATATCATCTATCCCGTGGTGGGGGTGAGCATCATACTCTGTGCCGTCGTGCTGTTTCGCTTCATTATTTCCCCCTGATGGCGGTTATTTGGCGCTGCTCCTTGCGGGGATGAATTAAATCCAGTCATGAATAACTCTTGAAAAATCAATTCATTTAATCGGCAGTGCCTCACTGCTGCGTCAATATGTTCCCCATGCCCGAGATCCTTGCTTGAAAAGCCCTCTGCTCGTCCTTAAACTTCATGGTGGAGAAAAGTGGATCAAAGTGGTTTTATCGGGCGATTTGCCTCCTTAAACTCACCTTCGGGGACTGCAATTTGTTGCGTGGCGCTCACGCCATCAGCCTGGACAGCAAAGGGCGACTGGCGATTCCGACCAAATATCGAGACTGGCTGCGCGACGAGTGCGACGGCCAGCTGGTCTGCACCATCGACATCGCTCACCCCTGTCTGCTGCTGTATCCCCTGAATGAATGGGAAGAGATCGAGCGCAAGCTCAAGACGCTTTCCAGCACCAACCCCGCGGAGCGCCGCCTGCAACGTCTGCTGCTTGGCAACGCCATCGAGTGCGAACTGGACGGCAATGGCCGTTTGCTGCTGAGCCAGCCGCTGCGCAATCACGCCGGGCTGGACAAGAAAATCATGCTGGTGGGCCAGCTCAACAAGTTTGAGTTGTGGGATGAAGCCCGCTGGCAGCAACAGATCAATGACGATATCCAGGGCCTGCCCGAGGACGATTGGGCAAGTTCACCACGACTACAGGATTTCTCTTTATAAATGACCCAAGCCGCTGAACACATCACAGTGCTGTTGCACGAAGCCGTCGAAGGGCTGGCCATCAAGCCGGACGGCGTCTATGTCGACGGTACCTTTGGCCGGGGTGGTCACTCTCGTCTCATTCTCGAAAAACTCGGCCCACAGGGCCGCCTGATCGCCATAGACCGGGATCCCCAGGCCATTGCCGAGGCTGCCAAGATCCAGGATCCCCGCTTCGAGATCGTGCACGGCCCCTTCTCCGGCATCACCTCCTATCTGAGTGAGCGCGGGCTGCTCGGCAAGGTCGACGGCTTCCTGCTGGATCTCGGTGTCTCTTCCCCCCAGCTCGACGACGCCGAGCGTGGCTTCAGCTTCATGAAGGACGGTCCGCTGGACATGCGGATGGATCCCACCTCCGGCCAGAGCGCGGCCGAGTGGCTGGCTCGCGCCGATGTGGACGACATCGCCTGGGTGCTGAAGACCTTCGGTGAGGAGCGCTTCGCCAAGAAGATCGCCCGCGCCATCGTCCACGACCGGGTCACCGAGCCCTATGTGCGCACCCGCCAGCTGGCAGAGATGATTGCCCGGGTCAATCCGAGCAAGGAGAAGGGCAAACACGCCGCGACCCGCAGCTTCCAGGCCATCCGCATCTACATCAACAGCGAGCTGGACGAGATCGAGACAGCGTTGAACGGTGCCCTGCAGGTGCTGGCCCCCGAGGGGCGCCTCTCCGTCATCAGCTTCCACTCCCTGGAAGACAGGCTGGTCAAGCACTTCATCCGCAAGCACGAGAAGGGACCCGAGGTGCCGCACGGCATCCCGCTGACCGAGGCTCAGCTGGCGGGTGGTCGCAAGTTGAAGTCGGTCGGCAAGGCGCTCAAGCCCTCCGATCATGAAGTCACCGAAAACACGCGCGCACGCAGCTCGGTGCTGCGGGTCGCCCAGCGTCTGGCGGATTGAGTCATGAGCGAGGTGCGCGTTCATCTGGCCAAGGAGATCATCGGGGATCTCTGGCGTCACAAGCTGCAGGTGGTGCTGGCCATCGCCGTGCTGGTCACCGCTTTCGCGGTGATCCTGGTGACCAACATGACCCGGGGCCTGACCGCCAAGCAGAATGATCTGATGGCGGAAGAGGACAGGCTCAACATCGAGTGGCGGCACCTGCTGCTGGAGCAGGGCACCCTGGCCGAGCACTCCAGAGTGGCGAGCCTTGCCATGGATAAATTGCAGATGGCTCGCCCCCTGGTGACCACCGAGAAGGTAATAACTCAACCATGAAACGCAAGGCCGCCACCAGGGCACCGGCAAAAGAAAAAGCCAAGGCTAAAGCACCGTCACTCTACCCGTGGCGCTTTCGCACGCTGGTATTTTTCATCGGCATCGCCTTTGCGGGTCTGATCCTGCGTCTGGCCTGGATCCAGGTGATCGATCCCGACCGCCTGCGCCAGGAAGGGGACATGCGTTCACTGCGTACCACCTCCACCCAGGCGGTGCGCGGCATGATCACCGATCGCAACGGTGAGCAGCTGGCAGTCTCCGTACCCGTGGAGGCGGTCTGGGCGGATCCCAAGACGGTACACGAGACCGGCGCCATCCATAACGAGCGCGCCTGGCTGGCGCTTTCCGCCGTGCTCAAGCTCGACATCAATACCCTCAAGCACCGCATCTCCAACCCCAGCAAGCGGTTTGTCTACCTGCAGCGGCAGGTGACGCCGGCAGTGGCGGAATACATCAAGGGCCTCAAGCTCGGCGGCATCTACCTGCGTCCCGAGTCCCGCCGCTTCTATCCGACCGGCGAGATCAGCTCCCACCTGGTGGGGGTGACCAACATAGATGGCAGCGGGATCGAAGGGATAGAGCGCAGCTACAACGAGTGGCTGACCGCGACCCCGGGGGAGATGCGGGTGCGCAAGGACCGCCAGGGCCGCGTCATCGAGCGCCTCGGCCTGGTCAAGGAGGGCAAGAACGCCAACGATCTGCAGCTCAGCATCGATCAGCGGGTGCAGGCCCTGGCCTACCGCGCCCTCAAGCGAGCCACCGACGAGAACAAGGCGACCTCAGGCTCCATGGTGATGCTGGACGTGAAGACCGGCGAGGTGCTCGCCATGGTCAACACCCCCTCCTACAACCCGAACAACCGGGGCCAATACCAGAGCTTCCGGGTGCGCAACCGGGTGGTGACCGATACCTATGAGCCGGGTTCCACCGTCAAGCCCCTGATCCTGCTGAGTGCTCTCCAGGCGGGCGTGACCAGCTGGAAGGACACCATCCAGGGCGGCCCCCTGTTTATCGGGGCCAAGCAGATCCGTGACGTGAGTATCCACAAGGCGACCAACCTGTACGACATACTGCGTTACTCCTCCAACATCGGCATGTCGCGCATCGCCCTGCGTATGCCGGCCCAGGAGATGATCAATACCCTCAGCATGGTCGGCTTCGGCATGGATACCGGCAGCGGTCTGATGGGGGAGAGCAGCGGCATGCTGCCCCAGCGTCGGCGCTGGTCCGATATCGAGCGGGCGACCCTCTCCTTTGGCTATGGTCTGCGGGTCACCCCGCTGCAACTCGCCTCCGCCTATGCCACCCTGGCCAACAAGGGCAAGCGGGTGCCCCTCTCCATCATCAAGGTGACCACACCGCCCAAGGGTGAGCAGGTCATCGATCACAACAACGCCACCGCCATGCTGCAGGCGCTGGAGTACGTGGTGGACAATGCCATTCCCAAGGCCAAGATCCCCGGCTACCGGGTCGGTGGCAAGAGTGGTACCGCCAAGGTCGCCGTCGCCGGCGGCTATGGCAAGGACTACATGGCCTGGTTCGCCGGCTTCGCCCCCGCCAGCAACCCTCGCTTCGTCATGGTGGTGGTGATCAACGAGCCCAAGGGCAACGCCTATTACGGCGGCGCCGTGGCGACTCCGCCCTTCGCCGAGGCCATGGGTGGCGTGTTGCAACTCTTCAATATTCGTCCCGACGCGGTCCCCACCGAGGTACCCGCCAAACTTGCCCGTACGGAGGCCTCTCTTGCACCGCGCACTTGATGATCTGCTGCGCCCCTTCGGCATTCATGCCCCGGCGCTCCCCCTCACCGACCTCCAGCTGGACAGTCGGCGGGTTGGGCCCGGTTCTCTGTTCGTGGCCGTGCGCGGCCACCAGGTGGATGGCAGAGGCTTTATGGAACAGGCGGTGGCTCGGGGAGCCGCCGCCGTGCTGTTTGAGGAGGACGGTGAATTCGTCCCCCCTGCGCTCTCTGTGCCCTGCTTCGGAGTCCCTGATCTGCCCGCCAGGCTCTCCGAGCTGGCCGGCCATTTCTACCGGCAACCCAGCGACAGGCTGCAACTGGTCGGTATCACGGGTACCAATGGCAAGAGCACCACGGCACTGCTGGTCGCAAACTGGCGCACCCTGCTGGGGGGCAAGGCCGGGGTGATGGGCACCATAGGCAACGGCCTGTTCGGCGAGCTGGTGGAGGCGCCGAACACCACGGGCAGCGCGGTAGAGGTGCAGGCCACCCTGGATGCCTTACGGCAAGAGGGGGCTAGCCTGGTGGCGATGGAGGTATCCAGCCACGGTCTGGTACAGCACAGGGTGGCGGCACTGCACTTTGCGGCGGCGGCCTTCACCAACCTGAGCCGGGATCATCTGGACTATCACGGCACCATGGAAGCCTATGGCGCGGCCAAGGAAGGGCTGATCAAGCTGGTAGACGAGCCCTGCGCCGTCATCAATGCGGATGATGAGCTGGGCAGGCGCTGGTTGTCCCGCTACCCCGCTGCGGTGGCCTTCGGGGTGAATGGTCCCATCGCCAACCATAGCGGGCGACAGTTGACGGCGCAGGATCCCCAATTTCACCAACAAGGTTTTCACACGCAGATTAACTCCAGCTGGGGGAATGGTGTATTATCCGCCCCCTTGCTCGGCCGCTTCAACGTCAGCAATGTGCTGGCGGCCATGGGCGTGATGCTGGTGCTCGGCTACGACTTCGACGCCCTGCTGGCGAGCGCCCCCAGGCTGCAACCCGTGACCGGTCGCATGGAGTGCTTCGGCGGTGGCGATGCGCCGCTGGCCGTGGTCGATTATGCCCATACCCCGGACGCGCTGGAGAAGGCGCTGCAGGCCCTGCGGGTGCACTGCGAAGGCGAGCTCTGGTGCCTGGTGGGCTGCGGTGGCGACCGGGATCGCGGCAAGCGTCCCATGATGGCGGCCATGGCAGAGCAGTATGCGGATCGCGTGATCCTGACCAACGACAATCCCCGTACCGAGGAACCGGCCCAGATCATGGCGGACATGGTGGCGGGTCTTCGCGATCCCGGCACCGTGCAGATCGAGCACGACAGGGTCAAGGCGATCGCTCTGGCACTGTCTCAGGCGAGCAAACAGGACATCATCCTGGTGGCCGGTAAGGGCCACGAGGATTATCAGATCATTGGAACCGACAAGCGGCACTACAGCGACCGGGAAACCGTCGCCGCCGCTTTGCACACATTATTGGAGTCATTCAGATGATGACCCTCAGGCTTGCCGAGCTGGCGCAGGCGCTCGATGCCCGTCTGGTTGGCGATGACGCCGAGATCACCGCGGTCAGCACAGATACCCGCACCCTGGGTGCAGGTGCGCTGTTTGTCGCCTTGCGCGGCGAGCGTTTCGACGCCCACGACTTCTGCGATCAGGCGGTCGCGGCCGGCGCCTCCGCCCTGCTGGTGGAGCGTGAACTGCCGTTGGCTGTGCCCCAGCTGATCGTGGCCGACAGCCTCAAGGGGTTGGGACGTCTGGGCAGGCTGGTGCGCGAGCGCATCAACCCCAAGGTACTGGCCATCACCGGAAGCTGCGGCAAGACCACGGTCAAGGAGATGGCGACTGCCATCCTGCGCCATGAAGGGGAGGTGCTGGCCACCGCCGGCAACTTCAACAACGAGGTGGGCGTCCCGCTCACCCTGCTGCGCCTCGAGCCGCAGCACCAGTTCGCCGTGATGGAGCTGGGGGCCAATCACCCCGGCGAGATCGCCTGGACGACGTCGCTGGCCAAGCCCGATGCTGCCATCATCAACAACGTGGCGGCCGCCCACCTGGAGGGCTTCGGCTCCCTGGAAGGGGTGTTCCACGCCAAGAGCGAGATCTTCGAAGGTCTGGGTGAAGGCGGTAGCGCCATCGTCAACGCCGACAACGAGTTCTGGCCGAAGTGGCAGGTGAAGGGTATCCATTGCGCCTTCTCCGTCGAAGATCAGAGCCAGCCGTTCCATGCCCGCGACATCAGCTTCAACGCAGAGGGCTGTGCCCAGTGCACTCTGGTGACCCCGCAGGGGGAAGTCAGTCTGACCCTGGCCATTCCCGGTCGCCACAACGTGGCGAACGCCCTGGCGGCGACCGCCGGCTGTCTCGCACTCGGCGCGTCGCTGGCCTCGGTCAAGGCGGGGCTGGAGCAGATGGCACCGGTCAAGGGCCGCTTCTGCGTGCAGCGCTGGGGTGGTCTCACCCTGGTGGACGACACCTACAACGCCAGCGTGGAATCCGTGCTGGCGGGCATCGACGCCCTGACCGCCATGGCAGGCTACAAGGTGCTGGTGTTCGGTGACATGAAGGAGTTGGGTGAGGAGTCCGCCGCGCAGCACGCCCGGGTCGGACGCCACGCCAGCGAGTGCGGCCTCGATGCCGTGCTGACCGTAGGGGAACAGAGTCGCCACACCGCAGATGCCGCGGCTGGTCGACATTTCGATAACAAGGCGTCGTTGTTTGAAGTGCTTGCGCAAATGATAAATACACACCCGGAAATCTCAATCTTGGTCAAGGGCGCCCGTGGCTCCCGCATGGAAGATATCGTCGAGATGGTCAAAGACCGTCAGGAGTCAGCCACATGCTAGTCTGGCTGGCGGAACTGCTGACCCCGCACTTCACCTTCTTCAACGTCTTCTCCTACCTGACGTTTCGCGCCATCCTGTCGATCATCACCGGCCTGGTGGTGGCGCTCTGGATGGGGCCGCGCCTCATCCGCCGCCTGCAGATCATGAAATTCGGCCAGGTGATCCGCAACGATGGCCCCGAGTCCCACCTGAGCAAGAAGGGCACCCCGACCATGGGGGGCCTGATGATCATCGCCGCCATCTTCACCTCGGTGCTGCTCTGGTGTCGCCTCGACAACCCCTATGTCTGGCTGGTGCTGTTCGTGCTCGGTGCCTACGGCGCCATTGGCTTCGCCGATGACTACCTCAAGGTGGTGCGCAAGAATACCGACGGCCTGATCGCCCGCTGGAAGTACTTCTGGCAGTCGGCGGTGGCGCTGGCGGTGGCCGTCTTCCTCTACGCCACGGCGACCCACGACGGTCAGACCCAGCTGGTGGTCCCCTTCCTCAAGGATGTGATGCCCCAGCTCGGCCTGATGTTCATCGTACTGACCTACTTCGTCATCGTCGGCACCTCCAACGCGGTCAACCTGACCGACGGCCTGGACGGTCTCGCCATCATGCCGACCGTGATGGTGGCGGGGGGCTTCGCCCTCATCGCCTGGGCGACCGGCAACGTCAACTTCGCGAACTACCTGCACATCCCCTATGTGCCCTACACCTCGGAGCTGGTGATCGTCTGTACCGCCATCGTCGGGGCGGGTCTGGGCTTCCTCTGGTTCAACACCTACCCGGCCCAGGTCTTCATGGGGGACGTGGGATCTTTGGCATTGGGTGGTGCGCTCGGCACCATAGCCGTGCTGGTACGCCAGGAGTTCCTGCTGGTGATCATGGGGGGCGTCTTCGTGATGGAGACCGTCTCGGTGATCCTGCAAGTGGGCTCCTACAAGCTGCGCGGCGTGCGCATCTTCCGCATGGCACCCATTCATCACCACTATGAGAAGAAGGGCTGGCCGGAGCCGCGCGTCATCGTGCGTTTCTGGATCATCACCCTCATGCTGGTGCTGCTCGGCCTCGCCACCCTGAAGGTGAGGTAAGCCATGGTCATCATCATCGGACTCGGTAAAACCGGACTCTCCTGCGTCGACTACTTCCTCGGCCGAGGCATCACGCCGCTGGTGATGGACACCCGTGCCAATCCGCCGGGCAAGGATCAACTGCCCGCCGGGGTGGAGCTGGTTCAGGGGCTGGATGGGGAGCGCCTCAAGCAGGCCCACATGATAGTGGCGAGCCCGGGCATAGCGCTGTCGACCCCCGAGCTGAAGGCGGCGGCCGAGTTCGGGGTGCGCATCGTCGGCGACATCGAGCTGTTCGTGCGTGAGACCCAGGTGCCCGTCATCGCCATCACCGGCTCCAATGGCAAGAGCACGGTCACCACGCTCGTGGGGGAGATGATCGCCGAGGCCGGCCTCAAGGTCGGTGTGGGTGGCAACATCGGCACCCCGGCACTGGATCTGCTCAAGCAGCCGATGGATCTCTGTGTGCTGGAGCTCTCCAGCTTCCAGCTGGAGACCACCCACAGCCTGCGCGCCGCCGCCTCCGTGGTGTTGAACCTCAGTGAAGATCATATGGATCGCTACGCCGGCATGGCCGACTATCGCGCCGCCAAGCAGGAGATCCATCAGCATTCCCAACACATCCTGGTCAACCGGGACGATGCCCAGACCCTGCCCGACGTGGGCCAGGTGTGGCAGAGCTTCGGGCTGGACTGCAACGGCTATGGCCGCTGCGAGCTGGATGGACGCTTCTGGCTGACCCTGCACGGTGAGCCGCTGTTGGCGGTGGACGAGATGAAGATCGTCGGCGCCCACAATCAGGCCAACGCCCTGGCCGCCATGGCCCTGTGTGATGCGGTGGGGATCCCCCGCGAGCCGCAACTGCGGGTGCTGCGCCGCTTCGAAGGCCTGCCTCACCGCGCCCGCTTCGTGCGGGAGGTGAACGGGGTGCGCTGGATCAACGACTCCAAGGCCACCAACGTGGGGGCGACCCTGGCCGCCGTGGCCGGGGTGCGTGAGTCGGTCAAGGGCCGTCTGTTGCTGCTGGCCGGTGGTCAGGGCAAGGGGCAGGACTTCGGGCCGGTCCAGGCGCTGCTCGGCACGCAGATCGATCACATGTATTGCTTCGGGCAGGATGCGGACATACTGCTCGCCCTGGGTGAGCAGACCGAGCGGGTGGCTGATCTCGATGCCGCCATCGCCAAAGCCGCCGCCGACGCTCGGCCCGGTGACTGGGTGCTGCTGGCCCCTGCCTGCGCCAGCCTGGATCAGTTCAAGTCCTTCGAAGCGCGCGGTGATCGCTTCACCGAGCAGGTACAAAAGTTATGAACGCCCTTCGCGTCATAGCAGGTTTCCTGCAACGCCTGTTGTTACCGGCGCGCCCCGCCGGTCTCTTCGATCGGCAGTTGGTGGTGCTGGCGCTGGCGTTGATGTCCGTGGGCCTGGTGATAGTGGCCTCGGCCTCCATTCCGGAGGGGATCGCCATCAACAACGATCCCTTCATGTTCGTCAAACGCCACGGTCTCTTCCTGGTGATGGCGCTCGGTATCTCCTGGTTCGTGCTGCAGGTGCCCATGGCCCGCTGGCAGCAGTACAACGGCCCCATGCTGCTGCTCGCCATCGTCATGCTGGTGCTGGTGCTGCTGGTGGGTCGCAGCGTCAACGGTTCTGTGCGCTGGCTGCCGCTCGGTCCCTTCAACCTGCAGCCGGCTGAATTTGGCAAGCTGGCACTCTTCGTCTATCTGGCGGGCTATCTGGTGCGCCGCCAGAGCGAGGTGCGCGAGCGCTTCATCGGCTTCATGAAGCCCATGGCGGTGCTGTTCGTGGTGGCCATCCTGCTGCTGGCCCAGCCCGATCTGGGCTCGGTGGTGGTGATGTTCGTGACCTCGCTCGGCATGCTGTTCCTGGCGGGGGCGCGGCTGGTGCAGTTCATCGGCCTCATCCTGGTGGGGGTGAGCGCAGTGGTGACCCTGATCATCGCCGAGCCGTACCGGATGCGGCGGGTGACCTCCTTCCTCGACCCCTGGGCCGATCCCTTCGGCAGCGGCTATCAGCTGACCCAGTCCCTGATGGCATTCGGCCGTGGCAGCTGGTTTGGCGAGGGGCTCGGCAACTCCATCCAGAAGATGGAGTACCTGCCGGAGGCGCACACCGACTTCGTGTTCGCCATCCTGGGGGAGGAACTCGGCTACGTGGGGGTGCTGGGGGCGCTCTTCCTCATCTTCGCGCTGGCGATCAAGGCGCTCAAGCTGGGTCACCAGGCGCTGGTGGCCGAGCGACTGTATGAAGGCTATCTGGCCATCGGCATCGGCATCTGGTTCAGCTTCCAGACCTTCGTCAACGTGGGGGCGGCCAGCGGCATGATGCCCACCAAGGGGCTGACACTGCCCCTGGTCAGCTATGGTGGCTCCAGTCTCATCATCATGATGGTGGCGGTGAGCATGTTGATTCGTATCGATTTCGAGTTGCGCCAGGCCAGTGCCCAGGCGCGCGTGCGGGAGGTTTCGTGAGCAAGACGTTGCTGGTGATGGCGGGCGGTACCGGGGGACATGTCTTCCCCGGCCTGGCCGTGGCCGATCGCCTCAAGGCCCAGGGTTGGACCGTTCACTGGCTCGGCACCGCCGACCGGATGGAGGCCGAACTGGTGCCCGCCCACGGTTACCCCATCTCCTTCATCGACATCCAGGGGGTGCGCGGCAACGGCATCAAGCGCCTGCTGGCTGCGCCCTATCGCATCGTGAAATCCGTGCTGCAGGCCCGTCAGGTGCTCAAGACCATCAAACCCGATGTGGTGCTCGGCATGGGGGGCTTCGCCTCGGGCCCGGGCGGCGTCGCCGCCTGGCTGTCCGGCATCCCGCTGCTGCTGCATGAACAGAATGCGGCGGCCGGTATGACCAACAAGCTGCTGGCCCGCATCGCCAAGCGGGTGCTGATGGCCTTCCCCGGGGCCTTCGCTCCCAATGCCCGTACCGCCGTGGTCGGCAATCCGGTGCGACCCGAGGTGGTGGCCCTGCCGGATCCCCAGCTTCGCAGCGGCGCCGAACCCCTGCGCCTGCTCATCGTCGGTGGCAGCCTGGGGGCCAAGGTGCTCAACGAGCAGGTGCCGCCTGCGGTCGCCGCAGCCGGTGTACCCATCCTGGTGCGCCATCAGACCGGCAAGGGCAACAGAGACGCTGTGGCTGCGGCCTACGCCCAGCACGGGGTCGATGCCGAGGTGAGCGAGTTTATCAAGGACATGGCTGACGCCTATGCCTGGGCCGATCTGGTGGTGTGCCGCGCGGGGGCCTTGACGGTCTCCGAGGTGGCTGCCGCCGGTGTCGCCGCCATCTTCGTGCCGCTGCCCCACGCGGTGGACGATCACCAGACCCGCAACGCCCTGACTCTGGTCGACGGCGGTGCGGCCGAATTCCTGCCCCAGTCCGAGCTGACGCCGGCCTCCCTGGCCGCGCGTCTCTCCTGGCTCGCCGGGCGCAGAGAAACCCTGTTGAACATGGCCCAGGCCGCCCGTCGCGTCGCGATTACCGATGCCGCAGAGCGGGTTGCCGATGAGTGCAAGCGGCTTGCGGCCCACTAAGAGAATGATGATCGAGACTGCACCGGCCGCGCCGCGCAGTCTGGTTCCCAAGATTGTTGATGTCGCCGAGCGGTTTGCGGTGGACTAAAGAGAGAAGACTATGACCAAGGTTGAACTGGCAAAACTGCGTACCGTGATCCCCGAAATGCGCCGCGTGCGTCGCATCCACTTTATCGGCATAGGTGGCGCCGGTATGGGCGGGATCGCCGAAGTGCTTGCCAACGAGGGGTATCAGATCTCCGGCTCCGATCTGGCGCGCAACGCCGTGACCGAGCGTCTGGCCTCCCTCGGTGCCCACATCTTCGTGGGCCACAGCGCCGAACACGTCAACGAGGCGAGCGTGGTCGTAGTCTCCACCGCCATCAAGCAGGACAACCCCGAGCTGCTGGCCGCCCGTGAGCTGCGCATCCCCGTGGTGCGCCGCGCCGAGATGCTGGCGGAGCTGATGCGCTTCCGCCACGGCATCGCCATCGCTGGCACCCACGGCAAGACCACCACCACCAGTTTGGTGGCAAGCATCTATGCCGAGGCGGATCGGGATCCGACCTTCGTCATCGGCGGCCTGCTCAACAGCGCCGGCACCAATGCCCGTCTGGGGAGCAGCCGTTACCTCATCGCCGAGGCGGACGAGAGCGACGCCTCCTTCCTGCATCTGCAACCCATGGTGTCCATCGTGACCAACATCGAAGCGGATCATATGGACACCTATGGCGGTGACTTTTCCAGGTTGAAGGCGACCTTCATCGACTTCCTGCACAACCTGCCCTTCTACGGCCTGGCCGTGGTCTGCGTGGATGACCCCGTGATCCGCGGCCTGCTGCCGGAGATCGCCCGTCCGACCCTGACCTATGGCCTGTCCGATGACGCGGATGTGCAGGTGCTGGACTTCGCCCAGACCAGCAACCGCAGCCGCTTCCGGGTGCGCCGCAAGGACGCTGGCGAGCTGCTGGTGACCCTGAACCTGCCCGGGGTGCACAACGCCCTCAACGCCGCCGCCGCCATCGCGGTCGCGACCGAAGACGGCATCGGCGATGACGCCATCATCCAGGCCCTGGCCAAGTTCGAGGGGGTGGGGCGCCGCTTCCAGCAATACGGCGAATTCGAGACCGGTCGCGGCAAGGCCATGCTGGTGGATGACTACGGTCACCACCCGAGTGAGGTCAAGGTGACCATCAACGCCGCCCGCGCCGGCTGGCCCGAGAAGCGCCTGGTCATGGTGTTCCAGCCCCACCGCTACAGCCGTACCCGGGATCTCTACGAAGATTTCGCCGACGTGCTCTCCAAGGTGGATGTGCTGGTGATGCTGGAGGTCTATGCCGCTGGCGAGGAGCCAATCCCGGGTGCCGATGGCCGCGCCCTGTGCCGTACCATCCGCTCCCGTGGCTCGATGGAACCCATCTTTGTCGCAACGCCGGACGATGTCCCGGCGGTGCTGGCGGATCTCATCGGCGAGGGGGATCTGGTGCTGACTCAGGGGGCAGGGAACGTCGGGGCGCTGGCCCGTCGTCTCGGCGAGATGAAATTGAGCGTGGATAGCATGAAATCCGGTGCCTGAGGGCCCAATGAGTATTTTGACCGCCAAGCCGGCGCCTATATAATGGCGGACCGGTCTGCAAGTGGCCGACATGGCGCGTTAAACGGGGATCGATCGGGTGGAGGCAAGGGCACAAGGGCGCACCAAGGGGGGCTTCATCGCCGGGGTGGCATTTTTCATCCTGGTCATGTGGGGGCTCTACCAGACTGCGCTGGATGTTAAAGACTGGCTGACGGATGCCAGTCGGTTGCCCATGAGCGAGCTGTTGCTGCAGGGGCAACACGAATATTTGCAAGCCGATGAGCTGCGTGACGCCGTGCTGGATGGCGCCGAGCTGCGCAACTTCTTCGAGCTGGATGTGAACGAATTGCAGGCGCGCTTGAACGCGCTGCCCTGGGTGGCCCAGGTGTCGGTCCGCAAGAAGTGGCCGAACAAGATCAAGGTCTACCTCACCGAGCAGGATGTGGCGGCCCGCTGGAACGGCAACCGCTTCGTCAACACCAAGGGTGAGGTGTTCAGTGCCCCGGACAGGGTGAAGAAGCCCCTGATGCAGTTGTCCGGGCCCGATGATCAGGCCGCCAAGGTGCTGGAAGCCAGCCATCAGTACGAGACCTTGCTGGCTGCCAAGGGATACAAGTTGATTGGGGTGAATCTGACCCCCCGCCATGCCTGGGAACTGACCCTGGATGGCAACATTCAGCTGTTTGTGGGGCGCTCGGATATCGCGCTTCGTCTGCAGCGGTTTATCGATGCCTTCCCGGTCATCGAACCCCGTGAGCGGGTTGCTTACGTGGACCTTCGATACGACACCGGAATGGCAGTTGGCTGGAAGAAAAGCGAAGAGAAAGTGAATGACCAACACCGCAGATAGAAATTTGATTGTCGGACTGGATATCGGCACGACCAAGGTGGCGGTACTGGTTGGCGAAGTGCTGCCGGATGGCGAGCTCAATGTCATCGGCATGGGTAGCCATGCCTCACGCGGGATGGAGAAGGGCGGGGTCAACGATCTCGACTCCGTGGTCAAGTCCCTGCGCCGTGCGGTGGAAGAGGCAGAAATGATGGCCGACTGCCAGATCAGCTCCGTCTATCTGGGCCTGTCAGGCAAGCACATCGATTGTCGCAACGAGACCGGCATGGTGCCCATCTCCGATGAGGAGGTGACCCAGGAGGACGTGGACAACGTCATCCACACCGCCAAGTCGGTGCGCCTGTCCGATGAGCTGCGGGTGCTGCACGTGCTGCCCCAGGAGTTTGCCATCGACTATCAGGAAGGGATCAAGAACCCGGTCGGCCTGTCCGGTGTGCGGATGGCGGCCAAGGTGCACCTGATCACCTGCCACAACGACATGGCTCGCAACATCGAGAAGTGTGTCGAGAAGGTGGGTCTGCGGGTGGATCAGCTGATCTTCTCCGCCCTGGCGTCCAGCTATGCGGTGCTGACGGAAGACGAGAAGGAGCTGGGTGTCTGCGTGGTGGACATAGGTGGTGGCACCATGGACATGTCGCTGTTTACCGGCGGTGCCCTGCGTCACACCAAGGTGATCCCCTACGCCGGCAGCACGGTGACCAGCGATATCGCCTACGCCTTCGGCACGCCGCCCCTGGACGCGGAGGCGATCAAGGTGCGTTACGGTTGCGCCCTCGGCCGTCTGGTCAGCAAGGAAGACAATATTGAAGTCCCCAGTGTCGGCGGTCGTCCGGCGCGCAGCCTGCAGCGGCAGACACTGGCTGAAGTGATTGAACCCCGTTACACCGAGTTGCTCTCCATGGTGAATGATGAGCTGGTGCGGGTGCAGAGTGAGTTGAAGGCACAAGGGGTCAAGCATCAGCTGGCAGCCGGTGTGGTACTGACCGGTGGCGCAGCCCAGATCGAAGGCATTGTGGAGTGTGCGGAGCAGATCTTCCAGAGCCAGGTCCGGGTGGGTGAGCCCATGAACATACGTGGATTGAGCGATTACGTGCAGGCGCCGGTGTACTCGACCGCGGTCGGGTTGCTGCAGTACGGCCGAACCAATCAATCCACCGGCAATAACAAGGAATATGCCGCCAAGGCAAGCGTAGGTGGGCTGGTCAAACGGGTCAGCAACTGGTTGCGTGGCGAGTTCTAAGAGATTTTGCGTCAGTCAGCAAATAAAGCGGAGAGACAACATGTTTGAATTTATGGATAGCCACACTGACGAAGCCGTCATCAAGGTGATAGGTGTGGGTGGCGGCGGCGGCAACGCAGTCGAACACATGGTTCGTCAAAACATCGAGGGTGTTGAGTTCATTACCGTCAACACCGACGCCCAGGCCCTGCGCAACTCCAGTGCCAACACCACGCTGCAGATCGGTGGTGGCATCACCAAGGGTCTGGGCGCTGGCGCCAACCCGGAAGTGGGTCGCGACGCCGCCATGGAAGACAGGGAAGCGCTACGTGAGCTGCTGACCGGTTCAGACATGGTGTTCATCGCCGCCGGCATGGGTGGTGGTACAGGGACGGGCGCAGCCCCCATCGTGGCCGAAGTGGCCCGCGAGATGGGTATACTGACAGTTGCTGTCGTGACCAAGCCGTTCTCCTTCGAAGGGAAGAAGCGGATGGGCTTCGCCGCCCACGGCATCGAAGAGCTGTCCAAGAACGTCGACTCCCTGATCACCATCCCCAACGACAAGTTGCTGAAGGTACTGGGTCGTGGCATCTCCCTGCTGGACGCCTTCAAGGCGGCCAACGACGTGCTGCTGGGCGCGGTACAGGGCATCGCCGAGCTGATCACCCGTCCGGGCCTGATCAACGTCGACTTCGCGGACGTCCGTACCGTGATGCGCGAGATGGGTACCGCCATGATGGGTACCGGCTCCGCCTCCGGTGACGACCGCGCCGAAGAAGCGGCCGAGAAAGCCATCTCCAGCCCGTTGCTGGAAGACGTGGATCTGGCCGGTGCCCGTGGCATCCTGGTCAACATCACCGCCGGCATGGACATGACCATCGAAGAGTTCGAGACCGTGGGTAACGCGGTCAAGGCCTTCGCCTCCGAGAACGCGACCGTGGTCGTTGGTACCGTCATCGACCCGGAAATGCACGACGAACTGCGCGTGACCGTGGTCGCTACCGGTATCGGTGCCGAGCGCAAGCCTGACATCACCCTGGTCAAGAGCAGCCAGGTGCAAGAGCGCCCGGTGCGTCAGCCCCTGGTGAGCGACATGATGCAGGGCCGCGTGATGGACGAAGCCCCGGCCAAGGTGGTGAACGCCGAGCCGCAGGCTCGCCGTGAACCGGATTATCTCGACATTCCTGCGTTCCTGCGCAAGCAAGCTGACTAAGTCTCTGATGGCTCTGGTTTGTTTGTTGCTTAAGGATTGTGCTAAGATGGCCCGGCAACGACCATCTGGTCAGGAATTTGAGCTGTTAAGCGGATACGCCCATGATTAGACAAAGAACCTTGAAAACGAGTGTCCAGGCCACCGGTGTGGGCCTGCATTCGGGCCGGAAAGTCACAATGACGTTCCGTCCGGCGCCTGTTAACACAGGGATCGTTTACTTGCGTACCGATCTGAATCCTGTGGTAGAGCTGCCAGCCAACGCCGATCAGGTACGTGATACCGTGCTTTGTACCGCTCTGGTAAACGAAGCCGGTGTCCGTGTGTCGACCATCGAACATCTGTCTGCCGCCCTGGCCGGGATGGGGATCGACAACCTCTACGTCGAGGTTGACGCACCCGAGATCCCGGTGATGGATGGCAGTGCGCACCCGTTCATCTACCTGCTGCAAGAAGTGGGTATTCGTGAACAGAATGCACCCAAGCAGTTCGTGCGGATCAAGCAGAGCGTCCGGGTTGAAGACGGCGACAAGTGGGCGGAATTCCACCCCTATCGCAACGGCTTCAAGATGGATCTCGAGATCGATTTCCAGCATCCGGTGTTTGAAGGCCGCAACCAGCGTTGCGTGCTGGACTTCTCCGGCAGCTCCTTCGTGAAAGAGATCAGCCGTGCCCGTACCTTCGGCTTTATGCGAGACATCGAGTACCTGCGTTCCCAGAACCTGGCGCTGGGCGGAAGCCTGGAAAACGCCGTGGTGCTGGACGACTACCGGGTACTGAACGAAGATGGCCTGCGCTACGAAGACGAATTCGTGAAGCACAAGATGCTGGATGCGATCGGTGACCTCTATATGTGTAACCGCAGCATCATCGGTGAATTCCGTGCCTACAAGACGGGCCATGCCCTGAACAACAAACTGCTGCGTGCCTTGCTGGCCAAGCAGGAGGCCTGGGAACTGGTGACCTTCGAGGCGGAGGGCGAGAAAGCGCCCATCGCTTACTACGATAACGGTCTGGTTCTGGCCTGATAGCTGTGCAACAGGACGTCGGTCACCTCTCCGCACCGACGTCCTGTCATTTGTTTATTCCATCCTGTAATACCGATTATCTCCCGGTTTTATTACCCGTGCAGGCTCCTGGCCTCACCTGACCGAGCAGACAAATTTCTATGAGCATTACCCTGATCCTCCACGGTAAGCAGCACCGCAAGTTGCACTTACCCAAACAACGTCTGGCCTGGGTCGGCGGTATTCTCTTCTCCCTGTTGGCATTGGGTGGTGGCTGGCTCTGGCAGAGCTGGCACCAGAAGATGGAAGCGCTGGAAGTGGCGCTGGTCCTTGCACAGCAGCAAAAATCGACTCAAAGCGCCGATGAGGCCCGTGAACAGCTCGCCATGCTGGCCGCCCAGGTGGGCACCATGCAGGGGCAGCTGGGTCGTCTCAACGCCCTCGGCGAACGGCTGACCGAAAAAGCCGATCTCGATCCCGAGGAGTTCAACTTCAAGGAGCTGCCTCCCATGGGCGGCCCCTCCTATGATGCGGATCTGGAAGTCAGCCTCAACGAGCTGCAGGACTCCATGGCGCACCTCAACCGTCAGCTCAGCAGCCGCGAAGAACAGCTGTCGGTACTTGAATCTTTCATCATGAATCACCATATCACCGATGCCGGTTTTATTTCCGGCTCGCCGGTCAAGCAGGAGCGGGTCTGGATCTCCTCCGGCTTCGGTGGCCGGGTCGATCCGTTCAACGGCCGTGCCAAGATGCACAAGGGCGTGGACTTCCGGGGCAAGCCCGGCACCCCCATTCTGGCGACCGGCAAGGGGATCGTCAGCTGGGCGGGACGTCACCCGGAGTTTGGCAACATGGTGGAGATAGACCATGGCAATGGTCTGGTGACCCGTTACGCCCACAACTCCAAGTTGCTGGTGGACGTGGGCACCCTGGTCGATGAAGGCCAGAAGATAGCCCTGATGGGGCGCACCGGTCGCGCGACCGGGGTTCATTTGCATTACGAAGTGTTGAAAGATGGTCGTCAGGTCAACCCCGCACGCTTTCTGAACGCCAGACGGGGTTAGGTTTTTTCTTCAGGTTCCAGTGACGGAACGCTTATATAACCAAAATAGTTGGTACCCATGATTAGCACACTGCTCACCAAGATTATCGGCAGCCGGAACGACAGAACGCTCAAGGCTTTGCGCAAAATTGTAAAACAGATCAATGCGATGGAGCCTCAGTTCGAGGCGCTGTCCGATCAGGAGCTGCAGGCCAAGACCGCTGAGTATCGCCAGCGCCTGGAGCAGGGTGAGACCCTTGAGCAGCTGCTGCCGGAAGCCTTCGCCACCGTGCGCGAAGCCTCCCGCCGGGTGTTCGGCATGCGTCACTTCGACGTCCAGCTGATCGGTGGCATGGTGCTGAACTCCAACCGCATCGCCGAAATGAAAACCGGTGAAGGTAAGACCCTCACCGCGACCCTGCCCGCCTACCTGAATGCCCTCTCCGGCCGCGGCGTGCACGTGGTGACGGTGAACGACTACCTGGCCAAGCGTGATGCCGAGGCGAACCGCCCGCTGTTCACCTTCCTCGGCATGACGGTGGATTGCAACGTGCCCGGCATGGATGCATCCCAGAAGCGCGACGCCTATGCCGCCGACATCACCTACGGCACCAACAACGAATTCGGCTTCGATTACCTGCGCGACAACATGGCGTTCTCGCCGGAGCAGCGTGTGCAGCGTCCGCTCAACTACGCGCTGGTGGATGAGGTGGATTCCGTGCTCATCGATGAGGCCCGTACCCCGCTCATCATCTCCGGCCCGGCGGAAGACAGCTCGGCCATGTACATCCAGGTCAACAAGCTGATCCCGCTGCTGGTCAAGCAGGACAAGGAAGACTCCGAGGAGTACACCGGTGACGGCCACTACACGGTGGACGAGAAGAACCGTCAGGCCCTGCTGACCGAGAACGGCCAGATCTTCGTGGAAGAGCTGCTCAAGAAAGAGGGACTGCTGGCGGAAGAGGACTCCCTGTTCTCCGCCACCAACATCAGCCTGCTGCACCACGTCAACGCAGGCCTACGTGCCCACACCCTGTTCGAGCGCAACGTGGACTACATAGTCCAGAAGGATGAGATCGTCATCGTCGACGAACATACCGGCCGTACCATGCCGGGTCGTCGCTGGTCCGACGGCCTGCACCAGGCGGTCGAGGCGAAGGAAGGGGTCAAGATCCAGAACGAGAACCAGACCCTGGCCTCCATCACCTTCCAGAACTACTTCCGTCTGTACGACAAGCTGGCGGGCATGACCGGGACGGCGGATACCGAAGCCTTTGAATTCCAGCAGATCTATGGCCTGGATACCGTCGTCATCCCGACCAACAAGCCGATGGTGCGCAAGGACATGGGCGATCTGGTCTACCTGACCGCCAATGAGAAGTATGCCGCCATCATCGAAGACATCCGCGGCTGCGTCGAGCGCGGCCAGCCGGTGCTGGTGGGTACCGTCTCCATTGAGAACTCTGAGCTGCTGTCCGGCATCCTGACCAAGGAAAACATCCCGCACAAGGTGTTGAACGCCAAGTTCCACGCCATGGAGGCGGAGATCGTCGCCCAGGCGGGTCAGACCGGTGCCGTCACCATAGCGACCAACATGGCCGGTCGTGGTACCGACATAGTGCTCGGCGGCAACTGGCAGGCGGAGATCGCCGCCCTGGAGAACCCGAGCGACGAACAGATCCGCGAGATCAAGGCCGCCTGGCAGGTGCGTCACGACGCCGTGCTGGCCGCCGGCGGTCTGCACATCATAGGCACAGAACGCCACGAATCCCGCCGTATCGACAACCAGCTGCGCGGCCGTTCCGGTCGTCAGGGTGACCCGGGCTCCTCCCGTTTCTACCTCTCCATGGAAGATACCCTGATGCGGATCTTCGCCTCCGATCGCGTGACCGGCATGATGAAGAAGCTGGGCATGGAAGAGGGGGAGGCCATCGAGCACCCCTGGGTGACCAAGGCCATCGAGAACGCTCAGCGCAAGGTGGAGGGTCGCAACTTCGACATCCGTAAGAACCTGCTCGAGTTCGATGACGTAGCGAATGACCAGCGCAAGGTGGTCTATGAGCAGCGCAACGAGCTGCTGGATACCAACGACATCTCCGAGACTATCCACGTCATCCGTGACGACGTCTACGGCGCCATCATCGACGAGTACATCCCACCCCAGTCCCTGGAAGAGATGTGGGACGTGCCGGGTCTGGAAGCGCGCCTGAAGTCCGACTTCGCGCTGGATCTGCCGCTGCAGCAGTGGCTGGCGGAAGACGACAAGCTGTATGAAGAGAAGCTGCGCGAGCGCATCCTGGAAGAAGCCACCAAGCTCTATGCCCACAAGGAAGAGCTGGTCGGCAAGGACGTACTGCGCAACTTCGAGAAGGCGGTGATGCTGCAGACCCTGGATGGCCTGTGGAAGGAGCATCTGGCGGCCATGGATCACCTGCGTCAGGGCATTCATCTGCGCGGCTACGCCCAGAAGAACCCCAAGCAGGAGTACAAGCGCGAGTCCTTCGATCTGTTCACCCAGATGCTGGAAACCCTCAAGCGCGACGTGGTCAGCATCCTGAGCCGGGTACAGGTCCAGGAGCGCGATGTGGAAGCGATGGAAGAGCACCAGCGCCAGCAGGCGGAAGCCGCTCCTCGCACCTACACCCATGCCGCCGCCGAGAACCAACTGGCGGACGAAGAGGGTCAAGAAGAGGCGGTTCCCGTCACCTTCGTGCGGGACGAGCAGAAGGTGGGGCGCAACGACCCTTGCCCCTGCGGCTCCGGCAAGAAGTACAAGCATTGCCACGGTCAGTTGACCTAAGCCTTTGCCATGATTGATGCACCGCCTTCGGGCGGTGCATTCATTTCAGGGACCAGCATAAGGAGAGTGAAGATGAGCAAGGTGCCGACGGGGTGGTGCAGGGAGGCCCACGCCAGCTGGTTGCAAGGGGATCGCCAGCAGGCGGTGCAGCAGGTGCTGGCGCGATTGAATGCGCAGCAGAGCAAGCCCGTGCCCCTGCAACTGCAGTTTGCCTACTACCTCTTCCTGTGCGGCGATCCTGGCTCTGCCGCCCAGGTGCTGGAACAGGCGCACGGGGTCGCCCCCGATGACATCGAGGTGCTGCGCAACCTCTGTGTCTGCCTCTCCCGAGCGAACCAGCATGAGCGGGCTCTGGTGCATCTGGAGGAGCTGGCAAGGCGCGTGCCGGACGATTTTCTGGCTCAGGATGGGCTCTGTACCTGTCTCGCCAAGCTCGGTCGCCACGGCGAGGCGGCGCAGGCGGGTACCCGGGCGCTGATGCTGAAGGACCGAGTTAGTTCCTCCTCACCCGTGGGCTGGTCTCTTCCCGCGATGAGCCCGGATGCCTGGCTGGCGACCCAGGGGGAGCGTCAGAACGTCATCGCCTTTTCCCTGTGGGGTCGGGAGCCCCGCTACCTGAGGGGAGCGCTCGACAACGTGCTGGCGGCCGCCTATCTCTACCCGGGCTGGCGGGTGCGTTTCTACGTGGACGAGAGTGTGCCGGCGGAGCTGCTGGCCTGCCTGCGGGAGCACGGTGCCGAGGTGATGATGCAGTCCGCCGGCCAGTCTCTACGGGAGCGACTCTGCTGGCGCTTCCTGGTGGCCAACGATCCCGGGGTCGGGCGCTTCCTCATCCGTGATGCGGACTCCGTGCTGAGTGCGAGGGAGCGGGTGGCCGTCGATGCCTGGCTTGCATCGGGACGCTGGTTCCATATCATGCGTGACTGGTGGAGCCATACCGATCTGGTGCTGGCCGGCATGTGGGGCGGGGTGGCCGACGTCCTGCCCTCCCTGGCGCCGTGGGTGACGGCTTATCGGTCAGGCAATATGGAGACGCCGAACATCGATCAGTGGTTCCTGCGCGATTGCCTGTGGCCTTATCTGCGTCAGAGCAGCCTGATCCACGATCGCTGCTTCACCCCGCCAGGGTCGACACCCTGGCCCCTGCCTTCCCCGTCGGGGAGCGAGCACGTGGGGCAGAATATCTTCATGGCCCAGGGGGCATTGCAGGCCGGTCGCCTGACTCCCTGGATGGCCAGATTGTCATCTTTACGTTGAGGACGAAAATGGAAGCGAAGAAACGGATCTGGGTGGCGGTCGGCGTCATCGAGAATGAGAAGGGGGAGATCTTCCTCGCCAAACGCTCCTCGGATCGCCACCAGGGTGATCGCTGGGAGTTCCCGGGGGGCAAGGTGGAGTCGGGGGAAGACCTGCTCACAGCCCTGGACAGGGAGCTGTGGGAGGAGATCGGGATCCGGGTGCAGGATTGCAGCCCCTTCATGGAGCTGCACCACGACTACCCGGACAAGCAGGTGCTGCTGGATATCTGGAAGGTGACTCGCTTTGATGGCGAGCCGTTTGGCAAGGAGGGGCAGGAGTGCCGCTGGGTGCCGCTGGCCGCCCTGCACGAATACCGGTTCCCGGATGCCAACGGCCCCATCGTGACCCGGTTGCAGCAACAGCTCGTACCCTGAGGGGTGAAGGGGCACACCAGACCCGGATAAGGGGTCGTGCTCCGTCACCAGCACCATGAAAAAAGGGCCCATCGGGTCCTTTTTGCTGCGCGGCTTATTGCCACTGCTCCCCTTCTTCGGGGTAGGGCAGCAGCTCGGGATCGATCTCGCCGGGAATGCGCTTTTCTTCGTCGGCCCATTCACCGAGGTCGATCAGCTGGCAACGCTTGCTGCAGAAGGGACGAAACGGGCTCTCGGGAGTCCATTCAACCTCGCTCTGGCAGGTGGGGCATTTTACCTTGGTGACCATGTCGTTCTCTCCTTAGCAGCAGGCGAGCTGGAAGGGCACGTCGCCGATCTGCTGCTCGGCGGTGGGCAGGAAGCGCAGGGCGAAGCGGTTCTTGTGGCCGCTCAGGGTCGGGTAGCAGGACTGGCCGCCGGGCAGGCGGATGCGGATGAGCTCGGCACCCTCGGCCGTGTCCTGGAAGAAGCCGTTGGTGGCGACCTGATCGCTGAAGTTGCCGGACTCGCGCCACAGGCGCAGCAAGAGCGTAATGGCGTTCATCAGCAGATTGATGTCGCTGAGCCACTGCTGCATCTGCTGGTGGCGGGTGATGGCCGGGGTCACCAGCCAGTGGTGCAGCTGGGGCACGTCGAAGGCACAGAGGCCGCCGGGAATGGAGAAACGCTGGCGGATGGAGCCGAGCAGGCGATCCTCTTTCAGGCGAGCACCGGGGCGAGGGGAGTGCAGCAGGCTGCGGGAGAGCTGGGTGCTCTCCTGCTGCATCCGCTGGATCTGCTCGAGGTCGACGTCAGGCAGGCTGGCCCAGTGGCTCAGGCGCTGGCCGAGGCGCTCCAGATCCTTGATCAGATCGGCGCGCAGGTCACCGCGCTCAAGCAACTCCTGCAGATCGAACAACCCCTTGAAGAAGGCGATGTGTGCCCAAGGCTGGTCACTCTCCAGATTGTCGCGGATCTGGGAAAACAGGGACTCCAGACGAAGATAGGTCCGGCTTTTTTCATTGAGGGGGAAGTCGTAAATCATGCCTAATCCTGGCCAGCCATAAACCGGCCTAGTGTACTCAGTGTTGGGGGGCTTGTTGAGAGGCAAACACCAGATATGTTCGGTGCAGCGCTAAAATCCGTGCAGAAATGGTCTCACTCGACCCATTCTGGTTGTCCAGCACGTCATCCGCGGCCGCGAGGCGCTCTGCCCGGCTCGCCTGGGCCGCCAGTATGGCCTCGGCCTGGGTGCGGCTGATACCGTCACGCCGACAGGTGCGCTCGATCTGGGTCTCTTCATCCACATCGATGACCAGTACCCGATCGGCGAGGCCGGTGAGCCCGTTTTCGACCAGCAGGGGGACGACCAGCAGGCAGTAGGGGGAACTGGCTGCGGCGCACTGGCGCAGCATCTCGCTGCGGATCTGCGGGTGAAGCAGGGCATTCAACCACAGCTTCTCCTCCGGGTGGTTGAAGATGCGTTCGCGCAGGGCCCGTCTGTCCAGGGTCCCATCTTCCTCCAGCATGTCGGCACCAAAATGGTCGGCGATGGCCGCCAGTGCCGGGGTGCCGGGCTCCACGACTTCACGGGCAATCACATCGGCGTCGATCACGTCGATGCCGAGCGCCGCAAACTGGTTGGCGACCGTGGTCTTGCCACTGCCAATGCCGCCGGTAACCGCTACCACATACATCCTTCAAACCTCGCTTCGTCAGAGCACCCAATCCAGATACCAGCGGGTGATGCTATCGCCCCACAGCAGCGCGATCCAGCCCGCGATGGCGAGATAGGGGCCGAAGGGGATGGGATTGGCCTGATGGTGCTTGCGAAGCGCGATGAGCCCGATGCCGATGACGGCGCCGACCAGGGAGGAGAGCAGCAGCACTATGGGCAGGGCCTGCCAGCCGAGCCAGGCGCCGAGGGCCGCCAGCAGCTTGAAGTCCCCATACCCCATGCCCTCCTTGCCGGTGAGCAGCTTGAAGGCCCAGTAGAGGGTCCAGAGCACCAGATAGCCCGCCATGGCGCCGATGACCGCATCCCCCAGCGAGACAAAGCCACCCAGCAGGTTGAACAGCAGCCCCCCCCACAGCAGGGGCAGGGTGAGTTGATCCGGCAGCAGCATCTTGTCCAGATCGATGAAGGTGAGCGCGACCAGGGTCCAGGTCAGGGCAAGGGCGGCGAGGGCCCCCCAGCCCGGGGATAGAGTGGCCGCAACGGCCACCGACAGCAGGGCCGTCAGCAACTCGACAAGGGGGTAGCGCATCGAGATCGGCGCCTGGCATTCACGGCAGCGCCCCCTGAGCCAGAGCCAGCTCAGCAGGGGGATATTCTCGATGGCCGTGATGGGATGTCCGCAGTGAGGGCAGGCGGAGCGTGGCACCATCAGGTTGTAAGGGGCAGTTGGAGTGGCTTCGGGCTCGCTGTCGAAGTAGCCGTGGTATTCGGCCTGCCAGTCGCGCTCGAGCATGATGGGTAGGCGATGGATGACCACGTTGAGGAAGCTGCCGATCATCAGGGAGACGAGGAAGATCAGGGAGAGGTAGAGCCAGGGCAGGGCCTGAGCCAGTTCGATGAGAGAGGCCATAGTCAACCGAGTTTGTTGGAAAGGGGCTGCGAGTGCACCGGAGCTGGCTGATCGTGGCCGGCCACTCGCGCGCAGGGGGTTAGTGTATCACAGAGCCCAGCTTGAAGATGGGCAGGTACATGGCGACCACCATGCCGCCGACCAGCACCCCGAGGACGACCATGATGACGGGTTCCAGCAGGCTGGTGAGGCCATCGACCATGTCGTCCACCTCTTGTTCGAAGATTGTCGCGACCTTGGAGAGCATGTCGTCGATGGCGCCGGACTCCTCACCTATCATCACCATCTGGATCACCATGTCGGGGAAGAGATCGACGGTGCGCATGGCGACGTTGATCTGCATGCCCGCCACCACTTCGTTGCGGATAGCCATGATGGCGGTGCGATAGACATAGTTGCCGGAGGCACCGGCGGACGAGACCAGCGCATCCACCAGGGGGATGCCGGCGGAGAAGGTGGTGGAGAGGGTACGGGCGAAGCGGGCCATGGCCGCCTTGTGCAGTATCGCTCCGACGATGGGGATGCTGAGCAGGAACTTGTCCGTGTTGTCGCGTACCTTCTGGGAGCTGCGCCAGGCCCGCACGTAGAGGAAGATAGCGAGGCCTATGCCACCGAAGATCACATACCACCAATTCTGCATGAAACGGGATATGCCGATGACAAATTGGGTGAAGATGGGGAGCTCTGCGCCGAAACTCTTGAAGATCTCCTCGAATTGCGGAATGACGAACAGCAGCAGTATGGAGGTGACTATGATGGCCACCAGGATGACCATGGCCGGGTAGAACAGCGCCTTCTTGATCTTGGACTTGAGCGCTTCGCTCTTCTCCCGGTAGGTGGCAATCCTGTCGTAGATGGTCTCCAGGGCTCCGGAATGCTCCCCTGCTTCCACCAGATCGCAGTAGAGGGCATCGAAGTGACGAGGGTGGCGACGCAGCGCCTCGGACATGGGGGTACCTGTCTCCACATCGGCGGCAATCTGCCCAATCAGCTCACGCACTGCTGCCTTTTCATGGCCGCGGGCGATGATCTGCAGGCTCTGCACCAGAGGGACACCGGCAGAGAGCATGGTGGTGATCTGACGGGAGATGACGGCGATGTCCATGGGCTTTATCTTGGCGCCGCCCTTCGAAAACAGACCCTGGCCCTGCTTGCTGACCTTGGTGACGTTGACTCCCTGCTTGCGAAGTTCGGCTTTGACGGTGTTGATGCTGTCAGCCTGCAGCTCACCGGAGATCTTCTGTCCCTTCCGATTGACTCCGTGCCAGCGGAAGGAGAAGACTTTTTTCTGGGCATTCTGTTTGTGCGCTAATGTTGCCATCACTGCATCCTGCAATTGGGCGACGGTGGCCGGGTGATATGGCTTCCAGTCCAGTTCATCTTGGCTTGAAGAGCGTCATCGGAGCCGATGTGATCTAAACCCGATGATCCTGAAAAGCTTCAGTTGGTGGTGATCCTATTTATTTCGGCCAGGCTGGTGATCCCCAGTCGGGCCTTCTCGAGACCAGAGGTTCGCAAGCTGCGCATGCCCTCCTTCTGGGCGATGGCGGCGATCTGCAAGGAGTTGGCTCCCTGCATGATGAGCTTGGCGATATTGTCGGACATCAGCATGATCTCGTAGATGCCGACCCGTCCCCTGTATCCCCCCGAACACTCCTTGCATCCCACGGGTTTGAATAACCGCAATCCTGCGACTAGCTGTTGTTGGCTGAAACCGAGCTCCTGCAGTTCGGCATCGGGCACCATCTCGGGGACCTTGCAGTGCTCACAGAGTTTGCGGGCCAGGCGCTGGGCCATGATGAGGGTCACCGAGGAGGCGATGTTGAAGGCGGGCACCCCCATGTTCATCATCCGGGTCAGGGTTTCTGCCGCCGAGTTGGTATGCAGGGTGGAGAGCACCAGATGGCCGGTCTGGGAGGCCTTGATGGCGATCTCGGCGGTCTCCAGATCCCGGATCTCCCCCACCATGACGATGTCCGGATCCTGGCGCAGGAAGGAGCGCAGGGCGCTTGCGAAGGTGAGACCGGCCTTGGGGTTGATCTGCACCTGATTGACCCCTGGCAAGTTGATCTCCACCGGATCTTCTGCGGTGGAGATGTTGACCTCGTGGGTGTTGAGAATGTTGAGGCCGGTATACAGAGACACCGTCTTGCCAGAGCCGGTGGGACCGGTGACCAGGATCATGCCCTGTGGCTTGGATAGGGCGTTCAGGTATTGGGCTTTCTGCCTCTCATCGAAGCCAAGCTGATCGAGATTGAGGCGAGTCGCTGAGGAGTCCAGCAAGCGGATGACTATCTTCTCCCCCCACATGGTGGGCAGGGTGTTGACCCGCATGTCCATGGATTTGCTGCGGGACAGTTTCAGCTTGATCCTGCCATCCTGCGGCAGGCGCCGCTCTGCAATGTCGAGCTTGGCCATCACCTTGAGGCGGGCCGCGAAGCGGTTGGACAGGTTGACCGGTGGGGTGGCAATCTCGTGCAATATGCCGTCGATGCGAAAGCGGATCCGGTACTTGGCCTCATAGGGCTCGAAATGCAGATCCGAGGCCCCACGCTTGATGGCATCGATCATGATCTTGTGGATGTATTTGACGATGGGGGCATCGTCATCCGCGGTATTGACCCCCTCATCGAGGCGTGAGTCTTCGTGGGAAACCTCTAGTTCAGAGATCTCGGCTTCATCGATATGCGCCACCCCGAGGACGTCCTGCTCACTCTCCATCAACTTGGCGATCGCAGTGGTCAGCTTGATCTCTTCGACCAGCAAGGCCTCGGTGTGCAGCCCGAAGCTGAAGCCGAAATCCTCCAATGCCGACACATTGGTGGGATCCGACATGGCTATATAGAGGGTGTGCCCCTGGGTGTAGATGGGCAGTACGTGGTGCTTTTCAATCAACTTCTGATTGAGGTATTTCTGCGGGATCTCGGCGAGATCGAAGGCGGACAGATCCAGCAGAGGTACCCCATACTCCAGCTCGCAAAAATCGGCGAGCGCCTTGCTGTCGAGAATATCGTTCTCGATCAGAAAGGTCACAAAAGGCTTGCGCTGTGCCTTGGCCTGGCTCAGATAGCGTAGTGAGTCCGGCTCACTGAGGAGGGAAGAGGCGGCCAGGCTGGTGGCCAGGCCGCTATTGGGGCTAGAGGTCATGCGTTAGCAGATACCGGTACTGGTGCAGGTACTACCACTAGCTGCTTGGGCCCAGATAACTTGGCCATTGTTGAATGTCCCTTGCAAAATATAGGTATTTTCTGTGGAGGCAAAGGTAGAGGTTTTACCCGTAGCGGTAATGTTTACAGCTGCACTGCTACCACCAATATTCACGGCAGATACATAGCTATCTACCGAGGATGAGCCACTCACTGCTGCCGGGATACCGTTAGAGCCTGCAGTAAAGCAACTAGCCAAGCTCCCATCTCTTTGCGCACATACTTCGACGGCAGTTTTAAAGGCGCCTGTTGCTGAGACTACCTCCGAAAATTTCGCCTTCTTGGTATAGGTTTGGTACGCAGGCAGGGCGATAGCGGCCAGAATGGCGACGATCGCGACCACTATCATCAATTCAATAAGGGTAAAACCCGACTGTTTCTTCATGTCAAATATCCTTTTTTCCATGGTTCCTGAGAAGTGCCGGTGGAATTCTATCCACACGCCAGTATCTTATCCGAGCGTTTCGGGTTGGCAACAGAGGTTGCCCCCTTGTTAAGCACTTTTCTGCCGTTTCGTGAAAAACATAAGAAAATCAAAGATTAAAAAGCCTCTAATGACTCTTTTTATCGAGGGGAGGGCCCATTTCACACTCCTTATGTCGTGGGATCCTGCATAAAGAAAAGGCGCCTGTGGCGCCTTTTGCAAGTTTCGAGTCCTGTAATATCTGGCAGAGCCGCCAAATGGCGTTGTACCCGCCGGCATCAGACAAAGCGCATCGACAGATCCAGTGCCCGCACATGCTTGGTCAGGGCGCCCACCGAGATAAAGTCGACGCCGGTGGCGGCATAGCTGGCCAGGGTCTCCAGCGTCACATTGCCGGAGACCTCCAGCTTGGCACGGCCCTGGTTCAGGGCAACCGCCTCTTCCATCATGGGCACGTCGAAGTTGTCCAGCATCACTATGTCAGCCAGGGCCGCCAGGGCTTGCTCCAGCTCGGCCAGAGATTCGACCTCCACTTCCACCGGCTTGCCCGGATTGAGGTGGCGAGCCTGGGTGATGGCCTTCTCGATACCGCCACAGGCGAGGATGTGGTTCTCCTTGATGAGATAGGCATCAAACAGGCCGATGCGATGGTTCTTGCCACCGCCGCAGGTGACGGCATATTTCTGTGCACTGCGCAGGCCAGGCAGCGTCTTGCGGGTGTCGAGCAGGCGACAGTCCGTGCCTTCCAGCTCGGCCACGTAGCGGGCGGTGAGGGTGGCCACGCCGCTGAGGGTCTGCACAAAGTTTAATGCGTTGCGCTCGCCGGTCAGCAGCGCCCGGGCCGGGCCGTGGAGGCGGAACAGCTCCTGATTGGGGGAGAGTCTCTCGCCGTCTTGCACCAGCCACTCCACTCTGACTTCGCCGCCGAGCTGGGCAAACACCTCGTCGACCCAGGGCTGGCCGCAGAAGACACCGGCTTCACGGGTGATGACCCGGGCGGTGGAGACGCGATCGGCCGGGATCAGCTGGGCCGTGATGTCGGCGCTGGCATCCGGTTGATCCAGCGCGGTGAGGGCATCGCCCAAGTCTTCGAGTAGTGCGGCGCGCACGGCGCGGCTGATGTCCTGTTGTAGCATGCCTTATTCCTGCAAGGGTCTGAGAAGCAGTTGCCTCTCCTTTTGGCGTAATTCCAGCCGGCCGAGGGCATTCATGCCCACCAGGATCTCTTCCCCGTCGGTGGCCGGATTGATAAAGACGGTCAGATCGTACAAGGTCAGCGGGCCCATCGCCAGGCTTTCGATCCGGCTGGTCTGGACCTGGATCTCCCCGGCGGCTGTCTTGACTCGGCTGAGGCCGGTGGGGGTGAGACCGAGGCGCTCCGCCACCTGGCTTGGTATGGTCACCAGGGTAGCGCCCGTGTCCAGCAGCAGTTGCACCGGCTGACCGTTGATGGCACCCTCCAGACGATAGTGGCCGCTGGCATCGGCCTTGAGCAGCAGATCGCCGTCGGCGGTCACCCTGGGCTTGGCGCTGGAGTAGAAGTAGAGGGTCAGCAGTCCCAACAGGGAGAGCCAGGCCAGCAGCCAGAGCCGGCGTGCCATCGGGTGCATATAGGATCCGGTATCGCGGGATGGGATGCCTCAGCCTAACACAATTTTACCCATGGATTCAGAGGCTTGTTGCCGGTTTTTGACGGGATGAACGAGCCGCCCTGAGTGCCAGTTTCTATCTGGATCGAGTCGACGATGACGCAGCCCATAGCCCTTTTCTCCATAGATGCAGACGGTTGGTGCGAGCAGGCCCGCCGGGTGCCTTCCCCCCATCATAACGAGCGGGTCAGCCCGGATGACGTTTCCCTGCTGGTGGTGCACGGCATCAGCCTGCCCCCCGGCCAGTTTGGCGGCCCCTGGATAGACGATCTCTTCCTGGGCAGGCTGGATCCCGCCGCTCACCCCTATTTCGCCGACATTCATCAGCTAAGGGTCTCGGCGCACTGCCTGATCCGCCGGGACGGCGAGCTGGTGCAGTACGTGCCGTTTGGTGCCCGCGCCTGGCATGCGGGGGTGTCGAGCTGGGAGGGGAGGGAGGCCTGCAACGACTTTTCCATCGGCATCGAACTGGAAGGTACGGACGAGCTGCCCTATTGCGATACCCAGTACGAGGTGCTGGCAGGGCTCAGTCGGGCCATTTCTCGGCACTATCCGTCAATTACCGCTGAACGAATCGTGGGTCACTGCGACATAGCGCCAGGGCGCAAGACGGACCCTGGATCGAGTTTCGAATGGATTCGGTATAAAGGAATGCTCAACTTCTAGCAGCAATCTGCAACATTAGTTTGTGTTTTTAAAATCAATGGCTTGCCTCAGAGGTGAGCCATTTTTCATGCTGTTGGCCAAATGTTACCTGCAAAACGCCCCGAAAATATTGGTCTGACCATTTTCTATGAGCTAGGTCATAAATCCCCTTTTTTACCCCTAAAGCAGTAGCTTTAGATCTTGATGCAGATCATATTTCGGGTGGACTTTTCCCATGCCCTCTGCTAATTTTCGCCCCATTCATAGAATTGGTAATACCAATTTAACAAAGTAGCCCCATGCCCTATATCAAGATTACTCAGCCCAAACTGGCCGACGCCATCGTCGCCGAGCTGGAAAGCATGATTCTGGAAGGCAGCTTGCAGCCGGGGCAGAAATTGCCCCCCGAGCGTGAGCTCGCCATCCAGTTTCAGGTTTCGCGCCCATCCCTGCGCGAAGCCATCCAGCGTTTGGAGGCGAGAGGGCTCTTGTACCGGCGCCAGGGGGGCGGCACCTATGTGCAGAACGCCTTGAGCAAGGGGATTGCGGATCCCCTGTTCGAGCTGCTCAGCACTCACCCGGAAGCCCAGTACGACCTGCTGGAGTTTCGGCACGCGCTGGAAGGCATCTGTGCCTACTATGCCGCGCTGCGGGGAACGGATGCCGATTTCGAGCGTATTCGGCTGGCGCAATCCGCCATCGAAGAGGCTGGCCAGCAAGGGTCGCTGGTGGCCGAATCGGCCGCCGTCACCCAGTTCTATCTGGCGGTGGCCGAGGCCTCCCACAACGTGGTGCTGCTGCACCTGTTGCGGGCCATGGGCCCCATGCTCGAACAGAACATTTTACGAAATAACGAGATTTTGAATCGCCGTCCGGGAGTGGTAGCCAAGATCCGTCGCCATCGTGCGTCACTGATCGAGGCTATCCTGTCGGGGGCTCCGGAGCGGGCCAGGGCTGCTTGTCATGAGCACCTGGCCTTTATCGAGGACACCTTGTTGGATATGCAGAGGGAAGACAGCCGGATCCAGCGATCCATGCGTCGGATCCGTCAGCAGGAAAACTAATCCTAACAAGGCTTTATTGTCGAATTCTTGCGCATCTTAACCGCCGTGCAATAACAATAGGAACCAGCCATGTCTGATATCCTGAAGAACGATGTGGACCCGATAGAAACGCTGGAGTGGCTTGCCTCTCTGGAATCCCTGCTGCGTGAAGAGGGTCCGCAACGCGCTCAGTTCATCCTTGAACAACTGGCCGAGAAAGCCCGCATCAGCGGTGTGGACGTGGCTGAAAAGGCAAATCGCGACTACATCAACACCATCCCTGCCAGCGACGAACCGGCTTACCCGGGCGACCTGGAGATGGAACGTCGCATCCGCGCCATCATCCGCTGGAATGCCATGATGATAGTGCTGCGTGCCTCCAAGAAAGACCTGGACCTCGGCGGTCACATGTCTTCCTTTGCCTCTTCCGCGACCATCTATGAAGTCTGCTACAACCACTTCTTCCGCGCTCGCAGCGAGAAGGACGGTGGCGATCTGGTTTACTTCCAGGGTCACATCTCCCCGGGTATCTACGCCCGTGCATTTGCCGAAGGTCGCCTGACCGAAGAGCAGCTGGACAACTTCCGTCAGGAAGTGGACGGCAAGGGTATCCCTTCCTATCCGCACCCGAAACTGATGCCGGACTTCTGGCAGTTCCCGACCGTTTCCATGGGTCTGGGCCCCATCGCCGCCATCTATCAGGCTCGCTTCCTGAAGTACCTGACCGACCGTGGCATCAAGGATTGCTCCGAGCAGACCGTTTACGCCTTCCTGGGTGACGGCGAGATGGACGAGCCGGAAGCCAAGGGTGCCCTGACCGTTGCCGTGCGCGAAAAGCTCGACAATCTGGTATTCGTGGTCAACTGCAACCTGCAGCGTCTGGACGGCCCCGTTGTCGGTAACGGCAAGGTCATCAACGAGCTGGAAGGCCTGTTCTCCGGCGCCGGCTGGGATGTCACCAAGGTCATCTGGGGTCGCAAGTGGGATGAGCTGCTGAAGAAAGACACGTCCGGCAAGCTGATCCAGCTGATGAACGAGACCGTGGACGGCGACTATCAGACCATGAAGTCCCGTGACGGCGCTTACGTTCGTGAGCACTTCTTCAACCGTTATCCGGAAACCGCCGCGCTGGTCAAAGACATGACCGACGAGGAGATCTTCGCCCTGAACCGCGGTGGTCACGACCCCCGTAAATTGTTCGCCGCCTTCTCCAAGGCCGCAGCGACCAAGGGCAAGCCGACCGTCATCCTGGCCAAGACCATCAAGGGTTATGGCATGGGCGAAGCGGCCGAAGGCAAGAACATCGCTCACCAGGTCAAGAAGATGGATCTGGGCTCAGTGCGTCACCTGCGCGATCGCTTCAACCTGCCGGTCACCGACGAGCAACTGGAAGAGCTGCCGTACCTGAAGATCGAAGAGGGTACCGAAGAGCACAAGTACCTGCACGCCCGTCGTGCCGCGCTGAAGGGCTATGTACCGACCCGTCTGCGCGAGACCACCACCAAGCTGGAAATCCCGGCTCTGGATGCCTTCGGCCCGCTGCTGGGTGAGCAGGCGCGCGAGATCTCCACCACCATGGCGTTCGTGCGTTCTCTGAACGTGATGCTGAAAGACAAGTCCATCGGCAAGCGCATCGTTCCGATCCTGGCTGACGAAGCCCGTACCTTCGGTATGGAAGGTCTGTTCCGTCAGATCGGCATCTACAGCCCGCACGGTCAGCAGTACACCCCGCAAGACCGTGACATCGTCTCCTACTACAAGGAAGACAAGCAGGGTCAGGTTCTGCAAGACGGCATCAACGAGCTGGGCGCCATGTCCTCCTGGCTGGCTGCTGCGACCTCTTACAGCACCAACGACTGCCCGATGATCCCGTTCTACATCTACTACTCCATGTTCGGCTTCCAGCGGATCGGCGACATGGCGTGGGCAGCCGGTGACCAGCAAGCCCGTGGCTTCCTGCTGGGCGCGACCTCCGGTCGTACCACCCTCAACGGCGAAGGTCTGCAGCACGAAGATGGTCACAGCCACATCCTGGCCGGCACCATCCCGAACTGCATCTCCTACGATCCGTCCTACGCCTATGAAGTAGCGGTGATCGTACAGGACGGTCTGCGTCGCATGTACGGTGAGAAGCCGGAGAACGTCTTCTACTACATCACCACCCTGAACGAGAACTACGCCATGCCGGCCATGCCGGAAGGCGCCGAGGAAGGCATCCGCAAGGGTATCTACAAGCTGGAATCCGTGGCCGGTAACAAGGCCAAGGTACAGCTGCTGGGTTGTGGCTCCATCCTGGGTCACGTGCGCACCGCCGCCCAGATCCTGGCCACCGAGTACGGCGTGGGTTCCGACGTGTTCAGCGTGACCTCCTTCAACGAACTGGCCCGTGACGGTCAGGACGCGGATCGCTGGAACATGCTGCACCCGACTGCAGAAGCTCGTGTACCGTACATCGCCACCGTGCTGGGTTCCGAAGCGACCATCGCCGCGACCGACTACATGAAGTCCTTCGCCGATCAGGTGCGTGCCTTCGTACCGACCGAGAACTACCGTGTACTGGGTACCGATGGTTACGGCCGTTCCGACAGCCGTGCCAACCTGCGTCGTCACTTCGAAGTGAACGAGTTCTACGTAGTGGTAGCTGCCCTGACCGAACTGGCCAAGCGTGGCGAGATCGACAAGCAGGTAGTGGCCGACGCCATCGCCAAATACGGCATCGATGCCGACAAGGTTAACCCGCTGCACGCATAAGAGAACGGAGGAGCCGTCCGGCATTGCGCCGGGCGGCTCCTTGCCCGATTCGGTGACAGTAGAAGCAATGGCCGTTATCTGTTTTGGCAGTCGTTCATATGCCGAACGGGCCCTTGCATAGGTTAACGCGACAGACGCGTAAGAGGATAAAGCACAATGTCCAAACAGATTATGGTGCCGGATATCGGTGCCGATGAAGTTGAAGTGACCGAGATCATGGTCGCCGTGGGTGACAAGGTCGAACTGGACCAGTCCCTGATCGCCGTGGAAGGTGACAAAGCCTCCATGGAAGTACCGGCCCCTGCCGCCGGTATCGTCAAAGAGATCCTGATCAAGGTGGGCGACAAGGTTGCCACCGGTTCCCAGATCATGATCTTCGAAGCCGAAGGTGCGGCCGCTGCCGCGCCGGCTCAGGCTGCTGCCCCGGTTGCCGCCGCTGCGCCGGCCGCCCCCGCCACTGCCGCTCGCAAAGACGTGCACGTGCCGGACATCGGTGACGACGAAGTCGAAGTGACCGAGCTGATGGTTGCCGTGGGCGACATGGTCGAAGCCGACCAGTCCATCCTGGCCGTGGAAGGCGACAAAGCCTCCATGGAAGTACCGGCACCGTTCGCGGGCCGCGTGGTCGAGATCAAGGTTGCCGCCGGCGCCAAGGTCTCCACCGGTTCCCTGGTGATGGTATTCGAAGTGGCTGGCGCCGCGCCTGCCGCCGTCGCTGCACCGGTTCAGGCCGCCGCTCCCGTGGCTGCAGCCCCTGCCGTTGCCGCCGCCAAAGACGTCAACGTGCCGGACATCGGCGGTGACGAAGTGGAAGTGACCGAGATCATGGTCGCCGTGGGTGACAAGGTCGAAGCCGACCAGTCCCTGATCGCCGTGGAAGGTGACAAGGCTTCCATGGAAGTGCCTGCGCCGTTCGCCGGTGTGGTCAAAGAGATCAAGGTGAAGGCGGGTGACAAGGTCTCCACCGGATCGCTCATCATGGTATTCGAAGTGGCTGGCGCCGCCCCTGCCGCCGCCCCGGTTGCTCAGACTGCTGCTCCCGTAGCCGCACCTGTTGCTGCCGCTGCGCCGGTTGCTCAGGCCGCCGCTCCTGCTGCTGCCTCTTCTGACTTCGTTGCCAACGATGCCTACGTGCACGCCTCTCCGGCGGTGCGTCGTCTGGCCCGTGAGTTCGGCGTCAACCTGGCCAAGGTGAAAGCCTCCGGTCGCAAGGGTCGCATCGTCAAAGAAGACGTGCAGGCCTATGTGAAGGATGCGGTCAAGCGCGCCGAGTCCGCGCCTGCTGCCGGTACCGGCACTGGCAACGGCATGAGCGTACTGCCGTGGCCGAAGGTGGACTTCAGCAAGTTCGGTCCGGTCGAAGAGCTGGAACTGACCCGGATCCAGAAGATCTCCGGTCCAGCCCTGCACCGCAACTGGGCCATGATCCCGCACGTCACCCAGTTCGACGAAGCCGATACCACAGAGCTGGAAGCGTTCCGCAAAGAGCAGAACATCCTGGCCGAGAAGCAGAAGCTGGACGTGAAGATCACCCCGCTGGTGTTCATCCTGAAGGCGGCCGCCAAGGCCCTGGAAGCGCATCCGCGCTTCTGCAGCGCCCTGTCCGAAGACGGCACCAAGCTGATCATGAAGAAGTACATCCACATCGGTGTGGCGGTAGACACTCCGGGGGGCCTGGTGGTTCCGGTGGTTCGCGACGTCAACAAGAAGGGTATCTTCGAGCTGTCCCGCGATCTGGCCGAGATCTCCAAGAAGGCTCGCGCCGGCAAGCTGACCGCTGCCGACATGCAGGGTGGTTGCTTCACCATCTCCAGCCTTGGCGGCATCGGTGGCACCAGCTTCACACCGATCGTCAATGCGCCGGAAGTGGCCATCCTGGGCGTCTCAAAGTCCGACTTCAAACCGAAGTGGAACGGCAAGGAGTTCGAACCGCGCCTGATGCTGCCGCTGGCCCTGAGCTATGACCACCGCGTCATCGACGGCGCCGACGGTGCTCGCTTCATCACCACCCTGAGTGGTGTGTTGTCCGACATTCGTCGACTGGTCCTGTAAGTGAGAGGGTGGGCCCAAAGCCCACCCTTTCTACTTCTCATTTCATTAACAGGATTGTAAACTTGCCCCGTTTTTTTCACGGCTGCAGCCGCCTTGTCTGGCATAAGACTGTGCTGTCCGGGGATATAAGAACGACAAAGAGGTCATGATGAGTAAAGAAATCAAAACCCAGGTCGTAGTACTGGGTGCTGGCCCTGCCGGTTATTCCGCTGCCTTCCGCGCCGCTGATTTGGGTCTGGATACCATTATCGTCGAGCGTTACTCCACCCTGGGTGGCGTCTGCCTGAACGTGGGCTGCATCCCGTCCAAGGCGCTGCTGCACGTTGCCAAAGTGATCGAAGAAGCCAAGGCGCTGGCCGAGCACGGCATCGTCTTCGGTGCCCCCCAGACCGACATCGACAAGGTGCGTCTGTGGAAAAAGAAGGTCATCAACCAGCTGACTGGCGGTCTGGCCGGCATGGCCAAGATGCGTAAAGTCCAGGTCGTGAACGGCTTCGGCAAGTTCACCGGCCCGAACACCCTGGAAGTGGAAGGTGCCGACGGCAAGACCACTGTCACCTTCGACAACGCCATCATCGCCGCGGGTTCCCGCCCGGTGAAGCTGCCCTTCATCCCCCATGAAGATCCGCGCGTATGGGACTCTACCGATGCGCTGGAACTGACTACCGTACCGGGCAAGCTGCTGGTCATCGGTGGCGGCATCATCGGCCTGGAGATGGGTACCGTGTACTCCTCCCTGGGTTCCGAGATCGACGTGGTGGAGTTTGCCGACCAACTGGTTCCGGCTGCCGACAAAGACATCGTCAAGATCTACACCAAGCGCGTTGCCAAGAAATTCAACATCATGCTGGAGACTAAGGTCACCGCAGTTGAAGCCCGTGCTGACGGCCTGTACGTCTCCTACGAAGGCAAGCACGCCCCGGCCGAGCCGGTACGTTACGACAACGTGCTGGTCGCCGTCGGCCGTGTGCCGAACGGCAAGATGCTGGATGCCGAGAAGGCTGGCGTCACTGTGACCGAGCGCGGTTTCATCGAGGTGGACAAGCAACTGCGTACCAACGTGGCTCACATCCATGCCATCGGTGACATCGTCGGCCAGCCGATGCTGGCTCACAAGGGTGTGCACGAAGGCCACGTGGCGGCCGAAGTCATCGCCGGCAAGAAGCACTACTTCGACCCGAAAGTGATCCCGTCCATCGCCTACACAGAGCCAGAGATGGCCTGGGTCGGTCTGACCGAGAAGGAAGCCAAGCAACAGGGCCTGAACTTCGAAGTCGCCACCTTCCCCTGGGCAGCCTCTGGCCGTGCCATCGCCTCCGACTGTGCCGACGGCATGACCAAGCTGATCTTCGACAAGGAGAGCGGCCGCGTCATCGGTGGTGCCATCGTGGGTACCAACGGCGGGGAACTGCTGGGTGAGATCGGTCTGGCCATCGAGATGGGTGCGGACGCCGAAGACATAGCGCTGACCATCCACGCTCACCCGACTCTGCACGAGTCCGTGGGTCTGGCCGCCGAAGTGTTCGAAGGCTCCATCACCGACCTGCCGAACGCCAAGGCCAAGAAGAAGAAATAAACCCCTTCTTCCTGCCGATAAAAAGCCGCTCCCTGGAGCGGCTTTTTTGTTTTATGAGGGCAAAAGAGATTTGTTCGAGGCTGTTTGCTATGCTGAGACCTGTCATCCCAACTGCCGATACGCCCATGCAGATCCCCCTCATACCCGAATACGAACAGCAGCGCCTCGATGGCCTGCGTCGCCTCGCCATCCTGGATACCACGGCGGAGGAGCGCTTCGATCGCATCACCCGGATGGCGCGCAACATGTTCGAGGTGCCCATCTCCCTCATCTCACTGGTGGATGAGGAGCGGCAGTGGTTCAAGTCTCGCTGCGGCCTGGATGCGCAGGAGACCCCGCGTGACATCTCCTTCTGTGGTCACGCCATCCTCGGCGAGGGGATCTTCGTGGTGGAGGACGCGACCCGGGATCTGCGCTTCGCCGACAATCCCCTGGTGCTGGGGGCTCCCCATATCCGTTTCTATGCAGGCTGCCCCCTGCAGATCGCCGGCGGCCACAAGGTGGGGACCCTCTGCCTCATCGATCGCAAGCCGCGCCATCTGGATGAGCGCCAGCAGTCTCTGCTGACGGATCTGGCGGGCATGGTGGAGCACGAGCTGGCCGCCATCCAGCTGGCGATCCTGGATGAGCTGACCGGCATCACCAATCGTCGCGGCTTCGTCATGCTGGGGCAGAAGTGCCTGCTGCTCTCCCATCGGCAGGGGAGGGAGGCGAGCCTGCTGTTCCTCGACCTCAACCGCTTCAAGGAGATCAACGACACCCTGGGGCACGAGGTGGGGGACGATGCCCTGCGCCAGATGGCGCTCTTGCTCTCCAGGGTATTTCGCAACGCGGACATCTTCGCCCGGCTCGGGGGGGACGAGTTCGTGGTGCTCTTGCCAGGGATGGGCCCCGAGCAGGTGTCCAGCGTGCTGGCCCGCTTCGAGGAGGCGCTGGTGATTTTCAATCGGGAGGAGGGCAAGCCTTACCAGCTACTCTGCTCCACCGGTGTCGCCCACTATGATCCGCTGCTGCCGCCGGATCTGGAGCTGCTGCTGCAGCAGGCGGACAAGCAGATGTACGACCGTAAAAAAAGGCGCTAACAGCGCCCTTTTTTCGCCTGCCCCGGTGGGCAGAAGGTTCCATAACCCCCGCGGTCACCGTCGCTGACCCGGATCCTGGTATCGTCCACACTGACGTCGGCGCCGTGTACCCGCACCGGTCCGCTGCTGCAGGCGCTGAGCAGCCCCCCCAGCAATATCATCACCATCAACTTGCCCATAAAACCTCCTCTTATTTTCATGATTATGAGGCATTTTCATGGGCGAATGGAGGCGCTTTCGGCACGGTGCGTCACGGCTTGCCGTGGATGTGAAAGAGGGCGCCGTGGCGCCCTCTCGATGGGTGAGCGGCCTCATAGCCGGAAGTTGCCGACCAGCTTGTCGAGCTCGCCGGAGAGCTGCTGAAGGCTGCGGCTGGATTCGGTCAGCTGGTGGGCGATGTCGGCGGTCTCCATGGTGAGCTGGTTGATGTCCTCCACGTTGCGGTTGAGCTCGCCGACCACGCTGGACTGCTCCTCGGTGGCGGTGGCGACCTGGATGTTCATGTCGCTGATCTGGGTGATGTGACCGGTGATCTGACCGAGGGCCGCATTGGCCTCGTCGGCCTGGCCGACCACGGCCTGGCTCTGGTTGCGCCCCTGAGCCATGGCGCTGACGGCGCGGGCGCTCTGCTCCTGCAGGCTGTTGATCATGGTCTGGATCTCAGCGGTGGAGGCGGCGGAGCGGCTGGCGAGGTTGCGCACCTCGTCGGCGACCACGGCGAAGCCGCGGCCCTGCTCGCCGGCGCGGGCGGCCTCGATGGCGGCGTTCAGTGCCAGCAGGTTGGTCTGCTCCGAGATGCTGCGGATGGTGTCGAGTATGCTGCCGATGGAATCGGTCTGGTTGGCAAGTGACTCGATGACGCCGGCAACTTGCTCGATTTCCGTGGAGAGGCCGACGACGCCGTGGCGGGCCTGGGCCACCACCAGGGCCCCCGCATCGGCCTGCTCGTTGGCCTGCTTGGCCACGTCGGCGGCGAGGGACGCATTGCCGGCGATCTCGGTCACCGTCGCCCCCATCTCGTGGATGGCGGTGGCCACCTGCACGGTGCGATCCCGCTGGGCGGTGCAGTTGTGTTGGGTCAGCTGGGCCTTGGTTGCGAGGTCATTGGCGGTGGCGGCCACCTGACGGGAGTTGCTCGCCACCTGTTCGATGGCGCCGTGAATGCGGGCCACGAACTGGTTGAAGCTGCGGCCTATCTCGGCCAGCTCATCCTTGCCGCTGAGACTGGCGCTGCTGTCCAGCGCCAGGTGGCGGGCCACGTCCCCGATGTGCTGTTGCAGGAAGGAGACCCGGCTGCGCAACCCGATCAGGATCAGGGTCGAGACGAGCAATGAGATGGCGAGGGCGACGACTATGATGGCGATCATCTGGCTGCGGCCGCCGCCATAGCTGCGCTCGCTCAGCTCGTTGCGCTGCTGCGCCTGCTGGATCAGCCCGTCGAGCAGGGCGTTGGCCCCCTTGCGCATGGTCCCATAGCTCTGGCTGTAGCGATCCCGATAGAGGGCGCGAGCCTCATCCATCCGGTTGTCCGACAGTGCCTGCAACATGGGGGTCAGCTCGTCGCGCTCCATGGCGGTGAACTGATCGAGCAGGGCCTGTGCCTCGGCGCGGGCGGCGGGGTCGACCTGGGCATTGACCGCCTGCTCCATGGCCTGGCGCATCTCGGGAATATCCTCCTCGCGGGTCTCCTTGACCCGGGTCAGCACTCCCTTCTCATCTCTCAGGGAGGTCTCCTGCAGCAGCATCATGTCGATGCCGACCCGCATACGCGGAATGCGGGAGGCCACTTCCGCCATGGCCCGCATGGGGGTCGCGGTATTCTGGAACAGCTCGTCGGCCTGCTGCTTGATGTGTCCCATGCTGCGCAGGCCGGCCGCGCCCACCAGCAGCAGGGCGAGGCAAGGTACGGTGACCGCCAGGATGAGTTGGTTTTTGATGGTGAGCTTGCCAGCCAGCATGTTGACTCCTTGGTTTGTTGTTGTGTCGCTAATCTAGCGGCTTGTCATGACAGTCGTTGTCATGGTCGGAGCGGCATTCCATGCCGCCCCGATAAAACAAGAGCGCCGAAGCGCTCCTGATGATCACAACCTGAAGTTGCCGACCAGCTTGTCGAGCTCGCCGGAGAGCTGTTGCAGGCTGCGGCTGGACGCCGTCAGCTGGTGGGCGATGTCGGCGGTCTCCATGGTCAGCTGGTTGATGTCCTCCACGTTGCGGTTGATCTCGCCGACCACGCTGGACTGCTCCTCGGTGGCGGTGGCGACCTGGATGTTCATATCGCTGATCTGGGTGATGTGCCCGGTGATCTGGCCGAGCGCCGCGTTGGCCTCGTCGGCCTGGCCGACTACCGCCTGGCTCTGGTTGCGACCCTGGGCCATGGCGCTGACGGCGCGGGCGCTCTGCTCCTGCAGGCTGTTTATCATGGTCTGGATCTCGGCGGTGGAGGCGGCGGAGCGGCTGGCGAGGTTGCGCACCTCGTCGGCCACCACGGCGAAGCCACGGCCCTGCTCGCCGGCGCGGGCAGCCTCGATGGCGGCGTTCAGCGCCAGCAGGTTGGTCTGCTCCGAGATGCTGCGGATGGTGTCGAGTATGCTGCCGATGGAGTCGGTCTGGCTGGCCAGAGACTCGATGACACCGGAGACCTGTTCTATCTCGTCCGACAGCCCGACGATGCCGTGACGGGCCTGGGCGACCACCAGGGCCCCCGCATCGGCCTGCTCGTTGGCCTGCTTGGCCACATCGGCGGCGAGGGACGCATTGCCGGCGATCTCGCCGACCGTTGCTCCCATCTCGTGGATGGCGGTGGCCACCTGCACGGTGCGATCCCGCTGGGCGGTACAGTTGTGCTGGGTCAGCTGGGCCTTGGCGGCCACCTCGTTGGCGGTGGCGGCCAGCTGGCGGGAGTTGCTGGCCACCTGTTCGATGGAGGCGTGGATCTTGGCGACGAAGTTGTTGAAGCCGGTGGCAACCTGGCTCAGTTCATCGCGGCCTTCCACCCTGAGACGCTGGGTCAGATCCCCGTCACCACTGCCGAGTTCCCGGAACAGTCGCGCCAACTCGTTGAGGGGGCGGCTGACGGAACCTGCGAGTACGACCCCGAGCAGCCCCATGCCGACGGCGATGGCCAGGCTCACCAGCAGGATATGAAGCCTGGCGTTATTGAGTTCGGCATAGATCTCCGCTTCCGGCACCTGGGCCACCAAATACCAGTCGAGCAGCGGGATATAGCTGGTGGCCAGCACCACGGCCTGGCCGTCCACCTCGGCGTGGGTGGCGGCGAAGGGCTGCTTGGTCAGCAGGCTGCCGGCCCCCGGGCCAGCCAGCTGGGTCAGGCTGTCGCGGTCGATGCGGGCCGCATCCGGGTGCAGCTTCACCTTGCCGCTGCCGTCGGTCATGAAGACGAAGCCGCTGTCACCGATGCGGAAGTTGGCGAGCATGCTGACCATGCTGTCGAGGGACTTGGCGAGCCCCGCCAGGCCGCGACCATTCAGCTGCTGGAAGTTGACGAACAGCTTCACCTCGCCGTTGGTCTCCCGGAAGATGCTGAGCATCAGGTCCTGCTGGCTCTTGGTGTAGTCGTAGAACCAGTTGTCCTGCTCATGATTGAGGACGCGCAGGAAGCCGTCCTGGTTGTAGTAGGCGGCGCTCTGGCGGTCGGCGAAGGAGGCGGTGACCAGGCCGTACTGGGCCGTCATGTCCTTCAGCTGCTCGATGAGGATGGGTTCCTGCTCCTTGGGCATGCCACGGGCGACCCAGTCCAGCACGAAGCGATCGTTCGCCAGCTGTTTGGCGGCGCCGGCGACCGAGGTCAGATCCCGCTCTATCTCTTTGCCGATGCGCTGGGTCAGGTTCGGCAGCTCCTGCTCGAACATGCGCGCCTCGATCAGCTGCTGGGCGGAGCGCTGACTGAAGTAGCCCACCAGGAGGCAGGAGAGCGCCACGGCCAGGATGACGGTGGCCAGAATTTTCTGTTTGAGTGTCAGGCTTGCAAACATAGGGTGACTCGGGAATGTGGGCCTAGGGATGAGTTCATATTAACGGCTGGCCAAGCCTCCCCTTGAGTCATGGTTGGCGTTTATTGCCGATTAACGTTTGCGCTCACAGCAGGTTGGGACTGGTTTGACGCCAGCTCTCTCCTGGCGCCGCCAGCCGCTGCCAGATGAAATCTCGCCAGCACAGTCAGTTACGGTTACAGTTCCTCATCTGAGGGTGAGCATCGCGGCTCACTCGGCTCGCACTGGAACCATGGACACTCATATGCGCATCTTTCCTCTGGGATGGACCCAACTACTAATGCTCTTGCTGACCGCCACCCCTCTCATGGTGGCGGCCCAGAGCCCGGATCCCGCCAAGCCGAATGGCGGTGTCAGGGGAGAGAGACCCAAGGTCGCGCTGGTATTGAGCGGTGGCGGCGCCAAGGGGGCGGCCCACATCGGGGTGCTCAAGGTGCTGGAGGAGAAGCGGATCCCGGTGGACATCGTCGTGGGGACCAGCATGGGGGCCTATGTGGCGGGCATGTATGCCATGGGGCTCAGCGCCGAGGAGGTGGAACGCACCACCCTCGCCATCGACTGGAACAAGGGCTATCAGGACAAGGTCGGCCGCAACGAGCTCTCCCTGCGCAAGAAGCAGCAGAGCGAGAAATACCAGCTGCGCACCGACATCGGCATCAACGGGGATCAGACCCAGCTGCCCGATGGCTTCTTCCAGGGCCAGTCCATGGCCAGCCTGCTGCGCCACGCCACCTCCAACCTGCCGGTACAGAAGAGCTTCGACAACCTGCCCATCCCCTACCGCGCCATGGCCACCGACATGGAGACGGTGACCCCCTTCGTGCTGGATCATGGCAGCCTGGCCAAGGCGATGCAGGCCTCCATGTCCATCCCCGGCGCCCTCAAGCCGGTGGATTGGGAGGGGCGCATCCTGGCCGACGGCGGCACAGTCAACAACATGCCGGTGGACGTGGCCAAGGCCATGGGGGCCGACGTGGTGATCGCGGTGGACATAGGAGCCAAGCTGCGGACCCGCGAGTCCCTCAAGTCCGGGCTGGCCATGATAGACCAGCTCACCACCTACATGACCCAGGTCGGCACCGAGAAGCAGAAGGCCCTGCTCGGGCCCAAGGATGTGTTACTGAGCCCGGAGTTTGGCGACATAGGCATCGCCGATTTCGCCCGCATGCCGGACGGGATCAGGATAGGGGAGGAGGTGGCCCTGCGCGCCTCCAGCCAGCTGGACGGGCTCTCCCTCTCTCCCGACGCCTATGCGGACTACCGCAACCAGAAGCTGAGCCGCCGCGCCGAGCGCAGTGGCCAGCCGGCCTATTACATCGACAAGGTGGAGATCATCAACAAGTCGCGTCTCTCGGACGAGACGGTGCGCGCCATGTTGAAGGTGCGCCCGGACAAGGTGCAGACCTATGACAGCCTGGAGGCCGGGATCCGTCGCCTCTACGCCCTGGAGTCCTTCGATCGCATCACCTATGAGGTGGAGGAGCGGGACGGCGAGAACGTGCTGGTGGTCAACGCCAGCGAGAAGAACTGGGGGCCGGGTTATCTCAACTTCCAGCTCGGCTTCTCCGACGACTTCGAGAGCAACTCCAACTACAACGTCGGCATGTCCTACACCCTCACCAACGTCAATGACTGGGGCGGGGAGTGGCTGACGGAAGCCTCCCTTGGCACCGCCAAACACCTCAAGACCGACTTCTACACGCCGCTGGAGCCGTCCCAGACCTACTTCGGCGAGGCGAGCCTGGCCTACGACAAGACCAAGCGCCGGGTCTTCTTCACCGAAAATGAGGTGAAGGCATCCAGCACCAGCGCCAGCGTCAGCTACCTGGACTCGGAGTACAGCTTCACCAGCGTGGATCTGGCCCTCGGCTGGAATCGGCAGCCCTGGAGCCGTTTGTCCCTTGGGCTGGAAGGCCAGGTCGGCAGCGTCGATATCCAGAACCTCTCCGATGCGGATGCGGATGCCTCCGCCTGGGGCCCCTATGTACGCTTCGAGCACGATACCCTCGACAGCCGTTACTTCCCCTACGAGGGGGTCTACTGGGACATCAAGGGGGGCTACTCCTACCTCAAGGTCGATCCCACCGGCGAGCCGAGCGAGAGCACCGAGGGCCTCAACTACCACCTGGCGATGATCAAGCCCTGGTCCTGGGGCCGCCACAGCCTGAACCTGCTGCTGGAGGGGGGCGGTTCCACCTCCGAGGAGGAGATTCCCCTGTTCGTACAGGATCTGGGGGGCCTGTTCCGGTTGTCCGGCTTCCAGCACTATCAGCTGAGCGGGCGCTACAGCCTGTTCGGTGGGCTGCGTTACATCTACCGGGTGGCAGACAATGACTTCGGCGCCTTCAAGGCCCCCCTCTTCCTCGGGGGGTCTATCGAGCAGGGGGGCGTCTGGAACAGCGGCAAGCAGATCAGCCTGGAGTCCTCCTATACCGCCGGCTCCGTCTACGTGGGGGTGGAGAGCTTCCTCGGTCCCATCTTCCTCGGTTACGGCATGGCGGAAGGGGGGCATGAGATGTTCTATCTGCAGCTCGGCACCACCTTTGAATAGAGGTGAAATGCTGACGTTTTGTTAACAATCGCCAAGCGCATTTTTTGTGCTCTTAAAAAAACCGAACAACCTTAGATGGTTATGTTGTTTCGATGAATAACTGTACAGGCTTTGGATTTTAATTAGTCGTTAAAACTTATATAGTGGGGGGCACCCTACGGGTGTCCCGCAAGGACGATCGCCGCGAGCTTGGGCGAACCCAAAAAAAAGACCAAAGAGGAATTAGTCGTGCTTGAAACATACCGTAAACACGTCGAAGAACGTGCCGCCGAGGGCGTGGTTGCCAAACCTCTGGATGCAGAGCAAGTCGCCGCCCTGGTTGAGCTTCTCAAGAACCCGCCCGCCGGTGAACAAGATTTCCTGAAAGAGTTGTTGTCCTCCCGTATTCCCCCGGGTGTGGATGAGGCGGCCTATGTGAAGGCCGGCTTCCTCACCGCCGTCGCTAAGGGCGAGGCCCACTCCCCGATCCTGACCGCCGCCGAAGCGGTCGAGCTGCTCGGTACCATGCAGGGCGGCTACAACATCCAGCCGCTGATCGACCTGCTGGACGATGCCACACTGGCTCCTCTTGCTGCCAAGGGCCTCTCCCACACCCTGCTGATGTTCGACTCCTTCCACGACGTGGAAGAGAAGGCCAAGGCGGGCAACGCCCACGCCAAGCAGGTGCTGCAATCCTGGGCCGATGCCGAGTGGTTTCTCAATCGCCCGGCCCTGGCCGAGAAGATCACCGTCACCGTGTTCAAGGTGACCGGCGAGACCAACACCGACGACCTGTCGCCGGCACCGGATGCCTGGTCCCGTCCCGACATTCCGCTGCACGCCCTGGCCATGTTGAAGAACGCCCGCCCCGGCATCACCCCGGACAAGGACGGCGTCATCGGCCCCATCAAGGCCATCGAAGAACTCAAGCAGAGCGGCTTCCCCCTGGCCTATGTCGGTGACGTGGTCGGTACCGGCTCTTCCCGCAAGTCCGCCACCAACTCCGTGCTCTGGTTCATGGGTGACGACATCCCCCATGTGCCGAACAAGCGCGCCGGTGGCGTCTGCCTCGGTGGCAAGATCGCCCCCATCTTCTTCAACACCATGGAAGATGCCGGCGCCCTGCCCATCGAGGTGGACGTCTCCAAACTGGAGATGGGCGACGTGATCGACATCTTCCCCTACGAGGGCAAGATCAAGCGTCACGGCACCGACGAGGTGCTGGCCCAGTTCGAACTGAAAACCGAAGTGCTGATCGACGAAGTGCGCGCCGGTGGCCGTATTCCGCTCATAATCGGCCGCGGCCTGACCGACAAGGCGCGTGAAGCGCTGAGTCTGCCGTTCTCCACCGTGTTCCGTCGCCCGCAGCCGGTGGCCGATACCGGCAAGGGCTTCACCCTGGCCCAGAAGATGGTGGGCAAGGCGTGCGGCGTGAAGGGAATTCGCCCGGGCACCTATTGCGAACCCAAGATGACCACGGTCGGCTCCCAGGACACCACGGGCCCGATGACCCGCGATGAGTTGAAAGACCTGGCCTGCCTCGGCTTCTCCGCCGATCTGACCATGCAGTCCTTCTGCCACACCGCGGCCTATCCCAAGCCCATCGACGTGCAGACCCACCACACCCTGCCGGACTTCATCATGAACCGCGGCGGCGTCTCCCTGCGTCCGGGCGACGGTGTCATCCACTCCTGGCTGAACCGCATGCTGCTGCCGGATACCGTGGGTACCGGTGGTGACTCCCACACCCGTTTCCCCATCGGGATCTCCTTCCCGGCGGGCTCTGGTCTGGTGGCCTTCGCCGCCGCCACCGGCGTGATGCCGCTGGACATGCCGGAATCCGTGCTGGTGCGTTTCAAGGGTGAGCTGCAACCTGGCATCACCCTGCGGGATCTGGTCCATGCCATTCCCTACGCCGCCATCCAGCGCGGTCTGCTGACCGTCGAGAAAGCGGGCAAGAAGAACATCTTCTCCGGCCGCATCCTCGAGATCGAAGGTCTGCCGACCCTGAAGGTGGAGCAGGCATTCGAGCTGGCCGATGCCAGTGCCGAGCGCTCCGCCGCCGGTTGCACCATCAAGCTGGATAAAGAGCCGATCATCGAGTATCTGAAGTCCAACATCGTGATGCTCAAATGGATGCTGTCCGAAGGCTATGGCGACGTGCGCACCATTACCCGTCGTATCAAGGGGATGGAAGAGTGGCTGGCGAACCCGGTATTGATGGAAGCGGACAAGGATGCCGAGTACGCCGAAATCATCGAGATCGATCTGGCCACTATCAAGGAGCCCATCCTGTGTGCGCCGAACGATCCGGACGATGCCCGTCTGCTGAGCACGGTCGCCGGTGACAAGATCGATGAGGTGTTCATCGGTTCCTGCATGACCAACATCGGCCACTTCCGTGCCGCCGGCAAGCTGCTGGAGAAATACCAGGGCGAGCTGCCGACCCGCATGTGGATAGCGCCGCCCACCAAGATGGACAAGGATCAGCTGACCGAAGAGGGTTACTACGGCATCTTCGGCCGGGTCGGTGCCCGTATCGAGATCCCGGGCTGCTCCCTGTGCATGGGCAACCAGGCGCGGGTTGCGGAAGGTGCCTCGGTGGTTTCCACCTCCACCCGTAACTTCCCGAACCGTCTGGGCAAGGGCGCCAACGTCTATCTGGCCTCTGCCGAGCTGGCTGCCGTTGCCGCTATCACCGGCAAGATCCCGAGCGTGGACGAGTACCTGCAGTACGCCAAGTCCCTGGACGCCACCGCGGCGGATACCTATCGCTACCTGAACTTTAACGAGATCGCCTCCTACACCAAGAAGGCCGACGAAGTGATCCTGCAGCAAGCGGTATAAACGCCAGACTGGCAGAGTCCATCTGATAAAAGCCCCGGCCATGCCGGGCTTTTCTTTTGGCGCCAAGGGGAGAGGGGCTCGTTCACTGCGCAATTTTTCACCTCCTTGATCAAAAACTGATCTTGCACCAGAGATGGGGCAGGGGAGCGCTATATGATGCAGCGCCTTTATCACACCCCTGAGGGGGCCTCTTCGGGGCAAGGCATTCGTCCTCTCTGCCTATAGATCTGGTTACCTATGCTGCTATTCGGATTTGACGCCTCCCAGCCCTGCTGGCGCCTGCTCTGCGCCGCCCTGATCTTCGTCCTGCCCGTCTCGCTCGGGCTCTGGGAACTACACACCAACTATTTGAATACCCTGAGTAAACAGTCCGAGTCCGCGGCCAGCCGGGCGCTGACCCTGATGGAGCTAATGCTGGATCACGCGGAGGAGAACAATCGCAACATGTTCCCCCTGCTCAACCATCCCTGCGAGACGGCGCTCTTCACCATGCGCAGGCGGGTGGTGCTGGCCCCCTTCGTGCGTACCAGCAATCTCATCGCCGACAACGGGGTCTACTGCAACTCCCTGCTGGGGAAGGTGAACTGGCTGGACGACAGCGTCGGTTACAGCGACGGCCTGTTGCGGCTGCTGCCTGGCAACTTTGTGTTGCCGCGTTACCCCGTGCTGGCGGTGCGCAGCAGCGCCGGCCATGGTGCCGTGCTCAGCACCATAGACAGGGAATACATCAAGCTGATGCTGACCCTGAGTGCCCCCGCCAAGGGAGAGGTGCTGCTCAACGTGGGCAACAGCTGGCTGAATCATCAGGGGGAGCTGATGGTGCAAGATCCCAAGCTGCCGACCCTGGCGACCCATGATCTCAAGTCGAGCCGCTACCCCCTCTCCATCTACGCCGGCATGGACTTGCCCTCGGTGTGGCGGGCGCTGTGGCAGGTCAGGCATCTGACCATCATGCTGCTGCTTGGCTTCTCCCTGTCCATCTCCCTGCTGGTGTGGTGGCTGCTGGGTCGCCCCGGCTCCATGGAGGGGGAGCTGAAACGGGCGCTGCGCACCAAAGAGTTTCTGCCCTACCTGCAACCCCTGGTGAGCTGCGGTGATGGTCGGGTCGTGGGAGCCGAGGTGTTGATGCGTTGGCAGCATCCGACCTCTGGTCTGATCCGGCCGGATCTCTTCATCCCCCAGGCGGAGGAGTGTGGCATCATAGTGCCCATGACCCGGTCATTGATGCAGACGGTGGCCCAGCAGCTGGGCAACTGGCAGGAGAGCCTGCCCGCTGGCTTTCATATCGGCTTCAATATCAGCGCCGTTCACTGCCGGGATCTCTCCCTGCTGGCGGAGTGTCGCGCCTTTCTGGATCACTTCGCCCCCGGGGGGATCACGCTGGTGCTGGAGCTGACCGAGAGGGAGCTGCTGGTGGCGGGCAGCCACACCCTGGGGCTGTTCAAGGGGCTCGATGAGATGGGGGTCAAGCTTGCCATCGATGACTTCGGCACGGGTCACTCCAGCCTGCGCTATCTGCAGCAGTTCCACGTGGACTATCTCAAGATAGATCAATCCTTTATCGGCCGGATCGGCACCGAATCCCTGTCCGAGCATATCATCGACAACGTCATCGATCTTGGCTCCCGGTTGGGTCTGGCGCTGGTGGCCGAGGGGGTGGAGACCCGGGCGCAGGCCGATTACCTGCGCGGCAAGGGGGTCGACTATCTGCAGGGCTACCTGTTTGGCAGGCCGGCGCCGTTGTCGCAGTTCTGCGAGGGGCTGCTCTCCCGGCATCGCGCGGCCTAGACGGGGCATAGCCCTGACCAGAAGAGGGCAGGGCGTCTGAATTGGTTGTTTTTTGTTCTATTAGGGGTGGGTTCAGTGTCGGGCGCTAAACTGGTCGCCCTTTTTTCACTGGATCCGTCATGCCTTATTACCCCAGGTTCGATACGGCCCACCCCTGGTTGCGCCTGCTCCTCACCCTGCTGGTATTCATTGTGCCCATGCTGCTTGGCAGCTGGGGGATGTATGTCCATTACCAGCGCAATCTGCAGCTGGAGTCGAAGGCGGCAGCGACGCATACCATAGTGCTGCTGGAAACCATGCTGAGTCACGCGGACGAGGCCAATCGCAAGGTGTTGCCCCTGCTGGATCAGCCCTGTGAGCCCGCCCTGCCCACACTGCGCGAGCAGGTGGCCGAGGTACCCTTCGTGCGCTCGGTCAACCTGGCCCGTCAGGGCAGCATCTACTGCACCTCCTTCTTCGGCACATACCGGATGCCCTATTCGGTGGCCGGCTTCGCCAAGGGGATGCTGCAACTGGGCAACGTTAGCCCCATGCGGCCGGATCACCCCTTCCTGGTGGTGCGTGCCGTCGAGGGGAGACGGTCGGCCCTCAGCGTCATCGACGGGGACTACCTCTGCTTCATGCTGAGCCTCAACGATCCCTCCCTCGAGATCATGCTGAAGGTCGGCGATCGCTGGCTCGACAAGCGGGGCAACTTCTTCCAGCATCCCCCCGCGTCGTCCCGCCAGGCCGAGGTCATGCTGGGCTCACAGGAGTATCCTTTCTCCATCTTCACGGGGCACAGGATTGCCTCGCACTGGCAAGGCCTGCTGCAGAGCCACAAGTTTGGGCTCTGGTTGCTGACCGGGTTCAGCGCCGGCTTCGCCCTGCTCATCTGGTGGCTGCTGGGTCGCCCCCGCTCCCCAAACAGCGAGCTGGCCCGTGCCCTGAAGGCCAGAGAATTCGTCCCCTTCCTGCAGCCGCTGGTGGACTGCGACGATGAGAGCATAGTGGGGGCCGAGGTGCTGATGCGCTGGCAGCATCCCGATGCGGGCCTGATCCGCCCGGATCTCTTCATTCCTCAGGCGGAGGCGAGCGGCCTGATCGTGCCCATGACGACGCAGATCATGGAGGAGGTCGCCAGAGAATTGGGGGCGCAGCGAGCCCTGTTGCCCCGGGGTTTCCATATCAGCCTCAACATCAGTGCGGCCCACTGCCGGGACATGGCGTTGCTCGATGAGTGCCGCCGCTTCCTCGCCCACTTCGCCCCCGACCAGGTGGTGTTGGTGCTTGAGCTCACCGAGCGGGAACTGCTGGTGGCGGATAGCCACACCCTGTCGCTGTTCGGGCAGCTCAGCGAGTTGGGGGTCAGGCTGGCCATCGATGACTTCGGCACCGGCCACTCCAGCCTGCTCTATCTGCAGCAGTTCAATGTGGACTACCTCAAGATCGATCAGTCGTTCATCGGCCGAATAGGCACCGAATCTCTGTCCGAGCACATAGTCGACAACGTGATCGATCTGGGAGGCCGGCTCGGCCTCTCCCTGGTGGCCGAGGGGGTCGAGACCCGCCAGCAGGCGGACTATCTCAAGGGCAAGGTGACCTATCTGCAGGGCTACCTGTTCGGTCGCCCGATCCCGGTGCGCCAGTTCAATGAGGCGCTAAGGGATCGGATGGTTGCTGTCGTCTCCGATGAAGCAGGGCCCTCTCCCACCGAGTAGGGGAGAGCCAGAAGCAGCCCCCATGACTAAGACTCAAGAGAAGTAAGCCAGTTGGCCAGAATCTCATGGGGGCTGCCCGGCTCGGGTTTTTGGGGGGCGAGCAGGTGATAGTGGCTGCCATCTCGGCAAAAGCCGAGGGGGGCGGCCAGCAGACCCGCAGCGATGTCATCGTTGACCTGGCGGTAGGGGCCGATGGCGACCCCAAGGCCGGCGATCGCCGCCTGCAGGCTGAAGTAGAAGTGGTCGAAGCTTTGGCCGGGAGCCTCCTCATCCCAGGCTTGTCCAGCCTTCGCAAGCCACTCCTGCCAGGCATGGGGGCGGGTGCGGGTGTGCAATCGGGGGGTTGAAGATCGCAGGTGCAGCCCGTCTGTCCCCGGCTCGAAGAAGTGCTCCACCTTTCCCGGTTGGCAAACGGGGCCGGTCAGTTCCTCGAATAGTGGTTGGCTGTGAAGATCCTCCGGCCATTGGAAATCGTTGCGCCGGATGGCGAGATCGATGCCGCTGTCGAAGCTGAGGGGGGCCCCCCCCCGCCATCAGATGCACATCCAGCTCGGGATGGAGGACCTGAAAGGCGGGCCAGCGCGGGATCAACCAGCGCATCAGCAGGGTCGGTTCACAAGAGATGACCAGGGACTGGGGGCGGGCGCTCTGGCGCAGCACCTGGGCCGTCTGCCGGATCCCGCCCAGCCCCTCCTTGACCGACTGATAGAGACGCTGACCCGCTCCGGTGAGGAAGACCCGGCGCTGGCGTCGCTCGAACAGCGGGATCCCCAGATCTTCTTCCAGCAGGCGTACCGCTCGGCTGATGGCCCCGTGGGTGAGGTGCAGCTCATCGGCGGCGCGGCTGAAGTTCTCGGTACGGGCCGCCACCTCGAAGCAGCGCAAGGCCGTCAGAGAGGGGAGGGATAGGCTTTTATGTGAGTTATTCTCACTATTCATGTCAGAAGTTATCGTTCGTTATTGACGTGGATGCCCAATAAAATAGCCGATATCACTTCTTCCCAGGATTATTTTTCATGACCGAACTGTTAGCCGTCATGGCCATCACCTTGCTTGCCGTCATCAGCCCGGGCCCCGATTTTGCCATGGTGTCTCGCAACAGCCTGCTGAGCTCCCGCCGTACCGGCGTGTTGACGGCGACAGGCATCGCCGCCGGGGTCTGTGTGCATGTGACCTATACCCTGTTGGGGGTCGGCCTGTTGATCCAGCAATCCCTCTGGTTGTTCAACCTCATCAAGCTGTCGGGGGCCGCCTACCTCATCTTCCTCGGTATCAAGATGCTGCGGGCCAAGCCTGTGCTGGATGGAGAGGTGGCGAGCCAACCCCCCTTGTCTAGCCTGGGGGCACTGCGCAGCGGTTTTCTAACCAATGCCCTCAATCCCAAGACCACCATCTTCATCGTCAGCCTGTTCATGCAGGTGGTGCAGCCGGGCACCTCTCTCGGTGTTCAGCTCGGTTACGGGGTCTTCATCGTGCTGGCCCACGGGGCCTGGTTCGGTGCCGTGGCGCTCTTTTTCTCCACCCCGGCGGTACGGGCCCGGCTGCTGGCGGTGCGTCACTGGATAGACAGAGTCTTCGGTGCCCTGCTGGTGGGATTCGGCGCCCTGCTGGCCTTCAGCGGGGCATCGCGCTGAGCCACCTGGGCCCGCCCATTCTCATCCACGACTGTAGGGGCTTGTTTTCCATGCCTTGGCGGGCGCTTTTCGGTAGAATTGCTGCTCACTTCGAAGTCAGATGAGGCGCGGTATGACGGTCAGGTTCCAGGCATTTCACAGCATCAAGGCGATTGGCAATCGGGAGGTGCTGTTCAACTGGTCCAGGACCAATCCCCTCGGCGCCCTGGATCAGGTGTGGCGCCCCAGGAGCCGCGACGAGCTGCAAGCACTGCTGCGGGAGCACCCGGAGCGCAAGCTGCGCCTGATCGGCTCCGGCCTGTCGTTTGAGCCCATCCACAGCGTCTATGCCGAGGGCAAGCAGGCGCTGCTGGTGGATCTGCACCACCTGCGGGGCCAACTCGCCAGCACGGCCGATACCGTCACCTACCAGGCGGGCACGCCCCTCGACACCGTCTACGCCGATCTTGTCGCCATGGAGCGGATGCTGCCGGCCTCTCCGGGGGTCATCGGTATCCAGACTCTGGGCGGCGCGCTCAGCACCGGCACCCACGGCCAGGGGCTGCACCAGTCCGCCCTGTGTGATGCGGTGGCGGCCCTGACCGTGATGTTGGCGAGCGGCGACATCATCCGGGTGGATCGCACCGATCCGCGCTTCGGCGCCTTCGTGATGGGCATGGGGATGCTGGGTATCCTGCTGGATGTGACCCTCAACACAGTGCCAAACCGCATCATGCGCTGCACCAAGTTCACCACCGACTACCCCTTCCTGCTGGCGCACAACGAGCGCCTCAACCGCGAGCATAGCTTCGTGAAGAGCTGGTGGTTCGCCTGGACCGGTGAGAGCCACATCTGGCTGGTGGATCCCGCCTCCGAGGAGGAGGTGGACCGCTATCGCGCCGGGGGCAGCGAGCCCCTGCTGCTGGAGGGGGACGTGGACGGGCGCATGAACGCCACCATAGATGCCACCCTGCAGAAGATGGCCAAGGACACCAAGGATGAGGCCAGGGCCGGGGAGCACTTCGAGACGGTGCGCCGCTTCAAGGATGCCTCGGATCTCGTGGGCAACGTCTACCAGATCCTCTGCAAGGGGATACCGGCGCCCCAGATCAACTGCGAGGTGGCTGTGCCCCTCGAGCGAATGGGGGAGGCGCTGGAGATCCTGCAGGCCTGGCAGGAGGCCAATCCCGGTGTGCTGCACTATCCCTTTATTTTGCGCTGCACCGGTCCCTCCGAGGCCTGGCTCAGTGCCGCCTATGGCAAGTCGGTGTGCTGGATTGGGTTCCTGGTCTATCTGGCGGCGGACGGCACCTTCGTCGGGGGTTCCATGGAGCAGATGCGCGAGCTGCAACAGCTGCTGGTGCCGCTCGGCGGCACCCCGCACTTTGGCAAGCATCTGGCGATGGATCTCTACGACTTCCCGGCCCTGCTGCCGCGTTGGCACGACTTCCTGGCCCTCAAGGCCGAGCTGGACCCCCATGGCCGCTTCGAGAATCGCTGGCTCAGCGATCTGTTTGCCAACCGGTGAGGAATTGACATGACCGATATGAAAGATACCCGTGCGCTCATCGCCCTGCCGATCAAAGGTGAGTAACTGATATGACCGATATGCAAGATACCCGCATTCCCGTCACCCTGCTAACCGGCTTTCTCGGCAGCGGCAAGACTACCCTGCTGAACCACTGGGTGAAGCAACCCGAGCTCGGCGAGTGCGCCGTGCTGATCAACGAGTTCGGCTCCGTGGGGCTGGATCACCACCTGGTGCAGCAGGTGGACGAGCAGGTGGTGCTGCTCGATTCCGGCTGTATCTGCTGCTCGGTGCAGGGCTCTCTGGTGGAGGCGCTGCAGGGGCTCTTCATGAAGGCGATCCAGCGGAAAATCAAGCCTTTCAAGCGGCTCATCATCGAGACCACGGGCCTCGCCGATCCGGCCCCCGTGCTCTTTACGCTGAGGGAGGAGGGCTTTATCGCCCAGCGGTACCGCTTCGATGGCACAGTCACCGTGGTGGATGCCGGCCATATCGAGCAGCAACTGGCGGCTCAGTACGAGGCGGTCAAGCAGGTGGCGCTGGCGGACTTGCTGGTGGTGAGCAAGGGGGATCTGGTGGATGCCGATACTCTGGATAGGGTGGAAGCCCAGTTGGGGGCCCTCAACCCCGCGGCTCCCATAGAGCGGGTCAACAACGGCGTGCTCTCGCCCCTGGTGCTGGAGAAGCTCGGCGCCTACAACGAGGCGGCGGGGCGCGACGTGCGCCAACTGCTGGCCTGGCTGCGCACCGAGTCCCCGAAACAGGGGCTGGCCTCCCCCATGCAGCCCAAGATGAAGCCCTTCGCCGCCAAGGTGGGCACGGCCGCGCCCACCCATTTCGACCACGGCGACATAGAAAGCTTCTCCCTGCGCATCGGCGAGCCCCTCAAACCATCCCGCCTGCTGGCGGCCATCGATGCGGTGCAGGCTCAGTACGGGGATGCCCTGCTGCGGCTCAAGGGGATCTTGCTGCTGGAGGGGGAGAGCCAGCCCGTGGTGATCCACGGCGTGCACGGCCAGCTCTATCCTCTGCAGACCCTGGGGGAGTGGCCGGAGGGGCGTGCCCAGTCCAGGCTGGTCTTTATCGTCAAGAGCCGGGACAGGGGGGGGATAGAGCAGCTGTTCCTCGAGACCCTGAAGGCGCCAGAGCCCAGCCTGGAAGATCAGCTCAGAGCCATGCTGGGCCAACCCGACCAATGATTTTTTGATGTGACCCGCCCTAGTGCGGGTCTATTTTTAGGCAACGTATCTTCGGGCCCACAGATTTCAGACCGAGGATCCTCAGGCCAACAAGAGGTGGCTTCATGTCCGACAACCCGCACCTGGTGACCCCGGCCCAACGCAAGTGGCTGCCCCTGCTGACCGCGGTGGGCTTCTTCATGCAGACCCTGGATGGCACCATACTCAACACCGCCCTGCCCAGCATGGCGGCGGCACTGGGGGAGAGCCCGCTGCAGATGCAGTCCGTGGTCATCGCCTACATGCTGACGGTGGCCCTGCTGATCCCCGCCTCCGGCTGGTTGGCGGACAGATTCGGCACCCGCCGGGTCTATCTGGCGGCCATCCTGCTGTTTACCCTGGGCTCCCTGGCCTGCGCCGCCGCCAACACCCTGCCTATCCTGGTGGCGGCACGGGTGCTGCAAGGGGTGGGCGGGGCCCTGCTGATGCCCATAGGACGGCTCGCCGTGCTGCGGGTCTACAGCAAGCACGAGTTGCTGCGGGTGATGTCCTTCGTGACCATACCGGGTCTGCTCGGGCCCCTCATCGGTCCGGCGCTGGGGGGCTGGCTGGTGGAGGTGGCGAGCTGGCACTGGGTGTTCCTCATCAACCTGCCGGTGGGCATCATCGGCTTCATCGCCAGCTGGAGCTTCATGCCTGAGCTGAAACAGCAGACCGCCAGGTTCGATTGGCAGGGTTTTGTGCTGTTCAGTATCGGCATGGTGTTGGTATCCGTCGGTTTGCAGGGGCTGGGGGAGCACAGCATATCGACAGGCTGGGCCCTGTTCGCCGTCCTGTTCGGTCTCGCCGCCATGGCGAGCTACTGGCTCTATGCCGCCAATGCCGAGCAACCCCTGTTCAGTCTGGCGCTGTTCAAGACCTCCACCTTCGCCATCGGCATCTGGGGCAACCTGTTCGCCCGCCTCGGCAGCGGCGCCATGCCCTTCCTCACCCCGCTCTTCCTGCAACTGGGGCTGGGGTTCTCCCCGAGCAAGGCGGGCATGACTATGATCCCCACCGTGGTCGGCGCCATCCTGACCAAGACCCTGGTCAACAAGCTGATCCCCCTGGTGGGCTATCGCCGCATCCTGATCGGCAACACCCTGGCGCTGGGGGTCATGATCGCCAGCTTCTATTTCATCGACAATCAGGTGCCCCACGCCGTGCTGCTGATCTGGCTGGCGGTGTTTGGCGCCATCAACTCGTTGCAGTTCTCCGCCATGAACACCCTCACCCTGCAGGACTTGAGCCCTGAGCATGCCAGCAGCGGCAACGGCCTGCTGTCCGTGGTGATGCAGCTCTCCATGAGCCTGGGGGTGGCCATCGCCGCCAGCCTGCTCGGGCTCTTCTCCGCCGGCAAGCCGGCGGGGGACAGCGAGTTCTGGCTCGGTGGCTTCCACCTCACCTATCTGTGCATCGGCCTGATGTCCATGCTGGCGGCGCTGATCTTCGCCCAGCTGGCCAGGCAGGAGAAAAAGGGGTGAGTTGACGCCCTTCTCCCCGGGATGTGGGGAGAGGGGCTGCGCGGCTGTTAAGCATCGCCAAACGCCGGGAGGCGGGGATCAGGCCTCCTGGGTGGAGAGGTAGCTGACCGGGCAGGGCAGTTGGGTCAGCACCTCGGCCAGGTGCTCGGTGGCCAGCAGGAAGGTCTGCTCCGGGTGACCCGGGGTCCAGGTGAAGGCCTCATGGGTCAGCAGGAGGGGGTCTACCAGCAGGGGGATGTCGGCGCGGGGCAGGAAGGGACAGACCGCCCCCGGCAGGCAGCCGATCTCCGCCTGCATCTCCTCGGCCGTGCAGATGGAGGGCTTGGCCCCGAGGCTCGCCTTCACCGCCTTGTTGTCGAGCCGCCCGTCCCTATGGGTCAGCAGCAGGGCGAAGCGACCATCCTTGAACTTGAGAAACAGGGTCTTGCTGAATTCGGCCTGCCAGCCGAGGCGGGCCTTGACCCTCTCATCGGTGGCGTAATCCAGTATGGGTTCGTGTTGATAGCGCTGGTGGGGGAGGTCCGCCAGCAGCTGGCAGTTGAAGTCGTGAATGGTGTCGAGTGGCATGGTCGTCTCCTGTATGGGCTCATACTGCCAGCCGGTCGGGCCCGAGCCCAATCACCCTTTCTTATGACGGATAAGGGAGGGCAGACAAACAACGAGGGCACCCCGGGGTGCCCTCGTCGATCACTGCGGCTGCAACTCGCGCGCTTCCCACTGGAAGGGGATGGGGCAGAGCTGCTGGGAAGCCTTGTCGTAGCACTCCCACAGTTCGCCCAGGGTTCGGCCATCGACGGGATGGCGAAGCCCGGGGGCCAGCTCCGCCAACGGCCAGAGCACGAAGGCGTTGGTGAGGATCTCGCCGCGGGGCAGGGCGATCGGCACCTCGCACACCAGATCCCCGTAGAGCAGCAGATCCAGATCCAGGGTGCGGGGGGCGAACTTCTTGGCGTCCGGCTCGCGGCCGTGGGCAAACTCCATGGCCCGCAGCCGCTGGCACAGGCTCGATAGCGGCAGCATCGTGTCGGCGCCCACCACCAGGTTGTAGAAGGGACGGCCATTGAAGCCCACTGCCGCACTCTCGAACACCCGGGAGACCCGGAGTGCACCGAACTCGGCATGCAGGGCATCGAGCCCAGCCCGGATGTGGCGCTCCCGCTCTATGTTGGAACCCAGGCTGATGTAGATGCGGGTCATGCGGTCATCCTCCCGGCAGGGGGCGCTCACTGCGCGCTCGCGGCCGGGGTGCGGTGACGCAGGATCTCGACACCGACCCCGGCGGCATTGGGGACGGCGGTCGGCTTGGTCAGGGTGACTCTGACCCAGTGCACGCGCTCGTCGGCCAGCACCAGGCCGGCGACCTGCTCGGCCATGGTCTCGACCAGTTCGACGACAGTGTTGGCTGCGTGATCACAGATCTTGCGAGAGAGGGTGGCGTAGTCCAGCGCCAGATTGATATCGTCGGTTGCGGCGGCGGGTCTGTTATCGAAGCCCATCTCGAGGTCGAAGCTGAGCTTCTGGCGAATGCCCTTCTCCCACTCATATACCCCTATGGTGGTCAAAACCTCGAGTCCGCGAATAAACACCTTGTCCATGACAGTACTTCTTCTTTACTCTTGATGGGCTGTGAAAACAGCGCAGGGATGCTGGCCTGGCAAGCAGATTGCCGCTGACGGTCGGTTTGGGCGACGCGCCCAGGCCAGAGAATGTGGCCCGCATCATACCCCATTCATATCGTGGTAAAAACGACCAAGATGACGGCCCTGACGATTTTAATGATTATTCTGGCCTACCTGGGTGGTTCACTGTCCAGTGCCGTGCTGGTTTCCCGCTTCACCGGGCTGCCTGATCCCCGGGATCACGGCTCCCACAATCCGGGGGCGACCAATGTGCTGCGCCTCGGCGGCCGGCTGGCGGCGCTGATCGTCCTGCTGCTGGATGTGCTCAAGGGCATGGCCCCCGTCTATCTCGCCTGGTATCTGGAGATAAAGCCCGTCTACCTCGGCTTCATCGGGGTGGCGGCCTGCCTCGGCCACATGTATCCCCTCTTCTTCCATTTCCGCGGCGGCAAGGGCGTCGCCACGGCGCTCGGCACCATGCTGCCCATCGGCTTCGCCATGGGGGGCGCGGCCATCGCGACCTGGCTGCTGGTGCTGCTGGTGAGCGGCTATTCCTCCCTGGCCTCCATCGTCACCGTGCTGCTGACCCCGCTTTTCACCTATCTGCTCAAACCTGAGTACACCCTGCCGGTCTCCCTGCTCTCCTGCCTCATTCTCATCCGCCATCACGAGAACATCACCCGCCTGCTGAGAGGGGAGGAGTCTCGTCTCTGGGGGCGCCGCGGGGCGTCTTCTGCCACGGAAGTGACAGAAATGGATGATGCTGCGCAAAAAAGAGACGAACGAGACAAAAAGTGAAATTTCCCGTTGACCACCTGCCGTAAAATCCGTTTAATAGCGCCCACGCCCAGATAGCTCAGTCGGTAGAGCAGGGGATTGAAAATCCCCGTGTCGGCGGTTCGATTCCGTCTCTGGGCACCAATTTTGGTGCCATGAAATAAAAATTTGTTCATGCACAATGGTTTAAAGTGTGCCGGCTTAGCTCAGTAGGTAGAGCAACTGACTTGTAATCAGTAGGTCACCAGTTCGATTCCGGTAGCCGGCACCATTTGCCCAGATAGCTCAGTCGGTAGAGCAGGGGATTGAAAATCCCCGTGTCGGCGGTTCGATTCCGTCTCTGGGCACCACTTACAATTCCTCCTTAGTTCAGTCGGTAGAACGGCGGACTGTTAATCCGTATGTCACTGGTTCAAGTCCAGTAGGAGGAGCCAATCCAAGAGACCCTTGTCGCAAGACAAGGGTCTTTTTTTATGTTTTTCGTTCTCCGTCGTCGTGCCGATGAAAAGCAGGCTAGCCTGATAGGCGCACCCACTGATGGCGAGGAGAAGACGATGGGAAGCTATGAACTGAAGCTGGCCAAGAACGACCAGTTCTATTTTGTGCTCAAGGCGGGCAATGATCAGGTGATCCTAAATAGTGAGATGTACACCAGCAAGGCGGCGGCCCAGAACGGCATCGCCTCGGTCCAGACCAACTCCCCGGAGGCGGGGCACTATGATCTGAAAGAGGCGGCCAATGGTCAGTATCACTTCACGCTGAAAGCCAGGAATCATCAGGTCATCGGCTCCAGTCAGATGTATGCCAGCAAGGCATCGGCACAAAATGGCATTCAGTCGGTACAGACCAATGGCCCGACCCAGACCATCAAGGATCTGACCATCTGATCCGCTGTTTGCCGATATGGATCAAGAGCGCCGCGGCGCTCTTTTTCATTTGGGCCGGCCCATGGTGCCCACGCCCGACCCAGCCCGTTCATCCCGGGTTGCCCGGTACAACTGGGCTCCTGCCTCGGGCCGAAGAGAAAGAATGCATCAAAAACAGACAGCCGATCTATTGCAAAGCATTCAGGTACTTAAGCTCCTGTACAAGGTTCAACCGGTACAATGGTGCTCATTCAGAACAAGGGCGACACGCCTGCAACTAGCATCGACGAGGCTGTAATGAACGTAAGACTGAAACCTGTATGGATTGCACTGGCATTGGCGACTACGGCTGCACACGCAAGCGACGACATCTACTTCGGTGCCGGTGTGGGGGCGACCCACTTCAATGGCCTGAACAAGATCGAAGGCATCAACACCGGTGAAGAAGATGCGGCGGCTGCCAACATCTTTGCAGGGTACAACTTCAACGAATACTTTGGTTCCGAGCTGGGCTACCAGTACACAGGTCGTGGCAACACGGATGGCAACCGTTACGAAAGCCAGGGCGCCACCCTGTCCGGTATCGCCCGTCTGCCCCTCGGCGAGAACTTCTCCCTGTTCGGTGAAGCGGGTGCTTACTGGGGCCATACCGACGGTCTGGGTACCAGCGACAGCAAGGTCTCCCCGCTGGCCGGTGCCGGTCTGACCTACAAGGTCAACGATGCGCTGGATCTGCAGGCTCGCTATCGCTACATGTGGGATGTGGCGGATCTGACCACCCACACCGGCGAGCAGTACAAGTCCAACCAGAGCGTGACCACCCTGGAAGCCGTCTACCATCCGTTCCGCACCTCCTATGTCGCACCGGTGGCGGCCCCCGTGGTGGAAGAGGCGCCGGCCCCCGTGGTGGTCGAGAAGAACTTCACCCTGAGCTCTGACGTCCTGTTTGCCTTTGGCAAGGCGGACCTGAAGCCGGAAGGGGTAGATGCCCTGAATGGTCTGTACCAGCAGATCACCGAATCCCAGCCCAAGGATGGCAGTGCCATCGTCGTGGGTTACTCGGACCGCATCGGCTCCGAGGCATACAACCAGAAGCTGTCCGAAGAGCGTGCCCGCAGCGTGGCGGACTTCCTGGTGAGCAAGGGGCTGCCAGCCAGCAAGATCTCCGTCGAAGGGCGCGGCGAAGCCGATCCCGTGACCGGCAACCAGTGTGACGGCGTCAAGGGCAAGAACGAGCAGATCGCCTGTCTCTCCCCGGATCGCCGCGTGGAAGTGCGCGTCTCCGGTGTGCAGGAAGTCCAGCAGTAAGCTGACCCTGTCCGGATGATATGAAGAGGGGATGCCACGGCATCCCCTCTTGTTTGTCTGAGATGCAGCGGGCGGCTGGCGCCGTATGGATGATGGCTCTGGCAGCCACTCTCCGTGCTCACCCCTTGTCCAGGCGGGCAGCAAGCTGTCGCAGCCTGCCCTTTCTTTATTCCCTATCAGTGACTTACCTCTCTATCCTCGCCTAGTATGGTGGCGTAATGGACGTTGACCACGCCGATCCCCTGCCGGCCACACAGGCCAAGGTTCTCAGTACCTGACCTTCTCTCTCGGACTATGCCTGGCAGGACCTATTTGCTATCGAGGTAATGTATGAATGCAACCGAGCTTTGGCAGCTCTCCCCCGAGCAGTTCAACGAATGGCGCCGGGAGAACGACTATCCCCTGATCTGGGAACTGCTGACGGCCTCGCTGCCCCATTTCGGCGACTGGATGACGGAGCAGAAGGTCGACAAGGCGGTCATCTTCCAGATCGGCATCGCCCGTTTCATCAGCTCCCGCTGCGTACTCAGCCTCTGCGTCTACATGAGTGACGACAAGATCCGCCTGTACGAGACCGCCTCAGGCGCACTGGAGTCCCTGCGCAAGAGCGGGCTCATCCGCTCCGAGTCCCGTTTCGAGCCCTATCTCATGTGGCTGGCCGGCAAGCATGGCAAGGATCAGGCGAAGAGGGTGCAGAGCCTGCTGTCGGTCTCCGAGAACAACAAGGGGGAGGCGCAGGTGCTCGGTAGGCATCGTCTGCTCAATATCGGTGGCGTCGCCCTGCAGAGCCCCATCATCTCAGGGCGCCTGCTCGACTTCACCTGTCTCGACGAGCTCTCCCTGGATGGCGCCGTCAACAACTCCAAGGTCTATCTGTGGCACTGCTCGGCCAAGGGGGTCAGGGTCAATGGCGGCGTCATCGGGCTGGATCTGTTCGATTCCCTGCTGTGGGACCACAGGGCCTGGGCCAAGAAACGAGAACTGGCGCTGGAGGACGGGGTGTTTCAAGACTTCACCATAGAGTGCGAGGAGATCCGCTTCCACTCGTCCCGGGCCGTGTTGAAGAACTTCAACGTCAGTGCCAAGAACTTCGATGCCACCATGGAGCACACCAACCTGGACAAGGTGCAGGTCAGCTACAACGAGAATGGCCGGATCGACCACAGCGAGGCGAGCAAGCTGTACCGCAATGCGAAGCGGCTCTTCTCCAGCGTGGGGGACACGGTCGATGCCGGGGAGTGTTACTACCAGGAGAAACTGCACGAGATGAAGTCCCTGGCGAGCCCCAGGGAGCTGTATAAAGACAGTTGGCTGCGCAGCGGTCCTCTGAAGAAGGGGATCCTCTCCCTGCTCTGTTATCTCAAGTGCGCCTCCAAGTTCATCAGCTTCATCACCTGGGGCTTTGGCGAGCGACCCATCCGCAGTCTGCTGATGTCCATGGTGGTGATCCTGCTGGCGACCCTGACCTACTTCTTGGCGCCGGAATCCGTCACCCATGGCCACCTCGGCCGCTCCCTCTACTTCAGCATCGTCACCTTCGTGACCCTGGGCTACGGGGACATCTCCCAGACCTCGTCGCCGCTCCAGCTGCTGTCGGCCATAGAGGCGTTCAGCGGCATGTTCCTGACCGGTCTCTTCCTCGCGGGTTTCGCCTCCAAGACCAAGCAGTATTGACGGCCTGGCGGGGCATCCCGGTCAGGTCGCTAGCACGATGCCCTGCATCTTCAGCCAGAATGCTTCCTGGCAGGGGTTGTGAAACAGCTTGTGGGAGGGGCTGATGGGGTGGGGGCTGGCGATGACCCTGTAGCTTATCCAGCACTCGGCGCAGAGTTGCAGGGACGGGGCATCGTCTTGTTCTTTCTGATGGCAGATGACGACCCCGTCGGCAAACCAGTAGTGGGTCTGCCGATGGTGGATCAGGGTCCCATCCTGGTCCTGCTCGAGATGGGACTCGCTCTGCTGGCGGATGATGGTCGCCGGCCCGGCTTGCCGGTGGATGGCCGTGAGATAGGTGCTGAGCTGATGCATCGCCGTCCTTGTGTGAATGGGGTAGGCGTCGAGGCTGGGAGTCTAGCGCGCGGCGTCGATGGCGACAACGGGCATGACGGCAAGCGGGAAAGGGTCTAAGTCCGTACCCGGATCCCGGCAGCCAGGCGCTTGCGGAGCCCCGTCAACCACGCCTTCCTGACTGGCGAAGAGGCTACCCGTCAGTGCGAAGCCCGGCCATGGCGCCGGGCTTCGCTGTTTCCGGGTTCCCGCCCGCGGCTTGACGCCTTGGGCCATGAGCGACTTTATTTAAAGCGCGTGGCCGTGCCCTCTGCCTTGGCCAAACAAGGGATGCAAGGAACAACAAGAGAGAGGAACGAGAGCGGTACCGATCGGTCAACCATCACAGCAGATAAGGAATAACGCTATGATATTGAATCATTTATGGGGACTGTATGCCCATCCTCACACCGAATGGCATACCATAGACGAGCGACACGACAGCTTCAGGAACAGCCTGACCCACATCCTGATCGTGGCCCTTATCCCGTCAGTCTGCGCCTACTACTCCGCCGTGCACATCGGCTGGAGCATAGGGGTCGGTGATCCCATCAGATTGACCGCGGACAGCGCCTTCGTGCTGTCGGTGGCCATGTATCTGGCCCTCATCGTCGGCGTCTTCGCCCTCTCCTACCTGGTTCACTGGATGGGTCACACCTTCGGGGCCGACCCCAGCTACACCACCTCCCTCGAACTCGCGGCCTATACCTCGACGCCCCTGTTCATGGTCGGTTTCTCCGCCTTCTTCCCCCACCTCTGGTTCGTGATGATCATCGGTCTCATCGGGCTCAGCTACTCCGTCTACCTGCTCTACATAGGGGTGCCCATACTGATGCACATCACCAAGGAGCAGGGTTTCATCTATGCGAGCTCCGTGGTCACCGTGGGTCTGGTGCTGCTGGTCTGCGTGCTGGCGAGTACCGCCATCCTCTGGGGATCCGGCTTCGGACCCGTGTTTATGCATTAACCAGGAAATAAATAGGAATAAAAAAGGCGCCATCAGGCGCCTTTTTCATGGTTTGCGGGGCGAGCTGGTTCCGACTAGGCGCCCGCCAGCTCCTCAGCCGTCATGGGGCGCAACACCTTGCAGGGATTGCCTGCCGCGACCACCCCGGCCGGTATGTCTTTGGTGACCACGGATCCCGCACCGATCACGCTGTTGTCCCCTATGGTGACGCCGGGACAGATGACGGTGTTGCCGCCTATCCAGACGTTGTTGCCGATGCGCACCGGCTTGCCGAACTCGACCCCGGCCACCCGAGGAACGACGGCTACCGGGTGGGCGGCCGTGTAGATCTGCACCCCGGGCGCCAGCAGCACGTTGTCGCCGATATGCACCTCGCACACATCCAGGATGGTGCAGTTGACGTTGGCGTAGAAGTTCTCGCCCACATGGATGTTGGCGCCATAGTCGCAGAAAAACGGCGGATTGATGGCGCACGCCTCGCCCCGGCTGCCGAGCAGATCACTCAGCAGGACATCCCGCTCCGGCTTCTCCTGCCAGCGGGTGTTGAAGCTGTGATAGAGGGCGCGGCAGCGCTCCCGCGCCGTCTTGAGTTCGGGGTTGGCGGCATCATAGGGCTCGCCGGCCACCATCTTTTGCCACTCCGGGCCCCTTCCGCTCAGCGTTTTATGTGGCTCAACCATCATTTCTGTATTCATCTGTGTCATCGACTATTCCATCAACCAGATAACTGACTCGTAGGGGCGCAGGGTACAGGATTGCGGCTGCTCCGGGCTGTCCGGGTAGTTGCCAAGGAGCAGTCGTCCATTGCCGGTCGGCAGGCCGCTGGGGAGGGCAAACTCGGCCGGCTCCCCATAGAAGTTGCTCACCACCAGCAGCGCCTTGCCTTGCCAATGGCGGGCGTAGGCCCAGAGGCGCGGGTGGTCCGGCAGCAGTTCCTGATAATCCCCCTGGGTGAAGATGGGGTGCGCCTTGCGAAGGGCGATCAGATCCCGATAGTGCCAGAACACGGAGTCGGTGTCCGCCAGCGCGGCTTCTGCGTTGATCGTGGGGTAGTTGGCGGCGGGTTTGAGCCAGGGAGTGCCTTGGGTGAAACCTGCGTTGGGGGAATTGTTCCACTGCATGGGCGTGCGGGAGTTGTCCCGGGACTTTGCTCCCAGGATGGCGAGGATCTCGGCCTCGCTCATGCCTTCCGTCTGCTTGATGGCGAAGATGTTGCGGCTCTCCACGTCCTGATAGTCATGGATGCTGCCATAACCCGGATTGGTCATGCCGATCTCCTCCCCCTGATAGATATAGGGGGTGCCCTGCAGGCCGTGCAAGGTGCTGGCCAGCATCTTGGCGGCCACCACGCGATGTTCCCCCTCGTCGCCGAAGCGGGAGACGATGCGCGGCTGATCGTGGTTGCACCAGAACAGGGCCGACCAGGCCTTGCCGTGCATGCCGCTCTGCCAGTGGTTGAAGATGCGCTTGAGCTCGAGGAAATCGAACGGCGCCTTGGTCCACTTGTCCCCATTCGGGTAGTCGACTTTCAGGTGATGGAAGTTGAACACCATGGAGAGCTCGGAGCCATCCAGCGCGCCGTAGCGCTGGCAGTGCTCCAGGGAGGTGGAGGACATCTCGCCGACCGTCATGGCACCCACCGGGGCGAACACCTCGCGGCTCACGTCCTGCAGGAACTCGTGGATGCGTGGCCCGTCCGTGTAGAAGCGGCGGCCGTCGCCACTGTCATCGTTCGGGAAGCGCTGATCCTTGGAGATGAGGTTGATGACGTCGAGACGGAAGCCATCTATGCCTTTATCGGCCCAGAAGTGGATGATCTTCTTCACTTCTGCCCGCACCGCCGGGTTTTCCCAGTTCAAGTCCGCCTGCTCGCGGGCAAACAGGTGCAGGTAGTACTGGCCGGTGGCGCTATCCAGCTCCCAGGCGCTGCCGCCAAATTTGGAAATCCAGTTGTTCGGCACGCCGCCGTCCACCGGATCCTTCCAGATGTAGTAGTCGCGGTAGGGACTGTTCTTGTCCCCCAGAGCGGATTGGAACCAGGCGTGCTCGGTGGAGGTGTGGTTGACGACGATATCCATGACGATGCGGATGCCGCGCTCATGGGCCGCCGCCAGCAGGGCCTCGAAGTCCGCCATGGTGCCGTAGGCCGGGTCGATGTTCAGGTAATCGGCGATGTCGTAGCCGTTGTCCACCTGGGGGGAGACGTAGACGGGGGTCAGCCAGAGGGCGTCGACGCCGAGGGTCTTGAGGTAATCGAGGCGGGCCATGATCCCCTTGAGGTCACCGGTGCCACGGGCACCGCTGTCCTGAAAGCTCTTGGGGTAGATCTGGTAAATCGTGGCGCTCTGCCACCAGGGTGTCTGGCTCATGGTCATGTTCTCGTGTTGCTTGGTAAGACGAGGCGCAGCACGGGGCTGCGCCTCGTATTCTTCTATCCGGGGATCAGGCTGCGGTCAGCTCCAGTTTGCCGGCGGCTTGCTGGCGCTTGTAGACCAGCAGGGTCAGCACGGCGGGGACGACGATGGCCACCAGCATGGCGATGGCGTAGATGCCCCAGTATTGCGGCTGGATGGAGAGGATACCCGGCAGGCCGCCGACCCCGATGCCGTTCGCCATCACGCCGGCGAAGCCACAGATGAGGGCTGCACAGCTCGAGCCCACCATGGCGCACAGCATGGGGAACTTGTATTTGAGGTTGATGCCGTACATGGCCGGCTCTGTCACCCCGAGGTAGGCGGAGATGGCGGCAGGCACCGAGATCTCCCGCTCATTCTCCTTGCGGCTGATCAGGATGATCCCCACCACGGCGGAGGCCTGGGCGATGTTGGAGAGGGCGATCAGCGGCCAGATCGGGGTACCACCCATGCTCTGCATCAGCTGCAGATCCACCGCGTTGGTGGTGTGGTGGATGCCGGTGATGACCAGGGGCGCATAGAGGAAGCCGAACAGGGCGGCGCCTATGGGGGCGAAGGATCCTGTCATGGCGGCCTTGGCGGCGAAGCCGACGCCCTCGCCGATCCAGCGGCCGAAGGGGCCGATGAGGGCGTGTGCCACGATCACCGCCAGCAGCAAGGAGATGAATGGCACTATCACCAGGTAGAGATAGGCCGGGATGATGCGCTTGAGGTTGGTCTCCACCCAGGCGAGGAAGACACCCGCCAGCAGGGCCGGGATGACCTGGGCCTGATAGCCGACCTTCTGGATGACGAACAGGCCGAAGTCCCACACTTCCGGGGTCTGCTGGCCGATGCCGTAGGCGTTCATCAACTGCGGAGAGACCAGGGTGACACCCAGCACTATCCCCAGGATCTCTGAGCCCCCCATCTTCTTGACCGCGGACCAGCAGACGCCGACCGGCAGGAAGTGGAAGATGGCTTCACCCAGCAGCCAGAGGAAGGCGTGGACCTGGGCCCAGAACTGGCTGATCTCGGTGAGGGTGTGGGTGCCGTCGTCGAACATCTTGATGTCGCCGATGACGTTGCGAAAGCCCAGGATCAGGCCGCCTGTGATGATGGCGGGCAGCAGGGGCACGAAGATCTCCGCCAGATGGGAGATGCCGCGCTCCAGCGGGTTCATGTTCTGGCGCGCCGCCTGCTTGGCGCTCTCCTTGCTGGCGCCGCTCACGCCTATCTCCTGGGTGAGCGCCTTGTACCAGTCCTCCACCTCGTTGCCGATGACCACCTGGAACTGGCCACCCTGAGTGAAGCTGCCCTTCACCGCCGGTATGGTCTCGATGGCCTTGGAATCGGCCTTGGCCGGGTCATTGAGCACGAAGCGCAGCCGGGTCAGGCAGTGGCTGACGGTGGCTATGTTCTCCTTGCCGCCGATCTTGTCGATGAGCTGGGCCAGATGTTGTGCGTTGATCTTGGACATGAGTCTTCCCTCTGTGACTCCAGTGAGTTTGGTATGCATCACCCTGTAGGGCCAACCTGCCGGCCCGAGCGTTCTTGGTATAGTTCCTATTTAGCATGCTACCAATTTCTCCCGGCAGAAATGGGAACGTTCCCATTTCGTGGGCGATCTCACAAAACGAGTGATTTTCACTCAACGACGAGTGATGGGGGTCACGGCAGCCGGCTGGGGGCTATGGTGGCCTGGGGGGGCAGGTTCTGCTCTATCTGACCGAGCAGCTGGCGGGTGGCCTGCTCGCCGGCCCCCTTGTAACCGAGGTCCAGGCTGAGGGCGTTGGGGAACAGAAAACCGAGCAGGGGGTTGTTGCCAAGGCCGGTGACCAGCACCTCGCCGCGGCCCTGCTCCTGCAGGTACTTGGCCGCCCCCATGGCGAGGGTGTCGCTGGCGCAGACCAGGGCCTGGGTGCTTGGGGTGAGCAGCTCGGCCGCCAGCCGATAGCCACTCTGCAGGCTGAGATCCCCGAGCGCGCTGCGGGCTGTCAGCCCCCGCTCTGCGCAGTGGGCGAGGTAGGCGTCGAGGCGGCGCTGGCCCGTGGTGAGATCCGAGACGTCCACCCCGAGGTAGGCGATGTCCCGGGCTCCCCGTTGCTCCAGCTGGGCCAGCATGGTGTGCACGGCGCCGGCATCGTCGAAACAGACTGAGGAAAATCCTGGAAATTCCCGCGCCACCAGCACCAGCTTCTCCCGATATGGGATCATGGCGTCGTAATCGAGGTCGTTGAAGGCGAACAGTATGATGCCGTCCACCCCGCGCCGCGCCAGCACCGCCAGATGCTCGCTCACCTTGTCAGGGGAGAACTTGCTCTCCATCAGCACGGCGTCATAGCCGCGGGCATAGAGGGTCTCCAGCATGCCGCGCACCGCCTGGTTCTCCGAGCTCGAATCGAGTCGCGAGACTATGATGCCCACCACCTGCTGGCTCTGGCTGCGCATGGCGCGGGCCGACTTGCTCGGCACGAAGCCGTGCTGGGCGATAACCTGCTCCACCTTCTCCCGGGTCTGGGGTTTGACCTTGGGATCCTGGTTGAGCACCCGGGAGACGGTCGACTTGCCGACACCCGATAGGCGGGCGATGTCGAGGATGGTCAGTTTCTTTTCCATAACGGGTGCTCGGGCGGTGAATTGCCCACATTGTTGTGATTAACCCCTGTGAATACAAGCCCATGGCGTTAGAATGACCGCTCCCCCCTCTCCATTTCGGCGACGGCCTGCCGCTCGCTACGCACAGGACGCGCATCATGGATCTGTTGGCAAGTCTGCACTTCTCCCTCTCCATCACAGGCCCCATCTGCATGGTGCTGGTGCTCGGCATCTGGCTCAAGCGCCTGGGTCTCTTGCCAGACAGCTTCGTCGAATCCGCCTCCCGCCTGGTGTTTCAGGTCACACTGCCGGCCCTGCTGTTCCTCAGCATGGTACGCACGGACTTCTCCACCATGCCGAGCCCCTGGCTCATCCTCTACGGCCTGTTGGGCACACTTGCGGGGTTTCTGGTGCTCGAGCTGCTGGCGACCCGCTTCATCGGCGAGCAGAAACTGCGAGGCATCTTCGTGCAGGGTAGCTTTCGCGGCAACATGGGGATCATGGGGCTGGCCTATGTGCAAAACGCCTACGGTCCTGAGGGGATAGGCGCCGCCGCCCTGCTGGTGGGGGCGGTGACCGTGCTCTACAACATCCTGGCGGTCATCACCCTCACCCGTAGCCTGGGGGGAGGGCGGGGGATCAAGCCCATCCTGAAGGGGATAGTCAAAAACCCGCTCATCATCGCCATCCTCTCGGCGCTGCCCTTCGGCCTGCTCGGCATAGAGTTGCCGTCGCTGGTCATCAACACCGGCAACTACTTTGCCAACATGACCTTGCCGCTGGCCCTGCTCTGCACCGGCGCCAGCCTCAACCTCAAGGCTTTGCGCGGCGGCGCCGGCCTGACCGGCTGGGCCACCGCCAACCGACTGTTCTTTATCCCCGTGCTGCTGGTCATGGGGGCCTGGGCACTCGGCTTCAGCACCCAGGCCCTCGGCATCCTGTTCCTCATCAGCTCCACCCCGACGGCGGCCGCCAGCTATGTGATGACCCGCGCCATGGGGGGTGACAGCGTGCTCGCCGCGAACATCATCGCCACCACCACGCTCGGTTCGCTGGTGAGCACCAGCCTGGGGGCGGCGCTGATGAACTATCTGGGCCTGATGGGCTGATGATACGAGACCCGCTGATTGTGGAGAGGCGGGGCTTGACCTTGCCGCTGGCGGCAGCTTTAGGCTGGGATCACATTCACGAGAGGAGAGAGCACATGACCATCGAACTCAATGTATCCGGTATGTCCTGCGGCGGTTGCGCCGCCAGCCTGCAAAAGGCCCTGCTGGCCCAGAGTGCCGTCACCCAGGCCAAAGTCGATTTCGACAGCAGCAAGGCCGTGGTGGAGAGCAGCCTCAGCAAGGCCGAGATCATCGCCCTGATCGAGGCCAAGGGCTTCTCGGTAGAGTGACCTAACACTATATAGGTAAAAAACAGACCAATATTCTGTTTACTTGTTTTTATTGGTGAGAATGATCACTTAAATTCGTTTTAAAAAGCATAAAAATGCTGCAATCAACCCATCAGAAGGATTGCAGCATGACCCTCCCTATCCGCAAGACCCTGCTCGCCGCCGTACTCGGCCTGACCCTTTCCCCCCTGGCCATGGCCCTGCCCAGCGTGCACATACTGGCGACCGGCGGCACCATAGCCGGGGCGGGTCAGTCTGCGACCCAGTCCAACTACGAGGCTGGCAAGGTGGCCATCGAGACCCTGATCGCCGCCGTGCCCGAGATGAAGAACGTGGCCGAGGTGCAGGGGGAGCAGGTGGTCAAGATAGGCTCCCAGGACATGAACGACGAGGTGTGGCTCAAGCTCGCCAAGCGGGTGAACGAGCTGCTGGCCAAGGATGACGTGGACGGCATCGTCATCACCCACGGCACCGACACCATGGAAGAGACCGCCTACTTCCTGAACCTCACCGTCAAGAGCGACAAGCCGGTGGTGCTGGTGGGCGCCATGCGTCCCTCCACCGCCATGAGTGCCGACGGTCCGCTGAACCTCTATAACGCCGTGGTCACCGCCTCGGATCCGAGCTCCAAGGGTCGCGGCGTCATGGTCGCCATGAACGACACCGTGCTGGATGCCCGTGACGTCACCAAGACCAACACCACAGGGGTGCAGACCTTTGCCGCGCCGAACTTCGGCCCGCTCGGCTACATCCACAACGGCAAGATAGACTACCAGCGCAGCCCGGCTCGCCTGCACACCAGCAAGACCCCGTTCGACGTGAGCAAGCTCGACAAGCTGCCTCAGGTCGGCATCGTCTACAACTATGCCAACGCCACCGATCTGCCCGCCAAGGCCATGGTGGACGCCAAGTTTGACGGCATCGTCAGCGCCGGGGTGGGCAATGGCAACCTCTACCACAGCCTGTTCGATACCCTGGCCAAGGCGAGTGAGGACGGTATCCGGGTGGTGCGCTCCGCCCGCGTGCCGACCGGTGCCACCACCCTGGACGCCGAGATCGACGACGACAAATACGGCTTCGTGGCCGCCGGCACCCTGAACCCGCAGAAGGCGCGCATCCTGCTGATGCTCTCCCTGACCCAGAGCAAGGATCCCAAGCAGATCCAGCGCTGGTTCCAGGAGTTCTAACCACACGTTATCGGATGGATCCCGCGGGAGGCTCAGGCCTCCCGTTTTCATTGCTCACGCCTTGGCACACTCATTGCTATGGATAGACCACTGTCCACAATGCTCTGGGAAGGATGAACGATGAAACGGTGGATCCAACATTTCTATCAGCTGAACCGCCTCAACTGGCTCATGGTCTGGCTGCTGCTCTGCTGCAGCATCATACTGCTGTTCCCGGCGGGCCTGATGAAGGGGGCCGTCAGCCAGTGGGCCAACGCCCATGCGGCCTGGCTCGGGGTCGGCATGCTGATCGCCGTCTCCTACTTCTGCAGCCAGGGCTTTTTGATCTTCTGGGAGTGGGCCTGCGACGAGTGGCAGTCTCGCCGCCAGCAGGATCAGCTGGCCCAGATGATCGGCTTCCTCGACTTCAACGAGAAGGCTGTGTTGCGCGAGTTCGTGCTGCAGCGCAAGAGCGTCATAAACCTGCCGATCACCGAGCCCGCCGTCAAAAACCTGATGGATGCAGGCGTGCTCACCTATGCCTACGGCAAGCCGGTGCGGGAGAAGGATGACGAGAACCAGATCCGTGCCCTGATGATAGCGCTGCCGGCACGGCCGCTGCTCACCTACAAGGTGCTGGGGCTGTCTCGCGGCAAGATGAGCGACGAGCAGGTGGAACAGATCATGAACGCCAGACCCAAGTTCGCCCAGAAGAGCTTCCAGCGCTGAGGCGCATTCATCCTGAATAAAAAAAGCCGGACGCTGTCCGGCTTTTTGCTGTCTGGGGATCTTACTCGGTTCTGGCTTTCAGGTAGCCGGCATAGTCCGGCACCTGTACGCTGAACGCGCGCTGCATGTGCGGGCTGTCCATGATGAAGTCTGCGGTCGCCTCATTGGTGGCGACCGGGATGTTCCATACCGCTGCGAGGCGCAGCAGGGCCTTCACATCCGGATCATGGGCCGCGGGGTTGAGGGGATCCCAGAAGAAGATCATCACGTCTATCTTGCCCTCGGCGATGAGGGCGCCGAGCTGCTGATCGCCCCCCATGGGGCCGGAGAACAGACAGGTGATGGGCAGCTGTGCCTGCTTGCCGAGCAGGGTCCCCGTGGTACCGGTGGCATAGAGATGGTGGAGCTTGAGCTCCTCCTTGCGCCTCAGCACCCAGCTCAGCAGGGGGGCCTTCATGTTGTCGTGAGCCACCAGGGCTACCCGTTTGTGGGGCGCCATCTCACGTGCGATCAGTTCCATGGGATCATCCGTAGCAAAATGATGGGAGTAGGGCCGTATCCTAATCGAAAGCGGCGCCCGCTGTCTTGCCGGGCGCCGTAACTGTGATCACTTCGACTCTTCTATCCACTGCCGGTTCTTCTGCTCCAGCACTGAGATGGGCAGCATGCCGAATTCCAGCACCTGGTGGTGGAAGGCCTTGAGGTCAAACTGGCTGCCAAGGGCCTGCTCGGCACTCTCCCGCATCCGGATCAGGGCCAGCTGGCCCGCCTTGTAGGAGGTGGCCTGGCCGGTATAGGCCATGTAGCGCGGCACCTCGGAGCTGATGTCTCCCGCCCCCAGCGCCGAGTTCTCCTGCATGTAGCCGACGGCCCTGTCGTGACTCCAGCCATACCAGTGGATGCCGGTATCCACCACCAGCCGCATGGCCCTGAGCATCTCCTCGTTGAGTCGCCCGAAGTACTGCAACTGGTTGTTGAAGGCAGGCGAGCCTTCGACCTTCACATCCCCCACCCCCGGATCGTAGAGGCCACGACCCTGATAGAGGCCCATGTCGTGGTCCGCCAGGTACTCGGTGTAGAGCGCCCAGCCCTCCGCATAGGCGGTGTAGGAGGCGTTCGCCACGTACTGCGGGAAGTCGGGATCCTTGGCCGCCAGCTCCTGGGCTATGGTGATCTGGAAGTGATGGCCGGGGGCTCCCTCGTGGGCCAGCAGGGTGCTGATGTTCCAGCTCTGCAGGCCATAGGGGTAGTAGGTGTTGAGGAAGAACTGCCCCTTGCGGCCGGTCTGGGGGTTGCCGTCCTGATACCAGGCGACGCCGCCGTAGGGCGCATCCTCGTAGGAAACCGGCACGACATCGTAATCCAGCTTGGGAATGGTGCGCTCGGAATCGAAGAAGTCAGGCAGCACCTGGGCGGCCTTGCTCTTGAAGGCGTTGTACTCCGCCAGAGCCCGCTCATGCTCGGCCAGTGCCTGCTGCTGGGGTTCGCTCAAGGTCGCGCCGGCTGCGTTATCCGGGTTCAGACCGGCTGACCAGACCGCCAACGGGTTCTGGTAGAAGAAGCCCGGCTCGTTCAAGTAGCGGAAGAAGGCGTAGATCTGGCCGCTCTGCTTGCTCTGGGCCACATCCTCGCTGTCGCACTTGCCGACGGTGTGGCAGACCTTGACCATGGCGCCGAAGATCCGGGTCACCTCGGCCAGCCCCAGCTCGTGCACCTCTTCCGGCGTCATCTCGGTGGTGGTGTGTTTCTTCAGCAGCCAGCGATACCAGTCGCGACCATCCGTCATGCCGCAGAAGCCGTCATCGCATTCGCCGTTGCCGAGGCGTACCCCATAGGCACCGCCATGCTGGTAATCCAGATAGTCTCGCAGCGCCAGATAGCGGCCGTTGATGCTGTCCAGCACGGCCTTGTAGTCGGTGCGCAGCGTCTCGTCGGCATCCCCTGGCAGTTGCTGCCAGCCGAGGTAAGATCCCGCGATCGCTTCCCCATCCAGCTTGCCGTTGAGCTGGGCCAACAGCCGGTCCACCAGCTCGTCCGGCAGGGTATTGCCCTGGGCGCTGCCGAGTTCAAACTGCTGCTTCACCTCGGTCAGATAGGCGTCATAGGCCTTGAGCCAGACGAGATGCTCCTGATACCAGGCGAGCGGTGCAGTGGCCGCCCGTGCCTTGGCGGACTGTGCTGGAGCTGCTGCCGTGCGGTCGAGATCCCGCCGCCAGCTGGCATCCCCCGGTGCCACCCGCTCGGCCGAGCTCTGGGCGAAGTAGTCGAAGCCGCGCTCGACGGTGCGTGCCGCCCTGCCGCTGGCGGGTGCGGCCCCGACCTCGTCGGCCAGATCCACCACCCGGTTGCGGAAGTGATGGATGGGGATCTGGGATTGAGGCAGTTCATAACCTTCCAGGTTGATCTGCAGATCCCAGCGGATCATGTCGTAGAACAGCCGGTCCCGTTCGCTCAGCACGCTCGTGTCCAGGGCATCCAGTCGCTTGAGCAGGGAGGCGTTGAGGGCCTTGCGTTTGGCGATGCTCGCTGCATCGATCGCGAACCCGTAGGGATCCAGCGCCTGGCTCTCGCGCAGGGCCTCGTCCATGGTTTGCATCAGGGTCGCCTTGGTGGCGACGGGATCCGCCGGTGCCTTGGAGCTATTGTCGTTACAGGCGGTGAGGGAGAGGGCGATGGCGCAACCCAGCGCCACCTTGTTGAGTGAGAGGTACATGGTTTAGTCCTTTAATGCCTTGTTATTATGAGTCCCCTTGAGGGGTTCCAATAGTGCACCTTTAGACCACCGCCTTTTGCGACTCACTTAACAAAAATAGCCTTGTATTTCATATGGATAGTCATGATGAAAAGCTATGCGGCCAGAAATAAAAAACCCGCCTGAGCGGGTTAAGAGTCGGTCATCTCATGCCATAACTATTCAGGACGATTCCGAGTGCAGCTGGGATTGTTGATAGTTTTCCAGACCGATGCGATCGATGAGGTCCAGCTGGGTTTCCAGCCAGTCCACATGTTCCTCCTCGTCCTCCAGGATCTCCTGGAACAGGTCACGGCTGACGTAGTCATGGGCTGATTCGGCATAGGTGATGGCCACCTTCAAATCGGGGATGGCATCCATCTCCAGCGAGAGATCGCAACGCAACATCTCGTCGACCGTCTCACCGATGCGCAGCTTACCCAGATCCTGCAAGTTGGGTAGTCCTTCCAGAAACAGTACCCGCTTGACCAGTTCATCGGCATGCTTCATCTCATCGATGGACTCGTGGTATTCCTTGTGCCCGAGCCCCTTGAGGCCCCAGTCATCGTAGATGCGGGCATGCAGGAAATACTGGTTGATGGCCACCAACTCATTGGCCAGCACCTTGTTGAGGTGGGCAATGATTTTGGGATCTCCTTTCATCGACATTACTCCTTATGTTCGTGCCTTATGGAGGCAGCGATCACTAGAGCTTAGTCCAGAAAAGTGACAATAGGAGTGCTGGCGATTTGGCTCGCCCGAGGATACAAGGATCCGGCTGACGGATCAGGGAGGGGAGAATTCAGGTATCAAGCCACTTCGTAATAGAGCTGGGCCCGATCCGATTCCATCTTGTTGCGTTCGGTGGCGATGATCTCCATGGCCATGCGTACACACTTGCCACATTGGGCACCCACTTCCAGCGACTCTTTCAGCTGTCTGAATTCTGTCTTGCCTGCCTGTACCGCCTTGCGGATCTGGGTATCTGTGATGCCGCGGCACAAACACACGTACATAATACTGACCTCATACTGGAATGAGGGAAAATCTAAATGAGAATGGTTTGCAGTGCAAATACCGATTGGTAATAAGATCCCCCGCTTGCCAGCTATTCTCCCCTTGGGGACAATGCGGCCATCAGAGAGGAGAGGATGATGCTCAAGAAACTGTTCAATGCCCTGTTCAACAGCCAGGTGGAGCCAGCCGTCGAGGTGACCCCGACCGAGTACGCCGGTTATCTCATCTACCCCGAACCCATGGCGGAAGGGGGCCAGTATCGACTGGCCGGCCGCATCACCAAGGAGGTGGATGGCGAGGTGCTGACCCATAGGTTCATTCGCTCAGACCTGTTCGTGAATCCAGCCGATGCCGAGCGCTTCATGGTGCAAAAAGCCCATACCTTCATCGATCAGATGGGGGAGAAGATGTTCGAGCCTCGCACCCGAGGTGGTGATCCCGCCGCCTCATGAACCCCGTTGACGCAAGCGCGCTGCGCCACTCCCTCGCTCGCTGTGGCGAGAGGCGACTGGTCTGGCTGGAAGGGGGGGAGGCCGATTGCATCGCCCGGGCCGAGTCCTGGCTGGGGGAGGCGGTGTTCTGGCTGGGTGAGGGTCCTGCCCGCCATGATCCCATGCCGGCCGCCAAGGCGCTGCAACGACTCGGCCAGGAGTGCGACACGCTCGTCTTCAATGCCTTCAGCGGTTTCCATCCCGATGCCTTCGGTGCCCTGGCGGGTACCTTGCGCGCCGGTGGCTTGCTGTTGCTGCTGACCCCCCCGAGGGAGAGCTGGCCCACCTACCCGGATCCGGACAGAGTGCGGTTGGTCACCCAGCCGGAGGACGCTAGCAAGGCTGGGGTTGGTTTTATCGCCCGCCTGGTACGGCTGCTGGCAGGGGATCCCGCCACCTTGCTGAGTCCACCTGGGGAAAACGGTCACTGGCGGCCGCTGGGGCCGGATCGCCTGCTGAGCGAGGATCAGGCCTGTGCCCTGCCCGCCATCCACAGAGTGTTACATGGCCATCGCCGCCGCCCCCTGGTGCTCAGCGCGGATCGCGGTCGGGGAAAGAGCGCCCTGCTCGGTCTCGCCGCCGCCGACTTGCTGCGCCAGCATCCGAACCTGCAGATAGCGGTGACGGCCCCCTCGCAGGGAACGGTTGCCACCCTCTTCGCTCACGCCGCGGCCGGACTCGATACCCGCGAGGAGAGGCTGGAAGGGCTGGAGTATGTGTCGCCGGATCGGCTGGTGCAGGGAGATCTGCAGCCTGATCTGCTGCTGGTGGACGAGGCGGCAGCCATCCCGACCCCGCTGCTGGAGGCCATGCTGGCCCGTCACAGTCGCATCGTATTCGCTACCACCGAGCATGGCTACGAGGGGACAGGGCGCGGCTTTCATCTGCGTTTCAAACGGGCTCTGGATAAGCAGGCCCCGGGCTGGCAGGAGTTGCACCTGAGCGAGCCCATCCGCTGGAGCCGGCACGATCCCCTGGAGCCCCTGGTGTTTCGCCTGCTTGGCCTTGATACGGACGTCTTGCCGCCGCTGCAACCGATAGCACCCGCCTGGCGTTTGCTGGAGCGGGACAGGCTGGCCGAGGACGATGAGCTGCTCGGCCAGGTATTCGGCCTGCTGGTGCTGGCTCATTACCAGACCAGTCCGAGCGATCTGAGATACCTGCTGGAGAGCCCGGATCTCGACATCCATTTGCTGGAACAGGATCAGCGCTTGCTCGGGGTTGCCCTGGTGGTGCGCGAGGGCAAGATAGATCCCGTCCTGGCTCAGGATATTTGGGCGGGGCGAAGGCGTCCCCGTGGCCATCTGTTACCCCAGTCCCTGCTGGCCCACGCCGGCTTCGTGACGGCGGGTGAGCGCAGCTACGCCAGGGTGATGCGCATCGCCATCCATCCGAGCCTGCATCGCCATGGCTTGGGCTCAATGCTGCTGGGCAAGCTGGAGGCCCATTATCGGGCACTCGGGTTTGATTATCTGGGGTCGGCCTTCTCCGCCAGCGCCGATCTGCTGCCGTTCTGGCACAAGGCTGGTCTCAAGACCCTGCGCATCGGCCTGCAGCGGGATGCCGCCAGCGGCTGTCACGCAGCCCTGCTGCTCAAGGCGCTGAAAGCGGAATGGGAGCCCGAGCTGGCCCAGTGGCGCCAGCGCTTCCTGCATCAGTTGCCAACCCTGCTGGCGGGGGAGCTCAAGATGCTGGAGACGGAGATCGTCTGGCAGTGCCTGCAAGGAGAGCCTATCAGGGGACTCGCGCCGGACGAGTTTGGCCGCCTGGAGCTGGAATGTTTCGCCCACCATCACAAGCCGTTCGAGCTGTGTCAGCCCAGCCTGCAACGCTGGCTGGCGAGTCACACGGCTGTGTTGGATGCATTGACTTCGGACGAGCGTCGCCTGCTGATCGGGAGCATCTGGCAGTATGCCCCCTGGACGGATCTGGCCAGAGCCTTGGGTCTGGCCGGCAAGCCCGCGCTCATCAAGGCTCTGCGCAGCCTGCTGGCTCGTCTGCTGGAGAAGGACGGGCCGACGGGCTGAGACCCGGGCGGGATTTCCATAGGGGTCTAAACGCGCGTTTCATGGAGGCATCAGGCCGGTGGAACCGTCGATACAGATACTGGGGGCCAACAGGCCCCTCGTTCGTTGATGGTCTGGCTTGATGATACCTGTCCTTCCCCAGACTCGGCCTGGGGCGAGAGAAGGGTTACCCGGCTGACTAAGATGCCTCCGTCAGGGCCATCATGACCTTCATACCCCGTACTCAATACCATCACTTAAATCCCTGAATCGCGCCAACTGCTCTGATGAGTTTCTCATGGGGCTGCGCCATTTTGGTTTTTTCGGAATATGGACTAATACTTGATCGTGGTAATGATTTTAATAAATGCATTATTTTCAGGTGGTTAGCATTATCAGTGGTTAATGTGTGCCATCTTTTCTAACGTGCACAGGGAGTGCAATGTGGGAAAAAATGCAACTAGCCATGGCCCATGGATCGTCGGTTTCATTGCTGGTCCTGTTTCTGCCAGCGACCTGACATTCAATATGACGCGTGGGGCCACCGCCATCAGCCAGCAGGTCTATGACCTGCACATGACCATCTTCTACATCTGTTGCGTGATCGGCTTGCTGGTGTTTGGCGCCATGCTCTGGTCCATCGTCCGTCATCGTAAATCCCGTGGTGCCAAGGCAGCCCAATTCCACGAGAGCACCCGCATCGAGCTGCTCTGGACCGCCATTCCTGTGTTGATCCTGGTAGCCATGGCGGTGCCCGCCACTTCAACCCTGCTGAAGATGGAAGACACCTCCAAGGCCGATCTGACCGTGCTGGTCACCGGCTCCCAATGGAAGTGGCACTACAAGTACCTCGAGCACCCGGTGGAGTTCTACTCCCTGCTGGCTACCGACAGGAAACAGATCAAGGGTGAACAGCCCAAGGGTGACCACTACTTGCTGGAGGTCGATCAGCCGCTAGTGCTGCCCGTCGGCAAGAAGATCCGCTTCCTGATGACTTCGGACGACGTCATCCACTCCTGGTGGGTGCCCGCCTTCGCGGTGAAACGGGATGCGAATCCCGGCTACATCAATGAGTCCTGGACTCGGATAGACAAACCGGGCACCTACCGGGGTCAGTGCGCCGAGCTGTGTGGCAAGGATCACGGCTTCATGCCCATCGTCGTGGTGGCGAAATCCGCCGAGGAGTTTGATGGCTGGATTGCCAAGACCGCAGGGGAGCAGGCGGCCGCTAAGGCGCAGCAGCAGGATCTGGCGAGCCAGACCATGACCCTGCCCCAGGCCATGGAGATCGGCGAGAAGGTATTCCTCGGCCACTGCGCCGCCTGTCACCAACCCGCCGGGACCGGGTTGCCCGGTATTTTCCCCGCCCTCAAGGGCAGCAAGGTCACCACTATGGCGGAAAATAGGAACCATCATCTGGATCTGGTGCTCCATGGCAAGAGCGGGACGGCCATGCTCGGCTTTGGCAAGCAGCTCAGCCTGCAGGAGGTGGCCGCCGTGGTGACTTACGAGCGCAATGCCTGGGGCAACAATACCGGCGATGTGGTTCAGGCTGCCGAGGTGCAGTCCATCTTGAAACAGGACAAGTGAGGCGTCGGCATGAGTGATGGAATCATGGATACCCCGCACGGCGAGCACGCCCATCAGCCAGCGACGGGTCTGAGGCGCTGGCTATACACCACGAATCACAAGGATATCGGCACCCTCTATCTGCTGTTCGCGCTGACCATGTTCTTCACCGGCGGTGCCATGGCCATGGTGATCCGGGCCGAGTTGTTCCAGCCCGGGCTGCAGCTGGTCGAGCCCCTGTTCTTCAACCAGATGACCACGGTGCACGGCCTCATCATGGTGTTTGGCGCCGTGATGCCGGCCTTTACCGGCCTCGCCAACTGGCTGATCCCCATGATGATAGGGGCGCCGGACATGGCGCTGCCCAGGATGAACAACTGGAGCTTCTGGATACTGCCGTTTGCCTTCCTGATCCTGCTGTCGAGCCTGTTCATGGAGGGAGGCGGCCCGAGCTCGGGATGGACCTTCTACGCCCCATTGTCGACCAAGTACAGTGGAAACAGTACGGCGCTGTTCGTGTTCGCCATCCACATCATGGGGATCTCCTCCATCATGGGGGCCATCAACGTCATCGTGACCATCTTCAACCTGCGGGCGCCGGGCATGGGCTGGATGAGGATGCCGTTGTTTGTCTGGACCTGGCTAATCACCGCCTTCCTGCTCATCGCCGTCATGCCGGTGCTGGCGGCGGCGGTGACCATGGTGCTGACGGACAAGTACTTCGGCACCAGCTTCTTCGATGCGGCCGGGGGCGGGGATCCCGTGATGTTCCAGCATATCTTCTGGTTCTTCGGCCACCCCGAGGTCTACATCATGATATTGCCGGCGTTCGGCATCGTCTCCAGCATCATCCCGACCTTTTCCCGCAAGAAGCTGTTCGGCTATCGATCCATGGTCTATGCCACCAGCAGCATAGCCCTGCTCTCCTTCATGGTGTGGGCCCACCACATGTTCACCACCGGGCTGCCGGTGGTGGCCGAACTGTTCTTCATGTACACCACCATGCTGATCGCGGTGCCGACCGGGGTGAAGGTGTTTAACTGGGTCGCCACCATGTGGCGCGGTTCCCTGACCTTCGAGACCCCCATGCTGTTTGCCATCGCCTTCATCACCCTGTTCACCATAGGCGGCTTCTCGGGGCTGATGCTGGCCATGACGCCGGCGGATTTCCAGTATCACGACACCTATTTCGTGGTGGCCCATTTCCACTATGTGCTAGTCACCGGCGCCGTCTTCTCGATCCTGGCTGCCGCTTACTACTGGCTGCCAAAATGGACAGGGCACAGGTATGACGAGCGGCTGGGGCAGTGGCATTTCTGGTGCTCCCTCATCTCGGTGAACATGTTGTTCTTCCCCATGCACTTCGTCGGGCTGGCGGGTATGCCCCGCCGCATCCCGGACTACGCGCTGCAGTTTGCCGACTTCAACATGTTCATCAGCCTGGGGGGTTTCGCCTTCGGGTTGTCTCAACTGCTCTTCGTCTGGGGAGTGGTCAAGTGCATCCGGGGAGGGGAGCCGGCGACGGATCGGGTGTGGGAAGGGGCCGAGGGGTTGGAGTGGACCCTGCCATCGCCGCCTCCCTATCACAGCTTCAAGGTTCCGCCCGAAATCCGGCCGGATGAGCACTAGGGAGGCCCCATGAACCAAGTCAATCATGGGCCGCTGCTCAGGAAGCTGGCCCTGATCATCGTCCTCATGTTCGGGTTCGCCTTCGCACTGGTCCCCCTGTACGACGTCTTTTGCAGGATCACCGGGCTCAATGGCAAGACGGCGGATCGGCCGGCCACGGCGGAGCGCGCCGTGATCGACGACAAGCGGACCATACAGGTAGAGTTCCTGGCCCATGCCGACACCCAGATGCCCTGGCAGTTCAACGGGGAAACCCAGCGCCTGTCGGTGAAGCCTGGTGAGATGAGGCAGGTCAACTTCAAGGTGTTCAACCCGACAGACAGCACCATGGTGGGCCAGGCGGTTCCCTCTGTCTCCCCGGGCACTGCCGCCGTTTATCTAAAGAAAGTGGAGTGTTTCTGCTTCAACCGTCAGGAGTTGAAGGCGGGGGAGAGCAAGCTGATGCCCCTCAAGTTTTACGTAGACCCTGCCCTGCCCGACGATATCAACACCATCACGCTCTCCTATTCGCTCTATGACATCACAGAGTCCAAGCCGGCACCGGCGCTAGCGCAGAGGAAATAACCATGGCCAAGGCGACCCAGACTTACTATGTTCCCGAGCAGAGCCGCTGGCCCATCATAGGTGCCATGGCCCTGTTCCTGCTGGCCTTCGGGGCCGGTCACCTGGTCAACGAGGTCGCCAGCAAGCAGACGGGGATTGGTGGCTACCTGATGCTGGGGGGCGTCGCCCTGCTGGTCTTCATGTTGTTTGGCTGGTTTCGCCACATCATCCAGGAGTCCATGACAGGGCTCTACAGCCCCCAGATGGACAGATCCTTCAGGCAGGGCATGGTCTGGTTCATCTTCTCCGAGGTGATGTTCTTCCTGGCCTTCTTCGGGGTGCTGTTCTATGCGCGGCAGTTGGCCATGCCCTGGCTGGATGGCGCCGGCAACAAGGCGATGACGGCGCAACTGCTCTGGCCGGACTTCTCGGCCCACTGGCCCATGCTCAAGACACCGGGCGGCACCACCACCCAGGCGATGCCCTGGCACGGCATTCCGCTCATCAACACCCTGATCTTGCTCAGCTCCTCCGTCACCCTGCTGTTCGCCCATACCGGCCTGGAGAACAACCAGCGTACTCGTCTCAAGTGGATGCTGTTCGCCACCCTGCTGCTGGGGGGAAGCTTCCTGTGGTTACAGGGTTATGAATATATGCATGCCTATCGGGAACTGGGACTGCGGCTGGATTCGGGGATCTATGGCAATACCTTCTTCATCCTGACCGGTTTCCACGGCCTGCACGTCACCCTGGGCACATTGTTTCTTGGCATCATCTGGCTGCGTATCGTGCTGAAGGATCACTTCACCCCCGAGCGTCACTTCGCCTTCCAGGCCGCCGCCTGGTATTGGCACTTCGTTGACGTGGTCTGGCTCTGTCTCTTCGTCTTCGTCTATCTGTTGTGAGGCCGGTTTCAGTAAGGACGGGGGTTGGGTTCCAGCCAGCCCATCGCCAGGGAGAGCAGCAGGATGACGACCACCAGCAGGGAGAAGAAGACCCGTCGACCCAGAGGGGCCGACATCCTCCTGGTCGCCTGATCCGTGGTCATCATCAGCCAGAGGGCGTGGAACAGCTGCCCTATGATGAGCAGCAACATGAGCACCAGCACTATCTTGATCAACATGTTAGGGCCTCGTGATATGCGTGAAGCGGCGACATGGCACAAGCAAGGACCACTCCATCGACGGCGCTGGCTGGTGCTGTTATTCACTCTGGGTGCCTCGGCCATTTTGTGCAAGCTGGCCTTCTGGCAATGGCAACGGGCGGCGGAGAAAGAGGCCTGGCTGCAGCAGGTGGCCGCGGCGCAGCAATCGGCGCCCCTGACGCTGGATAGGCTCGACTGGCGTGAACCGGAGCGGCTCGATGGTGCCGTGCTGAGTGGGCAGGTGGCTTGGCTTCGGCCTTACATCTGGCTGCTGGACAATCAGGGGATGGAGGGGGAAATCGGCTATGACGTCATCATCCCGGTCCGGGCCGATGACGGCACGGCCTTGACCGGCACAGCTTCGTCGAAGGAACCCCTGCTTCTGGTTAATCTGGGCTGGATAGCGGCGCCGGCCAGTCGGGATCAGTTGCCAACGCCCGCGATCCCGTCTGTGCTGGCACTGGATGGTCTGCTGCGAATTAAGCCTGGTGGCCTGCTACTCGGCCAGAACATAGAGAGCGGTCCCTATCCGAACCGGATCCAGTCCGTCAGAGTCGCCAGCCTGAGTGAACAGACAGGTTTGCCCCTCGCCGACGCCATTTTCTATCAAAAGAGTTCCCCGTTTCTCTACCACTACCAGCACAACGTCATGCCTCCCGAGAAACACAGGGCCTATGCGTTGCAATGGCTGGGGCTGGCAATGGTGATGCTGGTGGGGGGGCTGGTGCTGACAAGGAGGGTCTCGTCATGAACGAATGGGCTAGATGGAAGGTACCGCTCGCCTTTGCGCTGGTGATCCTGCTGCCCGTATTGCTGGCGGCGCTGACTCTGCATCAGGGCTGGTATGAGGCCGGTACCCGCAGCAAGGGACAGTGGTTGCAGAGGGAGGTCTATCTGCTGCCACCGCTCTCGACACATGAGAGTCAGTGGCGTCTGGTCTATCTGGAGCCTGAACGTTGTGAGGCTCTGTGCCAGCAGGTGCCTGCCCTGATGCAGCGGATCCAGAGCGCTCTGGGGCGCAATGGGGACAAGCTGGCACTGGTGCCCCTCCCGTTGTCATCCCTTGGCACAGCCAAAGGATTGCAGGCGGATGAGTTGATGCTGGTAGATCCCCAGGGGCTGGCCATATTGCATTACGAGGTACCGGACAACAGCAGTCAGTGGCCCCTGTTTGGCAAGGCGGTGCTGTCGGATCTGCAGCAGCTGCTCAAGTACCAGCGAGGCGTGCAATGAGACTGCAGCAGAGATTGGCCTCGATCGCCATCGCACTGGCCGTGCTGGTCATTCTGCTCGGCGCCTATACCCGGCTCACCGATGCGGGGCTTGCCTGCCCCGACTGGCCAGGCTGTTACGGCTCCCTGGCCATTCCCCATTCGGCGCAGGCCGAGCGGGCGGCCATGCTCTATCCGGATACCCCGCTGGAGCCCCACAAGGCCCGCAGCGAGATGGTGCATCGCTACTTCGCTGGCATGCTGGGGTGCCTGATAGCGGCCCTGTTCCTGTTGAGCTGGCGGCAGGGGGGGCGTCTGCGCATTTACGCCGGTGGACTGCTTTTGCTGGTGATCGGGCAGGCGGCGCTAGGCATGTGGACAGTGACTCTGGCACTGCACCCCCTGGTGGTGACGACACATCTGCTCGGTGGCTTTGCCATCCTGACCCTGCTGTGGCTCTATCGCTGCGAGTTGGGGCAAGCCCGCCAAGCCATCGTCTGTGGCCAGGGGCTCACCTGGTTGGGTACTCTCGCCTGCGGCATGCTCTTGATCCAGATTGCCCTGGGAGGCTGGACCTCATCCAACTATGCCGCCATGGCCTGCGCCGAATTTCCCCTGTGTCACTCCGGTTGGCAGCAACAGTTGGATTGGGATGAAGCCTTTCACCTGCCCCTCGGCCATGAAAGCTACGAGTTCGGGGTCTTGAGCAGGGAGGCGCGCCAGACCATTCACATCACCCATCGACTGGGGGCGCTGGCCGCAGCCCTGCTGGTGGGAGGCTTCGCACTGGGCCTGATCCGTCATGGTGGGCCGATGCGAGCGTTCGGAGCTCTGCTCCTCACCCTGCTGCTGGTTCAGATAGCTCTGGGACTGGCCAATGTGCACCTCGCCCTGCCTCTGGCCAACGCGCTCGCCCATAACCTGGTGGGGGCGCACCTGCTGGTGCTGTGTGTGCTGGCTCGTCGGCGCCTCTCCCACGCTGCCACCTCCCCCTCGTTGTCGCCTCTGGCGATCAGGAGCCGGATATGAACGACAAGTCGCTGGCGCAGCTATTCGATCTCCAGTTGCTACGGGACTATTACCAGCTGACCAAACCCAAGGTGGTGGCCCTGCTGCTGCTGACGGCCTGGGTTGGCATGTTGCTGGCCGAGCCGACACTAGCCTCGCTGGATCGCATAGCGTTGGGACTGGCGGGCATAGGTTTGCTGGCGTCGGCTGCGGCAGCCATAAATCACAGCCTGGATAGCGGCATCGACGCCCAGATGCGCAGGACGCGCTGGCGCCCGGTCGCTCGGGGGCGGATCAGCACTCGGGCGGCCATGATCTTTGCTCTCTGGCTGGCCCTGCTGGGATTTGTGCTGCTCTATTGGGGCGTGAACCCCCTGACCGCCTGGCTGACCCTTGCCAGTCTGTTTGGCTATGCCATCGTCTATACCCTGCTGCTGAAGAAGGCTACCCCTCAAAACATCGTCATCGGCGGGCTGGCGGGGGCCATGCCGCCGCTCTTGGGTTGGACATGCATCACGGGGCAGCTCTCGGCCGAGCCCTGGCTGCTGGTGATGATCATCTTCGCCTGGACCCCGCCCCACTTCTGGTCCCTGGCCATTCATCGGCGGGATGAGTACGCTAGCGCCCGGATCCCCATGCTGCCCGTCACCCACGGCATCGCCTTCACCAAGACGGCTATCTTGCTCTATCTGCTGATGCTGACCCTGATCTGCCTGTTGCCCTATCTGATCGGCATGTCTGGCCTCATCTATCTGGTGGGCAGCCTGGGGCTTAACCTGCAATTCTGTTGGCATGGCTGGTTGTTGAAGGTCTCTGACCGGCCTGCCCAGGCGATGCGCACCTTCCGCTTCTCCATCTACCACCTGATACTGCTGTTCGGCCTGCTTCTTCTGGATCACCACTGGTTATGGCGGTTGTCATAAGAAGTGAGATTGAGGGAGGATCCAGAGGGAGGGGAAAAGCAGGAAATGACAATGCAGCGAGGCTGGCCCGGGGCCAGCCTCGTTATTTTCAGAGCTTGACCATGATGTGGCGCGGCACCGTGTAGTCCTCCAGCGCGTAGAGGGAGAGGTCCTTGCCGTAGCCGGACATCTTCATGCCGCCGTGGGGCATCTCGGAGCAGAGCATGAAGTGGGTGTTGATCCAGGTGCAGCCATATTGCAGGTGGCTCGCCACCTTGCTGGCGAGGCCGAGATCCCGGGTCCAGACCGAGGAGGCGAGGCCGTAGTCCGAGTCGTTGGCCCACTGCACCACCTGCTCGGCGTCATTGAAACGCGTCACCGACACCACGGGGCCGAACACCTCTCGCCGCACGATTTCGTCCTCCTGACGGGCGCCGACGATCAGGGTCGGCTCGAAGAAGAAACCGTTGCCTGGGCGGATCTTGCCCCCCGTCGTCACCTCCACGTGGCCGCTGCTCTGGGCCCGCTCCACGAAGCTGGCGACCCGGTTGCGCTGGCGGTCCGAGATGAGTGGCCCCATCTCCACCCCCTCCTCGCGCTGGCCCCCCACCTTGATGGAGGCCACGGCCTCCGTCATGGCGGCGACAAACTTGTCGTAGATCTTGCCCTGGGCGTAGATGCGGCAGGCGGCGGTGCAGTCCTGGCCGGCGTTGTAGAAGCCGAAGGTACGGATGCCCGCCACCACGGCTTCGAGATCTGCATCGTCGAAGATGATGACAGGCGCCTTGCCACCCAGTTCCAGGTGGGTGCGCTTCATGGTGCGGGCGGCGCTCTGCAGGATCTTCTGGCCGGTGGCGATATCGCCGGTGAGGGACACCATGCGTATCAGGGGGTGTTCCACCAGTGGTGCACCAACGCTCTCACCTCGGCCACAGATGATGTTGATGACCCCCCGGGGGAAGAGCTCGCTGGCGAGCCCCGCCAGGCGCAGGGCGGTGAGCGGGGTCTGCTCGGAGGGCTTGAGCACCACCGTATTGCCAGCGGCGAGCACGGGTGCCATCTTCCAGGCCGCCATCATCAGCGGATAGTTCCAGGGCGCTATGCTGCCCACCACGCCTATGGGATCCCGGCGGATCATGCTGGTGTGCCCCTCTAGATACTCTCCCGCCAGCGGTCCTTGCAGGCAACGGGCCGCCCCGGCGAAGAAGCGGAAGCAGTCCACCACGGCGGGCAGCTCGTCGTTCAGCACCGCCAGATAGGGCTTGCCGCAATTGAGGGATTCCAGCGCCGCGAACTCCTCGGCGTGGCGCTCGATCGCATCGGCCAAACGTAGCAGCAGGTTGCTGCGCTGGGCCGGGGTGGTGCGGCTCCACTGGGCGAAGGCCCGCTGGGCGCCGTTCACCGCCCGGCTCACCTGCTCGAACGAGGCTTCTGGCACCGAGGCGATGAGCTCGCCGGTGGCGGGGTTGAGGACGGGCTCGGCCGGACCGTCACCGGTGACAAACTGGCCGTCGATAAGCAATTGGGTATTGAGCTTCATGGTTGCATCCTTGCGCACGCGTTGAGTCGTTATTTGCCGCTGCCGGCGACGTCCTGGCCGTCGCGGGTAAGGTAGTAGGCAAGCAGAATGGGGATGGTGGTGACGGCCACTATGATGAGGGCCACCACGTTGGTGACGGGTCTGTCCCGGGGGCGGATCAGCTCCTGATACATCCAGATGGGCAATGTGGTCTGCTGGCCCGCGGTGAAGGTGGTGACTATCACCTCGTCGAAGCTGAGTGCGAACGCCAGCATGCCCCCCGCCAGCAGAGCGGTGGCGAGGTTTGGCAGGATCACGTAACGCAGGGTCTGGAAGCCGTCGGCCCCGAGATCCATGGACGCCTCGATAAGGCTCTGGTTGGTGCGGCGAAACCGCGCCAGGGCATTGTTGTAGACCACCACCACGCAGAAGGTGGCGTGGCCGATGACTATGGTCCAGAAACTGAACGGGATCTCCAGCAGGCCGTAGGCGGAGCGCAGCGCTATGCCGGTGACGATGCCGGGTAGGGCGATGGGCAGCACCAGCAGCAGCGACACCACCTCCTGGCCGAAGAAGCGGCTGCGGGCAATGGCCCCCGCCGCCAGGGTGCCGAGCACCATGGCGGCCAGGGTGGCGAGCCCGGCCACTTCTAGCGACAGCTGGATGGCGCGCCACACGTCCGGCCGGTTCAGCGTCACCTCGAACCACTTCAGGGTCAGGCCGGGAGGTGGAAACTGGTAGCTCTTGCTCTCGCTGGTGAAGGCGTAGAGGAAGATGAACAGGATGGGGATATGCAGGAACAGCAGCCCGCCGATGGCGGCGTATTTCAGCAGACCTGAGGCCTGATTCACGGGTGGATTAGAGCGCATCGAAGGCTCCCAAGCGTTTCGCGATGGCCAGGTAGACGGCGATGATGAGGATGGGTACCAGGGAGAAGGCGGCGGCGAAGGGCAGGTTGCCCGCCGTCCCCTGCTGGATATAGACCACCTGGCCTATGTACATGATCGAGTTGCCTATGATGCCCGGGATGATGTAGTCCCCGAGCGTCAGGGAGAAGGTGAAGATGGATCCCGCGACCACGCCAGGCAGGGCCAGCGGCAGGATCAGGGTACGGAAGGTCTGGGCCGGGGTGGCACCGAGATCGCCGCTAGCCTCCAGCAGGGATCGCGGGATCCGCTCCACCGCCGCCTGGATCGGCAGGATCATGAAGGGCAGCCAGACGTAGACGAAGACGATAAAGGTGCCGAGCCGCGAGAACGACAACGACGGCCCGCCTATCACCGGCAGGGAGAGGACGCCGTCCAGCAGCCAGTCCAGCCCGAGGCTGTCCGCCAGCCAGCTGATGACCCCCTCCTTGGCCAGGATCAGCTTCCAGGCGTAGACTCGCACCAGATAGCTGGACCAGAGCGGCAGCATGATGCCGAGGTAGAACAGGGCCCGGGTCTTGCCGCTGGTGTAGCGCGCCATGTAGTAGGCGACGGGGAAGCCGAGCAGGGCGCAGGCCAGGGTCACCAGCAGCGCCATGCCTACCGTTCTGAGGATGACGTCCAGGTTCTCCGGTCGCAGCAGGGCGACGAAGTTTTGCAGTCCCAGCTCGTGGCGTACCTGGCCGCTGAACTCGTCCAGCCCGAAGAAGGCGTTGGAGAGCAGCATCAGCAAGGAGCCCACATAGATGATGCCGAGCCAGATCAGGGGCGGGCCGAGTAGGATCCCCAGCAGCAGGCCGGGGCGGCCATAGAGCAGGGTGGAGAGGCGCCGCAGCGGCCGAAGGGTGGATGGTGCAGAGACAGGGTTCATGGGAAGGCTCGCACTCTGGGGGAGGCTCATGGCTGAGTCTCCGGTTCGGAAGCCGTCAGGCGGTGAATGGCCTGCTCCGGCCAGTTGAGACTGACCCGGGCGCCGTGGGGGAGGCGCTCCTGCCCCTCGTTGGGGTGGTTGACGATGATCTCGAGTCTATCCCCCAGATCGACCCGGTAGCGCACGAAGGCCCCCAGATACTCCACCTCGCGGATCTCCCCCGACCATCCCGGCGTGCCGGCCTCGGTGAGCCGGATCCGCTCAGGGCGCACCATCATCTGCTGGCTGTCGCCGCACAGGCGCCTGGCCTGCTCCCCCTCGAACAGGTTGACGGTGCCGACGAAGCGGGCGACGAAGGGGGTGGCCGGGGCGTCGTAGATCCGATCCGGCGGGGCTATCTGCTCGATCCTGCCCTGATTGAAGATGCAGATGCGGTCGCTCATGGAGAGCGCCTCCTGCTGATCGTGGGTGACGAAGATGAAGGTGATGCCGAGCTGGCGCTGTAAGGCTTTCAGCTCGAGCTGCATCTGCTCGCGCAGCTTGAGATCCAGTGCGCCGAGCGGCTCGTCCAGCAGCAGAATGCGCGGCTGGTTGATCAGCGCCCGGGCGATGGCAATGCGCTGGCGCTGGCCGCCGGAGAGCTGGCCTGGGCGGCGATTGCCGACGCCGGGCAGTCGCACCAGCTCCAGCATCTCGTCTACCTTGCGATAGCGTTCCGTCTTTGGCACGCCCCTGAGCATCAGGCCATAGCCGATGTTGTCGCGCACATCCATGTTGGGGAAGAGCGCATAGTCCTGGAACACGGTATTGAGGTTGCGATCGTAGGGCGGCACCCGTGAGCAGGGCTCGCCGAACAGGCGGATCTCCCCGGCGCTCGGGTATTCGAAGCCCGCGATCATCCGCAGACAGGTGGTTTTGCCGGAACCGCTCGGGCCCAGCAGGGTGAAGAACTCGCCGGCAGGGATCTGGAAGGAGATGTCGTCGACCGCCTTCACCTCGCCATAGTGGCGGCTGACCCGGTCAAATTGTACGGCTGTCATGATACGTCCTTGTCATCTAACCGGGCCGGGTCTCCACCTGGCCCGCAAGAGGGCTATGTCAGGCGTTGTTTACCTGAAGGGGCTCAGCGACCACCCAGGATGGCGATATAGTCCGAGACCCAGCGATAGTAGGGGACACAGGTACCCTGGCTCTTGCACTGGGAAACCGGCGTGCGCCAGAAGTGGACCCGATCGAAGTTGTCGATGCCGTTGGTCTTGCATCCATCGGCCCCGAGCAGGGTATTGCCCTCGCAGGCGGCGGGCACCACGGGCACCGAGCCGAACCAGGAGGCGAGATCCCCCTGCAGCTTGTTGTTGAGGGAGTGTTCCAGCCACTTGTAGGCGCAGGTCAGGTTCTTGGCCTCGCTGTGTACCATGCTGGTGTCGGCCCAGCCGGTGACCCCCTCCTTGGGCACAGTGGTGGCGATGGGCTGCTTGTCGGCGATCAGGGTGTTGGCCTGGAAGGGCCAGGAGTCGGAGGCGACCACCCCCTCGTTCTTGAAGTCATCGATCTGGACGAAGGCGTCGTGCCAGTAGCGCCCCACCAGTTGACGCTGCTTGCGCAGCAGTTCGAGGGAGGCCTTGTACTGATCCTCGTTCAGCTCGTAGGGATCCTTGATGCCGAGCCCAGGCTGGTGGCTCATCAGGTAGAGGGCCGCATCGGCGATGTGGATGGGGCCGTCGAACGCCTGTACTCGCCCCTTGTTGGACTTGCCGTCCGGCAGGGTCTGCTCCTCGAATACCACATTCCAGGAGTCGGGGGCCTTGGGGAAGGTCTTGGTGTTGTACATCAGGATGTTGCCGCCCCACTGGTAGGGCACGCCGTAGTGTTTGCCATCCACCGTGTGCCAGGGGGCGCTCTGCAGGCGGGGATCAATCTTGTTGTAGCTCGGGATGAGCGCCAGATTCAGGGCCTGCACCTTGCCGCCGGCGATGAGGCGCAGGCTGGCGTCGCCGGAGGCGGTCACCAGATCGAAGCCCCCCTCGTTCATCAGGGCCACCATCTCGTCCGAGGTGGCCGCCGTCTTGACGCTGACCTTGCAGCCGGTCTCCTGCTCGAAGCCGGTCACCCAGTCGTAGTTCTTGTCGGTCTCGCCGCGCTCCACGTAGCCGGCCCAGGCCACGATATTGAGTTGGCCTTCACCCTTGCCGAGCTCGGTGGGGGCGGCCTGGGTCTGGCCTGCCAGCAGGGCCGGGATCAGGGCCAGGGTCAGTGGGGTCAGTTTCATCTTGCGCTCCTTGCATGATCGGGAGCCATGGCGACATCGTCATGGCATTAACATCCTGTTAACTGCCATGAGCGTAGGAGAGGGACGCCGTAATGAGAATTTCAATTTTTAACCACACAGGTATCTGAAAAACAGATATCGAGTGCATATGAAACTGAATTTTTGGGGGATGAAGAGGATGAGCCCTAGCGGAGAGTCGCCTGACGGGCCCGCAGCCGGCTCTGATCCCGCACTATGTCGATGAACTCGCGGGCGGTCCAGCTCAGGCGTGAACCACGGCGCCATACCAGGCCGATGTCGATGGCGGGAATGGGCTCCTTGATGGGGCGGGCCTCGACCCGCTCCTGCTCCAGGGACCAGGGGCGGTAGGCGAAGTCCGGCAGCAGGGCGGCCCCGAGCTGGCTGGCCACCAGGCTGCGCACCGCCTCCACCGAGGCGGTGCGCAATACGATGCGCGGCGCTATGCCGTAGCGGCGCAGGCCTGAGCCGATGATCTGATCCAGCTGATCGGCGGTGAGGGAGATCATGGGCTCCTCGCCGAGGGCCTTGAGGGAGAGGGTGGATTCGGCGCAGAGGGGGTGGTTGGCGGCGAGCCAGAGTCGCAGCGGCGAGCGGGTCAGCAGCTCGGTATCGAACGCCTCCTGACGGATGGTGCGGTTGGTCATCAGGATCCCCACGTCCACCTCGCCGTTGACAATCTGGTGCTCGAGGTAGGGCTGCTCGTCCTCCTTCACCTCGATGCGCACCGCCGGGAAGGCGCGGCGGAATCGGCCTAGGGCCTCCGACAGATAGTAACCTGCCACTAGCGTCGTCACTCCCAGGGTGAGCTGGCCCTGATCCTGCTGGGCCACCGCCTTGAGGGATTGTCCCGCTTCCGTCATGGCGCCGAGGATCCGTCTGGCGTGCAGCAAGAACTGGTGACCCTGGGCGGTGAGGCTGACCCCGCGCGGGTTGCGCTCGAACAGGGCGGCGCCGAGTTCGGTCTCCAGCTCGCGGATGGAACTGGTGACGGCAGACTGGGAGATGTGCAGCTCGGCGGCGGCGCGGCTCACCGAGAAGCTGTCGGCCACGGCGACGAAATAGCGGATCTGGCGAAAGGTGAAGTTCATCTGGGCATCCTGCCACTGGGTGAGCTGTCAGCTTAACCGTTAACCGCGCCCAAACGAAAGGCGCCTGCAGGCGCCTTTGTCATTGTCTTTGAATGCTTAGCGAGAGCTGGCCGCCTCGATCACCGGCAGCCGGTTCACCCCCTTGCCCAGATAGGCGAGGGTGATGGTCACTATGATGCAGGTGAAGCTGAGCCACATGTAGGGCAGGTAGTCCAGGGTTGCCACCCCCAGCACCCCGGCCATGAAGATGCCGTTGTCGCTCCAGGGCACCATGCCGCAGGTGAGGGTGCCGCCAAACTCAGCGTTGCGGGAGAGGTTCTTGCGAGCCAGTCCCAGCCGGTCGTAATTCTTGGCCATGATCTTGGGGGTCAGGATCAGGGACACATACATGGCCGAACCGAACACGTTGGCCAGGAAGGCGGTGCCTATGGTGTGAGTGGTCAGGCTGCCGGCACTGTTGATCCGCTTCTCGAAGGCGCTGGCGATGACCGTCAGGATGCCGACCTTCTCCAGCAGACCGCCGAAGCCCAGACCGAAGATGATGACGGCCACCGACCCCAGCATGGACTCCATGCCGCCGCGGCCGAGGATGTTGTCGATGAAGTCGACCCCGGAGACGATGGGGAAGGGACTGTAGGCCGAGTGCATCGCCTTGACCGGATCCATGCCCTGGAAGGCGATGGCCCAGATAAGGCCCAGCAGGGCACCGAAGCTGATCACCGGGAAGGCTGGCTTGCGGTTGGCCAAGAGGCCCAGCACCAGCACCACGGGGACTATGGCCAGCGGCGTGATGTTGAACTGCTTGTCGAGGGCTTCCATCACCAGGTTGACCTGCTCCAGGCTGACATTGCCGGAGTACTGTATGCCGACCACGGTGAACAGGGCGGCCGTGATGACGTAGGAGAACAGGCTGATGGGCAGCATGCCCTTGATGTGTTCCACCACGTCGACGTTGGACATGGTGGATGCCAGCACCACGGAGTCCGAGAGGGGGGAGAGCTTGTCACCGAAGTAGACGCCGGAGAGCACGGCACCCGCCACCAGAGGCGCGGGTACCCCCAGGCTGTGGCCTATGCCCATCATGGCGATGCCGGCGGTGGCGGCGGAGCCCCAGGAGGTGCCGGTCGCCAGCGAGGTGAGGGAGCAGATGATCAGGGTTGCCAGCAGGAAGATGGACGGGTGTATCACCTTGAGGCCGAAGTAGATGATGCTGGGGACTATGCCGCCGGCGATCCAGGTGCCGACCAGGGCACCGACGGAGACCAGTATCAGGATGGCGCCCATCCCCTTGGCGACGCCGTCGACGGCGGCCTGCTCCAGGGACTTGTAATCATGGCCGAGCCGGATGCCGAGCCCCATGATGACGAACCAGGCGATGAACAGCGCCAACTGGATTGGCAGATCGAGCACGCTGGTGAAGGAGAAGGCCAGGGCCAGGAAAATCGCCAGGCAGGCGAACACCTGCGGCATGCTTGGCAATCGGATGTGGTTTTGTTGGTTTTGCATAGATACTTCCTAAACTCTTGCTCGCCAAGGTTGGAGCCTCTCGTCCTGTGGATACGCGTATCCCGAGGAGCCAACCCAAAAAGAGGGCGCAATCTACCACAAACCCAAGGCTCGAAATCCCAACTTATTTAGCAAAAATGCATTAATGATTGAAAAACTTGCCCATTAGTTGATCTCGTAAGCATTTTTTGAGTGTTTGGTCGATGCCACACAAATGGGCGAGACCCATAGGAAAGTCCGATTGCACCCTCATAAAATACAAATGATAATTATTATCAATTGTTGCGAGAGGGAATTCACCATGATCTGGATAGTGCGCTGCCTGCTATTGGCAGGGGGGCTGGCGGTATTGGGTTGGGGTCAGGACAAGGCATACGGCATCTGGAGCCTGGGGTTCCTGCTGGCGGCCTGGGTCATGCTGGAACCCAGGCTGAGGCCTGTGTTGATCCTGCTGCCGGTGGCGGGCATGACGGGGGTGGTGGCCCTGATCTGGCAGCAGAGCTGGCACTAGTCGCTAGCGGGAGGGGATGGCCAGGATCCTGTCATGGGCCTGGCGCAGCGCGGCGATGACCCTCTGCTCCATCTCGGTGCGCTCGACCTCTGTGGTGAAGTAGATCATGTCGACGTTGTGGCGAATGTAGTGGGCGGGAAGCTGGTTCAGGGTCAGGCAGCAGAGATCCGCCAGTTGCTGGGGGCTCAGGGCCTGACCCAGCCCCTGCTTCTCTATCTCCTTGAGCACCAGATGCTCATAGAAGTTGTGAATGTCGGTATCCAGGATCATGGGTCGCCCCTGTGGTGGCCTAGTGTTATCAACAGCATAGCCATGAGCCACAAAAACAAAAGGCCCATCACTCTCGTGATGGGCCTTTTGCATGATAGATGGTGCGAAGAGAGGGACTCGAACCCTCACATCCGTGGGACACTAACACCTGAAGCTAGCGCGTCTACCAATTCCGCCACCTTCGCACACTGATTTTCTCCAGCTGGTTTTTAAATGCGGTTGGAGCGCATTCTCTGATTTTACATGTCAGAAGCATGGTGCGAAGAGAGGGACTCGAACCCTCACATCCGTGGGACACTAACACCTGAAGCTAGCGCGTCTACCAATTCCGCCACCTTCGCACATCGGGTTATCAGTCTGGATTTACATGCTGTCTGACAAAAGCATGGTGCGAAGAGAGGGACTCGAACCCTCACACCCGGGGGGCACTAACACCTGAAGCTAGCGCGTCTACCAATTCCGCCACCTTCGCACATCGGGTTATCAGTCTGGATTTACATGCTGTCTGATAAAAGCATGGTGCGAAGAGAGGGACTCGAACCCTCACATCCGTGGGACACTAACACCTGAAGCTAGCGCGTCTACCAATTCCGCCACCTTCGCACATTGTCATCAATCTTGTTTTCCATGCCATCGATGAAGCATGTCGCAGTATGGTGCGAAGAGAGGGACTCGAACCCTCACATCCGTGGGACACTAACACCTGAAGCTAGCGCGTCTACCAATTCCGCCACCTTCGCATCACTGCGGTGGGGGATTCTATAGAGTTTTGGGGGAGCGTCAACAGCCAAAGGGGACTTTTTTCGCTGTTGACGGATAAAGCCGCGCCAAGGGCACAAAACTTCAGCAATCAGCGCCTGTCCCTAGCCAGCGCATCCCGATACATCTGCTCGTATTGGGTCACGGAGTCTGCCCAGTTGAAACGGGTCTGCATGGCCGTGCGCTGCACCTTGGCGAAGCGCTCCGGTTCTTGCAGGTAGTGGAGCAAGCTGCGACGCATGGCATCGAGCAGGGTGCTGGCGGTGGGATCGTTGAAGCAAAAACCGGTGGCCCGCGCAGGGTCCGCGTCCCAGTCCACGACGGTATCCTTCAGGCCGCCGACGGCCCGCACCAGCGGCAGGGTGCCGTAGGCCAGGCTGTACATCTGGTTGAGGCCGCAGGGCTCGAACAGAGAGGGCATCAGGAAGAAGTCGGCGCCGGCCTCCACCAGATGGGCCAACCGATCGTCGTAGGCGTTGATGAAGGCAAACTTGTCGGCGTGTTGCTGGGCGATGGCCTGCAACTGGGCGGCGAGGGACGGGTCGCCCGAGCCGACGATGACCAGCTGGACCTGATGCTGCAGGAACTTGGTCAGGGTGGGGATCAGCAGATGGACCCCTTTCTGCTCGGTCAGGCGGCATACCATGCCGTAAATCGGCAAATCTGCAGCGGGAAGGCCCGCCTCCTGCTGCAGGGTCTGCTTGCAGATACCCTTGCCGGCGAGGTGGTCGGCATCATAGGTCGCGGGCAGATAGGTATCGCAGGCGGGATCCCAGTCCTGATAGTCGCAGCCGTTGAGGATGCCGCACAGATCGCTGGCCCGCTGCTGGAACACGCTGGCCATGCCGTGGGCACCCAGGTGAGTCAGCAGCTCGTTGGCATAGTTGGGGCTGACCGCATTGATCTTGTCCGCATAGAGCACCCCGCATTTGAGCAGGTTGACGTGGCCGTAGTCGTAGTTGATGCGCCGCTCGTAGTCGGTGATCTCGGGCAGGGCCCAGAACTGCGGGCGATCGAACACCCCCTGAAAGGCCGCGTTGTGGATGCTGATGACCGAACGGGTGTGCTGGAAGAAGGGGTTGCCTGCATAGCGGGTCTTGAGCAGCAGGGGCAGCAGACCGGTGTGCCAGTCGTTACAGTGGACGATGTCGGGGGCAAAATCGAGCTGTTCGCAGGCGTGCAGGGCTGCGGCGGCAAAGAAGGCGAACCGCTCGCCGTTGTCGGGGTAGGCCTGGTTGTTCTCCGCGTAGAGCTGGGGGCGCTCGAAGTACTGCGGGCAATCCAGCAGGTAGACGCAGACCCCGTCCAGTTCCAGCTGATAGATGCGATAGCTGATATCGGCCCGATCCGGCGGGGTGGGCAGCCAACGGGAGGCGATGAGTGTCGCCTCGTCCCGGCGCTTGAGGGTCTGGTAGAAGGGCAGGATGATGCGAACGTCGTGGCCCTGGCGGGCGAGATTCAGTGGCAGGGCTCTGGCCACGTCCGCCAGGCCCCCGGTCTTCACCAACCCCTCGACCTCAGAGGCAACAAACAGGATTTTCAACGGGCTAGTAACCAACTCTTGCTCCCTTAGGTACCACGACGATACCGCCTTCGGACACGGTAAACCTCTCTCTGTCATGGTCCAGATTCTCACCGATCACGGTGCCGGGTGCAATTTCAACGTTTTTATCTATGATGGCGCGCCGAATTGAGCAGCCTTCCCCGATCTTCACGTCCCCCAGCAGCACGGATTCGCTGATGTGACTGCAGGGACCTATGTTGCAGCTAAAGCCCAGGATGGAGCGCTGGATCTGGCTGCCCTGGATGAAACAGCCGCCGGAGATCAGGGAGTTGGCGATCTTCACCTTGCAGTCGTCGGTGTCGATGAAGGTGGCGGGGGGCAGGGGCGGATAGTGGGTGTGTAGCGGCCACTTGCGGTTGTAGAGGGAGAAGGGAGCATCATCGGCCACCAGGTCCATGTGTGCCTGCCAATAGGAGTCCAGCGTCCCCACATCGCGCCAGTAGACGTTGGGTTTCTCCCCCGGGATCACGTTGCTGCTGTAGTCGTAGACATAGACGGGGGTGCGGGGGTAGAGGCTGGGGATGATATCCTTGCCAAAGTCGTGGCTGGAGTTCTCCTCCGCGGCATCCCGCTTCAGCTCGCGGTACAGCGTCTCGGTCTCGAAGATGTAGTTGCCCATGGAGACCAGGGCCTGGGTGGGATCCCCGGGGATGTGCTTGGGATGCTTGGGTTTCTCCTCGAAGCCTATCATCCGCCCCTCCTGATCCACCTCGATCACCCCGAAGGCGCTCGCCTCCTCGATGGGCATGCGCAGGGCGGCGACCGTCATGGCGGCGGCCTTCTGCTTGTGGAAGGAGACCATCTGGCTCACGTCCATCTTGTAGATGTGATCCGAGCCGAAGATGCAGACGTGCTCGGGATCCGAGGTCTCGATGAAGCGCAGGTTCTGGTAGATGGCGTCCGCGGTGCCGTCATACCAGCGCTTGCCCATCCGCATCTGGGCCGGGATGGGGTCGATGAAGCGATCCGTGATGCCGACGATGTTCCAGCCCTTCTTCATGTGCAGGTAGAGGGATTGGGACTTGAACTGGGTGAGCACATAGATGCGCAGGAAGTCGGCGTTGACGAAGTTGTTGAGGACGAAGTCGATCAGCCGGTAACTGCCGCCAAAGGGCACCGAGGGTTTGCTGCGGGTGGTGGTCAGTGGCTGGAGACGGGTCCCTTCTCCCCCTGCCAAAATCATGGTCAAAATGCCTGCCATCGTATTTCTCTCTCTGTATGAAAAGGTTTTCAGTCTGCTGCGAAAAAACACCCCGAAAGGGGTGGAAATCGTTTTCTTTCACCTTAACAGATTCCGTCTGGCACTCTCTACTGCTTTTATGACAGCCGTTACACTTAATTACACTTTGCTCAGATAGACCTTGAATTTGGCATCGCTGCCGATCACCTCGGTCTGTCTGAAGTGAGCCTCCAGTATAGGCAGATATCGCAAGAAGGCGTTGGCGACTATGGTCAGGGAGCCGTCGGCACTGAGGTAGGCGGGGGCCTTTTCCAGGAAGGTTTCGGTGGCGGTATAGAAGGTTTTGAGCCCGGCGTGGAAGGGCGGGTTCGAGACGATATGTTGGAATTTTCCATCAATATCGGAGTAGACATCGGAGGCGTGCACATGACCCTGCAGGCCGTTGGCGGCCAGGGTACGGCGGCTGGACTCCAGCGCCAGGGCACTGATGTCCACCATGTTTACTTGCAGCTCGGGGTTGCGCTTGGCCAGCATGGCACCGATGACGCCGGCACCGCAGCCGAAGTCCAGCAGCCTGCCGGTCATGGGGGGGAGGCTGGCCAGCAGCATCTGGCTGCCGAGATCCAGGCCGTCGGCGCTGAATACCCCGGGCAGGGCCATCACCGTCAGCGCCGTGTCACCGGCCTTGCACTCATAGCGGCTGAACCAGGCATCCAGCTCGAACGGGGCGACCGGCTTGCTGAGCTCACCGTGATAGAGGGAGCAGCGGCGCGCCGAGTCCCGCTTGATGGGCTTCTCCCCATAGGCTGCCAGCAGCTTGTCGGCACCGTTGATCCCCCCCCGGTTCTCCCCTGCCAGCAAGAGATCGGCGCCCGCTTCCAGCAAGGGGGTCATCATGGCCAGCAGGTATTGGGCCTCGGCCTTGGCCTTGGGCATCAGCAGCAGCAGGGCATCGAAGCGGGGGGCGCCGCCGAGTCGGTGATCGAACAGGATGCGATCCCCGAGCGCCTCTTGCTGGCCGAGGTAGTAGCAGTAGTCAGTGGTGAAGACGGTCAGGGAGTCGGTCAGTTCGGCCAGTTGGCGTGGGTAGTCATCCTCCAGGGCGCCGCAGACGAGCAGCCGCTTGCCGACGAAGAGGGCTTGGTTACGTTCCAGCATCTGGCTGACGGCACTGACAGGACGGCTCATTGGTTTTCTCCACGCAATTTTGGGCGGCCATTATACATGGCTGCTTTCGCCTTGACATTTATGCCGCCTTCCCGAAATATGCCAGACACCTTATATATCCAGAGATGAGCCATGCGCCAGCGCGTATCGAAACGAAAGCATAAACACAGCCTGTTCCCCGGGCCTGCTGACGTGCGCGCGTAACCTCTCATCCTTGAGACGATTCAAGCCCCGGTAGCGACCCTCGTACCGGGGCTTTTTATTGACCAAACCACCCATTCAGGAGAAGGAAATCCATGTTTCAAGGTTCGATAGTTGCCCTGATCACGCCGTTCAAGCAGGGCCAGCTGGATGAGGCCGCGCTGGCTCGTCTGGTGGAGTGGCACATAGAGCAAGGCACCCATGGCATAGTGCCGGTCGGTACCACGGGGGAGAGCCCGACCCTGACCCACGACGAGCACTGCCGGGTGGTGGAGCTGGTGGTCAAGCAGGTGGCCGGTCGCGTGCCCGTCATCGCGGGCGCCGGTTCCAACAACCCGGTCGAGGCCATCGAATACACCCGTCACGCCGAGCAGGCGGGGGCCGATGCCACCCTGCACGTGGCCGGTTACTACAACCGCCCGAATCAGGAGGGGTTGTATCACCACTTCAAGGCGGTGCACGACGCCACCAGCAAGCCCATCATCGTCTACAACATCCCGCCCCGCGCCATCGTCGATGTGCAGCCGGCGACCCTGGCCCGCCTGGCCGAGCTGCCGCGGATCGCCGGGGTGAAGGATGCCACCGGCGATCTGGCCCGTCCCTGGATCGAGCGCCAGCTCATCAAGAAGCCGTTCGCCTGGCTCTCCGGTGAAGATGCCACCGCGGTCGCCTACAACATAGGCGGCGGTCAGGGTTGCATCTCGGTGACCGCCAACGTGGCCCCCAAGCTGGTGGCCGAGGTGCAGAACCTGGCCCTGGCCGGTGACTGGCAGGCGGCCCGCGAGCTGCAGGACAAGCTGATCCCCCTGCATCAGGCCATGTTCGCCGAACCGAGCCCGGCTGGCGCCAAGTACGCGGTCTCCCTGCTGGGTCTGTGCAGCGAGGAGTGCCGGTTGCCGGTGATGCCCCTGTCCGAGGCCACTCGCGAGCGCATTCGCAGCGCCATGCAGGCGCTGGATCTGCTGTAAAAATGGGCTCTGGATCGCGCTTTTGAGTGTCAGGTCAGTTAGGCGCTGACTTTGTAGATATACTCGCTTGGATACATTTCAAGGATGAGTGGGCATGCAAGAATGGGATCCGGAGCACTTCACCAGTTTCGAACACCTCTGTGAAGTGACCCTGGCCGCGGTCAGAGAGAAGACCGAGGCCGAACAGATCTATCTGTGGCTGCGGGCGCCTGTGCCCCAGCTTTATTGTTACCGGCCGGAGTCGGGCCTGCTCTGTTTGGCTGCCGACACCCTGCCGACCCTCCCCGTCTCTTTTATCGAACGCTCCCTCGTGCTCGGCCAGTTGCTGGTGGAACCCGTGGCACAGGCCCGGGGGCCCTGGGAGAACGTCGAGCCCGAGGCCCCGCGCCTGCGGGTCAGCTTCCCCCTCAAACGGCACCAGGGACTGGAGGCCGTGGTCTATCTGGAGACGAGGCGCCGACTGGATCGTCTGCCCATGCGTCACCAGCAGAGCATTCAACTGCTGATGCATTATCTGGCAGCGGAGCTGGATGGCAGAAGGCTGGCCAGCCAGGTGGACAGGGAGCGGGATCAGCGCCTCAGTACCCAGGCGGACCTTGATCGCAGCCAGGCCCTGCAGGATGCCTTCCTCAATATGCTGCAGGCCCTGCAGGATGCCTTCCTCAATATGCTGCAGGCCCTGCACCAGGTCGGGGTCAAGCTCTCCGGCTGCGACAACGAAGACAGGCTGCTGCACGACGCCGTGGTCCTCGCCAGGGAGGAGCTGCAGTTCGATCGCGTCGCCATCTTCCTCATCGACAACGATCTCAAGACCATGCAGGGCACCTGGGGTACCAACGAGGCGGGGGAGCTCACCAATGAGCGCCACTTCGTCACCCCCATCCCCGAGCACCCCACGGTACAGGAGGCGCTGCGGCGCAAGGATTATGTGCTGGTGCTGGAGGATGCCCCCCTCTATTACGAGCAGCAGGAGGTGGGGCGGGGCTGGAACGCCATGGTCTCCCTGTGGGACGGGACCACCCCCATCGGCTGGATAGCCGCCGACAACCTGCTCTGGCGCCGTCCCCTCAAGGCGTATCAGAGCGAGATCTTCAAGCAGTACGCCGCCGTGCTTTCCCAGTTGCTGATCCGCCAGCGTACCCAGGCCAAGCTGGAGCGCTTCAACCGGGAGCTGGAGCTGAGGGTGCAGGAGCGGACCCGGCAACTGGCCGATACCAACCGGGCGCTGGAGGAGGCGAATCGGCGCCTCTCCCTGCTCTCCCTCGAGGATCCCCTGACCGGGATCGCCAATCGCCGCCAGTGGGACATCACCATGGAGCGGGAGTGGGAGCGGGCCCGCCGCCATCAGGGGGTGCTGGCGGTGCTGATGATCGACGTGGATGAGTTCAAGTCCTACAACGATCACTTCGGTCACGGCAAGGGCGACCAGTGTCTGCAGCGGGTCGCGGCCCTGCTGCAGGAGACGGAGCGGCGGCGCACCAACCTGGTGGCCCGTTACGGGGGGGAGGAGTTCGTCATCCTGCTGTGTGCGCCTCAGCCGGGGGAGGCGGAGCGACTGGCGGAGCAGATCCACCAGGGGCTCAGCAGGCTGCAGATCCCCCATCCGGCCTCTCAGGTGGAGCCGCATCTCACGGTCAGCATCGGCTTCAGCTATCTCATCCCCTCATCGGACAAGGGGTGGCAGACCCTCACCGAGCAGGCGGATCAGGCGCTCTATCACGCCAAGTCCCGGGGGCGGGCCTGCACCCTGGCCTATCTGGTGGATGCGGTCCCCGTCATCGCCCCTCACTGACCCCGGTCGCCGTGACGGCATTCTCCCCCGGCAACCATAAATGGGGCCGCAAGCGTTTCTCATCCTTCGGCACGTGGCGATAAGCCCGCGCTCTGGCTAGAATGGGAGCCCATTTTCCAACCATAGATCCCGCATCATGACCCTATCCGGATTCAAAGGCCTGGTTTTCGACCTCGACGGCACCCTGGTGGACTCCATGCCACTGCACCTGGCCGCCTGGGAGCACACGGCACGGGAGTTTGGCTTCCGCTTCGATGGGGACTGGTTCTATGAGCTAGGGGGCATGCCGAGCCGCAAGATCGCCCTGCTGGTGGCCGAGGAGCAGCGGATTGCGCTGGATCCCCTGGTGGTGACCCGCTGCAAGACGGAGCACTACGTGGCCAACCTGCACAAGGCGACCCCCTTCCCGGCCATGCTGGAGCTGGTGGATCGCTACCACGGCATCATCCCCATGGGGATAGGGACGGGGTCACCCCGCGTCAATGCCGAGGCCGTGCTGCGCAACACCGGGCTGGATCGCTACTTCCCCGTGGTGGTCACCGCCGATGACGTCGAGCTGCACAAACCCCATCCGGACACCTTCCTGCTGGTGGCGCGTCGCCTCGGGGTCGAGCCGGGTCAGTGCCTGGTGTTCGAAGACACGGGGATAGGGGCCCAGGCCGGTCAGGCGGCGGGCATGCAGGTGTGCATGGTGCGTGAAGGAGAGCCGGTCGGATTGACCTATTGAGTCGGGAGGATTCGGGTCTCTAAACCCGGGGTAAAACGTCCACTCTCATACGGGACAGGCGATAAACATGAGAGTGGACAGTCACTCGCGCCAAGGATTGACGTGGCGAAGTGTGGGGGCAAGAAGAGGCGAGCCTTATTGCTCGCTGTTGCCGCCCTGATTGTCATCGTAGCGGCTCGGCGCACCATGGGGGCGCGGCGCCATGGAGACGCGAGGCTTGCGGGCGCGCTGGATGCTCACGGCCGGACGCCCGGAGTGCATGGCGATGGTGGAGATCTTGGCCTTGTAGACCAGCTGCTGGTTGCCATGGGCATCGGTCAACAGCACGCTGTACTGGTCGAAGCCACTGATGGTCCCCTCCAGCTTGATGCCGCTCACCAGGAAGATGGCGACCTGACTGCGATTCTTGCGCAACCAGTTGAGGGCGGAATCTTGCCCGTTCCCAAGAGAGAAGGCCTGCTCAATCGTGGAGTAGCTTGGGGATTCAGTTGTCATAAATTATTGTCCCGCGGAAAAAAGTGGCGTTTGATTGTGCTAAATGGTCACTGCCTTGTCAAAGCCATTCGCGTTTCCCGGATGGGGGCTGAATGACCCAAAGAACAGGGCTGGTGGTTCAGGGCAGTGGCTGCGATAATCGACAGCTCTGGCCATGACAGGCCTCTGCTGGAATCCTATCTTGCATCCGGTTTCAAATCCAATGACTTATACCCATGACGCGACGGCCTGTGAAGAGTGCGATCTGCTGGTGCCGGCAACGACCCTCGCGGTGGGGGAGACGAGCAGCTGTCCCCGTTGCGGTCATACCCTGAGCCGGCACCTGCCCCAGCAGGAGCGCAGGCCCATCGCCTATGGTTTCGCGGCCCTCATCATGTTCGCGCTCGCCAACACCTTCACCTTCATGTCCTTCTCCTCCCACGGGGTGGGGCAGGAGATGACCTTCCTGCAGTGCATCACCACCCTGGTTGAACAGGGCTATCTGTTCCTCGGCGCCGTGCTGAGCCTGACCCTGATAGGCCTGCCGCTGGTCTACGTGGGTTCCATCATGCTGGTGCTGTGGCGCCTCGACAAGGATATGCACAGCCGGGCGCTGCGCTCCCTCGGTCGCCTGCTGTGCCGGATCAAACCCTGGCTGATGGTGGATGTCTTCCTCATCGGGGTGCTCATCTCCCTGGTCAAGCTGATGGGCATGGCGGAGATCAAGATGGGGCTCTCGTTCTGGGCCTTCGTCGGTTACACCGTGCTGCTCATCAAGATGATCTCGTCACTGGATCGGATGTGGCTGTGGCAGCGGCTGTTTGGCCCGACCGAATCGCGGGAGCTGGATCCCGAGGCCGGCGCCATGGAGTCCGAGCTGGTGGGCTGCCATATCTGCGGCGCCCTGAGCGAGGCCGGCACCGACCGCTGCCCGCGCTGCGGCGATCACCTGCATTCGCGCAAGCCCGGGGGGTTGAACCGCACCTGGGCGCTGCTCATCACCTCGGTGATCCTCTACATCCCCGCCAACCTCTATCCCATCATGGATACGGTGTTTCTGGGGGATGACAGCCCCTCGACCATACTGGGCGGGGTGGTGCTGCTGTGGGCCCTGGGCTCCTATCCCATCGCCGCCGTCATCTTCTTCGCCAGCGTGGTGATCCCCCTGGCGAAGATCCTGGCGCTGCTGTGGCTCTGCTACGTGGTGCAGCGGGGCCAGGGAGCCTCGCCGCTGCGCAAGCTGAAACTCTATCGCATGACCGAATTTGTGGGGCGCTGGTCGATGATCGACGTCTTCGTGGTGGCCATATTGGCGGGTCTCATCCGACTCGATAATCTGATGACCATCTACCCTGGCCCCGCGGCCGTCGCCTTCGCGGGGGTCGTCCTGATCACCATGGTGGCCGCCATGAGTTTCGATTCCCGACTGATCTGGGATTTACAACAAGGAGAGCGCGAACGTGAGTGAGCGTAAGACAAGGTGGAAACCCGGCTCGGATTTTCTGAGCTCGGCCGCCGCTATCTGGATGGTGCCCATGCTGGCGCTGTTCATCGGAGCCTGGATGCTGTTCCAGCACTGGTATTCACAAGGCCCCAGCTTCACTCTGACCGTGGCCACCGCCGAGGGCATAGTGGCGGGCAAGACGGTGATCCGCTCCCGCGAGGTGGAAGTGGGCCGCATCGAGGCGGTGGAGCTCAGCGATGACTACAGCCATGCGGTGCTGAAGGCGCGCCTGACCAATGCCGCCGCCGGCATGCTCAAGAAGGACAGCCAGTTCTGGGTGGTCAAGCCCAGGATAGGCCGGGAAGGGGTCTCCGGCCTCGGCACCCTGCTCTCCGGCGCCTACATCGAGCTCTCCCCCGGCAAGAAGGGCAAGGCGCGCAACACCTACGCCATGCTGGACAGGCCGCCCCTGGCGTCGCTCGATGCCAAGGGGCTGCGGCTCTCCCTCACCAGCCGTGACGCCAATGCCCTGGGGGTGGGGTCACCCATCAACTATCAGGGCTTCACCATAGGTCAGGTCGAAGAGGCCAAGTTCCTGCCCGAGAAGAGCGAGATGCAGTACCAGCTCTTCATCAACGCTCCCTATGACATCCTGGTGAGCGGCAACTCCCGCTTCTGGCTGACCCCGGGCTTCGAGGTCTCCATGAGCAGCGAGGGGATGAAGGTCAAGATGGACTCCCTGGAGAGCCTGGTCAACGGCGGCATCACCATGGGACTGCCGCCCGGCTGGCTGCCGGGTGAGCCGGTCAAGCAGAACGACGAGTTCGTGCTGTTCAAGGATGAGGCGAGCGTGCTGGCCGGTAGCCTGGATCAGTTCATCGACTACGTCTTCCTGTTCGAGAACGACGTGGGCGGCCTTCACCCTGGCGCGGCGGTGCAATACCGCGGCATTCGGGTCGGCACCGTCATCTCGGCCCCCTACCTCATCGATGACAAGGGGGTTCAGCTGTTCAAGAGCCGCCAGATCCCGGTGCTGGCGCGCATCGAGGTGCAGCGCCTCTCCCACCGTTACGCCAATGCGGAGAAGGAGCAGTGGCGCGCCCTGTTCAACAAACAGTTCAAGGAGGGCCTGAGGGCTAGCCTGAAGACCGCCAGCCTGCTGACCGGCGGCAAGGTGGTGGATCTCAACTTCTACCCGGACGTGCCCGCCTACCAGCCGCTCAAGGTGGCCGGCTATCAGGTGTTCCCGACCGCCCAGGCTGGGCTGGATCAGATCGAGCGCAAGGTGAACCTCATCCTCGACAAGTTCGTCGACATGGACATGGCCACCACCTTGACCCAGGTCAACAGCACCCTGGCGACCCTGGACAAGACGCTCAAGCACGTCAGTGCCGTGAGCGCCAATCTGGAGCAGTTCACCGGCCAGCCATCGACCCAGCAGTTGCCAGCCTCGCTGAACGAGAGCCTCAAGCAGTTGCAGGAGACGCTGCAGACCTATGATGCCGGTTCCCAGACCAATCAGGAGCTGCGGCAGTCTGTGCAATCCCTCAATCAGCTGATGAGCGAGTTGCAGCCCCTGGTGCATTCGTTGAACGAGCAGCCGAGTTCGCTGATCTTCGACCGCTCCCGTCCCAAGGATCCCGAGCCCAAGCGAGGAAAATGATGAAAAAACGGATGATGACGCTGGCCTTGCTGGGCCTGCTGGCGGGTTGCAGTTCGGCTCCTGCCAGCCTGCACTACTACTCCCTCGATGCGGACAGCCAGCCGGCTCCCCTGATGGCGACCCAGCCCCAGCACCAGCTGGTGCTGAGACCCATTGCCCTGTCCGGGCAGCTGGACAGGGTCAGCCTGGTCTATCAGCTGGAGGGCAATGAGCTGCACTTCGCCGAGTACCATCGCTGGGCGGGCTCTCTGGATGCTCAGTTGAACCAGCTGACCCTGGATGGCCTCTCCAGCCGCCTGCCGGGCTGGGTGGTGCGTCAGGACGGGGCCCGCAAGGGGCCTGTGCTGAGCATCTCGGTGGAGCGCTTCCAGGGGCGCCACGATGGTCGCGCCCTGCTGAGCGGCCGCTGGCGCTTGCTGACCGAGGAGGGAGTCGTGCTGAGGGACGTGCCCTTCCAGCAGGTGCGGGTCTTGCCCGCCGATGGCTATGGCACCCTGGTGGACGAGCTGGGACAGGGCTGGCAGCAGCTGCTGGATCAGATAGCGGCAGAGGTGCGCAAGACAAGTTGAGACTGGCATGAAAAACGGGAGGCCTTGGCCTCCCGTTTTGTTTTGCAGGGTGGAGCAGACGAGGTTATTGCTGTACCTCGGAGACCCCTTGCACCTTGACCTCGACCCGGCGATCCGGGGCCAGGCAGACGATCAGCTCACGCTTGGACTTGCTGGTGCAGCTCTCGCCGGTGACCGGGTTGCTCTTGCCATGGCCTTCCACGTTCACCTTGCCGGCCGGCAGGCCCTTGCCAATCAGGTAGTTGGCCACGGTCTGCGCACGCTGCTCGGAGAGCTTCTGGTTATAGGCATCGGAGCCGATGCGGTCGGTGTACCCGATGACGGTGGCGGAGCCATCCTTGGGTCTGGCTTCCTCAATCTGGTTGTAGAGGGTATCCAGCGCCTGGCCGGCTTCCGGCTTGAGGGTGGCCTTGTTGAAGTCAAACAGCACGTCCGAGCTCAGGGTGAACTGCTTGTCCACCACCACGGGCTCGGGAGCCGGGGCCGGAGCGGCGACCGGCAGGGCCGGGGCGACCTGACCGAAGCGGTAGACGGCGGCGAGCGAGAGCAGGCCGTTGTCCATGCGCAGGCCGGTGTCATCTCGGCTGCCATAGGGGGTGCTGTACTGGTATTCGAGGCGGGCGGCCCAGTCCAGGTTGAGGGCATATTCGGCACCGAGGGCGCCGACGAAGACGCCGCGGCTGTCGTTGTCCAGCTCGTCGCTGCTGCTCCAGCCATAGCCACCACCGACGCGGCCGTAGAGATCCAGGCTCTCGGTGACCGGGAAGCCGAGCTTCAGGGTCAGCTGAGCCAGTTGCGCCTCGACGGAGTCATTGAAGGCCGCACCGTTGCGGGTGCCGCTGTACTTGTATTTGCCGAGATAGTCGTAACCCAGCTCGATCCCCAGGTTCTGGTTGATCTGATAACCCCCGAAGAGACCGGCACCGACTTCGTCATTGTCTTCGTCGGTTGCGGAGATGGTGTTGCTCTCGTCGACACCGTAGAAGTTGGACCAACCCAATTTGGCACCGCCATACCAGGTATTGTCTTGTCCGGCTGCCTGAGCGTTGGCCGCAAGCAAGCCTGAAACCAGCAAGGTAATCAGTGTTTTTTTCATGTGAAGCCTCTGCAATTTTGTTTGTCGGGAGATCGAATCAGTATCGCCTCGCCGTATGGGTTGGGCCAGTGGCCGGCCACAACATGTTTAAACGTAGCCCGTTTTTTTTGATCCACAAGCAACTGATATAAAACATATTGTGATAACTATGCCCATCATAGGGGAGTTATTCGGGCGAGAGGGCCAGTATGGCTCCGATTTGTGACGGGGGTCATATGAGTTGTTTGTTTACTGCTCAGTAGGGCAAAAACAAAAAAGGCCGACGAGATGTCGGCCTTTTGCATGCATGCACAGGTTATTGCGGGATGAACTCATACTGCTGTTCGATGAAGGCGCCGGCCCGCTCGCTCAGGGCGGCGTGCACGACGGTCGTGGGGTGCACCTGATCCCAGAACATCTTGCCCTCGCAGTTGAGCTCGCCCGCGCTGCGGCGGGCCATGGGGGAGGCGACGGCCTGGGCCAGCAAGGGGTTGCCGGCGATGGCGAGGCGCTCCGGCTCGCTGAAGGCAGCGAGCTGGCTGTCAGTGCCGGCGCTGCGGGAGGTGAAGGGCTTCCACACATAGCCGCCACCGTAACAGGCGTTCTCGGTGTCGCTCAGGCCGAAGTTTTGCGGCTCACGCAGCATCTCGGCGAACTGCTTGTCGATCTCGAACAGCTTCACCAGGCCGGTGGGGGCCAGCTGGCGAGCCAGGTTCAGCAGCAGCTCGTTGTGATAGGCCGAGACATGGCTGGCGGCTTCCACCACCTTCTGGCTACGCGCCGAGGGATTCTGACCGAGATCCGGCAGGTTGAACAGCAGTATCTGCTTGGCGCCGTTGAGCACCATGCGGTTCGCCGAGTCGCTGATCACATCCCGTACCCGCTTGGCATCCTGCTCCGTGTTCCAGCCATAGGCCAGGTAGTCGTTGGCGCCGACCCAGAGGATCACCAGGTCGTCCGGCTTGAAGCTGTCCTTCTCCAGGAACTGGGTGATCTCGTAGTCCAGGTTGTTGATGACCTGGTACTTAGGGTTCCAGGAGATCTTGTTGTAGGCCACAGCTGTGGCGCCCCCTTCGGCCTCATTGGCGATCTTCAGGCCCGGGAACTGCTGGGTCAGCTGCTCCAGCCAGACCGGGCCGTTGGAGAAACGGCCCTGATAATAGGGCGGGCTGGAGGGGAGGTAACCGCGCATCTTGCCGTACATCTTGCCGGTATCGGAGAGGCTGTCACCGAACATGACGATGCGGGAGAAGGCGGGACGCGGCTCGGCGGCCTGTGCCGTCAGTGCGCAGAGTCCCAATAAACACAGAAACCATTTTTTCATGTCGTCGTTCTCATAGAATTGAAAGCAGGCCTTGCCTGCGGGCTGTTCCTCGATGGTGAAATGAGCTGGGGACCCATTTGCCACACTGCAGGGTAGGGGGCCGAATTTAATTTCGCATCCACGGGGTATAATTAAATCGATTTCGGTCACACAGGGCTCCCCCAGATGGGTGAAGCTTCACGTTTGTTTCACGGTCGGGGGGGCAAGATAGCCTCATACCGCAACGACAGGAGCATGAGATGAACAAAGCAAGCGTAATCGGCCTGGTGGCCCTGATGTCCGTATCCTCTTTCGCCATGGCAGCCTACACAGGCCCGCAGGAGCAGAACGTCATCACGGTTTCCCAGTTGAAGGATCAGCGTGACGATAACTGGGTGACCCTGGAGGGCAAGCTGACCAAGCACCTGGGGGGCGAGAACTACCTGTTCCGTGACGCCAGTGGCGAGGTGGAAGTAGAAGTGGACGGGGATGTGTGGCGTGGCGTAGAAGTGGGCCCGAACGATCTGATCCGCATCCGCGGCGAGGTGGACCATAGCTGGAACAAGACCGAGGTCGAGGTGGATCGCCTGGAGAAGGTGGGTGCCGAGGCGCCGAGCAAGGGTGGCTTCATCACCAAGTAAGCGGCGAATGCCGGTCCAATGAGAAGGGCGCTCCATGAGCGCCCTTCTTGTTTTTGTGGCTGCCGTCAGCCGGCCCGGCTGGGCACGCTGCGCTTGAACCCCTTCTCGGCCTGATTGACCTTGTAGAGGTAGCGGCGCGCCTCCGCCTTGGGGTGCTGCTCGGTCAGCACCTGGTAGACGGCCTCGGGGGAGAGGCGGTTGATCATGCCGGGGGCCGCCTTGCGATCGCTGGAGAAGGTGTTGAGCACCCCGCCCGCCCCGCCGTTGTAGGCGGAGATCACCGCATAGCGCCTGGACTGGGGATCCTGAATGTCCGCCAGATAGACGGTCTGCAACAGGTGTAGGTAGGCGGTCCCGACGTCTATGTTGTAGGCGGGGTTGAACAGATCCTCCCGGGTCGGTTGGCCGTTCTTGCCCTTGACCCGTACATAGACGTCCCGCCCCGCGGTGGCCGGGATCACCTGCATCAGGCCATAGGCGTTGGCGTGGCTGACCGCATAGGGGTTGAAGCTGCTCTCCGTCTTGATCACCGCGTAGATCAGGCTCTCGGCGACCCCGTACTTGCGGGAGGCGTCGCGGATGATGCTGGCGTACTTGTAGCCGCGCTTGTCCTCGTGGTTCGCCACCATGGGGATGTCGATGAAGAAGATGTTGCGAATGCCGAGGGTGCGCTTCTTCATGGCGGTGTTGAGCAGGTAGTCCGCGTAGCGCTCGGCGCGCCAGCTGGAGCGGATCGGCTGCCCCTGGTTGTCCAGCACCTGGCCATAGAGGAAGGGCTCGCCGCCCGGCATGATCTCCCGGTCGGAGTAAAGATCCACTTCCGCCGGATCGTCAGGCGTCATCAGGGTTTCGATGATGGCGCGGCGCAGGTGGGAGCGGGGATCGATCCCCGACACGGTTTCCACCATGATGTGACCGCTGGAGAAGTCGATGTGGGCCCGGCTCTTGTACTGATCCGTGTATTTGACGTAGTCAAACTTGCCCGCAAATAGCGCCTCTCGCCCCCATATCTCGTTCACGTTGTGGGAGAGGGCACTGATCATGTGTTCGAAGCCGCGCACATCCTTGCCGTTGACCAGATCCTCATCTTCTTCGCGGGGGGCGGGGGAAGAGGAGCAGGCAGAGAGAAACAGCACGGCGCACAGCAGCCAAAAAAGTCGACCCATAAAATCCTCAAGCTGGGTGGCGGGGCCGCCCGTCATTCAAGAACCCTGAGCAAGGGGGGAGTTGGCCGTCGACGGCCTGATGCTGGAAGGCGACCCCTTGCTCAGGGCTAATTGTTACTGGCTGGGAGGGGTGTAGCCGTCGATGGCCACTTCACCCGCCTCGAACAGGTAGCTCACCATCTCCTTCTCCAGCAGCTGGCGATGCTCGAGGTTCATCATGTTCAGCTTCTTCTCATTGATCAGCATCACCTGCTTTTTCTGCCATTCGGTCCAGGCTTCCTTGCTGATGTTGTCGAAGATCCGCTTGCCGAGCTCGCCGGGGTAGAGTTGGAAATCGAGACCCGGCGCCTCTTTCTTCAGACGCTGGCAGAATACGGTACGGCTCATGTTGACCTCTGTGGTTGCAACTCAGGATTGTAAGTCCGGGTAGGCGAGCAGGCGGGCCGTGGCGGCCGCCAACCCCACCTCGGCAGGATGGCGTAAGTTATACCAGAGTCGGGAATCCGCTTCCATGAGCAGCGGGGGCGGCGGGGCAGTCAGTTCGATCAGCAGGGGCTGGATATCCAGGTGGAAGTGACTGAAGGTGTGACGAAAACCAGTCAGTTCCCGGTAGTCGGAGCCGTGCAGTCCCAGCGCCTGCAGACGGTCTTCTATCTCGGCGCGCGCCTCGACCTGAGGGAAGCAGTAGAGCCCGCCCCAGATCCCCTGAGGGGGGCGCTTCTCCAGCAGCAGCTGATCCCCGTGGCGGATGATCAGCATGATGCCGGTCCGGGCGGGGATGCTCTGCTTGGGCTTGCTGTTGGGGTAGGCGGTGGGGTTGCCTTGCGACAGCCCCTGGCAATCGCTCTGGACCGGGCAGCGGGCACAGGCGGGCTTGCTGCGGGTGCAGACGGTGGCTCCCATGTCCATCATGGCCTGGTTGTACTGGGCGACGCCGACTCTCGGGGTGAGGCGGGTGGCCAGCTCCCAGAGGCTGTTCTCCACCGGCTTCTGTCCGGGCCAGCCCGGCAGCGCCAGCCAGCGAGTGAGCACCCGCTTCACGTTGCCGTCCAGGATGGCGTGGGGCTGACCCAGGGAGAGGGAGAGCACGGCACCGGCGGTGGAGCGACCTATGCCGGGCAGGGCCATCACCTCTTCCAGCTGTTCCGGGAACAGGCCGTCGTGCAGATCGCGGATAGTCTGGGCCGCCTTGTGCAGGTTGCGGGCGCGGGCGTAGTAGCCGAGCCCGGTCCAGTGGTGCAACACCTCGTCGATGGGGGCGTCGGCCAGGGCCAGCACGTCGGGGAAGCGCGCCATGAACCGTTCGTAGTAGGGGATGACGGTGGCGACCTGGGTCTGCTGCAGCATGATCTCGGAGATCCAGACCCGGTAGGGGGTCTTGTCCTGCTGCCAGGGCAGGGTCTTGCGGCCATGGATCTGGTACCAATCCAGGATCCGGGTGGCGAATGAGGTGTTGTCTGGGTTGCTCACGATATGCTCATGTTATTGATCTAATAATGAAATCTGGATGTGCCTGCGTTGGATGCCTGAAGGTGTGCCCCTCGGGAGGCTGCTCACCTGTTTGACACCCATCCGGCTTGGCTCATCGATGAAAAAGGGGAGCTCTCGGGCTCCCTCTTGTTGTCTGACTACCCGCGAGTGTAACGGGATTAGCCGCGCCAGTCCTGCAGTGCCTTGAGGCTGGCATGCTGGCCGCCGACCTGCAGCACGATATCATCCTGGGCGATGGCGATCAGGGTCACCCCGGGGGCAATCTCGCTCCCCTCCCGCAGCTCCCGCCCGTTGAGTACCACGGCCCGCTTGGCCGGATCGGAGGAGTAGTTGTGGGCGCCGTAGGTGAGGGGCGGTACCTGCTGCTTGATGGCCGCGGGCAGGGCGCTGAGGGGGATGGCCCCGGCCGAGCGCTCAACCTGGGGCGCCGACTCTTCCACCAGCGGGGTGTTGTTGAGGGCCATCATGATGCGCTCCGCCAGGCTCTGGCCGTTGGCGGCGGCCGTTGCCGTCGTCCTCGGGGCCGGGGCCGCCTTGGGTTGCACCACGGGTTCCGGCAGGGGAGGCGGCAGGGGACGGGTGATCATCGGTTTGGGTTCGACCCGTACGAAGGGGGGCGTCACCACCTCTTTCACCTCGATCTGCTGCTCGATGGGCTTGAGGTGATAGAGGTGCCAGCCATAGTTGGCGCCCGCGCCCATGACGAGGGCGAGGGGGGCCAGCAGCCACCAGATCCAGCGGCGGCTCGGCTCCTCCTCCTGGCTCACGGGCAGCCCCATGAGCGGCATGTGCGGGGTGAACTGGGGTTGATCGGCCCGGCGCAGGGCCTTGAGCAGGGTAGACATCAGGAGTTCTCCTCCACCAATTCATCCAGGTTGACCGGTACGTCGGCGCGCAGGGCGCCATCTTCCAGCTTGGGCATGGGCTCACCGGCCTGTACGTTCAGGCGCAGCAGGGTATTACTGCCGGCGATCCCGTCCGGGGCCAGCCCCTGTTCACGCTGGAACTGTTGCAGCTTGCGTCTGAGTTCGGCATCGAAGCGGCTCACCTTGCGATCCGGCTGTTGCATGGCGCGGCTCAGGGCGTTGTCCAGCCACTGCACCTGGGCCGGACCGGCGTTGTTGCCGATCAGGGTGACGCCCCCCTTGGGCGTGCGCCACAGCAGGGTGTAGCTGCCTCCCCAGGCATCGGCGAGCCACTGACGGTCCACCTGCCAGCTCTGGTTGCCGATGAGCAGGGAGGCCTTGTCCGGCCCCAGGTTTACCAGGGTGGCGTAGTAGAGGCCGCCGGTCTCATCGGTCAGGCTGATGAGGGCCGGGTGCTGCAAGGCCTGCAGCTCGGCCAGGGTGGCCTCCCCCTCCTGGCAGCGCAGGCCGGCGCGGGGGGCGTTGTCACAGGTCGCCTCCTCCAGCTCGGCCTGGTAGCCCCATACCTTGTAGAGATTCTGCATGGCCACATCGGGCTCGAGCGCCTGGTTGATGGCACGGGTCAGCTGCTCCTGCTGTTCCGGGGTATCGTCCACCTTGACCGGCACCTCCACCTTGACCACGGGACGGGTGGGGAAGACGCCGACGAACTGCCAGCCCCACCAGCCGGTGGCTACCAGCAGGGCGCCGACCAGGGCCACGGTCAGACCGGACTGCCAGCTCCCCTCGTCGCGGATGCCGCTCACCTCGAAGGCCGCCTGGCTGATGTCGCCGTGCACTATCTTGTGGCTGCCACGGGCGAAGGCGGCGATCAGGGCGCGATCGCAGATTAGGTTGATGAGGCGCGGGATGCCGCCGGAGAGGCGATGCAGGGTCTGGATCGCCCTGGGGGTGAAGATGGGTTGCACGCAGCCGGCCACCTGCAGTCGGAAGCGCACATAGGCGTCCACGTCCTGGCGCGACAGCGGCAGCAGGTGATAGCGGGCGGTGATGCGCTGGGCCAGCTGGCGCAGCAGGGGTTGGCGCAGCATCTGCTGCAGCTCGGGCTGACCGATGAGCACCACCTGCAGCAGCTTCTTCTCGTCGGTCTCCAGGTTGGTGAGCAGGCGCAACTGCTCCAGCACCCCGGGCAGCAGGTGCTGCGCCTCATCCACCAGCACCACGCTGCGCTTGCCCGCCGCCAGGTTGGCCAGCAGGTGATCGCGAATGAGGTCGAACAGCGGCTTGATGCCGGCCTCCTGCTCGTAGGCAAGCTGGTATTCGTCGCAGATGGCCGCCAGCAGATCCCGCTCGGTCAGGGACGGATTGAGGATGTAGGCGATCTCGGTGTCGGCGGGCAGTTGTTGCAGCAGACAGCGGGAAACCGTGGTCTTGCCCGTCCCCACTTCTCCGGTGAGCAGCACGAAGCCTCCCCCATCCTGCAACCCGTAGTTGAGGTGGGCCAGGGCCTCCCCGTGGCGTTCGCTCATGTAGAGGTATTTGGGGTTGGGCGAGATGGAGAACGGGGGCTCCGACAGACCGAAGAACTGTGTGTACATAAGGATCCATTCCATTGTTATGGGCGGCAGGTTAAAGCCTCCCCAGAGGGATGTCAAAGACCCGGATACCATAAGAGGGTCATCCTGCATGGTGACTCAAACGGCTAGAGTGATCGGGGCCGAATGATTGCGCCGCTCGGCGCCGATGCCGAAGCAAGGAACATCGTCTCCTCGGCTCAAAAGCGGTATCATCGAGGCAGGTTTATCGAGGGAGAGTGCGCGTGCAGACTTATCTGGTTGGGGGAGCGGTGCGGGACCGCCTGTTGGGCTTGCCGCAGGGGGACAGGGATCACCTGGTGGTCGGTGCGACCGTGCAGCAGATGCTGGATCTTGGGTTTACCCAGGTCGGCCGCGACTTCCCCGTGTTCCTGCACCCCAAGACCCAGCAGGAGTATGCCCTGGCCCGTACCGAACGCAAACAGGGGCAGGGCTACACGGGCTTCGTCTGCCATGCCGACCCGAGCGTCACCCTGGAACAGGACCTGCTGCGCCGGGATCTCACCGTCAACGCCATCGCCGAGGATGAGCACGGCCAGTTGCACGATCCCTATGGCGGCCTGCAGGATCTGGAGGCGCGGCTGCTGCGCCACGTCTCCCCGGCCTTCGCCGAGGATCCCCTGCGCATCCTGCGGGTCGCCCGCTTCGCCGCCCGCTTCCACGGCCTGGGTTTCACGGTGGCCCCCGAAACCCTGGCCTTGATGCGGGAGATGGCGGAGGCTGGCGAGCTGGCCCACCTGACCCCTGAGCGGGTGTGGAAGGAATTGGAGAAGGTGCTGCTGGGGCCGACCCCCGCCGTCTTCTTCGAGGTGCTGCGGGAATGCGGCGCCCTCAAGGCCCTGTTCCCCGAGCTGGATGCCCTGTTCGGGGTGCCGGCCCCGGCCAAGTGGCACCCGGAGATCGACACCGGCATCCACACCATGATGGTGCTGGCGCAGGCCTGCCAGCGCTCCTCCGAACTGGCGGTGCGCTTCGCCGCCCTCTGCCACGACTTTGGCAAGGGAGTGACGCCCCCTGAGTTCTGGCCGAGCCACCACGGCCACGGCCAGAAGGGGTTGCCGCTTATTCGGGACTTCTGCGAGCGCTTTAGAGTACCGAACGATTGCCGGGATCTGGCGCTGCTGGTGAGCGATCTGCACACCCATATCCACATCGCGTTCGAGCTCAAGCCCGCGACCCTGCTCAAGCTGTTCGACAAGGCGGATGCCTGGCGCAGGCCAGAGCGTTTCGCTCAGCTGCTCGATACCTGCCGGGCCGACTTCCACGGCCGCACCGGTTTCGAGGAGCGGGTCTATGCCGAGCCGGACTATGTGGCCCAGGCGCTGGCGGCGGCCCAGGCCGTGCCGGTGAAGGAGATAGTGGCGGCGGGCTTCAAGGGGGAGGAGATCCGCGAGCAGCTCGGCAAGCGGCGGCTCGATGCCATCAGCCGGGTGCGGGATGAGTGGACCTTTATCGAGGAGTGATGAGATCCCTGCGGTGATGGCTCGACAGCGGTAGCCGGTACACGATGAAGGGACCTTTATCGCGGAGTAGGCTCGGGGAAGGCGTCGTCAGCCGTTCGAGGCAGCAGAGAGGACAAAAAGAAAAGCCCGGGTCAGTGACCCGAGCTTTTTGCTGGGAGGCGTCTTAGGAGAAGCAGGCCTGCAGCACGTAGAAGATGGCGATGGCCAGGATGGCGCCGGCGGGCAGGGTGATGACCCAGGAGACCACGATGTTGCGCAGCACGCCCAGGTTCAGGGCCGCGATGCCACGGGCAAGCCCCACCCCCATCACAGCACCCACCAGTGTCTGGGTGGTTGAGATGGGCAGACCGGTGCCGGAGGCGATCACCACGGTGGCGGCGGTGGCCAGCTGGGCGGCGAAGCCGCGGCTCGGAGTCAGGTGGGTGATGCCGGTGCCGACGGTGGCCATCACCTTCTCGCCCATGGTGGCGAGGCCGATGACGATACCGATGCCGCCGAGCGGCAGGATCCACCAGGCGATGTGGGAGCTGCCGCCGATCTCGCCGCCCGCCGCGACGATGGAGGCCACCGCGGAGAGCGGGCCGATGGCGTTGGCCACGTCGTTGGAGCCGTGGGCGAAGGCCATGGCACAGGCGGTGATGATCATCAGGATGCCGAATACTTTCTCCACGTTGGCGAAGTGCATCTTGCTGTCATCCTGCGGGTTGTACTGCTGGCCGCGGATGTAGAGCCAGCCGGCAAACGCCACCGCGATGGAGATGGCGACTGAGAGCATGATCCCCTCGCCGTTGCTCAGGTGCAGGCCGACGTGGGTCAGTCCCTTCTTGATGGTGACCAGGCAGATGACCAGGGCCGTCAGGAACATGTAGAAGGGGACGTAGCGCTTGGCGTTGTTCAGGGGATCATCGGTGTTGAAGATGAGCTTCTGCACGCTGATGAACATGAAGTAGGCGATCACCCCGGAGATGGCCGGCGTGACGACCCAGGAGCCGACGATGCCGCCGAACTTGTTCCACTGTACCGCCTCCGGGCCAATGCTCACCACGGCGAAGCCGACGATGGCGCCGATGATGGAGTGGGTGGTGGAGACGGGCCAGCCGAAGTAGGAGGCCAGGATCAGCCACAGACCCGCCGCCAGCAGGGAGGCTATCATGCCGAGCACCAGCAGATCCGGGGTGTCGGCGAAGGCGTTGCTGTCGATGATGCCGTTGCGGATGGTAGCGGTCACCTCGCCACCGGCCAGATAGGCACCGGCGAACTCGAAGATCATGGCGATGATGATCGCCTGACGAATGGTCAGGGATTTGGTACCGACCGATGTCCCCATGGCATTGGCGACGTCATTCGCGCCTATGCCCCAGGCCATCAAAAAGCCGAACAAGGCCGCCACGAGCACCAGGGTGGTGCCGTAATTTGCGATAATGTCCATTAGTAGTGTTTACCCAGTCAGTCGATTACGAACGAGCCAGCATCAGTTCCAGACGGGCGCCAACGCGCTCGGCCTGATCAGCCAGGTCACCTACCCATTCGAGGATCTTGTAGAGGAACATAACGTCGATCGGATTGTATTTGTGCTCAACGGCTTGCAACTGTTGGCGCAGCCCGATCTGCATGGTGTCAGTATCGTCCTCGATGAGATCCAGCTGATGGATCATCTCGGCAACCATTTCAACTTCACGTCCTTTAAAGCCGGTTTCGAGCAGCTCATCGAGTTCTCCGATGGCTTTTTCGGCTTGGGCGGTCGCATCGATACAACGTTTGAGATAGGCCATGAAGTCGGCACGCATCTCGGAGGGGAATTCCATTTTACGACCAAGCATGCGGCCGGAAATATCCTTGGCACGGTTGGCAATCTTGTCCTGCTGGGTCAGCATCTCGAGCAGATCGGTACGGGCGACCGGCAGAAACAGGCCGCGGGGCAGCTTGAGACGAATTTCGCGTTTGAGGATGTCCGCTTCTTTTTCCAGCTGGGCGATCTGCTGCCGGATCTTCTCGGCATCTTCCCAACGGTCTTCGGCAACGGCATCAAAGAACGGAATGAGCTGCTCGCAGCACACGTGAACCTTGACGATATGCTTCTGCAGCGGCTTGATGGGGGACTTGGCGAAAAGTCCCAGGATAGTATTTACTGGCATGGCCAAACCTGTGTCGGTGAAAAAACACTCGATACTATTTCATGAGGGGCGCATGGTAACCGAACTATGCCCTCAATAAAACCGTGAATTAATCCTGATGTTTCGCTGGCATTATATCCCCGTGGCGGGGATCATGCCCCCCAAAGTTGCCAGCCAGCCCGGAATGACTATGCAAACTGAGATCGAGATTAAATTTTTCGTCGCCACAGACATCCAGGAGCAACTCTCCAACCTTCTGAATAAACTCGATATTATCTCCTCGAGCAACACGGGTCTTGGCAACGTTTATTTCGATACCCCGGATCTCGCACTGCGCCGGCTCGACATGGGGCTGCGCATCCGCCGCAGCGATGAATTTTCCGAGCAGACCATCAAGTGCCGGGGCCAGGTGGTCGGTGGGCTGCACGCCCGTCCCGAGTACAACGCCCCCATCGACGGGGATCTGCCCACCCTAGGGAGCTTCCCCGACGCTATCTGGCCAAGCCTGGCCGCACGTGATGAAATCCAGACCCAGCTGGTGGCCCAGTTCAGCACCGATTTTGTGCGCAGCCACTGGCTGATCGCCTTTGACGGTGCCGAGATAGAGCTGGCCTGGGACAGGGGGGAGATAGTCGGGAGCCTGGGGCGCAGCGATATCGACGAGCTGGAGCTTGAGCTGAAAACTGGCGAGGCGAGCGCCCTCTTCGCCCTGGCGGCCGAGCTGGCCGAGCTGGGTGGCGTTCGGTTGGGGGCCCAGTCCAAGGCGCAGCGCGGCTACCGGCTGGCGGGGCTCGGCAAGGCGCTGGCGCCGCAACCCATGCCGGATCCGAACGGGCGGGATGCCAAGGCGCGCATCACCCTCGGGCTGCAACATTGGCAGCATCACGAGCAGCTCTGGTTGGAGTCTGACCAGGCTGCCAGGGCACAGGCCCTGTCTGCTCTCCTGCAAGGGGTGACGCTGCTGAGGGAGGCGGCGACTACCCTGGTGCCGTCCCCCGTCTGGCTACCGGCCCTGCTGGCCCAAGCTGCCCGGCTGGTAGAGGTTGCGAACGAGGAGGACGGTGTCTTTACCCTGGTCCACAGTGCCGAGTACGTGCGGCTGCAACTGGCCATCGCGGCCTGGCTGCATCTGGAGGCTTGAGAGGCCGTTCGCGCCTTCGCGGCAGTTCTGTGAGACCTAACAAAAAGGTGAGCCTGGGCTCACCTTTTTGTTTCTGCAGGGATTGGGGTTATCCCCCGGAGTGATCAGTTCACCACGGCCACGTTGATGCTGCCGTTGCCCTGAGTCATACGCACGCGAGCCCCCGGCACGAAGGTGGGGCTGGCCTTTTGCACCACCACGATGGATTCCCCGTTCTCCTTCTTGATCTCGAGCTCCACGCCGTCGACCTGGTTGAACTTGTCACCGGCCGCCTTGCCTGCCGCGGCGCCCGCGATGGCGCCCCCGGCGGCGGCGATGTCGCTGCCCCGGCCGCCACCTATGGTGCTGCCGAGCAGGCCCCCGACCACGGCGCCGCCTATGGTGCCGAGTACCGAGTTCTCATCGGCCTGGATCTTGACCGGGCGAGTGGACTGTATGGTGCCATAGCTGACGGTCTGGACCTGCTTGGCACGATCCTTGGTGTAGACGTCTCCTGAGTAGACGTCGCTGTTGGCACAGCCGGTGAGGGCTGTGGTCGCGGCCAGCAGGGTGACGATGGCGATACGTTTGAACATGATGAGCCTCCTGGGCGAGCATCGGGTTAATCTTTGTGTCGTGGTTAACTTTACGCCAACCGGATCGCGCATGAAACCCGCAAAATGTAACCATTTATGTGCCGGGGGCCCGTGGCCGCGCTATCTCCTCAGGGTAGAGGCTTCTCCAGCAGCAGGCGATCCTCCCCCGGGCCGAAGTAGCCCGGTTCCTCGGCCAGCAACTGGTAGCCGAGGCGATAGTAGAGGCGCTGGGCCGGGTTGGCCGGATCCACGGTGAGCCTGACTCGCGCCGTCTGCAGCGCCGCCAGCCCCTGCTCAACCCGCAGCATCATCCGCTCGGCGAGGCCGAAGCCACGGGCCTCCGGCAGCACGGCCAGGGAGAGCAGCCAGCCCTGCGACCGATCCTGTCCCAGTCCGCCCAGGGCATAGCCCAGCAGCCTGCCGTCCAGCTCGGCCACGATCAGCAGATCCGGCCAGAGATCCATGGCCTGGCGGAAGAAGAAGGGAGGGTAGACGTCCTCACCGAAGATCTCGGCGTCGAGTCGCCCGATGGCGTGCATGTCGGTGTGGCGGGCCACTCTCAAAAGGGGGGGCTGGTGCATCCTGGCTCCTGTCAGGGGCTTGCTGCCGGGGGGCAGTCAAAAAAGAGCCACAGGGTAGTGAGCCAGTCGGCACTATGCAAGGGGTCGGCCCGACACGGGAGTGTCGCGTCTGTTCAAACCTGAGGTGAACTAAGGCGGGAGTGGCCTGCCATGGGGGCGTCTGGGGGCTTTGCGGCGGCTGTCCAGCAGGTGACGCAGGGCGAGCCAGGGGTGGTGCCACAGCATGCGGGGGCCGCTCCACTTCATGATCTGCTGGATCTGTTTGCGCATGGCGGGGGCATAACAGTGGATGTCGCACTTGGCGCAGGTGGGCTTGTGACCCAGGCCATAGCGGCAGCGGCGCAGCCGTTGGTGGGCGAAATCCCGCAACTGTCGGCAATGCCGGCAGTCGGGATCCTGATGATGGTGGTCGCAGTAGAGACGGATCATGGCGCTGACCGTCAGCTGCTCCCGTCTGAGCCTGGGGTGCTCGGGTGCCTGACTGGCACGGGCACTGCGACGAGTGCCTGGCTGTTCGGAGTTCATGGCGCCATTGTCCTGACCGGGGCGGATGGGGTCTTGATACAGGTCAAAACGGGGATGAAAAACAGGGCCCAAGGGCCCTGTGTCATCAGACAAGCGTACTCGCCTGCGATCAGATGAGGCTGGTCGCCTGCTCCAGCCAGGCGAGATCCTCGCCCTCCAGCAACGGGCTCAGGCGGCGGAAGACCTCCACGTGGTAGTCGTTGATCCAGCGGAACTCGTCCTGGCTCAGCAGGCTGCGGTCGATGAGACGGGTATCGAACGGTACATAGGTCAGCCGCTCGAAGCCCAGCATAGGCAGCTCACCGCGGGCTTCCAGCTCGGTCACCACCACCAGGTTCTCGCAGCGGATGCCGAAGGCATTCTCCCGGTAGTAGCCAGGTTCGTTGGAGAGCACCATGCCCGGCTGCAGCGCCACCAGGCTGCCCTTGGGGGCGATGCGCTGGGGGCCTTCGTGCACGCTGAGGAAGTGGCCGACCCCGTGGCCGGTACCGTGGTCATAGTTGTAGCCGGCCTGCCACAGGGGCATGCGGGCCAGCACGTCCAGCTGGATGCCGGCGGTGCCGCGGGGGAAGCGGGCCTGATCCAGGGCGATGTGGCCCTGCAGCACCCGGGTGAACATCGCCTTGTGCTCCTCGGTCACCTCGCCCACCCGCAGGGTGCGGGTGATGTCGGTGGTACCGTCCAGATACTGGGCGCCGGAGTCCACCAGATAGATGCTGTCCTGGCCGAAGGTGCGCGGCACGCCGTTGGTGTGGCGGTAGTGGCACATGGCGGCGTTGGGGCCGAGCGCGGAGATGGTGTCGAAGCTCGGCTCCACATAGTGATCCTGCTCGCGGCGGAAGGATTCTAGCTGATCTGCCAGGGTACCCTCGTCCACCCCCTCGAACTCGCCGGAGGCGACCAGACGGTCCAGCCAGGCGAGGAAGCGGGTGACGGCGACGCCATCGCGCAGGTGGGCGGTGCGCATGCCCGCCAGCTCCACTTCGTTCTTGCAGGCCTTCGGCAGCATGGTGGGATCCTGACCGGCCACCAGGATGGCGCCTGCCTCCTCCATGACGAGCTGGGTCCAGGCGTTGGCGGTGTTCGGGTCGGCCAGCACCTTCTGATGGTCTTCCCCGATGCGTTGCAGCACGTCACCCAGCTTGTCGATGGGGTAGACGGAGACATCCTGCCCCACGTGCTGGGTGAAGGCGATGCAGTCGATCTTGTCGGTGTCGACGAAGAAATCCATGCTGGTGTTGGCGTAGAGCACGGCGAAGCCCAGTACCACCGGCAGGCGCTCCACGTCGCGGCCGCGCAGGTTCAGCAGCCAGTTGATGGGTTCGGCCTGGGTCAGCAGCACGGCGTCCAGCCCGCGCTTGCGCAGATCCGCTGCCAGTTGCTCGCGCTTGGACTGGCTGGACCGGCCCGCCAGCGCCTCGTTGTAGAGGATGACTGGGGTCTTGGTGGGAAGGGGGCGATCCGTCCAGAGGGGGTCTATGGGGTTCTCGTCCACCCGCACTAGTTCGATGCCGCGATCCGCCAGCACGGCCCTGGCGTTCTGGTACCAGGCCAGGCTGTGCAGGCGGGCGTCGAAGCCGACCCGGGCACCGGCCGGCAGCTGTTCCGCCAGCCACTGCACATGGGGATCCTCGTTCAGATGGAGGAATTCAAACAGCTCGGCGGGGGCCTGCATGCGGGCCTGCACCGTATAACGACCGTCGATGAACAGGGCCGCCCGCTGCGCCATGATGATGGCGAGGCCGGCGGAGCCGTTGAAACCCGTGATCCAGTCCAGACGCTCGGCATGAGCGGGAATGTACTCCCCCAGGTGCTCGTCATCGTGGGGAACGATGAAGGCGTCCAGTTCCTGGGTGGCCAGGGAGGTCCTGAGCTGGGCGACGCGGGTTTCAATAATCTCGAAATGATTCATGTCGTTACTGCCAGATTGTGGTGATGTGAGTGTTCACTGGGATTGGCTGCTCGCCAGGATCTGCTTGATCGACTGGCCAGCCGCCTCGATATGCTGCTTGAGCAGGACCACCGCCTCATGCTTGCGGCGGGCGCGGCACAGCGCCAGCAGCTGAGCGTGCTCGCGCTCTGCCTTGTCCACGCCCCCCTGGGCAAACAGCAGCTCGAAGCGCACGTAGCGGTCACAGCTCAGGTTGATCTGGGCGATGAGCTCCAGCGCCTGGGGGCGGTTGGCGGCCTGATAGAGGGTGGCGTGAAAACTGTGGTTCAACTCGGCCCAGTGCTCGACCTGGGTGCCGGACTCCAGGGCCAGATCGAACTGGGCCAGGATGGCTTGCGCCTTGGCGAAGGTCTCCTCCGTCATCATGTCGACGGCGTGGAACAGGGTATCGGCTTCCAGCAGGGCTCGCAAATAAAAGAGCTCGTCGATGGCCGAGGTGTCCAGCATGGTGACCACGGCGCCGCGATGGGCCTCGAACTTCACCAGCCCCTGGGCCTCCAGCTGCATCAGGGCCTCCCGCACCGGGATGCGACTCACCGCCAGCTCCCTGGCGATGGCGTCCTGGCGCAGGGGGGCGCCGGCGGGGAACTCGCCCCGCAGGATGCGGCCGCGCAGGTTCTCCATCACCATCTGGGTGCGGGTCTTGTAGGGTGGGTTTGGGGTCACGGGGCAGGTTGCAAAATTGTATATTGTATAAAGTTTGGCTGAATCTAACGCGCCACCGTCCCCGTGGCAAGGCTTGGTGGGAGCCAAACGCCGCGCTTTGGCCAAAAAAATACCGGTCAGCTGGGCTGACCGGTATGCAATCCGGGGAGGTGGCTGGTCGTTACAGCTGCGGACCTGCCGCCACCAGACGCTTGCCTTCGTCGTTGTCGGTGAAACGCTCGAAGTTCTTGATGAAGCGTCCCGCCAGATCCACCGCCTTGGCGTCCCATTCGGCCTTGTCGGCGTAGGTATCGCGCGGGTCGAGGATGGCCGGGTTCACATCATGGAGCTCGGTCGGCACTTCCAGGTTGAAGATGGGCAGCACCTTGGTGGGCGCCTGCTCGATGGAACCGTCCAGGATGGCGTCTATGATGGCGCGGGTATCCTTGATGGAGATGCGCTTGCCGGTGCCGTTCCAGCCGGTGTTGACCAGGTAGGCCTCGGCCCCCGCCGCTTCCATCCGCTTCACCAGCTCCTGGCCGTACTTGGTCGGGTGCAGGCTCAGGAAGGCCGCGCCGAAGCAGGAGGAGAAGGTAGGGGTCGGCTCTGTGATGCCGCGCTCGGTACCCGCCAGCTTGGCGGTGAAGCCAGACAGGAAGTGGTACTTGGTCTGCTCCTTGGTCAGCTTGGCGACCGGGGGCAGCACACCGAAGGCATCGGCGGTCAGGAAGATCACCTTGGTGGCGTGACCCGCCTTGGAGACCGGCTTGACGATGTTCTCGATGTGATAGATGGGGTAGGAGACTCGGGTGTTCTCGGTGCGGGAGCCATCGTCGAAGTCGATGGTGCCGTCGGCGGCCACGGTGACGTTCTCCAGCAGCGCATCGCGACGGATGGCGTGGTAGATATCCGGCTCGGCCTCCTCGGAGAGCTTGATGGTCTTGGCGTAGCAGCCCCCTTCGAAGTTGAACACGCCGTTGTCGTCCCAGCCGTGTTCGTCATCGCCGATCAGCTGACGCTTGGGATCGGTGGAGAGGGTGGTCTTGCCGGTGCCGGACAGGCCGAAGAAGATGGCCACGTCGCCGTCCTGACCCACGTTGGCGGAGCAGTGCATGGAGGCTATGCCGCGCAGGGGCAGGAAGTAGTTCATCATGGAGAACATGCCCTTCTTCATCTCGCCACCGTACCAGGTGCCGCCGATGAGTTGCATCTTCTCGGTCATGTTGAAGGCGACGAAGTTCTCGGAGTTGAGGCCCTGCTCCTGCCAGTTCGGGTTGGTGCACTTGGCCCCGTTCATCACCACGAAGTCCGGTTCGAACGTCTTCAGCTCCGCTTCGCTCGGGCGAATGAACATGTTCTTCACGAAGTGCGCCTGCCAGGCCACCTCTGTGATGATGCGCACCGCCAGACGGGTGTCCGGGTTGGCACCGCAGTAGCCGTCGACGACGAACAGGCGTTTGCCGGAGAGCTGTTTGGTCACCAGGGATTTCAGATGTGACCACACTTCAGGGGTAATGGCCTTGTTATCGTTCTTACCCTGGTCAGACCACCACACAGTATTCTGGGTAGTGCCGTCTTTGACGATATATTTATCTTTCGGGGAACGACCGGTGAAGATGCCGGTATTGACGTTGACGGCACCCAGCTCGGTGACGACGCCGCGTTCGAATCCTTCCAGGTCTGGGCGGGTCTCTTCGGCGAAGAGCTGCTCATAACTGGGGTTTCGAATGATTTCCTGGCTGTTTTTGATACCGTACTGGTCCAGTTTCAGTTGTTGGGCCAGGGTGGGTTCTGCCACGATAGTCATTATATTCTCCTGGGTTCAGAGGTTTGTAGGGTTCTATCTGGCGTCCATGCTACCACCTAGGTGGTAGTTTTTAGCGATCGCCATCAAACTTTATAAAATAGGGTATTTTTTTGTTATTTAAGTTAAAGGCGGGTTTTGCCCGCCTTCATTTAGTGTAACTTGTTTGCATCATTACCGGGAGCCCTGCTGAACAGGGTTTCGACGTCGATCCCATCAAATTGGTACTCGGCGCCGCAATAGTCACAATGCATGTCGATCTTGCCGAGCTCCTGCACCATGGCCACCGCCTCTTCCTTCTCTATCTGCAGCAAGGCCCCTTCGCAGCGGGCGCGGGAGCAGGTGCAGCGGAACTCGATGGCCTGGGGATCGAACACCCGCACCTTGTCCTGGTGATAGAGACGGTAGAGGATCTCCTCGGCCTCGAGACCAAACAGCTCCTCGTCCTTGATGGTGGTGGTGAGCTGTTCCAGGTGTTCGAAGTCGGCGCTGTGATCCTCGCTCTGGGCGGGCAGCTCCTGCAGCAGGATCCCGGCGGCGCGGGGCTGGCCCTCGTGATGGCCGGTGCGGATCCAGAGCTTGGTGGCGAGCTGCTCGGACTGGGCGAAGTACTGCTCGAGGCAGCCTGCCAGGGTGTCGGCCTCGAGGGCGATGATGCCCTGATAGCGCTCACCCTGATCCGGGGTGATGGTGATCACCAGCTGGCCGTTGCCGATCAGGCTCTGCAGCTTGCCATCGTCCGGCAGCTCCCCTTCATAGCGGGCCACGCCGCGCAACTGCTGGTTGTGGTCGCCGTTGATCACCGCCAGCCGCACCGGGCCATCCCCTTGCAGCTGCACCGTGATGGAGCCTTCAAACTTGAGGGTGGCGGTCAGCAGGCTGGTGGCGACCAGCAGTTCACCCAACAGCTTCTGCACCTGCACCGGGTAGCTCTGGGCTTCCACTATATGGCGATAGGTGCGATCCAGCTGGACCAGCTCCCCGCGTACTTCGTACTCTTCGAACAGATAGCGATACAGGAGATCTTGGTTACTCATCATGCATTCCTGGGTTCTTCTTAGGGGATATGGACAAAAACATTGTTAAACAGCCGGTTAGGAACTAATTCCCCCGCCTGTCGTCATAAAAGGGCCACGAGGGCTGATTAGTATTGTTTGACCTTGATAAGCTGGCGTCGTTCCTGCTTGTCGGGGCGGCGCTCCGGGCTCGGGGCAAACTGGCTGTTGAAGCGGCGGGCCTCGCTGTTCTCGGCCCGTTTCTTCAGACTCTCGGCGGTCTCTTCATAGAGTCGCTGGGCCAGGGGCGCGGACTTGCGCTGTTCGCTCACCTCGAGTACCCGCACCTCCCGCTCGTCCTGGCCTTGCCAGAAGCGGATGAGGGCGCCGACTTCGACGTGTTTGCCCGGTTTGCTGCGCTGGCCGTTGTAGTGCACCTTGCCGCCATCGATCTGATCCCGGGCCAGGGAGCGGGTCTTGTAGAAACGTGCCGCCCACAGCCACTTGTCGAGGCGGACCAAGGCGCTGGTTTCTGCTAGATTTGGCATGAATCGGCTCCGGATGGCTAAAAGGGAGCCTGATTATACCAGAGGGGAGCCCCGGGGTAGAAACAGGGGACGCCGTGGTGTGACGGAATCTGTATTTTCACCGCTCCACCTCATCCGGTCGGTTGTCTCTGGGTCCATTGCCGTACACAATAGCCAACCGATTTGGATGTCAGAACATTTTGATAAACATGACGCTACCCCCTAGGGATGACCTGCTGAACTCCCTGTTGGCCCGTTGCAAGACGGTGCCACTCGCCCGCTTGAGCCAGCCTCTGTTCTGGCTGCTGCTGCTATTGCTGGCCCAACAGTGTGCCGGTCTCACCTGGCGTCTGTTCGGCCTGACCCAACCGGTTCAATCCCAGCCCTGGCAGCCTTCGGTCACCGCCAGTCAGGGGACGGGGGCCTCCCGTCTCGATATCAGCGGTGTCAGCCGTCTCTCCCTGTTTGGCAAGGCGCCACAGATTGCCGCCGAACAGATGGCCCAGGCGGTCGCGGCCGACGCCCCCAAGACCCAGCTCAACGCCCAGCTCAACGGGGTGCTGGCGAGTTCGGATCCCGCCAAGTCCATCGCCATCATCGCCCATAACGGGTTGCAGAATTCTTACGGTATCGGCGATTACATCGACGGCACCCAGGCCAAGATCCGCCAGGTCTTCGCGGATCGGGTCATCATAGCCCGGGACGGCCGTGACGAGACCCTGATGCTGGACGGGGAGGAGTACGGTAAACCCCTGCCCAAGGCGGCCCAGCCACAGAACAAGCTCTCCACGGTACGCAGCGAGCTGATGAGCAACCCCGGCAAGATCACCGATTACCTCAATATCTCCCCGGTACGGGTGGATGGCCGCATGGTCGGCTATCGCCTCAATCCGGGCAACAATCCTGAATTGTTCAATCAACTCGGGCTGGTCGCCAACGATCTGGCGGTCAGCATCAATGGTCTGGATCTGCGGGATAACGCTCAGGCCATGCAGGCTATGCAGCAAGTGGCGGGCGCCACTGAAATGACCGTCACCGTCGAACGGCAAGGACAGCTCTACGACGTCTATGTCGGCTTGTCAGAATAATGATTGGAGTAGCACCAAGAATGATAAATAAAGGGAAGGGCTGGCGTCTGGCCACGATCGCGGCAGCCTTGATGATGGCGGGCTCTGCCTGGGCCACCGAGTATTCCGCGAGCTTCAAGAATGCCGACATCGAAGAGTTCATCAACACGGTCGGCAAGAACCTGAACAAGACCATCATCATCGAGCCCTCGGTGCGCGGCAAGATCAACGTCCGCAGTTACGATCTGCTCAATGAGGAGCAGTACTACCAGTTCTTCCTGAGCGTGCTCGACGTCTATGGCTTCGCCGTGGTGCCCATGAACAATGGGGTGCTCAAGGTGGTGCGTTCCAAGGATGCCAAGACCTCCGCCATCCCCGTGGTGGATGACAGCAACCCGGGCGTGGGTGACGAGATGGTGACCCGGGTGGTACCGGTGCGCAACGTCTCGGTACGTGAACTGGCGCCCCTGCTGCGTCAGCTCAACGACAACGCCGGCGGCGGCAACGTGGTGCACTACGAGCCTTCCAACGTGCTGCTTATCACCGGCCGCGCCGCCGTGGTCAACCGTCTGGTGGAGGTGGTGCGCCGGGTGGACAAGGCCGGTGACCAGGACATGGATATCATCAAGCTGAAATACGCCTCCGCCGGCGAGATAGTGCGGCTGGTGACCAACCTCAACAAGGATGGCAACAACCAGGGCGGCAACGCCCCCCTGCTGCTGGCTCCCAAGGTGGTGGCGGACGAGCGCACCAACTCCGTGGTGATCAGCGGCGAGCCCAAGGCCCGCGCCCGCATCATCCAGATGGTGCGCCAGCTCGACCGGGATCTGCAGAGCCAGGGCAACACCCGGGTCTTCTACCTGAAATATGGCAAGGCCAAGGATCTGGTGGATGTGCTCAAAGGGGTCAGCTCCAGCATCGAAGCGGACAAGAAGGGGGGTGGCGCGGCGGCCACCGGCGGCGGTGCCAGCATAGGCGGCGGTCAGCTCGCCATCTCCGCCGACGAGACCACCAACGCCCTGGTGATCACCGCCCAGCCGGACGTCATGGCCGAGCTGGAGCAGGTCATCGCCAAGCTCGATATCCGCCGCGCCCAGGTGCTGGTAGAGGCGATCATCGTCGAGGTCTCCGACGGTGACGGCCTGAACCTCGGGGTGCAGTGGGCCAACGCCAATGGCGGCGGCACCCAGTTCACCGATACCGGTCTGCCCATCGGCCCGGCCATCATCGCCGGCAAGGATTACAAGGACAACGGTAACACCGATGGCCTCGACAAGCTGCTCGGCAGCTTTAGCGGCATGGCGGCCGGCTTCTACAAGGGGGACTGGGCGGCTCTGGTGACGGCCCTCTCCACCAACACCAAGAACGACATCCTCTCGACCCCGAGCATCGTCACCATGGACAACAAGGAAGCCTCCTTCAACGTCGGCCAGGAAGTGCCGGTGCAGAGCGGCTCCCAGAGCTCCACCACCAGCGATCAGGTGTTCAATACCATAGAGCGCAAGACGGTGGGGACCAAGCTGGTGGTGACGCCCCAGATCAACGAAGGGGACTCCGTGCTGCTCAACATCGAGCAGGAGGTCTCCAGCGTGGCGCAGACCCAGGCGACCGGTACCGCCAACCTGGGCCCCACCTTCGACACCCGTACCGTGAAGAACGCCGTGCTGGTCAAGAGCGGGGAAACTGTGGTGCTGGGGGGCCTGATGGACGAGAAGACCCAGGAGAAAGTCTCCAAGGTGCCGCTGCTGGGGGATATCCCTGTGCTGGGCTATCTGTTCCGCTCCACCTCCAACACCACGGCCAAGCGTAACCTGATGGTCTTCATCCGACCCACCATATTGCGGGATGCGAACGTCTACACCGGCGTCTCCAGCAACAAGTACACCCTGTTCAGGGCCGAGCAGCTCAATCTGGCCGCCGAGGATCGCTACGCCACCTCGCCCGCCCGCCAGGTGCTGCCCGCCTACGGCCAGGACGTGATGCTGTCCCCCGAGGTGCAAAAACAGATAGAGCTGATGAAGGCGCAGCAGCAGGCGACCGCCACCGGGGTCAGAACCCAGGTGCAGCAGCCCCAGAGCCAACCCTTCGTGCAGAGCAAGCCCTGATGGCTTATCAACTGGACAACAGCGAACTGCCGGCCGAGCTGCCCGAGCTACCGTTCGCCTTCGCCCGCAACTTCGGGGTCATCCTGACCGAGCGCCAGGGAGAGCCCCTGTTGCTCTGCCGTCAGGGGATAAGTCCCCAGACTCTGCTGGAGGTGCGGCGGGTGGCGGGCTGCGGCTTTGCCATCGAGCAGCTTGACAACGACGAGTTCGAGACCCTGCTGATGGCCCACTATCAGCGCGACTCCTCCGAGGCGCGCCAGCTGATGGAGGATCTCGGCAACGAGATGGACTTCTTCGCCCTGGCCGAGGAGCTGCCCCAGAGTGAAGATCTGCTGGACGCCGACGACGACGCCCCCATCATCCGCCTCATCAACGCCATGTTGAGCGAGGCGATAAAAGAAGAGGCGTCCGACATCCACATCGAGACCTTCGAGCGGGCTTTAGTCATTCGCTTCCGTATCGATGGCGTGCTGCGGGAGATATTGCGGCCCCATCGCAAGCTCGCCTCCCTGCTGGTGTCGCGCATCAAGGTCATGTCTCGCATGGACATCGCCGAGAAGCGGGTGCCCCAGGATGGCCGCATCTCCCTGCGCATCGGTGGCCGGGCCGTCGACGTGCGGGTCTCCACCATGCCGTCGAGCTACGGCGAGCGGGTGGTGCTGCGACTGCTGGACAAGAACAACGTGCGCCTCGAGCTCAAGCAGCTCGGCATGACGCTGGCCAATCGCAAGGTGATCAGCGAGCTCATCCGCAAGCCCCACGGCATCATCCTGGTGACGGGGCCGACCGGCTCGGGCAAATCCACCACCCTGTATGCGGCGCTCTCCGAGATCAACTCCCGGGATCGCAACATCCTCACCGTCGAGGATCCCATCGAATATGACCTCGAAGGGGTGGGTCAGACCCAGGTCAACAGCAAGGTGGACATGACCTTCGCCCGGGGTCTGCGCGCCATACTGCGTCAGGATCCGGACGTGGTGATGGTGGGGGAGATCCGGGATCTGGAGACAGCCCAGATCGCGGTGCAGGCCTCCCTCACCGGTCACCTGGTGATGTCGACCCTGCACACCAACACCGCCATCGGCGCCATCACCCGGATGCGGGACATGGGGATAGAGCCCTTCCTGCTCTCCTCGTCCCTGCTGGCGGTGCTGGCCCAGCGGCTGGTGCGCACCCTCTGCCCGGATTGCCGCGCCCCGCGCCCCATCACGGAGCAGGAGCGGCTCGCCATGAGCATGGATCTCCCGCCGGATCAGCAGATCTGGCGCCCGGTCGGCTGCGAGCAGTGCAACCACACCGGCTATCGCGGCCGGACCGGTATCCACGAGCTGGTGGTGATCGACGACGCGGTGCGCGAGGCCATCCACGGCGCCAGCGGTGAGCTCGCCATTGAGCGGCTGATCCGGGGTCATACCCCCAGCATCCGCCGTGACGGCATCGACAAGGTGCTGCTCGGCCAGACCAGCCTCGAAGAAGTGCTGCGCGTGACCCGGGAAGACTGAGATGGCGGCGTTCGAATACAAGGCCCTGGATCTGCGGGGCAGGAACAAGTCCGGGGTGATGGAGGGGGACTCCGCCCGCCAGGTGCGCCAGCTGCTGCGAGAGCAGGGGCTGACGCCGCTCGAGGTCAACGAGACCACGGAGAAGGCGAAACGGGAGGCCAATCGCTTCGTGCTGTTTCGTCGTGGCGCCTCCACCGCCGAGCTGGCCCTCATCACCCGCCAGCTGGCGACCCTGGTGGGGGCCGGCCTCACCATAGAAGAGGCGCTCAAGGCGGTGGCCGAGCAGTGCGAGAAGGCCCATCTGCGCAGCCTGGTGGCGACGGTGCGCAGCAAGGTGGTGGAGGGCTATTCCCTCGCCGACTCCCTCGGTGCCTTCCCCCATGTGTTCGATCAGCTGTTCCGCTCCATGGTGGCGGCCGGCGAGAAGTCCGGTCACCTGGAGAAGGTACTGAACCGGCTCGCCGACTACACGGAGCAGCGCCAGCACATGCGCACCAAGCTGCTGCAGGCGATGATCTACCCCATCGTCCTCACCTGCGTCGCCATAGGCGTCATTTCCATACTGCTCACCGCCGTGGTCCCCAAGGTGGTGGCCCAGTTCGAACACATGGGCCAGCAACTGCCCGGCACCACCCGCTTCCTCATCGGTACCAGCGAACTGCTGCAGCACTACGGCCTCTGGTTCCTGCTGCTGCTCTTCATCGGCGGCTTTGTATGGCGCTGGTGGCTGGGGGATGAAGATCGCCGTCGCCACTGGCACGCCGTGCTGCTGCGCCTGCCAGTCATAGGCCGGGTCAGCCGCGGCCTCAACACCGCCCGTTTCGCCCGCACCCTGAGCATCCTCAACGCCAGCGCCGTGCCCCTGCTCGAGGGGATGAAGATAGCCGGTGAGGTGCTCTCCAACGACTTCGCCCGCCATCGCATCGGTGAGGCGACCGAACGGGTGCGGGAGGGGACCAGCCTGCGCAAGGCGCTGGATGAAACCAAGATTTTCCCGCCCATGATGCTGCACATGATCGCCTCCGGCGAGCAGAGCGGCGAGCTCGACAGCATGCTGGAGCGGGCGGCGGACAACCAGGACAGGGAGTTCGAAACCCAGGTGAACATCGCCCTGGGGGTGTTCGAGCCCATGCTGGTGGTCTCCATGGCCGGGGTGGTGCTGTTTATCGTGATGTCGATACTGCAGCCGATCCTCGAGCTCAACAACATGGTGAATCTCTGATACAGGCCGGGCGCCCTATCTTCGGGTGAGCCCGCCGATTTGAATGCAACAACAAGGTTAATCATCGATGGCCTGCGCCATCTTATTCGTTAGGGAGTCATAGCAATGCACAATCGTCGTCAACGGGGTTTCACCCTGCTGGAAGTCATGGTGGTCATCGTGATCCTGGGGATCCTGGCCAGCCTGGTGGTGCCCAACCTGATGGGCAACAAGGAGAAGGCGGATCAGCAGAAGGCGGTCTCCGACATAGTCGCGCTGGAAAATGCCCTCGACATGTACAAGCTGGACAACAACCGCTACCCCACCACAGAGCAGGGGCTGGATGCCCTGGTCAACAAGCCGACTGCCTCCCCGGAACCGCGGAGCTACCGGGAAGGGGGCTACATCAAGCGTCTGCCGCAGGATCCCTGGGGTAACCAGTACCAGCTGCTGAGCCCTGGCCAGTTCGGCAAGATCGACATCTTCAGCATGGGGCTGGATGGGGAAGCCGGTACCGATGACGACATCGGCAACTGGAACCTGAAGGACTTCCAATAAGTGCGTGATTGCGCCGTGCTTCAGGCTCTGTTGGTCAGGCTCCCGTGAGATCCGCCTCGTCCTGCCATCGCCAGTCCGGCTTTACCCTGCTGGAGGTTTTGCTGGTCGCCATGCTGATGGGGCTTGTCGCCACCGCCGTCACCCTCAGCATGGGGGGCGCCAGGGGTGACAGGGAGCTGGACAAGCAGGCCCGCCGCTTCATGGCGACCCTGCAACAGGCCCAGGAGTATTCGGTGATGGATGGCCGGCTGCTGGGGCTGAGGGTCGAGGATCACGGTTGGCAGTTTATGTCCCGCGCGGCCAAAGACAGAAAATGGCAGGCGCTGACCGGCGACAAGATCCTGGGGCCGGTGGAGCTGCCGGAAGAGATGACCCTGAGCATTGAGCTGGAGGGATTCAGCTGGGGGACAGATTCCGATGAGAAAGCGGAGCAGAACCGTGACGAGCGGGAACGTACGCCCCAGATCCTCATCTTCCCGGGGGGGGAGCTCACCCCCTTCGTGCTGAGCCTGAGCCAGCAGGTGGATGACGAGAAGTACTTGCGCACCGTCAAGGGGGACGAGTTCGGTCGCCTCTCCCTGCAAGAAGACGAAGAGGAAGAAGAGTGAGACGCCAGGCGCCCAGAATGCGCGGCATGACGTTGCTGGAGGTCATGGTGGCACTGGCGGTGTTCGCCATCGCCGGCCTCGCCGTGATGAAGACCGCCAGCGAGCATCTCTCCGGCCTCAGCTATCTGGAAGAGAAGACGCTGGCGACCTGGGTGGTGGAGAACCAGCTGGTGCAGCAGAAACTCGAGGCCAAGTGGCCGGGAGACAGCTGGGTGGAAGGGGACGAGGAGATGGCCGGCCAGACCTGGTACTGGCGCTATCGCGGCGTCGCCACCGCCGACACCAACTTCAAGGCGCTGGACATGGAGGTGCGCACCGCGCCCAAGGCCCAGAGCCCGGTGGCCATGATCAGGACCTATATCAGCCGATGAGCGGGACTCAACATATGGATGGGTGCCAGAGCCAGCGGATGACGCGCCTTGCCCTCCCAGCCCGTCATGGTTGTTCTACCCGGCGCGAGGCGCCGGTTGAGGTATCGCCGGGGCGGCGTGCCGCCATGGCCCGTGGCTTTACCCTGCTGGAGATGCTGGTGGCCATCGCCATCTTCGCCACCCTGAGCCTGGGTGCCTATCAGGTGCTGCAGGGGGTGCTCACCAGCGACGAGGTGGCGAAGAAGAAGGAGAACCGGCTGTCCGAGCTGCAGCTCGCCTTTGGCCTGCTGGAGCGGGACGTCAGCCAGATGGTGCCCCGCAGCGGCCGCATCGACGGCGAGAACAACAAGGTGCTGCTGGCGGCGTCCCGCTTCGGCCAGCAGAGCGATGACTGGGGCATGGCCTTCATCCGCGGCGGCTGGCTCAATCCGGACGGCATACTGCCGCGCTCCGGCCTGCAGCGGGTGGGTTGGCGCCTCAAGGATCAGACCCTGGAGCGGCTGAGCTACCTTTACCCGGATCCCGTGATAGGCACGGAGCCGCGCATCCAGCCCGTACTCAAGGGGGTGACGGCACTGCGCCTCTATTTCTATGACAGGGGTCAGTGGAAGGAGGAGTGGACCCAGCGCGACCAGCTGCCCCATGGGCTGGCGGTGGAGCTGGATCTGGAGGATTACGGTACCATACGCAGGCAGTTCCTGATTGGGGCCGGTGGCCAGAGGGCCGAGAATGGCGGCTAAGCGTCCCTCCCGTCCCGTCCGCCAGGGGGGCATGGCCCTGCTGGTGGTGCTGCTCATCCTGTCGGTGATGGTGATCATTGCCAGCAACATGAGCGGCAGGTTGCAGCTCGAGTTGAGACGGACCAGCAACCTCACCATCGGCAAGCAGGCATGGTGGTACGCCATGTCGGCGGAGGCCCTGGTGATCAAGGTGCTCAACCAGGACTACAAGGACGATCCCGAGGTGGTGAGCCTGGGGCAGAACTGGGCGTGGGAGGACGGGGTCTTCCCGGTGGATGACGGCACCCTGTCCGGCCGGGTGCGGGATCTGCAGTCCTGCTTCAACCTCAACAGCCTGAGCGTGGCGAAGAAAGAGGGGGAGGACGGGGACAACCTGGAGACTCAGCCCTATGCGGTCAAGGCATTCCGTGCCCTGCTGGTGGCGCTGGAGGTCGAGGAGTATGAGGCGGTGCAGCTGACCGATGCCATCCGGGACTGGACCGACAAGGATACCCAGCTGGTGTCCAGCTACGGGGCCGAGGACGCCTACTACGAGGGGCTCACCCCGCCCTATCTGGTGGCCAACCAGTGGATGCTGGGCACGGATGAGCTGAGGGCGGTGCGGGGTATGACGGGAGCGCTCTACGCGAGGCTGGCTCCCTATGTCTGCACCCTGCCCAATGACAAGCTGGTGGTGAACATCAACACCATCAAGCCCGAGCGGGCGGCCCTGCTGGTCGGCCTCTACCAGGGCAAGATTGGGCTGGACGATGCCAAGCAGGTGCTGACCAGCCGCCCCAAGAAGGGGTGGAAGAACAAGCAGGAAATGACGAGTCAGATGCAGGTGCAGCCGGGGGCCGTCAGTGGCCTCGACACCGCCCTGGACATCAAGAGCAGCTACTTCGAGGCCAGCCTGCTGGCCGAGGTGGGTGACGCGCGGGCCCGCCTGAAGTCGGTGTTCCAGCGCGGCAAGGACGGCAAACTGGTCATGTTGCGGCGTCTGAACGACGGCGCAGAATAACCGGGGAGGGCGGCCACAGGGGCGCCTTCCCCGACCCCGTATCGATACCGCAGCCCAGGCTGCGATCCCGCCCATCGACGACGATGGCGCGCACGGCAGGAGAACGATTTGTGAGCGAGAGTCTGGTCATCCGTCTGGGGACCAATGCGCAGCAGCCGGTGCACTGGCTGGTATGGTCGACGCAGGAGCAGGAGATCATCGCCTCCGGCACCCTGGCCTCGGCCCATGCCCTGGGTGAGCTGCAGGAGCGCGCCGGTGGCCGCCCCGTGGTGACCCTGGTGCCCGGCAGCGATCTCATCTTCCGGCGGGTCAGCCTGCCGGGCAAATACAACCGTCAGAGTGCGGCGGCGCTGCCCTACCTGCTGGAGGAGCAGATCGCCTCAGACGTGGACGCCCTGCACCTGGTGGTGCTCGGTCATCAGGGCAACGAGGTGGACCTGATGGCGGTGGACAAGGCCAAGATGCAGGCCTGGCTCGGCTGGTTGCAGCAGGCGGGGCTCAAGACCCTGCAACTGCTGCCGGACGTGCTGGCCTTGCCCCTGGCGGCCGAGGGCTGGTCCGCCCTGCAACTGGGGGAGGAGTGGCTGCTGCGCCAGGGTCCCCGTCAGGGCATAGTGGCGGAAGAGTCCCTGCTGGCCCTGCTGCTGGCCACCCAGGCCGAGCCCGTCACCATCCACAGTCATACACCGCCACCGGCCATGGCCGGTGACAACTGGCTGCCGGCGGATCCCGAGCTGCCCATGCTGTTGCTGGCCAAGGGGGCGATCGCCTGCCAGGCGAATCTGCTGCAGGGGAAGTATCGTCCCCAGACCGAATACGCCCGTTACTGGTTGCAGTGGCGCAAGGTGGCCGTGGTGGCCGGCTTGCTGCTGCTGGTGGCCCTGACCCAGAGAGGCGTGCATCTCTATCAGCTGGCGGAGCAGGACAAGGCGCTCAAGGCCGAGATCCGGCAGGTCTATACCCGGATCTTCCCGGGGGAGAGCCGGATCGTCAACGTGCGCAGCCAGATGGCCCAGCATCTCAAGCTGCTGGGACAGGCACCCCAGGACGGGGTCCTGCTGCTGTTGACCGAGCTGGCTCCCGTGTTCGCCGAGGTGCCCGGTCTCAAGCCCGAGGTGCTGCGCTTCGATGCGGCCAGGGGCGAACTCAGGCTGCAGGTCACCGCCCCCGGCTTCACCGAGATAGAGCGTTTCCGCGAGCTGGCGGGCAAGCACTTCGAGGTGCAGCAGGGAGAGGTGCGCAGCACAGAGGGCAAGGTCGAGGGGGCGCTGGTGCTCAAGGGTAAATCATCATGATGGACAAACTGCAAGGCTGGTGGCGTGGCATCAGCACCCGTGAACAGCGGCTGGTGGCGGTAGGGGGCGGCATCTTGCTGGTCGGGCTCTGCTACTGGGCCATCTGGCAACCTGTGGCCAATCGCATCGCCGAGCGGGAGCGGCAGGTGATCAACCAGCAGCAGACCCTAGCCTGGTTGAAGGAGAAGGGCCAGGAGGTGCTGGCGATGCAGGGCAGCCAGGGTCGTCAGATAGACACCAGCGGCACCCTGGACGGGGTGGTGAACCGCACCGCCTTCAACCAGAAGATCAAGATCGCGCGCCTGCAGCCCCAGGGGCAGGAGTTGCAGGTGTGGATCGACACGGTCCCCTTCGACGATCTGCTGCTCTGGCTCGCGACCCTGTCGGATCAGCACGGGGTACAGGTGCAGATCATCGAGGTGGCCCGGGAGAATCTGGCGCCGGGCCTGGTCAAGGTAAGACGTTTACAGCTGAGTCGTCCCGAATGAAGCATAGAGTTCTAATCCCGGTCATCTTTCTGGTGACCTATCTCGTCTTCCTGCTGGTGCAACTGCCCGCTGCCCTGGTGGTCCGTTATCTGCCGCTGCCCGCCAATCTGGTGCGGCTTGAGGGAGTGAGCGGCACCCTCTGGAGCGGCCAGATAGCCCGGCTGCAATACGCCAGCGAATCCCTGACCCAGCTGCGCTGGGATCTCAACGGCTGGTCCCTGCTGCGCCTCGCCCCCGAGGCCTCTGTGCGTTTCGGGGACAGGGCGGGTCTCAACGGTCAGGGGATTATCGGCTGGAATGGCGCCGCCTTCGGTCGCGACATCACCTTCAATGCGCCTGCCCCCTGGTTGCTGGAGCGGGTGCCCATGCGCCTGCCCTTCCCGCTGACGGCGGCGGGCCAGTTGCAGCTCAAGGTGGATCAGTTTGCCCAGGGCAACCCCTGGTGCGATCAGCTCTATGGCAATCTCTACTGGTACGGGGCCGAGGCCGGCACCCCGGCGGGCAAGCTGGCGCTGGGGGATCCCGAGGCCAAGTTGACCTGCCTGGATTCCCGCCTGGTGGCCGAGCTCAAGCAGGGCTCGGAGGCGGTGCAGGTGGTGGGCAAGCTGGAGTTGCAGGCCAATCGTCAGTACCTGTTCCAGGGCAGTCTCAAACCGGGTCCTGAGCTGCCGGATCAGATGAGGCAGGGTCTGCCCTTCCTCGGTCAGCCTGACGGTCAGGGGCGCTTCCCCCTGCGCTATCAGGGCCGGATCTGAGGCGCTTGTCGATACAAGACACCCCGCTCTTGCGGGGTGTCTTGTTATGGGGTGGGGGAAGAGGTGCCGGTATCCGGTGTCGGGGCCGTGATCAGATGATTGAGGAAGTAACCGAACAGCTCCGCCTGTGAGCCGATGCGCAGCTTGCCGTAGAGGTGCTTGCGGTGATTCTTCACCGTGCCGCTGCCTATCCCCAGGGTGGCGGCTATGGTCTCGGCATCCTGTCCCTGCAGCAGCAGGGTGGCCACCTGTCGCTCCCGCCGGGTCAGCAGCTCGGCCCCCAGGCTGTCCATTCCCTCGTCGATGGCCTGCCTGAGGCTGGCGCCGTCCGGCCTGGTGCCATCACCCTTGGCGGCGCTCTGGGCCAACCAGGGGGTCGCTTGCCGCCAGTGCTGGCGACAGAGGGCGTGCAGTAGGGGGAAGATCTCGTCCAGCCTGGCCCGCTCCCCCTGGCTCAGGGCCCGGCGTTTGGCGAGGCGGCCGAGAAACAGCACTAGGGTGAGGCCGGGGTGGATGGGCAGGACCAGCCCCACCTCCTCCTGCCAGCCGGTGGCCTCATAGAAGCGTCGGCGATAGTCGGGATCCAGCGGGCCACGGGTGACCTCGGCCAGGGTCCAGACCCCGGCACTCAGCCCGTTGCCCAGCGCCTGCATGAAGGGATCCTGGCCGAAGTGACCGGCGAGGTAGCGATCGAACAGCAGATCCCGCTGGTGGCTGAGGTTGTCGTAGAGGTAGACGGGCCGCTTCCCCACCCCAAGCAGCAGGGCGCAGTCGAATGCCACCCGCTGCTGGATGAGGCGCACCATGGCGGCCGGGAAGGCCGGGCCGTGGAGGGCCTCTATGGTGTCGGTCAGGGCGCGGGTATGGGCGGGGCTGGTCATGGGCTGGGGATCTCTGCTGGGGCTGGGTCCGATAGGCCCCATGCTAGCACGGCAGTGAGAAAACTGTCCCCAGAGGGACATATCCGCGGGGGGACGCCGGAGGGAGGATAGGGGCTTTTCCTCTGCCGCTGGAGCGCCCATGACTGACTCTCACCTGCTCGATGACTTGATGGCCCGCGGGCTTGTCGCCCAGAACTCCGGCCCCGAGGCCCTGGCTGCCCACCTGGCGGAGCCGCGCACCCTCTATTGCGGCTTCGATCCCACCGCCGGCAGCCTGCACATCGGCCATCTGGTGCCGCTCCTGATGCTGCGCCGCTTCCAGCTGGCCGGTCACAGGCCGGTGGCCCTGGTGGGGGGCGCCACCGGCCTCATCGGGGATCCCAGCTTCAAGGCCACCGAGCGCACGCTCAACAGCGGCGAAACCGTGCAGGGCTGGGTCGCCAGCCTGTCGGCCCAGATAGCCGCTCTGCTGCCGGCGAGTGACGGCCTGGCGGCGCCGCAGTTGGTGAACAACGCGGACTGGATGGGGCAGATGTCGGCCCTGGATTTTCTGCGGGATGTGGGCAAACACTTCTCCGTCAACGCCATGTTGGCGCGGGAGTCGGTGCGCCAGCGTCTCGCCCGCCCGGATCAGGGCATCTCCTTCACCGAGTTCTCCTACGCCCTGCTGCAATCCCAGGACTTCGCCGTGCTGCACGAGCGGCTCGGCTGCACCCTGCAGATCGGCGGTAACGATCAGTGGGGCAACATCACCGGCGGCATGGATCTCACCCGCCGTCTGCAACGGGCCCAGGTGTTCGGCATGACCCTGCCACTCATCACCAAGGCGGACGGCACCAAGTTCGGCAAGACGGAGGGGGGCGCCATCTGGCTGGATCCGGCCCTCACCTCGCCCTATGCCTTCTACCAGTTCTGGCTCGGTACCGCGGACGAGGATGTGTATCGCTTCCTGCGCTACTACAGCTTTATGCCGCTCTCTGCCATCGAGGCGCTGGAGGCCGAGGATGCGGAGCGTCAGGGGCGCAAGCGGGCGCCCCAGGTGCTGGCGGACGAGCTGACTGCCCTGGTGCACGGCGAGGCCGCGCTCGCCCAGGCGCGGGCCATCAGCGAACTGCTGTTCAGCGGCCGGGTGGCGGAACTCGACGAGGGGCCGCTGGCGCAGCTGGCCGCTGGCGGCCTGCCGACCACGGCCTGGCAGGTCGACGGGGAGCTGGCGGCCCTGCTGGTGGCGACCGGGCTAGCCGGCTCCAGGCGGATTGCCCGCGAGCTGCTGGCCGCCGGTGCCATCAGCCTCAACGGCCGACTGGCGGAGGGGGGCGAGCTGGTGGAGGGGGACTGGCGCTTTGGCCGCTACCTGCTGCTGCGCCGGGGCAAGAAGCAGTACCATCTGGTGCTGCGCTCCTAGAGGGCCAAGTTTTCCATCAACTAGGTGTTGATAATGGATCTGTTGATGTCGCTGGCCCACCCAGCTCGCGGATCACGTAGTCGAGGAAGTGGGTGATGAGGGCCGAGTCGGCGCGCCTCTGGGTGTAGAGGGCGTAGAAGTGCGCCCCCTTGGGCCGGTAGGCGGGCAGCACCTCGCACACCGAACCCGATGCCAGCTCATCGGCCACCAGATAGCGGGGCAGGCGGGCGATGCCGAGCCCCTGAGCCATCGCCATCCGGATCGACTTCTTGTTGCTGAAGGCGAGCTCCCCGGCTACCTCCAGGAGGATCTCCTTGCCCTGGTGGAGCAGGGTCCAGTGCTCGCGGCGACCGTAGTCCTGGCTGCGGGTGATGAGGCTGTGATGTTGCAGATCCTGGGGATGCGCCAGGGGCGGATGTGCAGCCAGGTAGGCCTCGCTCGCGCAGAGCACCAGATCGTCCTGGACGATGGGACGCGCCAGATAGGGTTCACTGCGCAGCACTGTGCTGCGAAAGGCGACGTGCAGGTTGTCCCGCACCAGGTCGGCGACATGGTTGGAGAAGTCGGCGATGATCCGCACCTCGGGGTGGCTGGCGCGAAAGCGCAGCAACACCGGGGTCAGCACCACCTCCCCCCAGAGATCCGGCGCCGTGATCCTGAGCTCGCCGCAGAGGCTATGGCGACGCCGTTGCAGACCGTCGAGCAACTCCTCGTGCAGGGCCACCATCTGGTCGGCCTGCTGGCAGGCCAGCTTGCCCGCATCGGTCAGTTGTACCCGGCGGGTGGTGCGGCTGAGCAGCACGGCCCCCAGGCTCTGCTCCAGATGGCGCAGATCCTTGGAGGCCTTGCTCGGGGTGATGCCGAGGTGGCTGGCGGCCGCTGCGAAGGAGCCGAAGCGGGCGATGGCGAGCAGCAGTCGCATCAGATAGAGGGTGTCGAGCTTGTGGTTATCCATGGGATCTCTTATTGAATCCTGTTGGGAATGAGTGTCTTTCTTTTCGGCCTGATTATGTCTTTAAGGGCTGGGATTATAGTGGCGTCAACGAGGCACAGATGCCAGGAGAAAGACCATGATCCCGATGTTGAATGACGAATTCCACTTTGTGCGGGCCGGGCTGCGGCTCAAGAATCGGGCCGTGCTGGCCCCGCTGACCCACAACATGAGCGCCGACAATGGGGATCCCAGCCGGGCGGAGCTCGACTGGCTGGCCCGCTGCGCCGAGGGAGGCTTTGGCTTGCTCATCGGTGCCGCGACCCAGGTGCAGACTGGGGGGCGCTGCTGGCCCGGACAACCGGCCCTGATGACGGATGCCCAGCAGTCGGCCTTTGCAAGGCTGGCGCAGAGCGCCGAGGAAAACGGCGCCCTGGCGCTGATCCAGCTTCACCACGGTGGGGTCCGTGCCCAGCCCGAGCTGAACGGCACTGCTCCGGTCGGCCCCAGCGCCATGGCCCCGGGTGGCCGCTATCCGTTCGGGGTCGAGGCACTGACGGAGGCGGATATCCTCCGGCTCATCGATGCCTTCGTGGGGGCCGCCGAGCGTGCCCATGGGGCCGGCCTGCACGGGATCGAGCTCCATGCCGCTCACAACTTCCTGCTCTGCAACTTCCTCAATCCCCTGCTGAACCGACGGGAAGATGGCTGGGGGGGCAACCTGGCCGGGCGGGCAAGGCTCCTGATCGCCATAGTGCGGGGGATCCGGGCCCGGCTGCCGAAGCGCTTCCTCATCGGGGTGCGGCTCTCACCGGAGAGCTATGCCCATATCGAGGGGATCCGGCTCGCCAACCAGCTGGCGCTGGCCGAGTTGCTGGCGGAGGAGGAGATCGACTACCTGCACTTCTCCATGGGGGACAGCTTCAAGGCGGCGAACGAGGATCCCGACGGGGGCTCCCTGCTGGCGGCGGTGCGAGCCGGGGTCGGGGGGCGGGTGCCGCTCATGGTGGCGGGCCGGATCCGGGACGCCGAGTCCGCCCGGCTGGCCCTGGCCGGCGGCGCGGACCTGGTGGCGGTGGGGGCGGCGGCCATCGGCAACCCGGACTGGATGCAGAGGGTGAGCCGGGCCCAGCCGCTGCGCCAGCCTCCCTTTGGGACGGCCCTGCTGACGGAGCTTGGCTTCACCGATCGCGCCCTGGATTACCTCGGCAGCCTGCCGGGCCTGGTGGCTCGGGCCGAGTGTGAGGAGGTGCTATGAGCGACTGGGCCCTGCTCTGGATGTTCGTCCCCACCTTCTTCCTCATCTCCGTCTCCCCCGGTCTGTGCATGATGCTGGCCATGAGTGTCGGCGCCAGTCTGGGGCTGAGGCAAACCCTCTGGGTCATCGCCGGGGAGCTGCTCGGGGTGGCCCTAATCGCGCTGACCGCATTGCTGGGCTACACCCGGGTACTGGTGGAACACCCGGCCCTGCTGCAGGGCTTCAAGTACGGCGGTGCCCTCTATCTGCTCTGGCTGGGGGTCATGGGCCTGCGCCCAGGCCCGGGCGACGGGCCCGTCCCCGAGGTGGACAGGGGGCGAGCCGGCCTGCTGCTGCGGGGCTTCACCGTGGCCATCTCCAACCCCAAGTCCTGGCTCTTCATGATGACCCTGCTGCCCCCCTTTATCAGCCCGGATCTGGATGTCGGCCGTCAGACCCTGGCCTTCGTCGCCGTGATAGTGCTCATCGAGTGCGTCAATCTGCTGCTCTACGCCTACGGCGGACAGAGCGCGCACCGCCTGTTGCAGGGGCGGGGAAGGGGCAATCTGCTCGGGCGCATCTCGGCCCTGCTGATGATGGGCATCGCCCTCTACTGGCTGCTGGGGTGAGTGAAGAGGGGGAAGCGGCCGTGCACGGCCGCCTCCCTTCAGGCCATGAGGGGCAGCAGCTCGGCGTAATCCTTGAGAGCCGGGAAGCGCTGGAACTGCAGGGGCGGCATGGCGCTGTCCGGCTGGTGGATGCCGAGCTGGTGGGCGATGCCGTAGTCGGCGGAGGCGACCAGGATCCGCTCGCTGTCGTCGATGAAGAGGGTGCGGGCGGGAGCGAAGGGCAGGCGTCCTGCCAGGGCCTGCCAGCAGTGCTGACTCTCCTTCGACCAGCCGAGCTCGTGGGTGCTGACGATCTCGTCTAGATGCTTATCGAGTCCGAGTCGTTCGATTTTGACCGCCAGGCTGGCCGGGTGGGCGTTGGTGAACAGGACACGGCGCTTGCCGGCGGCGTTGAGGGCGGCGAGAAACGCGATGGCGTTGGGGCGCCACTGGATCTTCTCCAGGATCTCCTGCTTCATCCCCCGGATGTCGAGCGCCAGAGTCTGGCTCCAGTAGTCCACGCAGTACCAGTCGAGGGTCCCCGCCACCGCCTCGTAGTGGGCGTCGATGCGGCGCTTCGCCTCGTCTTGCGCCAGGCCGTGGCGCTCGGCATAACGCGTCGGCACCAGGGTTTGCCACAGATGGCTGTCAAACTGCAGGTCGATCAGGGTGCCATCCATGTCGAGCAGAACCGTGTCTATCTGGTGCCAGGGGAGGGAAGCGGGCATGGATCATCCTTCGTATCGTGTGGAAAGCGGAAAGGGCGGCATTATAACGGATTTTTTAGGCACCTTTAGCGCCCTTGCCCCGTGGTGTTCGTTCGGTGAGTCGTTTACTCTTGAAGCACGATTTTTTAACGAGCAACACCCCCCATGAGTGAGCACCACAAGAGCAAGCCCGAACACATTCGTGTGGAGATGATCGCTCACGACAAGCCCAAGCCGGCGATCCTCAAGGCCGAGATAGTGGCCGAGAGCCGGCTGTTCAAGGTGGAATCCCTGCACCTCCAGTTCTCCAACGGGGAGGAGCGCGTCTACGAGCGCATGCGCGGGGGCAACCGGGGGGCCGTCATGGTGGTGCCCATGCTGGATGCGCACACCTTGCTGCTGGTGCGCGAATACGCGGCGGGCACCCACTCCTACGAGCTCGGCTTCCCCAAGGGGCTGATCGATCCGGGGGAGAACGCCCTCGAGGCGGGCAACCGTGAGCTGATGGAGGAGGCGGGCTTCGGCGCCCGCGAGCTGGTGCCCCTCAAGCAGGTCTCCCTCGCCCCCGGTTACTTCTCCAGCCGCATGGACATCTTGCTGGCACGGGATCTCTACCCCGAGCAGCGCATCGGCGACGAGCCCGAGCCCCTGGAGGTGATCCCTTGGCCCCTCGACCGGATCGATGAATTGTTGGCGCGACCCGACTTTACCGAGTCGCGCAGCATCAGCGCCCTGCTGCTGGCCCAGAAGTGGCTGGCGGAGCAGGGAAATGAGCGCCCCTAGGGCGCAGTGTGTAGAAAACAGAGGTAGCGAGATGCAGGAGCTGTTGGCCTGGGTGCCTGGGGTCAAGGAGATAGCCCGCGAAGCGGGGCGGATCCTTCACGAAATCTATCACGGCGGTCAATTCGAGCGTCAGCTGAAGGAGGATGCGACCCCGGTCACCAGTGCCGATCTTGCTGCCGATGCCTACCTCAAACAGGCGCTGTCGGCGCTCACCCCCCATATCCCCGTGTTGACCGAAGAGGCGGCGGACGTGCCTTTCAGCCAGCGGGCAAACTGGCGCCAGTACTGGCTGGTGGATCCCCTGGACGGCACCGGCGAGTTCATCGCCGGCAGCGGCGACTTCGCCACCCTGATCGCCCTGGTGCAGGACAACGTACCCGTGCTCGGGGTCATCTATGCGCCGGAGTCCGACGTGCTCTACTGGGCGGTGCGTGGCCATGGCGCCTTCAAGGAGGCTGGGGGGGAGGTCTATCCTATCAGCGCCATGCACCACGAACACGATCAGCCGGACGCCCTGGTGGTGGCCATCAGCCGTCGCCAGAAGTTGGAGCGACTGACCCGCCGCCTCAACCCGGCCATCAACTACGAGCTGATCCCGCTCGGTTCCAGCTCCCTCAAGTCCTGTCTGGTGGCGGAGGGGGCCGCCGACTGCTACGTGCGCCTCGGCCCCACCGGCGAGTGGGACACGGCCGCCGCCCAGTGCATCGTCGAGGCGGCCGGGGGGCGCATCCTCAGCCTGGCGCTGCAGCCCCTCAGCTACAACGAAACGGAGTCGCTGGAGAACCCGGACTTCATCGTGATGGGGGATCCGGATCTCGCCTGGGGCAAGATCCTGGTCAGCTGACGGGGCCGGGATCCCGCAGCCGACATCGCAAAGGGCGGCCTCAGGGTCGCCCTTTGCATTAGCGCGATCCTCTGCCGTTATCGGACTTTGACAGGGATATTCGCTGGCAAATGCGAGTCGTGGCAGTGGATCATCACACTTATCCAGGATGGAATGGTGGGTGGTTTCATGTAATTCTGTAAATGCTCGTTCTGTCAAAATAAAAAATCAGACTGATCGTGAATTTTGGTTTTATGTATCGTAAAAATCCTGATGTCAGGATATATGGAATTACATACTCCGATTATCCAGCCCAATCTCACTGGCTTGGCCGCTCTTTGGCAGTGAGATCTGCCAGTTCCGATTTTTGAGAATTAAATTCTGAAAGAGCACAATTATTTCAGTTTTAAATACTGACAATAAGTGAATTACCGATGAGTTTATCTGCAGAGGTCACAACGGAGCTATCCGGTTCCCGATCCGTCGCCGCCCACACCGGCTGGCGTCGTCACGACACTCACTGGGTCATCAGCCTGTTTGGCACCGCCGTCGGCGCCGGCATCCTGTTCCTGCCCATCAACCTGGGGCTAGGCGGGATCTGGCCCCTGGTCATCGTCGCCGTGCTGGCGGGTCCCATGACCTTCCTGGCCCACCGTGGCCTGGCGCGCTTCGTGCTCTCCTCCTCTCGCCCCCAGGCGGATTTCACCGAGGTGGCGGAAGAGCATTTCGGCAAGATGGCCGGCCGCCTCATCTCGGCGCTCTATTTTCTCTCCATCTTCCCCATCCTGCTCATCTACGGTGTCGGCCTGACCAACACGGTGGAGAGCTTCATGGTCAACCAGCTCGGCATGGCCACCCCGAACCGGGTGATGCTCTCCGGCGTGCTGGTGTTCGCCATGATTGCGGTGATGCTGGCCGGTGAGAAGGCCATGCTGCGGGCCTTCGCCTTCATGGTCTACCCGCTGGCGGCCATACTGGCGGCCCTCTCTGTCTATCTCATCCCCCAGTGGCACTGGCCGGAAATGGTGGCCTTCGGGGGGGCCAGCTTCCTCAACACCGTCTGGCTGGCGCTGCCGGTGACGGTATTCGCCTTCAGCCACGCCGCCGCCATCTCCGGCTTTGCCAACGTGCAGCGCCGGGAGTACGGCGAGCAGGCGGAGGCCAAGAGCGGCCTCATACTGCGCAACACCACAATCATGCTGGTGGGCTTCGTGTTGTTCTTCGTCTTCTCCTGCGTGCTGAGCCTCTCCCCGGCCCAGCTGGCGGAGGCCAAGGCGCAAAACGTCTCAGTGCTCTCCTATCTCGCGAACATCACAGACAACCCTGTGATCATCACCCTGGGGCCGCTCATCGCCTTTATCGCCATCAGCTCCTCCTTCCTCGGCCATTTCCTGGGGGCCCGCGAGAGCCTCAAGACCCTGATCGCCAAGCCCACCGGCCTGTCGCTGGCCAAGGCGGACAGGATCGGCATCGCCCTGATGTTCTTCGCCATCTGGGGGGCTGCGGTCATCAACCCCGGCATCCTCGGCCTGATGGAGACCCTCTCCGGCCCCGTCATCGCCATGATCCTCTTCATCATGCCGGTGGTGGCCATCTACAAGGTGGAGGCACTGGCTCGCTTCCGTCAGGGCTGGGCCAACGGCTTCATCCTGCTGACCGGAGCGCTGGCGGTGTCGGCGCTACTGTTCAGCCTGCTGAAGTAACGGACGGCCTCTTGTGGGAGGCAGAAATACACAGAGAGGCGACCCCGGGGTCGCCTCTCTTGTTTTATTCGACTGAGTTTTTTCTATCGGGGGCTTAGCCCAGCTTGGCGCCGTTCTCCACCGCCCGCTCCGGGATGGCCATCACCACGGCTCCGTCCGGCCGGTAGAAGCCGGTGAGCAGAAACTCCGACTGGAAGGGGCCTATCTGCTTGGTGGGGAAGTTCACCACGGCCACTATCTGGCGGCCCACCAGATCGTCCGGTTGATAGAGGTCGGTTATCTGGGCGCTGCTCTTGCGCACCCCGATCTCGGGGCCGAAGTCCGCCCACACCTTGTAGGCGGGCTTGCGCGCCTCGGGGAAGGGTTCGACCCTCACCAGGGTGCCGACTCTCAGCTCCACCATCTCGAAATCCTGCCAGCTTATGGTCTGCATCTTGGCTCCTTATCTTGCCTGTTTAGCGCGATGCTCAGCATGCCCGAACCACCGTCGTCTTGTCTTCGGTGCAGAGCCGATCCGTTATGGCAACTGGCCGTTTTGTTGGCGCCAGAGGGACGGGGTCAGGCCGGTCTCGGTGAGGAAGCGTTCGGCGAAGGCCCCCTGATCCTGGTAACCGCAGCGGCAGGCTATCTCGCCGATGGGAAGGGCTGTCTGGGCCAGCAGGGTGCGGGCCAGCGTCATGCGCCGCTGCCGGATGTAGTGGGAGACGCTCATGCCCAGCTGCTGGCGAAAGGCGTGCTTGAACTGGCTCTGGCCGAGGCAGGCGAGGGCGGCGAGGCGCTCGTTGCCGAGGGGCTCGGCGAGGTGGGCTTCGATATGGCGCTGTACCCTGAGGATGCGGGGGGAGACAGGGGCGGCGGCGTTCTGGCCCTCGGCCAGCAGGTTCAGCCAGATCTGCTCCATCCCCGCCACGTGGCGACCCTGTGCCACCATCTGGCGCAGGAAGGCAAGGTAGTGGCGCTGGGGCTCGTCCAGCTCGATAAAGGGGCGCTCGGTGAGGGGGGCCGGCAGCCATTGGCTCTCCTGCACCAGGAAGGAGAGGGTCGGATCGGCGGCGTAATCGTGACGCTCCCCCGGCACTATGATGCAGGCAAACCCGGGGGGAAGGCGCCGACCCCTGCCCTGCACCTCTATCTCGATGGGACCGTCCAGGGGGATCACCAGCTGGGCGAAGTCGTGGCTGTGACTGCTCACATCGTGCTGATAGCGGCGCAGGCTGAAGGGAAGGGGAGTGGATGACAATGACGCGGCCAGGGGCCGCGTCATTGAGGGGGGAGGACTCTTCGCCATCTGCTCGGCAGATTATTCGGCGTCGTAGTCTTCGATTTCCTTGCCGAGCGCTTCCATGATGGCGCGCGCCTCGGCAGGGACGCTGTCCGGGTGATCCTTGCGCAGATCCTCGTCACCGGGCAGCGGCTGGCCGGTAAAGGCGTGCAGGAAGGCTTCACAGAGCAGCTCGCTGTTGGTCGCATGACGCAGGTTGTTCACCTGGCGACGGGTGCGCTCATCGGTCAGCACCTTCAGCACCTTGAGCGGGATCGAGACCGTAATCTTCTTGACCTGTTCGCTCTTCTTGCCGTGTTCCGCATAGGGGCTGACGTAGTCGCCGTTCCACTCTGTTCCCATGATCCACCTGTTCTCATTTGGTCGTGAGCGCGGATTTTAACCCTTAAGGAATTCAATGGCAATCCAACAGCAAAGCCATTTAGACGTCCAGAAGTGTTGACGGCTTTTTTGTGCTGACGTAAGGTGGTTCACCATAGGCCAGCAATGGCAGGCTGGTCGTGGCAGAGGTGCGGCGACTATCCCCCAGCGACAGTTCAAGGAGAGAGTGACATGACCCACAAGGCCACCCTGGCGGTACGTACCGGCATTGAGACAGATACCCAGCACGGCGCCGTGGTGCCGCCCATCTACCTCTCCAGCAACTACACCTTCGCCGATTTCGGCGAGCCGCGCACCTACGATTATGCCCGCTCCGGCAACCCGACCCGCACCAACCTGGCGGACGCCCTGGCGGCCCTGGAAGGGGGGGCTGGCGCCGTGGTGACCGGCACCGGCATGGGGGCCGTGCACCTGGTGACGACTGCCCTGCTCAAGGCCGGCGATCTGCTGATCGCCCCCCACGATTGCTACGGCGGTACCTGGCGCCTGTTCGAATACCTGGCGGCCAAGGGCCACTATCGGGTGCAGTTCGTGGATCAGGGGGACGAGGTGGCGTTGGCCGAGGCGCTTTCCCAGAAACCGGCGCTGGTGTGGGTGGAGACCCCCTCCAACCCCCTGCTGCGGGTGGTGAACGTGGCCGCCATCGCCGCCGCCTCCCACGAGGTGGGCGCCCAGGTGGTGGTGGACAACACCTTCCTCTCGCCTCTGTTGCAGCAGCCCCTGACCCTGGGCGCCGATGTGGTGGTGCATTCCACCACCAAGTACATCAACGGCCACTCAGACGTGGTGGGCGGCGTCGCCATCGCCAAGGAGGCCGTCCTGGCCGAATCCCTGGTGTGGTGGGCCAATTGCCTGGGACTGACCTCGGGGGCGTTTGATTCCTACCTCACCCTGCGGGGCCTGCGCACCCTGGCGCCGCGCCTGCGCACCCATCAGGAGAACACGGACAGGATCCTCGCCTTCCTGCAGCAACAGCCCCTGGTGAAGACGATTTATCACCCCAGCCTGCCGAGCCATCCGGGCCACGAGATTGCGCGTCGTCAACAGTCTGGCTTCGGCGCCATGCTAAGTTTTGAACTCGATTGCAACGAGGCGGGGCTGCGTACCTTCCTGGCGGCCCTCGAGCTCTTCTCGGTGGCCGAATCACTCGGCGGGGTGGAGAGTCTGGTGGCCCATCCCGCCAGCATGACCCACAGGGCCATGACCCCGGCGGCGCAACAGGCGGCGGGCATCAGCGCCCAGCTGCTGCGCCTGTCGGTCGGCATAGAACACGGTGAAGACCTGGTGGCCGACCTGGCCCGGGCATTTGAACAAGCAGCACTGGCAGAACAGGTGAAGTAAATGGAACAGCAGCAAGGAGAGGTAGCGGTGGCAGCAGAAGCGGTACTGAAGCGGCGCCATGTGCACAAGTTTGGCGGCAGCAGCCTGGCGGATCCCGTCTGTTATCGCCGGGTGGCCAGCATAGTCGAGCAGCAGCCGGGTGGTCATGAGCTGATTGTGGTCTCCGCCGCCGGCAAGACCACCAACCGGCTGATCCAGCTGGTGGAGCTGGCCGAAGCGGGTGACGAGGCCGCCGGTGAAGCCATCACGGCCCTGCACGCCTATCAGCAGAGCCTGATCGACGGCCTGCTGGAGGGGGATCTGCAGCTCGACTTGAGCAAGCAGCTCGCCGACGATCTGCAGCTGATCGCCAAGACCCTGGAGGGGCAGTTCGATCGCTTCGAGCGAAACGGCCTGCTCGCCTTCGGCGAGGTCTGGTCTGCGCGCCTGTTGGCCGCCCTGCTCAGCAGCCGTGGCGAGCCCGCCATCTGGCTCGATGCCCGCAGCTTCCTGCGCGCGGAAGACGGCGCCCTGGTCAAGGTGGATACCGCCATCTCCAGCGAGCTGCTCAAGGCCCGCCTCGCGGAACATGCCGGCCGCATCGTCGTGACCGGCTTTATCGCCGCGGATCTGGAGGGGCGCTCCCTGCTGCTCGGCCGCAACGGATCCGACTACAGCGCCAGCCTGTTGGCGGCGCTGGCGGATGGCGAGTCCACCACCATCTGGAGCGATGTGGCCGGTGTCTACAGCGCGGATCCGCGCCGGGTGAAGGAGGCGCGCCTGCTGGAGCGCCTGAGCCTGGCCGAGGCCAACGAGCTGGCCCGTCTCGGCTCCTCGGTGCTGCATTCGCGCACCCTGCAGCCGGTGGCAGACAGCCGCCAGCGTCTTACCCTGCGTTGCAGCTACAACCCGGACGAGGGTTGCACCCATATACTGCGCCGGGCACCGCGTTCCGGCGGCGCCCGCATCGTCTCCTCGGTGGATCAGATAGCGCTGATCGAGTTGAAGGTGTTGCCCCAGACCGGCTTCGAGCAGACGGTGGCGGCCATCGAGGCTCATCTGGCCCGCCATCGCCTCAACCCGCTGACCCTGCAGCGCCAGCCGGATCGGCGGGTGCTGCGTCTCGCCTACACGCTCGAGGTGGCACAAGGGGCCTTCGAGGTGCTGCGAGACTTCCAGCTGCAAGGCAACTTCACCGGCCTCATCCAGAAGGAGGGCTTCAGCCTGGTGGCCCTGGTGGGCGCCGGCGTCACCGACAACGCCGAGCAGTGCCACCGTTTCTATCAGCTGTTGGCGGATCAACCCCTGGAGTTCGTGCAGGTGGCCAGAGACGGCCTGAGCCTGGTTGCCGTGCTGCGCCAGGTGGTGCTGGAACCCCTGCTCATCGCCCTGCACAGCGCCCTGTTCAGCCGCCCGACCCGGGTCGGGCTTGTGGTGTTCGGCAAGGGCAACATAGGCGGCCACTGGCTCAGCCTCTACGCCCGCGAGAAGGCGCGGCTCGAACACGATCTCAACCTGGCCCTCACCCTGTACGGGGTGTTCGACTCCAAGGGCGGCCTGCTGGACGAGGAGGGACTGGCTCCCCTCAAGGTGCGGGACAAGTTCGATCCCAAGCCCCTCATCTGGCCCGAGCTGCTGGGTCAGCTGGAACAGCACGGCTTCGATACCCTGATAGCGCTCGACATGACTGCCAGCGAGACGGTGAGCCGCTACTACCCGGACTTCGCCCAGCTCGGCATTCACATCATCGCCGCCAACAAGTTTGCTGGCGCCGCCGAGAGCGAGTTCTACCAGCGCATCAAGCAGACCTGCCGGGATCATCAGGTGCAGTGGCGCTACAACGCCACCGTCGGCGCCGGCCTGCCCATCCAGTCCAGCATCCAGATGCTGCGCCAGAGCGGCGATCGCATCCAGAGCGTGTCGGGCATCTTCTCCGGCACCCTCTCCTGGCTGTTCCAGCAGTATGACGGCAGCCGCCCCTTCTCTGAGCTGGTGGACGAGGCCTGGCAGCACGGCCTGACCGAGCCGGATCCGCGCGAAGATCTCTCCGGTCAGGATGTGCGTCGCAAGCTCTTGATCCTGGCGCGGGAGGCGGGTTTCGAGCTGGATTCCGCCGACATCGAGCTGGAAAACCTGGTGCCCGTGCCTCTGCGCAAGGTGACCACGGATCAGTTCATGGACCGCCTCAAGGAGCTGGATGCCCCCATCCAGAGTGCGTTCGAGGGCGCGCAGCGGGTCGGCAAGGTGCTGCGCTACGTGGCCCGCTTCGAGCACGACGGCAAGGCGCGGGTCGGGCTGGAGACCCTGGAGCCCCACCATCCGTTCGCGAACCTGCTGCCCTGTGACAACGTGTTCGCCATCGAGAGTGACAGCTATCGCACCAACCCCCTGGTTATTCAGGGGCCGGGGGCGGGGCGCGAGGTGACGGCGGCGGCGATCCAGTATGATCTGTGGCAGATCTGCGCCAGCCTGTGATGGTTAAGAGCAATTGAAGAAGAGGCGCCCTTGGGCGCCTCTTCTGTGTGTATCGCTGGATGGAGTGACAGGGGGGCGTTACCAGAGCACTTTGCCCAGCAGGGGGGCGAGCAGCACGGTCGCCATGCCGGCGATCATCATCACCATGCTGGAGACCACCCCCTCCTCGTTACCCATCTGGTACGCCTTGGCGGTGCCGGCGCCATGGGCGGAGGCGCCAAAACCGGCCCCCTTGCCGAGGCGGCTGCGAATGGCGAGCACCGCCAGCACGCTCTCACCGACCGCCATGCCGATCACCCCGGTCAGCACCACGAACAGGGCGGTGAGATCGGCGTTGCCCCCCACGGATCGGGTCGCCTCCACCGCGAAGGGGGTGGTGATGGATCGCATGGCCATGCTGCGTTGTAGCAGATCCGGCAGCTCCAGCCAGCGGGCCAGCAGCACTGTGCTGCCTACCGCCATGATGACGGAGGCGATGACCCCCACAGAGAGCGACAACCAGTGGCGACGCATCAGCATGCGGTTCTCGTAGACGGGCACCGCGAAGGCGACGGTGGCGGGCCCCAGCAGCCAGAGCAGCCAGTGGGACTCGGCCATGTAGTCCTGATAGGGGATCTTGAACAGCATGACCACGGCCACCAGCAGGGCGGGGGCCAGCAGCAGGGGCATCAGCGGCAGTATGCGCTTGCGGGCATAGAGCCACTTGCTGGCATAGTAGAACAGCAGGGTGAGGGCGAAGCAGAGCAGGCCGAGCAGGGTATCAGACATGACGGCGACTCCGGCGGGCCAGCATGAGTTCGAAGCGGTAGACTCTGTCCACCACCAGGGCGGTAGTGCCAAGCACCAATATTGTGCTGATGACCAGCACCAACATGATGCGCCACCCCTCTTGAAGCAGCAGATCCTGATAGTTGACCACGGCCACCACGGCGGGGACGAAGAACAGCAGCATCTCCGCCAGCAGCCAGCGGGCGCCGGCGCTGAACCACTGGGCCTTGACCACCCCGAGCAGGATGCAGGCGAGCAGCAGCAGCATGCCGGTGAGGTTGGCGGGCAGGGGCAGGTGCAGGGTGCGCACGGCTGTGTCCGCCAGCAGCCAGATGCCGGCCAGCAGGACGATTTGGAAGACGGTTTGCAGCCAGTTGAGGCAGAAGGTTTTCATGATGGAGGTCTGTCTGTGAATCTGATCACAGTATAAGAGGGTGGTAAACCTGCAAAAAATGAATTTAAATTATGAAAAATATGCCAATTAGGCATTATTTAGATTCCACCACCACGAGCCCCACCATGGATATCCGAGCCCTGCGTTACTTCGTCGAACTGGTGCGGGAGCAGAGCTTCACCCGCGCCTCCGAGAAGCTGTTCGTCACCCAGCCCACCATCAGCAAAATGATCCGCAACATGGAGGAGGAGCTGGGCCAGCCTCTGCTGAACCGGGAGGGGCACAGTTTCACCCTGACCGACAGCGGCCAGGTGCTGTTCACCCACGGCCAGCTGGTGCTGGCCCAGATGCAGCAGTTGGAGGCGGAGCTTGCCGACTTGCAGAGCCTGCAGCACGGGCGCCTCGCCCTCGGCATACCGCCCATGGTGGGTCACGTCTACGCGGATCTCATCCGCGCCTATCGCAGCCGCTACCCCAAAGTGGAGCTCTCCATCGTCGAATACGGCGGGCGGCGCATCGAGCAGGCGGTGCTGGAGGGGGAGCTGGATCTCGCCATTACCATGCTGCCGACCAAGGAAGAGGGGGCACTGAGCGCCCTGGAGCTGGATTGCTATCCCATCCAGGTGGTGCTGCCTGACTTGCCCCGCTGGCGGGATCGAGCCGAGATCCGGCTTGGGGACCTGAAAGAGGAGCCGTTTTTGCTCTACACCCAGGCCTTCACCCTGAGCGAGCGGTTGGAGCAGGCGTGTCAGCAGGCGGGCTTCACCCCCCAGGTGGCGGCGCGCAGCAGTCAGTGGGATTTTCTCACCGCCATGGTGCGAAGCGGCATGGGGGTCGCCTTCCTGCCCGAGCCCATCTGCCGGCGGCTGACCCCGGACGGCCTGGTGCTGAGGCCGCTTCGTCCCGAGCTCAGCTGGCGGCTCGGGGTGATCTGGCCGGCCAAGCGCTACCTCTCCCGCACCGCCGAGGCCTGGCTCGAGCTGTGCCGTGAGAGTCAGTCTGTCGCGGCTCCCTGAGCCGCAAACGCGAGCATGGGGCCGTGCTTTGCCTCATAGCTAGGTGGCCGAGACACGTCTCGCCAAGCTGCGAGACAGAGGTGCAGGGCTAGCCCCTCATCACCTCGCCCAGCCGGCGGCAGAGCCGGCGCAGGGTCTGGTTGTCTAGACAACCGAAGCCGAGCAACCAGCCCTCCCGGGTCCGCTCCCCCAGGTGAAACTGACCCAGAGGGCGCAGCCCCAGTCCGAGGGCGTTGGCTGCCGCCGTCCAGCGCGCCTCGCCGCCGGGGGGCAGCAGCACGGCGCACTGCAGGCCGGCACCGCTGTGGATGGGGGTGAGCTCGGGACAGTGCAGCGCCAGCTCGGCCAGCAGCAGATCCCGCCGGCTCTGGTAGACGAGCCGACTCTGGCGCAGGTGGGCGGCGAAGTGGCCGGCGCGGATAAAGTCCGCGGTGACCGCCTGCTGCAATTGGTTGCTGTGGCCGTCGATGGCGGCGCGCGCCCGCCCGAAGGCCTCCATCAAGGGGCGTGGCAGCACCAGATAGGCGAGGCGCAAGGAACCGAACAGCACCTTGCTGAAGGTGCCCACATAGATGACCCGGCCCTGCCCATCCAGCCCTTGCAGGGCGGGCAGGGGACGCTGATCGTACTGATATTCCCCGTCGTAATCGTCCTCCAGCACCCAGGCCCCCTGGCGCTCGGCCTCGGCCAGCAAGGCCATGCGCCGCGGCAGGCTCATGGGCACACCGAGGGGATACTGGTGGGCCGGGGTGCAGTAGATGAGCCTGGGCTTTGGATGCTCTCCCGTAGGGTTGAGCCCCTCCTCATCCACGGGCACAGGGTGGATGCGGGCGCCGGCACTCTCCATGGCGGTGCGCGCCCCCGGATAGCCGGGATCCTCCACCCAGACGCAGTCTCCTGCGTCTATCAGCAGCTGGGTCGCCAGCATGATCCCCTGCTGGGAGCTGGTGAGGATCAGGATCTGATCCGATTCGCACACCACGCCCCTGGACTGCACCAGGTAACTGCTGATGGCTTGGCGCAGCTCGGGCAACCCCTGGGGATCCCCGTAGTTCATCCAGTCGCCAGCGCGCTGGCGCCACTGCTGCTGCATCAGTCGGCCCCAGAGCTGCTGGGGGAAGAGACGGGGATCCGGCTGGCTGGAGGCAAAGGAGTTGCCAACCTCTGGCACCTCCTCGCAGGCGCCCCCCGCCGCCATCTCCTGACCACGGCGAGAGAGCCCGGCCGCCGACTGGGGCGGGCGAGGGGCTGGCCGCACCGCCGCCAGCGCCACGAAGCTGCCGGCCCCCACCCTGCGCACCAGATAGCCTTCCGATTCCAGCCGGCCGTAGGCAAGCTCCACAGTGCTGCGGGAGATGCCGAGATCGCTCGCCAGCAGGCGGCTTGCGGGCAAGCGGCTGTGCTGGGGCAGGTGGCCCGCGAGTATGGCTTCGCGCAAGGTGCGCACCAGCTGTTCATGCAGGGGCAGATCGGTTTGCTGCTGGTGGGCGAACAGGGTTGGCAGGACCGTCATGGCTGGCACCCATCGGCTTCCCGTCGGGTGCGTGCCAAGTGCTCATGGAGAGGCAGAGCAGTTTGCTGCTGGTGGGCGAATAGGGTGGGCAGGACCGTCATGTCGGCCTCCGGTGACAGGGGAAGGAAAGCGTCATTGGTCTGCTTATATTGGCAAAATTGGTCGGGGTGGCAAGGCCATTCTCTCGCTACAGTGAAGTCAGCGTTCAGGCCTTAGTCATCACAAGGAGTCGGTATGTCGGAATTTGGCGCCATCATCAAATGGCAGCGGGGGGAGGATGAGTCCTTCGTTGATCAGCGCTACAGTCGGGCCCACAGCTGGGAGTTTGACGGCGGCGTGCGGGTGCCCGCCTCCTCCTCCCCACACGTAGTGCCCTTGCCCTATTCGGTGGCCGAGAATGTCGACCCCGAGGAGGCCTTCGTCGCGGCGCTCTCCAGCTGCCATATGCTCACTTTCCTCTGGCTGGCGGCCAAGGCGCGCTATCGGGTGGAGAGCTATCAGGACGAGGCGCTCGGCATCATGGAGGCGGACGAGCGCGGTCGCCAGTCCATCACCCGGGTCCGGCTGCGCCCCCGCATCGTCTTTGGGGGCGAGCGGCAGCCGACGTTGCCTGAGCTGGAGCAGCTGCATCATCAGGCCCACGAGGAGTGCTTTATCGCGAACTCGGTGCGAACCGTCGTCACCACTGAGATCAGAACCTAATCGGGGCGGACGGTTGTCACTACCGAGATCAGGCCCTAATCAGGGTGGACGGTTATCACCATAGAAATGAGGCATTAATCGGTGGTGTGAACCCTAGTCACCACCGAAATCAGAAACGAGTCGCAAGGAGCATCAGGATGAGTCAGGTATTGAGTACAGGGGTGGCGAGCCCGGTGGAGGCCAGCGCGTTTTTCGAGGCCCAGCTGAAATATCGCACCGATCCGGCGGATCTGGCCGCGGATCTGCTGAGCGGGGAGGCGGGTGAGGGCGGGAAGATAGTGGTCATCGACACCCGCTCCCCCGCCCACTACGCCGAGGGCCATATTCCGGGGGCGGTTTCTTTCCCCCATCGCACCATGAATCCGGCCAGCACGGCGGCCCTGCCCAGGGACAAGGTCTATGTCTGTTACTGCGATGGCATCGGCTGCAACGGTTCGACCCAGGGGGCCTACAAGCTGGCGGCGTTGGGCTTTCAGGTAAAGGAATTGATCGGTGGCCTGCACTGGTGGCGTCAGGACGGCTTCGCCGTCGCCACCGGCAGCGAGGTCGGGGTTTTGCAGAAAGAGCTGTTGGAAGGAGGGATTGCCTGTGCCTGCTAAGCCGCTTGTTACCCATATTACGAACGAGTTCGATCAGCCCGTTGGCGCCGAGGTGCCGGGCTGGGCTGGGGCCGAGTTCCCCCCCAAGGCGGTCATGAGCGGTTGGGGCTGCCGGCTGGAGCCGCTGGATCCCGCGCGTCACTGCGACTCGCTCTGGCAGGCATTTGGTGCCGACAGCGGGGCCATGTGGACTTATCTCACCAGCGGTCCCTTCGAGGATGAGGCGGCCATGTTGGCCTGGCTGCAACAGAGCGCCGCCAAGGCGGATCCCCAGTTCTATGCGATCGTGGACGAGGCGAGCGGCCAGGCGCTGGGGCTCGCCAGTTATCTGCGCATCGACCCCGCCGCCGGCAGCATAGAGGTGGGCTGGCTGCACTTCTCCCCCGCCATGCAGCGCACCCGCCTCTCTACCGCGGCCATGGCGCTGATGATGGGCAACGCCTTCGCGCTCGGCTACCGGCGCTACGAGTGGAAGTGCAACGATCTCAATTGGCCCTCCCGTCATGCGGCGCTGCGCCTCGGCTTCAGCTATGAGGGCACCTTCCGCCAGGCCCGGGTGGACAAGGGGCGTTCCCGGGATACGGCCTGGTTCTCGGTGATCGACGGCGAATGGCCGGCCCTGAAAACGGCCTTCGAGCGCTGGCTGGCGGATGAGAACTTCGATGGGCAGGGGCGCCAGATATTGCGGCTCTCCGATCTTCGCCTGTCGCGCCAAGACTGACCAGGCTAGGCCCATAAGACTAAGCCCATAAAACGAGAGAGGCCCCGCATTGCGGGGCCTCTCTCTTGCACGCTGTGACTTAGTCGTGATGATCGCCAATGGGGGCGGCAATCCACTTCATCAGGGTCAGCATGTCCTGGGGAGCCACGCCCACCGAGAGGCCGCGCTTGCCGCCGCTCACCAGGATCTCGTCATACTGCATGGCGGAGTCGTCCAGCACGGTGGGCAGCAGCTTCTTCTGGGCCAGCGGGCTGATACCGCCCACCTTGTAACCGGTCAGCTTCTCGGCCTCCGCCGGCTTCATCATTTCCACCTTCTTGAGTCCCGCCGCCTTGGCCAGCTGCTTCAGGCTGCACAGGCCGGAGGAGGGCACTATGGCTACCACCGCCTGCTTGTCATGGTGGGCGATCAGGGTCTTGAACACCTGGGCCTCCGGCAGGCCGAGCTGGGTCGCGGCATGCTTGCCGAAATCGTCGTGGGCCTCGCACTCGTAGGGGTAGAGCTTATGGGGGATCTTCAGCTTTTTCAGCAGGTTGATAGCGGGGGTCATCAGATTTCCTCGAGCCGGGACAAGGTCAGACAGTCTGCGCCCGAGATGCTGGCATGGCAAGGGGCGCGGTCAATTCGCCCCATGACGCAGAGCGCTTGCGAGGACGCGGCCTCCGGATCCCGCCTATGCTCTGAGGGCTAAACCCTGCATGCCTATACTGGATGCGTCGCAATGTTGGCAAGGGAGAGGGATCCTAACCCGTGAGTAGCTCAGTGATAAACCTGCCGAGTGCCGAGCCCTTCGGTCGCCATGACGCCCTGGCGCGGTTGACCGCCCTCGACCGTGCCTATGGCATCGTCGAGTTCGATCTCGCCGGTCGCATGGTCGCGGCCAACCCCTTGTTCTGCTCCATCCTGGGGTACAGCCTGCAGGAGCTGCTCGGCCAGTCTCACCGTCTGCTGGTGCCACCGGAGCTGCAGGAAGGGCACGCAGCCTTCTGGCAGGGGGTGCTCAGCGGCGAGATCCACGGCGGGGCCTTCCGCCGTGTCCTGCGGGACGGCAGCAACCTCTGGATCCATGCCACCTATACCCCGATCACCGACGAGACGGGTACTCCCCTCGGGGTGATCAAGCTCATCCACGACATCACCCAGGAGGTGCTGGCGGAGCAGCGCGTCGAGCTGCAGAGCCAGATGTTCGACATCATAGTGGCCGCCCATCAGAGTTTTCTGCTGGACCGCAACCTGGGATCGGCCTGCGATACCATCTTCGAGCGCTTGCTGAGCGTGAGCCAGAGTGCCTACGGCTTCATCGGTATAGTCCAGCATGAAGAGGGTCAGCCCAGCCTCTATGTGCCCTCCATCTCCAATCTCTCTTGGGACGAGGCCACCCATGCCTGGTACGAGCAGCAGCGCCAGAGCCGGGGAGGCCTCATCTTCAACAAGCTCGACAACCTGTTCGGCCATGTGGTGACCCACAACGAGCTGGTGTGCAGCAACGATCTGCCGAACCATCCGGCGAGTCGCGGCTCATCCCCCCGCGGCCATCCCCAGCTGTACAGCTTCCTCGGCATCCCCATTCGCCACAAGGGGGAGGCCATCGGCATGATAGCCCTGGCCAACCGTCCCGGTGGTTTTGACGAGAGTCTGGTGAGCCTGCTCGAGCCCCTCACCACGGCCCTCGGAACCCTGATCCACGCTCGTAACCTGGAGGAGGAGCGCAGCCGGATGGAGCAGGTGCTGCGTTTCAACGCCGAGCATGACTTCCTGACCCGCCTGCCCAATCGCAGCCGTTTCTTCAGCCAGGCCAATCTGCTGCTGGCCCATCTGCTGGTGCATCCGGAAGAAAGGAACTGCTGCCTGGCCCTGATCGATATCGATTTCTTCAAACAGATCAACGATGAGTACGGCCATCTCGCCGGCGATGCGGTGTTGCGGGAGCTGGCCCAGTTGCTGATGCAGGGGGTGCAGGGCAGGGATCTGGTGGCTCGTTTCGGTGGGGAGGAGTTCATCCTGCTGCTGCGCGGTGTCGACCCTGAGGAGGCGAGATCTCTCATGGAGCGCATCCGCATGGCGATCGAGCGGCACAGCTTCCGCCATCAGGGGGGGCTCATCCCGGTGACCATCAGCGTCGGTCTGACCCCCTTCCGGCCCGATTACCACTCCATGGATGACTGGATCCAGTGCGTGGATCTGCACCTCTATGAGGCCAAGCGCCTCGGACGTAACCGTATTGCCTAGGGTTGCCGGATACCGGAAATAGAAAAGGGCGCCACAATGGCGCCCTTTTTGCGTTTGATGCGAGATCCGTGATCAACCCGTGTTGCGCATGCCGGCGGCAATCCCGGCTATGGTGACCATCAGCGCCTGATCCAGCTCCGGGTGCAGGGTCTCGGGGTGGTTGCGGGAGCGACCCAGCAGCTCGACCTGCAGCACGTTGAGGGGATCCGTGTAGGGGTTGCGCAGCTTGATGGACTCCTTGATCCAGGGCTGGTCATCGAGCAGATCCCCCTGCGGGCGCAGCTCAAGCACCACCTGGATGGAGTCGGAGAGCTCCTGACGCAGCTGTTTGCCCAGAGCCCACAGCTCGGTCGGTACCAGACGGGTGTCATAGTACTCCGCGAGCCAGAGGTCGGCCTTGAGGAACACCATCTCCAGCATCTCAAGGCGGGTGCGGAAGAAGGGCCACTGGCGGCTCATCTCGTCCAGCACGGCCTTGTGACCGTCGTCGATGGCCTGTTGCAGCCCCTTGTGGGCGCCGAGCCAGGCCGGCAGCATCAGCCGGTTCTGGGTCCAGGCGAAGATCCAGGGGATGGCGCGCAGGCTCTCGACACCGCCGTTCGGCTTGCGTTTGGCAGGACGGGAACCGAGCGGCAGCTTGCCGAGCTCCATCTCCGGGGTGGCGGCACGGAAGTAGGGAACGAAGTCCTGATGGCCACGGACGATGGAGCGGTAGTGCTCGCAGGAGGACTCGGCGACCTGCTCGATCACGGCGCGCCAGCTCTCCTTCGGCTTCGGCGGTGGCAGCAGATTCCCCTCCAGCACGGCGCTGGTGTAGAGATTCAGGCTGTTGATGGCGACCTTGGGCAGGCCGAACTTGAAGCGGATCATCTCCCCTTGCTCGGTCACCCGCAGGCCGCCGCGCAGGGATCCCGGCGGTTGGGACAGGATCGCCTGATGGGCGGGGGCGCCGCCGCGACCGACGGTGCCGCCACGGCCGTGGAACAGGGTCAGACGCAGGTTGTTGGCCTCGGCCAGCGCCACCAGGGACTCCATGGCGGCGTACTGGGCCCAGCCGGCGGCCATCATGCCTGCGTCTTTGGCGGAATCCGAGTAGCCGATCATCACGTACTGACGGCCCTGGATGTAGCCGCGATACCAGTCAACGGACAGCAGGCGCTCCATCACGGCGGTGCCCGCCATCAGGTCTTCCTGGGTCTCGAACAGCGGCGCCACCGGCATGCGGAACTTGCAACCGGCCTCTTTCAGCAGCAGCTGCACCGCCAGCACGTCGGAGGGGGCGCCGGCCATGGAGATGATGTAGATGCCGAACGCATCCGGGTCGTGCTGGGCGATCACCCGGCAGGTGTCTATGGTCTCGCGAGTCTCGGCGCTCGGCTCCCAATCGGTCGGGATCAGCGGGCGGCGGGAGTTCAGTTCGTTCAGCAGGAAGGCCTGCTTGTCGTCCTCGCTCCACTCGGCGTAGTCACCCATGCCGAGGTAGCGGGTCAGCTCGGAGAAGACCTGGCCGTGGCGCTCGCCGTCCTGGCGGATGTCGAGCTTGACCAGATGGATGCCGAAGCAGGCGAGCTTGCGCAGTACGTCCAGCAGCATGCCGTCGGCGATGTTGCCCATGCCGCAGGCGTGCAGGCTGTGGTAGCAGAGCTCAAGGGGCTCGCGCAACTGGGCCGTGGTCTTGACCAGATCCCGGCTCTCGCTCACCTGGCCCTGTACCTTGGCGGTCAGGTACTCCTGGGTCTCGCGCAACTGCTCGCGCAGCTCCCGTACCAGGGCGCGGTAGGGCTCCGGGTTGTCACCCACCAGTTTGCGCAGATCCTCGGTGCAGTCAGCCATGGAGAGCTCTGAGGTGAGCTCCTTGATGTCGCGATAGAAGAGGTTCACCGCCATCCAGCGGCCCAGCTCCAGAACCTCGGCGGTCACCTTGGCGGTGACGAAGGGGTTGCCGTCACGGTCACCGCCCATCCAGGAGGTGAACTTGACCGGCGCGGCATCCAGGGGCAGGCGCACACCCAGGTGGTGTTGCAGGCGCTCGTCCAGATGGCGCATGAATTCGGGAATGGCGGGCCAGAGGCTGTTTTCCACCACGGCGAAGCCCCACTTGGCCTCGTCCACCGGGGTGGGGCGCTGCTCGCGGATCTCGTTGGTGTGCCAGGCCTGATTGACCAGCTGTTCGATGCGATTGAGGATCTTGTCCCGCTCACGGGGCAGCAGATCGGAGAGCTCCAGCGCCTCCAGGCAGTCGTTGAGCTGCACATGCTTGTGGATCAGGGTGCGACGGGTCACCTCGGTGGGGTGAGCGGTCAGCACCAGATCGATGTCCAGTTCGCGCACGGCCTGGATGATGGCCTCCTGGGACAGGTTGGAGGCTTTCAGCTTGTCAAACATCTGCTCCAGGGGATCCGGGGTGCAGACTTGCTCTTCGCAGCGGCGGGAGATGGTGTGGAACTGTTCCGCCACGTTGGCCAGATTGAGGAACTGGCTGAAGGCGCGGGCCACGGGCAGCAGCTCGTCATCGGAGAGGGTGCGCAGGGTCTCGAGCAGGCGTTCCCTGTCTGCCTCATTACCCTTGCGGGAGGATTTGGCCAGTTGGCGAATGGTCTCGATCTTGTCGAGGAAGGCCTGTCCCTGATGATCCTTGATGGACTTGCCCAGCAACTGGCCCAGCATGCCTACGTTGGCGCGTAGAGCGGCGTACTTTTCGTTCATTCCACATCCTTATTTTTGTTGGTGCCTCCTGACCTTCCTAGGCGAGAGGCAGCCCCACTTATTGTTGTGCGATTACAACATATGCTCCGTCATCTTAGGGGGACAATCTACCCAGATTGTCTGCGCAAGGTCAAATAACAGGCCGATTCAGAACATGTATTTCCCTCACCTGTCCCGCCCCGGCATGTCATGTAACTTACTTACATTCTGCCCCTGTCAGATGCAGAAACGCCGGACCAGGTGCTGCAATACCGCCGTGGTCGGTTTGACAAACGACAGATCCAGATACTCATCCGGCTGGTGGGCCTGGGCGATATGGCCAGGGCCCAGCACTATGGTTTCACAACCGAGCAGCTGGATGAAGGGGGCCTCGGTGCAATAGTTCACGGATTGCGCGGCCTGGCCGCTCGCCAACTCAGCTTCCCGCACCAGATCCGAGTCATCCTTGCAGGCGTAGGCGGGGATGGGCTCGTGCAGGTGCTGCAGGTGCAGGCAGCCCGGCTGGTGGATCTCGATGGGGGAGAGGGCCTCCTTGAGCATCCCCATCAGCTCGTCCGGCCCCACCTGCGGGGTGGGTCTCATATCGATGTGTAACTCGCAGCAGCCGCAGATGCGGTTCGGGCTGTCCCCCCCCTGGATGTAACCCAGGTTCAGGGTCGGCTGGGGCACGGCGAATCTATGATCCGCGTATTTGTCCTTCAGATCTTGCTGCAGCTTCAGCACCTGCCCCATGGCCTTGTGCATGATCTCCATGGCGTTGACCCCGTTGGCAGGATCCGAGCTGTGGCCGCTCCGGCCCGTGATGCGGATCGCCTCGGACATGTGTCCCTTGTGGGCCACCACGGGCACCAGGCCGGTGGGTTCGCCGATCACGGCGTAGTCCGGCTTGAGCTCGGCCGCATCGGCGATGGCGCGGGCCCCCGCCATGGTGGTCTCCTCATCCGCGGTGGCGAGGATGCGCAGGGGCTTGTTGAGGGTGGTCAGATCTATATCTTTCAGCGCCTCCACGATAAAGGCGAAGAAGCCCTTCATGTCGATGGTGCCCAGGCCATAGAGGCGGTTGTCCTCCTCGGTCACCTTGAAGGGATCCTTGCGCCAAGCGCCCTCATCAAAGGGCACGGTATCCGTGTGACCCGCCAGCAACAGGCCTCCCTCGCCCTGGCCGATCGTCGCCACCAGGTTGAACTTGCCGGGCAGATCCGGCAGGGCAGTCACCTCGCAATGAAACCCCAGCTGACCGAACCAGTCCGCCAGCAGACGGATCACCCCCTCGTTGCTCTGATCCCAGCGGGGATCCGTGCTGCTGATGGAGGGAATCGCAATAATATTCTTATAAAGTGAAAAAAAATCCAGATTGGCCATCAGCTCCTCCTTGCGTCCCCGGAATCTTTCTGTTAGAAAATACAAATGCAAAGTGAGTGCATGAATATTCTTTTCGAGTGCTCATCGACAAGGCTTCTAGTTGTAAGGGAAAGTTAATGTTCTGTCACCTGATCTGTAACCGACGACACAACCCCGCCTGAATTGCCCCTCCGCACACAGAGTGTCAAAGGGGCGATAGCTGACCCTTTGCGCTACAGCATCGCGCTGTGAACTTCAAACCCAGACTTGGAATACTCAACAATGCTTAACACCGTTATCGTCGGTGCCAGTGGCTACGCGGGAGCCGAACTGGCCGCACTGGTCCAGAACCATCCACAACTCAAGCTGTTCGGCCTCTATGTCTCAGCCGGCAGCCAGGACGCGCACAAGCGCTTCTCCTCCCTCCATCCCCAGTGGGTCGGTGCGCTGGATCAGCCCCTGCTGCCCCTGGACGAGGATGGTATGACCCGGATCCTGACCCAGGCCGATCTCGTTCTGCTGGCCACCGCCCACGAGGTGAGCGCCGAGCTCGCGCCCAAGTTCCTGGCCAAGGGGCTGCCGGTGTTCGATCTCTCCGGCGCCTTCCGGGTCAAGGATCAGCAGTTCTACTCCTCCTTCTACGGTTTCACCCACGAGAGCGAGCAGTGGCTGGATCAGGCGGTCTACGGTCTGGCGGAGTGGAACGCCGATGCCATCCAGAGTGCCCAGCTCATCGCCGTGCCGGGCTGCTACCCGACGGCGTCCCTCTGCGCCCTCAAGCCGCTGCATCAGGCGGGCCTGATCGCCAGGGAGTGGCAGCCCATCATCAACGCGGTCTCCGGTGTCTCCGGGGCCGGTCGCAAGGCGGCCATCAACACCAGTTTCTGCGAGGTGAGCCTGAACCCTTACGGCACCTTCAATCACAGACACCAGCCGGAGATCAGCCACCACCTCGGCAAGGGGGTGCTGTTCCAGCCCCACCTCGGCAACTATGTGCGTGGCATCCTGGCCACCATCTATGTGCAGCTGGCGGACGGCGTGACTCAGGTCCAGGTGGATCAGGCCTATCTCAAGGCCTATGAGGGCAAGCCCCTGGTGCGCCTCACCGGCCAGATGCCCTCCATCCGCGGGGTGGCAGGCACCCCATACTGCGACCTCGCCTGGCAGCAGCAGGGCAACATGCTGGTGGTGGTCTCCGCCATCGACAACCTGCTCAAGGGCGCCGCCTCCCAGGCCATGCAGTGCATAAATATCAAATTTGGATTTGAACCGGCCACCGGCCTGATTTAAGGAAGGATTGAGACATGGACAAGCAGACACTGGTTATCAAGTTGGGTGGGGCGCTTATCGAGAATGACGAGGCGCTGACTGCCCTGTTCGCCACCCTGAAGACATTCCTGAACGAGCAACACAAACCCCTGGTGCTGGTGCACGGCGGCGGCTGCCTGGTGGACGACCTGCTCAAGGGGCTGGGTCTCACCTCCACCAAGAAGAACGGCCTGCGGGTCACCCCGTTCGACCAGATCCCCTTTATTGCCGGCGCCCTGGCGGGCACGGCGAACAAGATGATGATGGCCAAGGCCATCGCCACCGGCACTCCGGCGGTGGGGCTCTGCCTCGCCGATGGCGGCCTCTGTCAGGTGACCCAGCTCGACCCGGATCTCGGCGCGGTCGGTGACTGCCAGCCGGGCAACCCGGCCCTGGTGCAAGGGATCCTGGGGCAGAACTTCCTGCCTGTGGTGAGCTCCATCGGCATCACCGCCGAGGGCCAGCTGATGAACGTCAACGCGGATCAGGCGGCCACTGCCATCGCCGAGGCACTCGGTGCCGATCTGGTGATGCTGTCCGACGTGAGCGGCATCCTGGATGGCAAGGGCAAGCTGGTGCCGCAGCTGGACAAGCAGAGCGCCCTGGATCTGATGGAGAAGGGGGTCATCCGCGACGGCATGGCGGTCAAGGTGAAGGCGGCCCTGCACGCCGCCGAGACCCTGGGCAAACCGGTCTGTGTCGCGAGCTGGCGCTACCCGGATCAGCTGCTCAAGCTGCTGGCCGGCGGCGCCGTCGGCACTCAAGTCTGCCTCTGACATTCACCGGGAAAAGGACAATCCGATGCAACATCTTCTGAAAGACAGCGACTTAAACAAGGCCCAGATCGAGGCGCTGATCGCGCTGGGCAAATCGGTCAAGGCCGACCCGAAGAAGTACGGCCAGGCCCTGGCAGGCAAGAGCGTGGTGACCCTGTTCGAGAAGCCGTCCCTGCGCACCCGGGTCACCTTCGACATCGGCATCGCCCGCCTCGGCGGTCACAGCGTCTATCTGGATCAGCAGAACGGGGCGCTCGGCAAGCGGGAATCGGTGCAGGACTTCGCCGCCAACCTGTCCCGCTGGTGTGACGCCATAGTCGCGCGGGTGTTCGATCACCAAACCCTGGTGGGGTTGGCGGAGCACGGCAGCGTGCCTGTGGTGAACAGCCTGTGCAACCTCTACCACCCCTGCCAGGGGCTGGCGGACTTTATGACCATTGCTGAACACTACGCCGATCTGTCAAAGGTGAAGCTCGCCTACCTTGGCGATGGCAACAACGTCAGCCACTCCCTGCTGCTGCTGGGGGCGACGCTCGGCACAGACGTGACCCTGGTCTGCCCGAAGGGTCACGGCCCGGACACCCAGATCTTCCTGCAGGCCCAGGCCCTGGCGGCCCAGTCCGGCGCGCACATCCATATCAGCGATGACGTGGGCGCCATCGAGGGCTTCGACGTGGTTTATACCGACACCTGGGTCTCCATGGGTGACAACACGCCAATGGAGCAGGTAAAAGATATCTTTATGCCTTATCAGATCAACCAGGCCCTGCTCGACCGGACCGGCATCCAGCACGTGCTGCACTGCCAGCCGGCGCACCGGGAGCTGGAGATCACCTCGGAGGTCATGGACGGCCCAGCCTCCCTCATCCTGGATGAGGCAGAAAACCGGATGCATATCCAGAACGCCGTGCTGCTGACCCTGCTCGGGCACAAGTGACGCGACAACCGACCCTGAATCAAACACCTTATCGAATCATCATGGAGAGAAGTAAATGAGCGGAATCAACAAGATCGTACTGGCTTACTCGGGCGGACTGGATACCTCGGCCATCATTCCCTGGCTGAAGGAGAACTATGACGCGGAAATCGTCGCCTTCGTCGCCGACGTCGGCCAGGAGCGCGACGATCTGGAAGGGATCGAGCAGAAGGCCATCGCCTCCGGCGCCACCAAGTGCATCGTCAAAGACCTGCGCGAAGAGTTCGTCAAAGAGTACGTCTACCCGACCCTGAAGACAGGGGCCGTCTACGAAGGCACCTATCTGCTGGGCACCTCCATGGCCCGTCCCATCATCGCCAAGGCCATGGTGGAAGCGGCCCTGGCGGAAGGCGCCGACGCCATCTCCCACGGTTGCACCGGCAAGGGCAACGATCAGGTGCGTTTCGAAGGGGCCGTGGCCGCCCTGGCGCCACAACTGAAGGTGATCGCCCCCTGGCGTCTGTGGGACATGCGCTCCCGTGAGGATCTGCTGGCCTATCTGGAAGCCCGCGACATCCCCTGCAAGGCGACCCTGAAGAAGATCTACAGCCGCGATGCGAACGCTTGGCACATCTCCACCGAGGGTGGCGAGCTGGAGAGCACCTGGAACGAGCCGTCCGAAGCGGTCTGGCAGTGGACCGTCTCCGCCGAGCAGGCACCGAACGAGCCGGAATACGTCAAGCTGACCGTGGCCCAAGGCGAAGTGGTCGCGGTCGACGACCAGCCGCTCAGCCCGCATCAGATCCTGATGACCCTGAACGAGCGTGCCGGCAAGCACGGCGTCGGCCGCATCGACATCACCGAGAACCGCATGGTGGGCATGAAGTCCCGCGGCTGCTACGAGACCCCGGGTGGTACCGTCATGGTCGCCGCGCTGCGCGCCGTGGAAGAGCTGGTGCTGGATCGTCCGACCCGCGCCTGGCGGGAAAAACTCGGTGCCGAGTTCTCCCACCTGGTCTATGACGGTCGCTGGTTCACCCCGCTGTGCAAGGCGATCAAAGCCTCTGCTGACGCCATCGCCGAGGATCTCGACGGCGAAGTGGTGCTGAAGATGTACAAGGGTCAGGTCACCGCGGTGCAGAAGAAGTCGCCGAACAGCCTCTACTCCGAAGACTTCGCCACCTTCGGCGCCGACGAGGTGTACGACCAGAGCCACGCAGAAGGCTTCATCCGCCTCTACACCCTGGCCAGCCGGATCCGCGCCATGAAGGAGCAACATCAGGCCATCGGCGGCGATCATACCCACGGCTGATGTATTGGTTTTACCCGCTAACACCGGTGAGGGGGCTTTGCCCCCTCGTTTATAGATGGCGGCTTGGCCCCCTCACTTATAAGCGGCGGTATGTGACGAAAGCGGCAGCGCCTTGGCCGCGGCTGTGAGATAAGTCTCTGTCAGACGAGAGACTCGCAGCCAAGCAAGGCAAGATTTCAGCGCGCAGGCCAGGGGCCGCGCCAGTGCGGCAGGCGCAAGGCGCCGCCGGCAACGTATTCAAGGAGAGCAGTATGGCACTTTGGGGTGGACGCTTCAGTCAGGGCGCAGACAGCAGATTCAAGCAATTCAACGACTCGTTGCGCTTCGATTACCGCCTGGCGGAGCAGGATATCCAGGGCTCCATGGCCTGGGCCCGCGCCCTGGTCAAGGTCGGCGTCTTGACCGGCGATGAGCAGGCACAGCTGCAACAGGCGATGGAAGTGCTGCTGGCCTCGGTGCAGCAGGATCCCCAGCAGATCCTGAGCTCGGATGCCGAAGACATCCACTCCTGGGTCGAAGGCAAGCTGATCGACGCCGTGGGGACCCTCGGCAAGAAGTTGCACACCGGCCGTTCGCGCAACGATCAGGTCGCCACCGACTTGAAGCTCTGGTGTAAGGCCCAAGGGGAGCTGCTGCTCGCCTCCATCACAGGGCTGCAGCAGGGGTTGGTGGCGTCGGCCCGTGCCAATCAGGCCGCCGTGTTGCCCGGCTACACCCATTTGCAGCGTGCCCAGCCGGTCACCTACGCCCACTGGGCCCTGGCCTATGTGGAGATGCTAGAGCGGGACTATTCCCGTCTGCAGGATGCGCTCAGGCGCCTCGATACCAGCCCCCTCGGTTGCGGCGCCCTGGCGGGTACCGCCTACGCCATCGACCGGGAGGCGCTGGCGCTGGACATGGGCTTTAGCGGCGCTACCCGCAACAGCCTGGATTCGGTGTCGGACCGGGATCACGTGGTGGAGCTGATGCACGTGGCGTCCCTCTCCATGGCACACCTGTCCCGCTTCGCTGAGGATCTTATCTTCTACAACACCGGCGAGGCGGGCTTCGTCGAGTTGTCCGATGCGGTCACCTCGGGTTCCTCCCTGATGCCCCAGAAGAAGAACCCGGATGCGCTGGAACTCATCCGTGGCAAGACCGGCCGGGTGGTCGGTGCCCAGATGGGCATGCTGATGAGCCTCAAGGCGCTGCCGCTCGCCTACAACAAGGACATGCAGGAAGACAAGGAGGGGCTGTTCGACGCCCTCGACACCTGGCACGACTGCCTGGACATGGCGGCGCTGGTGCTGATCGATCTGAAAGTGAATGGCGAGCGCACCATGGCCGCGGCCCAGGGTGGCTACGCCAACGCCACCGAGCTGGCAGATTATCTCGTCGCCAAGGGCATCCCCTTCCGCGAGGCGCACCATATCGTCGGCGAGACGGTGGTCTACGCGATCGGGGTGAAGAAGCCATTGGAGGAGCTTTCCATCTCTGAGTTCCAGCGCTTCAGCCCCGTGGTGGGAGAGGACGTCTATCCGAACCTGGAGCTGGAGGCGACCCTGGCCAAGCGGGTCGCCAAGGGCGGCGTCGCCCGGGAGCAGATCGAAGGCGCCCTGGTCGCCGCCGAAGCCTGGCTGGCCAAGCGCGGCTGATTGCCGGGCTGAATGCAACGAAGAGGGCCTTGGCCCTCTTTTTTATTTCTGTGTCATCGCCTGCCGACCCCGATTGCGTGAGAATGGGCAGGTGCACGGACGCACCGCCATCCATCAAGGAGTTCCTATGTATCTGCCAACCCACTTCGCCGTCACCGATCCCGAGGCGCTGCACGCGCTGATGCGGGCCCATCCGCTGGGGGCCCTGATCACTCATGGGGAAGGGGGGCTGGATGCTAATCACCTGCCGTTCGAATTCGATGCAGGGGAAGGGGAACATGGCGTCCTGCGCGCTCATGTGGCTCGCAACAACCCGCTCTGGCAGGCGGTGACGGATGGCCAGGAGGTGCTGGTGATCTTCAAGGCCGCCGATGCATATGTCTCCCCGAACTGGTATCCGAGCAAGCAGGAGCACCACAAACAGGTGCCGACCTGGAACTACGCCGTGGTACACGCCCATGGCCGCATTAGGGTGCGGGACGATGCCCGCTTCGTGCGCCGTCTGCTGGCGAGCCTGACGAGGGTTCACGAGGCCGCCGAGCCTAGCCCCTGGAAGATGGCGGACGCGCCGCGAGACTATCTCGAGGCCATGGTGGCGGCTGTGGTCGGCATCGAAATCGAGATAACCGGGCTGGTGGGCAAGTTCAAGTTGAGTCAGAACAAGGAGGCGGCGGATCGGCAGGGGGTCGTCGATGCCCTGCAGGAAAGGGATCAGGCAGCGCTGGCAGAGGCGATGCAACATTTGTCCTCGTCGGTGTCGCGCTAACCCGAATCCGCTTTAGAGCGAAAAGCAGTAACCCCAGTTATTATTTAATTTTGTAATCAATTTGGATGCAAGCATTAGCTATACACGTCAACGAATGTTAATGTTTTTACATTTAGTGGGGGCCGATTAAACGTGTGTATGGTTATAATTTTTAATAGACTTTCACATTGAAAAATGGCACGTCAATGATAAGCAGCTGAAATTAGCGAGACAGTATGGAAGAATTATTAACACAGTTACTTCAAGTTAAATATATTAATCTCATTGCAGGTGGGGTTGCGGGCTGTATAGGGGGGGTATTTACAGCCTGGTTTACACAAAGAGCATTAAATAGGCGAGGGATTTTCTCTTACTCTGTGACCCACAATAGAGTTGGTGTTTCTTCTGAGGATATGGTCTTCGGAAAGGTTATAGTAACGTGGAATGGAAATGAAGTAAAAAATTTATACCTATCAACTATAGAAATGAAAAATGAAAGCTTTAATGATTATGAAAATGTAATTGTTCGTACTTATACAAGTGATACACTGTTAATGAATGAACAAACTCAGATCGTTGATACACCTAATCCATTAGAGTTTTCAGATAAATATAAAGCTCAGATATTTGTTAAAGATGGGGAGATGTATAGCACTAATCAAATCGCGCTTTATAGTGGGCAACGTGAATATATTATACCGGTTTTCAATAGGGGACAATCCATTCGGATTACCTATCTTAACTCTGCCAATACACTTGACATGCCGAACATTTGGTTGTCTGTAGCAATAAAAGGGGTTAAGTTGAAATTTCAAGCCCCACAGAACCAAACTCTCGGTGTCCCACAAAATCAAGCTGCATTCATTGGTGTTGTGATCGGTGTAGGAATTCTGATTATCCTTCCAATGTTCATTACGAACTCTTGGGTTATTGCAATATGTGCAATGCTCTATGGCTTTGTAGCACAATTGCCAGGCGCATTCACAATTAAATTATATCGCTGGATAAAAGAAAGTATTGGCGGATGATAGACCATGATTAATATTTGGGCTTTGAAGCTGAGAGGTTAATGAAATACCCATAAGATTATTAGCAAAAACGGCAACCCTGGTTGCCGTTTCGATTGCTGCCTCGCCGGGTTCACAGATCCCTGAACGGTTTGCGCTTCTCCTGCTCGAGCACTATGGCCTCCAGGTTGGCGACCCGCTCCTGCAGCTCCCTGATGATCATGTCCTGCTTGCCGAGGCGGTCGGTGATGCGAGCATCCCCCAGCTGATAGCGGGCGCGCTTGCCGAGGTAGCCGAACAGCACGCTGATAAAAACGATCAGGACTATGCCTGTCCACATGGTCATACACGACTCCTTGCCGATGCATAAACGAGAGGATCCATCTCGCTGGCTATCGTTGTCTCACAGCCGCCGGCGGGCGGCAATACCCGTCCAGGCGCCGGTTCAGGCTCCCTGCCAGAGCGGCCTGCCGACCCAGAGTCCCCAGAGGGTCAAATGCAGCAACACGATAAACCAGAATACCAGCCGATAGCTCCCCTTCTGGGTCTTGTGGCGCAGCCAGTGGCGGGCGACCAAGGCGCCGGGCCAGCCGCCGAGCAGTTCCAGCAGATGCAGGCGGGCTTCCGGCACGCGCCAACCGCCACGCACGGCCTGGCGTTTGTCGTGGGCGTAGGCCAGGGCCGTCAACAGGCTCATGGTGGTGATAAGGGCCAGTGGCCACCAGTTGGCGTCCACCATGCCGAGCCAGCCGCCCCACAGCAGGGGCAACAGGGCGAGCCAGATCATAAGACTTGCTCCTCTGGTTTGTGGGCACTCGGGGGCTGGCTGAGGCCGGCAGAGGTGCCCATGGCGAGGGGGCTGCGCAGCCGATTCACTGCATGATCTCCGGATCCCGCGGCTCGTCCGGGCTCAGGGTGCGGATGACCCTGGCCGGGTTGCCGACGGCCAGGGAATCGGCCGGGATGTCGCGGGTCACCACGGCACCGGCCCCTATGATGGATCTCGGCCCTATGGTGACGCCTGGGCAGATGATGGCGCCGCCGCCAATCCAGCAGTCATCGCCGATGCGCACCGGCTTGTTGTAGGCGGTCCAGTTGCGGCGCTCCAGGTGGTTCAGGCTGTGGGTGGCTGTGTAGATCTGCACATTGGGGGCCAGCAAGACGTTGTTGCCTATGTGCACCTCACCCACGTCCAGTATGGTGACGTTGAAGTTGAAGAAGGTCTTCTCGCCGATGTGGATGTTGCGGCCAAATTCGCAGGTGAAGGGGGTGCTGATCCAGCAGGAGTCCGGGCAGTGGCCGAACAGCTCGCCACACAGGCGCTGGCGCAGGAGGTGATCCCCGGAGGGAGAGGCGTTGAACTGTGCCAGCAGTGCCTGGCCGCGGATGCGGTCGTTGGCTATCTCCTCGGTCTGGGTGAGGGGGCCACCCGCCAGAATTCCATCCCAATCGCTTGCCATGCTCTCATCTCCTCATGTGCCAAGAGGCGCCAGTATACGCAACTTGTCAGGAGGCGTCAGGAGGCTCTCATCTGAGACTGATGATCCCGTCAATAAAAAAGGCGTCACCCAAGGGGGGACGCCTGCAAAACCAAACCTTGCGGTTTGCGGACCAACGGAACCAAGGATCACACACACTCAGCACTTCTTCGGGACGGCGGGGATCAACCCTGCCACTTGCCTCCTTCCACTATCACGTCGTTGGGATCTGTATCGGCGCTCAGCTTCTCACGCACGTACTGGTCGTAGAGCTTGAGCAGGTATTTCTCCTCCCCCAGCTTGGCGAGACGGTCGTTGACCCAATCACGCAGCTCGATATTGCCCTTCTTCACCGCCGGGGCGATCGGGTCTTCCGAACCCAGCTTCTGGGGCAGCACGCGATAACCCGGATTCTCCTTGGCCCAGCTGAACAGCACCAGGTTGTCCTGGGCGTAGGCATCGCCACGGCCCTGGGCCAGGGCCTGCAGGGATTCGGAGTTCTTCTCGAACTTGAGTACCTTCCAGTCCGGGTGATTGCGGGTCAACCAGATGTCGGCGGTGGTGCCGGTGGTGACGATCAGGGTCTTGTCCGCGAGATCGTTCAGCCCCTTGGCGGCGCTCTTCTCCGGCACCAGCACCTGCACCGCCACCCTCAGGTTTGGGTTGGTGAAGTCCACCACCTCGCGCCGCTCCGGGGTCACCGTCATGTTGGCGAGGATGAGATCCACCTTGTCGCTCTGCAGGAAGGGGATGCGGCTGGCGGGCTCGACCGCCACGAATTCAATCTTGTTCTCGTCCCCCAGCAGATCCTTGGCGAAACGGCGGCCGAGATCGGTGTCGAAGCCCACGTATTTCCCCTTCTCGTCCACGAAGCCGAAGGGGGGCTTGTCGGTGAAGACCCCGACGATGAGCTTGTCGCGGGCCTTGATCTTGTCGAGGGAACCGTCCGCCGCCTGGGCGGCGCCGCTGGCGATGCCCAGGCCGATGAGGGCGCTAAACAGTACCGAGGTAATTTTCTTCATGCTGACTCCTTTCGTTTGATGACATGGGTATAAGAAAACTTGGCGAGGAACTGGCGCGCACGCTGGCTCCTGGGGTTATCGAAAAACTGGCGGGGGCTGGCCTGCTCCAGGATGTGGCCCTCCTCCATGAAGACGATGCGATCCGCCACCGCCTGGGCGAACGCCAGCTCGTGGGTGACGATGAGCAGCGTCATGCCGCTGCCGGCGAGATCCCGGATCACCTCCAGCACCTCCTGCACCATCTCGGGGTCGAGGGCGGCGGTGACCTCGTCGAACAACATCACCTGGGGGTTCATGCACAGGGCCCGCACTATGGCGATGCGCTGCTGCTGGCCGCCGGAGATCTCGCGCGGATAGGCGTGGCGCTTCTCCCAGAGGCCCACCCGGGTCAACAACTGCTCCGCCTGCAGCAGGGCCTCGGCCCGCTCCCGTTTTTGCACCTGAAGGGGCCCGAGCAGCACGTTCTCCAGCACGGTCAGGTTCGGGAACAGGTGATAGCTCTGGAACACCATGCCGATGCGCTGGCGCACGCGCTGCCAGTCGGTCGCGGCATCCAGCGGCTGGCCATCGAAGCGGATCTCGCCGCCCTGAATGGGTTCGAGCCCGTTCAGGGTGCGCAGCAAGGTGCTCTTGCCGCAGCCGCTTGGCCCCAGGATGACTATCACCTCCCCGGTGTTCACGGCGAGGCTGACCCCGTCCAGTACCCGGTTCTGACCGAATTGTTTGCTGACGGCATTGAGTTCAAGCAGAGGCGTCATACCGCATTACCCCATTTTTGCTCGAGCCGGCGCGAGGCGAGCGAGAGCGGATAGCAGACCAGAAAGAAGAACAGAAACAGCAGGCCGTAGATGAGCAGCGAGGCATAGGTGCGCTCGATGATCTGCTGGCCCACCTTGATCACCTCCACCACCCCGATCAGCACCGCCAGCGAGCTGGTCTTGATGATGCGGGTGTGGATGTTGATGGTGGGCGGCGTCAGCCGTTGCAGCGCCTGGGGCAGCAGCACGTGGCGATAGAGCTGCCAGCGGGAGAGGCCTAGCGCCAGGCCGGCCTCCTGCTGACCACGGGCCAGGGACCCCAGGCCGCCGCGCACCACTTCCCCCACCTCGCTCGCGCCCCAGAGGGAGAGCACCAGCACGGCGCACCAGAAGGCCGGGATATCGAGGCCAAAGACGATGGGCAGCCCGAAGAAGAACAGATAGAGCCACACCAGCACGGGCACCACCCGAAACAGCTCCAGATACAGCCGCAGTACGCCCTGGGTCAGGCGGCCGCCCTGCTGGGCCAGCACGCCGTAGCCGAGGCCCCCTAAGGTGGCGAACAGGATGGCGAGCAACGAGATGGCGAGGGTCTGGCCCGCACCAATGGCCAGCAGGGGCAGGGCCTGGCTCAGCAACTCAGAAACCGGGGTGGCCATACTCATCCCTCCCTTCCAATACGTGTAGGGCAGGTGACGGCTGCGGCATAAAGATCCATGCCCACATGGGGAGCCGCGACTGCATCAGCGACTCAGTGACCGAATTGACCATATTGCAGCCTCCTCTCCAGGGCCCGCAGGGCCAGCGACAGTGGCAGAAAGATGAGCACACACATCAGGGTCAGCACCGCCAGCATCTCGTAGGTCTTGTAGTAGAGGGCGATGTAGTTCTTGGTGGTGTAGAGCAGCTCAGGCACCGCCACCGCCGAGGCGACCGTGGTCTCTTTGAGCAGGAAGATGAAGTTGGCAAAGAGCGCCGGCAGGCTGGCGAGCCAGGCCTGGGGCAGCTGCACGTGGCGCAGCAGTTGCCAGCGGGAGAGGCCGATGGCCTGGCCCGCCTCCAGCTGGCTGTGAGGTACCGCCGCCACCCCGGCCCGCAACGCCTCGGTCAGGTAGCCGCCGCCGAGGAAGGTCATGGCGATCACCGCCGTGGTGAAACCCGACAGGGACAGCCCCAGGGCCGGCAGCCCGAAGTAGAGGAAGAACAGCTGGATCAGCAGCGGCGTGTTGCGGGCCAGCTCCACATAGCCGCGGATCACCGCGGTCAGCCAGGGCCTGTGCAGGCCGAGCAACGCTACGTTGAGCAGGGCCACCGCGAGGGAGGTCGTGATGACGATGGCGCCGAGCTGCAGGGTGACCCAGACCGATTTGCCGAAGGCGGGCAGGGTGGCGACGATAAAGGCCCAGTCGAAGGTCATGCGGGGATCCTCCCGTCACGGCGCAGGCGCTGGGGCACGACTGTGATGGCGTCCGGGTACTTGATGCCGGCGCCCGTGTTGAGCACCACCACCCGCTCCCCTCCTTTTATCCAGCCCGATTCCCGCAGCTGGCGGGCGGCGGCGCAGGCGGCGGCCCCCTCCGGGCAGACGAAGCTGCCTTCCTGGGAGGCGAGCTGGCGAATTTCGTTCTGGATGGCCCTGTCGTCCACCGCGATGGCGCAGCCCTCGGTGCGATAGAGGGCGTCGAGCACCAGAAAGTCCCCCAGCGCCTTGGGTACATTGATGCCAAAGGCCAGGGTCTGGGAGTCGGGCCAGAAGGTCGATTCTGACGCTCCTTGCTGCCAGGCCTGCACTATGGGCGCGCAGCCGCTCGACTGCACCGCCACCAGCCGGGGCAGGTCACCCTTGACCCAGCCCAGCTCCTGCAACTCTCGCAGCGCCTTGTAGATGCCGATGAGGCCGACGCCGCCGCCGGTGGGGTAGAGGATCACGTCCGGCAGGGTCCAGCCGAACTGCTCGGCTATCTCCAGCCCCATGGTCTTCTTGCCCTCGATGCGATAGGGCTCCTTCAGGGTGGAGGCATCGAACAGGGACTGCTCCGCCACCGCCTGGGCCACCTGGCGACCGGCGTCGCTGATGAGGCCGTCCACCAGATAGAGGCGGGCACCGGCGAGGGAAGTCTCCAGCCTGGTGATGGCGGGCGCCGCCTGGGGCATGACTATGGTGCTGCGCAGGCCGGCGCGGGCACCGTAGAGCGCCCAGGCCGCGCCGGCATTGCCGTTGGTGGGCATGGCGAAATGGGCGATGCCGAGCTCGCGGGCTCGGGAGAGGCCGACCGCGGCACCACGGGCCTTGAAGGAGCCGGTGGGGATGATGCTCTCATCCTTCATCCAGAGATCCGGAATGCCTATCTGCTTGCCGAGTTTCGGCAGGGGCAACAGCGGGGTGAAGCCTTCCCCAAGCGTCACCACCTGGGCGGGATCGCGCACCGGCAGCAGCTCATGATAACGCCACAGGCTGGCGGGACGACCCAGCAGGGCCGCAGGGTGCCAGTCCTTCTTCAGGGCCTCGAGATCATAGCTGGCCAGCAGTGGCGCCCCGACCCGGCTCAGTTGCTGGGGCTGGTCGGCATCATGGATTTCGCCTGTCTTGCTGCAACGCAAATGGGAGAGATAGCTATAGGGCATGGATTATCCTGAGCGGGTCGTCTGGGCTGGTCGGTTATGCCATCCTGTGACCCAAGTGCCGGATAACAAACAAAATAAAGCGGCAAACTTAAGCGAAAAGATGGCTATGGCAAGGGGCCGCTCTGGCACGGGGACGTGCTCGCCTGAGTCAGGTCTCCCCTGGGGGGTTGGGGGCCATGCCACTCTTTGCTAACCTGCCTGCTTCATTCGAACCGCAGGGAGTTGCCTCGATGCGATCCATTGTCTGTCTGCTGGCCCTGACATTGCTCGGTGCCTGCAGTGGTCACTCAACTCAAGAGGATGCCATGTCAGGGAAAACGCGCCTTCATTACCCCATCACCCGCCAGGGCGAGCAGGTGGATCACTACTTCGGTCAGGCCGTGGCCGACCCCTATCGCTGGCTGGAGGACGACCGCAGCCCCGAGACCGAGGCCTGGGTCAGGGCACAGAACGCCGTGACCCAGGATTACCTGGCCAGGATCCCGTTTCGGGAGGCGATAAAGAGCAAGCTCGCCGCCTCCTGGAACTATGCCAAGGAGGGGGCGCCGTTTCGCGAGGGACGCTACCACTACTTCTTCAAGAACGACGGCCTGCAAAACCAGAACGTGCTGTGGCGTCAGGCGCCGGGCAAGCCCGCCGAGGTGTTCCTCGATCCCAATACCCTCAGCCCCGATGGCACCACGGCGCTGGATCAGCTAAGTTTCTCCCGGGACGGCAAGCGGCTGGCCTACTCCTTGTCCCTGGCTGGCAGCGACTGGCGAGAGATCCACCTGATGGATGTGGAGAGCAGGCAGCCCCTGGAGGCACCCCTCAAGGACGTGAAGTTCAGCGGCATCAGCTGGCTTGGCAACGAGGGCTTCTTCTACTCGAGCTATGACAAGCCGGATGGCAGCGAGCTGTCGGCCAAGACGGATCAGCACAAGGTCTACTTCCACCGCCTCGGCACGGCGCAAGAGGACGATCGGCTGGTGTTTGGCGCCATCCCGGCCCAGAAACACCGCTACGTGGGGGCCAGCGTCACAGAGGATGATCGCTACCTGCTTATCTCGGCGGCGAACTCCACCTCGGGCAACCGCCTCTATGTGAAGGATCTGACTCAGGACAATGCGCCCCTGTTGACGGTGCAGGGGGATCTGGATGCGGATGTCAGCCTGGTGGACAACAAGGGCAGCACCCTGTTCTTGCAGACCAATCGCGGCGCCCCCAACGGTCGGCTGGTGACGGTGGATGCGAGTGAACCTGGCCCCCAACACTGGCGCGATCTCATCCCCGAGCGCCCTCAGGTGCTGACGGTACATAGCGGCGCCGGCTATCTGTTCGCGGAATATATGGTGGATGCCACCGCCCGGGTCGAGCAGTTCGACTATGATGGCAACAAGGTGCGGGACATTGCACTGCCTGGCCCCGGCAGCGTCAGCGGTTTCAACGGCAAGCACGATGATCCCGAGATCTACTTCGGCTTCGAGAACTATGCCCAGCCGCCGACTCTCTATCGGCTGGCCCCCAGGAGCGGCGACATCAGCCTCTACCGCGCCTCGGCGGCGCCGTTCAATCCCGCGGATTATGTCTCGGAGCAGCGCTTCTACCAGAGCAAGGACGGCACCCGGGTGCCGCTCATCATCAGCTATCGCAAGGGGCTGAAATTCGATGGCAGCAATCCCACCATCCTCTATGGCTACGGCGGCTTCGATGTCAGTCTGACCCCGAGCTTCAGCGTGTCGGTGGCAAACTGGCTGGATCTGGGGGGCGTCTACGCGGTGGCGAACCTGCGCGGGGGCGGCGAGTATGGCCAGGCCTGGCACCTGGCGGGCACCCAGATGAACAAGCAGAACGTGTTCGACGACTTTATCGCAGCGGCCGAGTACCTGAAGGCAGAAGGCTACACCAGCACCGACAAGCTGGCGGTGCGCGGCGGCTCCAACGGCGGTCTGCTGGTGGGGGCCGTCATGACCCAGCGCCCGGATCTGATGCGGGTCGCCCTGCCGGCGGTGGGGGTGCTCGACATGCTGCGCTATCACACCTTTACCGCCGGGGCGGGCTGGGCCTATGACTACGGCACCAGCGACGACAGCGAGGCCATGTTCGAGTATCTGAAGGGCTACTCGCCGCTGCACAACCTGCGCGAAGGGGTGAGCTATCCCTCGACCCTGATAACCACGGCGGATCACGACGATCGTGTGGTGCCGGCCCACTCCTTCAAGTTCGCCGCCACCCTGCAGGCGGACAACGAGGGCCCTCATCCCCAGCTCATTCGCATCGAGACCAATGCGGGGCACGGGGCGGGCACGCCGGTCACCAAGCTCATCGAGCAGAGCGCGGATCTCTATGCCTTCACCCTCTACGAGATGGGCTACCGGCAACTGCCGTTGCAGCTCTGACCAGTCTGAGATGGGCTACCGACAACTGCCGTTGCAACCCTGAGCGGGGTGAAAGGGCTGGTATCAGCCGTGTCGATCTGACCAAGGGCCCCAGGGGGCCCTTTTCGTTGTATGGGCCCCGTCCAGAGGCTGGGCGCGACCATCCCTGTCTCGCCATTTGCCGGTTTTGGCTCCGTCTTGCCCTCTGCTATCCCCCCGGTGGTATAGTCAGCCGCAGGATCTGCATTGAGGAAGTCATCGTGAAGAAGATCGTCTACATACTGCTGGGGCTGGCGCTGGCCGCCCTGGTGGCCATCGTCGCCCTGGTCAGCCTGATCGACCCGAACCAGTTCAAGCCCCAGCTGGCGGATCAGGTGAAGAAGAACACGGGCCGCGAGCTGGTGATGGAGGGAAACATCGGCTGGCGCTTCTGGCCGAGCCTTGGCCTGAGCTTCGAGCGGGTGGCCCTGCGCAATCCCGCCGGTTTCGCCGAGCCTGATCTGGTGCGGGTCGAGAAGGGGGATGCCTCGGTGGCACTCTTGCCTCTGCTCTCCCATCGGCTGGAGATAGGCGAGGTGACCCTGAGCGGTGCCCATCTCTTCATCCAGACCAAGTCTGACGGCAGCAGCAACCTGACGGATCTGGTCAAGGATGAAGGCAAGGAGGTCGGTGCGAGCGAAGCGGCCCCCGCCAGCCCTGCCGACGAGTCGCAGCCCTGGCAAGTCACCCTCAAGGGGGTCTCCCTCGAGCAGGCCAGCGCACTGGTGCAGGACGATCGCAGCGGCGTCAGCTCTCGTCTCGAGCGCCTGGATCTCAACCTGGGTCAGCTGACCCTGGGGGAGTGGGTGCCGGTGACCCTTGCCGCCAAGGGGGCGCGGGGTGAGCTGGCCTTCGACATCAAGGGCCAGGCCGAGATCAAACTGGCCCGGGATGAGAAGGAGAGCGAGCTCAAGGATCTGTCGCTCAGCGGCAGCCTGAGCGACCCCAAGCAGCGGCTGGATGACTTCTCCCTCAAGGCGGATCGCCTGGCGCTGGGGGAGTGGAGCAGCCTGACCCTGAGTCTGAACGGTGCCCAGGGGGAGGTGGCCAAGCCGACTCTGGCCGGTACGCTGGATGGCACCCTCAAGGCGAAGGTCGACGAGAGCCTGCAACTGGTAGAGGTCTCGGATGCGGTGCTGGCCGCCAAGCTGAGCGGGGAGGGCCTGCCGCGCTCGCCCCTCTCCCTCAAGCTGGCGGGCTTCGCCCGCGCGGAGCTGGACAAGCAAACTGTCACCCTGACCAACCTGGTGATGGGGGCCGATGATGCCTTGTTGAGTGGCAATGGCGTGGTGAAACTCGCTGCCGTGCCCAGGGTCGAGTTCGATCTCAAGGGAGACAAGCTGGATCTCGACGCCTGGCTCGGCAAGCAGGACGGGGCCAATACTGCCGCATCTTCTGCCGCACCGGCCACAGTGTCGGCGGGTGAGCAGGGCGCAGCGGCCAAGTCAGCCCCCTCGGCTCAGTCCCTGTCCACGGCAGAGCCGGACTTGAGTGCCCTCAAGCTGGTCGATCTGGCGGGTCGACTGCAACTGGGCAACCTGAAGGTGAAGGGGCTGGATTTGAGCGCCGTCGATCTGCAACTGGCCTTAAGCGGCGGTGAGCTCAACCTCAAGCAGTTCAATGCCGGCGTGGCCGGTGGTCAGGTGAGTGCCAGCGGAGTGCTCGATGCCCGTCAGCAACCCGCCAGCTACCGGGTGCACAAGCAGATCCAGGGGGTGGAGATACGCCCGCTGTTGCAGACCCTGGGCCAGAACGACCGACTGGAGGGCAAGGGGGATCTGGATATCCAGGTGCAGGGGCGCGGCCTCTCCGAGCAGGCCCTGCGCAGCCAGATGCAGGGCACTATGAGTCTGAAGCTGAGCGACGGTGCCCTGCACGGCATCAACCTGGCCCAGATGATCCGCGAGGCGCGGGCCATCCTGACCGGCAAGGGCGCCGAGCAGGTGAACGAGGCGCGCAAGACCGACTTCAGCGATCTCAGCGCCCGCTTCCAGATAGCGAATGGCATCGCCCGCAGTGACGACATCCAGCTGGCGGCTCCGGCCCTGCGGGTACAGGGTCAGGGTCAGACCGCCCTAGTGCCCGAGACCCTCGACTTCCTCTTCCTCACCTCTGTGGTGGAGAGCAGCAAGGGCCAGGGGGGCAAGACGGTGGATGAACTCAACGACATCACTATCCCGGTGCACATCGGCGGCCACTGGCAGGCGCCCAGCTACAAGTTGGATGTGAAGGCGCTGCTCAGCAACAACAAGGTGCTGGAGGAGAAGGCCAAGAAGGAGGCCGAGCGCGGTCTCAAAAAGTTGTTGGGGGACAAGGCCGACGACGAGGGGATCAAGGGGGCGGCGGATCAGCTGCTCAAGGGGCTGTTCAAGTAGCCTGGCTTCGCATCACGTATTCATGACAACGGGCCCTTGGGCCCGTTTTTTGTGCCAAGGGTCAATCCTGCCGACATCCGCCGATCAGCCCCTCGGCCAGCCAGAGCTGCAGGAAGCAGCCGGCCCGAAAGGCGGCCACCTCTTCCCCGAGTCGCTCTCCCAGGTGCAGGCAGAGGCTGGCGAAGGTTTCCCGCCGAAACAGATCCTGCACCGCCATGGCTTCGTCGGGGCCCAGGCTGCGATAACGGCTCAGGCGCTCGCCGTCTCGCCAGATGAGGCAGAGGCTTGGGTGTTCTTGATACTGGGGGGGAGGCGGCGCCTGCTCGTCCTTGAGCGCCTTCCACACCGCCAGGGTATTGAAGTGCTGGGGATGCAGGTTGGCCGACGGCACCGGCACGAAGCGTATGCCGGGCCAGCTGTCGGCGGGTTGGCGCTGGATCTCGCTCAGGGTCAGAGGCTTTGCATCGGCGGCATCGAAGGCGGCGCGAAGGCGCCACTCGAAGTCGGCGAGTTCCGCCACCTGGGGGTGTTCGGCGAGGGTCCGTTCGAGGTAGTGGGGGAAGCCCGCCCCCAGTGCCCTCAGGGTCCAGCTGCGGGGCGGGTGCTGTGCCAGATAGCCGAGGCAGCACTGCTCGAACAGCTCATCTCCCACATAGGCCCAGGTCTGCTCGAAATCCTCCTGCAGGCATTCCAGCAGCCGGCTCTGGTAGGCGTTGGCATAGATCTGCCAGCGCAGTTCGGCGGACAGGTGGCCTGCGACCAGGGGAACGGGTGGAGAGTCGGATTGTTGCAACAGGCCCTGCATAAAGGCCTGCAGCAGGGCTTGCAGTTCAGCGGGCACTGGCATGGGGCACCTCGCGATGGACCTTGCCGGTGGGCCAGTGGGGGGAGGCGATGCGCCTGGCCTGGTTCAGCTCCGCCACCAGCTCAGCGAAAGGTGGAATATGATCGTCGCGCTCTATCATGGTGCTGACGGGGCCGAAGCGGCGCACCGCCCGCTCGAACAGGGACCAGACCGGATCGACTATGGGGTGGTCATGGGTATCGATGACGTAGTCGCCATAGTCGCTGTGACCGGCGAGGTGGAACTGCACCACGGCCTGGGTATCGATCTCGTCCAGATAGGCGTTGGCATCGAAGCCGTGGTTGCGGCTGCTCACATAGATGTTGTTGATGTCGAGCAGCAGCTTGCATCCGCTCTGCCGACTGAGCTGGTTGAGAAAGTCCTGCTCCAGATATTCGTCCCTCGGGAAGGCGAGGTAGGTGGAGGCGTTCTCCAGCACCAGGGGACGACCGAGGTAGTTCTGCACCCCATCGATGCGATCGATCAGGTGGGTCAGCACTGCATCCGTCAGGGGGAGGGGGAGCAGGTCATGGCTGTTCTGGCCGCCCGCGCCGGTCCAGCAGAGATGATCCGACAGCCAGACGGGCTCTATGCTGCGCATCAGTTCCCGCAGGCGGGCGAGGTAGTCCATGTCGAGGGGGTCGGTGGAGCCTATGTTCATGGAGACCCCGTGCATGACGATGGGGTAATCGGCGCGCACGCGATCGAGATAATGGCGCGGCTTGCCCCCCGCTACCATGAAGTTCTCCGACAGGATCTCGAACCAGTCGACGCCTTTTGCGCCATCCAGTACATCCTGAAAGTGGGGGGGCCTGAGCCCGAGACCGAAGCCAAGCCAGGGGAAGTGGTGCATCCAGACTCCTTGGTTGAGAGGCCTTAAAAAACAGGCCGGTAACCCCTCGCAGGGACCGGCCATGGCAAGAGCTAGTGGTCAGCTTAGCGAGTTTTCCCGCCCTTGGCGTTGCACTCTTCCCGGGTCATGCTGAGGAAGCCCTGGCCCTTGCAGGCGCCCTGTCCCTTGCAGCTGTTCTTGGCGGTCTTGCAGTCGTTGTGGCCCTTGCAGCTGTTCACTCCCCAGCACTGCACCTGATCTTCACCGTGTTGTCCGGTATTGGCGGCCATGGCGGCACCGGAGAGGGAGACGGCGGCCATGGCCAGAGCGGCACCGGCCAGACAGTTGAGGGTTTTGCGGGTTGCGTGCATCTTGTTCTCCTTGGTCATGTCGTCACTCTGCCCGTATTGGCCGAGTGTCCGTGTGACGTCATCGGGTGAGGCGCGGCCTCCGGTACTGCGTTCAGGGAGGTGTGGCTCACTGACCCTATTACGATCCGGTTCGAACCCTTGGATCACTCTGAGCCCCGATGACGACGCTCATTGAACAAGACCGTGGCGAGCGCGATTTACATTCAAATCACATGCATCTTTTTTGCACACCCGGGTGGAATGCCCGTTGGTCATAGGCTGGCACGGCGGTGCTCATGGTCTGATCGATACCCATTTCGCCCGTTGCGCGTCAGATCTGCTGGGGTAGTATCTGGGCAGACAATGAGCACAATAAACAGGGAGGTGAGGTGAGCAAGAGGGCATTGATCACCGGCGGTAGCCGGGGAATAGGGGCGGCAACCGCCCGTCATCTGGCGGGGCAGGGCTATGATCTCTGCCTCAACTATCGCCAGGGCCGTGAGGCCGCAGAGGCGCTGGTGGCCGAGATCCGTGAGCGTCATGGGGTGGCCTGCATTGCGCTGCAGGCGGACGTCAGCATCGAGGTCGAGGTGGTGCGGCTGTTCGAGGAGATGGACCAGCGGCTCGGCCCCATCACCCATCTGGTGAACAACGCCGGCATCTTGCAGCCACAGATGCGGGTGCTGGAGATGAGCGCCGAGCGCATCAACAAGACCCTGACCACCAATGTCACCAGCTATTTCCTCTGCTGCCGGGAGGCGGTGCGCCGGATGACAGCCGGAGGCGCCATCGTCAACGTCTCCTCCGCCGCCGCGCGCCTCAGCTCCGCCGGTGAGTATGTGGATTATGCCGCCTCCAAAGGGGCCATCGACGTGCTGACCAAGGGCTTGTCCCTGGAGGTGGCGGCCCAGGGGATCCGGGTCAACGGGGTGAGGCCCGGGTTTATCTACACCGACATGCACGGCGATGGCGGTGAACCCGGCCGGGTGGATCGCATCAAGGGAAATATTCCACTGCTGCGAGGTGGTCAGCCAGTGGAGGTCGCTGCCGCCATCGCCTGGCTGTTGTCGGATGAGGCCTCCTATGCCACCGGCACCTTTATCGATGTGGCGGGCGGACGTTGAGAGGTGTGGGGAAGGCTGATCTTCCCCAAACCCTGAGGGTTTATAGACGGGGGCCATCAGTCGTTGATCCGCAAAGGTCACTATTTCACGACTGACGCTATGGGGTGCCTGGTCTCTTGTTTGTTCTCAACGGTTTGTTCGCAACAAGCAGCCCCATGTCTGCTCGGCATTGAGGTGTCGTCTGCACAGTGATTGAGTCAGACCCTCGCTCAGTTGAAATGAGTGCGAGTCAGGTTACTGCCTGACTCGCACTCTGGGACTGATGGGCAATCAAACAAACTTGGCCAGGGGATCGGCGGCGGCAAAGGCCTCGTCGCGATTAGGCTTGGGCGGATAAATCAGCTCGTTGGTGATGGCTATCTTGAGTTTCTTCGCTTCTTCGCGAACCAGTTTTACCTGCTGATCCCAGCCTTCGGTATAGACGGCACCCCAGGCCCCCAGATCAAGGCAGGTCACATAGTTGACCTGGCGATAGGGCAGTGGAGTGACCCCCAGCAGGCTGGCGGCGACGTTGTGTCCGGCGAATTTCCCCAACTGGATGGCGTGCTGGCAGGTCATCAGCGCCGTGTTGCCAAGGTCATCCGTCTTGGCATGGGCCATGTCGCCAGTGGCGTAGATATTCGGGTGACCCGGGATCTGCAGCTCCGGCGTGACGATAAAGCGCCCTTGCGCATCGCGCTCGGCGACGATGGATTCCCCCAGCGAACTGGCTTTGACCCCGGCGGTCCAGATCACGGTGGCCGCATCAATCCGGCTGCCATCTTGCAGCGTCACCCCGGTGGCATCCACCACTTCCACGCCCGTCTTCAGTCGCCACTCCACACCCAGCTCATCGCAGGCGTTGCGGATCACCTCGCGCAGCGCCTCACTGTACTGGCCACCGACGACAGAACTACGCTCTACTACGACTGCTTTGGTATTCGTATTGGCGCCTAACAGGGCCTTGAGTCGTGAAGGCAGTTCGGTGGCCAGCTCGATCCCGGTAAAGCCGCCACCACAGACCACGACTGTGTTGCGTGCCGGGCTGTCTGGCTGGGTTGGCAGGGCATTCAGATGCGTTTCGAGGCGCTGCGCCGTCTCCAGCTGATCGATGTCGAATCCATATTCGGCGATGCCCTTGACGCCGAAGTTGTGCAGCTGGCTGCCGCCGGCGAGTACCAGACGATCGTAGGCAATGCAGGTCATCTCGGCTTGAGCATTGCGATACCAGACCCGGTTTTCCTGGCACTCCACCCGTTCAGCACTGCCGGCAATGAAACGGATATCGAGGGCCTCGAACAAGGGCCTCAGATCGGCGGTCAGCGAGGCCACGTTCGCCTCATAAAAACGGGGCCTGACCCGCAGTTCGGGCTGGGGGGAGAGCACGGCTATCTCCAGCTCATGGCTGCCCTGGAGATGCGCCAGACGCGCGGCACCGACGGCGGCCCACATGCCGGCAAAACCACTGCCGATGATAAGAATACGTTGCTTCATGTTTTTCCCTTCCAAAGGTACAGGCTGATTCGCCTCGATATCTGCGACTATACTTATCCGAGTTAACTGCGACAAGATCTTTCTGAGTATCTGCTGTACCATCGGCAGGACGAACGAGATGGAGCAAGCAATGGCGTTTTACAGTTCTGGTGTGGAATACGGCATTCACAGCCTGATGAGCATGGTCGATGCGAAAGGCAACGAGCGTGAGCTGAGCGTGCGCGAAATGGCAGAATTGCAGAACGTGCCGTACGACTACCTGGCCAAGATCTTTACCCGTCTCTCCCGGGCGGGGCTGGTGGTGAGCTCGGAAGGCAAGGGGGGAGGATTTCGACTCGCCCGGGCCAGCGAGCTGATCACTGTGCTGGATGTGGTGCAGGCCATCGACGGGGACAAATCGCTATTTGAATGTCGCGAGATCCGCCAGCGACTGGCCCTGTTTGACGAGACGCCCCCCGCCTGGGCCTGCGATGGCCCCTGCGGTGTTCGCGCCGTCATGGATGGTGCCCAACAGCGCATGGAAGAGGAGTTGGCCCGCTGCAGCATCCTTGACCTGGTGCGCAAGATGTACCGCAAAGCCCCAGATACCTTCACCATCGAGGTGAAACAGTGGATCAGCGATCGTCGCAGCAAGGCCGCCATCCCGGAGCGGGAGTAACCTGTTTGAGGGCATCTCTCGCCAAGGCAGCCTTGAGGGGAAGCGAGAGATCGCCTTGAGGTAAAGCTTTGTCAGCCTTGGACTTTGGGGTCCAACGTTATGGCTCCACCCCATCAGGTGTTGAAAAGCCAATCTTGAAGCAGGACCTTACCGTGGGGGCTTCATGGCTCCTCTGCCTTTCAACACCAGCAGCCCCTCTTCCCATGACAGACCTTGCGCCAACGCCCTGTTGCTCATCAACATGAGCTGGTCGCCCCCCATCCGAGGGCTTCATTGACCATTCAGTTGCAAGCATGTCGTTGCTGCCTGCCCCCGGCTATTCGCACCGACATGGCACAGTTTGACTCCCTTTGTCAGCCCCCCAGCCTGGGCTGCCATCGTCCTGTCCGGTGGGCACGCTGTGTGGAGCACCCTCGCCAGCACAAAGCTCCGTCAGCCTCCCTCGAACCGGCGCAGTAGACAGCAGATCCTGCAGTTGCCCCTACCGGACGGGGGGTTGGCCACATCAGATGGGCAAATCCACGCGCATTCCCCCTTGGCTAGACTGGGCCAGTCGTCTTATGACACCCATTTGGCATACTTGCCTTCAACTCTATCTGGAAGGATCCGATATGAAACCCTTGTTGACCGCCCTCTTGCTCCCCTTGCTGCCCCTCGCCGCACAAGCCGCCGAACCCGTCTGGATCACGGTCGGTGCCGACAGCGGCGTCGAACTCAAGCAGGTCAAGGCCAAGCTGACCCCATTGTTCAGTGCCAGCGGCGCCCCGATCCAGCTGGCCCAGGTCGAGGCAAGCGAACTCGGCACTCTTTCCCACCTGATGCACGAAGGTCATCAGCGCTGCGGCGGCTACGTGGTACACAGCACCCTGGCCGACGCCCTGCAGAGCATGGCCCAGCCCATCAGCCAGAACCTGTTCAGCGCCCCGCCGCTGACCCAGGGGGCCAGCGTCACCCGGCTGTTGCCCTATCTGGATCAGGGCAACATAGTCGGCACCATCAGCCAGCTCGCGAGCTGGCGTAACCGCTACTACACCACCACCACAGGGGTACAGTCGGCCGACTGGGTGGCCGGTCAGTGGCAGAGTCTGAGCGCCGCCCTGCCCTGGGCCAGCGTCAGTCGGGTCAAGCACAGCGGCTATCCACAGCAATCCGTGGTGCTAACCCTCAAGGGCAGCCGCTACCCGGACGAAGTGGTTGTGCTCGGCGGCCACCTCGACTCCACCGCAGGCTCCGCCCCCAACAGCCGCACCCTGGCGCCGGGTGCCGACGACGATGCCTCCGGCATCGCCACCCTGACCGAGGTGCTGCGGGTCATCGCCGAGCAGGGCCGCCAGCCGGAGCGCACCCTGCAGTTCATCGGCTATGCGGCGGAAGAGGTGGGGCTGCGCGGCTCCAAGGACATCGCCACCCGCTACAAGGCAGCCAACACCAAGGTGCTGGCGGCGCTGCAGCTGGACATGACCAACTATCAGGGCTCGGCGGAAGACATCGTCTTCATGACCGACTACACCGACAAGGGGCTGACCGGCTACTTGGCCCAGCTGCTCGATGCTTATCTGCCCCAGATCCGCTACGGCTACGACAGCTGTGGTTACGGCTGCTCGGATCACGCCTCCTGGCACAATCAGGGCTACCCGGCCGCCATGCCGTTCGAGTCGCGCTTCAACGACTACAACCCCAACATCCACACCGCCCAGGACAACTTGCAGAACTCGGATCCCTCGGCCGCCCATGCCCTCAAGTTCGCCCAGCTGGCCACCAGCTTCGCCATCGAGATGGGCAAGATAAACTGAGACGCCAGTGGGAGATGATCCACATAATGAAAGGCTCTGTCCCCATCAGGTGTTGGAAGGCTTATCTTGAAGTCGGCCCTCATTGTGAGGGCCGTCATCTAGGGAAGAGGGGGCTGTGGCAGTGGATGAAACCTTCTTGACTCATCACCTGGTGGTTGTCCTATGAAGCCTACTGCGTCACTGGCACCTTTATCGGCGTGGTCGGCGGCGCTAAGAGACTTGGGAAAGGCTGCCCTTCCCCAATCTTTGGCTATTCATAGACGGCGGTGGCTGTCAGCAGTTGGTCTGCAAGGGTAAATATTTCATCGACCGAGCCTATGGGATGTCTGGTCTCTTTTTTGTTCTCATCAAACAGCCCAATGTATTTCTGTTTGGCGTTGAAGTGCAGCCTGCACAGTGGTTTGCGATTGTTATCATCCAGCAGCACGCCGAAATAGCTCTGGGTGTCTCTTGCTGCAATCCGTGTTACCTCGAATTGTTGTCGAAGAATCGCTTTGACAACATTAAATCCTTCTATTTCCTCAATGCTAGTATCAACCTTCGATTTCTCTGCATTGTTATTGGAAGAATCAGTTTCATCATCTGATTGGTTATTGTCAGCAACATGCTGAATTGATGCAGTGCTAATACTGCTACCAATTGCAGACTTCAATCTTGCATTGATACTGTCGTTGAGGAATTGAATGAGGGCCTTTTTGGTTATGTCGGTAAAGGACTGTTTTACCTTTGCGGTCAAAACTCCATCATATATTCTGGAAGCAAAAAATCTTACGAAGTCTTCCTCTGGCGAATTGAATTGTTCAGCAAGCAGCTTTTTAATTTGACTGAGATACTTCAATTCACCCGCAGCATCAACGACCGACTCGACGTCAAAAGCACTCTTGGTTAACTTGAGTACTTCTGGCACCACATGTTCATCAATGTCTTCCAGATCCAGTGTGAGAAACGGCTTCTCGTCCATCTTGTTGGGGGCATCGAGATCGGTATAGAACTCGTACTGAGCGCCGTTGGTCAATATACCAATTCGAGCATTGGTGACCGAGAAGTATCGGAAGAGCTGACCAGAGTGTTTCATTGACAGCTTTTCACTGTACTTCTTGCATTCAACAAGAATTTGAACCTGCCCGTCCTTCAAAATGGCATAGTCAACCTTCTCTCCTTTTTTGATCCCAGTATCTGCGGTAAATTCAGGAATGACTTCGGTCGGATCAAATACATCATAACCGAGTACACGGCTGAGAAAAGGCATTACAAATGCATTCTTTGTCGCTTCTTCAGTCGTGATCATGGCAGATTGCTGGCTGATTTTTTTGGCGAGGCTTTGAAGTTGCTCTGAAAAGTCCATATCTGTCTCTCTACATAGCTGTGTGGGTACTTTTATTCGTCACTGTTTTTCTGTGGCTTCCTGATAAAGACGAGGAAATTTCATCTCGACTCAATAGTTAGCAAAGTTCTATGGGAAGCCAAGGCGTGAATGTTGGAAACAGGATCCAGCTCACCACTATTGAGAAAGAGGTTAAATATATAGAAAGGTGTTAGGGATCAGTTCAGCATAGAGAGGGCGCCAAGGCGCCCTCTTTTTATTGTTCAAACCGGGGTGATTTCACTCTCCCAGCAGTTGTTGCCAGACCCCCTCGACCAGGCCTCGCTCGGGCAGCAGCTGGTCATCGCGGACCTTGCGGGAGATCTCCGACAGGTTGAGGCGATGGCCGAGGTTGCGGATCTCCAGATAGGCGTGTTTGAGCCCCTCTGCCTGCTCCAGGGTCAAGACCCCCGTCAGCACGCACTCATCGAAGATGCGCACGTTATCGGACCAGCGGGTCAGGGCGTCCGGCTCGCCACTGGCGTGGGCCAGCACCAGGTACTGGGCGATAAATTCGATGTCCACCATGCCGCCGGGAGACTGTTTGAGATCGAACTCCCCCTCGCCGGCCTTGAGCAGGTGATCCCGCATCTTGTGGCGCATCTCCCGCACTTCCTTGGCCAGGGTCGGCAGGTCGCGCTCCTTGGCCAGCACGGCGCGGCGGATCTGGGCAAACTCAGCGATGACGATGTCGTCCCCATAGATGGGGCGGGCCCGCACCAGCGCCTGATGCTCCCAGGTCCAGGCCTCCTGCAACTGGTACTGCTCGTAGGCAGACAGGGATGAGACCAGCAGGCCGGCGTCGCCGGAGGGGCGCAGCCGCATGTCGATCTCATAGAGGATGCCGGACGGGGTGCGGGTGCTGAACAGGTGCAGGATGCGCTGGGCGAGGCGCAGGTAGAACTGGCGGCTGTCGATGGGTTTGCGACCGTCGGTATAGCCGTTGGGGTCGCCGCCGTGCAGGAACACCAGATCCAGATCCGAGCCGTAGCCGAGCTCGATGCCGCCGAGCTTGCCGTAGGCCACCACGGCGAAGCCGCGCCGGTCGCTGCTGACTTCGGGGGGCACGCCGTAGCGCTCACTCATCTGGGTCCAGGCCTGATTGACCACCTCCTCGGTGATGGCCTCCGCCAGCCAGGTGAGGTGATCGCTCACCTTCATCAGCGGCAGGGCGCCGGCGATGTCGGCCGCGACAATGCGCAAGAGTTGCACCTGCTTGAACTGGCGCAGGGCCTCCATCTGCTGCTCCACGTCCTCTTCCGGGATGCGCAGCAGGAACTGGCGCAGCTGGGGCTTGTACTGATCCAGGGGCGTGGGGTGGTAGAGGTGCTGGGGATCCAACAGTTCGTCCAGCAGTATGGGGTAGCGGGCGAGCTGCTCGCTCACCAGGTGGCTGGCGTCGCAGAGCCGAACTAGCTGGCGCAGGGCGGCGGGGTTTTCCGCCAGCAGTTGCAGGTAGGCGCTGCGGGTGAAGATGCGGGTCAGCAGGGTGCAGACTCGCTCGAACAGGCGGGCTGGCTCCTGGCTCGCCACCACCAGCCGCAGCAGCTCGGGCATCAGCCAGTCCAGGGCGATCCGCCCCTGGGGCCCGACCTGGCGGCGCTTGTACTCTTCCTTAAAGCGCAGCAGGGCGGCGCAGAGCGGAGCCGGATCGCTTACCCCCTGGCCGGCCAGCAAGGTCTCCAGTTCGCTGGCGTCCAGCTCGGTACGCCACAGATCGAGCCAGAGTTGCTCCAGGTGGGCGGGGGCCTCCTTCTCTTCCCCCACCACGGCGACGAACTCCAGGTGGACGGTGGCCATTTCCTCATCGAGGTGGGTCATGAAGGTGGGCCAATCGGTAAAGCCCAGAGAGGCGATCAACCGTTGACGATCCCGCTCCTCGGTGGGCAGGGTCTGGGTCTGCTGATCGCCAATCTCCTGCAGTATGTTCTCGACCCGGCGCAGGAAGCGGTAGGCGCCGAGCAGCCGCTCGGTGCGCTCGGGCTCCAGGGCACCGCTCTGGGCGATGGCGGCCAGAGCTTCGGGCAGGTGACGCACCCGCAGGGCAGGCTCACGGCCGCCGCGAATGAGCTGCAGCGCCTGGGCGATAAATTCCACCTCGCGAATACCGCCGGCACCGAGCTTGATGTTGCCCTCCAGCCCCTTGCGGCGCACCTCGGCGGCGATCATCGCCTTCATCTGGCGCAGGCCGTCGATGACCCCGAAGTCGATGTAGCGGCGAAACACGAAGGGGCGTAGCAGCTCGGTGAGGGCCTGGGCGTGCTCACATTGGTTACCCAGCACCCGCGCCTTGACCATGGCGTAGCGCTCCCAGTTGCGGCCATGGTGCTGGTAGTAATCCTCCATGGCGGCAAACGAGATGGCGAGCGGCCCCGCCTCGCCGAAGGGGCGCAGCCGCATGTCGACCCTAAATACCTGGCCGTCGACCGTGCTCTGATGCAGCGCGTTGATCAGCCGCTGGCCGAGCTTGATGAAGAACTGCTGATTCGCGAGCTCCCGCCGCCCGCCGACCGTGTAGCCGTTCTCCGGGAAGGTGAAGATGAGGTCGATGTCGGAGCTGAAGTTCAGCTCGCCGCCGCCGAGCTTGCCCATGCCGAGGATGAGCAGGGGCTGGGGATCCCCGTTGCCATCCACCGGGGTGCCGAGCTCGGCGCACTGTTTGGCGTAGAGCCAGTCACGGGCGCCGCAGATCAGCGCATCCGCCAACTTGGTCAGGTGGACGAAACTCTCCTCCACCTCGGCCTGCCCCAGCAGTTCGCGCCAGGCGATCATCAGCATGCGGCTGCGCCTGAACTGGCGCAGCACCCGCTTGAGCGTCTCCTCATCGTTCACCTCGCCAAGCAGGGCGGCGAGATCCCCCTCGTAGGCAGGCCAGCGTGCTTGCCGTGCGAGATCCCCCGATCCGAGCGTCAGCCCCAGCAGTTCAGGCTGCTTGATAAGGGAATCGGCGATGAAGTCCGAGAGACCGAGCAAGACGAGCAGGGTCTGCTGCTGCTCTTTGGGCAGATCCCCATAGGCCGGGCTCAGGTCGAGCAGCCGTTGCCACTGGCGCCAGGCCTGTTCTTGCAACAAGGGCGGGAGAAGGGGGAGAGACGCTGGGGTGAGAGATGCATGCTGGGCCACGGTAGCCGTCCTTGTGATTCACGGGTCTGCAGAGAAAAGAGAAAACGCCGGCAGCCAATCTATCATCGCCGCGCAGCCCCGTCACAGGTCCGGGGCGAGAAGCTTGATCCGGCGAGGGAAAAGGGTGGCCGGCGTGGCTCAGGGGCGCTGGTAGATCTCGGGATCGTATTTCTCCATCAGGCTCTCCGGCCGGGCAGGGGGCGCGAAGCCAAAGCCGGCGTAGAGTCCATGGGCATCGGCGGTGGCTAACATGAGACGGCGCAGCCCCTGCAACTCTGGGTGGGCGAGGATGGCGCCGATCAACGCCTTGCTGTGACCCCGGCCACGATGGGCAGGCAGCACGAATACGTCGGAGAGATAGCCTAAGGTGGCCCTGTCCGTGATGACCCGGGCGAAGGCGATCTGCTGGCCCGCCAGATAGCCGCCGAAGCAGAGGGAATGGTTGATGGCCCGTTGCACGGTGGCAAATGGAATGCCGGGGCTCCAGTAGGCCTCCTCGGACAGGAAGCGGTGGATGAGCGGCACGTCGAGCCGCCCCTTGTCGTCGCTGATCTCAAGCGCAAGTTCTGTGGTCTGCATCCTGGCTCCTTGCCGTGGCATCAATAAGAAAGGCCCCTTGTGGGGCCTTCAGCGTACCAGATTGATGCCGTCAGGCCAGCTTGAAGGCCTGGATATGCGTGTCCAGAGTCTGGCTGTGGTGCTCCACCAGTTGGGAGGCCTCCTGCAGCTCTCTCAGCACCACCACGGATCCTTCCACCACCTGTTTGACCTGCTCCAGGTTGGCGCTCATCTCCTCGGCCACCGAGCTCTGCTGCTCTGAGGCGGCGGCGATCTGGCGGTTCATGTCCGCCACGCCCTGCACCCGCTGCACTATGGTGGCGAGCTGATCGCCGGCCTGGGTGACCTGTTCCACCCCCTTGTCCGCCTGTTGCACGCTCTCGGCCATCAGGCCGACGGCCTGGCGGGCGTTGCCCTGCAACTGCTCGATCATCTTCTGGATCTCGACGGTGGCGGCCTGGGCCCGGTTCGCGAGTTCCCGCACCTCGGAGGCCACCACGGCGAAACCGCGTCCCGCCTCACCGGCACGGGCGGCCTCGATGGCGGCGTTCAGGGCCAGCAGGTTGGTCTGCTCGGAGATGCCGCGGATGGTGTCCACCACCGAGCCGATGCGATCCACCCCGTGTTCCACCTCGTTGACCACGGTGGAGGAGCGCTGGATGTTGCCGGACAGGGTGTCTATGGTGTTGACGGTGGCGGCCACGCAGCGGCTGCCCTCCTCGGCCAGCGCACTGGCGTCGGCGGTGGCGTGGGAGGCCTGCTCCGCATGGGCCGCCACCTCGCGAATGGCACCGACCATCTGGCTCATGGCGCTCGCCAGCTGCTCTATCTGGGTGAACTCTTCATTGATCGCCTCGTTCGCCTCCTCCATGCAGAGGGTCACCTGGGAGGCGATGTCGTTGAGCTCCTTGCAGGCGACGCGCTGGGTGCCGAACACCTCCTTGAGGTTCTCCTGGGAGTGGGCGACCGCCTTGGCGATGTCACCGAACTCGTCGCGGGACTTGAGCAGCACGCTGTGGCTGAGATCCTTGCGGGCGAAACGCTCGAGCAGCCCTACCAGGTAGTGCACCTGTTTGACCATGAGGCGGGAGCCGGTCAGCAGCAGGATGACGAAGAGCACCCCCATCAGGGCCGTCTCCATCAGCCCGGTCCAGAGCAGGCGATCGGAGATGGCATTGGCCTTGGTGGCCTCTATGCCCTCGGCCAGCAGGGTGGCCTCCAGGTTGCTGGCATCGAACCAGAGCTTGACCAGCAACAGGAGGGTGCTGAACACCATGAGCAACACCACCTTGGGTACCAGACGGATATTGCTCATGCGCCGTTCCAGCGAGTTCAACTGCATAATCTTTCTCCTTTCAACGTCCATTTTTCCTTTGTCGTCATGGCTATCGGCATTATCTTCCTTTTTGTTACTTGGCACTGCGTTTAAAGTTGGAAATTGTATGCGACATCACTTAAGTCACCTGCGCGCCATGGATCTGCTGATGGCGTTTCTGTCGGTGATCTCCGTCACCCTGGTCTGCGCCCGTTGGTGGGGGCATGGGGATCTGAGCCCCCAGACCCGGCAGCTGTTCTATGACCTCGACAGCCTCATCTGCTATTTCTTCCTCGCCCACTTCGCCTATGGCTGGGTGCGGGCCCCGGATCGGATGGCCTTCTTCAAGGCGAACTGGTTCTATCTGCCGGGCAGCCTGCCCATGGTGGAGCAGCTGCGCTGGGCGCGACTGATCCAGCTGTGGCGGGTCTATCAACTGATCCGCAACGGGCCGGATCTGCTCGGCATGTTCCGCCGCGAGCGCAACGAGACCACGCTGTCCGGCATACTGTTCCTGTTCTTCCTGCTGCTGGGGGTGGGATCCGGCGTCATCTACTGGCTGGAGGCGGGCCATCCGGGTAGCGAGATCCAGACGCCCTATGACGCCTTCTGGTGGACGCTCGTCACCCTATCTACCGTGGGGTACGGGGATCTGGTGCCCAAGACGGAGGAGGGGCGTTTCGCCGCCAGCCTGCTCATCCTGTTCGGGGTCGGTCTGTTCGGCGCCATCAGCGGTTTCATGGCCAGCCTGTTCGTGCGCCCGGGCAAGACGAGCGATGAGGAGGGTCAGTGGCAGCGCAGGCAGATCGAGCAGCAGGATCAGTTGCTGCAAGAGCTCAAAGCGCTGCGGGAAGAGGTCAGGTCGCTGAGGCAGCGCTAGGGGTTGCCATCGGCGTCAGTAGAGACCTGCTCTTCGGCTGGCGCCCGCGGCGGCGTCTGGAATGGTCGCGTGGCGGTGAGGGCAAGATGCGAGCCAGCTCGCAGGGCGGGGGAGGGCAGCTTTCTTTGCTTGTCCTTTGACCCGCCAGCAGCTTAACATTCCGCCTGTCACCTAACTCAACGAAGAGAATCGATCGACCATGCGCGCCCTTCTCGGGATTTTGATCTGCTTGTGTGCCCAACAGGCACTGGCCGATACCCGTTATGTTTCAGACAACATCTTTACCTATATCCACAACGGCCCGGGCACCCAGTACCGGATCCTCGGCAGCGTCAAGGCCGGTGAACCCCTGGAGGTCAAGACGGTCAACAACGAGGCTGGCTTCACCCAGGTGGTGGATGGTCGTGGCCGCGAAGGCTGGATCAAGAACAGCGAGCTGCAGGGCCAGATCAGCCTGCGCGAGCGCCTGCCCCAGGTGGAAAAAGAGCTGGAAGAGGCCAAGGCCCGTCTGCTGAACCTCAACGGCGACAACGAGCGTCGTTTCGCCGAGAAGGATGGCAAGATCGCCGAGCAGACCCAGGAGATCGCCAGCCTGAAGGCGAAGCTCAACAGCCAGGGCAGCGAAATAGGGGACCTCAAGGAGCAGAACGAGGCCCTGACTCAAAGCTACGACAACCAGGAGCACGACATGCAGATGGACTGGTTCATCCGCGGTGGCGCCATGGTGGGGGGCGGCATCCTGCTGGGCATCTTGCTGCCCATGTTGCCGCGTCGTCGCAAGAGCAGCGAACGCTGGATGAACTGATCCGGCTGGATATTTGAAGAGAAAGGGTCGCCATGGCGGCCCTTTTTGTATGGCGCATCCTCCGGAGCGCAGCCTTCCCGTACCATGTCGGGGGTCGCCATGAGGGGCGCCCGGTCGTAAGATAAAGCCCACTTGTCCGTGCCTCGCACGCCCTTCTCAACGAGAGTCTTCACCTTATGTCATCGACCGAACAGGCCCGCTGGTTCGTGCTGGGGGGCGATCACCTCGTCCTGCTGGATCCGCAGGGGCAGATCCCGCAAGGCCTTCGCAGTGAGCTTCCCACCCCGTTGCAGGACGCGCCGTTCGAGCGCTTCGACGACTGGGATGGCGAGCCCTGCTACCTGCTGGATCTGGGGGAAGAGGCCGACACCTCGGCCATGACGGGCCTGCGCCAGCTGATGGTGGCCGGGGACGAGGAGGGCTTTCGCCTCGCGGGCCGCGCCTGGCAACTCGCCACCTTCCGCCGCAGCCACCGCTTCTGCGGCGAGTGCGGTGCCCCCATGACCCCGAAGGCGGGGGAGTGGGCCCAAGAGTGTGAGCAGGGGCACCTGGTCTACCCGCGCATCTCCCCCTGCATCATAGTCGCGGTGCGCAAGGGGCCTGCCATCCTGCTGGCGGCTCACCGTCGCCACTATCAGGCGGACGATCCCATGTATACGGTGCTGGCCGGCTTCGTGGAGGCCGGGGAGAACCTGGAGCAGTGCGTGGCGCGGGAGGTGTTCGAGGAGAGTGGCATACGGGTGCACAACGTGCGCTATGTGGCGAGCCAACCCTGGCCCTTCCCCCACAGCCTGATGATGGGCTTCACCGCCGACTACCAGAGCGGCGAGATCAAGGTGCAGGACGAGGAGCTGGTGGCCGCTGACTTCTTCCTGGCCGAGGCGCTGCCCCGCCTGCCGCCTCACGGCACGATCGCGCGGCGGCTCATCGAGCTGTGCCTCGCAGACGAGGTGTAAGAGGCAAGGGGATCAAGAGGTTGTTCGTGCAGCGCCGCGCCGAATGAGGCGGCGTGACAGGCGAGGGGATCAAGGGGATGGGGGGCGCTTGTTTGCGCCCCTTCACATCTTTGCGCTCCGATGGCGCCGCCGCGCGTTTGGGCCGCCCTAAGCCCCACACAAAGTGGTATCATATCCGCCATTTTATGCGTGAGATGAGCCAGGAACTGGGATGAAAGAGCTGAAAAACGATCGATACCTGCGCGCCCTGCTGCGCCAGGAAGTGGACATGACCCCGGTATGGATGATGCGTCAGGCTGGCCGCTACCTGCCGGAATACAAGGCAACCCGCGCCGTCGCGGGGGATTTCATGTCCCTGTGCCGCAACGCCGAGCTGGCCTGCGAGGTCACCCTGCAGCCCCTGCGCCGCTATCCGCTCGATGCCGCCATCCTCTTCTCCGACATCCTGACCGTGCCCGACGCCATGGGGCTCGGCCTCTACTTCGAGCACGGCGAAGGCCCGCGCTTCGAGCGCCCCATCAAATCCATGGCCGACGTGCAGGCCCTGCCCATTCCGGATCCGGAAGACGAGCTCGGCTACGTGATGAATGCGGTGCGCACCATACGCCGCGAGCTCAAGGGCGAAGTGCCGCTGATCGGTTTCTCCGGCAGCCCCTGGACCCTGGCCACCTACATGGTGGAGGGGGGCAGCTCCAAGGCGTTCACCAAGATCAAGCAGATGATGTACGCCGAGCCCCTGACCCTGCACCTCTTGCTGGACAAGCTGGCGGACAGCGTGATCGCGTATCTGAACGCCCAGATCAGGGCCGGCGCCCAGTCGGTCATGGTGTTCGACACCTGGGGCGGCGTGCTGACCCCGCGGGATTACCGCGACTTCTCCCTGCAGTACATGCACAAGATCGTCGATGGCCTCATTCGCGAGCACGACGGTCGCCGGGTGCCGGTGACCCTGTTCACCAAGAACGGCGGCCAGTGGCTGGAGCAGATCGCCGCCACAGGTTGCGATGCCCTTGGCCTGGACTGGACCACGGACATAGCCGATGCCAAGCGCCGGGTCGGTGACAAGGTGGCGCTGCAGGGCAACATGGACCCCTCCATGCTCTACGCCGCCCCCGAGCGCATTCGCGAAGAGGTCGCCACCATCCTCGCCGGTTTCGGTCAGGGTAACGGTCACGTCTTCAACCTGGGCCACGGCATCCATCAGGATGTGGATCCGGAGCACGCCGGCGTGTTTGTGAACGCGGTGCACGAGCTGTCCGCCCAGTACCACGGTCGCTAAGGTAATAAAACTGTATGACGACGGGGCCTGCTGGCCCCGTTTTGCTGTCCGCAGCAAAGAGCCGATGGGGGGCGCAGTTAGTGGGGATTACGCCCGGGCCCTGGCTCGGGTTACACTGCTGCACCGGTGACCCGGGGTCACACACAAGACAAGCCGGCTCGCCCTGATTGGAGGGAGCCCGGACATGGCAGGAGGCAGAATGAGCAAGGGTTCTTGGGATTGGGGCATAGACCTTGGCGGGACCAAGTGCGAGTGCGTGGTGCTGGACGGTGACGAGGTGCTGCTGCGACATCGCATCCCCACCGAACGCCGCGGCGGCTATCAGCACATGATCGGCCAGATTGCCAAGCTGGTGGACGAGTGTGCCGAGAAACTCGGCCAACGCCCCACCGTCATCGGCATGGGCACCCCGGGGGCGCGGGATCCCCAGACCGGCCTGATGAAGAACTGCAACACCACCGAGCTCAACGACAAGCCGTTCAAGGAAGATCTGGAACGCAGGCTGGGTGTGCCCGTGCTGATCGCCAACGACGCCAACTGCTTCGCCCTGGCGGAGACCCACCTCGGGGCCGTGCGCCAGCATCATCCCGATGCCAAGGTGGTGTTCGGCATCATCATGGGCACGGGTGTCGGCTCCGGCATCGTCATCAACGGCCAGATCCTCAACGGCCACCACGGCATCGCCGGGGAGTGGGGTCACAACGTGCTCTCCCCCGACGGCCCCGAGTGCTATTGCGGCAAGCGCGGCTGCGTCGAGACCTTCATCAGCGGCCCGGCCCTGGAGGCCTGGTACGAGGCCAAGGCCAAGCGCCATCTGTCGCTGGCCCAGATAGCGGCGGCGAGCGCCCACGATCACGTGGCCAAACTCACCCTGGACCGCCTGCATCTGTTGTTTGGCCAGGCGCTTGCCAACGTGGTCAACATCCTGGATCCGGACGTCATCGTCATCGGCGGCGGGGTCGGCAATGTGCAGAGCCTCTACAGCGTGGGCCGTCAGACCGTGCTGCCCTTCCTGTTCAACCCCCGCTTCGCCACCCCCATCATAGCGCCGGCCCTGGGTGACAGCGCCGGGGTGTTCGGGGCAGCACTGCTGGCCCGTGGCGTCTTCAAGGATGCCCTGCTGTCGTGAGCCAGCCATCGACCTCATCCCCTGTCGCCGTCAAAGACACGGAGTTTTCATGATCAAGATTGCCATCAACGGGTACGGCCGCATCGGCCGCAACGTACTGCGGGCCCTCTACGAGAGCGGCCGCGACAACAACATCAAGATAGTGGCCATCAACGAGCTGGCGGCCCCCGAGGCCATGGTGCACCTCACCCGCTTCGACACCAGCCACGGCCGCTTCCACCATCCGGTGCAGCTCGCGGGTCACAGCATGCTGGTGGGGGAGGATCTCATACCGCTGTTCGCCGAGCGGGATCCGGCCAGGCTGCCCTGGCGGGCGCTGGGGGTGGACGTGGTGCTCGATTGCACCGGGGTCTTCGGCTCAAGGGCGGATGCGGAGCTGCATCTGGCGGCGGGGGCCCGCAAGGTGCTCTTCTCCCATCCGGCGGATGCGGACGTGGACGCCACCATAGTCTACGGGGTGAATCACCAGACCCTGACGGGGCGGGAGCGGATCGTCTCCAACGCCTCCTGCACCACCAACTGCGTGGTGCCGGTGATAGAAACATTGCATCGAGAATTCGAGATCAATTGTGGTACTATTACGACAATTCATTCGGCCATGCACGATCAGCAAGTCATCGACGCCTACCACAGTGACTTGCGCAGAACCCGGGCAGCCAGCCAGTCCATCATCCCGGTGGACACCAAGCTGGCAAAGGGGTTGGAGCGTATCCTTCCCCACTTCGCCGGCAAGTTCGAGGCGATCGCGGTGCGGGTGCCGACCATTAACGTCACGGCGATGGATCTCAGCATCACTGTTCGTAAAAAAGTGACAGTTAGTGACGTAAATCAAGCCCTGCAACGGGCATCCAGAGGTACATTAAGCGGTATTCTGGATTACACGGAAGAGCCTTTGGTCTCCGTAGACTTTAATCATGATGCACACTCCTGCATCATCGATGGTACCCAGACCCGGGTGAGCGATGCCAACCTCGTCAAGATGTTGATGTGGTGTGATAACGAATGGGGCTTCGCGAATCGGATGCTGGATACCACCCGGGCCATGATGGCCGCAGGCTGAGAGCCTGCACGGGTGCAAGGTTACTGTTTTTTTAACATTACCTGAAAATATAGAGGACTGAATATGTCTGTTATCAAGATGACCGACCTGGATCTGGCGGGTAAACGCGTCCTGATCCGTGCTGACCTGAACGTGCCGGTAAAAGACGGCAAGGTCACTTCCGATGCACGTATCGTCGCTACCCTGCCGACCATCAAGCTGGCTCTGGAAAAGGGCGCCAAGCTGATGATCACCTCCCACCTGGGTCGTCCGACCGAGGGTGAATACAACGAAGAATTCTCCCTGGCTCCGGTTGTCAACTATCTGAAAGACGCACTGTCCTGCCCGGTCCGTCTGGCCAAAGACTACCTGGATGGCGTAGAAGTCGCCGCCGGTGAACTGGTTGTGCTGGAAAACTGCCGCTTCAACAAGGGCGAGAAGAAGAACACCGAAGAGCTGGCCAAAAAATACGCCGCCCTGTGTGACGTCTTCGTAATGGATGCATTCGGTACCGCTCACCGCGCCGAAGGTTCCACCTACGGTGTGGCCCAGTTCGCCCCCGTTGCCTGTGCTGGCCCCCTGCTGGCCGGTGAACTGGAGGCCTTGGGCAAGGCCATGCTGAAGCCCGAGCGCCCCATGGTCGCCATCGTCGGCGGCTCCAAGGTCTCCACCAAACTGACCGTGCTGGAATCCCTCTCCAAGATCGCTGACCAGCTGGTGGTCGGTGGCGGCATCGCCAACACCTTCATCGCCGCTGCCGGTCACAACGTCGGCAAGTCCCTGTGCGAGCACGATCTGATCGACACCGCCAAGAAGCTGGCCGCCGAGACCAACATCCCGGTGACCACCGACGTGGTCGTGGGTGCCGAGTTCTCCGAATCCACTCCGGCCACCATCAAGTCCGTCGCTGACGTGACCGATGGCGACATGATCTTCGACATCGGCCCGGATTCCGCCAAGGCCCTGGCCGACATCATCATGAACGCCAAGACCATTCTGTGGAACGGCCCGGTCGGCGTGTTCGAGTTCGACCAGTTCGCCGCAGGCACCAAGGTGATCGCCGAAGCCATCGCCGCTTCCCCGGCCTTCTCCATCGCTGGCGGTGGTGACACCCTGGCCGCCATCGACAAGTTCGGCATCGCCGACAAGGTCTCCTACATCTCCACCGGCGGCGGCGCCTTCCTGGAGTTCGTAGAAGGTAAGGTACTGCCGGCCGTGGCGATTCTGGAACAGCGCGCCAAAGCCTAATTGACCCGGAACGGGGGGCAAAAGCCTCCCGTTTCGTTTATCATGTGACCGCTGTGCCGGTTCGTGATGAACCCCCATTTTTTATTAACGGCATACGAGACAGGACGATTTAACATGTCTAAGAAAATTTTCGACTTCGTGAAACCCGGTGTACTGACTGGTGATGACGTACAAAAAGTGTTCGCCATCGCCAAAGAGAACGGCTTCGCTCTGCCAGCCGTCAACTGCGTCGGTACTGACTCTGTCAACGCTGTACTGGAAGCGGCCGCCAAGGTCAAAGCGCCGGTCATCGTTCAGTTCTCCAACGGGGGTGCCGTATTCACCGCCGGTAAGGGCCTGAAGCTGGAAGGTCAGCAAGCTGCCATCCTGGGTGCCATCTCCGGCGCCAAGCACGTGCACGCCGTTGCCGAAGCCTATGGTGTCCCCGTGATCCTGCACACCGACCACGCCGCCAAGAAGCTGCTGCCGTGGATCGACGGTCTGCTGGATGCCGGTGAGAAGCACTTCGCCGAAACCGGCAAGCCGCTGTTCTCCTCCCACATGCTGGATCTGTCCGAAGAGTCTCTGGAAGAGAACATCGACATCTGCTGTGAGTACCTGGTACGCATGGCCAAGATGAACATGACTCTGGAGCTGGAACTGGGTTGCACCGGCGGCGAAGAAGACGGTGTGGACAACAGCCACATGGATCAGTCCGCCCTGTACACCCAGCCGGAAGACGTGGCCTACGCCTACGAGCGTCTGTCCAAGATCAGCCCGCGCTTCACTATCGCTGCCTCCTTCGGCAACGTGCACGGTGTCTACAAGCCGGGTAACGTCAAGCTGACCCCGTCCATCCTGGACGCTTCCCAGAAATACGTTTCCGAGAAGTTCGGTCTGCCGGCCAAGTCCCTGGACTTCGTATTCCACGGTGGTTCAGGTTCCACTCTGGAAGAGATCCGCGAATCCATCTCCTACGGCGTGGTGAAGATGAACATCGACACCGACACCCAGTGGGCGACCTGGGAAGGTATTCTGGGCTTCTACAAAACCAACGAAGCCTACCTGCAGGGCCAGCTGGGCAACCCGGAAGGCGCCGACAAGCCGAACAAGAAGTTCTACGATCCGCGCGTATGGCTGCGTGCCGGTCAGACTTCCATGATCGCGCGTCTGGAGAAAGCCTTCTCCGACCTGAACGCCATCAACGTACTGTAATCAGTACCGAGATCGCAGAAAAAGGCGCCTCATGGCGCCTTTTTTATTGCGCGGCTGGCAGGGCGGATCGCGGATGGCCGGCCTCGCACAAAGGTGTCCTTCGGGACACCTTTTGCATTTCTGTGATCCGGGCGGGCTGGCATGGCATCCTGGGGCTGGGTATTATCGATGACGAAACGTTTAATTTAGTAAACGAATGCAACCAAGGCAGGATGCTGAGCATGCAGACAGGAAGACATGGACATCAGGAGCACGTGGCCTCCTATTACGCGGCGACCCGCAACGATCATCAGCAGTGGCCCGAACTCGGCGGCGAGCTGGATGCCGATGTCTGCATCATCGGTGGCGGCTTCACCGGCCTCAACACCGCCATCAACCTGGCCGAGGCGGGCTACAAGGTGGCCCTGCTGGAGGCGAACCGCATCGGCTGGGGGGCCTCCGGTCGCAACGGGGGTCAGCTCATCCGCGGCATCGGCCACGACACCAGCCAGTTTGCCCGCTGGATAGGGGAAGACGGGGTGCGGGAGCTGGATCTGATGGGGTTGGAGGCGGTGCAACTGGTGCGCCAGCGCATCGAGCGCTTCAACATCGACTGCGACCTGCGCTGGGGCTATTGCGATCTCGCCACCAAGGCGCGCCACCTGGCAGGCTTCGAGGAGGAGCTGGCTCATCTGGCGAGCCTGGGTTACCAGCATGAGACCAGGCTGGTGCCCAAGGGCGATATGCACTCTGTGGTGGGGTCGGATCGCTACATCGGCGGCATGATCGACATGGGCTCTGGCCACCTGCATCCCCTCAACCTGGCCCTCGGCGAGGCGCGTGCCGCCGCCGGCCTGGGGGTCTCCCTGTTCGAGCACTCCAGGGTGATCAACATCGAGTACGGGGACAAGGCGCAGGTCACCACGGCCCACGGCCGGATCAGCGCCCGCTATCTGGTGATCGGTTGCAACGCCTATCTCAATGATCTCAACCCAGAGCTGGGGGGCAAGGTGCTACCGGCGGGCTCCTACATACTCGCCACCGAGGTGCTGGAGAAGCGGCTTCGCCAGCGGCTGTTGCCACAGAACATGGCGGTGTGCGATCAGAACGTGGCGCTGGACTACTACCGGCTCTCCGCCGACGGTCGCCTGCTGTTTGGGGGCGCCTGCAACTATTCCGGCCGTGACCCCCGCGATATAAAGGCCTTTATGTTGCCCAAGCTGCTGCGGGTCTTCCCGGAGCTCGCGGATACCGCCATCGAGTTCCAGTGGGGGGGTATGATAGGGATAGGGGCCAACCGATTGCCCCAGATAGGCCGATTGCAGAGCCACCCCAATGTGTTCTACGCCCAGGCCTATTCGGGGCACGGTCTCAACGCCACCCACATGGCGGCCAAGCTGGTGGCGGAGGCGATCAAGGGGGAGAGTCGGGGCTTCGACCTGTTCAGCCGGGTGCCCCACATGACCTTCCCGGGGGGCCCCTCCCTGCGCTCGCCACTGCTGGCGCTGGGGATGCTGTGGTACCGGCTGAAGGATCTGCTGTAAGGGGGGCTCAGGAGGCGGGGCTGTCCTGGGTCTGGCCCGGCTCGGCCAGGCGCCAGCCCTGCTCCGTCTTCATCATCCAGATCTCGCGCTCCTGCGCCAGAGCCTGACCGGCCTCGAACTCGCCGTATTTGCGCTCAAGTTCCATCAGCCCCATCTCCTGCTGGAAGGGGCCGACTCGGTCGTAGACGAGATCTTCGTCGTGCAGGATCTGCAACTGCTCCAGCCCCTGCTTGAAATGCAGCTGGTAGCCCACTCGGACCAGATAGACCCCCTCCATCCGCTCTTCCTTGCCGAGCACGGCGAAGTCACTGATATCAAACAAATTGGCGTCGGTATCGGCCTGGAGTTTGGCGGTCACCTGACTCTGGATAGCCTCTTCACCTGGACCCGCATCACAGCCATAGAGCCAGCAGGCGAGCAGGGGGATGAACCACTTTTTCATCGAAACTCCGGATGATGCGAGACAGGAGGGGCAAAGTTTGCCACGGCGCCGGACAGATACAAGGGATGCTCAGAAAAATCGGCGGCCAGGGTGAAGCGCCGCCCCGGCTCAGGGGCGTGCAATGGCGCGGCTCATGACCAGGGTATCGCCGCTGAACCCGGCGATCCGCTTGCTACCCACCTGCTGGAAGCCGTGCCTGGTCCAAAAGTGCAGGGCGGGCAGGTTGGTCTCGATGACCCCGAGTCGCATGGCGGTGCAACCCCAGTTGGCCGCCATCTCAATGAGACGCTGGACCAGCTCGCTGCCGATCCCTCGTCCCTGCCAGGACTCTTTCAAGAGCAGCAGGCCGAGATAGGCCGTCTGCTCATCGGGATAGCCGCGGACAAGATCGACGCAGCCCAGCAGTTCCCCCCCTTCCAGCACCGCCAGCACAAACTTGTCATCTTCCCCGATACCCGGCGGGCAGACCCTGAGTATCTCCAGGGCGTCTGCAGGGTCGGGGGCCTTGCCCTCGGTCAGCCAGCAGTAGGCGGGGGCCGCCAGCACGACCTCCTCCAGCCACAATATGTGATTCGGATTGGCCGATGTCAGGCGCAGCAGCTCCATCTAGCGCAGCTTGTCGAGCTGGCCCAGGAACTCGCTCGGCCCCATGAAGCCGGTCACCCGCTGGCCACTCACCTCGTTGCTGTCCCGATCGAAGAAGATCAGGGTCGGCAGCCCCAGCACGTTCAGACCGTTGAGCAGTTCGACGTCGGCGTCGTCGTTGGCGGTGACATCCGCCTGCAGCAGCACCATGTCGGCAAAGCGCGCCTGCACCTCGGGATCCCTGAAGGTCTTGTGTTCGAACTCCTTGCAGGCCACGCACCAGTCGGCATAGAGATCCAGCAGCACCGGCTTGCCGCGGGCGGCACCGAGCTGGCTCTTGAGGTCATCCAGGGTCTTGATGCGAATAAACTGCGCCGCCTCGGCTTTGGGGCCGGCCGAGACGTGTTGGCCCGGCAGCAGCAGATCCCTGGCCACCACCACGGCCCCCATCATGGCCAGCAGCAGGGCGAAGCCGCACAGGCTCTTGCCTACCGAGTGGGCGCGATGCTGGTTGTGGTGATAGAGGTAGGCGCACAGCGCCAGCCCCCACACCAGCCAGGCCAGAGTCGTTAGATCGTCGCTCCATAGCCGGGAGAGCAGCAGCACAGGCACCGCCAGCAGGGCAAAGCCGAACAGCTGCTTGATCACATCCATCCAGGCGCCGGCCCTGGGCAGCAGCTTGCCTCCCGAGGTGCCGAGCAGCAGCAGGGGCAGCCCCATGCCCAAGGAGAGGGCGTAGAGGGCGGCGGCACCGAGCCAGAGATCGCCGCTCTGGGCCACGTAGATGAGGGCGCCGGAGAGCGGCGCCGTGGTGCAGGGGGAACAGACCAGGCCGGAGATCATGCCCATGATGCCGACCCCGACCACGGATCCCCCCTGCTGGCGGTTGGAGAGGCCGGAGAGCCGGGTCTGCAGGCTGCTCGGCAGCTGCAGGGTATAGAGCCCGAACATGGAGAGGGCCAGCAGCACGAACATGATGGATAGACCGATCAGCACATAGGGGTGTTGCAGGGCGGCCTGGAACTGCAAGCCCGCCGAGGCGACCACCAGGCCGAGCAATGTGTAGGTGATGGCCATGCCCTGCACATAGACGAAGGAGAGCAGGAAGGCGCGGCGGGTGGAGAGGCGCTCACCGGCGCCGGCTATGATGCCGGTCAGTATGGGATACATGGGGAAGACGCAGGGGGTGAAGGCGAGCCCCAGCCCCAGGGCGAAGAAGGCGGCGATGCTGAGCCAGAAGCCCTGGTTGCCGAGGGCGGCCGCCAGCTGATCCTGCTGGCTGCTGGCGGGGGCGCTGGCGACGTCGGCACCGGTCTCGTTCATATCGGTGGCGGTGCTGGCCGCCAAGGGCTGCACCTCGACCCGCTGGTCGGTCGGCGGATAACAGAGCCCCTCGGTGCAACCCTGATAGCTGACGGTGAGGCTGGCCCCCTGGCCCGCCTCGGTCAGGGTGAGGGGGATCTGCACCTCCCGGTAATAGACCCGGGTCTTGCCGAAGAAGTCGTCCTCGTGCTCGGTACCGGCGGGCAGTTCGGGCTCCTGGAAGCTGAGGTTCTCCCCCTTGAAGCTGAAACGGTGGCGATAGAGGTAGTAGCCATCGGCGATGTGCAGGGTCAGCCGCAGCTGGTTGCCCTGCTGGGTGCTCTGGAGGCTGAAGGCCTCATCGACTTTCAGAAACTTGGGGGGGGAGCTCGCCTCGATGCCGAGGCTGCTCAGCAGATCCTGGCTGGCGGCCTGGACCGGAGGGGCGAGCAGGCTGAGCAGGAGCAGCAGGGGGGTGAGCAGGGATGTCAGCTTCATGCCGTCTCTCCGGCCAGCCAGTCGAGATAGGGCTGATGGCCGAGACTGACGGGCAGCGCCAGGATCTCCGGCACCTCGTAGGGGTGCAGCTCGAGGATGCAGTGGCGCAGGGGCTCGAACAGGGCGGCGCTGGACTTGATGATGAGCTGGATCTCCCGGGCACGTTCGATCTGCCCCTGCCAGCGATAGACTGAGGTGAGCCCGGGCAGCTGGTTGATGCAGGCGGCGAGGCGTCGGCTCAACAGCTGATCGCAGATACGGTCGGCGCTGGCCTCATCTGGACAGGTGCAGAGCACTAAAATAGCGTCGGTCATGGCGTGAAAATCTCGTTTTAAGGGGGTGAAACAGGCCCATAAACCAGCGGTTACTATACCTAGCACCGGCATAAATAGCACCCGCCGTGCATGTCCCGATGCGGGAGAAAATAAGTGCTCTGTCCGAGATAGACGCTGTGAAAAGGAGAGGGCAAAATGGGCTGGCTTATTCCCATTTTACGTAAGGAAATGTATGACCCAACAGAATGAGCAGCAGAGAAACCGCATGTTGAGCCTGTTGCGTGAGGGCGAGCGCCGCATGCTGGTGCAACTGTCCGGTCTGCTGCGTACCAGCGTCGATGAGATCAACGCCGAGCTGGAGAAAGAGGAGCTGCTGTCTGCTCTGGAACAGCCCATCACGGTGGAGTATCTGAGCGGCGTGGTGCAGCATCATCTGTTCGAGCGCCTGCACAAGGGTGACATGGTGGCGGCTCAGCGCATGCTGAACCAGTACCAGAGCGATCTCGAGGCCATGCTGAAACAGGAAGCGGGGCAAGACGAGACCCCCGTCGAAGAGGCGAAGGCCGGGGCCTGATCCCCACCCGACCCCCACCAGCACCATCATGCCTGCCGCATGATGGTGCCTCGTTACCTCATTGGAAATGCCCTTCTCAGTTCATCACCCGCTGCGCCGGCTGGCCCGGGATGGGGAACACCTTGTCATAGCTCCAGTTGTAGACGAAGGCATAGACCAGGTAGAAGAGCACGAAGCCCAGATCCAGTATCAGTGCCTCCAGCAGACCGATGTTGAGCCACCAGGACATCACCGGCAGCGCCACCAGCAGTAACCCCCCTTCGAAGCCAAAGGTATGCAGCACCCGTTGCCACAGCGACTTGTGGGTATGGCCCTGATAGCGCAGCAGCAGCTTGTCCACCCCTATGTTGTAGACATAGTTCCAGACGGTGGCGACCACCGAGAAGAACAGGGCCAGGGGCCCCATGTGATTGAGGCCGACACCGGTGACCCAGCTCGCCAGCGGGGCGGCGATCAGCAGACCAATCAGTTCGAAACCGATGGCATGACGCAGGCGATCACGAGTATTACGCATCTTTCATGTCTCCATTTATCGTTGGACTATGGTTGATGGCGGGCAATTTATAGTGATTTATAGATAGTTTCACGTTGGTATCTATCGTTAAAATAGATACATATGCGGGCCGTACCAGGACCCGAACATGACAGGAGTACCCTGATGAACCCCTCCCTCGAGCAACTCAAGGCACTGCTGGCGACGGCCGAGACAGGATCTTTCTCCGCCGCTGCTCGTAAATTGGGCAAGGCGCAATCCGTGGTGAGCACCGCCATCGCCAATCTGGAGATCGATCTCGGCCTCGAGCTGTTCGATCGCAGTGGCCGCTACCCTGTGCTGACGGTGGCGGGGGCGCGCATTCAACAGGAAGCCGGCATACTGCTGGCTCAGAGCGAGCGGCTGCAGGCCATCGCTGGGGAGTTGGCGACGGGCATAGAGTCGCGACTCACCCTGGCCATCGACGATGACTCCCATCTGCCCTGGCTCGGCTCCTTGCTGGAGGAGTTCGCCACCCGCTACCCGACGGTGGAGTTGGAGCTGTTGTTTCCCCTGATGGAGGACGTGACCGAGCTGCTCAAGAGTGGGCGGGCCCAGCTCGGCATCAGCTACCAGAAGGAGCAACCGGAGCGGGAGATAGCTTCCCGTTCATTGGGGGCCGTCAGCATGCCGCTGGTGGTCTCGCCGGATCACCCCCTGGCACACAAGACGCCGCTGCGGGAGAGCGATCTGCAAGGGGCTCGCCAACTGATGGTGACGGGACGACGGGAGGGGACGGAGCGCCATCGTTTTCGCCTCTCACCCCAGGTGTGGTGGGTGGAGGGTGATCTCGGCATCCTGGAACTGATCAAGCTGGGGCTGGGCTGGGCGGCGGTGCCCGATTTCCTGCTGCATCGGCCGCTGGCACGGGGGGAGGTGGTGGTGTTGCAGCCCGATTTTCTCTCGCGCCATGAACTGGAGCTGGAGCTGCAGTGGCATCGCGCCCGCCCGCTCGGGCAGGCGGGCCGCTGGCTGAAAGAGGCACTGCTGGCGCGGGTGCCTCGTTAAGTCAGATAGCGCTAAGGGTCAGTCGACCAGCGGGTAGGGCAAGGGTTGCAGGACGAGATGGGCGCTCTCATCCTGCTTGAGGCGAAACTCGGCATCGGCCTCGGTGTCCTTGGGCAGCACGGTGGTGAGCCAGATCTGGCCATCCCGTTGCCAGGCGTTCAGCACCATGCCGCTGCGGCGCCAGTTGTCACCGAGGCGGATCTCCAGGGTGTCGCCGCTGGCCACAGGGGCACCGGCGGAGCCCGCCAGCACGAAGAGGGCGCGGTTGTTGGCGCCGCGATACTTGGCGCGGGCCACTATCTCCTGCCCCATGTAGCAGCCCTTGGTGAAGCTGATGCCATCCAGGGCCTGCAGGTTCAGCATCTGGGGGATGTATTCCCCCTGATGCACGGCTTCCAGATGCGGGATGCCGGCCTTGATGTCCAGACCCCACCAGAGGGATTCATCGGCCGCGGGCAGGGCGATGGAGAGGGGCTGCTCGCTCACCAGCAGCCAGCGATCGGCTTCAATGCGCACCGCCATGCCCCCCGGGATGAGGCCGGTATCCTGCAGGCCGAATTGGGCCGAGATCCAGGCATCGCTGCCCTGACCGGCCACGCCCGCCACCTGACCCGGGTAGTCGTCTATCTCTACCTTGGCAAACACCGCAAACTTCTTGAGCTCAGGCAGCTGGCGTACCAGCACCGAGGGCTTGGTCAGCAGCAGCAGGGACTCTTCCAGACAGAGCAGGCGAAAGTCGCTCCACAGTTTGCCCTTGGGATCACAGTGGCCGCCGAGGGTGCTCTGACCCGGCTGCAGGGCGTTGACGTCGCAGGTGACCTGGCCTTGCAGATACTTGGCGCGATCGGGGCCGCGCAAACGGGTGATGGCGAGATCGCTTAGGGAGAAGAGGCTGGGCTCGGCAGGCAGAACAGGGGTCGACAGGCTCACAGTGGTCGTCCAAAGGCATAAAGTATGTGACCAGCATGGTAAAGACGTAAGGAATGTTTGTCAGCCGGAAAATCTAGCTGCTACCATTCCCGAGTCTTTGTAAGGAGAGTTCCATGTTGAGCCCAATTGAAAAGTCCCGCCTGAAGTGGGCCTGCCGCCGCGGCATGCTCGAGCTGGATGTCATCTTTATGCCCTTTTTCGAACACGAGTTCGACAGCCTGAGCGACGAGCAGCAGCAGACCTTCATTCGCCTGCTGGAGCGCGAGGATCCCGAGCTGTTTCGCTGGAGCATGGGCCACGGCGTGCCGGAAGATCCGGCCTTCGCCGCCATGATCCCGCTGATCCTGGAGCGCAACCAGGCCCGTCACGACCGCCAGGGCTGATCTCCCCATGCGGGTGTGCATGCCCGTACTCGTATCCCGCCGGCAGCCGTGTCTGCTGGCCATTCTCTTCTCGTTGCTGCTCTGGCCCGCCGCCAGCCTGATCCAGGGCTGGCAGTGGGGGCTGTTCCTGCCGTGCTGGCTGCTCGGACTCTGGCTCGCCCTGCGGCGAGCCCAGGGGGTCTGCGGTGAACTGATCCTGGATGGGGAGTGGCTGGATTGGCAGGGGCGGCGCTACCGGCTGGACCCACGCAGCCGCATCCTGCCCGGGGTACTCTGGCTGTACCTCACCGCAGAGGGGATGCCCGAAACCCGGCTCTGGCTCTTCGCCGATGCCCTGGCCCCCGAGCATTACCGGGCGCTGGCCCGCGCCATCCACCTCGCGCCGCCCCGCTGATCGCGTTTTCCCGTAGCCCATAAACAGTTAACCCCGCCGGGGCGGGGTTAACTTGGTCATTTGCAGTAGGGAGGATTAATCCCTGTCCGGGGTCAGCACGGTCGGTTTGGAGTCCGGCTGCATATCCGGGTAATCCAGGTTGTAGTGCAGTCCGCGGGACTCCTTGCGCTGCAGGGCGCAGTTGACGATGAGCTCGGCTACCTGCAACAGGTTGCGCAGCTCCAGCAGGTTGTTGGAGACCCGGAAGTTCGCGTAGTACTCCTGCACCTCCTGCTTGAGCAGGTCGATGCGGCGCTTGGCGCGGGCGAGGCGCTTGTTGGTGCGCACTATGCCCACGTAGTCCCACATCATCAGCCGCAGCTCATGCCAGTTGTGTTGGATCACCACCTGTTCGTCCGAGTCGTCCACCTGGCTCTCGTCCCAGGCCGGCAGCCTCGGCGGCTCCACGCTCATGGGCAGCTTGGCCAGGATGTCGGCCCCCGCCTGATGGGCGAAGACCACGCATTCCAGCAGGGAGTTGGAAGCCATGCGGTTGGCGCCGTGCAGGCCCGTGTAGGTCACCTCGCCGATGGCGTAGAGGCCCGGGATATCGGTCTGGCCATTGCCGTCTATCATGACACCACCGCAGGTGTAGTGAGCGGCGGGGACGATGGGCATGGCTTCCTTGGTGATGTCGATGCCCACCGCGAGGCAGCGCTCATGAATGGTGGGGAAGTGCTTGATGATGAAGTCTGCCGGCTTGTGGCTGATGTCCAGATACATGCAGTCGGCGCCGAGCCGCTTCATCTCGTGGTCGATGGCGCGCGCGACTATGTCGCGCGGTGCTAATTCCGCACGTTCATCAAACTCCGGCATAAAGCGGCTGCCGTCCGGGCGGCGCAGATAGGCCCCTTCACCGCGCAGGGCCTCGGTCAGCAGGAAGTTGGGATCGTCCGGGTGGAACAGGCTGGTGGGGTGGAACTGGTTGAACTCCAGGTTGGCCACCCGGCAGCCGGCGCGCCAGGCCATGGCGATGCCATCGCCTGAGCTCACGTCCGGGTTCGAGGTGTACTGATACACCTTGGAGGCGCCGCCGGTGGCCAGCGCCACGAAGCGGGCGCGGATCACCTCGACCTGCTCGACGTTGCGATTCCAGACATAGGCCCCCAGCACCTTGTTGCCCGGCAGATTCAGCTTGCGGGTGGTGATGAGATCCACCGCGTTGAAGCGCTCCATCAGCTTGATGTTGGGATGGGCGCGTACCTGATCGATCAGGGTGAGCTGCACCGCCTTGCCGGTGGCATCGGCCGCGTGGAAGATGCGGCGATGGCTGTGGCCCCCTTCCCGGGTCAGGTGATAGTGAGATTCCCCTTCGGCGTCTTCCTCCTGATCGAAGGGGACCCCCTGCTGGATCAGCCACTGAATGGACTCGCGGGCGTTGCGGGCGGTGAACTCCACCACGGCGGGGTCACACAACCCGGCCCCGGCGTTGAGCGTGTCGCTCACGTGGGATTCGATGCTGTCGGTCTCGTCGAACACGGCAGCGATGCCTCCTTGCGCATAGAGAGTGGCCCCCTCACTGATGGGCCCCTTGCTCAGAACCAGGACTTTGGCCTGGTCTGCCAATCGCAACGCGAGGGACAAACCGGCGGCACCGCTGCCAATGATGAGTACGTCGCAAAGGTATTCAACACTTGCTTTCATAAGTATCATTGGCCTGGATTAAGAACTGGCCCCATGGTAGCCCAAGGGGGGGTTGTGATGCAGCTCGCATCACATTTTTTTCGATACAAGCGAACTTTCTCTGATTCCTCCTGTCTGAACTTGTGCGCTTAGGAAGGGCCGGAAAAGAAAAACGATAACCTGATGGGGGTTTTACGGCTCTGATGAGCGACCAGAATCTACTGGACGAACAGCTGGTTGAACGGGTCCAGCGTGGCGATAAAAATGCATTCAACCTGCTGGTAAAGAAATACCAGCATAAGGTGGTCAATCTGGTGGCCAGGTATGTCAACAATCCGGGCGATGTGCCGGATGTGGCGCAGGAGGCTTTCATCAAGGCTTACCGTGCGTTGCCGACATTCCGTGGCGAGAGCGCGTTTTACACCTGGTTGTACCGGATCGCCGTCAATACGGCCAAAAATTACCTGACCTCACAAGGGCGCAGACCGCCCAGCAGTGATGTCGAAGCCGATGAGGCTGAATACTATGGTGGGGGCGAAGCCTTGCAAGAGGTGGCTACCCCGGAGAACCTGACGCTTACCGATGAGATCAAGCGCACCGTGTTCACCGCCATAGAAGCCTTGCCGGAAGACTTGAGAACAGCGATCACCCTTCGTGAACTGGAAGGGCTGAGCTACGAAGAGATTGCAGAGATCATGGATTGCCCTGTGGGTACGGTGAGATCCCGTATCTTCCGGGCGAGGGAAGCAATCGACAAAAAGCTGCAACCTCTGATCGAGAATTAAACTGGGGAAAGACAGGCAAACTTATGGCAAATAAAGAGCAAATCTCAGCCCTGATGGATGGCGACCTGAGCGAGATAAAGGTACTGAATGAGCTGGGAACGGATCCCGCCATGCAAGATACCTGGTCTCGTTACCATCTGATCGGTGATGCCATGCGGGGTGACCTGCCGGTCAATCTGCAACTGGATCTCAGCGACAGCATCATGCTGGCGCTGGAAGACGAACCCACCATACTGGCTCCCGCGCCGGCGCCTTCAACTGCTCCCGGGGTGAAAACCGGTGCCAAAGTGATACCGCTGCTTCGCCGCTTCGGCCAGCAGGTGGGGCAATATGCCATCGCCGCTTCCGTGGCTGCCGCCGTCATCTTCGGGGTGCAGCAGTATCAGGGGCAGGACGGTGTGCCGAACAACCCCGTGCTCAACACAATCCCCGTTGGTGGCAGCGCCACTCCCGTCAGCGTCCACTATCCGCAAGAGGGCAATCGCGCCACGACTCGCCAGCAAGGGCTGAACGAGCAGCAGATGCAAGAGCAGCGCGAGCGAGTCAATGCCTTCCTGCGGGACCACCAGCTGCAACAACGTCTGCTGCAAGACAAGCAGATCCAGGAATAACGCATTTTTAGGGATCAGACCGTGCGACAGTCCAGCCGTATCCTGCTGGCCTCTCTTCTGTTGATTTGTGCCAAGGCCTCGGCCGACGATCAGTCGGCCGAGGCCTTGTTGCAGCAGATGCAGAGTGCCGTTTCACAACAGAACTTCGAGTTATCCATGGTCAAGGCCCGCCAGGGTCGCCTCGAACCCATCCGCATCAGCCATGGGGTCATCGATGGCAAGGAGGTGGCTCACCTGAGCTATCTCGACGGCAAGACGGTGGAATACCTGCAGCGCCAGAACGAGTACACCTTCTTCGAGAACACCCACGAGCCCTACACCCTGAAAGGCGCCCGTTTCCCCGGCGTCTGGTCGACCCTGGTGAAGATGCCGCTGTCCAGGGTGCTGGAGAGCTATGATCCCGTGTTGGCGGGTCGCAGCCGGGTCGCCGGTCTGGTGGCCCAGGTGGTGAGGCTGGTCCCGAAAGAGGCGGACAAGTACGGTTTCGTGCTCTGGATCGACGAGCAGAGCCACCTGCTGCTGCGCATCGACATGGTCGATCGGGAAGGCAATCTGGTGGAGCAGGTGCTGGGGGTGGATCTGGACAGGCAGTCTGCACCGGCCCCCTGGTTGGTGACCCTGGCCAAGAGCAAGCTGCCGGAGGCGCTGACCCTGGAGGATGCCTATCCGACGCCCCAGCAGACTCTGGCCTGGCACCTCACCTGGCTGCCGAGCGGCTTCAAGGTGCTCTCTCAGGACAGGCACCAGCTGGTCAGTACCAGTTTGCCGGTGGACTACATGATGCTCTCCGATGGCGTGGTGGACCTCTCCGTCTACGTCGCCCGGGTCGACCCCAAGCAGGCGGTGCGCCAGCAGCTTATTCGGCAGGGGGCCACCTCATTGGTGAGTTATGTCAACGAGGTGGGGGTGGAGATCACAGTGGTGGGTGAGGTGCCGGCCGAGACCGCCAAACGCATCGCCGAGTCGGTGCAACCCCTGGCCCGCAACGAGGCCGTGCAGTAATCCCATGGCGAGTCGTTCTCATTCCACTTGCCGAGGCGAGTCGGGCGTGTTCAGATTGGATAAATCCATGGCTGTTAATCTGGAGTCGTCAGGTGAGTAACATGAGCGAAGAGCTGGCGACAGTCGTGGCCATCGAAGGGGACTATGCCTGGGTGGAGTGTGAACGACGCTCCGCCTGCAGCGGTTGCCACCAGCAGTCCAACTGCGGCACAGGTACCGTGGCCAAGGCTTTTCCGATGAAGTCCCAGCGACTCAAGGTGGCCCTCAATGGGGAGGTGATGGTCGGCCAGCAGATCCGCCTCGGCATCCCCCAGGCGAGCATTCTGCGCGGGGCGGCCCTGGTCTATGTGCTGCCGCTGTTCTGCCTGCTGCTGGGCGCCCTGCTGGGTCAACTCTGGCTGGCACCCTTGCTCTCGGCGGGGGAAGGAGTCACCATCCTCAGTTGCCTGCTGGGAGGAACCCTGGGTTTTTTACTGGTTCGTTACTTTTCCGCAAGACTGGAGCAGGGGGAATATGGCCCCCGCATGCTCGGTGTGGTGCTGAGCACCCGCCACCTCTCCTGACTGGCAAGTTTTACTGCGGCTCCAGGCCCTGGCGCGATAAATGGTCGCCAGGGCGCTATTTCCGGGCCTTCGTCGACTAAAGATTGGCCGTCGACCGGGTTATCCAGTAAAATCCTGCCCTCATATCCGACCCTAACTTAATTTTGAGTGATTCTTGCTCGATGAAACACATTCGTAACTTCTCGATTATTGCGCACATCGACCACGGTAAATCGACCTTGTCGGACCGTCTGATCCAGACTTGTGGCGGCCTGTCCGACCGCGAGATGCAGGCTCAGGTGCTGGACTCCATGGACCTGGAGCGCGAGCGCGGCATTACCATCAAGGCACAGAGTGTGACCCTGAACTACCAGGCACAAGACGGTAACACCTATCAGCTGAACTTTATCGACACCCCGGGCCACGTGGATTTCTCCTACGAGGTTTCTCGCTCCCTGGCTGCCTGTGAAGGGGCGCTGCTGGTGGTGGATGCCGGTCAGGGGGTTGAGGCACAGACTCTGGCCAACTGCTACACCGCCATGGAAATGGATCTGGAAGTGGTGCCGGTGCTGAACAAGATCGACCTGCCGGCCGCCGAACCCGAGCGGGTCGCCGAAGAGATCGAAGACATCGTCGGCATCGACGCTGTGGACGCGGTGCGCTGCTCCGCCAAGACTGGCCTCGGTGTGGATCTGGTGCTCGAAGAGATCGTGGCCCGCATCCCGGCGCCGGAAGGGGATCCCGATGCCCCGCTGCAGGCGTTGATCATCGACTCCTGGTTCGACTCCTACCTGGGTGTCGTCTCCCTGGTGCGGATCAAGAACGGTTCCCTCAAGAAGAACGACAAGATCAAGGTCATGAGCACCGGTCAGGTGTGGGGCGTGGATCGCATCGGTATCTTCACCCCCAAGCAGGTGGATACCCAGGGCCTGGGTTGTGGCGAGGTAGGTTGGGTCGTCTGCGGTATCAAGGACATCCACGGCGCCCCTGTGGGTGATACCCTGACCCTGGCGAAGCACGGTGCCGACAAGGCGCTGGCGGGCTTCAAGAAGGTGAAGCCTCAGGTCTATGCGGGTCTGTTCCCCATCTCCAGCGACGACTACGAGTCCTTCCGTGATGCCCTGGAGAAGCTCTCCCTGAACGATGCCTCCCTGTTCTATGAACCGGAGAGCTCCACCGCGCTCGGCTTCGGCTTCCGTTGTGGCTTCCTCGGCATGCTGCACATGGAGATCATCCAGGAGCGGCTGGAGCGGGAGTACGATCTGGACCTCATCACCACGGCCCCGACCGTGGTCTACCAGATCGAGCTGAACAACGGCGAGACCATCCATATCGACAGCCCGGCCCAGATGCCGGCGGTCAACAACATCAAAGAGATGCGCGAGCCCATCGCCGAGTGCAACATCTTGCTGCCGCAGGAGTACATGGGCAACGTCATCACCCTCTGTATCGAGAAGCGTGGCGTGCAGACCAACATGGTCTATCACGGCAAGCAGGTGGCGCTGACCTACGAAATCCCCATGGCGGAAGTGGTGCTCGACTTCTTCGACCGCCTGAAGTCCACCAGCCGCGGCTACGCCTCCCTGGATTACGGCTTCAAGCGCTTCGAAACCTCCGACATGGTGCGCCTCGACATCATGATCAACGGTGAGCGGGTCGACGCCCTGGCCATCATCACCCACAAGGAGAACGCCCAGTTCCGCGGTCGCCAGGTGGTGGAGAAGATGCGTGAGCTGATCCCGCGCCAGATGTTCGATATCGCGATTCAGGCCTCTATCGGCAACCAGATCATCGCCCGCAGCACGGTCAAGGCCCTGCGCAAGGACGTGACTGCCAAGTGCTACGGCGGTGACGTGAGCCGTAAGAAGAAGCTGCTGAACAAGCAGAAAGAAGGCAAGAAGCGGATGAAGTCCCTCGGCCGTGTCGACGTGCCGCAAGAGGCCTTCCTCGCTATCCTCCACGTAGGCAAGGACTAATCGATGGCAAGCACCTTTTCCCTGATCCTCGTCGTCGTCACCATCCTGACCGGCATCATCTGGACCGTTGACAAGCTGGTCTGGTCCAAGCAACGGGCGGCCAAGATAGCGGCGGCCCGTGCCAATGCCGGCCCGAACGTGGACGAGAAGACCCTGGCCAAGGTGGCCCCCATGCCGGTCTGGATCGAACAGACCGGCGGTGTCTTCCCGGTCATCGCTCTGGTGCTGATCCTGCGCTCCTTCATCTTCGAGCCGTTCCAGATCCCTTCCGGCTCCATGATGCCCACCCTGCTGGTGGGGGACTTCATCCTGGTTGAGAAGTTTGCCTATGGCTTGCGGGATCCGGTGAGCAACACCAAGTTCCTCGAGACCGGCGAGCCCAAGCGTGGGGATGTGGTGGTGTTCAAGTATCCGCTGGATACCCGCGTCGACTACATCAAGCGCGTGGTCGGCATGCCGGGGGACAGGGTCATCTATCGCAACAAGGAGCTGATGATCCGGCCCAAGTGCGATGAGCAGGCAGGGAAAACGTGCCCGGGCTTCAAGAAGCTCGACGTCAAGTTTGAACAGCGTGGTGAGTTCAGCCAGATGGGGATCCCGCTGGATCGGTACACCGAGCAGCTGGGCACCGTCTCTCACGAAACCCTGCGCAATCCGCTCATGCCGGATCTGGTGGATCGCTACTATCGCCAGCCGGGCACCTACCCCGATGAGTGGGTGGTGCCGGAAGGCCACTACTTCGTGATGGGCGACAACCGCGACAACAGCACCGACAGTCGCTTCTGGGGCTTCGTGCCCGAGGAGAACCTGGTGGGCAAGGCGGTCGCCATCTGGATCAGTTTCGAATTCGAGCGCGAGGACGGTTCCAGCTTGCCAAGCTGGGTGCCGACCGGTGTGCGCTTCAACCGCATTGGCGGAATCAAGTAAATGAATATCAAGATGAACAGACTGCAGTCCCGTCTCGGGCATGTCTTTCAGGATCAAGAACGACTGACCCGGGCGTTGACTCACCGCAGCGCCGGTTCCCGTCACAACGAGCGACTGGAATTCCTGGGTGACTCCATCCTGAGTCTGGTGATTGCCGATGACCTCTTCCACCGCTTCCCGCAAGCGGCGGAAGGGGATCTCAGCCGGATGCGCGCCACCCTGGTGCGGGAGAAGACCCTGGCCGAACTCGGCCGGGAGTTCGATCTCGGGGATCACCTGATCCTGGGGCCGGGTGAGCTCAAGAGCGGCGGTTTTCGCCGTGAGTCGATCCTGGCCGACACGGTCGAGGCGGTGATCGGCGCCATCTATCTGGATACCAATTTGGAGACGGTGCGGGCCCTGTTGCTCGGCTGGTACGCCAGCCGCCTGGAGGAGATCAAACCGGGCATAGAGCAGAAGGATCCCAAGACCCGTCTGCAGGAGATCTTGCAGGGAAGCCGCAAATCCCTGCCGACCTATACGGTGACCAACGTCAAGGGCGAGGCCCACAACCAGGAGTTCACCGTCCAGTGCGAGGTGGATGGTCTGGATGGTCCGCTGGTCGGGGTCGGCACCAGCCGTCGCAAGGCCGAACAGGCCGCGGCGCAGCAAGCATTGGAAAGATTGTCATGACAGATAACACCTACTGCGGCTTTGTCGCCATCGTGGGCCGCCCCAACGTGGGCAAGTCCACCCTGCTGAATAAGCTGCTTGGCCAGAAGGTCAGCATCACCTCGAAGAAACCCCAGACCACCCGTCACCGGATTTTGGGGATAGACACCGAGGAGAACTATCAGACCATCTACGTCGATACCCCTGGTCTGCACATCGAAGAGAAGCGGGCCATCAACCGCCTGATGAACCGCGCCGCCACCAGCTCCCTCGGGGACGTGGCCATGGTGGTGTTCATGGTGGACGGGACCCACTGGACCAAGGACGACGAGATGGTGCTCGGCAAGTTGCGCCACCTCAAGTGCCCCGTGGTGCTGGCGGTCAACAAGATCGACAACGTCAAGGAGAAGGAGGATCTGCTCCCCCATCTGGAGTGGCTGGGCCAGCAGATGAACTTCGCCCATATCCTGCCCATCAGCGCCGAGAAGGGCACCAACGTGGAGAAGATCCGCGAGTGGGCCAAGGATCTGCTGCCGGAGAACGTCCACTTCTTCCCGGAAGACTACGTGACCGACCGCTCGTCCCGCTTCATGGCCTCCGAGATCATCCGCGAGAAGCTGATGCGTTTCACCGGTGAGGAGCTGCCCTACTCGGTGACCGTGGAGATCGAGCGCTTCAAGGTCGAAGAGAACGGTCTGTACCATATCCATGGCCTGATCCTGGTGGAGCGCGATGGCCAGAAGAAGATGGTCATCGGCAACAAGGGTGAGAAGATCAAGACGATCGGCACAGAGGCGCGCCTCGACATGGAGCGTCTGTTCCAGAACAAGGTGCACCTGGAGCTCTGGGTCAAGGTCAAATCCGGCTGGGCCGATGACGAGCGCGCCCTGCGCAGTCTCGGCTATGGCGATGACTAAGTGGCGATGAGCGATTGCTGAGTCCGGCTTTCGTCATCCACAGTCGGCCCTATCGGGAGACCAGCCAGCTGGTCGAAGTATTCACCCAGGATAGTGGCCGATTTACCCTGGTGGCTCGCGGTTCTCGCGGGCCACGCTCCTCTCTGAAGGGGCTGCTGCAACCCTTCTCCCTGCTCACCATCGCCTGGCGCGGCAAGGGGGATCTCAAGAACCTCACCCAGGTGGAGTGTCCGGATCACTCCCTGCGGCTCGGCGGCGATCGGCTGTTCTACGGCCTCTATCTCAACGAGCTGGTCTACTACCTGCTCGAAGCCCATACCCCCTTCCCCGAGGTGTTCGACGCCTATGCCCGTGCCATCATGGCCCTGGCGGACGGCGAGACTCCTGAGCTGCCCCTGCGCCGCTTCGAGTTCCTGCTGCTGCAGGCGCTCGGCTATGCGGTGGACTTCGAATACGCCGCCGACGACGAGTCCCCCATCCAGCCCGAGCAGCTCTACGGCTTCGAGCGGGAGCTCGGCTTTGTGGCTTGCGAGCGGGCGCCGGATCCCCGTACCCTGTTCCTCGGCGCCCACCTGCTGGCCTTCGCCGAGGGGCGCTTCGACAGCCCTCCCTTGCTACAGGCGGCCAAGCGTTTCAGCCGGCTGGCGCTGCAACCCTATCTGGGGAAGCGCCAGTTGAAGAGTCGGGAGCTGTTTTTAAAGCGAAAAGCGAGTGCATGAGGCTGACATCGGCTGGCGTTGCAACCACCCATGTTTCTGGGAACACGTCAGTGGAAGAGTCGGGGGCTGTTTTTAAAACGCAGAGCCAGCACGCAAGGCTGACATACGGATATCGGGGCTGGCGCCAAGGCGACAGCCGCACAGTTAACAGACGTATTTTCAAGGAGTAATCAATGAGCGAGATCTACCTGGGCGTGAACATCGACCACATCGCCACCCTGCGCAATGCCCGCGGCACCCAGTACCCGGATCCGGTACAGGCCGCCTTCGTGGCCGAGCAGGCCGGTGCCGATGGCATCACTGTGCACCTGCGGGAAGATCGCCGCCACATCACCGACCGGGACGTGGAGATCCTGCGCCAGACCATCCAGACCAGGATGAACCTGGAGATGGCGGTGACCGAGGAGATGATCGGCATCGCCTGCCGCATCCAGCCCCAGTTCGTCTGCCTGGTGCCGGAGAAGCGCACCGAGGTGACCACTGAAGGCGGCCTGGATGTGGCCGGCCAGCTGGACAAGGTGACGGATGCGGTGATCCGTCTGGCCGCAGTCGGTGCCCAGGTCTCCCTGTTCATCGATGCGGATCCGCTGCAGATCGATGCGGCCGCCGCGAGTGGCGCTCCCTTCATCGAGATCCACACCGGTCGCTACGCCGATGCCACCACGGATGGGGAGCGCAACGCCGAGTTCAAGCGCATCGCCGCCGGTGCCTCCTATGCCGCCGGCAAGGGCCTGAAGGTCAACGCCGGCCACGGCCTGCACTACCACAACGTCAAGGCCATCGCCGCTATCCCAGAGCTCTATGAGCTCAACATCGGCCACGCCATCATAGGCCGTGCCGCCTTCGACGGCCTGGCCAAGGCGGTGAGCGACATGCGTCTGCTAATGCAGGAAGCCCGCCAAGGGATCTGATGCCTGCTCGTCAGACCGAGAGAAACAAGGGACGCCACGGCGTCCCTTGTTGTTTCTGGTGCTTGGGGTCTATTCGGGATAATACCGCTCCAGCAGGGCCATCAGGATGGCCTGAGATTCCTCATCCGGTTCGCCGGTGACTAGGCCGGGACGGAAGTGCAGCTGGAAGGCGCGCAGCACGGCCCGGCTCTGCTCATCCCAGTCACCGCTTGGGGTGATGCCATAGCCGTAGCGGGCGAGCTGTTGCTGCCACAGGAGAGCATCCCAGACGGGGAGCGACTGGCGCAGGGCCGCGACCCTGGCCTCGTCGGGCCAGGCGCCGACCCCGTAGTCCAGGGCAAGCTCGCGCCAGGGGAAGAGGGGGCCGGGATCCTGCTTGCGCTCGGGGGCTATGTCGCTGTGGGCCAGCACCTGAGTCGGGGGTATGTCGTAACGCCGGACCAGATCCCGAGCCAGGGCACCGATGGCGGCGATCTGGGCCCGGGTGAAGGGCTGCCAGTGACGCAGGTGGGTGGGGAGTTCGGCTTCTTGCTCGTCGTACCCCAGATTCACTATCTCTATGCCCAGCGAGCTGGCGTTGAGTCCGGCGTACTGGTGCCAGCGGCTGCGGCCGGCATGCCAGGCGCGCTGGCTGTCCGGCACCAGCTGGTAGACCGGCAGCGGGTGCTGGTCGGTATCGCGCGGCACCAGATAGTGGGCACTCACCTTGTATCGGGGCTCGGTCAGCAGGCGCAGGGAGTGGGCATCGTCCTCGTCCGTGTAGTGCAGGATCAGGAAGGCGATGCGCCCGTTTTGACTGGCGCTGACATGGCGGGTATCGAGGCGATAGGGGGCGGGCTGACAGGCGGTCAGCAGCAGAAGTAACAGGCAGAGCGACCAGCGCAGCTCACCGGCCATCCTGATGAGGGCAGAGGGTGAGCGGGGGCGCTGGTCCATGGCTCAGGCGTGGCTTAATGTCAAGCGCGATGCTTGGCGGTGAGGCCGATCAGGAAGTTGCGCAGGATCTGATCCCCGCAGTCCTGGTAGTGCTTGTGATCCCGGGCGCGGAACAGGGCGCTCAGCTCGGACTTGGAGAGGTTGAAGTTCGCGAGCTTGAGGGTGCCCAGCATGTCCTCTTCCTTGTAGTTCAGGCCGATGCGCAGCTTGCGCAGGATCAGGTTGTTGTTGATCCGGTTCGGGATCACCTGGGGCGGAGCATCCTCACGCACACCACGCCGGATGGCGATGAAGCCGTCGAGGAACTGGCTCAGCGCCGCATCCGGACAGGCCACGAAGCCCGGATCTTGCGCTTCCCCCTCCGCCGCCTCTTTCAGCAACCAGCCGTGCAGCTGGGCATGGGTGACGGTCAGGTTGCCCTTGGCAAACATCTCGACCATCTGATCGTTGCTGATGGTGAGGGCGTAGCGCAGACGGCGCAGAATATCGTTGTTGGTCATGCTGACTCCTGTAAAAAACGGCGCAACTCTACCATTTACCGGACTGTGCGTCAGAAAAAGCGCGTCAGCCACTCGTTTCGAGATAGCGGGGCGCCTCCTGGCGCACCTGCTCCAGCGCATCCTGCAGCTCCAGCAACTCGGGCTCCAGCTCGCTCACCGGCACGCCATCCCGCAGCTGTTGCTCCAGCTGGGAGAGCAGGCGTTGCAGTCCTGGGACCCCCGAGTAGGCACAGCCACCGTTGAGACGGTGGAGCTGGGCCAGCACCTCGGCATCGTCGGCCTCTCCCGCCAGCGCGGACTCCAGCAGGGGCTCCACCTCCTCGAAGCTGGCCAGCAGCATGGTCAGCATCTCCTGGGCCAGCTCCGTCTTGCCGGCGGCCTGGCGCACGGCGAGGGACCAGTCTATCTGCCCATCCCCGTGATTCTGGTGGCGGCGATGAGCGAAGTCGGTGATGAGCTGCAGCAGCATGCTCTCGTCGATGGGTTTGGCCAGATAGTCGTCCATGCCCTGGCGGATCAGCCGCTCCCGTTCCCCCGGTATGGCGTGGGCGGTGACCGCGACGATCGGGGTTTCCATGTTGAGGGAGTGGCGACGAATGGCCTGGGTCGCGCTGATGCCATCCATGATGGGCATCTGTATGTCCATGAAGATGATGTCGAACGGCTGGCTCTGGGCCAGGCTGACCGCCTCCTTGCCGTTCTTGCACACCACCACCTGGCTCACCATCTCCTTGAGCATGGCGGCGATGAGCTTGAGGTTAGCGGCGTTGTCGTCCACCGCCAGCACCTTGATCGCCTGCACCTTGATCTCCGGCTCGGGGGCAACCGAGGGGGCGGGCAGCTGGGCGCTTCTGGCCGTCTCGGGGGTGAGCAGGGCGTGCAGCAGCTTGCGGTGGTTGATGGGTTTGGAGAGGCAGTGCTGGGCGCCGTGGGCCTGCATGGCGTCATACAGGGCGGGCTCGTGGCTGCTCAGCACCACTATGGTGTTCTGGGCTCCGTCGAGGCCATCGAGGCGGGCGATCACCTGCTGGGGGGGGTGCTGGGTGCTGCTGCCGATGATCACCAGATCCTGACTGCTCATCTCGGGCCAGTCGTCGTCCATGCCGAGGGAGTGCACGTCCAGCTGCCATTCGGCCAGCAGGGCATGCAACGAGGCGTGGGCGAAGGGATCCGGCTCCAGCAGCCAGACCCGCTTGCCCTGGATGCGATCCAGCGGCAGCCGCTCGGTCTGGGGCAGGGGAGAGATGTCCAGTTCCAGGTTGAAGGAGAAGATGGAGCCCTTGCCTAGCTCGGACTCGAAACGGATCTGCCCCCCCATCTGCTGCACCAGCTTCTGGGTGATGACGAGGCCGAGGCCGGTGCCACCATAGCGGCGGGAGATGGACGAATCGGCCTGGTTGAACGCTTGGAACAGCTGGCGCTGCTGCTCCTCCGAGATGCCGATGCCGGTGTCGTGGATCAGCACCCTGAGCCGCACCTTCTTACCGCCATGGTGGCCAGCACCGGTGTCGAGCTGCTCGATGCGCACGTCCACGTTGCCGCGTTCGGTGAACTTGATGGCATTGCCGGTGAGGTTGGTCAGCACCTGCTGCAGGCGCATGGGGTCGCCGGTGAGGTAGTCCGGCACCTCGGCATCCACCTGCAAGGAGAGCTCCAGCTGCTTGTCGTGGGCACTCGGGCCCAGCAGGTGCATGGTCTCGTTCAGGGTGTCCCGCAGGCTGAAGGGGATGTGCTCGAGCTGCAGCTTGCCCGCCTCCAGCTTGGAGAAGTCGAGGATGTCGTTGATGATGCCGAGCAGGTTGCGAGCCGACTTCTCGATGGTCTGCATGTAGTCGGTCTGGCTCGGGGTCAGGCTGGTCTTGAGCAGCTGGCGGGTGAAGCCGATGACGCCGTTCAAGGGGGTTCGCAACTCGTGGGACATGTTGGCCAGGAACTCGGACTTGACCCGTGCCGCCTCCTGGGCCCGTTTCTTCGCCATATCGAGCTCGACGTTCTGGATCTCTATCTGTTCGAGCGTCTCCCGCAGATCCGAGGTGGCCTGATCGATGTTCTGCTGCATCTCCTCGTGATATTCGGAGAGCGCCTTGGCCATGGCGTTGATGCCGTTCTTCAGCATGTCCAGCTCACCGGTGAGCTGGCCGCTGACCCGGGTGTCGAGCCGCCCCTCCCTGATCCGGTGCACCGCCTGCACCATATCGGTGATGGGCTGGGTCACGCTCTTCACCAATCGGAAGCCGAACAGGGTGCTGATGGCCAGGCCGATGAGCACCATGACCACGGCGAAGAAGGCGTCTCTGTATTGCAGGACTATGGCCCTGTCGGTGGCGAGCTGCATGGAGATGTAGCCGATCACCGGCGGCTCCAGATCGCTCGGCAGCGGGAAGCCGTCCAGGCTGGTCTCGGCCTGGATGGGGGTGCGCAATATGATGTCATCGCCGTTGAAGGAGACGCTGGTGAGCTCGGGGACGGCGCTGCCATCGGGCAGGCGTAGCTGGCCGAAGTCCCTGTGATAGTTGGAGGTGACGAACAGCTGGTTGTCCTGGGTGAAGACGGCGATGGACTTGATGAAGGGGGAATTCTTGCGATGGGTGAGCCCGATCAGCCGCTTGAGGGACTCGCGGCTGTGTTGGGTCATGCCGTACTCACTGGCGATGGCCAGGGGTTCTATGATGTTGATGCCCTGATCGATCAGGCTGCTTTCCAGTTGCTGATAGCGGTGGAAGGTGAAGTAACCGGCTATCAGGCCGCCGATGATGAGGGTGGGCAATATGGTGAAGGCCAGTACCCTGGCTCTGAGGCCATATCTGGTCATGCTGATACCCCGTTGGGGATGAGGGCGGATACGAGGGTCATTGCCGCATGGGCGTGAGGGCCATATCTGGTCATGCTGATCAACCGCCGACGAAGAAGACTGACATTAGGGTAAGGTCATGGCAGCACGGGCCCCGAGGCCGCATTTGGTCATACTATTATTCTTGTGGGACAATGGCCCGCTGCAGACCCCACAATCATGACATAGCCACCTATAGGCACCAAGTTTTATGGCCCAGTTTTTCAAGCCCCAAAAGAAATCCACCCAGCCCCAACGTATTGAATTTACGGTAGACAGTCTGGACCACCACTGTGTTGGCGTAGGCCGTCATCAGGGCAAGGCGATCTTCGTCGAAGGGGCGCTGCCCGGTGAGCGGGTCAAGGTTCGCATCCTGGATGACAAGAAGCAGTACGCCCACGGTGTCCTGCAGCAGATAGTGACTCCGGCGGCCAATCGCATCGCCTCCTTCTGCCCCCATTATCGCGAATGTGGCGGCTGCAGCGCCCAGCACCTGTCCGAGGCGGATCAGCAAGGGGCCAAGGAGGCCGGGCTGGTCAGCCTGTTCGAGCGTCTCGGCAACATCCAGGCGCCGCCCCTCGAGCCCGTCCTCAAGGGGGAGTCCCGCAGCTACCGCCGGGTCTGCCGCCTGGCCATCAAGTTTGACAAGAACGGCCGTTGCACCCGGGTCGGTTTCCGTCGCCGCCAATCCAATGACCTGGTGGAAATCCAGGGCTGCCCCGTGCTGGCCGAGCCGCTCTCCGACCTCATCAATCCGCTGCGGGACTGCCTCAATCGCCTCAAGAGCCAGCGCGAGCTGGGCCATGCTGAGTTCATCCAGGCCGAACAGGGGATCATGATGCTGCTGCGCCACACCGGCCGGCCGAACGAAACCGACAGGGCCATGCTGATCGAGTTCGCGCAAGCGCAGGGGATCGATCTCTACCTGCAGGCGTCGGACGAGCAGATAGAACCCCTGCGTCAGCAATTCCAGCCGAGCTATTCCCTCGATGGCCTGTCTCTTGCATTTGCCCCCGGGGATTTCATCCAGGTCAACGGCCCCATCAACCAGAGCATGGTGAACCAGGCCCTGGCCTGGCTCGACGCCACCCGGGATGACAAGGTGCTGGATCTGTTCTGCGGCATCGGCAACTTCACCCTGCCCCTAGCCCGTCAGGCCCGGGAAGTGGTGGGGGTCGAGGGGGATCTGGCCATGGTGGAACGGGCCCAGGAGAACGCCCGTCGCAACGGCATCGACAACGCCCGCTTCTACAAGGCGGACCTCAGCGGTGACATCGTGGGCATGTCCTGGGCACGGGAGGGTTTCGACCTGGTGCTGCTGGATCCGGCTCGCCCCGGCGCCCTGGAGGTGATGGGCCATGTGGCGGCACTTTCCCCGAAACGGGTGGTCTATGTCTCCTGTAACCCCGTCACCCTGGCCCGCGACAGCCAGGTGCTGGTGAAACAGGGTTATCGACTGACTCGCCTGGGAATGTTGGACATGTTCCCCCACACTGGCCATCTGGAGTCCATGGCGCTGTTCGAACGGAAGTAACCGAAAGGTTCCCATATAGCGGCCATCTGGAGTTCATGGCGCTGTTTGAGCTGAGCTGAGCTGAATGGCCGATGCCGGGAAGGGGAGATGGGGATTTATCTCCCTTTTCCTGAATGCCTGGTGCTGTGTGAGCGGGGGGATTAGGGTAATCTAGAGCGTCGAAAATTGGCCTGATAGGTGGGAGGCTCCTGTTGCCCTGATGGGTGATATGCCTTGAAAAGTCGACCATTTATCCCCATTTGAGGCAATCGTCAGCTGATGAGGGGCAAACGGCTTTTGGCCCCACACTTTTAAGGATTGATACCATGGTTGCGGTACGCGATATTCATTTGAAGGACAACTTCACCCTCGAAGAGTGGGTCAGTTCACTCGGGTTGAGTGAAAGCGACAAGAATCAGCTGCGAACCGTCTACCAGTTTTGCCTGACCCTCGGCGACGAGGGGCTCACCAACCGATTGCTGGTGCGCGGCGTCGAGATGGTGGGCATTCTGCTGATGCTCAGCATGGATCTCGCCACCCTCAAGGCCGCCATCCTCTATCCCTTCGTCGAAGCCGGTCTCATCAAGCAGGAGAAGGTGGAGGAGGACTTCGGCCCCAAGATCGCCAAGCTGGTGGAGGGGGTGCTGGAGATGGAAGCCATCCGCTCCCTGCAGACCCTGCACCGCAGCGAGACCTCGCCGGAACAGGTGGACAACGTCCGCCGCATGCTGCTCGCCATGGTCGAGGACGTGCGCGCCGTGGTGATCAAGCTGGCGGAGCGGATCGCCTGCCTGCGGGAGGCCAAGAAGGCGGATGAGGAGACCCGGGTGCTGATGGCCCAGGAGATCACCAACATCTACGCCCCGCTGGCGAACCGCCTCGGCATCGGTCAGCTCAAGTGGGAGCTCGAAGATCTCGCCTTCCGTTACCTGCACCCGGACACCTACAAGCAGATCGCCAAGCAGCTCGACGAGAAGCGCCTCGATCGGGAGCGCTACATCCGCGAGTTCGTGCAGTCCCTGCGGGATGCGCTGGCGGAGGCCGGGGTCGAGGCCGAGGTCTATGGTAGGCCGAAACACATCTACAGCATCTGGCGCAAGATGCAGAAGAAGCATCTCGAATTCAACGAGCTGTTCGATGTGCGCGCGGTGCGGGTGGTGACCAAGCGGCTGCAGGATTGCTACGCCGCCCTCGGCATAGTGCACACCCATTTCCACCACATTCCCCGCGAATTCGACGACTATGTCGCCAACCCCAAGCCCAACGGCTACCAGTCCATCCATACCGTGGTGGTGGGGGAAGAGGGCAAGACGGTGGAGATCCAGATCCGCACCGAGCAGATGCATCAGGATGCGGAGCTCGGCGTCGCCGCCCACTGGCGCTACAAGGAGGGGGCCCAGGCCGCCGCCAAGACCAGCAATTTCGAGGACAAGATCGAGTGGCTGCGCAAGCTCCTCGCCTGGCAGGAGGATCTGTCGGAGAGCGGCTCCCTGCTGGACGATCTGCGCAGTCAGGTGTTCGAGGACAGGGTCTATGTCTTCACCCCCAAGGGGGATGTGATCGATCTGCCTGCCGGTGCCACCCCGCTCGACTTCGCCTATCACGTCCACAGCATGATTGGCCACCGCTGCATCGGCACCAAGATAGACGGCCGCATCGTCCCCTTCACCTACACCCTGCAGACCGGTGACCAGGTGGAGGTGATCACCCAGAAGGAGCCGAACCCGAGTCGTGACTGGATGAACCCGAACGCCGGCTTCCTGCGCTCCAGCCGGGCGCGGGCCAAGGTGGCGACCTGGTTCAGGAAGCTGGATCGGGACAAGAACATCGCCGCCGGCAAGGAGCTGCTGGAGAAGGAGCTGGACAGGCACAACCTCACCCTCTCCAAGGTGGACAAGGTGGTGCTGGAGCGCTTCCATGCGGAGGAGCTCGAGGATCTGCTGGCGGGCATCGGCAGCGGCGACATCCGCATCAACCAGCTGCTCAACTACCTGGACACCCGCTACAACAAGCCGACGGCGGAGGAAGAGGATCGCCGCCTGCTGGAGAAGCTGGAGCAGAAGGCCAACGTGCCGTTCCGCCCCAAGCCCAAGGATCACATCGTAGTGGAAGGGGTCGGCAACCTGATGACCCACATCGCCCGCTGCTGCCAGCCCATTCCGGGGGACAGCATCCAGGGCTTCATCACCATGGGTCGCGGCGTCTCCATCCACAGGGATGACTGCGAACAGTTGAAAGAGCTGACCCGCCGCAACCCGGAGCGCCTCATCGATGCGGTCTGGGGGGAGAACTACTCGGGCGGCTACGGCCTCACCATCCGCATCCTCTCCAATGACAGATCAGGCCTGCTGCGTGACATCACGACCGTGCTCGCCAACGAGAAGATCAACGTCATGGGTGTGCGCTCGCGCTCCAACGTGCGCGAGCAGACCGCCGAGATCGACATGGAGCTGGAGATCTACAACATCAACGCCTTCAACCGGGCGCTCGCCAAGCTCAGCCAGCTCAACGACGTGATCAGCGCCAAGCGCCTGTGATATCGACCGACCGGCCCCTGTGGCCGGTTGTTTTTGATGACCCTTTTCAACGAATCGAAAGTGAAGATCCCATGACCCAGCGCTACGACCTGCCTCAATTGCTCGACATGAGATTGACCGGCTGCGTGGCCTGATGTTGAGTCATCCCCATTTAACGAATCGAAAGTGAAGATCCAATGCCCCAACGTTACGACCTGTCCCAACTGCTCGACATCATGGCCCGCCTGCGGGATCCGCAAGGGGGCTGCCCCTGGGATCTCAAGCAGAGCTTCCAGACCATAGTGCCTCACACCCTGGAGGAGGCCTACGAGGTGGCCGATGCCATCGAGACCCAGGATTGGGAAGGGTTGAAGGGGGAGCTCGGCGATCTGCTGTTTCAGGTGGTGTTCTACGCCCAGCTCGGCAAGGAGCAGGGGCTGTTCGATTTCGCGGACATCGTCGACACCGTGAGCGAGAAGCTCATCCGCCGCCATCCCCATGTCTTCTCCGACGCAGATCTGGGCGACGAGCAGGCGGTCAAGGTGAACTGGGAGGCCGAGAAGGCCAGGGAGCGGGCGGCGCTGGACAAAGAGAGCGTGCTGGACGATATCCCGCTGGCGCTGCCGGCCCTGACCCGGGCCGCCAAGATCCAGAAGCGCTGCGCCACCGTCGGTTTCGACTGGAAGACCCTCGGCCCCGTGGTGGACAAGATCCACGAGGAGATCGACGAGGTGATGGAAGAGGCGCTGATGGTCGATGTGGACGAGGGGCGGGTGAGCGACGAGCTCGGCGACCTGCTGTTTGCCACCGTCAACCTGGTGCGCCATCTGGGCAAGGATCCCGAGCAGGTGCTGCGGGCCGCCAACGCCAAGTTCGAGCGTCGTTTTCGACAGGTTGAGCAGTTTATTGCCGCTGAAGGGCTGAAAATGACCGATTGCACCCTGGAGAAGCTGGACGCTGCCTGGGACAGGGCCAAAGAAACCGAACAAAGTTGATTTGGCGCAAGACGGGGGGCCGGGGAGCCTGATAGATTTTTGTTCATTGTTTGGGAGAGGGGGTTTTGGTATACTGTTTCCCCGTCCTGCTTCATCCCCGAAGCACCCCTTAAAATTCCCTAAACTTCTTTCAGGTTCAGCATGACGACCAAATATATTTTTGTGACTGGTGGCGTTGTTTCATCCCTCGGCAAAGGCATTGCCGCAGCTTCTCTGGCAGCCATTCTGGAAGCCCGTGGTCTGGATGTGACCATCATGAAACTGGACCCCTATATCAACGTGGATCCGGGCACCATGAGCCCGACCCAGCATGGTGAAGTGTTCGTAACCGAGGACGGAGCCGAGACCGATCTGGATCTGGGTCACTACGAGCGTTTCATCCGCACCAAGATGACCCGCCGCAACAACTTCACCACCGGCCGCATCTACGCCGACGTGCTGCGTAAAGAGCGTCGTGGTGACTACCTGGGTGCCACCATCCAGGTGATCCCGCACATCACCAACGCCATCAAGGAGCGGGTGATTGCCGGTGCCGAAGGCCACCAGGTTGCCATCGTCGAAGTGGGCGGTACCGTGGGCGACATCGAGTCCCTGCCGTTCCTCGAGGCCATCCGTCAGCTGGCGGCCGAAGTGGGTCGCAACAACGCCATGTTCATGCACCTGACTCTGGTTCCCTATCTGGCTGCCGCCGGCGAGGTGAAGACCAAGCCGACCCAGCACTCCGTGAAGGAGCTGCTCTCCATCGGGATCCAGCCGGATGTGCTGATCTGCCGCTCCGATCGCGCCATTCCGGCCAACGAGCGCGCCAAGATCGCCCTGTTCTGCAACGTGCCGGAGCGCGCCGTCATCTCCATGAAGGACGTGGACTCCATCTACAAGATCCCGGCCCTGCTGAAGTCCCAGAACCTGGACTCCTACTTCACCGAGCGCTTCGGTCTGGAGTGCAAGGAAGCCGATCTCTCCGAGTGGGAGCAGGTGGTCTTCGAAGAGGCCAACCCGACCGCGGAAGTGACCATCGGCATGGTGGGCAAGTATGTCTCCCTGCCGGATGCCTACAAGTCCGTCAACGAGGCCCTGAAGCACGGCGGTCTCAAGACCCGTCTCTCCGTCAGCATCAAGTACATCGACTCCCAGGACATCGAGACCCGTGGCTCCGAGCTGCTGGAAGGCCTGGACGCCATCCTGGTGCCGGGTGGCTTCGGCGAGCGCGGCGTGGAAGGCAAGATCCTGGCCGCCCAGTATGCCCGTGAGAACAAGATCCCCTACTTGGGTATCTGCCTCGGCATGCAGGTCGCCATGATCGAGTTCGCCCGCAACGTGGCCGGCATGACTGGTGCACACTCCTCCGAATTCAAGAAAGACTCTCCGTTCCCCGTGGTCGGCCTCATCACCGAGTGGGTGGATGAGGAAGGCAACGTCGAGACCCGTAGCGAGAAGTCCGATCTGGGGGGCACCATGCGTCTGGGTTCCCAGCTCTGCCACCTGGTGGAAGGCTCCAAGGTGCGTCAGATGTACGGTTCCCCGACCATTTACGAGCGTCACCGTCACCGTTATGAGGTGAACAACAAGCTGCTGCCGCAGATCGAAGCGGCCGGTTTGCAGGTGACCGGTCTCTCCGCCGACAAGAAACTGGTGGAAATTATCGAGATCCCGGATCACCCTTGGTTTGTAGCGGCGCAGTTCCACCCGGAGTTCACCTCGACTCCTCGCGATGGACACGCCCTGTTCGCCGGCTTCGTGAAGGCCGCCGGTGAGTATCAGAAGCGTAATCTGAAGTAATTGAAAATAAATGCGGTTGAGGCCCTGTGCCGCAGCCGCTTTTTTTGGCATATTTTTGTTGTTTTTTTACGAAACCTGAGGAAATACACATGTCCAAGATCGTTAAAGTGATCGGTCGTGAAATCATCGACTCCCGTGGTAACCCGACCGTTGAGGCCGAAGTTCACCTGGAAGGTGGTTTTGTTGGTATGGCAGCCGCTCCGTCTGGCGCGTCCACCGGTTCCCGCGAAGCGCTGGAACTGCGTGACGGCGACAAGAGCCGTTTCCTGGGTAAAGGCGTGCTGAAAGCCGTCGAAGCCGTCAACGGCCCGATCGCTCAGGCTCTGCTGGGCAAAGATGCCAAGGACCAGGCCACTCTGGACCAGATCATGATCGATCTGGACGGTACCGAGAACAAATCCAAGTTCGGCGCCAACGCCATCCTGGCCGTTTCTCTGGCTGCCGCCAAGGCTGCTGCCGCCTCCAAGGGCCTGCCGCTGTACGCTCACATCGCCGAGCTGAACGGTACCCCGGGCGTTTACTCCATGCCGCTGCCCATGATGAACATCATCAACGGTGGTGAGCACGCCGACAACAACGTCGACATCCAGGAGTTCATGATCCAGCCGGTTGGCGCCAAGACCCTGAAAGAAGCCATCCGCATGGGTGCCGAAGTGTTCCACAACCTGGCCAAGGTACTGAAGGCCAAGGGCTACGCCACCGCCGTGGGTGACGAAGGTGGCTTCGCGCCCAACCTGAAGTCCAACGCCGAAGCGCTGGAAGTGATCGCCGAAGCCGTTGCCGCTGCCGGTTACAAGCTGGGCACCGACATCACCCTGGCCATGGACTGCGCCGCGTCCGAGTTCTACGACGCCGAGAAGAAAGAGTACAACCTGAAGGGCGAGGGTCGTACCTTCACCTCCAACGAGTTCTCCGACTACCTGGCCGACCTGACCACCAAGTTCCCGATCGTCTCCATCGAAGATGGCCTGGACGAATCCGACTGGGAAGGCTTCGCCTACCAGACCAAGGAACTGGGCAGCAAGATCCAGATCGTGGGTGACGACCTGTTCGTAACCAACACCAAGATCCTGAAGCGCGGTATCGACAACGGCATCGCCAACTCCATCCTGATCAAGTTCAACCAGATCGGTTCCCTGACCGAGACCCTGAACGCCATCAAGATGGCCAAAGACGCTGGCTACACCGCCGTCATCTCCCACCGCTCCGGTGAGACCGAAGACGCGACCATCGCCGACCTGGCCGTGGGTACCGCTGCTGGCCAGATCAAGACCGGTTCCATGAGCCGTTCTGACCGTGTTGCCAAGTACAACCAGCTGATCCGTATCGAAGAAGCCCTGGGTGCCAAGGCTCCGTTCCGCGGTCTGAAAGAAGTGAAGAACCAGGCTTAATGCCTGACTGCACTTGAGCTGTTGAAAGCCCCGCCACTTCGGCGGGGCTTTTTTATATCCACCGCTGCCGCCCCCTTCTCGCCATTCGCCGTATTTTTTATTCCGAGCCAGCCAGTCTGGAACACAGGCTTTCTTTTGTCTTGCCTGCGAATATGGGAAACTAGGCCGCTTGAAGGAGACTCAGTGCATGCGGCTACTCACTCTAATCCTGCTCCTCCTGTTGGGAGGGCTGCAATATGACTTCTGGCTGGGGAAGAACGGCCTCTCCGACTATCGGGAGCTCTCCAACGCCATCGATCGGCAGCAGCAGGACAATCTGGTTCTCAAGGACCGCAACAACCTGATTTACCGTGAGATCGACGATTTGACCTCGGGCCTCGAGGCCATCGAGGAGCTGTCTCGCAACGATCTGGGTTACATCAAACAGGGTGAAACCTTCTACCGGATCATTCCCAAGGAAAAAGACCAGGTCACGGAACCGGACGGAGCGCCCTACGATGACTGATCTGCCTCGGGGACTGACCGCTATAGTGCCGGCCGCCGGCATCGGCAGCCGGATGGGCGCCGACTGCCCGAAGCAATACTTGCCGCTGGCAGGCAAGACCATACTCGAGCACACCCTAGGTGTTTTATTGTGCCACCCTGCGATTGAGCGGGTCATCGTCGCCGTCTCCCCCCAGGATCACTGGTTCGAACGACTGCCGGTGGCGGCGGATCCGCGCATCCTGCGGGTCGAAGGGGGGGCCGAGCGCGCCTATTCGGTGCTCAATGCCCTGCGAGTCGTCAAGACGCCCTGGGTGCTGGTGCACGACGCCGCCCGCCCCTGCCTGCGCCACGCCGATCTCGATGCCCTGATCGCCGCCGCCATGGCGTGCGATGGCGCCATCCTCGGCAGCCGGGTGCGGGACACCATGAAGCGCACCGATGCCGCCGGCAACATAGTGACGACGGTGGATCGCGAGCAGCTCTGGCATGCCCTGACGCCCCAGATGTTCCCCACCGCCCCCTTGACGCGGGCGCTGGAGGAGGGGCTGGCCCTGGGGGCCGCCATCACCGACGAGGCCTCCGCCATGGAGCGGGCGGGTTTCGCGGTGCGCATGGTGGAAGGGAGGGCCGACAACATCAAGGTGACCCGGCCCGAGGATCTCGCCCTGGCCGGGCTGTTTTTACGCCAGCAGGCATAATCCGTTTTTGCGACGAAAGTGACGTAGAGGAGCAGACATGATCCGCATTGGTCATGGTTTTGATGTACACAAGTTTGGTGGTGTCGGCCCCTGCATGCTGGGGGGGGTCGCCGTGCCCTATGAGCAGGGTCTGCTGGCCCACTCCGATGGCGACGTGGTGCTGCACGCGGTGAGCGACGCCCTGCTCGGCGCCATCGGTGCCGGCGACATCGGCCGCCACTTCCCCGATACCGCCGCCGAGTTCAAGGGGATCGACAGCCGCATCCTGCTGCGGGACGTCTATGCCCGGGTGCAGCGGGCGGGCTACGCCATCGGCAACCTGGACGTGACCATCATCGCCCAGGCTCCCAAGATGGCGCCGCATATCGAGGCCATGTGCGCCGTGCTGGCGGCGGATCTGCAATGTGAATTGAACCGGGTGAATGTCAAGGCGACCACCACGGAACAGCTTGGGTTCACGGGGCGCAAGGAAGGGATCGCCACCGAAGCCGTCGTCTTACTGGTGAAACAATGATGCTGGAACAGCTTAGCTATCTGCACGGGGCGCCGACCGCCCGCGGTATTCTCAAGGCCGAGGCTAGCGACTTCGTGGTGGTCGAGGATCTGGGCTTCGAGCCCTGCGGCGAGGGGGAACACATCTTCGTGCGGGTGCGCAAGACCGGCGAGAACACCGCCTGGGTGGCGGGCCTGCTGGCGGATGCCGCCGGGGTTGCCCGCAATGCGGTGACCTGGGCGGGCCTCAAGGATCGTCATGCTGTGACCGAGCAGTGGTTCGGCATCCACCTGCCGGGCAAGGGGGAGCCGGATCTCTCTGTCATCCAGAGTGACAGCATCCAGATCCTTCAAGCCAAGCGTCACAACAAGAAGTTGCGGGTCGGCTACCTCAAGGGCAACCACTTCCGCCTGCGCCTCACCGGGCTCGAACAACCCGAGGGGCTGGAGTCCCGCCTGCAGGCCATCGCCAGCCAGGGGGTGCCGAACTACTACGGCGAGCAGCGTTTCGGTCGGGGTGGCAACAACCTGGAGGCGGCCAAGGCGATGTTCGCCGGCAAGCGGATCAAGGATCGCAACAAGCGCTCCCTCTACCTCTCCGCCGCCCGCAGCATGTTGTTCAATGCCATCGTCAGCGCCCGCATCGAGCAGGGGCTGGCCCATCGGTTGCTGGCCGGCGACTGCGTGATGCTCAAGGGAAGCCACTCCATCTTCAGCGAAGAGACGCTGACTCCGGAGCTGGAGGCGCGTCTGGCCTCTGGTGACGTGCAGCTCACCGCCCCCCAGTGGGGCCGTGGCCGCCTGGCGAGCCAGGGCGCCGCCGCCGAGTTCGAGCAAGGGGTGTTGGCTCCCTATGGCGAGTGGTGTGAGGGGCTGGAGAAGGCCGGGCTGGATCAGGACAGGCGCCCGCTGCTGCTCAAGCCACAAGACATGGAATGGAGTCTGGAAGCCGGGGTGTTGACCCTGTCGTTCTTCCTGCCGGCCGGTGCCTTTGCCACCAGCCTGGTGCGCGAGTTAATGCAGGCCGAAGAGGCCGATCACGGTTTCAGGGATCCCACCGATGCGAATTCTGGTCAGTAATGACGATGGAGTACACGCCGAGGGCATTCGTGCCCTCAGCACGGCGCTGGCGGCCTGTGGCGAGGTCATCGTGGTGGCGCCGGATCGCAACCGCAGCGGGGCGAGTCACTCCCTGACGCTGGAAGTACCGCTGCGGGTCACCCGCATCAGCGAGACCGGGTATTATGCGGTCAAGGGCACGCCGACGGACTGCGTCCACCTGGCGGTCAACGAGTTGGTGCGCCCGGAGCCCGACATGGTGGTGGCCGGCATCAACCACGGTGCCAACCTGGGGGATGACGTCATCTACTCCGGTACAGTGGCGGCGGCGACCGAGGGACGCCACCTGGGCTTCCCGTCCCTCGCCATCTCCCTGGTGGGCAAGACCCACTTCGCCACGGCGGCCCACTATGCGGCCCAGCTGGTGCGGGGCCTGATGGTGCACCCCTTGCCGGCGGATCAGATCCTCAACGTCAACGTGCCGGACTTGCCCCTCGAGCAGGTCAAGGGGATCCGGGTGACCCGGCTCGGCAATCGCCACCGGGCCGAGTCGGTGATCCGTGCCGAGGATCCCCGTGGCCAGCCTATCTACTGGATCGGCCCGCCGGGCAGCCAGCAGGATGCAGGGGAGGGGACGGACTTTGCCGCCATCGAGCAGGGCTATGTCTCCATCACCCCGTTGACCATCGACATGACCGCCTACAGCAGTCTGGCCGGTCTGGGTGCCTGGCTGGATCTGCAGGGATGATGCTGTGATAGTTCAGCGCCTGTTAAATCAGCTGATCGCCCAGGACGTGCGGGATTTTCGCGTGCTCGCGGCGATCGCCAAGGTGCCGCGCCAGCTGTTCGTGGATGAGGCCATGGCCCACAAGGCTTGGGACAACACGGCCCTGCCCATCGGCCACGGCCAGACCATCTCGCAGCCCTACATGGTGGCGCGGATGACCGAACTGTTGATCCAGAACGATCCGGCCCATGTGCTGGAGATAGGCACCGGCTCGGGTTATCAGACCGCCGTGCTGGCCCACCTGGTGGAGCACGTCTACACGGTGGAGCGGATCAAGTCCCTGCAGTTCCAGGCCAGGCGTCGGCTGCGCCAGCTCGACCTGCACAATGTGTCGGCCAAGCACGGCAACGGCTGGCTGGGCTGGCCCAACAAGGGACCCTTCGATGCCATCCTGGTGACGGCGGCGGCGAGCGAGGTCCCCAAGGCCCTGACCGATCAGCTGGCCGACGGCGGCCGTCTGGTGCTGCCGGTGGGGGACAGCCAGCAGACGCTGCAACTCATCGAGCGTTCGGGCTCCCAGCTGACCAGCCGGATCCTGGAGCCGGTGCGTTTCGTTCCTCTTATCGACGGAGATGTTGAGTGAAGTTGTTTTCCCGCCTCTATGTGTTGGTGATGCAGTGGGCTCGCCACAAATATGCCCCCTGGTATCTCGCCATCACCGCCTTCATCGAATCCATCTTCTGGCCCATTCCGGTGGATGTGATGCTGGCTCCCATGGCGCTCGGCAAGCCCAAGCGGGCTTGGCACTACGCCGGCCTCGCAACCTTCTTCTCCGTGCTTGGGGCCCTGTTTGGCTATCTGCTTGGCTATGCCCTCTGGGATCCCGTGGTGCAGCCCCTGGTGGTCTCGGTCGGCTATGAGGACAAGATCGCCCTGGCCGAGCAATGGTTTGAGCAGTGGGGGATCTGGGTGATTTTTATTGCCAGTTTCACGCCGATCCCCTACAAGGTGTTTACCGTCACGGCGGGACTGCTCCACATGGCGCTGTTGCCCTTCATCCTGACCTCTCTGATCGGTCGCGGCATGCGCTTCTTCCTGGTGGCGGGCCTGATGCGCTGGGGCGGTGAGAAGATGGAGCGCAAGCTGATGCACTATGTGGATGTGCTGGGTTGGCTCTGTATTGGTTTGGCCGTTGCGGCCTATTTCTGGTTTAGTCGTTAAGGATCCACTATGCGTTCGCGTGTTTGGCAAGGTAGCAGTGTCGTCGTGTTGTCATGGCTGCTGCTTGCCTGCTCTTCCAGCAAGACAGCTGCCCCGGTGCAGAGTCTGGGCAATGACCCCATTGCCTCGACCATACCGACCCGTCAGGCCATGGCCAAGCCGGGCATTCAGGGCGGCAGTTACACTGTGGTCAGGGGGGACACCCTCTACTCCATCGCCTTCCGCTCCGGCATGGACGTCGCATCGCTGACCAGCCTCAACGGCATCAGCCCACCCTACAACATCTACCCGGGCCAGCAGCTCCGGCTGGATGGCTCCTCCGGCGCCGTGGCCAGCACCGGCATGGCGATCAGCCGCCCGGTCGCCACCGGCAACGGCACCTATGAGGTGCGCCGCGGTGACACCCTGAGTAGCATAGGCCGCCAGTTCAATGTCTCCAACCAGACCCTGGCCCAGCGCAACAATCTGCAGGCGCCGTACGGGCTTCATGTGGGTCAAGTACTCAGCGTGCCGACGGTGGCCAGCACGGGTGGCAGCCAGGTGGTGGCGAGCACGGCTGTGACCAGTTCGGGGCCCAAACCCCTGGCTACCGCGCCGGCAGGTACGACCACTCCGTTCATCTCGCAAAAAAGCATTGCTCCGGCATCTTCAACAGCATACGCTCAGGCGAAAGAACAAAAAACCAGCAGTTCCTCGTCGACGCTCGCGTGGCACTGGCCGACCCAAGGGCGGATCGTCGAAGGTTTCTCTGTTGCGGAACAGGGTAACAAGGGCATCGATATCTCGGGTCAGAAGGGGCAACCCATCTACGCCGCCAGCGGTGGCAAGGTGGTTTACGCGGGCAGTGCACTGCGAGGTTACGGCAAGCTGATCATTCTGAAGCACAACGATGACTACCTCTCCGCCTATGCCCACAACGACGAGTTGCGGGTGAAGGAGGGAGACTCCGTCAAGGGCGGATCTGTCATCGCGAATATGGGTAGCACGGATGCACCGGATGTGCGCTTGCACTTTGAAATCCGGTACAAAGGCAAGTCAATCAACCCAATGGGTTATTTGCCAAAGCGTTAACCCAGAGAGCTAGGTCTTACTCTGGTTCAGTTCAGGGAGACATATCATGAGCCAAGAACAACTGGTAATGCAGGATGCAGAGTTAGAGTTCGACGAAGAGCTGGAGGCCCAGGAGGAAGAAGAGGTTCAGGAGGTGACCGCAGAAGCCGAGGAGACTATCTCCGACGAGCTGCTGGTGCCCGAACTGAACAAGGTCATGGACGCCACCCAGCTCTATCTGGGGGAGATCGGATTCTCCCCCTTGCTCACGGCCGAAGAGGAAGTCTACTACGCTCGCCGTGCCTTGCGGGGTGATAAAGCCGCCCGCAAGCGCATGATCGAATCCAACCTGCGTCTGGTGGTGAAGATAGCCAGACGCTACAACAATCGCGGCCTGGTGCTGCTGGATCTTATCGAAGAGGGCAACCTCGGTCTCATCCGCGCGGTCGAGAAATTCGACCCGGAGCGCGGCTTCCGTTTCTCCACCTATGCCACCTGGTGGATCCGCCAGACCATAGAGCGGGCCATCATGAATCAGACCCGCACCATTCGTCTGCCCATTCATGTGGTCAAGGAGCTGAACGTCTATCTGCGTACCGCCCGCGAACTCTCCCATCGGCTCGATCATGAACCGACGGCGGAAGATATCGCCTTCGCGCTGGATCGCTCGGTAGACGATGTGAATCGCATGCTCAAGCTCAACGAGAAGATCACCTCGGTCGACACCCCCATCGGTGGCGATCGCGACAAGGCGCTGCTGGATGTGCTCTCCGACGAGCGCGGCATGGGGCCTGAGCTGGAGTCCCAGGATGACGACATGCGCGCCAGCATAGTGCACTGGCTGGAGGAGCTGAACCCCAAGCAGCGCGAGGTGCTGGCCCGTCGCTTCGGTCTGCTCGGCTATGAGCCGGCGACTCTGGAAGACGTGGGCGCCGAGATTGGACTGACCCGCGAGCGGGTTCGCCAGATCCAGGTAGAAGGGCTGCGCCGCTTGCGGGAGATCCTGCTGGGGCAGGGGCTCTCCATCGAGGCGCTGTTCCGTACCAACTAATGGCTGTGAGAGCGAAGATCCTCACCAAGCAAAACAAAAAGGGGCCGAAGGCCCCTTTTTCATGCTGACTGGATCCGCTGGATCAAACCGGATCCAGGGTATCCAGCGGCCAGCGTGGTACGGCCTTGACTGCCAGTGGCTCGAACACCCCGGCTTTCAGGCGCTGCATGCCGGCATAGGCGATCATGGCGCCATTGTCGGTGCAATATTCGGTGCGCGGGTAGAACACTTCCCCCTTGAGGCTCTCCATCAGCTCGGCCAGCTGGGCGCGCAGATGACGGTTGGCGCTGACGCCGCCGGCCACCACCAGGCGATTGAGGCCGGTCTCCTTCAAGGCACGGCGACACTTGATGGCCAGGGTGTCGACTACTGCGTCTTCAAATGCTCGGGCGATATCGGCGCGGGTCTGTTCATCATCACCGTTTGCGGCGATGGTGTTGGCGGCGAAGGTCTTGAGGCCGGAGAAGCTCATGTCGAGCCCGGGACGGTCGGTCATGGGACGCGGGAAGGTGAAGCGTCCAGTGGTGCCCTTCTCCGCCAGCCGGGAGAGCAGCGGGCCACCTGGGTAATCCAATCCCATCAGCTTGGCCGTCTTGTCGAACGCCTCGCCGGCAGCATCATCGATCGACTCGCCCAGCAGCTGGTAGCTACCGATGCCATCGACCCGTACCAGCATGGAGTGACCGCCGGAGACCAGCAGCGCCACAAAGGGAAACTCGGGGGCTCGCTCTTCCAGCATGGGCGCCAGCAGGTGGCCTTCCATGTGGTGTACGGCAATGGCCGGTTTGTTCCAGGCCATCGCCAGCGAGCGGCCGATGGTGGCCCCCACCAGAATGGCGCCAACCAGGCCCGGACCTGCTGTGTAGGCGATGCCGTCGATGTCGTCCTTGCCCAGTCCCGCCTCTCGCAACGCGGCCTGGATCAAGGGGATCGTCTTGCGCACATGATCCCGGCTGGCGAGCTCGGGAACCACGCCGCCGTAGTCCGCATGCAGCTTGACTTGGCTGTATAACTGATGGGAAAGGATCCCTTTTTGATCGTCGAAGATCGCGATCCCGGTTTCGTCACAGGATGTCTCTATGCCCAATACACGCATTGCTAAAAAATTTCACTGCTAAAATGAGACGGCTATGGTAACCTTCGCGGGTTTTTTAAACCAGAGCGATCTCTGCGGGTTTACTTTCATTCCCTGTCCAGAGTATAATTTCGCACCATTTTAAGACATGCTGATCGATTGAAGGTCAGCTAACCAAATATCACTGAGGTGAAAGGCACATGCCAGTAATCAAAGTCCGTGAAAATGAGCCGTTTGACGTTGCTCTGCGTCGCTTCAAGCGTTCTTGCGAAAAGGCCGGTATCCTGTCCGAAGTTCGTAGCCGCGAGTTCTACGAGAAGCCGACTACCATTCGCAAGCGCGCCAAAGCGTCCGCCGTCAAGCGTCACGCCAAGAAGCTGTCCCGCGAAAACGCACGTCGTATCCGCCTGTACTAATCGGGGGATCATGCCGTGTCTCTGAAGGATCAACTCAAGGATCAACAAAAGCTCGCCATGCTGGCCAAAGACAAGGCCCGGCTGGGAGCGATCCGTCTGTTGATGGCCGAGATCAAGCAGCGTGAAGTCGATACCCGTGTCGAGCTCAATGATGAGGATATCCTCGCTGTGGTGACCAAGATGGTCAAACAGCGCCGCGATTCCATCAGCCAATTTGAAGCTGCCGGTCGTCAGGATCTTGCCGACAAAGAGTCCGCCGAGATCCTGGTGCTGCAGGAATTTCTGCCGCAACAGCTGACCGCAGACGAGATTGCCAGCCTGATCGAGCAAGCCATCGCGCAAAGCGGTGCTGCCGTCATGGCCGATATGGGTAAAGTCATGGCTGTCTTGAAGCCGAAAATTCAGGGGCGTGCCGATGTCGGCGCCGTCAGTGCGCAGGTGAAAACCCGCTTGGCGTAACAGGCATTTCTCTTGTTAGTCGAAAGAAGCCGTGCTTCCCTGTGAATGCGCGGCTTTTTTATTTTCAATGAAACAGGACGGTTATGGCAGGCAGGATCCCACAATCCTTTATCGATGATCTGCTCGCACGCACAGACATCGTCGAGCTGATCGACTCGCGAGTGCGGCTGAAGAAAGCCGGCAAGAACTATCAGGCTTGTTGCCCGTTTCATAACGAAAAAAGCCCCTCTTTCACTGTCAGCCAGGAGAAGCAGTTCTATCACTGTTTCGGTTGTGGTGCCCACGGCAATGCCATCGGCTTCGTCATGGAGTACGACGGTCTCGAATTTCCCGATGCCATCGAAGAGCTCGCCAACCTGCAGGGGATGCAGGTGCCTCGCGAGCAGAATGCGGGTGGTGGCAAGGCACAGCCGGCCGTCAGCAAGGATCTCTATGAGCTGATGAGCCAGATCGCCCGCTTCTACGAGAGCAACCTCAAGAGTGCCCCCCAGGCGGTAGATTACCTGAAGGGACGCGGCCTGACCGGTGAAGTGGTCAAGCGCTTCAACATCGGTTATGCCCCGGGTGACTGGGATCAGGTAAGACGGCGCTTTGGCAGCAGCCGGGATCACGAGCAATTGCTCATCTCTGGCGGCATGCTGATCCCTCGCGACAGCGGCCCCGGCAGCTACGATCGTTTTCGCGATCGCATCATGTTCCCCATTCGCGACAAGCGCGGCCGGGTCATCGGCTTCGGCGGCCGGGTGCTGGGGGACGGCACGCCCAAGTACCTGAACTCGCCGGAGACCCCCATCTTCCACAAAGGCAGGGAGCTGTTCGGTCTCTATGAGGTGAAGCAGGCGAACAAGGATCCTCGCCGGATCCTGGTGGTGGAAGGCTATATGGACGTGGTGGCGCTCGGCCAGTACGACATCGACTACGCGGTGGCGGCGCTGGGCACCGCGACCACCAGCGACCACATCCACACCCTGTTTCGCACCACGGCCGAGGTGGTCTGCTGCTATGACGGCGACAACGCCGGTCGCGAGGCTGCCTGGCGTGCGCTGGACAACGCGCTCTCCCATCTGCAGGACGGGCGTGAGCTCAAGTTCGTGTTCCTGCCTGACGGCGAGGATCCGGATTCCCTGGTGCGCCAGATCGGCAAGGAGGGCTTCGAGGCGTTGCTGGACCAGGCGCAGCCCTTCGCCGATTTCATGTTCGAGCGTCTCGGGCGGGATGCGGCGCTCTCCGGCGAGGCGGGCAAGTTCGAGGTGGCGAACAAGGCCGCCGAGCTGATCCGCCGGGTGCCGGAAGGATTCACCCGGGAGGGGCTCATCACCCGGCTCTCCAGCATGATGCGCTGGGGGGAGAACAAGCAGCGTATCGCCGAGCTGTTCGCCCGCAGCGCTCAGCCGAAGGCCGAGGTCAACAAGCCCAAGGCCGCCAAGCTGACCCCCATACGCCGGGCGCTGGCACTGATGCTGCAATACCCGGCCGTGACCGCCGAACTGCCGGCCATGCCGGAGCTAGCCGGATTGCGGGTACAGGGCATCCAGTTCCTGCTGCAACTCCATCAGCAGATCCTCTCCCAGCCCGGCATCACGACCGGCATCCTGCTGGAGCACTGGCGTGGCACCAAGGAGGGGGAGATCCTGGCACAACTGGCGATGCACGATCTGTTCGAGGAGATCAAGCTCGATCAGGAGCCGGACATTCTGGGGGAGTTGCAGGATACCTTCGTCGGTTTCATCAACCAGTTTCTCAAGCAGCGGATCGAGGAGTTGCAGGCCAAAGTGGCCCAGCAAGGGCTCAGCAGCGAAGAGACTCAGGAGCTGATGATGCTGATCAGAGAGGTGCAGATTGGAGAAAAGAAATGAGACTGGGGCTTGATATTTGAGTGATTAGTCTCAATATAAATACCGTTGCCCGAATGGACGGGATTAAAAGCAAACACTTTATAACCGCCTGGCCCCGACAATACTGCGGGCAGGGGTTTCTCATGACCGACGCCGCAACCAGACATAGCATGTCTGGCGGTTTTCTATTAGAATTGGCTATTTGCGCAGCAGCGCACTGTACGCGCAACCTAGCAACACCAACCGGATGAGTTCTATGGAGCAAACCCCGCAGTCTCAGCTTAAACTCCTCGTTGCCAAAGGTAAAGAACAGGGCTACCTGACCTATGCCGAGGTGAACGATCACCTCCCGCAAGACATCGTCGACTCCGACCAGATCGAAGACATCATCCAGATGATCAACGATATGGGTATCCAGGTGGTGGAAAACGCCCCGGATGCCGATGACCTGATCATGGCTGAAGGTGGCACCGCCGATGAGGACGCTGCCGAAGCAGCGGCCCAGGCTCTGGCATCTGTTGAATCTGAGATTGGTCGCACGACCGATCCCGTCCGCATGTACATGCGGGAAATGGGTACCGTCGAACTGCTGACCCGTGAAGGCGAAATCGACATCGCCAAGCGGATCGAAGACGGTATCAACCAGGTACAAAGCTCCGTCGCCGAGTACCCCGAAGCCATCACTTACCTGCTCGAACAGTACGACAAGTACGAAGCCGAGCAGCTGCGTCTGTCCGACATCATCTCCGGCTTTATCGACCCCAATGAAACGGACGATGTGGCGCCGACCGCCACTCACATCGGTTCCGAGCTCAGCGAAGATGATCTGGCTGACGAAGACGAAGATGAAGACGAAGACGAAGACGAAGACGGCGATAGCGATGACGACGGCGACGGCGGTCCGGATCCCGAAGTCGCCCGCGAGAAATTCGGTGAGCTGCGTGCCCAGTACGAAGTCACCCGTCTCTCCATTCAGAAGAATGGCCGTGCCCACGACGACACCCAGGCCGCGATTGCCCAGCTGGCCGATGTGTTCCGTCAATTCCGCCTGATGCCCAAGCAGTTCGATCGCCTGGTCAACAACATGCGCGAGATGATGGAGCGGGTCCGCGTGCAGGAACGCATCATCATGAAACTCTGCGTTGAGCAGGCCAAGATGCCGAAGAAAACCTTCGTCGCGGCCTTCACCAACAACGAGTGCGAAACTGCCTGGTTCGAATACCAGAAACAGGCCGGCAAGGCGTGGTCTCCCCGTCTGCTGGAGATGGACGAAGAGATCCTGCGCTCCATCGGCAAGCTGCAGCAGATCGAAGAGGAAACCGGCCTCTCCATCGCCCAGATCAAGGACATCAACCGTCGCATGAGCATCGGCGAGGCCAAGGCCCGTCGTGCGAAGAAAGAGATGGTCGAGGCGAACCTGCGTCTGGTTATCTCCATCGCCAAGAAATACACCAACCGCGGCCTGCAGTTCCTGGATCTGATCCAGGAGGGCAACATCGGTCTGATGAAGGCAGTGGACAAGTTTGAATACCGTCGTGGCTACAAGTTCTCGACCTATGCCACCTGGTGGATCCGTCAGGCCATTACCCGCTCCATCGCGGATCAGGCCCGTACCATCCGTATCCCGGTGCACATGATCGAGACCATCAACAAGCTTAACCGTATCTCCCGCCAGATGCTGCAGGAGATGGGTCGTGAACCGAACCCGGAAGAGCTGGCCATGCGCATGGGCATGCCGGAAGACAAGATCCGCAAGGTATTGAAGATCGCCAAGGAGCCCATCTCCATGGAGACGCCCATCGGTGATGATGAAGACTCCCACTTGGGCGACTTCATCGAAGATACCACGCTCGCCCTGCCGGCGGATGCGGCCACCAGCGAGAGCCTGCGCAACGCCACCCGCGAAGTGCTGGCCGGTCTGACCGCCCGTGAGGCCAAGGTGCTGCGCATGCGTTTCGGTATCGACATGAACACCGACCACACCCTAGAGGAAGTGGGCAAGCAGTTCGACGTCACCCGTGAGCGTATTCGTCAGATCGAAGCCAAGGCCCTGCGCAAACTGCGCCACCCGAGCCGCTCGGAAGTGCTTCGCAGCTTCCTGGACGAATAGTCCTGAAAGTCGCCGACAGGCCTTGTCAAAAAGCCCCGCCATGCGGGGCTTTGTTTTATGCGTGGCGCGCAGAGCGCATTGGCAAGGGAGTGAGGCGAGTTTAATCGGTCAGACTGGACAAAAACTCGGCAAGTGGTTGATCTGCCTATGGACGAGGTATCTCGCATCCCCTATAATCCACGCCGCAAAACCAAGATTCTGGCCCCTTAGCTCAGTTGGTTAGAGCAGTCGACTCATAATCGATTGGTCGCCCGTTCAAGTCGGGCAGGGGCCACCACTTTCAGACAAAGCCGCTCATCATGAGCGGCTTTGTCGTTTCTGGCGTCTTACCAGCGCCTGTCCAGATCCTCGGCATAGAGGGTCATGGCGCGCCTGTAGGTGACGAGGGCGGGATCCGCCGTGGTCTCGGCCAGCACCGCCAGCAGGCTCTCCATCCCCTCCTTGTGCTGCCCCAAGTTGTAGCGGGCCATGGCGCCGAATACCCTGAACTCGGTGGCGTCGGGGAAGCGGGTCAGGCCCTGCTCGAAGGCGGCCAGCGCCTCGGCATACTGACCGATGCAGCGATAGGAACTGCCAAGGCCGAGCCAGGCCCCGCGCAGCGAAACCTCACTCAACCCGAGCGCTATGGCTTTCTGATACAGGGGAATGGCCTGAGACTCGCGCCCCAGCATGTCGTGCAGGCTGGCCACTTCGTAATGCAGCTCGGCGTGCTGCGGATGTTCCGTTATCTGCAGCAATCCGTGCTGCCTGGCCTCTTCAATCCTTCCCTCGGCCTTGAGGGCTTCCAGTTGTTTCATATGCGCTCCTGCATGGGATCCGGGATCCAGTATGCCTGTGAGTCGGCGGCCGGGAAATGGGGGCTAGGAAGGTCGTCGCGGCGCAGCAGCAGCTCGAGCGGTGGCTGGAATAGGAAGGGAAGGTGAGCATAAAGTGCCACCGGGCCGGGAACCCGGCGGCACGGTTTTATCATGGTGGGCCAGATAGGCTCCGGCAGTGGGCGGCATGGTAGCTCACCGCCGAAGCCTTATCTCCCGAGGCTTATTGGGCGCTCAGGCTGTAGGCCAGGGTCTGGTCGTTGAAGCGCACCAGGTAGGTGCCGACCACTGAGGTGGTGATGTCGGCGCCGGTCTGCTCGGCCACCCCGTCCTTGTTGCTGTCGCCGTAGTTCTGGGTCCAGTCGCCCTTGACGTCGAACTTGAAGCGTTGGCCCCCGCTGGCGTCTCCGGCCCCGGTGAAGGTGACGCTGGCCTGCCACAGGTGATCGGCCACCAGGGTCATGGGGGTAGAGCCCCAGTTGTTGGGGGTGCCGCGCAGGCTCAGGCTGGGGAAGGTCTTCGCGTAGCCGACGCTGACCGGGGTCAGGCTGTAGGCCAGGGTCTGATCGTTGAAGCGCACCCGATACTGGCCGATGACGGCGGTGAGGATGTCGTTGCCGGCGAGCTCGGCCACCCCATCCTTGTTGTTGTCACCGTAGTTCTGGCTCCAGTCGCCCTTGACGTCGAACTTGAAGCGCTGGTTGGCCTGACCGTCGAAGCTGACGAGTGCCTCCCACTGGTTGTCGGCGACCAGCGTCATGGCGAGCGAGCCCCAGCCGTTGGGGGTGCCACGCAGGTGCAGGGTGGGCAGCACGCTGGCGTAAGCGCCGTTGGTGTCGGTGACGTTCACGGTGGAGCTGGCACTGGCGGTCAGCCCCTCGGCATCGGTGACGGTGACCGTGACGGTGTGGGTGCCCAGGGTATCGAACAGCACAGTCTCCGTCTTGCCGTTGCCACCGGTGGACCAGGCGTAGCTGGTCACGCCGACGTCGTCGCTGGAGGCGGAGGCGTCGAACACCAGGCTCTCACCCAGCTTGGCGTTGATGGACTTGGGCGAGATGACCGCGACCGGCGCCTGGTTGCTGGCGAGCGGCGTCAGGCTGTAGCTGAGATCGCTCTCCTTGAGGGCGACGCGATACTGGCCGGCACCGCTGAACAAGATGTCCTTGCTGCTGCCCTTGTCGGCGATGCCATCCCCCTCGTTGTCGCCGTAGTTTTCGGTCCAGTTGCCAAAGACGTCGAACTTGAAGCGCTGGGCTCCGGTCGCGTCACCGGCGCCACTGAAGGTGATGGTGGCAGACCAGACGCGGTTGGCATCGACTGTCATGGGTGTATTGCCCCAGGCGTTGTGGGTGCCGCGAATGTTCAGGCTGCTGAACTTGTTGCCCGGCAGTGTGGTGCCGCCGCAGGGGCTGGTCTTGGTGCAGCCGGCCAGGATGGCGGCGGCCTTCATGCCCGCCAGGTTCAGGCCGGCCTTGCCGCTGGCGTCGACCGCTATGTAGGCGCCGCTGCAATAGTCACTGCCGCTGAGGATGTTGCAGTACTCGCCGGCTGGCAGGCCGGTCGGGACCGAGGCCACCAGGTTGCCGCTCTCGTTGTTGATGGCGACGAAGCCCTTGTCACCCCGGCTGAAGGCGATCTGGTTGTTGCCGTTGTCCCACCAGTTGCCGACCGCCGTGCCCTCGGTGCGGTTGTGGAACAGGGCCATATTCATGATTTGCGGGCGGCGCTGCTCGCAGTTCCACTGGCTGTCGGAGCAGGGCGTGCTGGCCGGCGCGCCTTTATCGGTTTCGTACTTGCCCATGTCGGCGAAGCGATAGCCGGACATCAGCTGCTTCCAGCCATAGGGCCAGGCCATCATGAAGACGTTGGCCAGCTCATAGCGGGCGCCGTTCATGAAGGTGAGCATGCCGCCGCCCCCGTGGCCGCGCTCGCGATCGTGGTTGACCACGAAGATGAAGGACTTGTCGGAGGGGAGCAGGCCCCAGCTCTCGCCGAGGGTCTTGAGGTTCTTGATCTGGCCGTTGAAGTTGGCGGCCAAGTCGGTGCCGTACTTGAAGTCGGTGACTCTGTCGATATAGGTGTAGCGATTGGGCTGGATGTCGGCGGATTCACCACCCGCGCCTATCACCTCGAGGTAGGCCTTGGGGCTGCCGGCCTTGTCGAGGATTGCCTTCACCTCGCTCGGGGCCATGTGCTTGGCCGCATCGATGCGAAAACCGGCGACGCCCCAGCCGAGCAGGGTCTTCATGTAGGTGGCTATCTGATCCTGCACATAGGCGGAGCCGGTGTTCAGATCCGGCATGCCGTAGAGGGCGCCGTTCCAGACGTTGTTGCTGTCGCCGTAGTTGGTGATGTCGCCGCTGTGGTGGAAGTCGTTGTAGCCGAACTGGGGATACTGGAACTGGCCCGAGTTGTAGCTGCCACCGCCGGTGGCGCTGCCGGAGCCTGAGGCGAGCTGGTTGAAGACGGCGTCGGCGTAGATCTTGACCCCGGCGGCGTTGCAGCGGGCGATCATGCTCCTGAGCTCCGCCTCGCTACCGCCGAAACTGTTGAAGTTCTTGAAGCTGACCGGTTGGTAGACGGTCCACCAGTACTCGCTCCCCTGCTTGTGCTCGGCTGGCGGGGTGATCTGGACACCCCCGAACCCCTTGGGGCCGAGCACTGTCTCGCACTCGTTGGCGACGTCGTTGAACTTCCATTGGAACAGGTGAACCATGACTCCTTCGGCGCTGGCGCTCTGACTGAATGGGCCGAGTGCCGCGGCGAGCAGGGCGGTTCGAAACAGTGTGCTGTGCATGACGATTTTCCCTTCGATGTTGTTATTGGTTATCACTGCCTGCATATCGAACGGACGACGAACAACCTCGTTCGGCCAGTAGCATTGATGAAATCCAGATGGTTGAAAATCGAGCAGGCGGATTTAATTAAAAATTGTGAATGAAAATGTTTTCATATAAGGCCGTCTAATCAGCCGGCTCGAGGGCGGGTTGCGAGGGAGGTGAGAGACAGGGGCAGAGGGAATGGGCGGGCCATGAAAAGCAAGGCGGGCACCCTGGGTGCCCGTCTGCTCAGAGGTTTGGCTCCTGCCGCACCGGGTTGCCGCCGCGGCGCAGTGGCAACATGCGCGCCACCAGATTGCTGCGCTGGCGCCAGGAGGTGAGGACGATGGCGCACAGGTGCAGGGCTATCATGGCCTGCAGCGCCCAGGTGCACCACTCGTGCCAGTCATCGGCGCCGAGTTCGAACCCCATCTCGGTGTTCTGGAACCAGCCGGTGCCGGCGGTGGCGAGTATGATGAGCCAGAGCGCCCAGACCGCCAGCTTGCCGCTGCCGTGGTGGCCGGGGGCGGCGGGGGCACGCGTCCGCAGGGCCTGGCTCTGCCGGGAGAATTCGTTTCGCGTCGGGATGAGGGCACTCAGGCGGGCATAACCCTTCGCAAAGGAGAGGCCCCAGCCGAGGCGGACGCTGATCAGTATGATGGCCAGGTAACCGAGTCGCTCATGCCAGGTCTCCCCCGCCTCGCTGAACCAGAGGTTGGCGACACAGGCGGCCGCCACACCCCAGTGGGTGAGGCGGACCAGGTTATCCCAGCGAAAGGGTTCAGCCTTTCTGCTTGGCATAGGTGTGATACTCCTTCTTCAGGTCATTGACCTTGGCCAGGTGGGCGCGGGCCTTCTCCTGATCGCCGGCCTGCAGGGCCGCCAGGCTGGCGTCCAGCTCACCTTGCACCTCGTTCATGCCTTCCAGGAACTTCGCCTTCTTGGCTTCCGGCATCTTCTTCTCTTTGGCGACGTCGAGCTGGGCCTTCATCTCCTTGATGTGCTTCTCCATGGTGGCGGCATCGTCAGCCTTGAGGGCCTGCTTGTAGTTGAAGCCGATCTTCTTCATGGGCTGCTCCAGCTCACCGGCCAGGGCGGGCAGAGTCAGCAGGCCGAACATCAGGGGCAACAGCAGGGGGCGCACGGTTTTCAACATGGGATTTCCTTATGAAACGACGACATTGTGGGTTCTTATGGCACTCATTTGAGTGCGTTATCATACAGCATGATGCCACGAAAGCAGGGCAATTGTATGAATAAAGTGCGACCAATTGTGACGAAATGTGCCCATTGTGCTGACGATTTGTAGCCAGCCAGTGAGGATGTGCTGGTGGATGGGGAGCGGGATCCCCGGAGAATGGACAGCAAAAAGGGCCCGCAGGCCCTGATGGTAAAGATGCTGGCGACGAGCCCGGTTTTTAGTGGGCTTGCTCGCGCAGGATGGCACGCCAGCCGATGTCCTTGCGATAGAAGACCCCATCCCACTGGATGCGGGCCGCGAGCTGGTAGGCCCGTTTCTGCGCCTCGGCGACGGTATGACCCAGGGCGGTGGCACAGAGCACCCGGCCACCGGCGGTGACTACGGTATCTCCCACCAGGCGGGAGCCGGCGTGGAACACCTTTTCGCCGCTCGCCTCTTCCACCGGCAGGCCGCTGATGGCCTTGCCCTGCTGGTAGTCACCGGGGTAGCCGCCGGCCGCCAGCACCACGCCGATGGCGACGCGGGGATCGTAGATGGCTTCCACCTGATCCAGCTTGCCGGCGCAGGCGGCGAGGCAGAGCTCCACCAGATCGGAGCGCATGCGCAGCATGATGGGCTGGGTCTCGGGATCGCCGAAGCGGCAGTTGAACTCGATCACCTTGGGGTTGCCCTGCTCGTCGATCATCAGACCGGCGTAGAGGAAACCGGTGTAGACGTTGCCCTCGGCGGCCATGCCGCGCACGGTGGGCATGATCACCTGCTCCATCACCTTTTTGTGCACTTCATCGGTCACCACGGGGGCAGGGGAGTAGGCCCCCATGCCGCCGGTGTTGAGGCCGGTATCGCCGTCGCCGACCCGCTTGTGATCCTGGCTGGTGGCCATGGGCAGCACGTGCTCGCCGTCCACCATGACGATGAAGCTCGCCTCTTCCCCGCCGAGGAACTCCTCGATCACCACCCGGGCGCCGGCATCGCCGAACGCATTGCCGGACAGCATGTCCTGCACCGCTTCCTCGGCTTCTGCCAGGGTCATGGCGACGATGACCCCCTTGCCGGCGGCCAGGCCATCGGCCTTGATGACGATGGGAGCACCCTTCTCACGCAGGTAGGCCAGGGCCGGCGCTACCTCGGTGAAGTTCTGATACTCGGCGGTGGGGATGGCGTGGCGGGCCAGGAAGTCCTTCGCGAACGCCTTGGAGCCTTCCAGTTGGGCGGCCTTGGCGGTCGGGCCGAAGATGGCCAGCCCCTCGGCACGGAACGCATCCACCACCCCTTTCACCAGGGGCGCTTCCGGCCCGACTATGGTGAGGCCGATGCGCTGCTCCTTGGCAAAGGCGAGCAGGGCCTGGATATCGGTGGGCTCGATGGCGACGTTCTCTATGCTGCCTTCGTGAGCCGTGCCCGCATTGCCGGGGGCGACGAACACCCGGGTCACCAGGGGGGATTGCTTGGCCTTCCAGGCCAGGGCGTGTTCACGGCCGCCGTTGCCGATGATCAGTACTTTCATCCTGTTCCTCGCTGCTGTTCGTGCTGACCGGCCGCCTTTGCTGTGCGGCCGGTTGAAAAGAATCCGTCGAAAGAGGGGCCGCCGAGACGGCCCTGACCCATCAGTGACGGAAGTGGCGCATGTTGGTGAACAGCATGCACATGCCGTGCTCGTCGGCGGCGTCGATCACTTCCTGATCCCGCATGGAGCCACCCGGCTGGATGACGCAGGCGATGCCGGCGGCAGCGGCGGCATCGATGCCGTCGCGGAACGGGAAGAAGGCATCGGAGGCCATGACGGAGCCCGCCACCACCAGCCCTTCATCCTCGGCCTTGATGCCGGCTATCTTGGCGGAGTAGACCCGGCTCATCTGGCCGGCGCCGACGCCGATAGTCTGGCCCTCTTTGGCGTAGACGATGGCGTTGGATTTGACGAACTTGGCGACCTTCCAGCAGAACAGCAGGTCTTTCAGTTCCGCCTCGGTGGGCTGGCGCTTGCTGACCACGCGGAGATCCCCGAGGGAAACCATGCCGAGATCACGTTCCTGCACCAGCAGGCCGCCGTTGACGCGTTTGAAATCAAAGCCTTGCGCCGGGACCGTCCACTGACCGCACTCCAGCAGACGCACGTTCTGCTTGGCGGCGACGGCGGCGCGAGCCTCTTCGCTGACGCTCGGGGCGATGATCACCTCCACGAACTGGCGATCGACGATGGCCTTGGCGGTGGCGCCGTCCAGTTCACGGTTGAAGGCGATGATGCCACCGAAGGCAGAGGTAGGATCGGTCTGCCAGGCGCGCTCGTAAGCGGCCAGCAGATCTGCGCCTATGGCCACGCCGCAGGGGTTGGCGTGCTTGACGATGACGCAGGCGGGTTCATCGAACTCCTTCACGCACTCGAGCGCCGCGTCGGTATCGGCGATGTTGTTGTAGGAGAGGGCCTTGCCCTGCAGCTGGGTGGCGCTGGCCACCGAGCCAGGGGCCGCCTGCTCCTCGGCGTAGAAGGCGGCGGCCTGATGGCTGTTCTCGCCGTAGCGCATGTCCTGCTTCTTGATGAACTGGCTGTTGAAGGTACGCGGGAAGCGGGACTCGGCGTCGCCCTCCTTGTTGTCACCGTAAGAGGGGACCAGGGTACCGAAGTAGTTCGCGATCATGCCGTCGTAGGCGGCGGTGTGCTCGAAGGCTGCGATGGCGAGATCGAAGCGGGTAGCGAGGGTCAGGCTGTTGCCGTTGCCATCCATCTCGGCGATCACCCGGCCGTAGTCGGCGGCCTTGACGACGATGGTCACGTCTTTGTGGTTCTTGGCGGCGGAGCGCACCATGGTCGGGCCACCGATGTCGATGTTTTCGACCGCATCGGCCAGGGTGCAGCCCGGCTTGGCGACGGTGGCGGCGAAGGGATAGAGGTTGACGACGACCATGTCGATGGGGGAGATAGCGTGCTGGGCCATGATGGCGTCATCCAGATCGCGACGGCCGAGGATGCCGCCGTGCACCTTGGGATGCAGGGTCTTGACGCGACCATCCATCATCTCGGGGAATCCGGTGTAATCGGAGACCTCGGTCACCGGCAGACCCGCCTCGGCGAGCAGCTTGGCGGTGCCGCCCGTGGAGAGCAGGGCGACGCCACGTTCGTTGAGGGCCTTGGCAAATTCCAGGATGCCAGTCTTGTCAGACACACTCAGCAGTGCACGGCGAATGGGTCGAGCTTGTTCCATCACACTATCGTCCTCAGCATAACGGGGACAGGTCCATGAGAGGCGAGGCTCACCACAGAGAGTCCCCAAATAAATGGAAGTGGGGGATTTCACAAACCACTCTCGCCAGGCCCCGGGCCGGCAACAGCATTTTAGGAAATGCCCGTTTGATGTGACGCTCTCTTGTGGGCGCGTATTCTACACAAAAAATGTGAGCCGTGGTGGATTTTTTAAGATGACAAAGCCTTGTCTGACGCGGTGTTAAACGTTTTCTGGCCAAATATTGTGAAACGTTTGTCTTTTCAGTGTTTTGGCAGGGAAAACCGCTCCGGCCTCCCCTTGTCTGCCCCTTTTCTGCCTTTGGCTGGCAATCGGCGGGCAAAGGGGTGATAGTGGAGGCCGGTTTATTTTGAGTACCAACTCCAGCAGGAGAGTGATGATGTATCGCATCGGAGAACTGGCCAAGGTGTGCGGGGTGAAGGCGGATACCCTGCGTTTTTACGAGAAGAACGGGCTGCTCTCGCCGGGCCTGCGCAATGACTCCGGCTATCGCGTCTACGGCGAGCAGGACAGGCGGCGGTTGGAGTTCATCATCCGTGCCAAGTCGGTGGGTTTCTCCCTGGCCGACATCGGCGAGCTGCTGGATCTCGACACCAACAAGGCCAGGGTCACCTGCCAGGAGGTCAAGGCGGTGGCCGATGCCAAGCTCAGCCAGGTGGAACAGAAGATCCTCGAGCTGACACGCTTTCGCGAGAACCTGAAGGAGCTCTCCAACATCTGTTGCGGCGGCCCGCGCTCGGCGGAGCACTGCGCCATCCTGGAGACCCTGGAGTCCGGCGCCCCCTCCCGTCATGAGCACCACGACCATGAGCACTGAGCTGCGCCGGCCCCGGGTATCCGTCTTTCTGGCCCTCTCCCTCGACGGCTTTATCGCTGGGGAGGGCGGCGATCTTGGGTGGCTCGAGCCCTATGGCGGCGATTCTCAGGAGGAGACGGGGTACAGCGCCCTGATGGCGAGCGCGGATGCGCTGCTGATGGGTCGCAACAGCTATGAGACGGTACGCGCCTTCCCGGACTGGCCCTACGGCGACAAGCCTGTGGTGGTGTTGACCCATAGATCGGCCGAGCCGGATGCCAGGGTCTCCTTCCGGCAGGGGGAACTGGGGCAGGTGCTAGAGGCGCTGTGGCAGGAGGGGGCACGGCATATCTATCTGGACGGTGGCATCATGGTGCGTCAGGGGCTGCAGGCCGGGCTGGTGGATGAGCTGATCCTGTTCTGGGTGCCCGTGGTGCTGGGCAAGGGGGTCTCGCTGTTTGGTGGCGAGCCCCTGCCCGGGCGGCTTGTCCCGGTTTCCAGTGCCGTGCTGGCGAGCGGCCTGGTGCGGGTGATCTACCGGCCCGTCCCCTGAGTCTGGGTAACCCACTGCCGGCCTCTTGCACTCGGGGGACGGGAGGCGCACAATCGGCGCGTTTTTAATTATCCTGGCGTATTTTTAGCCAGCCATGACAACACAGACAGGAGCCAATATGGCCAAGAAGAAGTCGGTCGACATCGTCGACCAGGCCCACGATCATGGTCGGGGCATCATTCAGGACAATCATCTGAAGGCGCTGGTCACCTCCACCCTGTTCCAGGCCAGGGTCGAGCCGAGCAAGAAGGGCAAGGGCAGCTATCAGCGCAAGGCCAAGCATGGCAAGCGGTGGGAACCCGGCCAACAGTGGATGCAAGGCGTCTGCTGCTGAGCGGGTTTCTACCCCTTTGCACGAAAACAATCAGGGCGCCCATGGGCGCCCTGATTGTTTGATGGAGAATGTGGCTGAGCCGACTTGCTCACGGCTTCGCAGCAAGATCGTGAACAAGTTCTCACTCGTCCATAAAGAGTTCGAGCAGGACGTTGAGGTAACGATGGCCGAGGGAGGTGAGCTGCCAGCTGTCACCGAGATCCTCGATCAGCTCCTTGGTCTCGGCGATGGCCAGCATGGTCTCCACCCGCTCAAGGGGCAGGCCGGTATAGGCCTCGAACTCCGCCTTGGGGGCCGGCTCGAACAGCCGGAACCGGTTCATGAAGTATTCGAGCGGCAGATCGTCCTCTGTCACCGTCCACTGGCTGTCCAGATAGGGGCGGGCGGGATCCAGGTAGCCTTTCGGGTGCTTCACCTTGGCGGTGCGCAGGATCTGCTGCCGGGCAAGGTCCGTCACCTTGCCGTGGGCCCCGCAGCCGATGCCGAGGTAGTCACCGAAGCGCCAGTAGTTGAGGTTGTGGCGGCACTGATAGCCCGGCTTGGCGTAGGCGGAGATCTCGTACTGCTGGTAACCCCGGGCGGTGAGCATGGCGTGGCCCTGCTCGTAGATGTCCCACAGGGTGTCATCCTCTGGCAGCTTGGGGGGCTTGGAGGCGAACGCCGTGTTCGGCTCTATGGTGAGCTGATACCAGGAGAGATGCGGCGGCGCGCAGTCGATGGCCTGCTGCAGGTCGTAGAGCGCATCCTCCAGGCTCTGATCCGGCAGGCCGTGCATCAGATCCAGGTTGAAGGTGGGCAGCGCTATGGCGTGAGCGAGCTCGGCGGCCTTGCGTGCCTCCTCCGGTCCGTGGATGCGGCCGAGGCGGGTCAATTTTTCCTGCTGGAAGCTCTGCACCCCGATGGAGATGCGGTTGATGCCCGCCCGTTGGAAACCGGCGAACTTGTCCGCCTCCACCGTGCCCGGGTTCGCCTCCATGGTGATCTCGCAATCCGGGGTCAGGGGGATGCGTGCGCGCACCCCGTCCAGCAGCGCTTGCATGGCTGCCACGCTCAGCAGGCTGGGGGTACCACCGCCGATAAAGATGGAGGAGAGGGGGCGCCCCTGGGCCCAGTGCAGATCCTGCTCCAGATCCTCCAGCAGGGCCGCCACATACTCGAGGTGCGGCAGCTCCCCCTTCTGGGCGTGGGAGTTGAAGTCGCAGTAGGGGCACTTCTGGACGCACCAGGGCACATGGATATAGAGGGAGAGAGGCGGCAGTTGCAGCATGGGGCTTCCAGTAATCAAAGCGGGGGCGATGGGGCTGACCCCGTTATAAATGACAATGCGTATCTGTTGGCCAACGGTGCATTAAGCACAATGGGGGCCGACGGCCCCCATTGTAAATGAAATACGCGCCGGCGTATGCCGGCGATCAGCGCTGCAGACTCAGTGGGCTGCGGCCAGGGCGGCCTTCAGCTTGGCCAGGGCCTGACCCCGGTGGCTGAGCTGGTTCTTCAGCTCCGCTGGCATCTGGGCCGAGGTGCAGTCCTGATCCGGTACGAAGAACACGGGATCGTAGCCAAAGCCGTGCTGACCGCGGGGCTCGTCCAGGATCATCCCCTCCCAGCTCGCCTGGCAGATGATGGGGGTGGGATCGTCGGCGTGACGCATGTAGACCAGCACGCACCAGAAGCGGGCGCTCTTGAGGTAGTCGGGGGCGCCCTTGAGCTCCGCCAGCAGCTTGTCGATGTTGTCCTTGTCGCTGGCACCGATCCCGGCGAAACGGGCGGAGTAGACGCCGGGGCGGCCGTGCAGCAGGTCCACTTCCAGGCCGGAGTCGTCGGCGACGGCGGGCAGGCCGGTGATGCGGGCGGCGTGGCGGGCCTTGATGATGGCATTCTCGACGAAGGTGGTGCCGGTCTCCTCGGCATCGGTGACGGCGAACTCGCTCTGGGGGATCACCTGGATCTTCATATCGGCCAGCATGGCGGCCAATTCCTTCACCTTCTTCTGGTTACCTGTTGCCAGGACAAGCTTGCTCATCACGCACCTCCGCAAAATTAATCTGCGCATTCTATGCGGGGCAGGCGTTTAGGCAAAGCGCTGATTACCCCTCGTCGGGGCTGGCGCGGCGAGAGGGCGGGCTGCTCGGAGCTGTGGGAAAGATACATCTTTCCTCACAGGAATAACCAAAGTGATTAAATGCCATTTCAATTCATTACTCTGAGTCAGTAGACTCGCGCACCAATCAAATTCCCCCTGGCCTTGAGGTGACTGATGCCATTGATCCTTCTGCTCGTACTCCTGGTGTTGTTCAGCCCGCTGGCCATCGACATCTATCTGCCCGCCATCCCGCAGATGGCCGAACAACTCGGTGCCGAGGTGACCCTGATGCAGGGTACCATCACCTGGTTCCTGTTCAGCATGGGGCTGGGTCAGCTGCTGGTGGGGCCGCTGGCCGATCGCTACGGCCGCAAGCCCATCGCGCTTGGCGGCGTGCTGCTCTACGGCCTGAGCGCTTTGGCCGCGGGCTTTGCCGCCAGCCTGGGCGAGCTGATGCTGGCGCGGGTGCTGCAGGGCTTTGGCGCCTGCGCCACCTCGGTGGCCGCCTTCTCCGTGGTGCGTGACAGCTATGGCCCCAAGAAGAGCGGCCAGATGATCTCCTACCTGAACGGTGCCATCTGTTTCATCCCCGCCCTGGCACCTCTGCTCGGTGGCTGGCTCACCGCCAAGGCGGGCTGGTCGGCGAACTTCTGGTTTATGGCGGGTTACGCCCTGATCGTCGGTAGCTGGTTGCTGTGGCGTATGCCGGAGACCCGCCCTGAGGAGACCAGCAGCGCCGGTCCGCTCATCAGCTGGTCCCGTTACAGCCCTGTGCTGCGCTCCCCGAGCTTCCTGTTCAACGCCAGCCTCTGCATGCTGTCGATGGCGGTGATCCTGGCCTATGTCACCGCAGCACCCGTGCAGCTGATGGTCAAGCTGGGTCTGGACATGAGCGGCTTCAGCTACTGGTTCACCGCCAACGCGGCCCTGAATATCCTGGCCTGCTTCCTGGCGCCGCGCTTCATCGCCAGAGTGGGTCCGAGACGCACCCTGCGCATCGGCCTGCTGGTGATCTCGCTGTCGGCCATCGCCCTGACTCTGGTGCAACACATCGAACATCCGCTCGCCATGATGGGCCCCGTGTTCTTCTCCAGCATCGGCTTCGCCATGGTGCTGGGGGCGGCGGCCGGCATGGCGCTGGCGCCGTTCGGCCACTGCGCCGGCACCGCGGCGGCCCTGCTCGGCCTGTTCCAGATGAGCGGCGCCGGAGCCCTGGTAGGGCTTACCGGGGCCCTGGTCTCGGATCCCCTCAACCAGCTGGCGCTGCACATGTGGCTGCTGCTGCCACCCCTGCTGCTGTTGCTGACCCGTCACGGCCGCCGGCTCTGCCTGCAACCTTGATGCCTAGGGGCGTTATCCTTGATGGATAACGCCCCTTGTACTGACAATAAATCCTGTGCTCTGATGAGCACAATCAGGGGGCCTTGAGCCCCCTTTCTTCTTGGGGCAACACTCGCCTGTGCCCCTCTCTACGGACTATCTCAGCGGAGAACAGCGGATGAGCCACACAATCAACGCCGCCCTGGTGGGCTATGGCTTTGCGGGCCAAACCTTTCATGCCCCCTTCCTGGCAACGACCCCGGGATTGACCCTGCGCTGGGTGGTGAGTCGGGATGCCGCCAAGGTACAAGCCGAGCTGCCCGGTTGCCTGGTCGGCTCGCTGGAGCAGGTGCTGGCGGACGAGAGCGTGGATCTGGTGGTCATCGCCACCCCGAACGATACCCATGCCCCCATCGCCCGTCAGGCCCTGCTGGCCGGCAAGCACGTGGTGATCGACAAGCCGTTTGCGCTGGACCTGGCAGAAGCCAAGGCCCTGGTGGAGCTGGCCGAGAAGCAGCAACGGCTGCTCAGCATCTTCCACAACCGGCGCTGGGACGGGGACTTCCTCACGGTGCGCCGGCTGCTGGCCGAGGGTGCCCTTGGGGAAGTGGCACAGTTCGAGTCTCATTTTGACCGTTATCGTCCCGAGGTGCGCCAGCGCTGGCGGGAGGCGGGGGGCCCGGGTTCCGGCCTCTGGTTCGATCTCGGCCCTCACATTCTCGACCAGTCGCTGCAGCTGTTCGGCCAGCCGGACTGGATCCAGGCCGATCTCGCCCAGCAGCGCCACGGCGCCCTGAGCGATGACTATTTCCACGTGGTGCTGGGCTATGGGCCGCTTAGGGTGATACTGCACGGCAGCTGCCTCGTGTCCGCCACCATGCCTCGCTTCGTCATCCACGGCAGCACTGGCTCCTTCATCAAGTTCGGCATGGATGTGCAGGAAGAGCAGCTCAAGGCCGGTCTGCGGCCGCCGGTGGCGGGTTGGGGTCGGGATCCGGATCTGGGTCAGCTCAGCCGTGTGGTGGATTGCCAGTCGCAATCCCAGCCGGTGAACGGCGAGGCGGGAGATTATGGCGCCTACTATCGCGGGGTCTGCGCCGCCATCAAGGGGGAGGGGGCCAATCCGGTGCCGGCCCAGGAGGCGCTGGCGGTGATGGCGCTGCTGGATCTCGCCCGCGAGAGCCACAGCCAGGGTAAACGGCTGAGCTGTCAGAAGCTGTCTGACTGATCCCGAACTTTCAGGCAGAGTCAGGCGGTATTCAATAGCAACCAATGACTGATAATTATCGCTTTTATGGATGATTATTGTGCCATTGTGCGCACCGAGTTGGGTTTTGTATTATTTTTTGTCGCTATAGCAGTTATTTTTATCCAGCCAACGAGAAAATATCATTGTGATACGCGTTTTCATTGGCTGGGTATGGCGTTATATTTCGCGCGTCTCTTGGCTCCCGCTCTGATGGATTTTCCACGGGAACAAGATGCTCAGTGATGGCCCTGACGGCCGTCTCTCCATCTTTATTTGAGGATATGTACATGAACAAAGTACTGGTAGCCGGTATCCTGGGTCTGATGTTGACCGCTTGTGGTCAGAAAGAAGAAGCCGCCGCTCCGGCCGCTACTCCGGCCGCCGACGTTGCTGCAACCGTTGAGAAGGCTGCTTCCGACGCTTCCGCAACCGTAGAGAAGGCTGCTTCCGAAGCGTCTGCTACCGTTGAGAAAGCTGCCGAAGATGTGGCCACCAAGGTCGACGCTGCAGTGAGCGATGCCAAGGCCAACTAAGCCTGCACCTCATCTGAAAACGGGCCCGGCATTGATGCCGGGCCCGTTTTTTTATGGCCATTCTTGAGGGCCCTGAGTGGCCCTGAACCGTTGTATGAGTCAGCTCAGGCCAGCGGCTCCACCAGCAGGATATGGGAGTCGGCGCCGACCACTTTCACCTTGCTGCCCGCCGGCAGGGCGACCTCACAGCGTACCGTCCAGACGGAGTCGTCGAGACGCACCCGGCTCATGCCCTGGTTCACCTCGTCCAGCAGGGTCAGCTCCCGCCCCAGATAGCTCTGCATCCGCTCGTTGATGGGGGCTGCGGCGTCCTGCTGCGAGCGATCCCGCCTGTGCTGCCAGCGCCACCAGGCCCAGGTGGTGAGCAGGGACTGCACCGCAAACAGCAGCAGTTGCACCTGCCAGCCGAAGGGCCAGAGCAGCAGCAAGATCCCGACTTCCAGGGCGGCGATGCCGGTCCAGAGCAGGAAGCCCACCGACCCCAGCACCTCGATGGCCAGCAGGGCGAAGCCCAGCCCCAGCCAGTGCCAGTGGGTCAGCCCCTCCAGCAGCTCTGTCATGATTTGCCGCCCTTGCCATCCTTGAACAGCTCGGCCACACCGGCGACAGACCCGATCAGGCTGCCCGCTTCCAGCGGCATCATGATGATCTTGCTGTTCGGGCCTTCCCCGATGCGGGCCAGCGCTTCGGTGTATTTCTGTGCCACGAAGTAGTTGATGGCCTGCATATCCCCGGCGGCGATGGCCTGGGAGACCATATGGGTTGCCTTGGCTTCCGCCTCGGCGGCCCGCTCCCGCGCCTCGGCGGCGAGGAAGGCGGCCTGACGCTCACCCTCGGCCTTGAGGATCTGGGACTGCTTCTCCCCCTCGGCTTTCAGGATCTTGGACTGGCGTACCCCTTCGGCCTCCAGCACCTCGGCCCGTTTCTGGCGCTCGGCCTTCATCTGGGCATTCATGGCGTCGATCAGCGCCATGGGCGGGCGCACATCCTTGATCTCGATCCGGGTCACCTTGATGCCCCAGGGGGCGGTGGCGGCGTCCATGGTGCGCAGCAGCTTCTCGTTGATGGTGTCGCGCTGGGAGAGCATCTCGTCCAGCTCCATGGCGCCGAGCACGGTCCGCATATTGGTCATGGTCAGGTTGCGGATGGCGCTGGTGAGATCGTTGACCTCGTAGCCTGCCTTGCGCGCGTCCACCACCTGCACGAAGCTGATGGCGTCTATGGTGACGTTGGCGTTGTCCCGGGAGATCACTTCCTGGGCGGGGATGTCCAGTACCTGCTCCATCATGATGATCTTGTGGCCGACCCTGTCCACGTAGGGAATGAGCAGGTTGAGGCCGGGGGAGAGGGTGCGGGTATAGCGGCCGAAGCGCTCCACCGTCCAGTTGTAGCCCTGGGGCACTATCTTGATGCCGGCACTCAGGGTGGCGAGCACCAGGAACACGAAGATCCCCAATACAATCAATGACTCATTCATTATTAAGCTCCTTATGAAACACCTTCACTAGCCTAGAGTCTGGGCTGGGACACCACAAGCACATTCACTCCCCTTTGCCATTGTGCAGGTTTACTAATTACCAAAACGCATTAAAGAGCATTTTTTATTATTTTGAAGGAATAAGCAGCCTGCCTATAGTCGCCCCAGATGTCGTCGTATGCCGAGGAATGGGCCGAAATGGATTATTTACCTATGTTTGCCAAGTTGGAAGGCCGCCCGGTACTGCTGGTAGGCGGGGGCGAGGTGGCCCTGCGCAAGGCACGCCTGCTGCTGGCCGCCGGTGCCCGCCTGACCCTGGTTTCCCCGACCATCGACGCCGCCTTCAACGAATTTCATGGCCGCTTCACCCATCTGGCGGAGCGTTTCACCCCCGATCATCTGGTCGGTCATATCCTGGTGGTCGCCGCCACCGACGATCTCGAGGCCAACGCCCTGGTCTATCAGAGCGCCAACCAGTGTGGACTCTTCGTCAACGTGGTGGACGATCCGGTGCGCTCCAGCTTTATCTTCCCCTCCATCATAGATCGCAGCCCTGTCATGGTGGCCGTCTCCAGCGGCGGCAAGGCGCCCGTGCTGGTGCGCCTGTTGCGTGAGCGGCTGGAAAGCCTGCTGCCCCGCCACCTCGGCGGCCTGGCCGAACTCTCCGGCCGGGTGCGCGGCAAGGCCAAGCAGGTGCTGGTGTCGCTGTCCGATCGTCGCCGCTTCTGGGAACGAGCCTTCGCCTCCAACACCCTCGGTAGCCTGGTCGAGAAGCAGGATTGGCAGGGAGCCGAGCATTGGCTGAACGAGGGGCTGGACAAGGCCCAGACCGAAGTGGGCGAGGTGGTGCTGGTCGGCGCCGGCCCCGGCGATCCTGGCCTATTGACCCTCAAGGCGCTGCAACAGATCCAGCAGGCGGAAGTGGTGCTCTACGATCAGCTGGTCTCCCCCGAGATCCTGGGCCTGGTGCGCCGTGATGCAACCCTGGTATCGGTCGGCAAGAAGGCCGGCGCCCACAGCGTGCCGCAGGACGAGACCAACCGCCTGCTGGTGGAATACGCCAGGGCGGGCAATCGGGTGGTGCGCCTCAAGGGGGGTGATCCCTTCATGTTCGGCCGCGGTGGCGAGGAGCTGGAAGTGCTGGCCGCCGAGGGCATTCCCTTCTCCGTGGTGCCGGGCATCACGGCCGCCGCGGGTGCCACCGCCTACGCCGGCATCCCGCTCACTCACCGTGACTATGCGCAAAGTGCGGTCTTTATCACGGGTCACTGCCAGAGCGATGGCAAGGAGCCGGACTGGCAGCAGCTCGCCGCCACTGATCAGACCCTGGTCATCTACATGGGGCTGATGCGCTCCGAGCATATACAGCAGCAGCTGGTGAGCCATGGCCGCAGCAGTTCAACCCCTCTCGCCATCATAGAGAGAGGCACTCAGGCCAGTCAGCGAGTGCTGACCGGCACCTTGAATGAGCTGGCCACCCTGGCGGCGCAAGCGCAGAGCCCGTCCCTCATCGTCATCGGCGAGGTGGTTTCCTTGCGCGAGCGGCTCGCCTGGTTTGGTGAGCAGGGGAGTGCGCTGAGCGATGAGTTCGTCAGCACGGATCTGAAACTGGTCAGCCTGGCCTGAGCCCGTTCACCACGAATCGATTTTTTGGCGCTGCCAAGGCGGCGCCGCACTGAACCCAAGGCGCGCCGAGGCGTGCTGGTAATGACCGAGGACCAAGACATGGATCGTGAAAGATTGACCCACCTGCAGCAGTTGGAAGCCGAGAGCATCCACATCATCCGCGAGGTGGCTGCCGAATTTGAAAACCCGGTGATGATGTACTCCATCGGCAAGGACTCCTCCGTCATGCTGCACCTGGCCCGCAAGGCCTTCTACCCGGGCAAGATCCCCTTCCCCTTGCTGCATGTGGACACCAACTGGAAGTTCAAGGAGATGATCAAGTTCCGCGACGAGACCGCCGCCAAGTACGGGCTGGATCTCATCGTTCACAAGAACCCGGACGGCCTGGCCATGAACATCAACCCCTTCGTGCACGGCAGTGGCAAGCACACCGACATCATGAAGACCGAGGGGCTCAAGCAGGCGCTGAACAAGTACGGCTTCGACGCCGCCTTCGGTGGCGCCCGTCGGGACGAGGAGAAGTCCCGGGCCAAGGAGCGGGTCTACTCCTTCCGTGACAAGTCCCACCGCTGGGATCCGAAGAACCAGAGACCCGAGCTGTGGCGGGTCTACAACGGTCAGGTCAACAAGGGGGAGAGCATACGGGTGTTCCCGCTCTCCAACTGGACCGAACTCGACATCTGGCAATACATCTACCTGGAAAACATCGACATCGTGCCGCTCTACTTCGCGGCCATGCGCCCAGTAGTGGAGCGGGGCGGCATCAAGATCATGGTGGATGACGAGCGCATGCCCATTGGCCCGGAAGATGAAGTGAAGCAGGAGCTGGTGCGCTTCCGTACCCTCGGCTGCTACCCGCTGACCGGTGCCATCGAATCCAATGCCACCACCCTGACCGAGATCATCGAGGAGATGCTGGTGACCACCTCCAGCGAGCGGCAAGGGCGATTGATCGACCACGATCAGGCGGGCTCCATGGAGCAGAAGAAGCGTCAGGGATATTTCTAAGGAATCGACACATGAACAACCATATTCAAACCGCCATCACGGAACAGGGCATCGAAGCCTACCTGCACGCCCAGCAGCACAAGAGCCTGCTGCGTTTTCTCACTTGCGGCAGCGTGGATGACGGCAAGAGCACCCTGATCGGCCGCCTGCTGCACGACTCCCAGCAGATCTATGAAGATCAGCTCAAGGCCCTGGAGTCCGATAGCCAGAAGCTCGGTACTGCGGGTGAGAAGCTGGATCTGGCGCTCTTGGTAGACGGCCTGCAGGCCGAGCGCGAGCAAGGCATCACCATAGACGTGGCCTACCGTTATTTCTCCACGGCCAAGCGCAAATTTATCATCTCGGACACCCCGGGCCACGAGCAGTACACCCGCAACATGGCCACCGGTGCCTCCACCTGCGATCTCGCCATCATCCTCATCGATGCCCGCAAGGGGGTGCTGGATCAGACCCGTCGCCACAGCTTTATCGCCAGTTTGCTGGGGATAAAACAGTTTGTGGTGGCGGTCAACAAGATGGATCTGGTGGAGTTCAGCCAGGCCGTGTTCGAGCGCATCAGCGCCGAATATCGCGAATTCGCCAAGAAGCTCAGCGTCGACACCATCCACATCGTGCCTGTCTCGGCGCTGGATGGGGACAACGTGGTCAACCAGAGCGACAAGCTGGCCTGGTACCAGGGGGAGACCCTGCTCTCCCTGCTGGAAACCGCCGAGGTGGAGCGTGAGCTGGAGCGCCATCCGGTGCGCCTGCCGGTGCAGTATGTGAACCGCCCGAACCTGGATTTTCGCGGCTTCGCGGGCACCCTGGCCTCCGGTGTGCTGCGGGTGGGTGACAGCCTGGCGGTGCTGCCGTCCGGCAAGCAGAGCAAGGTGACGCGCATCGTCACCTTCGACGGGGATCTGGAGTACGCCCTGCCGGGTCAGGCCATCACCGTGACCTTCGCGGACGAGATCGATATCAGCCGAGGCGATCTGCTGGTGGATGCCGCTCGCCAGCCCCAGGTGACCCAGAACGTGCTGGCTCACATCGTCTGGATGGGGGAAGAATCCCTGCAGCCGGGTCGGGTCTATGACGTCAAGCTGGCCACCAAGAAGACTCGCGGCCAGGTGGAAGCCATCCGCCACCGCGTCGAGATCAACAAGCTGGACGAGCTTGCGGCCGCCGAGCTCAAGCTCAACGAGATCGGCCTGTGCGAGCTGAGCCTGACCGACCCCGTGGCCTTCGACCCCTATCAGGAGATCCGCGACACCGGCAGCTTCATCCTGATCGACCGCCTCTCCAACGTCACCGTCGGTGCCGGCATGATAGTGCAAGGCTTGGCCGCCAAGGTGGTGGCGGGGCAGTACAGCGAGTTCGAAATAGAGCTCAACGCCCTGGTGCGCAAGCACTTCCCCCACTGGCAGGCGCTTAGCCTAGGTAACGGCGCAGACAAGGAATAAGCCCATGACCTGGCAACAATCCCTGGTGCTGGGTCTGCTGGCTGCTCTCGTGGCCCTGCTGATCCAGGGCAAACTCCGTCCGGCGCTGCTATTCTCGGGCGCCGTGCTCATCACCTACCTGAGCGGCATGGCGGACATCAACGCCGTGGTAGCGGGCTACACCAACAGCGCCCTGCTGACCCTGGTGCTGTTGCTGCTAGTGTCGCTCGCGGTGGAGAAGACCCGGATCATGAGCTGGTTCGCCAACCTGGTGGGCACGGGATCCTTCAACAAGGTGCTGGTGAAGGTGTGGTTCTCCACCGCCTTTCTGTCGGCCTTCGTCAACAACACGGCCGTGGTGGCCTCCATGCTGGGGGCGGTCAAACGCAACCCCAACCATGCCCCCTCCCGGCTGTTGCTGCCCATGTGCTTCGCGGCGACCTTTGGCGGCGTGCTGACTCTGATCGGCACCTCCACCAACCTCATCGTCAACAGCTTCCTCATCAAGATGGGGGCCGAGCCCCTCGGTATGTTCGACTTCTTCATGGTGGGGGCGGGGACCTTGTTGACTGGGCTGGTGGCCGTGCTGCTGTTTGCCCGCCACCTGCCGGAGCAGGATACCGAGATGAGCCGGGAATCCGGCTATTTTCTCGAGGCCAAGGTGGGCCCCGGCTCGCCCCTGGCCGGGCGCAGCGTCAAGGAGAACGGCCTGCGCAGCCTTAAAAGCCTCTATCTCGCCGAGATCATCCGCGGCAACCAGGTGATCTGCCCGGTGCAGCCGGAGCACGAGCTGCACGAGGGGGACATGCTGCTGTTTTGCGGCGATGTGGAGAGTGTCGGCGTGCTGCAGGAGCTCAAGGGGCTGGATCTCTATGGTCAGCATCGTCTCAACGGCCAGCATCTGGTGGAGGTGATCGTCAGCCACAGCTCGCGGCTGGTGGGGCAATCCATCAAGGATGCGGAGTTTCGCACCCACTTCGATGCCGTGGTGCTGGCGGTGCGCCGGGGCGAGACCCAGCTCACCGGCGGCCTCGGCCAGATTGAACTGCATGCGGGGGATACCCTGCTGCTGGCACCTGGCCCCAAGTTTGCCGGCAACAAGTCCCTCGCCCGGGAGTTCGTGGTGGTGAGCGGGCTGGAGGCCTCTACCCGTCTCGATGGCAACCGCAGCGCCGCCGTGATCCTGGGCTTTCTCGGGGTGTTGGCCCTGTCGGTATTCGGTCTGGTGCCGCTATTCAAGGGCTTGCTGGTGATGCTGGTGGTGCTGCTGTTCTCCCGCATCCTGACCCTGGACGAGATCCGCCGCCGCTTTCCGCTCGATATCTGGCTGGTGGTGGGCGGGGCGCTTGCCATCGCCGATCAGCTGGAGCGAAGTGGCTTGGCCCGCCTCATCGCCGACTGGTTGATGGGGGAGTTCGACGGTGCCAGCCCCTTCATCGCCTTCCTCGGCATCTATCTGTTCACCCTGGTGCTGACCGAGCTGATGAGCAACAACGCGGCGGCGGCCCTGGCCTTCCCCATGGGTTATCAGCTGGCGCTCAGCATGGACGTATCGACCATGCCGTTCATTCTGGCGGTGCTGTTCGGGGCCAGCTCCAGTTTCATACTGCCCTATGGTTATCAGACCAATCTCATGGTCTATGCGGCGGGCAACTACAGGATGCCGGACTACCTCAGGCTGGCCCTGCCGGTGTCCCTGGCCTACAGCCTGGGGGTGATCTGCATGGTGCCCCTGCTGTTCCCGTTTTAAGGCGGTGCAACCCTGGTGCTTGGGTGTCTCGCAGGGAATATAAATACACGACGACCATGGCACCCGTCATTGACGGGTGGAGGCTGAGCTCCTGGGAGCCAGACCCTTTCAGCATTGAGGCGCGAGCGCCAAGCAAGGAGTGTGAATGAGCAATATCGTGTGGCATGCCCATGCCGTCGACAAACAGAGCCGGGCCGCGCAGAAGGGACAGAAGCCGCTGGTGATCTGGTTCACCGGCCTCTCCGGGGCGGGCAAGTCCACCCTGGCGGGGGCCTTGGAGCAGGCGCTGGCTATGGATGGCAAGCACACCTATCTGCTGGATGGGGACAATGTGCGCCACGGTCTGTGCGGCGATCTCGGCTTCGACGACGCGGCCCGTCAGGAGAATATCCGCCGGGTCGGCGAAGTGGCAAAACTGATGGTGGATGCGGGCCTGATCGTGCTCACCGCCTTTATCTCACCGTTCCGTGTCGAACGGGAGCTGGTGCGCAATCTGCTGGGGGCGGACGAGTTTGTCGAGGTGTTTGTCGATGCGCCGCTCTCAGTGTGCGAGGAGCGCGATCCCAAGGGGCTCTACAAGAAGGCGCGGGCCGGAGAGATCCGCAACTTCACCGGTATCGACTCTGCCTACGAGGCACCCGAGCAGCCGGAGATCCATCTACTCAACGCCGGCAAGCCGGTAGAGGTGCTGGTGGATGAGCTACTGACCGCCCTGCGGCAGGGGAACTACCTGTAATTGTTGAGTGGCGCCGTCTTAGGCGCTGAATTGTTATCTCGGCGCGGTTATTCGCGATTGTCCGTATACGCTGCGCTATTCGAACCTACGGGCTTTCTGTGTGCAAAAACCTGTTATAAACGCCACGGCATTGGTGACGATTGGTAAAAATAGAAAACCGGAAATCGACTTTAGCCTGACGATAAAATTACCGGCTTAAAATGCTCGGTTAAAATTCACGATGCGAATTTAACGCAAAAACTTGTTAAACCTGACGCATAACGCCGCATTAAGTAGTGAGCAACGCTAGCCACCTAACTTAAACCCTTACACCGTAAACACTAAACCTAACTTTGGATACAGAGTACTTAGCGTTGGGAATCTGCCTTAAACGCTTTGTTATATGCATCCAACCAGTCGTCCATTATAATTTTGAGTTCATCATTAACATTCATATAGTATTTATCTATATGCTTAGGAATCTCATGATATCTACCTTGTAAATTATAAAGGCTAAACAACATTTTATGTGCCCCTCTATCCACTGGATTGATATCTAATACCATTAAGCACAACTTAACAGCATTATCGTAATCCTTTATATTATTTTTTTTAAAATGAGCATAGTTATACAAATAGTCAACAGACTCTTTGTTTTCATTAACAAAATCAAAGCCAGCTTGGAATATCGACTCTGTAATTTCGTGATCTTCAAGCTCGGAAAGATAATAACCCGCATTCCCAAAGAACCGAATGTATTTGTTATTGACAGCGTATTCAAAATACTCAGATATGAGTTCCACAACTAAATTGTGATCAGACAAATCTGGAGCGCAGGCAGCTATTACATTGGAAACTTGCGCAATATCAGGGTTTAAAGAAATTGATTTTTTAAATGCTTTTATGGAATCAGAAATATCACCGTTTTTCGCTCGAATACAACCAAGGTTTAAGTATAACTCTGCCAAATAGTAAGGATTAACTCGTTGATAAGACCCAGATTCATAATCGGACTCTAAATCCAAACATTTTTTTTCAGTATAGTCAAACAATGCAATGAACTTTCTTAACTCATCCTCTTCATTTGAAATGTTAGGGTCATAGAGAATACCACCATCATTTTTTTGTTTACTTGCAGGATCGGCAATAATATGAATGGAGAATATCAATCGCCAAAAACATCCAAGTAGATATTCACCATATTCTTTAAGTGCAACAAGATTTCTTTCGTCATTATTATAATGGACAAATGGCACTTTAGAATGATTACCGTCTACAAAGTGAAAATAGTTAAAGTATAGAGAGTCTCCTTTTACGACAAAAACAGGTTCGATCATATCATGTGCTATTTTATTCCTTACATTTCTAACTGATTCAAACCAGAAAAAATCACTGAGGTTTTTTATATTTTCCTTTCTATTCGAATCAATCCAACGGTTGCCATTTATTTTTTTATTTAAATACAATGACATTAGTTCAAAATACTTATCTTTAATAACACTACAAGACATATAAATTTGATTTATTTCACTGCCATCATGAAGTTTAATAACATCACTATTAATAACTCCTTTAATACCATTAAGCTTACTTATTATTACTTTCTTTACCTCTAAGTATTTTCTTTTCTCTTCTATAGAGCGTTGCTTGCTAAAGATATCATCTAAATGTGCAAAAGCATGCTCAATCTCTTCAAATCTATACTTCATACTAAGTTCCTTTTTTGCATATAACGCCCGCTTAAGGGGCAGCCAACGCTACGACCAACTTTCCGCATAACATCATAATCACCAAAACCAACGCATAATAAAAATGCCGCGCGTTGGTTGTCCCTCTTGAACCGTTTGTTATACGCGTTCTAAAAGGTGCTCATATTTTTTAGGTAGTAAAGCGAACTCTCCCCAACCAACATGCTCTATGCAAAGACCAGAACCATTCTCTGTAACCTTACCGTACATTAATACGATTCTATCCTGACTGTTATCATAAATTCCCTTTTCGCGTTGCTTTTCATCCTGAAGTTTAAAGTAGAAGTCGTTAAACTCTTTCGTATTATAGCTAAGCTTAGTCATGCGGATGTTTTTAGGTGTCTTACCAGCGTTGAATGATTTAACAATTTTCCCATAATAAAGTTTGGGCTTGTTATCTGGACCAGTAATAGTTTTTATACTTCGAATATAATCTTGAAGTTGGACTGCATACTGACTATTTGGAAAGAAGAAGTGACGATGCAGATTTTCGTCAAAATTCTTTACTATACCTTTAACTGTTTTAAATTTACTTGGAAGGTTGAATGTTTCACCTCGATGCCTACCTATCGGCACAGAAGTTACAGGACCGTCAAGTTCCTCAACTTCCGTCTGGTCATACTCCTTTGCCTTTTTGTTCGGCACAATAGGCTTGTCTTGGATAAAACCCTCAACAATAACAAGTTCTTCATCTTGTATTGCTTTTTTGGCTTCTTCTTCATTTAAGTATTTTTTACCCTCAGCTTTCTTTGTGCGCAAACCACAATCTGTTTTTATGCTTCTTTTGTGAGCAAAATATGCAGCCCTACCATTGTCTGAATAATCTTTATCTCTTGGTGAACGGAACAAAGGAGCACAACATTCTGGGCAATAAATATTGTCGTGCATTTCCTCTTCGAACTCTGTTGTTAGAGCCTTTTCAGCATTTGCTTTAAGGTAAGCTTTATCACCACCATCAAAGCTCCAGCTCTTTAAAAAAAGTGCAAACTTAATTCTGTTTTCCATAGACACTCCAAACTTACACTCATAGCGTATAACGCCCGTCTTAAGCGGTGATCTCGTATGTTGGGCTAAAAATCGTAGGTTGGTGCTGAACGAAGTGAAGCCCAACGTTTACCGTGAAACGTATCTAAAAATTTGTGTTCTCGATAGGCCCAATCCATCTTTATCCCGCTCTGGTTGAGGTGATAATGCTCGTCTGTTGGGCTTCGCTACGCTCTGCGCCAACCTACAAAAGCGAGGCTACCGAGTATAAATATCGGAACGCTCATTTATTTTACCTAAACGAACTAACCTGGATGCAATGGAACCTTTTGTTCTTTTATGGATTCTTGATAATTCATCAATGCCTAAGCCCGAATCAAAGCTATTTGCCAATAGCTCATCTTCGTCTGGCTTCCACGGCTTCCCAGCATTTTCTGGTAAATCAGATTTACGCTTTTCAGAAATGATTGATGCTTCGAGGCTCTGTTTTGCAATAAATAATGCTCGAATGACTTTCGGCTGGTTGAAACAGCTTTCTTCAGATAACTCTTCACCGGTTTCAGGATTAATCCCCTCTGACAATGCTGAGATGATTTCTAAAGCCTTAATGACATCCATATTTTCCCCTTTAACGCTGAAGAACTTGTCTGTTGGGCTTCGCTACGCTCTGCGCCAACCAGCAAAACCACGCTACCGCCCCTGAATTTCAGCCTCCAGTTTGCTACATTTTCTCTGTGGTGTGACTCTGGTATGACTCATAGCTGACTCCGGCGAGAGTGAAATAATAAACTGTTATCACGGTATAAATAGGACATTTACCAGCATGCCCAGCTTCAATCAGTTGATGCTGGGTTATTGGTTGGGTCGCCTAACTTTGACTTTAACCATATATTCATATCTCTTGCTGTTTCTTTGCGCTGACTTCTCCCATCACGGTTTTTCAGCCCATGATCGAGCTCTTTATAACGCCGATACTCAATATTGCTCTTTCCGAGTTCTGTAAGACGCTGCATCAACTCATCTGTTTTTTGAGGTGATACCGACGTGTCTCTCCCTCCCTGAATGATCAGCAAAGGAGATTTTATGTTTTGCAGGGTATCAAGCTGATCGATGGAGAGCATCTGCTGCCACCAATGATAACCGTGTCCACTCACTTCAAGCTTAAATGGTTTACTGTTAAGAACATGTTCGGAAAACCCTTTAAAACCGTCGATCTCTTTTCTCGCCGCTTCGGGGTTTTTATGCTTTACCGCGATGCTGTGTGAGACGTCATCGATAAACCAGCGGCCACCGCCATTAAAGGCGATGGTGGCATCGATATAGTCAACATCTGCGGTCACCAGGTTGACGATAACTGCCCCTTCACTGCCGCCCAAGAGGATAAATGTCTCGTATTGCCCATTTTTTCGAACGGTATCGAGTACAGCCTTGATATCCGCTACCCGCTGCGCAGGGTTGTCCTTTTCAAGATACTGAGCAGGACAATCCTTGCGTGCCGGATCGGTACTGTATTTTAATTTGCGATTGATGCCGTACTTTTCGACCAGCAGAACATCAGCTTCTGGCCAAACATTTTTATAGTCAGTAAATATCGAGTCGATGTTCAGTATGCTGTTGCAATCAGAGCCTTGCAGAATCAACAGCAGTGTATCTGCATCATGGGAATGTTGGATCAAATAATAGGAGATAGGCGAACCATCATCCCTGCTGGCTGTGCGAGTAGTGATATCTTCAGCGTTACTAGTGAATGTCAAAAAGAGCAAAAGTAAAAATATCGCTCGGAGTTTCATTTTGGCCCCTGACAGTGATGAATATAAGGGTGCTACTTATCCGATAATCCGACCGTTTAAATGATTTTTATCACTTTTATGGCGGTGGTCTGAGAACTCACGATCTCTGGTATCAGAATATATTTGTGTTGCCACTCGTTATTTATTTCATCGGGCAAGGCTACCGCTCCTGAATTTCAGCCTCCAGCCTGCTGCTTGTTACCTGTGGTGTTGCTCTGGTCTGGCTCATGGCTAACTCCGACAAGAGGTGGTTCAGGTGGACATGTTACCGAACGGAGCCGGTTAGGGAAGGGTGAGATGGTCGTTTCTCGGGCAAGATCAATAAATTGAGCGGTCAGCGGGTTGTGTTCGAAGAGGGGGATGGGTGTCCTAACTCTCTCAAGGCTCGACGGTATCGGGGCGGGGCAGTGAAATAGGGACAGCCACTCTGTTGAGCGCAGTGTCGTGCAGCAGACATTTAGAGAACCGCAAAGGCAAGCTGTGGTGCGGGTGGATAAGCGGCTGGCTGCCTTGTGGGTTCGGGGTCTGATATAGAGATCTCTGCCATAGCCTCATAATGTCGATGGGCCCCGTCTCGTGAGAGACGGGGCCCATGCTTTTTTGTATTAGCGCACGGTCTTTAGGTCTGGTTTCCTCCATGAAGGCTTAGCGGGCGAGCAGGGCTCGACCACTGGGCTGAGGTTCATTGGCTGCATGGGGGGAGGGGCGTTGCTGGAACTGGCGCACCAGTCGCTCCAGTTCCCCGAGTTGTCGCACCAGCGCCACGACTCCCTGCACCGCGTGCTGGCTGCCCTGGCTGGAGTCGTCGGCGAGGCGCTTGATGCTGAGGACACTGCGGTCTATGTCGGCCGTGACCTCGGATTGCTCCTGCACCGCCTGGGCTATCTGGTTGCTGCCGGCAGTCACCTGCAGCAGGCGATCGCTGATCTGTTGCAGCACGTCGCCGGTGGCGGAGGCCTTGAGGCGACAACTGGCGGAGAGCCGCTCCCCCTGCGCCATCGCCTGCTCCGCATCTCCGGCACTGCCCTGCAAGAGGCTGATCATCTTCTGGATCTCTCCGGTGGAGGACTGGGTCTTGATGGCCAAGGATCTGATCTCGTCCGCCACCACGGAGAAGCCGCGCCCCGCCTCACCGGCGCGGGCGGCCTCAATGGCGGCGTTGAGGGCCAGCAGGTTGGTTTGATTCGCGATGCTGTTGATCACATCCAGGATGCCGTCGATGGCCCGGCACTGGGTGGCGAGCGTGTTGATCACCCCCTTGGAGGTGACCAGCTCGCTGTGCATCCCCTCCACCTCTTCGATGGTTTCCTGCACGCGGAGGTTGCCCTCTTTGAAGAGGTCTGCGGTCTCGTCCAGCCGATCGGAGGAGGCGGTGGAGCTTTGGGAGACCTCGCGGATGGACTGGGCCATCTGGGTGATGGCGGTGGCGACCTGATTGGTCTGGGCCTGCTGTTGCTGCAGGTTGTCCGTGATGGTCTCGGCGTTGTGCAGGTCCGTCTGGGCGGATGTCAGGATCTGCTGGCAGGTCTGCTGGGTGCGGGCCAGCACGGCGTTGAACTCCGCCTGGTTCATCTTCATGGCGAGCTCGACGGCGGCGAGCCGATCGACCCGGCCCGTGTAGAGCAGCTGCATCAGCGGGTTGTCGAAGCGGTTGCGGGCAAGCTCGCCCAGCTTGCCAAGACGCCGGGAGAGGGCGTTCACCACCAGTAGGCCGCCGATGAGAGGCAGGGCCGCGAGCCCGGCCAGCCAACCGGACTCATGGCCATAGCCGAGGCCAAACAGGGCGGCGAGGGCGAGCAGCAGGCAGCCATTGAGCACCAGCGTGTGGGAGAAGGCTGGCAGGCGCAGGGCCAGAGGTTCTTGCCCCTCTCTTAGGCCTGCGTAGACTTTCTCGGCTCGCCGCTTGAGCGCCTCGTCCGGCGCGGTGCGCACCGACTGATACTCCACCACCTTGCCGCTCGCATCCTGAATGGGGGTGACGAAGGCGTTGACCCAATAGTGATCCCCGTTCTTGCAGCGATTCTTGACCGGCCCCATCCAGCTCTTGCCCTCCCGGATATGACCCCACATATCGGTGAAGGCCAGGGCCGGCATGTCGGGGTGGCGCACCAGGTTGTGGGGGGCGCCCTGCAACTCTGCCAGGGTGAAGCCGGCAATCTGGCAGAACTCCTCGTTGGCAAAGGTGATGCGACTCTCCAGGTCCGTGGTGGAGATGAGATTCTGATGCGCCGGGTAGAGGCGCTCACGCTGGGTAACGGGCTGGTTGACTCTCATGGGGGCGTCCGACAATGGGAATGATGAGTCCTGACAATTCGGGACCAGTAGTCCCATCTGCAAACCGCGCACCAGAGTGTCGAGAGGCACTTAAAATGCGTGCGCAATGCATGTTTTCTGGCCAAAGTACGTGGATTGACGAAAACGGCCAAGGCCAGCGCGGCGACTAGCTGAATCGATTCGCTTTTTGGGAGCCGTTTTGGCAATGGCTGTGTCGGTTTCGCAATTTGGAAAGCAACAAAGCGGGAGCCCGTGTGGGCTCCCGGCTGATTCAGGCGGGGATGTCCGGTGCGCTGGCGGGGGGCTGCATCAGGGTTTCGATCTGCAGGTTGGTGGAGAGCAGGGTCTTGAGATCCTGCAGGTACTCCTCCAGCGGCGGCTCCTCCAGCAACTGGGCGAGCTCGTTGCCCACCGGGGTGAGGCGGTAGTAGAGCAGGGTGAGGTGACTCTGGCGCTGGCGCAAGCGCCAGTGTTGGTTACCAAACGCAAGCTCCACCCCGTCGGCGGGCAGGGGGCCGGATTCGAGCTCCCCTCGGTGCAGCAGGCCGAGATCGAACAGCAGCAGCAGGGCGCTGTAGGGCACCCGGTATTTGCCGAGCCCCATGCGGGTGACTCTGGCGCGGCTCAGCAGGCTGGCCCCCTTGTGCATGCCGAGCAGCAGGCGCTGCTCGTCGCTGCCCTCGTAGTGGCAGCAGAGGGCGCAGATGCGCTGGAACAGCTGGGCCTCGCGCTGGGTCATCTCCTTGAGGGTGCTGAGGGCGCGGATGGAGAAGCGGCCCGGGGTCGCCACTTCCAGGGCGAAGATCCGCCCCCATAGCTGCTGCATGGGCACCATGCTGATCTCTTCGGCCAGCTGCAGGAAGCGGGTCAGCCAGTCGCTGTCCATCTCGCCGCCGGCGGCCGTCTCCTCGCAGTGGCGGGAGGCCATCACCATGATGGATTCCAGATTGCGCTGGCGTGCTGCCTGTTCAGCCAGTTGGCGGAAGGTGGCGCGCTGCTCGAAGGTGCTGTCGCTGTTGCGGGTCAGCATGCCGTCGATGCCGCGGCTGCGGGCCAGGCGCAGGGTCTGCTCCTGGCTGCTCAGGATGGAACTCTCTTTCTTGGGGGGCGGCAGATCGGCCATGCTGGCTCCGTGCTGGCTGAGGGGATTCAGGCTGGTATTGAATGTTACCCCAAGCAGCCAAACGAGCAATCCCTCAGGCGGGGCTCGGCCCAGATGTGCAGGCGGGATAACAAAAAGGCCTCCTGGGGGAGGCCATTTTGATTGCGTATCAAGGCAATAGACGCGGCGGCTTACTCCTCGTAGACGCTGACGTCGGTCGCCTCCATGGAGTAGGAGGCGGTGGCCATCTCGTGGCTGGAACTGACCGTGCGCATCTTGCCCTTCACCCAGATGGCATCCCAGAGATCATCCACAGGCGCGCCCTTGGGGTAGCTCACGTAGATCACCTGATTGGTGGGGGGCGGCGGCACGTGGATGCAGGCGCCGAAGTAGGGCACCAGCAGGAAGGCGGTGACCTTCTTGGCATCCCCCTCCAGCGGCACTACGAAGCCCGGGATGCGCAGATCCTGGTTGTCCAGCTTCTTGTTGACTCCGCCGACCGGCTGCGGCACCGAGGCCAGGTTGCCGTCGTGGCTGACCTGGGGCGGTGGCAGCAGTTTTTCACCCTCTGGAATGAGCACATCCCAGTCGATTGTCTTGTAATCCACGGCATGGGCAGGCAATGCCAACACACCCAACAGCACGGTCAGCACTCGCCACATCGTCATCTTTCCTCTTGTCATCGTCATATCCGGATACTCATGCCATCGCTCAGGCTGTAGCGATACGCGCGGGCGGCGGGCAGCAGGCCTATCACCATGCCCGCCAGCCACACCAGCCCCAGCAGTTGCCATTCGTAGGCGCTCGGCAGGCCCAGGCCAAGTTGCAGGCCATAGTGGCTGAGCAGCCAGGGGGTGGCAAGCAGTTGTCCGAGATAGAGGGCCCCGACCCCGAGGGCGATACCGAGGGTGGTGAGGGCCATGGCCTCCAGCGCCAGCAGCAGGAACAGGTGGGAGGGGCCGGCGCCGAGGGAGCGCAGGATGGCGAGCTCGCGGCGCCGCTCGTTGAGCCCCGCCAGCAATGTGGTCAGCATGCCGATGAGGCCCGCCACCACCACGAAGCCCGCGATGACGGTGAGCGCCGTCTCCATCACGCTCATCATGCCCCACAGCTCCTGCAAGGCGGCCCCCGGCAAGATGGCCATCAGGGGTTCGCCCGTGTAGGTGTTGATGCCGCGCTGCAGTTGGAACGCCAATATGCGGTTGCTCAGGCCCACCATAAAGGCGGTGATGGTCTTGGGGGTGAGATCCTGCGCCAGCGCCTGCTCGGCGGTGACGTTCTTGCTGTGACGACCCGTGTCCCAGCCGAGGTGGATGGCTTCGATGCCCGCCAGCGGCACGTGCACGGTGCGATCGACAGGGGTGCCGGTCGGCGCCAATATCCCTACCACCTTGAACGGCAGGTTGTCGTGCTGACTGAAAGAGGTGTTGCCGGCGCCGTGGGCGATGATGATGGACTGATCCAGCTTGTAGCCGAGCTTCTCGGCTACCTGGGCGCCGAGCACCGCCTCGAACGGCGTCTCGAACGGACGTCCCTCCCGCAGTTGCAACGACTGTTGCTGGCCGTATTTCAGATGAGTGAAGTAGTCGCCGGTGGTGCCGAGCACCCTGAAGCCCTTGTGGGAGTCTCCGAGGGAGAGGGGAATGGTCCAGGCGATGCCGGGACGCTGCTTGATGGCCTGATAGGCGTCCCAGCCGACGTTGTTGGTGGGGTTGCCGATGCGAAACACGGAGTAGAGTAAGAGGTTCACCTGGCCGGAGCGGGCGCCGACGATGAGATCCGTGCCGGAGACCGTATTGGCGAAGCTCTCGCGCGCCTCGGTGCGCACCCGCTCCACCCCGAGCAGCAGGGTGACACTGATGGCCACGGCCAGCAGGGTGAGCCCGGCGGTGAGGCGACGGGCCCAGAGACTTTGCAGGGCGAGTTTCAGCATGGCGACCTCCGCGTTTTGAATGGCTGGCAGCCTGCCTGCGCGGATGCGCGTGGGTAGAGGTTCTGGTTGTCCGATCTCATCATGCAGCCCTCCGGTTGAGCCGTTGCAGGTTCTCCACCCGGGGGAAGAGGGGCTCGAGATAGGGGTCGTGGCTGACGAAGATAAGAGTCGAGCCCTGCTTGTCGCACTCCTCGAACAGCAGCTTGATGAAGGCGGCCCTGTTGTCGGTATCGAGCGCCGAGGTAGGCTCGTCGGCGATCACCAGGGGCGGTGAGCCGATCAGTGCCCGGGCGGCGGCGACCCTCTGCTGCTGGCCAATGCTCAAGGCATGGACCGGCCTGTGCAACGCCTCGTCCGGCAACTGCAATTCCCCCAACAGGCGGCGAGCCTCCTGTTCTGGACTGCCATGCAGGCGGGATCGCTTCTGTGGGGAGAAGGTGAGGGCCGTAGTGACGTTGTCCAGTACGGATAAAAAGGGCAGCAGATTGAACTGCTGGAAGATGTAACCCAGATTGGCCGCCCGGAAGTGGTCACGGGCGCGGCCGGAGAGCTGGGCCAAGGGCTGGCCCAGCACCTCCAGGGTGCCGTGGTTGGCGGTCTGGATCCCGGCGAGCAGCCCGAGCAGGGTCGACTTGCCGGAACCCGATGGGCCCTTGATGAATACCCGCTCCCCCTGCGTGATGCGCAGGGAGGGCAGATCGAGTACAGCCTCACCACCTGGCCAGGCGAAGGCCAGATCGCGGATCTCAACCACGGCGTTTGTCATGGGATCACCAGTTCAGTTTGTAGGCGGACGGGGTCAGCTCGGCCGCGGTCTGGCCGGCGGGCAGGATGCCCTGCACGCTCAGCTTCTCCAGGCTCGGGTAGACACTGAACAGGGTGGCTTCCAGCCCGGTCAGCTTGGCCGGTGTCTGGCAGTTGTAGGTGTACATGGCGCCCATGTCGGCGTGACCGTCTTCGTGGTGATGTTCGTCGTGATCGGCGTCAGCCTTGTCATGGTCATGGTCGTGATCATGCTCTTCCTTGGGGGCATTGATCTCCTGCTGGGCCAGGGTGCAACCGGCGGCGGGGTCGAGGCGGAACAGGGCATCCGGTTGCTTGAGCTGGGCCATGGCCTTGGCGAATTGCGCCTTCTCGGCATCCGTCTTGGCGGCGTGCTCGAAGCCCACCAGATCGGCGGCGGGAGCCTGCAGCTCGATCATCAGCTGGTTGCCATCGAGCACCAGGTTGAGGTGGCCGTGGCCATGCTCGTGAGCGCCGTGGCCGTGGCTCTCGTGTTCATCGTGGTTGGCTTGCACGCCAAAGGCGGCAACCGCCAGTAACAGGGTGGCAGCTTTCATCGTTAATCCTTTCAAAATTATTGATAAATAATGGAAATATTTAAACGAACAGACGATGAATGGCGGGCGGTGCACGGATGCTGTAGTGGGGGCTGTACAGACGCGAGACGCGGGTGATCTCGGTGGAGAGGGGCGGGTAGGCGACAAAGGGCTGGGCTGGAGCCAGGGCGCCGGGGGTCAGGGCCAGCTTGCCATCCAGGTGGAGGGCGCAGATCAGGCAATGGTGGCTATGGCCGGGCAGGTCCGCTTCCAGCGGATGCTGCGCTAGCGCCGGTTGCAACCACAACCAGCCCAGCAGCAACAACCCGATTTTCAGCTTGGAACGAACCATAAGCCCCTGTGGAAAGGGCGCCATCAGCGCCCTTCTCTCTGATTCAGAGATGGGACTTGATGAGCCCCATCACCTTGGTGATATCGGTGGCATCGAGCTGGCCATCTTTGGCGAACAGCACCTTGCCTTCTTTATCCAGCAATATGATGGCCGAACTCTCCGGGGTCAGATCCCAGGCGTTGCGGGCCATGCCCTTGGCATCCAGTATCATGGCGGACCAGGGGAACTCCTTCTTGCTGTCTTCGGCGCTGCTCTTCACAAAGCCGGAGGTGCCCCAGATGGCGTCATTGCTGTTGATGATGGTGACCGTCTGGTACTGATCATGGGGCAGCTTGGCGGCCTTGATCGCCTCGATCATGGGGCCGTTGAGCTCCTTGGCGCTGGAGCGACCCGCGATGTGCTGGATCAAGAATACCTTGCCGGTCAGCACCTTGCTCTGCCAGGGCTGGTAGCTTATCTCCTTGTCCTTCAACACCAGTTCGCCCTTGTCGGCGATATTGACCAGGGGAACCTGGGCGGATTGCTTGATGTTGTGGGCCATGACCAAGCTCGGCAGCAGCGCCAGAGTAAGTACGAGATGTTTCATCCGTATGACACTCCTTTGTTATGTTATAACGACTTGTGGTTGAGGGAAAGAGGCACCCTACATCCTAAACTGATCGGATCTGTTTAAAAAGTGTTAAATGTTATCACCTTGTGGATCCTGCCGGCGCGGCCATCTGTAACACGGCCCCCTGGCAAGGGCCGCTAGAATCGCATGCAGTCGATAAAGATCAACCGCTTATCAACTGGTTTGAGGAGTGGATTCTAGTAAAGGGGTTCACTGATCAGCGGGATCTGGGCCATGGTCATCTGCTGGGCCAGCAGGGGAGAGCCGGTCAGCAGCACGTGGCGCTGATTGCCGATCACTACCGTATCCCCCTCGAGGCCGCTGTCCGCCGTGATGGCGAGCCAGGCGGGGGAGACGCTGCCGATGCTGATGTTGGGGTAGATGATGCTGAGCATGTACTGGGGGGCCAGCTCCGCCAGCAGGCTGGCCATCAGGAGTGCCTTCTCGTCGCTGTCGGCCTTGTTGTCCTGCAGGGCCTGGAGGGGGGGCGAGAAGTGATCCATCTGCTCGGGGGGAGTGGGGATGGCGTTCAGCCACTCCTGCAGCAGATGCACGCTGGTGGCCAGATCCTTGGCGGAAAACTGCTGGGCCAGGGGCTTGAGATCCCCCTTGAACTGGTAGAACAGCTGGGAGTAGTTGGGCCTCACGCAGGGCAGCTTGATGTTGGCCGGGTGCACACAGGGGGAGACCCGCATCTGGTAGAAGGCATCCTCCTGGTATTGCCGGTAGGCCTGCCAGAACTGGGTCGACTCCAGGCTGTTGTCGTGCAGGGTAAAGGCCTGCTCCAGATTGCGAAACTTGGTGGCGGTCTCCGGGCTGCTCTGGTTGATCTGGTTGATGCTGCTGTAGAGGCGCGGGCTGATGTAGGAGTAGAGCGTCTCGAGAGGATAGTTGAGGGAGGCATCGAGTTGGGTCATCTCGTGGCGACTGGCGGAGAGAATGCGCTCGTCCGTGCTCAGTTGCAGGTGCTTCTGCTGACCATCGGCGGAGAGCCACTGCCAGCTGAAACTGACCTCCTGAGCGCAAGAGGTGCCAACCATCAGACTCCACAGCAGAGCTTGTGCCAGTTTCATGGGGATGCTTCCTGCGCCGGTTGATATTAAACAACTAGGTGAGGGAGCGGGATTTGGATTGCTCCAATGAGGCTTTAGTTGGTAATTACTTGATAAAGCTTTAAATTTAATTTTGAAAATATTCGATTTGGAGGACGACCATGAAAGCTGGTGCCATGTTCCTGCTGCTCTTGACCACCCTGCCGGCGGCGGCGGGCCAGGTGATCGTCAATCAGGGGCTCTCCCCGGCGGATACCTTTGCCCTGCGGGACAGGTTGGCGCGCGAACACGAGTGGCAGGAGTGGCTGCGCTTCCAGCAGGCGGTGAAGTGGCTGGAGGTGTTGCCGGTGAACTGCGATCTGGTGGGCAGTGCGGGCGGGGAGTACCGCTGCGGTGATGACTACTATCGCCCCTATCGCGACAACGGCCGCGACATCTATATCCAGGGGGATCCCCCGGATCGTCAGCCACGGACAAACAAAAAGGCGCCATAAGGCGCCTTTTTATCGCGAGCAGACGCTTACTTGGCAGCGTAACGCTCGGCGGAAGTCAGGATCTCGGCTTCGGCGGCGGCCTTGTCGCCCCAGCCTTCCACCTTGACCCACTTGCCTGCTTCCAGCTCTTTGTAACGCTCGAAGAAGTGCTGGATCTGGGCCTTCAGCAGTTCGGGCAGATCGTTCACATCCTTGATGTGGTCGTATTGCTTGGTCAGCTTGGAGTGCGGCACGGCCACGATCTTGGCATCTTCGCCAGACTCGTCGGTCATCTTCAGCACGCCGACCGGGCGGCAGCGAATGACGGAGCCGGCCAGCAGGGGATAGGGAGTCGGAACCAGCACGTCGACGGGATCCCCATCCAGGGACAGGGTGGCGTTCACGTAGCCGTAGTTGCACGGGTAGAACATCGGAGTGGACATGAAGCGATCAACGAAGATGGCACCGCTGTCCTTGTCGACTTCGTATTTGATCGGGTCGGCGTTCTGCGGGATTTCGATGATGACGTAGATGTCGTCGGGCAGGCTCTTGCCAGCCGGTACCAGGTTCAGGCTCATGACATTTCCTTTAGCATGTTGGAGTCGAGTTTGCAGGCCGACATTATAGCGATGTCCCGTCAAATGACCATATTTCACGGCCACTGCGACAGCCTTGGTACCACAGTGGCAGCTTGGGTCTGCCAAATTCCGGTGACCTTGGTAGAATGCCCACTCCCTTCATTGGACAAGGCAGTGGTATGCACATTCATATTCTCGGGATCTGCGGCACCTTCATGGGTGGTCTGGCGGTGTTGGCGAAGCAGCTCGGCTATCGGGTGACCGGCTCGGATGCCAATGTCTACCCCCCCATGAGCACCCAGCTCGAGCAGCAGGGCATCGAATTGACCGAGGGTTATGATCCGTCCCAGCTCGATCCCGCGCCGGATCTGGTGGTGGTCGGCAACGCCATGAGCCGTGGCAACCCCTGCGTGGAGTATGTGCTGGATCGCAACCTGCCTTATATCTCGGGCCCCCAGTGGCTGCTCGAGCACGTGTTGAAAGATCGCTGGGTGCTGGCCGTGGCGGGCACCCATGGCAAGACCACCACCGCCAGCATGCTGGGCTGGGTGCTGGAATACGCCAAGCTGGAACCCGGCTTCCTCATCGGTGGCGTACCGGGCAACTTCCCTGTCTCGGCACGCCTCGGCTCTGCCCCCTTCTTCGTCATCGAGGCGGACGAGTATGACTGCGCCTTCTTCGACAAGCGCTCCAAGTTCGTCCATTACCATCCCCGCACCCTGATCATGAACAACCTGGAGTTCGACCACGCGGACATCTTCCCGGATCTCGCCGCCATCCAGCGCCAGTTCCACCACCTGATGCGCACCGTGCCGAGCAATGGCCGGGTGCTGTTCCCGCAGGCCGATCACAACCTCAGTGCCGTGCGCGAGATGGGCTGCTGGAGCGAGGTTGAGCTGGTGGGCCAGGACGATGCCAAGTGGAAGGCGGTCAGGCTGGCGGATGACGGCTCGGTGTTCGAGGTGTGGCTGGACGGTGTCAAGCAGGGGGAGGTGCACTGGGAGTGCATCGGCGAGCACAACGTCAACAACGGCCTGATGGCCATCGCCGCCGCCCGCCACGCCGGCGTCATGGTGGAGCACTGCATTGCCGCACTGTGCCAGTTCAAGTCCCCGAAGCGGCGGATGGAGCTGAAAGGAGAAGTGGCCGGCATCAGCGTCTATGACGACTTCGCCCACCACCCCACCGCCATCGAGACCACCCTCGGCGGCCTGCGCGCCAAGGTAGGCAAGGCCCGCATCCTGGCGGTGCTGGAGCCCCGCTCCAACACCATGAAACTCGGGGTGCACAAGGAGGAGCTGGCCGGCTGCTTCGACGGTGCGGACGAGGTGTTCTTCTTCCAGCCGCCGAACATCGGCTGGGATCTCGGCGAGGTGACCGCTCACATGCGCCGTCCGGCCCAGGTGTTCGGGGAGCTAGACGCCCTGATCGACGCCCTGGTGGCCGAGAGCCGCCCGGGGGATCATATTCTGATCATGAGCAACGGCGGCTTCGGCGGCATCCATGACAAGCTGCTCGCCCGCCTCCAGCAGAAGAACGCGAGTTAACATGGATAAACAGATCACCTTGGCGCTGACGGGGGCCTCCGGCGCCCCTTACGCACTGCGTTTGCTCGAGTGCCTGGTACAAGCCGATTACAGGGTCTATCTGCTGGCCTCCTCGGCCGCCCGGGTGGTGCTCAAGACCGAGCAGCAGGTGGATTGGCCGGGCAGCCCCAAGGAGCTGTCTGCCTACCTCTGCCGCCAATACGGCGTGAGGGAGGGGCAGATAGTGGCCTGTGGCAAGGAGGAGTGGTTCTCGCCGGTGGCCTCCGGCTCGGCGGCCCCCAGGCAGATGGTGGTCTGCCCCTGCTCCATGGGTACAGTCTCGGCCATCGCCAACGGCACTTCGGACAACCTGCTGGAGCGGGCGGCTGACGTGGTGATCAAGGAGCGGGGCCAGCTCATCCTGGTGCCCCGCGAGAGCCCGTTTTCCGCCATCCATCTGGAGAACATGCTGAAACTGGCGCGGCTCGGGGTGACCATCATGCCGGCGGCGCCCGGTTTCTACCATGAGCCCAAGAGCATCGAGGATCTGGTGGACTTCATGGTGGCGCGGATCCTGGACCACCTGGGCATCGAGCAGGCGCTGACTCAGCGCTGGGGTTATGCCAAGCCCTGAATCCTCACAGCCAGGCAAACAAAAGCGGCGCCGGACTCATCGTCCAGCGCCGCTTTTCATTGGCGAGGCGGCTTAGGCGACCTGAAGGGGGGCCGTCACATATTTGAACAGGAAATCAGTCACCTCTTCCCGGGACGGGCGCTGGGGCTGATTGATCATCTGCATCATGACGTAGCCAAACCCGGTCAGGGAGCGGGCCAGATCCTGCGCCGACAGCACGCTCTGGATCTCGCCATCGTCCATGGCTGTCTGCAGGTGGGGCGCGATGCGCTCCAGTGCCTTGTCCAGCAGACGGGTGTAGCGGGGCCAGACCTCTTCACGGACCGACGAGCTCCATTCCAGCCAGATACTGGCATGGTCCGGGCTGTCATAGGCGGCATCGACAAAGAGTTTGACGTGGCGGTGGATACTCTCCTTGACCGGCCCCTGACCGGTATAGGCCTGCTCGAGGATCTGTTGCACAAAACGCTCGATCTCTGCCAGGACTTCATCGACCAGATCTTCACGGGTGTTGAAGTAGTTGAACACGGTCGCGACCGATACCTTGGCCTGTTCCGCGATCTCGGCATGCCCCGCACGGCCGATGCCGCGACGGGAAAATACCTCGATGGCACATTCCATCAATTGATCACGACGAGCCTCCGGCGAGAGCCGGGTTCGACGTCTTATTTCTGCGCGTGGTTCCATAGTTTTTTCATCTAATAGTTATTGATTATGGTGTTTATAGTATTGTCACCGATAATGCCGAAAGGCTTGCTAACTCTATCAATTAAAATAAGCCGATAAAAGCATCACGTATGCCTGACGCCTCGGGGCTGGAATGGTAGAATCCTCGGCTTTGATGTACATGAACGGCCAATAACCCTTTGGCCATTATTGGAGTATGTGATGAAACATATCGTCGAGGTGATGATCTCCGAGGCCGAGGTTGCCGCCCGGATCGCCAAGCTGGGTGAAGAGATCACCGCGCGCTATCAGGGGTCCGATGAGGTGGTCATGATTGGCCTGCTGCGCGGTTCCTGCGTCTTCCTGGCCGACCTGTGCCGTCAGACCCAACTGCCCATCACTCTGGATTTTATGACCGCCTCCAGCTATGGCTCCGGCATGCACAGCACCCGTGACGTGCGCATCCTCAAAGATCTGGATGACGACATCAAGGGCAAGGATGTGGTGATCGTCGAGGACATCATCGACACCGGCTACACCCTCAACAAGGTGCGCGAGATCCTCTCCCTGCGTGAACCCAAGTCCCTGGCCATCTGCACCCTGCTGGACAAACCGTCCCGTCGGGAAGTGCAGGTACCGGTGGACTGGATCGGTTTCTCCATCCCGGACGAATTCGTGGTGGGCTGTGGTATCGATTACGCCCAGAAGTATCGTAATCTGCCGTTCATCGGCAAGGTAGTTCCGCAAGAATAAGCAAGGCTCAACAGTGGCGACGGCAGGGTGACTTTATCACCCCTGCCTGCAGGCGGCCTTGGCCGCCTTTTCTGTCTCGAGATGGGCCCATCCATCACAGGGGTTGCAATGAACGCATTGGAAATCAGCGGTCTGAAGAAGACCTATCAGGGGGGCGTCGAGGCCCTCAAGGGCATAGATCTCTGCGTCAAGCAGGGGGATTTCTTCGCCCTGCTCGGCCCGAACGGGGCGGGCAAGTCCACCACCATCGGCATCATCAGCTCCCTGGTGAACAAGAGCGCCGGCAAGGTCAAGGTGTTCGGCCACGATATCGATGGGGAGCTGGAACTGGCCAAGGCCCAGCTCGGTCTGGTGCCCCAGGAGTTCAACTTCAGCCAGTTCGAGAAGGTGAGCCAGATAGTCATTCATCAGGCCGGCTTCTACGGCGTCCCCAGTGCCGAGGCCAAGGTGCGTGCCGAGAAGTACCTGCGTCAGCTCGATCTCTGGGACAAGCGGGACATGGCGGCCCGTACCCTGTCCGGCGGCATGAAACGCCGCCTGATGATAGCCCGCGCCCTGATGCACGAACCCAAGCTGCTGATCCTGGATGAGCCGACCGCCGGGGTGGACATAGAAATCCGCCGATCCATGTGGAACTTCCTCAAGGATCTCAACGAGCAAGGGGTCACCATAATCCTCACCACCCACTACCTGGAAGAGGCGGAGATGCTGTGCCGCAACATCGGCATCATCGACAAGGGTCGGCTTATCGAGAACACCAGCATGAAGAACCTGCTCGGCAAGCTGGGACGGGAGACCTTCATGCTGGATCTGGCGCCGGGCTCCGCCTTGCCCAATGTGCCCGAGTTCCAGGGCCGCATGCAGGATGAGCGCACCCTGGAGGTGGAGCTGGACAAGAGCCAGTCCCTCAACAGCCTGTTCGAGCAGCTCTCCGCCCAGGGGGTGCAGGTGCAGAGCATGCGCAACAAGGCCAACCGGCTGGAAGAGTTGTTCGTCAACCTGGTGGAAGAGGGGCGTAAAGCATGAATACCAACACCTATTACATCGCCTTCAAGAGCATCCTGACCAAGGAAGTGGTGCGCTTCACCCGGATCTGGTTGCAGACGCTGGTGCCGCCGGCCATCACCATGAGCCTCTACTTCGTCATCTTCGGCAACCTCATCGGTAGCCGCATCGGGGAGATGGGGGGCTTCAGCTACATGGAGTTCATCGTGCCCGGCCTCATCATGATGTCGGTCATCACCAACGCCTACTCCAACGTCGCCTCGTCCTTCTTCAGCGCCAAGTTCCAGCGCAACGTGGAGGAGCTGCTGGTGGCACCGGTGCCGAACTACATCATCATCGCCGGCTACGTGGGGGGCGGGGTGGCCCGTGGCCTCTGCGTCGGCCTCATCGTCACCCTGGTGTCCCTGTTCTTCGTGCCGCTGCAGATCCACCATCTGTTCAGCGTCTTCATCACAGTGCTGCTGACCGCCATCCTCTTCTCCCTGGGGGGCCTCATCAACGCCGTGTTCGCCAAGACCTTCGACGACATCAGCATCATACCGACCTTCGTGCTGACGCCGCTCACCTACCTCGGCGGGGTCTTCTACTCCATCAGCCTGCTGCCGCCCTTCTGGCAGGGGGTCTCCCAGGTGAACCCCATCATCTACATGGTGAACGCGTTCCGTTACGGCTTCCTCGGGATCTCCGACGTGCCGCTCGGCACCGCTTACCTCATCATCATCGGCTTCATCGTGGCCCTCTACGGCCTGGCTTGGTGGCTCATCTCCCGCGGCACCGGCCTGCGGCACTGAGTGTTTGAACCATGAAAAAAGGCGCCTGCGGGCGCCTTTTGTTTCTTCGGATGTGACGGCTTCAGAGCACGGGGGCGTCGTAGCCCTCCGGCTCATCGCTGTAGACGCAGACGTTCCACTTGGCCGCCAGGCCATCGTCGGCGAGGCAGTAGCGCTCGAAGAAGGCCTTGATCTCGGCCCGCTGGCAGTGCGCCTCGAAGCTCGCCATGTCGCGCCAGATCTCGTTGAAGACGATGGGGAAGCTCTCCCCCTCGGCGAAGGGGCTGGGAATGTGACGAGTCACTATGTACTGCTGGCAGCCATCTTCCCGCAGGGTGTTGGGCTCCAGGCTCTGCAACACCTGGAACAGGGCCTGCTCCTTGCCCGGCTTGGGCTGGAACTGGGCGATGCAATAAACCTTCTTGGACATGGTCTCTCCTTGGGATCAGGCGCTAAGCGTGACGACGCGGTTGTCGATGAGGCGGGCCTTGCCGAGGTAAGCGGCCATCAGGATCACCAGTTGCTCGCTGTCGGCGGTGGCCGCTTCCAGGGTCGCCGCATCGACGATGTCGATGGCATCGGTCCGGAACCCGGCCTTGTCCAGACGCTGACTCGCCTGGGCCACTAGGGAGGGCAGGTGATGATCCCCTCCCTCGATCTGCTCGGCGATCCAGTTCATGGTGCGGGCGAGTTCCGGGGCCAGGGCACGTTCGGCGGCACTGAGATAGCCGTTGCGCGATGAGAGCGCCAGACCATCGTCGGCGCGCACGGTCGGCACGCCGACGATCTCGATGGGCATGGCCATGTCGTCCACCATCTTGCGAATGAGCGCCAGCTGCTGATAGTCCTTCTGGCCGAAGCAGGCCACATCCGGCTGCACCAGGTTGAACAGCTTGGTGACGACGGTACTCACCCCGCGGAAGTGGCCGGGGCGCAGCGCCCCTTCCAGCAGGCTGGAGAGGCCGGGCACCTCGACGAAGGTCTGGCTGGCCAGGCCATGGGGATACATGAGCTCCGGGGTCGGGGTGAACACCAGATCCACGCCGGCGGCCTGCAGGGCGGCACAGTCCTGTTCCAGGGTGCGGGGATAGTTGGCGAGATCTTCGGCCTTGTCGAACTGCAAGGGATTCACGAAGATGCTGACCACCACCTTCTCGCCGTGGCTGCGAGCCTCGTTGACCAGGGTCAGGTGGCCCTGATGCAGATTGCCCATGGTGGGCACGAATGCGATGGCGCGACCTTCACGGCGCCATTGACCGATCTGTTCGCGCAGGGCGGCGGGATTATTAACGACGAGCATCGATAGTTACCTTCGGGTACATCCAAGTGAGATGGGGGAGTGGGTCATCGGCAGATGGCGAAACGGGGGCTCAGGCCCCCGCTCGCATCCCTGAGGCCGGCAGTCAGTTGAAGCAGTGCTCCGGGCCCGGGAAGGTACCCTCACTGACCTCTTTCACATAGAGACGGATGGCGGCATGCATGTCGCCGGTCTCGGCCAGGAAGTTCTTGGTGAACTTGGGCACATAGCCCGAGGTGATGCCGAAGGCGTCGTGCATCACCAGGATCTGGCCGTCGGTGGCGGGCCCCGCCCCTATGCCGATCACCGGGATGCGCAGCGCCTTGGTGATGCGCTCGGCCAGGGCGACCGGCACGCATTCGAGCACCAGCAGCTGGATGCCGGCTGCTTGCAGCTCCAGGGCCTGGCGGTACATCTCCTGGGCATGGAACTCGTCGCGCCCCTGTACCTTGAAGCCGCCAAACACGTGTACGGATTGCGGGGTCAGCCCCAGGTGGCCGCACACCGGCACGCCGTTGCGGGTCAGGTGGCGGATGCTGTCACACAGCCAGTCGCCCCCTTCCATCTTCACCATGCGAGCGCCGGCGGCCATCAGGCGGGCGGCGTTCTGGTAGGTCTGCTCCGGGGTGGCATAGCTCATGAACGGCATGTCGCTCACCACCAGCGCCTTGCTGGTGCCGCGCACCACGCAGCGGGTGTGGTAGACCATCTCGTCCATGTTGACGCCCAGGGTGTCTTCTCCCCCCTGCAGCACCATGCCGAGGGAGTCGCCGATGAGCAGCACCTGGGCCCCTTCATCGTCGAACAACTTGGCGAAGCTGGCATCATAGGCGGTGATGGCGGTGATCTTCTGCCCGTCTTGCTTCATCTTCAACAGGCTGCTGGTGGTTATCTTGCTCATAACGTTGCTCCTACTTCTCTACTCGTCCGTGGCTTCGGCAAGGATCGACAGACCATTGCGCGGGCAGCGGGCAACCAGTTCGGCGAGCGGGGTGCCGCAGGGCAGCACCAGGTCGGGCGCCAGTTCGGCAAGGGGCAGCAGGACGAACTCCCGCTCCTTCATGCCGTAGTGGGGGACGGTCAGGCGTTCATGCTGGATGATCTGCTCCCCATAGAGCAGCAGATCCAGATCCAGGGTCCGCGGACCCCAACGCTCGTCCTTGCGCACACGTCCTTGTTCCAGCTCGATCTTCTGTAATTGGTCCAGCAAGGCCAGGGGGCCGAGCCGGGTCTGGAGTCGCACCACGGCATTGACGTAGTCCGGCTGATCCGCCGGTCCCATGGGGCGACTGCCGTAGAGGTGCGAGGCCTGTACCAGGTTAGACTCCGGCAACGCCATCAGTGCCATGATGGCGCGTCTGGCCTGGGCGAGGGGATCCCCCAGGTTGGAGCCGATGGCGACGAAGACCTCGATCATGGGATGGGCTTACTCGGCGGCTTTCGGCTTGCGGCGACGGGGGCGGCGGCGATTGCGGCTGTTGCTGCTGCGTTTCTCACCGCTGCGCTCCCCGGTCGGCGCGCGTTCACCACGGCCCGCTTCCCGTTGCAGCTGCGGGCGCACGTCCGGGTTGGAGGCCACGTAGCGCTCCCACCAGCTGGCGAGCTCGCCGAGGCCCCGCTCGACCCGGTTGCGCAGCAACAGGAAGTCGAAGGCCGCGCGGAACTTGGGATGCTCCATGGCGCGCTCGGGGTGACGGCCTTGACGCCGGGTCAGTCGCTGCTGCAGCGCCCAGATGTCGCGCACATCCGTGGTGAAGCGGCGCGGCACGGCGATGATCCGCACCTGGGCGTCCAGCACCTCGTTGATGGCCAGCATGAAGGCATCGTACCAGGGCAGGCCACTCTCGTTTTCCAGCACTCGACCACGGGCCTCGACGGCGCCCCACAGCAGGGTGGCGTAGAGGAAGGCAGGGCTGACCCGCTTCTCCTCACGGACCCGGTTGTCTGTGTCTATCAAGGCCTGCTCGATGAACTGCTCGTAGGGAGAGTTGCCATGTGGGGTGAACAGGGCGGCAACCTGGGGGAACAGGGGCTGGAACAGACCGTATTCACGCAGCAGCTTGTAGGTGGCGAGGCCGTCGCCGGCGAGGAACAGCTTGAGGGTCTCCTCGAACAGGCGGGCCGCCGGGATATCCTGCAGCAGGGGCGCCAGCTCCTTGATGGGGGCGGCGGTGCGCGGGCTGATGTGCATGTCCAGCTTGGCGGCGAAGCGCACGGCGCGCAGCATGCGCACCGGATCTTCCCGGTAGCGGGTCTCGGGATCGCCGATCAGCTCCAGCTTGCGCTCGGCCAGATCCTCGATGCCCCCCTCGAAGTCGTGCAGGGTAAAGTCCCTGGCACTGTAGTAGAGGGCGTTGACGGTGAAGTCGCGACGCTCGGCATCCTCTTCGATGGTGCCGTAGACGTTGTCCCGCAGCAGCATGCCTTCATCAGACTGGGCCGACACGTGCTTGCTGGTATTGACCTGATGGTGGTGACCCCGGAAGGTGGCCACTTCGATCACGTCACGACCAAAGACGATGTGAGCCAGACGGAAGCGACGGCCGATGAGGCGGCAGTTGCTGAACAGCGCCTTGATCTGTTCCGGCGTCGCGTTGGTGGCGATGTCAAAATCCTTTGGCGTCTTCCCGAGCAGCAGGTCACGGACGCCGCCACCCACCAGGTAGGCGTCATAGCCCCCCTTGTTCAGGCGGTAGAGCACCTTGAGCGCATTCTCGCTGATCTCTTTGCGCGAGATGGGGTGCTGGTCACGGCTCAGAATGCGGCGCTGGCCGGCGACATGGGTCGGCAGGCTGGATTCCATCGACTGCTCGCCGTCTTCCTTGCCGAGCACCTTGCGGCAAAAGTTTGCGATCTGGGAAAAAATGGTACACCTCTTCATGACTTCAAATTGACGGGAGGCCAAAAAATAGCGGCCTATCATAGCTCAGGCCCGGCCAAATGAGAAACTGTGTGGTCTGCTCAGGTGGTGTTGGGCTGGCTAGTTATAAATGCGAGCGGGTTGTGCTCCCCGCACCGGGTTCCCCCAGCTCAATCTTCTGCTGATGGGGGACGAGTGCCAACTGCCAGTGGGCTATTCCCCAGGAGATCATCTGCGCAACGGTTCCCTCGATCAGCTCGGGGGGCGGGTTTTGGCCGAGAAACGCGAGGGCCCGCCAGAGGGCGGGTCTCACCTCATCGAGATCCAGGGCCGGGGCGTGATTCTGCTTGGATAGCTTGTGACCATCGGCCAGCACCGCCAGCGGCAGATGCACCCAGGCGGGAACCGGTGCCCCCAGCATCTGGTAGAGCGCTATCTGGCGCACCGTGGGCTCCAGCAGATCGGCGCCCCTGACGATCTCTGTGATGCCGCAGTCCATGTCATCCACCACCACCGCCAGGTTGTAGGCGTAGAGCCCGTCCCGGCGGCGGATGATAAAGTCCTCCTCCGCCAGGGCCGCCGGTACCGAGATCCGGCCCTGCAGCACATCCTCGAAGTGATAGACGGGCTGGCGCTGGCGCAGGCGGGCGGCGCAGCCGGAAGGTGGTAAGCCCAGCTCCCGGCAATGGCCGCCATAGAAGCCGCCGGCGGCCATGATCTCGCGCCGGGTACAGCGACACCAGTAGAGGTGACCGGCCCGATAGAGCCCCTCGATGACCTCGTCATAGCGGGCATGGCGCTGGCTCTGATAGATCACCTCCCCATCCCACTCGAGGCCATGGGCCTCCAGCGTCCGCAAAATGAGTGGGGCTGCCCCCTCCATCTCCCGCGGCGGATCTATGTCCTCGATGCGTACCAGCCATGTCCCTTGCCGGGATCTCGCCTGCAAAAAGCTGCCAAGGGCCGCCACCAGGGAGCCAAAGTGGAGCGGGCCGGACGGAGAAGGGGCGAAACGGCCTATATAAGGACGGGTCGGGGAGGCTGGGGTGGCTGTGATGGGCATGATCATCGGGGAAAACGGTGCATTGAGGCTGCATTCTGGGCCGCACCCGACAAAATCTCAATAAAAAAGGGAGCTCGCAAGCTCCCTTCCTTTGTTCACGTCGACGGTCGGCCTCAGCCAGCCATCTGTTTTTCCTTGATCTCGGCCAGCGTCTTGCAGTCGACACAGAGGTCGGCGGTGGGACGGGCTTCAAGGCGACGAATGCCGATCTCGATACCGCAATGCTCGCAGTATCCAAAGTCGTCGTCTTCGAGCAGCAGCAAGGTCTTCTCGATCTTCTTGATCAGTTTGCGTTCACGGTCGCGGGTACGCAGCTCGAGCGCGAACTCTTCTTCCTGCGCGGCGCGATCGACGGGATCCGGGAAATTGGCAGCCTCATCCTTCATATGGTCAACGGTGCGGTCAACTTCCTGCATCAGTTGGTTACGCCAGGCTCCCAGGATCTTGCGGAAATGAACCTTCTGTTGGTCATTCATGTACTCCTCGCCAGCTTTCATCTGGTAAGGCTCGACACCCGCAATGGCCAGGGGGCCCAGAGATTTCCTGTTTTCGCCTGTTGGCATGCCCTGTCTCCTAATTCAGCACGCGACTCGTGCCATCCATAAATTGAGGGCGGTATCTATAGCAGAAGGGTAACCTGTAGGCAAACAAGCCTTACCAATAATGTTACCCATTCCAGCATTTATTTGCTGCCCTCGGGTTGCAGGTGGTCAGATTCAAACGGAATAAAGCCTTGAGCCACCATGCCTCGCACCCCAACATGGGGGCGATAGCATAAAATTTCAACCCCCGCCGCCATCGCCTGTTCAATTAGCAGACTATAGTGCGGATCTATGTGCGTTGCCGGACGCATCCGATCTATCCCCGAATGCAACACCATGAATAACAATACGGCTCTGTGGCCAGCCGCCTTCATGGCCATCAACTCACGCAGGTGCTTGGCACCCCGGGCCGTCACCGCATCGGGGAAATAACCCATGCCGGCCCGCTCCCGCTCATCGAGCAGGGTCACCGACTTCACCTCTATGTAGCAGCTCGGCTTGTCATCGTCTTCCAGCAGCAGATCGATGCGGCTGTTCTCCTCCCCGTATTTTACCTCGGTGCGCAGCCTGGCATAGCCGCGCAGCGGGGCGATGGCATCCTGCTCGATCAGCTCGCGGGCTATCTGGTTGGCACGGGCGGTGTTGACGCAGATGAAGTGTCCCGCCGGGCTCTCGGCAATCTCCCAGCTGTGGGCCAGCTTGCGCTTGGGATTGTTTGAGGTGGAGTACCAGACCCGGGTGCCGGGATCGGCGCAGCCGGTCATGGCCCCGGTGTTGGCACAGTGGATGGTGATGGTCTCGCCACTCTCGAGTTGAACGTCGGTCAGGAAGCGTTTGTAGCGGCTGATGAGCTGCCCGCATTGCAGGGGGGGATCGAAGATCATCGGGCCGGTTCCTCACTCTTCTGTGTCTTGGCGCGCGCCCGCAGGGGCCAGCAGGCGATGGGTTCATAGCTGACCCCGTCCGGGGTGCTGACCGAGCGATAGAGGCAGAAGCGATCGGCCTGCACCGCGAAATCCGGAGCCGGCAGTTCGCTCGGTGCCTCCCCCGCCTTGCGGGACAGGGTGACGTGGGGGCGATAGCCCTGTTCCCCGTTGCCGAGCCCCAGCTTCTCGCCGTGACGGCGCAGGGCCCTGGCCAATACATTCAGCTCGTTCGGCCACTCCCTCGGCCCCACCCAGGCGGCCTTGGCGCGGGCGAACCAGCCCGTCTGATCCAGTCGAACGGTGAAGGGCGGGCAGTGTTGCAGCTCGGCGGCGGCGATCAGGCGCTCCTGGGTCGCCTCGTCGGTTTCCCCGAGAAAGGCCAGGGTGAGGTGCAGGTTTGCCTCCGGCACCGGCAGGCCGGGCCAGGGCTGCTCGGCGCGCCAGGCGACCAGCTCGGGGGCCAGGCCGGGCAGTGGCAGGGCGAAGAAGAGTTTGGGCATGGGGGGATCTGTCCTCTGGATGCGCATGGAAGGGGCCCATTCTATGGCAGCGGACGGGAGGATGTCTTGCCGGTGCCGATTGTCCTGGTCCGCCAGGAGGGGGAGTGGGCAGGGCCTCTGTGGCGTCTGCGCTTACAGCCGCCCCCTGGCTATGGCAGAATGGAGCCCGTTTTCAAGGTCGCCACAGAAGGTGCTTGCCGTTTTGTCCCAACTCCCCATCGTTTCGGTGCTCCCCGAGCTGTTTGATGCCATCGACACCCATGCCAGCGTGATCCTGCAGGCCCCTCCTGGCGCGGGCAAGTCGACCCTGCTGCCACTGGAGCTGGTACGCCAGCACCGGCTGCCCGGTCGCATCATCATGCTGGAACCCCGCCGGCTGGCGGCGCGCAATATCGCCGCCTTCCTGGCTCGCCAGCTGGGGGAGAAGGTGGGGGAGCGCATCGGCCTGCGGGTGCGCGGGGAGAGCCGCACCAGCGCCGCGACCCGGCTCGAGATAGTGACGGAAGGGGTGCTGACCCGGATGCTGCAGCAGGATCCGGAGCTCGCCGGGGTGTCGCTGGTCATCTTCGACGAGTTTCACGAGCGCAGCCTGCACGCGGACACGGCGCTCGCCTTCGCCATCGAGAGCCAGCAGGGGCTGCGAGAGGATCTCAAGCTGCTCATCATGTCCGCCACCCTGGAGGGCATGGCGCTGGAGGCCTTGTTGCCGGATGCCCCCGTCATTCGCTCCGAGGGGCGCGGCTTCCCTATCGACTACCACTATCGCCCGGCAAATCGCCAGCAGTGGCTGGAGCCGCAAGTGGGCGCCGTGGTGCTGGAGGCGCTGGTTACGCACCCCGGCAGCGCCCTGGTGTTCCTGCCGGGGCAGGGGGAGATAGAGCGGCTGGCGCAATGGCTCGACGGCAGGCTGCCGGACGATGTGCGCCTCGCCCCCCTCTACGGTCGCCTCGACATGGCTGCCCAGCAGGCCGCCATCGAGCCGGCGCCGGCGGGTCGCCGCAAGCTGGTGCTCACCACCAATGTGGCGGAGACCTCCCTCACCATCGAGGGGGTGTCGATGGTCATCGACAGCGGGCTGGAGCGGCGCGCCAGCTTCGATCTGAAGAGCGGCGTCACCCGGCTGGAGACCCGGCAGATCGCCAGGGCCTCCGCCACCCAGCGGGCGGGCCGCGCCGGTCGCCTCGGCCCTGGGGTCTGCTATCGGCTCTGGAGCGCGGAGGGGCAGGAGCGCCTCGCCGAGCAGAGCCCACCGGACATCCTGACCCAGGAGCTCACCGGCCTGCTGCTGGACGCAGCCCAGTGGGGCGCCAGGGTGGAGAGCCTGCCGCTGCTGGACAGGCCCCCCGCGGCGGCGGTGGCCAGCGCCCATCGGCTGCTGGTGGCCCTGGGGGCGATGAGGCCGGACGGGGATCAACTGCTGACCCCGGCCGGCCGGACCATGGCGGCGATCGGCACCCATCCCCGCCTGGCGCGTATGTTGCTGCGGGCTCGCGAGCTGGAGGCCGAGGGTCTGACAGGGATTGTCGCCGATGCCGCTTTCCTGGTGGCGTTGCTGGAAGAGGATCTGCGAGGATCCGAACGCCTGTCTGTGCTGTTCCATCGCCGGCAAGGGGCCTTGCGCCAGGGGGCGGCCCGCTGGTTCGAGCGCCTCGGCGTGCGCCCTGCCACGGCGAGAGGAGAGTGGCTCGGGCTGCTGTGCGCCCTCGCCTGGCCGGACAGGATCGGCAAGCTGCGCAGCGGCAGCCGCTATCAACTCAGTGGTGGGGTGAGCTGCGATCTGGTAGAAGGTCATCCCTGTCAGGGACAAGTCGCCCTGGTGGCCATCGAGATGGGTCAGAACGAGCGCGGCAGTCGCATCTTCATCGCAGAACCCGTGGAGCTGGACGAGTTGGTACGCCAGCTACCGGAGCTGGTGAGGGAGCGCCAGTGGTTCGACTGGGACGAACGGGAGGAGCGGGTGCGGGCCGAACGCCAGCAGGTGGTCGGCGAACTGGTGCTGAGTCAGCGACCCCTGACCGAGCTGTCGGACGAACAGAAGGGGCGCTGCCTGCTGCAGGGGATCCGGCGCAAGGGGTTGCACGTGCTGCCCTGGGATGAGGCGAGCGAGGGGCTGCTGGCCCGGCTGCGCTGCGCTGCCGACTGGCTGCCGGACGAGGGCTGGCCCGCGACGGACGAGGAGAGCCTGCTGGCCCGCCTGGAAGAGTGGCTGCTGCCGGCGGTGAGCGGCATGACGAGGCTGGAGCAGCTCAGGCGGCTCGACCTGGTGGATCTGCTGCGCCAGTCCCTGCCCTGGCCCCTGCCCAGGCGGCTGGACGAGGCGTTGCCGAGCCACTTCACCGCCCCCACCGGCAGTCGGGTGCGCATCCGCTATCAGCCGGGACAGGCGCCCGTGATCCCGGTGCGCATCCAGGAGATGTTCGGCCAGGCCAGCACCCCCTGCGTGGCCGATGGCCGGGTGGCCCTGGTGGTGGAGCTGCTCTCCCCGGCCCAGCGGCCGCTGCAGATCACCGCGGATCTCGCCGCCTTCTGGGTGGGCTCCTACGAGCAGGTGAAGAAAGAGATGAAGGGGCGTTACCCCCGTCACTACTGGCCGGACAACCCCCTCGAGGCGATGCCGACCCGAGTGACCAAGAAGAAGATGGGATTGTAGAGCCGATTGACCAGACGCAATCGGACGTTCGCGAAGGCGACCACATAAGCAGGAAGGAAAGCAAAGAGGATTTATGGCAACCCAAAAACGCAAGCGCGCGCCCAAGAAGGCGGCGCCCAACAACACCATCTGGCGCAGGCTGTTCTGGCTTGGCTTCAAACTTTCACTGGTGGTGGGCGCCTTCATGGTGGTGTTCGGTATCTATCTCGATACCAAGGTGCGCGAGCGCTTCGACGGTGAGAAATGGCAACTGCCGGTGATGGTCTACAGCCGCCCGCTGGAGCTCTACCCCAGCCAGCGACTCTCCCAGACCCAGATGCTGCGCGAGCTCAACATGTTGAGCTACAAGCAGGTGCGCCAGCCTCACACCCCGGGTGAGTATGCGGTCAACGGCAACAAGATCGATCTGATCCGCCGCCCGTTCGCCTTCCACGACGGCGCCGACGCCGCCCGCGGCCTGCGCCTCACCTTCAACGGCGCGCGGCTGGACGGGATCCAGTCTCTCGAGAACCAGCGCCAGCTCGGCTACGCCCAGATGGACCCCGTGCTGCTGGACAGACTCAACACCGAGGATCGGGAGGATCGCCTGCTGGTGCGCATCGCTGAGGTGCCGGACAGCCTGCTGGTCACCCTGTTGACGACCGAGGACAGAGATTTCTACCAGCACGGCGGTGTCTCCCCCGTGGCCATCATGCGCGCCATGGCGGCCAACGTGCTGGCGGGGCGCACCGTGCAGGGGGGCAGTACCCTCACCCAGCAGCTCGCCAAGAACTTCTTCCTGACCCGGGAACGCAGCCTGTGGCGCAAGGTACAGGAAGCCTATATGGCGGTGCTGATCGACTACCGCTACAGCAAGGACGAGATCCTGGAGGCCTACCTCAACGAGGTCTACCTGGGGCAGAACTTCTCCCAGGGGGTCTACGGCTTCGGGCTCGCCTCCTACTTCTACTTCGGCATCCCGGTCAACGAGCTGGACATCGATCAGGTGGCCCTGCTGGTGGGCATGGTGAAGGGCCCCTCCTATTACGATCCCTGGCGCTTCCCGGAGCGGGCCAAGGCGCGGCGGGATCTGGTGCTGAAACTCCTGATGGATCACGGCAGTCTGACCCAGGCTGAATATGAGCTGGCCAGCAAGCAGCCGCTCGGCATCATCACCCGCGGCCAGATGAGCTACGGCCGTACCCCGGCCTTCATGGGCCTGCTCAAGCGGGAGATCCAGAGTCGCTTCGGCCCGGATCTGCTCAAGCAGTCCGGCCTCAAGATCTTCACCAGCCTGGATCCCATCGCCCAGCACGCCGCCGAGCAGGCGGTGGAGTCGGGTCTGGCCACCATCGAGAAGCAACGGGGCAAGAAGAAGCTGGAGGCGGCCATGGTGGTCTCCGACTGGCACAAGGGGGAAGTGGTCGCCATGGTGGGGGGCCGGGATCCGCGCTACGCCGGCTTCAACCGTGCCCTGGATGCCCGTCGCCAGATAGGCTCCTTGGTGAAACCCGCCGTCTACCTGACCGGCCTCTCCAATGGCCTGACCCTGGGCACACCGCTCAAGGATCAGCCGATCCGCATCCGCGGCCAGGATGGCCAGATCTGGACGCCCCAGAACTACGATCGCAAGTTCCGTCAGAGCGTGCCCATGATGGAGGCGCTGGCGAGCTCCCTGAACGTGCCGACCGTCAACCTGGGCATGCAGGTGGGGCTCGACAAGGTGGTGGATACCCTGCACAAGCTCGGGGTCAGCCAGGAGATCCAGCCCTATCCGTCCCTGGTGCTGGGGGCCGTGGCACTGTCGCCGATGGAGGTGAACCAGATGTACCTGCCCATCGCCAACCAGGGGCTGACCCAGCCGCTGTCGGCCATTCGCGCCGTGGTAAACGGCGATGGCAGCCAGCTCTACCAGCATGACGAGGCGGCCAAGCGGGTCACGGATCCCCAGGCGAGCTGGCTGACCCTGTTCGCCATGACCAAGACGGTGAGCCAGGGCACGGCCCGTGCGCTCGGGGCCAAGTTCCCCGGCGCGACCATGGCCGCCAAGACGGGGACCACCAACGAGCTGCGCGACTCCTGGTTCACCGGGCTGGACAACAACGAGTTGGTGAGCATCTGGGTCGGTCGTGACGACAACACCCCGGCCGGGCTGACCGGCGCCAGCGGTGCCCTGCAGCTGTTCAGCGGCTACATGAGCCAGCGCGGGGTCAACAGCCTGAGCCTGAACATGCCGGAAGGGGTGAGCTGGGCCAGCTTCTCCCGCACCAGCGGCGCCCGGGTCACCACGGACTGCCCCGGCAGCCTGCAGGTGCCGGCCAAGCTGGCGGGACTGGGAGAGCCCATGAGCTGCGCCGCCCCGGTGGCGAACCCGAACCCGGTCAACGCCCTGGACAACTGGTTCAACGGCTTCTTCAACTGACCCTCTTTGCAACCGAGAGCGGGCGGTCTGGCCGCCCGTGCTCATGGAGTGGATATGACAGTACCCCTGCTCGGCGGCATCCACCATGTGGCCATCATCGCCAGCGACTATGCGCGCTCCCGCCACTTCTATCACGAGGTGCTGGGGCTGCCCATCATCGCTGAGACCCTGCGCGAGGCCCGCCAATCCTGGAAGCTGGATCTTGCGCTGCCTGACGGCAGTCAGCTCGAGCTGTTCAGCTTCCCCGCGCCGCCACCGCGTCCCTCGAGGCCGGAGGCCTGCGGCCTGCGCCACCTAGCGTTCAGGGTCGAGGATCTGGACAGGGTCATCGCCCATCTGCAACGGCATGGGATAGAGGTGGAGGAGATAAGGGTGGACGAGCTGACCGGTCGGCGCTTCACCTTCTTCGCAGACCCCGACGGCCTGCCGCTGGAGCTGTATGAGGCGGAGAGTTAGGCTGCCTGCTGCAATCTGACTGATCGTTTTGACTGTTAAAAAGCCGCCCGGCAAACCGGGCGGCTTTTTTCATGAGGTTTTAGCGTGGATCATGCGGTGGTCAGCAGGGCCACCGCCACCGCCATCACCAGGATCCCGACCCAGCCGATGGGCTTGAGGCGCTCGCCGAACAACAGCAAGCCGCCGAGTGCGGTGCCGAGTATGCCGATGGCCCCCCAGGTGGCGTAGGCGATGGCGAGATCTATCTTGCCCGTGTTCACCGCCTCCGACAGCAGGGTGAAGGCGCAGAGTACCAGCAGGATGCCGAGGAAGCCCCAGCCCTTGTAGCGAAACCCCACGGAGCGGTTGATGGCCATGTTGGCGCCTATGTCCAGCAGCGCCGCGCCCAGCACGATGATCAACGGGTGCATACGGCCTCCTTCATCGGACGGGAGGCGGGGGTCGGCTCATCATGGGTCTCACCCAGGGTCACCATAACAATCCCCACTATGGCCAGCGCCAGCCCGAACAGCTCCTGGGTGCTGATGCTGTAATCCAGGAACAGCACCGAGACCAGGGTGATCAAGGCGATCCCCAGGCCTTCCCAGAGGGCGAACGCGATACCAATGGAGATTGTTTTGGCGGCTTTGGCCAACATCAGGTAGGAGAGGGCGATGAGCACCCACATGGGCAGGTAGTTGAGCCAGCCCGCGCCATTGTCCGCGATGAGGGTCATGGAGGAGGTGCCGGCGACCTCGGTCAGGATGGCGCCTGTCAAAAACATCCGGGCCAATAACATGCGACTGATTAACATAAAACGTCCTTTGTGGCTTCGACCCGGCAAGGATAGCCGGGGCCCCGGCCTTGTCGGGAATCGCTCAGCGTCGATTAATCAGACGCCAAGGGTTTGCCTTGTGCGATGGGGGCGGGCTAAGGTAAAGCTCGGATCCTCTGCATGCCAGCGCCTTTATGAAGCTCAATCAGATAGAACTCTTTGTGGAATCTGCGGAAAGCGGCTCCATTGCCAATGCGGCCCGCCGTCTTGGCAAGAGTCGCAGTGCGGTCAGCACGGCGATCGCGGCACTGGAGTTGGAGCTTGGCGTCGACCTTTTTGAACGTGGTGCGAATCGGAGCCGGCTGACGGAGATCGGGGAGCTGGTGCTGGATGACTGCAAACGGCTGCTGCAGGCGGCCAACAGCCTGCAGCTCAAGTGCGAGCATCACGCCTCCGGCGCCGAGGTGGCGCTGCGGGTGGCGCGGGATGACGCCATCCCCGAATCTGTCTGGCGCGACCTGCTGGGGACCCTGCGTCGCCAGTTCCCCGGCACCAGCATCTCCCTGGTGCTGGCATCGCCCCCCGAGCTGCCTGCCCTGGTGGAGGAGGGGTTCGTGGACGCGGCCTTCGGCCTCATCACCGAGGAGCAGGAGCGCAGCGGCCTGTGCATAGATGTGCTGAACCCCATCCGCACCCTGATGGTGGTGGCGCCGAGCCACCCCCTGGCCGGCCTGAAACGGGTGCTGCAGCAGGATCTGAGCGGCCACACCCAGGTCACCCTCTCCTATGTCGACGAGTTCTCGGTCAAGAGCCTGCTGCCCATCGGCGGCCAGCACATCGGCCTGTCGAGTTTCGAGCTGATGCGGGACGCCGTGCTGGATGGGCTGGGGTGGGCCGTGCTCCCCTCGCCGCTGATCCAGAGCCAGCTGCGGCAGGGAGAGCTGCTGACCCTGAAGCACAAGTTCAGCCTGCAGTGGCGGGACTACGGGGTCTATCTGTCGGAAAACGCTCACCACGGCAAGGTGCTTGCCTGGCTGAAGAAGGCGATCCAGGCCTATCTCGAACCCTTCGAGTAGGCCAGGAGCCGAGGAAGTCAGCGGTAGCGGGGGGCCGGCTGACGCGAGCGAAACGGCAGCAACACCAATCCCAGCAGCAGATCCCCGATCAGGGCGGCGAGCAGGCCGACGCCGAGGCCACAGCCGATGGCGGCCTGCTTGAGGGGCACCACATAGCTGTAGTTGTGCAGGGTATCCTGCCAGAGCTGGGGATCCGGCTGCATCAGCAGGTGGGAGAGCTGCTGCAACCAGGGCTGGCGCTGGACGGCGAGCTCTTGCTGCAGGTGGCGCTGCTGATCAACCAGCAGCTTCAGGCTGTCGGCATCCCGGGTGAAGACGGGATCCTGGCTGGCGCCATAGTGGGCGATCAGGGCATCGAGATCCCCGCCGAAGTGCTGATCCGCCGTGCCCTGGAAGGGGGACAGGCTGAGGCTAGCCTGTTGCAGCCGGGCATCCAGCCGCTGGAAGTAGAGATCGACCAGCCCGGGGATCTGCACACCCGCCAATAATCCCAGTGCAAACAACATCATGCGAAGGTAGCTGCGCATCATCATCATCCTGAATGAAGGGACTCACATACTAGCCGCAAGCGGTTGGCGCGCCAAGTCGGCCTGCGCCTGCCCGGCAGCCTAAGGGTGGGGTGAGGCAGAGAAAGATTCGATGGTGTCTCTCCCTGACACTATCTTTTACATTTTTGTGATTCAGATCTCGAATAATCTGCTTTAACATGGCGGTTTTTTTGAAGGAAGGCTCGGCATGAGCAAGTTCATACCTTTCTATCTGGTCGGGGGCCTGATTGCCCTCAGTTGGGGCGTCCTGCCGGGCCACGGCCCCTGGGATCACTGGGACCTCGCCACCTTCCTGCGGGTCAACGGCTGGCTCGCCGACTCCCCACGCTGGGCCGATCTCGTGGCCATCACCAACAACCGTCAGTTCGATCTGGCCGCCCTGGCCTGCATGGGGCTGATCCTGGCCATCTGCTTCTTCCGTGCCGAGGGGCAGGAGCGCCGTCGGCTGGTGGCCATGGGGATCGTCATGCTACTGGGGGCCCTGGCCATCAACCAGTTCGGTCACCTGCTGCCGGTCAGCCGTCCCAGCCCCACCCTGATGGTGGAAGGGGCACTGCGCGTGACTGAGATCAGCGCCATCCCGACCAAGGACTCCTCCAGCGACAGCTTCCCCGGCGATCACGCCCTCTTCCTGATGATCTTCGCCGGTTTCGCCCTGCGCTATCTGCCGCGCTGGGCGGGCGTGATCTCCGTGCTGATGGTGCCCCTGTTTTCGGCCCCCCGCATCCTGGCCGGTGCCCACTGGCTCACGGACGTCTATGTGGGCGCCCTCTGCCTGGCCCTGCTCTGCCTGCCGTTGCTGCTGCTCACCCCCTTGTCGGATCGGCTGATCGCACGCATCGCCCCCAGACTGCCCGGCTGGCTGGGCTGACGGCACGCCATCCCCATGGCCGGCAATAAAAAAGAAGGCAGGGAAACCTGCCTTCTTTTGGTTATGCACCATCGGCGACTGTGGTCGTCGCGAAATGACCATAATGGCGACCGATGACCCCGGGCTCGCGCCCTCATGAAAGAGTATGAACAGCGTCGTTCGAGTTCGCACGCTCACCATGAGGTCATCTTTGCCGGAATTTTTGTGAAATGCCTGCGTTCGCTCAAGCATTTTCCACGGGCCTTCTTTAGAATCGCCGCCCTTGCTGGAGAACCTCAATGCTAATCAATCTGCTGCGCCTGCTGTTCATCGGCTGCGCCCTGGTCTTTATCTTCATGTTGATCCACGCCTGGTGGCACAAGCGGCGCAATGGCGAGCTGGAGTCCACCCCCTTCTGGCCGGTGGCGGGCATCGGCTTCGTCGCCAACTTCCTCGACACCCTGGGGGTGGGCAGCTTCGCGGTGAAGACCGCCTGCTACAAGCAGTTCAAGCTCATCGACGATCGCCTGCTGCCGGGGACCCTCAACGGCCAGTGCGTGCTGCCGACCGTGACCCAGTCCCTCATCTTCATCGGCGCTGTCAAGGTGGATCCCCTCACCCTCATCAGCATGATGGCCGCGGCCGCGGCGGGTGCCGCCTGGGGGGCGAGCCGGGTCGCGGGGTTTGATCGGCAGACGATCCGGCTGGTGATGGCGGTCTCATTGCTGGTGGTGGCCGGTCTCATCTTCGCCGGCCTGTTGGGGCTCTTCCCCCTCGGCGGCGAGGCCATGGGGCTGAGCGGTTACAAGCTGGGGATAGCCCTGGTCGGCAACTTCATCTTCGGGGTATTGATGAACGTCGGCATCGGCCTGTTCGCCCCCTGCATGACACTCGTTTACCTGCTGGGGATGAACCCCATGGCGGCCTTCCCCATCATGATGGGTTCCACCGCCGTGCTCAGCGTCTTCTCGGCGGGTACCTTCATCCGTCGTGGGGCCTTCGACGCCAGGGCCGTGCTGGCGGTGGCCATCTTCGGCCCCATCGGCGTGGTGCTGGCGGCCATGCTGGTGCAATCCATGGACATGGAGATGCTGAAGTGGCTGGTGGCCTTCGTGGTGATCTACACCTCCTGGACCATGTACGCCTCCTGGCGGGCGGGGCGTCGTCAGCCACAGGCTCAGCTGACCGAGGTGGCCAGCTAGGCGCTGGCGGTTATGTTCCGTTCCGGTGCAATCCATGGACATGGAGATACTGAAATGGCTGGTGGCCTTCGTGGTCATCTACACCTCCTGGACCATGTATGCCTCTTGGCGGGCGGGGCGTCGTCAGCCAGACATCCCGGTACAAGCACAAGTTCAGCTGAGTGAGGCTCCCCGCTAGCCGTCTCCCCTTCACAGAGAGTCAGACGGGCGGGAGATTATCTCGCCCGTCTGAAGCCACCTCGGCGTCTCGGGGAGGCCATTCCCGGCTCGCCGCCACTGGTCAAGGGCCGCTGGCTGGAGGCAACCAGGGCCGCCTCCGCCTTGGCGCCGAGGAAGACATAGAGCCCGAGCGCCAGCAACAAGCCCACGGCGCAGGCCATGACCCCCACCGCCGGCCAGAGCAGCTCGACCTGACCCAGGGAGCCCTTGAACAGCAACAGCAACCCCTCGATGGAGACCGCGATCAGGATGGCGGCGATGAAGCGGGTGATGGTGCGGCGAATGGCGCTGTGGCGGAAGATGTCCTTATGCAGCAGCACCTCTTCCTCCAATATGGTCTTGCCGAGATCGAATACCGCCAGCGCCAGGGTCAGGAAGATGATGGCGCTGAAGGCGCCGAGCCGGTTCTGCTGGGTGCCGCACAACAGCAGGTAGAGTTGCTCCAGCCCGTGCCAGATCAGGGTGGCGACGATGAGAAACAGCGCCAGACTCAGCACCACGTAGACGGCCCTGAACCAGGGGATGGCGCGGCGCCGCTCCCTGTCCCCCATCAGCCAGGCAATCAGCTGGTGCAGGTTGATGGCAAGCTCCCGGCCATGGCCCTGCACCCGCAGTCTGAGTTGACCCTGCGGGGCCGGCACGGGCGCCAGTATGGCGGGCCTTGCCTGGGGCAGGTCCGTGCTCTGCACGCTCTGCACGAAGGGGTAGGCCTTGAGGGCATCCTGAGGGAGGCTGAGCAGCCCCAGCAACAGGGGGGCCAGCTCGGTTTCGTACTCCTGATAGCGCCGCAGCACATCGATGGGGCTCATCTCTGCCATACACACCTCGGTCAAGTGGGCTCCTGTCTGAGCCGGTGCAAATAGTGGGCCCGTTTTATGACAGTCGTGGTGGTGTTCACTGCACCAAGGGGCGGCAAATTCCGAAGGGAAGGGAGAGGAGTGCACCAGAAGGGGGCGCGGGGGCAGGATCCTGCGTGCCCAGAGAAGAGATACAGCACCAGCATGAAAAAGGGCCCCGCAGGGCCCTTCTTTATATGGACGGGGATCAGCCTGCCAGCTTGGCGAAGCTGCGCTCGGCGGCGGCCAGGGTGTGCGCAATCTCCTTGTCGCCGTGGGCCAGGGAGAGGAAGCCCGCCTCGTAGGCGCTCGGGGCCAGGTAGACGCCCTCTTCCAGCATGAGATGGTAGAAACGCTTGAAACGTTCCATGTCGCAGCGGGTCACCTGCTCGTAGCGGGTGATCTCGGGCTCTTCGGTGAAGAAGAAGCCGAACATGCCGCCGACCTGAGTGACGGCCAGCGGGATGCCGTGTTTGGCGGCGGCCGCCTTCAGCCCTTCCGCCACCCGGGCGGTCTTGGCGCTCAGCTGCTCATACAGACCCGGTTCTTGCAGCAGATTCAGCATGGCCAGACCCGCGGCCATGGCCACCGGGTTGCCGGACAGGGTGCCCGCCTGGTAGACGGGACCGGTCGGAGCTATGTGCTGCATCACCTTCTTCTTGCCGCCGAAGGCGCCCACCGGCATGCCGGCGCCGATGATCTTGCCGAGGGTGGTGAGATCCGGATCTATGTTGTAGTGACCCTGGGCACCGCCGAGGGAGACCCTAAAGCCGGTCATGACCTCGTCCAGGATCAGCAAAGCGCCGGACTCGTCACAGATGGTGCGCAGCCCCTCCAGGAAGCCGGGGATCGGCGGGATGCAGTTCATGTTGCCAGCCACCGGCTCGACGATGATGCAGGCGATCTCGCCGCCGTACTGGGCGAAGGCTTCCCGCACCGAATCCAGATCGTTATAGACACAAGTGAGAGTGTGCTTGGCAAAGTCCGCCGGCACGCCCGGGCTGTTCGGCTGGCCCAGGGTCAGGGCGCCAGAGCCGGCCTTCACCAGCAGGGAGTCGGCGTGGCCGTGGTAGCAACCCTCGAATTTGACGATCTTGTCACGGCCGGTGTAGCCGCGGGCCAGGCGTATGGCGCTCATGGTGGCTTCGGTACCGGAGTTCACCATGCGCACCTGCTCCATGGAAGGCACTATCTGGCGCACCTTCTCCGCCATGCGCACCTCGATCTCGGTGGGGGCGCCGTAGCTCAGCCCCTTCTCCACCGCCTGGATGACGGCGGCCTTGATGGCCGGGTGGTTGTGACCCAGCAGCATGGGGCCCCAGGAGCCGATGTAGTCCACATAGGCTTGACCATCCACATCATAGAGATAGGCCCCGTCGGCGTGATCGATGAAGCGGGGCGTGCCACCGACCCCGTTGAAGGCGCGGACCGGGGAGTTGACGCCACCCGGAATGGTCTGGCGGGCCTGTTCAAACAGCTGATCTGATTTTGACATGGATCATCCTTAATGGGATTTTGGTGGTCGTATCGGGGAAGATGGCCGAATGCGGCTCGGCAGCCTGCGGGTGGTGGAGTATGCTTTGCGCTCTCGTTACCCGGGCCTCTGGCCTGCCCCGTGGCACATGAAACGGGCCGACTATAGCAGAAAGCCCCTGTGCTGGGCAGCCGAGCCGAGGCCGGGTGTTTTCAAACCTTGCTGGATGAATATGGTTTCTCATGGCGCAACAAGCTCCCTCTTCTTCTGAAAATGCATTCCCCGGGCACAGGCCCGTCTTCCAGCGACTCATCCTGCAGGACAAGATGCCGCTGCTGGTGCTGCTGCTGGCCGCCCTGGTGGGTCTCCTGGCTGGTTTCGTGTGCGGATTGTTCGAATCCGGCGTGCACTGGGTGATCTCCCAGCGAGTCAACCTGCTGGCGGACCGGCCCTGGTGGCAGCTCGTCGCCCTGGGATTTGGTTTCAGCGCCCTGCTGGGGATGGTCGGCTACTTCCTCACCCATACCTTCGCCCCCGAGGCGGGGGGATCCGGCATCCCCGAAATTGAAGGAGCCATGGATGAGCTGAGGCCGGTGCGCTGGTGGCGGGTGTTGCCGGTCAAGTTCTTCGGCGGCATCTGCACCCTGAGCTCCGGCATGGTGCTGGGACGGGAAGGCCCATCGGTGCAGATCGGCGGCAACCTCGGCAAGATGGTGGCGGACATCTTCCGCCTGCCCAGGGAGCACGGCCACGCCCTGCTGGCGGCGGGGGCGGCGGGTGGTCTGGCGGCCGCCTTCAATGCCCCGCTGGCGGGCATATTGTTCGTGATGGAGGAGATGCGGCCCCAGTTCCGTTACTCCTTCCTCGCCATCAAGGCGGTGGGGATCTCCGCCGTCATGGCGACCCTGATGCTGCAGAACATGAAGGGACAGGCTGCGGTGATAAGCCTGCCCCACTACGATGCCCCCGAGCTGAAGGCACTTTGGCTCTTCCTCTTCATGGGGGCCTGCTTCGGCGTGCTGGGCTTTGTGTTCAACAAGCTGGTGCTCGCCTGTCAGGACGGCTACCTGGCGCTGCATCAGAACAAACGCCATCGCTTCGTCGCCATCGGCACTCTGGTGGCGGGCACCTTCGGCGTGCTGTCGCTGTTCGTGCCCTCGGTGACCGGTGGCGGCACCGAGCTCATCCCGCACCTGATGGGGGATGAATATGCGATGGCCACCCTGTTCCTCATCTTCTCGGTGCGCCTCATCGCGACGCTCATCTGTTTCTGCTCAGGCGCCCCCGGCGGCGTCTTTGCGCCGACTCTGGCCCTCGGCACCCTGTTCGGTGTGGTGTTCGGCCATATCTTCCACGCGGCCTTCCCGGAGCTCGGCATCGAGCCCGGCGCCTTCGCCATCGCCGGCATGGGGGCCCTGTTTGCCGCCACGGTGCGTGCCCCCATCACAGGTATAGTGCTGGTGACCGAGATGACGGACAACTATCAGCTGATCCTGCCCATGATGATCACCACCATAGGGGCGACCCTGGTGGCACAGTGGCTGGGGGGACGTCCCATCTATTCCCAGATCCTGGAGCGAACTTTACGGCTGGCCGCGCGTCAAAAGCGGGGAGAGAGCAGTGTGACTGCCGGTTAACTCCTTGTTTGTTCACATCAATCGGATGATGTCGCATATAGTGAAGGGAAGAGGCCGCAGTGTGGCGCAGTAATAGAAGAGGCCCTATGTCCCAAATCTGGAAGGTGTTGGTTGTCTTGGTGGTGGGGGGACTCATCGGTTATGTCATCGGAAACCGGCAGGAGCTGGCCCAGAGCGGTCTGCTGACGGTACAGCAGGAGACCCTGGAGCGGCAGAGCAAGGCGATTGGCCAGCTCAAGACGGATCTGGGCATCAAGGATACCCTGCTGGCGACCCAGAAGGCGGCCTTCGAGCAGCTGCAGCAGACCCTCAAGGATCAGGAGGCGCAGGTGCAGGAGCAGAAACGCCAGCTCGCCTTCTTCGAGCGGATCATGAGGCCCACCGGCGATCAGGTCGGGGTGGTCATCGACAACCTCAGCCTGCAGGAGACCAGCGTGCCGGGGCGCTATCACTATCGACTGGCCCTGACCCAGCCCGCCAAGAAGCGGGAGCTGTTCCGCGGCCAGGTCCAGATCAGGGTGGAAGGGAGCCTGGCTGACAAGCCCAAGACCTTGAGCAGCCGGGATCTCGGCATGAAGGTGGGGGAGGGGCGTTATGCCTTGCGCTACTTCCAGCTATTGGAGGGAAACTGGCAGCTACCGGAAGGCTTCATCCCGGACAGGGTGCGGGTGACCATCGCCAAAGAGGGGCGCCAACCGGCCCAGGAGTTGCTGACGGAATGGAGCGACGTGCTCAAGCCGCTGGTGGCTCAACCAGCCCCTTTACCCGTCGTTCAGTAAGATGCATGGTGAATACTTGAACCGAATGGTCGGGTATTGGATAATTTCGCAGTTTCCACCTCAGTGGATTTAACGGTTGTGAGGTCAGTGATGAGTGCAGTAACAGAAGCCCCGTTGCCAATCCAGATGACGGATTCGGCGGCAAACAAGGTAAAGACCTTGATCACCGAAGAAGAAAATCCCGAGCTCAAGCTGCGGGTCTATATCACCGGGGGGGGCTGCTCCGGTTTCCAGTACGGTTTCACCTTTGACGAGAAGATCAACGACGGTGACACCGTCGTCGAGAAGAGTGGCGTGACCATGGTGATCGATCCCATGAGCCTGCAGTATCTGGTCGGCGGCAGCGTGGACTACACCGAAGGTCTGGAGGGTTCCCGCTTTATCGTGACCAACCCCAACGCCACGACGACCTGTGGCTGTGGCTCCAGCTTCTCCATCTAATCTGCCCTGATGGTCAGATTGAAAGGGCCCATCGGGCCCTTTTCTG
>NZ_CM201342.1:3370000-4747297 GCF_054165525.2 Aeromonas sp. AE23HZ002T15
CTTGGGGTTGTATGGTTAAGTGACTAAGCGTACATGGTGGATGCCTTGGCAGTCAGAGGCGATGAAGGACGTACTAACCTGCGATAAGCTGTGAGCAGTCGGTAAGAGACATTACGACTCACAGATTTCCGAATGGGGAAACCCACCTAGCATAAGCTAGGTATCGTTACATGAATACATAGTGTAGCGAGGCGAACCGGGAGAACTGAAACATCTAAGTACCCCGAGGAAAAGAAATCAACCGAGATTCCCTCAGTAGCGGCGAGCGAACGGGGATTAGCCCTTAAGCATCTTGGAAGTTAGTGGAACGGTCCTGGAAAGGCCGGCGATACAGGGTGATAGCCCCGTACACGAAAACAACCTTGATGTGAAATCGAGTAGGGCGGGACACGTGACATCCTGTCTGAATATGGGGGGACCATCCTCCAAGGCTAAATACTCCTGACTGACCGATAGTGAACCAGTACCGTGAGGGAAAGGCGAAAAGAACCCCTGTGAGGGGAGTGAAATAGAACCTGAAACCGTGTACGTACAAGCAGTGGGAGCCCTTCGGGGTGACTGCGTACCTTTTGTATAATGGGTCAGCGACTTACATTTTGTAGCGAGGTTAACCGTATAGGGGAGCCGTAGGGAAACCGAGTCTTAACTGGGCGTCTAGTTGCAAGGTGTAGACCCGAAACCGGGTGATCTAGCCATGGGCAGGTTGAAGGTTGAGTAACATCAACTGGAGGACCGAACCCACTAACGTTGCAAAGTTAGGGGATGACCTGTGGCTGGGGGTGAAAGGCCAATCAAACTCGGAGATAGCTGGTTCTCCCCGAAAGCTATTTAGGTAGCGCCTCGGACGAATACTACTGGGGGTAGAGCACTGTTTGGGCTAGGGGGTCATCCCGACTTACCAACCCCATGCAAACTCCGAATACCAGTAAGTAATATCCGGGAGACACACGGCGGGTGCTAACGTCCGTCGTGAAGAGGGAAACAACCCAGACCGCCGGCTAAGGTCCCAAAGTTCTGGTTAAGTGGGAAACGATGTGGGAAGGCTCAGACAGCTAGGATGTTGGCTTAGAAGCAGCCATCATTTAAAGAAAGCGTAATAGCTCACTAGTCGAGTCGGCCTGCGCGGAAGATGTAACGGGGCTCAAACCAGGCACCGAAGCCGCGGATTCACGCTAAGCGTGAGTGGTAGGGGAGCGTTCTGTAAGTCTGCGAAGGTGTGTCGAGAGGCATGCTGGAGATATCAGAAGTGCGAATGCTGACGTAAGTAACGATAAAGGGGGTGAAAAGCCTCCTCGCCGGAAGACCAAGGGTTCCTGTCCAACGTTAATCGGGGCAGGGTGAGTCGACCCCTAAGGCGAGGCCGAAAGGCGTAGTCGATGGGAAGCAGGTTAATATTCCTGCACGACTTGTAATTGCGATGGGGGGACGGAGAAGGCTAGGTGGGCCAGGCGACGGTTGTCCTGGTGAAAGTGCGTAGGTGGTGTTTCTAGGCAAATCCGGAGACACAACACTGAGACACGAGACGAACGCACTACGGTGCGGAAGCCATTGATGCCCTGCTTCCAGGAAAAGCCTCTAAGCTTCAGATTACAAGTCATCGTACCCCAAACCGACACAGGTGGTCGGGTAGAGAATACCAAGGCGCTTGAGAGAACTCGGGTGAAGGAACTAGGCAAAATAGAACCGTAACTTCGGGAGAAGGTTCGCTCTTGATGGTGAAGTCCCTTGCGGATGGAGCTGTCGGGAGTCGCAGTGACCAGATGGCTGGGACTGTTTATCAAAAACACAGCACTCTGCAAACACGAAAGTGGACGTATAGGGTGTGACACCTGCCCGGTGCCGGAAGGTTAATTGATGGGGTTAGCGCAAGCGAAGCTCTTGATCGAAGCCCCGGTAAACGGCGGCCGTAACTATAACGGTCCTAAGGTAGCGAAATTCCTTGTCGGGTAAGTTCCGACCTGCACGAATGGTGTAACCATGGCCATGCTGTCTCCACCCGAGACTCAGTGAAATCGAATTCGCCGTGAAGATGCGGTGTACCCGCGGCTAGACGGAAAGACCCCGTGAACCTTTACTACAGCTTGGCACTGAACATTGAACCTACATGTGTAGGATAGGTGGGAGGCTTTGAAGCGATGACGCCAGTTGTCGTGGAGCCGTCCTTGAAATACCACCCTTGTATGTTTGATGTTCTAACGCAGGGCCCTGAATCGGGCTCGCGGACAGTGCCTGGTGGGTAGTTTGACTGGGGCGGTCTCCTCCCAAAGAGTAACGGAGGAGCACGAAGGTTGGCTAATCCTGGTCGGACATCAGGAGGTTAGTGCAATGGCATAAGCCAGCTTAACTGCGAGACGGACAGGTCGAGCAGGTACGAAAGTAGGTCATAGTGATCCGGTGGTTCTGAATGGAAGGGCCATCGCTCAACGGATAAAAGGTACTCCGGGGATAACAGGCTGATACCGCCCAAGAGTTCATATCGACGGCGGTGTTTGGCACCTCGATGTCGGCTCATCACATCCTGGGGCTGAAGTCGGTCCCAAGGGTATGGCTGTTCGCCATTTAAAGTGGTACGCGAGCTGGGTTCAGAACGTCGTGAGACAGTTCGGTCCCTATCTGCCGTGGGCGTTGGATGATTGAAGGGAGTTGCTCCTAGTACGAGAGGACCGGAGTGAACGAACCTCTGGTGTTCGGGTTGTCACGCCAGTGGCACTGCCCGGTAGCTAAGTTCGGAATCGATAACCGCTGAAAGCATCTAAGCGGGAAGCGAGCCCTGAGATGAGTCATCCCTGACCCCTTGAGGGTCCTAAAGGGCCGTTGGAGACCACAACGTTGATAGGTGGGGTGTGTAAGCGCGGCGACGTGTTGAGCTAACCCATACTAATTACCCGTGAGGCTTAACCATACAACACCCAAGAAGTGTTCTGAGACTTGTAACAAACCCCAAGAACTACTCAAAAATTCAGTGATAACGACAAGCCACGAGCAACATCGTTATTCACGTCAGCTTTCTGGATTAAGAATTTGCCTGGCGGCCATAGCGCCGTGGAACCACCTGATCCCATGCCGAACTCAGAAGTGAAACGCGGTAGCGCCGATGGTAGTGTGGCATTCGCCATGCGAGAGTAGGACACTGCCAGGCACCCAATTGAAGAAGCCCGCTCAGATGAGCGGGTTTTTTTATTGCCTGAAATTCAGGACTTTGCAGACACACCATCCATTAAGAATTCTCTTATCAGCCGGCTGAGTCGTACAGCTCGAACCATCCAGTCAAACTCACTGCTTTCTACCCCTCTGATTGCCTATCTCCTTGATCTTCTCCGCTCCAAACTACCGGATCACTGGGCTGACCCACTTCTACTGTCTGCATAGAGGGCGGCTATGCCCTGCACTGATCATCATGATTGCTCAAAATGGGTGTGGCCAATCAGGTTATCAGCGTTATCTAAAACCGGCGTGGTCAGGTAGGTAATCACTCTTGCTCGAAGTAGGCACGCACAGGTAGATGCTACCAAATCCCTCTGACTCGGAGTCCTTCTCTTGACCACCGCATTCCGCCGCTAGTCATTTCTCCGTTCATCCTTGTTTTGCATATAAAAAGTACAGAATGTGATACCCCTACCTTTCTTGCCTGGCCCGCTCTGCTTTAATGCCTCTGCCCACATTCGATTGGGCCAAGGAAACACAATAATCTGAGGAATGGACACATGTTCAAGAGAACAGTAACGATGATGCTGGCGGCGGGAACCCTGGTATTAGGCGGTTGCGCATCTAGTGGTGGCGCTGAACAAGGGGCGGACAACAGCGATTTTGGCGGCAAGTCCATCTACCTGCGTGGGGAGATGAACGACTGGATAGCCAACGATGAGACCAAGGTGGTCAAGGTGGCCGACAAGCTGTACATGGCCAAGGGCACTCTCAAGAAGGAGTGGGCCCCCTACAAGTTCAAGTTCGGTGACTCCGGCTGGAGCTGCGGTACCAACTTCGGCTACAAGAGCCCGAGCGATGGCGTGGCCGTGCTGGGCGGTGAGCCGGTGCCGGTCAACCCCTGCTCCAAGTACGAGGACATGAAGTTCTCGCCGGAGACGGATGGGGTGTATGAGTTCTATCTGAACCTGGCTGGTGAGACCCCGACCGTCTACGTCAAGAAGCCCTGATCCTGCTCCCCGGGGAGCCCATCCCCGGGCGCTGAAACGGTGACATGCCCTGGCCCAGAGACCTGCTGGCCGGGGCATTTTTTTGGGCAGGCACTATGCTTCATCATAGGGTGGATACTATATATAGTGTTTTAGTATTTCACATTCACCTATTGGTTGTGTTTTGATCCCTGTCATGACGCTGATGCACTCACATAAGGTGGCTTGAAAATGGCTAAATCCAATCCGGTGCTGGAGACAGATCCCGGCACCGATCTCATTCCCCTGCAGGAAACCTCCCTCGAGATCTGGGACAGCAAATATCGCCTCAAGCGCAAGGATGGGGCTCCCATCGACGGTTCGGTTGACGAGACCTACCAACGGGTGGCCCGCGCTCTGGCCGCGCAGGAGTTGGAGCCGGATGCCTGGTATGAGCCCTTCCTGTGGGCGCTGCGCAACGGGGCCATCCCGGCGGGGCGCATCACCTCCAATGCGGGGGCCTTCGAGCACAAGCCCGCCACCTCGACCATCAACTGCACCGTTTCCGGTACTATCGAAGATTCCATGGACGACATCCTCGGCAAGGTGCACGAGGCGGGGTTGACCCTGAAGGCGGGTTGCGGCATCGGCTATGACTTCTCTACCCTGCGTCCCCGTGGTGCCTTCGTCTCCGGCGCCGGTGCCTACACCTCCGGGCCGCTCTCCTTCATGGATATCTACGACAAGATGTGTTTCACCGTCTCGTCCGCCGGCGGTCGCCGCGGTGCCCAGATGGGGACCATGGATATCCGCCACCCGGACGTCGTCGAGTTCATTCAGGCCAAGCGTGAAGATGGTCGCCTGCGCCAGTTCAACCTCTCCCTGCTCATCACCGAGGAGTTCGTCAAGGCGGTGAAGGAGGATGCCCCCTGGACGCTCATCTTCCCCTACACGGCGAAGGAGGTGGAGCAGGACGGGATCGCGCTGGACGACCCAGAGCTGGTGATCTGGGCCGACTGGCCGAACAAGGAGGGGGTGGTCATCAACGCCCTGGGCCAGGTGGCCTGCAAGCGCTACAAGACGCTCCCTGCCCAGAAGCTGTGGAACGTCATCATGAGTTCCACCTATGACTATGCAGAGCCCGGTTTCATCCTGATCGACAAGGTCAACCAGATGAACAACAACTGGTTCTGTGAAGAGATCCGCGCCACCAACCCTTGCGGTGAGCAGCCGTTGCCCCCCTATGGCGCCTGCCTGCTGGGCTCGGTCAACCTGACCAAGTTTGTACGCCATCCCTTCACTGAGCAGGCGAGCTTTGACTGGCAGGCATTTCGCAAGGTGGTGGCCATCTTCACCCGCATGCTGGACAACGTGGTGGAGATCAACCAGCTGCCTTTGCCCAGGCAGCGCGAAGAGATCATCAACAAGCGTCGCCACGGCATGGGCTTCCTCGGGCTCGGCTCGACCCTCACCATGCTGCGGATAAAATATGGCTCCGCCACCTCGGTTGCCTTCACCGAGGAGGTCTCACAGGAGCTGGCCATGACCGGCTGGCGCGAGTCTTTGGCCCTGGCTAGGGAGAAAGGGCCGGCTCCCATCATGGAGCAGGAGTTCGAGGTGACCGGCAAGATGTTGCGCCTGCGCCCCGAGATGGCCGCCGATGGCATCAAGATCGGCGACAAGGTGAAGGGGCGGGTGCTGCACGCCCGTTACAGCCGCTACATGCAGCAGGTGGCGGAAGTGGATCCCGCCCTGGTGGCGGAGCTGGCCGAAGTGGGGGGCCGTTTTACTCACCACAGCAGCATAGCGCCGACCGGTACCATCTCCCTGTCGCTGGCCAACAACGCCAGCAACGGCATAGAGCCGAGCTTCGCTCATCACTACAGCCGCAACGTCATCAAGCCAGGCAAGAAGAGCAAGGAGAGCGTGGACGTCTACTCCTTCGAGCTGATGGCCTACCGCGCGCTGGTCAACCCGGCTGCCATGCCCTATGGGGAGGAGGAGGTGACCCGGCTGCCGGACTACTTCATCACAGCCGATGACATCAGCCCGACCGAGCACGTGGACATCCAGGCCGCGGCCCAGCGCTGGATAGATTCGTCCATCTCCAAGACCGCGAACATCCCCACCGACTTCCCGTTCGAGCGCTTCAAGGATATCTACCTCTATGCCTCGGACTCCGGCCTCAAGGGCTGCACCACCTTCCGCTTCAACCCCGAGGCCTTCCAGGGGGTGCTGGTGAAGGAGAAGGATCTGGAGAACACCAGTTACGAGTTCACCTTGGAGGATGGCTCCGTCATCACGGCCAGGGGCAACGAAGAGATCGAATACGATGGGGAGCTGCACACCGCCGCCAACCTCTACGACGCCTTGAAAGAAGGCTATTACGGTAAATTCTGAGGACGACACATGGTCAAGAAGATCGACAGGAAAATCGTCGCTTACAAGGTGCAAACCCGGGACGAGCCGCAAGAAGCGCCGGCGCCGCAGGATGACGTGGTGCAGATGCACGAGACTGTACTGCGTCCGGAGCGGCTGATGGGCACCACCTACAAGCTGAAGACGCCGGAGCATGTCTCCGAGCATTCGCTGTTCATCACCATCAACGACATCATTCTCAACGAGGGCACTGTGCACGAGAGTCGCCGCCCGTTCGAGATCTTCATCAACTCCAAGAGCCTGGAGCACTACCAGTGGATAGTGGCGCTGACCCGCATCATCTCGGCTGTGTTTCGCAAGGGCGGGGATGTCACCTTCCTGGTGGAGGAGCTGAGATCCGTGTTCGATCCCAAGGGGGGTTACTGGAACAAGGGCAAGTATGTTCCCTCCCTGATTGCCGAGATTGGCAACGTGATCGAGACCCATCTCACCGAGATCGGCATGCTCAAGGCTCCCGGGCTGGATGAGCATCAGCAGGCCTTCCTGGCCGAGAAGAAGGCCCAGTTGCAGAGCGAGCAGGAGGAAGCAGCGCAATCTGCTGGCAGCGGATTCCCCGCCAATGCGGCGCTCTGCTACAAGTGCCACACCAAGGCGCTTGTGCTGAAAGATGGTTGCATGACCTGCCTGAATTGCGGTGATTCCAAGTGTGGCTAACGGGGGCGGTTGAGGGTGTAAGGTAGTGCAAAAGACCGGCCAGCGTGCCGGTCTTTTTATCGGCTATTTTTTGTTCGCTCGAATGGGGGAGTCAAAGGGATGTGTTGCGCACTGGTTAAATCGGGCGTAGCGTTGGGAGGTAATAAAACTGTCACGGCCGTGTGGTTTCAATGACATCTGAGATTCACACGCGTGGCACCTTCAGTGCCAAGGAGGATGCTTATGGACAATGCTGACCGAAAGCTGTTTATCCTGGATACCAACGTTCTGCTTCACGAACCCCTCGCCATCTACTCCTTCAAAGAGCACGACGTGCTCATCCCCATGACGGTGCTGGAAGAGCTCGACAACATCAAGGATCGCCAGAAAGACGTGAGCCGGGATGCGCGGGTCGCCATCCGTGCGCTGGAAGACGTGTTTCGTGAGTCCACCCCGGAGCAGATAGTGCAGGGGGTGCCCCTGGCCGGTGAGGCGAGCGGTCATATCAGCATCTTCAGCGATCACCATCTGCCCCAGGATGCCGAGGTATTCACCGACAAGGAGGCGGACAACCGCATCATCAATGCCGCCCTCTACCTGCAAAAGCATGAGATGAAGCGCCAGGTGGTGCTGGTGACCAAAGACATCAACATGCGCCTCAAGGCCAAGGGGGCCGGCCTCGCCCACGTCGAGGATTATCGCAGTGACCAGCTGATCGACGACATCCGCCTGCTGGCCAAGGGCTTCCAGGTTGTGCCCGGCAGCTTCTGGGAGCGGGTCGGCGAGTGCGACAGCGAGACCCACGGCCGGGATACCGTCCATGTGATCGACTCGAACCTGCTGGAGGGGGTCCACGTCAACCAGTACCTGCTGGACGAGGAGAACTTCTTTGCAGCGAGGGTGCTGAGCCACGATGGCAACAAGATCCGCCTGAAAGATCTGGGCCGGGAGCGACTGATGTCCCGCAAGGCCTGGGGTGTGCATCCCAAGAACATCTATCAGGGCATGGCCCTGGATGCCCTGCTGGATCCGCACATCGATCTGGTGATCCTGACCGGCCCGGCGGGTTGCGGCAAGACCCTGCTGGCCATGGCGGCGGCGCTGGAGCTGGTGATCGAGAAGGGGATCTACGAGAAGGTGATCGTCACCCGCAACACCCCGGAGATCGCCGAGAGCATCGGCTTCCTGCCCGGCACCGAAGAAGAGAAGATGATGCCTTGGCTGGCGGCGGTGACCGACACCCTGGAGGTGCTGCACAAACAGGACGAGAACATGAGCGGGTCCCTCAGCTACATCATGGAGAAGGCCAACATCCAGTTCAAATCCGTCAACTTCATGCGCGGGCGCAGCATCCAGAACACCTTCGTGCTGCTGGACGAGTGCCAGAACCTGACCGCGTCCCAGATCAAGACCATCATCACCCGCTGCGGCGAGGGCACCAAGATCGTCTGCTCCGGCAACCTGGCTCAGATTGACTCCAACTACCTGAGCCCGGTGACCTCGGGCCTGACCTATATCGTCGAGCGCTTCAAGGACTTCGACGGCAGTGCCAACATCTTCCTGAACGGGGTAGTGCGCAGCAAGCTCGCCTCCTTCGCCGAGGAAAACCTCTGATTTAACTGAATATTTCCATATAAAAAAGGGAGGCCATTGGCCTCCCTTTTTTGATTCCGCGATCCCGCTTCAGGACGTGTGCGAGTGCCCCAGGTAGCGCTGCAGGCCCGGGTGATCGCTGTTTTGCAAAATGTCCGGTGTGCCCTGCAGGGCGATGCGCCCCTCGTCCACGAACAGCACCCGATCGGCGATGAGCTGGGCGTCTTCCGGGTTATGAGACACCATCAGCACGGTAATGCCCTGCTCGCAGGCGAGCCGCGCGACCTCCGCCAGCATCTCCCGGCGCAGGGCGGGATCCAGCGCCGAGAAGGGCTCATCCAGCAGCAGCAGCGGCTTGCCGCGTACCAGGGCACGGGCCAGGCCGACCCGCTGCTGCTGACCACCGGAGAGCTGCTCCGGCAGCCGATCCTGCATGTCACCGAGCCCGACCCGGGTCGCCGCCTCCTGCACCTGAGCGCGTTGGGCCGGGCTCAGGCGCAGGCCCGGGTGCAGGCCGATGGCGATGTTGTCGAACACCGAGAGGTGCAGGAAGAGGTTGTGATCCTGGAACAGGGTGGTGACAGGGCGCTCGGCGGGGCCGAGCGGTAATAGATCTATGCCATCGAAGCTGAGGTGGCCGGATTCCACCGGCACGAAGCCCGCTATCATGCCGAGCAGGGTCGATTTGCCGGCGCCGCTTGGACCGATCAGCGCCGTAATTTCCCCCTTGGGCAGGGAGGCGTTGAAGCTGACGCGCCAATCCGGGTAACTGGTTGCCAGATCATCAATTAACAGCATCTTTGACTCCTGTGATATGGCTGGGTGCGCAGACCGCATGTAAAACCGTGCCATGGCAGCAAACTCGACTATCACACATCCAGATTTTTCCCCCCCAGACCCCGCTCCACCAGCCAGAACAGGGAGAAACAGAGGGTGAGCAGCAGCAGGGCGGTAGCCGCCGCCTCGGTCAGCCGGTAGCTGCCGAGCTGCTGATAGAGCAGCCAGGGCAAAGTGGTGAGGACCTGGCTGCCGAACATGGCGATGGCGCCGAGATCCCCCAAAGACAAGATCATGGAGAGCGCCATGGCCAGCGCCAGGGGGCGGCGCAGCAGGGGCCACTCCACCAGCCGCAGCCGTTGCAGGCCGCGCACTCCCAGGCTGTCCGCCAGCCTGTCGTACTGGCGCACCACCAGCTGCATGGGGGCAGAAAGGGTGCGCAGCACATAGGGCAGCGCCATCAGGGCGTTGACCAGCACCACCAGCCAGGGGCCGAGGGCGAAGACGTCGGTGAAGGGCATAAACAGGATGAAGAGGCCCGTGCTTAGCACCACGGCCGGGATCATCAGGATCATGGAGCCGCTGGCCTCCCACAGGGCCGCCGCTCGCCGCTTGCGATCTCGCACCCTCAGGTGGCGGCTGGTGAGCAGCAGGCTGGCGCCGAGCAGGGTGGCCAGGCTCCCCGCCGCCAGCGCGATGCCGAGGGACTGCGCCCCCGCCTGCCACAGCTGGGATGATCCCAATGCCGTCAGCAGGCCGGGGTTGAAGCCCGCGACGACTATGGCCAGCAGCGGCGGTAGGAAGATGGCTAGGCCGAGGATGAGGGCGGCCATGTCCATCAGCCGGGTGCCCGGCTGCTGCCTGTCCGGGCGCAGACAGGGGCGGCGGCTGCTGAGGCGGCTGGACGGGCTGGTCTGCAACTTGTGCTGCAGCAGCAACAGGCCTGCGGTCAGCAGCAGTTGCACCAGGGCCAGGCCGCCGGCGGTGGCGAGATCGAAGTCAAAGCGCAGGGCCTGATAGACGGCCACCTCCAAGGTGGTGGACTTGGGGCCGCCGCCGAGTGCCAGCACAGTGGTGAAGCTGGTGAAGCAGAGCATGAAGATGAGGCTCGCCAATCCCGGCAGCAGGCCACGTATGATGGGCCACTCCAGCAGCCGGAAGATGTGGGAGGAGCGCATGCCGAGCTGGCTGGCGAGGCGCCAGGAGGACTCGGGGATGCTCTCTATGCCTTGTAATATCAGGCGCGCCGCCAGCGGCATGTTGAAGAAGACGTGAGCCAGGAGGATGCCGAACAGGCCATACAGGTAGTTGCCGGGATCCAGCCCCAGGCTGCGCAGCAGCTGCGGCAGCCAGCCCTGGGAGCCGTGTACCGCGACGATACCGAAGATGGCGATGATGACCGGCAACACCAGGGAGAGGCCGAACAACTTGAGCAGCAGCCGGCGGCCACGAAAACGGCGCCGCGCCAGGGCTCGCGCCACCGGAATGGCCAGCCCCAGACTCAACAAGGTGGAGAGCAGGGCCTGCCCCAGGCTGAAGCCCAGCACGTGGCGCAGGTAGGGATCCGCCAGCAGGCTGCTCGGCAGCGTACCCGCCTGCCACAAGAGGGCTGCGAGGGGGCCCAGGGAGAGCAGCAGGATAACGGCGGTGGCTGCGCTACCCGGCAGCCACCAGAGAGGACGAGACTGGGGTTTCACGAAGTGATGACTCACTGGGTGACGGCTTGCAGCCACTCCCGGATCCAGCCCTTGCGATTGGCAGCCGCCTCGTCAGAGGTGAAGCTGAGCGGCTTGGCGACTGTGATCATCTGCTCGAAGCCCTTGGGCAGTGGGGTGTCGATCACAGGGTACATCCAGTTGCCCCCCGGGATCGCCTGCTGGAAGGCGGGGCTGACCATGAACTGCAGGAACTGGTCGGCGAGCTTGCCTTGCGTCGCGCTCGCCAGCTTGGCGGCCACCTCCACCTGACGATAGTGACCCTCCTCGAAGGCGGCGGCTTGGTACTGGGCCTTGTTCTCGGCGATCAGGTGATAGGCCGGGGAGGTGGTGTAGGAGAGCACCATGTCCGCCTCGCCATCGAGGAACATGCCATAGGCCTCGGACCAGCCCTTGGTGACGGTGACCGTTTTCTTGGCAAGCTGGGCCCAAGCGGCGGGGGCCTGGTCGCCATAGACGGACTTCATCCACAGCATCAGCCCCTGACCCGGGGTGGAGGTGCGGGGATCCTGGTAGATCACCTTGAGATCCGGGCGCTCCACCAGCTCCTTCAGACTCTTGGGCGGAGTCTTGAGTTTGTCCTTGTTGTAGACGAAGGCGAAGTAGCCGTAGTCATAGGGAACGAAGGTGTCGTCCTGCCAGCCACCCGGCACCTTGAGGGCGGACAGATCCGTATGATGGGGGGCGAACAGGCCGCTCTGCTTGGCCTCGCTCACCAGGGCGTCGTCCAGCCCCAGCACCATGTCGGCCTTGCTGTGTTTGCCTTCCAGTCGCAGCCGGTTGAGGATGGCGACCCCGTCTTCCAGTGCCACCAGCTTGAGGGTGCAGCCGCACTCCTTCTCGAAGGCCTGCTTGATCTTGGGGCCCGGACCCCATTCGCTGGCGAAGGAGCCGTAGGTGTAGACGGTGAGGGTATCGGCGGCGAAGGCCTGGGCACTGAGCAGGCTGGTGGCGACCAGCAGTAGGGTTTTCATCGATGGCACTCCCTGTGGGTTGCGAGCTGCCAGCGGATGAGGGCGCAAAAAACGAGCGCCATGCCTCAAATTCCTCCGCCAGCATTATCTGGATCAGGTTCACGGGTATAATCTCAGCGGTAAACCGCACCCCGTTTGAGAAACGATTCGCATTGTATTGACCTTCTCCGGGGGAGGCCAGCACTATGTTCAGCGGGCCGCATCCTGCGCGCCCAACCCATGGAGGAAGCCCCGAGTGATCACCAGCACCAAGGAAAGACGCGCCTTTCAACGCATGGTCATCAATGCCCCCGTCACCCTGTATCAGCAGCATAGGGTGCTGGAAGGGGTCTGCCGGGATCTCAGCGCCAACGGCATGGGGGTCGAGATAAACCAGCATGACTTCGATGTCGCTCAACCCCTCAGGGTGAGCCTGGCCACCAGCAGCAACCTGCTGCCCCCCTTCGAGGCCCAGGCCCGCATAGTGCGGGTGCTGGAGGAGGAGAAGGGCCTGCTGCTGGCGCTGGAGTTCCTGCCCCAAGCCTGATCCGGCGACATATTCCCCTGCTTCTTAATCGGCCGGCATCTGCTGGCCGATGTTTTTTGATGGCAGGCAGCATAGCTTGCGGCTGTAGTGCCCCCATCTTTCCATGTCCGGCCCATCTGATGGCGATGGATGGGCCGATCTACGCCTCATCCATGCAGCTTTGCCACGACTTATTGGCTGGCCAGCACGGGTTGCACGCTGAGCTGCCTGCTGTCGACCAGGGTCCTGCTGGTGGGGGCCAGCTGGCCCATGGGGAGCTGGGCCGGACCGGTCGGCTCCATCAGCAGATAGGTCTGCCCTTCCCAATTCAGCACGGCATCCCCCGATCTGGCGGGCAGGGCGACGCCGAGCAAGGCGTGACCAGGCACAAACACCATGGCCTGGGGGAGTTCCGGAAAGAGCTGGGCCAGCATGGCCGCCATCAGGGTCACCTTGCTGTCGCAGTCCCCGGCATTCTGCTCCAGCACCTGGCGCGGGGTCAGGAACCCCTTGCCGGCCCGGCCGGACTGGCTGTCCAGCAGGCGGTAGGGGATGGCCTGCACGAAGTCGAGCATGAAGGCCACCGTCTGCTGGCGCGCCTCCACCTCTGTGGTGCCCTGCCGCTTGAGCTGATCCGCGAGCGGCGCCAGCTCGGCCCGGCTCTCCAGGGCGATACGCACGTGATCCTGCTTGATGGCGGGCACCCCATCGTATGGGGTAAAGCGCTGGAAGTAGTGCTGCTTGAGCCACTCGGCTTCCAGTTTCGCCTGCTCGGGTTTGACCCAGGCCTGGGCCTCCCTCGCCTTGTCGGCGTTGCGGCTCTTGATGTTGAGGGCGCGCTCGGGGCGGGAGAGGGAGAACTGCACCTCGGGGAAGTCGATGACGGCCTGTTGCAACAGCTGCTGCAGCATATCCTCCTGCATCCTCTCCGGGCGATAGGCGATGAGGGGCGGCAACTGGCCCGCCTCCAGCCGGTAGCTGAGCTGCCGGGCCTTGCCCTCCCCGTCCTGCCAGCCGACGTTGAGCTGACCGCCGTTGCTGTGAAAATAGCTCTGCCCGGCAGAGGCCGGCAGGGCGAACAGCAGGGCGCAGAGCAGGGGCAGGGAGCTTGCCTTGGTCATCATCTTCTCCAAGTTTGTCGACCGGGAAATAAAACAGGGAGCCTGGGCTCCCTGTGGATTCTACTCGTTTTATTGCCGTCGGGTCGTTTAGATCCAGCCGGGCTGCTTCGCCTCGAAGGCGCCGATGGCCGCCTCGTGTTGCAGGGTCAGGCCGATGGCATCCAGCCCGTTGAGCAGGCAGTAGCGGCGGAACTCGTCGATCTCGAAACCGAAGCTGAGCTTGCCTGCGCGCACCTGGTTCGCCTCCAGATCCACCTCGATCTGCTGGCCAGTGTTGGCGCTGACCAGCAAGAACAGGGCCTCCACCTCTTCGTCCTTCAAACGTACCGGCACCAGACCGTTGTTGATGGCGTTGCCGTAGAAGATATCGGCGAAGCTCGGGGCGATGATGGTCTTGAAGCCGTAATCCGCCAGCGCCCAGGGGGCGTGCTCACGGCTCGACCCGCAGCCGAAGTTCTCCCGCGCCAGCAAGATGCTGGCCCCCGCGTAGCGCGGCTGGTTCAGCACGAACTCCGGGTTCGGCTGCTGGCCCGCATCATCCAGGAAGCGCCAGTCGTGGAACAGGTGCTTGCCAAAGCCGATGCGGTTCACCTTCTGCAGGAACTGCTTGGGAATGATGGCGTCGGTGTCGACGTTGACGCTGTCGAGGGGGACGGCGATCCCTTTATGTTGCTTGAAGCCTGTCATCTCGTTCTCCTCGTAATTACAGCGCACGAATATCGGCAAAGTGACCGGTGACGGCGGCGGCGGCGGCCATGGCCGGGCTCACCAGATGGGTGCGACCGGCACGGCCCTGACGACCCTCGAAGTTGCGGTTGCTGGTGGAGGCGCAGCGCTCCCCCGGTTGCAGCCGGTCGTTGTTCATGGCCAGGCACATGGAGCAGCCGGGCAGACGCCATTCAAAGCCCGCCTCGATGAAGATCTTGTCCAGCCCCTCGGCCTCGGCCTGGGCCTTCACCTGCTCGGAACCCGGTACCACCAGAGCCTGAACCCCGGCGGCGACCTTGCGGCCACGGGCGATGGCGGCGGCGGCGCGCAGGTCCTCGATGCGGCTGTTGGTACAAGAGCCGATGAATACCTTGTCGATGGCGACGTCGCTGAGTTTCTGGCCCGGTTGCAGATCCATGTAGGCCAGGGCCTTGCGGGCGGACTGCTGCTCCATCAGATCGGCGAAGGAGTCTGGATCCGGGATGGGATCGTTCACGGCGATCACCTGGCCCGGGTTGGTGCCCCAGGTGACCTGAGGGGCGATGTCGGCGGCGTCGAGCACCACTTCGGCGTCGAAGGTCGCGCCCTCGTCACTCTTGAGGGTCTGCCAGTAGGCGATAGCCTGCGCCAGTGCCTCACCCTCGGGGGCGAACACCTTGCCGCGGATGTAGTCGATGGTGGTCTGGTCGGGGGCTATCATGCCCGCCTTGGCGCCGAGCTCGATGGCCATGTTGCACACCGTCATGCGCCCTTCCATGGAGAGGCTGGCGATGGCATCCCCTGCGAACTCCACCACGTAGCCGGTGCCGCCGGCGTGACCGACCTTGCCTATGATGGCGAGCACCACGTCTTTCGCGCTGATGCCGTCGGCCAGCTTGCCGTTGACGCTGATGCGCATGGTCTTGGCGCGGCCCTGTTTCAGGGTCTGGGTGGCCATCACGTGTTCCACTTCCGAGGTGCCGATGCCGAACGCCAGCGACCCGAAGGCGCCGTGGGTGGCGGTGTGGGAGTCGCCGCAGACGATGGTGGTGCCGGGCAAGGTGATGCCGAGCTCTGGGCCCATCACGTGGACTATGCCCTGATACTGGTGGTTCAGGTCGTAGAGGCGAACCCCGAACTCCTTGCAGTTGGCGGCCAGCGTCTCCATCTGGATGCGGGCCATCTCGCCGGAGGCGGCGATGTCCTTGGTGGTGGTGGAGACGTTGTGATCCATGGTGGCCCAGGTGAGATCCGGGCGGCGCAGCTGGCGGTTCATGGCGCGCAGGCCGTCGAACGCCTGCGGGCTGGTCACTTCGTGCACCAGGTGGCGATCGATGTAGATGAGGGGGGTCTCCCCCTCCACTTCACGGACCACGTGGGCGTCGAACACTTTCTGATAGAGGGTCTTTGACATTGCTCTCTTCCTTAATTCTTGGATGTCTTCAGATGCGCGCGGCTATCTGATCGCCCATGGCGGCGGTGCTCTGCACCGGGTGCTGGGCACTCGCCTGATGCAGATCGGCGGTGAAGTAACCCTCGGCCAGGGTCTGGGCCACGGCCTGCTCGATGGCCTTGGCGGCGTCCTCTTGACCTAAGCTGTAGCGCAGCATCAGGGCGGCGGAGAGGATCTGGGCGATGGGGTTCGCAATGCCCTTGCCGGCGATGTCCGGCGCCGAGCCACCGGCTGGTTCGAACAGGCCGAAGCCGGATTCGTTCAGGCTGGCGGAGGGCAGCAGCCCCATGGAGCCGGTGATCATGGCGCACTCGTCGGAGAGGATGTCGCCGAATAGGTTGGAGCAGAGCAGCACGTCGAACTGGGACGGATCCTTGATGAGCTGCATGGTGGCGTTGTCGATGTACATGTGGTTGAGGGCTACGTCCGGGTAGGACTTGGCGACCTGGGTCACCACCTCGCGCCACAGGATGGAGGAGGCGAGCACGTTGGCCTTGTCGATGGAGGTGACCTTGGCCTTGCGCACCCGGGCGGATTCGAACGCTATCTTGGCGATGCGCTCGATCTCATAGCGGTGATAGACCTCGGTGTCGAATGCCTTCTCGGTCGGGCCTTCCCCCTCGCGCCCCTTGGGCTGGCCGAAGTAGATGCCGCCGGTCAGCTCCCGCACGCAGGCGATGTCGAAGCCCCGATCCGAGATGTCGGCACGCAGGGGGGAGAACTGCTCGAGGCCGGTGTAGATGCGGGCCGGGCGCAGGTTGCAGAACAGCTTGAAGTGGGCGCGCAAAGGCAGCAGGGCGCCGCGCTCCGGCTGATCGTTCGGTGGCAGATGCTCCCACTTGGGGCCGCCCACCGAGCCAAACAGCACCGCATCGGCCGCTTCGCAGCCCGCTATGGTGCTCTGGGGCAAAGGGGTACCATGGTTGTCGATGGCGATGCCGCCCACGTCGTGGCGGTCGTAGTCGAGGGAGAAACCAAACTTGGCCTGCACCTTTTCCAGCACCTTGACGGCCTCGGCCATCACTTCCGGGCCAATGCCGTCACCCGGCAATACTGCGATCCGATAACTGCTCATACTGTCTCCGTCCTGATGTTGTGTGTGAGCTCCAGCGGCTCAGTCTTTTTCCGTGTCGATATTCCGGGGTTCCATCCGTTCAGCGCTCTGCTCAGACGGTTTCCGTTTTGATGCTGTTCTTCTGTCCCATCTGCTCGGCCACCATGTCGGCGCGCCAGATGCTGTTGATCACGTGGACCAGGGCCTGGGCCGAGGATTCGATGATGTCGGTGGCGAGCCCCATGCCGTGGAACTTGCGACCCTTGTACTCGGCGACTATGTCCACTTGGCCGAGGGCGTTCTTGCCTTCCCCCTTGCCCTTGAGTTCGTACTTGTCGATGCGGATCTCATAGCCCGTGATGCGGTTGATGCACTGGTAGACCGCATCCACGGGGCCATTGCCGGTGGCGGCCTCGCTGATGATCTCCTGCCCCACCTTCAGTTTCACCGAGGCGGTGGCCAGCACCGAGCTGCCGCTCTGCACCCCGAGGTATTCCAGCTTGAAGTGCTCGGGCTCTTCGTGGATCTGACTGAAGAAGGCGAGCGCCTCGAGATCGTAATCGAACACCTGACCCTTCTTGTCCGCCAGGGTCAGGAATTTCTCGTAGAGGTTGTCCAGGTCATAGCTGCTCTCGGCGTAGCCCATGGACTCCATGCGGTGCTTGATGACGTGGCGGCCGGAGCGGGAGGTCATGTTCAGGCTGTTCTGGGTGAGGCCAATGCTCTCCGGGGTGATGATCTCGTAGGTGTTCTTGGCCTTGAGCACGCCGTCCTGGTGGATGCCGGAGCTGTGGGAGAAGGCATTGGCACCGACGATGGCCTTGTTCGGCTGTACCGGCATATTGCAGATCTGGCTCACCAAGGTGCTGGTGCGGTGGATCTCGTTGTGGCGAATGTTGGTGTGCACCCCCAGCAGGTCGGCGCGGGTCTTCAGGATCATTGCCACCTCTTCCAGGGAGCAGTTGCCCGCCCGCTCACCGATGCCGTTGATGGTGCACTCGATCTGGCGGGCCCCCATCTGCACGGCGCCGATAGAGTTCGCCACCGACAGGCCGAGATCGTCGTGGCAATGCACCGAGATGATGGCCTGATCGATATTCGGCACCCGGTTGAACAGGGTCTGGATGATGCCGGAGAACTCGGTCGGCACCGTGTAGCCGACGGTGTCCGGGATGTTGATGGTGCGGGCGCCGGCCTTGATGGAGGCTTCCACCATGCGGCAGAGGTTATCGATGGGGGTGCGGCCGGCGTCCTCGCAGGAGAACTCCACGTCGTCCGTGTAGCGGCGGGCATGCTTGACCGCGCCGATACCCATCTCCAGCACGTCCTCGAAGCTCTTCTTCAGCTTGCTCTCGACGTGGATGGAGGAGGTGGAGATAAAGGTATGGATGCGGAAGGCTTCGGCGACTTTCAAGGCCTCGCCGGCGGCGTCTATGTCCTTGGGCAGGGCGCGGGCCAGGGCGCAGACCCGGCTGTTCTTGATGTGGCGGGCTATGGTCTGCACCGAGAGGAAGTCGCCGGGGGAGGAGACGGGGAAGCCCACTTCCATGACGTCGACGCCGAGGCGCTCCAGCGCCTGGGCAACCTGCAGCTTCTCCTTGACCGTCAGGCTGGCCGACAGGGCCTGCTCACCATCACGCAAGGTGGTATCGAATATGATGACGCGATCTGACATGTGACTTCCCTCTTCCTAAGTTCGGTGCGTGCATCCCGCGTGGCATAAAAAAACCCGTGCGGGGTGCACGGGTTTTTGTAAATTCCGGCTATGCCTTAGCCCGGCTACAAGGATCCCGCGCGACGAGTCGCGATTAGGGAAAGCAGTAGTAGCTGAGCGGCAAAATGCATGATGACTCAATCCTTCCAGTCGATAACGCTTCTACCAATATCGAGATTTTTATGCTGTGTCAACTCGAACCCACAGGTTCAATTCACTGGGTTATTTAATCGGATTGTAAAGGAGTGCAAATTTCCTTGTCCCATATTCGGTCCATGCCTGATTATCTGGTCATTCCTGCTGTACTCGATCATCCACACGATTCAGATCGACTTATCAGCCTTCGCTGAATTATCTGAGGTATCCCATGGAAAAACGCAGACCTGGCCGTCCGGTTGGACGCTCCGACATTCGTGACAAGCTGCTTGCCGCTGCCCGTGAGCGTTTTCTCAACACTCCCTACAGCAAGGTGACGACCCGCGAGATCGCCGAGCTGGCCGGTTCCAATCTGGCGATGATCCACTACTACTTCGGCAGCAAAGAGGGCCTCTACAAGGCCGTGCTGGGAGATGTGGCGGAGCCGCTGGATCAGGCCTGGCACGACGAGACCAGCAGCCGCAGTCTCAACGATCTGCTCAACACCTACTATCAGGTGATGGCGCCGAACAGCGAGCTGACTTCCGCCATCTCCAGCGCCTTGTCCACCGAAAAGAGTCCGGGACGGGATTTTGTGCTGAGCCGTCTGCTGGAACGCCAGCTGCCCCAGTTCGACGCCCTGCTGGAATCCATGAAGTCCAATGGTCAGCTCGGTGACAACCTGGATCCCGAGATGCTGAAGATCTCCTTCCTCAGCATGATGTGGCAGCCCTTCGTGATGAAGGATCTCTACGAGCAGGTGTTCGGCCTGACCGTGGACGAGCGTTTCATGAGCCGACTGGCCGCCCACAACTGCCAGCTGATGGAAAACGGGCTGCGCGGCGCCCTGAACTGATCGCCGTCGGTTGCACATGAATCACTAAAAAGGGCCGTTCGGCCCTTTTTTCATCGCGTTTTTCACAAATCTGTTATCTGCCCTTCAACGAACTGTCATTGCGCCGCCCTAGCCTGTCTTGAAGACACAAGGGAAAGGGGGCGTGATGAACAAGATCCAGCAATGGGACCTGCAGGTGTGCCGTGTCTGTCTGCTCCATCCCTACAACCGCTCGCAAGCCAGGATCAGTCGGCTCATCTCCCGTACCGGTGACGGCCCGCTCTACGCCGTGCTGGCGGCCCTGCTCTGGTGGCAGGGGGAGGTCGAGCGCGAGGCGGTGCTCATGGCACTGCTGGCGTTTGCCCTCGAACTGCCGCTCTATCTGCTGCTCAAGAATGCCCTGAGGCGCCAGCGCCCGGTGGGGCTGCCGGTCTTCATCACCCCGTCCGATCGCTACAGCCTGCCCTCCGGCCATACCGCCGCCGCCTTCCTGATGGCGACCGTGCTGGCCGTGAGTTTCCCGCTCTGGGCCCCCTTGCTGTTCACCTGGGCCATCCTGGTGGGGGCCTCCCGCCTGCTGCTCGGGGTGCATTATCTCAGCGATCTGGTGGCCGGCGCCCTGCTCGGCAGTGGCTGCGCACTCTGGGCCCTTAACTGGAGTCAGACATGAAGATACTGTTCGGGGTACAGGGGACCGGCAACGGTCACATCAGTCGCAGCCGCACCCTGGCCCGCGCCTTGGCCACCCGCGGCATCGAGGTCGATTACCTGTTCAGTGGCCGCCCTGTCGACGGCTACTTCGAGATGGCCGAGTTCGGGGACTATCGCACCTTCCCCGGCATCACCTTCGTCAGCCACGGGGGGCGCATCTCGGGCTGGCGTACCCTCAAGGGGCTCTCGCCACTGCGCTTCTGGCGGGACATGCGGGCGCTGGACTGCCGGGATTATGATCTGGTGATCAGCGACTTCGAGCCCCTCAGCGCCCATTCCGCCCGCCGCTGGGGCAAACCCAGCCTCACCATCAGCCATCAGGCAAGCTTCGAATGGGCCATCCCGCGCTGGGGGGAGAGCGGCTTCAACCGCCAGCTGATGAACCATTTCGCACCGGTCGGGCAGTCACTCGGGCTCCACTGGTTTCACTTCGGTCAGCCCCTGCTACCCCCCATCATAGATCCCATCCCGCTGGCTCAAGACAATCAGCAGATACTGGTGTATCTCCCCTTCGAGCTGACCGAGCAGATAGCCGCCTTGCTGTCGCGCTTCAACCAGCAGCGGTTCGTCTGCTTCCACCCGGCTATCCGTACTCCCAGCCAGTGGCGCAACATCCAGTTCGAACCCCAGGCGCGGGAGGGCTTCAAGCAGGCGCTGGCGGGCTGTCGTGGCGTCATCACCAACGCCGGTTTCGAGCTGGCGTCCGAGGCGCTCTCCCTTGGCAAGAAGTTGCTGGTAAAACCCCTTGGCGGTCAGTTCGAGCAGCTCACCAACGGCAAGACTCTGGAGCTGATGGGGCTGGCCCAGTTGATGGAGACGCTCGATGCCAACGGGGTGCGCAGCTGGCTGGAGGCGCCATCCCCCGGGGCCATCCGCTATCCGGATGTGGCGGGGGAGCTGGCAGACTGGCTGGCGGCGGGGGCCGGGGAGAGGATCGACTCTCTCTCCCGCAGGCTCTGGGCCCGCACCCTCTTCCCGGAGGAGGTGTGCGATCGGCTGAGCGAGCTGACCGTCGGCCCGGCGCTGCCCCGCCCCTGGTTATCGCAACTCAGTGCCTTTGACTAGACTGAGATGATCCCATCACGGAGAGGACGGACAACATGCGCTTTACCAATGAGAACGGCGATACCATGAATCTGGCGGACAATCTCACACTGCACGAACTGCTCGACATGGGGGTCAGTATCTCGGTGTGCGAGGAGACGGATCCGGATCAGCAGATCTGGCTGGTGGAGCCCGAACAGGACCAGTGAATCCGCGCCAAGTTGACAGGCCCACCCGCTGCGGTGGGCCATTTATTTCTGGATACCGCTTTGTTTTCAGCATGTTCCACTGCCTTTCTCCCCACCATCGTCGCTTTCTTCCCATCGCCATGGGCAAGTAACTGAATGTTAATGACTGTTTGAAATTTATGACTGGTGCGGCCAGACAAAGCCGTGGACAAGCGTTCACGGGCGGGTTAAGTTGTTTTTTCACCCTATTTTCGGGTGGATGATGGAAAAAACCGATTTTTCTACTATCGACGACTCCGTACTCGCCTGGCCCGTATTCAGACAACCATAAACACACGGACCGGCGTTGCCGGGAAGCAGCGGACTGTCGATAGCTTTCGCTTAACGGAGCAAAGCCTGGAGGGCTTTATCATGGAGATGTTATCAGGCGCCCAGATGGTGGTTAGAGCGCTGGAAGATCAGGGGGTTGAACACGTATTCGGCTACCCAGGTGGCTCAGTGCTCGACATCTACGACGCTCTCTTCGAAAACGGCAAGATGGAGCATGTCCTGGTGCGGCACGAGCAAGCCGCCGTGCATATGGCTGACGGTTACGCCCGTTCCACCGGCAAGGTGGGAACCGTGCTGGTGACCTCGGGGCCCGGTGCCACCAACTGCATTACCGGTATCGCCACCGCCTACATGGACTCGATCCCCCTGGTGATCCTGTCCGGCCAGGTACCGACCAGCATGATCGGGGAAGATGCCTTCCAGGAGACCGACATGATCGGCATCTCCCGTCCTGTGGTGAAGCACAGCTTCCTGTGCAAGAAGGCCAGCGAGATCCCGGAGGCCATCAAGAAGGCCTACTACATCGCCGCCAGTGGCCGCCCGGGGCCCGTGGTGGTGGATCTGCCCAAAGACGTGCAGAACCCGAAAGAGAAATTCCCCTACCAGTATCCGGAGTCCGTCTCCCTGCGCTCCTACAATCCGACCAAGGCCGGACACAAGGGCCAGATCAAGCGGGCCGCCAAGCTGCTGGTGGAGGCAAAGCGCCCCGTCATGTACGTGGGGGGCGGCGCCATCAACGCCAACGCGGATCACCTGGTGACCAAGCTGGCGGAGCTGCTGAACCTGCCGGTGACCACCACCCTGATGGGGCTGGGGGCCTTCCCCGGCACTCACCCACAGTTCATCGGCATGCTCGGCATGCACGGCACCTTCGAAGCGAACAAGACCATGCACAACGCGGATCTCATCTTCGCCGTGGGTGCCCGCTTCGACGACCGCGTCACCAACAACGTGGCCAAGTTCTGTCCCAACGCGACCGTCGTGCACATCGACATCGATCCCACCTCCATCTCCAAGACGGTGCAGGCCCATGTGCCCATCGTCGGCTCGGTGGAAACCGTGTTGGAGCAGATGCTGGAGGTGATCCGCGAGTGTGGCTTCGACAACGACAAGCAGGAGCTGGCCGAGTGGTGGGAGCAGATCGGCCAGTGGCGTTCCCGCCACTGTCTGGCCTACGAGACCTCTCCCAACCTGATCAAGCCCCAGCAGGTCATAGAGGCACTCTACAGGGTGACCAAGGGGGAGGCCTTCGTCGCCTCCGACGTGGGTCAGCACCAGATGTTTGCGGCCCTGTACTATCCCTTTGCCAAGCCGCGCCAGTGGATCAACTCCGGTGGTCTCGGCACCATGGGCTTCGGCATTCCGGCCGCCATGGGCGCCCAGTTCGCGAACCCGGACGCTGTGGTCTGCTGCGTGACCGGTGACGGCTCGGTGCAGATGAACATCCAGGAGCTCTCCACCTGCATGCAGTACGGGGTGCCCATCAAGATCATCTCCATCAACAACCGTGCCCTCGGCATGGTCAAGCAGTGGCAGAAGATGTTCTACGGCGGCCGCCACAGCCACTCCTACATGGAATCCCTGCCGGACTTCGTCAAGCTGGCGGAGGCCTATGGCCACGTCGGCATCGCGGTGAGCGATCCCGCCGAGTTGGAGAGTGCCATGGAGAAGGCGTTTGCCATGAAGGACAGGCTGGTGTTCATGGACATCTCGGTCGATCCGGACGAGCACGTCTATCCCATGCAGATAAAGTTCGGTGCCATGGATGAGATGTGGCTGAGCAAGACGGAGAGGACCTGACGATGGGACACATTATTTCGGTCGTACTCATGGAGCTCAAGTTTGGTTCCAACAACGATGAGATGTGGCTGAGCAAGACGGAGAGAACCTGATGAGACACATCATTTCAGTACTGCTGGAGAACGAGTCCGGCGCCCTGAGCCGTGTGGTGGGTCTCTTCTCCCAACGCGGCTACAACATCGAGACCCTGACGGTGGCCCCCACCGAGGATCCCACCCTGTCGCGCATGACCATCGTCACCATGGGGGACGAGCGGGTGCTTGAGCAGATCCAGAAGCAGCTGCACAAGCTGGTGGACGTGCTCAAGGTGTGCGACCTCAGTGAAGGGGAGCACATCGAGCGGGAGATCGCCCTGGTCAAGGCCCGCGCCGCCGGCGGGGGTCGTGACGAACTGAAACGGCTGGCGGATATCTTCCGTGGCCAGATCGTCGACGTCACCCCCGAGCTCTACACGGTGCAGCTGGTGGGCACCAGCGAGAAGCTGGACGCCTTCATCAAGACCGCGGCCCAGACCAACGAGATCGTCGAAGTGGTGCGCTCCGGTGTCTGCGGCATCTCCCGGGCGGACAAGTCATTGCGCCCCTGATAGTGCGGGGATTTAGATGGCTATTAAAAAGGGCTCTTCGGAGCCCTTTTGTCATGCTCACTCGGGAAGGGAGGGGGCTGACCGGAACTGTCATTTTCTTTCAAATGATCGGTAAACTATCCACAAAAGCTGTGGAAAACTCTGTAGATTAGCGGTGTGTCTGGCGTTAGCTGGCTGATCTTAAAGAGATATTTCAATTTGATCCTGGCTGGATCGCATTTGCACAATTCCTTGACGAGGGTGTGAGCGTTTGCTTATCGCTGGCCCCTTGTCCGCTGAGCCCTGGCGGGAGCAGGCAGGATCCCGGCGGGATCCGGATTTGATCTCGCGGATCAACATGCAGTTGCATGCCCATAAAAAAACCCGCCAGCTGGCGGGTTTTTGAGGTCTCAGGGCTGAGGTCGATTACTCGGCCTGGGCTGCCTGGATACCGGTCAGGGCGATGGTGTAGACGATGTCGTCCACCAGGGCGCCACGGGACAGGTCGTTGACCGGCTTGCGCATGCCTTGCAGCATGGGGCCGATAGAGACCAGATCCGCGGAACGCTGTACCGCCTTGTAGGTGGTGTTGCCGGTGTTCAGGTCCGGGAACACGAACACGGTGGCCTTGCCCGCTACCGGGGAGTTCGGTGCCTTGGACTTGGCCACGTTCTCCATGATGGCCGCATCGTACTGCAGCGGGCCGTCGATGATGAGGTCGGGGCGCTTGGCCTTGGCCAGCTCGGTCGCCTCGCGCACCTTCTCTACGTCGGCACCGGCGCCGGAGGTGCCGGTGGAGTAGGAGATCATGGCCACACGCGGCTCGATGCCGAAGGCGGCAGCGGAGTCGGCGGACTGGATGGCGATCTCGGCCAGCTGTTCGGCGCTCGGGTCCGGGTTGATGGCGCAGTCGCCATACACCAGCACCTGATCCGGTAGCAGCATAAAGAAGATGGAGGAGATCAGGGAAGAACCCGGGGCAGTCTTGATGATCTGCATCGGCGGACGAATGGTGTTGGCGGTGGTGTGCACGGCGCCGGATACCAGACCGTCGACTTCGTTGCGCTCCAGCATCATGGTGCCCAGCACCACGTTGTCTTCCAGCTGCTCGCGGGCGACCACTTCGGTCATGCCCTTGCTCTTGCGCAGCTCGACCAGGCGGGCCACGTAGCGCTCGCGCACTTCCAGCGGATCGATGATCTCGACGCGGTCGGTCAGCACCACGCCCTGTTGTTCGGCGACGCGGCGGATCTCTTCCGGGTTGCCCAGCAGCACCGGGCGGGCGATGCCGCGCTCGGCACAGATGGCGGCAGCCTTGATGGTGCGCGGCTCTTCCCCTTCCGGCAGCACGACGCGCTTGTTGGCCTGACGGGCCAGCTCGGTCAGCTGGTAGCGGAACGCCGGCGGGCTCAGGCGACGGGAACGGGTGGAGCTGACGGTCAGGGACTCGATCCAGTGCTTGTCGATGTGGCCGGCCACATAGTCCTGCACCAGCTCGATACGCTCGCGGTCATCTTCCGGGATGTCGACGTTGAAGTTCTGCAGGCTGACGGCGGTCTGCCAGGTGTTGGTGCCGGTGATCATGATCGGCAGGCCGGTGGCCATGGCCTGTTGGCACAGGGCCATCACCTGCGGCTCCGGATGGTAGTTGCCGGTCAGCAGCAGGGCGCCCAGCTTGACGCCGTTCATGGCGGACAGGCAGGCGGAGACGATGACGTCGGAACGGTCGCCGGAGGTCACCAGCAGGCTGCCCGGACGGAAGTGCTCGATCATGTTGTGGATGGAGCGGGCGCAGAAGGTCACGGTCTGCAGGCGGCGACTGTCCAGCTCACCCTTGTTGATGATCTTGGCGGCCAGGTGCTTGGCGAGATCCTTGGCGCGCGGGGCGATCAGCTGGGTGTTCCAGGGAATGCAGCCCAGGATGCGCAGCGGGCTCTTGCCGAATACCTGCAGCACTTCCAGGTTGTGGCCGCTGTCAGAGCCCTGGTGGTGGGCCTCGAACATCTCGGTCAGATCGGGGCGGGTCACGCCGTGCTCGTCAACCGGTGCGCCGACCTTGTTGATGACGCAGCCCACGATGCGCGGGTTGCTGACGCCACCGAAGTTGGAGCAGGCCAGCTCGATGCGCTCTTTCAGCTTCTGGCTGGAGTCGTTGCCCGGGTGGGTCACGAACACCATGTCGGCGTCCAGCGCCTTGGCGACGTCATAGTTCAGCTTGTTGGCGAACGGCTGCTTGTCGGTCGGCACCAGGCCTTCGATCACCACCACCTCGGCACCGCTGGTCTTCACGTGCTCTTCGAAGCGCGCCACGATCTCTTCCAGCAGGATGTCGGTGTTGCTGGAGGTGATCATGTTCTCGGCGTAGGAGAGGGTGAACGGCTCTGGCGGGTTGATGTTGGCGGCGGCGCGGATCACGGCGGTGGAGCGCTCGGCACCGGTTTCACCCGGACGCGGCTGAGCCACCGGTTTGAAGAAGCTGACATTGACGCCGTGACGTTCCATGGCGCGAACGACGCCAAGACTCACGGAGGTTACGCCGACACCAGTGCCGACCGGGATGAGCATAATAGTGCGTGCCACTTATTACCCCTTGTTCATTTTTGGGATCAGGAAAAGGCCGCCCTTGGGCGGCCTTGCTCTACAGCTAAATTATGCGCCGACCAGTTCCAGCGCGTCGTGGGCGATGACCCACTCTTCGTTGGTCGGGATGACCAGGGCCTTGGTGGAGCCAGCCTTGGTGATCTCGCCACCCTTGCCGAAGCGTGCCTTCAGGTTCGCGTCGTGGTCGACGTCGAAGCCCAGCAGGCCCAGCTTGTTCAGGGTGATCTCACGGATCGGGGCGGAGTTCTCGCCGATGCCACCGGTGAAGACCACGGCATCCAGGCGACCGTCCATGGCGGCGGCGTAGGCGCCGATGTACTTGGCCAGACGGTAGCAGTACACGTCCATGGCGCGCTTGGCTTCTTCCTTGCTGTCGTAGTTGTCTTCCACGAAACGGCAGTCGGAGGTGACTTCGGTCAGGCCCTGCAGACCGGACTCCTTGGTCAGCATGGTGTTGATCTCGGCCACGCTCATGCCCAGCTTGTCGTGCAGGAAGAAGATGATGGCCGGATCCAGATCACCGGAACGGGTACCCATCACCAGGCCTTCCAGCGGGGTCAGACCCATGGAGGTGTCGACGGACTGGCCGTTCTTGATGGCACAGACGGAGCCGCCGTTGCCCAGGTGGCAGTTGATGATGTTCAGCTCTTCAACCGGCTTGTTCAGCTGCTTGGCGGCTTCCAGGCTGATGTAGTAGTGGCTGGTGCCGTGGGCGCCGTAGCGACGGATGCCGTTCTCTTTGTAGAGCTTGTACGGCAGGGCGTACAGGAAGGCCTCTTCCGGCATGGTCTGGTGGAAGGCGGTGTCGAACACGGCCACGTTCTTCTCGGCCAGCTCCGGGAATACCTTCAGCGCGGCACGGATGCCGATCAGGTGAGCCGGGTTGTGCAGCGGCGCGTACGGAATGGCGGCTTCGATGCCGGCGATCACGTCGTCGCAGATGCGCACGGAGGAGGTGAAGCGCTCGCCGCCGTGTACCACGCGGTGGCCGATGGCGATCAGGTTCTTGGACAGTTCCGGGTTGAGCGGCAGGATCTTGTGAACGATGAAGTCCAGCGCTTCCTGGTGGGCGGCACCGGCACCCAGATCGGCGTTGCCTTTCTCACCATTCAGCTTCCACTTGATGCGGGCATCGTCGAGGTTGAAGCACTCGGCCAGGCCGGACAGCAGATCATCACCGGTGGTTGCGTCGATGACAGCAAACTTCAGGGACGAGCTGCCACAGTTAAGAACAAGAACCAGCTTACTCATGAATAAATCCTATCGCAGATTGGGTTGGGTTGGAGGATGCGCCGGACGCGGTGCGTCCAAAAACTTTCAACTTATCCTTATGAGGGTTGGCAATCTGTTGCTTGCCCCTTGTATAGTGATACAAGACCCGAAATCCAGACGTCCCTGACAGGCCAGCGGCGGTGCGCCGACGTAAAAATGGGCGTACAAAGGATAACCTGATTGTTGAAAAATAACAAAGTATCCTCAACCTTTGTTATTGCTCCTCAAAAAATGTCGAGGTTTTGCCGTTAATGCGTTCAAAAAGAGCTCGGAGGTAGCATGAGCATGAACATTTTTGGAACTAAATTACAGCAAGGCCGTCATTATATGACTCTTTGGCCGCGCCGTCCCGAGCTTAATTCCATGTTTCCGGAGAACAGGGTGATCAAGGCGACCGAGTTCGCCCTCAAGATCATTCCGGCCCTCGCCGTGCTCAGCGTCATGGTGCAATTCCAGTTCGGCGAGCAGCACTACTGGCCCTCCGTCATGGCGTCCGTGTTCTTCCTGCTCAGCTTGCCCCTGCAAGGCTACTACTGGCTCGGCCAGCGTGCCGGCACCCGGCTGCCACCCTCACTCGCCAGCTGGTATCGGGAGATCAACGGCAAGATGAACGAGCAGGGGGGTCGCCGTCAGCTGGTGGCGCAGCCTCGTTACGAGGAGCTGGCCGATACCCTCAACGCCGCCTTCAAACAGTTGGACAAATCCTTCCTCTACGAGTGAGGGCGTTAACCCGGTAAGGGGATAGACCCGGCCTCTGCGAATGAGGTTTCATCATTGCCAAAAGGCGCCCATGGGCGCCTTTGTCGTGTCTGGCCTCAGGCCGCCAGCACCTTGCCGATCTCCTGGATGGAGAGCTTGTACTGACGGGGGCACTGACGCCAGGCCGCCAGCATGCGCTGGTACTTGTCGCGCATGGCGATGTCGCTGGAGAGCTCGTCGCAGGGGCAGGGCAGCTCGGGGAAGCGCTTGTCCACTTCCAGCAGGAAGCAGACATAGTCCGCCAGCTCCCGCTCCTGGCTGCGGCTGTAACCGTTGAAGGTTAGCCGGCTGGCGTTGATCTCGGCTTGGGCGGCGGCGTCCAGATTGCCCCAGGAGATGGCCAGGGCGTGATGCATCTCCAGGGTGTCGATCACCTCCTGACAGGTGGCCAGATCCAGGTGGCCGAAGCTCTTCTCCAGCTCGAGGATCTGCAGGCAGTAGCCCCGCTCGACTATGGTACTGGCCCGCTGGTAAAACGCGGCCTTTTCCGGATTGAGTTTGGCCAGGATCTCGTACTGATTGCTCAGGATCAGGCGTTCGGTATGGCTCATGTTCATGGGCTGTCTCACTGGAAAATGAATCTGGGGCCACGTTAACCCATATTCAGGATGAATTTTTTGATCTGGCAGGGGAGGTTGGCGAGAAAAGCGGGGCAGAGGGCGCTGGCGTTAACCCGGGTTGGTTAATTAATTGTCGCCGGCACGGCTTGCATTTTGGGGCGGGTCGGCAAGAATGGAAGCGTCATTTGGCCCATGCCAGAGGACCCACCACCAAGGCACCTCACAGGGTGCAAACCATCGAAAATGATCCCGCCGCGGCCCTGGGTCAGCAGGCGGGACGGGGTAGCCAACCGCTCGCCCCTGTCTGATAAAAGACGGCTTCTCGAAGACGAAGCGCACGAACCAAGAGGGCCTGCATCTGCAGGCCCTCTTTTCATCCATCTCTCCCCAGTGTGGGTGATTCAAGCCTCAGCGGATTGGCCTTGCACCAGGTCGAGCACCACCTGGTGGTGATCGCTGGTCTTGAACTTGTCGAAGCGATGGCTGACCTTGCCCTCCTCATCGATGAGGAAGCTCAGGCGGTGGATGCCGTCATACTCCTTGCCCATGAACTTCTTCGGGCCCCAGACGCCGAACGCATCGGCAACCGCATGATCCTCGTCCGCCAGCAGGCGGAAGTTCAGGCTGTCGCGCTCCTCGAACTTCTTGAGGCGCTTGGCCGGATCCGGGCTGATGCCGAGCACCACCACACCCCGGGCGGCCAGTTCGGCGTTGACGTCCCGCAGGCCGCAGGCCTGGGTGGCGCAACCCGGGGTCATCGCCTTGGGGTAGAAATAGATGAGGACCTTCTTGCCGCGCAGGGAAGAGAGGCTGACCGGGTTGCCGTCCTGATCGGGCAGGGAAAAGTCGGGGGCCTGGGTACCGGCTTGTAAGGGTTGCATGGGATCTCCTCGGATAAGCGCCCTCAGGCGTATTTGTGGTTGACGAGAAATTCGAAGGACTCGGCCCCGAGCTCACGACAGAAGTCGGCGAAGGCCGTCTTGGATCCTGCCTCTTCCCCCTGCTTGGCCAGATTCAGCTGAAAGCTCGCCTTGAGCAAGTTGAATGGCTGTTGTTCAAGGGTGACGGTCTGCATGGCCTGGATATCCCAGCCGTGATCGCTGAAGAACTGGGTGCACTGGCTGACGATGCCGGGCTGATCCCGGATCAGCACATCGGCGCTGGCGCTGATGTCGTATTGCAGGGAGTGGTGGCGCTCGGTGCGCTTCATCATGGTGATGAGATCCCACTCCTGGCTGCGCAGCGGCAGGCTTATCTCGAGTTGCATCAGGCTGTTCCAGTCACCGGACAGCAGCATGATGAAGGTAAATTCGTTACCAAAAATGCCAAGACGGCTGTCGACAATGTTGCAACCGCAGCCACTGACGTGGCGGGTAACCTCATTGACGATGCCAGGCCTGTCCGTGCCGATGGCCGTTACGACCAGGTAATGAGTCATAAATCGTCTCTCGTCCATTATTGCGAATGCGGTGGCAGCGAGCGTCCTGGGTGGGCATGGCCGTCGAATCCCTCGCCATGTCCTGCTCTCCTGCATCATTTTTAGGCCGGATGGTAACACGGCTTGTCCCTTGCCTCCCTTGTTTTTCAAAGGGGGCAGCTTTACCATAACGCCCCTGAAAATCGGGAGAAAAATCCATGTTACGCGGTAGTATTGTTGCGCTCGTTACCCCCATGCTGGCCTCGGGTGAAGTCGACTGGTCCAGTCTGGCGGCCCTGGTCGATTACCACGTCGGCGCCGGTACCAGTGCCATCGTTGCGGTGGGCACTACGGGGGAATCGGTCACCCTGAGCGAGGCGGAACACATCGCCGTTGTGGAAAAAACCGTGGCATTCGCCGCCGGCCGCATTCCCGTCATCGCCGGTTGCGGCTCCAACAACACGGCCCATGCCATCGCGCTCTCCAAGCGCTTCGCCGACAGTGGCGTGGTGGCGGGTCTCTCGGTGACTCCCTATTACAACAAGCCCACCCAGGAAGGTCTCTATCGTCACTATTGTGCGATCGCCGAGGCTAGTGGTCTGCCCCAAATTCTCTATAATGTGCCCGGTCGCACCTGCTGCGATCTCAAACCGGAGACCGTGGCCAGGCTGGCCAGGGTGCCGGGGATCATCGGCCTGAAAGAGGCCACCGGTGATCTTGGCCGGACCCCGCTGCTGCGTGAACTGTGCGGGCCGGAGTTTGCGCTTTATAGTGGCGATGATGCCAGTGGTTGTGATTTTATGCTGCAAGGGGGCGATGGAGTCATCTCCGTCACTACCAACATTGCGGCGGCCCAGATGGCCGACATGTGTCGTGCTGCGCTGGCCGGTGATGCCGGGCGGGCTCATGACATCAACAATCGATTGATGCCGTTGCATCAGACTCTGTTCTGCGAACCGAGTCCCATCCCGGTGAAGTGGGCCTGTGTCCAGCTGGGATTGATGGCGACGGCGACCTTGCGTCTGCCGCTGACCGACCTCACCCCAGAGGGCGAACAGGCGATGGCGCGAGCACTGACGACTGCGGAGTTGATGGCGAGTGTTTAAAGCAAATGGAAAGGGAAATGCAGCGCGTCTGGTGCTGAGTGTGGCGACCGTTGCCGTGTTGGCAGCCTGTAGCTCACCCCAGGATCGCAAGATGGCCAACCGTGGTTTCGAGTATGAAGAGAGCCGCCTCGAAGGGCGTGCCTTCCTCGTGCCTGCCGGTTTGAGTGCCCCCGCCTTTAACAGCAATTTCGACATCCCGGCCCTGCCCGAGAGCAGCCGTGAGGGAGCCATCGGCGCCAAGGTCGACGTGCGCCCGCCGGCCCAGCTGCTGACCGTGGTGCCCGGCAGCCAGATAGTGACCACCGCCAACCCCGGCGAGCCGACCCTGGCCTTCTATGCCCTCAGCACCAGCCAGAGCGTGGAGCGCGACACCTGGGCCTTCCTGATGAACTTCCTAGCGCAGCACAAGGTGACCACCGAGAAGCTGGATCAGCAGGCCGGCGTGCTGCAGACCGGCTGGTTTGACAACACCGCCGCCCTCGATGGCTGGGGCGAAGATGACGATGACTTCAGCATTCGCCAGCGCTACCAGTTCACCCTTCGCAACGACACCCAGCGCCACGCCGTCAACATGTCGGTACGGGTGCTGGATCACGAAGAGACCATAGACGGCGAGACCAGCAAGGAGCTGACCACCGCCGATGCCCAGCGCTACGCGACCCGGGCCCTGAACCAGTTCTCCCTCTACTACGACAAGCAGCTCAAGGCTCGCGAACAGCACAAGAGCAGCGATGGCATGGGCATGGAACTGGGTCTGGACAACAACGATCTGAGCGCCTGGATCGTGGACGCCTCCTTCGAGCAGGTATGGCGACGCCTGAACCAGGTGCTGCCGGGCTACGGCTTCACCATCAAGGACACCCAGCAGTCCCTCGGCTGGATCGACGTCGAGTATGACGAGCCGGGCGCCGATTTCTGGAAGGCCAAGGGCGCCGAGCCGTTCAAGCTGGAGGAAGACAAGTACCGCTTCCAGCTCGGGGAAATGGCGGGGGGCAAGACCTCCATCACCCTGTTCGACAAGGACAAGAAACCGGTGGCATCCGGGGTCATCTCCCAGATGTACATCAGCCTGTCCGAGGCATTCGCCAAGGGCCAGGCCGATCAGGCAGCCGCAAAAGCAGAATGAAAACAGGGGCCCAGTGCCCCTGTTTTGTTACATGGATCCCGCTAGTCAAGGGGCCTTGCGCCCCTATGTTATTACGCCCACAACAGGAAGTGTTACCCATCATGAGTCTTGCAGATCAAGTATTGGCAGTGAACGACGATTTGCCGATCCGCACCGATAAACCCGTCCATTCCGGCAAAGTGCGCAGCGTCTACTGGCTGACCCAGGCCGACAGCGCCCGCCTCATCCGGGAGAAAGGCTATGATGTGCCGGCCGATGCGCCGCTCGCCATCATGGTGATCAGCGACCGCATCTCCGCCTTCGACTGCATCTGGCAGGGGGTGAACGGGTTGAACGGGGTGCCGGGCAAGGGGGCGGCCCTCAACGCCATCTCCAGCCACTGGTTCAAGCTGTTCAAGGAGAAGGGTCTGGCGGACAGCCACATCCTGGACATCCCTCATCCCTTCGTCTGGATAGTGCAAAAGGCCCGTCCCGTGATGATCGAGGCCATCGCCCGCCAGTACATCACAGGCTCCATGTGGCGTGCCTACCAGGACGGCGAGCGCGACTTCTGCGGCATCCGCCTGCCGGAAGGGCTGAAGAAGGATCAGAAGCTGCCAGAGATCCTCATCACCCCCTCCACCAAGGGGATCCTCAAGGGGCTGGAAGGGGTGCCTGAGGCCGACGACGTCAACGTCTCCCGCGCCGATCTGGAGCGCCACCATCAGGCCTTCGGTTTCCGCTCCCCGGCGGACATCGACCGCTACGAGGCGCTGCTCAAGGAAGGCTTTGCCGTGATAAGCGAGGCCCTGGCCGAACGGGATCAGGTCTTCGTCGACACCAAGTTCGAGTTTGGCTACGTCCAGGACGCCGCCGGCAACGAGAAGCTCATCTACATGGATGAAGTGGGTACCCCGGACAGTTCCCGCATCTGGGACGGCGCCGCCCTGCGGGAGGGGCAGATCGTCGAGAAGTCCAAGGAAGGGTTCCGCCAGTGGCTGCTGAACCACTTCCCGGATCCCGACATACTGCTCAACAAGAACCGCATGCCGGAACGCTTCGCCCTGGCCCGGGACAACAAGCTGCCCACCGAGGTGATGATGGACATCTCCCACACCTATGTGGGGATCGCCGAGAAGGTCATCGGTCACCCGCTGGTACGCAGCGCCAACCCGAAGCAGGAGATCATCGCAGTCCTGCGCGAGCAATACGGCCTGATCGACTGATCGCTGTTTTCTTTGTCGCCGAAAAACAAACGTTTGCTGGCGGCAGGCTGCGGATCCCGTCCGTGACACCAACACAAACGGGCCCCATCGCGGGGCCCGTTTTCATTCTCTGGCGCTGCTCTCGAGTCAGCCGTTGACCCTGAACACCTGGCCGCTCTGCACCCCCAGCACGGACTTCTTGTAGGCCTGGGCCACCCGGGTGGCGGGCACGGGTACGAAGCCCGGGAAGAAGTCGGCGTACTTGTCCATGGACTCCTCCAGCACGGTCGGACTGACCACGTTGATGCGCAAGCCCCGCGGCAGCTCGCAGGCGGCGGCCCGCACGAAGTGCTCGATGGCGCCGTTGATGGTACTGGCGCTGACCCCCCAGTTGATGGGCTCCTCGCTCAGTATACCGCTGATGAGGGTGATGGAGCCGCCGTCGTTGAGATGCGGGATGGCGGCGCGAACCAACCGGATCTGGCCCATCAGCTTGCTCTCGAGCCCTGTTTGCCACTGCTCGTCCGTCATCTCGGGGAAGGGGGCGAAGGCGACGTTGCCGCTGGCGACCACCAGGGCATCGAACCGTCCTGTGCCCTCAAACAGGGCGGCGATGGAGGCGCCGTCCGTCATGTCGACCAGGGCGTCGCCCTGGCTGTGGCCTACCCGGATCACTTGATGATCCCGGGCGAGCAGTTCGCTGACGGCGGATCCGACGGTGCCGGAGGCACCCACAATTACGATTTTCATCTTGGACACTCCTGTTTGGGATATTGATGATTCTAGTCGCCACAAACAGAAGAAAAAGCGCTTAATATGAACGTATTGTTTCCATATTGGAGCTAATAAATGGACATCACCCACCTGGCCAGCTTCTATGAGGTGGTCAAGCAGGGCAGTTTCTCCGCCGCCGCCGAGGCGCTCGAGGTGAGCAAGGGAATGCTGAGCCGCCATGTCAGCGCGCTGGAGGCATCTCTCAACGCCCAACTGTTGCAGCGCACCACCCGCCGTCTCAGCCTGACGGAGGCGGGCAAGACCCTCTATCTGCAGGCGGGTCAGATCTTCGCCCTGGCCCAGCAGGCGGAGCAGGAGATCCAGGCCTTGACCGAGGAGGACAGCGGCCGACTGCGCTTCACCTGTCCGGTCAGCACCGGCGATCGCATGGTGAGCGAGCTGCTCGGCCGCTTCGCCGCGCTCTGCCCCGGGGTGGAGGTGGAGCTCAACTTCACCAACGCCATGATCGACATGAGCCAGGGGGAGAACGACATCGCCCTGCGGGCCATGAGCCAGGTGCCGGACAACCTGGTGGCGCTGCCCCTCGGCCGCTTGAAGGATGTGGTGGTGGCCAGTCCCGCCCTGCTGGCGCGGGAAGGGGCGCCCTCCAGCCCCTATGAGCTGGTGGGTCGCACCTGCCTGCTGCAGGATCATAATCCCGCCTGGGAGCAGTGGCTGTTTCGTCGGGGCGGGGAGGAGGCGCTGATCCCGGTGCAGGGCAAGGTGCGGGCCAATCACTACAGCACCCTGTTACAACTGGCACGCTCAGGCATGGGCTTCGCCAAGTGCCCCCTGATGCTGGTGGAGGCCAGCCTGGCCCGGGGGGAGCTGGTGGCCGTGCTGGACGAGTGGCAGACCGGGTTGCACCCGCTGCATGTACTGCACGCCCAACAGCGGCGGGTGCCGCGCAAGATCCGCCTGTTCAAGCAGGTGCTGGCCCAGTGGTTCGCCGAACGTCCCCACTATCTGCTCCGGTGAGCCGATGCCGGGCCGTTATTTTTCTGTCATATCCGGCTGCTACCCTGCGCCATCATCGCGATTCAAGAGAGGCAGGGAATGAAGCGTCATCAGGTGTGGGTTGGGATCATGCTGCTGTGCGGCGGCGCAGCGCAGGCCGAGGTCAGGGTCGAGGTACCGGAGGATTTCCAGATCCTGGCGGTGAGTGCCGGTAAGGTGCAGGACGAGCGCCGTGCCGTGCTGGCGGACGGCACACAGCAACTGCTGGTGCGTTTTGAGGGGGTGATCCCGAGCCGCACCAGCAGCGACAACGACAAGGTGATCCGCTCCGAGCCCCAGGTCATTCGCTACGAGGCCAGCGGCCAGTCCCTGCGACTGCTGGGGCACGCCCCCGGGGATGAGGCGGGAATGGAACGCTACGCCAGGGAGCCCCTGGTACGCCTGCAAGGGGGGGATCAGGCCGTCGCCCTGGCACAGGACGAGCTGGTGGTCAACGGGGTGCAGATCGGCATGGACTGGCCAGCCCGGCTGGCGGAGTACAACCGCGGTAGGGGCAAGGCGGTGCTGACGACAGGCGTAGTGGGGGCCACGGCTGTGGCAGTCACGGCCGCGGTGGCCCCGACCCAAACTTCGGTCCAGGCGCCGGCCGTGCCGGCCAGCGAGCTGGAGGGCCAGTTGCAGCGGCTCTTCCTGCAGGCGGACCCCGAGCTTCGCAAGCGTTTCATCGGTTGGGCCGTTCCCCGCCTTTAAGTTTGTCCCCGGTTGCAGTAACGTGGGCGGCTCATCCGATCTGCCCGCTTCGAGGTTCCGAATGTTCGAACTGCATCCCCGCCTGCTGGCGGATACCCAGTCCCTCGGGGATCTGCCCCTCTGCCGCGTCCTGCTCGCCAAAGACAGTCAGTATCCCTGGCTCATCCTGGTGCCGCGCATCGCCAACTTGCGGGAGATCCACCATCTGCCGCCGGCCCAGCAGCAACAGCTGATGCAGGAGTCCTGCGCCGTCGCCGCCTTGATGGAGCAGGCGCTCAGTCCCGACAAGATCAACGTGGCGGCGCTCGGCAACCTGGTTCCCCAGTTGCATCTGCACCATGTGGCCCGTTTCGGAACGGATGCCGCCTGGCCAGGCCCCATCTGGGGAGCCCACCCCGCCGTGCCATATAGTGCGCAAGATTTGCAGCGGGAGGCCGATAACTGGCGAGCCCGCTTGGCCACCCTGAGTGGATTCGCCCCGTTTCAAGGCTGACAAACAGCTCAACTGAGAGGCGGCTCGCGATTTTGATGTCGGGATCATCTGATGTGCTAGGGCGAGGCTTCGCCCTGTGCTGACATGGGTGATGAGAGCGACAACCCCATTTTTCGATTCAGCAGGAAGGTTCCATGATAGTGACAAGATCCGAGGATGACGCCGTATTGACCACAGAGGATGTGCTGCTGAGCCTGTGCAATTCGGTGACGAGCGTATTGAGTGCGGCGAGCCAGAGCCAGGTGCGCTTCTCCGGCATGGTGCAGCGGATCAGCAAGACCTGCCTCAAGCCCGACATCGGCTGCTTCGTGCTGTTCGACGGCGGCTTCTCCGGGCTGGTGGTGATCAACTTCTCCGCGGCGGCGGCCATGGAGCTGTACCAGAGTTACATGCTGAGCATGGGGCTATCGAAAGAAGATCTTGCCATCTCCCACACGGCCGACGAGGTGAGCAACGTCATGGGCGAGCTGATGAACCAGATCGTCGGCAGCTTCACCGGCAAGGTGGGCCGCGAGTTGCAGACCCACATCACCCAGAACCAGCCCAAGATGCTGGCCCTGAACAAGCAGGTGATGCTGAGTGTGGACACCAACCTCGACAACCCGGAGACCCGCCGGGTCACCTTCTTCACCGCCAGCAACAACATCTTCTATCTGGAGCTGGCCATGGACAAGACGGAGTTTATCCGGATCCATGATGGCGGGGTGCAGGAGGAGGTCGATCCGGACGAGCTGATCGCCCAGGCCAAGCAGGCGGCGGCCAAGCCGGCCCCGGCTGCCGTCCCCGCCAGCAACGATCACGACGATCTGCTGAACTCCCTCGGTCTGTAAGAGACCGGCGAAGACAACAAGGCCACCCTGAGGTGGCCTTGTTTTTAGCGTGGATACTGGCTTAGAAGTTGTAGAGCAGGCCAGTGCTGAGGGCGCTGGTCCGGGTGTCGTAGAAGTCGATGTCGGAGTCGGCCTGGTTGTAGGAGGCTGTGATGACGCCGGTGAGATCCTTGATCCCCAGCAGGCTGTGCCAGAAGAAGGTGCCGGTCAGAACCATCTCGTTGGCATCGGCGCGCTGGCCGAAGAGGGGGTTCACCTCGTCGTAGTCACGCTTGCCCAGATAGCCGTTGCTGACGAAGGACCACTGGGGACCGCGCTTGGCATAGGTCAGCTGCAGGCCGGTGTTCTTGAAGCTCTCGGCGCTGCCATCGAGCTTGGCCTGCTTGTAGAGGATGGCGGGCTCCAGCACCTGGCCATTGCCGAAATGCCACTGGTAGGAGAGCTCCATGTCGTGGATCTTGCCGTTGCGATTTAGCACGGGGGCATAGCTGGTGCCGTGGCGCTGATCGTACTGCTGACCGCTGTGTTCCTCGTCCAGTTCCACCTCGCGGGTGGTGATGCTGCCGTTGAAGTTGCTGCCCCAGATCTTGTCCCAGGCAAAACGCACCCCTTTCGACTTGGCATCGGTGGAGCTGCGATCCACACCGGTGGCGTACGGGTCGCTCCACAGCTCGACCGGCATGACGTTGAACACCAGGGAGCCGGCCACTATGCCCTTGTCTCCCATCTCCTGACGGATCCCGAACTGCTGGGTGAAGTCGAAACGCACCGCGTCCTGGATGAGGTTGCCGAGGAAGACCTGGGTGCGGGTATCGGCGAAGGTGTAGCGGATGTCGGCATTGATCAGCGGCGCCAGCTCGCTCTCGCTCTCGGGGGAGCCCAGGTTGTCGATGCGGCTCTTGCTGTCTCCGCCGGCGTAGAAGTTGGATTCGTGGCTGCTGGCGGTGACGCCGCCGAGCAGGAAACCGGACCAGCCGGACTCCTTGGGAATGGCGCCCAGATCGGCGTGCGCGGCATTGGCGACCAGCAGGCCCAGGCCCAGCAGGATGGGATTACGCATCGGTAGACTCCGTGGAATAGATGTAATGCGGTGAGTCAGCCCCGCGTGTTAGCTGAACCAGAGCTGACTGAAATCAGGCGGCATGCTACAGCGCTTTGCTGAACTGGAGCTGACTGACTCATGGCCGGCATGCTACCCCAATGAGAGTGTGACGTTAATCAATAATTTAAACTGCGACCGACAAGAGTTCGGTGCGCCGTGCTGGTATCCTGTTTGCGCAATAGCGGGGAGCAAATAACGCGATGAAGCAAATCAAATCCTGGGCGCAATACTACGTCGACCTGATGACCAAGCTGGGGCTGGTCCGTTTCAGCATGTTGCTGGCGGCGGGCATCATAGTGCTGGCGGTCACCATCCAGATGGGGGTGACCCTGTTCCTGCGTGGGGCCGTGGATGTCGTCGACCTGGTGCGCTCAGTCTTCTTCGGCCTGTTGGTAACCCCCTGGGCTGTCTACTTCCTCTCCATCGTCGTGGATCAGCTGGAGGACTCCCGTCAGCGCCTGAGCCGCATGGTGGCGAAATTGCAGGACATGCGGGAGCGGGATCTCGAGCTCAACAGCCAGTTGCAGGAGAACATCCGCCGTCTCAACACCCAGATAGCCGAGACCAAGCGCGCCGAGACCCTGCGTCAGCAGGCGATCGAGGATCTGGAGAACGAGGTGTTCCAGCGGGAGAAGGCCCAGCTGCATCTCGGGGAGCGCACCGCCCTGCTGCGCTCCTTCATCGACTGCTCTCCGGATCTGGTCTACTACCGCAACGAGGAGGAGCAGTTCTCCGGTTGCAACCGCGCCATGGAGGAGCTGACCGGCCGGGTCGAGGCGGATCTCATCGGATTGACCCCCTTCGATGTCTACAAGCAGGACATCGCCAGCAAGGTGGTGGAGACCGACAAGCAGGTCTTCGCCCAGAACGAGCCCCTCACCTACGAGCAGTGGTTGGAGTACCCGGATGGCCGCAAGGCCTACTTCGAGCTGCGCAAGGTGCCCTTCTTCGACCGCTTCGGCAAGCGGCTCGGCCTGCTCGGCTTCGGCCGTGACATCACCGAGCGCAAGCAGTATCAAGACAAGCTGGAGAAGGCGAGCCGGGACAAGACCACCTTCATCTCCACCATCAGCCACGAGCTGCGTACCCCCCTCAACGGCATAGTGGGCCTGAGCCGCATGCTGATGGACACGCCCCTGGACGCGAAACAGCACCAGCAGCTCAAGACTATTCACCTGAGCGCCGTGACGCTCGGCAACATCTTCAACGACATCATCGACCTGGACAAACTCGACCGCCGTCGGCTGGAGATAGCGCCGACCCGCATCGACCTGCCCGCCTTCCTCGACGAGTTGGAGACGCTGTCACGCATCCAGGCGGAGCAGAAGGGGCTCTACCTGCACTTCGACCGGGACGGCGACATGCCCCAGTTCGTGATGGCGGACGGTACCCGGCTGCGCCAGGTGCTGTGGAACCTGGTGGGCAATGCGGTGAAATTCACCGACGAGGGGGGGGTGACGGTGCGCTGCCTGTCCCATGAGTCCGAAACCCCGGGCAAGTTGGCGCTGCATTTCGAAGTGGAAGACACAGGCGTCGGCATCCCCCGTGGCCAGCAGGAGAAGATCTTCGCCATGTACTATCAGGTGCAGGGCAAGAAGCACGCCACCGGCACCGGCATCGGCCTCGCGGTTTCCCGCCAGCTGGTGCAGGCCATGGGTGGCCGGCTCTATGTGGACAGCGATCCCGGCGAGGGCTCCTGCTTCACCGCCGAACTGGAGGTGGAGTGCGTGGCGCCCCAGGCCATCGAGCCCGAGTTGGAGCTGCCTTCCCTCGATATCCTGCTGGTGGAGGACGTGGAGCTGAACGTCACAGTCGCCTGCGCCCTGCTGAGCAAGCTCGGCCACGAGGTCAAGGTGGCGCGGGACGGCGCCCAGGCCCTGGCCATGGCGAATCCGGACGACTTCGATCTCATCCTGCTGGACATCCAGCTGCCGGACATGACCGGCTTCGATGTGGCGGCCAAGCTGCTTGAACGCTACGGCGACAGCCTGCCCCCCATGGTGGCGCTCACCGCCAACTCCACCGGCGATCGCCAGTACTACCGGGACCGCGGCATGCAGGACGTGATCAACAAGCCGCTCGGCTCCAGGGCGGTGCGGGAGGTGATCGGCCACCTGTTCGCGGATCTGGCGGACGACGAGGCGGACGAGCTGGAGGATGCGGGTAATCAAGATGAACTGTTGGACTTGCCCTTCCTCACCGATTACGCCAGTACGGTCGGCAAGCCGATACTGCTCTCCAGCGTGGATCTGTTCGAGAAGATGATGCCCGACTACATGGCGGTGCTCGATTCCAACATGATTGCCAAGGATCAGGCCGGGGTGGTGGAGGAGGCGCACAAGATCAAGGGGGCGGCCGGCTCCATCGGCCTGCGCCGCCTGCAGCAGACGGCCCAGCTCATCCAGAGCCCGGATCATCCCGCCTGGTGGGAGAACGTGGAAGACTGGATTGAGACGCTGCGCCGGGAATACCCGGGCGACATAGCCCGGTTGCGCCGCTGGCTGCTCTCCTGAGCCGAACATCGATGTCATCAACGCCAAGGAGGCAGACCCCATGTATCAGCGCCTGATCCCGTCCCTGCGAATTCACAGCTGGGGTGACGAATCCTTGCTGGAGGCGACCGAGCAGGATCGCGCCCGCATCGTGCAGGCCGCGCCGGTGCGTCGGTTGCAGCAGAAGACCCAGGTCTTCCCGCTGGATGTGAAGGCATCGGTACGCAGCCGCCTGACCCATTCCCTGGAGGTGCAGGAGACGGGCCGCCAGATCAGCCGCCGCATCCTGGCCCAGCTGCCCGCAGGAACCGTGTGCGAGGGGGCCTTCATCAATCTGGTGGAGATGTCCTGCCTGCTGCACGACGTGGGCAACCCGCCGTTTGGCCACTTCGGCGAGCAGGTGATGAGCCAGTGGCTGGCACAGTCGCTGGATGACCTCTTCGCCAGTGCTCACGAACAGTTGCCTAGCCCCCAGTGGGTCGAGCTGCGCCAGGATCTGCTGGTGTTCGACGGCAATGCCCAGAGCCTGCGGCTGGTGCACAGCCTGCACGAGCTGAACCTGACCCTGGGCCAGCTGGCGGCCCTGTGCAAATACCCGCAGCAGCCGGCCCCCGGGCAGCATTTCGGCCAGCATCACGGCTGGACCAGCAAGCGCGGTATCTTCTTCAGCGAACAACCCCTCTACCAGTCCCTGAGCCAGCAGCTCGGGCTGGCGCCGGGTTGCCGCCATCCGCTGGTGTACATCATGGAGGCGGCGGACGACATCTCCTACTGCATCGCGGATCTCGAGGATGCGGTGGACAGGCGGATCCTCGGTCTCGGGGATCTGCAGCAGGCATTGCGCATGGCGGACGGAGGGGACTACATGGCGACCCTGCTGGCCGAGGCCATGGCATCGGCCAGGGGCTTCTTCCCCCATTTTCGCCAGCAATTGACCCGGGATCTGGCCACCCTGGCGGCCGAGACCTATGTGAGCGAACACGATGCCATTCTGAGCGGCGCCTATCCCCAGGCGCTGTTGCATGGTCAGGCACCGGCGGCACGGGTGCTGGATGTGCTCAAGCAAGTCGCGAGGGAGCAGGTGTTCATGCGCCCCGAGGTGGAGGCGCTGGAGCTCGAGGGTTATGCCGCCCTGCGCGGGGTGCTCTCCACCTATGCCTGCCTGCTGGCGTTGCCGGCCACCCAGTTCGAGAAGCTGCTGGCGGGCAAGGGGGGGAGCGAGCTCTTCTTCGCGCGCAGGCTGTTTCACCGCCTGTCGGCGCGCCACCTCAAGGCGTACCGGTTGGCGGTGGCCACGGCGGATCCCCGCTTCCTGTCTGGGATGGAGCAGGAGTGGTACTACAGGGTGCGGCTGCTGCTCGACTACGTCAGCGGCATGACGGATACCTATGCCCTTGAAGAGTTCCGGCTGCTGTCCGGGATCTGATGCCCGGTGCCCCCCCATATGGGTGGGGCAGATATTGCACGAAATTCGGTGTTTTTCTAGACTGTGGCAACTTGTTCAACTTTCACTCGGTAAGGAGACGACCATGCAACATTCAATGCTCAACGTTGCGTTCGACCGCTGCATCGGCAGCGCGAAGACTCGTGCTCTTTATTTACCGCGTGGAGTGAACAGGTAACACCTGTCTTTTCATCACCCGCGGTTATCCCGCAGGGTGATGTCCTCTCTCCGGGAGAACCGCATGTTCAACTGGAGAATATTATGTCTATCGAACTCGTACTGTTGCGCACCGTCGAATCCCTGGTTCAGAAGCGGATCACCCGGCTGGAGCGTCGCGTCAGTCACCTACACCTCTCTCCTGCCTTGCTCAAAGACATCGGTCTGGAAGGGATGGATGTACAGGTTGCCTACGTGCGTGAGCGGGAGTTTCAAACCGGCTTCCGCCTCGGGAATCGAATAACCTGATGTCAGGGGGCCTGGCCCCCTTCTTGCAGAGAAAATGGCAGGCCCTGGGCCTGCCATTTTTCATTCCCTCCGGGAATGTTACAAATTTATTAGTCGCACATTGAGCCAAAGCCTTTATCATCTCCACCCGGTTTGTAAGGGGTCTCGTCATGCCATCTCGTTGTTACCGCTTCATTTTACTGTGCTGGCTTGCCTGCTGGAGCTGGGCGGCATCGGCCGTTTCCACCCCGAACCCGCATGAGCCAGCCCGCTCTGAGCAGAGCTGGCTGGCTACCCACGATGAGCTGGTGATCGGCATGGTCTCGGTGGACTGGCCCCCCTACATCTACACCAATGGGCGAGGGGGCTTCAGCGGCCCGCTGGATGACTTCGCCGCCCTGGTGGCCGCCCGGGTGGGGATGCCTCTCAAGTACAAGGGTTACCCCGACTATGCCCGTGCCCAGCAGGCCCTGCAGGATGGTGAGGTCGATCTGCTGCTGGGGGTGACCCCGGAGCGTGCCGCCCCCCGGCAGACGCTGGCCACCCTGGACATCATGGGGGTGCCGAGGGGAGTCTTGCTGGCGCGCACGCAGAGCAGTCCTAGCCTGGCGGTGGCCAGGGGGTGGCGCTGGGCGTGCATTCAGGGCTTCGGGGCCTGCGACGAGCTGATCAGGCTCGGGGTGAAGCGGATCGACGAGGCCGAGAGCGTCGACGAGGCCGCCTTCATGGTGAAGCGGGGGCTGGTGGACGCCTATCTGGCGGATCTGCCGACCCTGATCCGGCTGCAGCACCAGCGTCAGCATACCCAGCTGCAGGTGATCACCCCGTCCTGGGTGCCCGATACCCAGCTGGCCATGGTGGTGGCGAGCCGCAACCTGGGGCTGCATTCCCTGCTGCAACGGGTACTGGTAGCGATTCCGGAGGCCGAACGCTGGCGTCTGCTGGAGACCGGTGGGGGGATCGATTACGGCCAGATCCAGGGGCCGCGTCAGACCCTCTTCAATCAGGACGAGCTGAACTGGCTGGCCCAGCATCCAACCCTGAGATTCGGGGTGGCCCCCCACTGGCCAGCGGTGAGCGAGACCGACTCGCGCGGCCAGCTGACGGGTTTCGTGGCCGATCTGCTGAAACTCGTCAGCGTTCGCTCCGGCCTGCAGTTTTCCCTGATCCATACCCAGGACTGGGCCGATACCATAGCGCAGTTTGAAGCCGAGAAACTGGACTTCATTCCCGCCATCACCCCCACCGACGAGCGTCGGGGCAGCATGCTGTTCACCCCGGATTACGCCTTCATCAACCGGGTGATCGCCGCCAGGCAGGGGGTGGACGAACTCTCCAGTCCGGTGCAGCTGAAGGGACACAGGGTCGGCATGGTGGCCGGCTCGGTGGAGAAGGTACTGCTGGATCAGGTGGGAGCCAAGATAGTCACAACAGGCAGCGACAGCATGTTGCTACCGCTGCTCGACAGCGGTGAGGCCGACTATGTGCTGATGAGCATGACGACCCTGGAACTGGCCCTGAAGAAGGGGTTCAGCGATCGCTATCAGGTCGTGCTCTCCGGCAATGAGCTGCGGGTGCCGGTCGCCATGGCGGTGCACAAGCAGGATCCCATGCTGCAGCAGATCCTGACCAAGGCGCTGCTATCGGTCCGGCCGGAGGAGCTGGCCAGGCTGGAACACAAGTGGATGTCCCTGACCATACAGACGGGCATCGATCCGGCGACCGTGTTGCTCTGGTCCTCCCTCGGTGCCGGTATCTTCCTGTTCTGCGTGCTGCTCTTCGTCGGCTGGAACCGCACCCTGCGCCGCCAGATCCGGCAGCGTCAGCAGGCCGAACGCCAGCTCAGCGAACAGCTGACCTTCGTACAGACCCTGCTGGACTCCCTGCCCAACATGGTGGTGCTGAGGGACAAGGATCTGCGCATCACCCTGTGCAATCAGGCCTATAAAGATGCCTTCGTGCGCCAGGGGGAGGATGACAGGCTCTACCTCGGCAGCATACCCCCGTCCGAGCGGGATCGGGTGCTGCGGGAGGAGCGGGAGGTCTGGCTACACGGCGAGATGCTGGAGGGGGCAGGCTACAGCCGCCGTCAGGATGGCTCGTCCTTCCACGTGATCTATGCCAAGCAGCCATATCGTTCGGGAAATGGCGACATGTTGGGGGTCCTGACGGTCCTGACCGATGTGAGCAGCATAAAAGAGGCCGAGGCGCGGGCGCGCAAGGCGGAGCTTCGCCTCACCCAGATCACCGACAGCATGCCGGGCATCGTCTATCAGTACCTCTGGATCGGGCCCGGCAAGGGGCGCTTCCTCTATGTCTCACAGGGGGCCGGCGAGATACTGGGCGTGAGCGACGAGCAGATGCTCATGATGGAGTCCGGTGGCGAGCTGTTCGGCTTCACCGAGGCGGCGCTGCAGGAGTTCGTCGGCAAGGTGGCCCACCATGCCGAGTCCCTGGCCCCCCTGGATCTCGAGGTCAAGGTGGATCGCCAGGAAGGGGTGCGCTATTTGCAGGTGCGCGGCAGCTTCGTGCGTCAGGAGGAGGGGCTGCTCCTCAACGGCGTCATCCACGACATCACGGCCCTCAAGCAGCAGGAGCTGGAGCTCAGGGATGCCAGGGCCGTGGCGGAGCAGGCGATGCAGGCCCGCAGCCGTTTCCTCGCCACCATGAGCCACGAGCTGCGCACCCCCATCTCCGGCATGCACGGCATGCTGGAACTGCTGCAGATGAGCCAGCTCGACGACGATCAGCGCTATCTGCTGCGCAACATAGCGACCTCGGCCAACAGCCTGCTCTATCTGGTCAACGACATCCTGGACTTCTCCAAGATGGAGGCCGGCCAACTGCAGCTGCACTATCACCCCTGCCGCCTCACGTCGGTCATCTGCGATGTCATTCGTGGTCATGCCACCCTGGCTCATGGCAAGGGGCTCAAGGTCACGCTCGCCTGGGGACGCGAGGTGCCGGATCAGGCCAGCCTGGACGAGATCCGGGTCGGTCAGGTGCTCTCCAACCTGCTCAATAACGCGGTGAAGTTCACCGAGGCGGGGGCCATCGCCATCCGGGTGAGCTATCGGGACAATAGGTTGCAGTTCGTGGTACAGGACACCGGGATCGGCATAGCCGCAGACAAGCAGGCGCATCTGTTCACCCCCTTCAAGCAGGTGGAGTCCGACATCACCCGCCGGTTCGGCGGCACCGGGCTCGGGCTCGCCATCTGCCACCAGCTCAGCCAGAAGATGGGGGGGGATCTGTTGCTGGAGAGCGAGAGCGGGGTGGGGACCCGGGTCACCTTCAACGTGCCGCTGCGAGAGTGCCTGTGGGACACCCCCCCCCTGGCCGGGCAGGATTGGTGGTGGCTCGGGGAGGATGGCTCGCTGCAGGAGGCGATGACCCAGCTCGGCGCCAGATTGCATCCGCTGCCGCCGGACGGGTGGCAACACCTCTCGGGGGGGCGCCTCATTGCAGAGGAACGCCTGCTTGATCAGACCCTGGGAAGCGACTGGCAGCGGCAATTGCAACAGAGCTCCCTCAAGGGATTGGTGATGTCGACCAAGGAGGCCCTGCGCAGCCGGATGGAGAGCGATGCCTGGTGGCGCCTCGGCCTCTCTCCGCTCTATCCGGATCTGTTGCTGGAAACTTGCCATCAGCTCGCGGGCAAGGAGGCCCCCCGGCCTGCACAGTTCCAACTGGATAAGTTGCAAGGACGGGTGCTGGTGGCCGATGATCACCCTGTCAACCGGGCCCTGCTCGCGCGTCAGCTCGCCGTGCTTGGCATCGAGGCCGAACTGGTTGAGGATGGGGAGAAGGCGCTGCGACTCTGGCAGGGCCAGGGGTTCTCCCTGCTGCTGACCGATTGCCACATGCCGGTGATGGATGGCTACAGTCTGACCAGGGCTCTGCGGGCGGCCGGAGAGTCGGCCCCCATCATAGGGGTCACGGCGGATGCCTCTGAGACGGCCAGCGATCAGATGCTGGCAGCTGGCATGGATGACATGCTGTTCAAGCCCTATAGCCTGGACACCCTGCGCCAGATGCTGCTGCGCTGGCTGCCGACGGCGATGGCGACGGGGGAACCCAGGGCTGCCGAGCCGGCATCGCCGGATGACAGGGTTCCGCTGTCGGCCTCCCACTGGATCTCGCTGTTTGGCGATGCAGAGGTGGCCCGCGAGATGGCCTCGGAATACCTGGCCTCCAACCGTCAGGACGGGGAGGAGATGCGGCGGGCTCTGGGCCGTCAGGATACTCAGGGGCTGGTGGAGATTGCCCACAGGATCAAGGGGGCCGCCCGCATGGTCGGGCTGTCGACCTTGGCGACGGAGGCGGCCCAGCTGGAGGCGGCGGCCCGTCTGAAGCAGATGGACAGGCTGGCGCAATTGTGCCAGCGAGTAGACACATTGATGAACGGGATCACAGGCGACATTGGATTATGGCTCGATGAATAATACCCAGCATGAGTTGACCATCCTGGTGGTGGAAGATCACAGCTTCCAGCGCAAGGCGCTGATGCATCAGGTGAGCACGCTCTGCCGTGGCCAGGTGCTGGAGGCCGGGGATGGGGAGGCGGCGTTGGCGCTCTGTCAGCGTCATCAGGTCGATATCCTGTTCTGCGATCTGCGTATGCCCGGCATGGACGGCATGGCCCTGCTGCGTCGACTCTCCCTCGGGGGCTTTCGCGGCGGCATCATATTGTGCAGCGCCCTGGAGGACGACGTGGTCGATGCCGTGCTGCGCATGAGCGCCGCCTACGGCCTGCAGGTGCTGGGCCGCATCGGCAAGCCCGCCACCCACCAGCAGATCCGGCAGCTGATCGACAGCTGGCAGCCGCGGGAGGAACGCAGCCGGGAGGAGGATCACCACAGCCTGACCCTGGATGAGCTGAGCCAGGCGTTGGAGCAGGATCAACTGCTGCCCTGGTATCAGCCCAAGGTGAGTTTTGGCAGTGGCCAGTGGATCGGCATGGAGGCGCTGGCGCGCTGGCAGCACCCGGAGTACGGCCTCATCTCGCCGGCCCGCTTCATCCCGCTGGCGGAGCGGCACGGCCTCATCGATCAGCTGACCGAGGTGATCATCGGCAAGTCTCTGCGGGACGGCCACCTGTGGGAGCGCACCGGGCTCTCCCTCAACCTGTCCATGAACCTCTCCACCACCTCCCTCATCGAGGGGGATCTGTGCAACACCCTGCTCAGCCACTGCCAGCGCTGGAGCATCAACCCCGAACTCATCACCCTGGAGGTGACAGAGAGCGCCTTCGTCAAGGAGCTGGGCAAGTCCCTCGAGGTGTTGACCCGGTTGCGCATGCACGGCTTTGGCCTCTCCATCGATGACTTCGGGACCGGTTACTCCTCCATGCAGCAGTTGGCGCTGCTGCCCTTCACCGAGTTGAAACTGGACCGATCTTTCGTCGATCGCTGCTATGAGGATCCCTCCCGGCTCGCTATCATCGAATCCAGTATCGAGCTCGCCCGCAAGCTGGGACTCAAGTCGGTGGCGGAAGGGGTCGAGGATGAACCCACCTGGCAACTGCTGAGCCGGTTGGGGTGCGATGTCTGCCAGGGCTTCTTCTCCGCCCGCCCCATGCCACGGGAAGAGCTGCTGGCATGGCACCGCACCTGGCTGGAACGATTGCCGGCATTGATCAAGGTATGAAGTCCGGGCAGGATGCCCGCCGTCGAACAAGGATGTTCATGAAAATATCGAGCAAGCTGCTACTGAGCTTTTGTTTCATCAATCTGCTCATCATTCTCTCCTCCGCCCTGGTCTACCATCAGCTCGGCCGCATCGAGCAGTCGCAGTATGCCCTGCTGGCACAAACCCTGCCTGCCCTGCAGCGGGACGAGGCGAGCCAGAAGGCCCTCATCGCCACCGTCTCCTCCCTGCGCGCCTATCTCATCCTCGGCAAGGATCCGGCCCAGGGGACGCGTCTCAAGGGGGAGTGGGAGTCGGCCTGGCGGCTCATCGAGGGGCAGTCATTCAAGCCTGCATTGGTGCAATCCCTCAAGGGGTTCAAGGCCAGTCAGGAGAAGGTGTGGGCCCTGGCCCATACGGAGGAGAACCTGCCGGCCCACAGCCTGATACTGCTGGAGGCGGGGCCGCTCGCCGAGGCGGCGCTCGATCAGCTGCAATCCTTCGCCAATGAGGAGGTGGCGACCCCGCAAGCCGATCTGCCGGGGGATCGCCGTCTGCTGCTCAAGCAGGTGGGGGATGCCTACAACGGCCTCGCCAATGCCCTCTCCGCCCTGCGGGACTTCCTCATCTCGGGGGAGAAGGAGTATCAGGAGAAATACCAGGGTTACTACCAGTTCCACCTGCAGCGGGTGGCCGAGCTCAAGCAGCAGGAGGCCAACTTCAGCGAGGCGCAGAAGGGGCTCTGGGCGCTGTTCGAGCAGATGTCCGCCCCCTTTGCCGAGCTGGTGGGCCAGGTGATCACCCTGCGCCAGGCGCCGGACTGGGACAGGGCCAATCACCTGATGGCCACCGACGTCGAACCCGCGCTGACCCGCCTCGCCAGCCAGCTGGCCTCCCAGGTGACGCACACCCGGGGGGAGGTCGATGCCATGGCCGACAAGATGGCCAGCGCCAGCCAGACCATACACCGCACCCTGCTGCTGGCCACCACCAGCACCATTTTGCTCGGCACCCTGGTGGCCCTGCTGTTCAGCCGCCGTCTGACCCGGGACATAGCGAGTCTGGTGGCCCGTGCCGGGCAGGTGGCGGATGGCCGCCTGCCGGCGGAGCCCTTGCCGGTGCTGCGCCAGGATGAGCTGGGAGGGTTGACCGGCTCCATCAACCGGATGTCGGGCCAGCTGCGTCAGCTGGTGGGCGAGATCCAGGGGGCGGTCGGCCAGGTGCAGGGAGCCTGCGGCGAGGTGGGCCGCACCAGCAACACCATAGTGGACGAGCTGGCGAGCCAGAATCAGCGGGTGGACACGGTCGCGGCCGCCATCGAGCAGATGTCGGTCAGCACCCGGGATGTGGCGGGCAACATCGCCGAGGCCGCCGAGGCGGCTCGCCAGACCGAGCGGCAGGCGAGGCAGGGGGGCGACGCCCTGGTGCGCATGGAGACCACCATGGCGCAGATTGCCGTCATGATCACCGAGGCCAACCAGGCGATGGGGCTGCTCAGCAGCCAGAGCGAGCAGGTGGGGCGCGTCACCGAGGTGATCGCCACCATCGCCGAGCAGACCAACCTGCTGGCGCTCAATGCCGCCATCGAGGCTGCCCGTGCCGGCGAGCAGGGACGGGGCTTTGCGGTGGTGGCCGACGAGGTGCGCCAGCTGGCCAGCCGCACCAGCCAGTCGACGGCGGAGATCAATCAGACCATAGGAAGCATACAGCACCAGACCCGCCAGACCGCCGACACCATAGGCAGCGGCACCCGGCTGGTGGCGCAGGGGCATGAGGTGGTGACTTCGGTGACCGGGGCGCTGGAGACCATGATGCAGCTGGTGCAGGATCTCTCCAGCCAGCTCGGCACCATAGCCACCGCGACCGATCAGCAATCCAGGGTCGCGCAGGAGGTGGCGGGAACCGTGGAGGAAATCGCCACCCTCAGCCGTCACTCCAGCGAACACAGCCGGCAGGGGGAGGCGATCGTCGAGCGCCTGACCCTGGAGACGGGTCGATTGACCTCGGCCATCAGCCGTTTCGAGCTGAGATGAGCGACGTGGAGATGAGCAAGAGGCGGGCCCATGCCCGCCTCTTGTCTATATGCCTTGCAGAGACTGCCGGAGCCGCTATCAATCCAGCCGGCGGAAGCTCTCGTTGTCGAAGCTGCTGCTGGTTTCCTGATTGAGCAAGGTGACCAGCAGGATGGCCCGCTTCTCGCCGTCCGGCTCCAGATAGATGGCCTCGAAGCCGGCGAGGGGACCCGATTCGATGAGCACCTTGTCCCCCTGGCTCGGCAGGCGGGCGTAGCAGGCCCTCGCCTCGTCGCTGTCGTCGCGGCTCATCAGGCGGTAGATGATCTGGCTGCTGACGGAGCTCCACTCCTTGCCGAAATGGATGATGCGGCTGATGCCGCGGGTCGACTTCAGGGTGATGGGCGGGATCACCTCGAGATCGACGTAGATGAACAGGTAGTTGGGGAACATGGGTTCACGAACCGGTACTCGCTTGCCGCGGCGCAGCTTCTCGATCTCCACCATGGGGTAATAGGATTCGACGCCCTGGGCTGCCAGATGAGCGCGGGCGCGGGCCTCTTCCTTGGGCTTGCAGTAGGCCAGATACCATTTCTTCATTGTTCTGATTTTTGTCGTGTTGCCGTGCTTGTGGCCTATGATAGCGGGGGTAAAAAAAAAGGCCACGCTTGGCGCGGCCTTTTTTACAGAGTAAGTGGTTACCAACCTTTCACCAGGCCGCCCTTGAACAGCTCGGTGCCTTTCTTGTAGACCTCGTCGGTCTGGAAGGACTGGACGAACTCCTTGACCTTCTCGTCATCCTTGTTGTTCTCGCGGGCAACGATCAGGTTGACGTAGGGGGACTCCTTGTCTTCCACGAACAGGCCGTTCTCGGTCGGGGTCAGCCCAATCTGACCGGCGAAGGTGTTGTTGATGATGGAGAGATCCACATCTTCCAGGGAGCGCGGCAGCTGAGCGGCTTCCAGCTCGACGATCTTGAAGTTGCGCGGGTTGCTGGCGATGTCCAGTACGGTAGCTTCCAGGCCGGCACCCTCTTTCAGTTTGAGCAGACCTTGCTTCTCCAGCAGGATCAGGGAGCGACCCAGGTTGGTCGGATCGTTCGGCACCGCGATCTGGGCGCCGTCTTTCAGCTCGGAGAGCGCCTTGATCTTCTTGGAGTAACCGGCGATCGGGTAGACGAAGGTGTTGCCAACCGGTACCAGCTTGAAGCCGCGATCACGGATCTGGGCATCCAGATAGGGCTTGTGCTGGAAGGCGTTGACGTCGACGCTGCCGTCGTTCAGTGCCACATTCGGGGTGACGTAGTCGGAGAAGGTCACCACTTCGACGTTCAGGCCGAACTTCTCTTTCGCGACCTTGGCGGCGGTCTCGACCAGCTCGGTCTCGGGACCGGCGATGGCGCCCACCTTCAGGGTCTTGTTCTCTTCCTTCTGGCCGCAGCCGACCAGAACCAGGGTTGCCAGCAGTGCAGCCGCAGCGGATTTAATGCCCAATTTCATAAAAACCTCCTGTCAGAAATCGACGATTAACGATGATCACATTGTTGAACCAGGCGCTCACCTGCGCTCTGGATGAGTTGAACCAGCACCACCAGAATGACCACGGTGACCAGCATGACGGTGGGGTCGAAGCGCTGGTAGCCGTAGCGAATACCCACATCGCCGAGACCGCCCCCCCCGATGGCACCGGCCATGGCGGAGTAGTTGACCAGGGTGACGAGCGTAATGATGACGCTGTTGAGGATGCCGGGCAGGGCCTCGGGCAGCAGCACCTTGGTGATGATTTGCAAGGGCTTGGCCCCCATGGCCTTGGCCGCTTCCAGCAGGCCGTCCGGCACCTCCATCAGGGCTCCTTCCACCAGGCGGGCGATGAAGGGCACGGCGCCTATGGTCAGCGGCACTATGGCGGCTATGGTGCCTATGCTGGTGCCGACGATGAAGCGGGTCAGCGGAATGATGGCGACCAGCAGAATGATGAAGGGCACGGAGCGACCGACGTTGACGATGACGCCCAGGGTCCGGTTCAGCACCGGGTTGGCCAGGATCTGGCCGGCCTTGGTCACGTGCAGCGCCACGCCGAGCGGCAGGCCGAGCAGGCAGCCGAACAGGGCGGAGGCAAACACCATGATCAGGGTGTCGCCGAGGGCCGAGATCAGCAGATTAATCATTGCTTCGGACATAACCCATTACCTCCAGCTGAATGTGGTTGTCGATGAAGAACTGCTGGGATGCCTCGCACTGGGCCTCGTCCCCGAACAGCTCGGCCAGCAGGAAGCCGAACTTGACCCCGCCGGCGTATTCGATGTCCGCACTCAGTATGCTGATATCGATGTTGAAACGGCGGCTCACCTCGGAGATCAGCGGTGAGTCGACGGTCGAACCGGTGAAGCCGAGCTTGACCAGGGGGTAGCTGCCGGGCACGCGCTCCGGGCTCATCCGCTCCTGGTACTCCTGCGGCACCTCCAGATGGATGGTGGAGTGAATGAAGTCACGGGCCAGCTGGGTCTTGGCGTTGCTGAAGAACCAGGCCACTTCCCCCTGCTCGATGAGGCTGCCGTCGCTGATGATGGCGACCTCGTCGCAGATCCCCTTCACCACGTCCATCTCGTGGGTGATGAGCAGGATGGTGAGCCCCAGCTTGATGTTGATCTCTTTGAGCAGGGTCAGGATGGAGCGGGTGGTCTGGGGATCCAGGGCCGAGGTGGCCTCGTCGCACAGCAGCACCTTGGGAGCGGGCGCCAGGGCTCGGGCGATGGCGACGCGCTGCTTCTGACCGCCGGACAGCTCGGACGGATAGGCCTGGGCACGGGCTTCCAGCCCCACCAGGGACAGTAACTCTTCGACCCGACTCTGGATCTTATCCTTGCTCCAGCCCGCCAGTTCCAGCGGGAAGGCGATGTTCGCGAACACGGTGCGGGAAGAGAGCAGGTTGAAGTGCTGGAAGATCATGCCGATCTGGCGGCGAGCCTGGGTCAGATCCCGCTCGGGCAGGGCCACCAGATCCTGGCCATCGACAATGACCTGACCCTCGGTGGGGCGCTCCAGCAGGTTGACGCAACGAATGAGGGTACTCTTGCCGGCACCGGAGGCGCCGATCACCCCGAAGATCTTGCCTTGGGGCACATGCAGGCTGACATCACGCAGGGCGTGCACGGCATCACTGCCTTTACCGTAGACTTTGTTGAGACCGATCAACTTAATCATGGATTCTTCCGTGCTAACAGCCTTAAAGCACAGGGCGCTACAGGCGGGTGAATTGGGCAGAGGTTTCACTGGGTTGCTCTGTCATTATGGAGGATGATGCTAAGATGTCTGGATGGCCATGTCAACGCGTGTTTCTACGTCTAGACGTCTAAAAAATGGATAAGGATTGCCGCCATCCGGCTATGGCGAAGAGGGTCTGGAGAGTCGTGGATATATAATTCGAAATACAAACCAGAGTGCCGTTCATATGACGGTTTGTGAGTTGTAAGCCGTTGTTTCACTGGTTTTAGTCGGGAGCCTGTCTGGCTGTTCCCAATGGCTTGTCCACAAGATGACATGAATATTATTCCCTTGTCTCGCTCTCTTTTTTATCTTCCCGGTGAATTCAGAACAATAAACAGTCAGTTCACGGTGAGCCTGCTTTTTATTCAGGGACGATCCTGTGATGGGAAGGGGGCTGGATGGGGCTCATGGATGCTGGAAAAGGGAGCCGTTTGAGCGGCGCTTTATCGAGGGACGTGATGAGGCAGGGTGCAGGGGATGTGAAGGTTGGCCGCCGGTGTTACCCTGCCGGCAGATAATCTGTCTTCTCATGAAGAGGGTGTCAGGAGAGGTGGTCCGGCGCCGCGACAACTTGGCGTCGCCCCTGTGCAACATGAGAGAGGCCCGGCATCTGCCGGGCCTCTCCAGTTTCGGGGAGCGGGGATCACTTCCCTTGCTGCGCCTCGGCGTAGAGGGCTGCGCCTATGATGCCCGCCTGGTTGAGGCTGGCCGCCGCCACCAGGGGGGCCCGGGTCTCAATCTTGTCGATGAACTTGTCGAGCTTGGCGGCGCTGCCGCCCCCCAGGATGAAGAGGTCGGGGGAGAACAGGAACTCCAGCCGGGCTAGATACTTGTTGAAGCGCTTGCCCCAGCGGCTCCAGGAGAGATCCTCGCGCTTGCGCACCGCATCCGAGCAGTAGTGCTCGGCGATCATGCCTTCCAGCATCAGGTGCCCCAGCTCGGTGTTGGGGAGCAGCTGACCGTTGACGAAGATGGCGGTGCCTATGCCGGTGCCGACCGTGATGAGGATGACGACCCCCTTGCGATCCCGGCCTGTGCCGAAGCGCATCTCGGCGATACCCGCGGCGTCGGCGTCGTTGAGCACGTGGCAGGGCAGGCCGGTCACGTCCGAGAACAGGTGAGCGGCATCGGTCTCGACCCAGCTCTTGTCGATGTTGGCGGCGCTCTTGGCGATGCCGTTGTGGATGATGGCGGGGAAGCCGCAGCCCACCGGCCCCTTCCACTGGAAGTGCTCGACCAGCGCCTTGAGGGTGTGGGCGATGGCGGCCGGCGTGGCCGGCTGTGGAGTGGCCAGGCGGTGGCGCTCGCCGATGAGCTCGCCGGTCTTCGTATCGACCAGGCAGCCCTTGATCCCGGAGCCCCCTATATCTACTCCCAACATCTGCATCAGAATCTTCCTTTTTGTGTGCCGACGATCAAACTCGGCAGAGCATGAAAAAATGGCTGACATCAGGCAAGGGTTTGATCACTCAGGCGTGATCTGGCAATCCTTTTTCGATGCAGCGGATCAGCAACTTCGTCTTTCGGTTCTCATCCTGCCGGCGCCTCGCCAGGGTCGCCAGCGCCCAGTCGATGTGCTCAGCCACCATGGGGTCGGCGCTCTCCAGCGCCTGTTGCAGCGCCGCCTCCACCTCGGGGCTGGCGGGGCCGTTGCCCAGCGCCACCGCCAGGTTGCGACGCCAGCGCCGATAGCCGATGCGGCGGATGGGGCTGCCCTCTGTGTGCTTGAGAAAATCGCTCTCGGCCCAGCGCCACAGCTCGAGCAGGGGCGGGCGATGCAGGTTGGGGCGTGCCTTGAAGTCCTCCTCCGGGCTCGCATCCGCATAGCGATTCCAGGGGCAGATGAGCTGGCAGTCGTCGCAACCATAGATGCGGTTGCCCATCAGCGGCCGAAACTCTTCGGGGATGGGGCCGTCGTTCTCTATGGTGAGGTAGGAGATGCAGCGCCGCCCGTCCACCACATAGGGGGCGACTATGGCCCCGGTCGGGCAGATGTTGATGCAGGCCACGCACTTGCCACACTGCTCCTTCTCCACCGGCGCGTCCAAAGGCAGCGGCAGGCTGATGAGCAGCTCCCCGAGGAAGAAGAAGGAACCCGCCGATTCGTTGAGCAGCAGCGAGTGCTTGCCCACCCAGCCGAGCCCCGCCTTGGCGGCGAGGGGGCGCTCAAGCACGGGGGCCGAGTCGACGAAGGGGCGCCAGCCCAGCGCTTCATCGAGCGGCAGGCCCGAGGCCAGGGCGAGTGCCCGGCAGCGCTGCTCGATGCGTTCCCCCAGTTGCTTGAGGCGATTGCGCAGCACCTTGTGGTAGTCGCGCCCGAGGGCGTAGCGGCTGATGTAACCCAGGGTGGGATCCCGCAGGGTACTGGCAAAGCCGGCCTCGAAGGGGAGGTAGTTCATGCGCACCGACAGCACCCGCTGAGTGCCGGGCAGCAGTTCATGGGGGTGGGCGCGCATCATGCCGTGTCGCTCCATGTAGTCCATGCTGCCGTGATAGCCCGCATCCAGCCAGGCCTGCAGTCTGGGCTCCTCGATCCTGAGATCTGTGTCGGTGATCCCGGCCTGGTCAAATCCTAGCTCGCGTGCCCAGAGCTTGATATCTTGGGCCAGCTGATGGAGTTCGGCTGCCGTCATGCTGCGCCGCTTGTCCTCTGCCATGCAGACGAAAGCAGGGGGGACGCATAGGGCGTCGGCCAAGGCCGCGGCATGGGCCCGGTGCAAGGCCGGATCGCTGGATGATGGGGGTGGGGAGCCGTCATGGTGCAGGTTATCGAAGGTGTTATCAGCAAAGATGAAGGCCTCAGTCTAGCACAGCCCCTGTGGCGCACCGAGCAGATCCGTCTGCTGGAACGGCGCTGGGCCGAGACCGAGGGGGGTGATACCTATGAGCTGATGGAGCGGGCCGGTGGCGCCTTGTGCAACTATGCCCGCCACCATTGGCCCCAGAGCCGCCACTGGTGGATCTTCGTCGGCCCGGGCAACAACGGCGGCGATGGCTATGTGCTGGCCCGTCTCGCCCGGCGGGTCGGCCTCGACCCCATAGTCATAGCTGCGCGGGCCCCCGAGTTGCTCAAGGGGGACGCGAGGCGAGCCGCCGAGGCCTGGCTGGGGGCCGGTGGTGCCGTGGTGCTGGCCGATGAGGTCGATCCCGGCCTGCTCCCTGCGCCGGATCTGGTGGTGGATGCACTGCTCGGCACCGGTGTCCATATCCCCCTGACCCCTTCCATGACAAAGATCGTCGCAACCATCAATGGGTTGTTGGCCCCCGTGCTGGCGGTGGATCTCCCCTCTGGCCTCAACGGCGACACCGGCCGCGCCATGGGGGCCCTGGTGCGCGCCACCCGTACCCTCACCTTCATCGGCATCAAGCAGGGGATGCTGACCGGTGACGGGGTGGACGGCGTCGGTCGGCTCGACTGCGATCCCCTGGGGGTCACCCCGCCGGATGAGATCTCCCCGGCCGCCTGGCGCATCGATTACCCCGCACTTCTCTCTTGCCTGTCACCGCGCCCGCGCTCGGCCCACAAGGGGAACAACGGCCGGGTGCTGGTGGTGGGGGGCAACCTCGGCATGCAGGGTGCCATACTGCTGGCGGGCCAGGCCTGCCTGCGGGCGGGGGCCGGGCTGGTGCGACTCTGCCAGCACCCGAGCCTGCCTCCCGCCAGCCTGGTGCAACCCGAGCTGATGGGGTCAGGCGAGGACTATGCTGGCTGGGCCGGGGTGCGGGTGCTGGGCCCCGGGCTTGGCCGGGATGAGTGGGCCCGCGCCCAGTTCGAGCGCGAGATGAAGGCCCCCGGTCCCCTGGTATTGGATGCCGACGGATTGAATTGGCTGGCGCAGGGGCCCCGTCATCAGGATAATTGGGTGCTCACGCCCCATCCGGGGGAGGCGGCCCGCCTGCTGGGTTGCGCCATCGCCGAGGTCGAGGCGGATCGCTTCGCCGCTGTCACCCTGCTGCAGCAACGCTACGGCGGTGTGGTGGTGCTCAAGGGGGCGGGGTCACTCATCAGCGATGGGCGGCACATCGTGCTTTGCAGCGAGGGCAACCCCGGCATGGCCAGTGGCGGCATGGGGGATCTGTTATCTGGTATAATCGCCGCCCTCCTGGCCCAGGGCTGGTCCGCCGCCATGGCGACCTGGCTGGGGGTCGCCATCCATGGCGAGGCCGCCGATCTGGCTGCGGCCGACGGGGAACGAGGCATGCTGGCATCGGATCTGCTGCCCTGGATCCGCCGTCTGGTCAATCCGACACAGTAACAAGTTATAAGAAGAGCATGGCAAAACAGTTGATGATGACACTGCCGGATGAGGCAGCAACGGTGGCACTGGGTGGACGCCTGGCACAGGCGTGCCAGCAGGCGACCACGGTATTTCTGCACGGCGCCCTCGGGGCCGGCAAGACCACCCTGACTCGCGGCTGGGTGCAAGGGCTCGGCCATCAAGGCAAGGTTAAGAGTCCGACCTATACCCTGGTGGAACCCTATGAACTGGCCAACTGGCAGGTCTATCACTTCGATCTCTATCGACTGGCGGATCCGGAAGAGCTGGAGTTCATGGGCATCCGGGACTATTTCGGTGCCGATACCCTCTGCCTGGTGGAGTGGCCGGAAAAAGGGGAGGGCTGGCTGCCCGCACCCGATCTCGAGATTACCCTGACGTATGTAAACGAGCAGCGTGAGGCCCGGATAGTGGCCCGCACTGCTATTGGCGAAGCCATTCTGGAACGGTTGTCATCTCAGTGCGCTTGATCCTTGTCGTAATGCTTTCCCTGCTGGCCCTGCCCTCTTATGCGAATCAGCTCAAGAGTGTGCGGGTATGGCCATCGCCGGACAACACCCGGGTGGTGCTCGACATGAGCAGCGCCCCCAATTTCAACTACTTCACCCTGTCCGGCCCGAGCCGCCTGGTGATCGACCTGAAAGGGGCGAGCAACGCCGCCAATCTGGCGCGCATCGAGAACAACAGCGAGCTGGTGCGCAAGATCCGGGAAAGCACGCCGGTCGACAAGGGCAGCATGCGGCTGGTGCTGGATCTCAGCTCGGCCATCAAGCCGGTGGTGTTCCCGCTGGCCCCGGCCGGCCCCTATGGCCACCGTCTGGTCATCGATCTGCCCTATGAAGAGAAGGGGGCCGCCGCCGCGGCCCAGTCCAGCCCGGTGGGAGGCCACGGCAAGCCCATCGTCATCGCCATCGACCCCGGCCACGGCGGGGAAGACCCGGGCTCCATCGGCCCGCGCCGCACCTACGAGAAGCGGGTGACCCTCTCGGTCTCCCAGAAGCTGGCGGCCCTGATCGACCGTGAACCCGGCATGCGCTCCGTGATGACCCGCCGCGGCGACTACTTCGTCGACCTGAACAAGCGCTCCGAGATCGCCCGCAAGGCCAAGGCTGACCTGCTGGTGTCGGTGCATGCGGACAGCTTCCACAACTCCACCCCGCGCGGCGCCTCCGTCTGGGTGCTGTCGACCAACCGTGCGAACCGCGAGATGGGCAGCTGGCTGGAGAAGCAGGAGAAACAAGGGGAACTGCTGGGGGGCGTCGGCAAGGTATTGGCCGAATCCGATCCCAACCCCTATCTGGCGCAGACCTTCCTCGACCTCTCCATGGACAAGTCCAGGGCCGAGGGTTATGAGGTGAGCCGCCAGATCCTGCGCTCCATGGGCAAGGTGGCCCGGCTGCACAAGAAGGCCCCGGAGCACGCCAGCCTGGCGGTGCTGAAGGCCCCCGACATCCCCTCCGTACTGGTGGAAACCGGCTTCATCTCCAACCACGCGGAAGAGAAGCTGCTGGCCACCGCCAGCTATCAGGATCAGCTGGCCCGCGCCATCTTCGAGGGGATCCGCACCTATTACCGCAGCCACCCGACCAAGGGCCCCATGCTGACCGGCAAGGGACAGAAGGCCGTGGTGGCCAGCCAGCCGGTACAGAAACAGGCGGTGGCCGCCCCCCAGCAGCAGGTGGTCAACCGCATGCCGGCGACTAGCCGCAGCAGCGACGGCGGGGCCCCGGTCAGCAGCGTGGGCAGCGCCTCGGGCGCCGGGGTGATCAAGCCCTACAAGGTGGCGGCCCAGGAGCCTAGCAGGCCGGTGAGCAGCACCCAGAACAACGACAAGTCGCAGATGATCCGCCACGTGGTCACCCGCGGCCAGAGCCTCTCCCGTCTCGCCGAGAAACACGGGGTGAGCCAGGCCCGGCTGGTGGAGATCAACAAGTTGAAGTCGCGGGATATCCAGATTGGGCAGGTGCTCTATATCCCCAGATCCTAAGCGTCGGGGATAAGGGCCACCCGCCCAGGGCTGCAGGTGGTCGCCCCGCCTCCCGCGGGGCGGCACTGGGGCCGTTCTGTGACCAAGGGTCGCTGCCCCACCTCGGGCAAGCGCCCTGGCAGGCATAGACCATCATCCCCCAGGTGAGACCAAAGAACTCAGGAGTCAGCGATGCCGATCCGTATATTGCCCCCCATACTGGCGAACCAGATCGCTGCCGGCGAGGTGGTGGAACGCCCCTCCTCGGTGGTGAAGGAGCTGGTGGAGAACAGCCTGGACGCGGGGGCGGACCGGATCGAAATAGACATCGACAAGGGCGGCGCCAAGCTCATCCGCATCCGTGACAACGGTAGCGGCGTGGCCAAGGACGAGCTGGTGCTGGCCCTGTCCCGCCACGCCACCTCCAAGGTGGCGACCCTGGACGATCTGGAGGGGATCAACAGTCTCGGCTTTCGCGGGGAGGCGCTCGCCTCCATCAGCTCCGTCTCCCGCCTGACCCTGACCTCCCGCACCGCCGAGCAGAGCGAGGCCTGGCAGGCGGCGGCGGAGGGGCGCGAGATGAACGTCACCATCAAGCCGGCGGCCCATCCGGTGGGTACCACGGTGGAGGTGGTGGATCTCTTCTTCAACACCCCGGCCCGGCGCAAGTTCATGCGCAGCGAGAAGACCGAGTTCGCCCACATCGACGAGCTGGTGCGCCGCATCGCGCTCTCCCGCTTCGATGCCACCCTGATCCTGCGCCACAACGGCAAGGTGGTGCGCCAGTACAAGGCTGCCAATACGGTGCAAGAGCAGGAGCGGCGTCTCGCTGCCGTCTGCGGCACCCCCTTCATGCATCACGCCCTGGCGGTGGAGAGCGAACACAGCGACGTGCGGCTCTGGGGCTGGCTGGCTACCCCGGCCGGTGCCAGACCCCAGAACGACCTGCAATACACCTATGTCAACGGCCGCATGATGCGCGACAAGCTCATCAATCACGCCATCCGCCAGGCCTATGACGAGCTGCTGCCCCCGGATCGCTTCGCCGCCTATGTGCTCTACATCGAGCTGGATCCGCGCCAGGTGGACGTGAACGTACACCCCGCCAAGCACGAGGTACGCTTCCATCAGGCCCGCCTCATTCACGACTTCATCTTCCAGGCCCTGTTCGGTGCGCTGCACCAGGAGGTGGTGGTTGCCGATCCTGTGGATGCCCCCCTTGCCAGCAGTCAGGTCGATCTGCCCTCTGCGCCACCAATAGAATATCCCGGCCAGGCCCCGCGCCCGGAGTGGTACGGTGCCGAGCACAGCTACCGGGCCCCGACCCCGTCGCAGCCAAGGTCGGTGAGTGAAGGAGGCGCGGCGAGGGCCGGTGGCTATCAGCCCCCCGAGCCGCCTCGCGCTGAGGCCATGCGGGGCATGGGGGCTCTGCTCACCACCTTGCCCATCGCGGCCGAGGAGCCGGCTCCCGCCCAGGGGCAAGGGGGCAAGGCCATGGACACCGAGGGCTATCGCGCCCTGACCCTGGTGGAGCAGGCCTATCTGCTGATGGAGCGTCAGGGTCAGCTGGCCTTGCTCTCCCTGGTGCGGGCGGAGCGCCTGCTGCTGCGCCACTGGTTGCTGGACGCCTGGGGTCAGGGGCTGGCGGCCCAGCCGCTGCTGTTGCCGGTCTCCTTCAAGCTGCCGAAAAACCTGATCGCCCTGGTGGAGCAGCAAGAACGTCTGCTCAAACGGGTGGGGCTGGAGTTGAAAAGCGGTGGACGCGACACCATGATCCTGACTCGGGTGCCGGCCTTGCTGCGCCAGACCGATCTGGTGCGCCTCTTACCCGAATTGCTGCAGTTGATCGAGAGCGGATCTGACAGTGATGGAGACCAGCAGGCTCAGGTAGTATGCCAATGGCTGGTGGAGCAGGGCATAAGCGCCGAAAAAATATATGATTTTTCAACGGCCAGTCGATTGCTGACGGAACTTGTATCCGATTTCAGTGACCAACTGGCAGACCCTCGCATGGTGCGCCCGCTCTCGCTGGCGACCGTGCTGGCAGAATTTGCACCGGCCGGCCAAGGGCAGTGAACAACCTCGGGGTTGTCCCTTGCGACCTATACCCGGTGCCAGAGGATGATAAACGTGGCTGAGTTGCCGACTGCAATTTTTTTGATGGGGCCGACGGCCTCCGGCAAGACGGATCTCGCCATCGAACTGTGCCAAGCCCTGCCCTGCGACATCATCAGCGTGGACTCCGCGCTCATCTATCGCGGCATGGACATAGGCACCGCCAAGCCGACCCCAGCCGAGCTGGCGCAGGCGCCACACCGGCTGATCGACATCCTGGATCCGGCCTTGAGCTATTCCGCGGCTGACTTTTGCCGCGATGCCCTGCGGGAGATGAGTGATATCGCCGGGCGGGGTCGTATACCGCTGCTGGTGGGGGGCACCATGCTCTATTTCAAGGCGCTGCTGGAGGGGCTTTCCCCCCTGCCGCCCGCCGACCCGGCCATCCGGGCCGGAATAGAGGAAGAGGCCGCCCGTCTCGGCTGGCAGGCGCTGCACGACGAGCTGGTGCGCATCGACCCGGTGGCGGGAGCCCGCATCCACCCGAACGATCCGCAGCGGCTCAGTCGGGCGCTGGAGGTCTATCGCATCAGCGGCAAGACGCTGACCGAGCTGACCCAGGTTCAGGGGGAGGGGCTGCCCTATCGGGTGCACCAGTTTGCCATCGCGCCCTCCGATCGCGCCGTGCTGCACCAGCGCATCGAGCAGCGTTTTGACAAGATGCTGCAGGGCGGGTTCGAGCAAGAGGTCAGGGCGCTCTATGAACGGGGGGATCTCACCCCTGATCTGCCTTCCATCCGCTGCGTTGGCTACCGCCAAATGTGGGACCATCTGGCGGGGGAAGTCGGATATGATGAGATGCGTTATCGTGGCATCGTGGCCACCCGCCAATTGGCCAAGCGTCAGATGACCTGGTTGCGCGGATGGTCTGATTTGACCTGGTTGGAATCTGGTGAGTCTGGCAATCTGGCAAGGGTCGTCGCCCGTGCTGGTGCGGCTTGACACTCCCTGTATAATCAGGTTGTTATATTGATATCCGGTGTTTTAAAAACAACAAACTATAAGGAAAAGAAAGATGGCTAAGGGGCAATCTCTCCAAGACCCGTTTTTGAATGCGCTGCGCCGTGAGCGGATTCCTGTTTCTATCTATTTGGTCAACGGCATCAAACTGCAGGGTCAGATCGAATCGTTTGACCAGTTTGTCATTTTGCTGAAAAACACCGTGAGCCAGATGGTTTACAAGCACGCCATTTCTACCGTGGTGCCGGCCCGCGCCGTCAACCATCACCAGCACGCCCCGGGCGCCGCCGGTGAAGAACAGGGTGAAGCCGAGGCGTGATAGCTGGCGGCGAGCAGACTCGCCAACTCGGATTCATCGTGAAAACTGTTAAGGAGCAAGCGCTTGTTTGACCGTTATGAAGCTGGTGAACAGGCCGTTCTGGTACATGTCAACTTCAGTGATGAGGGTGAGCGGGAAGATCTGGAAGAGCTCAAGATGTTGGTGAGCTCGGCTGGCGTCAATGCGCTGGGGGTGATCACCACCAGTCGCAGTGCGCCCAGTGCCAAGTTTTTTGTCGGCAGTGGCAAGGCGGAAGAGATCGCGGATCAGGTGCAGATGCACGGCGCCGACGTGGTCATCTTCAACCATGCCCTGACCCCCGCCCAGGAGCGAAACCTGGAGCGTCTGTTCCAGTGCCGGGTGGTGGACAGGACCGGCCTGATCCTGGATATCTTCGCCCAGCGCGCCCGCACTCACGAAGGCAAGTTGCAGGTCGAACTGGCCCAATTGCGCCATCTTTCTACTCGCCTGGTCCGCGGCTGGACCCACCTCGAACGTCAGAAGGGGGGGATAGGCCTGCGTGGTCCTGGCGAAACCCAGCTTGAAACAGACCGACGCCTGCTGCGGGAACGCATCAAGGCGATTTTGCGTCGGCTCGACAAGGTGGCGAAGCAGCGGGAGCAAGGGCGCCGTGCCCGCAACCGCAACGAAGTGCCGACGGTTTCTCTGGTGGGCTATACGAACGCCGGAAAGTCCACTTTGTTCAACCAACTTACAGATGCCAGCGTGTATGCTGCCGACCAATTGTTCGCAACTCTGGACCCTACCCTGCGTAAATTGGTGATCCAGGATGTGGGTGATGTGATTCTGGCGGATACAGTTGGATTTATTCGACACTTGCCCCATGATCTGGTCGCGGCCTTCAAGGCGACGCTGCAGGAGACCCGCGAAGCGGATCTGTTGCTGCACGTCGTGGACTGCGCCGATGAACAGATGCAGGAGAACGTCGATTCGGTTCAGACCGTACTGGCCGAGATAGAGGCGGATGACCGTCCCCAGCTGATGATCTGCAACAAGATCGACAAGCTGGCCGACAGACCCGCCGGTCTGGAGCGGGATGAAGAGGGGCGCCCGGTACGGGTCTGGCTGTCAGCCCAGACCGGGGAGGGCAGTGAATACCTGTTCCAGGCCCTGACCGAATTGCTGGCCGGATCCATGGTCCATCACACCCTGCAGTTACCGCCCTCGGCCGCCAGATTGCGCAGTGCGCTCTATCGGCTCAAGGGCATCGAGCAGGAAGGTTTCAGCGAGGAGGGGGATTTTGTCCTGGAGGTACGCTTGCAAGTGGCCGACTGGAACCGCCTCATGAAACAAGAAGGTGAGAGTTTACAACGCTTTATCAGACATTGATGCGTTCATGAAGATGAGCGCCTAGCGGCCTCGTCGTCGATTGATGTCCGATAGAGATGATATCCATCCGCATGTATTAATGGAGACGCTGATGGCTTGGAATGAGCCTGGTAACAACGGCAAAGACCGTGACCCTTGGGGGAATAACGGCAAGAATCAGGGACCCCCTGATCTGGATGAGATGCTGCGCAAGGTGAGCCGCCGTTTTGGTGGCCTGTTCGGTGGCGGCAAATCGGGTGGCGGTGATGTGGGCAAATTCGGCCTCTCCATCGCCCTGGTGGTCGCCGTGGTGGTGTGGGTCGTCAGCGGCTTCTACACCATTCGCGAGGCCGAGCGTGGCGTGGTGCTGCGCTTCGGGGAGTATTCCCACAACGTGGATCCCGGTCTGCGCTGGAAACCGACCTTCATCGACAAGGTGATCCCGGTGGATGTGGAGTCCGTGCGTTCCCTGCCCGCTTCCGGCTTCATGCTGACCCAGGACGAGAACGTGGTCCGGGTCGAGATGGATGTGCAGTATCGCGTGGTTGACCCGGAGCAGTACCTGTTCAGCGTCACCAATGCGGACGAGAGCCTGAGCCAGGCCACCGATAGTGCCCTGCGCTACGTGGTGGGTCACACCAAGATGGATGACGTCCTGACCACGGGTCGTGAGAAGGTGCGTCAGGAGACCTGGCAGGTGATCGATGGCATCATCGAGCCCTACCAGATGGGTCTGCAGATCGTCGACGTCAACTTCCTGCCGGCTCGTCCGCCGGAAGAGGTGAAAGATGCCTTCGATGACGCCATCTCCGCCCAGGAAGATGAGCAGCGCTTCATTCGTGAGGCGGAAGCCTATGCCCGTGAAGTGGAGCCCAAGGCCCGTGGCCAGGTCAAGCGCCTGGAACAGGAAGCCGAAGGCTACAAGTCCCAGATCGTGCTGAAGGCCAAGGGTGAAGTGGCTCGCTTCAACGAGCTGCTGCCCCAGTACCAGGCCGCGCCCGAGTTGACTCGTGATCGTATTTACTTGGAAACCATGGAAGAGCTGTATCAGCAGACCAACAAGGTGCTGGTCGACATGCCTGCTGGCAACAACAGCATGATCTACCTGCCGCTCGACAAGTTGTCTGGCAAGGCGAATGCGGTGCAACCGGCACGTCCGGCTGGTACTCCTGCGGTGGAGCCGGCCCAGCCGTCCAACGAGGGCGCCAACTCTACTCCGACCCCGCTGCGTGGCGGTGACCGTTTCAGCACAGGGAGAAACTAATAGATGAAGAAAATAGCTATTGGTGTCATCGCTGTGGCCGCCATGGTCTGCTTCTCTTCCGTCTTCATCATCGATGAAGGGCAGAAGGGGATAGTGGTGCAGTTCGGCAAGGTGAAGCGCGTCGACTCCGGCGAGCCTCGTCTCTATGAGCCGGGCCTGCATTTCAAGGTGCCGCTCATCGATCAGGTTCGCAAGATGGATGCCCGCATCCAGACCCTGGAAGGCCAGGCGGATCGCTTCGTGACCTCCGAGAAGAAGGACCTCATCATCGATTCCTACGTGAAGTGGAAGATCGAGGACTTCTCCAAGTACTACCTGGCAACCGGTGGTGGCAACAAGATCCAGGCCGAAGACCTGCTCAAGCGCAAGATCAACAACGGTCTGCGTTCCGAGATCGGTAATCGCACCATCAAGGACATCGTCTCCGGCGAGCGCAGCACCGTGATGGAAGATGCGCTGATGAAGATGGCGCGCTCCTCCGAGCTCGGCATCAAGGTGGTGGATGTGCGGATCAAGCAGATCAACCTGCCGGTGGAAGTCTCCAGCTCCATCTATCAGCGGATGCGTGCCGAGCGGACTGCCGTTGCCCGTGAGCACCGCTCCCAGGGCCGCGAGCAGGCCGAGATCCTGCGCGCCGACATTGACCGCAAGGTGACCGTCATGATCGCCGACGCCGAGAGTAATGCGCGTCAGCTGCGTGGTGAAGGGGATGCCGAGGCCGCCAAGATCTACGCCGACAGCTACAAGAAGGACCCCGAGTTCTTCAGCTTCGTGCGCAGCATGGAGGCCTATCGCAAGAGCTTCACCGGTGGCAATGACCTCATGGTCCTGAAGCCGGACAGCGAGTTCTTCCGCTACCTCAAGTCGCCCCAAGGTGACAAGCAGTAAGCGGCGAGTGATCCATACAAGGGCCTGATGATTCAGGCCCTTTTTATTTCGGTCGACGAGCCGGTCTTGACGGGGTCGTCCTGAGGGGGAAGGGAATGCTGACATCCGTGTTGATGGGGTTGGGGCTGCTCCTGCTGTTCGAGGGGCTGGGTCCCTTGTTGATGCCAAAGGCCTGGCAGCAGATGCTGAGGCTGCTGAGCGATCAGCCACCGGAGCAGTTGCGCCGTATCGGCGGCTGCCTGGTGGTGACGGGGGCCGTGATCCTCTGGGCGCTGGGCCACTGACCGTGCAACAGTCCGGGCCGGGTCCCGGGCAATAGGAAGACAATAAAAAAGAGGCCCGTGGCCTCTTTTTTATTGGATGTGGATTTCGCTCAGGCGCTGCGCTGCGCCGCCATCTCGGCCAGGGCCGCCAGGGCTTGCTTATGCTCGGAGTCCGGCAGTATGGCCAGCGCCGCGATGGCCTTGTCGGCCTCTTCCCGGGCCTTCTGGCGGGAGTACTCCAGGGCACCGGTACGGTCCAGAATGGCCAGGATCCGGTCCAGGTGGTCCATGCCGTTGCGGTGTTCGATGGCATCGCGTACCAGCTGGCGTTCCTCCGGTGAGCCTGCGGCCATTGCCCGCAGCAGCGGCAGGGTGGGCTTGCCCTCGGCCAGATCGTCGCCGACGTTCTTGCCCATCTCGTCGCTCTGGGAGCAGTAGTCCATCACATCGTCGATGATCTGGAAGGCGGTGCCGAGGTACTTGCCGTAGTCGGTCATGGCCTGCTCGATGGCGGCGGGCTGATGGGTCAGCACGGCGGCGAGGCGGGTGGCGGCCTCGAACAGCTTCGCGGTCTTGCAGTAGATGACCGTCATGTAGCTCTCTTCCGTGGTGTCCGGATCGTTGCAGTTCATCAGTTGCAACACTTCCCCCTCGGCGATGGTGTTGGTGGCATCCGATAGGATCTCCATCACCTTGAGGTTGGAGAGTTCGCTCATCATCTGGAAGGAGCGGCTGTAGAGATAATCGCCCACCAGGACGCTGGCGGCGTTGCCATACAGGGCGTTGGCGGTCTCCCGGCCGCGGCGCAGGTCCGATTCGTCGACCACGTCGTCGTGCAGCAGGGTGGAGGTGTGAATGAATTCTATGATGGCGGCCAGCTTCAGGTGATCTTCACCCTCATAACCCAGGGCGCGGGCGGCCATGACGGTCAGCATGGGGCGCATCCGTTTTCCGCCTGCACTGACAATGTAAAAACCCAGCTGGTTGATCAGGCTGACATCGGACTGGAGCCGGGCCAGGATCAGTTCATTGACCGCCGTCATGTCGGCGGCACAGAGCGCACGGATAGTCTGTTGGTCCATAAGTCTCGTAACGTGACGGCAGCAATTACTGCGTTTTTAGCAATGGCGGGGATTCTACACGATTTCACAATGGGTTACAGTTAAGCGTTTATTCACGGCGAGGGATATGCGCACAAAATAAACTTTTTGCTAAAATGGCCTTGCCTCGGCAAATCGTTCTGCGTAGAATGCCCGCCCATTGTTATAGGTTTTTGCGCGTGTCTGGCCTTGAGCAAAAGACACGCCTTTACGGAGTTAATCAAATGTACGCGGTATTCCAAAGCGGCGGAAAACAACACCGTGTGGCCGAAGGTCAAATCGTTCGTCTGGAAAAGCTGAACGTAGAGACTGGCGCTACCATCGACTTCAACGAAGTGCTGATGGTTGCTGCAGGCGACACTTTTAAAGTAGGTGCTCCTTTCGTTGAAGGTGGCAAGGTTGTAGCTGAAGTTGTGGCTCACGGCCGTGGCGAGAAAGTGACTATCGTCAAGTTCCGTCGTCGTAAGCACCACCGTAAGCAAGCGGGCCACCGTCAGTGGTTCACTGAAGTCAAAATCACTGGCATCAGCGCTTAATTAGAGGAGTCCGATAGATGGCACACAAAAAAGCTGGCGGTTCATCCCGCAACGGTCGCGATTCTGAAGCTAAACGCTTGGGCGTTAAGCGTTTCGGCGGCGAAACAGTTCTGGCAGGCAGCATCATCGTTCGTCAGCGTGGCACCAAGTTCCACCCTGGCACCAACGTTGGCCTGGGCACCGACCACACTCTGTTCGCAACTGCGACCGGTAAAGTGCTGTTCGAAGTTAAAGGTCCGCAGAATCGTAAGTACGTCAGCATCGTTGCTGAGTAATTACGGACCGCAAGGATCCAAAGCCCCGCCAACAGGCGGGGCTTTTGTTTTTCTGATGAGTTTGACGAAAAAGCGGCACGCGGCAGTGCTGGCGAAGACGGGCCCCACAGGCCAGATGCGTCTCGCCCGCAGGGGTCTGTACCACTATAATTGCGTATCGGTTTTTCGAATTGAAGGTGACGGTTACCTATGAAGTTTGTTGATGAAGTCCAGATTCGAGTCGATGCCGGTGACGGTGGTAACGGTTGTGTGAGCTTCCGCCGCGAGAAGTACATCCCGAACGGCGGCCCTGACGGTGGTGACGGTGGTGACGGTGGCGATGTCTATCTGATCGCCGACGAGAACCTGAACACCCTGATCGACTACCGCTTCGAGCGTTTCCACGCCGCCGAGCGTGGCGAGAATGGCCAGAGTGCCAACTGTACCGGTCGCCGCGGCAAGGACCGTACCCTGCGCGTGCCGGTGGGCACCCGTGCCAGCGATGAAGACACCGGCGAGCTGCTGGGGGATCTGACTACCCACGGCCAGAAGCTGCTGGTCGCCAAGGGCGGCTTCCACGGCCTTGGCAACACCCGTTTCAAGAGCTCGGTCAACCGCGCCCCTTACCAGAAGAGCAACGGCACCCCGGGTGAAGTGCGGACCCTGAAGCTGGAGCTGCTGCTGCTGGCCGACGTCGGCATGCTGGGTCTGCCCAACGCCGGCAAGTCCACCTTCATTCGCGCCGTCTCTGCGGCTCGCCCCAAGGTTGCCGACTACCCCTTCACCACCCTGGTCCCGAACCTTGGCGTGGTACGGGGTGAAAACTCCCGCTCCTTCGTCATCGCCGACATTCCGGGCCTGATCGAGGGAGCCGCCGAAGGTGCTGGCCTCGGGATCCGTTTCCTCAAGCACCTCGAGCGCTGCCGCGTGTTGCTGCATCTGGTGGACATCTGCCCGGTGGATGGCTCGGATCCTGCCGACAATGCGGTGACCATAGTCCGCGAGCTGGAGAAATACAGCCCGGAACTCGCGAGCAAGCCGCGCTGGCTGGTGTTCAACAAGATGGATCTGATCCTGGAAGAAGAAGCCCAGGAAGTGATGGACAGAGTGAAGGCCGCCCTGAACCACGAAGGGCCCGTCTACGCCATCACCGCCATCACCAAGGAAGGCACCAAGAAGGTGTGCTACGACATCCTGGATCTGCTGGATACCATGCCCCGTCAGCTGGAGGCCGATGCCAAGGCTGCCATCGAGAAGGTGGAGTTCAAGTGGGACGATTACCACAAGAACCAGCTGGCTCAGGCGGAAGCCGAGGCCCTGGCGGCGTCCAAGGCCTTCGATGACGCCCTGGATGACGACGATGACTGGGATGACGAAGACGACGATGGCGTCGAAGTCATCTACGTGCGCGACTGATCCTCACCCCGTCGCGACGAGACCGGAGCCTGGCAACAGGCTCCGGTTTTTTTATGGGAAGCTCGACCGGATCACCTTATAGATATATTTGCCATGCAGCTTATTGCCTGTTGTTTGTGACAATTTATACTGCGCAGCTGAACTTAACCTATTTGAAACAATATGCTAACCGATTGATGCTGCATCAATATGCATGACTGTTTTGGTTTGTTCTGATGGATGGTTTGCCTGTAAAAATATTTATGCTTGAAATGATCCGTTAAAAGCTTGTTTGTGCATTTATTTGGGTTATTCTTGCGCCCGTTTGTCGGGCGAGGGCATGAATATGCAGGCGGCCTGGCTGAAGGAAAAGTCACATTAAGGCTGTAAATCATGTTGGAAAAGACCCTGCAGGCCCCGGCGATCCGTACCCGCCGCAACCTGCTGATGTTCCTCGTCCCGTCCCTCATCGGGATCCTGCTGTTCATGACCCCGGTCATCTATGACGGCAACGTCACCATTCCCGTCGCCGTGCTGGCGAAGCTGGTGCAGACCGTGTTCGCCGATCACCTGGTGGCCATGGTCAGCGCCATCATCACCACTACCATGCTGATGACGCTCGTCGCCTGGCTGTTCAAGCCGGCCATCCTGGTCCGTCGTCCCTTCCTCAACAGCCTGTTCAACGTCTCCCCGTTCTGGGCCTGCGTGCGGGTGTTGGGGGGCGTCTTCGTGCTGCTGACCTTCTTCGAGGTGGGGCCCGAAATGCTGCGCTCCGGGGCGACCGGTGGCCTGGTGCTCAACGATCTGCTGCCGGTGCTGTTCTCGGTGTTCATCTTCGCGGGCCTGCTGTTGCCCCTGCTGCTGGACTTCGGTCTGCTGGAGTTCGTCGGCACCATGATGACCCGCATCATGCGGCCCGTGTTCCGCCTGCCGGGTCGCTCGGCGGTGGACTGCTTCGCCTCCTGGCTCGGGGATGGCAGCGTCGGCATCCTGCTCACCAGCAAGCAGTATGAAGGCAAGTTTTACACCCAGCGGGAAGCTGCGGTCATCGGCACCACCTTCTCGGCGGTCTCCATCACCTTCTGCCTGGTGGTGATCTCCCAGGTGAAGCTGGAGCACATGTTTGTGCCCTTCTACCTGACGGTCTGCCTGGCCGGCGTGGTCGCCGCCATAGTCGTGCCGCGCCTGCCACCGCTCTCCTGGAAGAAGGATGTCTACAGCGACGGCACCCCCTTGTGCCGCAAGCAGGAGGCCATCCCCCATCAGCACAGCGTGCTGAGCTATGGCTACCAGCGTGCGTTGACCAAGGCCGACAGCATGACAGACCTCGGCGCCGTGGCGCGGGAAGGGGTGAAGAATGCGCTGGACATGGTGTTTGGCGTGCTGCCCGTGGTGATGGCCATCGGCACCTGCGCCCTGATGCTGGCGGAGCACACCCCTGTGTTCAATTGGCTGGGTGCCCCCTTCGTGCCCTTGCTTGAGCTGCTGCAACTGCCGGAGGCCGAGGCGGCCTCCAAGACCATCATGGTGGGCTTCGCGGACATGTTTATCCCGGCGGTGCTGGCCTCCACCATAGAGAGCGACATCACCCGCTTCGTGATCGCCGCCATGTCGGTCACCCAGCTCATCTATATGTCGGAAGTGGGTGCCCTGCTACTCGGCAGCAAGATCCCGGTCAAGCTGTGGGAGCTGTTTGTCATCTTCCTGTTGCGCACCCTGGTGACGCTACCGGTCATCGCCGGCGTGGCCCATCTGCTGTTCTAAGGCTCACTGTCGCGATTCAAGACGGTCAACTCAGGTTGGCCGTTTTTTTATGGGCGTCATGCGAGCGAGGCTCTGCTGTGGCGGTTCTACCTTTATCGCAAGGTTAGTCCTCCACCCGTTTTCCTTATGATGATGCGCTCGACAGGTTTGCTGAGCGGCCACTACCCGCCAGCAGAGTCTGGCACTGCGCCTCGTCCAGCTGAGCGGGGGAGAGGAAGCGCTTCGCATAGTCGCGCCAGACGCCGCTCTCGATGAAGAGGTCGAACAGGGCCGGATCTATGTGTTGCTCCTCCACCATGCGCAGCATGATGGTGAGCGCCTCGGAGACCGTCTTGCCGGACTTGTAGGGGCGATCGCTTGCGGTCAGCGCCTCGAAGATATCGGCGATGGCCATGATGCGGGCGGGGATGCTCATCTGTGAACCCTGCAACTGGCGCGGGTAGCCAGTGCCGTCCATCCGCTCGTGATGCCCTCCCGCGATCTCCGGAACCTTGCGAAGATGCCGGGGGAAGGGGAGGCGCTCCAGCATGCGGATGGTCTGGACTATGTGGTCGTTGATCTTGTAGCGCTCCTCCTCGGTGAGGGTGCCGCGGGTGATGGCGAGGTTGTAACGTTCCCCCCGGTTGTAGAGCTGGGAGGGCACCCTGACCTTGAAGCCCCAGGGATTGTGATCGGTCAGATTCTCTTGCCTGGGCCTGGGAATCAGGTGCACCTGCTTGTCTGCCAGCAAGGGCTCGAGGCAGGGTAGGGCCGGGTCTTCGCCATCGGGGTGGCGCCTGAGCTCCTCCCGGCTGACCCCCAGCCTGTCATCCAGGGTGCGCAGCCAGGTTCGACCGGCGATGGCGTTCAGCCGCGCCAGCTTCTCCGGTGCCATCCACTCGCCCCCCAGGTTGCATTCGGCGACGAAGGCGAACTCTTCATCCAGGGTGGACCAGAGCGGGGCCACCGCGCTCTGGCTCGCCAGCCGCTCCTGGGGCGGTAGACGGGAGGCCAGCTCCTCGATGTAGGCGTCGCGCTTGAGCACCTCGAAGCGGGTGCGAACCTCGTGAATGCGGTCGTAGAGGGTCTCCAGCTTGGTGGCCTTGTCGACCACGAACTCCGGGGTGGTGACCTTGCCACAGTCGTGCAGCCAGCTCGCGATATGGATTGCTTCCCACTCCTCCTCGCTCAGGTGGAAGGCGGCGAAGGGTCCCTGCTGCTGGGCGCAGGCCGCCTCGGTCAGCATGCGGGTCAGCTCGGGCACGCGCTGGCAATGGCCACCCGTGTAGGGGCTCTTGGCGTCGATGGCGCCGGCGATGAGCTCGATGAAGGCCTCCAGCAGCTGCTTTTGCTCTTCCAGCAGGCGCTGGTTCTCGATGGCGGAGGCGGACATGCCCGCCAGCGCCTCGATCAGGCTGATGCGCGAGGCCAGCTCGGAGTCGGAGCATTGGGGCAGGATCAGCAGCAGGCAGCCGATCAGCTCCTGGCGGTGGTTGTAGAGGGGTTCGGCCAGCAGTTGATGGGGGCCGGGGAAGGGGCCCCAGTCCGCCAGGTATTGCTGCCAGCGCCCCTCATCCAGGGGTTGGCTGAGCCGCTCCGTATGATAGAGCCCGCCGAGCAGCTCCTCTTGCCAGTGGACCCGCTCGCAGGGGAGAGGTTGTTGTTGCCAGATGGCCTGCACCGCCGTCATCTGTTTCTCCTGGGCGAGATAGAGGCAGCCCCCTTCGGCCTGCGCCGCCGCCACCGTCTCGTGCAGGATGCGGTTGAGTAGGGAGTCGAAGCGGCGCTCGGCCGAGAGCGCCCGTCCCATGTTCATGAAGTTGCCCAGGGTCAGCCGCATCCCCGACATGGTGCGGGCCAGATCGTCTATCTCCCGGATGGGGGAGTCGGGCTCCTTGCGCTCGCTGAAGTCGAAGTGCTGGATCCGCTCCGCCTCCCGGGTCAGCGCCAGCAGGGGGGCCGCGGTGCGTCTGGCTACCAGCCAGATGATGGGCAGCAGTAGCAGCAATCCGGCCAGGGCCCAGATGAGATTCTGCAGCGCTTCTTGGCGGGCCTGCGCCGCCAGCGCCTCCGTGGGGACCAGCAGGGCGATGTAGAAGGGGGAGCCCTCCCCGAGGGGGGAGAGGTTGACCAGCCAGTCGCGTCTCTCCGCCGTGGTCAGGGTGAGGGTCTGCTCGCCCTGTTCGTGCAGCAGGGTGGGGTGGGTGACTATCTGCTGCTGCAATTGGGTCAGCACGGGGTGATTGAGGGCCGACAGCATGGGCAGGCGGCTCAGCTGATCGAAGCTCGGCAGTTGCTTGGGATCCGTCGCCAGCAAGGTCCCCATCTCATCGAACAGCACCAGCTGGCAGTGGCTGGGCAGGGAGAGCCCCCCGATCAGGGCGGAGAGCCCCTCGACCCCGGTATCCAGCCCGATCACCGCCTGGCGATCATCGCTCTCCACCGCCAGCGTCATGCCGGGTTCCCTGGTGGTGAAGAAGAGATAGGGGTGGGTCACTATGATGCCGGTCTGCCAGCGGGCCTCCTTGTACCAGTCGCGGCTGCGGGGGTCGAAGCTGTAGTCCGGCATCAGCCGTCGCTCGAGCAGATGGAGCCGCTTGTCGAAGTAGAGGAACTCCCCCTGGCCCTGGCTCAGGCTCTGTACCAGCAGATAGCTGGCGGGTGGGGCTTGCTCCAGCCGCTCCCTGGCGCGCTGGGTCAGCTTGCGCACCAGAAAAAAATCGCCGTTCGCGTAGCCCGCATAGATGGCGCCATAGCTGGTGCTGTTGGCCAGCACCTCCGCCAGCTGGGGCAGATAGGTGAGGCGCGCCTCCAGATCCGTCATGGCCGCCAGTTGACCGCTGCGCAGCAGGCTCAGGGACATGCGGGCCGGGCGTTCGTTCAGCTTGAGGGCCAGCGCCAGTTGTTCGCGATATTGCAGGAAGCTCTGGCGCTCGTGCTCCAGCCCCTGCTGCATGGCCTGCCGATATTGCAGCAGGATGAGGGCGCCCCCCAGCACGGTGAACAGCAGAATAAACAGGGTGGCGATATGCACGTAGAAGGGTCGGCAGTTGAGCTTTGATTTTGTCATGGACGCATCCTTGTCCCACGTTCACTTATCGCCTTGGGCGACAATTCAGTGTGTTCGAAGGATGACAAAAAACACAGCAACGGGCAGAAGAATCTTAGAGGGAAAAAGCGGCCCCGTGGGGCCGCCGGGATCAGGCCAGCACGGCGGCGGGCACCAGGGTGACGGGGGCGTCTTTCACCTCGTGCCACTTCTGCTGGTTATCTTGATACTTGTAGTTGGCTGTGCCGGACTTCCAGTCTTCGCTCAGTACCATGCGCAGCTCGAAGTTGGGCAGGATCACGGGGCCTATGCCCGCATGTTGCGGCCACTTGATGATGGGGTAGCCCTGAGCCGTCACCAGGACGTGGCACTGCTTGGGCATGACGCACATATAGGTGTATTGGCCTTTCACGTCGGAGGCTTGATCCAGCGGCGGATTGGTGGCCTGGGTCAGGTGAGCGACACCGCTCAGGGTCTCGCCCGGGGTATAGACGCTGAGGTTGAGGCGCAGCAGGGGGGCGCCCGGTATGGCTTTGCCGATGTCGAAGGTGGCGAGGAAGAGGCCGGTCTTGGTATCAGTAGTCGCATTCATGCCTGTATTCTCCGGTTGGTATCGTTGAGGGTCCTGCCCACGACAGATGACGAGCCAGCAGAGGGTAGTGCCGTGCGAAGCTTGTTGTTAGTGTGGAAAGTGTCACTTGACGACCGTCAGAGACTGACGTAGCGCAGTTTTGAGTGATGAAAAAGCAAATTATAACAATGGGTTGTACTTCTTCGCATAAATGACGATGGGCCTCGCATGAAATCTTGTCTGGGTTCGGAGCGGCTCGGCATGTGTCATCGAGATATCTCATGCTACATTGCCCGCAGCTTGTTGAACCTGACGCAATGGAGTGTCCCATGTCCGCCATCCCTTATTCCGTCCTCGATCTGGTACCCGTCCCCGAAGGCGCCGTGCCGGCCGAATCATTCCGCCATTCACTGGACCTGGCTCGTCATGCCGAGGGGTGGGGCTACCACCGCTACTGGCTGGCGGAGCACCACAACATGCCGGGCATCGCCAGCGCCGCCACCTCGGTGCTGATCGGCCATCTGGCTGGTGGCACGACGACTCTGCGGCTGGGAGCCGGGGGCATCATGCTGCCGAACCATTCCCCCCTGGTGATCGCGGAACAATTTGGCACCCTGGCCTCCCTCTATCCGGATCGCATCGACCTGGGATTGGGGCGGGCGCCCGGCACCGATCAGCGCACCATGCAGGCCCTGCGCCGCCAGAAGAGCGGCGAGGTGGATGACTTCCCCGCCGATGTGCGCGAGCTGATGCACTACTTCGGCGACGAAGTGGGGGCTGTGCAGGCCGTCCCCGGCCAGGGGTTGCACGTGCCCATCTGGCTGCTGGGATCCAGCCTCTACAGCGCCCAGCTGGCGGCGGCCATGGGGCTGCCGTTCGGGTTTGCCTCCCACTTCGCCCCCGGGTTGTTGTTGCAGGCGCTGGAGCTCTATCGCACCCAGTACCGGCCATCGGCCCGCTGGCCCAAGCCCCACGCCGTGGTGTGCATCAACCTGATCGCCGCCGACAGCGACAGGGAGGCCCGCTTCCTGTTCACCACCTTGCAGCAGCAGTTCCTGCGCCTCTATCGCGGCGATGCGGGCAAGCTGCCCCTGCCGGTGCAGGATCTGGGGGAAGAGTGGTCACCCCGTGAATTGATGGCGATGGAGCAGACCCTGGCCCGCTCCCTGGTGGGCGACAGAGACAAGGTGCGCCACGGCCTGCAGGCGCTGCTGGCCGAGACTCGGGCCGACGAGCTGATGTTCAACGGCCCCATTGTCTCCCATGAGGCCAGGCTGCGCTCGTTCGAGATCGCCGCCGAGCTGATGCAGAGTCTCTGAAGTGTGGACGGTAAGAGTTATAACTCATTGATTTAACATGATAGTCAGGTTGCTGTCAGGGCTTTGTCGTGTCGCCGCACCGTCCCCGGCCCTATGCTGACCCTGTCCAAAATCACGAGGAGCCGATGATGATAGTCAGGAAATTGAGATTGCAGCGGGGTTGGTCCCAGGAGCAGTTGGCCACCCTCTCCGGTCTGAGTGTGCGCACCATACAGCGGATCGAGCAGGGGCAGCAGCCCGGACTGGAATCCCTCAAGGCCCTGGCCTCCGTCTTTGAGCTCGACGTGACTCAACTACAGGAGAGCGAGATGAAAGGGCATGAGTTCAACGGTCAGGGGGCGGTGCATGTCGCCCGGGACGAGCGGGAGGCGATGAAGTTCGTGGAGGGGCTCAAGGGCTTCTACGGCCACCTCATCAGCTATGTGCTGGTGATAGGGGGGCTGTTCGTCATCAACTATCTGAGCAACCCGGACTACATCTGGGCCTGGTGGCCCATGTTGGGCTGGGGGTTGGGGCTGATGTCCCACGCCATCAACCTGTTCCAGCCGTTCAAGCTGTTCGGTCCAGAGTGGGAACGGCGTCAGGTGGAGAAACGGTTGGGGCGCAAACTCTAGTCCTTGAAGCCTTGGCAAGAAAACGGGCCCGGCAGTGATGCCGGGCCCGTTTCATTAGGGGAGCGTCCGCCTCACTTGGCGTAGGCGGGGCAGGGGGTCGCAATCAGGGCGTCGTCTTCATAACGCCACAGGGTGAGGCTGTTGCCCCAGACGCAGCCGGTATCCAGCCCCTTGATGTCCTCCTTGCCGGTGACCCCCATCAGGGCCGCCCAGTGGCCGAACACCAGTATGGGATCGTCCACGTGGTGCTCACGCTGTTCGAACCAGGGGCGCAGGCCTGGGGTGGATTCTGTCGGGCCCTTCTTGCACTTGAAGTCGAGCCGACCGTCGAAGTAGCAAAAACGCATGCGGGTGAAGCTGTTGATGATGTAGCGGTAGCGCTCTATGCCCATCAGGCTGTCATCCCAGCTGTCCGGCTGATCCCCGTACATGTTGTGCAGCAGCCACTGGTATTGATCCCCGCGCAGCAGGCTCTCCACCTCGCGGGCACAGTTGCGGGCGGTGCGGGCATCCCAGGCGGGGGAGAGGCCGGCATGGATCATCATGATGGGCAGATCGGGATGTTCCGCCAGCAGGGGGCGCTGGCGCAGCCACTCCAGCAGTTCGTCCCGATCCGGTGCCTCCATCAGGGCCTGCAGCCTGTCCTTCTTCTTGAGGGGCGCGACCCCGTTGGCCACCGCCAGCAGGTGCAGATCGTGGTTGCCGAGCACGGTGACGGCGCGGCTTCCCAGCGACTTGACGAAGCGCAGGGTGTTGAGGGAATCCGGACCACGGGCGACCAGATCGCCGCACAGCCAGAGGGTGTCCTTATCGGAGTCGAATTCGGCAAGATCCAGCAGACGGCGCAGATCGTCGTAGCAGCCCTGAATGTCGCCGACAAAGCAATTCGCCATGAAACCTCAGTTAATGATATTGGGTACGGCCAGGGTGAAGGGAGGGATGGGAGCCTCGAACTGTTGCCCGGACTCATCCTGCAGCAGGTAGCTGCCCTCCATCACGCCAAAGGGAGTGGCGAGGGGAACGCCACTCTGATAGCTGAAGGTCTCGCCGGGGGCGATGAAGGGTTGTTCACCGACCACCCCGGGGCCTTCCACTTCCTGCATCTTGCCATCGGCATCCGTGATGAGCCAGCGTCGATGCAGCAGCTGCACTGTGCCCGGCCCCAGATTCTCTATCTCGATGAGGTAGAGAAAATGGTAAGGATCCTGGGTGCCCGCCACATAGCTGGGGTGCGGGCGGACCTCTATCCGGGGCTGTGCCATGGGATCAGGCCTGCTGTTGATCGGCCAGCCAGTTGGCGATCATGACGAACTGCTCGAGGGAGAGGTTCTCCGGGCGCAGGTTGCCATCGATCCCAAGCTCGGTCAGCTGGGCGTCGGTGATGAAGTTGGAGAAGCTGTTGCGAATGGTCTTGCGGCGCTGGCCGAAGCCCTCGGTGCAGACCCGGTTCAGGCAGCGAATGTCCTTGGCCACGTGGACAGGGTTCTTGTGGGGGATGAGGCGCACCACGGCGGAATCCACCTTGGGGGCGGGCTTGAAGGCTCCCGGACCCACTTCCAGCACCGGGACGACCTGGCAGTAGTACTGGGTCATCACGCTCAGGCGGCCATAGGCCTTGCTGCCGGGGCCGGCGGCCAGACGCAGCACCACTTCCTTTTGCAGCATGAAGTGCATGTCCTCCACCCGATCGGCGAACTCGCAGAGGTGGAAGATGAGGGGGGTGGAGATGTTGTAGGGCAGGTTGCCGAAGATGCGCAGCGGCCCCTTGCCTTCCCCCATCAGGGTGCCGAAGTCGAAGCGCATGGCATCGGCTTCGATGACGGTCAGCTTGTCTTTCAGCGTCGGGTGTTCACGCAGGCGGGCGGCCAGATCCCGGTCCAGCTCGACCACCGTCATCTTGTCCATCTGGGCGGCGACCGGCTCGGTCAGCGCGGCCAGACCCGGGCCGATTTCCACCAGGTTCTGACCCGGCTGCGGGTTGATGGCGGCCACTATCTGATCGATCACATAGCTGTCATGCAAGAAGTTCTGACCGAAACGCTTACGGGCCGTGTGGCCCATGTGCACCTTACTGCTCATATTATTTTTTCTCTACCATCTGAATGGCGTGGTTAATCGCGGTGACCAGGCTGCCGGGATCGGCCAGGCCCTTGCCTGCCAGATCCAGCGCGGTGCCGTGATCCACCGAAGTGCGGATGAATGGGAGTCCCAGGGTGATATTGACCGAGTTGCCGAAGCCCTTGTACTTGAGCACGGGCAGCCCCTGGTCGTGGTACATGGCGAGTACCGCATCCGCATCCTTGAGGTATTTGTCCTGGAACAGGGTGTCGGCGGGCAAGGGGCCGACCAGATCGATCCCTTCCTGGCGCAAGGCGGCCAGGGCTGGCTCGATCACCTCTATCTCCTCCCGGCCGAGGTGCCCCCCTTCCCCGGCATGGGGATTGAGGCCACAGACGTAAATCCGGGGCTGAGTTATGCCGAATTTCTGCTTGAGATCCGCATCCAGGATGCGGATCACCTTGCCGAGGCGATCCTCGGTAATGGCCTTGGCCACGTAGGCCAGCGGAATGTGGGTGGTGGCGAGCGCCACCCTGAGCCCCTCGGTCGCCAGCAGCATGACAACGTCGGCGGTGCCCGACTGCTGGGCGAAGAACTCGGTATGACCGCTGAACGAGACCCCGGCCTGATTGATGATCCCCTTGTGCACCGGCCCGGTCACCACGGCGGCAAACTCGCCGCTCAGGTTGCCGTCACAGGCTCGCTGCAAGGTATTCAGCACGTAGGCGCCATTGCCCTCATCGAGCTCGCCGGGTACCGCAGGGGCACCCAGGGGCAGGGGACAGACGGTCAGCGTCCCCGCTCGCTGGGGGCGGGCAGGGGCGCTGGCGTCATAGGGTTCCAGCTCGATGGACAGCCCCAGCAGGGCGGCCCGTTCGCGCAGCAGGGCGGGATCGGCGATCACCACCAACTGGTGAGGCCAATCCTGCCGGGCTATCTGCAGTACCAGATCCGGGCCTATGCCCGCCGGTTCACCCGGCGTGATGGCGAGACGACGGCAGTGCGTCTGGACGCGATCTGGATGTTGGCTGTTCATCTGCGCATCGCCCATTAATTGGGTTCGATCTGGATGTAGGCTTCGTCGCGCAGCTCATCCAGCCAGGCCTGGGACTCTTCGGTGAAGCGGCGGTTGAAGATGAGCTGATAGGCGCGCTGCTCTTGGGCCTTGCTGGTGGCATCCTGGCTGCGGCGATCTTCCAGCTGCACTATGTGCCAGCCGTGGCTGGTACGGAAGGGTTCGCTGATCTGGCCAGGTTGCAGGCGATTGACCATGTCGCGGAATTCCGGCACATAGACGTTGGGATCGGACCAGCCCAGTTCACCCCCCTGTACCGCGGAGCCCGGATCCTCGGAGTACTTCTCCGCCATGCTGGCGAAGCTGGCCTTACCGCTCTTGATGTCGTGCAGGATGCCGTCCAGGGTCCCCTTGGCCTTCTCTTCACTCAGGATGATGGAGGGCTTGATCAGGATGTGGCGAGCCTTCACCTCGGTCTGCATCACCTGCTGCTGACCCTTGGTGTCGAAGATCTTGATGATGTGCAGGCCGGCGCCGGAGCGCAGCGGGCCGACGATGTCACCCTTGCCGGCCCCCTGGACCGCTTCGGCCATCAGGGTGGGCATCTCTTGCGGGCTCATCCAGCCCCAGTCTCCCCCTTCCAGAGCCTTGGGACCGTTGCTTTCGGCGATGGCGAGCTTGCGGAAGTCCGCCCCTTCCTTCAGGGAGGCCAGGATGCGTTCGATCTTGGCCTTGGCGGTGTTGAGCTGCTCGGCATTGGGATTGTCAGGCAAGGCGACCTGGATGTGGCCGATATGATATTCGGTCTGCTGCTGGCCTTGCTTGCTCAGGGCCTCGACCACCTGCTTGACCTCCTGCTCGGAGATGTTGATGCGGCGGCGAACCTGATTGCGGCGCACCTCGTTCATCAGGATCTCGCGGCGCACCTCTTCCCGGTACTGGGCATAGGTCAGCCCCTCGCGCTCCAGTTGGGCACGCAGCTGCTCCAGGGTCATCTTGTTGTCGGCGGCTATGCTCTGGATGGCCTGCTCCAGCTGGGTGTCGCTGATCTTGAGCCCCTGGCGATCCGCCAGTTGCAGCTGCAGGCTCTCCTGGATCAGGCGATCCAGCGCCTGCTTGCGCAGGGTGGCGTCATCGGGCAGGGACTGGCCGCTCTCCTGGGCGGAGGCCTTCACCTTCTGCACCAGGGCTTCCTGCTGGCTGGCCAGTACCACGTCCTTGTTGACCACGGCAAGCACCTTGTCCATCAGCTCGGGGGCGGCGATGGCTCCCTGGCTCATGACTCCAAACAGGCCTGCGGTCAGCAGGGAAATCAACGTCTTCTTCATATCCATCTCTCAAGGCGTTTGCCAGACCGGTTATTGGTCTCGCAGGTTAAACGGACGAATGTAAGGCAGTGCTTCGGTATCCAGGGAGGTACCCTTCGGACCCGTCCCCACGCTACCCAATCCTTTCATCTCAAATTGAATACCCAGACTGCGCTCGGATGTCGGCCTCATATCCACGTTGTCCGGGGTGTTGACCCACTCCAGGTTGAAGTTGATGCTCCAGCAGCAGGAGTCATATTTCAGACCCACCTTGCGGTCTGACTTCACGTTCTGGTTGAGCTCCTGATAGTAGCCACCATAGAGGTGCCACTGATCATTGAGCGGTGTGGTCAGCAACAGGCCGATCTGGTTGAGATCGGTCACCTGACCCTTGTTGTCGAGGTCATAGTTGGCGTCCCGCACGAAGCGGTGGTTCAGCTGGCTGATCAGCTTCTCGTGGCGGTACTCCAGCGCGCTGTTGGCGGAGCTGATTTGGCTCTTGTCAAAATCATACTGTGCACCCGCGTGGGCAAACCACTGCTCGTTGATCTTGGCGTCCCCCTCGAACGACAGCGGGGAGCGGTTGTTGGTGCTTGCCACATCGCTGGAGTAGAGCTTGACCCTGGGGGCCACGAAGTCGAAGGCTTGGGCAACGGCCAGCCGGATTCGTTCATCCCCGGCGGGATCATAAATACGGCTAGTGAGACCGACGGAGAGGCGGTTGGAGTCGCTGATGCGATCCAGGCCGGCGAAGCGGCGATCGCTGAACAGGCTGTAGTAGTCCTGACGCATGGTGGTGGAGTCGTAGACCCCGATGTTGTCCTGATCCTTGTAGGGGACATAGAGATACTGGAACTCGGGCTCCAGAGTCTGGTTGGCCCCCTCTTTCCCGAACCACTGCTGCTCCCGCTCGAAGGTCATGCCCCCCTTGAGGCGGAACGAGGGCAGCACCCGGGTGATGATCCCCTCTTCCAGGGTGACTCCTCCACCGTCTTGAGGCGTGAACCTGCTGGTGAAGGTGCTGCTCATGTTGTCCGGCACCGTCTGATCGTAACGGGTGTACATCAGCTTGTACTGGCTGTCGAGGAAGTAGCCCGCCTCATCGATGAGGGGAACGGTCAGGGTGGGAGCCGTGTAGAAGCGGGTGCCGGTATAGGCCTCACCCTGGTTCTGCTCGATGGCCTGATCGTTGTTGTAGCCGAAGTTGGTGAGCTCGGTATTCCAGGCCAGATCGTACCAGCTGCCCTGGTGGTAGTAGTTGTGGTTGATGCGGGGCATCAGCTCGTGGGGTTGCTGGGCGCTGGCCAGCAGGATCTGGTAGGTCCGCACCTCGGCGTTGAGGTTCCAGTTCTGCTGGAAGTAACCCGCCATCAGGGACTGTTGCAGCTGGTTGTCGACCTGGGTCCCCACCTTGGGGGAGAAGTCGTTGAAGTAGTTGTAGTCCCGGTCTCGCACCTTGGTGTAGTCCACCGACACCCGCAGGGCGTTGTCCATGAACATGGAGGTGTGACGGGCGTTGAGCAGATAGCGATGACCGTCCGAGAGGTGATCGTTCAGGCTGTCGGTCTCGTCGTACTGCTTGTCGTTGGCCAGGTTCTCGAAATAGAGGCTGCCCACGTGGGCCGGATCCGGCATGTAGCGGAACTCGACCTGTTCCATCAGGCCCCGTCTGTCCATGAAGCGGGAGGTGATGGTGGCGTCGTAGTTCGGGGCTATGTTCCAGTAGAACGGCTGGGTGATGTCCATGCCGTTCTTGGAGCTCTGGGTGTAACCCGGGTAGAGCAGGCCCGTCTTGCGCTCATCCTTGATGGGGAAGTTGATATAGGGGAAATAGAAGACCGGATAGTCATAGAGCCAGAGGCTGGCGTTCCAGGCCTCCCCGAATACCTCGCCCTGATCGATGTCGATGCTGCCCGCCTTCAGGGTCCAGGCTTCCTGACCCGGGGGGCAGGTGGTGTACTGGGCCCCTTCCAGCACTATGTTCTGGTTGTCGTTGGTCATGGTCACCTTCTCGGCGAAGCCGCGCACCGGTGAGCCGTGAACCTGATACTTGCCCTCTTCCAGCTCGGAATCCTTGGTATCCAGGTTGGACTTCAGGGTCTTGTCGCTGGTGACCGTGATCTGGCCATCGTTGTAGTAGATGTTGCCGATGGCGATGACATCCCGGCTCTTCTGATCGAGCTGGGCATAGTCGGAGTCGAATTTGCGCACCCCCTGACGGACCTTGACGTCCCCTTCATAGACGGCGGTGCCCCCCTGCTTGGCTTCCAGGCGATCGGCATCCACCTCGACGGGCTGGGCGTTGGCCTCCTCATTGGAGCTCGGCTTTTCTACCTTGGGCACATAGTCATAGCAGAGGCTGTCGAGGATCCCGGTCGCCGGCGGCGCGTTGATTGGCGCAGCCTGTACCGTGATCGGGCTCAGGGCTGGAACAAGGCTGATAGTCAGGGCGATGGGACCAGAAGTGCCCAGTGTCCATTTTGTCATGTGAAAGGCTCGCGCAATCCGTGGTAAAGACGGTTGAATCAGGGCATGCATTTTATGTCAGGATCCATCAAGTTGACATTGCATGTCATTGCTTTATGTTAGCCGGCAATGATAAAGCATTATTGCGGCCAGGGCTAACAGCCAAGAGCTGCTTTCCAATTTGGTCCCCGACTCATGCACGATCGCGATTCCCTGTTATTGCACTGGGCGCGCCGGATTTCCGGTGATGCCAATCTTCAATTGACCCTGATCTCCGGTGACGCCAGTTTTCGCCGCTATTTCCGTGGTGCCGGTCTGGTGTGGGTGGATGCTAATCCGAAAACCGAAAAAAATCATGAATTTGTTCGCAACGCTGCGGCCTTGAAGGCGATGGGCCTGCTGGCCCCCGAGGTGAAGGGGGTGGATTACGAGCAGGGGCTGCTGGCGGTGACGGATCTCGGCGATACCCAGCTCATCGCCTGCCTGAACGCAGAGAATGTGCTGGCCTGGTATGACAAGGCCATCGCCCTGTTGCCACGACTCGGCGCTGTCGAACTGGGCCTCGAGCCTTTTGATCCCGCCTTTATGGCGCGCGAGAACAGCATCTTCCCCGAGTGGCTGCTGGGCCACCATCTGCAACTGACGTTGAGTGCCGAGGAAGAGCAGTTGCTGGCCGACACCTTCGCCTGCCTCACCGAGAACAACCTGGCCCAGCCTCAAGGGGTGATGCACAGAGACTTCCACAGCCGCAACCTGATGGTGTGCGGTGGCGACAACCCAGAAACCAGCACCCTGGCCATCATCGACTTCCAGGACATGGTCATAGGCCCCCTGAGCTACGACCTGGTCTCCCTGCTGAAGGACTGTTACGTGCGCTGGCCCGATGAGGTCATCGAGCAGGGCATGCGCTATGGCTTCGACACCTTGAGCGGTGCCGGGTTGCTGGCCGGGATCGACTATGCCGGCTTCCGGCGCCAGGCCGATCTCACCGGCATGCAGCGCCATCTGAAGGCGGCGGGCATCTTTACCCGTCTCTACCACAGGGACGGAAAATCCGGTTATCTGAAGGACATTCCTCGCACCCTGGGCTATGTGGTGGATGTCTGTCGCCTGCACGGGGACACATACCCTGTGTTGTCCCGCTTCGGCGACTGGTTGCAGCAAAAAGTGCTGCCAGGATTCGCCGACGAGGCCCTGGCATGAAGGCGATGATCCTGGCCGCCGGTCGCGGCGAGCGGATGCGACCGCTCACCGACAGCCTGCCCAAGCCGCTGCTGGCGGTGGGGGGCAAGCCGCTCATCGTCCACCATATCGAGAAACTCAAGGCCGCCGGCGTGACGAGCCTCGTCATCAACCACGCCTGGCTCGGCCACAAGCTGGTGGAGGCCTTAGGTGACGGCCGCCAGTTTGGGGTTCGGATCCAGTGGTCAGCGGAGGATAGCGCGCTCGAGACCGCCGGCGGCATAGTGCAGGCGCTGCCGCTGCTGGGAGCCGAACCTTTTCTGGTGATCAACGGCGATACCTGGCTGGAGCTGGATTATGCGGCTCTGGTCAACCCCCCCCTCGGTGAGGATCTGGCCCATCTCTGGCTGGTACCGAACCCGCCCCAGCACCCCGATGGGGACTTTGCCCTGCAGGCCGGCCGGGTGCTGGATGCGCCGGCCCTGACCTTCAGCGGGGTCGGCCTCTATCGCCCCGAGGCCTTCGGCCATTTGTCCGCCGGGGCTCGCAAGCTGGCCCCCCTGCTGCGGGAGTGGATGGCGGCGGACCGGGTCGGCGGCAGCCAGCTCCCTGGCGAGTGGCGGGACATTGGCACGGTCGCGCGCCTGCGGGAGCTGGACGAACAGTTGCAAGGACGCAGCACTCAACACATCACGAGGTCTTGAAACATGCGTATTTGGGGTAAGGTGCTTGGCGCCTTCTTCGGTTTTCTGCTCGGCAACATCTTCGGTGCCCTGCTTGGCCTCTGGATAGGTCATCGTTTCGATCGGGGCATGGGCATGTCGTTCCGCCGTGCCCCCACCCAGCAACAGCAGGCGGTCTTCTTCCACGCCACCTTCGCCGTCATGGGCCACATCGCCAAGGCGAGCGGTCAGGTCACCGAACACGAGATCCGGGTCGCCTCCAACCTGATGGACAGGATGCGCCTCTCCGGCGAGCAGCGGGTGCGGGCCCAGGAGTCCTTCCGCCAGGGCAAGGAGAGTGGTTTCCCCCTGCGGGAGACGCTCGCCGAATTCCGCCAGGCGAGCCAGGGCCAGCGCGACATCCTGCGCTTCTTCCTGGAAGTCCAGCTGCAGGCGGCCTTCGCCGATGGCAGTGTGGAGGCCGATGAGCGCGCCATCCTGCAGACCATTGCCGACGAGCTGGGCTTCAGCCGCATCGAGCTGGCTCGGATCCTGGCCATGGCCGAGGCGCAGATGAACTTCTTCAAGCACGGTCAGTATCAGGGGGGTGGCCAGGGGCAGCAGTATCGCCAAGAAGCGCCCTCAAAGGATCGCCTCAAGGATGCCTATCAGCTGCTCGGGGTGAGCGAGAGTGACAGCGATCAGGAGATCAAGCGCGCCTATCGTAAGGAGATGAGCAAGCACCACCCGGACAAGCTGGCGGCCAAGGGGTTGCCACCGGAGATGATGGAGATGGCGAAGGAGAAGACCCAGGAGATCCAGCAGGCCTGGGAGTGGATCCGCGAGGCCCGCGGCATTCGTTAACCGCACGATTCATCTGCAATCAGCCATAAAAAATGCCCGTCGATGACGGGCATTTTTGTTTGCGGCAACCGCGCTTAGTGGCCGTCTACCCAGACGAATTTGAGCACGAACAGCAGGGCGACCACCAGCACGCAGGGGTTGATCTCGCGCCAGCGGCCCGTGCCCGCCTTCATCACGCAGTAGGAGATGAAGCCCACGGCGATCCCCTCTGTGATGGAGAAGCTGAACGGCATCATGACGGCGGTCATGAAGGCCGGCACCGCTTCGGTCAAGTCTTCCCACTTCACCCGGGTGAGCTCGGAGCACATCAGCACACCCACGTAGATAAGGGCGCCAGCGGCGGCATAAGCCGGCACCATGGCGGCGACGGGGGAGAAGAAGATGGCCAGCAGGAACAAGACACCGACGACGATGGCGGTCAGGCCGGTGCGGCCACCGACGGCCACGCCGGAGCTGCTCTCGATATAGGCAGTGACGGAGGAGGTCCCCATGAAGGCGCCACCGACGGAGCTGACGCTGTCCACCACCAGGGCCTGCTTCATGCGCGGGAAGTGTCCCTTGTCATCGGCCAGCTTGGCACGGTTGGTGACCCCGATCAGGGTACCAGACGAGTCGAACAGGTTGACCAGCATGAAGGAGAAGATGATCCCCGCCAGGCTGATATCGAGCGAGCCCATCAAATCCAGCTGACCGAACACGGGAGTGATGCTAGGCGGCATGGAGACGAAGCCCTTGAAGCTGACGTCCCCGAACAGGAAGCCCAGCCCTGTGGTGACCACCATGGAGATGAGCACGGCGGAGTGCACGCCGCGGGCGGAGAAGATGCAGATCAGGAAGAAGCCGAGCAGACCCAGCAGGCAGGGCAGGGAGGTGAGGTTGCCCACCGTCACCATGGTAGCCGGGCTCGCGACTACTATGCCGGCGTTGTGCAGACCGAGCAGGGCGATGAGCAGGCCGATGCCGGCTGTGATGCCGACCCGCAGGGTGAGGGGGATGTTGGCGATGAGCCAGTAGCGCACCCGCAACAGGGTGAGGATCAGCAGCCCCAGAGCGCCCCAGAAGATGGTACCCATGCCAATCTGCCAGGAGTAGCCCATGCCGGCTACCACCACGAAGGCGAAGAAGGCGTTGAGGCCCATGGCGGGGGCCAGGGCGATGGGCAGGTTGGCCAGGAGCCCCATCAGAATGCTGCCGATGCCGGCGATGAGGCAGGTGGTGACGAACACGGCCTGGGTGTCCATGCCCGCGGCGGAGAGGATCTGCGGGTTGACGAAGACGATGTAGACCATGGTCAGGAAGGTGGTGATCCCGGCGATGACCTCGGTGCGGGCCGTGGTGCCATGACCTTTCAGGGCAAACAGACGATCGAGCAATCCCTGCCCGGCCGCCGGGCTGGTGGCCTGCTCGGTGGCGTTGTGTGGTTGATTCATGTTGGATTCCAATGGGTGACGTGAAATAAGCAGCAGGGATGGCCAGACCCATCCATAGGGAGACTGACCCTGTCATTGGCGATTTCATCGCCAGACTCGTCCTGATACCGTGACAGCGCGCACATTTTTACACAGGCGGGCGCGTTTACAAACCCCGGATCTGCGAGGCGGATCAATGAATAGAGCAAAAATTCAAACGTTTGCTATGGCGGCGGGGAAAATGAGTTTCGATAGAAGCTTTCCGGGGGCCGGGGCTCAGAGGGTCTTGAAGTAACGCTCCACCAGCTGGGCCAGCAGGGCGTCGCTGCGCTCCTGCAACAGGCTTAAGGTCAGCCCCATTCGCTGCAGCAGCATGCCGGCCTGCTCCTCGCTCAGCTTGCGCCCCTCGACGAAGAACTCCTGCTCCGGCAACTGCTTGTCATGGCGCGGGATCAGCACCCAGCTCACCCGTCCGGGTTCCAGGGTGGCGAAGATCCGGCTGGCGGCCAGGCAGAAGGTATCGATGTGGCTCTTGCCATCCGGCCCGAGACAACCGGGCTCGATGCGGATCTGGATACTGAGTTTTTTCGAACTGCCTGTGGTCTGCTGCATGGCCTGGTATCGCTGGGGAAAGAGGCTGATTATAGAGGGTTGCCGCGCTCTTGAGAGCCCCACGAATGGCGGGAGAGGTCTAAATAGTGGAGCTCGATGAGAGGGACTACCCGGAGTCCTGCCCGGGACTGAGTTACTGCACGCTCCCCAGCCGACCGTCTGCCGCGGCGCCGCTCACCATGCGGGTGAGCTCTTCGCAGCGCAGGATCCGGCCGTCTTGCACCACGAAGTGGGCGAACACCTCTATCTGGGCGCGAGCGCCATCCGCCTTGGTGACGTCGACCCTGTGGTGTGTCAGCACTTCCTCCTGCTGGCTGGCGATGGCCAGGATGGTGACCTGGATGGCGCTGGTGATCCGCTTGAGCTTCGTCATATGAGCGACGAACCCGGCATAATCCAGGGACTCGCCATCGACCCGCTGTTGGTAGTGTGGCGAGAAGAGGGCCGAAATCCTGGCTTCGTCGTGCAGGGGGCTGCAGACAATCTCGAACAGCGCCTGTTCAACGATCGTGGATGGATTCATGGGCATATTCCGCGAATGGTGGGGTGAGGGAGCCAGCATAGGGTCGGAGCACCCTGGTATAGTAACGACAGTCTGACATTCAATACGGAGCAGCGGCCATCGTGACCATTGAGCAGAGCGCGAGTCTGATACATCCGCGCAGACATGAAACCCAGTGGCACCGGCATCCAACCGGTCAGCTCTACTGGGTCAGGCGGGGCATGATCATGGTGGAAACCGGGCAGTCACAGTACGCACTGACCCTGGGCAGCGTCGGCTGGTTTCCCCCCGACTGGGGGCACGGCGCATGGTTCTCGGCGGACAGCGAGTGCCATAGCCTGCATCTGGACTCGCTGCTCTGTGCCGGGTTGCCGGCCTCTCCCTGTGTGCGCGCCGCGGATCACTTCCTGTTGCTCCTGCTGGAGAGGGTCCGGCTTGCCCACGAGCGGTCCCCTGGCGAGCCATATCTGGCGCATCTGCTGACGCTCATGATCGACGAGATAGAGCGGGCTGCCGAGCTGCCGCTGCAACTGCTTCTTCCCGCAGACAGGCGAGCGCGGCAGGTGGCAGAGTGGCTGCTGGCACGGCCAGAGAGCGCCATTCATCAGGACGCGCTGGCGCAGCAGAGTGGCCTGAGCAGCCGCACCCTGAGCCGCCTGTTCAGCCGGCAGACCGGCCTCAGTTTCAGCCAGTGGCGACAGCAGGCGAGGCTCATCCACGCCCTCGGCCACTTGTTGCAGGGGGAGGCCGTGGCCCAGGTCGCGGGGCGCTGCGGGTACGAGAACGTCAGTGCCTTTATCGCCGCATTCAGATCGCGCTTCGCCCTGACCCCGGGGCAGTTTCAGGCTCGCCAGATGGGATGAGCTGGCGCCCGCTATCCGGGCTGTTCGCCGGCAACGTGTCGGACAATCAAGGGGGCGTGGTGGAGCTATGGAATGAAGGGACGGTTTGGGATGAGGTGTTCTTGCGCCGTCATTGGGTAAGCTGGTCTCACCGGATGCTTCTAATCACAAGGTCGTCGGGGCGTTGAGACTGTCTTGCCTGCGGCTGCCGGCAATTCGCCTGTCCAACATCTGAATAAAAAAAGGGGAGCCTGTGCTCCCCTTGTCCGTACCTGCGCTGACTCGCCTTACTTGGCGATGCGCTTGTACTTGGCGCGATGGGGCTGGACGGCCTCGGCGCCATAGGTCTTCTTCTTCCACTCTTCGTATTCGGTGAAGTTGCCTTCGAAGAATTCGATCTTGCCCTCGTCCTGGTAGTCCAGGATGTGGGTGGCGATGCGGTCGAGGAACCAGCGATCGTGGGAGATAACCATGGCGCAACCCGGGAACTCCAGCAGGGCGTTCTCGAGGGCGCGCAGGGTTTCGATGTCCAGATCGTTGGTCGGTTCATCCAGCAGCAGCACGTTGCCGCCGGTCTGCAGCAGCTTGGCCAGATGCAGACGGCCGCGCTCACCACCGGACAGCTCGCCGACGCGCTTCTGCTGATCCGAGCCCTTGAAGTTGAAGCGGCCGATATAGGCGCGGCTCGGGAACTCGTAGTTGCCGATGCGCAGGATGTCCTGGCCATCGGCAACCTCTTCGAACACCGTCTTCTTGTCGTTCATGGTGTCGCGGAACTGATCCACCGAGGCCAGCACCACGGTATCGCCCAGGGTGATTGCGCCGGAATCCGGCTGTTCCTGACCCGACATCATGCGGAACAGGGTGGACTTGCCGGCCCCGTTAGGACCTATGATGCCGACGATGGCCCCCTTCGGAATGGAGAAGGAGAGGTCGTCGATCAGCAGCCTGTCACCGTAGGATTTGCGCAGGTTCGCCACTTCCACCACCTTGTCGCCGAGGCGGGGTCCGGGCGGAATGAACAGCTCGTTGGTCTCGTTGCGCTTCTGGTAGTCGTTGGTGTTGAGCTCCTCGAAGCGAGCCATACGAGCCTTTGACTTGGCCTGACGGCCCTTGGGATTCTGGCGAACCCACTCCAGTTCCTTCTCGATGGACTTGCGACGGGCGGCCTCCGAGCTCGCTTCCTGGGCCAGACGGGCGTCTTTTTGCTCCAGCCAGGAGGAGTAGTTGCCCTCCCAGGGGATGCCTTCGCCACGGTCCAGCTCCAGGATCCAGCCCGCCACGTTGTCGAGGAAGTAGCGGTCGTGGGTGATGGCGACCACGGTCCCCTCGTAGTCGTGCAGGAAGCGCTCCAGCCAGGCCACGGATTCCGCATCCAGGTGGTTGGTCGGCTCATCCAGCAGCAGCATGTCCGGCTTTTCCAACAGCAGGCGGCACAGAGCGACCCGGCGGCGTTCACCCCCGGAGAGGTGCTTGATCTGGGCATCCCAGGCCGGCAGGCGCAGGGCGTCGGCCGCACGCTCCAGCTGGTTTTCCATGTTGTGGCCACCCTGGGAGGCGATGATGGCCTCCAGCTCGCCCTGTTCGCGGGCCAGCTTGTCGAAGTCGGCATCCGGATCCGCGTAGGCCGCATAGACCTCGTCCAACCGAGCCATGGCGCGTTTCACGTCGCCGACGGCCTCTTCGACCGCATCGCGCACGGTCTGCTCCGGATCCAGCTTCGGCTCCTGGGGCAGGTAGCCGATCTTGATGCCGGGCTGTGGACGGGCTTCCCCTTCGATCTCGGTGTCTATCCCGGCCATGATCCGCAGCAGGGTGGATTTACCGGCGCCGTTCAGACCCAGCACGCCTATCTTGGCGCCCGGGAAGAAGGAGAGGGAGATGTTCTTGAGGATATGACGCTTGGGCGGCACGACCTTGCCGACCCTGTTCATGGTGTAAATAAATTGAGCCATTGGCTAATTCTCTTCCTTTTCAGCAGCTTAATGTCTTGGCATTAACGAACTGATGGCGTGGTGGGTCCAGGTCGGCCGTGGCCAACCCGGTTCCAAAAAACCCGTCGATTGTAAACCAATGGGAGAGGGGCGGCAAAGCGGGCAGCGGGACCCGCATCCCATCTGTGGATCCCTCTCGGCGAGCAGGGGGCTGGCGTCGTGATGAGCGAGTACCCCGTCCATCTGAGAGTCTTAAGGAATGCTTAATTCGGGGCTTATAGGCTGTGCTTGGGGCCGGTGTGAACGCGGTCCTCTGATGAGACGTCAGCGCGCCGGTGTCCTGGTCTTCTTGGTCTGGTCATGACCCGAGTAGTAGAGCACCCGCTGTACATACTCCTGGGTCTCCTGATAGGGGGGAACGCCCCCATAGCGGACCACTGCCTGCTCGCCGGCGTTGTAGGCGGCGCTGATCCTGATCCAGTCGGGACCGAACTGCTTCTCCAGCCATTTCAGATAGATCATGGCGCCGCGAATGTTTTGCTCCGCATCGAACGGACGCGTCACTCCGAAGCGCGCCTGGGTCTCGGGGATGAGTTGCATCACCCCCTGGGCCTGTTTGGGAGAGACGGCGAGGCTGTTGAGATTGGACTCGGCGATGGCGATGGCCAGCGCCAGCTGGGGATCGACCCTGTGGCGCTTGGCGGCCTGCTTGATCATGCCGGCGAGCTTCTGCTTGCTCATGGACTGGCGGGCCAGATAGCCCTCCTGATCGAAGGGGACGCCGGGGCGAATCCAGGGGGCGCCCCCCGAGCCGCCCCCCACACCACAGGTGCCGAGCGGGGCGTTGCCCACCCGCTCGTTGTAGTAGCGGGCGGCCTGCTGGTTGCCCAGACGCATGGCCATGGCGAGATAGGTATTGGCCTGGCGGGCGCTACGGATCCCCTGAGGCCCGCGGGCCAGCAGGCGGCCGATACGAAAATAGGCTTCCGGATTGCCGAGGCTGGCGGCGATGCAGTAGTGGGCGATGGCCTGCCTCGGGTTGCTGCGCTCCATGGCCGTTCCCTGGCGCAGGGCGCTCATCGCCTTGGGGGCCTGACGAAAGTTGTCTGCCTGGGTCGATGTGGTGGCCAGCAGGAGCAAGAGCCCCCAGCCCCAAGTGCAGAGTCGCTGCATGATGGATACCTCATTTTCGTATCCGCAAGATATAGGTTCTGGATGAGCGGGTTGCCAGCCGGACGTTGGAACATGTGGTTATGTATGGAGCCACCAGAGATGAAAACGGTATGGAACCTTTGGCAGGCAGATAAAATGACGCCAATGGGTTTCAAAAGCAGCCTTTTGTGAGGGTGCCCAGGAGATAGTGGTCATTCAGTTTCATTGATGTTTTTGTTAATTGATGGGTGCTAGACTGTGGCGGATGAAGTTCAAGTTATTGTATTTATATGAATTAATGGGGTTTTGGCTCTATTTTCAAGATCGGATTGATCACAACTTTTTTGGATCGGGAAGGGCATATGGGTTCTTCAATCGCGGTATCTGTGGTGGTGCCTGCCAAGGATGAGCGGGACAATCTGGCTCCCCTCATCGGCGAGATAGAGGCGGCTCTTGGCGGGCAATATGACTACGAGTTGATCTATGTGGATGACGGCAGCGAGGATGACAGCTATGCCGTCCTGTGCGAGTTGAAGGCGCGCTTCCCCTCCCTTCGCGTGGTGCGTCATGCCAGGGCCGTCGGCCAGAGCATGGCGGTGCTGAGCGGGGTGCGCCACGGCCGCGGCGAGTGGCTGGTGGTGCTGGACGGTGACGGCCAGAACGATCCCGCCGACATCCCCCCCATGCTGGAGGAGGCCAGGCGCCGCTTCGCGGCGGATCCGAGCCAGGTGGGCCTTATCGGTCACCGTGTCAACCGCCGCGATGACTGGGTGAAGCGCCTCTCCTCCAGACTGGCCAACGGTTTTCGCGATTGGCTGCTGCGAGACGGCATCCCGGATACCGGCTGCGGGCTCAAGGTGGTGCGCCGCGACTGGTATCTGTGCCTGCCCGCCTTCAACCACATGCACCGCTACATTCCGGCCCTGATCCAGGCTCAGGGGGGGCACATGTCCCCCTGGCCGGTCAACCACAGACCCAGGCTGGCGGGGGCCTCCAAATACGGGGTCTGGAACCGGCTTTGGGTCGGGCTGGTGGACGTGGTCGGCGTCTGCTGGCTGCAGCGCCGCTCCAAGGTGGTCGAGGTCAGGGAGACATTGGAGTGATCGATGCCTTGCTCTCCCTGCCGCTGACCTGGCTGGACTGGACTGGCCTGCATGTCACGGGCTGGAAGCTTATCGGCTACACGGGGGCGCTGATGTTCGGCGGTCGCTGGCTGGTGCAATTCATCGCCTCCAGACGGGCCGGCAAGCCGGTGATCCCACGTCTCTTCTGGTACATGAGCGTGCTCGGCAGCCTGATGACCCTCAGCTACTTCGTCTTCTCTCCCAAACAGGATTCTGTCGGCGTGCTGCAGAATCTCTTCCCCACCTTCACCGCCCTCTACAGCCTCTATCTGGACATCCAGCACAGGGGTTGGAAGCGGGACAAGATCCCCCAGGATGACGAGGCCCGCCATGGTCGATGATTGCCCCTTGCTGAGCCAGAGTTCCCTCGGCTGGCTGTTGTTGACGGCGCTGATGGTGCTGGCCGCCGGCCTCGGCCTGCGGGATCCCTGGCCCGCCGACGAGCCCCGCTTCGCCCTGATCGCCAAGGAGATGGTGGAGAGCGGCCAGTGGCTCTTCCCCATGCGCGGCGGCGAGATCTACCCGGACAAGCCTCCCCTGTTTATGTGGGGGATAGCGATAGGGTATTTGCTGACCGGCTCCATCAAGGTGGCCTTCCTGCTGCCTTCGCTGCTGTCTGGCTTGCTGGCCATCTTGCTGGTATGGGACCTGGGACGGCGCCTGTGGAACGGGCAAGTGGGCTTTATGGCCGGGCTGTTGCTGCTGTTCACCGTCCAGTTCACCCTGCAGGCCAAGACGGCCCAGATCGACGGCCTGGTCACCTTCTTCATCACCCTGGGGGTCTACGGCTTCGTCCGCTTCCTGCTCTGCGGTGGCGGCTGGCGCTGGTACTGGCTCGGCTGGTTTGCCGCCGGGCTCGGCATCATCACCAAGGGGGTGGGGCTGCTGGCCCTGCTGATCCTGATCCCGGCACTCTGGACCCACAGGGACAGGATCCGTACCGCGACCCGGGCCGACTGGCTCAAAGGGCTGGCGGGGCCGCTGTGCATGCTGCTGGCCATCAGTCTCTGGCTGGTGCCCATGCTGCTCGCCGTGGCCCAGAGCGGCGATCCCGTTCTGCAGGCGTACCGGGACAACATCTTGTTGCGCCAGACGGTGACCCGCTACGCCAACGCCTGGCATCACGTCAAACCCTTCTGGTATTACCTCACCGCCGTCATACCGCTCTTCTGGTTGCCCCTCTCCCTGCTGTTGCCCTGGCTGGTGGTGGCGTGGCGCAGGGCCATCCAGGGGCAGGACAAGCGCATCATACTGCTGCTCGGCTATCTGGTGCTGGTGGTGCTCTTCTTCTCCCTCTCGCCGGGCAAGCGCGGCGTCTATGTCACACCGGGGACGCCGGCGCTGGCCCTGTTGGCTGCGCCCTTCATCGCGGAGCTGCTGATGCGGCGTTGGCCCGGGCGGCTGCTCGGGGGGCTAGGTTGGCTGCTGGGCATCGTCTGCATCGGGGGGGCCCTGGCGCTGGCCTTCAGCACCAAACTGGCGACCCGGCTCGGGGATCTGGGGCCTGCGCCCTGGTTGCCCCTGCTGGCGATGGGGGGGGCTCTGCTGCTCATCAACGCCCTGCTGCGCCGGGCGCCCCTCAGCGCCATTCTCTGTTCCTTGGCGGTGGGCTGGCTCATCTATTCCAGCTGGATCACGGTGCGGCTCAACGACATGCGCACGCCCCGTGAGGTGATGACACTGGCGGCCGAGCGGGTGCCTTTGGAAGATGAACTGCTGCTGGCGGGATTCAAGGAGCAGCATCTGCTGTTCAGCCAACAACCACTGAAGCATTACTCTTACCAGATGCCGGATGAGCAGCAGGCCCGCGAGGCTGCCGCCTGGATCGCCGCGGCCCCGGGGCGCTGGGTGCTGGGGGCCGCCGACCTGATGGAGCGCTGCTTCGAGCCAGATCGCATGGATAACCTCGGGAATCGCCATCGCACCGACTGGCTGCTGGCCCGGGCCTCTGCCCTCAAGCCGGTGTGCATGGGGCTGACCCCGACGACAGTGCCGTTCAGTTACACCCCTGGACCCTGAGCCGGGACTATATAAGAGGGGCTGCCAGTGGCAGCCCCTCTTGCATGGTCAGAGCGGGAGTGGGGCGATCAGACCCCATAGTAGTCCCGGTACCAATGGACGAAGCCGGTGACCCCTTCGGCCAGCCCGATCCTGGGTCTGTAATCCGTCACCTCGAACAGGGACTCGGTGTCGGCCCAGGTGGCGACCACATCCCCCGGCTGCATGGGCAGCATATTGCGGATGGCGGGCTTGCCCAGCGCAGCTTCGATGGCCTCTACGAAATCCAGCAGCCGCACCGGGCTGCCGTTGCCTATGTTCAGCAGCCGGTAGGGGGCGGAGCTGGCGTCGCTCTGTCCCTGCCAATCCGGGTTCGCCAGCGGTAGTCGATCGGCGACGCGCACTATCCCCTCGACGATGTCGTCGATATGGGTGAAGTCCCGGCTGAGCTGGCCCTGGTTGTAGATGTCGATGGATTCGCTCGCGAGGATGGCGCGCACGAACTTGAACAGCGCCATGTCGGGGCGCCCCCAGGGGCCGTAGACGGTGAAGAAGCGCAGGCCTGTGGTGGGCAAGCCGTAGAGGTGGGAGTAGGAGTGGGCCATCAGTTCGTTCGCCTTCTTGCTCGCCGCGTAGAGGGAGACGGGGTGATCGACCCCGTCCGAGGTCTTGAACGGCATCTGCTCGTTCAGGCCATAGACCGAGCTCGACGAGGCGTAGACCAGGTGCTGCACTCCCTGATGTCGACACCCTTCCAGCACGGTGAGGGTGCCGGTGAGGTTGCTGTCGGCATAGGCAAACGGATTGTCGAGGGAATAGCGCACACCCGCCTGGGCGCCGAGGTGGATCACCCGATCGAACCGCTCGCAGGCGAACAGCCTTGCCATGGCGTTCCTGTCGGCGAGGTCCATCCGCTCGAAGCGGAAGCCGGGGAGGGGCTGGAGCCGCGCGAGGCGCGCCTCCTTGAGGCTCACCTCGTAGTAATCGTTGAGGTTGTCGATGCCGACCACCCGATGGCCGTCAGCGCAGAGGCGCTGCGCCACATGGAAGCCGATAAAGCCGGCGGCGCCGGTGACCAGGTATTTCATCGTGCTTGCTCCAGTCGGGGTTTGGGTTCCTGGCGGGGCAGTGGGTCCTGGGGAGCCACTGGCTCCAGGCTGTCACCCCGGCCTATGGCGTAGTAGGTGAAGCCGCGCTGGTGCAGGCGGGCCGGGTCGTAGAGGTTGCGACCATCGAAGATGACGGCCTGTTTCAGGGTCCGCAGGATCAGCGCGAAATCGGGGGCGCGGAACTGCTGCCACTCGGTGCAGATGAGCAGGGCATCGGCCCCCTTGAGGGCCGCCTCCTGGGTGCCGCACAGGGTCAGGTCGTCCCGCAGTCCGTAGAGGTGCTGGGCCTCGTTCATGGCCTGGGGATCGAACGCCTGCACCTTGCCGCCGGCGGCCCAGATGGCCTCCATCAGCACCCGGCTCGGCGCCTCCCGCATGTCGTCCGTGTTCGGCTTGAAGGCGAGCCCCCAGAGCGCGAAGGTGTGGCCGCTCAAATCGGTGCCGAAGTGCTGGAACAGCCGCTCGGCGAGCCTGTGCTTCTGGCGATCGTTGACCTTCTCCACCGAGCGCAGCAGGGGCGCCTCGCAGCCGATCTCGCCTGCGGTGTGGATCAGCGCCTTCACGTCCTTCGGGAAGCAGGAGCCGCCATAGCCACAGCCCGGGTAGATGAAGTGGTAGCCGATGCGCGGATCCGCCCCTATGCCCTTGCGCACCGCCTCGATGTCGGCCCCCAGCTTCTCGGCCAGATTGGCCATCTCGTTCATGAAGGAGATCTTGGTGGCCAACATGGCGTTGGCGGCGTACTTGGTCAGCTCGGCGCTGCGCTCATCCATCTGGATGATGCGGTCGTGGTTGCGGTTGAAGGGGGCGTAAAGCTCCTCCAGCAGGGACATGGCATGGGCCGAGTCGGTACCTATGATGATGCGATCCGGCCGCAGGCAGTCAGCCACGGCGGCCCCTTCCTTGAGAAACTCCGGGTTGGAGACCACCTCGAGCGGGAGGTGGGCGCCGCGCTCGCGCAGGATGGCGTCGATGTGCTGACGCACCCGGTTGGCGGTGCCGACCGGTACGGTGCTCTTGTTGACGACCACCTTGCCCGTCTGCATCAGGCGGCCTATGGCGCCGGCCACCGCCAGCACGTGCTGCAGATCGGCGCTGCCATCTTCATCCGGCGGGGTGCCCACCGCGATGAAGATGAGCTCGGCGAAGCTCACCCCTTCGGCGACGTCCGTGGTGAAGTGCAAACGGCCGGCCTGATGATTGGCCTGCACCATGGGAGCGAGGCCGGGCTCGAAAATGGGGATGATGCCCTCCTTCAGGCGCTCGACCTTGCCGGCATCCACATCCACGCAGGTAACCTGATGACCCATCTCGGCCAGCACGGCGGCCTGCACCAAGCCCACATAACCAATCCCGAATACGGCGACTCTCATCCTTGTGCTCCACAGGCAGTTGCAAGGCACTCATTTTAGAATGATTCCGCGTCGCGAGCAGCGGGAACCGTCCGGTTTTTCAGCCTGCTGTCAGGTTTGACGGGCCCCGTGAGATATTTTGGTGCAAGTGTTGTAACGCATCCCTGACGCGCACCATTTTGGCGCATCCTCTGGTGCTATTGTGATCCGGGTCACTCAAAACGGACACTGTCCCCATAACGAAGCCCGGCGCACCGGGCTCGCGCCCCAAGGGGGCAACTCACACTCTTTTACTTCGCTATGGACTTTGGTTATGGACAACAAACCCCGCTCGGCACATCCGGTCTATGAGGATGTGCTCGCCATGCTGACCGCGTCAGGCTTCATCTCTCTCGGCATCTTCCTGTTTCATCAGGTGGGCCTGCTCACCGGCGGCACCGCCGGCCTCGCGCTCCTGCTGCAACAGGTGACGGGCCTGAGCTTTGGCCTGCTGTTCTTCACCATGAACCTGCCCTTCTACGCCTTGGCCTGGCTCAGGATGGGGCCGCGTTTCACCCTCAACACCTTCGCGTCGGTGGCGACCGTCTCCTTCATGACGGATCACCTCAATGCCGTGCTGCAGATAGGCAAGATAGAGCCCGTCTACGCGGCCCTCATCGGCGGCACCCTGATCGGCATGGGGCTGCTCATCATGTTCCGCCACAAGTCGAGCCTGGGGGGCTTCAACATACTGGCGCTGTTTATCCAGGACAGGTTCGGGATCCGCGCAGGCAAGCTGCAAATGGGGCTGGATTGCACCATAGTCATCGCCTCCTTCTTCGTGGTCTCCCCCTGGCTGCTGGCTCTCTCCGTGGTGGCGGCCATCCTCTGTAACCTGGTGTTGACACTCAACCACAAGCCGGGCCGTTATCAGATAGCCTGATGGGGTTCTGTCAGTCGAAACACACAGAGCGCCTTCGGGCGCTCTGTTGTTATCCGCGTCTTGCTGACGATTTCGAGGCTACACCTGGCCGGGTAGTCGTATATCGGGAGGGCGACTAGCTCGACGTTACACCACCATGGGCAGGCCGGTATCGGGATGGTGCAGCACCTGGGCCGGGTAGTCGTAGAGCCGGGCGATGAGCTCGGGGGTGAGCACCTCGGCGGGAGTGCCGTCCGCCATCAATCTCCCCTGTTCCAGCATCACCAGTCGATCGGCGTAGCGCGCCGCCAGGTTCAGATCGTGCAACACCACCAGCACGGCCGTGTTGCGGCCGGCGAGGGCGCGGGCCATGGTGAGCAGCTGATGCTGGTACTTGAGATCCAGCGCCGAGGTGGGCTCATCCAGCAGCAGCAACCTGGGCCCCTGCGGCTCCTCCGGCGCTTGCCAGATCTGGGCCAGCACCCTTGCAAATTGCACCCGCTGGCGCTCCCCCCCCGACAGGCCGGGGTAGAGGCGCCCTGCCAGATGCTCGACCCCGGCGTGGGTCATGGCAGCCTTCACTATCTCGTCGCGGCGGCGGCCCGGTTCGCTGTGGGGCAGCCGCCCCATGGCCACCACCTCCTCACACAGGAAGGGGAAGTTCAGGGACGAGCTCTGGGGCAGCACCCCTAGCCTGTGGGCCAGATCCGTGCTGGCCCAGGTTTGGCGTTCGCGGCCAAACAGGGCGATCTCGCCGTCATAGTCGAGCTCCCCGGTCAGACACTTGAGCAGCGAGCTCTTGCCTGCGCCGTTCGGACCGAGCAGGGCGGTCAGGGTGCCCGCCTGCAGAGAGAGGCTGAGTCTGTCGAGGATGAGGCGTCCCCCCCGGCTGAGACTGAGGTTTTTGCAATCCAGGAGGGGAGAAGGGGTGGATCCGGGCAAGATGACGATCTCCTGTTACAGCGTCCGGCGGCTCTTGACCAAGAGCCAGATGAAGAAGGGTGCGCCGAGCAGGGCCGTGATGATCCCCACCGGCAGCTCGGCGGGGGCCAGCAGGGTGCGGGCCAGCATGTCGGCGCCGAGCAGCAGGGCGGCGCCCAAGAGGGCGGAGAGGGGCAGCAGGCGCACGTGGTTCGGGCCGGCCAGCAACCGTACCAGGTGAGGGACCACCAGGCCGACGAACCCTATCATGCCAGCCACCGCAACGGCGACCCCGACCCCGGCGGCGGTGAGCAGGATGAGGCGGCGCTTGAGGGATTGCACATTGACCCCCAGATGGCGCGCCTCCCCTTCCCCCAGCAAGAGGGCGTTGAGGGGGTTGGCATCGCGCACGAACAGCAACAGCAGTATGACCAGGGTCGCCAGGGCCAGGGCGACGTCCATGGGCTTGCCGGCGGCCAGGGAACCCATCTGCCACAGGCTGAGGTTGCGCAGCATCTGGTCGTCGGCCAGATAGGTGAGCAGGCCGATCACGGCGCCAGACAGGGCCGTGATGGCGACCCCCGCCAGCAGCATGATGGTGACCGAGGTTCCCCCTTCCCGGGTGCCCAGCAAATAGACAAGCGTGGTGGTCAGGGCGCCGCCGAGGAAGGCGAGCAGGGGCAGCAGGCCGAGGCCGAGCAGGGTCTGCAACTGCTGGCCCAGGGGGGCCAGCAGCACGATGGCGAGCGCCGCCCCCAGGGCCGCACCGCCGGAGACCCCTATGATGCCGGGGTCGGCGAGAGGATTGCGAAACAGCCCCTGCATCACGGCGCCGCAGAGGCCGAGTATGCCCCCCACGGCGATGCACAGCAGGGTGCGTGGCAGGCGGATCTCTTGCACTATCAGCAGCTTGTGCGCTTCTATCCCGCTCTCTTTACCGGCAAACAGGGCCTGCAGGCTCTCGCCAAGGGTCAGGGACATGGGGCCGGTCGCGAGGGACCCGATCAGGAGCAGTGCCAGTGCACCACCGGTGAGGGCGAGCAGCCAGGGCAGGGGCAGACGCATCATGAACCCTGCTGGATCCACTGGGCTATCTGGTTGGCCTGTTGCAGGGAACGCAGGCTGAGACCCCCTTGCAAGGCATGACCGTCGATGGCGTGGATGGCCTTGTTCTTGCCTGCCGGGGTGGCGGTCAGGGCCGGCACCTGGGCCAGCACGCTGTCGATGTTCTGATACTGCTGCCAGTCACGACCGCTCACCAGCACCAGATCCGGCTGCATCTCGATGAGAGCCTCGGTGGAGACGGGCTTGTAGTCGTGCAGCTGGGCCACCGGGTTGACGCCTCCCGCCAGGGTGATCAGGGCGCTGGCGGTGGTGTTGCCGCCGGCGATGCTGGTGGGCTGACCCTTGTGCAGCAGCAGGAAGGCGACCTTGAGCGGCTTGTTCTGCCTGGCCTGGGCCGCCAGCTTGTCGCTCTGGCTGGCGATGTCGGCCTTGAGTTTGGTGCCCGCGGCCGGGGTGCCCAGCAGACCGGCCAGGGTGTCGATGCGCTCGTTGAGGTTCGCGAGCGTCGGGGCCGTGGCCATGACATCGACCTTGACGCCGGCGCGGCGCAGCTGCTCCAGGGTGGCGTTGGGGCCCATCTCGTCGCTGCCTACCACCCGGGTGGGGGAGAGGCTCAGGATCCCTTCGGCGGCCAGGGCGCGGTGGTAGCCGACCTTGGGCAGGTTCTTGGGTTCAGGGCTGCTCACATCGGTGGCGATGAGGCTCGACTCGCCACCCAGTGCCAGAATGAGTTCAGTGGTGGCCGGACCGACGCTGACGATGCGCTCTTGCGCCACCGCAGGCAGGGCAGACAGGGAAAGAGTGGCGCAGCCGAGCAGGCTGAGCGCGAGGGCAAAACGACGGCCCATGCGAACCTCCGAGGGATCAATGTAGAGTGGAATTGCCGCCGAGAATATCAATCCGGCCATGAAATTGCACTGATAATAATAGCGATTATCAATTGCGTTGCCAGGGCCGCTTTATTACAGTATCCGCCGCTAGACTGAGCGAGACAGCCAGATCAGGAGAACCGATGAGCATCGCACAACGCATTCATGAGCTGCTGGAACAGGATCCCAGCGCCCATCCTTCCAGCATCGCCACCCAGTTGGCGGTCAGCGAGTGGGAGGTGGTGCGCCACCTGCCCGCCGAACTGATGACGCAAGTCCCGGCCGAGCAGGCCGAAGCCCTGCTGGCGGACCTGGCCAGCTGGGGTCAAGTGACCACCATCGTCGAATCCGATGGCTCCATCTTCGAGGTGAAGGCTCCCTTCCCGAAAGGCAAGAGCGCCCGCGGCTACTACAACCTGATGGGCCGCGATGGCGAGATGCACGGTCACCTCAAGCTCGACAACGTGGTCGGCATCGCCCTGGTCAGCAAGCTGTTCATGGGCAAGGAGGGGCATTCCTTCCAGTTCTTCGGCCACAGCGGTCGCTGCATTTTCAAGGTCTACCTGGGCCGTGACGAGCAGCGCCAGCTGCTGTCCGAGCAGGTAGAACGTTTCATGGCCCTGCGCCGCCAGTATCAAGAGGAAGTGAAAGCATGAGTGAACGTCAGGAACGTCTGCAGAACCGTCTGCAACCGGAGATCCGCGAGTTTCGTGACGGTTGCCGCACCCTGCAGCTCGCGACCGTGGATGGCGAAGGCAATCCCAACGCCAGCTACGCACCCTTCGTGTTGCAGGAGGATGGCTACTACGTTCTGATCTCCGAGATCGCCCGCCACGCCCGCAACCTGCAACAGGTGCCCAAGGTGTCCCTGATGCTGATCGAGGACGAGACCGGTGCCCGCGAGCTGTTCGCCCGCAAGCGCCTGACCTTCGATGCGGTCGCCGAAGTGGTGGCCCGGGATGACGTACGCTGGGAAAAAGCCATCGCTGCCCTGGAAGGGCGCTTTGGCGAGATCGTCAAGGGTCTCTCCAACCTCAAGGACTTCGTGCTGTTCCGCCTTAAGCCCGAGCAGGGCCTGTTCGTCAAGGGCTTCGGCCAGGCGTTCCGGGTCTCAGGTGACGAGCTGGTGGACTTCGTGCACCTGGCCGAGGGGCACAAGCGCATCGACAACGGCGCCGAGCTGACCAGCGAGACAGACGCGCCGGTCTGATGGAGCGTCATTGAGATGAAAAACGGGCAGCCTGGGCTGCCCGTTTTGTTATGCGTATTGTGATGAGTCGCTGCCCGCTCACTCCTGCCAGGAGGCCCGGTTGGGGAAGGCGTTGCGATCGGCCTGGGTGGCGGTCTCGTTGCACTCTCCCCGGATCTTCCAGGAGGTCTGGCTCAGCACTATGTAACCGCTGCGGCAATATTTGCGCTCTGCCAGGGTCTGGGTCAGCTGCTCGTCCTGCAAGGCCTCGCGCCGCTCCAGCAGGCTGCGTTGATTGCGGCTGAGGCGACCGCCGTCATCGTCCTGCAGACGGCTCGGCAGGACGTCGAGGGGGGCGGCCTCGAAGGTGAAGCGCTTGCTCCCCTCCTCGTTGATATGGGTGCGAAACAGGGGGGCCGGACCATCCGGGGTTGAGCCCGGCAGACCGGCACAGGCGGTGAGTGCCGGCAACAGCAGCGTGCAGAGGGCGGCAGTCAATAGACGCACGAAAGACTCCATCAGAGAAGGGGGATAGGGGCGCAGCTTATCACGCCGGCACCGCCTGGGGGGGCGCCAGCAGCTCATCCGTGGTGAGCAGGGTCACGCTTCTGCCCTCTGGCAGGCTGAGGTGACGCCACATCCAGTGGTGGTGCTCGATGATCTGCTCCGCACTGAGATGAGGCCTGTCCGCCGTGGTGTGGGCGTCGGTGAGCACCGTCACCTCGAAGCCCTTGCCGGCGGCGCTGCGCAAGGTGGTATCGACGCAAAAATCGGTGGCGCAGCCGCAGATGAGCAGGCGATCCACCGCCTGTTCCGCCAACAGGAAGCCGAGCTCTGTGCCGAGGAAGCTGTCACAGGCGGTCTTGCGGACCCGGCTCTCCCCCGCGGCCGGACTCAGGTCGGCGTGCAACTGCCAGCCCGCGCTGTGGAGTTCGAGCTCGGATCCCGGCTCCTCATGCTGCACATAGATGACGCGTCCCGCCCGGGCCCGCACATGGTCTGCCAGGCGGTTGACGTTGGCGATGACCTGAGCGTCCTGATGACGGGGCTGCTCGAACAACCCCTGCTGCATGTCGATGATCAGTAACACATCCATATGGGTTCCTCAGAACCCGCCCGCCATAGCGCCATCAAATTGCCACCGAGGCTCGGATATCACCATGAACCCCTGATTTATCAGCATAGACAGGGGGCATTGCACGGCTCATCTGGCCATAGGGTCACCACGGGCGGCGGGCAGGTTCCTGACTGGTTATCAGGGTTGCAGCCACTGGCTGCAGTCACGACTGCGGGATTGATGCAGTGCGCCCATATCTTGCTTCATTTCATCGGCATTTAGCCAGCGTTCCGGCAGCGGCGCTATGCGCACCCTGACATCGGCCGCGCGTCCTGCGGGAACCTTGTCATCGGTCTGGGGCACGATCAAGGCCACCTTGAGAGCCGGATTGCGGCTGGCGATGCGGCTGGCGATGCCGAGCCCGCCTTCCACGTGGAAGTTGCCGGCGACGTGCATGATGCGCTGACCCGGGTGCTTGCCGAGGTAGTTGACCATGCTCTCGGCCATGGTGTCGTCCCAGCTGGTCTGGGCGGCGAAGCGGCGGGCATTGCCGTCGGCATCCCCGTGGTGCATGGAGGCCATGAACTTCTGGCGATAGCCATCGTCCCCCAGGGTGAGGGTCTGGGCGAGCTGGCTGCGGCGGCTGGCGGGCAGCTTGTCCAGCCAGGCGGGCCCTTCCTGGCCGACGCAGCTTACCAGCGGCTTGGGTGCGTTGGCGGCGATGACCGGCAGGTGCTGCGCCTTGGCAAACTCCACCAGGGGGCGATAGTCGCTCGGGTAGTTGGGCCAGGCGTGGCCTTCCCGGATCAGCGCAGATTCGCCGATGCGACCGGCCAGATAGGCATCCAGGGTGGCCTGATCGGCGCGGGTGAACTGCTCCATGGAGAGGGCCAGGCCTCGTCCATCCTCCTGGGATCGCTCGGCCAGACCCGCCAGCAGGCGAGCCTGCAGCAGGTGAACGGCCGGGTGGCTGTGCAGCTCGCCCACCAGCACTACGTCGGCATCCGCCACCCTGTCCAGCGCCTGGGAGAGGCTGAGTGGCTGTTCGCTTTGCCCTTCGTTGAGCTGATAGTGGTAGAGGGTGTGGGGCACTTGCGTCTGAGGGGGAGTGGCGCAGGCGGCCAGCAGCAGGGGCAGGGCGAGCAGGGGCAGTCGTCGGATCATGGTATCTCTCAATGGAAGAGGCGCTGCACCAGACGATAACCGCATGGCGAGCAAGAGAAAACAGAGGGGCTAGTGTAAAACTGAAATAAGACAAAAGAAAATGAGAATGATTCACTTTATTATTGATCTTTATGATGGGCTGAGTAATATGCCTCCCGCTTGATAATAATTCTCAATAAGGATTTTGCAGTGGCGCACAACAACACCCCATCATTGATTGCCCTCGCCGTGGCGGCGGGTCTCATGTCCCCCGCTTTCGCCGCAGACAAGAAAGCAGATGAAGTCATGGTCGTCAGCGGCTCCCGGATGGAGCAGAAACTGGAAGACGTCTCCGCTCCCATCGCCGTCATCACCTCCGAGCAGATCGAAGAGCAGGTGGTCACCAACGCCGCCGACCTGTTCCGCTATGAGCCGGGTGTGAGCGTGCAAGGCGGGGCGGGGGATGCCCAGACCTTCACCATCCGCGGCATGAGCGAGAACCGGGTCAAGGTCGTGCAAGATGGCGTGCGCCAGAACGACGCCTACAAGAACGGCGGTGTGGGTCAGACCTACTTCGACACCGACATGATCAAGCAGATTGAAGTGGCCAAGGGGCCGGCTTCCGCCGCCTACGGCTCGGACGCCCTGGGTGGCGTCATCGCCATCACCACCAAGGATGCGGGTGACTTCCTCAAGGGCCGCGACAGCTATCTGGACGCGACCACGGGCTACGCCTCCAGCAGCCACCAGAACATGGCGGGCTTCACCGGCGCCCTGCGCACCGGCGATTTCGAGAACCTGCTGCGCTACACCTGGCGCGACGGCGGAGTGACCCAGAACTACGACGGCGACAAGAACGAGTTCGACATCGTCAGCCAGGCCGTGCTGTTCAAGAGCAAGTGGAACTTCAATGACGATCAGTTCCTGAAACTGACCGTCGACTACTTCACCGAAGGCCAGGATCCGGATGCCGTCGATCTGACCAAGGCGGGCTCCGTCTTCAACCAGCCGATCACCGATAAAGACACCGACAACGTCTCAGTGGTGCTGGATCACGGCATCGCCCTGAACGCCGCCTGGGTCGATCGCATCGACAGCAAGGTCTATTACGCCCGCACCAAGCAGACCCTGGATCAGTACGCCTCCTCCAAGTACCCGGTCAACCCGCGCAACCCCTATGTGACCAAGAATTCCCTGGATCACAACGGCTTCGAGCAGGAGAGCCTGGGCGCCCAGGTGAAGTTCAGCAAGGCCCTGGACAGCCAGCGCCTGGCCTGGGGTGTGGAGTATGAGCACACCGACAACGAGCGTACCCGCTTCAAGGCCCCGACCGTCCCCGATGACTTCGTCGGCTACAGCGAGCTGAGCTTCCCGTCCACCACCAGCGAGCGCAGCGCCATCTGGGCGTTTGACGAGATCAAGTTCGGCGAGCGCTGGGTGCTGACCCCGGGTGCCCGTTACGAATACTACAAGATGACCCCGGACGAAGATCCCGCCTATACCGGCGACAAGCTGCAGAAGGTCTCCGAAGGGGAGCTCTCTCCCAAGCTGGGTCTGGTGTTCAAGGCGCACGAGGCGGCCAACCTGTTCGCCCAGTACAGCCACGGCTTCAAGGCGCCCATGTATGACAACGCCTTCTCCACCCTGAACCACCAGGCGTATGGCTACCGCATCGAGCCGAACCCGAACCTCAAGTCCGAGAGCAGCGACGGCATCGATCTGGGTGTGCGTGGCAGCGCCGGCGGCTTCAGCTACGAAGTGGCCACCTTCTACAACAAGTTTGATGACTTCATCGAACTGGCTCAGGTCGGTACCGAAGGGCGCACCGCCGTCTACGAGTATCAGAACCTGGACAAGGCCACCACCAAGGGGGTCGAGGCCAAGGCAGATTACTGGCTCAATGATCTGGTCAACGTCTGGGGCAACCTGGCCTACATCGACGGCAAGGACGGGGATGGCAACTACATCAACAGCCTGAGCCCGCTCAACGGCAGCGTCGGTCTGCGTCTGGAACAGCCGAACTGGAACATCAACACAGCCCTGCGCTTCGCCGATGACATGAACAAGGTGCGTCAGGACGCCAAGGGCAACGACTACATCAAGAGCGCCGGCTGGGGTGTGGTGGATCTCTACGCCCAGTTCAAACCGATGCAGGATCTGCAGCTCAATGTCGGCGTCTTCAACCTGTTTGACAAGGAATACGTCAGCTACGAGAGCATCACGGGTCTGGCCGCGTCCAGCAGCACCAGCAACCTGACTGAACCGGGCCGCAACCTGAGCGCCCGCGTCAAGTACGTGTTCTGATACTCAAGCAATTGACGGTAATGACAAAGGGGCCCTTGGGCCCCTTTTTGCTGTGCGCAGTAGCTGGTCTGCCTCATTGGGGGGCCAATTCGCCATAGAAGTAGGAAGCCATCACCCCGCCCCAGGAGGGGCTGATCGCCCGCCGCCTCTTCCCGTTGCAACTCATCATCTGCGCCAGCCCCGCCTATCTGCGTAAGCACGGGGTGCCCCGCAGCCTGCACGAGCTGGCTCGGCACCGCTGCAGCGCCTTTCGCCGCAGCCAGGATGGTCGCATCGCCCCCTGGCGGGTGCAGGTCGAGGAGAGCGTGCAGGAGCAGCTGGTCACCCCGGCCTTCTCCACCAATGACGAGGAAGTGGAGCTGCGCGCCGCCCTGGCCGGCAGCATCCTAGGCCAGTTCGCGGGATCGACGGTCGCCCCCCATATCCGGGCCGGGCGCCTGGTGCCGCTGTTGCTGGAGCATGTGAGCGACAGTCTGAGCTTCTACCTCTACTACGGCAGCCGCACGGCGCAGCCCGCCCGGGTGCGTCGCTTCATCGAACTCTGCATCGAGCGGCTGGGGGAGAACCGGGATCACCTGCTGAGTCAGGAGGAGCTCAAGGTGGCGCAGGCCCGGGGGCTGGCCGCTCTGGAATAGGCCTGTCGCCTGGCCTGGATGGTGAAACGGGTCACCGGCGCCAGGCTGGATGAGCATGTTGAGACAAAGGCCCCATTTTGTTGATATTGATGAGGTTATCTCTCCTGTCACAGGGGATACCTGGGCCAGGATGGGTTATCCTCTATCCCCCTTGCGCCATTGCCGAGTCTCTATGCCCGCCTTCTCCTGGTTAGCCCTCTTCTTCGGGGCCTTCTATTTCGTCTATGGCGCCTACCTGCCGTTCTGGTCGCTCTGGCTGGAGGGGATAGGGGTGAGTGCCGAGCAGATAGGCCTGCTGCTCGGGGCCGGCATGGCGATACGCTTCGCCGGCAATCTGCTGATCATGGGGCGGATCAAGGGGGCCGGGCACTTGCTGCCGATCACCCGGCTGCTCTGCCTGCTGAGTCTGCTGGCCTTCCTCGGGTTTTACCTGAGCCACCAGATCTGGTGGCTGGTGGCGCTGACCCTGGTGGCGAACTTCATCTACCCGACCCTGATGCCGGTGGGGGAGGCGCTGGCCACCCGCATGGTGGTGCAGACCCACCTCGACTACGGCAAGGTGCGGCTGTGCGGCTCCTTCGCCTTTATCGTCGCCTCCACCCTGGTGGGGGCTCTGGTGGGCAACTTCGGCAGCGACTGGGTGCTGCACACCATGGCGGCCGGCCTCTTGCTGATGCTGGTGCTGAGCCTGCTGCCCCTCAGTCCGGCCCCCCAGGAGTTGCAGGGGGAGCGGGCCAGGGCCTCCCTGAGAGAGACCCTGAAGTCCGCCTCAGTGCGGCGTTTCCTGCTCATCACGGCCCTGTTGCAGGGGAGTCACGCCGCCTACTACGGCTTCAGCGCCATCTACTGGAAGGCCGAGGGCTACAGCGGCACCGTCATCGGCTATCTGTGGGCCCTGGGGGTGGTGGCGGAGATCTGCATGTTCGCCGCCGACAAGCGCTTCCTGCAGCGCTTCGGTGCCCAGACCCTGTTCCTCATCGGCGCCGTCGGCTGCGTGGTGCGCTGGACCCTGCTCGGCGCCTCCAGCGAGCTCTGGGTGCTGGTGCTCGGCCAGCTGCTCCACGCGGTGACCTTCTGCGTCAGCCATCTGGGGGCCATCCGCTTCATGACCCGCCAACTGCCTGCCGAACAGATGATCCCGGCCCAGGGGCTCTATGCGGCCCTCGGTCTCGGCATGGTGGTGGCGGCCCTGATGACCCTCTGCGGCATGCTGTTCGAGCCCCTGGGTGGCGGCATCTTCTACCTCATGATAGGGGTGGTGCTGCCGGTCTTCGTGTTGCGCCTGCGCGAGACGGACCATGCCGGGAGCCGCCCATGATCCCCGCTTCGCGGCGCGGCCTCAGGGCGGCGCCTCTCCTCTATCTGGACAAGGGAGTCTGAGCAAATGCACCAAGGATGGTTGCTGATCGGGTTGTCGCTCGCCTACCTGGGCTTGCTGTTCCTCATCGCCTTCGTGGCGGACAAGAGCAAGCGTCGCCGCCTCAAGGGGCAACCCCTGCTCTACAGCCTGTCGCTGGCTGTCTACTGCACCTCCTGGACCTTCTTCGGCACCGTCGGTCAGGCCAGCGAGTCCCCTTGGTCCCCGGTGCCCATCTACCTCGGTCCCATGCTGGTGTTCCTGTTCGGCTGGCGGCTGCTGGCCCGTCTCATCCTGGTGGCCAAGCGCGAACACATCACCTCCATCGCCGATTTCATCGCCGCCCGTTACGGCAAGTCCCAGCGACTGGCCATGGTGATCACCCTGATTGCGGTGATGGGGATACTTCCCTATCTGGTGTTGCAGCTCAAGGCGATCGTCACCGGGCTGGATCTGCTGATGGCGAACTCTGTGCCGGCAGGACCCACCGGCAATACCGCGGAATTGGCCCTGGGGGTCACCCTCATACTGGCTCTGTTCAGCATCCTGTTCGGCACCCGCAACCTGGATGCCACCGAGCACCACAGAGGCATGGTGGTGGCCATCGCCTTCGAATCCCTGGTCAAGCTGCTCGCCTTCATGGCGGTGGGGGGGTTCGCGCTCTGGCTCATCATCGCCAAGCCGAGCGAGGCCCGGTCCCTGGTGGCCAGCGACTTCCTGAACGCCGTGGTGGATGTCTCCCCGGGCAGCCTGCTGGAGCTCGCGATTTATACCCTGGTGGCCATGTGCGCCGTCATCTGCCTGCCGCGCCAGTTCCACGTGACTGTGGTGGAGAACAACCAGGGTCAGGATCTGCACTGGGCGCGCTGGGTTTTCCCGCTCTATCTGTTCCTGATGGGGCTCTTCATCTGGCCCCTGGCCCTGGCGGGCAAGCAGTGGGTAGGGGCGGATCTGGGGTCGGATACCTATGTCATCAGCCTGCCCATGTCCCTGGGGTTCGACGACATGGCGATGCTGGCCTTCCTCGGGGGGACCTCGGCGGCCACCGGCATGGTGATCGTCTGCACCATAGCCCTGGCCATCATGGTCAGCAACGATCTGGTGCTGCCCGTGCTGCTGCGCCGCTTCTGGCAGCAGGGGCGGGACGAGCGGCTGATGCGGCTGCTGCTGCAGGTGCGCCGGGGCGTCATACTGCTGATCCTGCTGGCGGCCTGGACCCTCTATCTCTGGCTCGGGGATCTCACCAGTCTGTCGCGCATCGGCTACCTGTCGTTCGGGGCCGTGGCCCAGTTTGCCCCGGCGCTGTTGCTCGGCCTCTACTGGCGCCATGGCAACCGCAAGGGGGTCTACCTCGGTCTCGGCCTTGGGGTCAGCCTCTGGTTCCTCACCCTGCTGGCGGAGAGCGGCCTGCTGGCGGGCTCCCCCCTGGAGGCCCTGCTGGCGCCGCCGGACTGGCCTGCTTTTCGGGATCTGAGCATCGGGGCCTGGTGCATCTTCATCAGCCTGCTGCTCAACCTGGTGGGCTATGTGGCGGGATCCTTGCTGTCGCGGGCGGCGGTGAGCGAGCGGCTGCAGGCGGCGAACTTCGTCGGCAAGCCGAGCCGGGATCAGGCGACCCTCTATCAGGCGCGGGTCTCGGTCAAGGAGCTGGAGATGCTGGCGGCCCGCTTCGTCGGCTCCAGCCGGGTCAAGCGCGCCTTCGGCCGCTTCGCCGGCGAGCACGGCGGCACCCTGGCGCCCCAGATGCAGGCGTCGGCGGAGCTCATCGCCCACACGGAGCGGCTGCTGGCCGGGGTGTTCGGCACCTCGTCGGCGCGCCTGGTGCTGGCCTCCGCCCTGCAGGGGCGCAACATGCAGCTCGAGGAGATCGCCACCATAGTGGACGAGGCCTCGGATGTGTTCCGCTTCAACCGCGGCCTGCTGCAGGGGGCCATAGAACACATGGGGCAGGGGATCTCGGTGGTGGACAGGGAGCTCAAGCTGGTGGCCTGGAACCGGCGTTATATCGACCTGTTCCACTACCCTCCCGGCCTCATCCAGGTGGGGCGCTCCATCGAGGAGATCATTCGCTACAACGCCGAGCAGGGGCTGTGTGGCCCGGGGGAGATCGAGGCCCATGTGGCGCGTCGGGTCGCCTTCATGCAGCGCGGCAGCCCCCACGTCTCGGCCCGAGAGCGGCCGGATGGGCGGGTGATCGAGATGCAGGGCAACCCCATGCCGGCGGGGGGCTTCGTCATGACCTTCACCGACATCACCCCCTTCCGGGCGGCGGAGCGGGTGCTGCGAGAGGCGAACGAGCACCTGGAGGCTCGGGTGGCGGAGCGCACCCATGAGCTCTCCGAGCTCAACCGTCAGCTGCTGCTGGTGAACCAGCAGGTGGAGCGGGCCAATCACTCCAAGAGCCGTTTCCTCGCGGCGGTGAGCCACGATCTCACCCAGCCCCTCAATGCGGCCAAGCTGTTTACCTCCTCCCTGCTGGAGATGTTGCCCCAGGAGGGGGAGCAGGCCGCCGAGCAGATCCGCATCGCCCGCCATATCGATGATGCCCTGGGAGCGACCGAGGATCTCATCACGGATCTGCTGGACATCTCCCGGCTGGAGGCGGGCAAGTTCAAGGCGAAGAAGCTCGACTTCGCCCTGAGGGACGTGTTTGACAACCTCAAGGCGGAGTTCGGGGTGCTGGCTCAGGCGGGAGGCATCCAGTTCTCCGTGGTGGAGAGCCGGCTCGCGGTCCACAGCGACGTGCGCCTGCTGCGCCGGGTGCTGCAGAACTTCCTCACCAATGCGTTTCGCTACAACCCGGGGGGCCGGGTGTTGCTCGGCTGCCGCCGGCTCGGGGACAAGGTACGCATCGAGGTGTGGGACAACGGCCCCGGCATCCCCTTCGACAAGCAGGAGACCATCTTCGACGAGTTCTCTCGCCTGGACCACTCCCGCACCGCCCGCGAGCAGGGGCTGGGGCTGGGGCTCGCCATTGCCCGCGGCATCTCCCTGGTGCTGGGCCATCAGCTCTCATTGCGCAGCTGGCCGGATGTGGGCTCGGTCTTCGCCATCACCCTGAACCTCGCGGCTCGCCCCGTGATGCCGTTGCCGGTGGCGGCGCCCGTGGTGCGGGACAGTCAGCTGGAGGGGGTCAGGATCCTCTGCATCGACAACGAGGAGGACATACTCACCGCCATGGACTCCCTGCTGGGGCGCTGGGGCTGCGAGGTGCGCTGTGCCCAGAGCCTGGAGCAGGCGCAGTCGCTCATCGCGGGCGGCTTCCTGCCGCGCCTGGTGCTCTCCGACTATCACCTGGACGATGGCAAGACGGGTCTGCAGGCCCTGCACATGATCCGGCTGGCCCATGGCAACGGCATCGGCGGCATCATCATCAGCGCGGATCGCAAGAGCGAGCTGCAGGCGCAGATCCGCGAGCACGGCTTCGGCTATGTCAGCAAACCGGTCAAGCCCCTCAAGCTGAGGGCCCTGATGAACAGCCTCCTGTTGCCCATAGCGTGACTGCATTCACAGAATCCATCTTTGGCCCTTCTGGCTGATAACGGTTCTCATCCCGATGCATCGGCGACGTTGTCGCCGGTTTGCATGCATGATCGCAGCCAACTCTGAATAGTGAGTCCCTCTTACTGTCATTTCTACTAGGTGGCGTGAGGTTTTCTCTCATCTATAGTCATTCGGCGATTATTTTCATCGCAAACCAAGTTGTGCAAAAAAGGCAAACCGGATGAAAGTCCGGGACGCAAAGCCTCCGGTCTAAGGGTCAGAGTACCTAGGATAGCGGGGCCACCACAGGTTGTATCGTCCATGGAGCCAAGCCATGGTAGCGATGTTGTCTGCGTTACCTGTCAGGTTGCGTTGCCTTTTTCGTTGTTCATACCAATAACGAAATAAGGAAGTTCAACTATGTTCAGTCCAAAACATTCCCTGCTGGCGCTCCTGGTCGGGGGGATCTGTTCTACCTCCGCCTTCGCCGCCGCCCCCGGCAAACCAACCATCGGCTGGGGCGAAACCAAGTTCGCCATCATCCAGGTCGATCAGGCCGCCACCTCCTACAACAAGCTGGTCACCGTCCACAAGGATGGCGCCCCGGTCAGCGTGACCTGGAACCTCTGGTCCGGCGACGTGGGCCAGACCGCCAAGGTGCTGCTCGATGGTAAGGAAGTCTGGTCCGGCGCCGCCAGCGCGGCGGGCACCGCCAACTTCAAGGTCACCAAGGGTGGCCGCTACCAGATGCAGGTGGCCCTGTGCAACGCCGACGGCTGCACCCTCTCCGACAAGAAGGAGATAGTGGTGGCCGACACCGACGGCAGCCACCTGGCGCCGCTCAATGCACCGCTGCAAGAGAACAACAAGCCTTATGCCAACAAGTCCGGCAAGGTGGTGGGGGCCTACTACGTGGAGTGGGGGGTCTATGGTCGCAAGTTCACCGTGGACAAGATCCCGGCCAAGAACCTGACGCACATCCTCTACGGCTTCACCCCCATCTGTGGCGGCAACGGCATCAACGACAGCCTGAAAGAGATCTCCGGCAGCTTCGAGGCGCTGCAGCGCTCCTGCGCCGGCCGTGAGGACTTCAAGGTCTCCATTCACGATCCCTGGGCCGCGGTCCAGATGGGACAGGGCAATCTCACCGCCTTCGATGAGCCCTACAAGGGCAACTTCGGCAACCTGATGGCGCTCAAGAAAGCCAATCCAAACCTCAAGATCCTGCCGTCCGTGGGTGGCTGGACCCTGTCCGATCCCTTCTACTTCTTCAGTGACAAGACCAAGCGCGACACCTTCGTCGCCTCCATGAAGGAGTACCTGCAGACCTGGAAATTCTTCGATGGCGTGGACATCGACTGGGAGTTCCCCGGTGGCCAGGGTGCCAACCCCAACCTGGGTGGGCCGAACGATGGCGCTACCTATGTGGCGCTGATGAAAGAGCTGCGCGCCATGCTGGACGAGCTGGAAGCCGAGACCGGCCGCCAGTATGAGCTCACCTCGGCCATCAGCGCCGGCGGCGACAAGATTGCCAAGGTGGACTATCAGGCTGCCCAGCAGTACATGGATTACATCTTCCTGATGAGCTACGACTTCAGCGGCGCCTTCGATCTGAAGAACCTGGCTCACCAGACCAACCTCTACGCATCGAGCTGGGATCCGGCCACCAAGTACACCACCGACAAGGGCGTCAAGGCGCTGCTCGGCCAGGGGGTCACCCCGGGCAAGGTCGTGGTGGGTGCGGCCATGTATGGCCGTGGCTGGACCGGGGTCAATGGCTATCAGGCCGGCAACCCCTTCACCGGCACCGCCACCGGGCCCATCAAGGGCACCTGGGAGAACGGTGTGGTGGATTACCGCGATATCGTCAACAACCGCATGGGCGCAGGCTGGGAGCAGGGCTATGACGAGACGGCGGAAGCGCCTTACGTCTTCAAGGCCAGCACCGGGGACCTCATCAGCTTCGACAACGGTCGCTCGGTCAAGGCCAAGGGTCAGTACGTGCTGGCGAACCAGCTCGGCGGCCTCTTCGCCTGGGAGATCGATGCGGACAACGGCGACATCCTGAACGCCATGCACGAGGGGCTCGGCCACGGGGATGGCGGCACCACGCCGCCGGTCAACAAGCCGCCAGTGGCCAACGCCGGCAGCGATCTGAGCGCCACAGGCCCGGCCGAGGTGACTCTTAATGGCGCGGCCTCTCACGACCCGGAGAGCGGCGTGCTGAGCTACAGCTGGAAGCAGGTCTCTGGCCCGCAGGCCTCCCTGCTCGACGCTACCCAGGCCAAGGCCCGTGTGGTGCTGGATGCCGTCAGCGCCGACGTCAACCTGGTGTTCGAGCTGACCGTTACCGACGATCACAACCTCACGGCCAAGGATCAGGTGGTGGTGACCAACAAGGCGCCGCAACCGAACCTGGCCCCCGTGGTGACGGTACCGGCCACCGCCACCGTCGAATCCGGCAAGCAGGTGACCATCCAGGCCACCGCCTCCGATCCGAACGGCGACGCCCTGACCTATCAGTGGAGCCTGCCTGCTGGCCTCACCGCCACCGGTCAGAACAGCGCTACCCTGGTGGTCACTGGCCCGAGCGTCACCAGCGACACAGCCTATGACCTGACCCTGGTGGTGACCGACGGCTCCCTGGACGCCAGCGCCGGCACCCGTCTGACCGTCAAGCCGGTCAGCACGGGCGGTGGCTGCGAGGCGACCGATCCGGATGCCGTCAACCATCCGGCCTGGAGTGCCAGCGCCGTCTACAACACCAATGCCAAGGTGAGCCACAAGCAGCTGGTGTGGCAGGCCAAGTATTGGACTCAGGGCAACGAGCCGAGCCAGACCGCGGATCAGTGGAAGCTGCTGAGCGCGGTGCAGCTCGGCTGGAATGCCGGGGTGGCCTATAACGCCGGCGATCTGACCAACCACAACGGTCGCAAGTGGAAGGCCCAGTACTGGACCAAGGGTGACGAGCCCGGCAAGGCCGCGGTCTGGGTTGATCAAGGTGCAGCCAGCTGCAACTGATCGCCATCAAGGGAGAATGGGGCCTAGGCCCCATTCTTTTTATCGGCAGTTCAATCCGCGCCCAAAAGGTCCATGACGGGCGCGCCATCCAGCAGCGATCCTCGACCGAGAGAGGCGCCTAGTCGCCGGCCTGCTCGGGATCGAAGGAGCATATTTCGCCATCGCCGGGCCCTTGCACCGCGATGGGCCTGATGAATCAACACCCCGCTTGCAAGTTGGCTGACGCCACTTGCGGTCGGGAATGGCTTGCCGGGGCAATCCCGGCCAGGGCGTCGGCCGGTTTTTGGCTGTCAACGCCGGCGCTTCCCAGCAATAGGGCATGTGGACATGCCCATCAAGATGAGAACCATGACAATGAAAACAACGCACATCGCCAGCCTGATCATGGCCACGCTGGCAAGCGGCCCCCTGTTGGCCGCGGTTCAGGCACCCTCTCCCCTGGTGTTCAACGACAGGGCCCCCATCAACGATCTGCAAGGCTCTCTCGCGGCCCAGGTGCAGTTTGCCCAGAACCAGATCCTGCCGGCTCACCCCCAGGAGGGGGACAATCAGCCGAGACTGGTGGCCGAGCGCAAGAGTCTGCTGCTGGTGCGGCCCCTGCAGGCCGACACCAGCGTCCCCATGCAGCTGACGGCCAGGGATGGCGATGGCCAGCTCCTGGGCACCCTGACCCTCAATAATCCGGATCAGCTGCCCAAGCCGGCCTATTACCTGGAGGGCTCGCCGGAGGAGGGGGTCGACTTCACCCCGGGCCCCGGTACCAGCACCGTCATCAACAGCAGTGGCGAGCTGGCCAGGCTGAGCGATCCGGCCGCCGTCTTCCTGCAGGGCAAGCTGCAGCCCCACGCCCTGGTGACCATACAGACCGCGGACGGACGCTGGGTGCGGGACATCCACCTGCCGGGCGGGGCCGAGATGGCCGGCAAGATGGTGCGCGTCGTCTCCAACGCCGGTTACAACTCGACGGTACATTACAGCGGTCGTCAGGCGACGGTCTCCCGCGGTCAGACGCTGCAGTTCAAGTTCGTGGGCGGCCAGTGGATCCGGGACGGAGAGCTTGAGAACAACGGCATCCGCTATGCGACCGACGCCTGGAGCGCCGTGCTGCCCGCCCACTGGATCCGGCCTGGCCTGAGCCTGCAACTCAGTCAGGGAAGCCTGAGCGGCGAGCTGGCGGATCTGCAGGTCGGCGCCCCGAGCGAGCTGCTCATCCACACCATCGACATCGGCATGCTCACTTCTCCCCGGGATCAGTTCGCCTTCGCCAGGGATCCCGAGGCCCACCGTGAATACTTCCAGACGGTGCCCACCAGCCGGCTCATCGTCAGCCAGTACGCGCCCCTCTCCCTGCCGGAGGTGATGCTGCCGGACGGCACCCTGCTCACGGACTTCGATCCCAGCCAGGGGGGCTGGCACGAGGGCACCATGCGCCAGCGCATCGGCAAGGAGCTGATCTCCCACGGCATCGACAACGCGAACTACGGCATCAACAGCACCGCCGGTGAGGGGGAGGGCAGCCATCCCTATGTGGTGGCCCAGCTGGCGGCCCACAACAGCCGCGGCAAGTACGCCAACGGGGTGCAGGTGCACGGCGGTTCCGGGGGCGGCGGCATCGTCACCCTGGACAGTTCACTGGGCAACGAGTTCAGCCACGAGGTGGGCCACAACTATGGCCTCGGCCACTATGTGGGGGGCTTCGCCGGCTCGGTGCACCGCAGCGCCGAGGCGCGCAACTCGAGCTGGGGCTGGGACGGGGACAAGAATCGCTTCATTCCCAACTTTGGCCCGGGTCGCAACGGCCAGAGCAGTTGCCTGGATGGTCAGTGCCAGGCCCCCTTTGACGGCCGCCCGTTCGGCTTCGACGCCATGGCGGGGGGAGCCCCCCTCTCCGGCTTCAACCGTTTCACCCTCTATACCCCCAACTCGGCCGCCATCATCCAGCGCTTCCTCGAGAGCAAGGCGGTGTTCGATGCCGACTCGGTGACCGGATTCAGCAAGTGGAACGCCACTACCGCGACCATGGAGCCTTATGAGCACAAGGTAGATGCCCTGGAGCAGGTGAACGCGCCGGTGGCCAGTCTCGGCGAGGCCGCACTCACGGCCCTGCTGGCCGAGTACGATCTGGTCAGGGTCGCCATGTGGGACGGCAACTGGACACGCAACATCCAGCCGCCCGCCGCCTCGGCCGCCAATGCGGGCCGCATCCTGAACATCGTGCACGATGCCGGCTACAACAGCACCCTCTTCATCAACGGTCAGCAGATCACCGTCTCCCGGGGCTTCAAGAAGAGCTACACCTCCGATGGCAGCCGCTGGCAGGAGGGGGCCTTGGTGGACGCGCGGGCCCCGCGCAAGCCGCAAGATTTCGGGGTTCCGGTGACCACCCTGGTGGGTTACTACGATCCCCAGGGCCAGTTGCCGAGCTATATCTACCCGGCGCTGCACGGCGCCTATGGCTTCAGCTACGGGGATGACGCCGCGCGCCTCGGGACTGGGGATTGCCAGCTGCAGGTGGAGACCCGCGATGGCACCCTGCACTTCCGGCTGGCCAACCACCGCCTGAGCGCCAACCTGATGAACAAGTTCCACGTCAACGTGCCGGAGGCGAGCGAGCCACGCAGCGCCGCCGTGGTCTGCGGCGGGCGTACCCTGGACGAAGGGGCCCTGCAGGGGGCGGGCGGGGCCCTGACGTTTACCGTCAATGGCAGGCCATTGCAGTAGTCATTTGCTCTGTCTGGTTCGGTTGAGATAGATAAACATCCAGCTGGAGCAGGTGGAAGCAGCAACAAAAAAAGGCCCTGACGGGCCTTTTTTCATGGGGATAGCGGGTCAAAGCGGCTTTTGCCACAGGCCGAGCAGCAGATCCTGCTCCAGCTCGTCCGGTCCCTGGTGGGTGAAGGCGTGGCGCTGCTCGCCGCTGGCGCGCCAGCCGAGGCGGCTGGTCTCGAGGATGTGTTCACGCAGACCCTGATCCAGAGCCGTGGTGAACTGGCAGCGCTGCTGGGCGACCGGGGTCAGTCCGGCCAGGCTCGGCCAGCTGAGGGGGTGCTCCATGCTCACCGGGTTGAGGCTGACCCTCAGCTGCCATTGGTGGCGCGGGCCCGGCTGCAGGTAGAGCAGATAGCCACCCGGCGCCAGCCAGTTGACCAGCAACTCTGTCTTGACCTTGAGGTCGTTGACCAGCAGCACCTGGGCCGTGCCCGCCTGCAGCGGGGCGCGGGCGGGGTCGGCGATGATGAACTGGCCGTCTGGCTGGGCCTTGTTGGCGGCGAAGATGGCGTTCTTGGCCAGATCGAAGCCGCCGATGCGCCAGCCCGGCAGTCGCTCCGCCAGGGCGCGGCAGTAGTAGCCTTCCCCACAGCCGAGGTGAATGAGCTCATGGGCGCCGAGAGGGGCCAGCATGGCCGCCATGGCCTCCACCACGGGCAGCTGGTGGCCCTGCTCCAGATAGCGGCGCTTGGCCCGCAGCAGGGCGCGGCTGTCGCTGTCTTTCGGATTCTTGATGCCGGGGATGAGATCGAGATAGCCTTCCGGGGCCGGATCGAAATGGTGTTTCTTGTCGCAATAGACCCCGCGGGAGGCTTCATGAAGATGCAGGGCACCACGACAGATAGGGCATTGAAGATGCATAGCTACTCGCTTGGTTGAGGCCAGGGAGGGGTTCGATTATAGGGGAGGCGATCAAAAAAGGCTGCCGGGGCAGCCTTTTATCTGACGGCGTTCGCGTGATGGCAAAGGGCTGCGCCCTCAGCGGGTACCGAACACCACTATGGTCTTGCCGTGAGCGGAGATGAGCTCCTGCTCTTCCAGCATCTTGAGGATGCGGCCGACGGTCTCGCGGGAGCAGCCGACGATCTGGCCAATCTCCTGACGGGTGATCTTGATCTGCATGCCATCCGGGTGGGTCATGGCATCCGGCTGCTTGGCCAGGTTCAGCAGGGTCTGGGCGATACGACCGGTCACATCCAGGAAGGCGAGGTTGCCGACCTTCTGGCTGGTGTGCTGCAGACGCTTGGCCATCTGGCCGGAGAGGCGCAGCAGGATGTCCGGGTTGACCTGGATCAGCTGGCGGAATTTCTTGTAGGAGATCTCGGCGACTTCACAGGCGCCTTTGGCACGCACCCAGGCGGAACGCTCCGGGTTCTCGTTCTCTTCAAACATGCCCATCTCGCCGAGGAAATCACCCTGGTTCAGGTAGGAGAGGATCATCTCCTTGCCTTCATCATCCTTGATCAGGACGGCGACGGTACCCTTGACGATGTAATAGAGGGTTTCTGCCTTCTCGCCGGCGTGGATCAGGGTGCTCTTGGCGGGATACTTATGAATGTGGCAATGCGACAAGAACCACTCAAGGGTGGGATCGCTTTGCGGTTTGCCAATGATCATGAGACTTCCTCTGTAGTGTCATTTTTGTGGACTCGTGCGTCCGGGCAAGGTGCCACGCTTGCCATTCCTTGTATCGGGTCGCAGTAGAATAAGAGCCTTTGCCTGTGCTGACAAGGCTTCGGGGACTTTTGCGAGTCGCCTCTTGCGTCGTTCTGCTGCGCCATTCCGGCCATTCTAGGTAAGAAAGCATCGAAAGATGTTGATTTCGATCTATTTAGGCGGGAAGTTCGCAAGAATATGGGTATGTGCCACACGGCCCCTGCTTGAGGTATGCTATGGGCGTCAGAACCGTCGTCATTGAGAGGAAATGTGAGATGAAAGCCAAGGTCAGCTGGGTGGAAGGCATGAAGTTTGTGGGCGAGAGCGAGTCCGGTCATCAGGTGACCCTGGACGGCGCCAACCCGGGCGAGGGTGCCAGCCCGATGGAGATGATCCTGCTGGCGGTCGGTGGCTGCAGCTCCATCGACGTGGTCTCCATCCTGGAGAAGGCGCGTCAGTCCGTGACCGCCTGCCACGTGGAGCTGCAAGGGGAGCGTGCCGAATCCGTGCCCCGGGTGTTCGAGAAGATCCATCTCAATTTCGTCGTCACCGGCAAGGGGTTGGCCGAGAAGCAGGTGGCCCGTGCGGTGGATCTGTCGATGGAAAAATATTGTTCAGTTTCCCTGATGTTGGAAAAAGCCGTAGAAATTACTCATAGTTATCAAATCCTTGAGGCTTGATACGCGTAGCTGGATCTGCCGATAACACCATGACATAAGGAAATTACAATGAAGAAAATAATGATGTTGCTTCCCCTGTTCGGACTGGCCGCCTGCAGCATGCCGCAGCCGACCCAGTATCAGTACCGCCAGTACCAGTGCGGGGAAGAGCTGCTGGCCATCACCTATGATGCCCAGGCCGACATGGTGCAGTTCCCCTATGCCGGGGTTTATCACAAGCTGGGTCGCATCGAGGCTCCCAAGGGGACGTCCAGCTATTCAGACGGCGTGACCACCTTCTCCCATCAGGACAAGAACGCCACCCTGGTCAAGAACGGCGTGACCCTGCTCACCTGCGAGCTCAAGTAACTGCTCGTCTGTCTGGTGTGTCAAAAGGCCCGCATCGAGCGGGCCTTTGTGTTTCTGGGGATTAGCGGGGCAGGGCGTCCAGCAACTGGGTGGCGAGCTGCTGGCTGAGCTGACGCCGGTTGTCGTCGTCGATGGGCACGTCGCTGGCGAGCTGGATGGCGCTGCTCCACACCGTCTGCTGGCTCTGGCGGTCGAGCAGCAGTATGGCGAGGGTGCCCTTGCGGGCATCCCCCTTGGCCTGCAGGCCGGGCGTCATGCCGAGGCGGGAGAAGATCTCACCGTCGCTCATGTCCTTGCTGCCCGCCACGCCGATGGCAACCCAGACATCGGCCTCATCGAGGGGCACGCTCTGCCAGCCGCGGTTGTTGAGGTCCTGGCTGACCGCCTGCTGTACCGGCTCCAGCCAGCCGGCAGCGCTGTTGCCCGCATACTGGAACTGTTCGGCCAGGGCATAGCGCGGGGTGGCGCCGTAGCGCCAGTGGTCCGCCGGGCGCACCACCATGGTGCCGGTCTCCACCGTGGGAGCGGCAGGACCTGTGGTACAGCCGCCCAGCAGGGCGACCAGGGATAACGAGAGAAGTGCGGCGCGCATCGTGAACTCCTTGGTTCAGGTGATCTTGCCGGTTTCGATCAGCTGCTGGATCAGGGGGCGCAGGATCAGCTCCATCGCGAAGCCCATCTTGCCCCCCGGCACCACTATGGTGTTCATCCTGGACATGAAGGCGCCGTCGATCATCGACAGCAGGTAGGGGAAGTCCACCTGCTTGATGCCTCGAAACCGTATCACCAGCATACTCTCGTCCAGACTCGGTATCACCTTGGCGCTGAAGGGGTTGGAGGTGTCCACGGTGGGCACCCGCTGGAAGTTGATGTGGGTGCGGGAGAACTGGGGGGTGATGAAGTTGATGTAGTCGTCCATGGAGCGGACGATGGAGTCGGTGACCGCCTCCCGGGAGTGGCCGCGCTCCGAGGTGTCGCGAATGAGTTTCTGGATCCACTCCAGGTTGACGATGGGCACCACGCCGATGAGGAAGTCCACGTGGCGTGCCACGTTGTGCTCGTCGGTGACCACGCCGCCGTGCAGCCCCTCGTAGAACAGCAGGTCCGTCTCACCGGGCAGCGCCTGCCAGGGGGTGAAGGTACCCGGCATCTGGTTGAAGGGCACCGCCTCGTCAAAGCTGTGCAGGTAGCGACGGTACTGGCCGCTGCCGTTCTGGCCATATTCCTGGAAGAAGGACTCCAGCAGGCCGAAGTCGTTCGCCTCCGGGCCGAAGTAGCTGATGTGGCGCCCCTGCTCCCGGGCCTTGCGGATGGCCACGTCCATTTCGGGTCGGGTATAGCGGTGAAAACTGTCCCCCTCCACCACGGCCGCGTTGTAACCCAGTTGATGGAACATGGATCGGAAGGCGTTGGTGGAGGTGGAGGTGCCGGCACCGGACGAACCGGTAACCGCGATGATGGGATGCTTGGCCGACATAGAATTCTCTCTTCCTTGGGAGTCCCGTTATAAGGGGAGGATCAAAGGGCGGTCAAGTGGGTTCTGTGGCCGACCCCGGCCGTGGGAATCCTGATGGGTAGCGAAAAACACTATCCATATCAGCTTAATTTATTGTTCATGCTGCGGAGGTACTTCTCGTTGGTCATATTCGCTACCCGTGGCAGCGAGATATGTGCCTCATTCAGGCATGTCCGGAGCGGCGAAACGATGTAAGGACTCCAGAGGAACTATATTTATGCTCTCATGGAGTTCGCTGTAGACGATGACGGCACTACCTTGCCGCAGCTGTTTTCTGACATCATCGACCTTGTCAGCCAGGCTGACATCCTGTTCACCGTATTCGGTTCCCTCCTGCAGGACGAAATGTTCTATCAGGTTGTGCAGGGTATCCGGATCCAGTTCTTGCCAGGGGATTATCATGGTTTCATCTTCGGTCATGGGTATGCGGACATTGTCTTTGTCTGGCCACCGAGCGCAAGCAGTTTGTCCCCGTGAGGTCATCCATGCTGTCCGTTGAGCAGCGCCGCCTCGCCAGCCGGTTCGATCACCACCTGCACGATGCCCGTCGCCGAGCCCTGGACGGGGGGCTGCGCTGGTTCTGGATCATCAATCTGATCGCCATCCTGTTTCTGATCACCCGCTTCTACGTCTATTGGGATGCCCAGATGATGCCGACCGGGCTCCTGCCCTGGCACTACGAGTGGCAGCTCATCGCCATGCTGTGCATCTGTCTGCTGCTCCCCCTCCTGTGGCGCTGGCTCTCCCGTCAGCCGCCCTCCGTGTGGCGACCCTGGCTGTGGGGCTGCGCCCTGTGCTGGGGCGTGGTCTGGGCATCGACGGGCCATACCATCTCCCAGGTCGATCCCAAGGGGGGATTCAGCCTGAGCTTCAACATGGTGAGTCTGCTGCTGCTGACGGCCCTCATCGCCTTCTACAGCGAGGGGCGGCTGTTCTACTGCCTGGCGGTCACTCCCTTGCTGTTTGTGCTGATACGGGCCTGCGGTAGCCCGTCCCCGATCAATATGATCAACGGGCTGTCGGTGGTGGTGCTGCTCATTGTGCTGGAAACTGGGCGACGCATGCTCAACGGCTGGTTCGAGCTGGCGGTGCTGAGGGAGCACGACAACCTGGTGCTGGCACGGCGGATGGATGCCATGGCCAACAGCGATCCCCTGACCGGGGTGGCGAATCGCCGCTACTTTGCCACCGTCAGCGAGCAGATCCTGAAGGAGGTGCAGGCCCAGCACGAGAAGCTGGCGCTGATCCTGCTGGACGTGGATTTCTTCAAGCTGTTCAACGATCGCTACGGTCACCAGCTGGGGGACGAGTGCCTGATCGCGGTGGCGGACTGCCTGAGCACCTCCCTGCGGGAACCCACCGACGTGGTGGCCCGCTACGGGGGGGAGGAGTTCGTGATCCTGCTGTACGGGGCCGATGCCGCTGCCGCCGAGACGGTGGCGAAGCGGATCGCGGGCGAGCTCGCCATCTGCGCCATCCCCCATGCCGACTCCAGCGTCGCCGAGCGGGTCACCGCGAGCCAGGGGATAGCGCTCTGGCGGCGCGGCGAGACCATAGAGGCCTTGCTGGCGCGGGCGGACGAGGCGCTCTACCGGGTCAAGGACGGGGGACGAAACGGCTATCAAATAGCCCCTTGAGTCTGCTCCTGTAACCACTGGCTGATGCGCTCCTCCAGCCAGAAGCGGGGACGCCAGGGGGAACCGTGCAGGAAGCCAACGTGTCCACCCCGGCGGCTCAGCTCATAGCGCACCTGGGGGGAGAGCTGTTCGGGGGTGGGGATCACGGCCCCTGTCATGAAGGGATCGTCGGCGGCGTGGATGATTAGGGTCGGGATGGTGATCCGGGCCAGCATGCCGAGCCCGGAACAGCTCCTGTAGTAGTGATCCGCACTGTCGAAACCGTGCAGGGGAGCGGTGACCTGCTCGTCGAAATCCCGCAGGGTGGCGATGCGGGTGACCGCCTCCGGTTGCCAGCGCGCCTGGGCCGCCGCCTGATGGCGGATCTTCTTCTGCAGGTTGTCCCGCATGGTGCGCAGCAGATAGCTCTGATAGACCCGTGAGAAGCCCTGATTGACCCGATCCGCGCAGCTCGCCAGCTGCAGCGGCGCCGAGATCACCACGGCGGCGGTCAGTTCCACCGGGCAGGCCCGCGCCAGCAGATTCACCAGCATGTTGCCCCCGAGAGAGTAACCGATGGCCACCATGGGCTTGCCGGGGAAGCGGCGGCCCAGCTCGGCGATCAGCGCCTGGGCATCCTCGATGGCACCGGAGTGATAGGCCCGCAACAGCCGGTTCGGCTCGCCGCTGCAGCCCCGGAAATGCATCAAAACAGCTTCATTGCCCTGCCGCTGCAGATGGGCAAAGAGCCCCTTGGCGTAGTGGGAGTGGATGCTCCCCTCGAGACCGTGGAACAGCACCAGTAGCGGTTTCCCATCCTGGCTGATGGGGCCGCTCCAGGCGAGATCGACGAAATCCCCGTCTGCCAGTTCGAACCGCTCCGGGATGAAGCGGGCGGGCGCCCGGCGCAGCCACTTCGGCAATATGGTCTGCAGATGGGGGTTGCGGGCCCACCAGGGGGCGTGGAAGTGGCTCTCAATCAACATAAGGGGCTCGCGAGGTGGCAAACGGCGGCGAGGCTGGCTCGCCACCGTCATCAGAGGTCGGGGATCAGGCGGGCAGGCGGTCGTGGTGTTCGGCACCTCGCAGCATGGCCTGGATCAGTTCGTTCGCTTCAAACTTGGTGAGGGCCTCGTGGGCGCCCACCTGATGGGCCCGCTCCACGCTGATCTCGCTGGAGAGGGAGGTGTGCAGGATGATGTAGGCCTCCGCCAGCTTGGCATCGCTCTGCACCTCGAACGCCAGCTCGTAGCCATCCAGCCCCGGCATCTCGATGTCGCTCACCAGGATGTCGATGGGGTTGCCCTGGGCGGCCCGCGCTTGCATCAGGCTGAGGGCATCACGGCCGTTGGTACAGACCTCGTAGGGGATGTTGATGTAGTCCAGCGCCGCCATCAGCTGACGGCGGGCGACGGCGGAGTCATCCACCAGCAGGATCCGCATCGGCTTGAGGCGCTCGCGCTGCACGTCGGTCAGCACCGGATAGAGGTGGCTGGGATCGTCCGGGTAGACCCGGGAGAGGATCAGCTCCACGTCCAGCAGCTGGATCAGCTGATCGCCGACCTTGGTCACCCCGGTGACGAACACGTTGTGGCCGAGGGAGGGGGGAGGCGGCTCTATGTCACGCCAGTTGCACTCGGTGATCTTGTCGATGCCGCGTACCAGGAAGCCCACCAGGGTGCGGCGGCAATCCGTGATGATGATGAAGCACTGGGCCATCTCCTCCCTGGCGATGGGCCTGTAGCCCACCGCCATCGCCATGTCGATCACCGGTATGGTGGTGCCGCGCATGTTGGCGGCCCCGAGCACGGTCGGGTGGGAGTGGGGCAGGGCGGTGAGCTGGGTATAGGGCACTATCTCCTTCACCTTGAGGGTGCCGATGGCGAAGGATTGCCTGGCGGAGAGGTGAAACAGCAACATGCCCTGGGATTGGTTGGCCTTGCTCGTCATGGCGGATGTCCTGTTGATCTAAACGGTGGTGTTCAGCATAGGGGATGCGAAACAGAATGACTCGTCTGTTATTAGCGACCGCTGGCCGCAAAACTGGATCCCTTTCCCCCGGTTTTTTCCGGCCCGAGTCACCGGCTCAGGGCTGTGACAGGGCCGCCAGGGGCTGACCGAGCCAGCGCTGGCAGGCATCCGCCAGGACGGCCTCATCCTGATAACCCAGCTTGTCCATCACCTGTGCCAGCTTGCTGCCGCTTCTCAGCAGGCGAGCGGCCTGCAGCAACTGCCACTGGGCGCGCAGGGATTGCACGTCCAGGCCGGCGGCGACAAACACGGACTCGTCGACGCTGCCCCCTGCCTGCAGGGCCTGCCAGGCCGCCTGCAACGGGGTTGTGGTCTGGGGAAGCAGGGTCGAAGCCATCAGCTCGTCCTGAGCGACCCGCAGGCGATGACCATAGGCCCCCTGCCAGTCGCGCCCCTTGTCCCAACCGGCCAGGTTGTCCAGCAGGGCATCCAGCAGCGGCGTGGCCTGCAGCCAGCCCGCCTGGAGCGGCTGCGCCACCCGCACGGAACAGCTCAGCCGATCGTGCTGACAGCCCGCCAAAGGGGTGAAGGCGGCGAGGGCATCGGTGCAGAGCCAGAAGTGGCTGCCCGCCGTCAACAGCAGCTCCTGGGCGCCGAGTCTCAGCAGCGCCGCTCCCCGGGTGATCCGCAGCAGTTGGCCCAGGGGGCTGCGCTTGCGGGCCCCCATCTGCAGATGAGGAGTGGAAAAATGCTGATATTCGATGGCGTGATGCATGTAAAAACCCTGATATGATGCTGCCTGGAGGTAACAAAAATGGAAACCAGACGTAAAAAGCGCTTCATTGCCGGTGCAGTTTGTCCGGCGTGCGGCAAGATGGACACCATGATGCTGTATATGGAGCATGGAGTCGAGAAGGTGACCTGTGTCGACTGCGGGGATACCCAGGTGCAGACCCAGGCCGAGGTGGATAAGGCGACCCGCGAAGCCGAGCAGGTCATCGGGGTGTTTAGGCCGGAATGACGGGGGAAGTGAACCCCGCCTCGCACTCGGCTCGCCGGGCAAGCTGACCCGGGAGGCTGGGTGGGCGGCAGGCCTGCCCCTTTGCTAGGGGCATCCTTCATTCCCAGAGGTGGCCAGCCCCGTTCCGGGCTGCTGGATTTTTCGGCACGCCCAGGCGGGGCAGATCATATGCTTGGCCACCTTTTTGAGGTATTCTGGCCCCGTTTTTTTCTATCCGCAGGATCCCTGACATGAAAGTAGCTCCCCTGAGCGTGGTTACGCTGGAATACACGGTCACCGACGAACACGGTGAAGTCATCGACACCACTGTCGGTAAAGAGCCTCTGGTGTATCTGCACGGTACCCGTTATCTGGTCTCTGGCCTCGAAGCCGAGCTGGAAGGCCGCAGCGTGGGCGAGGCATTCGAAGTCACCCTGACCCCGAGCCAGGCCTACGGCGAGTATGACGAGAACCTGGTGCAAGAAGTGCCGGGCGAACTGTTCGATGGCATGGAAGTGTCTGAAGGGGATACCTTCGTTGCCGAGACCGACGATGGCCACCGCCCGGTGACCGTGGTCGAGGTCTCCGAAGAGTTCATCAAGGTGGATGGCAACCATCCGCTGGCCGGCGTGACCCTGGGCTTCAAGGTTGAAGTCAAGGAAGTGCGTGCCGCTACTGCCGAAGAGCTGGCCCACGGCCACGTGCACGGTGCCGGTGGCTGCGGTCACGACCATGGCCACGATCACGACCATGATCACGATCATGGCCATGGCGGCTGCTGCGGTGGTGGTCATCACGGCCACGACCACGGTCATGATCACGGCGACGACCACGGTCACGGCGGTTGCTGCGGTGGCGGCGGTTGCGGTGGCAAGGGTCACCAGCACTGATCGGCCATTTGGCCCCATAAAAAAACCCGCCTCGTTGCGGGTTTTTTTATGGGCGACGGGCGCTGCGCTCAGTAGTGCGGGGGCGGCGTCTCTTCCGCCATGCTGGCGATCTGGCTCGGTTGCACGCTCTGCAGCTTGTCGATCAACAGCTGGATCTGATGCTTGAGCCGATCGAGTTCTCGACCCTGGGTGGTCACCTCGTCGTTGAGTTGCTCCACCGTGTATTCGGCATAGGCGAGACGGCTTTCCAGGGTCTCGAGGCGATCGTTAAGTTGCTGACTCATGGGCCTGTTGGTCCTTACTTGATAGTCCAGATTTCGGCCAGGCCGCTGGAACTGGCGCTGACGAGGTGGCTATTGTCGCGCAAAGCCATGCCATAGACCACAGCGCTCGGTGGTTTCGCCTTGGGATGAGGGGAGACGCGCCAGCGCTGCAGCAGGCTGCCGTCGCTGACTCGCCACAAGAGCAGTTGGCGGGAAGGGGAGCCGGTGATGAGCCATTGACCGTCATTGGCGAAGCGAGCGCTGGTATAGACCTCGAAGCGGTGATCGAACTGCAGGCGGCTCAGCCCCTTGCCGGTCTTGAGATCCCAGATGGTGGCCTGATGACTGTCGGCGGTGAAGGCGTAGCGTCCGGTTGGCTCCAGCCGTGCCATCACCACCCGTCCGCCGTGGTTGAAGCGCCACACCACCTGGCCGGAGCGGGTATCCCACAGGTAGGCGCTGTAGTCGTTGCCACCGGTGAGGGCGTAACGGCCATTGGCGGAGAGATCTACCGTATTGACCTGCTCGCTGTGACCGAGGAACTGCAACCTGCGACCGGTACGGGTATCCACCACTTCCGCCTTGCCATCCTCACGCCCGATCAGCACCTGAGTGCCGTCGGCGGACAGCGCCGCGTCCCTCAGGCTGGATTCAGGAAGGGAGTAGTAGCCTTGGGACTGGCCATCTTGCAGCCGCCAGATGGCGAAGGCGTGCTGGGTTGCCGTGATGGCGTGGCTGTCGTCCGGGGAGAAACGGGTGAGGGTCACGAAGTCATTCTGGTCATCGGACTGGCGCCAGCGCCAGCGCTCCTGGCCCTTGGCGAGATCCCACACCACAGTGCCCTGACCCAGGCTGGAGGCGATAGCCAGCTGGCCATCCTGACTCAGATCCGCACTCAGCAAGCCCTGATTGGCGAGGCGGATCTGCTGGTCCGGGGATGAGCTCTGTTCGCAACCCGTCAGCATCAGGCAAATCGCGAGGAGATAAATGGCACTTTTGATCATTTTTCCTGTCTCATGCTTTCGTTACCTGCGATCAGGGCGTTAGTATAAGGCGCTTATCACTATAAACCTCTCATTTCATGAAGGAACCGAGAGCGGTATTTAGAGTTTTGGAGAAACTGATGAACAATTTTCTGAAGGTGTCCCTGCTGGCCGCGGCCGTTACCGTCGGCCTGACTGGTTGCCAAAAAGATGAAAAGCCGGCTGCCAACAATGCAGAGGTGAAGGCAGAGGCCAGCAAGACCGCAGAGGCCCCCAAGGCAGAAGCCAAGAGCTTTGAAGAGCAATCCGGCTACGCGATCGGCCTCTCCATGGGTCGTTACATCGCCAATACCCTGGAGCGCCAGCAAGAGCTCGGCATCAAGCTGGACAACACCGTCATCCTCAAAGGGGTGACCGACGGTCTGGGCAAGGAAGCGAGCATGACCGACGAGGAGATCCAGAAGGTTCTGCAGGAATACGACGCCAAGATCAACGAGTTGACCAAGGCCAAGGCTGACAAGGATGCCGTGGACAACCTGAAGAAGGGTGAAGAGTACCTGGCCGCCAACGCCAAGAAAGAGGGCGTGAAGAGCACCGAATCCGGCCTGCAGTACCTGGTCGAGAAGATGGGTGACGGCGCCAAGCCGAAGGCCACCGACATCGTCAAGGTTCACTACACCGGTACCCTGACCGATGGCACCAAGTTCGACAGCTCCGTCGATCGCGGCGAGCCGGCCACCTTCCCGCTGAATCAGGTGATCCCGGGCTGGACCGAAGGCGTACAGCTGATGCCGGTCGGTTCCAAGTTCAAGTTCTTCCTGCCGTCCAAGCTGGCCTACGGTGAGCACGGTGCAGGCTCCATCCCGGCGAACGCCGTGCTGGTGTTTGACGTCGAGCTGCTCGCCATCGAGAAGCCGGCCGCCGACGCTGCCGACGCGAAGAAATAAGCAGGAAACTGCACAAAAACGGCTCCTCTAGGAGCCGTTTTTACTTTTGTCTGGTAGCCAGAATTGTCAGAAAGCCTGCCTGCATGGCTTGAGTGTGTGACATATCGCCCGCAGAATAGACAACAAAATCAATCGCAAGGATGGATCCCGTGGCTGAAAGCAAACCTCGCGTCCTGTTGGTGGAAGACACCCGCAGTCTGGCGGTCGTCTATGAGCAGTACCTGGCCCAGGATGGCTATGAGGTACTGCTGGCCGATTGTGGCCAGCAGGCGCTGGCGCAGTTGCTGGCGAGCCCGCCTCCCGTGGTGTTGCTGGATCTGGAGCTGCCGGACATGTCCGGCATGGACATACTGCAGCAGATCACCGAGCAGCAGTTGCCCTGCTCCGTGGTGGTGATCACCGCCCACGGCTCCGTGGACGTGGCGGTGGAGGCGATGCGCCACGGGGCCTTCGATTTCCTGACCAAGCCGTTCGACGGCAAGCGGCTGTGTGCCACCGCGCGCAATGCCTTGAAGCATCAGCAGCTCAGCTCCCTGGTTGCCCAGTATAGGGAGAACTTCGAGCGCAGCTCCTTCGCCGGTTTCATCGGTGCCTCCATGCCGATGCAGGCGGTCTATCGCATCATAGAGAGCGCGGCGCCGAGCAAGGCGACCGTCTTCATCACGGGGGAGAGCGGTACCGGCAAGGAGGTGTGCGCCGAGGCCATCCATCAGTGCAGCCCGCGCCGGGAGCAGCCCTTCATCGCGCTGAACTGCGCCGCCATCCCCCACGATCTGATGGAGAGCGAGATCTTCGGCCATGTGAAAGGCTCCTTTACCGGCGCCCAGGGGGATCGCAAGGGGGCGGCCAGTCTGGCGGACGGTGGCACCCTGTTTCTGGACGAGATCTGCGAGATGGATCTCGATCTGCAGAGCAAGCTGCTGCGCTTCATCCAGACCGGTACCCTGCAGCGGGTCGGCAGCGGCAAGCTGGAGACGGTGGATGTGCGTTTCGTCTGCGCCACCAACCGGGATCCTCTGGTGGAGGTGAAGGCGGGGCGTTTTCGGGAGGATCTCTACTACCGGCTGCACGTCATCCCCCTGAGCCTGCCCCCCCTGCGGGAGCGTGGCGAGGATATCCTGCTGCTGGCACGGGATCTTCTGCTGCGTTATGCGAAGGAAGAGAACAAACGTTTCAAAGACTTCGATGCCGAGGCGGTACGGGTGCTGCTGGACTACCCCTGGCCTGGCAACGTGCGCGAACTGCAGAACGTGGTGCGCAACATAGTGGTGCTCAACGACAGGGAGCTGGTGAGCCCGGAGATCTTGCCGCCTCCTCTCAATGGCGGCCAGGGCCGCGTGGCATCTCTGCCTGTGGTAAGCACCACCGAGGTGGTCGCCCAGGCCTCGAGCCGGGCCCCCATACGGCCGCTCTGGCTGGTGGAGAAGGAGACCATAGAGCAGGCCATCGCCAGCTGTGACGGCAACATCCCCAAGGCGGCGGCCCTGCTGGAGATCAGCCCCTCGACTATCTATCGCAAGAAACAGGGCTGGGAGGAGGCGAGCCAGGGCTGATGGACGTTCAGCCCACTCCTTCCCAATCCCGCTATCGCAAGAAGCAGGGACGGGAAAAGCAAGCCAGGGCTGAGGTCGGTATCGGGATGACAGGCGTCATTCAGAGCAGATAGCTGGTGTGCGGGGCGGCCGAGGGGCCGCCCTGTTGTTTTCTCTCGGTTGTTCGCTAGAGCTTGGCGAGGCGCTTGAGCCTCGCCAGCCGCTCGGCCTCGTTGGCCTGCAGCCAGCCATCCTGGGACAGCAGGAACCAGGCGCGTGCGAAATACTCGGCCGTGGCCGGATCATCCAGCGCCAGTGCATTTTCCCCCAACTCCTCAAACAGATAGCCATCCTCGGGAGTGCTGGCGGAGGCCATGTCGGCCTGCAATTGCTTCAGTTCTTCCATCGCCTGCTCGTGCAAGCCTTGCGCCCGGGTGAGGCGCGCCAGACTCCAGCGGGCGATAAAGGCCTTGGCCTGGTTGTTGTGCTGCTCGTGCCAGGCCAGGCATTTCTGCTGACTGGCTCTGGCCTCCGCCAGGCGTCCCAGTTCGAACAGAGTCCAGCCCTGATTGTTGTAAAGGCTCGGCAGCCAGCCCCGGGCCCGCTCGTCCTGGCTGCGCTCGGCCAGGGTCATCGCCAGCTGGTGCCAGCGGCTCTGCTCCTCCAGCGGGGCGGCGATGGCCACCATATGGGCCGCATCTATGGCCAGGTGATCCTCACCCTGCTTGAGACCCAGCTGCCAGGCCTGCTCAAACAACGTCCTGGCACTGGCCTTGTCACCGGCGGAGTTGAAGGTGCGGCCGCGCTCCAGCAGGGCGCGAAGACGGGCTCGCGGGGTGGCAGTCGTGAGGCGGGGTTCTAGCTCGTCGAGCAGCTGGTGCGCCTCGGCAAACTGGCGTCGCAGGGAGTGGGTGCGGGCTATCTGGGTCAGCAACTCAAGCTCATACTGCAGATCGGCGGCGCGAGCCTCGGGAAGAAGGGCATGGAAGCGCTCAGCGCTGGCGGCGGGATCCTGATAATCCCACAGGGTCATGAAGTCGGGCGGGTTGGTCATCTGGCCTCCTGGCGAGCATTCCTGCCACCCAAGATGCCCGCAGGCCATTGTTTGTACAAGAGGCGCCCGTCACAGAGCGCCTCCTGAGCCGTTACAGGCCGATCACGGCCTGCGTCAATACACCATGGCCAGGCTCATCAGCATCAGGCCGAGGGCGGCGAAGGCACCCTCCTTGATGGCGAGTCGGGGCACCAGCGCCTTGGGCAGGGCCGGGAACAGGCTCAGCGCAAAGCCGAGCCCAGGCATCAGCCAGTGAAAGCCGGGGCTGCGCTGGGCAGGATCGGCCGCACCATTGATGACGATCAGCAGGATGAAGAGGGTAAACGCGGGCAGGATAAACCAGCGTGCGCTGCCAGAGGCGACGGCCCGCAGGGGCGAGATGCGGTAGAGCACCAGGGTGACGATGAACAGCACCAGGGGGGCCAGCAGATAGAGGGGGGCCGGGTTCATGTGAAAGCTTCTCCAGACGATGGGCGGCGAGTGTAATCAGCGAGAGTCAGGGATGACCAGCATCCATGCCCCGGGCTGTGAAGCCGATCCCAGGGCAAAGGTTTGCGAGCGGCTCAGCGCAGCCAGTACCAGCCACAGGCGAAGGCCAGCCAGCTCAGCCCCAGCAGCACCCAGGGCAGGGGATGCTGGCGGCGGATCTCGATGATCTCGATTTCGCTCTCTTCCTCATGCTCGCCCTGTAGTTGCGACTTCGCCTTGGCCTGCAGCTTCTTCTGGCGGCTGGTCTCGCGGGCGCGAGCCTTCATCTGCTTCTTGTATTCGTCTATGCCCTTCTGGATGCCCTGGGCGATCAGCTGGGTCTGCTCCTTGGTCTGACCTGGCCTCTGGTTGGCGCGGGCGATCTTCATCGCCTCTTGCTGGGTCTCGGGGGAAATCTTGTCGTACTTGGCCATTCACGGCACTCCTTGGCATCGATTGGCGGGAATTATGCCATAACCTGTGCAGCCATGGCTGCCACCCGGCTCGGTGAAATGGCGGTGAATAGGGTGAGAGCGCGGGGAGATATTTCGACAGAAGAACAGGTTGCGCGAAGGATCACATTTAGCGCAATTTGTGAGTCGCCGATGAAAAACCGTCACAGGTTGTTTGTTATATTACCGCCCGACCCAAGGCATGGGTCGTCCAATAACAAAATAACAAGGTGATATGGAAATGAATTATAAATTAGTCAAAGGAAGTGTCGCACTGGCTGTGCTGGCCGCTCTGAGTGGTTGCAATTCCTCCAAGAATGAAAGTGTCGCCCCCTGTACCGAAAATGTCTGCAAACTGACCGTCCTGCACACCAATGATACCCACGGCCGTTTCTGGCACAACGCCGATGGTGAATATGGCATGGCCGCCCAGAAGACCCTGGTCGAGCGTCTGCGTGGCGAGGCCAAGGCCGCGGGCAGCGAGGTGCTGGTACTCTCCGGTGGGGACGTCAATACAGGTGTACCTGAGTCCGATCTGCAGGATGCCGAGCCCGATTTCATCGGCATGAACAGCATCCGTTACGATGCCATGGCGGTGGGCAACCACGAGTTCGACAACCCCTTGAGCGTCCTCGAGAAACAGCGTGAGTGGGCCAAGTTCCCCATGCTGTCTGCCAACATCTATGACAAGGCCAGCGGCAAGCACTACTTCGACCCCTACAAGGTGTTCAAGCTGGACAACGGCCTCAAGGTCGCCGTGCTGGGCCTGACCACGGAAGATACCGCCCAGCTGGTGGATCCGAACAACGTCAAGACCCTGGAATTCCGGGATCCGACCACGGAAGCGGCCAAGCTGGGTCAGCAGATCCGCAGCAACAAGGAAGCGAACCTGGTCTTCGCCATCACCCACATGGGTCACTACGCGGATGGCCAGCACGGCAGCAATGCCCCCGGTGATGTGGAGATGGCCCGCGCGCTGCCGGCCGGCACCCTGGACGCCATCATAGGGGGTCACTCCCAGAACCCGGTCTGCATGGAGCCGGGCACTCCGGACAAGTACGCCAGCTTCCAGCCGGGGGACGACTGCCTGCCGGATCAACAGAACGGCACCTGGATCATGCAGGCCCACGAGTGGGGCAAGTATGTGGGTCGCGCCCAGTTTGACTACCAGAATGGCAAGCTGACCCTGACCAGCTATGAACTCATCCCGGTCAATCTGGTCAAGCGTGATGCCAAGAACGCGGTAATTAAAGACACCAATAACAATGTGCAGTTTATTCAGGACGAAATTATCAAGGACCCTGAACTTTACTCCACCTTGCAAGTATTCCAGGAGAAGGGAGAGGCCGAGTTAGGCGTAAAAATTGCCTCCACCGATGACCTCCTGCTGGGGGAGCGTAAAAATGTTCGTTATATGCAAACCAACCTGGGACGGCTTATTACTACGGCCACAGCCCAAAAGCTGGGTGCCGATTTTGGCATCGTGAACTCGGGTGGTGTGCGTGCGTCCATACAGATCGGCGATATTACCTACCGCGACGTGCTCACCGTTCACCCCTTCGGTAACACGGTTAACAAAGCAACCATGAAGGGTGCCGAGCTTGTCGATTATCTGGGCCAGGTCGCGACCTTGACCAGCGGTGGCTATCCCCAATTTGGCGGCATCAACATGGAAGTCAATTGTGGCGCCAAGAGCGTCACCATTGCCTCCATCGGTGGCAAGGCCTTCGATGCCAATGCAACTTACAGCTTTGCCATCCCGAGCTTCAGCGCGGCGGGTGGCGACAAGTATCCTGTCATCAACACCATCAATGCTGGCCTGGTCGATGCGGGTGTGCTGAAAGAGTATCTGGAAGCCAAGCAGAACGTCCATGCCGCTGACTACCAGCCTGCGGGTGAAGTGACCTTCATCAACAACACTGTCAATCCGGCCAACACCAACAACTGTGGCCAGGAGATCATAGGTAACTGATCATCGTTGAAGCCAAAACCGGGGCCTTGGCCCCGGTTTTTTTGGTCCAGCGAATAGTGTGAAGCCCATCTGCGTGGACGAACCATGGTTAATTGGCCGATGTGGGCGACATGATCCCATGGATGGACAAGCAGTAAAAAGGCGACCCTGAGGTCGCCTTTTATATTTCCTGAAGGGAGAGCCTTACAGCTGCTCGATCCCGACGATGTGCCAGGGGGCATTGTCCTTGGCGAGGTCACGCTCGAGGTGCCACACCTCCTTGATGTCCTCCTCGACGTTCTCCTGGCGGTCCATGTAGCGGCCGCTGAAGCGCACGCTGACCTGGGCCCAGTCGCTACCGTAGTCGGCACGCACCAGCTGGGTGTCCACATACATCACTTCGGTATGCTGCTCACCGGTCAGTTCGGCACGCTCGGCCTTGAGGTTCTCGAACAGTTCCGGGCTCACGTACTCACGTACCTTCTCCAGATCGTTCTTGTTCCACGCCTCTTGCAGGGTGCGATAGTGATCGCGGGCGCCGGACAGGAAGCCGTTCATGTCAAAGCCTGGGGGCAGACGGAAGGGCACGTCGCTGTCGGCGAAGCCGGTCGCTTGCGGGGCGCTGTGGCTCTGCTCAAACTGCTGCGGGGCCTGGGGAGGCTGGTAGCCAGCATAGGCGGCCTGTGGCTGGGCCGTCGCCGCCTTGCTCTTGCGCAGGGCGCGGAACAGGAAGACGCCACCCAGGGCCAACAGGGCGATCAGCAGCATGTCCATGCCTTGCAGGCCTTCGAAGGCACCGCTGCCCAGCAGGTAGGCGAACAGGCCGCCGGCCAGCAGACCACCCAACAGGCCACCCATCATGCCGCTCTTCTTGGGGGCCGCGGCTAGGGTCGGGTTCTTGCCGTTCACTGGTGCTGCGGCTGGAGCCGGTTGTGCCGGCGCCGTCTTGTAGCTCTTGCCAAAGGATTTGCCGCCGCCAAATTTCTTGGCTTCGGCGATGGGTGCCCCGAGGCCAATGGCCAGGATCACGGCAAACAGGGTCAGCATCTTTTTCATTTTGACTCTTTTCACTCTCATGTGGATGGGGGCATGCTCTGCTTGTGCAAGCTCAGCGAGGCGCATGGCAGGCTGCCTGTCCCTTTTTGTGTTGCAGCTTGCGACTATGATTAACACGTTTGGCATGAATTATTCATGAACGAATTGTCCCCCTCGGAACGGCAACAGGAGAAGCTGGATGAAAAACAGACGACCGAGCCGTAAAGAACGCAGACTGCGCAACAAGGCGAGAGCCAAGGGACAGGATCAGACCCTGGTGTGGCCCTTTATCGTGTTGTGACGGTGACGGGATAACCCGATTGGTCATCCCGACGGGTGATGATAATCCGCTATGGCTTGACCCGGAGGAGGGGAAAGATAGCCGGGCTCTTTGAATGGCGCGCATTAGCGCTCGCGATGGCGGGGTTTCTTTTGTAAAATTCCCGTCCCCTTCCCGCTGCGGTTTTTATGTGTATGGCAGAGCAAGTGACGGCGAAAAAAGACGCCAAGACACAACAGCTGAAAGTTCCCCCCCACTCCTTTGAGGCCGAACAGTCCGTACTGGGCGGCCTGATGCTGGACAACGAGGCCTGGGATCGGGTGGCCGAGCGGGTGATCGACAAGGATTTCTACAGCCGTCCCCACCGCCTCATCTTCCAGGCCATGACCCGTCTCTCCAACGCGGGCAACCCCATCGATCTCATCACCCTGCAGGAGGAGCTGGAACGCTCCGAGCAGCTGGAGGAGTCCGGTGGCTTTGCCTACCTGGTGGAGATCGCCAAGAACACCCCGAGCGCCGCCAACATCAACGCCTACGCCGAGATAGTGCGGGAGCGGGCCGTGGTGCGGGAGATGATCTCGGTCGCCAACGAGATCGTCGAGGCGGGCTACGAGCCCCAGGGGCGCACCTCGGGGGATCTGCTGGATCTCGCCGAGAGCAAGGTGTTCCAGATTGCCGAGCAGCGCTCCAGCGCCAACGAGGGCCCCCAGCCCCTGAACCTCATCCTGGAGCAGACGGTCGACAAGATTGAGGAGCTGTTCAAGACTCCCCACAACGGGGTGACCGGGGTCTCCAGCGGTTACGGGGATCTGGACAAGATGACAGCCGGCCTGCAGCGCTCTGACTTGATTATCGTGGCGGCCCGTCCCTCCATGGGCAAGACGACCTTTGCCATGAACCTGTGCGAGCACGCGGCGCTCACCGCCGACAAGCCTGTGCTGATCTTCTCCCTCGAGATGCCCTCGGAGCAGATCATCATGCGTATGCTCGCCTCGGTCGGGCGCATCGATCAGACCAAGGTGCGGACCGGCCAGCTCGACGACGAGGATTGGGCGCGCCTCTCCTCCACCATGGGGCTCCTGCTCGAGAAGGGCAAGATGTACATAGACGACGCCTCCGGCCTGACCCCGACAGACGTGCGCTCCCGCGCCCGGCGCATCGCCCGTGAGCACGGGGGCCTGTCCATGATCATGATCGACTACCTGCAGCTGATGCGGGTACCGGCGCTGTCCGACAACAGAACCCTGGAGATCGGTGAAATCTCCCGCTCCCTCAAGGCCCTGGCAAAGGAGCTGCAGTGCCCCGTGGTGGCGCTCTCCCAGCTGAACCGAAGCCTGGAACAGCGGGCCGACAAGCGCCCGGTCAACTCGGATCTTCGTGAATCCGGCTCCATCGAGCAGGATGCGGACTTGATCATGTTCATCTACCGCGACGAGGTGTATCACGACGACAGCCCCGACAAGGGGATCGCCGAGATCATCATCGGCAAGCAGCGTAACGGCCCCATAGGTCGGGTGCGTCTCACCTTCCAGGGGCAGTTCTCCCGGTTCGACAACTACGCCGGCCCGGCCTTTGACGATGACTATTGAGTATCTGACTGCCCTGACAAGGGAATTGCTGGGATGACTATCGGCAAGCAGCGTAACGGCCCCATAGGTCGGGTGCGCCTCACCTTCCAGGGGCAGTTCTCCCGGTTCGACAACTACGCCGGCCCGGCCTTTGACGACGATTATTAACCGGGAGCGAACTGCTCCTAGATGACAAGACACAGTTTTCCCGGTTCGACAATTCTGCCGGTCCGGCCTTAGACGATGACTATTAAGGGCTGGCACCTCTGTGCCTGGCGCCGTGCGCCATATGCCCTCGTAAGGGAAAACAGATGAAAGCGGCTATTGCCCAAATCGATACAACGGCCCTGCGCCACAACCTCGCCGTGGTCAAACGCCACGCCCCCTCCTGCAAGATCATCGCCGTGGTCAAGGCCAACGCCTATGGCCATGGCCTGCTGCCGGTCGCCCGCACTCTGGTGGATGCGGATGCCTATGCTGTGGCCCGCATCGAGGAGGCGCTGATGCTGCGCTCCTGTGCCGTAGTCAAACCCATAGTGCTGCTGGAGGGCTTCTTCTCCAGCGCAGATCTGCCGGTGCTGGCGGCCAACAACCTGCAGACCGCCGTGCACACCTGGGAGCAGCTCGAGGCCCTGGAGCAGGCCGAGCTGCCGGCCCCCGTGGTGGCCTGGCTCAAGCTCGACACCGGCATGCACCGGCTCGGGGTGCGGGCCGACGAGATGCCCGCCTTCATCGAGCGCCTCGGCAAGTGCAAGAACGTGGTGCAGCCGTTCAACATCATGACCCACTTCAGTCGCTCCGATGAGTTGGAGCAACCGACTACCCGTGAGCAGATAGACCTGTTCAGCCGCTTGACCGCCCCCCTCAAGGGTGAGCGGGCCATGGCGAACTCGGCGGGCATCCTGGCCTGGCCGGATTCCCACTGCGACTGGGTGCGCCCCGGTGTGATCCTGTATGGCGTCTCCCCCTTCCCGGGGACCGTGGCGGCGGATTACGACCTGAAACCCGTGATGACCCTCAAGACCCAGCTGATTGCGGTGCGGGATCACAAGGCGGGCGAGCCGGTGGGTTATGGCGCGAACTGGGTGTCGGAGCGCGATACCCGGCTCGGGGTCATCGCCATCGGCTACGGCGACGGCTACCCACGCATGGCGCCCAACGGTACCTCAGTGTTGGTCAACGGCCGCATAGTGCCCCTGGTGGGCCGCGTCTCCATGGACATGACGACTGTGGATCTCGGCCCGGGTGCCACCGACAAGGCCGGTGACGAGGCCGTGCTCTGGGGTGAAGGTTTGCCAGTGGAAAGAGTGGCAGAGGAGATTGGGACCATTCCCTATGAGCTGATCACCAAGCTGACGTCTCGTGTGTTTATGGAGTACGTTTAACTCCCCTCATTCCCAGCCCTTCTCCCGCGAGGGGGAAGGAGAAACAAAAAGGCCGCCCTTATCGGGGTGGCCTTTTTTATGCTCTGGTGTTTGTGGTGCGGATATAAAAAGCCCCGCATCGGCGGGGCTTGAGTATCTAGTACTGTGCAGCACTTAGCCGATAGTCATCAGGCTGGCGTTGCCACCGGCGGCGGCTGTGTTGACCGAGAGGGCGTGCTCGATCAGCAGGCGCTCCAGCGGGATGTCGGTCTCGCCACGGTGCAGGCCGTGCACCCCGACGATGGCGCCGGCGCGGGCGGCGGCGAGCTTGCCCACCTCGCTCAGCTGATCCGAGTCACCGTGGTGTAGCAGGGCATCGAAAGCGGTGTCGCCGTTGGCCCAGTCCGCTACCAGCTGGATGCGGCCCCGCACCTCGGCCGGCAGGCTGGATTGCAGGGTACGGTTCTGGGCATTGTCCTGCCACAGCACCTCTGTTCCGACCGCGAGACAGGCCGCCAGCTGGGCCAGCAGATCTGCCTTATCCTCGGCCAGACAGAGTACCCGCTCCCTGGGCAGCAGGCTGTAGGTGTTGCGCTCACCTGTGGGACCGACCAGCACCTGGGTCAGGCCACTCTGGGCCAGCTCGGCATACTGGTCGCATAGGGCTACCAGGGCCTTCTCCTGCTTGGCTGCCCAGTTGCGTAGCGCCTGCAGGGCCGGCTTACTCGCCTCGCCGCGCTGGGTTGCACCGGATTCCTGGCGCAGCTGGCTGGCCACCGCATCCTGCGGGCGGGTCGCCAGCAGGCGGTACATGTAGAGCGGGCCACCCGCCTTGGGACCGGTGCCGGAGAGGCCCTCACCACCGAAGGGTTGCACCCCGACCACGGCCCCGACGATGTTGCGGTTCACGTAGAGGTTGCCGACCTTGGCGGTGTTGACCACCTGGGCTATGGTCTCGTCGATCCGGGTGTGCACACCCAGGGTCAGGCCGTAGCCGCTGTCGTTGATCTGAGTCAGCAGCTCGCCGAGCCTGGCGCGCGGGTAGCGCACCAAGTGCAGCACGGGGCCGAACACCTCGCGGCCGAGCTCATCCAGACTGTCGAGCTCGATAAGTGTCGGTAGCACGAAGGTGCCGCGGCTGTAATCGGCACCCTGGGCGCGAGCGATCTGATGCACCTTGCGACCCTTGTTGGTCATGGCCTTGATGTGCTGCTCGATATTGGCCTTGGCCTCGGCGTCGATCACCGGACCTATGTCGGTGGAGAGGTGCTCGGGGCTCCCGACCTTGTACTCGGCCATGGCCCCTTTGAGCATGCGGATCACCCGATCCGCCACGTCGTCCTGCACGCACAGCACCCGCAGGGCGGAGCAGCGCTGGCCGGCGCTGTCGAACGCGGAGGAGATGACGTCCATCACCACCTGTTCGGTCAGGGCGGAGGAGTCGACGATCATGGCGTTCTGACCGCCGGTCTCGGCGATGAGGGGGATAGTGCGACCCTGGGCATCGAGGCGACCGGCCAGGTTGCGGGAGATGATGCCCGCCACCTCGGTGGAACCGGTGAACATGACGCCGCGCACCCGCTCGTCGGCAATCAGCGCCGCGCCCACGGTTTCACCGCGGCCTGGCAGCAGTTGCACCGCGCCGGCCGGCACGCCGGCTTCCAGCAGGATGCGCACCGCCTGCGCTGCGATGAGGGGGGTCTGCTCGGCGGGTTTCGCCAGCACCGTATTGCCGGCGGCGAGGGCCGCGCACACCTGACCGCTGAAGATGGCGAGCGGGAAGTTCCAGGGGCTGATGCAGACCACGGGGCCGAGCGGCCTGTGGCTGTCGTTGGCGAAGTGGTTGCGCGCCTGGGCGGCGTAGTAGCGCAGGAAGTCCACCGCCTCGCGCACCTCGGCGATGGCGTTGCTGAAGGTCTTGCCGGACTCGCGCACCAGCAGGCCCATCAGGGGCTGCAGCTCGGATTCCATCAGATCGGCGGCGCGCTCCAGCACGGCGGCACGCTCGGCCGGCGGGGTGGACTGCCAGATCTGGCCGCTGGCGAGGGCACAGGTCAGCGCGCTGTCGACCAGCTCAGGGCTGGCTTCGCTCACCTGACCGACCAGGTCGCGGTGATCCGCCGGGTTGACCAGGTTCTGGAACTCGATCGGTGCAGATATATCCGTGCCCAGCATGGGCAGCGCCTGATAGCGGGTATTGGTGCTGGCGAGCAGGGCGGCGGAGAGGGACCCCAAACGGTGTTCGTTGGCGAGATCCAGCCCTTCGGAGTTCGGACGGGCATCGCCGTACAGATCCCGGGGCAGGGGGATACGCGGGTGCGGCAGGCCCAGGGTGCCTTCACGGGCAGCCATCTGTTCGATCTGCTGCACCGGATCCTGCACCAGATCCGCCAGGGAGATGTTGTTGTCCGCGATGCGGTTGACGAAGGAGGTGTTGGCCCCGTTCTCCAGCAGGCGGCGCACCAGGTAGGCGAGCAGGGTCTCGTGGCTGCCGACCGGCGCATAGATGCGGCAGGGGCGGCCCAGCTTGCCGTCGGCGACCTTGCCGACCACCTGTTCGTACAACGGCTCACCCATGCCGTGCAGGCACTGGAACTCGTACTGGCCCGGGTAGTAGTTCTGGCCGGCGAGCTGATAGATGGCCGACAGGGAGTGGGCGTTGTGGGTTGCGAACTGCGGGTAGATGGCTTCCGGCACCGCCAGCAGCTTGCGGGCGCAGGCCAGATAGGAGAGATCGGTATAGGGCTTGCGGGTATAGACGGGGTAGCCTTCCAGGCCATCCTGTTGGGCGCGCTTGATCTCGCTGTCCCAGTAGGCGCCCTTCACCAGCCGGATCATCAGGCGGTGACGGCTGCGCTTGGCGAGATCGATGACGTAGTCGATGGCATAGGGGCAGCGCTTCTGATAGGCCTGGATGACGAAGCCGATGCCGTTCCAGTCGGCGAGGGACGGGTCGAAGCAGAGCTTTTCCAATAGGTCGAGCGAGATCTCCAGGCGATCGGCCTCTTCGGCGTCGATGTTGATGCCGATGTCGTACTGCTTGGCGAGCTGGGTCAGGGAGAGCAATGTGGGGTAGAGCTCCTCCATCACCCGATCGTACTGGGCGCGGCTGTAGCGCGGGTGCAGGGCGGAGAGCTTGATGGAGATGCCCGGGCCCTCGTAGATGCCGCGGCCGTGGGAGGCCTTGCCGATGGCGTGGATGGCCTGCTCGTAGGAGGCCAGATAGCGCTTGGCGTCCTCCTCGGTCAGGGCCGCTTCCCCCAGCATGTCGTAGGAGTAACGGAAGCCTTTGGTCTCCATGGCGCCGGCGTTCGCCAGCGCCTCGGCGATGGTCTCGCCGGTGACGAACTGCTCGCCCATCAGCCGCATGGCCATGTCGACGCCCTTGCGGATCAGCGGCTCGCCGCCCTTGCCGATCAGCCCCTTGAGGGAGGTATTCAGACCCGCCTCGTTATGGGTGGCCACCAGCTTGCCGGTGATGAGCAGGCCCCAGGAGGCGGCGTTGACGAACAGGGAGGTGCTGTTGCCCAGATGCTGGCTCCAGTTGCCGCCGCTTATCTTGTCGCGGATGAGGGCATCGCGGGTCGCCTTGTCCGGGATGCGCAGCAGCGCCTCCGCCAGACACATCAGGGCCACCCCTTCCTGGGAGGAGAGGGAGAACTCCTGCAGCAGCCCCTGCACCAGGCCCTGGCGGCCACTGGCACCCTTCTGGTTGCGCAGCTTCTCGGCGATGCTCATGGCGAGCTTCTGGGTCGCCTCGGCCTTGTCTTTGGGCAGGCGCGCCTGCTCCAGCAGCATGGGCACGGCCTCGGTCTCGGGACGGCGGTAGGCGGAGGTGATGGCGGCGCGCAGCACGGACTGCGGCAAGATGCTCTCGGCAAACTCGAGGAAGACCTGGATGCCCTGCTCGGTCAGGGTTTCCAGCGGCTCTTCCCCTGCGGCGGCGGCCAGACCGGACTGCTCTGGCGGGGTCAGGCCGCGATCCAGCTGCTCCAGGTAGGTGAAGATCGCCTGCTTGATCAGCCAGTGGGGGGTGCGATCCAGGGTCTGGGCGGCCTGTTTGAGCCGGTCGCGGGTCGCTTCGTCGAGTTTAACGCCAAGGGTGGTGGTGGCCATGGGACTTCCTGTGTCTAGAAGGTAACAATATTACCGGACGGTTAAATTTTGACGATGATGGTGCAACCAGGTGCAACCTTCAAGTAAGAAATTTTAATGTACTGGCTACATTGCTGAATTTATCCCTGTCTATTGACGCTCGAGAGTGCGACCTAAGTGCGGTGCCTTATTAGTTTTCATAGAGATATTAGTGGTTTGGGAAATACACCTTATCTACGGTGCGGGGTGCAACCCATCGCATTGTGGGTGGCTCTTTTTTGTGGAGGGGCCGCTGTGCGCTCTGAGGGGGCGAGTACAACCGCCTCTTGTGGGTTTCGTATGGTCTTGTCAGGCCGTGTCCTGGTGAAGCCCGGCTCTTCTATGCTGATAGCTGGCCAAGGGGCCAGCCATCGATGACAAGGAGAAAGCCATGGCACGGGTCAGTACCTACCTCAATTTTGCCCGGGAGACGGAAGCCGCCTTCCTGTTCTACCGGGAGGTGTTTGGCGGCGACTTCAACGGCCCCATCCATCGCTTCAAGGACTCCCCCGGCTGTCCGGGTCAGGATCCGATTTCCCCGGTGGACGGGGAACTGGTGATGCACGTGGAGCTCACCATCCTCGGCGGCCACGTGCTGATGGGGACGGATGCCCCCGCCAGCATGGGCTTCACCCTGGTGCAGGGCAACAACAGCTACCTCAACCTGGAGCCGGACAGTCGGAGCGAGACCGACCGGCTGTTCGCGGCCCTGGGGGCGGGAGGCAAGGTGGAGATGGCGCTGCAGGAGATGTTCTGGGGCGACTACTTCGGCTCCTTGGTGGACAAGTTCGGCACCCACTGGATGTTCAACTGCCAGAGCAAGACTTGATAGCGGCCTTACAATGAAAAAGGGCGCCATGGCGCCCTTTTTATTTCTGTGGATAGATGCCTTATTGCTTGCGGCCCACCATATCGGCGGGCACCACCCAGGCATCGAACTGCTGAGCCGTGAGGTGGCCGGAGGCGATGGCCGCCTCCCGCAGGCTCAAGCCCTGATGGTGGGCGCGCTTGGCGATTTCGGCCGCCTTGTCGTAGCCGATGTGGGGGTTCAGCGCCGTTACCAGCATCAGGGAGCGGGAGAGCAGCTCGTCGATGCGATCCCGGTTCGGGCTGATGCCGACGGCGCAGTGCTCGTTGAAGCTCTTCATGCCGTCCGCCAGCAGCCGCACGCTCTGCAGGAGGTTGTGGGCCATCATGGGTCTGAACACGTTCAGCTCGAAGTTGCCGCTGGCGCCACCGATGTTGATGGCCACATCGTTGCCCATCACCTGGGCGCACAGCATGGTGAGCGCCTCGCTCTGGGTCGGGTTGACCTTGCCCGGCATGATGGAGGAGCCGGGCTCGTTCTCGGGGATGAGCAGCTCGCCGAGGCCGCTGCGGGGGCCGCTCGCGAGCCAACGCACGTCGTTGGCGATCTTCATGAGCGACGCGGCCAGCGTCTTGAGGGCGCCGTGGGCATGGACCTGGGCATCGCTCGCCGCCAGCGCCTCGAACTTGTTGGGGGCGCTCACCAGCGGCAGGCTGGTCTGCTCGGCCAGGGTCCTGGCCACCGCCTCGGCGAAGCCGGGGGGGCAGTTGAGGCCTGTTCCCACCGCGGTGCCACCGAGTGCCAGCTCATACAGATGGGGCAGGGCGGCGCGCAGGTGGCGCTCCCCATGTTCGAGCTGGGCGACCCAGCCGGAGAACTCTTGGCCCAGGGTGAGGGGGGTCGCATCCTGCAGGTGGGTGCGACCTATCTTGACGATGTCGTCGAAGGCGGCGGCCTTGCTCGCCAGGGTCTCCTTGAGGGCGATGAGCGCCGGCAGCAGCTGGCCCGTGATGGCGGTGGCGGCGGCCAGGTTCATGGCGCTCGGGAAGACGTCGTTGCTGGACTGGCTCTTGTTGACCTCGTCGTTGGGGTGGATCAGGCGATCCTCCCCCCGGGCGCCGCCGAGCAGCTCGCTCGCCCGGTTCGCCAGCACCTCGTTGAGATTCATGTTGGTCTGGGTTCCGGAGCCGGTCTGCCACACCATCAGCGGGAACTCGGCCTGGTGCTGGCCGCACAAGATCTCGTCCGCCGCCGCCATGATGGCCTGGGCCTTGCGGGCGGCGAGCAGCCCGAGATCGTGGTTGACCCGGGCGCAGGCGGACTTGATGCGGGCGAGGGCATAGATGATCTCCTGGGGTTGCCGCTCCCCGGAGATGTTGAAGTGATGCAATGAGCGCTGGGTCTGGGCGCCCCAGAGCCTGTCCGCCGGCACGGCGATCTCCCCGAGGCTGTCCCGTTCCATCCTGATATTCATGACATTTCTCCTGCCGATTGGATGCTGGTTCCCTAGCATGGCCATAAACGACGGCCGAGGCCAGTTTGCATAAATCTGTATTTTGCATATAATAAGTAAAGCTTATTATATAGGTTGGCTATCATGTACAAACAACCGGATACCCTGGGATTCCTGATCGGCGACGTGCAGCGCCTGATGCGCCGCCAGTTCCAGCAGCAGCTGGAGGGCAGTTGTCTGACCCTGGCCCAGGCTCGCGTCCTGGTCCATATCGCCCGCAGCGAGGGCATACGCCAGGTGGATCTCGCCGAGCGGTTGGACGTCCAGCCCATCACGCTGGCGCGCCAGCTCGATCAGATGGCCGACAACGGCCTGGTGGAGCGGCGCAACGACCCCAACGACAGGCGTGCCCATCAGCTGTTCCTGACCGAGGGGGCCGAACCCTATCTCGAGAAGATCAAGCAGGCCTCCGCTGTGGTGCATCAGCACGCCATCGGTGAGCTGGGGGAGGCGGGCACCCGCGCCCTCTGCGACGCCCTCAAGACCCTGCGCGACAATCTCTCGAAGTAATGATCTCATCTTTATCAGCATTGAATGTGGAGTGTTTCTATGAATGCCGAATCTTCCCCTCCCCAAACGCCGGTGATGAACCGCCGCCGGACCCGTCTGATTCTGCTGATGGTGGTACCGGCCCTGGCCCTGCTCGGCATAGGTGCCATCTACATGCTGGGTGGCCGTTATGTCGAGACCGACAACGCCTATGTGAAGGCGGACAAGGTGCCCATCAGTACAGAGGTGCTGGGCCGGGTGGCCAAGGTCTATGTGAATGAGAACGAGCAGGTCAAGGCCGGTCAGCTGATGTTCGAGCTGGATCCCGAGACCTTCCAGGTGGCGGTGACCAAGGCCGAGGCGGAGCTCGCCAAGGTGCGCACCGATCTGGTGGCGTTGCAGACCAGCTATCGCGGTCAGCAGGCGGAGATCGACGTGGCCCGCACCCGCCACGCCTATGCCCTGAAAGAGGAGCACCGTCAGGCGGATCTGGTGGCCAAACACTTCACCTCCACCGCCAACTATGACGATGCCCGCCAGCTCACCATACAGACCGCCCAGCAACAGGTGGCGCTGGAGGAGGGGCTCAAGAAGATAGAGGCCTCCCTGAACGGGGACGTCAACCTGCCGGTGGAGCAGCAGCCCGCCTATCAGGAAGCCGCCGCCGAGCTCGCCAAGGCCAAGCTGGATCTCGCCCGCACCAAGATCTACGCCCCCGCCAACGGCATCGCCAGCCAGCTGCCCAAGCCGGGCCAGTACAGCATCGTCGGCATGACCGCCATGATGTTGGTGGAGACCGACAGCCCCTGGATAGAGGCGAACTTCACCGAAACCGAGCTGACCCATGTGCAGCCGGGGCAGGAGGTGGAGATCAGCCTGGATACCTACCCGGATGCCCATTGGCACGGGGTGGTGGAGAGCCTGAGCCCGGCCACCGGCTCCGAGTTCTCGGTGATCCCGGCCCAGAATGCCACCGGCAACTGGGTCAAGATCGCCCAGCGAGTCGCGGTGCGCATCAAGCTGGACGAGATGGCCTCCGGGCCCACTCTGCGCGCCGGCCTGAGCGCCATCACCAAGATAGACACCGGCCACAAACGCAGCCTGCTGGGCTGGTCATTCTGAGGTTGATATGACGACGCAAAGCCATCAGGGGGTGGATCAGAGCTCCCGACGTGGCTTCATCACCCTGTCGGTGATGTTGGCCACCATCATGCAGGCGCTGGACACCACCATCGCCAACGTCGCCCTGCCCCATATGCAGGGGGCCATGGGCGCCACCCAGGATCAGATCTCCTGGGTGCTCACCTCCTACATAGTGGCGGCGGCCATCTTCATGCCGCTCACCGGCTTCGTCTCGGCACGGATAGGTCGCAAGAAACTCTTCATGTGGTCGGTGGCGGGTTTCACCGTCGCCTCCATGCTGTGCGGGGCGGCCCAGAGCCTGGATCAGATAGTGCTGTTCCGTCTGCTGCAGGGGATCTTCGGCGCCAGCCTGGTGCCCCTCTCCCAGGCCGTGCTGTTAGACACCTATCCGCCGGAGAAGCATGGTTCCGCCATGGCGCTCTGGGGCATAGGGGTCATGGTGGGCCCCATCCTGGGGCCATCCCTCGGCGGCTGGCTCACCGAGTACTACAACTGGCGCTGGGTGTTCTACATCAACCTACCGTTCGGCCTGCTGGCCTGGTTTGGCCTCGCCGCCTTCATCGAGGAGACCAGGATAGATGCGAGCCGCCGCTTCGATCTGCTGGGCTTCGCCCTGCTCAGCCTCGGCATAGGGGCGCTGCAGATGGCGCTGGACAGAGGGGAGTCCCAGAACTGGTTCGCGAGCCCCGAGATCGTCATCGAGACCATCTTGATGGTGATGGCGTTTTACTTGTTCGTGGTGCACATCTTCACCCACAAGCACCCCTACATAGAGCCGGCCCTATTCAAGGATCGCAACTTCAGCGTCGGCCTGGTGTTCATCTTCATCGTCGGCATCATCTTGCTGGCGACCATGACATTGCTGCCCCCCTTCATGCAGGGGCTGATGGGTTACCCGGTCATCGACGTGGGCTACCTGCTGGCGCCGCGCGGGGTGGGTACCATGTTCGCCATGATGCTGGTGGGCCGGTTGTCCGGCCGGGTGGATGTTCGCATCCTCATCCTGCTGGGGCTGCTGCTCACCAGCTTCTCCATGTGGGAGATGACCCTGTTCAACACGGACATCAGCAGTTGGGACATAGTACGCACCGGTATCATCCAGGGGCTGGGGCTCGGCTTCATCTTCGTGCCGCTCTCCACCGTTACCTTCGCGACCCTGGCGCCACGGTTTCGCAACGAGGGAACGGCGCTGTTCAGCCTGGTGCGCAACATCGGCAGCAGCATCGGCATCTCGGTCGTGATCACCTATCTGGCCCAGCGCACCCAGATGAACCACGAGGTGTTCGCCTCCTACATCAACCCCTTCAACACCGGGTTGCAGCAGGGGATGGGGGTGGCGGCGCTGATGGCCCCCAAGGGGCTCGCCATGCTCAATGGCGAAGTGACCCGCCAGGCCAGCCTGCTCGCCTACCTGCAGGACTTCCGCCTGATGATGTGGGTGACCCTGTGCGCGGTGCCGCTGGTGCTGCTGCTCAAGGCCCCCAAGCGGGGCGGCAAGCAGGAGGAGATGGCGATCCTGGAATAAGGGCCCGCCCTTATCCGGGAACCTAGTGTTCAGCCCCTGCTCAGGCAGAGGGAGAAAACAGGGCATAGAAAAGAGGGATGGCCTGAGCCATCCCTCTTTTTATTGATGCATCTCATCTGACGACGCCAGTGCGTCAGATCTTGGGAGCGAAGGGAGTTAGTCCAGCCAGCGGGGAGGCATCCATAAATTCCTGGGGCGCCTCGCCGTGTTTGAAGATCTTGAAGTCCTGGCCGCGGGCGCTCCAGTACTCGATGGACTCACCGCTGATCTGCAACAGGCTGGCTTCGCGCAGAGCCACCACATGCTCGCTTGGGTTGACGGCGCAGAACTCGGCGAGGCGCTCATCCCGGGTCTCCCCCATGTGACCGCTGATGCTGGCATCCAGATAGTGGGGGTTGATCTGCAGGGGGAACAGGCCGAGGGCGGGCAGCACGGCGGCGTTGCACACCGGCATATCGTTGGTGGTGCGAATGCTCGGGGTCGCCACGTTGCAACCTGCGCTCCAGCCCACATAGGGCACGCCACGCTCGCGCACGGCGCGCTGGATCGGCACGATCAGGCTGTATTCGTGCAGCAGCTGGTTCAGGCGCCAGGTGTTGCCGCCGCTGATGAAGATGGCATCGGCCTGGTTGATGGCCGCCACCGGATCGTCGAAGTGGTGGATGCTGATGGCTTCCACTCCCAGGCTCTCGGTGAGCTCATTGGCGCGGGCATCCCAGTCGCTGCGGATCACCGCATAGGGGATGAGCAGGATGCGCTTGACCTGTTTGCGGGCGAGCACGCTCTGAACCCGCTCACGGGCCCAGCCGAGCAGGCCAGGGAATTCGGTGGCTTTACCATTGCTCAGAAGAAGCAGTTCCATAGTGACTCCTCGATAGCTGAAAGGCGCAGGGCCGGGGCCCTGATCTAAGGCAGACAGGCACTCTACCCCCATCGAGGCAAAAAGTGTGTGATCTCATCCCGTTTTGTGCCCGGCTATTGATTGCATGGTCAGTTTTTGGCCGCCACCGCCAGTCTCAATCAGGGGGCCGAAGTGACATCCGCATAGAGCAGCATCAGCTCGGCCATGGACTCCACCTCGAGCCGCTTCATCAGGCTGGCGCGGCACACCTCGACGGTGCGCACCGAGATGCAGAGCGTGCTCGCTATCTGCTGGTTCTTGTGACCCTGGGCGATGAGCTGCAACAGTTGGTGCTCGCGGGGGGGCAGGCGGCGGTAGGCGCGCTGGTGCACAAGGCGTGTCGCGGCGACCCGGGTCGCCTGCCAGGCCCGTTCGATGGCACCGAGCAAGGGGGCGAGCTGCACCGGTTTTTGCAGGAAGTCGATGGCCCCCAGTTTCAAGGATTCCACCGCCAATGGCACATCCCCGTGGCCGGTGAGAAACAGTATGGCGATGGGGCTCTGCGCCTCTTTCAGCCTCTGCTGCAGCTCGGGGCCGGACAGCCCCGGCATGCGGCAATCCAGGATAAGGCAGGCGGGTTGCTCCAAGTCCACCTCGGCGAGGAAGCGTTCGCCGTCGTCGAAACAGTCAAGGGTCAGATCGCTGCTCTCCAGCATAAAGCGCAGGGCGTCGAGCACGGCCCTGTCGTCGTCGACCAGATAGAGGGGAAGCTGGGAGGGGCTCGGCATATCAGTTCCTCGGGCTGGGAGGGGCCTTGGGCACCTCCATGGGAGCGGGGATCAGCACCAGGGCGAGGCAACCCCGGGGGCTGGCGTTGGTGAGGCTGAAGTGGCCGCGATGGCACTCCACGACATCCCGGCAGATGGCGAGGCCAAGCCCCATGCCACCCGGCTTGCTGCTGTAAAACGGCTGCTGCCACTGGGCCTCCGGCAGTCCCGGGCCATTGTCTCGCACCTCCAGCCGCAACCTCTCTTCCTCGAAGGCGATCAGCAGCTCGACCCTGGGCTCGGCATCCGCTGATTGGGCACCAGCCTGCGCCGCACTCTCGGCGCCATTTCGGATCAGGTTCACCAGCAGCTGCTCCATGCCGGTAGCGTCCAGCAACAGCAGCCTGGGCTGGCCTTGCCAGCTCAGGTGAAGGGAGACTCCGAGGGACGTCAGCAGTTGCTCCAGCAAGGGGATCAGCTGCGTGACCAGGGCCTGCAGATCCGTGGGCTCTGGCTGGCGCGGCCGCTTCTGCCAGCGGGATCTCAGCCTCCCTATGGTCTGGCTGATGCGCTCTACCTGCTGGCCAATCTGCTCCAGGGCCTGTCTCAGGGCCGGATCCGGCGAGCCCTGCCCTTGCCGCGTGAGGCGCAGCAGGGCTCCCTGGCTGTAGCCTGCGATAGCGGTCAGGGGCTGGTTTATTTCGTGGGCCATGGTGGCACCGAGCTCGCCGAGCCTAGCCAGGTGCTGGGCCTGCTCGAGCTGGCGCACCTTGTCATCGAACTGACGGGCCTGCTCGTCGATCCGCTGGCGGGCACGGCTCAAGCGGCGCTGGCTGCGGTTGAACAGGTGTTGCAGCAGCAGGTGGTGACCTGCGAGCAGTCCGATCAGCAGCAGCGCCCCCCAGCCCCATTGCCGATGCTGGCGCAACCAGTGCCAGGCCTCCTGCCACCAGGGGCCCTGCAGGGGGTGGCGATCCAGCTCCTTGAGCAAGCGATCGATGGCGAGCGGGCTGGCGGGTACTGTCCAGCCCGCCGAGTCGGCGGCGACGGCGGCCGCGCTGTCCGGGGGCAGGGCGAACAGGGCGCGGGTGACCGCCAGCGCGAGTTCGGGGGCGACTCGCTGCGTGCTTGCCATGGACCAGTTCGGATAGAGCCGGGTCGAGCTCTGGCAGCCAAGGCCCGTCGTTGCCTGCTGGTCCAGCACCCGAAATGCCCCCTCCGCGACCTTGCCTTCTCGCACCATGCGCTCCAACTGGCAGACCGGCACTATGGCGGCAGTCACTGCCTTGCGCTGCAGTTGGGAGATCAGTCTATCCAGCGGAAATCCGGTGAAGTCTATCGCCGCAAAGAAGTCATCTATCCGCACACCCTGCTGATGGGCCTCGAAACGGTAGGCGAGATAACCACCGAAGGCCTCTTTTGATACGGCGGCCACCGTCTCGCCCTTGAGCTCCCGCCAGTGGCGGTAGGGGGCGTCGGCCTGCACCACCAGGGCGGCGCCGATGACCAGGTTGTCTCCGCCATCCGGGCTCTTGAGGGTGGCGAGCCAGGAGAGGGGATATTGGCGCGACAGGCTGACCAGTTGGCCCGGGTTGGTGATGACAAAGTCGATCCGTTCATCGGCGACGGCCTCGGCCAAGCCGTCGAGCGCCAACGGCACCAGCGCGAAGCCCTGGCCCGGCACGGATTGGGTGAGCCAATCCAGCAGCGGCTGCCACTGCCGGCGAGCGGGATCCAGGCCGCGAGTCGCGAGCACCCCGACCCGCACCGGTTCGGCGGTTTGAGTTGGCGTGGCAGGTGCGGTGGCTGCTAGGGCCTGTGTCGTCAGGGCCAGCATGGCCATCAGCCAAAGCAGACCCATCAGGATGCGCTTCTGGCCGTGGGGGATAAAGGAGATCGGGGAGTCAGGCATGGGCGGCAGTCTATCACCGCGAGTATCGCCTGGGGCCGCTCAACCGCCTTGCCGGGCGCGCAATGGGGGGCCCGTCACAGTTCGGCCAGAGGCCCGCCGCTTTTCTTGCGCTGGATCAAGGGGGCCCTCGCTATGTGGAAAACCACAATAGAGACGAATTTTTCTGCCGGGGACAATGGCCTCATCCCCATGCTTGCCTAGTCTGGCAAGCCAGCAGAAGGAAGCATCCATGGAGCCCAGCAAGCGCCGATTGTTATCCGGCATCGCCGCCATCACAGCCGGTGCGGCCCTGATCCCCGTCACCCAGGTTCATGCCCAGGGCCAGGGGGCCCGCCCGGCCATAGGTCGCGGCGATCCCGGCAAGCGTTACGGCATGCTGATCGACCTGCGCCGCTGCGTCGGCTGTCAGGCCTGCACCATCGAAAATCAGCCCCCCCTCGGCCAGTTTCGCACCACTGTCAGTCAGTATGAGGTGAGCGATGTGACGGCTCTCGATGCCCCTGCGTCCCTCTTCATGTTGCCGAGGCTCTGCAACCACTGCGCCGAGCCCGCCTGCTTGGACGTCTGCCCCACGGGGGCCACCTTCCAGCGGGACGACGGCATCGTCGTGGTCAACAACGACTGGTGCGTCGCCTGCGGCTATTGCGTGCAGGCCTGCCCCTACGACGCCCGCTTCATCAACCACGAGACTCACGCCGCCGACAAGTGCACCTTCTGCGCCCACCGGCTGGAGGCGGGGCTTCTGCCCGCCTGCGTGGAGAGCTGCGTCGGCGAGGCGCGCATCATAGGGGATCTAAACGATCCTGCGAGCCAGATCAGCCGCTTGTTGCGCGAGCACGAGTCCGCCCTCAAGGTGCTCAAGCCCGAGGCCCATACCCAGCCGCGGGTCTTCTATCTCGGCATGGACGAGGCCTTCGTCAGCAAGGTAGACGGCAACCCGGCCCTGCGCACCCTGCTGACCGACGATGGCAAGGAGATAGCCCATGACCATTAACGAACTGCTGGCCCCGGATCAGCCCATCACCTGGCTACCCTGGGCGGTGCAATATTTCTTCCTTATTGGCCTCGCCTACGGCGCCCTCTGGCTCGGTGCGTTTGATCTGTGGCGCAAGGCGCCGGACAGTCGGCTCCAAACCCTGGCCGCTGTGTTGATGATGGGCGCGGGTCTGGTGGCCCCCATCGCCCTGACGGCGGACCTGCACCAGCCGGCCCGGGCTTGGCACTTCTACGCCCAGACCCGCTTCAGCTCCATCATGTGGTACGGCGCCTATCTGCTGCCCCTGTTCAGCCTGCTCAGCATGCTGCTGGGCTGGTTATTGGTAAGGCCAGCCCTGGCCCAGCGCGGCCAGGGGAATGACGTCATAGCCCGTCTCGCCCGCCTGCTCTGTCTGGGCGCTTGGTCAGTCGATCGCTGGCTCAAGCCGCTCTCCCTGCTGGCTGCCCTGAGTGGCCTCAGCATCGCCCTCTACACCGGCCTCGAGACCATGGCGGTCGAGGCTCGCCCGCTCTGGCACAGCCCCTGGCTGCCCTGGCTGCTGGTCATCAGCGCCCTGCTGGGAGCCCAGGGCGCCCTGATGCTGCTCAACCGATTGCTGGCGGGCTGGCGTGCGCAGACCGAGGCGACCCTGCTGCGTCAGAGCCGCTGGACCCTGGCCCTGCTCGCTCTCTCCCTGCTCGGCTGGGCCCTGTTCGGCGGCGCCTCGGCGGCGGAGGCGAGCGCGCTCTATAGACTCGATCCCAGCTGGCGGCTGGCGGCCCGTTGGCTGCTGCTGACCCTGGCGCTGCTCGGTGCCCTGATGCTGGTGGGAAGGGGATCCCGCCGAGTGCAACCCTGGCGGCTGTGGGGGCTGGCGCTGCTCGCCCTACACCTAGTGTGGGGGCTGCGCTGGCTGGTGCTGATCCAGGGGCAGCTCGCCCCCAAATACGGGGCCGGTGTCTACCTCTACCAGATAGCCTGGGGCCCAGAGGGTGTGCTCGGCATCCTAGGCACCTTCGGCCTGCTGCTGGCCCTGCTGGTGGCGCTTAGCGAACTGGTGCGCCCCTCTCCTTCATCCACTCCCGATTCCACCACCCAGGCATCCGCCCCCCAATCTGCACGCGAGGCAAACTAGATGGATCACAGCAAACGCAAGTTTCTCAAGGGCGCCGCCATCGCCGGGGGCACAGGGCTCTTCGTGGCCGGATACAGCGATACCCTCCAGCAGGTGGTGAGCGGGGTGGCCACCGGCAGCGCCGGCAAGCCGACCCGGGATCCCATCCACGGCAACTCTCTTCCCGTGGAGTTTCGGGTCGATGCACAGGGGGAACTGCACCCCAACCCGGCCCAGCGCCTCGCCAATACCATGTGCCTCGGTTGCTGGACCCTGTGCGGGGTGCGGGCCCGCATCGACAACGAGAGCGACAAGATAGTGCGGATCCTCGGCAACCCCTATCACCCGCTCTCCGCCCGCCACCACATCGACTTCAAGACCCCGATCAAACAGGCTCTGCTCGGCACCAGCGGTTATCAGGAGGGGGGGCTGGACGGCCGCTCCACCGCCTGCGCCCGGGGCAACGCCATGCTGGAACAGCTCGACAGCCCGCACCGGGTTACTCGCTGCCTCAAGCGGGTGGGGCCGCGCGGCAGCGGCCGCTGGCAGAGCATTTCGTTTGAGCAGTTGGTGATCGAAGTGGTGGAGGGGGGCGATCTGTTCGGCGAGGGCCTGGTCGAGGGGCTGAAGGCCATCCGCAATCTCGCGGAGCCGCTGGATCCCGCGAACCCGGAATACGGCCCCAAGGCCAACCAACTGCTGGTGAGCAACGCCTCGGACGAGGGGCGGGATCACTTTATCAAGCGCTTCACCTTCAACGGCTTCGGCACCCGCAACTTCGCGAACCACGGCGCTTACTGCGGCCTGTCGTTCCGGGTGGGGGCCGGCGCCCTGCTGGACGATCTGGAAAAAAACGCCCACCTCAAGCCGGACTGGGACGAGAGCGACTTCCTGCTGTTCATGGGCACCTCACCACAGCAGTCCGGCAACCCCTTCAAGCGCCAATCCCGCCAGCTGGCGGCGAACCGGGCGCGGGAGGGCAAGCCCTTCTCCTACGTGGTGGTGGCCCCCAGTCTGCCGAACACGGTGAACATGCCGTCCGCCCCCGCCAACCGCTGGTTGCCCATCAGGCCCGCCACGGATTCCGCCCTGGCCCTGGCCATGTTGCGCTGGATCATCGACAACGACCGTTACGCCGAACCCTTCCTAGGAGCGCCCAATGCCGAGGCCGCTGAGCGGGCCGGTTATCGCGGTTTCAGCAACGCCAGCCATTTAGTTATTTGCGATGAATCCCACCCGCGCTTCGGCCAGATGCTGCGCGCCAGCGATCTCGGGCTGCCCTTTGAGGGGGAAGCCTATGGGGAGGGGGACGTCGTGCTGGTGGCCGATGCGGGCAGCGGTGCCCTGCTGCCTGCGAGCCGGTGCGAGCGGGCCAGCCTCTGGGTGGATCGCCGCATCGCGGTTCCGGGCGGCGAGCTGGCGGTCAAGAGCAGCTTCCAGCTGCTCGCCGAATCGTGCCGGGAGATGAGCCTCGAGCAGTACAGTGCCGAGTGCGCCGTGCCGGTGAACGACATCGTCGAGCTGGCGCGGGAGTTCACCAGCCACGGCACCCGGGCGGCTGTGGTCTCTCACGGTGGCACCATGAGCGCCAACGGCTTCTACTCGGCCTGGGCCATCATGATGCTAAACGCCATGATAGGAAACCTCAACGCCAGAGGCGGCGCAGTGGCGAGTGGCGGCAAGTTCGACCCCTTCGGTGCCGGGCCGCGCTACGATCTGACGAGCTTCCCGGGCATGGTCAAACCCGCAGGGGTCTTCCTGTCCCGCTCCAAGTTCCCCTACGAGAAAACCTCCGAATATCGGCGCAAGCGGGAGGCGGGGCAGAACCCCTATCCGGCGCATGAGCCCTGGTTCCCCATCTCGGGCCCATTGCTCGGCGAGCACCTGACTGCGGCGGTGAACGGCTATCCCTATCGGCTCAAGGCCTGGATCAACCACATGGGCAACCCTCTCTATGGTCAGGCGGGGCTCGCCAAGGCCATAGGGGAGCAACTGAAAGACCCCAAGGTGCTGCCGCTCTTTATCAGCATCGACAGCTTCATCAATGAATCCTCGGCGCTCTCTGACTACATAGTGCCGGACACCCTCACCTATGAGTCCTGGGGCTGGGCCACCGCCTGGCACGGGGTCATGACCAAGGTCTCCACCGGCCGCTGGCCCGTGGTGGAACCGCGGGTTGCCAAGACCGCCGAGGGGGATCCCGTCTGCATGGAGTCCTTCCTGATCGCCGTGGCCAAGCGCCTCTCACTGCCGGGCTTTGGCGAGGGGGCGGTTGAGGGGGCGGATGGCAAGCTGCATGGCCTTAACCGGGCGGCGGACTTCTCCCTCTATGGCGCGGCGAACGTCGCCTTCCTGGGTCAGCCGGTTCCCGCCATAGATCTTGAGGATCTCGCCTGGTCCGGGGTGGAGCGCATCATGCCGGTGCTGAATGCCACCCTGAGCCCGGAGGAGGCGAGCCGCGCCGCCTACCTCTTCGCACGGGGCGGACGCTTCGAACCCGTCGCCAAGGGGCGCGATGACTCGGGTCAGCCGAGCAAGCGCTGGCCCAAGCCATTGATGCTGTGGAACCCGGAGGTGGGCAGCCGTCGTCATAGCCAAAGCGGCCGGTTCCTGAGCGGCACCCCGCGCTTCTTCCGCCCCCAGCTGGCGGATGGCACGCCGCTTGGCGAGGCATTCAAACCGGCTCAGTGGCCCCTGCTGCTCACCAGCTACAAGTCCCACACCATGAGCTCCATGAGCATCGGCTCCGATCGTCTGCGCCAGGTGAACCCCAGCAACCGGGTGCGGCTCAACGAGCAGACGGCGGCTCGCCTCGGCATCGAGAGCGGGGACAGGGTGCGGGTCAGCACCCCGGATGGCAGCGTGATCGGGCTGGCCGAGTGCGTGGCCGGGGTGCAGGCAGATGCCATCGCCATCGAACACGGCTTCGGCCACAAGGAGCTGGGGGCAAGGGCGCACTGGGTCGATGGCAAGGAGGTGGCCGCCAGCGCCCTGCGCGGGGCCGGGGTCAACCTCAACGATCTCGCGGTGCTGGATCCCAGCCGCCATGGCCGCTACCCCCTGGTGGACTGGGCCATCGGCTCCTCGGCCCGCCAGGGGCTGCCGGCCCGGGTCGACAAGCTGGTGTAGCGCCGGATGCAAAAAAGCGGGGCCATCATGGCCCCGCTTTTCATTGCGCTTCTGAACATCAGTTATCCAGTTCGAAGTCCACCCACACCAGGCGGTGATCCGAGCTCACCCCCTTGGCGATGCCTCGCTGTGCGTCATACACCAGGTGGTAGCCGGGCTCGAAGCTGGCGGGCCAGAACACCCCCGAGGCCACCGCATTGAGGTTGGCGGAGGGGATCAGGTGATCGAGCTGCAGGCCGCTGCTGCTGGTGATGCGCTCCGGCGTGCTTCTGTTGTTGTTGCGGGTGCACAGCTTGGATTGGCTGGCGAGGCACTCGGGGCCCCCCTGGCTCACCGGGATCAGGGCGCCGTTGGTGACCGCCTGATTGACCAGCACATGGTTGTGCAGATCCTGGATGGCACTCAGATCCCCGTCACCGAGCTGGGGATCGGCGTTGAGATCCCCGGCGATGATGAAGCGGGCGCCCTCAGCCAAGCCACCGGCCTTGCCCGCGTCATCCACCATGTAGCTCGCGGCCTCCACATAGTCCTGCCAGAAGGCGACCTCGGCCCGGTTGTGCTTGACGTTGTGGCGCGCAGCGTTGCCGAAGATGGGCGGGGTCGGGTGGGAGATGAGGAAGTGGATGACCTGTTCCCCCTTGGCGGTCTTGACCCGCACCGGCACGTCCGCGTGGTTCTTGGAGGAGAGGGGGAACTGATCCCAGGCGGCTGCATCATACCAGGCATCGCCGCACTGGCGGCCGGCGGGGATCGGCGCCTTGGGGTTGTTGCAGTCGTCGATGACTGGGTTGGTTTCGCCGGGCATGTCCTTCCACTTGAAGTGCTGGAAGGTGCGGATCCCCTTGGTGTCGATGGGATACTTCGACATCACGGCGAAGGCGTACTGGCCGTGATAGTTGCCAAAGCCCCAGGCGTCGTCCGGCCCGCTGCTGACCTTGCCGTCCAGGTTGAGGTCCTGGCCGCTCATCAGGCCGGTGTTGGTGGCGAAGTTCTGCATCACCGGGTAGCTGATGGCCTGCACCTCGGCGTGCTGCGGATGGGCCAGGTAGTTGGTGTTGAATGCCTGCAGATCGGCGCTGCTCTCCCCCTTGCCGTCGTTGTCGAACTCGTTGAGCAGGAAGACGTCCGGGCGGGTACGCTGGATGATCTCGGCGATATTGCGGATCTGCTGCACGTCCTTGGCGCGGGTGATCTCGGCCTGGCTGAGGCTGCCGTCGCCGCTCTGATAGCGAGTCAGCAGGGCATCCTGGGCGGCTCTGTCCAGCGCTAGCTCGGCGCTCAGCATACCGGCCGCGGTGCGATCGAAGGAGAGGTTGAAGGTGGCGAAGCGAACCATGGTGTCCGGGGCCTCTGAGTCATTTTGGCTGTTACAGCCTGCCAGCATTCCGAGGGAAATGGCAGCGGCGAGCAGGGTCTTGTTGGTTTTTTTCATTGTAATATTCCGTAGCATCAAGATGTTATGCCTCAGTAGGGTCACTTGAGGCGCGGCCATTATAGAGATCCAGCCCGGAGACAGGGCTCTGAATGAGCCAAAGTGTGCCTTCATTCACAAAGTGGCTGATTTCTTGGTTCTGAATGGGACAGAATGGTCCGGGTTCATGGTGTTTGAGCGGCAGAGGGAGGGAAGCGATGAGTCGGCAGCAAACGGCCCTGGTGGTCGAGGGGGGCGCCATGCGCGGTATCTTCGCCGCCGGGGTGCTGGATGCCTTCCTGGCGAAGGGCGGGGCAAGCTTCGATCACTGCGTCGGGGTCTCGGCGGGGGCGGTCAACCTGGCGGCCTATCTGGCGGGCCAGCAGGGGCGCAATCACAGAGTCATCACGGATTATTCCTGTCGCCCCGAGTTCATCAGCCTGGCCAAGTTCCTGCGGGGCGGCCACTGGCTGGATCTCGACTGGTTGTGGGAGACCACCATCCGCGAGATCAGGCTGGATCTGGCCCACTTTGCCGAGAGCGCAGTGCCCCTGACCGTGGTCACCACCCGGGTATCGGACGGTCAGGCCGCCTACCTCGAGGCCAGCGCGGATGAGCTGGAGCAGCAGATCAAGGCCTCCTGCTCGGTGCCGCTCGCCTATCGGGACTTCGTGCGTATCGGGGGGGAGGCCATGACGGACGGCGGGGTGGCGGACTCCATCCCGGTACGCCACGCCTACGAGCAGGGGGCCCGGGACATCACAGTGGTGCTCTCCCGGCCGCTGGGTTATCGCAAGAGTGCGCCTCGCCTGCCGGCCCTGCACCGCTATCTGCTGCGCCAGACCCCGGCCCTGGCGGAGGCGAGCCTCAGGCGCCATCAGAGCTACAACGATGCCATCGACTTCATCCGGGAGCCGCCAGGAGATTGCCGGGTGCGGGTCATAGTACCGCCCGCGGGTTTTCGGGTCGGCCGCACGACCACGGACAAGGACAGGCTGGAGCAGGGTTATCAGATGGGCTGGCAGGCGGGGTTGGCCTATCTGGCCGAGAACGGATCTATTGGGTAGAAACGCCGGGCCCTGATGGTACTGGCGGCCCTAGTTGGCCGCCTGGGGGAGGGCATTGTTCAGCGGATGCATGCTGTTATCAGGGACAGGCACCATATGGATGGCCTGGCCGAGCCAGCCCCAATCTAGCGGCGGATTGCCGGCCTTGAAACGCTGATAGGCTTGCCCCTGTCGAACGGTCAAAAACAGGGTGGCGGGCAGGCCGAGGCGGTTGAGATAGCGTACCATGACCTCTCCCTGATAGGTGGAGAGGCGTTGCTGCAGCTGGAGCAGGCTCAATCCATGCTCCTGTCCCGTTTCATCCCAGATTGCAAACATGCGAAGCGGCTCCTTGCCATGAATGCCCTACTGTTTAGAAAATAATCGCATATGGCAATTGTCAGATCTGACAGTGCCATATGACAGCGACTGATAGTGCGGGAGCAGAAAAGCGAAAACCCGGCCTGAGCCGGGTTTTCTGAAGGATGGTGGAGGGAGAAGGATTCGAACCTTCGAAGGCAGAGCCGTCAGATTTACAGTCTGATCCCTTTGGCCGCTCGGGAACCCCTCCACGGGGTATTGCTATTTTTTGGCCTGCTATCAGGAAGATGGTGGAGGGAGAAGGATTCGAACCTTCGAAGGCAGAGCCGTCAGATTTACAGTCTGATCCCTTTGGCCGCTCGGGAACCCCTCCACGGGGTATTTTCCTGATTGTTCGCACTTGAATGGTGGAGGGAGAAGGATTCGAACCTTCGAAGGCAGAGCCGTCAGATTTACAGTCTGATCCCTTTGGCCGCTCGGGAACCCCTCCCCAAGTGCGAGGCCGCATACTATCAGATCCCGCCCTGTTGTGAACCCCCAAGGCTCATTCTGACGAGAAAAAAGTACTGTTTGCTCATTTTTTGATATCTCTCGCTCAAAATTCACGCTTTTCAAGGGCTTTTATATCCCTGGTGAGAGCCTTCATTTCTCCTGGGCGATGGAAGCCGGTCAAGGGGGGGGAAGCAAGCGCAGAGCCGGGGGCGTGACATAAGAAGGTAGTAGGGGGGCGGATCCGGGATCAGAGCGCACAAACGACGAAGGAGCCCTGAGGCTCCTTCGTGCTGGGACCTGACTGGACTCAGGCTTCCCGGGCCCGGGCCTGCTGGCAGCCCTCGACCGCCTGGGCGATGAGCTCAAGGGCGCTCTGCTCGCAGGGAGGCAGCTCCTCGTCGCACCGGCCGATGGGGGTGACGCGATCCCCCCACTTGATGAGGGCGGCGCCCCAGGTCAGGCCGGCCCCGAAGGCGGCGCTCAGCAGGTAGCTGTTCGGCTTGACCCGGCCCTGTTCCAGCGCCTCGCACAGGGCGATGGGCACGGTGGCGGCGGAGGTGTTGCCGTACTGCTCTATGTTGACCATCACCTTCTCCATGGGGGCGTCCATGCGCTTGGCCAGGGTCTCGATGATGCGCACGTTCGCCTGGTGCGGGACGATGAGATCCACCTGCTCCGGGGTTATGCCAGCCTGGGCCAGCACGGCCCCAGTGGCTTCTCCCATGCCGCGCACGGCGCGCTTGAAGATCTCCTGCCCCTCGAAGTTGAAGGTGAACAGGCCGTCGATGTCGGCAAAGCGAACCCGATCGGTGCCGAAGTTTGGCACGTGCAGGATCTCGCGTGCCTCGCCGTCGCAGCCGATTTTGTTGGCGATGAGGCCGGATTCCACTTCGCTCGCCTCGATCACCACGGCCCCGGCGCCGTCACCGAACAGCACGGCGGTGTCGCGCTTGGCCCAGTCCAGCAACTGGGTGAGGCGCTCGGCGCCTATCACCAGCACCTTGCTCATCATGCCGGTCTGTACCAGGGAGGTGGCTACCGAGAGGGCATAGACGAAGCCGGTACAGGCGGCGTTGAGATCGAACACCGCCGCCTTGTGGGCACCGAGGGCCTGCTGTACGGCGGAGGCGCCGTTCGGGATCAGGGTGCCCGGGGTGGCGGTGGCGAGTATGATGCCGTCGAGATCGATACCATCGAGCCCGGCGCAGGCGAGGGCGCGGCGGCCCGCCAGGGTGGCGAGGGCCTGGGTGCTGACGTGGGAGACCCGGCGCGCCTTGATGCCGGTGCGGGGATAGATCCACTCATCCGAGGTGTCCATGATGGTGCTGAGCGCGTCGTTGGTCAGCACTGAGGGAGGCAGGCATTTGCCCCAGCCGGTGATATTGGCGTATTTCATCTTGTGGTCGCTTGTCGTGGAGGGCCCGCAGGCGGAGATGACGAAATTATGCCGCACGGGCCGAACAGTGTCATCTGGCTGTCATCCTGCGGTGTTCGGTGTCGTGGGATGAGACGGGCAAGAGGATGATTTTTCTTAAATTATCCGCCAGCCTTGCCGTAAGATGGCATTTTCGGCCCAAGGCTCCAGGCCCGCGCCCTGCTTCGAGGTGATCCCAGTGCACAAAGCGAATCTCAACCTGCTGCCCACTCTCAAGGTGTTGCTGGAGACCCGCAACATCAGCCGGGCGGCGGAGCTGCTGCACCTGAGCCAGCCCTCCATCAGCAAGCAGCTGACCCAGCTGCGCGCCGAATTTGGCGATGAGCTGCTGGTGCGCGAAGGCCAGCGCTGGCTGCTGACTCCGCGGGCGGAGGGGCTGGCGGCGGCCCTTGCGGATTCCCTCGGTGCGCTGGACCGACTCTACGAGGCCCCCCGCTTCGAACCCGGGCAGTGCGAGCGGGTGTTCCGCCTCGCGTCATCGGACTACGTGGCCCAGCACATCCTGCCGGATATCTGCGCGGCCCTGGCCAGAGCCGCGCCGCTGGCCTCCCTCGAATACAGCCTCTGGGACAAGCGCCAGTTGCCGCAGCTGTGGCAATCCGAGCTGGATCTGGTCTCCACCATCACGGATCTGGTGCCGGATCAGATCCGGGGCCTGCATCAGGGGGAGGATCGGCTGGTGATGCTGATGGGGCGCCAGCATCCACTCTCGGGCACGGCGCCGACCCTGGATGACTACCTCGCCTGGCCCCACCTGCAGGTGAGCGGGGGCGGTGACAAGGACAGCCCGGTGGAGCGGGTGCTATCCCCCCAGGGGCTGGCCCGGCGCTGGTTTGCCCGGGTGCCCTTCTTCCAGGCGGCGGTGGAGGTGTTGCTGCGCACCGACTGCCTGATGACCACCCCGGCCCACATCGCCTGGCAGCTCGCCCGGGAGCACGGGCTGAGCTTCTGCGATCTCCCCTTCGCCACCCGCCCCCAGCAATATCATCTGCTGTGGCACCAGCGCCACCATCAGGATCCGGCCCACCGCTGGTTCCGGGAGCTGGCCTATCCCTTCCTGCGGGATCACCTGCAACACACGGTCGGCGAGAGCCGCAAGACCCTGGGCAGGGGCCGCTTCTGAGCGTGGCAGCGGTTTATCCTTTCCTGTTCACCTGAATGGTGACTCGTGCTGCACCATAGCCATTGGCTATGAGATCTATTCATAACTTTCACTTCTTGCATGATCTCGTCCCCCTTACCCTGAGGGTCGGTATTCATCTTCATTCGAGATAGAGGCAGGTATGGAATTCACGAGTTGGTTGGCGCTGGCGGCGGTCTGTTTCATGGGGGCCATCAGCCCGGGGCCCAGTCTGGCACTGATCATCCGCAATACGGTGCAGGGCGGGCAGGGACACGGGGTGGCGACGGCCCTCGGCCACGGGCTCGGGGTCGGCATCTATGCGCTGATCACGGCCCTCGGCCTCTCGGTGCTGATCACCCAGACCCCAGTGCTGTTTGACATCATTCGCTACGTCGGCGCCGCCTTCCTCGCCTGGCTCGGCATCAAGGCGCTTCTGGCCAAGCCGGCCGGCGGGGCGGTGGAAGAGGAAGCCCACGGCCTGCGCGGCCGCCAGGGGGCCTTTGAGGGCTTTATGGTCGCCTTCCTGAACCCCCAGCTCGCCATCTTCTTCATCGCCCTGTTCAGCCAGTTCGTGCATGCGGACACCGGCTGGCGGGAGGGGGGCATCATGATGCTCACCGCCGGCGGTATAGATGCCGTCTGGTATGTGCTGGTGGCCCTGGTGCTCTCCCGCGGTCCCGTGCTCGCCTGGCTCAAGGCGAAATCCTTCGTCATCGACAAGGTAAGCGGCCTGGTGCTGCTGGGGCTGGCCTTGAAAGTCGTTATCTAAAGGAAGATTTGACTGTCTGCTCCCTTCTCCCCTTGCGGGAGAAGAAGGGGTTGACACCGGGCTGATCCAATCCTGTATCTTGCGGTGATCTTAAGCGGGATCAAGGCAGAGGCTGGTGAGTCTCGCTAGAGTGGCGGCCATTTGCAGCCCTTAGAACCGGACGCCATGCACGATCAGACCCATCATAACCGCCTGGAGCTGCTGGCCCCGGCCAAGAACCTCGCCTATGGCATCGAAGCCATCAACCATGGTGCGGATGCCGTCTACATGGGCGGCCCCGCCTTCGGCGCCCGCAGCGCCGCTGGCAATTCCCTGGGCGACATAGAGGCGCTGGCGCGCCACGCCCACCGTTTCGGCGCCCAGGTGTTCGTTGCCTTCAACACCCTGCTGCACGACCACGAGTTGGAGCAGGCCAGGCGTCTCACCCACCAAATTTACGAGGCAGGCGCCGATGCCCTGATCGTGCAGGACATGGGGCTGCTGGCGCTGGACCTCCCCCCCATAGCACTGCACGCCAGCACCCAGACCGACAACCGCACCCCGGAGAAGGTCAAGTTTCTGCAGGACGCCGGCTTCTCTCAGGTGGTGCTGGCCCGGGAGCTGTCCCTCGAGCAGATCCGCGCCATCAGTGCGCAGACCTCGGTGCAGCTGGAGTTCTTTATCCACGGGGCCCTGTGCGTCTCCTACAGCGGTCAGTGCAACATCAGCCATGCCCGCACCGGCCGCAGCGCGAACCGGGGGGAGTGCGCCCAGCTCTGCCGGTTGCCCTGCACCCTGCAAAAGCCGGACGGCGAGGTGCTGGTGGCAGACAGTCATCTGCTCTCCCTCAAGGACATGGATCAGAGTGCGAATCTGGAGGCGCTGATCGAGGCGGGGATCCGCTCCTTCAAGATTGAGGGGCGCCTCAAGGGGCTGGATTACGTCAAGAACGTCACTGCCTGGTATCGCCAGAAGCTGGACGCCATCCTGGAGCGGCGCCCGGATCTGGTGGCGAGCTCTGCCGGGCGCTGCTCCTATGGCTTCACACCGGATCCGAAGAAGAGCTTCAACCGGGGTTCTACCGACTACTTCCTCCACGGCCGCCAGCCAGACATAGACTCCCCCCGCAGCCCGAAGTACCTGGGGGAGCCCCTCGGCCGGGTCACTCGCGTCAGCAAAGAAGGGATAGAGTTAGACGGGCGTCCGCTGGAGAGCCAGGGGATCACCCTGAACAACGGCGATGGCCTCGGCTTCTTCAAGCCGGGGGGGGAATTGGTGGGAATGCGCCTCAACAGGGTCGAAACAAAAGGGGGGAGTAAGCAGTTGCTCCTCTCCGAGTCCATGCCTGGCCTCAAGGTGGGGGCCGAGATCTACCGCAACCACGATCAGGCCTTCAGCAAGCTGCTGGAAAAACCGAGCAGCGAGCGCCGCATCCGGGTGGATATGCGCCTGTCCGAGTGCGAGCAAGGGGTGAGGCTCGATCTCGTGGACGAGCAGGGCACAGCGGTCAGCGTGACGCTCATTTGCGACAAGCAGATTGCCGATAACCCGGAGCGGGCGCAGCAACAGGCGCGGGATCAGCTCGCCAAGCTCGGCAACACCCTGTTCGTGGCGCGCAAGCTGGAGTTGGCGTTCACCAACCCCCTGTTCCTTGCCGCGTCCATGCTCAACGGCCTGCGCCGGGACGGCATAGCAGCCCTGGAGGCGGCGCGCCTCGCCGCCTACAAGCGTCCCGAGCGGCGCATCCCGTTGCGGGACGTCACCTATCCCCAGCATCGGCTATCCTACCTCGGCAACGTGCTGAACGGGGCCGCCGAGCAGTTCTTCCGCGAGCACGGGGTGGAGCGCATCGCCCCGGCCTACGAGGCAAACCAGGAGGAGGGGGAGGTGGTGCTGATGGTCACCAAGCACTGCATCCGCTACAGCCAGAACCTCTGTCCCAAGGAGGTGCCGGGCCTCAAACCCGAACCGCTGGAGCTCAAGATGGGCAAGGACAGTTTCCGGCTGCGCTTTGACTGCAAACGCTGTGAGATGCAGGTGATGGGCAGCCTGAAACGCTGAGTCGCGGCTCAGGGGGATTGCCCACAAGCAGGGCGGCAGCCAAAGGAGAGCGCCAGCCAGCAGCACCTGGGAGCGCAAGGCATGGCCGATTAAGGCACTGCCGCCGACGCTGCCACTCAGATGAGACCTCAAGCCCCGAGTGACAGTGACACTCGGGGCTTTTTAACAGGGAAACCCTAGGGCATATAACCCCCATCCCCCGTGTCGATGGCTGCACGCGAGCGGCCCATCAAGCCCTGCCTTGAGGGGGGATTGCCTTGCGCCTCCAGTTGCCAGCATCAAACTTGCTATTGCCTAACTTGTCATTAAAGATGAGTTATCAACATGGCGATTCAAATGGAAATTTCTTCCATAGGGGATAGATAGGATGTCATCCCTGCTTGAACAGGCCCGTACGCCACCTAGCCAAGTTGCCATTGCCCACTTCGATACACGACCAGTCAGCTCCCTGCTCTGAGCGGTTGTTGAGTTCGGATGGCCGATATAAACAAGGATGTTAAAAATGACTCAGGATAACCGGGCTTATATCAATTTATTGCGTGAGATAGTTGAAAATTTCAATTATGGAGAAAGTCAGGCTTCGCAGATAAAAGCAAAACTTCGTAAGGCATTGAAATGGGTAATTATTGGTGCGGTTATTTTTTTAGTTGGTTCATTGTTATGGGTGGCCGCGATTAAAACCTATGAGGGGTGGGATGATCAGCCTGATCGTGGTGCCGTTGCGTTGCCGCAAGGCTGGCTCGATGAGAATTATGCGCAGCCACTCTATATAGAACAAGGTTGGGATGCCGCCGACAGCTTGTGGTTTTACAACACCACGCAAGGCTCAGGCCTGATGCCATATGACTTCTTTGTCTCATTGGAGCAGCCGGACACTCAATCGCTCATTACCGATAACGGCTTTATCGATCGCCATCGTTATTTGCCACAGCAGGCCTCTCGCTTTAATCCTGATGCGCTTCCTGTCGGTTTTGTCAAAGACAGTTATCAAGGTCGCGACTATTTTGGATTTACCTGCGCCGCCTGTCATACCAGCCAGCTCAATTATGGCCAGCAAGCTATTCGCATCGATGGCGGCCCCAGCATGGCAGATATGGACCGCTTCCTGCACGATTTGCAGGCAGCCATGCAGGCCACACTGGATGACAACACCAAGCTGCAACGCTTTATTGCACGGGTCCAGGCGCGAAAAAATGACTATGACAAGCCAGACGTGATCCGCCAAGATCTGCAAAAATGGACCTCTGTCATCGCAGTCTATAACACAGTTAACCACGTCAAACCGGCCAGCAGTTATGGCTACGCCAGGTTGGATGCCTTTGGGCGGATCTACAACCGGGTTTTGCAGCATGTGATCAACAGAGAACAGGCCGCGACCATATTGCGTTCAGTGGCGACGCCAGTGGGCCGGCCACTGCTGACCGAGAGTCAGATCACGCTGGTATTGGCAGGCATGAATGACACCATTATGGGGGACGTTCAGTTTTCTCAGGTGTTGGAGCGGTTGCAATCGAAAGAGGCAGGCTACCCCAATCTTGGGATGAAAGAGCTGCTTTATATCCGCGATGCGTTCTTTAATCCGCCAGATGCACCGGTCAGTTACCCCTTCTTGTGGGACATCGCCCAGTCTGACTATGTGCAATGGAACGGGCTCGCCAGCAATGGCGGACTCGGCCCGATAGGTCGCAATGCGGGCGAGGTCATCGGAGTCTTTGGCATTCTGGATTGGCGGGAAAACAACCCCAGCATGTTCAGCCTCGATGCATTGGGGGCCAGGCTCAGCGGCCAAGAGCGTAAGCAAAAGCAGATGACTTTCGACTCCTCCATCGATTTATACAATCTCGGTCGACTGGAGTCGCACCTGAAAAGTCTGAAATCCCCACGTTGGATTGATGCCAGTGCAGCGCTCAAGCAGCAAGGGTTGGATATCAATGAGTGGCAAATCGACGAGAAAAAAGTCAAACAGGGGGCACTGCTGTATCAGCAATATTGCAGTTCCTGCCATGAGCTGACGGACCGCAACAACTGGGATCGCATTGTTGTCGCCCGTATGAGCAGTTTGGACAACATCAATACCGATGGGAAGATGGCGCAGAACAGCGTCAACTATCAGGGATACTCCGGTAATTTTGCCAACACCTACCAAAAGGTTGATGTGGGCACTGTGGTGATCGGTCAAAAAGCCCCAGTGGTGCAGATTTTGACATCGGCAACCACAGGCGTGGTGGCCACTCCGGATCCGGACAAGAACTTCCTGATGCGCTTCCTCGACTGGGTATACACCCTGATCAGTTCATTGACGGAAAATACGATTAAAAGCTCGGTGAAAGTCGGTAATTACAGCCCGGACACCACGGCGCAGCCTTATGCTTCTTTATTGTCTTATAAGGCTCGCTCTCTCAATGGTATCTGGGCTACCGCGCCCTACTTGCACAATGGGTCGGTGCCGACGCTGTACGATCTCTTGTTGCCGGCCAAACGCGCAGGCGATCCGGAAGGGGCAGAGCTGGAATATCGACCGACGACATTCATGGTCGGTAAACGCGAGTTTGATCCGAAAAAGGTGGGCTTCAAATACCAAGGCTATCAGGGCTTCAATTTTGATACCCGTTTACCGGGTAACAGCAACGGGGGGCATGAATATGCATCCGGTCGCACCGCTCAGCCAGATGGTTCGATATTGCCTGCGATGGATAAAGAGCAGCGCAACGCATTGCTTGAATTCCTGAAAACCTTGTAAGGAGAGAGATCATGATGAACACCAATCTGGCAGAGAATGAAAGCAAACGTGACTATCTGGCCGAATATGATGCCGCTGACGAAAAGGATAAATATCCCTTGGTGCAGCAATGGATGAAAACCGAGCCCTTGCCATTTTTTGCTCAGTTGAGGGTTGCACGACCGATCCTGGTGACACCAGAATGCACATTAATTGCTTGCTATAAAGATGTCGTCGACATGCTGTCGATGCCAAAAGTATTTACTGTGGCACTCTATAAATCCAAGATGGGGGTGACTGAGCAAGATGAAGGTTATTTGATGGCTCACGATGATGATGCGCTTCATTATCGGGAGAAATCGATCATGCAGGGGTTTTTAAATCGTGATGACCTGCCCACCATTCGTCAGTTGGTGGGGAAACATTGTCAGCAGATCATTGAAAAAAGTGACGGTAAATTGGAAGTCGTCAATCACTATTGCCGCCAGGTTCCTGCGCTATTGGTACAGGAGTATTTTGGCTTGGACGGAGTCGATACCAGCGCCCTGTTGCGCTGGTCGTTTTGGAATCAGTATGATGCCTTCCACAACCAGCCTTTCGATTTGAATTCAGCAGAGCTGAACCAGACCATTCTGAAAGAGCACAACAAGGTGTCTGCAGAGTTGTCGAAATATATAGCTGAGTTGTTAGTGAGGAAAACAATATCTATTGAACTGGAGAGTCTTAAAAATCGTGCATTTAAATTGTTTTACTATGTGCGCTTAGCCTGGGAGTACCTCCGTCGAGGCAAACCAGACTTGCCCCGTGATGATATGACCAGCCGTATCTTGAAGAGCCACTTTGCCGATGAGGTGAGTTTTGGCTTCACCCGTAAAGGGGTCAATGTCGGTGGTCTGTTGATTGGCTCTATTGAGACTACCTCGCAAGCCGTTTCCCAGACCTTGGAATTTTTTATCAACCAGCCTGAGAAATTAAAACAACTGCGCAGCGCGGCCAGCGAGGAGGACACTTATCTGTTCGATGCAATGGTTTGGGAGGCACTGCGTTTTGTTCCCATATCACCTTATCTGTTCAGGCAGGCATCCATGACCTGTCGGGTTGCCAAAGGTACTTATTATGAAACCGAGATCACGAAAGGCACCAATGTGTTGCTATTGACGCAATCGGCCATGTTTGACAGTTTCGCCCATGACAACCCGAATGAGTTTCAGCCCAACCGGAACTGGTACCATCACTTCAACTTTGGGTTTGGTGCTCACGAATGCCTGGGGAAATATGTCGGTATGGTCATGATCCCCGAAATGATCAAACAGTTGATCAAGCAGCCAAATTTGAGAGCCAATGCACCAATCAACTACAAGGATGGTCCTTTCCCGGAGGAGTATTATCTGAACTGGTAGTTGATTCTGCCAGGTGAGAGGGTTATCCCTTGCACCAAACGGTGGGAGAGGGCATGTTGGGGGCTGCCGATGAGGGCGAGCGGCTGGCGCAGGAAGCGCTGGCAGCCATTCGCCCTCCTATATCATTCCGAGTCAGGATATTCGATATGGAAGTCGAAGAAAGCGCGGTTCTGGGCATCGCGGATAGCTTTGTCAGCGTCCCGGGTGGACGCCTCTTCGTACGCCAATGGCGCCCCGTCCGTGCCGACAAGGCCCCCCTGATCCTGCTGCACGACTCCCTCGGCTCCGTGGCCCAGTGGCGGGACTTTCCCGCTGCCCTGGCAGCCTGCCTCCAGCGCCCCGTTATCGCCTACGATCGCCTCGGTTTCGGTCAATCCTCGCGGCAGCACGAGCCTGCCAAGACGAGCTTTATCGACGACAAGGCCAGTCTCTATCTACCCACCCTCATCAAAGCTCTCGGTCTGAGCCACTACCTGCTGTTTGGCCACAGCGTGGGGGGCGCCATGGCGCTGGTTGAGGCTTCCCAACCCGGCAGCGGTTGCCTTGCTGTGATCAGCGAGTCGGCGCAGGCCTTCGTGGAGGAGCGCACCCTCGACGGGATCCGGGCGGCCAAACGAGGGTTCGAAGACGGGGCGCAGTTCGGGCGATTCACAAGATGGCACGGTGAGCGGGCCCGCTGGGTGCTGGATGCTTGGACTCAGACCTGGCTCAGCCCGGCGTTTCGCCACTGGTCCCTCATACCCCGATTCGCCGATGTCCACTGCTCCGTGCTAGTCATCCACGGCGAGGAGGACGAGTTTGGCTCACCTGCCTTCCCCCAAGCCATTGCCGGCGGGGTGAGCGGGGCGGCGCAGATGGTGCTGTTGCCTGCCTGTGGTCATGTGCCCCACCGGGAGCGGGAGGCCGAGGTGCTGGCCCTGGTGGAGGCGTTTTTAAGCAGGCATCCCATCGACTGACCACGCTTATTCGGGGGCCGGGGTGGCGCCTTTATTCTCTCGACTACTTTCTCGATTATTTTCTAGACAATGGACCTTGCCATGGAAATCACCAACCTGCCGTTTTGCACCACGAACTGGGCCGATATAGTGCCTACCGAGCATAAGGGGGAACGCGGCCTTGCCCGCTGGCACACCCAGCACTTTGGCCCCATGCGGGTGCGGATGGTGGAGTATTCCCCCGGCTATCTGGCGGATCACTGGTGCAGCAAGGGCCATGTCCTGCTGTGTCTCGAGGGGGAGCTGCACACCGAGCTGGAGGATGGCCGTGTCTTCACCCTGACGGCGGGGATGAGCTATCAGGTGGCGGACAACGCCGAGCCCCACCGATCCTTCACCGAGCTGGGCGCCCGCCTCTTCATTGTCGACTGACCCCTAATCCCTTTTTTCATTTGATCGAGAGGTTGCCCATGCTGGAACTCAGACCCAACTGCGAGTGCTGTGACAAGGATCTGCCCGCCGGCAGTGACGAGGCATTGATTTGCTCCTTCGAGTGCACCTTCTGCTGCGATTGCAACGAACGTTATCTGCACCAGATCTGCCCGAACTGCGGCGGCGAATTGGTGAGGCGTCCCCGCCGCCCCGCCGGGAAACTCGCGGCCAATCCCTCTTCCATCAAGCGGGTATTCAACCCGGCGCTGCGGGAGCGGAACAGCTAACCCCTTGCCCGCCCTATGGCCGTGCCCAAGTCCCACTGGCCTATGGGCAGGCATGGCAGTGATCACCCAGATTGGGCTTTACCTTCTCCCGGCTAGAGCCCTTATCACAAGGGTTCAACCAAGGAGCGAGAGATGGCGGAGCGATTCGAAGGGGAGGGGGCGCTGGCCTATGACCAGCGCATTCCCTTGCTGGTGCCGGGTTATGAGCTGCTGCATCAATTGAGCGCGGCCCAGCTGATGACGCGGCTCGGGGAAGAAGCCAAGGTGCTGCTGGTGGGGGTGGGCACGGGTAGCGAGTTGTTGCTGCTCGGCAGGCTCTGCCCGGATTGGCACTTTGTCGCCCAGGACATCTCGGCGGACATGCTGGCCCAGGCGCGTCAGCGGGCCGATGAGGCCGGGATGGGGGAGAGGATTACTTGGCTTCTGGGGGAACTACCCACTGCCTCATTGCACTGCGATGCCGCACTCTGCCTGCTGGTACTGCACTTTCTGGAAGAGGATGCCAAGGCTGCATTGCTTGCCCAAATCTCCTGCCAGCTCAAGGCTGATTCCCCGCTGCTGCTGGCGGATCTCATGGTGGCGGCGGATCCCGGGGAGCGTGCCGTCATGGGCCAACAGGCGCGGCTAGCCGGTCTGCCGACGGCGGCCAGTGAGCGCATGGTGCAGCGGCTCGCCGATGACTTTATCCCCCTAGATGAGGGGCAACTGCAGCGACTGTTGCAAGAGGCGGGGTTCAGCGCGGGGCTGCGCTACTTTCAGGCTCTGGGGTTTCACGGTTGGTTGACGATGCGGCGCTGAGGCGGGAGGGAATGAGGGCGAGGAAGCGCAGGGAAATCGGAATCCGGCGGGCCCCGAGGGCCCCGCCGTCGATCACACGCTTATTTCTCCATCACCACATTCCAGGGGCCGTCCGCCTGGATGAAGAACAGCGCTGGTTCGGCGCCCTCCACCTTGGCCACGTGGGGCACCTTGTCGGTCAAGGCGAAGAAGTCGCCGGGGCCGAGGCGGTGCTCCTTGTCCGCCACCGTCAGGGTGACCGTCCCCGACACCAGGGTCACATAGTGATCCGCGTCGTGGTGATGGTTGGGCGTCACCAGCCCCGCCGGATACCTCAGGAAGAAGCGGCTCGGCCCGCTGGCCATGTCGCCGGACACCGGGGCGGCGGCTATGCCGTTGCCCATCTCCTTCCACTTGAGATCGGCCTGGGTCATCACCTGGGCGCCGGCGGTGGCCCAGGAGGGGGTGCCGACCACCAGCAGTGCCGATAGCGAGAGGACGACTGCATGCATGAATTTCATCTGCTCTCTCCTTTGCGAGTTGAAAAACCTGTTCGATGCACGGCGAGGCCAAGGTGCAGCCCCGCTCCTCAATCATAGAGCCTGGGGCGTGGTGAAACGGCATTGTGGAAGAGGGCAAGGTGGGCGCTGCGGGTCTGTCTGTGCCGGTGGGCGAGTGCCCACCGGCGGTTCGAGTACAACGAATGCGTTGCAGACGACACACTAGGGCTTGGCGTATTGATCGGCGCTCAATACCTCGATGCCGACGAACGGCTGATCCCCCTCGACCCAGGCATCGTGCCCTGGCGGTATGGTGTAGGACTCGCCGGCGTTGATGGTCTTGAGGGTGCCGTCCGTCAGGCGAACCGTGATGGACCCCGAGACGGCGTAACCCACGTGGGAGAGCTGGCATTGGTCCGTCTTGACGACAGGTTTGACGCATTCAGACCAGCGCCAGCCGGGGGCAAAGTTGAACCGACCTATGGTGTAGCCATCGAGTTTGACGACCTCGACCCGGGTCTTGTCCGGGGTGCGGACCTCGTCAGGGGAGCCGTGGGATCTCACCTGGAATTTCGTGACGGAGACTGGAGTGGCCATGTTTCCTCCTCGTTTCAAGCAGATCGCAGCCCATGGCCGCGACCGGATCGCCGGGAAGCAAGCCGTAGGCTCGACAGACTAGCCCGTTGCGCGCGCACGGTGTCATCCCGGTACTCGAAGTATTCGCCCAAACGCTCGTTCTCACCTCGCTTTGATGCCCGTCATGGGCAAGTTTTTACCCCATAGGGTCTCCCCCGATCTGTGGGCCTGGGGCTATCGCGAGAACGCTTGGGTATTCAAAAGGTTATGTTCAGAAGCTCGAAGCTATCTGGCCAGGGCGCTTCCACTGGTGCGGGCGTGGCTGGGGATTGACAGGGCCTGTGGCGAGGGACTTGGCCCCTCGCCGGTGCGGAGCAATGAACTGAGTGGTGGATGATGGCGGGCAGCTCAGACGGCGATCCCCTCGAGGCGCAGCAGCGCTTGCTTGATGGGCAGGCCCCCGGCATAACCGGTCAGGCTGCCGTTCTGGCCGATCACCCGATGGCAGGGGACTATGATCGACAGCGGATTGCGGCCGTTCGCGGCCCCCACCGCGCGGCTCGCACTCGGTTTGCCGATGGCCGTTGCAATCTCGCCGTAACTGCGGGTCTCCCCATAGGGGATGTCGCACAGCGCCTGCCACACGGCGCGTTGAAACGCCGTGCCTTGGGCGGCCAGCGGCAGGGTGAAGCGTTGCCGCTCCCCCGCGAAGTAGGCCCGGAACTCGGTTAGGTATGGGGCTAGCGCCTCCTTGTCTTGCCGCCACTCTGGCCGAGTGGGCAGGGGGCGTAGACCGTCCACGAAGTCCACGTGACGAAGGCCTGTCGCGTCGATGGCCACCAGCAGCGGGCCATGGGCCGTGTCTAGAAAGTCGTAGCGGATCATGATCTTGTCTCCTCGTTGTCCCGTGATATCAGCAGCGCTGGCTGCTCGCTCATGGCATGCCACAGCCAGCTCGCGGCATAGGCGCGCCAGGGTTGCCAGGCGCGGCTCAGGGTCCCCACCTCTTTGACCGGCAGCTTCACGCCGCCCCCGAGCGCCTTTTGCAACACCAGATCGGAGGCGGGGAAGGCGTCCGGATCCTGGCCGGTGCGAAGCCGCCAGTACGCGATCGTCCAGGGGCCTATGCCCGGCAGCGCGAGCAGTTGCTCGTCACTCGCGGTGCTCAGCATGAGTGCACCGCTCGCGAGCGCCCGGGCCAACCCCTGCAGCGTGCGGATGCGGCTGCCGGGCATGCCGATACCATCCAGATCGAGCGTGCACAGCTGAGCAGGGGTCGGCAGCGCGCTGACCCCGAACTGCGCCTGAGTGCGCGCCACCAGCCGCCCCATGATGGTGATGGCGCCCTTGACCGACACCTGCTGACCGACGATGGCGCGCAGCATCACCTCGTACTCGTCCCAGCCCCCGGGCAGACGGACCCCGGGCCAGCGCGCCAGCAGCGGCGCGAGCCGCGGATCCTGGCCGAGCCGCTTGCCAATCTTCGCGATGTCCGCGTCGAGATCCCACATGCGGCGCACCCGATACAGGATGTCCGGCAGCGCCCCCGGCGGGAGGTCGCGCAGCGTCAGCCGCAGCTCGTTGCCCACCCCGGGTTCGATACGGATCCAGCTCTCCTGCTCGCCGACCCGGTGGCGCCGCTCATAGCCCTGCTCGTCGACCCGCTCCAACCCAGGAATGGCGCGCAGCCGGTAGAACGCCAGCATGGCCTGCACATCGAACGGCGGCCGATACGGCAGTTGCAGGGTGAGCGTGGCCCCAGGCTCGGACTGGTTTTGCGAGGGCTGAACCCCTTCTCGCTTGCGCAGCGCGCTCGGGGAGAGGCCATAGGCGTGGCTCCAGGCATCGTTGAAGCGGCGGATGCTCGCAAAGCCCGCCGCGAACGCGACGTCGGTGACGGGCAGGTGCGTCTCCGTCAGCAGCCGTTTCGCGAGCAGCAGGCGGCGCGTCTGCTCCACCTGCTTCGGCGAGGCGCCGAGGTGTTGCTCGAACTGGCGCCTCAGCGTGCGCTCAGTGATGCCCGCCTCGGCGGCGAGCATGCCGAGCGTGCTGTCCGCGAGTTCGCCGCGCTCGATGCGCGAGAGCACCCGGGTGACCATGTCCGGCAGATCTCCCCCCTGCGCCGGCGCCAGCTCGGGCCGGCAGCGCAGACAGGGGCGCAGGCCGTACTGTTCGGCGGCGGCCGCGAAGCGAAAGTAGTGCACGTTGTGCTCGTGGGGTGCGCGCGCCGGGCAGATGGGGCGGCAGTAGATGCCGGTGGAGAGCACGCCGGTGAAGAATCGGCCGTCGAAGCGCGCATCCCGGGCGAGGCGGGCTGCGTGACACTGCTCGCGGGTGAGGCCGGGGATGATCTCGTCCTGTTGGGGCTGGGCTGTGCGCTCTGTACTCATGGCGTATCGACTCTGCTGACTGGGTTCATGTCCTGAGACTAAGCGGGGAGGCGGAGGCTGACTAGCCAAAAACGGACAGGGATAGGAAAAATAATCGGGGGCAGGATCTTGCGGGAAAGTGGGATAAAAAACGGCGCCCTCGGTCGGGGCGCCGTTGTTGCATCTGGGCCGGGGCTATTTCAGATGCTACTTCAGATAACGCTGCTCAAGGTGTTTGCGCAGCCACTGCGGGTTCAGCACCTCGCCGGTCGCGTTGCGAATGAGCGTGTCCGTGTCATGCACGCTGCCCTGGGACCAGATGTGGCGGCCGAGCCACGCGAGGATCTCCGGCAACCGGCCCGCTTCGATCAGGCTGCCCATCTCGCCGAGCTCTCGCTCCAGCGCGAAGCGCAGTTGCGCCGCGTACATGGCGCCGAGCGTGTAGCTAGGGAAGTAGCCAAAAGACCCATCCGTCCAGTGGATGTCCTGCATGCAGCCGTTCTGGTAATTGCCCTTCGTCGACAGGCCGAGCCACTGTTGCATCTTCATGTCCCACAGCTCCGGGATGTCCGCCACCTCAATGCGCCCTTCAATCAGATCGCGCTCCAGCTCATAGCGCAGGATCACGTGGGCGGGATAGGTCACCTCGTCCGCATCGACGCGGATAAGGCCCGGCTCGACACGGTTGTACAGCTTCACGAGGTTCGCGGGAGCGAGTGCCGGTTGATCGCCGAAGTGCGCACGGATGCGCGGCGCGAGCAGCGACAGGAAGGCCGGGGAGTGGCCGAGCTGCATCTCGCAGAACAGGCTCTGGCTCTCGTGAATACCCATGGAGCGCGCCTCGGCCACCGGCTGACCCAGCAGTTGGCGCGGCAGCCCTTGCTCGTAACGGGCATGGCCCGTCTCGTGCACTATGCCCATCAGGCTGGAGACGAACTCGGCCTCGTTGTAGCGCGTGGTGATGCGCACGTCCGTCGGCACGCCGCCGCAGAACGGGTGGCTGCTCACATCGAGCCGGCCGTGGGCGAAATCGAAGCCGAGTACCCCCATCACCTCCTGGCCGAGCGCCTGTTGGGTCGCGATCGGGAAGGGGCCCTGCGGGATCAGCAGGGTGTCGCGCTTCTGCTGCTCGCTCACGCGCTGGATAAGGCCGGGCAACCAGCTCGTCAGATCGCCGAAGATACCGTCCAGCCGCGCGCTCGTCATGCCGGGCTCATACAGTGCCAACATGGCGTCGTAGGGGCGCACGTTCAGTGCCTCGGCACGAAGCTGTGCGACCTCCCGCGACAGCCGTACCACCTCCTTGAGATTCGGGGCGAAGCCGGCCCAGTCGTTCTCCTTGCGCTGGCGGCGCCAGGCGTGCTCGCACTTGCTGCCGGCCAAGGAGAGCGCCTCCACCAGCTCCCCCGGCAGCAGGATCGCATCCTGCCAGTGGCGCTTGATCTCCGCGAGGTTCGCACGCTGGGTGACATCCAGGCTCTCGCCCTCGGCCGCGGCTATCCAGTCGCCGAGCTCGGGGGTGGTGCGTTTCTCGTGGATGAGCACGCCGAGTTCGGCCATGGCCTCGGCCCGCGCCTCGTTGCCCCCTTCCGGCATCATGGCGGCCTGATCCCAGCCGCAGATGGCACTGAGGTGGGAGAGTCGGTGCAGCTGTTGCTGATGTTTTTCAAGCTTTTGATATGACATGGGATTGTCCTTGTTATCGTCCCTGAGATGATGCACCCCGTACCTGGCATGATCGGGGCGTCATGATGCTAGCACCGGCTCCGGGTGCCTCGCCACTCCAGGGTGTTCAGGGGCTCAGGGAAGGCGCTTCTGGTGGCGCTCGCGGTTCTCCGCCTTCTTGCGCTCACTCTTTCGCAGCAGCACATAGAGCGCGCCGCTGCCGCCGTGGCGGCGTTCGGCGCTGTGCATGGCCATGACAGCCGGCAGTTGCGGCAGCCAGGCGCTGACGTGGCTCTTGAGCATGGCGCGCGGCGTGCTGCGCTCCCCCTTGCCGTGCAGGATCAGCAGGCAGCGGATATCCCGCACCTCGCAATCCGCGATGAACTGTACCAGGGCGGTTCGCGCCTCGTTGAGGGTCTTCTGGTGCAGATCCAGGCTCGCCTGCAGCTCGTACTTGCCCAGCCGCAGCTTCTTGTAGACCCCCTCCTGCACCCCGTCGCGCTTGAAGCCGACGATCTCGTGGGGATCCAACAGCGCTATGGCCTCCATGCTGAGCATGTCCTGGGGCAATGGGCCGGCGCTGGCGGCCTGGCGGCGCGCTAGCTGGGCCTCGGTCGGGGCGCTGTCGCCCCCCTGGGGAGCGATCCGGTCGCTGTGAAGGGGTCGCACGTCGGCGACCTCCTGCAGGAAGAGTGAATATTCGTCGTCATGTGGCACGGCAGGCTCCCCCCATGAAAATGAGGAGGCATTATAGCGGGCTAGGCCCGCGCTTAGAATGGCGGCACGGGGGAGGCTCGACTGCAGATGGGGGAGGGCGCCCGAACGAGCGCCCGGACCCGTACTTCCCTCGGCGGGCGTGTATCACCCGCATCGCGGGATCACTGCTCTTCCGTCGGCGGCTTGGCGTGCATCACCTTGTAGATGAAGTAGACGGCGTAGGCGCTGATCAGCAGGAAGGTGCCGATTATCACCAGCATGGACATCAGGCCCACGCTGTTGCCAAACATCAGGTTCATCCAGAATTCCATCACATCCACTCCTGTCATCCCTTGGTGACAGGCATGATAGATACCTCTTTGGATGGAAGGAGATGATCCCGATCAAGTCCCGTCATGGTTATTTAATCGGCAATCCGTTCTGTGAGCGGCCTCCCACTCGGGACTAGGGAGGCCGCGGGAGGAGGGCTTATTGGGCCGCGGGCGGGGTCGGCTCGGTGAGTGGGGTAATGCGCCAGCCTTGCCGCTCCAGCAGGGCCAGCAGCCCCTGCTCGCCGTAAAGATGCAGGGCGCCTACCACGATAAAGCTCTCGTTGGGCAGGGTCGGCCACTTCGCCACCCAGTTGTGGTTGCGCTCCGCCAGCAGGGTCTGCTCCAGCCAGGCCTGCAGCTTGGGTGGGGCCATCTCCTCTTTCAGCAGGTTGATCAGGGTCGCCTGATCGCCGTTTTGCCAGGCGCTCATCACCTCGCCAAAGCCCTTCTCCAGCTCCGGCAGCTCGTCCAGGGTGCTCTCCAGCATCAGGGTCTGGTTGTCGCCGACGCTGGCGAGGTAGCCGAGCTGCTCCAGCAGGGTCTCCAGGCCGACGATGGGTTTGCCCCCCTCGCTTGCCCGCTTGGCGAAGTGCTGATCCACCCCGTATTGGCCGCTGAAGCCGGTGCGTTCCAGGGCCGCCTGGGTCAGGGTGATGGCCGCAAACCAGGGGCGCAGCGGGGTCAGGATGGCTTCATTGAGGCCGTTCTGGCCGGCGGCGATCAGGGTGCGCCGGTAGAGGTCGATGGGCAGGTGATCCTTGAGGGTCTTGCCATCGACGAGCCGGGTGATGGCCCCCATCTCCTGCCACTGCGCCTGGCTGACATGGGTCATGTCGACCTCCATCACCAGGGCGCGGCTCTGTTGCCAGGCGCGCTCCACGGGATCCGGCAAGGGGTAGAGGGAGGGTTTGCCCGCGTGGATGGAGCCCAGCAGCCAGTGTTGTTCACTGCCTTTCTCGATGCGATAGAAGGCCGGGTCGGCGAGGGCCTGCAGCGGCAGCAGCAGGCAGATCAGGAAGGAGAACAGCGGTCGATGGAATCTCATGGGGCTCCTTGTATGAACGGATGACTTGGCTTCATGGCAATAAACCCTATGATAAGTCCTCATTCGTCACAGCCAAGAGGTTTCCCATGCCCCACCTTCGCTTTCGGGCAGTTTCTGTCGACACCCTGCAGCAGATAAGCGCCCCGCTGACGGCGGATCTCTGCGCCCTCACCGGCGGCAAGCCGGAGTTTGTCACCCTGGAGTCTGTGCCGAGCCAGTGGGTGCGAGACGGCCAGGTGGAGGCGGGTTTCCCCTTCGTGGAGCTGGTCTGGTTCGAGCGTCCCCAGGAGATGCAGGATACCGCCGCCGCCCTCATCACCCGCCATCTGAAGGCGGTACTGGGGGAGCAGACCTATGTGGTGGTGCAGGTGCTGCCTATCGTCAAAAGCCAGTACTACAGCAACGGTCAGCATTACTGAACGGGGCCGGGAGAGGGACCTCAGGTGGTGCAGGCCCTCTCTATCCTTGTCAAAAGCCAGTACTACAGCAACGGTCAGCACTACTGAGCGGGGGACGGGAGAGGGATCCCAGGTGGTACAGGCCCTCTCCATCCTTGTCAAAAGCCAGTGTTACAGCCAGGGCGAGCACTACTGAATGATGCCAGGGTGGACTGGGTTGTGGGCCCAATCCTTGCCCGGAGTCAGGCGGATTTTATCAGCAGCTTGTCCAGCCAGCGGCTCGGCAGCAGGCGGCGCAGCACGGTGAACAGCCTGGTCGGGAAGGTGACGGGGTAGCGGTGTTTGGGCCGCTTGCTCCTGAGCGCGTGCAGCAGCGGCGGGATGCAGGCCTCGCTTGGCAGGGTGAAGCCGCGGGCCCCCCCTTCACGTTCCAGCCGGCTCAGGGTCTGCTGATAAGCGGCGCTGTGGCGGCTAGTGTCGGGATTTATGTGGCGCAGGAAGGCGGCGCGGGCATTGGCGCGAAAACGGGTGTCGATGGGGCCGGGCTCTATCAGGCTGACCTGTACCCCGGTGCCCGCGAGTTCGAGGCGCAGGGTATCTGTGTAGCCCTCTATGGCGAACTTGCTGGCGTTGTAGGCGCCGCGAAACTTCATGGCCACCAGGCCGAGCACCGAACTGTTCTGCACTATGCGTCCCTCTCCCGCCGCCAACATGGCGGGCAGTACCTCGCGAATGAGCTGATGCCAGCCGAACAGGTTGGTGTTGAACTGCTCCCGCAGCGCCGCCGTGGGCAGGTCTTCCAGCGCCCCCGGCTGGCCGTAGGCCCCGTTGTTGAACAGGCCGTAGAGGCGACCGCCGGCCAGGGCCAGCGCCTCGGCGGCCCCCCGGCTGATGCTGGCCTCGTCCGCAAGATCCAGTTGTACCGCCAATAACCCCGACTGTTGCAGCCGCGCCACATCCTCCTGCCTGCGGGCCGAGGCGATGACGGTGAAGCCCTGGTCGCCGAGGGCCCTGGCGGCGGCGAGACCGATGCCGCTTGAGCAGCCGGTGATGAGCACGAAGGGGTGGGGCATGAGCGGGTGTCCTTGATGGCGGTCGAGTCCTGTGATGGGCATGTTAGCCTGCCCCGCCCAAAAACAAAACCGGGCCCAAGGGCCCGGTTTCCGGATGATTCACGCTCCCGATTACAGGATGGTGAACGGCATGATGATGTGGAACTTGACGTCATGCTCGGAGCTGAACATGTTCGGGTAGTACCAGCTGCCCTTGTCGTCCTGCTCGTTGTTGTAGTCGGTGTAGTGCAGCTTGAACAGGGTGCCCTTCAGCTTGCCGTCTTGCACCGTGTACATGACGTCGAAGTTGGCCGCCCACTCTTTGCCGCCTTCCAGGGAGCTGTCGCCGTTGTTGGCATCCCAGCCGTAGGCACCGGATACGCCGACTGCCCAGCCAGGAGCTCCCACCAGATCGTCCAGGGTACGGGTCACGCCGAAGAACAGCGCCTTCTCGTCGTTGTGGTTCCAGTCAGAGCGGGAATCCCACCAGATCTCGTTCGCGCCCTGGGAGTTGCCGTAGCCACGGGTCAGACGGGGCAGGTAGTTGCCCAGATCCCCTTCGGCCTTGGTCCACAGACCTTCCAGGCGGAAGCCGTATTGGGCGTAGTTCCAGGCGGCGGTCAGCGCTTGCTGCCATGCCAGGCCATCGTAATCGCTGTTGTCGGTGTCGGAACCGTAGAACTGGTAGCTGGTGGAGAGGCCACCCAGCACATCAAACTTGTGAGCCAGCTTGAAGTGGTAGCTGTCCATGTAGCCTTCGGACTGACCGAAGCCACCGGTGACCGCAGTGCCGTTCTCGAAGGTGTAACGAGCGGCCAGACCGTGGATGTAGTCGATCTTGTTCGCGTCGGTGAAGGGATCGCTGGCATAGGGGCTGCTCTTGGAGAAGCCGGCGGTGTTCTTGAACCAGGGCGCCTTGTACTCGTCGGCGATGGCGTAGGTCAGGTAGAGACCACCGAAGTTGCCTTCGATCTGGCCACCGCGGTAGGTACCGGGCTGATAGGACCAGTTGACGCCGAGGATGCCGGGAACGTAGAGCTGGGTGAAACCACCCTTGGCGGTGACGGCACCATCGAAGAATTTCAGTTTCAGAGCGGCGGTGGAGAGGCTGAAGCCATTCTCGGGAACACCGTCACCACCTGAACCCCACTTGTCGCCCCAGAAGGAGAATTCGTTCTCTTCGTTGACGCCGTTGCTCTCGTCGACGGCCAGGTCATAGGCGCCGAAGCCGCCCACGTCGATACCGACCACATCCCAGGCATAACCGGAGTTGAAGTTAAGGGCGGCTTGGGTGGTGGCATGGCTCAGGTTGGAGTGGTACTTGCCATCTTGGCCGGGACCGGCCTGCTTGCGGTCACGTTCACGCTGGAAGTAGAACAGACCGCCGGTGACTTTGGCGTCTTCGGCAAACGCCTCATAGGATTTTCCGTAACCCGGACCCATAGTGTCCTGGGCGGCGAAGGCCATTCCCGGGGCAGCCAGTGCGGCAACCACAGCGGCGCTCAAGGCGGCACGCTTGAAAATCACTTTTTCCATTTTGTATTGCTCCTGATTTTATGGACTTAGCTTTTTTTGTGTCCGGCAGTCAGGCACGGGCCCGCCGCTCGGTAATGGCATTGCAATCAAGGCCCCGCAGGGCAAAAAAGAGTCGTTTGTCTGTGCTGTGCCCCTCCCTGTATGCCTTGGCGCATCAGTGGGGGTATCTGTGTATTTACAATCTTTATTTTTTATGTCCAACCCTTGGCGGCTGGACACCACAAGAGTACGTTCGCGGTGCGAAATATCAACATGAAGTTCCATCGAAGTTTCAAAAATATGACCGAGTGCAAATAATCATGACCCTTGGTGTGGACACTTTGATCCCGCGCATATCGGCGATGACAGCGCTTTCATGGCGCAATGGCCGTTGCCGTGGATGAAACTCGGTGAGGAAGCAGAACTTTCTTTGTTAACCGGCCGGTAACAGATAATTTTGTGACACGAAAAAAGATAGGCCCCGCCAGCAGGTGCGGGGCCCATGCCGGGTCAGTGGCGAGGGATCAGGCCTGCCCCAGGATGCGGGGGATCTGACGGGCCTGGTGGTGGATGTGCTCGGACACTTGCACCGAGAGCTGGCTGCCCTGACGGGCATGTTGGCTGATGCGACCGATGAGGGCGGCGAAGCTGGCCAGCCTGTGCTCCTGGCTCCTGGCGTTGTCGGCTCCCTGCAGGGCGATGACGGCGGTGCTGCGGGCCATCTCCCGCACCGTCTGGGTGGTCTGGCGAAGCTGCTCGGCCTGCTGGCGCTGGTCGGCGGCCTCGCTGGTGATCCGGGTCATCACGGTGGCGAGCTGATCCCCGGCCAGGGTGAGGCTCGCCAGGATTTCGGTGATCTGGCCGAGGGAGCGCTGGGTATCGGCGGAGAGGTGGCGCACCTCGTCGGCGACCACGGCGAAGCCGCGCCCCTGCTCGCCTGCACGGGCCGCTTCTATGGCGGCGTTGAGGGCCAGCAGGTTGGTCTGCTGGGAGATGTGGCCGATGACGTCGACGATGGCGGTGACGTCCTCCACCGAGCGTTTGAGCTGGGTCAGGGCGCCGCTGCTCTCGTCGATGGCGAGGCCGGTCTGGGCGGTGGCGGCCAACATGCCCCCCACCAGTTGCTCGCTCTGGCTCATGGAGTGTTCGTTGTGCTGGGCATGTTGCGCTATCTCGGCGGCGACCTGATGCACCTCGCTGGCGAGCTGGTTCAGCTCGCTCATCATGGTGCCGCTCTCGTCCACCACCTGCTCCGTGGTGCGGGTGCTGTGATGGATCTCCTGCACCCGATCCACCATCTCCTGCAGGCTCAGGGAGACGGAGGATAGCTGCCCCGCCTTTTGCTGCTGATCCTGCTGCAGACGCAGGATGAGGCGGTTGTAGCTCGCGACTATGTCGGCCAGTTCGTTGCGCTCCCGCCCCTCGGGCAGCATCTGCGCCTCGCCGGTGGCGTCGAGTCGCAGGAAGGCGCCGCGCAGTTGCAGCAAAGGCCTCACCAGCCAGCGCCGCTGTACCAGGGCGAACAGCAGGGCCACCACCACCAGGCAGAGGGCGAGGGAACCCAGGATGGCGCCTAGCTCCTTGTTTACCCCCTGGCGCTTTGCGGCGAGCCGCTCTCCGAGCGTCTCCCCCTCTTTGAGCAGCAAACTGATGTCCTGCTGCACCATCTGGCGCGCCACCTGCTGCCGTTGCAACGTCTTGCGGCTGTTTTCCAGCTCCTGGGGATAGCGCTTGAGCAGGGAGACCAGCTCGGCTCTGGGCTGATCGCCGAGCTCCTTGCGCGCCGGCTCCCCCAGGGTGAACTCATCGGCGGGGGCCTCCTCGAACAGCTTCAGGCTCGGCAGGGCTGCCAGCCTATCCGCCTGCTTTTGCAGGGCGACGAGTTCGAATTGCAATCCCTCCAGCAACTTGGGGCTCCCTTGCTCCATGTAGTTCTGACGCAGGTGGCCGAGGCCGGGCAGGGTCGCCAGCAGGTCGGCGGCCCCCTGCCGATACCGATCGGCAGTGGCGGGATCGTCTCCCGTTGCGCCCTGCTGGCCGTAGCGCAGCAGGGCCTTGGCATGGGTGGTCAGCTCGTTCTCGGCATTTTGCAGCAGCAACTGGCTGTTGCCGGAGAGCTTGCCCGCCGCCAGATAGTCCCCGTCGATGCGGGTGCCCATCTGCTCCAGCAGGGTGTACAGGGGGGCGCTCTGCTCGGGATCCTGTTGCTCCAGCTGGCCGAGGGCCTGCTTGCGTATCCCCTGCGCCTCGGTCAAGCGCAGGGGATCTCCGCTGCCGAGGTAGTCGCGCAGCGCCTCTTGCAGAGGGCCGCTCAGCCGCTGTTGCAGTCGCTCGTGCTGGCGCTGGGCCTGCTCGGTCTCATTGAGCTGCTGCCAGCCATGGAACAGGGCCGCGGCCTGAGTGCCGGCGACCAGCAGCAAGACGAGGGAGGAGAGGGAGGCATAATGGGCAATTTTCACGTCAACATCCTGCTTGAACCACGCAATGGCTTGGAGCTTAAGCAGGAGTGATGGCGTTTTTATGACAAGGGTTTGGCAACTCCCTGACGCTTCGGGGATTTCACCAGCAGGCCGAGCAGGGCGCCCCCCATGATGAGGGCACCCGCCAGCAGGTGGCGGGAGGTGAGTGCCTCGCCGTTCAGCCACACCAGCAGCAGGGTGCTGAGGAGCGGAGTCAGGTAGGCCAGGGCCCCGATGCGGCGGGGATCCCCGTCTCGCAGCGCCAGGTACCAGGTGACGAAGGCCGCCCCCATGGGGCCGAGGGCCAGCCCGGCGATGAGCAACCAGTCCGCCTGGGGGATCTGGTCGAGGGGTAGCGGCCCTTCCAATCCCCGGGCGAGCAGCAGGGCCAGGATCCCGGCGGGCAGGCAGGCGGCGGCCGTGACCACGGCGGGAGCGGGGGGCAGACGGCGGGAGAGCACGGAGTAGGCCCCCCAGACGATGGCGGCGCCCAGCGCCAGCAGGTAACCGGGGAGATAGGCCTGCTGCAGCTTCAGCTCCCCATCCACCATCACCAGCACGGAGCCGGCGAGGCCCAGGGCCCCCGCCAGCAGGTGCTGGGGCCGCAGGGGGTGGCCCGGCAGCAGCAGCGGCGTGAACAAGATGATGCACAGGGGCCAGAGGTAGTTGATGAGGTTCGCCTCCAGTACGGGGGCGTGGCGAAAGCTCATGAACAGCAGGCTGTGATAGAGCAGCAGGGCCGCTATGGTCACCAGCCAGGTAACGGGACGGGCCCGCCACTGGCGCCAGAACGGCAGGGCGCCCAGGCCGCAGAAGGAGAGCACCAGCCCCACCAGTACCAGGGGGGAGACGCTGGTGACCCTGGAGGTGAGGGCGGCGAGGGAGGCCCACAGCAAGATGGTGAGCAGGGCCAGGGCGGTGGATCTATCCCACCAGGAAACAGCAGACATCCAGCACTCCTTGGCAGATGCATGAAAAAGAGGGCCAGTCTAGCAGACTGGCCCTCGTCACACAGCGTTCCCGTGTTCTGTTCGCTTATGACTCCCTGCTCGCCACCGCACCGGTCGCCGGGGCCAGGGACTGGCCCTTGACGTACCAGACGATGAGCGCCAGCACCAGCAGCGGCAGCACGGGGTCTAACCAGGTGCCTCCGGAGCCGAACAGCAGGTTCAGCAGGGCTACGCCGGTGCCGCCGATGGCCCAGGCGATGGTGGTGGGGATGGACCAGACGATCATCTGTTGCTTCACGTCCGAGATCCCCATCATGCGGTTGACCACCCAGAACAGGCTGTCGTTGAAGTAGCCGAAGAAGAGGGATCCCATGGTGGCGGCCTGGGCCGCCAGCAGCATGTTGACCCCGGGGATCTGGGCCAGTATGGGGGCCGAGATGGAGGCCGCGGTCACCATGGCCACAGTGCCGGATCCCTGGATGAGGCGCACCAGGGTCGCGACGATGAAGGGGATCAGTATGGGGGAGATGGGCAGCTGGGCTATCTGCTCCGCCAGCTGCTGACCCGCCCCGCTGTCCCGCAGCACGGCGCCGAGCGCCCCGCCGGCCCCGGTCACTAGCAATATGATGCCGGCGGATTGCAGTCCCTCTTCCAGGCGGGCGGCGGTGGCGTGTCTGTCCATGTGCGGCACTAGCGTGTAGACCGCCAGCAGCACGCTGATGGCGAGCGCTATGATGGGGGCGCCGATGAAGTTGATGCCCTGCACCAGGGGGTTGGCGGCCAGACTCTCCATGCCCTCCAGGGTGGCCAGGGTGGTGAAGATGGCCTTGAGGAAGATGAGCACGATCGGCACCAGGATCGGCAGCAGGGACAGGGTCAGGCTCGGCAGGGCCTTGCCTTCCTTCTCCTTGAGGTAGGTCTCATAGGTAGCCTGCATCTCATCCGGGGTCTGGGCGACCTGGGCACTGAACTCGGGGTATTTCTTGTCCAGCCACTGGGCGTAGAAGACGATGCCGAGTACGCAAGGGATGGCCAGCGCCATGCCGGTCAGCAGCATGGCGCCTATGTCCACGCCGAACAGGCCGGCGACGCCCAGGGGCCCCGGGGTCGGCGGTACCGTGTGGTGAGTCACCACCAGGCCGCCCGCGAGCGCCACCCCCAGGGTGAGCAGGGAGCGCTTGCCGCTTTTTGCCAGCGCCTTCGCGACCGGGTAGAGGATGACGAAGGCGGAATCCACGAAGATGGGGATGCTGACGATGTAGCCCGTGATGGCCAGGGCCCACTCCTCGCGGCGCTTGCCGAGCCACTTGATGAAGCTGTAGGCGATCTGCTCGGCCGCCCCCGAGACCTCCAGCAGGCGGCCCATCATGACCCCCAGGCCGATGACGATGCCGATGCTGCCAAGGGTGGAGCCAAAGCCCTGGGTGATGACGGTGAGGGTCTTGTCGATGCTCATGCCGCCCGTGATGCCGGCGATGCAGGCCGCCGCCAGCATGGCGATCAGGGCATGTACCCGGGTGCGGATCACCAGGAACACCAGCACGAAGACCGCGATGATGAGACCTATGATGGGGGTCGGGATGTCGCTCATGATGCCTCCTGCATGTCATGGGTGATGAAACTGTCGATGATGTCGGCAAACGTCCTGTCTGCTGTGAAGCCGAGGGCATGGGCCCGCTGATTGTCGATGCGCCCCGGCCAGCTGGCGACGATGCGCTCCACCGCCGGATCGGCGGCAAATTGCACCCGCTCCCGGGCCGCGGCACCCCCCGCATGGCCGAGGGCCTCCAGCATCTCCCCCACGGTCACGCTGATGCCGGGCAGGTTGACGCTGCGCCAGTCACCTGTGGCAGGCAGCCTGGCCGCCAGCAGGAAGTTCGCCACCACGGTAGCCGGGCTGGAGAGCCAGAGTCGCAGATCCGTGCTCACCGGGCAGATGGCCTGCTCCCCTTGCAGGGGCTCGCGGATGATGCTGCTGACGAAGGACGAGGCCGCCCGGTTCGGTTTGCCCGGTCGCACACAGATGGTGGGCAGGCGCAGCACCAGACCGTCCACATAGCCCTTGCGGCTGTAGTCGTTGACCAGCAGCTCCCCCATGGCCTTCTGGGCTCCATAGGAGGAGGTCGGGGTCAGGGCGGTGCTGTCGTCCACCAGGGCAGGCAGGTGGCCGCCGTAGACGGCCAGCGAGCTGGTGAAGATGAAGCGGATGCCGGGTTTGGTATGACGGCAGGCCTCCAGCAGGGTGCGGGTGGTGCCCAGGTTCACCTTCCAGCCGAGATCGAAGTCCTGCTCCGCATGGCTGCTGACGATGGCCGCCAGGTGATAGACGATGGCGGTCTGCTCGTTGATGAGGGACTCCGCCACACCGGGGGCGGTGAGATCCGCCTGCAGGCAGTGCACCCTGGCATCGGCGATGGGGGCCTGGGGCAGCTGAATATCCACCAGCAGCAGCTCGGTGAAGGATTGTGTGCTCTGCAGCAGGGCTTTGGCCAGTTTCTGGCCCAGGAAGCCACCACCGCCGGTGATGATGATTTGCATCTCGTTATCCTCAGACTCGTTCGTGTGTAGGGTGTCGTTGTTATTGTTGGGTCAGCCAGCCCAGCCCTTGGTGGGTGCTGGCTCTGGGGTTGTATTCGCAGCCTATCCAGTCGTGGTAGCCGGCCCTGGCCAGCGCCTCGAACAGGTGGGGGTAGGCGATTTCCCCCTCGTCCGGCTCGTGGCGATCCGGTACCGAGGCTATCTGGACGTGGCCGATGGCCGGGCCCAGCTTGCCGATGAGGCGGGTCAGATCCCCGTCCATGATCTGGGCGTGATAGAGGTCGAGCTGCACCCCTACGTTGGGCCTGTCTATCTCCTGCACCAGGGCCAGGGCGTCGAGCTGGTGGGCCAGGAAGTAGCCGGGCACGTCCCGATCGTTCAGAGGCTCGAGCAGCACGCTGATGCCATCGGCCGCCAGGTAATCGGCGGCGAAGCGGATGTTGTCGACCAGGGTCTGGCGATGGGCCGCAAGGCTATGGGCCGGGTCGATGATGCCGCTCATGGCGTGCACCTTCTTGCAGCCGAGCGCCAGGGCGTAGTCCCGCACTTTGGGCAGATGGGCGCGAAACTCTTCCTCCCGTCCCGGGATAGCGGCCATGCCGCGCTCCCCCGCGCCCCAGTTGCCCGGCGGCATGTTGAACAGCGCCTGGGTCAGCTCCTGCTCGCGCAGCAGGCGACCCAGCTCGTCGGCGGGCCAGTCGTAGGGGAAGAGGAACTCCACCGCCTCGAAACCGGCGCGGCGCGCCTCGGCGAAACGCTCGAGGAAGGGGACCTCGGTAAACAGCATGGTCAGATTGGCGGCAAACTTGCTCATGGTTTTATCTTCCTCAAGTCGTTGAATTCGTATCGGGTCAGAGGGGCGTCACAGGCTCTGCTCATGGCTTCATCCTCCGGAGCTCATCTATCTCATGCTCGCTCAGGTAGCGGATGGACTGGCCGTGCAGCAGCAGGGCGAGGCGGGCCGTCTCCTCCAGCTCCTCCATGTTGTTGACCGCATCGACCAGATCCTTGCCTGTCACCACGGGACCGTGGTTGGCGAGCAGGAAGGCCTTGCCATCTCGGGCCCGCTGACCCAGCTCCTCGGCGATGCGGGCATCCCCCGGCTTGTAGTAGGGGATGAGCGGCAACTGGCCGACCCGCATCACGTAGTAGGGGGTGAAGGGGCGGATGACGTTGGCCGGATCCAGCCCGTCCAGGCAGGAGAGGGCGGTGAGGTGGGTGCTGTGCAGGTGCACCACGGCCCGACACTCGGGATTGTTGTGATAGAGCGCCAGGTGGAATGCCACCTCCTTGGAGGGGCGATCCCCATCCAGATGCTCCCCCAGCAGGCTGACCCGGGAGAGGCGCTCCGCACTCAGGCGACCGAGGCAGGAGCCGGTGGGGGTGGCGATCAGGGTGCCGTCCGGCAGCAGGGCCGACAGGTTGCCTGCCCCGCCGGTGGCGTAGCCACGCTGGAACAGGGAGGCCCCCAGCATCACCATGGTGTCGCGCAAGGCTTGTTCAGTCATGGAGGAACTCCTGTGCCTTGGCGAAGAAGGCCTCGTCGCCGAAGTTGCCGGACTTGAGGGCCAGGGACAGGGGGGCATCCGTGGCCCGCACCCAGGGCACGCCGGGGGCGATCTGCGGACCTATGTGGAAGGCCTTCACGCCGAGGGCCTGGGTGATCCTGCTTGAGGTCTCGCCACCGGCGATGATGAAGCCGTCCACCCCGGCGCCGCGCAGCAGCCGGGCGAGCCGGGCGAAGCAGTGCTCTACCGCCTCGCTCGCCGCCTGCAGGCCGTGGCTTGCCTGAATGCGGGACAGCTCCGCCGGGCTGGTGGTGGCATAGATCATTGGAGCGGGGGAGGAGGGCTGTGCCAGCACCCAGCGGGCGAGCTCCTCCGGGTAATCCGGGTGGTCGAGGCAGGCTGCCACGTCCAGCGCCAAGGAGGGAGCCTGCTCACGGTAATGGGCCACCTGGCGGTTGGTCATCTCGGAGCAGGAGCCGGACAGTACCACGGCACGTTTGACGCTGGGCCAACCCGCCTCGCGGGCCCCCTGCAGATCGCCACCGCCGAGGGCGCGGGCCAGACCGATGGCGAGGCCGGAGCCGCCGGTGAGCAGCGGTAGCTGCAGGCTGGCGGCGGCGATGTCCAGCAGGTGTTGCTCGTTGAGGGTATCCACCACGGCGTAGCGCACTCCCTCGGCCTGCAGTTGCCCGAAGGCGGTGGCGATGGCTTCGGCGCCCCGTTCTATGGTGGCGAAGGGCACCAGACCGGCGCGGCCGGAGGCCTGGGACTCCATCAGTCGCAGCAGGTTGCTGTCCTGCATGGGGGTGATGGGGTGGTGGCGCATGCCGGACTCGGCCAGCGGCTGGGCCCCCACGAACAGGTTGCCCTGATAGACGGTGCGACCATTGATTGGCAGGGCCGGGCAGATCAGGGTGAAGTCGCTACCCAAGGCCTCTAGCAGGGCATCGGTGACCGGACCTATGTTGCCCTGGGCCGTGCTGTCGAAGGTGGAGCAGTATTTCTGGTAGATGCGCGGGCAGCCGCGGGCCTTGAGCCATGAGAGCGCCGCCAGGGAGTCGCGCACCGCCTCGTCCACCGGGCAGGAGCGGCTCTTGAGGCTGATGACGATGGCATCCACCTCGGGCAGATCATGGTCTTTTGGGACGCCCGAGAGCTGCAGGGTGGAGAGGCCGCTCTCAACCAAAAATCCTGCTATATCGGTGGCGCCGGTGAAATCGTCTGCAATGACCCCGAGTTTCATGATCTCTCCTCCTGTCCCGGCAGCTGGATGCCGGAGAACGTCTTGATGACGGCGCTGTCGTCCTCCTGGCCGTGACCGGCGTTGCTGGCGGCGAGGAACATGTTCAGGGCCGTGCTGGCCAGCGGCAGCGGGAAGTGCAGCGCCCTGGCGGTATCCGCCACCAGGTTGAGATCCTTGACGAAGATGTCCACCGCGGAGCGGGCCTGGTAGTCGCCACAGAGCACCCTGGGCATGCGGTTCTCGAACATCCAGGAGTTGCCGGCGGCGTGAGTGACCACGTCGTACATGAGATCCAGGGAGATGCCCGCCTTGCTCGCCAGCGCCATGGCCTCGGCGGCCACGGCGATGTGTACCCCGGCCAGCAGTTGGTGGATGATCTTCACCGTGCTGCCCTGGCCGGGGTCACTGCCGACCCGATAGACCCGGCCCGCGACCGCGTCCAGCACGGGGGCCAGCTTGTCGAAGGTAGCCTCGGCACCCGATGCCATGACAGTCATCTCCCCCGCATCGGCCTTGATGGCGCCGCCGGAGACGGGAGCATCCAACATCAGCAGCCCGAGTTGCGCCAGCTCGCCGGCGAGGGAGGCCGCGTCCGCCGCCGATATGGTGGAGGAGATCATGACGGCGGTGCCCGGTTTGAGATGAGGGGCGAGCCCCGTGTCCCCCAGCAGGATGCGGCGCACCTGGGCGGCGTTGACCACCAGTAGCAGGACAGCGTCCAGGGTCTCGGCGAGCGGTCTGGCGTCGGCCATGACGGCGGCGGCACCGGCCTGTTGCAGCTGGCTGCGGGCCTGCTCGGAGAGATCTATGCCGTAGGTGGTGAGCCCGGCCCGCAGGCAGGAGCGGGCGGCGCCCATGCCCATGGCACCCAGGCCGATGACGGCGACGTGGAAGGGAGTGCTCATCTGGTGATTCCTCGGTAACGACTGATGAGCCGATAGTAGAGGCTTGTGGCGGTGAAATATCAGGCTGTTGTCACAAAAATTAACTGTGAATGTGTTAATTTTTGTTATTTCATCAAGCTTGGATTTGTATGGGTCACATTTTTATGTGAAGAAATGTTATTTGTGAGCGTCTTCGAGGTTATTTATCATTTTTTCCCAGATCACTGGGGTAGAATGACCCCTCTTTTCCCAAGGTGTGAACCCCATGATACCCGTAGAGCGACAGCAACAGATCCTGCACCTGCTGGCAGAGCGCGGCGTGGTCAGCATAGTGGAGCTGACCGAGTTGCTGCAGGTTTCCCACATGACTATACGGCGGGATATCCAGAAACTGGAGCAGATGGGGCGGGTACTCTCGGTGTCGGGGGGAGTCAGCCTCTCCCAGCGGATCAAGAGTGAGCCCTCCCACGCTGCCAAGCGCAGCCTGATGCAGGGGGCCAAGCTCGCCATCGCCCGGTTGGCGGCGGCCCAGGTGACGGAGGGCAGCAGCATCTACCTGGATGCGGGCACCACCTCCCTGGAGCTGGCCCGCGAGCTGGCGCTGCGGGAAGACTTGATGATAGTGACCAACGACTTCATGGTCTGCGCCTACCTCATCGAGCACGGCCGCTGCCGCCTCTATCACACCGGTGGCCAGGTCATTCGCGACAACCAGTCCTGTGCCGGCGAGGCGACCGCCCACTTCCTGCGCAACTTGCACCTGGACATAGCCTTCCTCTCTTCTTCTTCCTGGGACGGGCAGGGGATCTCCACCCCGAGTGAGCAGAAGGTGCCTGTGAAGCGGGCTGTGGTGGAGTCGGCGGCGAGTCGCATCCTCATCTGCGACTCGTCCAAATACGGCAAGGTGGGTACCTTCAACGTGGTGGGCTGGGATGCCATCGATCAGGTCATCACGGACGATCAGTTGCCGGACAGCGCCCGGGAGCTGCTGGCCCAGCACGGGGTCAAGCTGACCATGGCGTCCCTGACCACGGCGGGCACAGATTAAGGGACGGTGGAAGCTGCTCGTGACTTAGCGAGCGGCTTCGTCTGCCAGCTTGGACGAGTTCTGGATCACCTCGCCCGCCTTCTCCACATCCCGACCCATGCCGTGGATGGTGTTGCAGCCAAGCAGCAACAGGCAGGCGCACAGCACCAGCAGGTTTCGACACTTGTTCATACATCCTCCTTGTGGCGCCTCGGCCATCATCGCATCCGGATCAGGGGGTGAGCCTCAGCAAGCGCCCCTGACCCGAATCGGTCAGCAGATAGAGGGCGCCGTCAGGCCCCTCCTTGACGGTGCGGATCCGCTCCCCCAGCTCGGTGAGCAGCCGCTCCTGTGACACTATCTTGTCCCCCTCGAGTTTCAGGCGCATCAGGGCCTGGCCGCGCAGGGCGCCGACGAAGAGATCCCCCTGCCACTCCTTGAACAGCTCCCCCTGATAAAACGTCATGCCGGAGGGGGCGATGGAAGGTACCCAGATCCAGAGCGGCGCCGTCATGCCGGGGGCACTCTGGCCCGTACCAATCTTGCCGCCCCCGTACTCCTCGCCGAAGGTGACCCTGGGCCAGCCGTAGTTGTGGCCGGGCAGGATGAGGTTGACCTCGTCACCCCCCTGGGGGCCGTGCTCGTGGGTCCAGAACTGCTGGCTGCCCGGGCGCAGGGCGGCTCCCTGCATGTTGCGATGGCCCAGGCTCCAGATCTCGGGCAGGGCGCCAGCCGTCTTGATGAAGGGATTGTCGTCCGGCACCCGGCCATCCCTATGGAGGCGTACCGTCTTGCCGAGGTGATTGTCGAGGGTCTGAGCCCTATCCCGTTCCGTGTAGCGATCCCCCAGGGTGATGAAGAGGTAGTCATCCTTCAGCACCAGGCGGGAGCCGAAGTGGGCGCCGCCGCCGACCTTGGGCTGCTGGCGAAACAGCAGTTGCCAGTCTGTCAGCGCATCTTTTTGCAACCGGGCGCGGGCCACGGCGGTGCCGGCGCCCCCGTCACCGGGTTCGCTGTAGCTGAGATAGAGCCAGCCCTCTCCATCCAGGGCGAGATCCAGCAAGCCACCCTGGCCCTGAGCGGCGATGGGGGGCAGGCCGGAAACCGGATGGCGCTCCCCTCTTGCGTCGATGCGCAGCAATCGGCCGGGCCGCTCGCTCACCAGATAACCCCCATCCGGCAAGAAGGCCAGCCCCCAGGGGTGGGCGAGATCGGTCGCGACCGGGGTCAGGGTCAGGGCCCGCAGCGGAGCCGCGAGGCAGAGCAGCAGCAGGGCAAGCAGTCGAACGGGCAGTGGAAACAAGGGGATACCTCCTCTCAATGTGCTGGCGTGGTCAAAGCCATCTTGGCTGAAGTGTAGAGGGGAAACGGGTGACACCGGATAGGGCAAGCCCCTGCATGGGCAGGGGCTTGCCCGGGATCAGAACAGATCGGGCACGTAGCGGAAGGGGTGATCGGTGGGCTTGGCCTTGCCAATCTTGCGCTTGGGCAGCTTGACGTGCTCCACCGGCAGATCCTCGTAGGGGATGTGGGCCAGCAGGTGGGAGATGATGTTGAGGCGCACCTTCTTCTTGTCCTCCGAATGAGCCACGAACCAGGGGGCCCAGGTGGTGTCGGTGGCGGCGAACATGGCATCCCGCGCCTCCGTGTAGTCATCCCAGCGATCGAAGGACTTGATGTCCATGGGGGAGAGCTTCCAGATCTTGCGGCCGTCGTCGATCCTGTCCCGCAAACGGCGCTCCTGCTCCTGTGGCGTGACCTCCAGCCAGTATTTCAGCAAGATGATGCCGGCATCGACCATGGACCACTCCATCTGCGGCGTGCTGGCCAGAAACTTGTCGCTCGCCTCCGGGGTACAGAAGCCCATGATCCGCTCCACCCCGGCCCTGTTGTACCAGCTACGATCGAAGATGACGATCTCGCCGGCGGCGGGCAGCAGGGGTACATAGCGCTGCATGTAGAGCTGGCTCTTCTCCCGTTCCGTGGGGGCGGGCAGGGCCATGACGCGGAACACCCGGGGGCTGACCCGCTCCGTGATGGCCTTGATGACCCCCCCCTTGCCGGCGCCGTCGCGCCCCTCGAAGACGATGCAGACCTTGAGCCCCTTGTGCACCACCCAGCGCTGCAGCTTCACCAGCTCCACGTGCAGGCGGCGCAGCTCCTTCTCGTATTCCTTGGTGCCGAGGGGTTTGTTCTCTTGCGGTGGCGTGACCTGTTCTGCCTTGGCTTTCTTCTTGTTACCCATGATGTTCTTCCTTGGTGCTGGAGTGGTTGAGCGCCGTGATCCATGGACGGCACCGAATACAAGCAACTGATGGGGAGTGTAACCCATTGATGACAGGGTGACAGCGGGCGGGCACTGCGGTGGGATTTGGATCCATAAAAGCCACAAACTACGACGATATTCGTGGGACCCGGCTCTGGGAGCGTGTGGATGGAGCCGCTCTCAATATATTTGAACGACAGCGATAACAGCCTCTTTAGAGGCTATTATTTAAGGTGATGACGTACATCAATTTAAATAACGGGTTTTTAATAAGTGGGGAAAACGGTCTGATAACAGCCGGCTCAATATGAGTCGCGGTGCTTGGCTCACAGGAAGAAGAGCAGTAGCATTGTCAATATATGAGCCTCATTCACCCTGTGTGAATTATCTTTGTTCAGTCACGATTCAATTAAGAATGGATTCAGCTTTAACAATTTCTTAATTCAGTGCCAATTCAGTTTGAAAGTTTTTGGTATTAAATTTAATGTCAGCTTGAGTCCGCTTTAATAAATCAGGGATGGAATTGTGTGAGCCCGACAGCAAAAAACAATCCGGCTTATGTAATCCTATACCTCCCTTGATATAGTTCGCTTCACTCAAGAGGGGTTCCCTTTTACAGATTGATGTCCGAATTGAATGCCATGGGTTGACGCCATCTTCTACCGGTACGCTGGTGTCGGGAATGGTCAAGTTTGCGAGTAACCCACTGCTCAGATGCTGTGTGGATCTAGCTCTCGCGCGTTCCGCTGCCTGCCGGGTTGGAGAAGAGGCAGCATGCCAACCTGATACAGGTTCGCCATATGGATATTGCCGCGCCTTGCGTGAGCCAATAGCACCGTTATTAATACATAGCCATGGGACTATTTTTATTCCACGCTTGTTAAAAAGGACAGCCATTACGCCGATTTAAATACGGTTAAGCCAGCCTGATATTTGCACATTTTATATTGAGGATTCATCACAATAGCTAGCTGCTTGTTGCGGCACTCCCGTGGGCGTATTTATCACCGCTCGGCATGCTTGGTACAGCTTGCATTAATGTTTTTGCACCGAGTGTTAATGCACTGAAAATAAATATCTCTCTCGCAACACAAGAGTGCTTATTAACGCGCTTATATGTCTGGCTTGGCAGAATAACCTCTGGTCAAGCGGTTATATCGGGTGATGTTTGAGCATAGTCACGCCCATGTTTTTATTTCCTCCGGCACAAAGAAGTGCCGGGTTTAACCGGTCATGGAATCGACTCAGCGAGGCACTGATTGCCTTCGGTGTTTCCCAATCAATCGATGTAATAAGGAAGAAATAATGAAAACCAAGTGGCTCCCAATTGCAGTCGCCGTCGTGTCGGCCCTCTCCGCCCAGGCCGCCGTCTCTGCCGAAGCGGCCGGTTTTGACTACTACGGTTATTTCCGCTCCGGGGTGGGGACGGGTGACGACGGCTCCATGAAAGATGCCGTGGGTGGCAGCTTCCAGAAGAACAAGCTGGGCCGTCTGGGTAACGAATTCGATACCTATGCGGAAGTCGGTTTTGGCAAGGAGCTCAAGAGCGACGACTCCAAGTCGGTCTATATCCAGACCATGTTCAACATGTACGACGGGGACACCAACAGCAACATGGGTGACTCCAACTTCGGTTGGGAAAACCTGAACATGCAGCTACGCAACTTCATGGGGATGGGGGAGACCTCCTGGGTCGGTATTCGCCAGTACAAGAAAGACTTCGTCATCGACTCAAATGACTTCTTCTACTGGAACCAGACCAACGTCGGGGGCGGTATCGAAGACATGCAGCTGGGTCAGGGCAAGCTCTCCGTGGCGGCGCTGCACCGTGACATCGCGGACACCTACAACAACAGTGTGGGAGAACCGATTGAAGACATGATCGATTCCAATCAGCTGGACTTGCTCTACACCAATCTGCCCCTGTGGGACGGCGCGACCCTGGCCATGGGTTACAAGTTCCTGAAAGCCGATGCGACCGCCGAGCAGATCGACGCGGACCAGGGCAACCATGACTATGCCGATGGCCATGCCGTGATGCTGGAGCTGAATCAGTCCCTGCTGGGGACGGGTTGGAACAAGACTACCCTCCAGTACTACGCCGACGGCTCAGCCCTGCAGGGCGTCCTGTTCGGTGCGGCTGACACCCTGAACGGCACCGTCGAGAGCGGTAACGGCTTCGCCATCCGCAACTACGGCAATATACCGCTGGGGGCTGACTGGGATCTGAGCCACGCCATCAACTACGCCGAGGCGAACGACATCAAGCAGTGGGATGGGGTCGAGGGGGATGTCACTGCCTTCGCCATGAATGCCAAGGTGACCTACCACTGGAGCGACATCACCCGCACCTATGTGGAAGCCGGTTACTTTGATGACGAGAAGACAGAGAACGGTGATCAGGGTTCCCGCAGCGGCTCTAAGTACACGCTCGCCCAGGCCTTCTCCCTCGGCCGTGGCGAGCCTGAGCTGCGGGTCTTCGCCAGCTACTTGGACAGCGACAACAGCGATTGGGATGGCTCCCACTCCTTCGACAACGGCACCGCCGACGACACCTGGACCGTCGGCCTGCAAGCCAACGTCTGGTGGTAAGGGTATCGACAGGATCAATAGCTGACATCAGTGCTCTGCCCAGAGCAGAGCACTGAAAATGGCAGGAAAACCGGGATAAAAAAGAAGGGGTTGGCACCTGATGATGCCAACCCCTTGTCTTGTATGGTGTTCCCGACTGGAGTCGAACCAGTGGCCTGTCCCTTAGGAGGGGACCGCTCTATCCTGCTGAGCTACGGGAACCTGATGGCGGGCATTATACAAGAAGCCGCCCGCTTTTAAACCCTTGATTCCTATTCCAATACAGCCAAATCGCCGACCTGGATGTTAAATGGCGAATATTTGTTCTGACTGCTGATGACGGCGCCATCCTCGAATACCTGCACCACCTCGAACAGACCGTCCGCCGGGTTGCGCATGACCCGGGACTTGCCGTAGGGATCGACGAAGTCGGCGCTGTGCTGGACGCGGAACTGATCCCCGAGCTTGACCCCGTTGCGCCGACCCAGGTTGATGTGGGGGCCGCGCTCGTGTTGACCGACGATGCGGGCGGTGACCTGGGCGCAGGAGAGCTCGGCGATGATGTCGCGGGCCGCCTCCTGCAACTGGTAGTTCACCTCCTGGCCGTAGCTCGACTGCCAGAACTGGCCGCTGTTGCTGCCGACCTGATCCCGCTTGGAGAAGGTCCATTCGGCACGGCCCTTGTACTCCTTGCGGCCGAGCAGGCTGCCGTTGATGCCGTCGAACAGGTAGAGCTGCATGCGAAAGTTGCGGATGGGATCCTTGTACCAGCGGGTCAGCTCATTGCCCTGGGGTTCGAGGGAGAGATCGTCGATGCTGCCGAGCACCAGATACTGGCTGTCGGTGCGAAGGCTCAGGGCCTTGATCTCCTCCAGCACGCTGCGATCCCCCTGCTGCAGGTGCAGGGGGTCGATGCGCAGGTTCTCGTCCAGCCACTGGCGGGCCACGACCCCCTGAGGGGCCGCGGCCAGGGTCTCGAACAGCTGGCGAGACAGGTCGGCGGGCATGTCGTCGAGGGCGCCCGGGCTCGCCTGATCCGGGTAGCGCATCCGCAAGCGTACCAACGTCAAATCCTTGGCGTAGTGCTGGGTCTGGCAGAGCTGGCGCTCCGCCAGGATGTCGGCCTGCACAGTGATGTACATGCGGCCATTGCGCACCTCTTCCCGCTTGAGCCGATACTGACGGATGTCGCCGCCGGAGCGGATCTGGATCTGTTCGGCCCGCAGGCTGCCATTTTCCAGCCGCTGGATGCTGGAGACGGAGGCGCCGCTCGCCAGCAGCGCCTGGCGCAGGGCATCCCGGGTCGCCTGCTCGCGGGCATAGGCCTCGTCACCGCCTATGATGGCGGCGCTGCCCTGGGCCTCGATGATCTCGGCCCGGGCCGACAGGGTGGCCAGCAGCAGGGTTAACAGCAGCACAACTCTCATATCAGACACCTTGAATAAAACGGATCACGTCGAACCTGGGCCGGGGGCGCAGGGCCGACCGAGAGCCCGCACCGGCGGGCCTATGTCATTGCCTGAAATAAAAGCAAGATCCATGCCTCATTATCCGTGGTGCCTGCCTTGTCCAGGCCTGGGCCGTCTTGGACCCGGTTTCGGGATCCGCCAGCGAGGATCCTGCCCGATCCTCGGCGCAATTCGGACCTCAAGTGTTGGCCGCCGCGACCGATAACAGAGTCAGGTGTAGATACAGGAAAGGTATCCATGAACAGATTTATCACGGCGCTGGCGATCACGCTGGCGCTGACCGGCTGCGGTACTGCCGACCCCATCAACCGGGATCAGGGCGATCCCAGGCAGGCGGCCAAGGGGATGGAGCTCAACTGGCTGGTGGCGCGCATGACCGATCAGCTGATGGAGCGCAAGTCCCTCACCACCCTGAGCGAACCCATCGCCGTCGCCTCCTTCGTCGATCTCGACACCCTGAAGGACACCAACTGGATGGGCCTGCAGATCGAGGAGAGCTTCATCTACGAGCTGAACCGGCGTGGGGAAGTGGTGGTGGACTTCAAGACCACGGGCAGCATCCAGGTGACCCCCAGTGGCGACTTCGTGATGAGCCGCAACTACCGGGATCTCTCCGCCCGCCTGCCCATCTCCCGCATCCTGACCGGCACCTTCAGCCGCAATTCCCAGGGGATACTGGTCAACGCCCGCATCATAGACCTGCGCACCAAGATGGTGGAGACCACGGCCCAGAGCCTGATCCCGCAACAATACCTGTCCGGTGCCAGCAACTCGTTTGGCCGGGCATCGGTCAACCGGGGCTACCTGATGCGGGGGGGCCAGAGCCCGTCCGGCCATCTGGTCAACCTGACTCCCTGATGAGGAACCTTCGATGAAAATCCTGTTTGGCTGCCTGATGGCGATGTTTTTGACTGCCTGTAGCGGGAATCGGGTCGTGAACTACGATGTGGCGCAGAAACCGGACGAGTTTCCTGTGCTCAAAGCGGTCGGCTATGCGGTGATCGACATCCAGCCGGGCCCCTCCCAGTCCGAGAAGATGCTGCAGGCCATCCGGGCCTCCAAGATGGATGCCTACCGGGAGCTGGCGGAGCAGCTCAACGGCCAGCAGGTACGGGCGAACAGCAGCTACAAGGATCTGACCCAGACTGCCAACTCCCTGGACGTATCGGTGGCCGGCGTGGTGCGCGGTGCCCGTGTGGTGGCGACCTATCCCCGTGGCAACACCTATGCCACCGAGATGGAGCTCGACACCCGCAATCTCTATAGCCTCAACCAGCTGATGGCGGGTCAGTTCTGACAAGCGGATCCATCGGTTTGTCCAGGCCGTGACAGAGGCTCTGGTGGGCAAAGAGGCAATAAAAAGGCGAACCTGAGGTTCGCCTTTTTATTTGTGCTCGGGGCCGTTGCGCAGCCCATGGGGCCCGGGTTATTTCCCCATCAGCACAGGCGGCACCGTGGTCGGTTTGACGTCTTCGCTCGGGTAGCAGCCCAGCACCTTGATGTAGCGGGTGATGGCGGTCAGCTCCAGCAGGGCGGCCTGCATCTCCGGATTCTGCAGGTTGGCGGAGACATCCAGGTAGAACATCTCCTCCCAGGGGTTGCCCTGCACCGGACGGGATTCCAGCTTGGTCATGTTGATGTCATGGCTGCGCAGCACCAGCAGGGCCTCCACCAGGGAGCCGGGCTTCTGGGAGGTGGACATGATGAGGGTGGTCTTGGCCGGGATCTGGGACGCCACGTCGATGGGCTTGCGCGCCACCACGATGAAGCGGCTGTAGTTCTCCTTCTGGTTCGCGAGCTGCTCGGCCAGCACATCCAGGCCGTACAATTCGCCACCGGCGGCGCTGCCGATGGCGGCGGCCTCCGGGCTCCCCAGCTCCTTGACCTTCATCATGGCGCTGGAGGAGGAGTCGCAGATCTCGTGGCGAGCTCCGTCCAGCTTGCTCAGGTAGTGGGAGCACTGCTGGAACACCTGGGGATGGGCGTAGAAGGTCTTGATGTGGGACAGCTCGGTCGGCACCGCCGTCAGGATGCAGTGCTCTATGGGGTAGGTCAGCTCACCGACGATGGAGAGTGTGGTGTGCTGCATCACGTCGTACACCTCGTTGATGGAGCCCGAGCTGGTGTTCTCGATGGGCAGCACCCCGAAGGCGGCACGGCCAGACTCCACGCTGTCCAGCACCTCGCGGAAGTTCTGGCAGTTCACCTCGATCACCTGATCCTTGTAGCGCGCCAGGTACTTGCGGGCCGCGAGGCTGGAGTAGGAACCGCGCGGGCCCAGGTAGGCGACGCTGGTCATGGGCTCCTGTTGCTCAGGGTTCAGCAGGCTCTGCAGATAGGCCTGCTGGGAGAGCACAGAGTCTTCGATGATGGTGTGGTAGATGCGGGTGATGTATTGGGCATCCAGGGCGAGGGGGCGCCCCTTCTGGATGAGGGCCACCAGCAGATCCTGTTCGCGCTGGGTGTCGCGGATGGGACGGGGATTGGCCTGCTTGGCCCGGGCCACCTCGATGCTGAGGGCCTTGCGCTTGGCCAGCAGGGCGAGCAGCTCCTCATCCAACTGGGTAATGTCCTGTCTGATCTCGTCGAGCGTAGCCATTGTGGTTCCCTATCCAAGTATTCGGTGATGGTGAATGCAAAAAAAAGCCTCCGCTAGGGGAGGCTCGATTCGTCTTTGTTTTCTGTTCATGCGACGACAGGGCCTTCCCTCATATGGGCCGGATAAACGAGAAAACGAAGAAGAATGGTGTGTGCATGGGCTTGTCCTTGAGGTAACGCCATAAGCATTAAGGGATTTGGCGGTGCGATGCAAGTAAAACTTGCCCGGGCTCCGCGTTGGAGGCAGGGTAGGGAACCAGGGATCGGGGCAGTATCGGCGCCGTACCGGTCCCTTTGCAACATCCGATTTCATCGGTGCCCTATACCGAACGCAGGAGGTGAGACGATGGCGATTATCTTCGATCTGGGACGAGTGGTGGTGAGCTGGGATCCGGTGGCCATAGTGCGCTCCGTGATGGGCCCCGTGGATGCCGAGCTGCTGGCCGAGCGGCTGTTCAACCACCCGGACTGGCTGGAGGTGGACAGGGGCACCCTGTCGCTGCACACCATGGCGCGCCAGGCCGAGGCGCGCACTGGGCTCTCTGCGGCGCAAAACCTTGCCATCCTGCAGGCGGTGCCCGCCTCCCTACTGCCGGATCCCGCCGTGGTGCGCCTCATCGAGGAGCTGCACGGCGCCGGTCACGCCCTCTATGCGCTCTCCAACATGGGTCATGCCAGCATCGACTGGCTGGAGCAGCATCAGCCGTTCTGGCGCTTCTTCAGCGGCAAGGTGGTGTCGGCGCGGGTGCGCATGATGAAGCCGGAGCCGGACATCTACCGCTACCTGCTGGTGTCGTTTGATCTCAGGGCCGAGGATTGCCTGTTTATCGATGACAGCCCGGCCAATGTCAGGGCCGCCGAGGCGCTCGGTCTGCGCGGTCTGGTCTTTACCGACGCAAAGATGTGCCGCGACCACATGATTGAGCAGAAATTATTGCCGGCATGAGGTGGCGAGTGGGTCTTGTCGCGGTGCGTTCTCCTAGCATAAAAAGCATTACCGATAAACCTTTTGGAAATAAAAAACGGTTTTATCCTTATTCTTTAAGGGTCTATTCAGCTTTCTAACAACAAAATGGCATCCAATTCATCATCCGGAGTTGTTGTAATGGATGCCAATGTTGTCGTGCTGAATCGGGGATACGATCAGACCTTTCAGGCCAGGGAGCAGCGCATCATCGAGACGCTGGCCGGCCATGATGAGCTGCTTGTCTCCTTCTCGGGCCGACTGGCATCTTGCTACAGCATGGAGCTGTGCCGGGCCAGCGGGGCCCGCATTCGGGCCATCACCCTGGACAGCCCGACCCTCAGCCGCCAGGCGGTGTCACGGGCCAAGCGCTATTGCCGTCATTACGGCATCGAGCAGAAGGTGATCAAGACCGACGAGATCCTCATCTGCAACTATCCCGGCCACTTTGGCAAGGTGCTCGACCCCATTCGCTACGTCTGCCAGCTGACGGCGCTGGAGAGCAACTGGGGCCACCAGCCCATACTGCTGCCCGCCTCCGCCGAGGAGCAGCGCTGTTATCTGCAGCGCTTCGACAGCCTGCCGACCAACACCCTCTGGTGCTTCGCCGAGCAGGGCATGACGGACCGGGATTTTCGCTACGGCTTTCACAAGCGACAGCTGGATCTCTGGGGCAAGGGGGGCAATGGCTGCCTGAGCAGCCGCTTCCCCGACCCCGTCACCCTGGACAGGCGTCACCTGCGCATGGTGGACATGGCCGAGCAGATGCTGAGCGACATGGGGCTGGAGGAGGCGCAGGTCTTCTTCCACACCCTGGCGGACAGGGTCACCACCCTGGCCAGAGTGCAGGTGCCCCAGCGGTTGCGAGCCCGGGTCTTCGACATGCAGAGCAGCATACTTCACGCCCTCAAGAGCACGGATTTCGATCTGGTGACCCTGGACATGGTATCGGCGGAAGAGCCGCTGTTGATGGCGACCTGAGCGGGTGGCGGGGATGATGACAACGTGAGTCGAGTCATAGGCAAGTCGGGGCCAACTCTTTATACTTGCCCATCCTATTCCTAGCGAGCACTCGCCCATGAAGCCCCTGTCCCGACTGCTGATCGTCCTCAGCCTCTCCCCCCTGCTGGCACAGGCCGCCCCCCTGACCCAGGTGACCCTGCCGGATGGGCGCCAGATCCAGCTCAACGATGACTACACCTGGGAATATCTGCTGGTCAAGCCGGCGGCCCCGGCCGAGTTGACGACGGGAGCCAAGGGCGCATCGGCCGCGGCCGTGGTGGCGGCCCCCGTGCTGACCGAACAGGCCCTGAGCAACCCGGAGCTGCTCTCCCAGGCGACCCGGGACGGCATCACCGTCAAGCTGGAGCTGGTGGAAGGGGATGATCCCCTGCAGCTGCATTTCAAGCTGAGCAACAGCGGCACCCGCAACGTGGTGCGGGTCAATGGCAGCGTCACCCTGTTCAGCGAGCAGGGCACCCAGCTGGGCACTCAGGAGGTCCGTTTCTGGGCCGGTGAGAACCGCCTGCCGGAGTCCTATCTGCGCAAAGGGGAGCAGCGCCCCTCCCGCGCCATCGAGGTGGCGCGCCCCGCCGGGCTGCACAGCAAGCCGCTGGTACGGGTGCAGATCGATGAGGTGGAATTCCGCTAAGGGCCTCCCTCATTGACCGCTGGTTCGCGCTTTTATAGCGATATCGACCACGGAAAAGGAACTGATGCCGATAAACCGCGGTCACAGTGTCACCCTCAGGCCGGGGAGAGCGACTCCCGGCGCCTGAATAGGGTCTGCACTGCGATGAACCAAGGGGGCCGCCGGCCCCCTTGTTCGTGGATTGTTGCTCCGGTAACTGACTGCAATATTTGCTTACATCTGCAATGCTTTGGCAACAGCTTGCCGCTCGGCACCACAGGCTTTGCCCGTCACAATGACCCCATACCAGTTAGCGCATCGCTAGCTCAACAAATGGAGTCAATCTCATGCAAAAAGTCGCACTCTCAATCCTGGTTCTGGCCGGTCTCTCTTCCACCTCCGTCATGGCGCAGGATGCATTCAGCTACGCCAAGGGCGCCGCCACCTGGGCTCACACCAAGTCCGACTTCGTCGGTGGCAAGGACAGCAACAACCGTGATTTCGGCGGCCTGAGCCTGGATCTGTCCAAGAGCTTCGGTTCCAACTTCTACGGTCGTCTGGGCTCTGAGTACACCTCCCGCAACAGCGGCAACGACAGCATGGGCATCAGCAGCCTGGGTGTGGGTGTGTTCACCCCCCTCAGCACCGGTCTGAACCTGTACGGTGAAACCGGCCTGATGGGATACAGCATGGAGCGCGAGCTGGCCAGCAATGTGAACGACTCCGGTTGGGACAACATCACCCGCAAGCAGAGCGGCAGCCTGTACGGGGAAGTGGGCCTGCGTTATGACATCGGCGCGGTCGAGCTCTCCACCGCCTACCGCTACGCCAACATGACCGACGACATGCACGATTTCAAAGTGGGCGGTGCCTACAAGCTGACCCAGAACCTGGCGCTGACCGCCGACTACACCTACCGCCACTGGGATCTGCAGCAGGGTTCCATCTCCAGCCTGGGTGTGAAGTACAGCTTCTAATCTTCCTTCCTGTAGTAGTGTCTTGGTTTTTGCCCATGGTTTCGGCCATGGGCTTTCTTGTTTGTCCGCTTTTTTCTCTCGTTTAACCTTGTACAACTTTACCTATCTTGTACAACTGCTATAACTGATCCAATAGTTATACGCAGGTGCATCTATGTACAAGATCAAGGTCGGGATCAGCGCCTGTCTGCTCGGTCAGGCGGTCCGCTTCGATGGGGGTCACAAGTACTCCCACTTCTGCGAGCGCGAGCTCGGTGCCCACTTTGACTTTCACCCCGTCTGCCCAGAGATGGCCATCGGCCTCGGCGCACCCCGCGCCGCCATCCGCCTGGTGAGGCGAGACGGGGAGGTGCGGGCCCAGAGCCGGGACGGCGCGCTGGACGTGACCGAGCGGCTCATCGCCTTCAGCGAGCAGCAGGCCGGGCGCCTCGATTTTCTCTCAGGCTACATCCTCTGTGCCAAGTCCCCGAGTTGCGGCATGGAGCGGGTGCGCGTCTATGCCGTCAATGACAGGGCGCCGGGTGGGGAGGGGGGCGCCAAGGAGGGAGTTGGCCTGTTTGCCCAGGCCCTGATGGCGGCCAACCCCCTGCTGCCGGTGGAAGAGGATGGCCGCCTGTGCGACCCCGTGCTGCGGGAGAACTTCGTGCTGCGGGTCTTCGCCTACCACGACTGGCAGGAGCTCTGTGCCTCTGGTCTCAGCGCCGCCAGCCTCACCGGCTTTCACGCCCGTTACAAGTATCTGGTGCTCTCCCACGCCACCCGCCATTACCGGGCCCTCGGCCGCCTGCTGGGGGGGCTGGGGCGGGAACCCCTGGACGAGATCGCGCAGCGCTATATCCAGGGGCTGATGGAGGCCTTGCGTCTGCGGGCCAACCGGCGCGGCCACACCAATGTGCTGATGCACCTGCAGGGTTACTTCAAGCGGGTGCTGACCCCCTCCCAGAAGCAGGAGTTGTGCGAGCTCATCGACAAATACCGCCTCGGCCTGGTGCCCCTGCTGGTGCCTCTGACCCTGTTGCGTCATCACCTGCGGGAGCATCCGAACCCCTATCTGGCCCGGCAGGTCTACCTCAACCCACATCCGGAATCACTCAGGCTTCGATATGGCCTGTGAACGGCGGGCGCCCCATGGCCACCGGCCCAGCGCCTGACCCCGGTCTCTCTCATTGAACGGACGATTCATGCAACAACAGAACGATGACAAGGGGCTATACCCCATCCGCGAAGTCGCTCGCCTGACCGGGGTCAACCCCATCACCCTGCGGGCCTGGCAGCGGCGCTATGGCCTGGTGCAACCCGCCCGCACCGAGAAGGGTCACCGCCTCTACAGCGAGCAGGACATCCGCCAGATAGGCGAGATCCTGAGCTGGCTGGAGCGGGGAGTCAGCATAGGTCAGGTCAAGGGGCTGCTGAGCGAGCCCCATCGCCCCCTGGCCGGGGATCACTGGCTGCAGACCCTGCAGCAATGTGGGGAGATCATGCTCGCCTTCAACCAGCGCAAGGCGGAGGCGCAGCTTCAGGATCTGCTCAGCAGCTACCCCTTCGAGCTGGTGCGCGAGCGGGTGTTGCAGCCCCTGCAGGCGCAACTGCTCGGCCTGTGGCGCGAACGCCCCGATGGGGAGTGGCTGCAGCGCTACTGGCTTGGCTGGTTGCAGGCTCACTTCGCCCGCCATCTCATCGAGCAGGAGAAGGGAACCCCCATCTGTCTGGCGAGCTGGGGCCAGGTCGGCCCCCTCGATCTGCTTTGGTACGCCTATGAGCTGATCAATCAAGGGTATGAGGTGCAGCTGATCGGCCCTTGTGACCCCAGGGGGGCCACCCTGCTGGCCGGACGGGTGCCGGATGACTGGCGGGTGCTCTTGGGAGTGGGGCTTGGCAAGGGGGAACTGGCTGAGCCCTGGCCGGCGTCCTGCCAGCTGTTCGGCCCCCTGGGCACCCTCTATGAGCCGGACTGGCTCTTCGCGCACTCCTGGTCGCCCACCCTGCGCCCCCTCGCCGGGCCGGACTCCGGGCGCGGTGAGCGCGGGAGGCAGCCATGAGGCTGGTCTGGTTTAGAAACGATCTGCGGCTGGCGGACAACCCGGCCCTGCGCCATGCCTGTGCCACTCCTGGCGATACGGGCGGAGAGGAGGGCGAGGGAGGCGGGGTCGCCGCGCTCTTCGTCATCAGCCCGGCCCAGTGGCGGGCGCACAAGATGGCCCCCATCCGCCAGCGCTTCCTGCTGGCCCAGGTCGATGTCCTCGGCCACGAGCTGGCGGCGCTGGGCATCCGCCTGCACCTGCTGCGGGTCGAGACATTCGCGGAGGTGCCGGCCGAGATCGGTGCCCTGGCGACCCGGCTCGGGGTACGCCAGCTCCATGCCAATCAGGCCATAGAGCTCGACGAGCAGCGCCGGGATCTGGCGGTGAGTCAGGCGTTGCAAGGGCAGGGAGTCCAGAGCCACTGGTTCAACGGCTGCTGCGTGCTGCCCCCGGGGCGGGTGCTGACCGGTAGCCAGGAGATGTTCAAGGTGTTCACCCCCTACAGCCGGGCCTGGCTCAAGGCCCTGGAGGAGGATGGCTTCGTCATCCATCGCGCCCCGGCGGCGCGGGGCGCCCCCTTGCCCTGGACACCGCTGGCCGAGACCGGTCTGGTGGAGGAAACGGGGCGAGAGGCCGAGGAGGCGGCGCGCTGGCCTGTGGGGGAGGCCGAAGCCCAGCGTCGCCTGCACGCCTTCCTGGACGAGGATCTGCTCGACTATGGGGAGGCGAGGGACTTCCCGGCACGCAGGGGGACCTCGGTGCTCTCCCCCTATCTGGCGGCGGGGATCCTCAGCCCGCGCCAGTGCGTGGCGGCCCTGCAGCAGAAGCTCGGCTACCGACCCCAGTCCAGGGCGCAGCCGGGGTTTGTCTGGCTGAACGAGCTCATCTGGCGGGAGTTTTATCGCCACCTGCTGATGCTGGTGCCGAGCCTCTCCATGAACCTGCCGTTCAAGGCCGAGACCCGGGCCCTGCCCTGGGGCTGGGATCCGGCGGCGCTTGCGGCCTGGAGCGAGGGGCGTACCGGCTATCCCATCGTCGATGCGGCCATGCGTTGCCTCAATGCCACCGGCTGGATGCACAACCGGCTGCGGATGATAGTGGCGAGCTTTCTCACCAAGGATCTGCACCTGCACTGGCGGCTCGGGGAGGATTACTTCATGAGCCGGCTGGTGGACGGGGATCTCGCCGCCAACAACGGCGGCTGGCAGTGGGCGGCGGGCACGGGCGCGGATGCGGCCCCCTATTTTCGGGTGTTCAACCCCACCACCCAGGGCCAGCGCTTTGATCCGGACGGGGAGTTCATCCGTACCTGGGTGACAGAGCTCGCGGATGTGCCGACCCCTCAGTTGCACAGGCCCCACGAGTGGTTGCTGCAGCATGCTCGATATGATTACCCGGCTCCCATGGTGGATCATGCCGCTGCACGGATAAGAGCCATCGAGATGTTCCGGGAACTGGAGAGAAAATAGGATGAACGAACCGCTGGCCCACTTCATCGTCCTCTACCTGCAGCTCGACAGGCAGCAGCTGCATCGGCTGCCGGAGATCTATGCGGAACAGGTGGTGTTCATGGATCCGGCCCACCGGATCGAGGGGCTGGCGGCCCTCACGAGCTATTTCGCCTCCCTCTATCAGCGGCTCGATCACTGCCGCTTCGAGATAGTGAGCCAGCAACAACAAGGCAACGAGGCCTGGCTCAGCTGGATCATGACCTTCGCCCATCCACGCCTCGCCGGCGGCAAGCCGGTGCGGGTGGAGGGGGCGACCCGGCTGCAGTTCGACCCCTGGGGCAAGGTATGCCTGCATCGGGACTACTTCGATCTCGGCGCCATGCTGTACGAACAGCTGCCCCTGCTGGGGCCCCTCATCCGCGCCATCCGCGCAAGGCTGGGCGCATGAGCGGCCGGGTGCTGATCACGGGGGCGAGCTCGGGCCTAGGCCGCGCACTGGCCCTTGCCTACCGGCAGGCGGGCTGGCAGGTGTGGGGCTGCGGTCGTGACGCTGGGCGGCTGGCCGAACTCGCGGTTGCTGGCGTCACCCCGCTGCGCTTCGATGCCCGCGATGGCAGCGCCACCGCCGCGGCGGCTGTTGGCTTGCCCCCCCAGGATCTGCTGATCCTCAACGCGGGGGGCTGCGAATACATCAGGGATGCCCACCATTTCGATGGCGCCCTCTTTGCCCGGGTCATCGAGACCAATCTGGTGGCCACCGGCCACGCCCTAGCCGCCTTCTTGCCCCTGCTCGGCAAGGGCTCGCGGCTGGCCATAGTCGGCTCGGCGGTGAGCTGGCTGCCTCTGCCCCAGGCCGAGGCTTATGGCGCCTCCAAGGCGGGGCTCGACTATCTGGCGGCCAGCCTGCGCCTCGACCTGCGGGGGATCGGCATAGGGGTGACCCTGATCCGGCCCGGCTTTATCGATACCCCATTGACCGCCCGCAACCACTTTCCCATGCCCTGCCTGCTGCCGGTCGATGAGGCGGCGCGGCAGATCATGAAGGGGCTGGCAGCCGGTCGGGATCAGATCCACTTCCCGCTTCGTTTCATAGGGTTGCTGCGCCTGCTTGGGGCGCTTCCCGTGGGCATCTGGCTGCGCCTTGCCCGCCATCTCACTTAGCAAGGATGCCGAGCATGAAGAGAAGGATCGCCATCGTGGGGTCGGGGATCTCCGGGTTGACCGCAGGCTATCTGCTGCACCAACACCATGAGATCACCCTGTTTGAGGCGGCCCCCGTGCTGGGAGGGCACACGGCCACCGTGGACATTAGCCAGGGGGGACGCCATCACGCCATCGACACCGGCTTCATCGTGTTCAACGATAGAACCTATCCCCACTTCCTGAAGCTGCTGGCAAGGATAGGGGTGGCCCGCCAACCCACCGAGATGAGTTTCTCGGTCAAGAGCGAGGGGCTCGAGTACAACGGCCACTCCCTCGACAGCCTGTTTGCCCAGCGCGGCAACCTGGTGAGGCCGCGCTTCTATCGCTTCATCGCCGAGATCCTGCGCTTCAACCGGGCGGCCCGCCGCTGGCTGGCCCAAGAACCCCAGAAGCTCGATCCGACCCTGGGGGCCTTCCTGCAAGAGGGGGGCTTTAGCGACTACTTCGCCCGCCACTACATCCTGCCCATGGGGGCGGCCATCTGGTCATCCACCCTGGCGGACATGCGGGGCTTTCCCCTCGGCTTCTTCCTGCGCTTCTTCGAGCATCACGGCCTGCTCAGCGTCACCAATCGTCCCCAGTGGTACGTGATCCCGGGGGGATCGCGCGAGTACATAGCCCCTCTCACGGCGGGCTGGCAGAGCGGGATCCGGCTGGCCTGCCCGGTACAGGGGATCCGGCGGCAGGGGGAGGGGGTGCGGGTCTGCAGCCAACATGGGGAGGAGCAGTTCGATGAGGTGATCCTCGCCTGCCACAGCGATCAGTCGCTGGCCCTGCTCACCGATGCCAGCGAGCAGGAGCGGCAGATCCTCGGCGACATCGCCTATCAGGCCAACGCGGTCTGGTTGCACACGGATGTGGGCAGCCTGCCCAGCCGGCGCAAGGCCTGGGCCAGCTGGAACTATCGGCTCGATGACGATGAGCAGGCCAGGCCCCTGGTCACCTACAACATGAACATACTGCAGGGGTTGCAGGGGTCGACCCCCTTCTGTGTCAGCCTCAATCCCGCCGGCAGGGTGGATGAGCGCAAGGTGCTGCGCCGTTTCGTCTACCACCACCCCGTGTTTAACGGGACCGCGCTCGCGGCGCAGAGGCGGCGCCACCAGATCTGCGGGCAGCGCCATACCCACTTCTGCGGCGCTTACTGGTACAACGGCTTTCACGAGGACGGGGTGCGCAGCGCCCTGGATGTGGCCAAGCGCTTCGGTGCCAGGTTATGAGCTCGGCCCTCATCAGCGCCATCTGGCAGGGTTCGGTGCGCCATCGCCGCTTCGCGCCACGCCCCCACGCCTTCGCCTACCCGCTCTTCATGCTGGGGCTGGATCTGGACGAGTTGCCGGGCTTGCGGCTGGGGGGCTGGCTCGGGGTCGAGCGGGCCGGGCTGCTCTCATTTCGGCGAGCCGATTACCTGAGAGGCAGCGGGGGCTCCCTCAAGCAGGCGGTGTGGGACAAGGTGGCAGCCCTCGGCGGAGAGCAGGGGGAGGGGCGGGTGCTGCTGCTCGGCAATGTGCGCTGCCTCGGCTTCTACTTCAGCCCGGTCAATTTCTACTTCTGCTATCAGGGCAGCGATGCCCGTTACCTGCTGGCGGAGGTCTCCAACACCCCCTGGAACGAGCGCCATTATTACCTGCTGGACTTGGCGGCCCTGGTGCCCCACGACAAGGATTTCCACGTCTCCCCCTTCATGGTGCTGGCCATGCGCTATCACTGGCGTATCCGCCCACCGAGGGAAGAGACCCTGATCCACATCGAGAGCCATCCCCAGAGCGGTGAGCCCAAGCTGTTCGACGCGACCCTGGCATTGACCCGGGCGCCGCTCTCCCGCCATGGGCTCTGTGCCCTGCTGCTGCGCTGGCCCTGGATGACCATGCGGGTGTTGCTCGGCATCTATTGGCAGGCGCTGAGGCTGTTTATCAAACGGACCCCGCTGTTCACTCACCCGGAGACTCACTAATGGAACTGGTGCAATCCACGACATCTCTCTCCCTGCCGGACCGCTGGGCGCGGCAACTGGTGATCAGGTTGCTCGGCCACCTGCAACAGGGCCAGCTGTCACTGCGTGACGGGGAGGCGACCTTGACCTTCGGGGTGGCGGGTTCGGATCTGCAGGCCGAGGTGAGGGTACTGGATCCCGCCTTCTACCGGCGCCTGCTGCTGGGGGGCAGCATAGCGGCGGGGGAGACCTGGGTGGAGGGGCTCTGGACTAGTCCGGAGCCGGTCACCCTGGTGCGGCTGCTGGCCCGCAACATGGCGCTGCTCGACCGGCTGGAACGGCGCTTTGGCTGGCTCAGTCTGCCGCTCAACAAGCTGCGTCACTGGAGCAGCCGCAATACTCAGGCGGGTTCGCGGGCCAACATCGCAGCTCATTATGATCTCGGCAACCGCCTCTATCAGGGCTTTCTCGACAGCCACATGCAGTACTCCAGCGCCCTCTACCCGGCGGACGATGCCACCCTGGAGGAGGGGCAGCAGGCCAAGCTCAGAACCATCTGCGAGCGATTGGCGCTGGGGCCGGACGATCACCTGCTGGAGATTGGCACCGGCTGGGGCGGGCTCGCCATCTACGCCGCCCGCCACTATGGCTGCCGGGTCACCACTACCACCATCTCCCAGGCCCAGCACGATCACGCCAGGGAGTGGATCGCGGCGGCCGGACTCGAGGATCGCATCACTCTGCTGCTGGAGGATTATCGCAAGCTGGAGGGGCGCTACGACAAGTTGGTCTCCATCGAGATGATAGAGGCGGTGGGCCATGCCTTCCTGCCGGGCTACTTCAGGCAGCTGTCACGCCTGCTAAAACCCGGTGGCCGATTGCTGATCCAGGCCATCACCATCGCCGATCAGCGTCACGGCCAGTATGTGCGCGGCGTCGATTTCATCCAGCGCTACATCTTCCCCGGTGGCTGCCTGCCGAGCGTCGCCCAGATGGCCGGCCTGCTGGCCCGGGAGACCGACATGCAGCTGGTGAGGCTGCACGATCACGGCCATCACTACGCCCGCACCCTGGCCCACTGGTGCGAGCGTTTCCTGGCGCTGGCCCCCGAGCTGCTGAGGCTGGGTTACAGCCAGGACTTCATCCGGCTCTGGCACTTCTACTTCGCCTATTGCGAGGGGGGATTTAGGGAGCGGGCCATCAGCTTGGTGCAACTGGAGGCGGCTAAGCCCGGCCCGGATGGCTGGTCTGGGGATGGCCCAGTGAGCCGGCGCTGAGATGTGGCCCTGGGCCCAGTTGCTCGGGTTCAACCTCTACTGGTGGCTGGCGGTGACATGGCAGCAGCCGGTGCCATTGCTGATGCTGCTGGGGCTACATCTACTTTGCTCGCCGGATGCCTGCGGGGATCTGCGACTATGGCCGCTGGCTCTGGCGGGCTGCCTGCTGGATGGCTTGCTCTGGCAGCTTGGCATGTTTCGCTTCGATCAGGGGTTTCCCCTCTGGCTGGGACTGCTGTGGTTCGGATTTGCATTGACCCTAGGCCAGGGGCTGCGCTGGTTGCTGGCCTTGCACCGCTGGCAGCAGGGAGTGCTCGGCATGGTGGGGGGAGCCGGTTCCTATGTGGCGGGAGCGGCCATGGGATCAGTACACTTGTCTTGGGGCATCGGGATCAGCGCCCTCGTCCTCGCGCTGATCTGGATGTGGTGGTTACCCGTACTGCTGTGGGTAATGGTCAAGCTGGAGGGTGAGCCAAGATGAGCACCTTTTCGACCGACACGCTGCTGTTTTCGAAGTGGACCAGGGAGGGCCAGCAAGGGCCGAATGCCCACTTCTACCTGGTGGTCTCCTGTCAGCGGGATGCGCAGGGCCAGCTGGCTCGCGTGGTGCTGCAGGATATCAATACCCTGCAGGAACAGGAGCTGGATTGCCATGAACTGGCAGACGCTGCTCGCTGGCACATGGGTTGGAATTAGCCTGCTGCTGGCAGGCTCCCTGGCCCCGGTGCCAGCGAATGATGGGGTCCAGGCATCGTCACCTCCCTGGCTGCAACTGTTCGCGACCCTGTGGCCGGGCGTGAGTACTCGCTCGTTGCCCCAGAACCTCTATCGATAGGCATTCACTATGGATAAACAAGGGAAAGTCGATTGTCCTTTGAGTCTGTGCGGGGATATCCTAGCCCTGTTCCCGAATTTGATGCCCACCTGGAGGTGAATGATGAAGAGCCCAATCGGTCTTGATACCGTTCAATCACAAGCCCTGGCCGCCGAGCTGAACAAGTTGCTGGCCAGCTACCAGATCCTCTACATGAACGTCCGTGGTTTCCACTGGAATATCCGCGGCAACCAGTTCTTCGAGCTGCACCTGAAGTTCGAGGAGATCTACAACGACCTGCTGCTGAAAGTCGATGCTTTGGCCGAGCGCATCCTGACACTGGACGGCGTGCCCATGCACAGCTTCAGCGACTACCTGAAGGTCTCCGCCATTCCCGAGCAGAAGGGGTTGCACGACGGCCGTGCCTGCGTCGAATCCCTGCTGGACAGCTTCCGCGAGCTGCTGGTGGCACAACGCCGCATCCTGGGGCAGGCCGCCGAGGCCGGTGACGAGGGCACAGCCTCCATCCTGTCTGACTATGTTCAGCAGCAGGAAAAACTGGTCTGGATGCTGCGCGCTTACCTGGCCTGATAGTTTGAACAGGGGGAAGCAGTGCGTCTATCCGGCTTGCTTCCCCGCCACCCTAACCCTGAGTTGTCTCTCCTTTTATACACCCAGTTGCCGCCCTTTCGGGCGGCTTTTTTGTTTTTGATCTGCATCAATGAAACTTTAATTGGTAAATTGAATGTCTATTAAGTTCTGAACCAGAAGCATAGAATCGCCACAAAACAAGCAACTGAAATGTCCAATTAGGAGAGGCATGATGTTTTGTGTGCAATGTGAACAGACAATTCGTACCCCGGCAGGCAATGGCTGCGCTTACGCACAAGGCATGTGCGGCAAGACGGCGGAAACCTCGGATCTGCAGGATGTGTTGATCTATGCCCTGCAGGGCCTCAGCGCCTGGGCCCTGGCGGCCCGCGAGCACAACATCGTCGATGACGAGATCGACGCCTTCGTGCCCAAGGCCTTCTTCGCCACCCTCACCAACGTCAACTTCGACTCCGCCCGCATCGTGGCTTATGTGAACCAGACCCTGGCCTACCGCCAGCAGCTGGCGGCCAAGCTGGCCCCCCTGGCCGTGCAGCTGAGCGATCTGCCCGCCGCCGCCCGCTTCGAACCCGGTAGCGAGCTGCTGGAGCAGCTGGCCCACGCCCCCCAGACCGCGGTCAATCGCGGCAAGAGCGAGGTCAACGAAGATATCATGGGGCTGCGTCTGCTATGTCTCTACGGCCTCAAGGGCGCCGCCGCCTATATGGAACACGCCCGGGTACTGGATCAGCAAGATGCCGAGGTGGCTGCTGAATTCCACCGCATCATGAGCTGGCTCGGCACGGATCCCAGCGATATGGATCCCCTGTTCAAGTGTGCCATGGACATCGGCCTACTCAATTTCAAGATCATGGAGATGCTGGATCTCGGCGAGACCAGTGCCTTCGGCCATCCGGAACCGACCCAGGTGCGCGTCACCCCGGTGCCGGGCAAGTGCATCCTGGTTTCCGGCCACGACATGGTGGATCTCAAGCTCATTCTGGAACAGACCGCCGGCACCGGCATCCATGTCTACACCCACGGCGAGATGCTGCCGGCCCTGGCCTATCCCTTCTTCAAGCAGTACCCGCACCTGGTGGGCAACTATGGCTCCGCCTGGCAGAACCAGCAGAAGGAGTTCGCGAACTTCCCGGGCGCCGTGGTGATGACCTCCAACTGCATCATAGATCCCAACGTGGGCAACTATAGCGATCGCATCTTCACCCGCTCCATCGTCGGCTGGCCGGGCGTGACTCACCTGGAAGGGGAGGGCTTCTCCGCCGTTATCGCCAAGGCGCAGGCGCTGGAAGGCTTCAAGCACGTTGAGCTCGAGCACTTTATCACCATCGGCTTCGCCCGCAACGCCCTGATGCAGGCTGCCCCTGCCGTGATCGACAAGGTCAAGGCCGGCGAGATCGGCCACTTCTTCCTGGTCGGTGGCTGTGACGGTGACCGTGCCGAGCGCGCCTACTACACCGAGTTTGCCAAGGCGATCCCGCAGGACAGCCTGCTGCTGACCCTGGGCTGCGGCAAGTACAAGTTCAACAAGCTCGATTTTGGCGACATCGGCGGCATCCCTCGTCTGCTGGACGTGGGCCAGTGCAACGATGCCTACTCCGCCATCCAGCTCGCCCTGGCCCTGGCCGAAGCGTTCGAGTGCGGCGTCAACGATCTGCCCCTGACCCTGGTGCTCTCCTGGTTCGAGCAGAAGGCCATCGTCATCCTGCTCACCCTGCTGGCGCTCGGTGTGAAGGATATTCGCACCGGCCCGACGGCGCCCGCCTTCCTGACCCCGGCCCTGCTCAAGGTGCTGGAGGAGCAGTTTGGTCTCAAGGGAACCACGACCGCAGAGGCCGATCTCGCCGAGATCCTAGCGGCCTGATCTGGAATCTTTCCAGCCAGATACATTCAGCATGTTGTAAGCCTTTGGCGAGCCGATTGGCTCGCCTTTTTTTCAAGAAGATCGCTATCAGACAAGAGGAGCCTTGCGATGACCTCCACCTCTTCCACCCTCAGATGCATCGGTCGCCGGGCGGACACCCACGATGTGGCGAGCTGGCAGTTCGCACCGCTGACGGGCACGCTGCCCCCCGTGCTGGCGGGCCAGTGCGTGACGCTGCACACGATAATCGACGGTCAGCCCCAGTGCCGTGCCTATACCCTCTCCTCCAGCCCGCAGGATGGGTTCTGGCAGGCGACCATCAAGGACGTGGGCCTGGTCTCCCATCACCTGCACCAGAGCCTGCAGGTGGGGGACGAGATCCGGGTCGACGGCCCCTTCGGCGACTTCAACCTGAGTGCGCTCCCCTGCGAGCGGCCGCTGCTCTTGAGCGCCGGTTCCGGCATCACCCCCATGTGGGCCATGTTGCGGGACGAGCTCGCCAAGCGGCCGGATGCGGATATCCGTTTCATCCACAGTGCCCGCTCACCGGAGGACGTGATCTTCGCCGCCGAGCTGGCTGCCCTGGCCGAGGCGCACACTGGCGTGCGCAGCGCCCTGGTGCTGGAACAGGCCCCGGCGACTCATCCCTGGGTCGGGCGCCTCACGCCGGACATGCTGAAGGAATTGGCGCCTGACCTCCTGAGCCGCCACGTCTACCTGTGCGGGCCGGCCCCCTATATGGCGGCGGTGAGCACCATGCTGACGGAGCTGGGGTTGCCTGCCGATCAGTTGCATCAGGAGTCGTTCGGACTGCCTGCTGCGGTGCCGGTTGCAGCCGGCAGCGACCACTTCTGGCTGACCCTGAAGAAGAGCGGCAAGAAGGTGAAGATCTTGCCGGGTCAGACCCTGCTGGCGGCGCTGGAGGGGGCGGGGGAGACCATGATGGCGGCCTGCCGCGCCGGGGTGTGTGGCGCCTGCCGCTGCACTACCACGGGCGAGATAGAGCGTCAGAGCGTGATGACGCTGAGTGCTCAGGATCTCGAGAATGGGGTCGCCCTGGCCTGCTCCTGCACCGCCAAGGGGGATATCAGCCTGGATTATTGATGGTGTCATCAGAGCCTCTTGCTTTTCTCGCATCGGCCCGGCGGGTACACTCAGCCCAGTTTCATCAGAACACGGGATTAGACATGACAATATTGGTCACAGGCGGCGCCGGTTATATCGGCTCCCATACTCTGGTCGAACTGCTGGACGCCGGTCAGCGCGTGGTGGTGCTGGACAACCTCTCCAACGCCTCGCCAGAGTCCCTCAAGCGGGTCGAGCGGATCACCGGCCAGGCGGTCACCTTCGTCGAGGGGGACATACTGGACAGGGCCTGTCTGCAGCGCCTGTTTGCCGAGCACAGGATAGAGTCTGTCATTCACTTCGCCGGCCTCAAGGCGGTGGGGGAGTCCAGCCAGATCCCGCTCACCTACTATCAGAACAACGTGACCGGCACCCTGGTGCTGTGCGAGGAGATGGCCAAGGCGGGCGTGTTCCGGCTGGTGTTCAGCTCGTCTGCCACCGTCTACGGCGATCCCGCCTCCGTGCCCCTGCGGGAAGATTTCCCCACCGGTGCCACCAACCCCTATGGCCGCTCCAAGCTGATAGTGGAAGAGATCCTGCGGGACCTCTCCAAGTCCGACCCACGCTGGGCTATCGTATTGCTGCGCTACTTCAACCCGGTCGGCGCGCACCAGAGCGGCCTCATCGGTGAGGATCCCAACGGTATCCCCAACAACCTGCTGCCCTATATCAGTCAGGTCGGGGTGGGCAAACTCAAGGAGTTGGGGGTGTTTGGGGATGACTACCCGACGCCGGACGGCACTGGGGTGCGCGACTACATCCATGTGGTGGATCTCGCCATCGGCCACCTGAAGGCACTCAAACGCATCGAGAGCGACACCGGCGTGTTCACCTACAACCTGGGTACCGGCCAGGGTTACTCAGTGCTGGAGATGGTCAAGGCGTTCGAGGCGGCCAGCGGTCGCCCCATTCCTTATCGGATCAAGCCCCGCCGCCCCGGCGACATCGCCGAGTGCTGGGCCGAGCCGACCCTGGCCCGGGACGAGCTGGGCTGGCAGGCAGAGCGGGGGCTGGAGCAGATGATGGCCGACACCTGGCGCTGGCAAAGCCAGAATCCGAACGGTTATCAGGCCTAAGCGGCCAGGCCGCAGATAGCAAAACGCCCCGACATAGCGGGGCGTTTTTTTATGGGCGAGGGGCTGGCTTACTGGATGCTCTTGCCCGCGCGCACGTCTTTTACTATGGCCTGCAGGCTCGCCAGATCGCGGGGGGCGCCGCGCAGGATCTGGTCGCCGATGATGAAGGCCGGGGTACCTGAGATGCTCATGGCTTCCGCCAGGGCGCGGTTGGTGCCGAGGTTCTTGTCGATGCTGCCATCCTTGATCTTGGCTTCGACCTTGCTCCAGTCCACGCCGGCGGCCTTGGCGACCTCTTTCACCTGCGCCTCGTCGGACAGCGGGCCCTGATGGGCATACAGCTTGTCGTGGAAGGCCTGGTACTTGTCAGGCTGACCAAGCTGTACCGCCAGGGCGGCGCGGGCGGCGTAGTAGGAGGTCTCGCTCAGGATGGGGAACTGCTTGTAGATGTAGCGAATGTCCTTGTCCTCGCCGAGCAGCTGCTTGACCAGGGGATGGGCGCGCTTGCAGTAGCCGCAGTTGTAGTCGAAGAATTCCACCACGGTCAGGCTGCCCTTGGGATTGCCGCTCTCTGCGTCGTTATTGCCATAGAGCTGCTTGGCATGGGCCTGGATCAGCGCCTTGTCGCTCTCGGCCTGCTGGCTCTCCTGCTTGGCACGCAGGGCGTTGGACATCTCGACCAGTATCTCCGGATTCTTGACCAGATAGTCGCGCACGATCTGCTCGACATCGCTCTTGGTCAGCTCACTCGCCTGCAGCGGGGCGGCAAGCAGGGTCGCGCCGGTCAGAGCGGCGCACAGGGCATGTTTGATTCTCATAAGTCCATCTTGCTGGGGATATGGTAGTGGTCCCTATAGTGGGTGAGTCTGTTTTCAAGTCAAGTTATCCGGTTGAAAAAGCGCGGCTTATGCCCAGTTTGCGGGGTTTGTGCGTCATTTAGACCAATAAATCGTCAAACGGACGGGGCGGGGATTTACAAGGGGGGTGGTGATGGGTAGTATTCGGCGCACTGCTGCGGAGGGGTGGCAGAGCGGCTGAATGCACCGGTCTTGAAAACCGGCGATGGGCGACCATCCGTGGGTTCAAATCCCACCTCCTCCGCCATCTATAGGGCCCAACTGATTTATTCGGTTGGGCTTTTTTATTTGAGCTTTTGGTGTGCCACTAGGTGTTGGTGTAGTGGTCCACTACATCCGGACACACAGTTAAGCCGCTTTTCGGCTTCTGCTGGCGGTATCCCATCATTGTATTGATGCGGGTACTGCCAGTTGTAGCAATCCATCAGGTAGTAGCTGAATATCCCGCCTCGCTTCCCGCAGGCTCATGTAGCCCGTTGCCGGAAGCCACTCCGTCTTTAAACTCCTTAACAACCGTTCCATCGCCGCGTTATCCCAGCAGTTGCCACGCCGATCCATGCTCTGGGTCATCCGATAGCACCACAGCCGTTGCCGAAATACCCGTCTGCCATATTGGTTGCCCTGGTCGGAGTGAAACAACACACCGGACGGACAACCCAGCTCCCTTCGTTGTTGTATCCGCTCTCGGTCAATGGTGTGGCTACGAGCCAGATAGTCGTAAAAACAGGATGTTGGGATGCCGGAAGCGCAACAGACCAGGGGGCTCTCTTAATCGGTCTATCAGCACGTACGTTCGAGCTCGTCCTCCATCAATAGAGCAGTAGCTTTTTTAGAATGGCCTTTTCGCGTTCAAGCCGGTTGATGCGGGCTTCCCGCTCCTGGATTTTCTGTTGCTCTGGGGTCAGAGCTTTGCTGATAGGGGTTGTGCCCGTTCGTTCGGATTGAAGTTGCTGAATCTATCGGCGAAGCACTGTTTCGCCGACACCCCGTGAGCGGGTCGGCTTTGGAAACTGATTGTTGAGAGACATACTGCAGACCGTTACTGGAACGTAGCCAGGAGTTCGATTCAATGAGATTGCATGAGTGGAAAACCAATAACGCTGGTTAATGATTCCGATTTGAGCAATGCATTGCTCTATTGCTAGCTTTAATCTCCATATGGGTCTTGTCTTGCGATGCATGTAAGCTGTTTGAGCAAAGATTTGCTCAAGGTAAAGCAATTGAAACGGGTTGTGTTGGTAAGTGATTGATAAGTAATGTGGTGAATAGTTGGCATGGTCGCTGCTGTTGGCTGGTTGAGTGTCATTACCGTTCAACCAATCAGGAGCATACCCATGCCAACTCCATGTTATATCAGCATCGAAGGTAAAACCCAGGGCAACATCACCGCCGGTGCCTTCACCTCCGACTCCGTCGGCAACATCTTCGTGCAGGGTCACGAAGACGAGATGCTGGTGCAGGAATTCCAGCACGTCGTCACCGTGCCGACCGATCCGCAATCCGGTCAGCCTGCCGGCCAGCGTGTCCACAAGCCATTCAAGTTCACCGTGGCCCTGAACAAGGCCGTGCCGCTGATGTACAACTCCCTGGCCTCCGGTGAAATGCTGCCGAAAGTGACCCTGAAGTGGTACCGCACCTCCGTTGAGGGCAAGCAGGAGCACTTCTTCAGCACAGTGCTGACCGATGCCACCATCGTCGACATCGACTGCCAGATGCCCCACTGCCAGGATCCGGCCATGTCCGACTTCACCCAGCTGATCCAGGTCTCCCTGGCCTACCGCAAGATCGACTGGGAGCACACCGTCGCCGGTACTTCCGGTGCGGACGACTGGCGTGCGCCGATCGAGGCCTGATCCTCGCGTTCTTACCTTGCTATCCCTTGTAAGTAGTCTCGAATGTTGTGGCCGGTGTGCACCGGCCTTTTATCCCGTATTTCTCCGGGCAGTCTTGGGCTGCCGGAGTCTTTATGCTTTGCCATTCCCCTGCCTGTAAGTTGAAGCCGTGTTGGTGAGTGCGGAGTGATGGCAAAGCAATAAGGGGTGTTCTGTTATGCAGACACAAACAGCGTATTGCCCGTCATGTTGCTTCTCTTTGGTGACCGCTTGTGTACCAGAGAGGGCGATATCGCGGTGTTTTGACAGGTTTCGGGCCCAGTTTCGAGAGGTGATAGGGATATATCATGGCTAATCAGACCGGATTGCAGTTCACCGTTAAGGTAGGAGCGCTGCCCGCGCCCACCTTTGTGGTGGCAAGCTTTGAGCTTAACGAGGGGCTCAATCGTCCATTTGACCTTCATCTCGAGCTGGCCAGTCTACTGAGTGACATTGACTTCGGTGCCGTGTTGGATCAGCCCTGTGAACTGCTGGTGTGGTACGAGGGGAGTCTTCAGCGCCGTGTCAGTGGCGTGGTGGCGCAATTTGCTCAGGGCGATACCGGGTTTCGCCGTACCCGATACAGCATGGTGGTGAAGCCTGCACTATGGCGGCTCTCCTTGCGTACCAATGCCCGCATCTTTCAGGCGCAAAAGCCTGAAGAGATCCTCTCCATCTTGCTGCAAGAGCACGGTATTACCGACTACGCCTTTGCCCTGAAGAACGAGCATGCCCAGCGTGAATACTGCGTTCAGTACCGTGAGAGCGATTTGGCTTTTTTGGACCGACTGGCGGCTGAAGAGGGGATGTTCTACTTCCATGAGTTTGAAGCAGGCAAGCACCGGATAGTTTTTGCCGACGATGCTGCTGCGTTGCAGGAAGGGCCTGCCCTCTTTTTCAATCTGGCCAATCAAGGGTTGCAGCAGGGGGTGTTTGTGCGCCGGTTCCATTATCAGGAAGCGGTGCGTCCGAGCGATGTGGAGCTCAAAGACTACAGCTTCAAGACCCCGGCTTATGGCCTGTCCCACAAAAAAATGGGGGCTGAGCTGGAACATCAGCGCGATAGCTACCAGCACTTCGACTATCCCGGTCGCTTCAAGCAGGACCCGAGCGGCAAGGCGTTTGCACAACATCGATTGGATGCGCTGCGAGCCGATGCGGTGACGGGCAATGGACACTCGACAGAGGCTGGGTTGATGCCAGGACTGAGTTTCGCACTATCGGAACACCCTGCACCTGCACTCAACATTGCCTGGCAAGTGGTGCATGTGACACACACCGGCAAACAGCCTCAAGCATTGGAAGAAGAAGGCGGTAGCGAGCCCACGGTGTATTACAACGATTTTGGGGTGGTAAAGGCTACCACCACCTGGCGTGCGCAGATGCCTCATAAACCCCTGGTTGACGGGGCGCAGATTGCCACTGTTGTGGGGCCAGCCGGGGAAGAAATCTACTGCGATAAATATGGCCGTATCAAGCTGCAGTTCCCCTGGGACAGGTATGGCGCCAGCGATGAGCACAGTTCTTGCTGGGTCAGGGTCGGTCAGGCCTGGGCCGGAGGTGGCTATGGCATGATGGCCATTCCGCGTATTGGCCATGAAGTGATTGTGTCTTTCCTTGAGGGGGACCCTGATCAGCCCATCGTTATTGGCCGCACTTATCACGCGACCAGTCTTCCCCCTGAAGGATTGCCTGCCAATAAAACCCGTATGTCACTGCGTAGTAATACCTACAAGGGTAAGGGGTTTAACGAGTTTCGTTTTGAAGACAAAGCGGGTCAGGAAGAGGTGTTCCTCCACGCTCAACATGACATGAACACTGTGGTGCTCAACAACCGCTCAACCTCTGTTAATGCCAATCACACGGAACAGGTCGGCGGGAGTCAAACCGTTGCCGTTCAGGGTAACCAGACGATGTCGGTCAAGCTGGACCAGGTGACCGAGGTGCAGGGTGAGCAAACCGTGGCAGTCACCAAGAATCGCAGCACCATGGTCAATGACAATGAATCGCTGCAGGTGAAGAACAATATCGCCATCCAATCGCAGGATGGGGACATTCTCATTGCCACAGCCGGTGGTTATATCGCCATCGACAAAGAGGGCAACATCGCCATTACCGGCAAAGGCCTCGTGTTGAACGGCACCCGCATTGATTTGAATTAAGGATGTGACATGTATCAGATGAATGAAGGTGCGCTGCTGATACCCCAGCAATGGCGCGATGAGTCCCTCCATGTGTTTGTATTGCCGGGCGATACCGTCAATCTGGTGGTCAATCGTTCACCGTTCGAGTTTGGGTTGGCACCAGAGACAGTCTATCAACAGACGCTTTCGCAATTTGCGGCTCACCTCAAGGGCTATCAGGAATTGGCCAGCTGGGAAACACAGCTGGATGGGCAGGCCGCTCCAGCCATCGAGTACACCTGGCGCTCGACCGAGGGGCCGATGCACCAGGTCGTGGTGATGCAGGTGAGGGGCACGTTGCTGCTGACCTTTACCATCACGGCAGCCGGTACCTTGCAAGACGAGCAGAAACAAGCCCTGCTCGACGTGATTGCCACCTTTAAAGCCGTGAGCTAAGGGAGGGGGCATGCTTGGCGATATCTTAACGCGGGTAGCGCGAGTCGGCGCTATGCATGCGGGAAACCGCCCCTTGCCCCCCGCTGATAGACCCAAACCAGGTGAGGGCAAGCCGCCCACGTCTCCTGGAAAAATGATCAAGCACAAGAGTTTCTTGGGCGCCTTGGCGGGGGCGATAGCCGGTGCCCTGGTGGCGGCGGCAGTCTTTGCTGTGGCAGCTGCGGTAGTAACGGCTGCCGTCGCCTTGACAGGCGTGACTGGCGGGATGGGGCTGGCGTTGGTGGTGGGGGTCGCCAAGCTTGGCCTGGGCATTGCTGCCACCATAGGGGCGGGGGATCTTATCGCCAAGGTGTCAGGAAGTGTGTCTGGCATGGTTGATAGTGCGTCCCCGCCCTTCGGTCCGGTTGCAACTGGCTCTGCCAATGTGTTTGTCGAAGGACAACCGGTCTCCCGTGCGTTGGTTGATACCGTCGCGTGCACCAAGCACTCGGTTCCGCCCATCATTGCACAAGGCAGTGAGTCTGTTTTTGTCAACGACAGCCCCGCCGCACGAGTGGATGACCAGACCGCCTGTGGTGCCACCATCAAGGAGGGCGCTTCCACCGTGTTCTTTGGCTCAGGCCAGGGAACCTATGCCGACATAGCAGATGAGTTCAGTTGGTGGGAGAAGGGGCTGCTGATTGCGGTCGAGTTCCTGGTGCCCCCCAGTCGTGGCATGTTCAAGGGGATAGGCAAGCTCTTTACCAAGGGACCGCGCGCAGTATTGCGGGGAGCGCTGGTTGGGGCCAAAGTGGCGGTGCGTCAGTTCAAGCGGACTGCCCTTCGCTGCATGAGCCAGGGGTTCAAAAACAACAAGGGACTGGCTCGCTTCAAGGAAGCCGCCAAGGGTTTTCTTAAAGACCCCGTCTATATCCCCAGTGGTGAAGTCATCGAATCCCGGCTGGATATCGAGTTGGGGCAAACCTTGCCGCTGTGCTTTGAGCGTACCTATCGCACCGCATCCGATCATACGGGGCTGCTCGGTAAGGGGTGGCATGACAGCTGGAGCGAAGTGGCCAGCGTCACCCAGCAGGGGCTCAATACCCTGGTGAACATCACCCTGGCACAGGGCTATGACATTGATTTCACTTTCCATCAAGACGTGAGCCGCGTCTATTGCCCGCACTATCCCCAATTTACCCTGACGCGAACCGAGCACGGGTTTCTGCTGTGGGACAGAGACAGCCAGCAGACCCGTCACTTCATCCATCAACAGGGGGGGAGATACTGGCTCGGTGCACTGTCAGACCGCCATGACAATCGCATTACCTTGGTACGCGATCAGGCAGGCAAACTCTGCCGGGTGCGCCACAGCGATGGCATCGAGCTGGCGCTCGCTTGGCGAGATGATTATCTGCAGCAAATTGTCCGGGTAGATGGAGGCCAGCAAACACGCTTGGCCCACTACACCCAAAACCGCGCCGGGCAATTAGTCGAAGCGGATGCCAGCCATCACTACCACCTGTTTTACGAATACGATGACCAGGGGCGGCTGACGCGTTGGCATGATAACGACCAGACCTGGGCACGTTATGAATATGACGTGCAAGGGCGCTGCGTCTACACCACCTGTGCCGATGGCATGCTCACCGCACGCTTTGACTATCAGCCAGGCAAGGTGGTGATGACCGACGGGTTGGGTCGCCACGAGTATGAGCTTAACGAGCTTGACCTGGTGAGTGCGATCCGCACCCCCCTTGGCCATGTGACCCGCTTTGACTACGACGAATTTGGTAACCTGCTGCGGGAGAGTTCCCCTGCCGGGCGGGTGGTCGAGTTTGAATACCTGGATGACACCGGGTTGGTGACCCGCTTTGTGGACGGCAGCGGCCACGCCTGGCACTACGAGTATGATGACCAGCAGCGGCTGTGCGCCGTCACTGACCCGCTCGGGCGCAGTTGGCAGTGGCGTTTCGATGAAACGGGTAACCCGGACAAACTGACGGGGCCCGATGCCAGCGAAGTGCATTTTAGCTGGAACCGTTATGGACTGCTGACGGCGGTCAGCGACCAGAGTGGCAAGGTGCAAGCACGCCTGCAGTATGACCACCGCCAGCGTCTGTTGAGCCAGACCGATGCCGAGGGGCGCACCGAGCAGTGGCGTTACGATGGTCAAGACAGGGTCGCACAATGGCAACGTGCCGACGGCGCTCGCTATCAGTTAGGCTATCGCCGCCCCAGCTGGCAACTGCCAGAGCAGCTCAAACGACCCGATGAGGTAGAAGAGCTGCGCCGTTACGATCGCCACAAAAACCTGACCGACTATGTCGATGGTAATGGCCTGCACTGGCGCCAACGCTTCGGGGCCTTTGACCTGCTCCTTGAGCGCACCGATGCCAGTGGCCGCAGTTGGCGCTATCAATACGACCGCGATACCCAGCAGCTGATTAAAGTCATCGGGCCCGACCAGCAGGTGTGGCAGTGGTGGCTCGATAACGATGGCCGGGTGGTGCGCGAGCAAGACATGGCCGGCACTCAAACCCAGTACCGTTATGACGAAGATGGCCACTGCATCGAAGTCCGCAATGGCGAAGGTCAGGAACGCCGCTTCCTGTTTGATGGCCGTGGCCTGCTGCTGCGTGAAACCTGTGACGATGACACCATCCATTATCACTACGACGGGGCAGGCAGACTGCTGGAAGTGTCGTCCAACACCAGCCATCTACGTTTTGAATATGACACCCGCGACCGGGTGGTACGTGAAGGGCAAAACGGCGCCACCATCAGCCGCAGCTATGATGAGCAGGCCCACACCCTGACCCGAACCCTGAGCTGGCCTGAGGGACACAAAGGGGATAAGGAGGACGAACCGGCCCCACTGACCACCACATTTACTGTAAACAACGTCGGTGAACTGACCCGTGTTGGCTTGCCAGATGGCGCAGAGCTGACCCTGGGACACGACCTGGCCGGCCGGGAGGCGCAGCGCCAAGGCGGCGCCTTTGGTCTGACGCAAGAGTATGACGTACTGGGCCAGCTTACCGGCGCCCAAAGCGGTCAGCTGCAAGAAGGGCGCTTGCTGGCGGGGCTCACCCGTGAGTACGGTTACGACCGTGCTGGCAACCTGATTGGCGAACGGCGCGGACGCGAGGTGCAGGGCTATCGGCTCGATGCCTGTGGCCGGGTGCTGGAGACCCTTAGCCAGCATCCCAACGCCGGCCAACAACGGGAGGCGCAATTTAGCTACACCCGTCAGGGGTTGCCATTAGCAGACGGTGAACACACCCGGTGGCAGCAAGGGCGGGTCAGTCAGCGCGGTGATACCCACTACGACTATGACAAGGCGGGCCGGCTTATCAGCAAACGCCAGCTGCGTCCGGGTTTTCGGCCAGAGCAGTGGCACTACCGCTGGGACAGTCGTAACCAGTTGAGGGTGGTCACCACCCCCGAAGGCTCTAACTGGTTTTATCGCTACGACCCGTTTGGTCGGCGCATAAGCAAACGCTGTGAGCAGACTGGCGAAGAGGTGCGTTACCTGTGGGATGGCGACCAGATCGCCGAGGTGCGTCATTTCAAGCAAGGGCAGTTACAGGCCCGCCGCCACTGGGTCTGGCGTGGCTGGGAATTGCTGGTGCAGCAGCGTCAGATGACACAAGCTGGCGCGGTGAGTCTGCCTCATGCTTCTACTGTCTATATCGAACAAGGCCGACAAGCCGCCGCAGAGAATTGGCAGACCGATTTTGCCGTCAGCCAGCAAAATGGCGAACTGCTGGGGCTCTATAACCCACAAGGGGAACTGCACTGGCAACCGACAAAGACCAGTCTGTGGGGCCAGCGGTTAAGCAATCATGCTGATATCCGTGACCCCGGTCTGGCATTCGCGGGCCAACTGCGTGACGACGAGAGTGGACTTTGCTATAACCGTTTTCGGTACTACGACCCGCAAGGGGCTTGTTATATCTCCCCCGACCCAATAGGGATACTGGGCGGTGAGAATAACTATGGATATGTGCCCAATCCAGTAAACTGGGTTGACCCGCTGGGGTTGGCGAAGTGTCCCACAATTACTCGTGGTGCAAATGGTGAGATTGCGTCAGCACGGGCCACTGTATCACTAGCAGACTTAAAAACAGGTACAGCCGTAAACTCCAGTGCGAGGGATGCCATTAAAGCTATAGGTCTGCCTGGTGATGATGCCGGTCATATACTTGGTAAGGTACTTGGTGGTCAAGGCGGAAAAGGTAACCTGTTTCCCCAACTATCAAATATTAATCGCGGCGATTATAGAATGTTTGAGAAATCGGTCAGAGACTATATTAGCCAACATGGTGCGGTAGACATTGAGTGGACATTCAAGTATGCAAATGGTGGATTACGACCTACCGGAGTTCAATATGATGTCTATCAAAATGGCACTAGGATATTAGGTGACTTCTTTAGGAATATATGATGAATATATCAGATGAGCCGATAGGTGTATTATTGAGTTTTTTTTCTGCCATGAACAAGTGGGAGAGAGATAATTACATGCCTATGAGGGAAGGCGGTATTGAAGAGCAAAGTAAAGCACAGGATGAGATTGATACTATCTTCCTGAAGTTTTGCACTATCAGAGATAGAAAAATAGGCAGACAAGCATCATTGCATTGCGGGGAACCACCTGAATACTCTATTGATAGTCAACCTATTGGACATGTTGAAACAAAAGGTAAGAAAGTAGTTATTTACACTGAGCAGCTGAATAGATTAAAAAATAAATATCGATATACACTTCATTATAAAAGTGATGAATGGCGTATTGATAAAAAAGAACGATTTAGCCCAGTTGAAGATAAGTGGGTCAAAGATAGTTTGTAGATGTAAATAAATGTAGGAAGTGATTTAAGTGATCCTTCTGGTCATTTAATTATTTGCTCAGGGAGGTGCGACCAAATGGGTTGCACCTTATTCGTGAACAAACTCGTTGTATTTTTAACTCACATCTAGGAACTTGCTGTAGGGACAACGTCTAAGCAGCTACGCCGATAACCGTGACCCCGGTCTGGCATTCGCGGGCCAATTGCGTGACGATGAAAGCGGACTCTGCTATAACCGTTTCCGGTACTACGACCCGCAAGGTGCTTGTTATATCTCCCCCGACCCGATAGGTATTTGGGGCGGTGAGAATAACTATGGGTATGTGCATAATCCCCTTGGGTGGATTGATCCGTTGGGGCTTTCAGCTTGTGCACCTACTCATCATCTAGCTACAAATAAGCATTCAACTTGGTCTGACCGATTTAGAGAGTTATTTAAGAAGAATGATTTAGGTAAGTTTAAGAATGGTAAGTGGAGAAAGGACGTTCTTAATGATCCTTTAAATAAAATCGATGTTCCAGGGCATAAAGGTCCTCACCCACAGGATATGCATCAAGAGATTTTTGATCGCCTATCTGCTGCTAGTGATAGAGGTAAAGATGCCTTTATAAAAGAAATTGAAAAACTTAGAGTCGAAGCTATTACTCCGGGCTCTTGGCTTAATGATATATTGACTAAGGTTGGCAAATAATGAATTACTACAAGCTAGGAATCAATTCTGAAAGCAAAAAATGGAAGGGGTATATGAATCCAAGTTCATTCCTTACTGATGGAAAAGGGAATGAGTTAAGTGATGCGAAACTATCAATGCTCCAAGAGGAATTTAGCGGAGACTTATATTTTGATGTGTTAAAAAACGGAAAAGCCCCCCCTGTAGTATCAATAGGCTCTAGGCATTTGGCATTTAGTAATGACATTTTTCGTGTGAATGATATTAATGCTTGCGGTATCCAAGCAATACCACTTATAAACAGGGTGTTTAACTTGGAATACGTATTTATGCATATTTTAAATTATGTGGATTGTGTTGATTGGGAATCTTCTAAAGTTGATCTCTGGCCTCAGGACTATGTTCCTGAAGCTTGGGAGTCAAAACGTGGTCGCTTTTTTATAGAGCCAGTTATCCATAAGGATAAAATACCTAATCATTTAGATGTATTTCGTTTGTATGAGTGGGGGGGGGCATTTAATATAGTAATATCTGAAAGTTTCAAAAATAAATTGTGTTCTATAAAATTTGACCACACATTTCTTGATTTTAAAGCATTATCTCTTAAATAAAGCCAGTGGGCCCAACTAACTAAGCGTAATCGGGCTTTCGCGATTTATCGTTGCCGGTATTGCAGGTAATGACCGCGACGATTCCTTTCATCTCCCATATCACGACCAGGGTCAGCTTACCCGCGCCCAGAGTGGCCAGTTGCAAGAAGGGTGCTTGCTGACCCGCGATCTCGTATGTTGGGCTAAACCGTAGGTTGGTGCTGAACGAAGTGAGGCCCAACGTTTGCCGAGGCAACATCTCGCTACGACCGGGCAGCCAACCTGATGGGGGCGGCGCGAGCGCGAGACACACGGTTATCGACTCGATGCCTGTGGCCGGGTGCTGGAGACCCTTAGCCAGCATCCCAACGCCGGCCAACAACGGGAGGCGCAATTTAGCTACACCCGTCAGGGGTTGCCATTAGCAGACGGTGAACACACCCGGTGGCAGCAAGGGCGGGTCAGTCAGCGCGGTGATACCCACTACGACTATGACAAGGCGGGCCGGCTTATCAGCAAACGCCAGCTGCGCCCGGGTTTTCGGCCAGAGCAGTGGCACTACCGCTGGGACAGTCGTAACCAGTTGAGGGTGGTCACCACCCCCGAAGGCTCTAACTGGTTTTATCGCTACGACCCGTTTGGTCGGCGCATCAGCAAACGCTGTGAGCAGACTGGCGAAGAGGTGCGTTACCTGTGGGATGGCGACCAGATCGCCGAGGTGCGTCATTTCAAGTCAAGCAAGGGCAGTTACAGGCCCGCCGCCACTGGGTCTGGCGTGGCTGGGAATTGCTGGTGCAGCAGCGTCAGATGACACAAGCTGGCGCGGCGAGTCTGCCTCATGCTTCCACTGTCTATATCGAACAAGGCCGACAAGCCGCCGCAGAGAATTGGCAGACCGATTTTGCCGTCAGCCAGCAAAATGGCGAACTGCTGGGGCTCTATAACCCACAAGGGGAGCTGCACTGGCGACCGACAAAAACCAGTCTGTGGGGCCAGCGGTTAAGCAATCATGCTGATATCCGTGACCCCGGTCTGGCATTCGCGGGCCAACTGCGTGACGACGAGAGTGGACTTTGCTATAACCGTTTTCGGTACTACGACCCGCAAGGTGCTTGTTATATCTCCCCCGACCCGATAGGGATACTGGGCGGTGAGAATAACTATGGGTATGTGCCCAATCCCGTAAACTGGATTGATCCATTGGGGCTTACTCCTTGTATGGGAATACCATCTAGCCGTAAATCTGGTGGCTTTGGTACAACTTATGATTCCGTAAAGGGTCAAGGATTGTATGTGTTACATGATGGAAAAAATATTATATATGTTGGTCGAGGAGATGCTCCATCCCGTTTGAATATTCACGCAAACACCCCAGGAAAGTCTCATTTGAGGCAGTTTACTGTGTTTGATAATAATTTGACCAAGGCCGAAGCTAAATTCTTAGAGCAAAAAATTATGGATCTTCATGGTGGTGCGCAATCTACAAATCCGGTAACTAATCTGCTCAATAAAATTCGGTCTTACAGTCCAAACAATCCTAACGCAGGGTCATATGATATCGCTGGTTATAGTAGTGATTGGGGTGATAAAGTGCTGGATGATGCTCTTTCTATTTTGAGAGGTAAAGGATTGTGAAAGTGAAATATAAAGAAGGCGATATTTTTATTATTCCTGTAAAAGGTAAGTTTGTCCTCTGCCAAGTTGTTTTTTCCCCAAGAGGTAAATTTAAGAAAGTAATTGGTTTTTGCGTTGTTTTTGTGCAAGATAATAAGGTTTTTAAAAATGATGGAATTCTTGCCCCTATTCCTGTTATGGATATGGGGGGAGAGATGAACGTCATATTTACAGGGAATCAAAATATTGAGAATGGCTCTTGGGAAATCATTGGTCATGCAGAGCTGACCGAGGATAAAGAAGAACTTAAAATATTTAACTATGCTGGTGGTCTATATAAAGGAGAGGAGGAGATAAGGCGAATTCCTGTTTCCGAGTATAATAAATACACCACCATGGAGGTGTATGGTTTTGAGCTTGTTAATAGCCTGCTAGAAAGCCTGTAGCACCTCCTTTTCATCAGCTATAATCTCGTATTTTTGGCTAAACCATAGGTTGGTTCTGAACGAAGTAAAGCCCAACATTTACCGTGGTGATTTCAGTTTAAAAATTCAACCATAGGCCTGATTACGACGTGTAATCGGGCTTTCGCGACTTATTGTTGTCGGTATTGCAGGTAATAATCGCGAGGTTTATCCTCTCATCCCTCATATCACCACCAGAGCCAGCTTACTTGTGCCCAAAGCGATCTTCTATAAGAGGAGTGCTTGCTGATGGCATGCTTAACCAGCGAGTATGGTCATGATCTTGCGGGTAACCTGATCTGATTGGCGAGCGGCGTGGACGCGAGGTTATCGGCTGTGGGGACTGTAGATCCTCAAGCCCCGCTTTATGTCTGCCATCAGGTTGCGGAAAAGAATGATTAGACAGTCCGTAAGTCGGCAACTCTTCATCCACTATATTTCCACTACTCGAAGAATATTATCATGAAGTACATAGTGTTATGGATGACGCTGGCAACCAGAATGCTTGCAGCCTGTTCTTCCACTGCGTCACTCACTGACGCCGAATTATCCCACGCGGCAAAGCAGGGGGATGGTCGCGCTAAATATGAGCTGGCCAAACGCTTGGCGACCCAGCCTGATTATCCCAATGCCATGCACTGGATATTGCGCCAATGTGGTTATCCATTGTTTGCCGTGTTTAGGGTTCTTCCGGTCTGGTAGCAAGCTTCCGTATACAAGTTTGGCGAATGCTTCCAACGTTGGGAGCTTCGGCTTGTTCTGCTCCTGCATCTGGAACCTTCGTTGATCCAGATTATTCGCCAACTGTTTCCGGATTGTCTGCACGTCTCGAGCTGCATCAGTGATCGAGATCTCGGGTAAGTCCCGAAGCCTGCGTTACATCATTTCTTCGTCAGTGGGCTAACATAGCGGAACACCAACAGCCTCTGCCCTGATGGTAGAGGGTGTAGCGTCAACCCTGTGATGCCACTGTGAGCAAGGGATTTATCTTCAGGCTTGATGCTACGTGCTTTGGTATCGGTGTTTCGTTTTTTCTCTCTTTCATCACTCTGCATGTCGAACCCTGAGAACTGGCTTGGCTTGGCTTGGCTTGGCTTGGCTTGGTCCGGTTCTGGTGCCAGGGCCTTCGATCACCTGGCGGCTCCACTCTGCGGATAGAGGGCGGTGCGGGGTCCCGTCATGCATCAGATGAATGGCTATTGGGTTTTCATCCATGGGTGAATAATGGCCATGTCATGGCCGGGAGCTCGGCTCTACCGGTGCTGTGCTCGCTACTTGTCGGCCTTACCGGCGGCGTCGGCGAGAGTCGCCAGCCGTTTGTCGAGCCAGCGCACTGGCCTCCCTGCATCTTCGGCCCTCTCCTTGCGGCGAATGGCGTTGCGCACCAGCATGGCTCCGAGCCATCGTATGGGCTCGGGCGGGAAATAGCCGCGCGGGCCCCCCACCAGGGCGCACCGGCGCCAGGGCTCATCCTCTGGCCGCTTATCGCCTCTAACCATGGCCGCCAGGATGCGGCCGCCGATCCAGCTCTGGGCCACCCCGTTGCCGGAATAACCCAGGCCGTAGACAATGTTCGGCTGCCGGCGCCAGTGGCCGAAGAAGGGCAGGCCGTCCACGGAGCGGTCCGAGGCGCCGCACCAGCTGGCGGCGATGGGCACGTCTTTGAGGGCCGGGAAAAAGCGGCGCAGGGCCTGGGTGAGGGGCGTCAGGTAGCGGCTGGGCTCATCGAATTGGGCCAGGTGGTGGTTAGCGAAGGCGAAGGTGTTGCCCCCCTTGCCGAGCATCAGGCGCCCGGCCGGGGTCGAGCGCGCATAGTAGACGAAGGTGCGGCCATCCACCGTGCTGCGGCCGTGATCCATCTGCTGGGCGGCCAAGGCGTCGGGGGCGGGTTCCGTGATCACCATGTCGGAGGAGACCAGCACTATGGCTCGGCGAAATTCGCGAAAGTGCTCCACCATGGCGCCATTCATGGCCAGCACCACCTTGTCGGCGTTCACTATCCCTTGCGGAGTCTGGATCCGGGCGGCTTGCCCGGCTTCCAATCGCTGCATGGGGGTCTGCTCATAGACTTCCACCCCGAGCTCCCGGGCGACCCGCAGCAGGCCGCGCACCAGCAGGGCCGGCTGCACCGAGCCCGCGTGGGGGCTGAAGACTCCCTCCAGATGCGCCACCGAGCCGCATTGTCCCGCCAGATCCTGCGCCGCTATGGGCTGCCACTGGTTCAGCCCCGCCTTGTCCAGTTTCGCCATGATGGGGGCCATGGCACCGCGCTGAGCCTCGCTGGTGGCTGTGTAGCAGGTGCCCTCTACCCGGAGCTCTGCTTCTATGCCATGGGCCTCGCAAAACCGGCCTATCTCATGCACCGCTTGCTCCGAGGTGCGCACCAGCCAGGCGGCCTGCGCCTCGCCGAATTGCTTGCACAGGCTGGGGTACTTGGCGGACCAGGTGAGCAGGCAGCCGCCGTTGCGACCGGAGGCGCCGCCGCCGCACAGCCCCTTCTCCAGTACCAATACCCGTAACGCCGGGTCAGCCTGCTTGAGATGGATGGCGCACCAGAGCCCGGTGAAGCCGCCGCCGACGATGCAGACATCGGCATCATGGTGACCCAGCAGAGGCCTTGGGCCTTCGGGTTGCTCGGCGGCCAGCGCCTCCGCCAGCCAGAAGGGGAGTTGAGTGTTAGGCATGTGTTCTCCGTTGAGAGTCAGGGTTGGCGCCAGCGCTGGGTGCGGGTCAGCAGGGTGCGGCTGAGGCCAAGTTGCAGCAGCTTGACGCTGGCGGCCGCCAGCAGGATCAGGGTGGCCATGGCGGCGGCCGCTGCGGTATCGCCGGAGTCCTCCATGTTGAGCACGGCGATGGAGGCGAGCACGCTGTCGCTGGAGTAGAGGAAGATCACCGCCGAGGTGGTGGTCATGGCGTTGACGAAGAGGTAGATGAAGACTTCCAGCAGGGCGGGCAGGCTGGCGGGCAGGGTGACGCGCCAGAACGCCTTGATCAGCGGGATGCGCAGGGAGATGGCGACCAGCTCCAGCTCCCGCGGCAGCTGCTTGAGGCTGGTGAGCGCCGTCATGTGACCCACCGTGTAGTAGTGGATGATGCAGGAGAGCACCATCAGCGGCAGAGTGCCGTAGAGGCTGCCGAGCAGGCTGTCCGGTCGGTTGAAGAAGAAGATGTAACCCAGCCCCAGCACCATGCCCGGCACCGCCAGGGAGAGCATGGCAAGCAGGTGCATCAGTTGACGCAGGGGGGCGAAGTGGCACCCCTTCTCCTGGGCCCAGGCCAGCACCATGATGAGGCCAGTGCCAAAGATGGCGGTGAGGGCGCCGAGCTTGAGGGTGTTGGTGAAGGGTTGCCAGCCGTAGACGCTGTTGCTGTCGAAGGCATAGTGCTCCAGGGTCAGGCTGAGGTTGTAGGGCCAGAACTGCACCAGGGAGCCATAGACCGCCATGCCGACCAGGGCCAGGAACAGCAGGGCCCAGAGCCCGCACCAGAGCAGCGCCAGCAGATCCCGCACCTTGTGCGGGGTGGGGCGGTAGGGCACGGACTTGCTGCTGCTCTGCTCCTGCATCTTGCTGCGCACCCTGTGCTCGAGTGCGAAGCTCAGCAGGGCGGGCAGCAGCAGGGTGACGCTGGCGACCGCTCCCAGGGAGAAGTTCTGCATGCCGATCACCTGGCGATAGATGTCGGTGGCCAGCACGCTGTACTGGCCGCCGATCACCTTGGCCACCCCGAAGTCGCAGATGGTCAGGGTGAATACCGCGATGGCGGCACTCAGGAGGCCGTAGCGGGCGGTGGGTAGGGTCACGGTGAGGAAGGTGCGAAGGGGCGAGCTGCCGAGCACCCTGGCGGCCTCGTACAGGCGGGCGTCGCTGTGACCGAGGGCCGTGATGAGGATCATCAGGGCGTGGGGGAAGCACCAGAAGCCGAGCCCCATCACTATGCCGATGGGGCCATAGATGCTTTCTCCCCCCAGCAGCCCCTTGGCAATCCCCTGGTTGCCAAACCAGTAGACCAGGCTGATGGCGGGCAGCAGGGAGGGCATCAGCAGGGGAATGAGGCCGATGAGGCGAAACAGTCCCTTGGCGGGCATGCAGGTGCGGGTGAGGGCATAGGCGTAACCGAAGGCGACAGTGACCACCAGGGTCGTGATGAGCAGGCCGAGCCAGAGGGTGTTGCCTATGGTGCGAGTCAGGTTCGGGGAGAGGAAGTAGTCCCGAAAGTTGGTGAGCCCCACCCAGTTACCGTCCAGGTCCTGCAGGCTCTTTTGCAGCATGGCGAGCAGGGGCAGCAGCAGGCCGCCGGCCAGCAGGGTTATGCCGAGCAACAACAGCACGAGCTGAATGAGGCTGTCCCGGCTCCAGCCCGCGAGGTGCTGGCGCCATCCGTTAGCCATTCGGGTTGCCCCGAACGTCTTGGATTGCAGCGTCATAGGGCCTCCCCGTCGAAACACTGCACGGCATTTGCGGGCCAGTGCAGGGAGCAGAGCATGCCGGTGCGCCACTGGGTCCGTTCGTCGTTGGGGCCTTGTACCAGCACCTGCTGAGGGCCGAGGTAGGTCTGGGCGCTGCAGATGAGGCGCTGGGTGGCGCCGAGAAACTCCACCTGCGTCACCTCGGCCTGCAAGCCGTTCTGGGCCGGGGGGGAGAGGCTGATGGCCTCGGGGCGAATGGCTATCTGCAGCTTGCTGCCGGCCGCGGCCCGGTTGGCCAGCGCCAGGGGCTGCTCGTTCAGGCGTACCTGCTGCGGGCTCAGCACCAGGGCGTCGAGGAAGTTCATGGTGCCGACGAAGCTTGCCACGAAGCGGCTCGCCGGCCTGTGGTAGATCTCCTGGGGCGTGCCCACCTGCACGATTCGGCCCCCCTCCATCACGACGATGCGATCCGCCATGGTCAGGGCTTCCTCCTGATCGTGAGTCACCATGATGGTGGTGATGCCGAGGCGTTGTTGCAGGGCGCGGATCTCGCTGCGCAGGTGAGTGCGCACCAGGGCATCGAGGGCGCTCAGAGGCTCGTCGAGCAACAGCAGGCCGGGGGAGAGGGCCAGGGCCCTGGCCAGCGCCACCCGCTGCTGCTGGCCGCCGGAAATCTGGCTCGGGTACTTGTGGGACTGGGCCTCGAGGCCGACCAGCGCCAGCCAGTGTTGCACCTTCTGCTGGATGCTCTCCTTGTCCTGCCTCTGGTTCTCGAGGCCGAAGGCGATGTTCTGGGCCACCGTCAAGTTGGGAAACAGGGCGTAGGACTGGAAGACGATGCCAAAGTCCCGCTGCTGGGGCGGCAGCTGGGAGATGTTGCGCCCTCCCTGCCAGATCTCGCCGCCGTCCGGCAGATCCAGGCCGGCGATGGCCCGCAGCAAGGTGGTCTTGCCACAGCCGGAGGGGCCGAGGAAGCAGACGAACTCTCCCTGCGCGACGGCGAGGGAGATCTCTTTCAGGGCCTGAAAGCTCCCGAAGTGCTTGTTGAGGTGCTGGATGTCCAGGTAGGGCCGGCTCATGGTCTGACTCACTGCTGATTTGGTATATACCAGTTTGCGATTGAAGTGTGACCGTGCCATGACAGAAAGATGACGGGAGCGTGATGGTCGGGGGCCATGGCTGCGGGGTCAGGGCAGAGGGGCCAGGGTGAGCGCCTTGGCAGGCATCAATGATGAATCTGGCTCCTGCCATCAACGACAAAAGGCCGACTAGGGTCGGCCTTGTTGATGCGTCATGCTCGCCAGGATGGCGCTTACTGCTTGGCCTCTGACTTGCCGTCGAAGCTGGCGGTCCACTGGCTCAGGATCTGGTTGCGCTCGCGGGCTGCCCAGGCGAAGTCGTTCTCGATCATCTGGCCCTTGATGTCGGCGGGGTATCCGTCCCTGGCCTTGGCGACCTGGGGAATGGCGACCACGGCGAAGGACTTGTTGTACAGGCTGTTGGCCTGCTCGGTGGCGGCAAAGTCCAGCAACTGCTTGGCCGCTTCGAGTTTGGGGGTGCCCTTGAGGATGGCGGCGGCTTCCATGTCCCAGCCTGAGCCTTCGCTCGGGAAGATAACGTCTATGGGGGCGCCCTTGCCCTTGAGGCTGGTGGCGGGGAAGTCAAAGGAGATACCGACCACAGTCTCGCCGCTGGCCGCCAGTTTGCACGGGGCCGAGCCCGAGTGGGTGTAGCGGTCTATGTTCTGGTGCAGGCCTGTCATGAACTGCCAGCCCTGCTGCTCGCCCATGCTCTGCAGCCAGCCCGCCACGCTCAGGAAGCCGGTACCGGACGAGCTGGGGTTTGGCATGATCACCTTGCCCTTGTAGATGGGCTTGGTGAGGTCGCTCCAGCTGGTGGGCGCCGGGATCCCCTGCTTTTCGGCCTCGACCTTGTTGAAACAGATGGCGCTGAAGAAGGCATCCAGCCCGATCCAGTGCGGCTCCGCCTTGGGGTCACGGAAGCGGCTGTCGAGCTTGTCCAGCCCCTTGGGCGCGTAGCCTGCCAGCATCTGCTGCTGATCGAGCTGCATCAGGCTGGTGGCCGCCAGCCCCCACACCACGTCCGCCTTGGGCTGGGCCTTCTCGGCTAGCAGCCGGGCGGTGACCACGCCGGTGGAGTCCCGCACCCACTTGATCTGGATGTCCGGGTGCTGGCGCTCGAAGGCGGTCTTCAGCTCGGTGAGCTGCTCCGGCTCGAAGGCGGTATAGACGGTGAGGTCGGTCGCGGCCATCACCGGGGCTGTCATGGCGGCCAGCAGTGCGCTCGCCAGCAAGGGGGTTCCCTGTTTCATCCTCTGTCTCCATCGAAATTGGTATAAACCAGATTGGTCGAGAGAGAGGCTAGGGGAGGATTATGACGTTCAAGTGACGGCCCCGTGACGTTTTGATGAGGCTACTCCTCGGTATCCACCTCTATCTCCAAGCTGTCGTGGCGCCAGTATTCCAGATCGAAGTCGAGCACCCGGCCGTGCTGATCGAAGTTGAGCCGCTCCAGGCGCAGGGCGGGCAGCCCGGCGGTCGCCCCCAGCGCCTTGGCCACCTCGTCCGGCAGGGCTGTGGGGAAGAAGCGCACCTGCATGCGGGCGTACTGCAGGCCGTAGTGGGCCTCGTAGATCTCGGTCAGGCTGCCGTTGAGATCCAGCTCAAGCAGGCCGGGCACCCGCTCGGGCAGGCAGTGGTTCTCGCAGTAGCAGAGGGCGCGCCCGTTGGCGTAACGCAGCCGCTTGAGCAGGTACAGGCTGTCGAATGGCTTGAGCTGCAGCCGCGTCATCAAGGCGGGGGGCACCGCCTGGCGGCTCTTCTCCAGCAGCTCGGTGTGAGGCTCCCCTCCCTGCTCGCGCACTATCTGGTGGAAGTTGGAGGTGCGCCTCGGATTAAGGCGATAGCGGGGCGGGGTGACGAACCAGCCGCGCCTGTCCTCCCGGTAGATGAGACCGCTTGCCTCCAGCTGCACCAGGGCCTCGCGGATGGTGACCCGGGTGGTGCCGTAGAGCTCTCCCAGCAGCCGCTCCGAGGGGAGCTTGTCGTTGGCCTGCAGTCCGCCCGCCTGGATCTGGGTGGCGAGGGCGTCTTTGATCTGCAGGTATTGGGGTTTGCTCATGGTGATCCTTGTGGACGAAACGATGCTTGGTAGAGACCAGTTTTGGTCTCTGGCTCAGGATCCCTAGATTATCGCGATGATGGCGCCGAAAATGAATTTTTTGTTGCACGAAGGGGCACCCCTTTGACCCGGGAGGGGGAGATCACCACAATAGGCTTTCTCTGGTATATACCAAATGGAGCAAGTCATGACCCACATTCCTGCCGCCCCCGCTGCCGTCGACTACCTGCTGTTGACCCCGGGCCCCCTCTCGACCACTCCCACGGTGCGCGCCGCCATGTTGCAGGACAGCTGCACCTGGGATGCGGACTACAACCTGGGGGTGGTGGAGCCCATCCGCCGCGAGCTGGTGCGCCTGGCCATGAGCCCGGAATATGTTGCCGACCACAGCGCCGTGCTGCTGCAGGGCAGCGGCAGCTACGTGGTGGAGAGCGTGCTGGGTTCGGCGATCGGGCCCGATGATTGCCTGCTCATCATCAACAACGGTGCCTACGGGGCCCGCATGGTGGAGATGGCGCTCTGCCTTGGCCTGCGCCACCTTGAACTCGACTGTGGCGAGACGGAGCGCCCGGAGGCGGCGGCCATCGAGGCCCTGCTCGGCCAGTACCCCGGGATCACCCATCTGGCCATGGTGCACTGCGAGACCACCACCGGCATGTTGAATCCGCTGGAGGAGGTGGCGGCGCTCTGCCAGCGCCGCGGCATCCGGCTCATCGTCGACGCCATGAGCAGCTTTGGCGGCATCCCCATCGACATGGGGCGCCTTGGCATCGAGTTTCTCATCAGCTCCGCCAACAAGTGCATCCAGGGGGTGCCGGGTTTTGGCTTCGTCATCGCCCGCCGCTCGGCTCTCGCGGCCTGCGCCGGTCGGGCCCGCTCCGTCTCCCTCGATCTGCACGCCCAGTGGCAGACCATGGAGCAGCAGGGGGGCAAGTGGCGCTTCACCTCGCCGACCCACACCGTGCTGGCCTTCGCCCAGGCGCTGCGGGAGCTGGAGGAAGAGGGGGGCATAGCCGCCCGCCATCGCCGCTATCAAGAGAACCAGCGCACCCTGGTAGAAGGCATGGCCGCCCTCGGCTTCGAGCCCCTGCTGCCCGCGCCCTGGCAATCCCCCATCATCACGGCGTTTTACTCCCCCACCCATCCCGACTATCGCTTCGCTGATTTCTATCAGCGCCTCAAGGCCCAGGGCTTCGTCATCTACCCGGGCAAGGTCTCCCGGGCGGATTGCTTCCGCATCGGCAACATAGGGGACGTGACTCCGCCCCGGGTGCGCGGGCTGCTGAGCGCCATGGCAGGCGCCTGTTACTGGCAGGAGGGGGCGCAATGAGCCGCCATCCGACCCTGCCCGGCGGCGGCCTCGCTGACACCGAGGGAGACATCAACCTGGGGGAGACGCGCCTGCGCTGGTGGGCGGGGCAGAGCGAGCCCGTGCGCGATGGCCTGGCCGAAGATGGCCGTTATTTCCTCCATCAGGCCCTCTCCAGCCCCTGCCTCGATCTGCTGACGGGGGCGCAGGGGAGCCGGTTGACCAGCGCATCCGGCCATCAGTATCTGGATTTTCACGGCAACAGCGTGCACCAGCTCGGCCACGGTCACCCTAGCGTGGTGGCGCGGGTGCAGCAACAGCTGGCGGATCTGCCGTTTGCGCCGCGCCGCTACACCAATAGGGTTGCCATCGACTGTGCCCGCACCCTGGCCGAGCTGGCCCCCGGCGATCTCAACCGGGTGCTGTTTGCGCCAGGGGGGAGCGAGGTGGTGGGCATAGCCCTCAAGCTCGCCCGCTTCATCACGGGCAACAGCAAGGTGGTCTCGCTCTGGGATGCGTTCCACGGCGCCTCCCTCGACGCCATCTCGGTCGGTGGCGAGGCCTGTTTTCGCGCCGGGATGGGGCCTCTGCTCCCCGGGGTGGAGCGGATCCCGCCTCCCACCCGTTATCGCGGGGCCTGGTATCGCGGCGAGGGGGAGGATCTGCACTACGCCGACTACCTCGAATACGTGATTGAGAAGGAAGGGGGCATAGGCGCCTTCATCGCCGAGCCCATCCGCAACACGGACGTGCAGGTGCCATCTCGCGCCTACTGGCAGCGGGTGCGGGAGATCTGCGATCGCCATGGGGTGCTGCTCATCGCCGACGAGATCCCCAATGCCCTCGGTCGCACCGGCCACTGGTTCAGCTTCGAGGAGTTCGGCATCGAGCCCGACATCATCTGCCTCGGCAAGGGGCTGGGGGGAGGCATTGTGCCGTTTGCCGCCCTCATCACCCGGGATCGTTTCAATCAGGCGGCGGCCATCTCCCTGGGTCACTACACCCACGAGAAGAGCCCCATCGGCTGCGCGGCGGCCCTGGCCACCATAGACGTGATCTGTGAAGAGGGGCTGCTGGCCAAGGTGCAGGAGGATGGCCGCTTCATGGCCGCCGAACTGGCCAAGCTCGCCGAGCGCCACCCCCTGATAGGCCAGGTGCGCGGCATCGGCCTGCTGTGGGCGCTGGATCTGGTGGCAGATCACCAGAGCCGGGCCCGGGCCAGCGCCGCCGCCGAGCGGTTGCTCTACCGCTGCCTCGCGCTGGGTCTGAGCTTCAAGGTCTCCCAGGGCAACGTCATCCAGCTTTCACCCCCCCTCAACATCAGCCGCGCCGATCTGGCGCAGGCCATTGCCATCCTCGATCAGGCCCTTGGCGAGATCGAAGCCTCACAGGAACAGGAAAACTCACATGACTGAGACACAGATAGCCATTCACAGCGCCACGGACGTACAGGGGATGATCCTCGATTGGGCCGGTACAGTGGTGGACTTTGGTTCCTTCGCGCCGACCTCCATCTTCGTGGAGGCGTTCGCCCGGGCGTTTGATTTTGAGGTGACCCTGGACGAGGCGCGCCAGCCCATGGGCCTTGGCAAGTGGGATCACATCGCGACTCTGGGCCGCCTGCCCTCGGTGGATGCCCGCTGGCAGGCCCGCTTCGGCCACCCCATGAGCCGCGAAGAGGTGGATCACCTCTATCACACCTTCATGCCGCTTCAGATAGCGGCGGTGACCCGCTTCGCCGCCCCTATCCCGGGCGTATTGCCTGTGCTGGCGAGCCTGCGGGCCCGGGGGCTGCGCATCGGCTCCTGCTCCGGCTATCCGCGCCCCGTGATGGAGGCCCTGGTGCCGGCGGCGGCCGAGCTGGGTTATCGTCCGGATCACTGGATCGCTACCGACGATCTCCAGGCCGGCGGGCGCCCCGGCCCTTGGATGGCGCTGGCCAATGTGATTGAGCTCGGGTTAAGCGCAGTGCATCGCTGCATCAAGGTGGACGACGCCGTGCCCGGTATCAGCGAGGGTCTGAATGCCGGCATGTGGACCGTGGGGCTCTCTGTCTCCGGTAACGAGTTTGGCGCCACCCTGGAGGAGTTTGCGGCCATGGGGCAGGAGGAGGTCGCCGCGCGGCGTGCCCCCGCCGAGGCCAAGCTGCGCCAGGCGGGGGCCCACTATGTGATCGACACCCTGGCGGACATAGCGCCCGTGGTCGCCGACATCAACCGCCGGCTGGCGCTGGGGGAGCGTCCCTGAGGGGCGGACACGCGATCAGGTCCGGAGGGAGGCGGGGCTCAGTCATCCGAGCCCTTGCCATGCGGCCTGCGAGCCGGATCCCGGATCCGGCTTATTTCCATATCAGTCATCTATATAAGCCATTGATATCACCCACCTATGATCGTGCTTGTTGCGAACAGGTGCGGGTTTCTGATGGAGGTGGGCTTGTACGGGTCTTTATTGGTAGAAATGAGTGGCTACCCCGCCCAAACAGGGTCAGAACGGCAAGATGCGGCAGTTTAATATGCTGAATTTTACGGATTTTAATTGTGTAAAATATGTCAATTGGAGTTTTTATTTACTAAATATATTAATAATTAGGTCTGTTCCCGTTTTTATGGGATGGTAGGTTTGGTTTCGAGTGGTTCCGACCATTCACTCATATGGCCCAGCTGACTCGCGTCACCGGGTCTTTTTGTTTTTGTAGCCTGGCTGTTGCTATTTGTTAACGGTCGGTTCAGCGTCCATTGGGGTTGGGGCTGAACAATGTGGCTAACGTTTCAAGCAAGATAATGACATGGATACAACTGACGCATTAGACCTCATCTCCCAGTTCGACGGGGCCAGGGATGAACGCACCATAGTGGCGCTGCTACGCAAACTGACGGCACAAATGGGGTTTGACCATTTTCGCATGGCCCTGATCTTCCCCAATACCATACAGCGGCCGGATGTCATCATCTTCAATGGCTGCCCCCAGGCCTGGGTGGATGCCTATACCCAGGCGAACTTCTTTGCCATCGATCCCGTGGTGCAGCGCGGCATGGTGCAGAGCACCCCCATCTTGTGGGCGGATCTCATGGGGGAGGGAGTGTGTGACGAGCAGAGCCTGGCGGTCATGACCCTGGCCCGGGAGGCTGGGCTGTGCGATGGCATCACCTTCCCCTGGCACGGGGCCAACGGTCACGTCGGCCTGCTCTCGCTGATCGCCAGTGCGCCGCGCACCGAAGCCCGGTGGCTGGCGGATGTGCCCTCCCTCACCTGGCTCTCCATGCACATCTTCGAAGCGGTGGCGCGGGTCTGCCTGGTGGGGGTCTCTCCCCACGATGCCCTGAGCCTTAGGGAGCTGGAGGTGTGCCGCTGGGCGGCCGAGGGCAAGCAGACCAGCGATATTGCCCAGATCCTGGGGATCACCCCGCGCACTGTGACGTTCCATCTGAACAACGTGGTGACCAAGCTGGGGGCGAACAGCAAGTGTCAGGCCATCTCTTGGGCACTCAAGCAGGGGGTCGTCAGGCTGAATGTGGAGCTGGCGTCGGTCGCCAATGTGGATGAGTAGCAGTGGACTCGTCGGTCTGGCGCAATTAATTGCCCGCCATGCAGATGAATATGCTGATAATGCAATGCTTTACGGTTTAAGTGGTTGGTGAATGCGGTTTGTTGCGCTACTTGTGCTGCTTGGTGTCGGATGAGTTCTGCTAGCCCATTGAAATATAAGCATTAAACAAGATGGCATGGTCGCTGCTAATGGTTTCGGTTGAGTGTCATCACCGTTCAACCAATCAGGAGCATACTCATGCCAACTCCATGTTATATCAGCATCGAAGGTAAAACCCAGGGCAACATTACCGCCGGTGCCTTCACCTCCGACTCCGTCGGCAACATCTTCGTGCAGGGCCACGAAGACGAGATGCTGGTGCAGGAATTCCAGCACGTCGTCACCGTGCCGACCGATCCGCAATCCGGTCAGCCTGCCGGCCAGCGTGTCCACAAGCCGTTCAAGTTCACCGTGGCCCTGAACAAGGCCGTGCCCCTGATGTACAACTCTCTGGCCTCCGGTGAGATGCTGCCGAAAGTGACCCTGAAGTGGTACCGCACCTCCGTCGAGGGCAAGCAGGAGCACTTCTTCAGCACAGTGCTGACCGATGCCACCATCGTCGACATCGACTGCCAAATGCCCCACTGCCAGGATCCGGCCATGTCCGACTTCACCCAGCTGATCCAGGTCTCCCTGGCCTACCGCAAGATCGATTGGGAGCACACCGTCGCCGGTACTTCCGGTGCGGACGACTGGCGTGCGCCGATCGAGGCTTAATTGCCGCGATCGCGCTGATCGAGGGGGCCGAGGCCCCCTTCTTTGACTGGAGGAAGGATCATGCCCAAAGAGAGTTTCTATCCCGACCATAAAGAACCCCATGTGCACCTGCACAAGGGGGGCGCCACCTTCACCGACGTGGGTCACAACCACCGCACACTGCAAAATGGATCCGTTCTCTACCGTGGTGTGGTGCGCGAAGTGATCGCCGATCTGCAGACGCGGGGGGATGATCGTAGCCGGGAACTGGCGACCTACATCCATCGCAACTTCTCCTGAATCCACCGGGCCGCTTGTCGGCCCGCTTGCGTTTCTCCCGTTCGGTAAGCGCCGCGTGCGGCGTTCACCCAACTTGAGATGACCGACGGCGCGCCGCTGAGCGCGCCAGCCACGGCACGAACAGACAAGGGGCTCACGATGGCCAACAGCACGGGATTACAGTTCACGGTGAAGGTGGGGGCCTTGCCAGAGAGCACCTTCGTGGTGGCGGAATTTGCGCTGGAAGAGGCGTTAAACGGCCCCTTCCAGCTGAGGCTGGAACTTGCCAGCCCCCAGCCGGACGTGGACTTCGGCGCCGTGCTGGACCAGCCCTGCGAGCTGCTCATCTGGTACAACGGTGAGCTGCAGCGCCGGGTGTGCGGTGTGGTGAGCGATTTTTCCCAGGGGGACAGCGGTTTTCGCCGCACCCGCTATCAGCTGTTGGTGCAGCCGGCCCTGTGGCGCCTCTCATTGCGCCAAAATTCCCGCATCTTCCAGGCCCAGAAGCCGGACGAAATCCTCTCCATCTTGCTGCAAGAGCACGGCATCACCGACTACGCCTTCGCGCTGAAAAACGAGCACGTCCAGCGGGAATACTGCGTCCAGTACCGAGAGACAGATCTCGATTTCGTGAACCGGCTCGCCGCCGAAGAGGGGCTCTTCTACTTCCACGAATTTGAGCAGGGCAAACATCGCATCGTCTTTGCCGATGATGCCGCCGCGCTGACCGCGGGCCCCGAGCTCTTCTTCAACCTCGGCAACCGCTCCTTGGAGCAGGGCCCCTATGTGCGCCAGTTCCACTATCGGGAGGCGGTGAGGACGTCGGATGTGGAGCTCAAGGACTACAGCTTCAAGACCCCGGCCTATGGTCTCTCCCACAAGCAGCGCGGCGCCGAGCTCGCCCATCAGCGCGATACCTATCAGCATTTCGACTCCCCAGGCCGCTACAAGCGGGATCCGAGCGGCAAGGCCTTTGCCCAGCATCGGCTCGATGCCCTGCGCAACGACGCCGTCACCGGCCAGGGTAAGTCCAACTGCGCGGCCCTGTCGCCGGGTCAGACGTTTTCCCTCACCGAACACCCGAACGGCGTGCTCAACGCCGACTGGCAAATCGTGCACATCAGCCACACCGGCCAACAGCCCCAGGCGCTGGAGGAGGAGGGAGGCAGCGGTCCCACCGTCTATCACAACGAATTCGGGGTGGTGAAAGGGAGCACCACCTGGCGTGCGCGCATCGGCAGCCCGGAGGCTCCCCACAAGCCCATGGTGGACGGTCCGCAGATCGCGACCGTAGTGGGGCCGGACGGGGAGGAGATCTACTGCGACGAGCACGGCCGGGTGAAGCTGCAGTTCCCCTGGGACCGCTACGGCAGCTCAAACGATCAGAGCTCCTGCTGGGTGCGGGTGAGCCAGGGCTGGGCCGGTGGTCAGTACGGCATGATGACCATCCCGCGCATCGGCCACGAGGTGATAGTGAGCTTCCTGGAAGGGGATCCGGATCAGCCGATTATCACGGGCCGCACCTACCACGCCACCAACCGTCCGCCCTACGAGTTGCCGGTCAACAAGACCCGCACCGTGCTGCGCACCGAGACCCATCAGGGGGAAGGGTTCAACGAGCTGAGATTCGAAGATCAGGCGGGCAAGGAAGAGATCTATATCCACGGTCAGAAAGACCTGAATTGGCTCATCGAGAACGACGCGGCCTGGCACATCAAACACGACGAGCACAGGGACATCGACAATGAGCGGGTGACCCGCATCAAGGCCAATGACCATCTCACCGTGAACGGCGAGAAGCGGGATCAGATCAAGGCAGACTATTCGCTCACCGTGGATGCCTCCATGCACCAGAAGCTCGGGCAATCTTTCCTGGTGGAGGTGGGCACCGAGGCGCACCACAAGGCGGGGATGAAGATAGTGATGGAAGCGGGCGCCGAGTTGACGCTCAAGGTCGGTGGCAGTTTTGTCAAAATCGATCCGAGCGGTGTCACTCTCTCTGGCGGCTCCATCAAGATGAACTCCGGCGGCAGCCCGGGATCCGGTTCCGGCTGGGCGGGGCAGATGCCTATACAGCCCGGTGCAGTTGAGGTGGTAGCCCCACCTCCCCCCATGGAGCCTGCGCGTCAAATCGCGACGCTGAAATCGGCAGAACCGGTCTGTGAAATTTGTGAACAGCTGGCCAAGGGGGAGAGCCAGTAATGGTTTTGCCCGAGTTTGATTTGGCCAAAGGAGATCACCTCTATCTGCTGCTCGATGGCGGGCAGATCCCCGAGCTTGAACGGCAGTTGTTTGAGGTAACCGATAGCCCTGCCTATCAACCTATATATCTCTATGCACCTTGGGATGCCCTGCGAGAAGCCTCTCCCTGCTTGGTTGAGGCGTCACCAGCACTGCTCGATTGGTATGCCCACGGAGAAGAGGGGTGGGGATATCTCCTTTCCTCTCGTCTCCCGTTATTACCACTCGCGGAGCGGCTACGCCAATTGATCGAGGTTGAAAGTTCTTACGGTAGTCGCATTTTGCTCAAGATGGCTCAACCCGATGGCATGTTCCGCCTACTGCTCGATGACGAGCCTTGGCTTTGGCAGGCTATTGAGCAGGTATGGATCCCTGTGCACAAGTTGCTGCGCCCAAACTCCCCTGCCGAATGGTGGAACAAAAAGGTTTCCACGTCGGAACTGCCAGTTGGCAAGTTGCTACGTCTGAGTGATGCCCAGTGGACACGTCTTGGAGAGGTAACCTGGTTGAACACCCTAAATGATATCTGGCGCCATATGGAGAAATGGTTCCCCGAACGTCTGGGTGAACAGCTTGATGCTCGTCAGTGGGTCGCAGAGTGGGCTGAATGGGGCTATGGCAAAGGGTTCGAAAGCCCAAGGGACCTGTTGTTTTTCTTCAATGTACTGGGTTACCTCGGCACTGCCTGGAAGGAGAGTGACGCTTATCCCGCCATTACAGCACTGCTCATGTGTACTTCTTCACTCACCCCCTCACAGAGAATTGAGCGAGCCGCCGAGCTCGCCGAGACACAACATAGAATGGGAACTGAGATATGAGTGCTAATCAAGACGCTGCAGCAGCAAGCAGTGCCAATGCTCAGGGGAGCACTAAAGCTTGCCCATTGAAGAAGAACAAGATTCAACTATTACCGGTTCGTTATGCGTTGGTTGAACAGAAAACGGTCCATCCAGCCATAGCCAGCAACCATGCTGCCAACATCAAGTACCGCCCCGTCGGGATCCGATTGATTGACGAGACGAGCTATCTCTATGTGATCCACAGCAAGCGCCCCGATATCATCCATGCCTATCAATTGGCGGAGAACGGGGGCGTTGCCAAGCTGGAGCAGAAAGGACTGGCATCCGCCTCAGGCAAGGAGGCGTTTGTTTATCAGGAATCGGACTCTACCATAGTGGTCAGTCGTTCCGGTTCTGTGCAGGTGCTTTACAGTCGCACCAAGATCTCGCCCAAGCTGCAAGGCCAGCTGCTGCGCTCCCCCAAGCTACGTCAAAAGATGATGCAAACCTGCCAGTTGGGCGGTTTTGATTGTCAAAATGGGTCTCGACATCTGCTGCCACCTGAGCAGCTTGAGAAGCATCTTGCAGAGGTACACCCGCAGCAAAGCACTCATGCCAAAACCGATCAGTGGTGTTGGTTGACCCAAACGCCAAAAACGCAAAGTGCTAGCGTATTGACCAGCAAAATACTGCCTGCTTACCAGGGGGAGGCCGCCATCCTGCTGCTGGAGGATCCGATCGGTCTGATGACAGAGTTGGCCAGCGCCTATCAGGCGATGGTGGAGCAAGAAGAACAATGGATGACCGAAGGTTATAACCGGGCGGATTACTTTGCTGCCGCTCAGTTGCTCCAACTGGTTGAGATGAGCGACGACCTCTTGTTGATGCAGTCGGCGGACAATCAAAAGTTGGCCGAGTACAGCAAGGCCCATCCCAATGCGTTGGAGAATCGCTATCGCGACTATTGGAAGGCCAAGCAAGACTATGAAGCCGCATTGAAGAAGATGAATCGCCCCAGCGCCTCGCCGTTTGGCGATAAAAAGACGTTCGAAGCCTATCGTTCCGAGCTGGCCAAGAACGACGTGATGGCAAAGGAAGCAGGCGTCTCCAGCCAAGAGTTAAAGGCGATGTTTGACCGCGCCGGTGAGCAGAAGAAAGACCTGCTCTACGGCGAAAGCTGGATGGGCATGCGGATAGCACGAGGGATCCTGGAGCGCATCGATGAGGAGGCCATGCGCGCCTGGTACGGGCCGGCTCAGGCCAAGGTCACCCATTGGCGGGAAAGCTGTTTCCAGCTTGAAACCGACAGGGTTGCCATGCTGCCAGCGGCCTACACGGCCATTCCCGTCTATGACAAAGAGGTGCAGGAGCAGTTCAAACGTCGGCTGGATGAGGAGTATCACTGGTTGCTTGGTCTGGGAGACGATCCGGAACACAGGCAGAAAGTCAGTGTATTTTTCGCCACCTTGGGTGAGCAGAACACCCATCTCTGGGTTTCCAACGCCGACAATATTGCTACCGTTGAAGACTATGACGGGCTTGAAGGGGACATCAACAACGCGCTGGGGGTGAAGGACAGTACCAGTGCACTGATCGATGGCCTGGCTGGCCTCAAGGAGTTTCAGGCACAGATGGCAGGGGTGCATCTCAAGCTCATAGACAGCGTCCCTGCACAGTTGCAAGGCTCCATGAGCAGGCTGGCGTCGGAACTCGGCCGTCTGGCGATCCCCGAGCTGCAAAAAATGGCTGAACGGATACATGCGGCCCAGGGGCAGGCAGATAGCCTGCTGCGCCATGCCAGACCCGGCACCATTGCCATGCTGTTGGGTCAGGCGAAGAATGCGGCCGTCACCCTGGATATCGGCACTCAGAGTGATGCTGGTTACACGCAGTGGCAGCAGAAAACCTTGGGTACGTTGGGGACGCTGCGCAAACGCGCTGAGTCTGCCACCAGTGAATACAACAAGGCGAGCAAGAGTACCGCCACCGACAGCAAGATTAGAGCTCGCGCCAATGCCGAGTGGGCCGCGGTGCAGCGTGAAAGTACGGCGCTGCGCGAGCAGGTGTTTGCACACAGCCAGCCGGTGGCCCGCCCCGGCGAGCCTCACCCTGTATCCCATATCGTGGTCAAGGCCAGCGGCGCTACCCTGACCGAGATAGAAGAGCACTTGCGTTTGAGCCGCGCCGCCTTGCGCAACCAGGTACTGTTTGGCAATGCGGCCAGACCCGCCTTGGGCGGGGCAACCCTCAGCGGCAGCCTGGGCCTGGTAGTACTAATGGCCAACTGGTTCAACTTTGCCAAGACGGTGGGGGATCTGGCCCATAAGAGTGAAAACACAGGAGCACAGAACTTTGACTTATGGTCTGCCACGTTGGGGTTGATGGGGGCTGCATTGGCGCTTGGTGTCGAGGTGGTGCGCACTTCCGCCTATTGCCGCTGGCTCAAGGAGGGGGCTGAGAGCAGCCTAAAGGCGACCGGCCGGGTGGTGACGCTAGGGACCACTTTGGTCGCTGTTTTGGGTACAGGGTCAGCATTGTTTGATGGTTATAAGCAAGCCTCTCAGATAGGTCGTCATTGGCGCCGGGGGGAGTGGGAGCCCATGGTCGCCTCGGCCATCACCTTGAGTGGTGATGGCCTGCAAGCCTATGCCAGCGGAAAAGTAATGTTGGCTGGGACCCGGCTCGGCATGGCTGCCATCGCCGGGGAGATCAGCTGGCAGCAGGCCGCCGCCGTTACGCTGCGCTTCGCGGTTCGATTGAATCCTTATATGTGGCTGGCCAGCGCCCTGATCTTCGGTGGCGAGCTGGCCTATAACTTCCTTACCTCGACCCCGCTGATGCGCTGGGTCAGCGAGTCTCGCTGGGGCAAGCGCGGCATGCTGCCATTTCTGCACGCCAATCAGGAGTGGGAGTACGATATGCAACTGCGCAAGTGGCAGGAGGTGATGCAGACCCCGCGCCTGAGGATTAAGTACAACACCGAGACCAAGACGCAGCAGAGGCTGATGGTGGGCACCATCGTCGATGTGCCGGTACAGCAACGGGTGTTGACCCAGCTGCGCATTCTGCTGCCCATGACAGCCCCCGAGCAGGTTAAACTCGCCGTCCTGGTAAAGAGCGAGGGCAAGCTGGTCGATTTCACCGACCACTTTCGCCAGACCGCACCTGTGGCACAGGAGGGGTTGTATACCCGCCTCGACTTCGACTGGCCCCAGGATGAAGTCAGTAGACGGCGCATGGCGTGGCTGCATCTGGTGATCTCGGTCACCACGGCGGAAGGTAACCAGTTGTTTGAGGAGCAGGGGGGGCTGCGCTTTTCCCTTAATCTGCAGCAGTTGCAGGGGCAGGAAGAGGCCAAGCTGGCCGGTGATGAGCCGGGTTGGAGCCAGGTGGAGGCACTCGACGAGGATGACAACTTCCCCCTGACCCGTGGCAAGATAGTGGCCCAGTTGCAACCCCTGCTGAACCGATAACGAGGACCTATGAAACATTCCCCATTGCCGTTTTTTGCCGGCCAGCACAGGCAGGAGCGCCTCGGCGCCCGTACCGTATTCAGCCCCTTGCCGGTGATGACCAATGTGCCGCCGGTGCGCCGCGCCGATTGGTTGACCCAAAAGCATCCCCACTATATCGAGCTGGGAGGGGCGGGTGGTTCCCTCTTTCAAACTCAAATACTCTATTCGGTCTGGGTGCTTGGCCTACTCATCTTTGCTGGAATGTTTTGGGGGCCTCCTGGAAATGGGATGAGCAACGGGCAAGGCTGGGCTGGCGTCTGGACTGGATTGTATGAGGAGGTCTGGATCGGGGCGAACCAATGGGCGATGGAGTTTAGCTGGGAGAATCTGCTTGGCACCATTTTATTACTTGGAACGATGCCTGGTTTAGCTTTGTTTTTGACAGTCAAGATACTGAGAGAGCACCAACAGCAACTTCGCCGAGTATTGCCATTTCGCTTTCACCGCCAGCGTCGCGAGGTGATGCTGTCGCGCTGGGACAAGCGCACCAAGCGCACCGAAGTCCGGATATTCCCTTGGGAAGAGATGTGCGCCATGGTGGGAGAGGGCTCAGCCGTCTCGGTCAGCGGTGTCATGACCATGGCAAGCCTGTTTTTCGGTATCAACTCGGACGAGCGACCCGGCCACTTCTGGTCCGGCATGAACGTCGGCACCCTTAGCAAGGAGGTGGGGGCCGGTGAGTGGGAGATGATCCGCCGCTATATGGAAGAGGGGCCCGAGGCCATCGATGAGCCGGCCCCGGTCACCTTTGACGGCATGATTGAGGAGTTCTGTCGGGAACGCAAGATACCCCGCAGCGCCTTCTCGCCCCTGCGTCGCCTCTGGTGGGAACTGAACGGTACCCGCTTTGGTATATTGCGCATCAATATTCAGAGCCGCTTGCAGCAGCGCTTCGCTGAGCGCTACTTCGCTGCCCATCCCGAGTTGGCAGCCTGGAGTGAGCCATTGCCACCCGAGCAGTGGGCCAAACCGAGCGAGCGGCTGACCCGTTGCAACCAGCTGCTGGCGGAGCAATATGCCCAGGGTCGGAACATCTTCACCGTAGGTGACGTGCGTGAGTTGCTGGGGGAAGAGATAACCCCGCAGGCCGCTCAGGCGTTGACACCCTAATGGATACCATCGTTGGTGGGATGTGACTGCCACCCACCTGACAGCATCGATATAGAGAACGGATGAAACACTCAGCATTGCCGTTTTTTGCCGGCCAACACCGCCAGGAGCGCTTCGGCGCCCGTACCGTATTCAGCCCCCTGCCGGTGATGACCAATGTGCCACCGGTGCGCCGCACTGACTGGCTGACCAAAAAGTACCCCCACTATATCGAGCTGGGGGGGGCGGGAGGCTCTCTCTTTCAAACACAAATCCTGTATATGTATTGGATCATGGGATTGGTCGTTTTTGCTGCATTCTTTTGGGGGCCGCCCGGTCATAATGGGTTGAGCGACGGGCAGAGCTGGGCTGGCGTTTGGGCTGGCAACTATCAGGAGGTCTGGGTAGGGCACAACCAATGGGTGATGGAGTTTAGCTGGATGAATCTGCTGGGTGCCGTTGTGTTACTAGGAATGGGGCCCGGTTTTGCCTTGTTTTTGACATTAAAAATGTTGTGGGAGCATCAACAACAACTTCGCCGAGTATTACCGTTCCGCTTTCACCGCCAGCGCCGCGAAGTGATGCTGTCGCGCTGGGACAAGCGCACCAAGCGCACCGAAGTCCGGATTTTCCCTTGGGAAGAGATGTGCGCCATGGTGGGAGAAGGCTCAGCCGTCTCGGTGAGTGGTGTCATGACCATGGCGAGCCTTTTTTTCGGTATCAACTCGGACGAGCGACCCGGCCACTTCTGGTCCGGCATGAATGTCGGCACCCTCAGCAAGGAGGTGGGGGCCGGCGAGTGGGAGATGATCCGCCGATATATGGAAGAGGGGCCCGAGGTCATCGACGAGCCGGCCCCGGTCACCTTTGACGGCATGATTGAGGAGTTCTGTCGGGAGCGGAAGATACCCCGCAGCGCCTTCTCCCCCTTGCGCCGCCTTTGGTGGGAACTGAACGGCACCCGTTTTGGTATACTGCGCATCAATATCCAGAGCCGCTTGCAGCAGCGCTTCGCCGAACACTACTTCGCTGCCCATCCCGAGCTGGCAGCCTGGAGTGAGCCATTGCCACCCGAGCAGTGGGCCAAACCGAGCGAGCGGCTGACCCGTTGCAACCAGCTGCTGGCGGAACAATATGCCCAGGGCCGGAACATCTTCACCGTGGGTGACGTGCGTGAGTTGCTGGGGGAGGAGATAACCCCGCAGGCCGTTCAGGCGTTGACCCCTTCAACCCATGAGTCGGTTTGCTCTGCCTAAGTGGGCTCTATCTGCTTCGCAAGGCGAGATGGAAAGATGCCTGAAGTTGCTACTATCACTGCCAGCTCGCTTGTTCTAGTAGAGAACTGGACTCCAGGTTATAGACCGGGCCATGACCTGCATAGGTGGTGCAGTAGATCATGAAGCAGATTAGTTATGGGATGAGGATAACTTGGCAAGATATTTTATATCCCATGATGTTTTAGTTTTTACTATTTAGACTCTTAGAGTTGCAATATATATTGTTGTCAATGTCAGGCTTTTATTTTCTCTCACTCCAAGCATCACATCAAGGAGATGTCATTGTTAAGCTATTTTATACCTATCTTAATAAGCATTATCAAGGCCATAGCGTTGCTTTGTTGGTGGTCAGATAACTCTTTGCGCCAGAAGGAAAGGGATGACGCAATTGCTCGATTGAAGGTGAGGAGTAAAACTGCTGATGAGTTATCTGATGCGGATCTGGTTTGGCTGAGAAAGATATATAAACGACGATTTACCGACAGAACTATCTATCAACATGAAGGTCTTTATAACGTACGTGAATTGGCGCCAGGGTGGCGGCAACGGTGGCAGGATACCTGTGTTGGTGATGTGAGGGTGGAGTCCGTTTACTGGCCGCCAGCCACTTACTGCAAGGATTCACCCCGTAGTGTTGTTATCCGGGGTCTTATCTATAAAGATGCGCTCTACGCCGTCAGTGTAGATGGCGCTTTCCTTGTTTCTGAAGTCCGTAAGTCAGAGGAACTGTCCAAACAGTGGGTGCCCAGAGAATTTGATGTTGTCTATCTTGAGGCCTTACATATCATTATTCCTATATTTTCAATATTTACTTTTGTTTCCTCTTTGGAAAATAGTATCCCCACTTTGTTAATATTAATCATCTTAATGCTCAGTATGTTGGGCGGTTATTCATGGATGGTCTTAAGATTGCACCGTTTGTTTGTGCTTGATGGACGCTGCTTGCTCCTGCCAGCTAATAACGTATTTGGTGAAAGGAAAGTTATCAATGGATACCTGGTCAGTGATCCCGCAAAGAAGTTGCAGCCAGGGGAGTGCTATAGACTCCATTGCCAGCGCACTCACCATGAATTATTTTTCTCCCCAGAACGAATAAATAATAAGGAATATGTAGATGGTGCTCAATCCCTACTGTTTGGTTCTCGTCAATTTAACTGTGCTCTGGCATTGTTTTTTTTGATTGCGCATATTGTTTCGCTTCACAATCTATACCAGTCGCCTGCTTACCAAGTCCATGCAGGACTTACAGAATACAATAGGGAAATAGCAATCGATGGAAATAGCTTCTCTGCATTATACGACATTTCACCACAAGATTTTATTCATGTAAGTGGTATACTAGCCATTGCAAATGGGGCCGATGATACAGTTTGTCTTCGTGATAATAGTTCGGTCGACATCGAAGATATAAAAGATTCCGTTCAGCATATCATTGGTATAGATTACAGTGCCAAGTCTGACTTTGAGGGCACGTTATCAGAGCGTTATCCTGAACTTTATGAATACCTTGTAAATATGAAGGCCAGTAAGAAGGTGAGTTGTCCGATCACTATTCGCGTAACTGGAAAAAATAAATATGATTTTGACACATCTCCAGCATTCATCCTTGAATACATTTCAAAATATGTGGTTGATGATCCTGAAGCTTTAGGGAGAAGGATTTATGAAAATTTTTATGGTCCAGCAGAGTTGGTTACGTCATCATCTGCTAAAAGACAAGAAGTAAAAAAAGTAATCAGTCCGATAATTAATCGCGATGTCATTGTTAGTGGTGTTTCACACTATGTTTATGGAGATGTGATTCCAGGCAGATATTCGCTTTCTGGCTTGGTTTTGAATATAGAAAAAAAGCCAGATGGAAGTGTTATTGCTTTTTTGAATGATGAATTCAATCCAACTTCGGAAGAGGAAATTGAGAGTGTTTACTATAAGATATTGATAAGTATCATCTTGGTTTTCACCTATTTCATTACGTTTATGGGGTTCCTGATTGGATGGTTCAGGGCGTCGGGAGAATCTCCCTGCATGCCGTCTTCCAGCTCCACATAATCGCTGATTAGCCAAATTGAGCCGGCAAAATCTAGCATTATGAGCGCCAAGTCCAAGCTGATAGAGGTGTGGTGTCGCTATGAAATCGACAGATCCTGTCTCTAAAGTTCCCCTCTTTAATCATCAAGTTCTGCATGACGTTGAGTCAAGGCTGGCGCGGGATCAGCCCAATCAGATGCTGCAGGCTTTTCTGGCGGGGACGGCGGCGGGTAGCGAGACTGATGCGGGTGGTAAGTGGCTCGGTGGCGATGGGGTGATAGCTGACGCCGTGGGGGTGTAGCTCGCTCACCGAGCGCGGGATGATGGCGACCCCGAAACCGGCCTGCACCATGCCGACGGTGGAGATCACCTGCGGGCTCTGACTGCCGAGGCGGGGGCTGAAGCCGGCCCGTTGGCAGCACTGGGTGATGGCGTCGTGCAGCCCGGGCCCGAGCTCGCGGGGGAACAGGATGAAGGGATCCTGCGCCAGCGCTTCGATGGGGATGGCGCCACTGCCGGCCAGCGGATGGTGCGGTGGGAGGGCGATCAGCATCTCCTCTTCATCGATCAGGTGGTGGGCCAGTGCCGAGCTGCTACTGCAGGGCAGGCGCAGGATGGCGGCATCCAGCTCCTCGCTCACCAGATCGCGCACCAGGTTGGGCATGCTGTTCTCGATGGGGTGCAGGCTGACATCCGGCCAGGCCTGGCGAAAGTCGTGAATGAGTTGCAGCACGCTCGGGTGCAGCACGGTGGAGCCGGCAAAGCCGAGGCGCAGCGAACCCAGCTGGCCGCGAGCGATGCGCCTGGCCTTCTGCATGGCTTGTTCGGTCTGCACCAGTATCCCCTTGGCATCTTGATAGAGGCTCAGCCCAGCCTCTGTCAGCTCCACACTGCGGGTCAGCCGGTGAAACAGCGGCGTGCCCACCTCCTGTTCGAATTTGCGGATCTGCTGGCTGAGCGGCGGCTGGGCCATGCCCAGCGCCTCGGCGGCGCGGGTAAAGCTCTGTTTGTCTGCCACGGCCACCAGGTAGCGCAGGTAACGGAATTCCATATCTGGTACGTCTCGAAGCTGATGGGTTTGGATATTGGTATCAAATTGTGATCTTGGTCACTATTGAATCCTGATTTGCCAACCTAACAGGATTGGAGGTGAAATCCAAATGGAAACCAATTCATCATGTGACTGTGCTATTGAGATAAGCCAGCAGTTTGCTCGCTGGCAGGCTCGCCAAGGGGGTGGCGAGGTCTACCAGAGCTCCCTGATGAGTGCCCTGCTGGCGGGGGTTTACGAGGGGGAGACCACCATGGCCGACCTGCTGCGCCACGGTGACTTTGGCCTGGGGACCTTCAACCGGCTTGATGGCGAGCTTATTGCTTTCGAGCGCCAGATCCACCAGCTCAAGGCTGACGGCTCGGCCCGTCCGGCCAGGGCCGAGCAGAAGACCCCGTTTGCGGTGATGACCCACTTTCGCCCCTGCCTGCAGCGCCGCTTCGATCACCCGCTGAGCCGCGAGGAGATCCATCAGTGGGTGGATCGGTTGGTGGGTACCGACAACGTCTTCGTCGCCTTTCGACTCGACGGCCTGTTCGAGCAGGTACTGGTGCGTACCGTCCCCTGTCAGAGTCCCCCCTACAAGCCCATGCTGGAGGCCATCGAGGCCCAGCCGCTGTTCTCATTCAGCCAGCGGCGCGGCACCCTGGTCGGCTTTCGTTGCCCGCCCTTCGTGCAAGGGATCAACGTGGCCGGCTATCACGAGCACTTCATCACCGAGGATCGCCGGGGCGGCGGCCACATCCTCGACTACGCCATGGGCCACGGCCAGTTGCAGCTGTCGGTGGTGCAACACCTCGACATCGAGCTGCCCCGCAATCCGGCTTTTCAACAGGCCGACCTCAATCCCGCCGATCTGGACCGCGCCATCCGCGCCGCCGAAGGCTGAGCCCTTCGCTTAACAAGGAGTGACATCATGGAAAATCAACACTGGGCCTGTGGGGCCGAACTGGTGGTGCGCCATCTGGAGGCGCAGGGGGTCAAGCAGGTATTCGGCATTCCCGGGGCCAAGATAGACAGGGTGTTCGATGCGCTGGAGGATTCCCCCATCGAGACCATAGTGGTGCGCCACGAAGCGAATGCCGCTTTCATGGCTGCCGCCGTCGGCCGGCTGACCGGCAAGGCTGGGGTGGCTCTGGTGACCTCGGGTCCGGGTTGCGCCAACCTCATCACAGGTCTTGCCACCGCCACCTCGGAAGGGGATGCCATGGTGGCGCTGGGTGGTGCCGTACGGCGGGCCGACGGCCTCAAGCTGACGCACCAGAGCCTGGATACCGTCAGCCTGTGCCGGCCGGTCACCAAGTTCAGCGCCCAGGTGGGCACCGGCTCCGCCCTCTCCGAGGTGATGGCCAACGCCTTTCGCAGCGCCGAGCTGGGGAGGCCCGGGGCGGCCTTCGTCAGCCTGCCGATGGACATCATCAATGAGCCGGCCGATGGCGCCATTCTGGTGCCGAGCGCCATCCCAGAGCCGGGGGCGGCTGACGAGCGTGGCATCGATCGGGCGCTGAGCCTGCTGGCGCAGGCCCGCAAGCCGGTGGTGCTGCTCGGCCTGCTGGCCAGCCGGCCGGAGAATTCCCTCGCGGTGCGCGCCTTCCTCGACAAGAGCCGGTTGCCGGTGACCGGTACCTATCAGGCGGCCGGGGTGGTGGATACCCACCATTTCGACGACTTTGCCGGGCGGGTTGGGCTGTTCAACAACCAGCCGGGGGACAAGCTGCTGCAGGATGCGGATCTGGTGGTCTGCATCGGCTACAGTCCCATCGAGTATGATCCCGTGTTGTGGAACGGCACCGGTGAGCGCCAGCTGCTGCACATCGATGCGCTGCCGGCGGAGATCGACAGCAGCTACTGCCCGGCGGTGGAGCTGGTGGGCTCCATCAGCGCCAACCTAGCGCGGCTGACCAGGATGTTGCACCAGCCGCTGGCGCGGGATCCGGCCATTACCGCGCTGCTTGGCGAGATCCATGCCGAGCGCCATCAGCTCGCCGAACATGCCGGCCGGTTGGGAGGCTCACCCATCCATCCGCTGCGCATCGTCAAGGAGTTGCAGGACATCATAGGGCAGGACATGACCCTGTGCGTGGACATGGGCAGCTTCCACATCTGGATTGCCCGCTACCTCTACAGCTTCCGGGCTCGCCAGGTGCTCATCTCCAACGGCCAGCAGACTATGGGGGTGGCGCTGCCCTGGGCCATCGGGGCCACCATGGTACGACCGGGGGAAAAGATCATCTCTGTGTCCGGCGATGGCAGTTTCATGCAGTCGAGCATGGAACTGGAGACCGCGGTGCGGCTCAAGTCCAACATAGTGCACATCATTTGGGTCGATAACGGCTACAACATGGTAGCGATACAGGAGGAGAAAAAGTACTGCCGCAGCTCAGGAGTGAATTTCGGCCCCATCAACTTCAAGGCCTATGCCGAATCGTTCGGGGCAGCCGGGTTTGCCGTCGCCTGCGCCAAGGATTTGCGACCCACCCTGCGCGCCGCCATGGAGGTGAGCGGACCGGCGGTGGTGTCCATCCCGGTAGATTACAGCGATAACCACCTGCTGATGGAACAGCTCAGACCTCAAATGCTGAGTTGAGTCGATTTTGAGCCGGCGGGCTGCTAAGCGGCCTTCCTAATACAGAGCGCCCCTTGCCAATCGGCAAGGGGCGCTCTGTCATTGCGAGAGGGGGAGGGTTCTCTAGGACGTGAGCGAGGGGGGCATTACCATGGGGTCTGCCACCGCACGGGCAGCCTCGTCACCGCGCAGCATCCGCACGATTTCGAGGGCGAACTCGATGGCGCTGCCGGGGCCCTGGCTGGTGATAAGGCGGTGCGTTTTGTCTATTACCACCCGCTCTGTGCTGAGTTGAGCGCTGGGGAGCTTGGCCTGAAAGCCGGGGTGGCAGGTGACCCGCGCATCCCCCAGCAGATGGTGGTGCTGCAACACCACCACGGGGGCCGCACAAATGGCGGCGCGCCAGCGGCCAAGCAGAGCCTGTTCCTTGAGCAGGTCGATGGCGAGAGGGGTATCGCGAATGGCTTCGCTGCCGGGCAGGCCGCCCGGCACGACGATGGCCTCGAAGTCACGGCTGGCCAGCTCGTCGATATGGCAGTCGGCCACCAGTTGCACCCCGCGGGAGGCGCGGATCTGGCGCTGACCCGCCGGGCAGCAGGAGGCGAGCACCACCTCGATGGCGGCCCGCACCAGGGTATCGATGATGGCGACGGTTTCAATCTCTTCCGAGCCGGGGGCGACCAATACCAAGACGCTCATCGTTCACTCCTTCTTAAATGGTGTTAGCCGGGTTTATTGCTTCTCTCTGATGGCCTGGTAGAGGCCCTGATTGACCGGCACCGCGATGCCGTGCTGTGCAGCCCTGGCCAGCAGGAAACCGGTGATGGCCTCGATCTCTGTCTCGCGCCCCAGCTCCAGATCCTGATACATGGAAGAGTAATTGTCGGCGGTCAGTTCCACCACCATCATGGCCCGGCGCAGCAGTTCCTCCTGGCTGGTGGGTTGGCCTTCCGCCTTCATCACATCCGCCACCTCCACACAGATCTGCTGCAGGGCATCGGTGAAGCGGGGGCCGGCTAGCTCGCCATTCTTGACCTTGTACAGTGCCGTGAGGGGGTTGATGGCGCAGTTGACGGCGAGCTTCTGCCATTGGCGGTTCAGGATCTGCTCATCCCAGCCTGCCTGACCGAGGGCGCGGGCGAGTTCATCCGCCAGATGGGCGTGGGCCTTGGCCGCCTCGTTGACCGGGCCGAGCCAGGTTTCCCCCTTGCCGGTGTGGCGGAACACGAAGTGACCGCCTTGCATGGCACCGTGGCTGGTGACGCCGGCGATGACGGGGTTATGGGGAAAGAGTTGCACCACTTGCTCGGCGACCCCCATGCCATTGTGCAGCAACACTATGGGGATGCCGGCGGCCAGTTTCCCGACCAGCGGGCTCAGGGCCGGGACAACCTGACCTGCCTTGGTCATCACCAGCAGGCGCTTGATCTGGCCAGGCTGGCTGACGAAGCCACGCTCGATGGCGAGCAACTGGGTGTGGCCATCGAGGGAGGTGAAATCGATGCCGGGGTGCAGGGTAGCCCGATGCCGTTCGCGCAGCAGGACGCGGGTCGATTGACCGCTCAGGGTCAGCAGGGAGGCAAACACGCCACCCAGGGCGCCACAGCCCAGCAGGGTCCATTGAGGGGGGAGAGGGTGTCGGCTGGTTTTCAGGTTGTTGTCGCGTAATCCGCTTGGCATGGAGAGGCTCAGTCTGGGTAGGGGTCGCATTCCGATCAACCGGCTACCGGGATAAGGGAGATGTCGCTTGGCGGACACTAACGGGTCTCGCCATTCCTGTGCGGAGGGAATTCTAGCAGAGCCCCTCCATCGAAATCAGCAAATTTGCCCGTTTTCTGGTAGATTTGCGCACCTATAAGCACAACATACAGCACAGCATGAGGAGCCCGGCTATGCCGTCATTCGATATTGTCTCTGAAGTCAAAATGAACGAGGTATTGAACGCCGTCGATAACGCCAATCGTGAACTGGCGACCCGTTTCGATTTTCGTGGGGTGGAAGCCAGCTTCGAACTGAACAAAGAAGAGGTCAAGCTGGAGGCGGATGCCGATTTCCAGCTCAAGCAGATGGTCGAGATCCTGCGCGGGGCCCTGCTCAAGCGTCAGATCGAGAACAGTTCCATGGACGTGGGCGACAGCGTTCACTCCGGCAAGCGCTTCCACCTGACCGTGAAGTTCAAGCAGGGGATCGACAAGGAAGTGGCCAAGAAGCTGGTGAAGCTTATCAAGGACTCCAAGATCAAGGTGCAGGCTGCCATCCAGGGTGACGAGGTGCGCGTCACCGGCAAGAAGCGTGACGACCTGCAGGAGACCATGGCGCTGGTACGCGGGGCCGAGCTGGGCCAGCCGATGCAGTTCCAGAACTTCCGCGACTGATCATGGGTGGGGAGGGCTCTGCCTTCCCCATTTTGCGGCAAAGAATTCGGCGAAAACGCCATAAAAAAACCGGAGCAGCTGCTCCGGTTTTTTGTTTCTGCGAAACCCGTTCGATTAGAACTTGTAGGTAACGGAGAAATAGTGACTGAAGCCAGAACTCTTCCAAGGAGTACCATCGAAGGCGGTAGAACCGTCTTTGGTGCCGTAAGCATCCATGAAGTACTTCAGACCGTAACCGACGGCGTAGCGATCGGAGTGCCAGTAGATGCCGTGGAAGGTAGCCAGTGCATCGCTGGTACGGTCAGCACGCTCATGGGTATCCATGTCGAAGGTGTAATCCAGGTAGCCCTGATAGGAGACGAAGCTACCGTTGCCGAAGGTGTAGAAAGGCTTGAACCAGTTCATGGAGAACTGATAGCCGTTCCAGGAGTTCTCTTCTTCACGGAAGAACTCGTTTTCGTTGGAATAACGAGCATACAGGTTCATGCCAACCTTACCAAACCAAGGCACTTGCACGTCTGCACCCAGACCGATTTGGTTCTCCATTTGGCCATCGGCCATGTTATTCAGGTTGGCAATATACAGCTCTTGTACCGGGCCGAAGGAGAGATCTTTACCGGTCAGCGCATCCAGAGACATACGCGGCGCAAACTTCATGAAGAGGTTTTGGCCGTTGTGCTTGTCGCTGTGCTCGGTATCGAATACATCGAAGATGTCGATGTAACCATACAGATCAAAGATACCGGACCGACCGCCGAATTCCATTTCCAGGTAGGTGTCGTTGTAGTCATCCTGACCGGAAGTAAAGGGACGCTGGTCGATGGTATGCATCAGGTTAAACTGCATCCACTTGTAATCGTTCTTATGGATGTCACCGCTGTAGTCGGCAGCGAAAGCCGGGGTGGCGGATGCAGCCAGCAGACCGGCAGCGATCAGAGTCTTGGTAAATTTGGCCATTTTATTGGTCTCTTGTGTGTTTAGTTGAGGTTTTCCGTAGCCTGCCCACAAGGAGCGGGAGGGATTCTAGCCAAATAATTTCAACGGATAAACAAGAGCCAGGGAACTTTGTCAGGATTTGTGAATCTAATCACCCCCTCATTTAGGCAAACGCTTGCTATTTGTTCGTTTGTGGTGACAAATGCTTGCCCCGTTTGGCAACCATGATGATCAGCACCATCACGGGAACTCCGAGCAGGCTGGTGCCGATGAAGAAGTTGCTGTAGCCAAACAGCTCGACGAAGCGACCGGAAAAGCCCGCAAGCAGCTTGGGCAGCAGCAACATGATTGAGCTGAACAACGCATACTGAGTCGCCGAAAACGCGACGTTGGTCAGGCTCGACAGATAGGTCACGAAGGCGGCGGTGGCGATGCCTGCGCTGAGGTTGTCCAGCGAGATGATCAGGGTCAGCAGCTCCAGGTTATGGCCGACCTCGTTGAGCAGGGCAAACAGCAGATTGGTGCTGGCGGTGAGCACGGCGCCGAGAAACAGGATGCGCAAGGTCCCCAGCCGCATCACCAGCACCCCTCCCAGGGCAGCTCCCACCAGGGTCATGATGACCCCGTACACCTTGGTGATGGTGGCCACCTCCGTCTTGCTGAACTGCAGATCCACATAGAAGCTGTTGGACATCACCCCCATCACCACGTCCGAGATGCGGTAACAGGCGATGAGCCCCAGGATCAGCAGGGCCGAGCCGCCGTAGCGGCGGAAGAAGTCGGCAAAGGGGCACCAGATGGCCTCATAGATCCAGGCCCCCAGGCCAGCCAATGGGGTCGGCCAGCCACGGCCGAGCAGCAGCGCTTTGCGCTCCGCCTGCTGTTCGTTCTGGCGGGCCAGATCGATGTCGGGCTCATGGCAGAACAGGGTGGTGAAGATGCCGAGGGACATGAGCCCCGCCATGCACAGATAGGTGAGCTGCCAGCCGCGATAATCGTAGCCGCTGTTGCTGCCGAGCCAGGCCGCCAGCGCCAGGGCGCCGGCGCCCGCCATGATCATCGCAAGCCGATAACCCGTCATGTAGGAGGCCGCCATGGCCGCCTGCAGCCGCTCGGGGGCGGACTCGATGCGGTAGGCGTCGATGACGATATCCTGGGTGGCCGAGGCAAACGCCACCAGCAGGGCGAAGAGGGCGAGCTGGGCGAGCTGGGTCTTGGGATCGCAGTAAGCCATGCCCACCAGAGCGAGAGCGGTCAGCAACTGGGAGAGCAGCATCCAGCTGCGCCGTCTTCCCAGCAGGCGGGAGAGCAGGGGCAGCGACAGGCGATCGACCAGGGGGGACCACACCCACTTGAAGCCGTAGGCCAGGGCCACCCAGCTCATGTATCCGATGTCGGTCAGGCTGACATCGGCCTCCCGCAACCAGAACGAGAGGGTGCCGAATACCAGCAGCAGTGGCAGGCCGGAGGAGAAGCCCATGGCGAACAGGATGAGTACCCGGGCCTCGAGATAGACGGCGAGGGCATCTCGCCAGCTGGTGAGGCGGCCCGGGTTGCGGCTGGGTGGGCGGAGAGTGTTCAAATGCCTGACTCCTCGGGGAAAAGGTGGCTATTTTGTCAGGTTCGAGGGGGATAGCCAAGGCAAGCCGAGGGGCGTTCTTGATTCCTCAGGGCCGTGAGCCAGCGCAATGAGGCGGGCAGGGGCCCTGTTCGACGAGAAAGTTGGCACAGGCCATCAACTGCAGACGCAGCCAGGGATCGGCACTGATCTGCTGTTCGTCCCATAGATGCAGGCTGTGCAGCAGGTGCCAGAAGACGGATTCACGCTGATTGGCCGGTTGCTTATCGGCGCTGTGGGGCAGGGCTTGCCAGTGGGAGAGCAGTTGCCAGCTCAGGTCTTCCAGCTGTCGGTAGGGAATTTCCCGTGCCAGGAAGTGACGAACCGCCTGGGCCAGCGGCATGGCGTGTTGGGTTATGTAGGTCTGATAGATCACCGGCGCCTCCTTCTTCTCCTCTGGGGATGCCCCCGGAATGGGGGCAAGGCCAGAGTATAGAAAGGGGCGCCGGCGACCTTGGCAGTGATGGGGCAGGATGTGATCCTGTCCGCGTTATTTCTCCGCCAGCAGCACGACTTTCTTCAGGATGATCGGGCTGGTGGGCACATCGTTGGCCCGCAGGATGGAGCTGTAGCCCGTCTGCACCTGAGCCAGCTTGTCCAGCACCTCCATGCCTTGCACCACCTGGCCAAATACGGTGTAACCGGCGCCCGCATTGGCGTTGAGGTTGTCGTTGTCCGCCAGGTTGAAGTAGAACTGGCGGGTGGCGCTGTCGACGGCCTGGGTGCGGGCCATGGCGATGCTGCCACGCTTGTTGGGCAGACCGCCCCTGGACTCGTTCACCACGGGGTCGAAGGTCGGCAGCGGCTGGAACTGTTGGTTGTAGCCCCCGCCCTGCACCACGAAGTTCTGGATCACCCGGTGGAACAGGCTGCCGTCATAGCTGCCGTCCGCCACGTAGCGCAGGAAGTTCTTCACCGTCTGCGGCGCCTGCTTGGGGGCCAGCTCCACGACGATGTTGCCGTGGTTGGTCTCCATTCGTACCTTGGGGCCGGCGAAGGCCAGGGGGGCGATCAGCATGGCCAATAACCAGAGTTTCTTCATCTATCTATCCCTCGCTTAGCTCGGCTGACCCTTGAGATAACCGCGCAGGGCCTCGTCGGCCATGATCTGCTGCAATAAACTGCCAAGCTGTTGGTTCAGGGTGGACTCTAGATCGGCCATGCTCGGCTCACCCGGTTCCTCCTTGCTGGAGGACATGTTGAACTGCTTGGTCAGCTTGCTGCCCTGGAAATCGGCGATCACCTGCAGACTGACCTTGGACTTGGTCACATAGGTGAAGGTCTTCTCTTCCACGGTGACGGCGGCGGTGGAGATGGCCAGGGTCAGGTTGGTGGTGCCGCTGTTACCCACTTCGAGCCCCTGGCTGCGCAGGCCCTCGGCCAGCTTCTCCGCCAGCAGGTTGTTGAGGGGCTGGGCGCTGTTGACCAGCACGGGGGCCTTCTCTTTCTTCTTGATGGAGAAGACATAGGCGGCTTCACGCTTGTCCACCCCTTCCATGGTGATCCGGTTGCCGGAGTAGTACTGCTGGTTGGCGGGGATGATTTGCGGATTGAGCAGGGCGGTCTCCGGCCAGTGGGTGGCGCAACCACCCAGCATCAGGGCGGCCAGCAGCAAGAGTGACTTTTTCATCATGGTTTCCTTTAGCGTTTGATGGCTTTCAAAATAACGAACTTGCTGTTCGATGCAACCACTTGTGCGTTGGCAAACAAGCGCTTGAGTTTGTTGTGATAGTCCAGATGACGGTTGCCTACTATCCAGAGTTCCCCTCCCTGAGGCAACACCCGGTGCGCATCGGTGAACATCTGCCAGGCGATATGGTCGGTGATCGCCTGCAACTGGTGGAAGGGGGGATTGCAGAGGATGCGATCGGCCGCGCCCGTTTCCACCCCATCGAGACAGTTATTGACCAGGAAGTGGGCGCGGGGCAGGGCATCCGGCAGGTTGTGCTGGACGTTCAGCCGCGCCGAGTCCACAGCCATATGGGACTCGTCGATGAAGGTCACCTCCACCTCGCTGTCCCGTGCCAGCAGGGAGAGCCCCAGCACGCCGTTGCCGCAGCCGAGATCGATCACTTTGCGGGCACTGTGGATCGGCAAATTGTCCAGCATGAAGCGGGCGCCGATATCCAGGCTGGTACGAGAAAACACGTTGGCGTGGTTGTGGATCAGCATGTCGCTGCCCTCCAGCGGCCAGGTGGTGGGGAAGGGGTTGGCCATTGCCGGGCGCTCGGAGGCGGGCGTGCAGTGAATGAGGCGGGCCTTCTTCCAGGCGAGGGAGGTGCGGGTCTCGCCCAGGTATTTCTCGAACAGCTTGAGAGTGGAGGAGTGAATGTCCTTCGCCTTGCCCGCCGCCAGGATCCGGGTGGCCGGGGTCACCACCTGACGCAGGGCCAGCAGCTGCTGCTCCAGCAGCGCCTGATATTTGGAAACCTTGATGACCACCAGCGCGGGAGCTTCGGGCAGGGGGGTCAGTGCATCCTGCATGCGGATGGCGTGGGGATCCAGGCCGTTCTCGGCCAGATTCGCGAGAGTCGCCCGCTCGCTGATATGGGAGTCGGTCACGCTGACGGGAGAATGGCCGTGCAGATACGCGGTCAGGGCTCCGAAGCCATCGTTCATGATGATGACGGGGCCGTCGCGCTCGAGGGGCTCTTCGGCCAGGGTGTTGATCAGATACTCGTCTGCCGCATCCCAGGCCTGCAGGGGATCCTGGCTCTGCCGCGGATACCGGTAAAGGGTCAGACGACAATGAGCCGTGTCGAGTAGGGTCAGCATAAGAGAAGGGTCCAAGGTGATGCTTATATATGGCAACGACAGCCGGCGCCGGTCCTGTCGTTGAAGTGGCGCTATTCTAGCGGGGACGCAGAATTTCACCAGCCCGGTGCGTGGAGGATCTGCCCCCGTGGTCGTCGACGCGATTTATCCGGGGTCGGCTCTGGCTTACAATGGCCGCACATCCATCTTGGGAGTTCTTGTCGTGAGCATGCAACAACAGATCGAGGCCAAACTGGCCGCCGCCTTGTCCCCCAGCCACCTGGAGGTGATCAACGAGAGCTACATGCATCGGGTGGCACCGGGTTCGGAGAGCCACTTCAAGGTGATAGTGGTGAGTCAGGCGTTCGAGGGGCAGCGACTGCTGAGTCGCCATCGTCAGGTCAACGGGGTGCTGGCCGAGGAGTTGGCCGGGGCTATTCATGCGCTGGCACTGCATACCTATACCGACGCTGAATGGCAGCAGCGGGAACAGGCGCCCAGCACGCCGAGCTGCGTCAGCAAATCCCCCTTCGCATGACCCATTGACGTTTTCATTACCTAATCCTCGACCAATTAACAAAATTATCACGAGCTGAGCCTGCTGACGGGGTGTAACCTGCCAGCGGGCCAGGATTATTTTTTCTAATCCATCGCCTGCCACCCCAAAAATACCTCCATAGGGTTAGCCAAACAAAAAATCCTTTAAAACCACGGGTTGCAGGGGCGGGGAGGAAATATTCAATGAAGGTTAATTTTGTGATAGCGCGGGGATTTTCCCCATTTGGCGTGGCAGCTGAGTCGCCTAAGGTGGTAAACTCAGGCGCTTTTGAATGATCCTGTATGTTGCTAATTTGTTTGTTTTTTCGACATTTTGTCGCGATATGGACGGGCTCATTCAACAACTCGTCGTGATGTATTTCTCGGCGCTAACCAACCTGTCTTCCCTTAACGGTAGTGCAAGTGAGTATGATTACAATTAAAAGAGGACTGGACATCCCCGTGCTGGGTGCTCCGGAGCAAGTAATCTACGATGGCCCGGCCATCACCCGTGTTGCTACACTCGGCGAAGAGTTCGTGGGGATGCGTCCTACTATGTTCGTCAAAGTAGGTGATCGCGTCATTAAAGGTCAGGAGCTCTTCGAAGATAAGAAGAATCCCGGCGTTAAATTCACGGCCCCTGCCACCGGTGTGGTTTCTGAGATCAACCGTGGTGCCAAGCGTGTTCTGCAATCTGTCGTCATCGATCTCGATGGCTCCGACGAGCAGGTGACCTTTGAACACTTTGCGTCTGCCGAGCTTGCACAGCTCGAGCGCAGCAAGGTGCAGGAGATCCTGGTCGCATCAGGTCAGTGGACCGCACTGCGTACCCGTCCATTCAGCAAGGTGCCGGCCGTGGGTTCCACCCCTCGCGCCATCTTCGTCACCGCCATGGACACTAACCCGCTGGCAGCCAATGCCGAGCTCATCATCAAGGAACAGGCCCAGGCCTTCCTCGATGGTCTGGCCGTGCTGAGCCGATTGACCGATGGCACCGTCCACGTCTGCAAGGGCGAAGCCAGCCTGCCGCACGCCTCCCTGGCGCAGGTCAAGGAAGCCGTCTTCGTCGGTCCGCACCCTGCCGGTCTGCCGGGTACCCACATCCACTTCCTGGACCCGGTCGGTGCCAAGAAGGTACAGTGGCACATCAACTATCAGGATGTGATCGCCTACGGCAAGCTGTTCACCACGGGTCAGATCTTCACCGACAAGGTGATCGCCCTGGCCGGTCCGAACGTGATCAAGCCGCGCCTGCTGCGCACCCGTCTGGGCGCCTGCATCAGCCAGTTGACCAACAACGAGCTGCGTGCGGACGAGAACCGTGTCATCTCCGGTTCCATCCTGAGCGGTGCCAAGGCGGCAGGGGTCCATGACTACCTGGGCCGTTATCACAATCAGGTGAGCGTGCTGGGCGAAGGCCGCGAGAAAGAGTTCCTGGGCTGGGTCAACCCCAGTGCCAACAAGTTCTCCATCACCCGCACCACCCTGGCGCACCTGGTGAAAGGCAAGCTCATCAACTTCACCACCACCACCAACGGCAGTGATCGCTCCATGGTGCCTATCGGCAACTACGAGCGCGTGATGCCGCTCGACATCCTGCCGACCCTGCTGCTGCGGGATCTGATCTCCGGTGACACCGACAACGCCCAGGCGCTCGGCTGTCTGGAGCTGGATGAGGAAGATTTGGCGCTCTGTACCTTCGTCTGCCCCGGCAAGACAGAGTATGGCCCCGTCTTGCGTGAGTGCCTGACCAAGATAGAACTGGAAGGTTAAGCGATGAGTTTCAAGCAACTTCTTGAAAATATGGAACATCACTTCGAGCCGGGCGGCAAGTACGCTAAGTACTATGCCCTGTTCGAGGCGGCGTACACCCTGTTTTATACCCCCGGGTCCGTGACCCGCAATGCCGCCCACGTCCGTGACGCCATCGATCTGAAGCGCATGATGATCATGGTGTGGCTGGCCGTGTTCCCGGCCATGTTCTGGGGCATGTACAACGTCGGCAACCAGTCCATCGCCGCCATCGCCCACCTAGGCAGCGCGGCCGGTGCCGATACCTGGCAATACACCCTCGCCACCCTGCTGGGGGCCTCGTTGGATCCGGCTGTAGCCGGCATCGGCAGCAAGATGCTGATCGGTGCGGCGCACTTCTTCCCGATCTACATCACCGTCTTCATCGTCGGTGGTTTCTGGGAAGTGCTGTTCGCCATGGTGCGCAAGCACGAGATCAACGAAGGCTTCTTCGTGACCTCCATCCTGTTCGCCCTGATAGTGCCGCCCGAGCTGCCCCTGTGGCAAGCCGCCCTCGGCATTACCTTCGGCGTGGTGCTGGCCAAGGAAGTGTTCGGTGGTACCGGCAAGAACTTCCTGAACCCGGCGCTGGCGGGTCGTGCCTTCCTGTTCTTCGCCTACCCGGGTCAGATCTCCGGTGATGCGGTCTGGGTGGCCGTCGATGGCTACTCCGGCGCGACTGCACTGAGCCAGTGGGCCCAGGGCGGCCAGATGGCGCTGATCAACGGTGCCACCGGCGAAGCCATCAGCTGGATGGATGCCTTCCTCGGCAACCTGCCCGGCTCCATCGGTGAAGTCTCCACCCTGATGATCCTCATCGGTGCGGCCATGATCGTCTACATGCGGATCGCCTCCTGGCGCATCATCGCCGGTGTGATGATCGGCATGGTGGCGACCTCATTGTTGTTCAACGTCATCGGTTCCGATACCAACCCCATGTTCAACATGCCGTGGCACTGGCATCTGGTGTTGGGCGGCTTCGCCTTCGGTATGGCCTTCATGGCGACCGATCCAGTCTCCGCCGCCTTTACCAACAAGGGCAAGTGGTGGTACGGCGCCCTCATCGGCGTCATGGTGGTGCTGATCCGGGTCGTGAACCCCGCATTCCCGGAAGGCATGATGTTGGCCATTCTGTTTGCCAACCTGTTTGCCCCCTTGTTTGACCATTTCGTGGCGCAGGCGAACATCAAGCGGAGGATCGCACGTGGCGTTTAATAAAGACTCTACTATCGGCACCCTCACCGTCGTGACCGGTCTGTGCCTGGTCTGTTCCATCGTGGTCTCCGTGGCCGCCGTGGGGCTGCGTCCGGCTCAGCTGGAAAACAAGGCGCTGGACAAGCAAAGCAATATCCTGTCCGTCGCAGGTGTCGATGTCAGCTCGGTGGCCAAGCGTGACCTGGCCCAGTTGTATGGCAATCAGATTGAAGCGCGCCTGGTGGACTTGGCGACCGGTGAATTCGTTGACGGCGACGCCGACAACTTCGACACCAAGGTAGCCGCCAAGGATCCGGCCCAGAGCATTCGTCTGGCTCCGGCCGACGACAAGGCCGGCCTGCGTCAGATCTCCAAGCTGGTTCCCGTGTTCTTTGCCAAGGATGCCGACGGCAAGGTCGACAACATCATCCTGCCGATCTACGGCCAGGGTCTGTGGTCCACCATGTATGCCTTCGTCGCGGTCGCGGCCGACGGTCAGACCATCAAGGGCATCACCTACTATGATCACGGCGAAACCCCGGGTCTGGGCGGTGAGATCGAGAACCCGGCCTGGCGCGAGCTGTTCGTCGGCAAGAAGCTGTTCGATCAGAACGGTCAGCCGGCGCTGCGAGTGATCAAGGGCCATGCTCCGGCTGGTTCCGAGCATGAAATCGATGGCCTGTCCGGTGCAACCCTGACCGGCAATGGCGTACAGCACACCTTCGACTTCTGGATGGGCCCCAAGGGCTTCGGTCCCTTCCTGGCCAAGGTACGTGCAGGAGAAATCAACAATGGCTGACAAGAGCGAAATGAAAAAATTGCTGTTGACGCCTGTGCTCGGCAACAACCCCATCGCACTGCAGGTGCTGGGTGTCTGTTCCGCGCTGGCCGTTACCAGCCAGATGAAGACAGCGTTCGTGATGACGCTGGCCGTTACCGCGGTCACCGCCTTCTCCAACCTGTTCATCTCCTTGATCCGCAACCACATTCCGAACAGCGTGCGGATCATCGCCCAGATGGCGGTGATCGCATCCCTGGTTATCGTGGTTGACCAGGTGCTCAAGGCCTATGCCTATGACATTTCCAAGCAACTGTCGGTGTTCGTCGGCCTCATCATCACCAACTGTATCGTGATGGGTCGTGCCGAAGCCTATGCCATGAAGAGCGCTCCACTGCCCTCCTTCCTGGACGGCATCGGCAACGGTCTGGGCTATGGTGCCGTGCTGCTGGCCGTGGCCACGGTGCGCGAGATCCTGGGCTCCGGCACCTGGTTCGGCATCGAGCTGCTGCCGCTGGTGAACAACGGTGGCTGGTATGTGCCTAACGGCCTGCTGCTGCTGCCGCCGAGTGCATTCTTCATCATTGGTCTGATCATCTGGGGCGTACGCACCAAGGATCCCAAGCAGGTGGAGGCAAAGGATTAAGGTATGGAACACTATCTGAGTCTGTTGATTCGTTCGATCTTCATCGAAAACCTGGCGCTCTCCTTCTTCCTGGGGATGTGTACCTTCTTGGCGGTGTCCAAGAAGGTCAAGACCGCCATGGGTCTGGGTATCGCCGTCATTGTGGTACAGACTGTGGCCGTTCCGGCCAACAACCTGATCTACAACTACGTGCTGAAAGACGGCGCCTTGGTACAGGGCCTGGATCTGAGCTTCCTGAGCTTCATCACCTTCATCGGGGTGATCGCGGCCCTGGTGCAGATCCTGGAGATGGCGCTGGACAAGTATTTCCCCGCGCTCTACAACGCGCTCGGCATCTTCCTGCCGCTCATCACGGTGAACTGCGCCATCTTCGGTGGCGTCTCCTTCATGGTGCAGCGTGACTACAACTTCGTGGAGTCTGTGGTCTATGGGGTTGGCTCGGGTGCCGGTTGGATGCTGGCCATCGTGGCGATGGCGGGGATCCGCGAGAAGATGAAGTACTCCGATGTTCCGGAAGGCCTGCGCGGCCTCGGCATCACCTTCATCACCGCGGGTCTGATGGCGCTGGGCTTCATGTCCTTCTCTGGTATTTCCCTGTAATCGGAAAGGAAATATAGATGGAAATTATTCTGGGTGTGGTCATGTTCACCGTGATCCTGCTGGCCCTGGTGGCAGTCATTCTGTTCGCCAAGTCCAAGCTGGTGACCGCGGGTGACGTGACAATCAGCATCAACGGCGACCCGGCCAAGGCTGTCACCAGCCCGGCGGGTGGCAAGCTGCTCGGCGTTCTGGCCGGCAGCGGTATCTTCGTCTCCTCTGCCTGTGGCGGCGGCGGTTCCTGTGGTCAGTGCAAGGTGCGGGTGAAGGCCGGCGGCGGCGACATCCTGCCGACCGAGCTGGACCACATCAGCAAGGGCGAGGCCCGTCATGGGGAGCGTCTGGCCTGTCAGGTCACAGTGCGCTCCGACATGGACATCGAACTGCCCGAAGAGATCTTCGGGGTGAAGAAGTGGGAATGTACCGTCATCTCCAATGACAACAAGGCCACCTTCATCAAGGAGCTCAAGCTGCAGATCCCGGATGGCGAGAGCGTGCCGTTCCGCGCCGGTGGTTATATCCAGATCGAAGCCCCTGCACACCATGTGCAGTACAAGAACTTCGATATTCCCGAGGAATATCGCGGTGATTGGGATCGCTTCAAGATCTTCGAGCTGGAATCCAAGGTCAATGAGCCGATCATCCGTGCTTATTCCATGGCCAACTATCCGGAAGAGTTCGGCATCATCATGCTGAACGTGCGGATAGCGACCCCGCCGCCGAGCAACTGGACTGCGCCTCCCGGCCAGATGTCCTCCTACATCTTCAACCTGAAGGCAGGGGACAAGGTGACCATCTCTGGTCCGTTCGGCGAGTTCTTCGCCAAGGACACCGACGCCGAAATGGTGTTCATCGGCGGTGGTGCGGGCATGGCGCCGATGCGTTCCCACATCTTCGATCAGCTGCGCCGTCTGAAGACCAAGCGCAAGATGAGCTTCTGGTACGGTGCCCGTTCCAAGCGCGAGATGTTCTATGTCGAGGACTTCGACATGCTGGCGGCCGAGAACGAGAACTTCACCTGGAACGTCGCCCTGTCTGATCCGCAACCGGAAGACAACTGGGACGGCTACACCGGCTTCATCCACAACGTGCTGTTCGAGAACTATCTGAAGAACCACGAGGCGCCGGAAGATTGCGAGTTCTACATGTGCGGGCCTCCCGTCATGAACGCGGCCGTCATCAACATGCTGAAAAACCTCGGCGTTGAAGATGAAAACATCCTGCTGGATGACTTCGGTGGTTAATCCATGCACAGCGTTGTAAAGACCTGGCTAGCCTTCGGGCTAGCCTTTTTCTTGACTGGGTGCGGTCAGGAAACGGTCCAATCCAAGCCGGAGATCCACATCACCGGCAGCACCATGGGTACCTACTACTCCATCAAGGTGGCGGATGATGCCGTCAAGGATGGAGCCAAATTACAGGCCGAGGTCGATGTCCTGCTGGAGCGGGTCAACGATCAGATGTCCACCTACAGGCCGGACTCCGAGCTGTCCCGCTTCAACCAGCACAGGGACAACACCCCTGTGGTGGTCTCCCGGGACACCGCACGGGTGGTGACCGAGGCCATGCACATCGGCCGCGAGAGCCGCGGCGCGCTGGACGTGACCGTGGGCCCCCTGGTCAATCTGTGGGGCTTTGGCCCGGACGCGAAGCCGACCAAGGTGCCGTCCGATGACCTGATCAGCCAGACCCGCCAGAAGACCGGACTCGGCAACTTGCACGTGATCACCTCCGCCGATGCGGATACCCTGCAAAAAGACATCCCGGATCTCTACGTGGATCTCTCCGCCATCGCCAAGGGCTTCGGGGTGGACAAGGTCGCCGAGTATCTGGAATCCCAGGGGGCGCGCAACTACCTGGTGGAGATCGGCGGTGAGCTGCGCCTCAACGGGGTCAACGGCAAGGGGCACCCCTGGCGGGTGGCCATCGAAAAGCCGACCGCCAATGCCGGCACCGTACAGGAGGTGATCCAGCCGGGGGACAATGGCGTGGCCACCTCGGGGGACTATCGCAACTACTACGAGCTGGATGGCAAGCGCTTCTCCCACACCATAGATCCGCTGACGGGCAAGCCCATCCAGCATCGCATGGTGTCGGTGACCGTGATCCACCCCTCCTGCATGACCGCAGACGGGCTGGCGACGGCGCTCACCGTCATGGGACCGGAGAAGAGTCTGGCCTATGCCAAGGAGCAGGGGCTGGCGATCTTCGTGATCACCAAGACGGATACCGGCTTTGAAGAGTCCTACTCGGATGCCTTCAAGCCCTATCTGGTGAAAAAGTAACGGACGGCCATCCCCCGGGGGTGGCGGTTTCGACGCATTCAATGCACGGGTGCCGCCAGGCGGCATCCGGTTAAACAGTAAGGGGGTAATAGCATGCAGACTTTTCTGATCACCTTCGGGGTGTTTCTGGCGGTGGTGGTGGCCATGGCTATCGGCTACATCTTCCAGAAGAAGACCATCTCCGGCTCCTGTGGCGGCCTCGGCACCATAGGGATCGAAAAGGAGTGCGACTGCCCGGAGCCCTGTGACAACCGCAAGAAGAAGATGGCCAAGGAAGAGGCCCGTCGCAAGATGCTGGAAGAGCACCGCATCATCTGATCCGCGTTGTCGCGATGAAACCTGTGATGGCGAGCCGACCCCGTGGTCGGCTCGTTTCTTTTGGGGCAGGGAGCCAGGGTCAGTAATCGTATTGCTTGCAGGATTTTTTATTGAATTCGGCCTTCCTGCGGGCCAGCTCCTCCCGGGTACCCAGCTCATCCCCCTGCGCGATGGCCTTCTCCAGTATCTCGATGCGCTCGAACAGCCAGCTGCATTCGGCGGTCGGGTAATCTTTCGCGATCCCCGACAGCGGCAACAGGCAGAGCGCCAGCCAGATTGCTTTCATCCTTCCTCCTCCTTGAGTCTTGTATGGATGGTGCCTTCGGAGTCTAGATGCCTCCCGTGCCCCCGTGACTGGCAGAAATAGCAGGGCTGGGGTAGCATGGAGATGTTTCCTGTCTATTTATACAGTGGTATGCGCAAGATCATTCACATCGACATGGACTGCTTCTTCGCGGCGGTGGAGATGCGGGACAACCCGGCCCTGAGAGAGGTGCCGCTCGCCATCGGTGGCTCCGCCGATCGACGTGGGGTCATCTCCACCTGCAACTATGTGGCGCGCCGCTTCGGGGTGCGCTCCGCCATGCCGAGCGGTCTGGCCAAGAAGCTCTGCCCGCCCCTGGTGCTGATCCCGGGTCGCATGGCGGTCTATAAGGAGGTCTCCCGCCAGCTGAGGGCCATCTTCCTGCGCTACACCGAACTGGTGGAGCCCCTCTCCCTCGACGAGGCCTATCTCGACGTCACCGACAGCCCCCACTGCGGCGGCAGCGCCACCCTGATGGCCGCCGAGATCCGCGCCGCGATCAAAGCCGAGCTGGGACTGACCGCCTCCGCCGGGGTGGCCCCCAACAAGTTCCTGGCCAAGCTCGCCTCCGAGCAGCGCAAGCCGGACGGCCTGTTCGTGATAAGGCCCCAGGAGGTGGACGAGTTCGTGCGCCTGCTTCCCCTGGCTAAGTTGCCCGGCATAGGCCGCAAGACCGCCGATCGGCTGGAGTCGCAAGGCCTTTATTCCTGCGAAGATGCCAGGGCCATGAGCCACGAGGAGCTGGTCACCCGCTTCGGCAAGCTGGGGGAGATGCTGACCGGTCGTATCTGGGGTCAGGACGATCAGCCGGTACAGGCCTCAAGGGTGCGCAAGAGTGTCGGGGTGGAGACCACCCTCAGCAGCGACGTGCTGGACGAGGAGGCTTGCTGGGTCGTGCTGAGCCAGCTCATTCCCGAGCTGGAGCTGCGTTTTGCCAAGGCCTGCCCCGCCGAGATGCTGATGGGGCAGGGGATCAAGCTGAAATTCGCCGACTTTCAGCAGACGACTGTCTATCGCAAGGGCAGCTATCAGGCCGCCCGCTTCCACGATCTGCTGCACGAGGGACTGCATAGGGCTCAAGGAAAACCCATTCGCCTGCTCGGCCTGGTGGTCGGGCTGCCGAGCGCCGGGGAGCGTAATCAACTTAGTCTGGATCTCTGCTGATTTAGTTAAGTTTCTGTTTCCAAATCCGATACAGTGGTTACATCTGTAGAAGTTAGGAAATCATGCATGAGTTCTCTTTCTGTTCAGGGACGGATCACCCTGATCGCCGGTTGTTGCCTCCTGGCCAGTGCCGCCGCACTGGTCGCCTCATCCCTCTTCAACGCGGCCCGTATGCAGGAGCAGGTGCTCGCTTCCACGACCCTGGAGGCGCAGCACGCGGCAGAAAACTGGATGCAGGCCATGGGCGCTACCCAGGCCGCCCGGGTGACCAGCTACCTCGATGAGGCCTATTTCCGCGCCACCCTGCTGGCCGAGAATATCCTGTTCCAGCGCAAGAATGCGGCTGACAACTTTGTCCATTCCGAGGCGCTGCGGGGCGCCGTGAATCAGCAGTTGCAGGATGCGGCGGAATCCTCCGCCAACCTGATCGGTGTCTATGGCGTGTTCGAGCCCAATCAGCTCGACGGCGAGGATGCGAACTATCAGGGTTCGACCGCCCTCGGGGCCAACGACAAGGGGCGCTTCTCCAGCTACTGGGCCAGGGTGGATGGCAAGGTGACCCTAGAGGTGATGAACGAATCCGTGCTGGCGGATGCCAAGCCGAGCGCCAACGGTCATCCCGAGAACGAGTGGTACAGCTGCAGCATCCAGTCCCGCGCCCTCTGCTTGCTGGAACCCTATCTCGACGAGGTGGGGAGTCAGCAGGTGCTGATGACCTCGGTGACGGCCCCCCTGCTGGAAGAGGGCAATCTGCTCGGCATGGTGGGGGTCGATATCTCGCTGACCACCTTGCAGAGCCTGGTGGAGGAGATGGACAAGACCCTCTATAACGGCCAGGGCAAGGTGTTGCTGCTCAGCCACGAGGGACGGGTCGCCGGGGTGGAGGGCTTCCAAGTCGCGCCTGGCAGCACTCTGGGTGAGCAGAACAAGGGGCTGGTGGGCGATCTCACCGGCTGGCTCGCCAAGGGGGAGGTGGTGACGCGCTGGAGCCCGGACGGCGCCCTGCTGCAGACCTTCGTGCCGGTGCGCATGCGCGGCACGGATCGCAAGTGGGGCATCTACATCGAGCTGCCCCGCGCCGTGGTGCTCGCCTCCGCCCTGCAACTTCAGGGGGATCTCGAGAGTCAGTCCGATCGCAGCGTGGCTTCCCAACTGCTCATTGGCGGCGTCATCTCGCTGCTCGCCCTGCTCTGCATCTGGTGGATGGCGCAGCGTATCGTCGCCCCTATCCGCACCGTGGTGGCCCGCCTCAAGGACATCGCCAGTGGGGAGGGGGATCTGACCCAGCGCATCAACTTGCAGCAGGACGACGAGATCGGTGAGCTGGCCAAGTGGTTCAACAACTTCCTGGACAAGCTGCAGAGCACTATCAGCCAGGTGATCGACACGGTGGCGGGCACCCGGGCCAGCGCGGTCCAGGCGGCGCAGGGGGCGGATCGCACCAGCGCCGGCATGCAGGCTCAGTATCAGGAGGTGGATCTGGTGGCGACCGCGTTCGAGGAGCTGAGCGCCACCGCCTTGCAGGTGGCGGGGGATGCGAACTCGGCGGTACAGGCCGCGAATCAGGCCGACCGGGCCGCCCAGGAGGGCAAGGCCGTGGTGGCGGATACCCAGGATGCCATGTCCAGGCTGATGGTGGTCATCAGCGATGCCAAACCGGTGGTGGAGCGGCTGGCGGCCAACAGCGACAACATCAACGACATCCTGGCGGTGATCCAGGGCATCGCCGAGCAGACCAACCTGCTGGCCCTCAACGCAGCCATCGAGGCGGCACGGGCCGGGGAGCAGGGCCGCGGCTTCGCCGTGGTAGCCGACGAGGTGCGCAACCTGGCGGGACGCACCCAGAACGCCATCGTCGAGATCCAGAATCTGATCAGCCAGTTGCAGTCGGGCACCGAGGCCGTGGTTAAGGCGATCATGACGGGCCACAGCCAGGCGGACGTGACCCTCACCAAGGTGGAGTTGTCGGTGAGCGTGCTGGAGCAGATCATCCAGGCGGTCAGCACCATCCATCAGATGAACGAGCAGATCGCCACGGCGGCCCAGGAGCAAAGCGGGGTGGCGGACGAGATCAATCGCAACGTCAGCAACATCCGCGAGGTGAGCCACAGCATCCGGGCCGAGGCGGCGACCTCAGCCGATAACGGACGGGAATTGTCGCAACTGGCGGATAAGCAGCAGCAGCTGGTGGGGCAGTTCCGGGTGTAGTGAAGAGTGTAGGGATTACAAAAAAGGCGCCATCCAGATGGAGGCGCCAAACACATTCAGATGACAGACTGGGTTAAATCGCATTGATTTAGCCCTTTCTTCCCGCAGAGGAAGAAACACAACACCACAATCGTTGTCGGCCCGCTCACAAAAACCACATGTAAACCAACATGGAAGCAAAGAATGCGAGCCATATGGCAACGGATTGCGAGGCGAATTATGTTTATTCACTGGTCGACCCGCAACCGACAATTTATAATGCGCCCCATTAGAAAAATTCATCGTCGGCCGATCCCATGTCTCGTCGTTTACCTCCGCTCAATGCACTGAAAGCGTTTGAAGCCGCGGCTCGTCACCTGAGCTTCACCCGGGCAGCGGAAGAGCTGTTCGTGACTCAGGCCGCCATCAGCCACCAGATCAAGGCGCTGGAAGAGTATCTCGGCATCAAGCTGTTTCGCCGCAAGAACCGCTCCCTGCTGCTGACCGAGGAGGGGCAGAGCTACTTCCTCGACATCAAGGACATCTTCGCCTCCATCTCCGAGGCCACCGACAAGCTGCTGGCCCGCAGTGCCAAGGGGGCGCTCACCGTCAGCCTGCAGCCGAGCTTTGCCATCCAGTGGCTGGTGCCCAGGCTGGTGAAGTTCAGCGAGCGTCACCCGGACATAGACGTGCGGATCAAGGCGGTGGACATGGACGAGGGGTCCCTTACCGACGACGTGGATGTGGCCATCTATTACGGTCGTGGCAACTGGCCCGGGCTGCGCTCGGACAAGCTGCACACCGAATACCTGATCCCGGTCTGTGCCCCCTTGCTGCTGAGCGGCCCCAAGCCTCTGCGCACCCCGGAGGATCTGACTCGCCACACCCTGCTGCACGACACCTCCCGCCGCGACTGGAAGGCTTGGTTCCGCCAGCTCGACATCGATGCGCCGAACGTGAACCAGGGGCCCATCTTCAGCCACTCCACCATGGTGATCCAGGCGGCCATCCACGGTCAGGGGGTGGCGCTTGGCCACAGCGTGCTGGCCCAGCCCGAGATAGAGGCGGGCCGCCTCATCTGCCCGTTCGAGCAGGTGCTGGTGAGCAAGAACGCCTTCTACCTGGTGTGCCAGGAGCAGCAGTCCGATCAGGGCAAAATAGTCGCCTTCCGCGACTGGATGCTGGAGCTGGTGGAGCAGGAGGAGGCCCGCCGGCGGGCCCGGCTCGCCGATGGTTGAGGCACTGGATGTGATCCGGGAGGGGGCGAGCGACGCCCCCGTTCGCATTCTGCTGGCCCATGGCGCCGGCGCGGGCATGGAGCACGACTTCCTTTCCCGGCTCTCGGCCCTGCTGGCGGGGCCCCAGATCGAGGTGGTGCGCTTCAACTTCCCCTACATGAGCAAGCGCGCCCAGGATGGCAAGCGTCGTCCGCCGGACCGGCAGCCCGTGCTGCTCGCCCATTGGCGCGAGATGGTGAAAGCCTTTGCCCACCCCAGGCTGTTTGTGGCGGGCAAGTCCATGGGCGGGCGCATGGCGGCGGAAATTGCCGACGAGATGAATGCTGCAGGATTGCTCATTCTCGGGTATCCTTTCCACCCCCCGGCCAAGCCCGACAGCTGGCGGGGCGAGGTGCTCAAGCAAATACAGACGCCGACCCTGCTGTTGCAGGGGGAGCGCGACACCTTCGGCAGTCGCGCCGAACTGGTCGATTTCCCCTTCTCACCCAACCTATCGGTCCACTGGCTGACCGATGGTGACCATGGCTTCAAGCCGAGGAAGGCGAGCGGCCTCAGCGAGCAGGATAACTTGCAGCGGGCGGCAGACAGGATAATCGACTTTATCGCCGCGACCCCTAACCTGGGTTGATGGCGAGGAGAACAAGGAGAGAGGGATGCATATCCAGCGACACTGGCTGGTACTGGCCGGGTTCTTCGGCCTGACGGCGACCATGCTGGGGGCCTATGGGGCTCACGGACTGGCGGCGACCGGGATCACGCCCGAGCGCCTGGCGGCCTTTCACACCGCCGTGCAATATCAATTTTTTCACGCGCTGGCCCTGCTGATCCTGGGTTGGTGCGGCGTGCGTGGCAAGGTGATCACCTTTGCCGGCACCGCCTTCGTGCTGGGGATCCTGGGATTCTCCGGCAGTATTTACGCCATGGTGCTGCTCGGCAGCAAGGGGCTGGGGCTCATCACTCCAGCTGGTGGCCTCTGTTTTATGTTGGGATGGGCGGCTCTGATCTGGGCCGGCTGTCGTCTTGGAGGAAAGAATGAATAATCTGCTGCTGTATTGCCGCCCGGGTTTTGAGAAAGAGGCGGCGGCAGAGATCACCGAGCGTGCCGGCAACATGCAGTGCTACGGTTTCGCCCGGGTCAAGGACGACAGCGGTTATGTGATCTTCGAGTTGTATGACGAGGAGCAGGCGGATCTGCTGGCTCGCAAGCTGCCGTTTCGTGAACTCATCTTCATCCGCCAGATGCTGGTGGTGACCCATGAGCTCAAGGATCTGGATCTCTCGGATCGGGTCACTCCCATCATAGAGGCGACCCAGGAGTACGCCATCTGCGGGGATCTGCGGGTGGAAACCGCCGATACCAACGAGGCAAAAGAGCTGTCGGCCTTCTGCCGCAAGTTCACAGTGCCCTTGCGCCAGGCCCTGCGTGGCAAGGATATTCTGACCAAGAAGGAGACGCCGCACCGCCCCGTGTTCCACGCCTTCTTCCTGGCGAATGATCACCTGATGCTGGGTTACTCCTACTCGTTCAACAACTCCGAATTCCACATGGGCATACCGCGCCTGCGTTGCCCGGCGGACGCCCCGAGCCGCTCCAGCCTCAAGCTGGAAGAGGCCTTCTACGTGTTCGTGCCAAAAGAAGAGTGGGGTATGCGCCTCACCTCCGGTATGAAGGCGGTGGATCTCGGCGCCTGCCCCGGCGGCTGGACCTATCAGCTGGTGCGCCGCGGCATGATGGTGACCGCGGTGGACAACGGCATGATGGCCCAGTCCCTGATGGACACCGGCCAGGTCAAACACATCCGTGACGATGGCTTCGTCTGGCGGCCGAGCAAGAAGAACACCTACTGGCTGGTGTGCGACATGGTGGACAAGCCGGCCCGGGTAACCCACATGGTGGCGGACTGGTTCAGGGAGAACGACTGCCAGGAGGCGATGTTCAACCTCAAGCTGCCGATGAAGAAGCGCTACGCCGAGGCGGTGCACAACATCGAGGTGTTGCGCGGCCTGCTCAAGGAGATAGACAACGCCTTCGTCATCCAGGCCAAGCAGCTCTATCACGACCGCGAAGAGATCACCGTACACGTCTACAACAAGTACTGGGTCTCCAAGCTGGAAGCCAAGGCATAAGGCATTCGCCTGCGCCCTGGGCGCTAACTAGGGTTATGAGGCCGATGGCATAAGCCGAAAAACGAAACCGGACGGGGAGACCCGTCCGGTTTCGTGCTATCTGGGGTGTTCAGAAGCGATAATCGACGCGCATCATGGACTCGTCGTCCGTGATCTTGAGTTCCACCTGCAGGGGAATGGTCTTGTCGCTCGGGTTGAACTGCATCTTGACCCCGTCACCCCGCAGCTTGACCGCGGTGTTGATGCCGCTGACATTGAACTTGATCCTGGGTTTTTGCTTCTCGAAGGAGAGGGTCACGCTCTTCTCGGCGGTCAGGTTCAGTTTCTGGTAGGGGGTGATGCTGCGGGCGCCATTGCTGTCGGTCATGACGTCCACGCCAAAGGAGAGCAGTTTGGGAGCCTTGAGCAGGTCGTTGGTATCGATCTTGGATTGCCAGACTTGTTTGGCAGGCTCGGCACTCTGGGGCGGTGGCGTCAGCCAGGCATTGTCGATGGGCCTGTCCAGGGCCATGGCTGCGCTGCTGAAAAACAGCAAGATGAAGGTAGCACGCATAGTGGATCTCCTTATCCTCCCTTTGAACATAGTATCCATCTGGTGAGGGGGGTAGGGGGATCCGGGATAAAACAAAGGGAGCCGAGGCTCCCTTTTTAAATCAATAAGTTGTGTTCGATTACAGGCGGTCGATGATAGCCTGGGTGAACTCGCTGGTAGAGGCTGTGCCACCCAGATCCCGGGTGACGCGATCACCGGATTCGATAGTGGCTCGTACCGCCTCGCGGATGCGCTCGGCCTTGTCCTGCATGCCGAGATACTCCAGCATCTGGATGGCGGCGAGGATCACCGAGGTGGGGTTGGCTATGTTCTTGCCCGCGATATCCGGCGCCGAGCCGTGTACCGCTTCGAAGATGGCCGCTCCTTCACCGATGTTGGCGCCAGGGGCCATGCCGAGGCCCCCCACCAGGCCGGCGCAGAGATCCGAGAGGATATCGCCGAACAGGTTGGTGGTGACCATGACATCGAAGCGCTCCGGGTACATGACCAGATTCATGCAGGCGGCGTCGACTATCATCTCCTCGCTCTGGATGTCCGGGTAACGGGCGGCAATCTCGCGGGCCACTTCCAGGAACAGGCCGGAGGTGGACTTGAGGATGTTGGCCTTGTGGATGATGGTGACCTTCTTGCGTCCTTCCTGGCGTGCCAGCTCGAAGGCGAAGGTGACGATGCGCTCGGCCCCGTCACGGGTGATGATGCTCATCGCCTCGGCGCTCTGGTTGTCGCTGCTGCGCTTCTGGCCGGCGCCCGAGTACATGCCCTCGGTGTTTTCACGCACCGTGATGATGTCGATGTTGTCGTAACGGCTCTTGGTGCCCTTGAAGGAGATGACGGGGCGCACATTGGCGTAGAGGTTGAACTTCTTGCGCAGGGAGACGTTGATGGAGGTAAAGCCACCGCCGACCGGGGTGGTGAGCGGGCCCTTCAGGCTGACCTTGTTCTTCTCAATCAGGTCGAGGGTGGCCTGGGGCAGCAGCTCGCCGTGCTTCTCCAGAGCGACCAGGCCGGCGTCCGCATATTCATAGTCAAAATCACAACCGGCGTGGTTGAGGATCTGGATGGCGGATTCGATGATGCTGGGGCCAATGCCGTCGCCCGGAATGACGGTAATTTTTCTTTTTGACATGAGGCGTATCCACTTCTAGGGGACAGAGGGGGAGGATTCGGCGGTTTTATACCATTTTTGCACCACTTTCTCCATGTTTCTTTACATACCTCCCATTTATATCAACAGTCCCCCGGGCGTGGCTTGGGCGTTGTGCTGTCCGGCCTCACTCAGGGTTCAGCATCGATCTGCGGCGGGTAACGGATATCTTTCAGGTTGAAGCCGAGGGGGATGTCCCGTTGCAGCCGCACCAGGCGCTGGGCCAGCAGGGCCTCGCCTCTGTGCTGGCGCAGTTTGAGCAGCGCCTTGCCGGCAGCCTCCTGCTCGCAGGCGATGAGCAGGCTGGCGAGATCCCCGTGCGCTTGCAGCAATTGGGTGGCGGTCTTGGGGCCTATGCCGGGCACCCCCTTGATGTTGGAGCCAGCGATGCCGGTCAGGGCCCAGAAGTCCACCAATTGCTCGGGAGCCACCCCATATTGTTGCTGGACGAAGGCCGCATCCAGCCAGCGCTTGTTGAAATAGTCTCGCACCCGGATCTGCGGGCAGATGAGCTGGCAGAACCCCTTGTCGGTGGAGATGATGGTGGCCCTCGCCCCGTGCTGGGCGACGCCATTGGCCAGGGTGGCGACAAGATCGTCCGCCTCGTCGGTCTCGGAGAGCAGCGCATCGACGCCGCACTCCCAGAAGGCATCCTGCAGTTCGGCCAGCCCCTCCTTCAACTCGGCCGGCATGGGGGTTCGCCCCTCCTTGTAGGCCGGGTAGATCCCCTTGCGCCAGCTCTGCAGATCGCTCTCTCCATCGAAGACCGCGATGACGTGGGTCGGCTCGCTGCTGGCCAGCAGCTTCTTGCTGGTGTTGATGAGATTGGCACGGGTAGCGAGCAGTGCCTGGGCCGGGGTGAGCCCCTGCTGGGCCTGCACCGCATGCAGGCGACGGATGAGGTTGAGGGCATCGATGATGAGCAGGTGTGGCCTGGGCTGTGACATGGGGCTCTCTCGAAGGTCTGGGGTCCCATTGTAACAATTGAGGGGCATGATGCTAACCCTCTCTTGGCGCAAGGTCTTGATAATGAAAGAGGAGCCTCTGGGCTCCTCCTTGGACGGTCGCGTATTCCCGTTTGCCTATTTCACGATCTCGTAGCAGGGGATGTACTGGCTGCCTGGCAGCTTCATCCGCTGCTGCCTGACGAAGCTCTCCAGCAGCCTGTCCATCAGGTGCATCATCTCCTTGTCCCCGTGGATCTTGAAGGGGCCCTTCTTCTCGATGGCACGGATGCCCCCTTCCTTCACGTTGCCGGCGACTATGCCCGAGAAGGCGCGGCGCAGGTTCGCCGCCAGCAGCTGGGGCGGCTGGTTGCGGTGCAGATCCAGGCTCGCCATGTTGGCGTGATCCGGTTCGAACGGGAGCTGGAACTCGGGCTCGATCCGCAGGGACCAGTTGAAGGAGTAGGCATCCCCCACCGACTTGCGGTACTCGCGGATCTTGGGCATGGCCTCCTTCATCACCCGGGCGACCTCGGGGGCATCGCCGATGATGATGCGATAGAGGCTGGTGGCCGTCTCCCCCAGGGTGGCTTTGACGAAGTCGTCGATGGCGCGGAAGTAGTCGGCGCTCTCCTTGGGACCGGTCAGCACTATGGGGATGGGTTGGCGCTCGTTGGCCGGGTGCATCATGATGCCGAGCAGGTAGAGCAGCTCCTCGGCGGTGCCGACGCCCCCCGGGAAGATGATGATGCCGTGCCCCAGGCGCACGAAGGCCTCGAGCCGTTTCTCGATGTCTGGCAGGATCACCAGCTCGTTGACGATGGGGTTGGGGGGTTCGGCGGCTATGATGGAGGGTTCGGTCAGGCCTATGTAGCGGCCGTTGCGGACCCGCTGCTTGGCGTGGCCGACGGCGGCCCCCTTCATGGGACCCTCCATGGCACCAGGACCGCAGCCGGTGCAGATGTTGAGCTCCCGCAGCCCCAGTTCATTGCCCACCGCACGGGTGTACTGGTATTCCACCTCGTTGATGGAGTGGCCGCCCCAGCACACCACCATGTTGGGATCGGCGCCGGGCAGGATCGCCTTGGCGTTGCGCAGTATGGCGAACACCACGTTGGAGATATGGGTGGAGCTGGTCATGTTGACCTGGCGGTTGGATTCCAGCTGGGTGGTGACATAGAGGATGTCTCGCAGCACGGAGAAGAGGTGCTCCTGAATGCCGCGGATGATCTCGCCATCGACGAAGGCATGCTCGGGGGCATTGAACAGCTCGAGTTTGACCCCGCGCTCGCGCCGGATCACGTGGATATCGAAAGACTTGAAACGCTCCAGTATCTCCTTGGAGCTGTCGGTGTGGCTGCCCGAGTTGAGCACCGCCAGCGAACAGTTGCGAAACAGTTGATAGATATCGCTGGAGGCGGTCTGCTTGAGGCGATCCACCTCGAGTTGGGACAGCAAGTCCATGCTGCCGACTGGATTGATGTGGGTGATCATAATTTCCCCTTCACTCGCTTGTTATCGTTGTGTTTTCCCTGGGGAGAGAACGGGATGCAACAGCATCCCTCGTCTTCGATAGTAGAGGCAAGGAGTGGGGGAGGGGAATAGGGGGCGAGTGCGTTTGTGCGCTTTTTGACCGCTAGTCAGGCCGGGTTCAGTCCAGATTGACCTGATCCCGTCCCGAGTGCTTGGAGCTGTAGAGCGCCTTGTCGGCCCGCTCGAAGGCGTCCGTGGCGTGATCCCCCGGGCGGAACAGGGTGGCACCGATGGAGATGGTGATCTCGACCCGGGTGTCCCTGAACCGGAACGGGATGTTCTTGACGGTCTGGCGCAGGTTCTCGAGGGGCTTGAAGTATTTGTCCGGGTTGATGTTGGGCAGCAGCACCACGAACTCCTCCCCCCCGAAACGGGCGATGAAGTCGGTATCTCGCAGGGCCTTCTGCAGCGCCTTGGCGACCACTTTCAACGCCTTGTCACCGGCCATGTGGCCGTAGTTATCGTTGATGTTCTTGAAGTGATCGATGTCGATGATGGCCAGACACAACGGGGTGCCGTAGCGCAGCCAGCGCTTGTATTCGAGCTCGATCCGCTCATCCAGCGCCGCCCGGTTGTGCACCTGGGTCAGGCTGTCCAGGAACAGCTTGTGTTTCTGGATGGTGAGCCGCTTCTTGTACTCGGCGGTCTCCTCCTTCATCAGCCGCAGCTTGGCTTCCATGTTGGAGAGGTGGGTAAGCAGGTGGCGCTCGCGCCCGGCCATGGCCTCCCTCTCCTGCTGCAGGCGGCGGATGGTATCCAGATGCTCGCCGATGGCACCCTTGAGGGCCGCCGGCGAGTCATGGATGGTCAGGGTCTGGTCGATGGCCGTCAGCTCCCGCTCCAGGGCCTGGCCGCTCAAGTGGGTCGCGTTCTGCAGCGCCCGTCCCTCGTCCAGGGTTTCGGTGAAGCCGAAGTGGACCGAGGAGAGGCTCTCGTTCAGGGTGCTGAGGAAGGTCTGGGAGGCCTTGCGCTCCTCCCGGGTGCCTTCGATGATGAGCTCGATGATCTGCAGGCAGATCTCGGCCAGCAGCTGCGGGGTGACGCCATTTAGCAACTGGCGGCGAATGTCCGCCAGGCTCTCGCCGATGGCCCCGGCGAAGTCGAGCTCGGTGATGAGTCGCTGCAGCTCGTCGGCAATCTGGGCGTGGGCCTTCACATCGAAGGGATCGGACGCCTCGGGGGAGGAGAGCTCGGTGGCCATCTCCTGGGTAGGGGCGAGCAGTGGCTGGCGGGGCAACAGCTGGATCTTGATGGCCTGCTGGTAGAACTCCAGCAAGCGGATCACCTTCCTCTGATGATCGCCGATGCCATACCCCTTGGGACTCGCCAAAAACTCCTTGAGGGAGCGGCGGCTCTCTTCCGGAAATCCCTTGAGTTGCTTGAGCTGCTTGCTGCCGAGCTCGATGGCGGACAGGGTCAGGCCGATGGACTCTTCCAGCGCGTTGCTGTGCTGTTGCAGCAGTTTCTCGATGAGCGCCAGGTCCCCATCGAGAGAGGATAGGGGGGGGTTGCCGTCCAGTTTCTGCCTGAGCTTGGCGAGCCGGTTGTCCAGCTCACGATCGTGACCGTGGCAGGCCTGCATCAGTTTGCCGATAAACTGGATGCTGCGGGTTCGTTCGGCATCGGAGAACGAGGCCATGCCGTCGAGCTCCTGCTGTTTCTGCTGGAGGGATTCCCTGAGTCTTGCCAGTTGTCCTGTTACGGCAGCGATGTCATTCATTGTTCAGGTCGCCCTGTTGTCATTATCGTTTTTGTGTCGTCCAGCAACAGTAAGCCAATGAAAGACCCCGTTGAGTACCTTTTTACGGGTTATCCAGCACTTTCGTCCGTGCGAGTGCCTGCCAATTAACCCATTGCTTTTCATGAGAAGAATTTACTTTTACCAGTCCCTTGTCAATCGCCATCAAGCAGCATTGCCACACATCGCCATTAAAGAATGCGGCCTGCTGGCAATCGATGGCGGCCAGCTCCAGCCAGACGCTCTGCCGGTGTTTTTCGCTGAGTTGCATGGCCCCGGACAGCGCCAGATAGCAGAGGTCAAACAGGCCGTGATGATCGAGCGCGGTCGCCGCTTTGGGCAGGAAGGGGTGGCTGACGATGCCCAGGCTGATGTGCCTGTCGAGCTCATAGTCGCAGGGGAAGGCGGCGAGCTTTTCCAGCAGCTCCTGCGCCAGCTGGTGCAACTGGGCCACATGGCGCTGCGGCACCACATAGAGCAGGTGACCCTCGCGCAAATCGTAGATGCGTCCGTCCCTGGGGGTCAGCTTGTTGACGTAGTCGCCGAAGGCCTGCTCTATCTCCCGGCTGACCTGGTAGCCGTGCTGCTCCTGGCTGCTGATCAGGAAGGGGACCCGGAACAGCAGGTAATGCAGCTTGTCGTCAAATTCGCTGCTGGCACGATCGCTCAAGTACCAGCGCTCGGATTTCTGCTGGCGTTTGGCCATCTCCCGCGGCCAGCGGCTCATCAGCCGCTGCCAGTTGGCCAGACCGCTGCGCGGCTCGACCAGGAGGGCCTCCCCCAGCTGCTTGGCGTTGAGGCGGGCGACCCTCAGCTTGAGCCAGAGGGTGAAGAACAGGTAGATGAAGAGCGCCAGCAAGAGGCCTGTGCTGACACTGGACCAGAGGTAGCGCTCCTGCTGATGTTCGCTGGCATCGAGCTTGTTTTCCAGCTCCTTGACCTGCTGCGCTCGCTCCACCTGGGCGTAGTTGTCGCGCACCGCTTCCTGCTCCAGATCCAGCTGCTGCTGGCGTACCAGCTCGCTGCGCTGGTGGAACTGCTTGTAGCTGTTCAGCGCCTGCTTGAGGTAGCCCTTCTGCTCATAGGCGATGGCCAGCAGGCGGAAGATCTCCAGCTGGCGCCGGATATCGCCGGTGCGGTTGGCGAGGCTCAGGGCATTCTCCAGCTGCAGGATGGCGATGCCCGCCTCCTGCTGCTTGAGATGCAGCTCACCGAGTAGCAGCAGGGTGTCGATGAGGGAGGACTTGTCGTCCCCCATCTCGTGGGACTGGCGGGCGGCGTTGAGATAGTTGCGGGCCAGGGTCAGGTTGCCGGTCTGCAGATAGGTCTTGCCTATCTCGAACTTGAGGTGGGCGATGCGGGTGCGGTCATTGCCCTCGTCCAGCAGATCCAGCGCATTGAAGAAGTAGACCAGGGCCATGTTCATCTCACCCTGATCCCGGTTGAGGCTGGCCAGCACGATCAGGGCATCGCTCAGCAGGGAGGGGTTGCCGAGGGCATGGAAGTAGTTGGCGGCCTCATTGGCATATTGCAGCGCCTTCTGGGGCTCCTGTTCCTCCTGATAGAGCTGGACCATCTGGTTCGACAGCAGGCCGAAGAAGAGCGGATCCTGCAGTCCCCTGGCCTGCTGCTGGGCGTCTATGTATTCACCGAGGGCTAGCTGGGGCTGCTTGAGGGCATGATAGAGGTCGCCGCCGACGGCGCTGACCCAGGCCTGGGAGAGCGGATTCTTGGCCTCTCTGGCCCAGCGCCTGGCGTCGGCCAGCTGCTGCTTGGCGGTGTCGAATCGCTGCCCCTCTATGCTGGCGTTGATGTGCAACAGGCGGCTGTAGACCTGAAGTTGGCTCTCTTTGAGGCTTGGATTGGTCAGCAGCTTGTCCAGCTCATCGAGCAGGATGGCGCTGGCGTTGTGGGACCTCTGCTGCATGTTCTGGCTGCGGATCTTGAGGTAGAGGCCGTGGGCCTCCAGCTCGAACTGCTGCTCCTTCCTCGCGAGGGTGATGCCCCGATCGAGGGACTCTTGCGCCTCTCTGGACTCGCCCAGCTGATCGAGACACTCCCCTTTCAGCAGGTGGGCTCCGGTCGCCTGGGTGGCGGTGCCGTAATTCAGCATGGGCTCGCGGTAGCCATATTCCTGGCGATTGCTGATGACCTGTTTGGGGTTATTGGCGGTGCGTTCGAGGAAAGAGGAGGCCAACTGGACGCATCTGGCGGGATCGGTCAGCACCAGGGTCTGGGCCTGCTGCAGATCGATCGATAACTGCTCCTTGGTCAGATCCAGATCCGGAGCCGACAGGGAGGTCATCATCATTGCCAGAAAAAACAGTTGATTCATTGGATTAAGAACGGCACAGAGGTGCAGGCATGTTATCCAAGCCGACCCCTGTGCGTCCACAATTTACTGAGGGATGGGGGGCATCAGCCATCCCTTTCCATGTACGCAATCCGACTCACTGACGGATGAGGCGCAGGTTCGCGGGAACCGGCTCCCAGTCGCTGCGGAAGGGGTTGATGTCCAGCCCGCCGCGGCGGGTGTAGCGGGCATAGACGGTCAACTGCTCAGGGCCGCATAACTGCTTGAGATCCATGAAGATGCGCTCGATGCACTGCTCGTGGAACTCGTTGTGCTGGCGAAACGAGATGAGATAGCGCAGCAGCTTCTCCCGGTCCAGGCGCGGGCCACGATAGCGGATCACCACAGAACCCCAGTCCGGCTGGCTGGTGACCAGACAGTTGGACTTGAGCAGGTGGCTGTGTAGGGTCTCCTCGACTCGCTCACTACCCGCCGCCCCCTGCAACAGGGTCTGGTCGAACTCGTAATGGTCGACCTCGATATCCTGCTCATCGATGCACTCACCGGGCAGGGTGGCGATCTTGTGGGGAGCCTGGTCCAGCGCAAACAGGGTGACCTGCACGGGGGCACCGGCGCAGGCGCTCAGGTCCCGGGTCAGCATAGCCTGCACCGCGTCCATGGAATCGCAGCGGGTCTGGTTGAAGGAGTTGAGGTAGAGCTTGAACGACTTGGACTCGATGAGGTTGGGGCTCCGGGCCGGCACGGATACCTCGCCGAGGGCCACCACGGGCTTGCCCCTGGCATTGAGCCAAGAGAGCTCGTACAGGGTCCAGACGTCGCAGCCTTCGAAGGGCAGGTTCGCATCCCCAAGGCCGAGATCGTCGCGGTTCAGGCTGCGGGGCACGGGTTGCAGCAGGCTAGGGGTGTACTGGCTGATGTAGGCCGCCTGCTGGCCCAGGCTCAGGCCCTGCAGCGCGCTGGCGCCCGCGTATCTCTCTTGTTTGCTCATGCTTGTCTGCCCAGGTGTTTGATGGTGCAATAGCCGGATTTTTCGGTCATTCAGAGCGGCTATTTGGGGTCGTTATTGTGGGGGATTTCGATGTCGGATCAAGTCTTGTCTGCCCTTGAGCAGTTTTTTTTACGCTGGCAGCGCGATGGGGAGGCGAGGCGAGGGCTGCCTCTGTGCGAATGTGAGGCTGAGTGGCGCTCCCCTTGCGAGCTGGATGAGCCCAAGGAGGGCAAGGTGGCCTGGCGCCCGCACCAACGGCGTGAGCCGGCGGACTTCAGTGCCATGAACGGGGCCCTTGAGCTGACCCTGCATCCCGCCGCCACCGCCCTGTTCGGCCACTGGTTCAGCCGCCCCATCCCCTGCCTCTACAAGGGGCTGCGCATCGAGCTCATCCTGCCCTGGAACGAGGCGGACCTGGACTTGCTGAAAGAGAACCTCATCGGCCACCTGCTGATGCTGCGCAAACTCAAGCGCTCGCCGTCGCTCTTCATCGCCACCACCCGCAACGAGATGACCCTGGTGTCCCTTGACAACGAAACTGGCCAGGTGTGGCTGGAGTGGCTGGATTCCGGTCGCCGCCTGATCCTGGCCCCCTCGCTGCCGGCCTTCTTGGAACGGCTGGAAACCCTGCCCCAGTGAGCGGTCACTGACGACAAGGCCCTTGCCATCTGGCAAGGGCCTTCTGCTTTGGGGTTTTTTCCATGGCGTCAGGGATCGCCGACTAATCCTTGAAGTCCCAGGAGAGGTTGGACACCAGGCGGCAGGGATCGCACTTGAAGTCGAAGATCTCGTGCAGGGGGGCGCTGAGCGCCCAGTCGCCGCCGCAACCCGGACAGGGGCGGCGACGCTCCTGCTCGGCGCTGAGGCCACCGACCCGGTAGAGGTAGTAATAGGTCGGGATGCCGGTGAGGGCCTCCAGCCGCCTGACCAGATCGCTGCCACGGCGATGCAGCCGGCTGCCTACTTCCCCGATCTCGTGCAGGGCGGCGTGTTCGGCGATGGAACCGTTCATCTGCAGCTGATCGCAGGCCTCCCAATCCTCCTGCCACTTGATGATCTGCTTGTGATCGCCGTTGGCGATGGGGGGCAGGCGGTAGAGCGGGATGGGGGCGAAGTGGTCGCCACAGCGCAGGGGCGAGCAGCTATGCAGGAAGCTGGTGTAGAGCAGCATCCAGCCGGGCCGCTCGCCGTCGTGGCCGCAAGGATCCGTGCTGTCGGAGAGCAAGTCCATGCCCTGCAACTGTACCTTGGGGGCCAGCAGCCCGGCCTGGTGCAGACCCTGCTCGGCCAGGGCGACCTGCTCGCTCTGGTTGTCCGGGTGCAGGCTGTCCTGCTCCGGGCAGACCACCCGGCTGATGAAGCAGCCCTCCTGCATGCTGGTGGGAAACTCCCGCCCCAGGATCTGGCCCTGATAGCGCAGCATGTCGAGGTAGTTGACGATGGCGCCCTCGGCCTCGCCGAGGGAGGTGTCGCGGTAGCACTCGAAGTGCAGCTCGAGTATGTACATGAGCCTTATTCCGCGCGCTGCAACAGCAGGGCGGTCAGGCGATCGACCTTCTGCTCGAGGCGGTTGAGCTGATCGCTCAGATCCTGCAGGTTGATCCCGTCGGGTTGGGGCCGGTCCACCATGGGTTCGGCGGTAGGCTCGGTGGCGTGTGGTTGCTGCTTCCACTGGCTCAACACCTTGAGCAGCTCGGCCATGGGCACGGGCTGGCTGAGGCGCGCCTTGACCATGGCGGTGGAGGGGGTGATCCCCTTGGCACTCAGCTCGTTGGCAATTCGGATGATCTCTTGGGCTGACATCTGGGTTTCTCACTGCGACCGGCTGGGGTCGTCTTGCTGCTGGCGAAATAAGGAAGGGAGAGAGCTTAATCAAAGCCTGCCCGTCAGGAAAGCAGGCTCGATATCGCGGGGCTAATTGGGCTGGCGCAGCATCACATCCAGCTGGTCGATGGCTTCCGACCAGTCAGAGTCATGCCAGAGGGCATCGCGCAGGAAACCGGCCTGGGCCGGGCTCCAGAAACTGGCCTCCGGCAGCAGGGTCTGGTTGTCCAGGCTGTGCTCACGGATGAAACGGTGCAGGCTCATCTCGTCATTGGCAAGGCCGAGCTGGGCGAAGAGGGCGGCCATGTCGTGGGTCAGCAGTTCCATTTCGTCTCTCCTTGGCGGGATTTTCGAAATTATAGCCCCGTGTGCCGGCACCGCCCTGCATGGGGAGGCTCAGGACGGCATGCGATGGGGGGGCAACTCGACCCCAGCCACATGCAGCCCCTGCATGCAGAGCTGGCCCTGATAGTGGCTCTCACCGTCGCTTGAAAACTCGAACTGGTAATAGGTGAGCAGGCGCAGCGGCTTGTGTCCCAGCGCCCTGTGGGTGCGGGCCAGGGAGAGCAGTTGCAGATCGTGATGCTGGCAGTAGCGTCTCATGTATTGCCAGGCGATCTCCGCCTGGCGGCGCTGTTGCCAGAAGGCGCCACCTGCGAGCAGCAGGATCAGGATTCCGAGCATTTCTCCCATCAGCGGGTTCCTTGTGCTGAATATCATCTGTGGTGGCCTGTCGCCGGCTGGCCCGCTGGGGAGCCGCCAGGCGACAGGCCGGTAAATGCCCTGCGCACCAGGGCGAGGTGCACTAGGCCGAGGCGAACAGGCGGCCTATGGCCTGACCCAGGGCATCGCTGCGCTCGGGGTCACGCAGCCTGGCCAGCATATCACCCCGCAGGGCCGGCAGGGTCACCAGCTCGGCAAAGACCTGATTGAAGAACTGGGCAGGTTGCAGCGCGAGCTGCTCCAGGAACAGGCTGAGCAGCGCCGGGGTCGCCAGATCGGGCCAGAGCCGGCCGGCGATGGCGAGCAACAGGGCCGGGCTGGGCTGGGTCTGCAGCAGGGTCAGCAACTTGCTGGTGCGCAGGCTGTTGCCATTGCAGGAGGCGAATGCCCGGCACAGGTAGGCCAGGGTCTCGGCATTGGGTGCCGCGCACTCCTGCTCCTTGCCGATCCGCTCGAGCAGCGCCCCTTGCAGCGCGGGGGGGAGGGGGGCGTTTTCCAGGCTCTGGCACAGAGCGTAGAGCGGGGCATCGGGCAGCCTGGGCAGCGCCTTGCACACCAGCGCCAGGTTGCGCTCATCCTGCAGACGCTCCGCCAGATCGGCAAAGCCTTGCAGCCCCAGGGCCTGCCAGCCGTCCAGCCCCGGTACCGCCAGATAGTGGCACAGGGCATCCAGGTAGGCGGAGGGGGCCTGCTCCAGCTGGCGGGCCAGCTTGGCGTGCAGGCTGGCCATTTTGGCCTCGGCGGGGCGGAAGGTGTAGGGGTTGTCCGCCAGGCGTTCGGCCTTCTCCTCGTCCAGCTCGCCGGTCAGCTTGTAGCCCAGGGTCTCGACCACCTGATCCATGAAGTGCTTGGGGCCTGCGGCGATGAGCAGGCCGCGCTCATCGAGAGCAAACTTGAGGAACCAGAGGTAATGTCTGGCTTCATCCGACTGGAAGAAGTGCACGGCGAGCCAGGCGTGCTGCTGCAAGGGCCAGGGGTAGGGCTCCTGCTGCTGCTCGATGCGCGAGAAGTGATCGCTCGCCAGCGGCCGCACCTGGCGGCCCATGTCGAACAACTGGAACTGGGTATTGGCCTGGGTCAGGAATTCGGTCAGCGTGTTGATGCTGGGAATGGCAGACATGAAGGGATCCGGCAGAGAGTGATGTCGGCGATTATAAGGAGGCGGCGCCAGATAGCCAATGGGGCGGCCCCTCGAGGTGAAAGTGACGGGGCCGTGGCAGCCGGGGGAGGGGCGGTGTATAGTAGCGCCCCTTTTTGATGGGCATGTTTGATGAGTGAGGCCCCATCCCAGGCAGGGTGGGCCCGCGATGAGGAGGTCGAGATGAGTCAATATCTGCTGGTAGCCGGTCTGTTGGGGGAACTCACCGCCGAGTTGCAGCGTCTGGAGCGCTGGCAAGCCGAACATCCGGGGGAGGAGGCCCTGGCCAGCGAGCTGCCGTTTTGCGTCGATACCCTGAGCTTCGATCAGTGGCTGCAGTTCGTGCTGATCCCGCGCATGGAGCAGTTGGTGATGCTGCAGGCACCGCTGCCGACCAGCATCTCCCTCTATCCCATGGCGAGCGAAGTCTATAAGGAGGAGCTGGCCGAGGTGGAAGGGCTGCTGCGCCTCATCGGGCGCTTCGATCTGCTGCTCTCCGGCAAGATAGTGGAGCAATGAGGCCGGCTGAGGGCAGAGGGTGTAGCGGACATAGCGCGCCGAGTATGGGCGACGAGATCCGCCCCCTGCGCTCCTGACAATATAACGTACTAAGTCGTTGCCATTTGGTGGTGTTTTTATGAAGTTAACCCTGCTCTATCAGGATGACTGGCTGGTGGCGGTCAACAAGCCGTCCGGTCTGCTGGTGCATCGCAGCTGGCTCGACAAGGCCGAGACCCGGTTCGCCATGCAGATGACCCGGGATCTTATCGGCGGGCGCCATGTCTACCCGGTACACAGGCTGGACAGGCCCACCTCCGGGGTGCTCTTGTTTGCGCTGGATCCCGTGGTGGCGCGCACCCTGACCGAGTCCTTCGCCGAGCGCCGGGTGCAGAAGGAGTATCTGGCGCTGGTGCGCGGCTGGGCGCCGGAGCAGGGGCTCATCGACTACCCCCTCAAGGAGCAGCTAGACAAGATAGCCGACGCCATGAGCGATCCGGATCGTCCGGCTCAGGAGGCGGTGACGGCGTTTCGCCGCCTGCACCAGGTGGAGCTGCCCTTCGCGGTTTCCAAGAAGCATGCCACCAGTCGCTACAGCCTGGTGCGGCTCTTCCCCAAGACGGGACGCAAGCATCAGCTGCGCCGCCATCTGGATCACCTGTTCCACCCCATCGTCGGGGACACCACCCACGGTGATGGCCGTCACAATCGCTTCTTCCGCGAGCACTATGGCTGCGATCGCCTGCTGCTGGTGGCTCACCGCTTGAGCTTCGAGCACCCCGTGCTCAAGGTACCGATGCGGATCCAGGCACCGCTCGGGCCTGAAGTGCTGGGGCTGTTTGCCAAGCTGGGCTGGCCCGCCAGCGAGAGCGACTACGCCCTCTGACCCCTTTATCATCTGTTGCCTCTGGCCGGGCTGTGGCATGCTGTAAGCCACGTCAGTCAGAGGAACAGGTGATGATTCAACGAGATACCCCGCAAGTCGCCCCATGCCCCCGGCCTGTTTCTAAGGCCTGCCTCCCCAGTGCGCTCGCCCACCTGAGCCACCCTTCCCGCGGGGAGGTGTGCTGATGGCCGAGATAGATATCCTGGTCGGCACCGTTTATGGGTCGGCCATGCTGGTGGCCGAGACCCTGTGCGACCATCTGCAGGCCAATGGCCATGTCTGCCATATCCATGATGAGGCGGAGCTGACCGACATCGCTGCCTCCCGCTTCTTCCTGGTGATCAGCGCCACCACGGGGCAGGGGGACATTCCCCCCAACCTGCAACCTTTTGCCAGCGCCCTGAGCGACAGCGCTCCCTATATGAAAGGGTGGCGCTATGCCCTGATCGCCATGGGGGACAGCAGCTACGAACACTTCTGTGGGGCGGGTCGCAGGCTGGATGAGCTGCTGCAGGAGCTGGCGGCCGAGGCCCTGGTTCCCAGGTTGGAGATCGATGCCACGGTAGAAGATGAACCCGAGGTCGCGGCCCTCGCCTGGCTGAAAACCTGGGAAAATAAGCTCTAATTTTTCCATCCCGATATTCGTAAATTATCCCCCGTGGGCCCGCCTCGGGGGTGCCTTATTTTGGGACTCACTCAACCTTCTTTTTAAATATATCCCTCAGTTTGTCCGGTTATTTTTCCTCTGCAAAACATCCAGCCTTATCCTCGTTATTAAGCGAAGCGGCGACAAAGCTAAAAATTAAAAGTTCCCCATTGAAAGCGATTTCAGTCATGTTTTTGCAATGGAATTGGCATTTGCTGACTTAATTGTCATCGAGAATTATTATTTGAAATCGCTTTCAGTGGTTGCGATGTGCTCTATCTGGCTATTTTGTGGTGACTTATTGCTTCTCTTGGTGATCTTTGAGGTTGTTTTTGCTGGTCGCTGGGTGCGCGTGCGATTTGTCATCGTTTTGTGAATCAGCTCATGTTTGTGGCGAAATTGGCTACTTATAATCGACCCCGGTTATCACCAAAACGTTTTTACGGTGATAAGAACTTGAATATTCAGGATCACACTCCCAGCGGGAATAAGGAAAATGAAAATGAAAGCAAAGTGGCTCCCGATTGCAGCAGCAGTGACCGCTGCCCTGGCTTCCCAAGCCGCCTTCGCCGTTGATTTCCACGGCTACTTCCGTTCAGGTATTGGTGTCTCCGAAGATGGTGACATGCAAACTTTCGATAAACAGAAAGTTGGACGTCTGGGTAATGAAAATGAAACCTATGGCGAAGTTCAGCTGGGGCAAGAAGTCTTTAACAAGGATGGTAAGTCCTTCTATGTGGATTCAATGGTTGCGATGCAAAGCAACCAGTCGAATGACTGGGAGAGTACTGATACTGTATGTAACTTTGATACTAAACAATGTGAAAATGATGCCACCTTCGCATTGCGCCAGTTCAATGTTCAAGCTAAAGGGGTGCTAGGTTTTGCACCGGAAGCCACCCTCTGGGCCGGTAAGCGTTACTACCAACGTCACGACATCCACATCTCCGACTTCTACTACTGGGACGTGTCCGGAGCTGGTGCCGGTATCGAAAACATCCAAGCCGGTCCGGGCAAATTCTCCTTGGCTTGGACGCGGAGTGATGCTGGTGAGCTGAACAATAATATTCTGGATGCTCGTTATGCTGGTATACCGCTCTGGAGTGATGCTTCCTTGGAGTTGGGTGTTGACTATGCCATTGCCAACCCGACAGATGATCAGGAAAAGCTCAACAGCGACATAAAAGATGGTGTCATGCTGACTGCTGAACTGACTCAGAACCTGCTGGGTGGTTTCAACAAGACCACACTGCAATACATGAGTGACAGCTATGCTACCTTGCCGATTTATTACGGTTCTGGTAACTGGACCAGTCAAGATGGTGCCAGTGGTGATGGCTTCCGTATCATCAACTGGGGGGTGCTGCCGGTCGGTGACAAGGTAGAGTTCGGTCATCAGCTGGTTTATGGTCAGTCCAATGACGTGACCATCAACGGCGTGGCTGGCTCTGATGCCGATACTTTCTCCGCAGTGGTTCGTCCCATGTACAAATGGGATGAGATCCAAAAGACCATTTTGGAGCTTGGCTATTATCGAGATACCCAAGACGTCAAGGGGCAGGATAGCCAGGATCGGAGCGGTCAGAAATACACTATTGCACAGGCTTGGTCTGCCGGTCCTAGCTTCTGGGCGCGTCCGGAAATTCGTGTGTTCGCCTCCTATCTGAAGTCTGGCGGTGATAATGGCCAGACTTTCAATGGCAGTAATAACGATGACAACACTTGGAACTTTGGCGTACAAGCGGAAGCCTGGTGGTAAGCAGTATCTTCAGTTAAGTTAGTCACTGCCCCCTTATGGGGGCAGTTTTGTTTCGCCGGATTTGGCCATCGGGTTATGGAGATAAGAAGAATGAAACTGGTAAAGATGTCTATCGCGGCCGTGGTTACCGCGCTGTTGGCCGGTTGTTCCGGTAGCATGGTGGTTCCCGTTCAGGAGCACGCCTCCATCCTGAGTAATGCCGATGAGGCCAAGCAGGTGCTCGCCCAGGCGACCAACTGCTGCAAGGGATTCAACGAATTCAACTATGTCGCCCTGCCAGAGGGAGACACGCTGCTGGCCATCGATGGCAAGCAGCCCAGTTATCAGTTTGACGAGGGCATGAGCTATTTCGCCGCCTATCGTCTGCCGACCAACACCGGCAACCTGGCCATCACGCTGGCCTCCCAGGTCAGCAAGACGGTACTGGTTCCCAAGGTGATCATGCTGGATTCCCAGTTCAAGGTGACTCGCGTGCTGGGTGAGTCTGTCTTCACCTACCAGCCGGCCCACCTGCTCGACAATGACCGCATCGAAGGCAAGGTATTCATCGACCGCAGCATGCCGGGCAATCCGGCCGCCGAGACCTACATGGTGGTCTATGCCCCGGCCGATGAGCTTGCCGGCAGCACCACCATATTGCACCCGGCCAAGGCCTTTGCCCGCGCCAATCATACCGTCGAGCCGGATATCGCCGACCCCGTCATCCCGCACTCTCCCTGGGGCCTGGTGCAGATAAAAACCGTCGACATGGCCAAGGGCCAGGGCATCGAAGCCGTCTTCAAACCCGAGTATTCAGACAAGGTGGCGATGAGCCAGGCCAAGCCGGCCACCACCGCCGTGGCAGCGACGGCGGCAACTGCCACCACGGCCGCCGTGGTCGCCCCCAGCAAGCCGGCTCCGGCCATGCTGAGCGAGACCGAGGCCTTCTACAACAGCCAGATCGAGAAGGCGGTCAAGGCTGGCGATATCGACAAGGCGATGCAACTGGTGAGCGAGGCCGAACGGGCCGGTTCGACCAAGGCGAAGTCGGTCTTTATCGATGCGGTGAAGCGTTCACAGAAGAACTAAATAACCGTAATTTGTCAGACTAATATTTATTTGAGGCCTCCTTGTTGGAGGCCTTTTTAATCGGTAGACTAGATCATAGAAAATAGCAATGCGTTACATTTTGTTACCTTGAGTTTCTTTTTGTATTAATGAGATTCCCTAAAATACAATAGGAAACAGCACTCCATATTTATCCGTAATACTATAAAGATGCGGAATAATATTCTGAAAATCAGATAATCTCCCTCCTCTGAATATCTTGTGATCTCTCCTCCAAATTCATTATTCCCTTCGGCCCGATGGAAGAAATTCCGATATTGCTGGGTTATATTCAGCTGGTCAAAATAAGCAAACCCGGTCGAATTCAGTACAAGGTCAGATGACGAAGGCTGCCATCTATAAATTGACTGGATCGTGTACGGAAAAAATCCATTCAGGAGCGCACACATGTTAAAAAATGCTTTCTCTAATCTGCAAAAGGTCGGTAAGGCGCTGATGCTGCCCGTATCCGTCCTGCCTGTTGCAGGTATTCTGCTGGGGGTGGGTGCTGCCCACTTCAGCTGGTTGCCGGAAATTGTTTCCCAGTTGATGGAGCAAGCCGGTGGTTCCGTATTCGGTCAGATGGCCTTGCTGTTCGCCGTGGGTGTGGCCCTTGGCTTCACCAATAACGACGGTGTATCCGGTCTGTCCGCCATCGTGGGTTACGGCATCATGGTCGCCACCCTGAAGGTGATGGCGCCTGTCATGGGTGTCGAGAGCATCGATACCGGTGTACTGGGTGGTATCCTCGCCGGTGGCGTCGCCGCCTGGGCGTTCAACCGCTTCTACAAGATCCAGCTGCCCGAGTACCTGGGCTTCTTCGCCGGCAAGCGCGCCGTGCCCATCATCACCGGTTTCGTCTCCATCGGTCTGGGCGTGATCCTGTCCGTGATCTGGCCGCCGGTAGGGGGTGCCATCGGTGCCTTCTCCGACTGGGCCGCCAACCAGAACCCGGTACTGGCCTTCGGCATCTACGGCGTGGTTGAGCGCTCCCTGATCCCGTTCGGTTTGCACCACATCTGGAACGTGCCTTTCTTCTACCAGGCGGGTACCTGTGTCAACGCGGCCGGTGAAACCGTTCACGGTATCATGACCTGCTTCCTGACCGCTGATGACGCCTCCCGCGCTGCCGGCAACGGCTTCGGTCAGCTGGCCGGTGGCTACCTGTTCAAGATGTTCGGTCTGCCTGCTGCCGCCTTTGCCATCGCGCACTGTGCCAAGCCGGAAAACCGCGCCAAGATCGTAGGTATCATGGCCTCTGCCGCCCTGACCTCCTTCCTGACCGGCATCACCGAGCCCATCGAATTCTCCTTCCTGTTCGTGGCGCCGGTACTGTACGCCATCCACGCTCTGCTGGCGGGTCTGGCCTATGTGCTGACCAACTCCCTGGGGATCGTACACGGCCACACCTTCTCCAACGGCTTCATCGACTTCGTGGTGCAATCGCCCCGTGCCGATCACATGCTGCTGCTGGTGGGCCTGGGTCTGGTCTACGCCGTCATCTACTACGTGGTCTTCACCGTGGTCATTCGTGCCATGAACCTGAAGACCCCGGGTCGTGAAGACGAAACCGCTCAGGAAGCCACTGCTGCCCAGAGCAAGGACGAGATGTCTGCCGCCCTGGTGACTGCCTTCGGTGGTAAAGAGAACATCGCCTCCCTGGACGCCTGCATCACCCGTCTGCGTGTCGGTGTGAAGGACGTGGCCAAGGTTGACCAGGCTGGTCTGAAGAAGCTGGGCGCCGCCGGTGTGGTGGTCGCAGGTTCCGGTGTTCAGGCCATCTTCGGTACCAAGTCCGATAACCTTAAAACCGAGATGGATATCTGGATGAAGAGCAACTAATCGTTGCCTGACATCGAGAGTTCCGAAGAGGGAGGCGCAAGCCTCCCTTTTTGTTGGGCACTATCCGTGTCAGGCAAAGGGGGGTTATCCCGGCATAACTACTCGAAGGTGCTGGGCCCGACGGGACATAAAGGCTCTAAGGTGGCAGAAAAAGCAGGCTGCTGATGTTGAGTGCGGTGGACGGTTTTACTGCTTTTGACGCGAAAAAGGCGCCTAATGGCACCTTTTTTACGATGGGTGGGTGTTTACAGCTTCTCCAGATCCCGCTCTATCTCGCTGATCTTGTTCTGCACCACCTTCTCGAGGTGACGGAGGTCCCGCAATATCTTCTGCTTGATGTCCTGATCGATCTCGACATGCAACCCCTGGGTCAGGTTGTCCAGCTCATCGACCACGTACTTGAGGTTGGCGTTGATCTCGGTGACATCCTTGTACTCGTGGGTGCCCGAGTCGATCAGTATGGTCTTGCGCTGGCGCGGATACTTGAACTTGACACTCTTGGCGAAGAACTCGCCCTTCTGCTTCTTGAAGTAGATCTTGAGGATATCGTGGTTGGCCTCCTGGCGTAGGGTGTAGCTGTCCACGGAGGCGGGATCCTGGATCCCCAGGCTCTTCAGGTTCTCGTACATCGGGCTTCCTCGGTTTGAAACGTTCCTGACCCATCTATCTTAACCGAGTCGTCATGGCTTGCCTGTGACAGGGGCGCCAAAACAAAAAAAGGCGCCATTAGGCGCCCTTCTTGCTTCAGTATTCAACCGCTGATTATTCGTCGATGGAACGCAGCAGGGCGTTGATGCCGACCTTGGCGCGGGTCTTGGCATCCACCTTCTTGACGATGACGGCGGCGTACAGGCTGTACTTGCCGCACTTGGAGGGCAGGGAGCCGGAGACGACCACGGAACCCGCCGGTACGCGGCCGTAGTGGATCTCGCCGGTCTCGCGATCATAGATGCGGGTGGACTGGCCGATGAAGACGCCCATGGAGATGACGGAGCCTTCCTCGACGATCACCCCTTCCACGACTTCGGAGCGAGCACCGATAAAGCAGTTGTCCTCGATGATGGTCGGGTTGGCCTGCAGCGGCTCCAGCACGCCGCCGATGCCGACACCGCCGGAGAGGTGGACGTTCTTGCCGATCTGGGCGCAGGAGCCGACGGTGGCCCAGGTGTCGACCATGGTGCCTTCATCGACGAAGGCGCCGATGTTGACGTAGGAGGGCATCAGCACGGTATTGGGGGCGATGAAGGAGCCTTTGCGGGCAGTCGCCGGCGGCACCACGCGCACGCCGGCAGCCTTGAACTGCTCGGCGCTGTAGTCGGAGAACTTGAGGGGAACCTTGTCGTAGTACTGGGCGTCGTCACCCTTGATGATGCCGTTGTCATTGATGCGGAAGTAGAGCAGTACCGCCTTCTTCAACCACTGGTGAACCACCCACTCGCCGGCGATCTTCTCGGCGACCCGGGCACGGCCTGCGTCCAGCAGCTCGATGGCCTCCAGGATGGCGCTCTTGGTGGCGGCATCGACGGAGCCGGGAGTGATGGTGTCGCGGCGCTCGAAGGCCGCTTCTATGGTCTGTTGCAACTCGGTCATGACAGGTTTCCTTTAAAAAATTCCGTTTGTTGTATCACACTTTTCCAATTGTTTTTAAGGGCCCCGGCCGATTTCTTCGAAAGAGCGGCAGTTTATTGTCCATTGTTCGTTCAAGGGCTTGTTCCGATTGATAAATTAGAACTCAATATGGCGTCTGCCGAGACCCTCGTCCGTCCCCTCATCCCCGTTCTCGGAAGGGTTTAGCTGATTGACCAACCGCTCCTCCAGGGCCTGTTGCTCGGACTGGGTCAGGGGTTCCCCGGCCAGCGTGGTGAGACTGAAGAAGTCCTCCACCCGCTCGCCTATGGTGGTGATCTTGGCCGCATGCAGGGACAAGCCGCACTGCTGGAACACAGCGCCGATGCGGGCCAGTAAGCCGGGGGTATCGAGGGCCGTCAGCTCCAGCAAGGTGTGACGGTTTTCCCCTTTGTGGGGCAGGAACACCACCCGGGTCGGCACGCTGAACTGGCGGTGGCGCCGGGACAGGGGCTTGCTGCGCAGCACCAGCTTGCCCGGCTCCTGCAGCGCCTTCTCCAGCGCCTTCTTGATGGTGGCGGTGCGGTTCGGGCTGATGGGATCCCCGGTCGGCTCCAGCACGATGAAGGTATCCAGCACGTAGTCGTTGTGGGAGCTCATGATCTGGGCGTCGTGGATGTTGAGATTCTTCTGATCCAGCGCCGAGGCCACGGTGGCGAACAGGTTCGGGGTGTCGCGGCAATAGATGAACACCTCGCTGCCCCCGCGGGTGGGTTGCTTGCCGATGGTGACAAGGGGAGCAGGGTTGTCGCCGTGCTCGATGATCTTGCGGCTGTGCCAGGCGATCTGCTCCGGGCTGTGGCGCAGGAAGTAGTCGGCCTTGAAGTCGCTCCAGAGTGCGTTGACGCTCTCCTCCGGTACCTCCCGCTGGGCCAGGAGCTGCCTGGCCTGGCGCTGGTTCTCGCGGATCTTGAGGCGCATGTCCGGCGGATTCTCCAATCCCTGGCGCAGCGCCTTCTGGGTGGCGAAGTAGAGCTCCCGCAGCAGGGTACCCTTCCAGTCGTTCCAGAGGCTGTCGTTGGTGGCGCAGATGTCGGCCACGGTGAGGCAGTAGAGCAGGTCGAGGTGCAATTCGTCCCGCACCTTCTGGGCGAAGTCGGACACCACCTCGGGGTCGTAGATGTCCCGGCGCTGGGCGGTGACCGACATCAGCAGGTGGTGGCGCACCAGCCAGGCCACCAGGCGGCTCTCGTAGCGATCCAGCCCGTGCAGCTGGCAGAACTCCAGGGCATCCACGGCGCCGAGTTCGGAGTGATCCCCACGCCGCCCCTTGGCGATGTCGTGGAACAGGGCGGCGATGCTGAGCAGCTCCGGCTTGCGCAATTGGGTGAACACCTCGTGGCAGAGCGGGTGGGTCTGGCGGCTGGCCGGGTTCGCGAAGCGGTGGATGTTCTGGAGCAGGCGATGGGTGTGCTCGTCCACCGTGTAGGCATGGAACATGTCGAACTGCATCTGGCCGACGATGAGGTTCCACTGGGGCAGATAGGCCGCGAGGATCCCGTACTTATGCATAAGAGTGAGCGGCTGGCCGATGCCGTTGGGGTGGCGCAGCAGCGCCATGAAGAGGCGCCGGCATTCGGGCAGATCCTGCAGCCAGCAGTTGAGGGTACGCCTGGCTTCCCGCAGCTGGCGCAGGGTGGCGGAGTGGATGCCGGCGATGTCGGGGTGCTGGGCTATCTGGTAGAAGAGCCGCAGTATGGCGGCGGGATCCCGGCCAAACAGCTCGGAGTCCACGGCGTCGATGAGGCGGCCCCGCAACTGGAACTCGTCGCTGATGCGGCGCACGTCCATGGCGGTGTTGCCGAGGATGGCCTCGTCAAACAGCTGCAGCAGCATCTCGTTGAGCTCGGCTACCCGTCGCACCGTCTGGTAGAAGCGCTTCATCATCTGCTCGACCGGGCCGTTACCCTCACCCTCGAAGCCGAGCATCTGGGCCACGGTGCGCTGGCGATCGAACAGCAGGCGGTTGTCCCCCTTGTTGATGGCCATGTGCAGGGCGAAGCGCACCTTCCACAGGAAGTTCTGGCAGTCCAGCAGCTCCCTGTACTCGGCCCGGTTGAGGAAACCGTGGCTGGTCATCTCGAACAAGGTGGTGGCGCCGAAGTGGCGGCGGGCGACCCAAGCCAGGGTCTGGATGTCGCGCAATCCCCCCGGGTTGCTCTTGAGGTCCGGCTCTAGCTTGTAGGCGGTGCCGAGGAACTGGCGGTGGCGCTGGGTCTGCTCCTCGCGCTTGGCGCGAAAGAACTCCTCGCTCGGCCAGAAGTGCTGGGGCTGGGTGGCGGCCTGAAGTTGCTCGAAGCCCTCTTTGCGGCCGGTGATGTAGCGCGCCTCGATGAGGTTGGTGGCGACCGTGATGTCGGCGCGCCCCTGTTCGATGCACTCGCTCACGTTGCGCACCGACTGCCCCACCTCCAGCTTGAGATCCCACAAGAGGGTGATGAACTCGCCGATGCGCAGCCCCAGCACCTCGTCGAGATCCTCCCCCTCGTAGAGAATGAGCAGGTCGATGTCGGAGTGGGGGTGCAGTTCCCCGCGGCCATAGCCCCCCACCGCGATCAGGGTGAGAGAGGTCTTGTCGAAGCCGAACTTGTGCCACAGCCGGGTCAGCAGCGCATCCATATATTCGGAGCGGGTCGCCACCAGTTCGATGATGTTGTCACCGGCGTCGAAGCGTGCGTGCAGCCAGGCGAGGAAACGGCTCAGGTACTCCTTGCAGTTCTCGCGGCTGAGCTGATCGTCGGGCAACAGGTGGGGGGAAAGCAGGCTGGCGTCCATGGCATCTCGTCGTCTTGAAAACACAAACCCCGGCATGGCCGGGGTTTGATGTTAACTGTGTTTGATGACGCGGTCGATAGTGTCATCGGGGCGCAGGGTCATCACCTCGCAGCCATCCTCGGTCACCAGCAGGGTGTGCTCCCACTGGGCGGAGTCGCCGCCATCCTTGGTGGTCACTGTCCAGCCATCCTTAGGATTGATGCGGCAGTGATACTTCTTGCTGTTGACCATGGGCTCTATGGTGAAGCACATGCCGGCCTTCAGCTCCAGCTTGCCGCCGTTGCGGTAGTGCAGGATCTGCGGCTCCTCGTGGAACTCGGCACCGATACCGTGGCCACAGTAGTCACGCACCACGGAGAAACCGGCCTGCTCGACGATGGGCTGGATCACGGCACCGATCTCGGTGATGCACATGCCGGGACGCACCCGCTTGATGGCGGCGTAGAGGCTCTCCTGCGCCACCTTGCACAGCTGACGGCGCAATGGTGTGGTCTGGCCGACGATGAACATGGCGGAGGTGTCGCCGTGGTAGCCATCCTTGATGACGGTGATGTCGATGTTGAGGATGTCCCCTTCACGCAGTTTCTTGTGATTGGGGATGCCGTGGCAGATTACATCGTTCACCGAGGTGCAGATGGACTTGGGGAAACCGTGGTAGTTCAGCGGAGCCGGGACGGCCTGCTGCACGTCGACGATGAAGTCGTGGCACAGGGTGTTCAGCTCGTCCGTGGTCACGCCGGCCTTTACATGGGGGGCGATCATGACCAGCACATCGGCTGCCAGCTGGCAGGCAACGCGCATTTTTTCGATCTCTTCGGGAGTCTTGATGGTGATGGACATGGATTCTCTCTTGCGGCCTGGCCTCTCATCGGAGGATGACCAACCAGGTAATGAAAAATAGATGCGTTTGCAATCAGGACAAAATTTTATCCCCAACCCCCGCTCACTTCCAGTGTGATCGTCATCTCAGCGTCAGCCAGCGGTCGCACCCTGGCTCGGGAGGGGGGATTTTTAGGCAGCCGGCCGGTGGTATCCGGGACAAACTTATGGTATAAAGCGCGCCGGAATGGGGAACTTGTTCCTCGCTCCATCACCCTTACTTAAACAACACACACACATCGACACCTGTACCGGGGTGCCCCTCTGGGGTCGGTTACATGGGATGTGTGGAGGCCTAACCCCAATACAGAGGTATAAAATGGCTAAAGTTTCTATGCGCGACATGCTGCAAGCCGGCGTCCACTTCGGTCACCAGACTCGTTACTGGAACCCGAAAATGAAGTCCTACATCTTCGGCGCCCGCAGCAAGGTTCACATCATCAACTTGGAAAAAACCGTTCCGATGTTTGACGATGCCATGAACTTCATCAGCTCCGTAGCTGCCAAGAAAGGCAAGGTACTGTTCGTAGGTACCAAGCGTGCCGCGTCTGAAGCCGTTAAAGAAGCCGCTGAGCGTTGCGACCAGTTCTATGTTAACCACCGCTGGCTGGGCGGCATGCTGACCAACTGGAAAACCGTTCGTCAGTCCATCAAGCGCCTGAAAGATCTGGAAACCCAGAGCCAAGACGGTACCTTCGACAAGCTGACCAAGAAAGAGGCGCTGATGCGTACTCGCGAAATGGAAAAGCTGGAGAAGAGCCTGGGTGGTATCAAGAACATGGGCGGTCTGCCTGACGTTCTGTTCGTTGTCGATGCCGACCACGAGCACATCGCTATCAAAGAAGCCAACAACCTGGGTATCCCGGTAGTTTCCATCGTTGATACCAACTCCAACCCGGACGGCGTTGATTACGTCATCCCGGGTAACGACGATGCTATCCGTGCCGTACAGCTGTACCTGAATGCTGCCGCTGACACCGTACTGGAAGCTCGCGCTCAGGACATCGTTGTTCAAGCCGAACAAGATGGCTTCGTTGAAGCTGAGTAATTGATAAGGACTGAAAAGCCCTTATTAACCAAGCTGATGTAATTGGTTAGCAGGGGCCCTTGTGGCCCCTGTTTCTTGTCAATTCAAGACCGAGGATACTGGACATGGCAAACATTACCGCCGCCCTGGTAAAAGAACTGCGCGAGCGTACCGCCGCTGGCATGATGGACTGCAAAAAAGCGCTGGAAGAGGCCGCTGGTGATATCGAGCTGGCCATCGAGAACATGCGCAAATCCGGTCAGGCCAAGGCCGCCAAGAAAGCTGGCCGTATCGCCGCTGAAGGCGTGATCTTCGCCCGTACCGAAGGCAACGTTGCCGTCATGATCGAGCTGAACTGCGAGACCGACTTCGTTTCCAAGGATGCCGGTTTCCTGGCCATGGGTCAGAAGATCGTCGAGATCGCTGCTACCCAGAAGATTGCCGACATCGACGCCCTGAAGGCTGCCGACTTCGGTAACGGTGAGTCCGTCGAACTGACCATCACCAACCTGATCGCCAAGATCGGTGAGAACATGAACCTGCGTCGCGTGATGCTGGTTGAAGGCGACAACCTGGGTACTTATGTACACGGTTCCCGCATCGGTGTTATCACCAAGCTGGCCGGTGGTTCCGACGAGCTGGCCAAAGATCTGGCCATGCACGTTGCTGCCAACAGCCCGCAATTCGTCAAGCCGGAAGACGTGTCTGCCGAAGTCGTTGCCAAAGAGCGCGAAATCCAGATCGACATCGCCATCAACTCCGGCAAGCCGAAAGACATCGCCGAGAAGATGGTTGAAGGCCGCATGAAGAAGTTCACCGGTGAGGTTTCCCTGACTGGTCAGCCGTTCGTGAAAGATCCTTCCATGACCGTTGCCGAGCTGCTGAAGAAAGAAGGCGCCGACGTTGTTTCCTTCACCCGTTTCGAAGTGGGCGAAGGCATCGAGAAGCAAGAGACCGACTTCGCTGCTGAAGTAGCAGCCCAGATCGCGGCCGCTCAGAAGGCCTAATCGAACCGGTTTTTCCGTTTCCCCAGACCGCGACTTATGTCGCGGTCTTTATATGACCAGGAATCAGTGACATGAGTACCAATCCCAAGCCTGCATACAGACGTGTTCTTCTGAAGTTGAGTGGTGAAGCCCTGCAAGGATCCGAGGGTTTCGGCATTGATCCGGCGGTGCTGGAGCGGATGGCCCAAGAGATCAAAGAGCTGGTTGAGCTGGGTGTTCAGGTTGGTCTGGTCATCGGTGGCGGCAACCTGTTCCGTGGCGCCGGTCTTGCCAAGGCGGGCATGAACCGCGTGGTGGGTGACCACATGGGCATGCTGGCGACCGTCATGAACGGCCTGGCCATGCGTGATGCCCTGCATCGTGCTTATGTGAATGCCCGCCTGATGTCGGCCATCTCCCTGCAAGGGGTCTGCGACTCCTACAGCTGGGCCGAGGCCATCAGCCAGCTGCGTGCCGGCAAGGTGGTGATCTTCTCCGCCGGTACCGGCAATCCCTTCTTCACCACCGACTCTGCAGCCTGCCTGCGCGGCATCGAGATCGAAGCCGACGTGGTGCTCAAAGCCACCAAGGTCGATGGCGTGTTCACCGACGATCCGGTCAAGAATCCGGATGCCGTGCTGTATCACGAACTGAGTTATGATGAAGTTCTTGAAAAAGAACTCAAGGTAATGGATCTTGCAGCCTTTACCCTGGCCCGTGACCACGATCTGCCGATCCGGGTGTTCAACATGAACAAGCCGGGTGCCCTGCGCCGTGTCATCATGGGAGAGCCGGAAGGCACCCTGATCCATCAGGCAAGCAAATAAGATAGCGTCAGTCATCGGACATTCTTATCCCTGGCTGGCCAATCGGGTTAGAGTGGGCAACCATATGCACTGGCTCATGACGCCAGCTGACAAGATAACCTGGGTCATTAGGCGTGCTTATCCATTACGCCAGTCAATAAGATAGACACGAGCCGCGTGCCGGCTCGTTCGCCAAAAGGAAAACACTGTGATCAACGAGATTAAAAACGACGCCAAGGACCGTATGGCCAAGAGCGTGGAATCGCTCAAAACCCAGATGTCCAAGATCCGTACCGGCCGCGCTCATCCGAGCCTGCTCGACGGCATCCAGGTGGAGTATTACGGTGCCGCCACTCCTCTGAAACAGTTGGCCAACGTCGTGGCGGAAGATGCCCGCACGCTCTCCATCTCCATCTTCGATCGCTCCATGATCCAGGCGGTGGAAAAAGCCATCCTGACCTCCGATCTGGGCCTGAACCCCTCCAGCAACGGCCAGACCCTGCGCGTGCCCCTGCCGCCGCTGACCGAGGAGCGTCGCCGCGATCTGACCAAGATCGTCCGCGCCGAAGCGGAAGGTGCCCGGGTTGCGGTGCGCAACATCCGTCGTGATGCCAACGCCGACTTCAAGTCCCTGCTCAAGGACAAAGAGATCTCCGAAGACGACGACCGTCGTGCCCAGGAAGAGATCCAGAAGCTGACCGATTCCTTCATCAAGCTGGTAGACGAAGCGCTGGCTGCGAAGGAAAAGGAGCTAATGGAAATCTAAGCCTCCGACAGGTATATTACGAGCGCCGTGTAGTGCCCCTGCACGGCGCTTTTGTCTTTGTGGGAGAAATGAATGTCGCTTTTGGCAGCGCTGGGCGATAGCGCCAGCTCGTCCTTGCCTCGTCACGTTGCCATCATCATGGATGGTAACGGCCGTTGGGCTCAGAACCGTGGCAAGATGCGGGTATCGGGTCACAAGGCGGGTGTGAAGTCCGTCCGTGAAGCCGTGACCTTCGCCGCCCGCGCCCAGATGGAGGCGTTGACGCTGTTTGCGTTCTCCAGCGAGAACTGGCGCCGCCCGGAAGGGGAAGTGAATGCCCTGATGGAGCTGTTCATGACGGTGCTGGGCCGCGAGGTGAACAAGTTGCACAGCAACGGCATCCGGCTCAAGGTGATCGGTGATACCGCCCGTTTCAGCGAACGGCTGCAGGCCAAGATCGCCAAGGCGGAGGCGTTGACCGCGGCCAATCAGGGGCTGACCCTGAACATCGCCGCCAACTACGGTGGCCAGTGGGACATCGCCCAGGCCGCTCGCAAGCTGGCCCGTGCCGTGGCGGCCGGCGAGCTGGACGCCGAGGCGATCGACGAGTGTGCGCTGGGCGGACAGGTTTGCATGGCCGATCTGCCGCCGGTGGATCTGCTTATTCGTACCGGTGGCGACCATCGCATCAGCAACTTTGTGCTGTGGCAGCTCGCCTATGCCGAGCTCTATTTTACCCCGGTATTGTGGCCCGATTTCAACGAGGCCGAGTTCAGTGAGGCGGTTGCCTCCTTCGTGGCCCGCGAGCGTCGCTTCGGGTGCACGGGTGAACAGATACGGGCATTGATCGCCGAGCACCAGACCGGCTAAATCCCGCTCCCAAGAGAGAGGTTCTTTTGCTAAAACAACGAATTATTACCGCATTGCTGCTAGTACCCCTGGTGTTGGGGGCACTGTTTTTTCTGCCATTGAAATTCTTCGCCCTGCTGGCCGCCCTGGTCTTCGTGCTGGCCAGCCGTGAATGGAGCGCCTTCGTCTCTGCCCAGCCGCAACAGTGGTTGCCGCTGGTATTCTGCCTGCTGCTGGGCGCCAGCCTGTACTGGGTGCCGGTGGAGCAACTCTGGATCCCGCACCTGCATCCCCTGCTGATGGGGGTACTCTGGACCGCAGTCAGCTGGTGGGTCCTGGGGCTGTTGCTGGTCCTGCGCTATCCCCAGAGCGCCAAGCTGTGGCAAAAGTCCATCTGGCTCAAATCCCTGTTTGGCCTGGTCACCCTGGTGCCCTTCTTCTGGTCCCTGGTGGCCATCCGTGGTTACAACTTCTATCACGACCCCATGATGGGGGCCTGGATCCTGCTGTTCGTCATGGGGCTGGTCTGGGCGGCAGATTCTGGCGCGTATTTTTTCGGCAAGGCATTCGGCAAACACAAGCTGGCGCCGGCGGTGAGCCCGGGTAAAACCATAGAGGGCATGCTGGGCGGCCTGTTTACCGCGAGTCTCTTGGCGGTCGGCGTCACCTGGTTCATGGGCTTCGTGCCCGCCAAGATGGGGGTGGTGCTGCTCTGCTCCCTGCTGGCGGTGCTTGCCTCCGTGCTCGGCGATCTCACCGAAAGCATGTTCAAGCGCGAAGCCGGCATCAAGGATTCCGGCACCCTGCTGCCGGGCCACGGCGGCATCCTCGATCGTATCGACAGCCTGACGGCGGCGCTGCCGGTCTTCTTGCTCAGCTATCTGCTACTCAGTCAGGAGTTCTAATGTCCAACCTGGTGATCCTGGGAGCCTCCGGCTCCATCGGTCAGAGCACCCTCAAGGTACTGCGACAGAACCCGGGGCGCTGGCAGGTGCTGGCGCTGACGGCGGCTCGCAGCGTGGATGCCATGCTGCGGGACTGTCTCGAATTCTCCCCCCGTTTCGCCGTCATGGTGGATGAGGCCGCGGCGCACGAGCTGGCCGAACGGCTCAAGACCCACGGCAGTGCCACCCGGGTGCTGTCCGGTCAGGCTGCCCTGTGCGAGGTGGCTGCCCACCCCGAGGCTCACAGCGTCATGGCTGCCATCGTCGGCGCCGCCGGGCTGGCCCCCACCATGGCCGCCGTGCGGGCGGGCAAGCGTATCCTGCTGGCCAACAAGGAGGCACTGGTGATGTCCGGGGCCTTCTTCATGGAGGCGGTGCGCGACTTTGGGGCAACCCTGCTGCCCATCGACAGCGAACACAACGCCATCTTCCAGTGCCTGCCCGAGGCCATCCAGCGTCAACCCGGTTTCTGCGATCTGGCGGGTGCCGGCATCAGCAAGATACTGCTGACCGGCTCCGGCGGCCCCTTCCGCTATACCGATATCGCGGATCTGGACCGGGTCACCCCGGCCCAGGCGGTGGCCCATCCGAACTGGTCCATGGGGGCCAAGATCTCGGTAGACTCCGCCACCATGATCAACAAGGGGCTGGAGTACATAGAGGCGCGCTGGCTGTTCAACGCTGCCCCCGAGCAGATCCAGGTGGTGATCCACCCCCAGTCTGTCATCCACTCCATGGTGCAGTACAAGGATGGGTCCGTGCTGGCCCAGCTCGGCAACCCCGACATGTGCACCCCCATCGCCCATGCCCTGGCTTATCCGGCCAGGATTGAGTCCGGTGTGGAACCTTTGGACTTCTTCAGTGTCGGAGAGTTCAGCTTTATCCGTCCCGACTACGAGCGTTATCCCTGCCTGGCGTTGGCCATGGCAGCCTGTCAGCAGGGACAGGCAGCGACGACCTCCCTCAACGCCGCCAATGAGGAGAGCGTCGCGGCTTTTCTTGCAGAGCGGATCGGATTTATGGATATTGCCAGAGTCAACGAGTCCGTCATGGGGGCGCTGGGTGACAGTACCGCCGCCTCCTTGGACGATCTGATTGCGCTGGATGCCGTGGCCCGTGTCCGTGCCCGGCAACTGATTAAGGAGCTTGCTCGATGAAAGGAGTGCAACAGCCGTTCGCGTCCCGTGGCGCCCATGATGTCGGGGTGCCGCACTGATGGGCGGGGTTCTCTGGAATATCGGGGCCTTTATCGTCGCCCTCGGGCTCTTGGTCGCTGTCCATGAATTCGGCCACTTCTGGGTGGCCCGTCGCTGCGGTGTCAAGGTCGAGCGCTTCTCCATCGGCTTTGGCAAGGCTATCTGGCGCCGTATCGGCAAGGATGGCACCGAGTATGTGCTGGCCCTGATCCCGCTCGGCGGCTATGTGAAGATGCTGGACGGCCGGGTCGATGAGCTCAAGCCCGGCGAAGAGCAGCAAGCCTTCAACCACAAGAGCGTCTGGGCGCGGATGGCCATAGTCGCGGCCGGCCCCATGGCGAACTTCGTGTTCGCCCTGTTCGCCTTCTGGCTGATGTTCATGATAGGGGTGCCAAGCGTCAAGCCTGTGGTCGGCGAGGTGCGCCCGGCGTCCATCGTGGCCGAGGCGGGCGTCCTGCCCGGCATGGAAATCGTGGGTGTGGGTGATGAGGCGACCGGTGACTGGGAGTCGGTGACCTACGCCCTCATCAGCCATCTTGGCGACAAGTCCGTGCAGCTCAAGGTGAAGGCGGATGGCGCCGGCTACGCCGTCGACAAGACGCTGATGCTGGAGAGCTGGAGCTTCGATCCGGACAAGGAATCCCCCATCGGCAGCCTCGGCATAGTGCCCCTTGGCGGCAAGGTGCTGCCCGTGGTCGAGGCCATAGTCCCCAAGAGCGCCAGCGAGAAGGCGGGCCTGCAGATCGGGGATCGCATCAAACGGGTAGGGGATGAAGAGATCACCGAATGGGCCCAGTTCGTCCAGCGGGTGCAGCACTCCCCCGAACAGACCTTGCAGGTGACGGTGGAGCGGGCGGGCAGCGATCTGACCCTGGCCCTGACCCCGGATGCGAAGAAGGTGAGAGGGGAGCTGGTCGGTTTCGTCGGCCTGTCGCCGCAACTGGTTCCATTACCGGATGAGTATCGAGTTCTGTTACAGTATGGGCCTTTGCAAGCCCTGTGGCATGGCCTCCAGAAGACCTGGAGCCTGATCACGCTGACCTTTGACATGATTGGCAAGCTGATCGGTGGCATCGTCTCGCTGGATAACCTGAGCGGCCCCATCTCCATCGCCAAGGGCGCCGGCAGCAGCGCCGATTACGGACTGGTCTATTTCCTCGGTTTCCTGGCGCTCATCAGCGTCAACCTGGGGATCATCAATCTGTTCCCCCTGCCGGTGCTGGATGGGGGCCATTTGGTCTACTTCCTCATCGAGGCAGTCACCGGCAAGCCGGTACCAGAAAAAATTCAGGAAGTTGGGTTCAGGATAGGCGCCGCCATTCTGATGTTACTGATGGGCATTGCGCTGTTTAATGATTTCGCTCGCCTCTGAGGCTAGAGCATCAACAAGGACACATAAGAACAAAATGGCTGTTAAAAAAGCATTGGTGTTGAGTTGCCTGCTGGGAGCCAGCTTCCTGGCTCAGGCGGCCCCTGCCTCTTTTGTGGTGCAAGACATTCAGGTGGAGGGTCTGCAGCGGGTGACCCTGGGCGCCGCCCTGTTGAATCTGCCGGTCCGGGTCGGTGACTCCGTCGATTCCGTGGCCCTGGCCAACGCCATCAAGCGGCTCTATGCCTCGGGCAACTTCGAGGACGTCAAGGTCTACCGTGACGGTCAGGTGCTGCAAGTCGTGGTGAAGGAACGCCCGACCATCTCCAGCATCGAATTCTCCGGCAACAAGGACATCAAGGAAGAGCAGCTGACCCAGAGCCTGGAGTCCTCCGGCATCCGGGTCGGGGATCCCCTGGATCGCACCGTGTTGAGCTCCCTCGAGAAGGGGCTTGAAGACTTCTACTACGGCGTGGGCAAGTACTCCGCCAGGGTCAAGGCCATCGTCACCCCGCTGCCCCGCAACCGGGTCGATCTGAAGTTCACCTTCGTGGAAGGGGAAGCGGCCAAGATCCAGCAGATCAACATCGTCGGCAACCAGGTGTTCCCGGAAGAGAAGCTGCTGGCCCAGCTCTCCCTCAAGGATGATGTGCCCTGGTGGAACTTCACCGGCGACCAGCGTTACCAGAAACAGAAGCTGGCGGGCGACATCGAAGTGCTGCGCTCCTACTACATGGACCGCGGCTATATCCGCTTCCAGCAGGAGTCCACTCAGGTCTCCATGACCCCGGACAAGAAGGGGGTCTACGTCACCCTGAACATCAAGGAAGGGGACCAGTACAAGGTCTCCGGGGTGCAGATCAAGGGCGATCTCATCGATCGCGGCGGCGAGATGAAGGGGTTGATCCCCATTGAGGCCGGCAGCGTCTACTCCGCGAGCCAGGTGACCCACACCGAAGAGGTGCTCTCCAAGTTCCTCGGCCGTTACGGCTACGCCTATCCCAAGGTGACCACCTTCCCCCAGGTCAATGACGCCACCAAAGAGGTCGAGCTCATCGTCAACGTGGAGCCGGGTCCCCGCGTCTACGTGCGCAACATCAACTTCACCGGCAACGTCACCACCAAGGACGAAGTGCTGCGCCGCGAGATGCGCCAGATGGAAGGCACCTGGCTCTCCTCCGACAACGTCGAGCAGTCCAAGACCCGTCTCAACCGTCTCGGCTTCTTCGAGAGCGCCGAAGTGGACACCAAGCGGGTGCCGGGCAGCGATGACCAGGTCGATCTGGACTTCAAGGTCAAGGAGCAGCCGGCCGGTTCCATCAACGCCGGTATCGGCTATGGCACCGAATCTGGCCTGAGCCTGCAGGCGGGCCTGCAGCAGGACAACTTCATGGGTACCGGCAAGAAGATCGGTATCAACGCCAGCACCAACGACTACTCGAAGAACATCGATCTCAGCTATAACGATCCCTACTTCACCGTCGACGGTGTCAGCCTGGGCGGCCGCCTCTACTACAACAAGTTCAGCGCGGCCGACGCCAACATCGTCGACTACGAGAACACCACCATCGGCTTCCGCCTCTCCAGTGGTTTCCCGGTCAACGAGAACAACCGCCTCGACTTCAGCCTGGGCTACGAGAACAACAAGCTGTCCCAGCCCAACCCCTATGTGCAGGTGGATGAGTTCTGGAAGGTGTACCAGTCCAACCTGGACGGCGACAACCGCATGGTGTTCAACACCGTCGACGTCACCGCCGGCTGGACCCGCTCCACCCTCAACAAGGGCCAGTTCCCGACCGCGGGGGATCGTCAGCGGGTCAATGCCAAGGTGACGGTGCCGGGCATGGATCTGCAGTACTTCAAGCTCAACGCCGAAGACGCACATTATTTCCCGTTTGATGCGGATCACCAGTGGGTCATGCTGGCCAAAGCGCGTGCCTCCTACGGTAACGGCTATGGCAGCAACGGTGACTACGATCACGTGCTGCCGTTCTTCGAGAACTACTATGCCGGTGGCTTCGATACCCTGCGCGGCTTCAAGAGCAATACCGTCGGTCCGAAGGCGCTCTACTACTACAACCTGGGTGGTAACGACGTGATCCAGGGCACCGACAGCTCGGTGGGGGGCAATGCCCTGGCGGTCGCCTCCCTGGAGATGATAGTGCCGACGCCGTTCGCGTCCGAGAGCTATCAACCCCAGCTGCGGACCAGCTTCTTCATCGATGCCGGTACCGTTTGGGATACCACCTTCGACTACAGCGATTACCAGAACCGTTGCTTCAGTGGCTGTAACTATCTGATGGACTATTCTGACCCCAGCAATATCCGGATGTCCGCCGGTCTGTCCCTGCAGTGGCTCTCTCCCATGGGCCCGCTGGTGTTCGTGCTGGCACAACCGCTTAAGAAGTACGAGGGGGACGATACCGAAGTCTTCTCCTTCAACATCGGTCGCACCTTCTAACAAGTTGCGCGGATGCTCCCCCACCCAGGTGGGGGTATTCAATGATGGGGCGCGCAACGGGCGTGCCTCACCAGGCAACAGGCGGTCTTGGGACTGCTTGCACAATCAGGTAAATCAGGTAGCCCTCTACCGAGGGACCAAGGAGTAAGTGTGAAGAAAGCGTTGAAAGTAGCTGGTTTGAGTCTTGCACTGATGGCTGCCGGTATGGGCTCCGCCTGGGCTGATACCAAGATCGCCGTGGTCGACATGAGCGAAGTCTTCCAGAAGCTGCCCCAGCGTGACGCCGTGGCCAAGAAGCTGAAGAGCGAGTTCGAGCCGCGCATGCGCGAGCTGCAGAAACTCGAGTCTGACGGCCAGAAGCTGGTCGAGAAGTTCAAGAAGGATGAAGCCTTCATGAGCAACGATCAGAAGAAGCAGAACCAGGAGAAGCTGGCCAAGCTGCAGATGGAATTCAACCAGAAGCGTCAGGCCTTCGAGCAAGACAACGGCCGTCGTCAGGCGGAAGAGCGTAACAAGATCCTGACCAAGGTTCAGGCTGCCATCGATTCCATCGCCAAGAGCAATGGTTATGATCTGGTGCTGGAGCGCAATGCCGCCCCCTATGCCGCCAGCAAGATGGACATCTCTGCCCAGGTCATTTCTCAGGTAAGCAAGAGCAACTAATTGATGGCATTCACTCTCGCACAGCTGGCCCAGCAACTGGGGGCCCAGGTCCATGGGGATGGGACCCAGGAAATCCGCAAGGTAGCGACACTGGAAAAGGCCGGGGAGGGTGACATCACCTTCCTGTCCAACAAGAAGTACCGCCATTATCTGGAGCAGAGCAAGGCCACGGCCGTGCTCATCACAGAGGCGGACTTGCCCTTCTGTCCCACCAATGCCCTGGTGCTCAAGGACCCCTATGTGGGCTTTGCCCGGGTAGCCCAACTGCTGGACACCACCCCGCAGCCGGCCACGGATATCCATCCGAGCGCCGTCATCGCGGCGGACGTGCAACTGGGCGAGAGAGTGGCCATCGGAGCCAATGCGGTCATCGAGTCCGGCGTCGTGCTGGGGGATGATGTGCGCATCGGCCCGGGTTGTTTCGTTGGCAAGAATACCCGACTGGGAGCGCGCTCCCGGTTGTGGGCCAACGTCACCCTCTATCACAACGTGACCCTGGGCACGGACTGTCTGGTGCAAGCTGGCACCGTGATCGGGGCCGACGGTTTCGGTTATGCCAACGAGCGTGGCGAGTGGATCAAGATCCCCCAGCTCGGCGGCGTGACCATCGGCAATCGGGTCGAAATCGGGGCCTGTACCACCATTGACCGGGGTGCGCTGGAAGATACCCGCATCGCGGATAACGTCATCATCGACAACCAGTGCCAGATAGCTCACAACGTCGAGATCGGCTACGGCACCGCCGTGGCGGGCTCCACCGTGATGGCCGGTAGTCTCAAGGTCGGCAAATACTGTATCATTGGCGGCGCTTCCGTCTTTAACGGGCACATGGAGATCTGCGACCAGGCCACCGTCACCGGTATGGCCATGGTGATGCGACCCATTACCGAGCCCGGTGTCTACTCTTCCGGCATCCCCCTGCAGACCAATAAAGAGTGGCGCAAGACCGCCGCCCGGGTGATGCGTATCGAAGAGATGCACAAGCGGTTGAGCCGACTTGAGAAAAAGCTGGATCAAGAATAATCACGATTGGTATAGGGTACTGTTTTGACTACTGAAAAGAAGAGCCTGGGTATCCAGGAAATCATGGACTTGCTGCCCCACCGTTATCCCTTCCTGATGGTGGACAAGGTCGAGAACTACGAGATCAGCGATGAGCGCAAGACCCTGCGTGCCATCAAGAACGTCTCCTTCAACGAGCCGATCTTTCAAGGCCATTTCCCGGCCAAGCCGGTGTTCCCCGGCGTGCTGATCCTGGAAGCCATGGCGCAAGCCACCGGCATCCTGGCCTTTACCATGGTGGGCAAACCGTCCCCCAACGAACTCTATTACTTTGCCTCCATCGACAACGCTCGTTTCAAGCGCCCGGTCGGCCCCGGCGATCAGCTGGTGCTGGACGTGGAGTTCCTGAAAGAGCGTCGCGGCATTGCCAAGTTCACCGGTGTTGCTACCGTTGATGGTGAAGTTGTCTGCACCGCCGAGCTGATGTGCGCCAAACGCGAGGTTTAACGAACGTGATCGACCAGACTGCCATCATTCACGATACCGCCATCGTCCATGAGTCTGCAGTGATCGGCAAAGGGGTTGAAATCGGCCCCTTCTCCGTCATTGGCGCCGAGGTGGAAATTGGCGACAACACCTGGGTGGGCTCCCATGTGCTAATCAAGGGCCCGACCAGGATCGGTCGCGGCAACAAGATCTTCCAGCACAGCTCCATCGGTGAGGATTGCCAGGACAAGAAGTACGCCGGCGAGCGTACCTTCCTCGAGATCGGCGACAACAACGTCTTTCGCGAGAACTGCACCGTGCACCGCGGTACCACCCAGGATCAATCCCTGACCAAGGTGGGCAGCGGCAACCTGTTCATGGTCAATGTGCACGTGGCCCACGACTGCATCATCGGTGACAACTGCATCTTCGCCAACAACGCTACCCTGGCGGGTCATGTGGTGATCGGCGACTTCGTCATCTTCGGTGGCCTCTCCGCCATCCACCAATTCGGCCGCGTCGGTTCCCACGCCTTCGTCGGTGGCTGCGCCGCCCTCAACAAGGACGTGCCGCCCTACGTGATGGCCGCCGGCAACTATGCCAAGCCGTTCGGGGTCAACTCCGAAGGCTTGCGTCGTCGCGGTTACAGCCCGGAAGCGATTTCCGCGGTCAAACGCGCCTACAAGGAGATCTTCCGCTCCGGCAAGACCATCGAAGAGGTGCTGCCTGTACTGACGGAGATGGCGGCCAGCGAACCTGCCGTTCAGCTCTATGTGGATTTCCTCAAAGACAACGAGCGCGGGATCATCCGTGCCTGATCCCGTCCGCATCGGCATCGTCGCCGGAGAAACCTCCGGCGATATCCTGGCAGCCGGCCTGGTGCGCGAGCTCAAGGCCCGCTATCCCGATGCCAGCTTCGAGGGGATCGCCGGGCCGCGCATGCAGGCCCTCGGCGTCAAGGCCCTGTTCGAGATGGAGGAGCTCTCCGTCATGGGCATCAGCGAGGTGCTCGGGCGTCTTCCCCGCATCCTGCAGGTGCGCCGCGAACTGCTGCGCCACTGCATCGCCAATCCACCCGATATCTTCATCGGCGTGGACGCACCGGATTTCAATATCGGGGTGGAGCTGAAACTGCGCCGCGCCGGTATCAAGACGGTTCACTATGTCAGCCCCTCCGTCTGGGCCTGGCGTCAGAGCCGCATCCACAAGATCAAGGCCGCCACCGACATGGTGCTCGCCTTCCTGCCGTTCGAGAAGGCCTTCTACGACCGCTTCGATGCCCCCTGCCGCTTCGTTGGACACACCATGGCCGATGCTATTCCGCTGGAGCCGGATCAGGCCGCGGTGCGCAAGGAGCTGGGCATAGACCCCTCCCGCCGCTGGCTGGCGGTGCTGCCGGGCAGCCGCAGCGCCGAGGTGGGCTTCATGGCCCCCGTCTTCCTTGAGGCGTGCAAGCAGCTGACCGTGCATTGCCCGGATCTCGGCTTCATCGTGCCCCTCGTCAACGCAAGGCGACGCGAGCAGTTCCTCGCCATCAAGGCTGAGGTGGCGCCGGATCTCAACATGGTGTTCCTCGACGAGCAGGGCCGGGAGGCCATGATCGCCGCCGACGTGGTGATGCTGGCCTCGGGCACCGCGGCGCTGGAAGCCATGCTGGTGAAAAAACCCATGGTGGTGGGCTACAAGCTCAAGCCCTTCAGCTACTGGCTGGCCCAGTGGCTGGTGAAGACGGATTATGTCTCCCTGCCGAACCTCTTGGCGGACAAGATGCTGGTGCCCGAACTCATCCAGCACGAGTGCACCCCCTGCAATCTGGTGCAGGAGGTCAACAAGCTGCTGGACAACGACAACCGCGAGCTGATCGCCACCTTCACCCGGCTGCACAAGCAGATCCGCTGCAATGCGGATGTGCAGGCAGCCGAGGCCGTGGCCGAGCTGCTGGGCAGATAGATTGGCGGGGCGCCACCGGCGTGATGTTGTGCTGATACTGGCCCTGCGGGGCCGGTTTTGATTCAAGGCTTTGATATGCAAATCGAGATTCCACAAGACAAGCGGGTGGCCGGGGTTGATGAAGTGGGCCGTGGCCCCCTGGTAGGGGACGTGGTCACCGCCGCGGTGATCCTGGATCCGGCGAACCCGATCGAAGGCCTCGCCGACTCCAAGAAGCTCTCCGAGAAGAAGCGCCTCGCCTTGTTCAGCGAAATCCAGGAGAAGGCCCTGGCCTTCGCCATCGGCCGCGCCAGCCCGGTGGAGATCGACGAGCTCAACATACTGCACGCCACCATGCTGGCGATGCAGCGCGCGGTGGCGGGGCTCAAGGTCACGCCCGAGCTGGTATTCATCGATGGCAACCGCTGCCCGGCCCTGCCCATGGAGGCCCGCGCCGTAGTCAAGGGAGACAGCCTGGTGGCCGCCATCAGCGCCGCCTCCATCCTCGCCAAGGTAACTCGCGACGCCGAGATGACCGAGCTGGACAGTCGCCACCCCGAATACGGCTTCGCCCGCCACAAGGGCTACCCCACCGCCGAACACCTCGCCATCCTGGCCGAGCGCGGCCCCTTGCCTGAATACCGGCAGAGCTTCAAACCGGTGCGCCGCGCCCTGGGGATCGAATAAATGGCCGATCCTCGCTTCATTCACCTGAGGGTGCACTCCGACTTCTCCATGGTGGACGGCCTGCAGAAGATAGGCCCCATCGTCTCGGCGGCGGCGGCCAACGGCATGCCCGCCCTGGCCTTGACGGATCAGATGAACATGTGCGGCCTGGTGCGCTTCTATGGCTCAGCCCATGGCAAGGGGATCAAACCCATCGTCGGTGCGGACTTCTGGGTGCAGAGCGATGAGCTCGGTGAGGAGCAGTTCCGTCTCACCCTGCTGGCCATGGACAACGACGGCTATCAGAACATCACCCTGCTCATCTCCCGCGGCTACCAGCGTGGCCATGTGCAGGGTCGCCCGGTCATCGACAAGGCCTGGCTCGGCGAGCATGCCAAGGGGGTCATAGTGCTCTCGGGCGGGCGGGAAGGGGACGTGGGCAAGTTCCTGCTCAAGGGCAATCGCCAGATGGTGGAGCAGTGCCTCGCCTTCTACCAGACCCACTTCCCCGACGCCTACTACCTCGAGCTGCTGCGCACCGGCCGGCCCGATGAGGAGGTCTACCTCCACATGGCGGTCGGTCTTGCGACCGAGTTCAATGTGCCCGTGGTGGCCACCAACGAGGTGGTGTTCCTCAACGCCGACGACTTCGACGCCCACGAGATCCGGGTCGCCATACACGACGGCTACACCCTGATGGACAAGCGCCGTCCGCGTCGCTACAGCCCCCAGCAGTATCTGCGCAGCCAGGAGGAGATGCTGGAGCTGTTCGCGGACATCCCCGAGGCGCTGGAGAACACGGTGGAGATCGCCAAGCGCTGCAACGTGACGGTGCGCCTCGGCGAGTACTTCCTGCCGAACTTCCCCACCGGCGACATGACCACCGAAGACTTCCTGGTGATGAAATCCAGGGAGGGTCTGGAGGATCGCCTCGAGTTCCTGTTCCCGGATCCGGCGGTGCGGGCCGAGCGCCGCCCCGAATACGACGAGCGCCTCGAGATCGAGCTCAAGGTCATCAACCAGATGGGCTTCCCCGGCTACTTCCTCATCGTGATGGAGTTTATCCAGTGGTCCAAGGACAACGGCATTCCCGTCGGTCCAGGCCGGGGCTCGGGGGCGGGGTCGCTCGTGGCCTATGCCCTCAAGATCACCGATCTGGATCCCCTCGAATTCGACCTGCTGTTCGAACGCTTCCTGAACCCTGAGCGGGTCTCCATGCCCGACTTCGACGTCGACTTCTGCATGGACAGACGGGACGAGGTGATCGACCACGTCTCCGAGATGTACGGCCGGGAGGCGGTGTCCCAGATCATCACCTTCGGCAGCATGGCGGCCAAGGCGGTGGTGCGGGACGTGGGCCGGGTGCTGGGCCACGCCTATGGCTTCGTGGACCGCATCTCCAAGCTCATTCCGCCGGATCCCGGCATGACGCTCGCCAAGGCGTTCGAGGCCGAGCCCAAGCTGCCCGAGCTCTACGAGCAGGACGAGGAGGTGAAAGACCTCATCGACATGGCGCGCCGGCTGGAAGGGGTGGTGCGTAACGCCGGCAAGCACGCCGGTGGCGTGGTCATCGCCCCCACCAAGATCACCGACTTCGCGCCGCTTTATTGCGATGACGAAGGCCACCACCCGGTCACCCAGTTCGACAAGAACGACGTGGAGTACGCGGGCCTGGTGAAGTTCGACTTCCTGGGGCTGCGAACCCTGACCATCATCGACTGGGCGCTCGGCATGATAAACCCGCGGCTCGCCAAAGAGGGCAAGCCGCCGGTCGACATCGCCGCCATCCCCATCGATGACAAGAAGTCCTTCGCCCTCCTGCAGCGCTTCGAGACGACTGCGGTGTTCCAGCTCGAATCCCGCGGCATGAAGGACCTCATCAAGCGGCTGCAGCCCGACTGCTTCGAAGACATGATCGCCCTGGTGGCCCTGTTCCGACCGGGCCCTCTGCAGTCCGGCATGGTGGACAACTTCATCGAGCGAAAGCACGGTAAAGAAGCCATCTCCTACCCGGACGAGAAGTGGCAGCACGAGAGCCTCAAACCCATACTCGAGCCCACCTACGGCATCATCCTCTACCAGGAGCAGGTGATGCAGATCGCCCAGACCCTGGCGGGCTATACCCTGGGCGGCGCGGACATGCTGCGCCGGGCCATGGGCAAGAAGAAGCCCGAAGAGATGGCCAAGCAACGGGCCGGTTTCGAGGAAGGGGCGGTCAAGAACGGCGTCGACGGCGAGCTGGCGATGAAGATCTTCGATCTGGTGGAGAAGTTTGCGGGCTACGGCTTCAACAAATCCCACTCCGCCGCCTATGCGCTGGTTTCCTACCAGACCCTCTGGCTCAAGACCCACTTCCCGGCGGAATTCATGGCGGCGGTGATGACCGCCGACATGGACAACACCGACAAGATAGTGACCCTGGTGGACGAGTGCCAGCGCATGGGGCTCACCGTGATACCGCCGGACGTCAACACCGGCCGCTATCGCTTCTCGGTGAACGAGGACGGCCACATCGTCTACGGCATCGGGGCGGTGAAGGGGGTAGGGGAAGGCCCTATCGAGGCCATCCTCAGTGCCCGGGATCAGGACGGCCCCTTCCGGGATCTATTCGACTTCTGCAACCGGGTGGACATCAAGAAGCTCAACAAGCGGGTGATGGAGAAGCTGATCCTCTCCGGCGCCATGGACAGGCTGGGCCCCCACCGAGCCGCCCTGATGGCGACCCTGGAGGAGGCGATGCGCGCCGCCGAGCAGCACGCCAAGGCGCAAGCCGTGGGCCAGGTGGACATGTTCGGGGTGCTCACCGAGGAGATAGACGACGTCAAGAAGGCGTTCGCCAACGTCCCCCACTGGCCTGACAAGGTGTGGCTGGAGGGGGAGCGGGAGACCTTGGGTCTCTACCTCACCGGTCACCCCATCAACCAGTACAGCGGCGAACTGCGTCGCTACACCTCGGGGCGGCTGTGCGATCTGCATCCCACCTCCCGGGACACAGTGACCACGGCGGCGGGCCTGGTGATCGCGGCCCGCAGCATGGTGACCAAGCGTGGCAACAAGATGGGGATCTTCACCCTGGACGACAAATCCGGCCGTCTGGATGTGACCCTGTTCAGTGAAGCGCTGGAAAAATATGAAGAATTGATGCAAAAAGACCGTATTTTGGTGGTTTCTGGACAGGTCAGCTTTGATGACTTCTCCGGTGGCCTTAAAATGTCGGCCCGCGAATTGCTGGATATCAACGATGCGAGGGAGCGTTTCGCCAGGGCGATCCGGATTTCCCTCGATGAACAACGCATTGACGAGCGCTTTTTCCCGCGTTTGTGCGAGATTTTGGAACCCGCCCGTGCCGGAGTCTGCCCGGTTCAGGTAAACTATCGTCGGCCCGGATCTCGGGCGCGATTGACGCTCGGCACCGAGTGGCGGGTGACGCCCACCGATCAACTGATAGACGACTTGCGACTCCTGCTTGGACGAGAGCGGGTTGAATTGGTTTTTGATTAGAGGATCTATTGTCCCTATGAGTCTTTTTCTGGATTTTGAACAGCCGATCGCCGAACTGCAGGCACAGATCGATGAACTTCGCCATGTGAGCGAGCATAACAATGCCGTGGATCTCAGCGAGGACATTCGCCGGCTGGAGAAGAAAAACGAAGAGCTGACCAAGAAGATCTTCGGCGATCTGGGGGCCTGGCAGGTATCCCAGATGGCGCGTCATCCCCAGCGCCCCTACACCCTCGACTACATCGAGCAGATCTTCACCGACTTCGACGAGCTGGCCGGGGATCGCGCCTACGCCGATGACAAGGCCATCGTCGGCGGCATCGCCCGTCTCGACGGCGAGCCCGTGATGATTATCGGTCACCAGAAGGGTCGCGAGACCAAGGAGAAGATCAAGCGCAACTTCGGCATGCCGCGCCCGGAAGGGTACCGCAAGGCCCTGCGCCTGATGGAGATGGCCGAGCGCTTCAAGATGCCGATCATCACCTTCATCGACACCCCGGGCGCCTACCCTGGCGTGGGTGCCGAGGAGCGTGGCCAGTCCGAGGCCATCGCCCGCAACCTGAAAGTCATGGCCGGCCTGACCGTGCCGGTGGTCTGCACCGTGATCGGTGAAGGCGGCTCCGGCGGCGCGCTCGCCATCGGCGTGGGCGATCGGGTCAACATGCTGCAGTACTCCACCTACTCCGTCATCTCGCCGGAAGGGTGCGCCTCCATCCTGTGGAAGAGCGCCGACAAGGCGCCGGTGGCCGCCGATGCCATGGGCATCACGGCCCAGCGTCTGAAGGAGCTGAAACTCATCGACAACATCGTCCAGGAGCCCCTCGGCGGCGCCCACCGGGATGTGGAGAAGATGGCTCAGAGCCTCAAGGCCCGCATCAAGCAGGATCTGGATGCCCTGCGCCCCCTGGACAGCGAACAGCTGCTGGAGCAGCGCTACCAGCGCCTGCTGGGCTACGGCTACTGCTAAGCCCCCTTGCCAGAGACTGGAAGCCCCCGCACTGCCGGGGGCTTTTTTTATGCTGCAACAAGCTCATATTTTGGTCAATCCGATGCCGTTTGTCGCAAGTGGCAGCGCAAACCCCCTGTGGGATCAAACCTAGGCCAATTAATCGGCGAAAAAAGTGGGATCTGGCTCCCGTTTTGCTTACAGTGATCCTCTCCCGTGCCCCGGCCGGGATCCCGCAAGGATGCTCTTCGGACGCAGGCAGGCCTCACCAGACTGACCCCTAGGAATCGCCATCGCCAGACGGCCCCCATTCCTCTCGCTGTACCCGGTCAGTCGCCCCTGTCGCGTCACTCTCATCGTGCATAGCCTCCATCTGCAGTGAGTGAATCATGAGCGAATCGGTTTTTGAGATCCATGACTGGACCCTGAGGGTCGACGACAACATGCTGTGCCGCCCCGAGCGGGAGGTCTACCTCGAGCCCAGGCTGGTCAATCTGTTGCGGTTTCTGGCGAGCCACGCCGGCACTGTGTTCTGCCGCGACGCCCTGATCAACGAGGTGTGGGCCGGCGCCGAAGTGACCGATCAGGTGGTTACCCAATCCATCTTCGAGTTGCGCAAGATCCTGAAAGACGGTCGCAACGACGCCGCCGACTACATAGTCACCGTCCCCAAGCGTGGCTACAAGCTGGTGGCGCCGGTGCGCCCGCTGCAGGTGGTCTCTGTGGTGATGGCGGAACCCGAGCGGGAGGCGTGTCCCGAGATCACCTCGACGGCTGCAGATCCCAGCCCCCCTGCCGATGAACAGACCCTGACGCCTTTCCCTGCCGGTCCCCTGACCCGCGCCATCTCGACCCACGCCAGAGATGGCCGCAGTCGCCGCCGCATGTTGGGGTTCGATCTCTTCGTGGTGGCCCTGCTGGTCACCGTCGTCAGCCTGCTCAGCTACCAGCATGCGGCCCCCCAGGTGCACTCCATGCTGGATCCCGATCTGCTGGTGTTTCGCTTCCACACCGGCATGGACGGCACCAACGAGAACGTGCGCATCGCCGACGGCATCACCCGTGCCCTGATGGGGGAGGTGGCCGCCGCCACCCCGCTGCGGGTGCAATACGGTGCCACCGCCCTGATGGGGGGGATCCGCCCCGGCAAGGAGCTGAGCGTGCGGGTCTCCCGCCAGCCGGGGGGCACCTACCTGGATCTGGAGTATCGCAACCTCAACACCAACCGGGTGCTGTTCAGCCATCAGTACCAGCTCAGCCGCCACAACGTGCACGAAGTGCTGCAGGCGAGCAGCCAGGATCTCTTGCGGGTGCTGGAGCGGCCCGATGCCTCCCCCGGTGCGGGCTGGCCCACGGATGACGGGGCCCTGATGGCCTTGATGGAGGCCCACTACTACACCAACAAGCAGAATCTGGTGGCCCTCAAGCGGGGCGTCGAGCTGCTCGACGCCTCCCTGGCGTTGCAACCGGATCAGCCGCTGCTGCTGGCGGAGCGCTATCTGGCGGGGGAGGCGCTGGCCACCCTGGCCGGTCAGCCCCAGAGCGAGCGACTGCAGCAGATAGGGGCCCATCTGGCGAACGTGGCGCAGGGGGACGCCGTTCTGCCGGCGCGGGTGTGGGAGGCGCTGACCCTGCAGGCCATACTGGCCGGCCAGCAGGAGGAGGCGAACCGGCTGCTGGCCCAGGCCGCCAGCCGCGGCCGCACCGTGCTCTATCACATACTGCGGGGCAAGCTGGCGGAGCTGGACGGTCGCCCCGATGTGGCGGGGGATGCCTACAGCCAGGCCTTCCTGATGGAGGCGACGGAGCAGACCTACCTGCTCTGCCAGCGCCTCGGTTTCTACAGCAACATGGAGACGCTGGCGCCCGTGCTGTTCAACACCCTGGGTCAGAGCAAGGTGAAGCTGTTTTGAGGGGGTGACCCAGGCTCCCTCTTATCGATCCAGGCCGTCTGCGGGCGGCCTGGATCATGGGGCCCTCCGGTGTCGCCCAATCCCTGTTCTTCGCTCGTTTCCCCCTATCCACTCCTTCGCTCTCTCCCATACCCCACTCACATCCCACTCATCCCCGCGCTCTGATCCGACCCCATTCTCGCTCTCACGACTCGCTCAGTCGCGAGCTGGCTCCACACTCAGCCCCCGGGGTTCACGGCTGCTCATGACCTTGCTCCCATGACTGACTTATCGCCCCGTTCAGGGGGCGATGACCCTATGTATCTCATCCCTCTGGGCAACCGGCTCTGCCATTGCCATATCGATGGCGGAACCTGATGCCACTTCTTCATCGCTTGTATGCTGCTGAGCCCTGTTTTGCGCACCTATTGTGTCGTTTGATGCGAGCCGCCCCGGGCTTGACGAGCGGGTCGGCGGGGTATTGACGGGGGTTGTCTGGTCAAGCTGCGGTCGGGAGCCGGGAGGGAAGGGGTCAGATGGCGCGCATTTCCCCATCAAGGGGCTAGGGAGAAATATCAAGGTCGCCTCATGGGGGCTCGTCAGGGGGATCAAGGGGGCGGCGGCGTTATCAAGGTTTTATCAAGGTGACTAGTGATTGATGTATCAAATGGCTGTTTTTAAATGAGTTTTATGATTATCAGGGGAGGGGGCAAAAAAGTTCACTCATGGTTTTATCCCTTAGCGGGTCCTTATGTTTTCCGGGGCGAGGAGGCCTAGTCTGTGGCCATTCGTTGGTGGCACAGCCTCAGACCCGTGCCAGACGACCGACTTTTTTATCGACCCGGAGTGCTTCTCAATGTCCCTAGATACGAGCAAGAAGATCGGCCTTATCGCCTGTACAGGTGTAGTGGCCGGCAACATGATGGGGAGCGGTATCGCACTGCTGCCTTCCGCCCTGGCCACGATCGGTTCAATTTCTGTGTTCAGCTGGGCCATCTGCCTGGTGGGCGCCATGGGGTTGGCCTTCGTCTTCGCCCGCCTCGCCACCAAGAACCCGCAGGAGGGGGGCCCCATCGCCTATGCCGGCGAGATCTCCCCGGTGTTCGGCTTCCAGACCGGTGTGCTCTACTACCACGCGAACTGGATAGGCAACCTGGCCATCGCCATCACAGGCGTCTCCTACCTCTCCGTCTTCTTCCCCATCCTCAACGACCCCATCCCGGCGGCCGTGGCCACCATAGCGGCTGTCTGGATCTTCACCTTCGTCAACCTGCTCGGCGGCAGCTGGGTGAGTCGGCTCTGTACCCTGGGCCTAGTGCTGATCCTGCTGCCGGTCGTGGGTACCGCCGTGTTCGGTTGGGATCACTTCGACGTGAACGTCTATCGCCAGAACTGGAACACCACCAGTGGCACCGACACCCATGCGGTCATCAGCGCCGTGCTGATCTGCCTCTGGTCTTTCGTCGGGGTCGAGTCTGCCGCCGTCTCCTCCGGCATGGTGAAGAACCCCAAGCGCACCGTGCCGCTCGCCACCATGCTGGGTACAGGCCTCGCCGGCATCATCTACATCCTCTCCACCCAGGTGATCGGCGGCATGTTCCCGGCCGGTGAAGTGGCCGCCTCCGGTGCGCCCTTCGCCATGGCCTCGTCCACCATCTTCGGCAACTGGTCTGCGCCTTTTGTGTCTGCCTTCACCGCCCTGGCCTGCTTCACCTCCCTGGGCTCCTGGATGATGCTGGTGGGCGAGGCGGGCAAGCGCGCCGCTCACGACGGCAACTTCCCGAAGATCTACGGAGAAGTGGACAAGAACGGTGTCGCGAGAAAGGGGCTGATCCTGGCGTCCCTGATGATGACGGCGCTGATGGTGGTGCTGACCGCCTTCACCTCCCAGTCCGCCCACGCCGCCGACCTGTTCAACGTGCTGACTACCGACGCTGTGCTGCTGACCATGCTGCCTTACTTCTACTCCAGCATTAACCTCATCCGCTTCGAGGGCATGACCTCCCGCAACCTGGGCGCCATGATCTTCTCCGGTGTCGCCTGCGTCTTCTGCCTGGTGGCGCTGATGGGAGCCAAGGGCTCCAACCTCACGGCCACCTTCGTGGTGTCGCTCATCATCCTGATGTTCTACGCCAAAAAACAGGGTCTGCGTCAGCACGACTCCCTGCTCAAAGAGCAGACCAGCCACTAATTCCGTTTTCCCTTTTCCGAGCGCTCTCCACTCACCATCTCTGATGGAGAGCGCCCCATCACGTGTGGAGCATCAAGATGAATATCATTGCCATCCTCAACCACCTCGGCGTGTTCTTCAAAGAAGAGCCCATCCGCCAGCTGCAAGCCTCCCTCGAGCGCAAGGGCTTTGAGGTCGTCTACCCGGTCGACGTGGCCGATCTGCTGAAGCTCATCGAGAAGAACCCCCGTGTCTGCGGCGCCATCTTCGACTGGGACAAGTATTCCCTGGGTCTGTGCAAGGAGATCCACGATCGCAACGAGAAGCTGCCGATCTTCGCCTTCGCCAACGACCAGTCCACCCTGGACATTCACCTGACCGACCTGCGCCTGAACGTGCACTTCTTCGAGTACCGCCTCGGCATGGCGGACGACATCTGCCTCAAGATGGCCCAGGCCACCGACGAGTATCAGGACGCCATCCTGCCCCCCTTCACCAAGGCGCTGTTCAAGTACGTGGAAGAGGGCAAGTACACCTTCTGTACTCCGGGTCACATGGGCGGCACCGCCTTCCAGATGAGCCCGGCCGGCAGCATCTTCTATGACTTCTACGGCCCCAACGCCTTCAAGGCTGATGTCTCCATCTCCATGCCGGAGCTTGGCTCCCTGCTGGATCACTCCGGTCCCCACAAGGAGGCCGAGGAGTACATCGCCCGCACCTTCAACGCGGATCGCTCCTACATAGTCACCAACGGCACCTCCACCGCCAACAAGATAGTCGGCATGTTCTCGGCGCCGGCGGGCAGCACAGTGCTGGTGGATCGCAACTGTCACAAGTCCCTCACCCATCTGATGATGATGAACGACGTGACTCCCATCTACTTCCGTCCGACCCGCAACGCCTACGGCATCCTGGGGGGCATACCCCAGAGCGAGTTCAGCCGCGAGACCATCGCCGCTAAAGTTGCCGCCACCCCAGGTGCCAAGGCGCCGCGCTACGCCGTGGTGACCAACTCCACCTACGACGGCCTGCTCTACAACACCGGCTTCATCAAAGAGACCCTGGACACCCCCTACATCCACTTCGACAGCGCCTGGGTGCCCTACACCAACTTCAGCCCCATCTATGAAGGCAAGTGCGGCATGAGCGGCGACGCCATCCCGGGCAAGGTGGTCTACGAGACCCAGTCCACCCACAAGCTGCTGGCGGCCTTCTCCCAGGCCTCGATGATCCACATCAAGGGTGACGTGGAGGAGGAGACCTTCAACGAAGCCTTCATGATGCACACCTCCACCTCGCCGCAGTACGGCATCGTGGCGTCCACCGAGATCTCTGCCGCCATGATGCGTGGCAACACCGGCAAGCGCCTGATCAAGGACTCCATCGATCGCGCCATCTCCTTCCGCAAGGAGATCAAGCGACTGCGTACCGAGAGTGAGGGTTGGTTCTTCGACGTCTGGCAGCCGGATCACATCGACGGCGCCGAGTGCTGGAAGCTGGATCCGAAGGATGACTGGCACGGCTTCAAGGACATCGACGACGACCACATGTACCTGGATCCCATCAAGGTCACCCTGCTGACCCCGGGCATGGGCCGCGACGGTCAGTTGCTCGAGAGCGGCATCCCGGCCTCCCTGGTGGCCAAGTTCCTGGACGAGCGCGGCATAGTGGTGGAGAAGACAGGTCCCTACAACCTGCTGTTCCTGTTCTCCATCGGTATCGATCAGTCCAAGGCGATGCAGCTGCTGCGCGCCCTGACCGAGTTCAAGCGCGGCTATGATCTCAACCTCACCATCAAGAGCATGCTGCCGGAGCTCTATCGCGAGGATCCCGCCTTCTACGAGGGCATGCGGATCCAGGGCCTGGCCCAGGCCATCCACGAGCTGACCCGCAAGTACCGCCTGCCGGAGCTGATGTTCAAGGCGTTCGACGTGCTGCCGGAGATGAAGATGACCCCGCACCTGGCCTGGCAGCAGGAGCTGGCCGGCAACGTGGAGGAGGTGCCGCTGCGTGACATGGTGGATCGCATCAGCGCCAACATGATACTGCCCTACCCGCCGGGAGTGCCGCTGGTACTGCCGGGCGAGATGGTGACCGCCGCCTCCCGCCCCGTGCTGGAGTTCCTGGAGATGCTGTGCGAGATCGGGGCCCACTACCCGGGCTTCGAGACCGACATCCACGGTCTCTACCGCCAGACCGATGGCAGCTACACCGTCAAGGTGCTGCGTTAATCAAGAGTGACGACAACGGGCCGAGAGGCCCGTTTTTTTCCCGCAAAATTGACCCCTTGTTACGAGTGCGCTGACATGAAACGAGTGTTATCCATCCAGTCCCACGTGGTGTTCGGCTGTGCCGGCAACAGTGCCGCCGTCTTCCCCATGCGGCGAATGGGCATAGAGGTATGGCCCATCAACACGGTGCAATTTTCCAATCACACCCAGTACAGGGAGGGGTGGCAGGGGATGCGGATGCCGGACGGCCATATCGGCGAGCTGATGACGGGCCTCGCCGACATCGGTGTCCTGAGGCAGTGCGACGGCATATTGAGCGGCTACCTCGGCTCGGCTGAGCAGGGGGAGGAGATACTGGCGGCGGTGGCGCATCTCAAGGCGCTCAACCCCCGAGCCCTCTATTTCTGCGATCCCGTCATGGGCCATCCGGACAAGGGGTGCATCGTCGCCCCCGGGGTCTCGGCATTCTTCAGGACACGGGCCCTGGCCGCGGCCGACATGCTGGCCCCCAACCTGCTGGAACTGGAGCAGCTCACCGGCCGGACCATAGACAACCTCGCCGAGGTGCTGGCAGCCTGCGAACAGTTGCGAGCCCAGGGACCCAGGCTGGTGATGGTCAAGCATCTGGGGCGGGCGGCCTTCAGCCTGGACCGGTTCGAGATGGTGCTGGTGTGCGCGCAGGGAGCCTTTCATATCTCCCGCCCCCTCTATGCCTTCCGGCGCCAACCCATTGGGGTGGGGGACCTGCTGAGTGCCACCATGCTGGCCAATCTGCTGGCGGGTTGCGATCCCGTGACCGCGTTCGAGCTCACCAACGCCAGCGTGGATGCGGTGCTGGCCCGCACCTGGCTGGAGCGGGCATCTGAGCTGCAGCTGGTGGCCGCCCAGGAGGCGCTGGCCGAGCCCCACATTCGCACCCGCGCCACCCGCTTATAACCCGCTAGCGTTCGTGTCTCGCTAGCTAACGCGGCGGGCCAGCAGCGCCGCCGAGGGACGGGCGCGGCGGCCTTGCACTAGGGGGGCGCAGGCCTGTGCCAGGTGTTTCCACTCCCGCCACAACAGCCAGCACAGGGGGGGAGCCAGCAGCAGTACCGTGGTGGGCTGGGCCAGCAGCACGCCATCCCGGCCCCACCAGAGCGGCAGCAGGAAGATGAGCGGCAGCAGCAGCAGGGTCTTGGCGATGGAGATGAGCAGGGCCTGGCGGGTGCGGGCCATGGCCTGCAGCAGCACTATGCCGAACATGATGATCCCCTCCAGCGGAATGGCGCCGAGGTTCAGGGTCAGGCTGCCCATGGCGGCGGCCAGCAGCTCGGGATCCTGATCGCCGGTATAGAGCATGGCTACCTGGCGGGGCAGCAGCTGGATCAGCAGCCAGACCAGCATGCCGTAGACGAGTGTGATCTTGAGCCCCATCTCCATCAGGAACTTGAGGTCGCGATGGCGCTTGGCCCCCGCCGCCTGGCTGACCAGGGGCTGGATGCCGAACGCCAGCCCCTGCAGCACCACGATGAACACCGCCTCGGTGTAGCCGGCCACGGTGAAGCCCGCCAGATCCTTGACCGAGCCGTACACCATCAGCTGGCTGTTGTGCAGCATCAGCAGGAGCCCGAGGTTGAACTGGGCGATGAGGCTCGGCAGGCCGGTGAACAGCAGGTTCGGCATGGCCGGCAAGGCGGGCAGCAGCTGGCGCCAGGAGAGGCGCAGCCGGGCATAAGGGGTGAAGAAGTAGCCGAGCCCCAGCAGGCAGACCACCCCCTCGGCCATCAGGGTCGCCTGGGCCGTGCCCGTCAGCCCGAGCCCGAGCCGGCCGACCATGATGTAGTTGAGCAGGATGTTGAGCACGGCGCCGCCGCTGACCAGCACCATGGCGAGGCGAGGGCGGCCGTCGTTGCGCAGCAGGTAGGGGACGGCGAGGTTGCCGGCGAGCAGCAGGGTGCCACCCCCTATCCAGGTCAGGTAGTCGCTGGCCTGCTGCCAGGTCTCGCTGCCCTGTTCTATCCCGAGCAGCAGCAGGATATCGATGTGCCAGCGGTGCAGCAGCAACGGGGCCAGCACCCCGAGCAGCACCAGCAGCCAGAGGGCGTTGACCAGCCCCTGGCGTGCCAGCGCCAGGTTCCTGGCTCCCTGCTGGAAGGAGATGAGGGTAGCTGCCCCCATGGCGATCATGGCGGCGAGGCCGATGAGCACCATGATGACGGGGTAGACCAGGTTGATGCCGGCGAGGCCAGCGGCCCCCACGTAGTGGCCGACGAAGATGCCATCCACCAGGTAATAGGCGCCGGAGACCAGCATGGCGAGGATGGAGGGGAGGGCGTAGCCCCAGAAGCGACGGGTCATGGCCCGTTGGCGCAGGCTGAAGTAGGCGGACATATCTGTTCTCGAGATGCGTTCAATGTTCGAGCAGACAGTCTAGATTAATATTATTTCGTGGATAATCCGGCTTGTATTTGATGAATTGATGAATGTTATTCATTAATCAACGCAATCTGTGGTGTTCCTTCAGCATGTCGATCAGGGCCCGCAGGCCGCTGCCCAGCTGATGCCGGCTGGGATACACGAGGTTGAAGCCGGCAAAGCTCGGGCTCCAGTCGTCCAGCACGCTCTGCAACCTGCCCGCCGCCAGCGCCTCGCTTACTTCTTCCTCCAGACAGTAGGCCAGCCCCAGCCCCGCCTCGGCCGCCCCCAGATAGAGTGCCGGAGTGCTGGTGGTCAGCGGCCCGCTCACCTCTATCTCCAGCAGCTTGTCGTCGGCGGCGAAGGCCCAGCGATAGTGGTGGTGCGGGGTGAGCCGATAGCCAATGCAGTCGTGCTGGCTCAGCTCACTCGGATGCAGGGGAATTCCGCGGGCCGCCAGATAGGCGGGTGAACCCACCACCAGGTAGCGCTGCTGGGCGCCGAGGGGCACGGCGATCATCTCCTTGGGCAGCAGATCCCCGTAGAAGAGGGCGGCATCAAACCCATCCTCGATGAGGCGGGGCACCAGCTCCTGCTCCACCACCTCCACCTGCATGCGCGGGTAGCGCTCCAGATAGTCGATGAGCACCGGGGTCAGCAGCTCCTGGATGGCGGCCCTGGGCCCGCAGATCTTGAGGCGCCCGACGGGCTCGTCGCTGTGGCGAGTCAGCTCCTGGAGCGCCCCCTCCAGTTGGCTCAGGGTCGGCAACAGCTGGGCCAGCAGCCGTTCTCCCGCATCGGTCGGCACCACGGCCCGGGTGCTGCGATTGAGCAGCCGAGTTCCCAGGCGGTGCTCCAGTCCCTTCAGGCTGTGGCTGATCGCCGAGGCGGAAACCCCGAGTTCGAGGGCGGCCTTGCTGAAACTGCGGTGGCGGGCGACGGCGGCAAACACCGCCAATTCCGCGAGATCGGTGCGGGTGATAGTCATATGGCTCGGTGAAAAAAGGGCGAGCACCAAGGGTACGCCAAGGGCGAGGCGGGCACAATCGGGGGGCAGAACCGGGGATGTAACGAATTTGTATCTGCCACTAAGTATTGGAATCTATTGAAACAAATTTGAATTGTTAAAAAATACTAACATTTTGGGACTCAAAATGTGAGCTGACGCGTCCGAAAGGCGACCATAGTCAAACTTTGGTTGATTAATTCAAAAAAACGCTGTGATTAATAGGGGTGTTTATTTAGAGTCGGCTCATCGGATGAGGTGTGCGTTGCCAGGTTGTTACGGCAGGCGGGCGCCGCAATCAGGTTCAGGATGTCATGCCGCAAGATGTTGCAATTTGGTTGTCACAGGGAGTGGTGGCCAGGTCAGCACGGCATGAGGAGATGATGACAGGGATGAACAGCAGCAGTTCCAGGGATGTGGAACCGGCCAGGTGGCCAATAAACAACGAGATCCCACTTTCCTTGATGACAGGAATATCCCTATGTCTGACATGAACATTGCAGTAGAAGGCAGCTTAGCCAGTAACGCGTCTTCCCGTGGCATCAACAAGGCCGATGTGGTCTGGATGCTGGGCCTGTACGGTACCGCCATCGGTGCCGGTGTCCTCTTCCTGCCGATCAACGCCGGTGTCGGTGGCCTCTGGCCGCTGGTGGCCATGTTGATCCTGGCACTGCCGCTCACCTTCTTCGCACACCGCGGCCTGACCCGCTTCGTGCTGTCCGGCTCCACCCGCGACGGTGACATCACCGAAGTCGTGGAAGAGCACTTCGGCAAGACCGCAGGCAAGTTCATCACCCTGCTCTACTTCTTCGCCATCTACCCGATCCTGCTGATGTACTCGGTCGCCATCACCAACACGGTGGAGAGCCTGATGGTGCACCAGCTGGGCATGACTGCGCCCCCCCGTGCCATCCTGTCGCTGGTGCTGATCCTGGGCCTGATGGCGATCGTTCGCCTCGGCGGCCAGGTCATCGTCAAGGCGATGAGCGTGCTGGTGTTCCCCTTCGTGATCACCCTGATGGGCCTGGCGCTCTACCTGATCCCGCACTGGAACGGTGCCATCATCACCGAAGCCCCGGCGCTGTCCGACGCCTTCAACGGTGACTTCATCAAGACCCTGTGGCTGGCGATCCCGGTGATGGTGTTCTCCTTCAACCACTCCCCGATCATCTCCTCCTTCGCGGTGGACAACAAGGGTCGTTACGGTGAAGGTGCCGAGAAGAAGTGCAGCAACATCCTGCTGGGCGCTCACGTCATGATGGTCATGACCGTCATGTTCTTCGTGTTCAGCTGCGTGCTGAGCCTCTCCCCGGCGGACCTAGCGGCGGCCAAGGAGCAGAACATCTCCATCCTGTCCTACCTGGCGAACCACTTCGACAACCCGGTGATCGCCACCGTGGCTCCGCTGATCGCCATGGTCGCCATCAGCAAGTCCTTCCTGGGTCACTACCTGGGTGCGCAAGAGGGCATGAACGGCCTGATGGCCAAGTCCCTGCGTGAGAAGGGCAAGAACGTCGACGTCAAGCAGCTGAACAAGGTGACCGCGGTCTTCATGATCCTGACCACCTGGGCCATCGCCACCATCAACCCGAGCATCCTCGGCATGATCGAAGATCTGGGCGGCCCCATCATCGCCATGCTGCTGTTCCTGATGCCGATGTACGCCATCACCAAGGTGCCCGCCATGCGCAAGTACGCCGGCAACCTCAGCAACGGCTTCGTGACCATCATCGGCCTGATCGCCATGTCCGGTATCATCTACAAGCTGATTGCCTGATAACAAGGGTTCATCCCCGCGAAAGGGCCGCCTCAATAGAGGCGGCCCTTTTTTATATGCACGAATGCTTAACAAAGCCGCATCAGGGGCCTACCATGGTGAGCGGTTTTTCACTTCGGACAAAGGGACATGTCGACGTTAAAGCAAGAGTTGGGGCTCTGGCAGGGGATGGGGCTGCTCGCCACCTCCCTGCTCGGCACGGGGATCTTCGTGGTGCCGGCGACGGCGGCCTCGCTGGCGGGGGGGGCGTCACTCTGGGCCTGGGTGTTGCTCATCGTGCTGGTGCTGCCCATCGCCTTCACCTTCGCCCGCCTCGGACGCCGCTATCCCCATGCGGGAGGCGCCCCCCACCTCATCGGGCTGGCCTTTGGCAACGGCGCCGAGCGCTTCTCCGCCTTCCTGTTCCTGGCGGTGCTGCCGGTGGGTCTGCCCGCGGCCCTCACCATAGCCGCCGGCTTCTGGCACTCCCTGTTCGAATTGGGGGAGTGGACCCTCTGGGCCATCCAGCTGCTGACCCTGCTCGGGGTCTTCCTGCTCGGCCTGAGGGGGGCGCGCTCCTCCGGCAACCTGCAACTGCTCATCGCTCTTGCCATACTGGGGCTGACCCTGCTCATCGGCGTCAAGGGGGAGATCAGCTGGCGCGACGCGGCCCAGCCCTTGCCAACGGCGAGCGAGTGGCCCGCCATGGGCACGGCGCTGGCGGTGATGTTCTGGTGTTTCGTGGGGCTCGAGGCCTTCGCCCACATGGGGGAGGAGTTCAAGCGGCCGGAGCGGGACTATCCCATCGCTCTGCTCGGTGGCGTGCTGCTGGCGGGTCTCATCTACTGGATCCACTCCCTGGTGGTGCTTAAATACGGCCTGTACGGGGACGAGGCGAAGAATGCCACCGCCATCCCGGCCCTGCTCTCCCTGCTGTTCGGCCCCACCGCCAAGTGGCTGGTGGCCATACTCGGCTACCTCTCCTGCTTCGCCAGCATCAACATCTACCTGCAGGGGTTTGCACGCCTCATCTGGAGCATGGCACGGGAAGGCAAGCTGCCCGCCTCCCTTTCAAAGCTGTCCGCCCGGGGTGCGCCCCTGAACGCCCTGTGCTGGGTGCTCGCCATCTGCCTCGTCTCCATCACCCTGATCCTCTGGCTCAGGCTGCCGCTGGATGCCCTCATCCGTTACGCCAACGGCAACTTCGTGCTGGTCTATCTGCTCTGCATGGCGGCGGGCTGGCGCCTGCTCGGCGGCGCGGGCAAGGGGCTGGCGGGGCTGAGCGTGCTGCTCTGCGCCCTGGTGCTGGTGGCGCTCGCCTCCGAGGTGCTCTATGCGGTGCTGCTGAGCGCCCTCTATGGCGGTTTCTCCCTGTGGCGCCGCCATCGTCGTCGTGTCTCCGGCGACGATCCTTGCGCCATCAAATAAGCCTGCCTCTGAATGAGAAAAGCCCCGCATATGCGGGGCTTTTTGCTAGTCGGCGGACGGGGCGAGATCGCTGCGCAAGAGGGCGTAGTGGTGCAGGGAGATGAAGCCATCCCCCTTGCGCTCGCATTCGCGCGCCGTGCCCTCGTAGCGAAAGCCGGCCCGCTCGAGCAGGCGGGCGGAGCGGCTGTTCGGCTCCTCCACCACCGCCAGCAGCCGATGGAGGTCCGTGGTGCCATAGACGAGGGGGAGCCATAGCCCGAGCGCCGCGCTCATCATTCCCTTGCCCCAATGCTCGGGGTAGAGCCAGTAACCGAGCTCGGCCCGTTTGTGCGCCGGGTCGACGCCGTTGTAGCCGATGGCTCCCAGCGGTTCCCCCGTGCGCCGGCAGCGAATGAGATGCCAGGCACCGCTTCCGGTGCGGATCCGGTCGGCGTACCAGGCCATCTGGGCCTGACAGGCCGCCAGGCTGTCATAGCTGACGCCGTAATACTTGATGACCCCGGGATCCGACAGGCCGCGATAGATGTGGGGCAGATCGGCATCGGCGACGGGATCGAGCCTGACTTCAGGCCCTGTTGGTAAAGTCATGGGATGCTCCTTGCGGCCAGCCTTGGCTGGCCGCTGAAGGGGTGGATAAGAACCGGGCTCATGTCCCGGAGAGTCCCAGCAGGCCGGCCAGCCTTGCCAGCTCGTCGCGCCAGCTCTGCTGCAGGCGCGGAGTCTGGTGCCTGGGCTTGCGGGCCAGATCGGCGGCGAGCAGGGCTTCCAGCTCGTACCAACGTGCCAGTTGCGTCTCCTCGTCATCGGCGTTGGCTTGCGGCCGGGCCGGACTCGCGGTCACAGGGTTTGCCCCCGGGACAGGCGGCTCATCGCCGAGCAGTTCGGCATAGGCCCGCTCGGCGCTGTGGGCCTCCACAATCCGCCCCGCCTTGATGAGCCAGAAGCGGTTGCAGCTGCGCTCGATGAGCTCCCGATCGTGGGAGACCAGCAGCACGCCCCCCGGGAAGGCGGCAATGGCCTCTGCCAGCTCCTCCTTGCCCGCCAGATCCAGGTGGTTGGTGGGCTCGTCGAGCCAGAGCATGTGGTGGCTGCCCAGCGACAGGGCGAGAAACAGCAGCCTGGCCCGCTCGCCCCCGCTCAGGGTGGCCACCTTCTGGCCATGGCGGCCGTAGGGGAAGCCCGCCCGGATCAGCGCCTGGCGCAGCGTCACCTCCGGCAGGGGGGCCAGGGGGTAGAGGGCGTTGCTCAGGGTGGCGTCCCCGTCCAGCTGCTGCAGGGACTGATCGTAATAGGCGATGCTGGCGCCGGGATGGCAGTACCAGCCCGCCTCCGGGGTCTGGGAGGCCAGATCGCGCCAGCACTGGCGCAGCAGGGAGGACTTGCCGGTGCCGTTGGCACCGAGCAGGGCGACCCTGTCACCGGCCCGCAGCCAGAGATCCTCGGCCCGCAGCAGGGGCGGCAAGCCGGGGGCCGGGCTGATGTCCAGGGCCGTCAGCCGCAGCAGGGTGTCGGCGGGCAGGCTCAGCCCGTGCAGCTCGAGGCGCCAGGGGGACAGGGTGGCGACCCGGCTCTGCTCCTCCTGCAGGCGGGCTATCCGCTTCTCCATGGACTTGGCCTGACGCACCAGCTTCTCGTTGTCATGCTCCCGTCCCCAGATGGCGAGGCGCTTGCTGCTGGCGCTCAGGCGGTCTATCTCCTTCTGCTCGTCGGCCCGGCGCAGGCGTGCCTGCTCATCCTCGGCGGCCAGGGCCGCCCTGGCCCGGCTGCAGGGGAGGGCGAAGCGATGGATCGCACCGTCCCGCAGTATCAGGGTCTCGCTGGTGACCCTGTCCAGCAGGCGACCATCGTGGGAGACCAGCACGAAGGCACCGCGCCAACCCAGCAGGAACTGCTCCAGCCAGAGCAGGGCAGGGAGATCCAGGTGGTTGCTGGGTTCGTCGAGCAGCAGCAGATTGGGCTGGCGCAGCAGGGCGCGGCCTATCTGCAGCCGACTGTGCTGGCCACCGCTCAGGGTGCTGACCGGCAGCTCGGCCTGCTCGCCGAGCTGCAGCTCGGTCAGCATCTTGTCTACCTGCCACTCGGCGGTGAGGTCGTTCGCCAGCGCGTCGAACAAGACGGCGCGGGTACTGAGTGCGGCCAGTCTTGCGGGCAGTTGCTGGGCCACGAACTCGCAGCGGCAGGGGGCTGCCTGCTGAACCCGGCCGGACTGGGGGGAACGCGTGCCGGCCAGCAGCGCCAGCAGGGTGCTCTTGCCACAGCCGTTGGCGCCGACAAGTCCAAGCTTGTCGCCGGTGCGGATGCTGAGATCCAGGTTGTCAAATAACGGAAGGTGCCCCGCACTCATCTGCAGGGAATGGGTACTCATCAGGGTTGTCATGCTCTTGCTCTCTTAAATCGCGGGATCGGGGATCCCTGTCATCAGGAGCGCTGGCGACAACGGTCGAGAAAGGTCTCGGTGAGGAAGGAGTCGGCTTTGCTCGAACCCGCTATCGCAGCGCGATGGTATGCAGGCAAGAGCGCTCGAATGTGCCGAACAGGCGAGCCGAGAACATCGGACACGCTTGGATAACCATTTTTTACCTCCTTGTGTTTCGTTATGGCACCGTGCGGCGATTATAGGCGCAGAAAAAATAGCCGTCTATGGGAAGGAAGGGGCGGTGGCAGCCTCATCGAGGCGCGGCAGGCACAGGGTGGCGGCAGTCGCAAAAACGCCCCGCGGTGCGGGGCGTTAAAGCAAAGGGGGATGAGGGTCAGTCGCGGGGGGTCTTGAGGGCCTGGATCACGTCCTCGTTGGGGGCCAGCCCCTCCACGTGATTGAAGCTGTCGAGCCCCTGTTGCGGGTTGATGGTGAAGGCATCGGCGCTGTGATAGCTGCCGCTGCCGGCACTCTCCACGATGACGATGAGCTCGGGCTGCTTGTCACCGTTGAGATCCAGCAGTTTCAGTTCCTTGATGCTGCCATCGCGAGGCAGCACCTTGCCGTCGATGAACTGATCCAGGGGAAACTGGGGATTGGCGCCTGAGTAGAGGCGCACGTCGTAGCTGCCGGTGGAGGCGGGCTCGCCGCGCCCCTCACTGACGATGAGCATCTGACCCGTTGGCAGTGTCAGCTGCTGAAAGAATCCTTCTGCCGCCTGGCTGGTCAGGGGCAGGGCGAGCAGTCCGAGAGTAATAAATAAGGCTTTCATGGATGTGACCCTTGTTGCTGCTTGTCTGGCTGTGTCTGTGGGCAGGGGGCAAGCCCCCCGCCAGGGTGGGGAGGGAGTCCGGCTACAGGGGCAGCCGGTCCTCCTTCCCCCTGTGATTTACCATATCTTGACCCGTTTGGCTGGGTCCAGATAGAGCTTGTCACCGGGTTGGATGTTGAACGCCTCGTAGAAGGCGGGGATGTTCGGCACCACGCCGTTGACCCTATACTCGGGCGGGGAGTGGGGATCCGAGGCGAGCAGCATCTGCATCAGCTCGGGGCGATACATGCCCTTCCACACCTGAGCCCAGCCGAGGAAGAAGCGCTGCTCCCCGGTGAAGCCGTCAAGCACGGGGGCCTCCTTGCCATCCAGCGACAGCAGATAGGCCTTGTGGGCTATGGTGAGGCCGCCGAGATCGCCGATGTTCTCCCCCAGGGTGAACTGGCCGTTGACGTACTGACCCTTGATGGGTTCGAAGCGGTTGTACTGGGCCACCAGGCGGCTGGTACGGAAGCGGAACTCCTTGAGATCGGTCGGCGTCCACCAGTCGCGCATCACGCCGTCCCCGTCGGATTTCGCTCCCTGATCGTCGAAGCCGTGGCCCATCTCATGGCCGATGACCCCGCCGATGGCGCCGTAGTTCACCGCATCGTCCGCCTGCATGTCGAAGAAGGGAGGCTGCAGTATGGCGGCCGGGAAGACAATCTCGTTGTTGCTCGGGTTGTAGTAGGCGTTCACCGTCTGGGGTGACATGTGCCACTCGTTTCTGTCCACCGGCTTGCCGAGTCGCGCCAGGTTGTCGGCATACTCGAAGGCTTGGGCACGCTGCAGGTTGCCGACGAGATCGTCTGCACGGATGCTGATGGCGCTGTAATCCTTCCACTTGTCCGGGTAGCCGATCTTGGGCCTGAACTTGGCGAGCTTCTCCTTGGCCTGGGCCTTGGTGGCCGGGGACATCCAGTCCAGCTCCTCGATGCTCTGGCCGTAGGCGGTGCGCAGGTTCTCCACCAGCTGCTCCATGCGCTCCTTGGCCGCAGGCGGGAAGTAGTGCTTCACATAGAGCTCGCCGACCGCTTCGCCCAGGTGATCGTCCAGCACTCCGAGGGCGCGCTCCCAGGATGCGCGCTGCTTGGGCGTACCGCTCAAGGTGGTGCCGAAGAAGGCGAAGTTCTGGGCATCGGTCTGGCTGTCGAGGTAGGGGGAGTAATCGGTGATAAGGTGCCACTTGAGATAAGCCTGCCAGTCCGCCAGCGGGGTCTGGCGCATCAGGCCGTCGAGGGCCGCGAGATAGCTCGGCTGGCCGATGACCAGGCTCTGCTGGCCGGCGAGGCCGGCTTCACCGAGGTAAGCCTCCCAGGGGATGCTGGGGGCGAGACGCCCCAGTTCACTCACCGGCCCCTTGTTGTAGTTCTTCTCCCTGTCCCGCAGGGCCACGTTGTCCCACTGGATCCTGGCGATCCGGGTCTCGAGGGCCAGCACCCGCTTGGCCTTGGCGGCGGCATCCGGCTCGCCGAAGCGGCTCAGCATGCCGGCGATGTGCTGCTCGTACTTCTTGAGCAGCGCCTGGCTCGCGGCATCCGTCTTGAGGTAGTAGTCCCGATCCGGCAGGCTGAGGCCGGATTGGTAGAGATAGACGGCGTAGCTGTCCGGCGCCTTGGCGTCGGCGTCTATCCAGAAGCCGAAGGGAGCGCTGCCGCCGCTGCGGCCACTCTGGGCGAAGGCGCGGGCCAGGCTCTGCTGATCGCTGATCCTGTCGATGTCGGCGAGCAGGGGCAGCAGGGGGGCCGTGCCCTTGGCATCCCGGGTTTTCTGATCCAGATAGCTGTGGTAGAGATCGCGGATCTGCTGGGCCGTCGAGCCCGCAGGGGCCTTGGCATCCAGCCCTTCCACCAGCACTCGCACATCGGCGAGGGACTTGTCCCGGAGCATGTAGAAGGCGCCGTCGGCGGGCCTGTCGTCCGGGATCTTGGCGGTGCCGAGCCAGTGACCGTTCACGTAGCGGAAGAAGTCGTCGCCGGGTTTGACCGAGGTATCCATGTTGGCCAGCGCGAGGCCGGAGTGCTTGTCGCTGGTATCCGGCGCCTGACTGCAGCCTGCCAGCAGTGCCAGCCCGATGAGGCCGGCGAGTATGCTTTTCTTATTGTTCATTTTTTGATTCCAATTCGGGTTATTCAGCTTCCCTGCCCAGATCGGGAGGAATCTCACTCTAGCAGTCGGGTTAGCGCTTGATAAGCCTGACTCTGCTAAGATCGGCCCGACCATTTTGGGGAAGCCAATGATTTCTCGTATTTATTCTCGCTTTTGTCAGACCCTGCCTTCGCCCGAAGGTTCCAGCGGTTTGTTGGTGGCCTTCAGCGGCGGACTCGACTCCACCGTGCTGCTGGTGCTGGCGGCGCGCTATGCCAGGGAACAGAGGCTCGGGCTGCGAGCCCTGCACGTCCATCACGGCCTGAGCCCTCATGCGGATGAGTGGGTCGCCCACTGCGAGGGGGTGTGCCAGCAACTGGCGGTGCCCCTCATGGTCGAGCGGGTGCAGCTGGCCAGGGGCAACGGCGAGAGCCTGGAGGCCCAGGCGCGCACGGCGCGCTACGGCCGCCTCGCCGCCCACCTGAAACAGGGGGAGTGGCTGCTCAGCGCCCATCATCAGGACGATCAGCTGGAGACGCTGCTGCTGGCCCTCAAGCGTGGCGCCGGTCTGCGGGGGCTGGCGGGCATGGTGCCGAGCCAACCTTTTGCGGGTGGGCTCCTGCTGCGTCCCTTGCTGGAGGTGAGCCGAGCCGAGCTGGCGGAGTGTGCCACCACCCTGCCCTATGGCTGGGTTGAGGATGAGAGCAATCAGGACACGGAATACGATCGCAACTTCCTGCGTCAGCGGCTTATCCCCCAACTGAAGGCACGCTGGCCCGCCATGGCCCAGACCGCGGCGCGCAGCATGGCCATCTGCGCCGAGCAGGAGGCGCTCGTCGACGAGCTGGCCCAAGCTGACTGGCAACAGACGGCAGAGGGGGAGGGGCTGCGTATCGCGCCGCTGCTGGGGTTGTCCCAGGCCAGGCGCAATAACCTGCTGCGCTACTGGATCCGCCGCCTGGGGGGTGAGATGCCGGCGCGGGATCAGCTCGCCCTGCTCTGGCAGGAGGTGGCGCTGGCGCGGGAGGATGCCAACCCGCGCCTCTCCCTCAAGTCCCTGGAGTGTCGCCGCTATCAGGGGGCACTCCATCTGGTGAGGCCCGACCTGGCTCCCCGCCACGAGACGCTGCCCATCGCCGTCGGTGAGACCCTGCCCCTGCCGGACGGGCTGGGGCTCTGCAGCCTGCAACCCTGCAGCTCCACTGGCCGAGAGGGCGGAGGCTTGCGGGCGCCGCGGGCGGACGAGCCCCTGTCGGTGCGATTCCAGGTGGCGGCGGGCAGCATGCTCAAGCCGGTGGGACGAGGGGGCAGCCGGCGCCTCAAGAAGTTGTTGCAGGAGTACGGGGTGCCCTCCTGGCAGCGGGGGCGCATTCCCATCCTCTACTACGGCGAGCAGGTGGCGGCTGTGGGGGATCTCTTCGTCTGCGACGGTTTTCTGGCACAGGAGGGAGGCATGACCTGGCACTGGCAGGCCAGGACCCTGCCTGATAGCGAGTAAAGGGTTATTCAGGCTTGAAGAAGGACGGGGGCTCCCCTTCAATCAAATCAGTCTGTGATGCCAGCCTTCTTGCGGGCGTGGAGAAGGGCACCCGCCCCAATCAAATCAGTCTGTGATGCCAGCCTTCTTGTGGGCGTGGAGAAGGGCATCCGCCTCAATCAAGTCAGTCTGTGATGCCAGCCTTCTTGCGGGCATGGAGAAGGGCACCCGCCTCAATCAAATCAGTCGGTGATGCCAGCCTTCTTGCGGGCGTGGAGAAGGGCACCCGCCTCAATCAAATCAGTCGGTGATGCCAGCCTTCTTGCGAGCATAGAGGTGGGCATCCGCCGCCTCATACAGGCTCTGCACATCCAGCCCCGCATGCCAGCTGGCGGCCCCCAGGCTGCAGCCCACCGCGAAGGCGGTGAGCTCCTTGTGGCTGTGCAGCACATGCTGCAAACGCAGCCAGACCGGGCGCCAGGCCTCGGGGTCGGCGGGTTGCAGCAAGAGGGCGAACTCGTCACCCCCTAGGCGAAACGCCTGATCCGTGCTGCGAATGCAGCCCTGCAGCAGCTGGGCGAAGCGGCTCAGCACCAGATCTCCCACCGGATGACCCCAGGTGTCGTTGATCAACTTGAATCGATCGAGATCCAAGAGCACCAGCACCAGGCCGTGGGGCTCGCGGCAGTGTTGCTCCACCGCGCGGCCTATCACCTCGTCGAAGTAGGAGCGGTTGCCGAGCCCGGTCAGGTGATCGAGCCGAACCTGTTGCTCCAGGGTGTCGAGTCGCAGATAGAGCGGCAAGGGGAGGGAGAGCAGCTGGTGACACTGGCGCAGCAACCGCTGCTGCTCGCCGGTCAGGGGGCGCTCCAGCTCGTATTGCAGCAGGCAGAGGCGCTGCTCGTGCTGGCCGCGCAGCTCGAAACGATAGCTGTGCAGCGTCTGATCGGCTCGCGGAGGACGGGAGATGAGGGCGTGAGGCTGGCCCGCGTCCACGTGCAGGCTGTGGATGGGGACAAGGGTTGCCGCCCGCTCGGCAAAAACTGTCAGTAGGGCGTCAAGATCCCGTTGCGCCAGCAACAGTTCGAGCAGCTGCTGGCGATCCACTCCTGAGGGGGGCTTGAGCCGCTCCAGCTGCTGCACCCACTGCTCGACGCCCTGTCCGAACCCATTCAATGACGATGTGTTTTCCACGCTGCAACCCTTGAACATCCCACTTCCATACTCTTCTCTAGCAATCCTTGTGCCCAAAATATGTCCGATGGGAAAAAGCCCGCTGGCTAGGCTTAACGAAATAGAACGGGAGGTAAAATCTAGGGGCTGAGCCCTGGCTGGCGGCGGGATCCCTGGATATGGGGCCGATGCTCCGGATCCCGCTGGCGTCAAGGCCGCCAGCCCGCCTGGGAGATGGGATAGGGTGTTGGTGGAGGTCAATCTGGTTGCTGAGGTTGGAGGTAGGGTGTACGCCGATCTGTTGATCCTGCTGGTTGCCGCCGTCCTGCTGGTGGCGCTGTTTCGGCGTCTCGGCCAGCCGGTGATCCTCGCCTATCTGTTTGCCGGCATGCTGCTTGGTCCCCATGGCGCCGCCATCATCACGGGTCAGGCCATGATGCAGACAATAGGAGAGCTGGGCATCGTCTTTCTGATGTTCTCCCTCGGCCTCGAGTTTTCACTGCCCAAGCTGCTCGCCATGCGCAAGCTGGTGCTCGGGGTCGGCGGCCTGCAGGTGCTGCTCACCACGACGCTCTTCTTCGCGCTGGCCTGGTGGTGGGGGCTGAGCCTGCCACAGGCGCTGGTGGTGGCGGGCACTCTGGCGCTCTCCTCCACCGCCGTGGTGATCAAACAGCTCGGGGAGCTCAAGCAACTGCACACCCGGCGCGCTCAGCTCGGGGTGAGCGTGCTGCTGTTCCAGGATCTCGCCGTGGTGCCGCTGCTCGTGATGATCCCCATTCTGGCCCAGCCCGAGGTGCAGGGCAGCGCCCTGCTGGCGGAGATTGCCTGGGCCTCGCTGAAGGGGCTGCTGGCCCTCTTCACCCTGCTGGCTGTGGGCAAGTGGCTGTTGCCATTGGTGTTTCACGAGGTGGCGCGGGCCCGCTCCGACGAACTGTTCGTGCTCTGCGCCCTGCTGGTGGCGCTCCTGGCCGCATCCCTCACCCAGTGGATGGGGCTCTCCATGGCCCTCGGCGCCTTCCTCGCGGGCATGATGCTGGGGGAGTCCCACTACCGCCATCAGCTGGAGGTGGACATCAAGCCGTTTCGGGACGTGCTGATGGGGCTCTTCTTCATCACCATCGGCATGACCATGGACTGGCAGCTGGTGGCCAGTTCCTGGTGGCTGGTGGCCTTGAGCGTGCTCGGTCTCATCCTGTTCAAGTCCCTGCTGGTCTTGCTGGCGGGCCGGCTGATGGGGGAGCGCAAGCGCGACGCCATGGCGGCGGGCATCATGCTGAGCCAGGTGGGGGAGTTCGGCTTCGTGCTGCTGGCGCTGGCCAGCCACCACGGCCTGCTGGGCCATCAGCAGGTCTCTTTGCTCATCGGCATCGGGGTGTGCTCCATCGCCCTGACCCCCTGGCTGGTGCAGAAGGCCCAGGGGCTGGCCCACAGCTTCACCGATGCGGTCTTGCTCTCCCGCGCCGAGGTGGCCATGTCGGGCCTTGGCAAGCATCAACACGTCATCATCGCCGGGTTTGGTCGCACCGGCCAGACCTGCGCCCGCTTCCTGAAACTCGAGGAGTTGCCCTTCCTCGCGCTGGATCTCGACCCCGAGCGGGTGAGCGAGGCCAAGCTCGCGGGGGAGCAGGTGGCGTTTGGGGATGCCAGCCGACGGGACATACTGCTGGCCGCCGGGTTGGTGCGGGCGCGACTGGTGATCATCACCTTCGACGATCGCAAGCGGGTGGATGCCATGCTGACCCTGATCCGGGAGCTGGCGAGCGGGGTCAAGGTGCTGGTGCGTACCCGGGACGACAGCTTCCTCGAGCACTACAAGCAGGCGGGGGCCTTCGAGGTGATCCCGGAGTCCCAGGAGGGGGCCCTGATGCTGGTCTCCCACCTGCTGGTCAACTGCGACATCCCCATAGGCCGGGTGATCCGGCGTATGGAGCATGAGCGCAACAGCCAGTATCGCTTCCTGCACGGCTTCTATTGGGGGGATCAGAGCGCCGGCAACCTGGAGACGGATCAGCGGCTCGAGCGTCTGCACCCCGTGCTGCTGCACGATCAGGCCTGGGCGGTGGGACGCAGGGTGGGGGAGCTCTCCCTCGGGGAGGTGCGGGTCAAGGCCATCCATCGGGGAGAGCAGAGTCTGGAGCCCAGAGCCGAGTTGCGGCTGGCGGCCGGGGACAGGCTGGTGCTGTTTGGCAACGCGGTGGCCATGGAGCAGGCGGAGCAGCGGCTGCTGGAGGGACATTAGGCTCTAAGCCCATTGCCCTTCAGGCCTCCTCCCGTGCCAGCTCTTCGATATCCAGAAATGCCTCGATCCGCTGGCGCTCGTTCAGGGCATCCCGATAGCCAAGTTGGATCAACTGCTGGCAATAACCCGGATAGAACATCAGGAAGCTGGCCAGGCTGCTGCTCTCGTGGCCGTTCACTCCGAGCACCCGCAGCAGCCGGCGCAGCTGGGTCGGCAATTTGTGCAGATAGTTGAGGGCGATAAGGTCCAGGTCCTGGCTGGGCCGGATGACGCAGGTCTCCACCTGGCGCAGCTTGAGACGATTGCGCTCCCGCTCCGGGATGAGGGAGAGGGTCTGGTTGATGCGCCCGAGCCGCTCCAGATCCGAGTTGAGGGTGTCGGAGAAGACGGTGTTGAGCAGGTGTCCGGCGATGTTGGAACTGGTCAGGTGGCCCTGGCGGGGCGCCTGAGTGCCCTGAGCCGGGCTGTCCAGGGTCACCAGCAGGATCCGCTCCGCCCCCAGGTGAATGGCGGGGCTCAGGGGGCTCAACTGGTGGATGGAGCCATCCCCGTAGAAACGCTCGCCGATGCGGGTGGCCGGGAAGACGAAGGGCAGGGCGGCGGAGGCCATCAGGTGATCCGAGGTGAGCAGGGTGCGCAGGCCACGTCGCCGCGCCCGCTCCCAGGGAAGGTGTTCGGCCCGCCCCTGGAAGAAGGTGGTGGAGAGGCCGTCATCGTAGTCGGAGGCGGTGATGGCGATGGCCTCCAGGCTGCCGTAGAGGATATTGTCGTCGATGCGGTGATAGTCGATGAGCTGATCCAGCAAGCGGCGCAATGGGGCGTTGTCGAACAGGTGGAAGGCGCGGTTGCTGTCCGCGCTGATGAGGCCGGCCGAGCCCTGATAGAGGGTGCGCCACAGCAGCTGGCAGGGATGAAAGTCGAAGATGTGGTGGGTCTCGAAGCGGCGCCAGACCCATTCCAGCTTGCGCACCCCCAGATGAAAACAGGAGGCATAACAGGCCAGCGCCGTCACGTTGAGGGCACCGGCTGAGGTACCGCACAGTATGGGGAAGGGGATGCCGAGGTTGCGGGGGTAGAGCTCGGCCACCGCCTTGAGGACGCCCACTTGGTAGGCGGCGCGAGCACCGCCACCGGTCAACAGGAGAGCTGTGTTGGGTCTGGCCATGGGATTGCGCCTTATCGTTGCCACCGCACGATTTAACTATAAGACGCTGTATCGAATATAAAAATGGGCCGCTACATCATTTTTTATGGCGGCGATTGGCAAGGGAACATCCGGGCGGGATCAGGCTCTGGCACGGGGTTGGCTCAGCTCGTCAAAGGCCGCAAACACCGGAGGGCTGGCGAGGATGCGGCCATGACCGAGCCCCCGGGTGCTCACCAGACGGCAGTGCCCATCCTGGGCCGCGCGTAGGGAGTCCTGATGGGGGGCGAACCTGTCCTCCTCGTCGTGAACGATGAGGGAGGCTCCGCCGCGATCGGCCAGCCTGCCCATGGGATCCACGGTGCTGAGGGGGTGCTGATACTCCTGCTCTATCTCCTTGACCACGGCATCGAACAGTCGGATGGAGTAACCGGAGCGGGCCACCATGCCGTAGAGCTGGGGCACGTAGTCGAGCACCGGGGAGATGAGCAGCAGGGGCAGGGGGTCGAGGGCGGGATGGCGGCTAGCCAGGGTGACGGCGCCCCCCATGCTGTGGGTGATGATCCCCTCGACGGGGCCGAGGCGTTCCAGCAGCTCGTCGAAGGCTCGCACGAAGCGGGGCAGATGACCGGTGTGGCCCTCGCTCTGGCCGTGGGCGGGGTGATCGTAGGCCAGCGCGGTGAAGCCCTGGGCGGCGATATGGCTCATCAGGGGGTAGAACTGGCTGGCACTGCCGGACCAGCCGTGCATCAGCAGCCAGATCGGGCCCTGGCCGAGGCGGTAGCTCATCAGGGTGCCTTCGGTGGTGTGCACGGCTTGCTGCACCAGGCCATCTGGGGTCGCCACGTCCCGACTTGCCCGCTGCGGAGTGAGCAGCAGCTTGCTGGCGGTACGGCGGGCGTGGGCGGGGGCGAGCACATGGTGCAAGCGGGTACCGAGTCCCAGCAACAGCTTGCTCGGGCTGAAGCGGCGGGTGTTGAAGTAGATTTTGCTGCTCATGATCATCCTGTGGTTTTTATGTGCGAACGGTCGTGCTTTTTTATGGGTTTTTAAAAACTAGCGCCAGCTCATCAGCAGATTTTCCACCTCGGGCCAGAAGTGACTGGCGGGATCCTGACACAGATCCAGGGCATTGAACACCTGATCCCCGAGATAGAGGCCATAGAGCCGGTAGACGGCGCGCCAGGGATCGAGCTCCTTGCGCCACTCGCCGCTGGCCTGACCCAGCGCCACCTGGCGGGCCAGGTAATCGAGCCAGAAGCGCACCAGCTGGCGGGCCGCCTGCTGTACTTCCCCCTCCTGGGCCGAGGTCCAGGCGTCGAGGAACATGCAGCGTCCGGCGAAGCTCTGGTTCCAGGCGAGCCAGGCCTGCAGCAGGGCGACCAGCTTGCTCTGCTGAGTCGGGTGCTGCTGCTGGCGCACCGGCTGGATCACCCGCTCCCTGAACACCTCGGCGGAGTAGGTCAGCACGGCGATCTGCAGGTTGTCCCTGGACTGGAAGTGGGCGAACAGGCCGCTCTTGGACATCTCGCAGGCGCAGGCAAGCGACCCTATGGTCAGGCTCTCCAGTCCTTGCTGGCTGGCCTGCTCGAAGGCGGTCTGCAAGATGGTTTCACGGGTCAGTCGGCCCTTGCTCATGGTTTCTCCTCAATGCCGCCAGCAGCATAAAGTACGATCGTACTATTTGTCGAGCCGATGCTCTCCATGGTGGTCGAAACCTAAGGCATGAATCCTTAAATACGGCTCAGCCGTCCTTGATCCCCCACTGTTGCAGGGATATGACCGCCTGGGTGCGGTTCTTGACCCCGAGCTTGCGGAAGGGAGGCTGGTGTGATCTGGGCCTTGCGGGTGGCAGGGGCTCAGTCGTCCTTGATGCCCATCTGCTGCAGGGCGATGACCGCCTGGGTACGGTTCTTGACCCCGAGCTTGCGGAAGATGGCGGTGATATGGGCCTTGATGGTGGCCTCGGAGACGTTGAGCTCCCAGGCGATCTGCTTGTTGAGGCTGCCGTCTCGCAGCATGATCAGCACCTTGTACTGCTGGGGGGTGAGGCTCGCCAGCTTGCTGGCGAGATCGGAGCCCTCGACGGGCTCGGGCTGCAGGGAGATCCCCTCCGGCACCCAGTTATCGCCACCGATCACCGTATTGAGGGCGCTGACCAGCTCCTTCATGGGCACGGACTTGGGGATGAAGCCCAGGGCGCCGAGGCGCAGCACCTGGTTGATGATGGCGGGATCCTCGGAGGCGGAGACCACGACCACGGGCAGATCCGGATAATGACCGCGCAGGTAGGCGAGTCCCTCGAAGCCATTGGCTCCCGGCATCTTGAGATCGAGCAGCAGCAGGTCCACCTCGGGGTGATCCCCCAGCAGATGGGTCAGGCTGTCGATGGAGTCGGCTTCCAGCAGTTGGGCATCGTCGATGGCCAGGTGCACCGCTTGATAGAGTGCGCCCCGAAACAGGGGGTGGTCATCCGCGATGACGATGGTAAATTGGCTGTCCATTGCTCACATTATGGCTAACTGTTTGTTTTGAAAAATCAAACTAGCACCCTGCCCATATGGGGTCAAACCCGCATGCGTGCAAATGTGAGACGACCATGAGATGTCGTGCCCACGGGGCAAAACGAGCTCATCCATAACCCAAGCAGGAGGCAATAATGGGATCCCTGGTTTTGACGGTAGGCACGGGCTCCACCTGGTCGATGCGCGCGTCCCTGGTGCTCGCGCTGAGCGGACTGGCGTGGCAGGAACAGGTATTCGATCTGGAGGATGCCAAGGCGGTGGCCCGGCTGAAGCGGGTCTCGCCGACCGGGCTGGTGCCCTGGCTCGATGACGGCGAGCTGCGCATTCACGACTCCCTCGCCATCGCCGAGTACCTGCACGAGCTCTGCCCGGGGCGCCACCTCTATCCGGAGAACAGGGCTGAGCGGGCTTTGGCTCGCAGCCTGTGCGCCGAGTTGCACTCGGGCTTTGGCCAGATCCGCAGCCTGTTGCCCTTCTTTTTGGGTGCGCCGACCCAGGGCGAGCCACCGGTGGAGACCCTCACCGAGCTGGCCAGGTTGCAGACGCTCTGGTCCCAGGCGAGGGGAGACTTCTATTTCGGCGAGGCGGGGATCATCGACGCCTTCTATGGGGTGATGGCCTATCGGCTGGCGAGCTACGGCATAGCGCTGCCCGGTCAGGCCGGTGCCTATCAGCAGACCCTGCTGGCCTGGCCCCTGTGGCAGGAGGCTCTAGTCAGGGCGAGGCTGCAATGGCCTGCAAAATCCCGCCAACCGGTATGAACGCAGCATAAAAGAGGGGAATCGATGGCTCCCCTCATACTGATCGGGTCAAGGGGCGATCATTTGGCCCGGCCGGCGAACACCACCACCACCTTGTCGGCCCCTTTCTCGCGCACGAAGCTGTAGGGGGCATCGGAGAGCTTCTTGTGGCTGCCCGCCGCCACCGCCGGGTGGGCGGCCCTGAACTGGCCGAGACGCTGCCAGTGCTTGACCAGCTCCGCCTTGTCGCCACTCACCAGCTCCTGCCAGTTCATGTCGGAGCGCAGGGCCTGATCGAACACGCCCCCATCCTTGGCCAGCCCGCGGCCTGACTCGTCCCCGTAGTAGAGCTGGATGCCGCCCGGCAGCAGCATGAAGCTGCTGGCCACCCGCCGCTGCAGCGGCACGTCCTGATAGTCGCCGAAGAACAGCTTGGTGTCGTGGGAGCTGATATAGCTCAGCACGTTGAACTCCGGATCCTGATTGATGCGGCTGGCGTAACTGGCATAGGTGGGTTCGGCTCCTGCCAGACACTGGGCCTGGGGCAGGGCGAACTCGCGCTGATAGTCGAAGTTGATCAGGGAATCGAAACCGTTCTGGTACCAGAAGTCCTTGGCGACCCCGTGATCCCACACCTCGCCCACCATGTAGAAGGGCAGGCTGTCGAGGGCCTTGGTGGGGTTGGCGGCCTTCCACTCCTTGAGGGCCGCGGTGCCCTCCTGCTTGAGCCTGGCCCAGACCTCGGGCTCCAGGTGCTTGACGGTGTCGGCCCGGAAGCCGTCGATGCCAAAGCGGCGCACCCAGTCGGTGTGCCAGGCGATGAGGTAGTCGCTCACGCTGGCATCGGGTAGCGCCTTGGCCCCGGTGTCCTTCTTCGCCGCGAGCAGGGGGGGCAGCCCCACCGCTTTGCTGGACTCGGTCAGGAAGTCCGGCAGGCCAGCCACCGAGCCAGTCACATCGTCGGTGCCGGGTTGGGGGTAGCCGGGCAGACCGGCCCGCACCCAATCCGGCCCCCACCACTTGCTCCAGTCGCTCGACTGATAGTCGATGAACTGGTTGTAGCCATGCCAGTTGAGGCCGCCACTCGGGCGCCAGTCGTTCCAGCGGGCGGGGAGTTTGCCGGTGTTCTGGGTCAGGCTGTCGAGGCCGAGATCCTGCAAGTCCGCCAGGGTGGCGTAGCCGGCGTGGTTCATCACCACGTCGAGTATGATGCGCATGCCGCGCTTGTGGGCCTCGTCCACCAGCGTCTTGAGGCTCTCCTCATCGCCGTAGTTGGGATCGATCTTGGTGAAGTCCAGCGCCCAGTAGCCGTGATAGGCGTAGAAGGGGAAGTTGCCCTGCTCGCCGCCGCCGATGAAGCCGTGCACCTGCTCCACCATGGGGGTGATCCAGATGGCGTTCATGCCGAGGGACTTGATGTAGTCGAGCTTCTCGGTCAGCCCCTTGAAGTCGCCGCCGTGCCAGGTGGCGACCTCGTCCTGCCCATCCTTCTGGCGGCCGAAGCTGTGATCGTTGGTCGGGTCGCCGTTATGGAAGCGGTCGGTCAAGAGGAAATAGACGCTCGCCTGATCCCAGCCGAAGGGCTCGGCCTTGGCTGCCGCGACCGGTTCGAGCAGCAGCAGACCGCCGCTCTCTTTCGATGGGGTCAGCGTCAGCTTGCCGCCCCTGACCACAGCCTCCTGTTTTGAGTAGGCGTCCCGCAGCCGGGTGCCGTCCGGCCAGACCCCTTTCAGCGAGACGGTGACCGGGCCGCCGTCCCAGGCGATGCAGGGCTCCTCCGGGGGCTGGCGCTTGAACTCGCTTTTCTTGGTGGCCCGCAGGACCTTGAGGCTGGGGGTATCCGGGTTGAAGGTGAACTCATAGTCCCCTGCCAGCATCACTCGCAGGGAGAAGCTGTTCTCCTTGGCGCACTTGTCCATGGGCTGGGCCGTGCCGAACGGCAGCGGCTTGGTTTCGCTCGGCCCGAAGCTGGTGCCGCAGCTGTTGGCGGCATCGCCGATGCGGATCTGGTGGCTGCCCTTGCTCAAGGTATGGATCAGGCTGACGGTTCCCTTGTCCAGCGCCAGCTCACCGGCTACCGGCTTGCCATCCACATAGAGTTGCACCCGAGGAGATGCCGCCGCCTGGCCGGCAAACAGGGGGGCGGCCAGCAGGGCGAGCCAGAGGGGGGAGGGACGGGGGAGGAGACGCATAAGCCATTCCTTGAGCAAAGTGAGCGGGTCGGATTCCGTGGAGGAACTCATTCTAGGGGGCTGAGGGGAGGGGCTGGATCGGGAAAATCCCGATTTGTGAGGTGAGTTCAAATGGTTACGTTTTCAAGCTCGGGAAACTGTGATGCCTGTCCAAAGAGGGCGGCCATAAAAAATGCCGGTCCATGGACCGGCATTTTTTTGGGGCGGGGATCGTCAGACGGTGAAGAACTTGAAGTTGACGAAGGCCACCGCGATGAAGGAGGCGACCATGCCGCTGACGCACAGCACGGCCGGACGCAGGGCGGGCCAGCGATGGGTCAGCAGTATGATGGCCAGCAGGGTCGGGTAGAGGCCGAACATGTAACGCGGCATGGCGTTGAGCCCCGTCATCAGCGGTATGGTGCAGCAGATGAACATCAGGGTCGCCTCGGCCCAGCGCTTCTGGCTGAACAGATAGAGGTTCAGACACCAGCCGAAGATCACCATGATGGAGAGGTAGGCCTTGCGACCGCCGAGCTCAAACCCGCTCAGCCACCAGTCCAGCGGGCTGTCCATGTAACGGCCCCAGGCCACCTGGATGTGCTTGAAGGCGAACGCATCCCCGGTGAGGTGATACAGATAGACCATGTAGGAGAACAGGCCGAGCGGGATGAGCCAGATGCTGAACACCACCTTGAAGGCCCGCTCGGTGAAACGGAAGAATTCGCGCCAGCCATAGGCCTGCAGCGCCAGGATCAGCACAGGGAACACCATCATGACCCCGAGGTTTCGGGTGCCGGAGATGAAGATGCCGATGAACCCGACCAGCAGCCACTGCTCGCGATAGGCGAACAGGAACATGAGCAGCATGAAGAGCATGAACATGGACTCGCCGTAACCGGAGACGAAGTAGGCGGAGAAGGGAGAGAAGGCCAGCAGCCAGACTCCGAAACGTGCGCTGTCTTCACCCAGCTTGAGCTGACGCAGCACCAGCAGCATGGCCGGCAGGGAGAAGAAGAAGGCGATGTTGGTCACCAGCATCAGGCCGATCAGACTCTCCACGTTGAGCAGGTTGGAGAGGCCGCCGGAGAGCATGGGGTAGAGGGGCATGAAGGCCCAGTTCGCCGCATTGCCCTTGCTGAGCCAGCGGGGATAGAGGTCATAGCCGTTTTCGATGATGCGCTGGAACCAGACGCAGTCGAACTGGCAATAGGCCTGCAGCGGGCCTATGCCGGGGGTACCGTAGAGCTGGACGCCGAAGTAACCCATGCCGTAGAGGGCGAGGCGACTCAGAGCGAAGGCGGCGATGATGATCAGCCAGTCACGGCCGCTGATGGCCAGGGACGGGCGATAGGGCCCCGCGGCGGCGGGAGGGGAAGTTGTCATGTCATTCATCAGGCAAATACCCAGACGCGAGAGAGAAGGTAGGTGAGTATGGTCACGGCCAGGGTGGCGATGACCACGGGCAGCAGGCCGGAGAGCCCCGCCAGCAACAAGCCGGAGAGCAGCAGGTTACGCACCGCCAGGGAGAAGAGCGCCACCAGCAGGAACTTGCTGGCCGCCCCCTGCTTCTGGAAGGTGATGTAGCGATGGCCGAAGAAGGAGAACCAGAACGCCACCGCGAACGCCAGGGTGGTCACCAGGTGTTCGGAGATATCCGGCCAGTTATGAAACAGCGCGAACGAGGTGCCGAGGTCGACGAGGGTAGCCCCCCCGCCGACGAAACCGAAGCGAACCAGACGCCAGAATTCCTCGCGGGAGATCATTGGGGCGTCGGCTCCTGCTCATCCTGCTGCTTGTCGGCAGATTGCGGCTTGCCCGCATCCGCCTGCTTGTCCTTGGCGTACTGGCCGTAGACCCCTTCGATGAGGTAGACAGGGCGCTGCTTCACTTCGACGAACATGCGGCCTATGTACTCGCCGATGATGCCAAGAGACAACAACTGGATGCCACCGAGGAACAACATCACCGACATCAGGGACGCATAGCCCGGCACGTCGATGCCGAAGAAGAGCACCTGGGTGATGATCTTGAGGATATAGAGGAAGGCAACGAAGGAGACCCCGACCCCGACATAGCTCCACACCCGCAGCGGCCAGCTGGAGAAGCTCATCAGGCCGTCGAGGGCGAAGTTCCACAGCTTCCAGTAGTTGAACTTGGTCTCGCCGGCGTGACGGGCGGGACGCTCGTAGGGGACGCCCACGGCGCGGAAACCGGCCCAGGCAAACAGCCCCTTCATGAAGCGGTTGCGCTCCGGCAGCAGCTTGAGGGCCTCCACCACCTTGCGGTCGATCAGGCGGAAGTCACCGGCGTTCTCCGGCAGCTTGGTGCTGGTGGAGAGCGCGTTGAAGAAGCGGTAGAAGCCGCCTGCGGTGAGGCGCTTCATCGGGGTGTCGGCGCTGCGATCCACCCGGATGCCGTAGACGGTGTCATAGCCGCCGGTCTGCCACAGCTTGACGAACTCCAGGATGAGGGCGGGGGGATCCTGCAGATCCACGTCCATGGGCACTATGGCATCGCCCTTGGCCTCATGCAGGCCGGCGGTCATGGCCGCCTCCTTGCCGAAGTTGCGGGCCAGGTTGACCAGGGTGACACGGGGGTCGCGGGCGATGGCCTGCTCGACCACCTCGCGGGTACGATCGCGGCTGCCATCGTTGACGAACACGATTTCAAGCTGGTCTTTGAGGGGGGCCAGTTCGTCATCTATCGCGCTGATAAAGGCGTCTATGCTCTCTTCCTCGTTATAAACGGGTACGACCAGAGAGAGTCGAAAATCGGCATGCGACATGGGAACTTCCTTATTAGAAAATCACGTTTAAAGGCTGATTTTTAGATTTTTATCTTCACTGTGCAACAGTCAGGCGCACAGACTGCACGTTGAGCGGCGTCGGGGCGGACAGGGCCAGGAAGTTGGGGCGCTTGGGGTCGGCGGTCAGGGAGTCCCCCGGCAGGTTGAGCCGGATCTCGTTGATGCCCGCCTTGGCCAGCTTGACCGTGGTGGTGAAGTCATGACCCAGGGCGACCTTCAGCAAGGCACCGGCTTCCGGGCTGTTGATCCTGGCCTGGATGGTGAGCTGCTCCGGCTGTGCCTGCTGCTTGGGCAGGACGAAGTAGAGACCGCCCTGACCGCTGAGCTCGGTGCCCTCGGCGCTCGGCTTCTTGGCCCAGCCTTCGCTGGAGAGGAAGCGGCTCGGCTTGGTCAGATTGAGTTCGTTGCCCGGCTGGTAGGTCATGCTGGAGTTGTGTTCCCAGAAGCGGGTCTTGCCTTCCAGGTAATAGAGCTTGTAAGCCAGGCTCACGTTGGGGTGAGCGGCCAGATAGAGGGTGTAGAGATAAAAACCACTCAGTGCCATGATGGCGGCCAGAAAACCGAACTTTTTGTAGGTCATATTACTCACTCGACGCCTGACGGATGGGTAGGCAGATTTCGCGCATATGCTAATCCAATTGCAAAAAAAGCATAGTGGATCACAAAAATATATTTGCTCACATATTAACCCCGATATCCCTGCTCGCCAAATGGCTTTGGGTGGCATATGGAGCCCTTTTCGTCGACCCTTGTCCATGCCGGGCGGGCGCCGCGATTGCTCAGGGATGATCAGTCAAACGACTGATATTGCTCACCGCTGTGGCAGGAACTGTCGCCAATTCGCCGCCGCAGATCTAAGATGGCGGGCCCCGATGTCAAGGATGACCCATGAGACTGCCACTCCTCTGTTGTCTGCTCTGCTGCCTGCCGGTGTCCTCCCTGTGGGCGCAATCCCTCTGCCCGTCTCCCCTGCGGGTCGGTTTCGACGACTGGCCGCCTTACCACTATTACCAGCGAGAGGGGAACAGGCGGCAGTTGAGCGGGTTTGCGGTGGAGTACCTCAATGCCATCGCCGCTCGGCTGGGGTGTCGCCTGATCTATGTGGAGCGCCCCTGGAAGCGGGTGTTGCAGGATGTGGAGCAGGGCCGGCTGGACATTGCCATGGAGGCCTATTTCTATGACGACAGGGCCGGTTATGCCTGGTTCTCTCATGCTTACAACCCTGGCCGCACCCAGCTCTGGGTGCGTGGCAGCGATGCCGGTGATGCACCGGATCTGGCGAGCTGGCTCGCACAGGGGCATCAGCTCGGGGTGACCAAGGAGTACTACTACGGGGCCGAGATCACCGCCTTGCTGCGGGATCATGCGCACCAGGTGAGCGCCGTCAATGACGCACAAAACTATCGCAAGCTGCGTCTCGGGCGGATAGACGGTTTTCTCGGGGATAGTTTGGCCACCCCCTGGGGTCTGAAGAGAGAGGGGCTGGCCGAGGGCATAGTCCCCCACGGGATGCAGATCTATGAGACGCCGACCTACTTCATGCTGAGCAAGCAGACCCTGTCGGGGGACTTCGTGGGGAGATTCAATCAGGCGCTGGACGCCGTCAGCCAGAGCAAAGAGCATGCCCGTATCTGGCGCCGCTACGCCCTGGCCCGCTAGCGCCGGGTGGCCGCCCGCTGGCAAAGTCACCGTCATTCACGCATCATGGGCTCCTGACCGCGGCGCCTGACAGGCCAAATTGAACCGATTTGAGGTAAGCATGGGGAAGAAGCATTGGCTGGCATTGGCAAATCTTATCTGGCTCGGCTGCTGGCCGGCGGGGATGGCCCATGCCAACACGGAGCAGATGGTGGTGGCCAGCCCCAGCGTTCAGCACGACTGGTATCAGGATAGCGAGGCCGAGCAGGCGCGCCAGGAGCTGGAGAGCCAGCTGCAGGAGGCGGTGCTCGCCCAGCTGCACCCGGATTTCTACCGGCTCTGGCAGCAGTTGCAGAAGACCCCGGGCGACAAGCGTGGCGCCCTCTATGACGAGGTCTTCGCCAAGCTGGCTCGCTTCCAGCATGCCTGGCGCGCCATGGACCTGGTCGCCCGTGAGCAGATGCAGACCCAGAAGCTCGACTTGAACAAGTCCCTGACAGAGTCACCCCGGGGCGGCAACCTGCTGGAGCAGGTCAAGCAGCTCAGGCCCCAGGTTGCCGAGTACGAGGTGGTGCGTGAAGAGGTGCGCAAGCTGCTGGCCATGCCCATGGCCAGGCAGTGGCCGAGTCTCGACATGCCGACCCTGCGGGCCGGGGAGAGCTCGACCGAGCTTGGCCGGATCCGCGCCATCCTCAATGTGCTGGGAGACGGTGCCCCGAACGATGATGAGGTCATCTACGATGGCGAGACCGAGGCCGCCATCAAGCAGTTCCAGCGCCGCCACGGTCTGACCGCGGATGGCATCATAGGTCGCCAGACCCGCTCCTGGCTCAATACCGGGCCACAGGTTCGTGCCAGCCTGCTGCTGCGCAACCTCTGGCGTCGGGATCTGGTGGATCATCTCGCCAATCGCTACGTGCTGGTCAATATCCCGGATTACCGCCTGAGCGTGGTGGAGTCCGGCAACGAGGTGTTCACCAGCCGGGTCATCGTCGGCAAGGAGCAGCGGGCCACCCCCATACTCGCGAGCGAGATCCGCTCCATCGTCCTCAACCCCGCCTGGCACGTGCCGCGCTCCATCCTGAGCAAGGACATATTGCCAAAACTCGGGCGTGACCCCGCCTATCTGGATCGGGAGCAGTTCGAGGTGATAGACGGCGAGGGCAACCCGGTGCAGTTCAGCGAAGATGGCTGGCACCATGCGCTGGCCTCCGGTTTCCCCTACCGCTTGCGGCAAAAACCCGGGGATCACAACGCCCTCGGCCGCTACAAGTTCTATCTGCCGAACAACGAGGCCATCTACCTCCACTCGACCCCGCGCAAGTCCCTGTTCGAGCAGGGGGCGCGTGCCTTCAGCTCGGGCTGCATCCGGGTAGAGCATGCGGACGATCTGGCCGAGTTACTGCTGACGGACTCCCGCTATCAGCCGGACAAGGTCGCCAGCATCCTGAAGGACACCCAGACCAAGTGGCTGCCCCTGACCACCCCGATCCCGGTGTTTACCGTCTACTGGAGCAGCTGGATCGACGACGAGGGGCGCCAGCAACTGCGCAACGACATCTACGGATTTGATCGGGTCAGCTTCCAGAGCCGCTTGTTGTGATCCCAGCCACAGAGTGAGAAGCCCGGCCGGTGCCGGGCTTTTTCATGGCCGATTGTGGTTTGACATGGGGGAGGGGGCTGAGTAATTTCAGGCGTCAAGACCAAGATTACTCATCAAATCCACTTAAATATGCGATGGACGGACCAGGGATGCTGGAACAAGAGATAAGCCGACGCCGTCTGCTGCTGGGAGCCAGTTGCCTGATGGGCACCAGCCTGCTGTCGTTTCCGGCCATGGCGAGCCGCAGCACCTCGGGGCGTGAGCTGAGCTTCTTCAATCTCAACACCGGCGAGCGGGTGCAGGCAAGCTATTGGGAGGACGGTCACTATCTGAGGGATGGCCTGGCGGAGCTCAACCATATCTTCCGTGATTACCGCAGAAATGAAGTGTTCAACATCGACAAGAAGCTGTTTGATCAACTGTTTCTGCTGCAGCACAAACTGGGGCGCAAGGGGGAGATCCAGCTCATCTCCGGTTACCGCTCCCCCCAGACGAACAACCAGAAGCGCCGCAAGAGCCGGGGTGTGGCCAAGCACAGCTACCACACCCTGGGCCAGGCGGTGGATGTACGCATCCCCGGGGTACAGCTGGTCCACCTGCGCAAGGCGGCTCTGAACCTCAAGGTGGGCGGGGTCGGCTACTACCCTGCCGATAATTTCGTGCATCTGGATACCGGCCCGGTTCGCAGCTGGTGAGGCAGGTCGGGCAAGACGCTTCTGATCCCGAGATGGCCAGGTAGCGGGGTTCGCTCGACACTGGTCGGTGCTGGCAATCAGGGGGGGCCAGCTGCTAGGCTCTGGTCACTAGCCAGAGGAGAGACAGATGAAGCAGATCCTGATCGGGGGAATGATCGCCCTGTTGTTGACCGGTTGCAGCAAGCTGAACCGGGAGAACTACGACAAGTTGAAGATGGGCATGAGCTATGCCGAGGCCAGCACCATACTCGGCAAGGCGGAGCGCTGTGACGATGCGCTCGGCACCACCAGCTGCATCTGGGGCAAGGATGGCAAGAACATCCAGGTGCGTTTCATCGCGGACAAGGCCACCTTCTTCAGTTCGGAAGGGATCAACTGAGCCGAGCCCGTGTCCATCCCCCAATAAAAAAGCGCCAGAAGGCGCTTTTTTATTGCTCGTTATCCAGCCATTCAAGCCAGAAACTGGCGTGCTCAGTGGGTGGCGTACTGGTAGTTGAAGGTGGGCAGTCCCCACTTGAAACGTACCGCCAGCAGCCGCATCACGAAGCCGATCCCCAGGGCGCCGAAGGCAGCCCAATCATTGGGGAGGCCCTGATCCAGCGCGAGGCAATAGAGCCCGGCCGTGACCAGGGAGACGGCGGCATAGAGCTCGCGCCGAAACACCAGGGGGATGCGCTGGCACAGGAGATCCCGCAGCACGCCGCCGAAGACCCCGGTCACCACCGCCATGATGCAGGCGATGCCGGCCCCGTGCCCCATCTCCAGCGCCCTGGCCGCCCCGAAGATGGAGAAGACCACCAGCCCCAGAGCATCCAGCGCCATGAACAGCTTGCCGAGGTAGCGCATCAGGGGGGCCGAGATGACCCCGACCATGGCGGCGCCCGCCACCAGCAGCACATATTCGGGGTGCTCCACCCAGAGCAGGGGGTAGTGCCCCAGCAGCACATCCCGGATGGTGCCGCCACCTATGGCGGTCGCCGAGGCGATGATCACCACGCCAAACAGATCCATCCGCCGCCGACCCGCCGCCAGCGCGCCAGTCATCCCTTCGGCCACCAGGCCGAGCAAGAAGAGTGCATGTAACATGAGTAATACCAGGGAATGAGAAAGGACCGCATCCTAGCAATCCAGTGTTAGCTGGGCAAGCACAGTCAAACATGCATTAGATTAAGTAATGAAAAGGGGGCTTTCGCCCCCGTTTTTGGTTATGTCAGCCCGCTTTAGCGCCGCAATTGCTCGGCTCGATATTGATCCACCCACATGGCGGTGGCGCCGCAGATGGCGACCGGCATCACGAACAGGTTCACCACAGGAATGGCGGAGAAGAGGGTGACCAGGGCACCGAAGCTCAGGCACTTGCCGCGGCGCTGCTTGAGGGCATCGCGCATGGTGGTGAAGTCGATCTTGTGGTTGTCGAACGGGTAATCCACGTACTGGATCGCCATCATCCAGGCGCTGAACAGGAACCAGAGCACGGGAGCTAGGGTCTGGCCCACCACGGGGATGAGGAAGAGGATGAGGCAGCCGATGGCCTTGGGCAGGTAGTACTTCAGCTTGGTCCACTCGCGGCCGAAGGTGCGCGGCACATCCTTGACCACGTCCAGCATGCCGGTGTCGCTCATGGTCTCGCCGGTGAGAATCTGCTCCACCTTCTCCGCCAGCAGGCCGTTGAAGGGGGCGGCGATCCAGTTGGTCACCGAGCTGAAGATGAAGGAGAAGACCACCAGTATGGTGATGAGGGCGATAGGCCAGAGCAGGTAGTCGAGCCAGCTGAGCCAGGACGGGATCTGCTGATGCAGCCAGGCAAACAGACCGTCCAGTTGCAGCAGGAGCGCGTAGAAGGCACCGGCGAACAGCACCACGTTGACCAGCAGGGGGATCATCACGAAGGTGCGGATCCCGGGCTGGCGGATGAGGGAAAAGCCGCGCAGGAAGTAGTCAGCGCCGCTGACCGAGTCTTTGACCATCTTGGGGGATTGGCTCATCTGAGCTCCATCTGTTAACGGGAAACTGCCTGCATATTACAAACAAGCTTTTGATTTGGTAAAGTCGCCTGCCCGCCTCTTCGATATTTCGTTACCCAGATAGGCCCTCATGCGTCTGAAATTGATTAAACTCGCCGGTTTCAAGTCGTTTGTCGAGCCGACCCGCATCGAACTCAGCGCCGACATGACCGCCGTGGTCGGGCCCAACGGCTGCGGCAAGTCCAACGTCATCGACGCGGTGCGCTGGGTACTGGGGGAGAGCTCGGCCCGCCATCTGCGGGGCGAAAATATGACGGACGTCATCTTCAACGGCTCCATCAACCGCAGCGCCCATGGCCGCGCCTCGGTGGAGCTGGTCTTCGACAACCCCCATAACCGGGTCCCCGGTGAATTCGGCCGCTTTACCGAGATCTCGGTGCGCCGCGAGGTGCTGCGTGACGGCTCCAACCATTACCAGATCAACGGCCAGAAGTGCCGCCGCAAGGATGTGACCGACCTCTTCCTCGGCACCGGCCTCGGGCCCCGCAGTTACGCCATCATAGAACAGGGCACCGTCAGCCGGCTGGTGGAGTCCCGCCCCGCCGATCTCAAGCTGTTCATGGAGGAGGCGGCCGGGGTCTCCCGTTACAAGGAGCGGCGCCGGGAGACCGAGCAGCGCATCCGTCACACCCAGGAGAACCTGGAGCGGCTCGGCGATATCCGCGGCGAGCTGGGTTCCCGCCTCGAGCATCTCAAGGCCCAGGCCGAGACTGCCGAGCGTTACAAGCAGCTCAAGCATCGCAGCCGCGCCGCCCGGGCCGAACTCATCGGATCCGAGCTCTGGGCGCTGGAGACCAGACTCGGCGAGGCCAAGAGCGAGCTGGCCCAGGCCGAGCAGGCGCTGGCGGCTCTCGATGCCAAGCGCACCGCCGATGAAGGGCGCCACGTCAACCTGTCGGTGGCCCGCCAGGAGGCCCAGGCCGAGCAGGCGAGCCGCCAGCAGCAGATCTTCCTCGGCGGGCAGGCCATCGCCCGCCTCGAGCAGCAGCAGCTTCACCAGACCGAGCTGGGTCGTGACTGGCAACTGAGGCGGCAGGCCCTGACCACCCGTATCGATGAGCTCAAGACCCAGCTGGCGAGCCAGCAGGCGGAGCTCACCGAAGGAGTCCTGAAGGGGGAGCTGGCGTCGGCCCGTCTCGAGCAGTGTGAGCAGTTGCTCACCGACCAGCAGGGGCTGCGGCTGGCCGCCGGCGAGGGGCTGGAGCAGGCCCGCCAGCAACAGCAGCAGTGGCAGCAGCGTATCGGCGAGTCGCAGGGGCGGCTCAACCAGACCCGCGCCGAATTGGGCGGCCTGCAGGAGCTGCAGGCCAAGACCCGGCTGGCCCGGCTCAAGTTGGAAGATGAGCAGGGCGGTCCCCTCGGCGGGGAGGACGAGACGCTGCAGCCCAGGCTGGATGCGCTTGCCGCCGAGCTGGAGATGAGTCGGGCGCGCTGCGCCGAGCAGGAGGGGCAGTGGCAGGAGGCCGTCGCCCGCCACGAGGAGTGCAAGTCCCGGCAGAGTCAGCAACATGGCCAGCTACGGGAGCTGGAGGCACGTCTCACGACCCTCGGCCAGATCCTGGGGGAGCAGATGCAGGGGGATACCCTGGCGGATCGGCTGCAGGTCGCTCCCGACTGGGCCCAGGCTCTGGACAAGGTGCTCGGCCGCTGGCTCACCGCCCAGCCGGCGGATCTGTGCAACCTGGAACAGAGCGGGCTCTGGATCGGCCCGGCTCAAGCCCCGGTGCCTGGTACCCTGGCGGCCCAGATCGGAGGGGATCATATTCCCGCCTTCCTCAACGCCATCTGGCTGGTGGCCAGCAGGGAGGAGGCGCTGACCCGCCAGCCAGCGCTCGCGGCCGGTGAGTCCGTGCTCACCCGGGAGGGTGACTGGTTGGGTCCTAACTGGGCCGATCTCGGTCAGGGGGGAGCCCTCGGCACCCTGGCGCTGCTCGGGGAGCGTGAACGGTTACATACCGAATTGAATGCGGGCTGCCAGGGGCTGGCCAGTCTGAATGAGCAACTGAGCGTGGCCGATGCCGCGCGCGCCAGCTTGCAAGCCGTCCTCGAGCAGAGCCAGCGCGAGCTGCGCGAACTGGAATCCCAGTGGCAGAGGCTGCGGGAAGCCTGGAGCCTGCAGGAGGGCCAGCGTCAGGCGCGTCTGCAGCGTCTCGGCCAACTCGGCGAGGAGTTGCTGCGACTGGACAAGGAGCAAGCCGAGGAGGCGCAGCGCGCCGCCATCCTGTCCCAACGTCTCGAACTGGAGGAGGCGCAGCTGGCCGAACTGCAGGAGCAGGGCGAGCCCCTGGCGGTATCCCTGCAACTCGCCCAGGAGCGGGTCAGCAGTGCGGAACGGGGGCAGGAGGAGGCGCGCATGCGCCGGGAGCAGCAGCAGGCCGATTGCCAGCGCCTGCAACTGGAGCAGCAAAACCTGTCGCAGCTCATCGCCCTGCGTGAGCAGGAGCTGGCCCGTCTCGGGCTGGAGCTGGCGGAGCTCAAGGGGCCGGATGCGCAGGCGGTGCAGGATCTCTCCCCCTTGCTCGCCGAGCAGCAACGGCTCGAGGCGCAGCAGCTGGCCTGTCATCAGCGGCTCAACGAGCTGGAGCGGCAACTGAAAGAGCTGGATCAGGCTCGCAGCGCCGATCACAAGCAGCTCGTACAGCTACAAGAGAAGCTGGCCCAGCTTCGGCTGGAGCGGGAGCGCAACCTGACCCGCCGTCAGGGGCTGCACGAGCAGTTCGAGGAGCTCGGGGTCCGGCTGGTGGATCTCGATCAGGCGGTGCTGATCGCCGCCGATCGCGGCAAGCTGCGCCAGGAGATCCAGACCCTGGAGGCGCAGGTGGAAACGCTTGGGGCCATCAACCTGGCGGCCCTCGAGGAGTACGAGGAGGCGAAGACCCGTTCAAGCTACCTCGAAAACCAGTGCCAGGATCTCGAGCAGGCCCTTGAGACCCTGAGCCAAGCCATTAAAAGAATTGATAAAGAAACACAAATACGCTTCCGCGACACTTTCGATAAGGTCAACGAAGATTTAAAATCCCTGTTTCCAAAAGTGTTCGGGGGGGGCAGTGCTTGGCTCGAGCTGACCTCTGATGATCTTTTGGAGGCCGGAGTGAGCATCATGGCAAGACCTCCGGGCAAGAAGAATGCTACCATTGCCCTGCTTTCCGGGGGGGAGAAGGCGTTGACGGCCCTTGCGCTGGTCTTTGCCATCTTCAGACTCAATCCAGCGCCCTTCTGTCTGCTGGATGAGGTGGATGCACCGCTCGACGAAGTGAACGTGGGTCGCTTCTGTTCTCTTGTCAAAGAGATGTCGAGCACAGTACAGTTCGTTTACATCAGTCATAATAAGGTCTCCATGGAGATGGCTGAGCAACTGATAGGCGTCACTATGCAAGAGCCCGGGGTTTCTCGCATAGTGTCGGTCGACATCGGTGAAGCCGTCGCTTTGGCTGAGCAAAACTAGAAAGAGAAGCAGCTAATGCAGGAATTGCGTTACATCTTGGTTGCCCTGGGCGGAATTGCCATCGCGGCATTGCTCATTCACGGGTTGTGGAGCAACAGAAAGAACCGTCAGGCACCGATCAAGGAGAAACCCCTTGGCCGGATGGAATCCAAGTCGCGGGAACGTGACAGCGATGCGTTTGACAGCGATGGCATCGGTCAGGTGCGTGTGGTCAGTGGTGGCCGTCGTGCCGAGCCCAAGCTGCGTGGCGACGAGGCCCGCCAGCCTGAAGCCAGCCGCCGTGCTCCCGTCCCCGATTTCGACGACGAGGATGATGACGCCGATCTGCCGCCCCCCGTGGTTCGCAAGCCTGCTCCCCGTCCGGTCGCACCCGCTCCTGCCCCCGTCTATGAGGAAGAGGAGTATGACGAGCCGAGCCCAGAGCCCGTCGAGGAGGCCCCGGCCGCGCCGGTGCGCAAACCCGCCCAGGTGATTCGCCGCACTCCGGTACACAGATCCCGTCCCCAGCGTGAGCCCATGATGCAGCCGCTGGACGAAGAGCCGCTGGTGGAGCCGGCCTACGCCCAGGCGCCGACCTTCGGTGCCCGCGCTGCTGCCCCCGAACCTCAGTCCCGTCAGGCCGCCCCCGCTCCCGTCTATGAAGAGCCGGAGTACGACGACGAGCCCGCCTACGAAGAGGAGGCGCAGCCCACCCCCCTGCGGGAGCCGGTCGAGAAGATCTGGCAGGATGTCTATGTCATCAACCTGATGGCGCGCCCCGGTCAGGATCTGCAAGGAGCGACCCTGCTCTCCTCCCTGCTGGCGCTCGGCTTCAAGTTTGGCGAGATGGATATCTTCCACCGCCACGAGGATCTGGGTGGCAAGGGGGAAGTGCTCTTCTCCATGATCAACATGGTCAAGCCGGGCACCTTCAACCCCTATCGCATGGAGCAGTTCAGCACCCCGGGTGTGTCCCTCTTCATGCAACTGCCCCTGCGCAGCAACGCCGCCTTCGCGTTCGAGCACATGTTGCAGGCCGCCGACCAGTTGGCGAGCGACCTCGACGCCATGCTGACAGACGCCAGCCGTAGCCCGCTCAGCGACGACGACATCACCCGTTATCGTCAGGAGCTGGCGGCCTACGAGGCCAGCCGCGACTAAGACGTCCTCCGGGTCAATGAGATTAAAAATGCGGTACCTGGGTGCCGCATTTTTGTTTGTATGGCTACCTTCTTATTTCAACCACAGTCCGAGACTTCTCCATGAGCGACATCCTCTCCCGCCACCGTCAACTGTGTGAGCTGCTGACCGAATACGGCCATCAGTACTATGTGCTGGACAACCCCACGGTGCCGGACGCCGAATACGATCGCCTGATGCGCGAGCTGATCGCGCTGGAGGCCGAGCATCCCGAGCTGAAGACCCCGACCTCGCCGAGCGCCCGGGTCGGCGGCCAGCCGCTCTCGGCCTTCCGCCAGGTGCGCCACGAGATCCCCATGCTGAGCCTGGACAACGTGTTCAGCGACGAGGAGCTGATGGCGTTCGAGCAGCGCATGCGGGATCGCCTCAAGCGCGAGATAAGCTTCCAGTTCTGCTGCGAACCCAAGCTCGACGGTCTCGCGGTCAGCCTGCTCTATGTGGATGGCCAGCTGGTACAGGCCGCCACCCGCGGCGATGGCACCACGGGGGAGGAGATCACGGAGAACGTGCGCACCATCAAGGCCATTCCGCTCGCCCTGCGTGGCAGCGGCTGGCCCGCCCGGCTGGAGGTGAGGGGGGAGGTCTTCATGCCCAAGGCGGGCTTCGAGGCGATGAATGCCAAGGCGCTGGCCGCCGGCGAGAAGGTGTTCGTCAATCCACGCAACGCGGCGGCGGGCAGCCTGCGCCAGCTCGATTCGCGCATCACCGCGAGCCGTCCCCTGAGCTTCTACGCCTACGGGGTCGGTGTCGGGGGGGATGAGCTGGGAAATTCCCACTTCGGTCGCCTGAATCGGCTCAAGGAGTGGGGACTGCCACTGAGCCCCGAAGTGAAGCTCAAGCAAGGGGCGGCCGGTTGCCAGGCGTTCCATGACGACATCCTGGCCCGACGTGGGGATCTGCCCTACGAGATCGACGGCGTGGTCTACAAGGTGGACGACATAGGGCTGCAACTAGAGCTCGGTTTCGTGGCCCGGGCGCCGCGTTGGGCCACGGCCCACAAGTTCCCGGCAGAAGAGGAGATGACCCTGATCGAGAACGTCGAGTTCCAGGTCGGCCGCACCGGCGCCGTGACCCCGGTCGCCAAGTTGAAACCCGTCTTCGTCGGCGGCGTCACCGTCTCCAACGCCACCTTGCACAACGCGGACGAGATCGAACGCCTCGGCGTCATGATCGGCGATACCGTGATCGTGCGCCGGGCGGGGGACGTGATCCCGCAGATCGTCGCCGTGGTGGAAGCTCAGCGTCCGACTGACGCACGTGCGATCATCTTCCCGACCCAGTGTCCGGTCTGTGGCTCGGCGGTGGAGCGGCTGGAGGGGGAGGCGGTGACCCGCTGCTCCGGCGGCCTCTTCTGCGAGGCTCAGCGCAAGGAGGCGATCAAGCACTTCGCCGCCCGCCGTGCCATGGACGTGGACGGGCTTGGCGACAAGATAGTGGAGCAGCTGGTGGACAAGGGACTGGTGAAGACACCGGCGGATCTGTTCGGCCTCAATGCCATCCAGCTCGCCGATCTCGAACGGATGGGGCCCAAATCCGCCCTCAACCTGGTGGCGGCCATCGACAAGGCGCGCAGTACCACCTTGCCCCGCTTCCTGTTTGCGCTCGGCATTCGCGAGGTGGGCGAGGCGACCGCCCTGAACCTGGCGAACCACTTCCTGACCCTGGAGGCCCTGCGCGCCGCCAGCGTGGAGCAACTGCTGGCGGTGGCGGACGTGGGGGAGGTGGTGGCCAAGCACGTCTACTACTTCCTGCGTCAGCCCCACAACATCGAGGTGCTGGAGGCCCTGCTGGCCGCCGGCATTCACTGGCCCGCCATCGAGAAAAAGGAGGCAAGCGAGCAGCCGTTCGCCGGCAAGACCTTCGTGCTGACCGGTACCCTCACTCAACTCTCGCGGGGAGATGCCAAGGCGGCGCTGCAGGCCCTCGGAGCCAAGGTGGCGGGATCCGTCTCCGCCAAGACCGATGTGCTGGTGGCCGGTGAGGCGGCGGGCTCCAAGCTGGCTAAAGCGCAGGAGCTCGGCATCGCCATCTGGACGGAGGCAGAACTGCAGGCGGCGCTTCAGCCCTGAAACCTGCTCTTGCCCTGAGAAACAAACCCGGCCCCATGGCCGGGTTTGTCGTTCAAGGGGTTGTCTTTTACAAGGTTCACTCGTGCCACTGGGCCTTGGACTGCCACTTGGGGGGTAACTCGAGTTGCCAGCGGGCCAGCTCGCCCCGGCTGAACACGTACTCCCCGCGCAGGGCGGCGCGGGGTGACAGGGCGCCCGGGGAGGTGCCCGCCAGGATGGCGTTGGCCAGCTCGGCGGCTCGCTCCCCCTGGGCGTGGCCGTTGAGCACAAGGCCGCCGATGGCCCGTCCCTTGCCTACCGAAAACTCCCAGAAGGAGAAGAGAGGGACCGGGCTGTGCTGGCTGGTCCATTCGATCACCTGCTGCTCGCTCACATGCTCGCCCCGCTCATCCACCAGGGTGTGATACAGGCCGATGAAGAGGGCCCCGTAGCCCCGCTGCCGGCTGGAGAGCACCGCCTCCTGCCAGCGCCGGTAGTCATCGAGCTGCTGGTTGTCTACCCGGGTAGTCCCCACCCGGGGCTCGCGCTGATCGCTGAACTCATCCGCAATGGCGGTGCGGGAGACCTCGCTGCGATCAAAGAGCACCAGCGCCTTGTCGAGCCCCCCCATCAGCTGGCTCATCTCGCTGATGTTGCGCTTGAGCAGGGGCCGCTCCAGCACGCCGGTGATCCTGGGGTGACCCACCAGCCCCTTGTGGCGGGGGTTCTCGTTCATGCCGAGGAAGACCACTGGGGTACCTTCGGTGGCGATGCGCCGGGCGAGGGCATTGATGGCGTTGTCGTCCCCCAGCACCACCAGATCCGGTTTGTGCTGCCGATAGGACTCCATGGCTCTGTCGGCGATCCGGGAGAGCTCCTGGCGGGGCTGGCGCTTGGTATCCATGTAGAAATGGCTGATGTGGTGAGCCCCCTTCAGGTGTTCCCTGAGACTGGCGCTGTAGCTCTGATCCCACAGGTTGGCGGGATGATAGCTGCTGATCACCAGGATCTCGGCCGCCCGAAGCGGCAGCGGCAACAACAGCGCGAGCAGTAGCATCACCTTGATCACATGGATTTCCCCCTGGCAGGACACTGCACCCATTATGTGCGCTTTGCCCGGCGGATGCCTCGGTCAATTGTTGTCGGATGGTGCCATCTCTTCGTCCGTCACCGGATCCGGCGCCAGCCCGCACCCCGTCTGGAGTTGGCTTTGAAGGGGTCTTTTGACGCTGGTCGTGAACTGCGCCACTCCTTCCAAAACCTGACATGGATCAAGAAACAGGGTGTCGCTTTGGTGCCTAATAGACACCACATATAGGGCTTCATTAGTGTTTTTATCCCTACATGTTGTGTTATCAAGCTGTGCATAAGTCGTTTTCTCCCCAGTGTCAGCCCAGGCGCCAAGCCTCGGCTGCCTTTATTTGCGCCGAGGACAGAGCGTGGGGGAGGGAACCTAACAGGGTGAGCCAAGGGCGATAGCCAGGCCTTTAATGCGGGGAAGAGAGATGAAACCGGTTGTGATAAAACGTGATGGATGTCGCGCACCATTCAATGCCCAACTGATCGCCGAGGCGGTGAGCCGGGCGGCGGCCGCGGTCAGTCAGGCCAACCCGGCCCTGGGGGAGCGGGTTGCCAGCGCCGTCAGCCTGGAGCTGGAGGGGCGGGCCGAGGTGGACATCCACGAGATCCAGAACCGGGTCGAGAATCATCTGATGGCCTCAGACGACAAGGCCATTGCCCGCGCCTACATCGAATATCGCCACGACCGGGATCTGGCCCGGGAGGCCCGCGGCCGCCTGGCCCAGGAGATCCGCGGCCTGGTGGAGCAGACCAACGCGGCCCTGCTCAACGAGAACGCCAACAAGGATTCCAAGGTGATCCCGACCCAGCGCGACCTGCTGGCCGGCATCGTCGCCAAGCACTACGCCACCAGCCACATGCTGCCGCGCGAGGTGGTGCAGGCCCACGAGAGCGGCGATCTGCACTTCCACGATCTCGACTACTCCCCCTTCTTCCCCATGTTCAACTGCATGCTGATCGACCTGCAGGGCATGCTGACCCACGGCTTCAAGATGGGCAACGCGGAGATCGACACCCCGAAATCTATCAGCACCGCCACCGCAGTGACCGCCCAGATCATCGCCCAGGTGGCGAGCCACATCTATGGCGGCACCACCATCAACCGCATCGACGAGGTGCTGGCGCCCTATGTGACCATCAGCTGGCAGAAGCACAGGGAAGTGGCCGAGGAATGGGGCATTGCGGACGTGGACGCCTACGCCATGGCCCGCACCGAGAAGGAGTGTCACGACGCCTTCCAGTCTCTGGAATACGAAGTGAATACCCTGCACACCGCCAACGGCCAGACCCCCTTCGTCACCTTCGGCTTCGGCCTGGGTGACAGCTGGGAGTCCCGCCTCATCCAGCGCGCCATCCTCGGCAACCGCATCGCGGGTCTCGGCAAGAACAAGAAGACCGCCGTGTTCCCGAAACTGGTGTTCGCCATCAAGGACGGCCTCAATCACAAGGCCGGGGATCCCAACTACGACATCAAGCAGCTGGCGCTGGAGTGTGCTTCCAAGCGGATGTACCCGGACATCCTGAACTACGACCAGGTGGTCAAGGTGACCGGCTCCTTCAAGACCCCCATGGGCTGCCGCTCCTTCCTCGGCGCCTACGAGGAGAACGGCGAGCTCATCCACGAGGGGCGCAACAATATCGGGGTGGTGAGCCTGAACCTGCCGCGCATCGCCCTGAAATCCCGGGACGAGGCAGATTTCTGGGACCGGCTGGACGCCGCCCTGCGGGTCGCCAAGACGGCGCTCATGTATCGCATTAAGCGCCTCGACGGCGTCAAGGCGCGGGTCGCCCCCATCCTCTACATGGAAGGGGCCTGCGGGGTGCGCTTGAAGGCCGATGACAACGTCAGCGAGATCTTCAAGCACGGCCGCGCCTCCATCTCCCTCGGTTACATAGGGGTACACGAGACCATCAACGCCCTGTTCGGCACCCAGACTCACCTGTTCGACAGCGAGGCGCTGCGTGAGAAGGCCGTCGCCATCATAGCCCGGCTGCGGGCCGCGACCGACGAGTGGAAGGAGGAGACCGGCTACGGCTTCAGCCTCTACTCCACCCCGAGCGAGAACCTCTGCACCCGCTTCTGCCGCATCGACGCCAAGGAGTTCGGGGTGGTGGCCGGGGTGACCGACAAGGGTTACTACACCAACAGCTTCCACCTGGATGTGGAGAAGCAGGTGAACCCCTATGACAAGCTGGACTTCGAGGCGGCCTATCCGCCGATAGCGAATGGTGGCTTCATTTGCTACGGGGAGTATCCCAATATCCAGCACAACCTGGAGGCGCTGGAGAACGTCTGGGACTACAGCTACGACAAGGTGCCCTACTACGGCACCAACACCCCCATCGACGAGTGCTACGACTGCGGCTTCACCGGCGAGTTCGCCTGTACCTCCAAGGGCTTCACCTGCCCGCGCTGCGGCAACCACGATCCCGCCAAGGTGTCGGTGACTCGCCGGGTCTGCGGCTATCTCGGCAGCCCGGATGCGCGCCCCTTCAACGCGGGCAAGCAGGAAGAGGTCAAGCGCCGGGTCAAGCATATGTAAGCCAGGCGGCTAAGCGATGAGATGGCTCCTGAGGATAGGGAGCCATTTTTATTGGCGGACCGAGTGCCCGTGATGGGGTGAGGAGAGAAGATGCATTATCACCAGTACTACCCGGTCGATGTGATCAACGGCCCGGGTACCCGCGCCACCCTGTTCGTGTCGGGCTGCGAGCACCAGTGTCCCGGCTGCTACAACCAGAGCACCTGGCGCCTCGACGGTGGCAAGCCGTTCGATGAGACGATGAACGATCGCATAGTGGCGGATCTCAACGACACGCGTATCAAGCGGCGCGGGTTGTCGCTCTCTGGCGGCGATCCGCTCCACCCCGCCAACGTGCCTTTTGTGTTGGCACTGGTGAAACGGGTGCGTGCCGAGTGCCCAGGCAAGGACATCTGGTGCTGGACCGGCTATCAGCTCAGGGATCTCAGTCCGGCCCAGCGGGAGCTGGTAGCCTTGCTGGACGTGCTGGTGGACGGCAAGTTCGAGAAGGGGCTGGCGGATCCGGGTCTGCTCTGGCGTGGTAGCAGCAATCAGCAGATCCATGACCTCAACGGTTGGCGAAAAACCGGGGAGCGGATCCCCTGTCTGGTTTGCAGTTGAGGCCAAGGCTGTTTATGGTTAGGCCAAGCCCGAACCATCTTTGACGAGGAACCTCGATGAACAATCTGCTCAAGATCCTGCTGGCCATCTTCCTGCCCCCGGTCTGCGCCTTTATCCAGGTCGGTTTCAGCCTGCATTTTCTGATCAACATAGTGCTGACTCTGCTCGGCGGCCTGCCCGGCATGGTGCACGCACTCTGGCTGGTGGTGACCGACAAGCGCGCCTGATTGAGCCTCCGCCATTAACACAGGCCAACCTCAGGGTTGGCCTTTTTGTTGCCCGCCAGATGGGTGCTTCCCGAACGGGGCTCTCTGTCTCACAATCCCGACCGGGATAGACGGCCGTTCAAGGATCCGATCGGTCATGACACAAGGAGGGTGGAATGCGTTTGTATCTCTTGTTGCTGGGGGTCGTGCTCGGCCTGCTGGGGGGTTGTGCCAGCCCCGGCCCCGCCGTGAAGCTGAACCAGCCGCCGCGGGATGTCCCCATGGATGAGCTCTGCCTCTACTGGGTTCAGGAGGAGGAGGTGACGACATTCAGGGTCCCCACCAAGGGGCGGATGACCGAGCCGGTGGAGGGCTATGTGGATATTCGCTACCTCATCGACTCCAACGGCAATCTGTTCAGCCCACAGATCCTGGCGGCAGAGCCCGCCGGCGTGCTGGAGATAGCGGCCCTGACGGCCCTGTCTAAGATGCGTTATCGGGTCGCGGAGCAGAACCCGGATGCCATCCCGGTGCAGGTGGTGAGGCGCTTCAGCCTCAAGGCCGAGGCATCCTGGGAAATGCGATAAGAAGTGCAATGACAAACACCCCGGCCTGGCCGGGGTGTTCTGTTGGGGGGGACCGGGATGGGCGGGCCTCACTGCTCCTTGCAGTCGTTGTAGCGGCTCTGCCACTCGCCGGCCTGATCCCGCATCTCCACGAAGCCTTCCTTGCCCTTGTTCCACCAGACCACCTCGTGATCGTCGGTATAGCGGGCGCCGGAGGCGGAGACCGCCTGGGGCAGGGTGTAATCCTTGCCATCCGGCAGGGCCAGCTTGACGAAGTTCAGGCTCTCGTCCGAGAGAGAGAAGTAGCGAACCTGAATTTTTTGATTCTGCTCGCACAGATAGGTGACGGTGTCGCCACCGGTGACGCCCAGTTTGCCGGCACTGAATTCGCAGCCGCTGAGCAGGGTCAGTGACCCCATGGCCAGCAGGCCGAGTTTGGCGTATTTCATCCTGGATCCTTAATCGGTTTCATATGGCCTTGAGCCTAACAGGCTGGGGGGTGACTGCAACCCCTCAGTGACGGGGTGCGTCGGGATGCGTCAGCCCGAGGCGGGCCGGGAGGGAAAAAGAAACGCCCCGGTAGGCATAGCGGGGCGAAAAGGCGCACATCCTTGCGCTGCAGAAAGGGTCAATGGCCGAAACGGGTCGCCTCGAAGTGGTTCAGCAGGCGATGGATCAGATAACAGGTCAGCAGGGTGGCGACGATGGCAAACAAGATGCTGCTCACCCGGTAGAGGGCGCTGAACACCAGATCGTTGCCCGGGGTCAGGTACTGGCCAAACAGGATGCCGAGGGTGGTGAGGGCGCCGAAGCCGACGCCGGAGCCGCTGGCCTCCTTCACATGAGCGTGGCTGAACAGCATGGCGCCGAGCCAGAGCAGCGGGGTCACCAGCAGCAGTTGACCGGACCAGTCATAGAGCAGCAGCTGGCCGATGAGCCCGAAGCTCACCCCCAGCAGGGTGCCCATGGCCCGCTTGCGGGCGTAGTCGAGGGCGCCGTTCCAGTGCATGGGAAACAGCAGCAGGAGCGTGGTGGCCTGGGCGGACATGGAGTCACGCAGGTCAAACAGCTGGAACACCAGGAACGACAGGGTGGCGATGCTGGCGCCGAGCAGGGCCTCGTGGCGCATCCGGTGTGGCGCCTTGGGGGAGGCGGCCGGCTTGGGGCGCGGCTCCACGTCCGGCAGCAGGGCCGTCATCAGGTAGGCGATGAGCACGGAGAGCACGCTGGCCCAGAGGTTGCTGAAGATCAGGTCGTTCAGATCCGTCTGCGGGTAGCTGGCGAAGTGCAGCATGATGCTGAGGCTGAGCACGCCGTTGGCGCCGAACAGGAACAGGCTGCCCCTCGACATGGCGGCGAAGCGATAGAGGAACAGCAGGAAGACGATGGGCAGCATCAGGCCGGGGTGGCTGCCGAACAGGCCGCCCAGCAGCCCCACTTCCAGCCCGCACATCACGGCGGCGGCGATGAGCTGGCGGGCGGCGTGACCGTTCATCACCGGCACCATGCCGAGCAGCAGCATGGGGGTGACGGTGAAGAAGACCCCATAATTCCAGCCAAAAGTCTTGCAGAGCAAGAAGCCCAGGGTGCTGCCGAAGGCGATGCGTAGGCACTGGCGCAACTCGTTGGTGGTGAGGGGCCTGTGCCAGAGGTTGGTGGTCACCATATCAGTAGATGTAGTGCAGCAGGCTGAGCAGACGGATCTGGCTGCGGGCGAACAGGGCGCTCAGTGCGTTGTCCGGCAGCAGCTGGACGGTGGCGCGGGCGCCGGCCGGTAGGTGGGCGGGCAACTGCTCCAGGGCCAGGTGCAGGCGCAGACGCTGGGCGTCGCGCACCCAGCGATCCGACTCGACGGGGTTAGCCAACAGGCCGTTGGCGTCGAACTGACCGGCGCTGACCCCGGCATCCAGGCTGGAGACGCGGGCGGGGTAGAGGCTACCTGGCTCGCCATCGAAGGCGATGAGCGCCTGGCTGCCGGGGCCTATGTGGCGCAGGCTCTTCTCGCGAAAATCGGCGATGACATCCACCTGCTCCGAGACCAGGGCCAGCAGGGGGGCACCCGCCGTGGCCACGCTGCCCGGCTTGAGCTGCAGGTTGGTGATGATGCCATCCTGGCTCGCATGAACCTGGCTGTAGGTGAGATTCAGCTCGGCTTGGGCGAGGCGGTTGCGGGCCTGGCGCAGCAACAGGTTGTCATCGCCGGGCAGCCCCCGGTTGACGCGAGCTTGCTCCATGCGAGCCTGGCTCGCCAGCAGGTTGGCCTGGGCGGTGCGGGCGGCGCTGTCTGCGTCATCCTTTTGCTGCTCGGAGACCATGCGGCGACCATAGAGGGCATCGATGCGGGCGGCTTCCCGCTGCTTCTGGGCGGTCTGGGTCTGCAGGGAGCTGTACTCGGCGCTGGCGGCGCTCAGGGTCGCGTCCAGCTGGCGGTTCTGCTGCTGGGCCTGATCCAGGGCGAGGCGAGCCTGCTCCACGGCGAGCTGGAAGGGAACGGGATCCAGGGTGAACAGCAGGTCCCCCTGCTTGACGTGCTGGTTGTTGGTGACCGCCACCTCGACCACCTTGCCGCTGACCTGGGGCGCCATCTTGGTGACGACCCGGGTGGCCATGGCTTGCGGTGTCAGCGGCATCTTGATGTCGGCCAGCAGGAAGTAACCAAATACCAGCACGAAGCAGGCGCTGGCCCATTTGATCCAGCGCTTGAATTGTTGATCCGGGGTCATCTTATTCTCTCTCTTCGTTCTGGGTGGCTATCTTGTCGAGGGCGTTGGCACTGATGCGGTGCACTATGTCTTCAAACTGCGCCAGCTCCTGCTGGCTGATGCCGGCGAGCAGCTCCCGGCGGATCACCATGATGCGATCCTCTATCTGGTCCAGCAGCGCCTTGCCGGCCGGCGTCAGGGTGACGATGCGGGCCCGCTTGTCCTGGCTGCAGCAGTGACGCTCGACCAGCCCCTGCTCCTCCAGCTGACCCAGGGTGCGCATCAGGGAGGGCAGTTCTATCTCTAGGGCTTCCGCCAGCGCCTTCTGGCCGAGGTGACCACCGCGCTGACAGAGTTTCCACAGGGCGGTCCAGCGAGGGTGGGTCAGGCCGAGGGGGGCGAGTTCGAGATCGGCCACGGTACGCCACAGCCGGTGCAGCCGCCCCAATCGTTCGGCGAGCGACAACTCCCGCAGCATCTCCAGATCGTTTTCCATTTCTTGTCCCTCACTTACTTAGCCTGCTAAGCATTATATTTATTTCGCAGGCTAAGTAAATAGTGTGATACAGGTCACGTTAAGGTTCTCGTCGGCAAAACGTGTTAGGCGTGCCGATGGGAGGGGGGCGGGATGGCTGCGGTGAGGGGGATAACGGCGCCCAATGGTGCTTAAGGTTTCAATGTTTTTATATGGCTTTGTAAGCCTGCTAACCGACAGGGGAGGGAGGGATCATTAGAGTGGCGCCACACCACAATGCTGGAGCATAACAATGAAAAACCTCTCTACTCCTCAACTGCAAGCCAAGGCGGCCTGGAGCGATCAGCAGATTGCCGGCATGCCCATGATGATCTTCCTCGGGCTCGCCACCTGCGTCCTATTCTCGGGTTGGAACGGCTCCCTGCCGCTCGGCATGGTCGGCGCCCTGGCCCTGATGTTCGTGCTCGGCACCCTGCTGACCGAACTCGGCGAACGCATTCCCCCCATCCGCGAATACCTGGGGGGCGGCACCATACTCGCCATCTTCGGCGGTGCCGCCCTGTTCGAATACGGGGTCATGCCGGCGGCGGCGGGCCAGGTCATCACGAACTTCATGAAGGAGGGGGGCTTCCTGAACTTCTTCATCGCGAGCCTGGTGACCGGCTCTGTGTTCGGCATGAGTGGCACCTTGCTCAAGAATGCCGCCATGCGCTACCTGCCGGTGATCCTGGGTGGGGTGGTGCTGGCGCTGGTCAGCGTCGGCCTGGTGGGCACTCTGCTGGGTTACGGCTTCAAGAACGCCGTGCTGCTCATCGGCCTGCCCATCATGGGCGGCGGCATGGGGGCCGGCGCCGTGCCCCTGGTGGAGATCCTCTCCGGCCCCCTGCAGATGTCGAGCGCGGATCTGCTGTCGCGCATGGTCCCCGCCGTGGTTATCGCCAACACCCTGGCCATACTGGTGGGCTCCCTGCTGGCGCGCCTCGGTCGCCGCTATCCCTCCCTCACCGGCAACGGCAAGCTGATGATCAAAGAGGGTGTTGAGAACGTGGCGGAGGAGAAGGTGCAGGCACCGACCCTGGAGAGCCTGGGGCTCGGCCTCTTCATCAGCTCCAGCATGTTCGTGCTGGGCTCCTTGCTCGGCAACTTCATCCCCATGCACCCCTTCGCCCTGATGATACTGGCGGTGGCCATCATCAAGGTGAGCGGCCTGCTGCCGCGCCGCTACGAGCAGGCGGCCGCGGACTGGTACCAGTTCGTGGTGAGCAACCTCACCCCCTCCCTGCTGGTGGGCATCGGCGTCGCCTACACCAGCATCCCTGAGCTCATCGGCGCCTTCTCCGTCAACTACTTCATCATGGTGCTGACCACAGTAGTGGGGGGCGCCCTGGGGGCGGCCATCGTCGGGCGGATGATCGGCTTCTATCCCATCGAGGCGGCCCTCACCGGCGGCCTGTGCATGGCCAACATGGGGGGCACCGGCGACGTGGCCGTGCTGTCGGCGGCCCAGCGCATGAAGCTGATGCCCTTCGCCCAGATATCTTCCCGTCTCGGGGGCGCCTTCATGTTGATCCTGGCCACCCTCATCATCTCCCTGCTGGCATAAGGAACAAGACATGAACGACATCATGATGGGCACCAGCTTGCCCTATGCGGAGCGCAAGCGTCAGGGCCTGATGGGGCGCATGCCCCACAAGGAGGAGTCCCTCTCCCAGCAGCGTCGCCGCATCTACCGATTGGTCAGCGCCATGCAGAGCCCCTTCGATCAGCATCTGCTGCTGCGCCAGTTGCAGGAGGACAACCCTGTGTTGTTCTACGATCTCGTGCGCCACCACCTGCCGGAGCTCTTGCCCATCATCTATACCCCGGTAGTGGGGGAGGCGTGCCAGCGCCACAGCGATCTCTACCTGCGCAGCCACGGCCTCTATCTCTCCTGGCACGACAGGGACGAGCTGGACGACATCTTCGCGGCGGTGGAGCAGGAGGTGGATGTCATCGTCATCTCCGACGGGGAGCGGGTGCTGGGGCTCGGGGATCTCGGCATCGGCGGCATGGGGATCTGCATCGGCAAGCTGGCGCTCTACAGTGCCGCTGGCGGCATCAACCCGGCGCGCACCCTGCCCCTGTGCGTGGACGTGGGCACCAACAACCCTGAGCTGCTGGAGGATGACTCTTACCTCGGCTGGCAGGCCCCCCGGGTGGACGGGGAGGCCTACTACAACTTCATGGACAAGGTGGTGGCGGCCATTCGTCGGCGCTGGCCCCAGGTGGTGCTGCAGTTCGAGGACTTCGCCGGCAAGCACGCCGCGAACCTGCTGGCTCGCTACCGGGACGAGCTCTGCATGTTCAACGACGACATCCAGGGCACGGCGGCGGTCGCCTCGGCCTGCGTGCTGGCGGGGCTGCAGCAGGCGGACAGCACGCTTGCGCAGACCCCGGTGCTGATCGTCGGCGCTGGCTCGGCGGGCTGCGGCATCGCCGCCATGCTGGCCCAGCTCGCGGGTAGCCCGGAGCGGGTCTGGCTGTTCGATCAATTCGGTCTGGTGTGCCGGGATCGCGCCGGCCTGACCCTCACCCAGCAGCCCTTCGCCCGCGCGCCGGCAGAGGCTTGCGGTTCCCTGCCCGAGCTTATCCGCCAGCTCAGGCCCGGGGTGCTGATCGGGGTGAGCGGCCAGGGGGGCCTGTTCACCGATGAGGTGCTGACGGCCATGGGGGAGGTGTGCGAGCGGCCGGTGATCCTGCCGCTCTCCAACCCGACCCGCAGCGCCGAGGCGACCCCGGAGCAGGTGTGGCAGGCCACCGGTGGGCGCGCCCTGCTCGCCACCGGCAGCCCCTTCCCGCCTGTGGTGGTGCAAGGGGAGGCGAGGATCGTCTCCCAGTGCAACAACGTCTACGTGTTCCCCGGCATCGGCCTCGGCGCCTGTGCCGTCAAGGCGCGGCGGATCAGCGACGGCATGCTGCAGGCGGCGGTGCGGGCGGTGGGGGCCTATCCACTCACTCCTGGCCGTTTGCTGCCTCCCATCGAGCAGGTGGGGGAGGTGGCTCGCGCCGTGGCGAGGGCCGTGGCGCTCTGTGCCCGCGAGGAGGGGCTGGCAGATTTCGAGGGTGATCCCGCGCCTTTGATTGACCAGACCTGGTGGCGCCCGCACTATTGGTCCGCCTCCTGAGCTTCAAGGTAACTAGATGAAACTGCGCCACCAATTCGTCGCCCTCTCCCTCGGCCTGTCGTTGCTGCTGATCCTGATCCTGGGAGGGCTGCTCGCCCTCTTCATCCGCCACCTGCTGGAGAATACCCTGGAGGAGAAGGGGGGCGATCTGGCGCGGGTGCTGGCGGCGGACACCCGGGTGGTGCAGGCTCTGCAACTGGGGCGGGATCCCGGCCTGCGGGACTATGTGGAAGGGGTGCGGCTGCGCACCGATGCCGCCTACATGGTGGTGACGGACGAGCACGCCAGGCGCCTGAGCCACCCTTCCCCCGAACTCATCGGCCAGATCTTCCGCGGGGAGGATATCTGGCCGGCCATCCGGGAGCTGCAGAGCTACTGCTCCAAGGATGTGGGCACCCTGGGGCCGGCCATCCGCTGCTTCTCCCCCGTGGTCGGCTCCGATGGGCGCGCCCTCGGCGCCGTGGCGGTGGGTTACCTGATGCAGACGGTGGAGAGCATCTATCTGGAGCGCATCGCCCTGCTCATCAGCGCCATCGGTGCCGTGCTGGGTTGCGGCCTGCTGCTGGCGTTCTGGCTGCAACACCTGCTAAGGCGCACCCTGCTGGATCTGGAGCCTGAGACCATAGTCAACCGCTTTGCCCAGCAGGATCTGGTGCTGGAGGGGATCTCCGAGGGCATAGTGGCCCTGGATGGTCAGTTCAGGATCAAGATGCTCAACAGCGCCGCGTTTTATCAGCTGCGGCTGCCGGGCACCGGTCGTCACGCCCTGCTGGGGCAGTCCCTCGCCGAGCTGGCACCGACCATGCTGCCGGCCCTGAGCCAGCAGGGGAGCGTGCAGTTCACCGTGCAGGGGGAGGACTTCGTCGGCCACTGGCAGGAGCTCAATGGCCGGGAGCCAGGGCGCATGCTCATCTTCAGCAGGCCTGACGGCACCGGCAGTCTGGGGGTACAGGTGACCCATTTGCGCCAGTACGCCGAGATGCTGCGGATCCAGACCCACGAGTTCGCCAACAAGCTCAGCAGCCTGTCAGGCCTGCTGCAGCTCGGCCACGTGGAGCAGGCGGTGGAGCTCATCCAGCAGGAGAACGAGGCGTGCCAGAACATGCTGCAGGATCTGCTGCGGGCGGTGGAGAACAAGCCGGTGGCCGGTCTCATCCTCGGCAAGTTCAGCCGGGCGCGGGAGCTGGGGGTCGAACTGGTGCTGGACTCCGGCTCGGCCCTCGGGGAGTACCCGGCGGAGGTGTCGGCGGATCTCATCACCTGCATCGGCAACCTGCTGGACAACGGCATTCGCGCCGCCTGGGCCAATCGCCAGCAGCGGGAACCCAGGGTGCTCCTCTCCCTCGATGACTTCGGCCGGCGGCTGGTGATCGAGGTGGAGGACAGCGGCGAGGGGGTGGACGAGGCGCTGGCGGATCACCTGTTTGACTACGGGGTGAGCCGGCAGACCGGAGATCATGGCGTAGGTCTCTTTCTGGTCAAGAAGACCGTGGCTCGTCGTGGGGGTGTGATAGAATGGCGACGCACCGCCGAACAGACCACATTGTTTGGTATCTATTTGAATAAAAACCAATTGGTGTGAGTCATGAAGCCAATCTTCACGCTTATTATCGAGGACGACGAGCGGATCGGCGCCATCCTTGGCGAGCTGGTCGGATCGACCGCGGGTTACTCCTTGCTGGGGCGGGCCGAGAGCCTGGCCCAGGCCGATCTCATGCTGCGCGCCACCGAGCCTCAACTGCTGATCGTCGACATCTCCCTGCCCGATGGCTCCGGGCTGGAGTGGGTCAACCGGCTGCGCAACCACAACCGGGAGGTCTTCGTGGTCATGGTCACCGCCTCCTGCGACGTGGAGACCATACAGCAGGCCCTGAACCTGGGGGTACAGGACTACATCATCAAGCCGCTGCGGCTGTTCCGCATCCAGCAGAGCCTGGACGAGATCCTCACCCTGCATCGCCGTCTGTGCGAGCGCGGCCTGCTGGAGCAGAGCGATCTGGACCGGCTGATGGGCAAACGGGTCCCGCCGAGGGAGATGCGCGACACCCCCAAGGGTATAGACGCCATCACCCTGCGCCAGGTGCTGGAGCTGCTGGCGGGGGAGCCGGATACCTCCTTCTCCACCGATGCGGTGGCCCTGCGCCTGTCCCTCAGCCGCACCACGGCGCGCCGCTATCTGGAGTTTCTGGAGTCTGAAGACAAGCTGGACGTGGATCTCAACTACGGTCAGCGCGGCCGGCCGGAGCGGCGTTATCACTGGCGCCGGGTGAGCTAGCCGCTTTGGAAGTAAAGAAACAACAAGGGAGCCGAGGCTCCCTTGTTGTTTTGGCGTCTTGCACTGCCTTGAATTATCCCGGTGGCGGATATCACTGCCTAGGCTTCTTCCAGCAGGGGCGTGCGTCTGCGCGCCTTGATCTGTGAGCACATGACTCCGCCGAGGATGAGGCCGCCGCCGAGCAGGTGGTAGCCGTGAATGGGTTCCCCCAGGCTGGTGACGGCGATCATGGCGGTGAACAGGGGGATCAGGTTCATGAACACCGAGGTGCGCTCGGCCCCGAGGCAGGCCAGGCCGCGCATCCAGCAGTAGGCCGCCAGCAGGGAGGAGGCGATGCCGGCGAACAGCACCATGCTCCAGCCCTCTCGCGGCACCACCAGGGAGTCGGCGGACAGGGCGACCGGGATGAGCAGCAGCACCGCCAGCAGGATCTGCACATAGAGGTTGAGCCAGGGGCCGAACGGCAACTGCCAGCGGCGGATCAGCAGGCCATAGAGCGCATAGCTGGCGGCCCCCAGCAGCATCATGCCATCCCCCGGGTTGATGCCGTTGTGGAGCAGCGCCAAGGGCTGGCCCTGGCTCAGCAGCCAGAAGACCCCGAACAGGGAGACGCTCATGCCGGCGATCGCCTGTTTGCCGGGCTTCTGCCCGAAGAAGCAGGCGCCGATCAGCAGGGTCAGCAGCGGCAGCAATGAGCCGATGACCCCCATGTTGGTGGCCGAGGTGCTGTGGGCGGCGTAGTAGGCGAGGCACTGATAGAGCACCATGCCGAGCAGGGAGAGCACCAGCAGCTTGCCGAGCCAGGGGCGGAACTCGGCGCGGCGGCGCCAGAGCTGGGGCAGGCAGAACGGTGACAGGGCCAGGGCGGCCAGCACCCAGCGGTAGAACGAGATGGCTGCGGGATCGACCACCCCGGCGGCGGCCTTGGAGACCACGGTATTGGTGGCCCAGATCAGCACCGCCATCAGGGGGAAGAGGAGGGGGGAGAAGAGTCGCATGGAAGGCTCCTTGTTATCAGGTGCCCAGTCTACCCTTGTCTTTCTATCCTCAAGTAACGTAAAACTGACAATCTATCCCGCAGAAAGGACAACCCATGACCCTGCCTCCTTATCAGCGTCAGGATGCGGCCCTGGCCGAACCCAATCCCCTCTACCTGCGTTATCAGCAGATCCAGGCCGACAGCGCCTGCGCCCCCCACAGCCATCCCTGGGGCCAGCTCAGCATGATAAGCCTGGGCGTGATGGAGATAGTGCTGGACGACCAGCGGCTGGTGGCGCCGGCGGACTACCTCATCTGGGTGCCCGCCAATCTGGAGCACGCCTCCTACAACCAGCAGGCGCTCGCCTACACCTCCATCTATGTGAACCAACCCCTGGCCGCCCGCCTGCCCGCCGAACCCAGGCTGCTGGAGATGACGCCGCTGATCCGCGCCCTGCTGGCGGATTTTTGCGAGCGCAAACTGGGCCACATGGAGAACGACTGGGACAGGCGCCAGGCCGAGCTGCTCATCGAGAAGCTGGCCCACACCCGCTGTCAGGAGAGCTACCTGCCCATGAGTCAGGACAAGCTGCTGGCCCCCATGCTGGCGGCCCTGCGCAGCGACCCGGCCGACGCGCGCACTCTGGCCCAGTGGGCCGAGCAGTTGCACAGCACAGAGCGTACCCTGGCCCGGCGCTGCGTGCGGGAGCTCGGCATGAACTTCGGTCAGTGGCGGGGGCGGCTGCGGCTGTTGAAGGCCCTGGCCTGGCTCAAGGGGGAGCTCTCCATCCAGGAGATAGGCTGGCGCCTCGGCTATGGCTCCACCTCCGCCTTCATCGCCATGTTCAATCGGGAGCTGGGCTGCTCCCCCCAGCGCTATCGCCAGCAGCTGGGCATTGAACGCTAGGAGATAGAGCGGCCAGGAGCGGCTGGGATCAAGAAAGGGCGCCAACAGGCGCCCTTGTTCTGTCAACCCCCCTATCAGAAGAAGCCGAGGGGGTTGATGTCGTGGCTTATCAGCAGGTTTTTGGTGTTCTGGTAGTGGTCCAGCATCATCTTGTGGGTCTCGCGGCCGATCCCCGATTTCTTGTAACCGCCGAAGGCCGCGTGAGCCGGGTAGGCGTGGTAGCAGTTGATCCAGACCCGGCCGGCCTGGATGCCGCGGCCCATGCGCCAGGCCAGGTTGTTGTCCCGGGTCCACAGACCCGCTCCCAGTCCGTACTGGGTGTCGTTCGCGATGGCCAGGGCCTCCGCCTCGTCCTTGAAGGTGGTGACCCCGAGCGCCGGACCGAAGATCTCCTCCTGGAACACCCGCATCCTGTTCTGGCCGTGGAAGATGGTGGGCTGGATGTAGAAACCCCCCTCCAGCCCGCTCACCCGGGCGGCGTTGCCGCCGATCAGCATTTTCGCCCCCTCGCCGCGGCCAATCTCCATGTAGCTCAGTATCTTGTCGTACTGCTCGCGGGAGACCTGAGCCCCCACCTGGGTCGTTGTGTCGAGGGGGTTGCCCTGCACTATGGTGCGGGCACGGGCCAGCACGCGGTCCATAAAGTCGTCATAGATGCTCGCCTGAACCAGGGCGCGGGAGGGGCAGGTGCACACCTCCCCCTGGTTGAAGAAGGTCATCAGCATGCCCTCCACCGCCTTGTCGATGTACTGGCTCTCGTGCTGCATCACGTCGGCGAAGTAGATGTTGGGGGACTTGCCGCCCAGCTCTACGGTGGAGGGGATCAACTTCTCGGCGGCGCAGCGCAGTATATGGGCGCCAATTTCGGTCGAACCGGTGAAGGCGAGCTTCTGGATCCGGTCGCTGGTGGCCAGGGCCTGCCCCGCCTCGTTGCCATAACCGTTGACTACGTTGACCACGCCGGGGGGCAGCAGGTCCTGGATGAGATCCATCAGCATCATGATGGTGACCGGGGTCTGCTCGGCGGGTTTGAGCACGCTGCAACAGCCCGCCGCCAACACTGGGGCCAGCTTCCAGGCCGCCATCAGCAGGGGGAAGTTCCAGGGGATGATCTGGCCGACCACGCCGATGGGCTCCTTGAAGTGGTAGCTGACGGTATTCTGATCCAGTTCGGCGGCGGAGCCCTCCTGGGCGCGGATGCAGCCGGCGAAGTAGCGGAAGTGATCCACCACCAGGGGGAGATCCGCGGCCAGGGTCTCGCGCACCGCCTTGCCGTTCTCCCAGGTCTCGGCGACGGCGAGGCGCTCTATGTTCTGCTCGATGCGATCGGCGATGCGCAGCAGCAGGTTGCTGCGCTCGGTGACGCTGGTCTTGCTCCAGGCGGGGAAGGCCTTGTGAGCCGCATCCAGGGCGAGTTCGATGTCGGCGGCATCGGAGCGGGCCACCTCGCAGAACACCCGGCCATCCACGGGGGAGACATTCTCGAAGTAGCGTCCGGCGCGGGGGGCCACCCAGTCGCCACCGATGAAGTTGTCGTAACGGGACTTGAAGTTGACCAGGGCGCCTGCCTGGCCGGGAGCTGTGTAGATCATCGCATTATCCTTGTGTGTGGTCCTGGCCGGTCCGACGGGGAGCCGGTTGCCTGCTGGCTATCGCAAGGGTCGTGCCACTGGGTCTGACCAGAGGCGGGAAAGTTACAAAAACGTTATCAAAAGAGACGCGGCGGCGTATCTTGATTAACCGGAAAACTCGAACTTGCCGGGGGAGCTGTGCCGTTTCTGGACAGTTGACCTCGCTACCGTATCGTTTGTGAACAGGAGGCCAGATGCGCGAATCCCCCATGTCCAGCCCCATCCAACGCTCCTGGCAGCGTTGCCTGCACCAGGGGCTCAGCCGCCAGCAGAGTGCCGAGCTGGATCTCCTGCCCCAGGGGGAGCTGTCGGCCCGGCTGGAGGCGAGCCGTGAGCTCATCGCCTGTTTCCAGCGCTTCGTGCTGCCCCTGTTTGCCCAGCTGCTGGCGGGGCGTCCCTGTCGGTTGCTGCTGTGCGACGGCGAGGGGGCCATACTGGCCGCCAGCGGGGATGAGGGGTTCGCTCGCCACGCCGAGCGCATCTTCCTGCGCAGCGGCGCCCGCTGGGGGGAGGCGAGCAAGGGCACCAACGCCATCGGCACCGCCCTGGCCGAGCGGAGCGAGGTGCAGGTGCTGGGGGCCCAGCACTTCTTCGCCCAGCACAGCGGCCTCAGTTGCAGCGCCTGCCCCCTGCTCGGGCCGGACGGTTCCCTGCACGGGGTGCTCGACATCTCCACCGATGCGGCCCACCACGACGGCGACATGCTGGGGACGGTGCGACTGCTGGCCATGACCCTGGAGAATGCCCTGCTGGTGCGCAAGGGGGGCTGGCTGGTGGATCTCGAGCCCCAGAGCCTCTGGTCGGCCCGCCTGCTGCTGGGGGAGTCGGGGGAGTTGCTCGGTGCCAACCGGGCGGGGCGGCTCTGGCTCGGCCAGCACCCCTTCGATGGCCGGCAGTTGCTGCGGGAGGGGCGCGGGCTGCGGCTGGAAGTACCGACCGAGCCCCGCGATGTCGCCATCCCCCCTGCCGACGCCGTGCCCCTCAAGATGCTGGAGCGGGGCATCCCCTTGCTCGTCGAGGGGGAGACTGGCAGCGGCAAGGAGCACCTGGTGCGCGCGCTCCATCGCCAGTCGAGTCGCAGGGACAAGCCCCTGGTGTGCGTCAACTGCGGCGCCCTGCCGGCGGATCTGGTGGAGGCCGAGCTGTTCGGCTACGTGGGTGGCGCCTTCAGCGGTGCCCGCAGCCAGGGCAGTCAGGGTTACCTGAGGGCGGCCCATGGCGGCATCCTGATGCTGGACGAGATAGGCGAGCTGCCCCTGCCCGCCCAGACCCGGCTGCTGCGAGTGCTGCAGGAGCGAACCGTCACCCCCCTTGGCAGCCACAGGCCGGAAGCGGTGGATTTCTGGCTGGTGAGCGCGAGCCACCGGGGTCTGGCGGCCATGGTGCAGGCCGGGGACTTCCGGGAGGACCTCTATTACCGCATCAGCGGCTGGCGCCAATGGGTGGCGCCGCTGCGCGAGCGCCCCCATGCCGAGCGCTGCGCCCTGATGGGGCGGCTGATCGGCGAGATGGATGCCTCCCTGCGCCTGGATGATGCGGCGCTTCGGCTATTGCTGGCCCACCCGCTGCCCGGCAACGTGCGTCAGCTCAAGCAGGTGCTGGAGGTGGCCTGCGTGCTGGCGGAGGGGCAGGGCGCGATCACCCCGGTCCACCTGCATCTGCCCGAGGCGGCACCGGGTGCCGGGGTCATGGCACCGAAGACCAGTCTGCGCAGCCAGAGCCGGCGACAGGCGCAGCAGACCCTGGCGGCCTGCGGGGGCAATCTGAGCGAGGCGGCGCGCCGTCTCGGGATCAGTCGCACCACCCTCTACCGGTTGTTGAAAGAGGGGGGATGAGGGCGTTGTCAGTCAGGGTGAGGCTTGTGTAGACTGGTCGCCAAGATAGCAATTTTTCTTTATTTTTCCATGACATGGAGTGCATATGGCAAACATGCGACCAGATCGGCAGTAGCAGTGTCATCCTGCGCCTGTTTCGGGCGCGTGTAATAACCTTGGACGCCGGTGGCGGCCGGATCCCAAGGTGTAGCCTCAAGGTTCCCGTTTAGGTGTGATGCCGATGATCCCTTCCTATCCTCGTGCGACCAATCTGCTGTTCTGGTGCTTGCTGGCCATCAGCCTGGTGGCGATCCTGCTGTTTGAGTTCGGGCCTGAGCAGAGGTTGAACATCCTGACCGATGCCAAGATGTCCATCAGTACGCAGGACGATCGTGCCCACGGCGGACGCTCGGTGACGACCCTGATCGCCGATACCCCCAAACCCATCCTGGATTGCCAGCTGCGCGGGGGCTACGACTACCCCTTCTGCGAGCTGATCCTGACCCTGACCGAGCCCGGCGCCGGGATAGATCTCTCCCGCTTCGAGGGCATACGGGTCCAGCTGAACGTCGAGGGGCAGGGCATCCAGGCCTGGCGCCTCTATCTGCGCAACTACGACCCCGTCTATTCGACGCCGGGGGACGAATCCTCCCACAAATTCAACGAGGTACTCTTCAGTGCCGACGATCTGGGCATGCCGCAGGACGTGCGGATGGACGTGTTCGCCCCCAGCTCCTGGTGGGTGCAGCGGTACAGCATCCCGCTCTCCCAGCAGGGGCCGGATCTGCGGCATGTCTACGCCATCGAGCTCGCCTCCGATGACAAGATGCAGCCGGGGGCTTACCGGCTGACCCTGGAACGCATGGAGTTCTATGGCCGCTGGGGCAAGCCGGGGGACTTCTACCGTTATCTGCTGATGAGCTGGCTGGCTTACGGGGTCCTGCTGTTCCTGATAGAGCACCTGCTCATCGGGGACAAGCTGCGCAAGGCCAGGGCCGCCAAGCTGGCGGCGGAGGCGCTCAGCCAGAGCCTCAGCGAGCAGAACCGGCGTACCGAGGAGGAGGCCCGCTATGACCCCCTGACCGGTGCCCTCAACCGCCTCGGCGGCGAGAAGCTGCTCGGCGAGCTCGGCGAGATGCCCCTCTCCCTGATCTACATCGACATCGATCACTTCAAAGGGGTCAACGACACCCACGGCCACCCCATGGGGGACGAGGTGCTCAAGCACATGGTGAGCGAGGTGCTGCGCCACTGTGACAGCCTGTGCCGGCTGGTACGCTGGGGCGGGGAGGAGTTCGTGCTGGTCTGCCTGCACTACGAGCAGGGAAGGGCCGAGGCGCTGGCCGAGCAGATCCGGGGGGCGCTGGAGGCCTATCCGGCCTGGCCCCTTGGGCTCAGGATCACCGCCTCCTTCGGGGTGGCGGAGCGGCGGGGCGATCCCCTTGAGCGGACGCTGAAGCGGGCCGACGAGGCGCTCTACCAGGCCAAGAAGCGGGGCCGCAACCGGGTCGAGGTGGAGTGAGCCGAGGCCGATGGCCGCTGGTACTGCGGGGGGGAAAACCGCTATGCTGCGCGCCTCGGGTGCCTGCACCCATCTGATGAGGAGATCCACATGCCGCAACACCTCGGTGCCCTGACCCTGCTGGTGGCCGATTACGACCGGGCCATCGCCTTCTTCACCCAGGGGCTGGGTTTTGCCCTGCTGGAGGACAGCCAACTGGACGAGCCGGGCAAACCGGGCAAGCGCTGGGTGCGGGTCGCCCCCAAGGGCGCCCCCGGCTCGGCCCTGCTGCTGGCCCGCGCCGCCAACCCCGAGCAAGAGGCCGCCATCGGCCGGCAGGGCGGTGGCCGGGTCTTCCTGTTCCTCGAGACCGACGACTTCTGGGGCGAATATCACCGCATGCAGGCCCATGGCGTCCATTTCTGTGAACAGCCCCGCATCGAGCCTTATGGCACAGTGGTGGTGTTCGAGGACATCAGCGGCAATCGCTGGGACCTGCTGCAACGGACCGCTGTCACCTGAATCTGAAAACGTTTATCATCCCGCCTGTCATAAAGTCATAAAAGTGTCACAGAAAGTTCTAATAATTGGCGCACCCATCTTCACAGAGGAGAGAGAAGGGATATGGCTAAGCGAATTCTGGTGGTCGAGGACGAGGCACCAATCCGCGAAATGCTCTGCTTCGTGCTCGAGCAGAAAGGATATGAGACCGTTGAGGCGGAAGATTATGCCGATGGACTGGCGAAGGTGCGCGAACCCTACCCCGAACTCATCGTGCTGGACTGGATGATGCCAGGTGGCAGCGGTATCCAGTTCATCAAGCAGCTCAAGCAGGATGAGGTGACTCGCCAGATCCCGGTGGTGATGCTGACCGCCCGCGGTGAGGAGGAGGACAAGGTGCGTGGCCTGGAGGCGGGCGCCGACGACTACATCACCAAGCCCTTCTCCCCCAAGGAGCTGACCGCCCGCCTGCACGCTGTGATGCGCCGGGTCTCCCCCACTTCGGTGGACGAGGTGATCGAGGTGCAGGGGCTCAAACTGGATCCGGTCTCCCACCGGGTCAGCGCCGAGGAAAAGGCGCTGGACATGGGGCCGACCGAGTTCAAGCTGCTGCACTTCTTCATGACGCACCCGGAGCGGGTCTACAGCCGCGAGCAGTTGCTCAACAACGTCTGGGGGACCAATGTGTATGTGGAGGACAGGACGGTGGACGTGCACATCCGCCGCCTGCGCAAGGCCATCGAAGAGACGGGGCACGACAGACTGATCCAGACGGTGCGCGGAGCCGGATACCGCTTCTCCACCCGTCTCTAGGGACCCGATGTTGCAATCTCATTCGCCCGGCTGTCTTGGGGAGGGGAAGAGGTTGCAACACTGCGCCTGCTGGCGTGGCCCCTTGCTCTTTGCTGTCTCTAGGAGATCTTAATGTTGCAACCTTACGCCTGGCGGCGACAGTTGTGGCGAATGGCGTTCTTCTACGCCCCCTTCGTCTTGGTAGGTTGGTTAATCGATCATCTCGCACTCTGCCTGCTGGTGGCCACCGTACTGCATCTGGGGTGGCACTACCGCTTCCAGAAGCGGCTGTCGGACTGGCTGTGGCACGATCGCAGCCTGGTGCCGCCCCATGGCAGCGGCAGCTGGGAGTACATCTTCAACGGCATCTACAAGTTGCAGCAGCGTCACCGGGCCCGGCGCCGGGAGCTGGCGGGTCTCATCCGTCGCTTTCGGGAGGGGGCCGAGGCGCTGCCCGATGCGGCCGTGGTGTTTCGCACCGACGGCAGCATCCTCTGGTGCAACCGGCTGGCGGAGCAGTTGCTCGGCTTTCGCTGGCCTGAGGATGCGGGTCAGCACATCGGCAACCTCATCCGCCATCCCGCCTTCGTCGCCTACCTCGGCAAGGGGCAGTATGACGAACCCTTCGAGATGCACTCCCCCATCAACGAGGAGAAGTTTCTCGAGTTTCGTATCATGCCCTACGCCGAGGATCAGGCCATGCTGGTGGTGCGGGACGTGACCCGGCTGCGCAGCCTGGAGAAGACCCGCAAGCACTTCGTCTCCAACGTCTCCCACGAGCTGCGCACCCCGCTCACCGTGCTCAAGGGCTATCTGGAGATGACCGAGGAGCCGCCGCCCCCCGCCATGTGGGCCAAGGCCCACAGGGTGATGATGGAGCAGACGATCCGCATGGACAACCTGGTCAATCAGCTGCTCACCCTGTCGCGCATCGAGGCGGCGCCGAGCGTGGATCTCTCCCACCTGGTGGACATGCCCGCCATGCTGGGGCTGCTGGAGCAGGAGGCGAGGGCGCTCTCGGGGGAGAGTGCCCACCAGATCACCTTCAAGGTGCAGCCGGATCTGTTCCTGCGCGGCGATAGGGATCAGCTGCGCAGCGCCGTCTCCAATCTGGTCTACAACGCCATCCACTACACCCCGGCGGGGCGCAGGATCAGCGTGGAGTGGCGCAAGCAGGGGGCCATGGCGCTGTTCGTGGTCGAGGACGAGGGGGAGGGCATAGCCCCCGAGCATCTGACGCGGCTCACCGAGCGCTTCTATCGGGTCGACAAGGCGCGATCCCGTCACACCGGCGGCTCCGGGCTCGGCCTCGCCATCGTCAAGCACGCCCTGAGCCATCACGACGCCCAGCTCGAGATAGAGAGCCGGGTTGGCAAGGGCAGCCGCTTCAGCTTCCTCATCCCCGCTCGCATGGTGGTGGTGAAATAAGCTTGTCTGGCAATGGGTTAGCGCTTATAGAAGGGCCCTGTTCAGGGCCCTTTTTTCATGCAATAAAATCCTTTTCATGTCATCAAAGTGTCACATTAAATCCATAAATTTGTCATTGCCAGCCCAGATACTGGCGCCGTCTTAAGAGCGGACCTTCTGCAACCTTGAAGAGGAGGGGACGGATTTAAACTCAACAATCTGACTGATGCAGTCGGATTGACCACGGCAAGACAGTGTTAATCGGCGCCAAGTATTGGCAATAGCCTTCTGTAATTTTGGAGAGATTGGATGAAACTCAACAAACTGGCTGGTGTAATCGGATTCACCGCAGCAACCCTGTTTTCTGTCAGCGCTCTGGCTGCCGGTGTGGATAAGGATCTGCCGGATTACGCCCCGACCAGCGGCATCTCGGGCAACCTGTCCTCTGTCGGCTCGGACACCCTGGCCAACATGATGACCCTGTGGGCCGAAGAATTTAAGCGCATGTACCCCAACGTCAACGTGCAGATCCAGGCAGCCGGCTCCTCTACTGCCCCGACCGCCCTGACCGAGGGTGTCGCCCAGTTTGGCCCCATGAGCCGCGCCATGAAGGCCGGTGAAGAGGAGGCCTTCGAGAAGCGCTACGGCTACAAGCCGACCGCCATCCGCGTCGCCGTCGATGCCCTGGCCGTGTTCGTCAACAAGGACAACCCCATCAAGGGGCTGACCATGCCGCAGATCGACGCCATCTTCTCCAGCACCCTCAAGTGCGGTGAAGCCAAGGCCGCCACCAAGTGGGCCGACCTGGGTCTGGATGGCAGCTGGTCCTCCAAGGATCTGCAACTGTTCGGTCGCAACTCCGTCTCCGGTACCTACGGCTACTTCAAGGAGCACGCCCTGTGTAACGGCGACTTCAAGAGCGGCGTGAACGAGCAGCCGGGCTCCGCCTCCGTGGTGCAGTCCGTCTCCTCCTCCCTGAACGGCATCGGCTACTCCGGCATCGGCTACGTCACCTCCGGCGTGCGCGCCGTGCCGCTCTCCAAGGATGGCAAGACCTTCATCGAAGCCACCTCGGACAACGCCATCACCGGCAAGTACCCGCTGTCCCGCTTCCTGTACGTGTACGTGAACAAGCACCCGAACAAGCCCCTTGCCCCGATGGAGCAAGAGTTCGTGAAGATGATGCTCTCCAAGGCGGGACAGACCATAGTGGCGAAGGACGGTTATGTGCCGGTGCCCGCCAAGGTGGTCCAGGCTGACCTGAAGAAGCTGGGTATCATGTAATCCCCCTCTTCGACCTTGCAGATAAACGAGCCCCAGGTGGGCTCGTTTTTATTTTGGGGCCTGGGGATATTTTTGGTCGCAACGGATGGCGGCCAGACTTGCACCCTGAGGCGGCATTTCCGAGAATAGGGACAACTTCATGGTTCAAGGATCCCTTCATGCGTGCTTCCTCTCCCCTGTACCCGTTTGGCCTGGTGGCCCTGTGCGGCGCCCTGTTGGCCGGTTGTGCCCAGTCGCCGACCGGTCGCAGCCAGATGCTGCTCTTCTCCCCCCAACAGATGAATCAGCTGGGAGCCGACTCCTTCGAGCAGATGAAGAAGCAGGAGAAGGTGAGCACGGATGCCAGGATGAATGCCTATGTCTCCTGCGTGGCCAAGGCGGTCACCGCCCAGGTGCCCGCCAGCTATGGCATCACCAGCTGGGAAGTGGTGGTGTTCGACTCCAAGGAGGTGAACGCCTTCGCCCTGCCCGGCGGCAAGATCGGGGTCTACAGCGGCCTGCTCAAGGTGGCCAAGAATCAGGATCAGCTCGCCACCGTCATCGGCCACGAGCTGACCCACGTGCTGGCCCAGCACTCCAACGAGCGTCTCTCCCGGGATCAGCTGACCGGCATCGGGTTGGCGGTGGCCGACGCGGCCATCGGCAGCAGTCAGGGGGGCGGTGCCACCATGGCGGCCCTCGGGCTTGGGGTCCAGGTGGGCATCACCCTGCCTTATGGCCGCGAGCAGGAGAGCGAGGCGGACAGGCTGGGTCTGGCGCTGATGGCTCGTGCTGGCTTCGATCCGGCGCAGGCCATCCCCCTGTGGCAAAACATGAGTGCCGCCTCCGGTGGCAAGGCGCCGCCCCAGCTGCTCTCCACTCACCCGAGTGACGAGAGCCGCATCGCCGAGCTGCAGGCCCAGCAGGCCGAGGTGCAGCCCCTGTATCAGCAGGCGAAAGCCTCCGGCCTGGTTCCCCAGTGCAAGGCATAAGCCTGCGACTCGCCCGGCCCGCCGACGCCGCCGCCATGACGGTGATGCAGCGGGCCAGCTGGCTGGCGGCCTATGGCGAGATGCTGGGGGAGGATGTGCTGGCCCAGCTGGCGGTCACCGATCATCTGCAGATCTGGCAGCGCCGGCTGGCCGAACCCGGCCCACAGCCCATGTTGATCTGCCAGAACGAGGTGGTCATCGGTCTGCTCTACTGGCAGCCTGTTCAGGAGGCGATGATGACAGCCCGCATCTGCGCCCTCTACCTGCATCCCGCCCATTGGCGCCGGGGTTATGGCAAACGTCTTTGGCAGGCGGTGGCGATGCAGATGCGCCGGGCCGGTTGCGAATGCGTCAGATTGTGGCTGCTCGACGGCAACCGGATAGGCGAGGGCTTCTATCAGCGCCGCGGCTTCGTGTTCGACGGGCAGGAGCGCACCCTCACCAGCCTGGGGCAGCCCTGCCTGCAGCGACAAATGTTCCGTTTGCTTTGAGCTGGCTCCCGTTTTTGACCTCCCGTTGCTTTATTTTTCCTGCGAATTAATACAATGTTCCCCCTCTGGAATCACTGTTCCGGTTAGTCGGCAAGGGAGTGTGGGCATGTATTACGGTTTTGATATTGGTGGCACCAAGGTCGCCTTTGCGGTGTATGACGGCGACTTGAACCTCTGCCACGAGGAGCGCATGAGCACCCCGGGGGATGACTATTCGGGGCTGCAGCAACTCATTCGCAGCCGGGTGCTGGAGGCCGATGCTCGCTTCGGCGCCGTGGGAGCGGTCGGGATCGGCTTTCCCGGTATCCTCAACCGGGACGACAAGAGCATAGTGGCGGCGAACCTGCCCGCCATCCATGGCCGTCACCTGGGAGCGGATCTGACCGCATTGCTGGGGCGCACCGTCAGGGTGGACAACGATGCCAACTGTTTCCTCTGGTCCGAAGTGCACCAGGGGGCGGCGGCCGAGGCGCAGAGCGCCCTGGGGGTGACCATAGGCACCGGCATCGGGGGCGCCGTCTATCTGGCCGGGCAACTGATCCAGGGCCGCAACTGGCTGGCGGGGGAGATAGGCCACTATCCGCTGCCCGCCACCATATTGATGAAGTATCCCGACTTGCCGCGCCCCCGCTGTGGCTGTGGCCGCCTGGTCTGTTTCGAAACCTATGCCTCCGGCACCGGACTGGAGCGGCTCTATCACCACTTCCATGGGGAGCGGGCCAGCGGTCACCAGATAGTCGCTCGCTACGAGGCGCACGAAGCCAGCGCCCTGACCACCATAGACTGCTGGCTGGAGATCCTGGCCGCAGGCCTCGCCACCGCCATCTCGGTGCTCGACCCCGAGGTGGTGGTGCTGGGCGGGGGCCTCAGCGGCCTGCCGGCCCTGTATGAAGAGCTGCCCAAGCGTCTGCCCGGCCACCTGTTGTCCGGGGTCGCCCTGCCGGCCATCCGCCAGGCCCGTTTCGGCGGTGCGGGTGGGGTGCGCGGCGCGGCTTTGCTCAATTTATGAGATCAGGCACAGGGTCTGATCTCCCTGAACAAGGAGTCATCATGACCCGTCTTGAAATCTGTATCGACAATCTGGAATCCCTGTTTACCGCCCAAGAGGCCGGCGCGGATCGCATCGAGCTCTGCTCTGCGCTGGGCCTGGGGGGTCTGACGCCCTCCTACGGCTTCATGCAGCAGGTGGCGCGCCACGCGACCATCCCCGTCTACGCCATGATCCGCCCCCGTGCTGGGGATTTCTGCTTCAGTGCCGCCGAGTTCGACATCATGCTGCAGGACATCGCCGCCGCCCGCGCCGCCGGTTTGCAGGGGGTCGTGGTCGGCCTGCTGGATGGCACGGGGCGGGTGCCCGCAACCCTGCTCAAACGGCTGGTGGAGGCTGCCGGCCCCCTCGGCGTGACCTTCCATCGCGCCATCGATCTCAGCTCCGACTGGCGCGCGGATCTCGAGACCATAGTGGCGGCGGGCTGTGAGCGGATCCTGAGTTCGGGTCACGCGCCCACCGCCCTGGCGGGGCTCGAGACCCTGCAAGCCATGCAGCAGACCCTGGCCGGTCGTGCCAGCCTGATGCCGGGAGCCGGCGTCAATGAAGGCAACGTGCGCACCATCCTGGAGTTCACCGGCGTGAGCGAGGTGCACATGTCCGGCATGGGCTGGCGTGGGGGCATGGTGCCCCACGGAGTCAACATGGGTACCTCGGACGATGGCCGGGTCAATATCACGGACGGCGCCAAGGTGGCGGCGGTGCGGGCTCTGTTGGACCAAGCCTGAGCAAAGGCGTGGCGCTGTGGGCCCTGCTGGACCACGCCTGGGGAAGGGGGCGCGGCTGTGTTGCTCTCCCTTTTCCCCTCGCTGGAGAAGGGCAGGGGATGAGGGGCGACTGTGAAGTGCCTCCCATGGAGGGTAAATCCATGGCCGGTCGGCAGCACCCCGGGAAAAAGTCTGATATCATCCCGTCTCTTTTATTTCCAAGATCTGGAGCCATATCTCAATGTCCCAATACGACTCTATCGAACAGAAGGCCAGCTACGGCATCGGCCGCAACATGGGTGATCAACTGGCGCAGCAAGCCTTCGCCGGTCTGGATATCCCGGCCCTGCAGCAAGGTCTGGCCGATGCCCTGAATGGCCTGGAGTTCGCGGTCAGCCGTGACGATATCAACGATGCCTTCCAGGTCATCACCACCCGCATGCAAGCCGAGCAGGAAGCCGCCGCCAAGGCTGCCGCTGCCGATGGCGAGGCCTTCCTGGCCGACAACGCCAAGCGCGCCGAAGTGAAAGTGACCGACTCCGGTCTGCAGTACGAAGTCATGGTCGAAGGCAATGGCGCCGTGCCGGTTGCCGGCCAGTCCGTGCGTGTGCACTACCACGGTACCTTCACCCACGGTGGCGTGTTCGACAGCTCCGTTGCTCGTGGCGAGCCGGCCGAATTCCCGGTGACTGGCGTGATCGCCGGTTGGGTTGAAGCGCTGCAACTGATGCCGGTTGGCTCCAAGTGGAAGCTCTACATTCCGCAGGATCTGGCCTACGGTGCCCGTGGCGCCGGCTCCATCCCGCCGTACTCCGCCCTGGTATTCGAAGTGGAGCTGCTGGACATCCTGTGATCCGGTCACTCTGCACCGACAAACGGCGACCTCAGGGTCGCCGTTTGCTTTTGTGCACTTCTGACCCCAGCGCAGAGAGGGACATGGGCAGCGCGGGGCGTTTTGGATATAGTCAGAGCGTCTGCAGGGAGATCCCCCATGGCTGCCATCATCGAAGTCGTCGACCTCATCAAGCACTTCCCCGGCGTCAAGGCGGTGGACGGGCTCAGCTTTGCCATTCCCGCCGGCAGCTGTTTCGGACTGCTTGGGCCGAACGGGGCGGGCAAGACCACCACCATAGAGCTGCTGGAGGGGATCCTCACCCCGGACAGCGGCCAGATCCTGTTTCACGGCGCCCCCCGTGGCCCCGATTATCGCTCCCGCATCGGCATCCAGTTTCAGCACACGGCCCTGCAGGATTTTCTGACGGTGCGCGATACCCTGCGCCTGTTCGCTAACCTCTATCCCAACCCCTTGCCGCGGGATCTCCTCATCGAGCTGTGCGCCCTCGGGGAGTTCATCGACAGGGACAGCCGCAAGCTCTCCGGCGGCCAGCGTCAGCGCCTGCTGCTGGCCCTGGCCCTGCTCGGGGATCCCGAGCTGCTGTTTCTCGATGAACCCACCACAGGGCTGGATCCCCAGGCGCGCCACCACTTCTGGCAGCGCATCGAGGCCATCAAGGCCCAGGGCAAGACGGTGGTACTCACCACCCACTACATGGACGAGGCGCAGCAGCTGTGCGATCGCATCGCCATCGTGGATCACGGTCATCTGCTCAGCCTGGATACCCCGGCGGCGCTGCTGGCCCGCCACTTCGACGGCGTGCTGGTGCGTCTCGCGGATCATCCGGCCCTGGCGCACTTGGGACACCCGTTGCAGCGGCGCGGGGATCAGGTGGAGCTGACCTGCCCCGATGTGGCGCTCCTGCTGCCCCATCTGCTGAGGCTGGGGGTGCCGCTGACCGGCATGCAGGTGCGCTCCCCCAATCTGGAGGATCTCTTCTTGCTGCTGACCGGCCATAGCCTGAGGAGCGGCGCATGAGCGGATCCCTGAGGCGCGTAGGGGCGCTGCTCCATGCCCGCAACCTCGAGTTCGTGCGCGATCGGGCGGCCCTCGTCTGGAATCTGGTGTTCCCCTTGCTGCTGGTCATCGGCTTCTCCCTCATCTTCTCCGGCCCCCCCAAGCCTCTGGTACAGATAGGGGTGCTGGGAGAGCTGCCTGCCGCCTATCAGCCCCTGCAAGTCATTCCACTGCTGAAGCTGATCCCCTATGAGGACGCAGAGAAGGGGCTGCTCAAGGTGCGCCACCATCAGCTGGATCTGCTGCTCTCGCCCACCCATGGCCACTATTGGGTCAATCCGGATGCGCCTCAGGGGGCCATGGCGGAGTATTTGCTGCGCCAGGCGATCGGGCTGCCGCTGCAAAAGGAGGTGCTGCAAGGGCGGGCCATCCGCTACGGTGACTGGCTGCTGCCCGGGGTGATCGGCATGAACCTGATGTTCTCCGGCCTGTTCGGGGTCGGCTTCGTCATCGTCCGCTACCGCAAGAACGGGGTGCTCAAGCGACTGAGGGCCACCCCCTTGTCGGCGGCCGAATTTCTCGGTGCCCAGTTGCTGTCGCGAGTGCTGATCACCCTGGTGGTGAGTCTGCTGGTGTTTCTGGTGGCCTACTGGCTGCTGGAGGTGCCCCTGCTGGGGTCGGGCTGGCTGCTGCTGCTGATAGCCCTGGTCGGTGGCACCGCCATGGCCTCCCTCGGCCTGCTCATCGCGGCTCGACTCCAGAACGAGGAGCTGGCGAGCGGCTTGCTCAATCTCATCAGCCTGCCCATGATGTTTCTATCCGGTGTCTGGTTTTCCCTGGAAGGTTCTCCCCCCTGGCTACAGGCCATCGGAGCCCGCCTTCCCTTAAGCCAGATCATCGAGGCGGCCCGCGCCGTGATGCTGGAGGGGGCGGGCTGGCAAGCGGTTGCTGGCGCCCTGGCTCAGGTCGCGCTGTTTGCCCTGGTGTGCCTCGCCTTGGGGGCCTTGCTGTTTAAATGGAGCGCAAAATGAAGCTTGTCTGCGCCTTGTTGTTGATTGCCACCCTGCCGGTGAGTGCGGGCACCCTGCGCTGCAAGAGCGCGCTGCTGACCGAGGGGGATACCACGGCCGAGCTATTGATCCGCTGTGGTCAGCCCATGCTCAAGGAAGACCTGACCCGCTACGAGGAGAACGGGTTCGGCGCCCGCATGACGGTGAAATACGCCGAACGTTGGACCTACAACTTCGGCAAGAACCAGTTCATGCAGTTTGTTACCGTCGAGAACGGCGTCATCACCCAGATTGAAGACGGCCCACGGGGCGGCTGAGCCGCTGGCTCATGCCCTCAATGACCATGTCCAAAGCCTGTTCCCCTGAGGGTCATATCCTCTGCAGCGGTATCGTTTTCTGATCCTCCCTGGCGATGGGGATATTGACCATCCCTCCCTTCCGTTTTCCTCGCAATCCCTGCTACCCACCCTGTGTCCTGTCTTCCCCCCATTGGGGCGAGCCAGCAGAAAACTGAGCCTAATGAGTCAGTTGGTCGCGGATCTTGCCGCTCTATTCCGGTGCACCCCGATTTTTTTGCAAAAATAATCCTCATGGTATGAAAGGGTTCCGGCAGCAGGCTATTTTGGAAATAAGGGTCTATTTTTTATTCATAAGGTGTTTAGCCACCCACTCAGACATTTTGTGCTGCTGCACCAGAATTGGGCTCGGTTGCACCGATTGACAGGTTTTTTGAGGGCTGGATAAGCTGCGAACCGCAGGGAAAAGGATGGCATCTTGCGAGGTTTTTGATGCCAACTCGGATCAAACCACAGGGAAGAGTGACATGAAGCAGATACACAAGGCAGGTATGGTGATAGTGCTGTCGCTGGCGGCAGCCAATGTTTGGGCAGATGGCACCCTGGATGCGGTCAAGAAGAAGGGGTTCGTGCAGTGCGGGGTCGGCGATGGCCTGCCCGGCTTCTCCAACCCGGATGCCAAGGGGACCTGGACCGGCCTCGACGTCGACGTCTGCCGCGCCGTCGCCGCCGCGGTGTTTGGGGATGCCGGCAAGGTCAAATATGTCTCCCTCACCGCCAAGGAGCGCTTCACCGCCCTGCAGTCCGGGGAAGTGGATCTGCTGTCCCGCAACACCACCTGGACCCTGACCCGGGATGGGTCGCTCGGCCTGACCTTTGCCGGAGTGAACTACTACGACGGACAGGGCTTCCTGGTCAAACAGTCCCTCGGGGTCAAGAGCGCCAAGGAGCTGGATGGGGCCGCGGTCTGCATCCAGTCCGGTACCACCACCGAGCTCAATCTGGCGGATTACTTCCGCGCCAATGGCGGCATGAAATACACCCCAGTGGTGTTCGATACCTCGGATCAGACGGTGAAAGGGTTCGAAGCCGGGCGCTGCGACGTGCTGACCTCGGATCAGTCCCAGCTCTACTCCCTCAAGATCAAGCTGGCCAAACCGGAAGAGGCCCTGGTATTGCCTGAAGTCATTTCCAAGGAGCCCCTGGGCCCGGCGGTGCGTCAGGGAGACGATCAATGGTTCAAGGTGGTGCGCTGGAGTCTCTACGCCATGCTCAACGCCGAAGAGGCCGGCGTGACCAGCGCCAACGTGGACGAGATGCTCAAGTCCACCAACCCGGACATCCGCCGCCTGCTGGGGCTGGAAGAGCCCAAGGGCACAGTGCTGGGGCTGGATGACAAGTGGGCCTACAACATCGTCAAACAGGTTGGCAACTACGGCGAGTCGTTCGATCGCAACGTGGGTGCCGGTTCTCCCCTCAAGATCGACCGCGGCATCAATGCGCTCTGGAACAAGGGCGGTTTGATGTACGCGCCGCCCATCCGCTGAGTCGATGAACCATAGGGGGGCCTGGCCCCCCGTTTTCTCCATGCCTTGGCTTTGTCGGAGTCATCCTTATGGCGTCACATGCATCAAACCATAGGAAAGAACAGGGCCGCTGGTGGTACGACGCCAAGGTGCGGGCGCTGGTGTTCCAGTGTCTGGCCATCGCCGCCGTTCTCGCGTTTCTGTTCTACATCATCAACAATGCCCTGACCAATCTGGCCACCCGTGGCATCACCACCGGCTTCGATTTTCTGGGCAATTCCGCCGGATTCGGCATCCTGCAGAGCCTGATCCCCTACGACGAGACCTACACCTTTGGCCGTACCTTCGTCGTGGGCCTGCTCAATACCTTGCTGGTCTCCGTGCTCGGCATCCTGTTCGCGACCGTGCTCGGCTTCGTGCTCGGGGTGGCCCGGCTCTCCAGCAACTGGCTGGTGGCCAAGATAGCCACCGTCTATATCGAGACCTTCCGCAACATACCGCTGTTGCTGCAGATCTTCTTCTGGTACTTCTCGGTGCTGCGCACCCTGCCATCCCCGCGCCAGAGCGTGGAACTGGGAGAGCTCGCCTTTCTCAATGTGCGGGGGCTCTATCTGCCCAAGCCGCTGTTTGAAGATGGCTTCGGTTATGTGCTTTGGGCCCTGTTGCTGGCGTTGATCATCAGCTGGGGCCTGCGCCGCTGGGCCGCTCGCCGCCAGGAGCTGACCGGCAAAGCCTTCCCGGTCTGGAGCAGCACCATAGGGCTCATCATATTGCTACCCTTCGTCACCTTCCTGCTGGTGGGGAGCCCTCTCGGCTGGAGCATCCCGACCCTGCAAGGCTTCAACTTCCGGGGCGGGCTGACGGTCTTGCCGGAACTCGCGGCGCTGCTGGTGGCGCTCACCATCTACACGGCGGCCTTCATCGCCGAGATAGTGCGCTCCGGCATCCTGGCCATCAGCAAGGGCCAGACGGAGGCGGCCTCCGCGCTGGGGCTATCTCCTACCAAGACGCTCAGACTGGTGATTATCCCCCAGGCGATGCGGGTCATCATACCGCCCCTCACCAGCCAGTATCTCAACCTCACCAAGAACTCGTCCCTGGCCACCGCCATCGGTTACCCGGATCTGGTCTCGGTGTTCATGGGGACCACCCTCAACCAGACCGGGCAGGCGATCGAGGTGATCGCCATGACCATGGGGGTCTATCTCCTCATCAGCCTCAGCACCTCGGTCCTGATGAATATCTACAACCGCAAGATGGCGCTGGTCGAGCGCTAGGGGGTCTTATGTCGATGAAACAACGAGGGACCAAGGCCTGTCAGCGCGCTTCTCTTCATCCCGAAAGCCGTGGGGAGGTCGTATGCATGTGAACGAATTGCAAGAGGCGCTGCCCCCCCCGGACAACCGGCGTGGCGCGCTGGCCTGGTTGCGGCAGAATCTGTTCCCCAACTGGTGGAGCAGCCTGCTGACCCTGGTATTGGCCTATCTGCTGCTGCCGCTGCTCTGGTCGGCGCTGGACTGGGCGCTCTTCTCCGCCACCTGGCAGGGCAGCGGCCGCGCCGACTGCACCCAGGGTGGGGCCTGCTGGATCTTCATCGAGAGCCGGCTCGGGCAATACCTCTACGGCTTCTACCCGGTGGATCAGTATTGGCGCATCAATGTGGCCTTCGTGGGTCTGGCGGTGCTGCTGGCGCTGCTCATCTGGCCGCGCACACCCCGCAAGGGCTGGCTTGCGCTCTTTACCCTGCTGGTATTCCCCGTCATCGCCTTCCTGCTGATCCACGGTGGCGCCGGCCTCGCGGTGGTGGAGACCAATCGCTGGGGCGGGTTGATGCTGACCCTGGTGCTGGCGGTCGTGGGGATAGTGGCGGCGCTGCCCCTCGGGATCCTGCTGGCCTTGGGACGGCGCTCCCACATGCCGGTCATCTCCAGCCTCTCCACCGTCTACATCGAGTTCTGGCGGGCGGTGCCGCTCATCACTGTGCTGTTCATGGCGTCCGTCATGCTGCCGCTCTTCATGACCAGCGAGGTGGAGCTCGACAAGCTGCTGCGGGCCCTCATCGGTATCATCTTGTTCCAGTCTGCCTATGTGGCCGAGGTGGTCCGTGGCGGTCTGCAGGCGATCCCCAAGGGACAGTTCGAGGCGGGGGAGGCCCTGGGGCTCTCCTACTGGAAGGTGATGGGGCTCATCGTCATGCCCCAGGCTCTCAAGATCACCATCCCCTCCCTGGTGAACACCTTCATCTCGCTGTTCAAGGACACCAGCCTGGTGCTGATCATCGGCCTGTTCGATCTGCTCGCCATCTCCAAGGTGGCCCTGGCGGATCCGGCCTGGCTAGGCTTCTCTACCGAGGCCTATGTGTTCATCGCGATGATCTTCTGGATGTTCTGTTTCGGCATGTCCCGCTACTCCATCTATCTGGAGCACAAACTCAATACGGGTCACAAGCATTAGGAGTGGTTTCAACATGACGAAGGACGCGGGGATTGCCCTCAATAGCCTCAATCACACAGCGCAAGACGTGCAGGTATCAGGAGTAATTTCAAAATGACAACAGAGACCGTGGTCGCGCTCAAGGACGTCAACAAATGGTATGGCGAGTTTCATGTGCTTCGAAACATCAACCTGCAGGTGGGCAAGGGGGAGAAGATCGTCATCTGCGGGCCATCGGGTTCCGGCAAGTCCACCATGATCCGATGCATCAACCGGCTGGAGGAGCACCAGAGCGGTGACATCCTGGTGAAGGGCACGGCGCTCACCTCGGATCTCAAGAACATCGAGACGGTGCGCCGGGAGGTGGGTATGGTGTTCCAGCACTTCAACCTCTTCCCCCATCTGACGGTACTGGAGAACTGCTGTCTGGCCCCCATCTGGGTCAAACAGATGCCGCGCAAGCAGGCCGAGGAGATCGCCATGAACTTCCTGCGCCGGGTACGCATTCCCGAGCAGGCTCTCAAGTATCCGGGCCAGCTCTCCGGTGGCCAGCAGCAGCGGGTGGCCATAGCCCGCAGCCTCTGCATGAACCCCCAGGTGATGCTGTTCGATGAGCCCACCTCGGCGCTGGATCCCGAGATGGTGCGCGAGGTGCTGGATGTGATGGTGGAGCTGGCCCACGAGGGGATGACCATGCTCTGCGTCACCCACGAGATGGGCTTTGCCAAGCAGGTGGCGGATCGGGTGATCTTCATGGACAGGGGCCAGATCATCGAGGAGAACGTGCCGGATCAGTTCTTCGACCATCCCCAGTCGGATCGCACCAAGCTGTTCCTCTCCCAGATCCTGCAGCATTGAGCCCCGCCTTGCCCCGCCATGAAAACGGCCCGCACGCTCGGTGAGCGGCGGGCCAAAAATGTACATGGAAGCAGACTACAGACGGAAAGGAGTACGTCAGCCAGGCAACAGGGCCGTGGTGCGAAGATCCCGCACCGCCAGGTTGATCTGCCTGGCCAGCCGCAAGGCCTGATGGCAGCTCAACGTCTTCAAATCGATGGCTCCACCGCTAAACTCGAATCGCCCCAGTGCCTCTACCATGAAGCTACCGTGATGGAAGCTCTTGATATAGCGGGCAATCTGGCGAGGAGACAACTGCTTGAACACCTTCATGGCAAAACACCCCGTTGCTTGGACAGGGCACACTATGCCGTCGTCCCGTGACACTAATGTGACATTTGGTGAAGGTTTGTATGAATCCTTATTCGGCGGCATGACCCTCGGGTGGCATGGCCATCGACGCCGTGAAAAAAGGCTGCCGCAGCGGGGTCTGGCCCCGATATACTGCGGCTCACTGGATGATTGCAACAAGGTGCCTAGCGTGGAGTGGGTGGACGTAGTAGATGAGCATGATCGCGTAATAGGCGTCGCCGAGCGGGCACGGGTGCGGCGGGAGAACCTGCGCCACCGCGCCAGCTATATCCTGGTGCTGGACGATGAGGGCCGCATCCTGGTGCAGCGACGCACCCTCGGCAAGGATTTCTGCCCCGGCATGCTGGATGCCTGCGCCGGCGGTGTGGTGACCCAGGGGGAGGCGATGGAGCCCAGCGCCCGGCGGGAGCTGGCGGAAGAGCTCGGGATCCTTGATGTGCCCCTGCAAGATTTTGGCACCTTCTATGCCGAGGGAGAGGAGGCGACCCATGGCTGCGCTTATCGGGTCTGGGGCGGGCTGTTCAGCTGTCGCTATCAGGGCCCCTTGCAGTTGCAGGCGGAGGAGGTGAGCGCCGTCTACTGGATGAGCCTGGCAGAGATAGCTGCACGGGCCGCCGAATTTACGCCGGACTCTCTATTGGCCATTTCAACCTGGCTGGTTCGCCGGCAAGGCTGAGACTCGCGGCGCGAGTGACCCTATCCCCCGTCCTATGCGGGCTATTTCAATTGGGCAGCCTCACCGGCAGGACAAACCGTTCGGTGCGGGCTGCCCGACGCACCTTCCATGGCTCCCGGCAGGTCATTGCCAATAGGGCCTGTGTCCCCCTCTTCCGGGTTGGAGTAGACTGGGGCTCCTTCCCTCCACTTAAGGACGAGAGATCATGATCGCAGTCGGCCAATCCCTGCCCGCAGGGGAATTCACCTTCATCACTCAGGACGGCAAGCAGGTGCAGGACACCCAGGCCCTGTTCGCGGGCAAGAAGGTGGTGCTGTTCGCGGTGCCCGGCGCCTTCACCCCCACCTGTTCCAACGCCCACCTGCCCGGTTATGTGGTGCTGGCGGACAAGTTCCAGGCCAAGGGGGTCGATGCCATCTATTGCCTGTCGGTGAACGATGCCTTTGTGATGAAGGCCTGGCAGGTGGCCCTGAACGCCTCGACCATCACCATGCTGGCAGACGGGGACGGCAGCTGGACCCAGGCCCTCGGCCTTGCCAAGGAGACTGGCGCCTTCGGTGGCCTGCGCGCCCAGCGCTTCGCTTTGATAGCCGTGGATGGGGTGGTGCAGCAGTTGTTCGTGGAGGCGCCCGGCAAGTTTGAGGTGTCCGATGCAGAGAGTCTGCTGGCGGCCCTGTGAAATGTTAATCGTTGTTTGATTAACCCTTGAAATAGCGAATCGGCTCGCTACACTGGGCCCGTTTTTGGATGGAGCCAGGCTTGAGCCTGGCTCTCGTGTTTGCAGCCGATGAGATAGAAGAATATGACCCTGGCTTTTGTTGCCCTGATTGCCGGACTGGCGCTGCTGGTCTGGAGTGCGGATAAATTTGTGGACGGCGCCGCCGCGACCGCCCGTTATGCGGGCATGCCGCCCCTGCTCATCGGCATGGTGATCATCGGCTTTGGCACCTCGGCCCCCGAGATGGTGGTCTCCGCCCTGGCGGCCTCCCAGGGCAATCCGGGTCTGGCGCTCGGCAACGCCTACGGCTCCAACATCACCAACATAGCCCTGATCCTGGGTCTGACCGCGTTGATCAGCCCCATCGCCGTTTCTTCACAGGTGGTGCGCAAGGAGATCCCCATACTGCTCGGCATCACCTTGCTCTCCGGCGCCTTGCTGATGGATGGTCATCTGGGCGGCATGGATGCCCTGATCCTGGGGGTAGTCTTCTTAGGTCTGATGGGCTGGTCCATCTGGGCCGGCATGCGCGGCAAGGGGGATGCCCTGGATGCGGACACCGAGGACGACATCAGCAGCGAAGGCATGTCGCTGAAAAGCGCCATCTTCTGGCTGGTGCTCGGGCTGGTGCTGCTGATCGTCGCCTCCCGCCTGCTGGTGTGGGGGGCGGTGACTATCGCCCAGGCGCTCGGCATCAGCGATCTGGTGATTGGCCTGACGATCGTCGCCGTGGGTACCTCGCTGCCTGAGCTTGCCTCCTCCCTCATCGCCATTCGCAAGAAGGAGCATGATCTGGCCCTCGGTAACGTGCTCGGCTCCAACCTGTTCAACACCCTGGCGGTGGTCGGCATCGCCGCCGGCATTGCGCCGCTGGATGTGGACGCCATGGTGCTCTCCCGAGACTGGTCCGTGATGATGGGTCTGACCCTGCTGCTGCTGGTCATGTGTCTGGGCCGCAAGGGGCAGGGGCGGATCAACCGGGTGGAAGGGGGATTGCTGCTCGCCATCTTCGTGGCCTACACCGCCTGGCTGCTGGGTAGCCAGTTCGTCTGACGCCTTGGGGTCAAAAAAAGAGGGGGAAGCCTAGGCTTCCCCCTCTTTTTTGGTGTGTTCGTCAGATCAGGCCACGGCCACCAGTTTCTGCTTCTGGGCGCTGTCCAGGATGAGGATGCTCGCCTTGGGGAAGAAGTTGAAGGTGGAGGCGGAGGCCCAGGTGTAGGCTCCCATGACCCGACCGATGACCAGCTCGCCTATCTCCAGATCCGGCAGCATGATGCCATCCCGGATCACGTCCACGCTGTCGCAGGTGGGGCCGGAGAGCACGGCGTTGTGCTGCGGGCCGCTGGCATAGGGGGTACTCACCGGGTAGGTGACGTGGTCATAGAGTTGGCCGTTGTAGCTGCCATAGAGGCCGTCATCCAGGTAGTACCAGATCTTGTCGCCGCGGTGGGCCTTGCCCATGACGCTGGCCACCGAGGTCATGGCCGGCGCGCTGATGAAGCGGCCCGGCTCGGCAATCTTCTGCACCGTGGCGGGCAACTTGGCCAGCGCCTCGCGGATGGGGGCGCAGAAGCCGTCGATGTCAAACTCGCCGCCCTCATAATCCACCGGGAAGCCGCCGCCTATGTCCAGCACCCAGGGCTTGAGGCCAAGTTCCCAGGCCTGCTCCATGATCTCGCGGCAGGCGTCGATGGCCTGCACGTGGCGACGGGCGTGGGGCACCTGGGAGCCGACGTGGAACGACAATCCCATCACCTTGATACCCTTGGCCTGGGCCAGTTGCAGCAGCGGCAGCGCCTGCTCCGGGGTGCAGCCGAACTTCTTGGAGAGATCGACCTTGGTCTCCGGGTTCGGGAAGCTGACCCGCAGCAGCAGTTTCACCTCGTCCTTGTAGGGCAGGAACTTCTCCAGCTCCAGCGGGTTGTCATAGACGAACACGGTGCAGCCGAACTCCAGCGCATAGCGGATGTCGCTGTCTCGCTTGATGGGATGGGTGTGGATGCAGCGGCCCGGGCGAACCCCTTGGCTGCGCACCAGATCAACTTCGCCATTGGTTGCCAGATCGAAACAGGCCCCCTCTTCCTTCAAGACAGAGACCACAGCCTCGTGGGGCAGGGGCTTGAGTGCATAGTGCAAACGCACGTCGGGCAGGGCGGCGGCCAGGGCCCGGTACTGTTTGCGGACGGCTGCCTTGTCGAGCAGCAGCAGGGGGGAGCCAAATTGTTCAACCAGCGAGCGGTAATCTTGTGCGACCAGGGTCTCGTTCATTCTCTTTTGAAAATCCTTAGGGGGCGTGAAATGCCCAAGCCATATGCGATTGAACCGGCGACGGCCGGCTCAGGCGAGTGGTCCGGAGGGACCAACCAGTCACTGTGCATAACTTGAATACAAAGTGCTTAGTTATGCGCGGAATTATCGGGCAATCGAGTTTATGTGCAAGCATTTTGATTGGATATGTTGGCAAGTTTTTCTGGTCGAGACGAAAGGTGCTATCGATATAAAACCCCCTGTCGAGCGACAGTGGGAGCCGGGTCAGGTGCCGGGATATAACTTGTTGATAGTTAACAAACATGTATCATTTTTCCCAGCCAGGGGGGAGAAGGGAAAAAAGCCACTATGCCGGGGCAGGAGTGCGAGACAGCTCACAGTTTTTGGATTACCATGCCCGCTTCCTAATCCAAACTAGTTCGGATGAAGGTAGCAGGAGAGCGATGGGGGACCATCCACCGAAGAAGTGAATCTTTCAGGTACCGGGCAACCGGTGTGGACTGCTACTGGACGATACTCTGGAGAGACCCGTTAGATCGGGCGCCGAAGGAGCAAGGCACCAGGATTGCATCGCAATCTGGCGCCGGAAACTCTCAGGCAAAAGGACAGAGGGGATGGGATGGTTGTACCTGGGCTTGGCCCGCATCCGATCGCCTCTGGCCGATCGCGACACCTATGGGAAGATCATCCTTCTCCTCCTTAATCGCTGTTTTTTAAGGAGGATGCATGTCATCAATTCAATCGGCGCTCGCCGCCATCGATAGCTTTGTCTGGGGTCCGCCCCTGCTGATCCTGCTGGTCGGGACCGGTATCTACCTCACCCTTCGACTGGGTCTGCTTCAGGTCGTGCGCTTGCCCCTCGCCCTGCGACTGGTATTTGGTCGCGATCAGGGCCATGGCAAGCAGGGGGACGTCTCCAGTTTCGGCGCACTCTGCACCGCGCTCTCCGCCACCATAGGTACCGGCAACATCGTCGGGGTCGCCACCGCCATCAAGCTCGGTGGCCCGGGCGCCCTGTTCTGGATGTGGATGGCGGCCTTGTTCGGCATGGCCACCAAGTACGCCGAGTGTCTCTTGGCGGTCAAATATCGCCAGCAGGATGCCAACGGCCAGATGGCCGGCGGTCCCATGTATTACCTGGAGAAGGGGCTCGGCTCCAAGCCGCTCGCCAAGCTGTTCGCCCTGTTTGGCATCGGCGTCGCCTTCTTCGGCATCGGCACCTTCCCCCAGGTCAACGCCATCTCGGATGCCATGAGCCTCTCCTTCTCGGTGCCCCGCGAGGCAACTGCCGTGGTGCTGACCCTGATCGTCGCCCTGGTGACGCTCGGGGGCATCCAGTCCATCTCCAGCGTGTCGAGCAAGGTGGTACCCTTCATGGCCATCTTCTATATCCTGGCCTGCGCCGGGGTGTTGGTGAACAACGCGGGCGCCCTGCCGGACGCGGTGCTGCTGGTCATCAACAGCGCCTTCACCGGTCACGCCGCCACCGGCGGCTTCGTCGGCGCCGGCATCATGCTGGCGATCCAGTCCGGGGTGGCGCGGGGAGTCTTCTCCAACGAGTCGGGGCTGGGTTCGGCTCCCATAGCCGCGGCGGCGGCCAAGACCGACTCCTGCGTGGAGCAGGGTCTGGTCTCCATGACGGGCACCTTCATCGACACCCTGATCATCTGCACCATGACCGGCCTGACCCTGGTGGTGACCGGGGTCTGGAGCGGGGACTTGAGCGGCGCCGCCATGACCAGCCAGGCCTTCGCTCAGGGACTGGATGCCCAAGTCGGCCAGTACCTGGTGAGCATAGGCCTGCTGTTCTTCGCCTTCACCACCATCCTCGGCTGGAACTACTACGGTGAGCGCTGCACCGAGTACCTGTTCGGGGTCAAGGCCATCAAGCCCTACCGCCTCGTCTACCTGGTGCTGGTGGCGAGCGGCGCCTTCCTCCATCTGGACATGATTTGGCTGCTGGCGGATATCGTCAACGGCCTGATGGCGGTGCCGAACCTCATCGGTCTCATCGGTTTGCGCCACGTGGTGATCGCCGAGACCCGTGCCTACTTCAGTCGGGACCGGGACAGCGATACGGAATCCGAGCCCGAGCCGCAGACCGCCTGAGTCTGATTGCCCCGGCCGCCAAGAAAAAGCCACGACCCAGGTCGTGGCTTTTTTTATGGACGCTGTATTTGCAAGGAGGGACCTTCCCGCTCTATGCGGAAAGAGTCAGGGGGGGGAGTTGCCCTTCAGTTAGCAGGTTCTCCAATCGCGCTCGCACCTTGTTTACCAGCTCGGTCCCGCTACCCTGCCAGCGGATAGCGTGCGCGAGCGTGGTGGAGGTGCCGGGCAGGAAGCGCAGTTCACCCCCCGCCAGCTCGTAGAAGCGGCTCGCCATCCGGGTGCCTTCGTCCACGTCGCCCCCTACCAGCAGCATGGCCTGGGCCAGCACGGCCCCTTGATGATCCTGACCCGGTGCCAGCCAGCGCTGGGCGGTGCCGGTGACCTTGCGACCCTCGATCACCAGATTGTACTGACCGTCGCAGAAGGAGCCGGGCACGAAGTCGTAGCCCCCTTCAAGGTCGTGCTCCCCGAGCAGGGTCAGCAGCGGCGCCCCCAACAGCCGGTAGTAGTGGGCCAGATCCGTTGTGGTGCGGGGCAGGATAAGCGACAGGTTGAGGATGCCGGCGCCGTGGGGCACGGCGGTGCCGCCGCTGTCACGCACATACACGGGCCAACCCTCGGCGGCGAGCCGCCCGCAGGCCGCCTGATAGCGGGGCAGGCGCACGTCCTTGCGGGTGACGATGAGACACTGGGGCCCCTGCCAGAGGTGGGCGCGGGGTTGGCCGTCATGGGCGCACTCCCGCAGCCACTGCTGCTCCCTGGCCAATATCTGGTCAGGGGGGTGGCCGGCGGGCGGGGAAGGCTGCAGGGCATAGGGCATGAAGGGCATCCTTGGGCAGAGGCTGCCCAGCACAGTACCCGTGGCGGTCGGGGAGGTAAAGCCCCGCATGGCGGGGCTTCGTTGGAACCGATTAGGCGTGGGTCTGGCCGCGTTTGGGCAGCAGCAGATTCAATATGATGGCGGTGAGGCCACCGGTGGCGACGCCGTAGGAGAGCACGCTCTTGGCGAGCTCCGGCAGGTGTTGCAGCACCTCGGGCACCTGGGCTACCCCGAGGCCCATGGCAAGGGACACCGCCAGTATCATCAGGGCGCGGCGGTCCAGCTCCTCCCGGGAGATGATGCGCACCCCGGCGGCGGCGATGGTGCCGAACATGACGATGGTCGCGCCGCCGAGCACGGGCTCGGGGATCTGCTGCACCAGGCTCGCCACCGCCGGGAACAGGCCGAGCAGGGCCAGCATGGCGGCGATGAAGAGGCCGACGTGGCGGCTGGCCACCCCGGTCAGCTGGATGACGCCGTTGTTCTGGGCGAAGGTGGACATGGGGAAAGTGGAGAAGACGGCCGCCAGCATGGAGTTGGCCCCGTCGGCCAGCACGCCCCCCTTGATCCGCGCCATGTAGATGGGCCCTTCCAGGGGCTCGCCGGAGATGTCGGAGGTGGCGGTCATGTCGCCGATGGCTTCGAGCGCCGTCACCACGAAGATGATGGCCAGCGGCACGAACAGGTGCCAGTCAAAGCCGAGGCCGTAGTGCAGCGGGATGGGCACCATCACCAGGGGACCATCGAAGGTGGGTGCGCTCACCTTGCCCAGCATCAGCGCCACGGCGTAACCCACCAGCATGGCGATCATGATGGCGGAGAGGCGCAGCCAGGGGTTGCGACTGCGCTGCAGCAGCACGATGAGGCCGAGCACCAGCAGGGAGAGGAAGAGGTTGGTGTGGCTCGCGAAGCTGCCATCGGCGAGTGCCCCGTAGCCGCCCCCCATGCTGATGAGGCCGACCTTGATCAGGGTCAGGCCGATGAGCAGCACCACTATGCCGGTCACCAGCGGGGTGATGATCCGCTTGACCAAGTGCAGGAAGCGGCTCATCACCACTATGGTGAGGGCCGCCGCCAGCATGGTGCCGAACAGGGTGCCCAGCAGATCCTCGGTGGGCATGGCCGCCTGCTTGAGGGCGAGGCCGGAGGCGATGATGGGGCCGAGGAAGTTGAAGCTGGTGCCCTGCACCGACAGCAGGCCGGAGCCGAGGGGGCCGAAGCGGCGGGTCTGGATGAAGGAGGCGATGCCGGACATGACCAGGGACATGGAGACGATGTAGCGGGTGTCGGCGGCGGGGAGACCGAGGGCGTTGGCGATGATGAGGGGCGGGGTGATGATGGCGACAAACATGGCGAGCATATGCTGCAGGGCGGCGAACAGGGTCTGGGGCAGGGGTGGGACCTCCTCTATGCCGTAGACCAGCTCGCTGTGGGGGCGCCTGGGGGGATGGGGTTCGGCGACGGGGGCGCGCGAAACGGCTGCCTGTTCCATAGATACCTCAAATTTTGTGGGGGAGGGGGAGAAAAATTGGGCGCTATTGTAGTGATTGAAATGAGGCTTTCCAGCGTTAATTGAGCGGGAAAAGGTTTATTTTTTGATGGGTTGAAACGTTTGCGTGTGGTGATTATGATCTGCCGGTTTGCATGATGCTCCCCGACGGATAAATCAGGTCCCCGTGATGTATCCGTGTGAGGACGGTGTAGAATGAGCGCTCAGTTGTCATGTGGAGACTCTGGATGCTGAAGTTGTCGGAGTTTTGGAGCGCAAAGGCGCATTCTGAAGATTTTACCCTGACCCGGATGGGCTTCATGACGGTCCGTCTGCGGCTGCTGACCTGCCTGCTGATGGTCGGGCTCCCCACCTGGTCCCTGGTGGATTGGCTGACCCTGGCCCCGGCCCAGTTCGAAGCCTTGCTCCAGGCGCGTGTCTTCTGCCTGCTGGCGCTCTCGCCGCTCATCCCCTTCTCCTATCTCATCCACTTCAAGCGCACCAGGATGAAGTTGGCACTCGGCTACCTGATGGCGGTGATGATGCTGTTCTCCCTCATCTGCCTGCGTACCTTCGGATCCGAGCAGGAGTTGCAGGCGGGCTACATGGCCTTCCCCTATCTGCTCATCAGCCTGTTCGCCATCTTCCCCATACCCCTCTCCCTCAGCCTGCAACTGGCGGGGTGCATCCTGGTCACCATGCTGGCGGGCAACTGGTGGCTGGTGGATCAACCCCTGCTGGGCCTGCAGACCCTCAACCAGATCTGGTTGCTGGCGCTCTTTACCCTGGCGAGCGCCTGGGTGCAGTGCGGCCAGCTCAACATGCTGCTACAGCTCTATCGGGAGTCCACCACGGATGAGCTGACCGGCATGATGAACCGGCGACTGCTGATGAAGCAGATCGAGCAGGCCAGGGCGGCCTTGCTCAGCAAGGAGAAGCCCTTTGCCGTCTTGCTGCTGGATCTGGATCGCTTCAAGCGGATCAACGACACCTACGGCCACCTGGCGGGGGATGCGGTGCTCAAGGAGGTGGCGGCGACCCTGAGCGAGCAGCTGGAGCCCGACATGGTGCTCGGTCGCTACGGCGGCGAGGAGTTCTCCATCCTGCTGAGTGGCTGCGGCGATCTGGTGCAGGCGAAGCGGGTGGCCGAGCGGCTGCGGGTGGCGGTGGAGGCGCGCTTGGTGAAGAGCCCCACCTCAGACGAGCTGCTGGAGGTGACGGTGAGCATCGGCCTGACCCTGGCCCGGCGCGGTGAGGGCATAGAAGCCCTGCTCAACCGGGCGGACGAGTGCCTCTATCTGGCCAAGATGGCGGGGCGCAACTGCGTGATCAGCGAAAGCGCCTTGCTGAACAAGCCCTTCAACGCCAGCGTGGCCTGAGGGGCCCGGCCCCTTCTGTTCTGAGGCTCCTGCTCCTTCCAGACGCCCCTGTGGCGTCTGGCCACGGATCCCGACCGGCCATGCCATCCCTGGCCGGTCACAGGCTTCCCCTCCCGCGCCTTCAAGATTATTCACCGTTTCATCATCGGCTCTCCGGGCGGCTTCTATCCTGTTACAGGATGAAATTGCCGACATCTCAAGGAGATAGCCCATGACGGCCACCACCGATTTTAGCGACCATTATCGCAGTAGCGACAGGATCATGCTGGGTTTGCTCTGGTTTACGCTGCTTTGTTCTGGCGGATTGGCCTTCTGGCACCAGACCTGGCTGCAGACGGCCCTGATCGGGGCGCCGGTCTGCCTGCTCCTGACGGCGCTCTACCGGGGGATAGGGGGCACCCGGCTGATGCGCTGTCTCATCGGGGTCGGGCTGATGGTGATGGCGGCGTTGCACATCAATCAGGCGCGAGGGGTCATCGAGATCCATTTCGGCATCTTCGTGCTGCTGGCGGTGCTCACCTTCTATCGGGACTGGCTCCCCATCATCGTCGCGGCGGCTGTGATCGCGGTGCACCACGTGCTGTTTCATGTGCTACAACACGCCGGCTTCCCCGTCTATGTGATGGCCACCCACGGCGGCTGGGGGATGATCTTCCTGCACGCCTTCTACGTGGTGATAGAGAGCGGGATCCTCATCTACCTGGCGCGGCTCAGCCTGGCGGATGCCACCGAGAATCAGGAGGTGCTCGGCAAGGTGCTGATGGCGGCCAACCAGCTGAACAAGGGGGCCGGGGCCCAGGCCGGTGAGGAGGGGCTCAGGCTCTCCTCCGGGCAGCGCTTCGACCGCTTCCTCGACCAGGTGTCCAACCTGGTGGACGGCGTGGTGCGCGACAGCCGCAATCTGGGGGGGCTGAGCCAGGAGTTGGCCCGAACGGGTTCGACCCTGGAGGAGGGGGCCAGGCATCAGCTGGATGAGGTGGCGCGCATGAGCGGCGACATGGCGCTCATGCTCTCGGCCATGACGGAGATCGCCGCTCAGGTTGAGCACACCCTGCGGTGTGCCGATGAGGCCAGCGATCAGGTGGGCAAGGGGCGGGCCAGCGTGGTGCAGACCGGGCAGGACATCGAGGCGCTGGCGCTTTGCATGGATGAGACCGACAAGACGGTGGCCTCTCTGGCACGGCAGACCAGCCAGATAGGCAAGGTGCTGGAGGTCATTCACGACATCGCTCAGCAGACCAACCTGCTGGCGCTCAATGCCGCCATCGAGGCGGCCCGAGCGGGGGAGCAGGGGCGGGGCTTTGCGGTGGTGGCCGACGAGGTGCGCCACCTCTCCGAGAAGACCTCCGTCTCCACCCGCGAGATCCAGCAGATCATCGAGGGGCTCCAGCAGGGGAGCCGTCAGGCGGCCGGCGCCATGCAGAGCAGTCGGGAGGGGGTGAGCCGATGCGTCCTCGCCAGCCAGTCGGCGGTGGCGATGCTGCAGGTGGTGGCCGATGACATCGACAACATCAACCGTTTCAATGGCCAGATAGCGGCCACCACCCAGGCGCAGTCCAGGGTCTCGGCGGAGATAGGGGAGTGCCTTGGACGGGTCCAGCAGATTGCCGAGTGCAACGCCGGCAACATAGCGGCCCTGACCCGCAGCAGCCAGTGCCTGCCTCCCCTGGCGCAGCGGCTGGAGAACCTCGGTCGGGCCTTTCACGAATGACAGGGTCCCCCGGCGCGGATGCCGGGCCAGAAATGCAAAATGCCACCCTGGGGTGGCATTTTCACGAGCGCAGCGGGCGTTTACACCAGACGGTATTTGCCCGACAGCTGCTGGGCCAGCAGCTTGAACATGTTGAACACCGCCATGGTCTTGCCGGTCGGGGTGCCATCCTCGCCGAGGAAGAACTCCCCCTTGAACACCAGGATCTCCCCCTTCTGCTCCACGGCGTCGGCGCGCATGCCGTGGATGAAGTCTTCGTGTTCCCGGATGATCTTGTTGGCCATCTCCAGCAGGGCAGTCTCGGTGATCAGCTCTTTTTCGGGTTGCATGCTCGTCTCCTTAAACGACTACTGACGGGGCAAGGGTGCCCCGTCGCTGATTGAAGAGGGCAAAGCATACTGCAAAAGGGGATTTTCTGTCATTGATATGACCCCGCATTTTGCCCACGCATCAGCCCATCACCAGGTTCTTGAGCCAATGGCGCTGGCGAATGCGGCGCTGCACCAGCAGCACCTTGCACAGCTCCTCCAAGAGCACCACGGCCACCACCCAGGCGAGGGGCCAGCCGAGCAGGCTGACCGCCACCCAGGCCAGCGGCAGGCCGATGCACCACATGCCGACCACGTCGATGAAGATGCTGTAGTTCACGTCGCCGCCGGAGCGCAGCACCCCGACGATACCCACCATGTTGAACACCTTGAGCAGCATGCCGATGCAGAGGATACCGAGCACCTGACCCGCCTCTCCCATCAGCTCGGCGGGCAGGTTGCCCACCCACTGAAGCAGGTTGGTCTGCACCATCCAGACCGCCATCCCGACCAGCAGGGCACCTATGGGGGCCAGCAGCAGGAACAGTTGGGAGTGCTGCCAGGCCTCGTCATATTCCTCGGCCCCGAGCCGGTGGCCGAGCAGGGTGGAGCAGGCCACCGCCAGCCCGAAGAAGAGGGAGATAAGGATGCTCTCCAGCGTCCCCAGCGTGGTCATGATGGCGAGGGAGTCGGTGCCGAGATGGGCATAGAGGAAGCCGTAGAGCAGCATGCCGAAGGCCCAGAGCCCGTCGTGCAACAACAGCGGCAGGGCGATCAGGGTGAAGCGCACCACCTCCTTGCGCTGGAAGGCGGCGAGCCAGTCCGCCAGGCGCGGCACCAGCCTGGGCTCCTTGCGCAGCACATAGGCCAGCAAGAGTGCGGTTTGCAGCAGACGGGAGATGGTCGTCCCCCAGGCCGAACCCGCGACGCCCATGGCCTCGAAGCCGAAATTACCGAAGATGAGGGCGTAGTTGAGGATGACGTTGGCGATGATGGCGATGATGCCGATGCGGGTCGGCGCCGCCGCGTTGCCCACCGAGCGCAGGGCCGCCTCCAGGGGCACCACCACGGCGGTGCAGAGGATGGTGGCCCCCGTGATCATCAAAAACTCGTCCGCCAGGGGACGCAGCACGGGATCCTGGCTGGCGAAGCCCAGCACGCTGCCCGGCGCGAGCACGTAGACGAGCGCAAAGGGCAGGCTCACCAGCAGGGCGCCCACCAGCGCCAGCGCCAGGGAGCGACGCACCCCCGCCAGATCCCCGCGACCGTAGTATTGTGCCGCCAACACCGAGACCCCGCCGGAGAGCCCCGCTATCACCAGCAGGTTGAAGAAGAAAACCCGGTTACCCAAGCCGACGGCCGCCACGGCCGTGGTGCCAAGCTGGCTCACCATCATGATGTCGATGAGGCCGAGCAGGGAGAACATCATGGATTGCAGCGAGACCGGCAGGGCCAGCCGCCACAATCGGGTCATGAACTCGCGATCGGTGGTTTGTTTTAAAATCGCTTGCCAATAATTCATATCTGTTAACCGGGTTGGTAAAAGATGATATTCATCGGAGGTATGATAGGGGTAGTTGCGAGGGTTCCCACTGTGAGCGACTCTCGGCTTTCTTGTGCAAAACTATCTTGTTGAGGTGCCATGAGCTTTGCGAGCGAGTGCCTGGAAATCGCACCGGGCTGTGACGAGCGGATGCTGGGGCGCGAGGGGCTGCCCCTGCTCGGGGAGGCGGGCATCTTCCTGACCGGTCTCTCCCACATCCGGGATCACTACCTGATCCGCCGCAACCACCCCGAGTTTCACATCCTGATGGTGAGCCACGGGGAGGGGGGCATGCTGCTCACCGAGGCGGGGGAGCAGCCGATCCCGGCTGGGGCCCTGGTGTTCCTGCCCGCCGCCGTGCCGGGGGGGCTGCGCCTCGCGGGGGAGCAGTGGCAGACCAGCTGGATCCTGCTGGACGACGTGCCGCGCTGGCGCCACCTGCACCGGCTCGGCCACCGCATCTGGCTGGGGGAGGAGGGGGAGCAGCTCTATCATCTGCTCAGCCTGATGCAGGGGGAAGGGGTGAGATCCCCCCTGCAGCCCCAACTGCTGAGCCTGCTGCTGGCCCTGCTGGACAGAGCCTTGCAGGGAGAGGTGCGCGGTACCCCGGAGCTGAGGCTGCAGGCGCTGTTTCGGCGGGTGGAGGCGCGTCTGGACGAGCCCTGGAGCGTGGCCCTGCTGGCGGATCAGATGGCCTGCTCCGTGCCTCACCTGCACAGGCTCTGCCAGCAGGCGTTCGGCATGGGTCCCATGGCCTGGCTGACCCAGCTTCGGATGAACAAGGCGCGCCAGCTGCTGCTCTACACCAACTGGCCTTTGAGTGAACTCGCCAGCCGGGTCGGTTACAGCGATGGGGCCAACTTTGCGAACCGCTTTCGCCGCCTCACTGGTCAGACCCCCGGGGTCTTTCGTCGCCTGGGTCGCAAACCTTTTGCAACGGATGTGCAAACTCTTTGAAATTAGTGGCTCAAGCCCATAGGATCGGCGGGCCACACAGTCAAGGTACAGATCCATGTTTGAAGATAATAATCAGAAACGTCCTCTCTACATCCCCTACGCCGGTCCGGCCCTGCTGGAGACCCCATTGCTCAACAAGGGCAGCGCCTTCACCAGTGAGGAGCGCAGCAGCTTCAACCTGGAAGGCCTGTTGCCCCAGAACATCGAGACCATCGAAGAGCAGGCGGTGCGCGCCTATCGCCAGTTCATGGCGTTTGGCAACGACATGGACAAGCACATCTACCTGCGCAACATTCAAGACACCAACGAGACCCTGTTCTACCGCCTGCTGACCAACCACCTGCCCGAGATGCTGCCGGTCATCTACACCCCGACCGTGGGCAAGGCGTGCGAGGAGTTCTCCAACATCTATCGCCGCGCCCGTGGCCTCTTCATCTCCTATCCGGACAAGGACAGGATCGATGACATGCTGCAAAACGCCACCAAGCAGAACGTCAAGGTCATAGTGGTCACCGACGGCGAGCGGATCCTGGGCCTCGGGGATCAGGGCATCGGCGGCATGGGCATCCCCATCGGCAAGCTGTCGCTCTACACCGCCTGCGGCGGCATCTCCCCCGCCTACTGTCTACCGGTGGTGCTGGACGTGGGCACCAACAACCAGCAGCTGCTCAGCGACCCCTTCTACATGGGCTGGCGCAACCCGCGCATCTCGGGGGAGGAGTACGACGAGTTCGTCGACGCCTTCATCCAGGCGGTCAAACGCCGCTGGCCCGATATCCTGCTGCAGTTCGAGGACTTCGCCCAGGGCAACGCCACTCCTCTGCTCAACCGCTACAAGGATGAGCTCTGCTGCTTCAACGACGACATCCAGGGCACGGCCGCCGTCACCCTGGGTAGTCTCATCGCCGCCTGCAAGGCCTCGGGGGCCAAGCTCTCCGAGAAGCGGGTCGCCTTCCTCGGCGCCGGCAGCGCAGGCTGCGGCATCGCCGAGCAAATCGTGGCGCAGATGAAGGCCGAGGGGCTGACGGACGCCGAGGCCCGTGGCCGGGTCTTCATGGTGGATCGTTTCGGCCTCATCACCGACAAGATCCCGAACCAGCTCGCGTTCCAGCGCAAGCTCTCCCAGCCGGTGGAGCGCATTGCCGACTGGCCGGTGGGGGACAACATCTCATTGCTGGAGGTGATGGAGCACGGTCGCCCGGACATACTGATCGGCGTCTCCGGCCAGCCGGGTCTGTTCACCGAAGAGGTGGTCAAGACCATGCACAAGCACTGTGCCCGCCCGATCATCTTCCCCCTCTCCAACCCCACCTCCCGGGTGGAGGCGACCCCGGCGGATCTCATTCGCTGGACCGACGGCCAGGTGCTGGTGGCGACCGGCAGCCCGTTCGCACCGGTGGAGCACAAGGGCAAGCGCTATGTGATCGCCCAGTGCAACAACTCCTTCATCTTCCCGGGCATAGGCCTCGGGGTCATCGCCTCCGGCGCCAACAGGGTGACCGACGCCATGCTGATGTCGGCCAGCCGGGCACTCGCCGAGTGCTCCCCCATGGTGAAGGGGGAAGAGGGCTCACTGCTGCCGGATCTGGCGGACATCCATCAGGTCTCCCGCCACATCGCCAGGATGGTGGCCAAGACCGCCATGCTGCAGGGCAAGGCGGTGCAGACCCCGGACGAGGTGATAGACCAGGCCATAGAGGCGAACTTCTGGCGGCCGGAATACCGGCGCTATCGCCGCACCTCCTTCTGAGGAAGGGCGGGGCAACGAAAAGCAGAAGGGATGCATCAGCATCCCTTTTTTGTGCACGGTTGCGGTGAAGGAAAGGAGCGGGGTTACTGGGCCGGTTGCTCGGCTGCCGGCTCTGCGGCGGCGGGCTCGCTGGCGGCGGCAGACTGCACGCCGGTCACCCGTACCTCGACCCGGCGATCCGGGGCCAGACAGTCGATGAGGGCAGCTCTTGCCTTGACCGCATCACACTGGGTGCCGGTAACCGGGTTGCTCTCCCCGTGTCCTTCGATGCTGACCTTGTCGGCGGGCAGCCCCTTGCCGATGAGGAAGTTCGCGACCGTGCTGGCTCGGGCCTCTGACAATGCCTGGTTGTTGGCATCCGAGCCGATGCGGTCGGTGTAACCCATGACCACGGCATTGCCGTCCTTGGGTTTGACGTCGGCGATCTGCTGATACAGATCCTCCAGAGCGGCCATGCCCTCGGGTTTGAGCTCCGCCTTGCCGAAGGCGAACAGCACGTCCGAGCTCAGGTTGAAGGTCTGATCCACGGGCTCGGGGGGCGGCGGCGGGGGGACCACCAGGGGGGCGGCTACCGGTACGGCGGCCACGGTGCGGTTCGGGTGCAGCACCAGCTCTATGGTGGCCGTGCTGATGTCGCTGACCCAGCGCTGGGTGCCGCTGCCGAGCTTGTCGTTGTCCGGATCGTCGCCGACCCGCACCATATAGCGATAGCGTGCCTGGATGTCGACCCAGTCGTGCAGTCTGGCCGTCAGCCCGAGGCCCGCCAGGGGAGCCAGGTTGTCGTCACCGCCGTTGACGGACTTGACGTGATAGATGTAGCCGCCGCCCTCGGCGAACACCGAGAAGATGTCTCCAAGGGGCAGTCTGCCTATCACCGACAGGGTGGCCCCCTGGCTGCTGAAGTCGTTGCCTGCGATGTCCCAGTCACCGGTCGACAGGTAGCCGAGCTCGGCACCCAGGTTCTCGGTGAAGTTGTAGCCGCCGAAGGCGGTGATGGCGGTTGCATCCTTGCTGACGTCGTTGCTGAAGTCGTCGAGATCATGGGCGATGGCCCAGCCAGCCCCCACCCCCAGATACCAGTCGTGAACGGGTGCCGCCTGGGCCGCTCCCGTCGCCAATGCCAATGCAATCCACACGGGTTTCAGTCTTATGTTCATCGCGTTTCCTCGTCGATGTTGGGTGTTATAGGGCTCCCAGCCCTTTGTTATATAAACCACCATTATGTATAGGCGATAACCGCGCTTTGACCACTTAAGTGGCGCATCTGTATGGAAAATTTGTGAGGAGGCAGGCAAGTATGAGGGGGCGTCCGGCGATAGGGGGAGGAAACGAAGGCAAATAAAAAGGGGCCGAGTGGCCCCTTTTTTCGGATGCGATGATGTCGCTTATTGCTGGACTTCCTGCACGCCGGTGACGCGCACTTCCACGCGACGGTCCGGCGCCAGGCAGGAGATCAGCTGGTTCTTGCCCTTGACCCCGTCGCACTGGTTGCCAGTGACCGGGTTGGCTTCGCCACGACCCTCGATGGAGACCTTGCCGGCTGGCAGGCCCTTGCCGACCAGGAAGTCAGCCACGGTGCGGGCACGGGCTTCGGACAGCTTCTGGTTGTAGGCATCGGAACCGATACGGTCGGTGTAACCGACGACCACGGCGCTGCCATCCTTGGGTTGAACCTCGACGATCTGCTGATACAGGGTGTTGAGGGCGGCAGCTCCTTCCGGCTTCAGGGTGGATTTGCCGAAGGCAAACAGCACGTCGGAGCTCAGGGAGAAGCTCTTGTCGACGACCACGGGCTCGGGAGCGGGCTCCGGCGCCGGTGCGGCTACGGGGGCAACATAGGCCTTGCGGTCCGGGTGCATTACCAGTTCCAGAGTGGCGACGCTCATGTCGGTCTGCCAGGTCTTCTGATCGTCACCCAGGTCCCAGATGTAGCGGTAGCGAGCCTGCAGATCGAGCAGGTCGGTCAGCTTGGCGCTGACACCCAGGCCGGCCAGCGGGGAGGTACCGTTGTCGCTGTCACCGTTGCCGTTGACGTGATTGAAGTAGGCACCGCCTTCGGCGAAGACGGAGAAGATGTCACCCATGGGCAGGCGAGCGATGCCGGAGAGGGTCCCGCCTTGGGTCTTGAAGTCGACGCCATCCACACCGGCCTTGCCGGCATAGAGGTAGCCGAGTTCGGCCGCGAAGTTCTCGGTGAAGTTGTAGCCACCGAACAGGGACAGGGCGGTGGCGTCCTTGTCCGCATCCAGGCCGAAGTCGTCCAGCTCGTGGCCATAAGCCCAACCTGCACCCATACCAAGGTACCAGTCGTCGGCCGCCTGAGCGGTGGAAGTTCCCATGGCTGCGATAGCCAGAGCAATCAGGGTTGGTGCCATTTTCATTTTCATCATTTTATCCTCGTTGAGTTGCCGTGCTACGGGCGTACTGCGCACTCTTTTGTTATACCGATCGCAAATGACACTTCATGTGCGACTCCGTGAATGGATCACAGACGGCCTGAATAAAAAATGGATGGTAACCAGGATTCTCATGAAGCCTTCACTCCATGGACAACTAACCGGGCATTGAGCACTTTTAATAGTTCATCCAATGTCTTACAAGCCGGATAACTGTATTCTTTTGACTCGGTATGATCAAGTTTCTGAACAGATAAGCAACAATGGGGGGCGGTGCGAGGGAGCCTGGGCCAGGGGGAAGGATGGCGAGGTAACGGGGGAAAGAATGCCGGTGAGGGGCTAAGACAGAAGCTGACGCCAGGGCGGGGTCAGCGACAGGCAAGCAAAAGGGGATGCCATGGCATCCCCTTTTCGCATTATCTGAACGAAATCAGATTATTGCTGAACTTCTTGAACGCCGGAGATGCGAACTTCTACGCGACGGTCCGGAGCCAGGCAGGAGATCAGCTGAGCCTTGGCCTTGACGCCGTTGCACTGGGTGCCGGTGACAGGGTTGGCTTCGCCACGACCTTCGATGGCAACCTTGCTGGCAGCCATACCCTTGCTGACCAGGAAGTTGGCAACGGTGCGGGCACGCGCTTCAGACAGCTTCTGGTTGTAAGCGTCGGAACCGATACGGTCGGTGTAGCCAACAACAACGGCGCTGCCGTCTTTCGGCTGGAACTCGACGATCTGCTGGTACAGAGCGTTCAGGGCATCTTGACCTTCAGGCTTCAGGGTGTCTTTGCCGAAGGCAAACAGCACGTCGGAGTTCAGGGCAAAGTTCTTCTCGACAACTTGCGGAGCCGGAGCCGGAGCTTCTTCAACTACCGGAGCCGGAGCCGGCGCTACGTAGGAAGAACGGAACGGGTGGTATACGGCTTCCAGGGTAGCGATGCTCTGGTTGGACTTGTAGCGAACGTTGTCGGCGTGCAGGTCAGCCACGTCCCACATGTAGCGGTAGCGAGCTTGCAGATCCAGAGCGTCGTTAACCTTGTAGGTCACACCGGCGCCAGCCAGCGGGGATACCTTGGTATCGCTGGTGCCCATACCGTCGGTGTGACCCCAGTAGGCGCCGCCTTCAGCGAACAGGGAGAAGTCGTTGCTCAGCGGCAGACGAGCGATACCGGACAGGGTGGCACCCTGGCTCTCGTAACGGTTGCCATCGGTGTTACCACGGCCGGTGTACTGGTAGCCCAGCTCGGAACCGAAGTACTCGTTGAAGTTGTAACCGGTGAATACGTTGACGGCAGTCGCGTCTTCTTCGCCGTTGGTCACGCCTTCGATCTTGTTCAGACCGTTGAAGTGGGTAGCACCAACGCCGGCACCGAAGTAGAAATCATCAGCGGCGTGCGCTGCGGTTGCACCCATGGTAGCCATAGCGATGGCGATCAGGGAAGGAGCCATTTTCATCATAAAATTATCCTCGTTGAGATGGCACGTATGACGTGCTTCGCACTTTTTAATTTATGTAAGCTGCTGGCTCTGCCGATTAACGATGGTTGAATCGGGCAGGGATCCCGGTTCCTTCCAGGAGGCACGCATCTGGGTGCACATGTGAATGGTTCGCATTGTCACCAATGAGCGCTCCACCACAAACAGCCGTGTCATTCCGATGACGTGGCGCACTCTAAGCCCATTTCAAAACATGATCAAGCTCACAGATAACTCATTGGGCAGATTGTGTCGTGTGGATAACTGGCTGTTTATCCAAATTTATTAGTGATCCAAGTAGGCGCGGTGCAGCTTTTTTTCAAGCTTCAAATAGGCCTGAATCCAGCCATTCTGCGAGGTCGCGCTCGATCCCCTCGCCGCGAATACCGCGAGATAATCGGCCTCAGTTGCTTCGCACAGCAAGGGTGTGAAACTGAGCAAAAAATGACGGGCCAGGTAGGGGTCGAGGGGCCAGATATTGAGGATGGCCCGCGCCACGGGCTGAACGGCGGCTGAACAGATGAAATGTAGGTGCCCCGCCTCCAGCCAGGCGGTCATCTCGCCAAGGGCCTGTTCGGGGACGATTCCCCCGTCTCCCTGCTCGCATGCAAGCTTCATGCGGTGACCATTGCCAAGCAGCAGGCTGCCATCTTCCTGCAAGACTCCATCGTGACCACGCAGGGACACGGCCGCGGGCTGCTCCAGATAGAGGCTGCACCTGTCCGACAAGGCCGCCAGCACAGACGCCACCTCGTTTTGCAAAGAGGCGGGCAGCCAGAATGCCTCGGCCCGGGCTTGCTGGCTCTGGCTGAGTTGGAGGGTAATGGATGCGGGATCCGAATCCGGATGGAGACGGGAGATGATGCCGGGGAAAGCCATGCTGATTACTCTTTAAGGGATAACTGGCGGATTATACGGGGGATGACCATGGCGACCATAAAGGTTTCTCTTCGAGACTGTTTACCTGAGGCGACGCAGCGATTACCATCCCCGATGTTTGTTAGGGTTGTCGTCGAAAGACGCTGATTAAAGATAGAGGCTCGACCATAACGAGTCCGTTCAAAACTGATACACTTGACTACGAGTCGTCGCGAAAAATAAAGGTGGAGTCAATCCGCCGAACGGAGTATGGAACACATGAATTCAAATATCGTAACTGTTGGCAAGAAGATCCGTCAGATCCGCGAAGCGGTTGGCCTGAGCCGTCCCAAGTTTGCCGATCTGCTGGGTGTCCCCCCGACCACCCTGAAAAACTACGAACTGGGTTATCGTGAAGTTGGTGGCGCCTTCCTGGTCGCCCTGGCTCACCACCCGGAACTGCACAAGTTCACCCTCTGGCTGCTGGCCGACAAGAAAGTCGCCGAAATCGGTCAGATCGGTCCGGACGACCTTGCCAAGGCTTGAGTGATCGAGCCGAGATAAAAGTGCCGCCTACGGGGCGGCATTTTTTTATCCATCACTTCCTATATTGGCTTAATTAAATATTGTTTACTGTGCTCTGGGCAGTGATTTCAACCAAAACTCCTTGGCAAGCTGGCGTGATCCCCAGAGAATTCCGACCCTTTGAGCGGGGCCTTCCCGGGATGCGCACAGCGAGACAAGCATGAGTCACACCACCCACAAAGCCAGAGATGGCTTCACCAGCACCTTCGGCGTCCTGGCCGCCACCCTGGGCTCGGCCGTCGGCCTCGGCAACATCTGGAAGTTTCCCTACCTGACCGGCGAGAATGGCGGCGCCGGTTTCCTGCTGGTCTATGTGATCGCCACCCTGCTGGTGGGCTTGCCGGTGATGATCTCGGAGATCATGCTGGGCCGTCAGGCGAAATCCGATGCGGTGACGGGTCTCATCAAGCTGGCCCCCAAGGGGCAACCCTGGTGGCTGATCGCGGCCATGGGGGTGACGGCGGCCTTCCTCATCATGTCCTTTTATTCCGAGGTGGCGGCCTGGGTGTTCGCCTACATCTTCAAGGCGATCGACGGCTCCATCCTTTCCACGGATCCCGAGGTGACCGGGGCGGCCTTCGGGGCGCTGATCGCCAACCCGCTGCAGAGCCTGCTCTGGCAGTGGCTGGTGCTGGCGCTGATGGGAGGCATATTGCTGATGGGGGTCGCCAAGGGGATAGAGGCGGTGACCAAGCGGTTGATGCCCGTGCTCTTCATCCTCTTGCTGATCATCGGGTTGCGCAGCCTGACCCTGCCGGGGGCGAGTGAAGGGCTGCACTTTCTGTTCTCCCCCGATTTCTCCAAGATCACCGCCGGCGTGGTGCTGACGGCCATGGGACTGGCGTTTTTCAAGCTCTCCATCGGCATGGGCTGCATGATGACCTACGGCAGCTACTTCCGGGATGACCAGCACATCCCCCTGACCACGGTGCGGGTCATGTGCGCGGATCTCTTCGTCTCCATGCTGGCGGGGATCGCCATCTTCCCGGCGGTGTTTGCCTTCGGCTTCGAGCCCTCGGCCGGCCCCTCCCTGCTGTTCATCACCATACCGGCGGTGTTTGCCAGCATTCCGTTCGGCCACCTCTTCATGGTGCTGTTCTTCGTGCTCTCCGCCATCGCCGCCACCGGCGCCATGCTCTCCATCCTGGAGGTGCCTGTCTCCGTGCTGTCGGAGCGCTTCCACATGAGCCGCAAGAAGGCCACTCTGATCAACTTGCTGGTGCTGGGGGCGGTCGGCTCGACCTGCGCCCTCTCCAACAGCACTCTGGCGGACGTGCAGATCGCCGGTAAGACCTTCTTCGACCTGTTCGACTTCATCTCCTCCAACGTGCTCATGCCCCTTGGCGGCATACTGCTCTGCCTGTTCGTCGGCTGGGTATGGGGCTTCGATCGCATGGAAGCCGCCCTGACCAACGGCGGCCAGCTGGAGATCCGGATCCTCAAGCCGCTGTTCTTCATCATCCGCTACGTCTCGCCCCTGCTGATCCTGGTGGTGATGCTCAAGGGGCTGGGGCTGTTCTGAGTCTGACGGAGCATGAAAAAGAGCGCCTCGATGGCGCTCTTTTTTGTGGAGGGGCTAGATGACCCTGAGGCGAGAGAGCTCTTCTTTCAGTTGCTCCAGGTTGCGCTCGACGCAGGCCTCCCCCTCGTTGATGGCGTCGCTCGCCCGGTGGAAGTCCATGATGGAGAAGCTTCCAAGGCGCGGGCAGAGCTGGATCTCGGGGGGATCGCCCGCCATGCGGGCGCGGGTGATGCGCTCCTGCATGATGTTGATGGAGCCCGTCATCACGCTCCACATGCCGGGGGTGCTGGGTTCGCGCTCTCCCCGGTTCAGCCACTGGCTGAGCAATCCGCCCTGAGCGGGTTCGTCAGAGTCATCGGCCCAGGGCTGGTGCATGTCGGCGTTGAGGTTGACGGCGATCACCACCTCGGCCCCCATGGCGCGGGCGAGGGAGATGGGCACAGGGTTGACCACGGCGCCATCCACCAGCCACTGCTCGTCGACCCGGGTCGGGGTCAACACGCCGGGCATGCCGCAGGAGGCGCGCACGCACTGGCGCAGCGGCCCTTCTTGCAGCCAGATCTCGCGCCCGGTGTTGAGCTCGGTGGCGACGCAGGCGAAGGGGAGCGGCAGGCTCTCTATGGGGGGATCGCCGAGGTGGTTGGCGGCGATGCCAAACACCTTATCACCGCGAAACAGGCCGCCGGAGAGGGCGGGATCGAGCAGGCTCATCACCTGCAAGCGGCTGAAGCCGCGCACCCAGGACTCCAGCTTGTCCAGCTCGCCGGCGGCGTAGGCGGCGCCCACGAAGCTGCCGATGGAGCAGCCAGCCACCAGATCCGGTTTGACACCGAGCCGCTCCAGCGCCCGTATGATACCTATGTGCGCCCAGCCCCGGGCCGCACCGCTACCCAGAGCCAGTCCCAGACGGGGTTTTCGTGACACTGTGCGTCTCCTTGGATGAATGAAGGTTCCAGCTTACTCCGGCTGCACCTCGCCGTCATCCTGCCAGGCCTCGCTGCGATTGCGACCGTTGGCCTTGGCGCGATACAGGGCGACATCCGCCCGGCGTATGGTCTCGTGCAGGCTGATGTCTGCGCTCTGGCGATGATGACCGAGGCTGACCGTCACCCCGAGTTCTGGGGCTATCTCTTCCCAGGGATGCTCGGCGATGGCCCGCCGCAACAGTTCGGCCAGCTCGGCGAGGGAGGCCGCCTCATCGACCACCAGCAGCAGAAACTCTTCGCCGCCCCAGCGGATCAGCAGGTTTCCTCTGGTCAGGAGTGGCTGGCACAGTCGCACCAGCTGGATCAGCACTTCATCGCCGACCCCGTGGCCGAAGGTGTCGTTGACCCGCTTGAAGTGATCGCAGTCGAACATGATGGCGCCAGTGGTGTGGGCGCCGCCCTGGGCCTGCTTCTGCTCGAAGGCGACGAAGTGGTGGCGATTGAAGGCGCCGGTGAGGGCGTCGTGGCGGGAGAGATAATTCAGGCGCTGGTTGAGGCGGCGGGATCTCAGGCTGGAGAGGGTGGCGACCACCAGACAGAGCAGGGTGACGAGGGCGGTCACAGATTGCCAGAACAACGCCTCCAGCAGGGCGATGAGCGGGATGCGGTGAATCAGCGTGAGCGGAGTATCCGGGATGGCATGAACCAGCTGGAAGGCCCCCTGCTGCCAGCGGTAGCGATCCTGCTCCCGGTCGTGGCGCAGCGGCGGGGCCGTGCCGGGCTGGCTGCGGGCCAGCACCTGGCGATGCTGATTGATCAGAAACAGGGTGCCCACCTGGGGCACCGGTTGTTGCAGGGCCCGCTCCAGGTTGGCGAGCAGAATGTCGATGCTGAGCAGTCCGACGACCTTCTGCGCCTTGGTGATGGGCTGGGACAGGGTGATCATCTGCCCCCGTCCGGCGAAGTCCTGATAGGGGCGCGACAGGCTGGCCCGCCGGGCCGGGGGCTGCTGGGCCAGCATGTCCTGCCAGTAGGACTTGGTGTAGATGGCCGGGTCGAAGTGAAACTGGCTGGAGGGCACCCAGGGGTAGAGGTAGATGAAGTTGTCGGAGCCGGTGAAGTAGATCCAGGCCACGTCCTCGTCCAGCAGCTTGCTGGCGGTGGAGAGCAGGGGGGAGAGGCTCAGGGCCAGGTGAATCGTCTCTTCTCGCTCACTGCCGGGGGCGGGCAGGGGGCCCAGCCCCGTCAGATTGCCGATGAGGGCGGGGGGCAGATCGGCGGGCACTCGGTCCAGAGTGATCAGATTGCTTCTGTCCACCCGCAACGCCTGATAGAGGTGGCGGGAGAGGATGGACTCCGGGTTGCTGCGCAGGCGCTCCTCGGCCTGGCCCCGCATGGACTCCAGAAAGGCCTCCATCTCCTGAAACTGGGATCTCAGCTCCCCCGCCATGGCGATAGTGTCCCGCTTGTTCAGATCGGTGATATGGCGAAAGGCGTGTTGCAGGGAGAGAACCAATAGCAGGGAGCTCAGGCCAAACAGCAGCCACTGCAGGGGATATCTGACGAAGGCGTGGCTCAATCTGGACATAAATACACCGGAAACTACTGAGTTTTGGCTCATCAGTGTAAGGCACAAAGCCCATACCGTCTTTGCCGGATATCATTTTGATGATCTTTCGCCGCCGCTGTTACGATTTGTCACATTTCTACATAGTCGCGGCATAGTCAGGGGGTAACATGGTGCCATCATTGATGAAGTCTCCTCTTTTCTCTTAATTCATGGATCGTTTGATGAAAATGCGCATCTGGCTGTGGCTCTTTCCCCTTCTTCTGCTGCTGGCGGCAGCGGCCTGGTATCTGCGACAACCCGAGCCGGTCAGCGTGCACCAGCCAAAAGCGCTCAACATCAGGGCCGAGACGGTGAAACAAAGCCTGGCCGAACCCACCATCAAGCTGGTCAGCAAGCTCGTGGCCAACCGCTCCGTGGTGGTGAGCCCGGAAGTGACCGGTCGCATCATCAATATCGCGGTGCGCTCCGGCCAGCAGGTGGAGCAGGGGCAGACCCTGATCGCCCTGGACGCGGGCAAGCAGCAGGCCGAGCTCGCCGAACAGAGCGCCAGCGTGCGCGACGAAAGCCGCAAGCTGCGGGACATGCGCAAGCTGGTGGCGCGCGGCGCCATCACCACCTCCGAACTGGAGGGGCAGGAGGCCATAGTCGCCCAGGCCCAGGCCCGGGTCGATGCGGCCCGCTACGAACTCTCATTGCGCACCCTGACGGCCCCCTTCGATGGCACCGTCAGCCTCATCGACTTGAGCGAAGGGGCCCTGGTCAACAGCGGGGACGTCTTGCTGCACCTGGACGAGCTCGCCAAGCTGCGCCTCGACTTGGCGGTGCCCGAGCGCTACCTGGCCTTGCTCAAACCCGGCATGACGGTGACGGCCACCAGCTCCGCCTGGCCGGATCAATCCTTCTCCGGCGTGCTGGAAACCTTGGACAGCCGAATATCCAGCGAGACCCAGAACATCAAGGCCCGGGTCATACTGCCCAATCCCAGCGGCCAGCTGAGGCCCGGCATGCTGATGAACGTGGAGCTCGAACTGCCCGCCCAGAAGATGACTCTGATCCCGGCCCAGTCGGTGGAGTACGCCGGTGAGCTGCGTTACGTCTACCGCCTGGAGGCGGACGGCCGGGTCAAGCGCATCCCGGTGGAGCTCGGCGACACCCACGGCGAGGAGGTGTGGGTGCTCAAGGGGCTCAACGTCGGGGATCGCATCGCGGTGGAGGGGCTGGTCAACCTGCGTGACGGTGCCCTGGTACAGGATCTGGCTGAGGTGAAAGGCTGATGTGGCTCTCCGATATCTCAGTACGCCGCCCCCTGGTGGCCGTGGTCATCAGTGCCCTGCTCACCGTGTTCGGTCTGGTCGCCTTCAGCAAGCTGACGGTGCGGGAGATGCCGGACGTGCAGACCCCGTCCGTCTCCATCACCACCACCTATGACGGGGCCGCCCCCGAGGTGATGGAGAGCCAGGTCACCAAACCCATCGAGGATCAGCTCTCCGGCATCAGCGGCATCAAGAACATCAACTCGGTGACCCGCAAGGGGCGCTCCATGATCACGGTGGAGTTCAAGCTCGGCTGGAACATGCTGGAGGGCACCTCGGACGTGCGGGACGCCATCTCCCGCGCTCGGCCCAAGCTGCCGGACGAGGTGGATGAGCCCATGGTCACCAAGGACAACGGCAACGGGGACGTGGCCATCTGGCTGAACTTCAGCAGCACCCAGATGGACCGCACCGCCATGACCGACTATGCGAACCGCATGCTGGTGGACTCCCTGAGCCTGGTGGACGGGGTGAGCGAGGTCTCCCTCTCCGGGGATCTGAGCCAGGTGATGTATGTGCGGCTGCGCCCCGCCGACATGGCGGCCCGCGGCATCACGGTGGCGGATGTGCAGGATGCCCTCAAGCGGGAGAACATCGAGCTGCCGGGCGGCGAAATTCGCAACAACAGCATGACCATGGCGGTGCAGATCGCCCGTCTCTACCACAGCGCCGAGGATTTCCGCTCCCTGCCGGTGACGACCGCCGCCAACGGTCAGAGCATCTATCTGGCGGACATCGCCGACGTGGAGGTGGGGGCCAAGAACGAAGACAGCGCCTATCAGCGCAATGGCCGCGAGAGCTTAGGGATAGGCATCGTCGCCCAGTCCACCGCGAACCCGCTGGCGGTGGCCCAGGGGATCGAGCAGAAGATGACGGAGATGCAGCGTTTTCTGCCGGAAGGGGCCAGCCTGGAGGTGGATTATGACTCCACCATCTTTATCAAGCAGGCGATCCACGAGGTGTACGAGACCCTCGCCATCTGCGCCGTGCTGGTGGTGGCCGTGCTCTACCTGTTCCTGGGGCAGGGGCGTACCACCCTCATTCCGGCCATCACGGTGCCGGTCTCCCTCATCTCCGCCTTTATCGGCGCCTGGTATCTCGGCTTCTCCATCAACCTCATCACATTGCTGGCGCTCATTCTCGCCATCGGCCTGGTGGTGGATGACGCCATCGTCGTGGTGGAGAACATCCACCACCACCTGCAGCGCGGGGAACCACCCCTGATGGCGGCCTGGCACGGTACCCGAGAGGTCGGCTTCGCGGTCATCGCCACCACGGCGGTGCTGGTGATGGTGTTCGTCCCCATCGCCTTCATGGAGGGCATGGTGGGGCGACTCTTCACCGAGTTTGCGATCCTGCTATCGCTGGCCGTGCTCTTCTCCTCCCTGGTGGCCCTGACTCTGACTCCGGCCATGGGCTCCTGGCTGATGCGCGCCGTGGACAAGCCCAATCGCCTGACCGCCAGCCTGGACAAGAGCCTCGGCTGGGTTGAGATGCACTATCGGCGCCTGCTGGGCTGGGTGCTGCGCCGCTCCGTCTGGATGCCCCTGGTGCTGCTGCTCTGTCTCGGCGGCATCGGCGCCCTCTTTGGCAAGCTGCCGGCGAGCCTGACCCCCACCGAGGACAGGGGCGTGCTCTATGTGTTCGTGAAGGGGGCCGAGGGCACCAGTATCGAGCGGATGAAGCGCAACATGGAGCAGGTGGAGGCCGCCATCATGCCTCTGCTCGGCAAGGGGGTGGTGCAGGCCATGAGTTTCAGCACCCCGGCCTTCGGGCGCGGTGGCGATCAGACCGGTCTCGCCATCATACAGCTCACCGACTGGGCGGCCCGGGACGAGACCGCCACCGAATTCGGTCGCTCCCTGAGCGGTCGCCTCGCCGGCATTCCGGACGTGATGATCCGCACCTTCCAGCCCGGCTTCAGGGGCGGCTCCACCGCCGCCGTGCAGTTCGTGCTGCAGGGCTCGGATTACGCGGAGATCTACCAGCAGGGGCAGACCCTGCAACAGGCGGCGAGTCAGAGCGGCCTGATGCTGGCGCCGGATCTCGACTACGCCGAGAAGACCCCGGAGCTGCAGGTGACCATAGAGCGAGACAGGGCCAGCCAGCTCGGCATCCCGGTCTCCACCGTGGCGAGTTCACTGCAGGCCCTGCTCGGCGGGGTCAGCCAGACCACCTATGTGGACAGGGGGGAGGAATATGATGTTTACCTGCGGGCGAACCAGAACGACTTCAACGGCATCTCCGACATCAGCCGCATCTATCTGAAGGCGGCGAGCGGCGAGATGGTGAGCCTCTCGACCCTCGCCACCATCAAGCAGGTGGCTAGCCCCCAGCGCCTGAACCACTACCAGCGTCAGAAGGCCATCACCCTGACCGCGGATCTGGCCCCTGGCCACACCCTGGGGGAGGCCCTCGACTTCCTCGACGGCTGGGCCGCAGAACATCTGCCCGCCGGCATGTCGGTAGATTACGCCGGCGAGTCCAAGGACTATCGCGACAATCAAGGGGAGATGGCGCTGGTGTTCGGCCTGGCCCTGCTGGTGGTCTACCTGGTGCTGGTGGCCCAGTTCGAGAGCCTGATGACCCCGACCGTGGTGATGGTGACCGTGCCGCTCGGCATCTTCGGCGGTCTGCTGGGGCTCTGGCTGACGGGGCAGGAGCTCAGCATCTACAGCCAGATCGGCATGATCATGCTGATCGGCATGGTGACCAAGAACGGCATCTTGATCGTGGAGTTCATCAACCAGTTGCGCCAGCGGGGGGAATCCTTCGAGGAGGCCATCATCGCCGGCTCGGTGCGCCGCCTGCGCCCCATACTGATGACCTCCCTCACCGCCATCATAGGAGCCGTGCCCCTGATGATCTCCATGGGAGCCGGTTACGAGAGCCGGATGGCCGTGGGGACAGTGGTCTTCTTCGGCCTCTCCTTGGCGACCCTGGTGACCCTGCTGATGGTGCCTGCGATCTATCACCTGCTGGCGAAGCGGGCTGGCATGACGGGGGCTCGGGATCGGCTGGTGGACGAGGCGCTGGCTGCGGATGCCGCCATCACGGCACCAGCACCTGAAATCGCTCCGGCGCCCGACGTCCATCCGGCGTCAGAGTCCGGCCCACAGCCGCGAGACAAGCCCGCCGCCTAGTGCAGGCCCCCCATCTGGGAAAAGGGATGCAAAAGAGGATGGCTGGCAGGATTGCGCTGGTTATTATGTGGCCAGTGCAACCCTGAGAGCATCCACCATGCTGCCATCCGCTATCTATGAACCGCTGCCCTTCGTCTATCTGGGCGGCGGTTTATCCTTGTTGGGGCTAACCGACAGGCCGGCCCTGCTGCTGGCCGGGCTGGCCCTGTATCTCGCCGGCTCCCTCATCTGGTTTAGGCGCGGCCATCACAGGCGCCAGGACAAGCAGCGCCAGCCTCATCAGCGGGATTGGCCCCACTGGCTCTATGAGTGCCGTCCCTTCGCCCTGATCCTGCTCGGTGTGCTGATGCTGCGCCTCTCGACTCATCCCGTCTTTCTGATCCCCGCGCTTATCTGGTGTCTGCTGGGAGGCCGCCAGTTGCTGCAGCGCCATCAGCACCGTTTCCTGATGGCTCGCCCGCTGAGCCAGCGCTTCTCGCCGAGATGAGCCAGGAAACCTGAGCGGGGACCCCTTGTTTCCGAGCTTACCCTGCGAATAGTGGGGGCAAAAAGCCATCGCCCCCGCTCTGCTCTGCCGGTATAATACGCGACCCGAATTGTTCCAGGTGTTCAAAATGCAGCCGGTTACCCCTCTCTTCTCCTATCCCCGCTACTGGGCCGAGTGCTACGGCACGGCGCCCTTCCTGCCCATGTCCCGCAAGGAGATGGACAAGCTCGGCTGGGACAGCTGCGACATCGTGCTGGTGACCGGTGACGCCTATGTGGATCACCCGAGTTTCGGCATGGCGGTGATCGGCCGCATGCTGGAATCCCAGGGCTTTCGGGTCGGCATCATCGCCCAGCCGGATTGGTCATCCAAAGATGACTTTATGCGTCTGGGCAAGCCGAACCTCTTCTACGGGGTGACCGCGGGCAACATGGACTCCATGATCAACCGCTACACCTCGGACAAGAAGCTGCGCCACGACGACGCCTACACCCCGGGGGATGTGGGCGGTAAGCGGCCGGATCGCGCGACCCTGGTCTACACCCAGCGCTGCAAGGAGGCCTTCAAGGAGGTCCCGGTGGTCATCGGCGGCATAGAGGCGTCGCTTCGCCGCATCGCTCACTACGACTACTGGTCCGAGACCATACGCCGCTCCATCCTGATCGATGCTAAGGCCGACATCCTCATCTACGGCAACGCCGAGCGGCCGCTCATCGAGGTGGCCCACCGCATCGCCAACGGCGAGACCATGGAGACCATGCAGGACATTCGCGGCACCGCCGTGATCCGCAAGGATCCGCTGCCGGAGTGGCGTGGGGTGGATTCCAGCAAGCTGGATCAGATCGGCCGCATCGATCCCATCATGAACCCCTATATGGAAGGGGCGCCCTGCTCGGACGACGAGGGTACGGCGCCGGTGGAGCAGGAGGCCAAGCCCATCCTGGTGCAGCCACCGAAGCAGAAGCCCTGGGAGAAAACCTACGTCAAGCTGCCGGCGTTCGAGCGGGTCAAAGAGGACAAGGTGCTCTACGCCCATGCGTCCCGCATCCTGCACCACGAAACCAACCCCGGCTGTGCCCGCGCCCTGGCCCAGGCTCATGGCGATCGCATCATCTGGGTCAACCCGCCCGCCTTCCCGCTCGAGACCGACGAGATGGACGGGGTGTTCGGCCTGCCGTACCAGCGGGTGCCGCACCCGGCTTATGGCAACGAGAAGATCCCGGCCTACGAGATGATCAAGACCTCGGTCAACATCATGCGTGGCTGCTTCGGCGGCTGCTCCTTCTGCTCCATCACGGAGCACGAGGGGCGCATCATCCAGAGCCGATCGGAAGAGTCAATCATCAAAGAAATCGAAGAGATCCGCGACAAGGTGCCGGGCTTTACCGGCGTCATCTCGGATCTCGGCGGCCCCACCGCCAACATGTACCGCTTACGCTGCAAGAGCCCCAAGGCCGAGCAGACCTGCCGTCGTGCCTCCTGCGTCTGGCCCACCATCTGCCCGCACATGGACACCGACCATACCCCGACCATCGATCTCTATCGCAAGGCGCGGGATGTGAAGGGGATCAAGAAGATCTTGATCGCCTCCGGGGTGCGTTACGACATCGCCGTGGAAGATCCGCGCTACATCAAGGAGCTGGCCAAGTACCATGTCGGCGGCTACCTGAAGATTGCGCCGGAACACACCGAGGAGGGCCCGCTCTCCAAGATGATGAAGCCGGGCATGGGCAGCTACTACAGCTTCAAGGAGCTGTTCGACAAGTATTCCAAGGAGGCGGGCAAGCAACAGTACCTGATCCCCTACTTCATCTCGGCCCATCCGGGCACGACCGATGAAGACATGGTGAACATGGCGCTCTGGGTAAAAACGAACCGCTTCAAGCTCGATCAGGTGCAGAACTTCTACCCGTCGCCGCTGGCGAACGCCACCACCATGTATTACACCGAGAAAAACCCCCTCAACAAGGTGAGCCGCCAGGGTGGGGACGTGTTCGTGGTGAAAGGGGAGCGCCGTCGCCGCCTGCACAAGGCGCTGCTGCGCTATCACGATCCGGCCGGTTGGCCGATGATCCGCGAAGCCCTGCTGGAGATGGGCAAGGGCCACCTGATCGGCAACGGCCCCGACTGCCTGGTGCCGCCGGAAGGACGCGGCGAGGCCAAGGCCGAGCGCAGCCGCAACAAGGGCCTCAAGCCCGCCTTGACCCGCCACAGCAATATCGTGCATCAGCGCGGCAATGGGACTGGCAAGGCTGCTGGCGGAAAAGGTGCTCCTGCAGCTGGTAGAGGTGCCGCGCAAAGTGCATCGGCTGCCGCGCAGCAAGGCAATAAGGGGGCTCGTAGCGAAGCCCCAGCCAACAAGGGCGGCAAGGTGGGTAGCGGCAAACCGGTTGGTAGTCCGTTTGGTAAAGGAACGGGCGCCAGCGGTAAACCCTCAGTCCAAGGCGCTGGTCAGGGCAAAGCGGCCGGACAAGGCAAACCCGCCCAAAATGGCAAGGCACCCAGCCGCGCAGGCACCGCCAAGCCGGCGGCCCAAGGTGGCAAGTCCGCCGCAAAAGGCGGGGCAGCCAAGCGACCGGCTCGCTGATTTTCTCCTAATGGGAAAAGGATAGAAATAAAGAGGGCGACCAGATGGTCGCCCTCTTTATGACTAAATAGCTGATTCCTGAAACTCGAAATATCATGCCAGTGTAATAGAGGATAAAATTAAGCAATTCTAACACTCACAATTATTAATCGCATTTCACATTCGAGCCTGAAAGCTTATTTGTTGCTCTTGCATCAATCAAAACTAGCTCTTTACCTTGGTTTAATTTTAATTCTTTGAGCACCTTCAATAATTTTTCCAACTCATAGTCGGTGAAGTAGAGAATAACTTTTATAGATTTACTGGTTTGATTAGCAGCTTTGTAAACTTCTACTTGCTTTGCAAGATTTTGTTTTAGTTTGCTATTGCTTGCCAGCTTAAATTCTACAAGTGTACTATCTTTTGAACCTCTTGAGATTTTGTAGTCTACTGGGCCTCGCCCATTATTAACCTCTGCATTTACATCTTCTGCTGCTGCATACCAAGTTAGTCTAAATATTAACTGCAAATCAGATTCACGTTTTACAGGCTCTCCTTTAACATAGAACAACCGATAGCCATCATTACTTTCAATGACCTGTTTTAAAAATATGACACGGTTGTATGCTTCGTCAAAAGTATCACCCTTTTGAGAATAGAAAACCTTTTGGGCTCTGAGCATTTCAACCAAGTTGGTAACCTGACGTATAAATATCGCCTCAGTTTCTTGCACTTTTTGCTCGCTGAGAGCTACAGCTTCACTACCATGGTCCTCTTTGTATCTAATATAATGGTCAATCAGAATGGGAAATTCCAAAAGCGTTCTGGATATTGCTTTGTTGATTTCTTTTTTATTAGCTCGTGTAGGTATTTGTCTCAATAAATAATCATTTATCTGGGCTCGAAGTTCAATGTTTGGAATAGATGCTGCAATGTCATCAAAGTCACCAATAATGTCATGTTTATTGATCCAAGCCTCATCTTTCGTGAGGATGTCTTTTGGAGTAAGCAGAATAAAATCACCGTCAATATATGGCAGTTTATACTTCTGTGATACCCATCTACGTGTTTGATAGTCGAACTTAGCATGTTTTACACTGACGTCCTTACATCTTGATTCGTCCAAATGAGTTTTTGCAAAACTCTGGGTGTATTCACATAAAAACCCCTTTATCAAATTTGTCGTGAAATCACTGATAGCATCTTTACCTACACCATCTTTGATCAGACATAGCTTTTCGAGATGACTTCCTCTCGTTATCTGTTCATCACCAAAGTTTTTGAAGATAGAACTGAGGTTTTCATTTAGAGCGCTGGCAAATTTTTCACCAAGACCAGAACCACCATTTGCTACTTTACTATATCCAAGCCAATTCTGCTTTACCTCTGGGAAGAGAAACCAATGCTTTATTAAACCTTTAGCGATAGAGCCATCGTCTGACATGTTTCTTAAAAAAGTAATGTATTCTATTATTTCATTGTGGAGGTTTTTATATTCTTCCTTCTCACTGCTAAACAAAAGGAATGGATCGATAAAAACAGGGAGATCATTGATGAGAGATACATTGAAGGCCCCATAAGTATCAAGTTCTTCTTTAGTTACCCCAAAGTAGTCTGAAAAATATACGTTCATGCGAACTCTCTCTTCAATTTAACGTGTATATGACATGCATGCTTATTTATTATATTGATGCATCTCGTGTGCTTTTATAGAAACCGTAGGTTGGTGCTGAACGAGGTATAACCCAGAGCTAAATCTGGGACACTCACCTTTCTGAGAAAGGCGTAACACTGCCGAATCTCACGCTACCGCCCGTGGATTACAGCCTCCAATTTGCTCCCTTGACCCGCGCTGGCAGCAACCCGTCGCAGCTCAACAGGCTCTGAATGGCCACTGTAAGTCAAACGAAGCCAAACAGGCGAGCAACAGAAGTGATACAACCATCAGAAAGTTATCGTTTTTTGAACTCTGTCATCAAAGTCATCACCACATGCACTCAAAAGCGGTTAGTTGGTAGTAGCTTTGCTATCTTGGCGGCTGGTTAAAAGGGGGAGGGGGACACAATGACCTCTTCCCTAGACAAATTGCAGTGGGCATCAGGAGTTATCAGATGGCGGTAAAAGTCCGATCCAGAAGAGAGAAGGTGGGAAGTGGGCTCGGGTTGGTGATGGGGCTCATTGCCTTTAACCTGATCGCGCCCCTGCTCTTGGAATCAAAAGATATCTCGGATATGAACCGGATGATCGGGGCCATGGTCAGCGCCATGATCTGCTCCGAGCTGGGCGCCAGAGTGGGCAAGTGGCTCGATGCCAGAGAGCAGGCCAAATTCCCAGAGTAGAGGGCGGCATGGGCCGCCCTCGTTTGTCGTTTAGCTGCCGCGGCGCTTGGGTTCGCTGCGATGCAAAAAGGTGGTCAAGGTATCGCGCGGCGGCGTGATGCCACATTGCACCAGAATTCGCCCGACAGCCCCCCTGTGATAACCGCCGTGGGTCACCAGATGCAGCAGCATCTCCTCGCGGCTCATCTGCCCCTTGTCTCCGTCCACGAAGTTGAATGAGAGCACGGCCTCGCCATCTGCTTGGCTAAGGCTCGCAACATAATCCAGATACCAGGCATCCAGCGTGCCGATGGCACTGTGCAACTCAGACAGGGTCGGCGTCTCCGGGGTATTGGTAGCACCGAAGCCGTGGGGCTCTCCCAGCAGATTGCCCTTGAAGATGGCATCGACCACATGGATATGGTTGAAGATGCGAAGGGCATTGTGATGCGCCTCGGGAGCTTGCTGCGGGTCCAGGGTGGCGAGGGCATCCAGCAGTTCGCCATCGGCCCAGGCCTTGTAGCGAAACAGAGAGTGAAGGGTCGAGGTGCTCATGATCTTCCTTGATGGGGTATCGCGTGAAGCGCTCATCTTAGCCAGCCACCGGTGGCTTGGGAATATCAGCCCCCGAAGCCTGGCTCAGAGTTTCGCCTGTTTTCCCTTGCAGATCAGGGTGCTGTGAAGCATCTCCCATCCGGGGTCTTGCCTGGTTCGCCAAGGGTCTGGGACGTGTTACCTTGCAGCCCTGGTCCCCTACTATCAGACAACTAGGCAAGGAGTTCCCATGCGCATTGCCCTCGTAGGTCTTGGCGATATCGCCCAGAAGGCCTATCTGCCGCTGCTCGCGAGCGACGAGCGAGTCACCCCGCTGCTCTGCACCCGCAGCCCGGAGGTACTCGGCAAATTAGCCCGCCAATACCGAATCCCCGAGTGCTTTACCGAAGTGGATGCGCTGCTCGCGAGTCGCCCGGACGCCGTGATGATCCACGCCGCCACAGCTGTGCACTTCGCGCTGGCCCGCCAGTGCCTGCAAGCGGGTATCCCCACCTTCGTCGACAAGCCGCTCTGCTTTGATTACGCCGAGGTGGAGGCGCTCGCCAATCTCGCCATTGTGCAGGATTGCCCGCTGTTTGTGGGCTTCAACCGCCGCTACCTGCCCGCCATGAGCGCCGCCCGTATAGATAATCAGCCGCTTACCGAGATCCATTGGCAGAAACACAGACACGCCCTGCCTGGGCTGCCACGCCAGTTTCTGTTCGACGACTGTATCCATGTGCTCGACAGCCTCTGCTTCTATGGCGGCGCACCGGATGGGGATCTCCATGCTGTGCTGCGGCGCAGCAGTCAGCAGCACGAGCTGTTGGCCGGGGTGAGCGTCGCCTGGTTGAGCGGACAGACGGCGGTGAGCGGCAGCATGAATCGCAGCGCCGGCATCACCGAGGAGCGCATCGACGCCTATGGCGACAACCTCTCCCTGCATATCGAGAACTGCACCCGTGGCATCCTTGCGCGAGACAAAACCCTGCAGACCCTGGCACCGGATGACTGGCAGCCGGTGCTGGCCCAACGGGGTTTCGTGGCTATGCTCGCGCACTGGTATAGGCAGATTGAGGCGGGCCGCGCCGATGGGGCGTTGATCGAGAGTTATCTGCAGAGCCATCACTTGGCGGAGCGGCTGGTGACCCTGGCGGGGGAGTGAGCCCCGTCTTGGCTCTACCGTGCTGGTTACTGTGGGCCGAATGGCGAAGGAATGGTCAGAGCACTGTATAGGATGACGGATCCCTGCGCAGTCGGCAGGGGAGGGGGCCCGCCGTGCGAGCCAAGCGCCGGCTTGTTTGCTATCTTGGCGGCAGTCACAGCGTCAAGCACAGCAGCGAGTCTATGAGCATTATTTTGGGCATCCATCCGGGCTCCCGGATCACCGGCGATGGCGGCGTGAGCCGCTTCCCGCCGAGTCAGGCGGAGCAGGCATGAGCATTATTCTGGGGATAGACCCAGGTTCGCGGATCACCGGCTATGGCGTCATCCGCATCGTCTCCGGCAAGGCGGAGTATCTGGGCTCGGGCTGTATCCGCACCGACCTGGGTGAGCTGCCGTCACGCTTGAAGCAGGTGTACGACGGGGTGAGCGAGATCATCACCCAGTTCAAGCCGGACGAGTTCGCCATCGAGCGGGTATTTATGGCCCGCAACGCGGATTCGGCCCTCAAGCTCGGTCAGGCTCGCGGCAGCGCCATCGTCGCGGCGGTCAACGCCCTGCTGCCGGTCAGCGAATACTCGGCGACCCAGATCAAGCAGGCGGTGGTGGGCACGGGCGGCGCCGCCAAGGAGCAGGTGCAGCACATGGTGACCCATCTGCTCAAGCTCTCGGCGACTCCCCAGGCGGATGCGGCGGATGCCCTCGGGGTGGCACTCTGCCACTTCCATACCCAGCAGAGCCTGATCCGGATGGCGGGACGGGCGACGGGGTCGGTTCGCGGCCGCTACCGCTAAGCCCGACGTCGCGGGAGGGGCTGCCTTCCCGTGGCGTCGTCCAAGCCCCATCCCTCCATAGAGTCACTATCTGTCGCACCCCGTCCAGAATCTCTTTGCGAACAAGGGCTTGGATTGGCGGTATTCATCTCAATTAATCAATCACTTGTGACTCGCGTCACGTTTTTTGAGCGCTCAGGTTCCCTTCGACTTCCCATTCTCCGCTCCCATAATGGTGCCCCTGCTGAAAAGCAGTGTCCGTATGAGCCTGTGCTCATGTCCTGTCATCATCGGAGATTTGTGAAGTGAAACCTTTTGCAGCTGAGTTTATGGGCACCTTCTGGCTGGTGCTGGGGGGCTGCGGCAGCGCCGTGCTGGCCGCCGCCTTCCCGAACGTGGGGATTGGTCTGCTGGGCGTGGCCCTGGCCTTCGGCCTGACCGTGCTGACCATGGCCTATGCCATCGGCCATATTTCAGGTTGCCACCTGAACCCGGCCGTCACCGTCGGTCTGTGGGCCGGTGGCCGCTTCCCGGCCTCCAACGTGCTGCCCTACATCGTCTCCCAGGTGCTGGGCGGTATCGCGGCGGCGGCCGTGCTCTATGTGATCGCGAGCGGCCAGGCCGGTTTCGATTTGAGCGCCGGTTTTGCCTCCAACGGCTACGGTGAGCACTCCCCAGGTGGTTACAGCCTGCTGGCGGCCCTGGTGTGTGAAGTGGTGATGACCGGCTTCTTCCTGTTCGTCATCATGGGCGCCACCGACAGCCGTGCTCCCGCCGGTTTTGCCCCCATCGCCATCGGCCTGTGCCTGACCCTGATCCACCTCATCAGCATCCCGGTGACCAACACTTCGGCCAACCCGGCGCGCAGCACAGGGGTTGCCCTCTTTGTCGGCGACTGGGCCATCGGCCAGCTGTGGTTGTTCTGGGTGGCTCCGATTGTCGGTGGCATTCTGGGTGCTTTGGCCTATCGCGTGGTCGCCACGAAGGAATAAGCCGTTGCGCAGTCAACGTGTGCTATCGACACGCCCTCGGGCGTGTTTTGTTTTTTCTGGGGCAGTGAAAACAAGATCGCGGGCAGGCCGTGACAGACCACGGAGAGCACAGACGGTACGGGGCTGTCAGGGTGCCCGCTCATATAGACGCGGATCTTCCCAGGATGGGGGGGACGGCACCGTGCCTGATGAGGCTCTTACAGACCCCGAGCGCGCAGCATATCCCGGTAGCGCTGGTGCAGCAGCTTGACCCGCTCCACATAGGCGCGGGTCTCGGCGTAGGGGGGGATGCCACCGTGTTTTTGCACGGCGCCGGCGCCGGCGTTGTAGGCGGCGGTGGCCAGGGCGACGTTGCCGTCGTACTGCTTGAGCAGGCCCGCCAGGTATTTTACCCCGCCGAAGATGTTCTGCTCCGCCAGCAGGGCGTTGCCCACCCCGAGTTCGCGGGCGGTGGCCGGCATCAGCTGGGTCAGCCCCATGGCCCCCTTGCGGGACACGGCGAGGGGGTTGAAGGCGGATTCTGCGTGAATAAGCGCCCGGATCAGGGCCGGTTCCACGCTATACGCTTTGGCGGCGGCCTGTATGGTGCTGGCGTAGTCATAGAGGAAGAGGCCTGTGGTGCGCCAGTTGACCTTGGAAGCGGGATCGCAGGCGTAGCAGTCGTTGAACAGCAGCAGCTCGTAGTGGCCCTGATCCGGCATGATGTCGGAGTAGCGGATGACGCCGTTCTTCTGCACCGACTTGTAGACCTGGATCTGGCGTGAGGACGGTGTGGAAGCCTTGGCCACCTCGATGGAGGGCTCGGGCCTGGGGGCGGTAACGGGCGCCGCCTTGGCTTTTGTGGTGGGGGGGACTTGGATGGTGGCGGGCCGCTCCGCCGTCAGGATCACCACCTCGGCCGGCGCGGGTGCTTGGCTCCATGCGGATATTGATACGAGGGGAATGGCTCCCAGCAAGATCCATGCTTTCAACGGCTTGCTCCTTAAGCCTTGGACGCCCGTTGAGTAAAGCATCAGGGGCGGGGCAGAACAAGCCCGCCGTGTGCGCGGCGCGCGAAAAGCCAAAAGAAGAGGCCGCACTCTGGCGGCCTCGGGCAGGCACTGGCGGGCTTATTCCTGCAGCCAGAGGCGGGCGCTGCGGGCCGGTATGGCGACCCGTACCCACTGGCTCTGCACATTGATGACGGCATTTTGATCCAGCACGTCCCTGTAGTTTCGATACCAGTTCAGCTCGAACCTGGCGGTGTCGAGCCAGTACTCCTGCTCGTAGTCACACTTGTTGACCCCGACCAGCCCCTGCTTGCCACGCTTGAACAGCACGAAGCAGTCGCCGCTGCCGATGAGCTGCATGGGCTGACCCTGCACGGCGTTGTGGAAGCGGATCATCCCCTTGAGATCGCTGCGCAGGTAGTAGTCCTGCCAGCGCAGGCCGTCCTTGTCCTGGGTCTCGCCGTGATCCGAATAGACCAGGGGGGAGCCTCCATCCCGGCCGAGCAGATAGGCATAGGCCAGCTTCTCGTCGGTCTGGTTCAGGATCTGGTAGCGGAAACCGTCGTTGGTGGGGATGTCGTGGGTGATGGCAAAGGTGACCGCCCGGTTGCCCGGCAGGGCCTGACCGTAGGCGCCGGGATCCGCCAGCTGGTTCATGCTGCCGCCGTAGCCGAGCGCCCCGCGCAGGGAGGCGAACAGCGGGAAGTCATAGGCCCCCTGACCGCTGTTGTCGAGATAGGGCTTGAGGAAGCGCTCGTAATCCGTGCTGCCGGCGCCCCCCGTGGTGATGACCTCCCCAAACACGTGCATGCCTTGCTTGATCTCGGGGGTGAACACGGCGTTGATCTGGTAATCGCTCATGTGTTTGACTGCATCGACCCGAAAGCCCTTGATCCCCATCCCCTTGAGCGCCTTGAGATAGGCCTGCTGCTGGCTCACCACCCAGTTGTTGGGGTCGAGATCCGGCAGCCCCTTGTCGCCGGCACCGCCACACAGGCGCCAGTACTGGACATGGCCGGGATCGCTCCAGTCGGTGATGCAGCCCTCGGGGTGGAAGTCGGAGGCCGACAGCAAGTTCTGCCCCAGATCGCCGAACAGCTTCTGCCGCTCGAAGTAGGCGGGGTTGGCGGCATAGGTTTGCAACAGCTCGCTGCCGGGGTAGTTGAGGTCGCTGCGCTTCCAGCTCTCGTTGGCCATGTGGTTGAGCACCACATCCGCATAGACGGCGATGCCGCGGGCCTGCATGGCGGCGATGAGCTGCTCGAGATCCTGCTTGTTGCCCAGCGGGCTGTCGACGAGCCGTAGATCCTGGGGCTGGTAACGGGCCCACCACTCGTTGCCGGAGGACTTGAGAGGGGGCGAGATGAGTACCTGCTTGTAGCCCGCCCCCTTGATGAGGTCGGCCTTGGCGGTGACCTCGCTGTATTTCCAGTTGAAGGCGTGCAGTATGACGTCGGCTTGCGCCAGTGGGGCGATCAGCATGCCTGCGATCACCCAGATTCCCGCTGTGTTTTTCATTATTGTCTGTCCTTGATTGGGTGCCCGAATGGGCACCCAGAGCCTCCCATCACGACCGGGTGGCGGCAATCGCCTCATGGTCGTTTTGTGAGCAGAATCAAGGCGGACTCTCGGGAGTTGTGACGGCTTGCAAAAAACCGTCAGAGCCCCGGTACTACTGTGTTTACTGTCATTCTGGCGAGTTAATCCAGGCCATTGTTGTAGACCGGCTGCCAGGCGCAGAGTCGCTGCCCGTTGCGGCTGTTTTGCAGCCAGAAGCGGTTGCAGTTGTCGTCGTAGTTGCTGTTGCCCACGTTGATCCCGTAGCTGCTCAGGCGCTGCCCCTGCAGGGACTGGAAGACCCCGTTATAGAGCAGGGAGAAGTGCAGGTGCGGGCCGGTGGAGGAGCCCCCCTCGCACAGGGCATCGTTGCGGTTGCTGGCATAGGTGCCGATGGGGCTGTCTGCCGCCACGTAGTCGCCGCTGCGCACCGAAATGCCGCTCATGTGGTAGTAGTTGGTGGCCCAGCCATTGGGGGCGGTGATCCTGAGCTGGCAGCGGGAGAAGACGGTGACGGTGCCGCTGTTGGCGGCGGTCACCGTGTAGGTGGCGCCCCCCCAGCCCGGCCAGTCGTAGGAGACGTCGATGGAGGAGTAGGGGTAGCCGGAGCCGCTGTGGGAGTGGGCGCCGTTGACCTTCCAGCTGTAGCCCTGTCGCCAGGGCAGCTGGAACTGACCGGCTGCCAGCCGGGCGGGGGCAGCGGCAACCGATGTGCTGGCGCGGCTCAGGGCCTGGTCGCCAAACAGGGTCTGCCACTGCTCGCTGAGTTGCTGCCGCGCCTTCGAGTCGAGCAGGCTGGCGAGGGCGAGGCGATGAGCATCCCCAGGGGGGGGGGCGGGGGCGCTCAGCCTGCTCTGCTGCAGCCGGGTCCTGGCCTGATAGAAGCGATCCGAGAGCTGACGCGCCATCTGCTCCAGCTGTTCATCGAACCCCTTCCCCTCGACCAGCTTGGCGAAGGGGGCCGCCATGGCCGCTTTGGAGGGGGCCGAGACGAGCCGGCTGCTTGCCTCCATCAGGGCCAGCAGCAGTTGGGGGTTGAGGCTGGTGATGCCGCTCCAGTGCAAAATCACCTCCTCCTTGGGCAGCAAGTGAGGGGCCTGCTGCAACAGGAAGTCGTGCAGATCGAAGGCCATGGCCGCCTCGCCGTAGACGAAGTGGGCCTCGTCCAGCGGCACATCCGCCCTGTCTATCGTCCCGAGCTGTTGCTGGCTGAAGGCATGGGGGGCGAGGGGGGCGTGGATGTCGCCGGCCCAGGCGAGGGCGGGGAGCATCAACATCAGTAAGGGGGAGCGGGTCTTGAGCATGGCATTCTCCTTGTTGCTCGCGTTGAGGTGCGCCTTGGGAGCCCGAACGGCGGATGGCTGGCTCTGTTCAGGTCCATCCACTCACCCTAGGGGGAAATGCACGAAATGCTACCCAAGTGGAGCTTTATTTTGGGGCCAGGAGTGGCGGGAGATGTTAATGAATATTTACATCGATAGTTTCCCTTTTCAGATCAGCATCTTGTGATCTGGCTTATGGCATGCTGCCGTAAAGGGAGTAGGATCGGCAGGCCGTCGAGCCAACCGGATCCTGAGTCCGGCGGGCGGAGAGAAAGGGCCTGTGACCACAGGGCTATTGGCTTCTTTGTAAGTTAAAGGCGTGTTATCTTGTTGTTGCTCTGGTCTGATCTGTTGGCCGGAGCGGGACTGTGGATGGAAGGAGAGGGCCCGAGGGGCCAAGGGTGACATGGGTGTGATCAGCAAGCGAGCGATGGAGCTCAGCTTCGAAGAGTACTGTGATGCGGATCTTTCCCTCATCAGGGACTACTACGAGACGACATTTTCCCACTATGTGCCGGACCTGGCCGAGCGGATCTTCGTGGTGCGCGACGCTCACTGGCTGGTGGGGGCCGTGCGCCTGCGCGATGAGCAGGAGTACTACCACCTGTGCGGCTTCCGGCTGTTGCCCCACTACCAGTCGCTGGGGCTGGGTTCCCGTCTGCTGCAACTGGCCTGCTCGGATCTGCAGGACAAGCCGGTGATCTGCCATGCCCTGCCGTTCGAGAAGCCCTTCTACCTCAAGGCGGGCTTCGCCCACCTGCCTCTGCACGAGTTGGAGGGCCCCCTTCATACCCATTATCACCAGCAGCGCGAACAGGGTTACCAGATCGATCTGCTGGTGCGCCAGGCCATTCCCACTATCTACAACTGAGGGTCATGGGGTTTTGGTCAGCAGGTGGATCTTGCCCGGTGACAGCTCCAGCCCCAGCAGGTTGTCCTTGAGCCAGGCCTGATTGGGGTCCTTGTCGTCCAGCTTGTAGACGGGTTGGGTCTCCAGCCGTTTTTCCATACTCTGCAGCAGCATCCTCAGCATGAAGCCGAACTTCTGCTCCGCCGCCGCCGGCTCCAGCTTGTAGTCGATCAACTTCATGTTGTCGAGAAAGAGCGCGCTCTGGGCCTTGTCGTAGCGGGGCCTGGCCTCATAGGTCATGTTCAGCAGCGCATCGTATTCGGTGTTGTCCGGCAGGGCTATCTTCAGCTTGCCCTTGCCAAATACCCGGGCCGTGTCCGGCGCCTGGCGCCCTATCTGCACATCGCTCTGCTCGAGCTTGACATGCGCCTTGATGATGCCGGGCAGTTCCAGCTGTTTATCCACTTGCACCTGGGACTGCAGGTATTGATTTATTTGTTGCTCACTGATGTCATATGAGCCTTGACCCATGAGGGCCAGACTCAGCAGCATTGATTGCAGGATCATGCTAACGACCTGATAGAATGGGTTTGTTCTACAGCATACCATTCTGGCCCCGTGGGATCTGCCCACCGCCTTTGCTCATGACATCGAGGTCTCGCCTTGTTCGACGGTCTGGAATACGACATTCATCTGCTGTTCTCCCGCTTTCTCGGCTGGTTGCTGCTGTTCTTTCACACCGTGATCGTGGCCGGGGTGTCGCTGCGGGTGGTGATGAAGCGCCGCCCCATCGGCGTCTCCCTGGCCTGGCTCGCGCTCATCTACGCCATCCCCTTCGCCGGGGTCGGCTTCTATGTGTTGTTCGGGGAGATCAGGCTGGGCCGCAAGCGGGCCGAGCGGGCCCAGGCCATGTACCGCCCTTATGCCATTTGGATTCGTCAGCTAGCTCGCCTCTTCCCCCAGCACTGCTGCGAGGTGAGCAGCAAGGCGCGGCCGCTGCACGATCTCATCCAGGGACGGCTGGCCATGCCCATGCTCTCCGGCAACCGGATGACGCTGCTGCACAAGCCGGACGCCATCTTGCAGGAGATAGTGCACGACATCCTCGGCTCCTCCCAATCCTGCTACCTGGAGTTCTACATCTGGCAGCCCGGTGGGGATGCGGACGCCGTGTGCGAGGCCCTGAGCGAGGTGGCGCAGCGCGGCGTGGATTGTCGCGTCTTGCTCGACTCCGTCGGCAGCAAGGACTTCTTCCGCTCTCCTTGGCCGAAACGGCTGCGCAAGGCCGGGGTCAAGCTGGTGGAGGTGCTGCCGGTCGGCGCCTGGCGCATCCCGTTCCAGCGCCAGGACTTGCGCATGCACCGCAAGCTGGTGGTGATCGATGACAAGGTCGGCTACACCGGCTCCATGAACATGGTGGATCCCCGTTTCTTCAAACAGAATGCGGGGGTTGGCCAGTGGGTGGACATCATGATCCGGGTGCAGGGCCCAGTGGTGCCCCTGATGTGGTCCACCTTCGTCTCGGACTGGGAGATGGAAACCGGTGAGCGGCTGCTCGACAGCCTGCTGCACGAGCCAGAGGCCTGGCCCCAGACCGATTATCGCGCTCAGCTGATCCCGTCGGGCCCCTTCGTCGGTGGCGACTGTATCCAGCAGAGCCTGCTGCTGGCCATCTATCAGGCCCGGCATCATCTGGTACTGACCACCCCTTATTTCGTGCCGGACGATCCCCTGGCGGCGGCGCTCTCCTCCGCGGCGGCCCGTGGCGTGCTGGTCCAGCTGGTGTTGCCGGCGCGCAACGACTCCCTGATGGCCAACCATGCCTGCAACGCCTTCATGGAGGAGCTGCTCGAGGCGGGGGTCGAGATCTATCGCTACGACGCCGGCCTGCTGCACACCAAGAGCGTGCTGGTGGACGACGATTTCGCCCTGGTGGGAACGGTGAACCTCGACAGGCGCAGCCTCTGGCTCAACTTCGAGATCACCCTGCTCATCGACAATCCGGCCTTCGTGGCCGAGATGACTCATCTGGTGCAAGGCTATATGGAAGAGGCGACCCCCATGTCGCTCACCCAGTGGCGGGCCCGCCCCTGGTACAAGAAGCTGCTGGAGAATATCTTCTATCTGTTCAGCCCCTTGCTCTGAATCTGTGCCAGCAAATAATGGACGTTGGCCGGGAAGACCCTTGCCTCTTGCCCCGTCCGCCCCGTAGAGTGCGCCCATGCGCCTTTGGAGAATGAAATCGAGATGAAGAAGACAGTGGCCCTGGCCGTGGGTGCGGCAGTGGTGGCGGGTGGGCTGGGTGCCTGCTGGTATACCGGACAGACCTTCGATCGCATGCTGGCCGAGGAGATCGCCAAGGTGACCCAGGAGACCGGGATCGAGCTGAGCTGGATGCCAGCCAGCGAGAACCTGTTCACCCGTAACGGCGTGCTGAAAGTGGTGGTGACGCCGGAGGCACTGGCAACCCTCGACCCCCAGTTGGCGGGGAGCGAGCCCATCGAGATGCAGCTCAACTTCGATAACCGCATCTTGCCGCTCTACATCAAGAGCAACCTGCTGTTCGATACCGCCAAGGGGACCCTGGCCCCCGTCTTCACTGCCCTCGGCATGCAGCAGTGGCAACTGGGGGCGGAGTCTGCCAGCAGCCTGTGGACCATGAGCAACAGCAGCCGCTTCTGGATCGGAGACTTCAAGGTGAAGGAGGGGCTCAACGAGCTCAGCGTCCTGCCCCTCAATGGCACCTACAGCGGCGATCTGGAGGGCAATGGCCACATGACCTTCCAATGGCAGGGGATGACCTTCCACGAAGCCCAGAGCAAGATGGACATGGTGCTGGCGGATCTCAAGGGCAGCGCCGATGTGGCCGAGATCCAGGGGCTCTGGCTCTCCCCCCGCAGCGATGCGACCCTCTCCGCCTTCACGTTATCCATGCCGGAGAGCGTCAAGATCAGCCTGCAGGGGCTGACCACGGCGACTCAGATTGCCGGGGACGATGCCCAGACCCTGTCCAGCAACTATCAGATGCAGGTGGCGACCCTCAATCTGGAGAACGAGAGCGACAGTCTGGCATTGACCGAGGGCAAGCTGGATCTGGACTTGAAAGGCCTGGATCTGGAAGGGTATCAGGCGCTGCAGGCCGTGAGCGGGCAGCGGGTGGATGAGGCCGCCATCGAGCAGGCCCTCGACAAGCTGCTGCAGCGGGGGGCCACCCTGCAATTGACCGATCTCAGCGCCAAGCTGAACGGGGAACCCGTCACCGTGCAGGGGGAGGCCAAGTTGGCGTCGACCTCCTTGCAGCAACTGATGGAGAGCGAAGCGGGGATGCACGCCCTCTCCGGCCAGCTGCAGGCCAGACTCAGTGACAAGCTCGGCAAGGCCGTCCCGCAACTTGCACCCATGCTGACCCAGTTCACCGGCGTCGGCTATCTGAAGGCGGACAAGGCCAACCTGACCGCCGAACTCAGGCTCGACAAGGGGATGATGACCATCAACGGTCTACCGCTGCAGCAGTGAATCGCACCCTGACGAAAAAGGCTCCCTCGGGAGCCTTTTTGTTGCCTGGGGCAGGGCTTATGACTTGAACACCACCGTCTTGTTGCCGTAGACGAACACTCGCTCGTCCAGCACCAGTTCCAGCGCCCGGCTCAGCACGGATTTCTCCACGTCACGTCCCGCCTTGGCCATGTCGTCGGCACTGAAGGTGTGGCCGACGTGGATCACGTCCTGCTCTATGATGGGGCCTTCATCCAGATCGTCGGTGACGAAGTGGGCGGTGGCACCGATGAGCTTGACCCCCCGATCGAATGCCTGGCGATAGGGGCGGGCGCCGATGAAGGCGGGCAGGAAGGAGTGGTGGATGTTGATGATCTTGCGCGGATAGGCCTCGACGAAGCTCGGCGTCAGCACCCGCATGTATTTTGCCAGGATCACGTAGTCCGGCTGGTGGCCGTCGATGAGGGCCCGCACCTGCTCTTCGTGCTCGGTGCGGCTCAGATCGTCGTGGCTGACGGTGTGGAAGGGGATGCCAAACTTGCCCGTCAGCTCGGCCAGGGTGTCGTAGTTGCCGATGACCGCTACTATGTCCATGTCCAGGGCGCCGGCGTAGTTCTTCATCAGGATGTCGCCGAGGCAGTGGGTCTCCTTGGTCACCAGGATGACGATGCGCTTCTTGCCCGCCTTGACCAGACGGCGCTGGGCGCCTGCCGGCAGGGCATCGTCGAGATCCGCCAGCAGGGTCTCGTCGTTGAAGCGACCCTCCAGCTCGGTGCGCATGAAGAAGCGGCCGTTCTCGTGATCCACGAACTCATCGTTCTTGTTGATGTTGAGCTGATGCTTGTAGCAGATGTTGGTGATCTTGGCGATGAGCCCCTTGGCGTCGGGGCAGTCGGTCAGCAGTATTTTCTTTTCCATCTCTGTCATGATTCCGTTTGTGGTGTTGGCGCCCGAGTCTGCGCAGGCGGCACGTTTTTAGGCACAGTTTTTCTCGGCAATATGCCACAAAGGAAATTGGAAAGGACAGCGCGTCGTGCACGCCTGGCGCAACTTGTTGCAAACGAGAGGCCCTGGCATGCCTCCTTTGTCTTTGATGGGTTTTTGGCTGGCATCTCGCGCTTTTTTTCTTTACGCTGTCTGCGCTTATTCTCAGGGCGGGGTGAAATTCCCCACCGGCGGTATCCCGATCCGACTCGGGGAGCCCGCGAGCGCCCGACCCAGGTTTCACACCAGGGGCGGGGTCAGCAGATCCGGTGAGATGCCGGAGCCGACGGTTACAGTCCGGATGAAAGAGGATAAGACAGATATTGCCGGTCAGACCCGCTGGGCTGGCCGCCGCATGCCTATCTCTGTCTGCCTTTCCATGCCCTGATTCTGGTCCTTGTCTTATTTAGGAGTCTTACCATGAATCAGTCTCTACTCAGTGAATTTGGTGGTCCCATCGATCGTGTCGAAGCGGCGCTCGCCGCCCTGCGTGCCGGGCGCGGCGTGCTGGTGGCCGATGACGAAGATCGGGAGAACGAAGGGGATCTCATCTTCGCCGCCGAATCCATGACCAACGAACAGATGGCCATGATGATCCGCGAGTGTTCCGGCATCGTCTGCCTCTGCCTGACCGACGAGCGAGTGCGCCAGCTCGAGCTGCCCATGATGGTGGAGGCGAACTCCAGCCACTACCAGACCGCCTTCACCGTGACCATAGAAGCGGCGCAAGGGGTGACCACGGGAGTCTCCGCCGCCGATCGCATTACCACCATACGTGCCGCCATCGCCGATGGTGCCCGACCCTCCGATCTGCACCGTCCCGGTCACGTCTTCCCCCTGCGTGCCCGCACCGGTGGCGTGCTGACCCGTCGCGGTCACACCGAAGCGACCGTGGATCTGATGCAGCTTGCCGGACTCAAACCGTTCGGTGTGCTGTGCGAGCTGACCAAGGCCGATGGCTCCATGGCCAGGCTGCCGGATCTGGTGAAATTCGGTCGTTTGCACCAGATGCCGGTACTGACCATCGAGGATCTGGTGCAATACCGTCAGTTATTGGCCGAGCGTTCGGCTTGAGCTTCATACGAAATTGAAATAAGTACATTTTTTGGTTACGCTTTGTCCGAACCTCATCCAGGGCACTCATTTTTGACTTAAATTTGCGCAAAAAGTGTACGTTTAAAAAAAAATGAGGGTTTTAATGTATTTATCTGTGATGAGGCCTATCCAAACTCTGATTTTTTTATGCCATAATCACGCCGCTTGCTAAACGTCTGGCGAGTTAAAGGGAGCTTTAAAAATGAAAAAAATGTTGTTGGTAGGTGTTGTTGGTCTGTCCGCTCTGCTGGGCGGTTGTGCAAACACCAGCGAACTGGAAACTTCCGTTCAGAATCTGTCTAACAAAGTTGACCAACTGGCTCAAGATGTTAGCGCTGTTCGTGCTGATCAGTCCAAGATCGCTGCTGATGTTGCAGAAGCCAAGCAAGAAGCTATGCGTGCTAACCAGCGCATCGACAACATGGCTACTTCCTACAAGAAGTAATCCATGCGAAAAAATGGCGCATTTTAATGCGCCATTTTTTTTGCCTGAAATTCGTGTTTTCCCCGCTTTCTCCATGCCTTTCGGCCGCTCTGGCCAGATCTTTCCCCTGTTGAGCAGGCAATGCCGATGGCTCGGCATCACCTTTATTGCTGCCAGATCTCAATAAAGCAGGCTGTAGAGCTTGCGACGGTATTGTTGGGCCGCCGGATGGGTGCCCATGGTGGTCAGGATATCGAGATACGTCTTCTTGGCATCGCCATATGCCATGTCGCGCTTGAGAATATCGAACAGCAGCGCCAAGGCTTCTTCCTGCCGGCCGACCTGGCTGTAGAGCACCGCCAGCTCCTGGCTGAGGGCATCATCCCCCGGATTCTCACTGTGACGCAGCTCCAGGGCGCGCAGCTCCGGGCTGTCGTTGGCTTGCAGCGCCAGCGCCAGGCGGGAGGAGAGGGTCTGGAAGTGATCGTCCTGAGCCACCATGGGGACGGTGGCGAGCAGGGCTTGCACGTCTTCCAGCAGGTTCAGTTCCAGCGCAGCCTGGGCCAGCCACAGGCTGATATCGTGGCGGCTGGGGGCCAGCTGATGAGCTTTGCTCAGCTGGGTATGGGCCGTCTTTGCATCACCGGCAGCCAGCGCCTCCTTTCCCTGCTCAAGCAGCAGCTCCTCTTCTTTGGGGGCGAAGGCCGCGAAATATTGGCGCAGCGTGGCCTCATCCTGGGGGCCTTCCAGGATGGCCTGCTCGTCCGGGCGACCCTGATGGAACAACACCAGGGCGGGCAGGGCGCGCAGGGCGAGCTGGCTGGCCAGGGGTTGCAGCTGGGGATCGTTCATGTCGACCTTGGCCAGGGTGACCTGGGCATTGGCCGGGCCGACCAGGGACTCGATCAGCGGGGTCATGCCCTGGCACTCGGGCATCTGAGGGGCGTGGAAATAGATGACGACCGGCTTCTTCATGGACGCATCGATCAGCTCGGCGTGGAAGTTCTGGGGATTGATGTCGACGATCATGAGGCTGACTCTCGGAAAATGGTGTGAGTTAACATGGGGTTCAGTGGCGTGGATTTCAAGCACTCATCCACTAGGCAGGCACTGACCTTCAGGGTAGGGGCGGCGAGACTGAGCCAGCCGCCGTCGAGGGGCCAATCCTGCACCTGATAGGCGTTGTCATCGAGCCGGTTGTCGAGGCGCCAAGACTCCTCTGGCAGGAAGCATACCTTGTCGAGCCCGGCGGCGATGCCGCCGCCCTGGGCTTTCAGCACCGCTTCCTTGCGCGACCAGAGCCGATAGAAGGCCGATTCTCGCTCGCTCTGGGGCAGGGTGAGCAGCCATTCGTACTCGCTCCTGGCGTAGAAGCGCTCCGCCAGGGGCAAAATGGCACGCCGGCGCAAACCCATCTCTATATCCACCCCGAGCGGCCCCTGCTCGCAGAGGGCCAGCACCAGCCATTCACCGCTGTGGCTGAGATTGAACTGCCACGGCTGACCGAGCAGGGCGGGCTTTCCCTGGGCATGGGTGACGAATTGCAGCGTATCGGCCCGGCATCCCAGTCGCTCTGCCAGCAGGCGGCGCAGCAGTGCCCGGCCGAGCAGATACTCCCGTTGACGCCCGGGCAGCCGGATCCCCTGCCAGTGCAGCGCCTCCTCCGGGGAGAGATCGCCCTGCAGAGTATTCAATGGCTCGGGGTCGACGAGGGCAGGTTTTAACAAGTAGAGATCCACAGAGAGCATAATTTTTCACTTAGAAAAGGGGGCGAAGCAGCGATAAAAGTCAGTTTTCCATGGCACCCAGCGGCCCTTTCGGGATTGTATATTGTTTGGCCATGATCACATTAATTATGAAAAACAGTGCATTTACTTGCAAAAATGTGAGGTCGATTAGGATTTTCGCTTGCCTCGATAGGATTCTTGGATATAGTCGGGTGCTGTTGCCTTATAAATTACCGTCCACGGTCGAATTTTAACAATGTTCTTTACTTTTTGTGGGGATAAGGGATTGCGCCACCTGATGCTACTGCTGGTCGCGCTCGGAATGGTGGGATGTGCGTCGGCACCCCAGCCCGAGGTCGCGAGCAAGATTGAAGTTTCCATGATGGAACCCGTGGTTGAGCCGGAACCTTCGCAAACACCGGACGTCAACGAAATTCTCACCGTATACAAAGAGTGGCGTGGTGTACCCTACCGCATGGGGGGCAGCAGTCAGCGCGGTATCGACTGTTCCGCGTTCGCCCGCGAGGTGTTCCGCAACGCAGTGGGTATTGAACTGCCGCGAGATACCCGCTCCCAGGTCCACGAAGGCACGCGCGTCGCCAAGCGGGATCTGATGGAAGGGGACCTGGTCTTCTTCAAGATCAGCAAACGCCTGAATCATGTCGGCATCTATGTGGGCAACGGTGAATTCATCCATGCCTCCACCCGTGCCGGGGTGACCCGCTCCAAGCTGGACAGCTCCTACTGGCGCGGCAAGTTCTGGCAAGCACGCCGGATCGAGATCTGAGTCAGGCTGGACAAACGGCTCGCAGTACGGACTGTTTTTCCAACCTCACTTGAACCGGGCTCCGAGAGCCCGGTTTTTTATGGCCGTCGTTTAGACTTTCGGCGGCCGAATCTCTATAGTGTGGCCCCCTTGATCCTCGGTGGCCCAGCATGAAGACCCAGCACAAGAGCGGACTGCATCCGCGCAATCGCCATCAGGCGCCCTACGACTTCGACGCGCTCTGCCAGCGCACCCCGGCACTGCTCCCCTTCGTGTTCGTCAACGAGCATGGCAACCAGACCCTGGATTTTGCGGATCCCGCCGCCGTCAAGGAACTCAACCGGGCCCTGCTGGCCCTGCACTACGGGATCCATCACTGGGATCTGCCCCCTGGCTATCTCTGTCCCCCCATCCCCGGGCGGGTGGATTACCTGCACCGAGTGGCGGATCTGCTGGCGGAGAGCGCTGGGGAGCCGCCAACCGGGAAAAAGGTGCGAGTGCTGGATATCGGCGTCGGCGCGAACTGCATCTATCCCCTGCTGGGGGCCCGTGAATATGGCTGGCGTTTCGTAGGGTCGGACATAGACCCGGTGTCGGTCAAGGCGGCGACCCTGCTGGCGGCCAGCAATGGTCTCGGCAACCAGATAGAGTGCCGGCATCAGCCGGATGCCAGGCAGATATTTCGCGGCATCCTGGGTCCCAAGGAGCGCTACGCCCTGACCCTGTGCAATCCCCCCTTCCATGCCTCTCTCGCCGAGGCGAGCAAGGGGACGGAGCGCAAGCTGCGCAACCTCGGCAAGGCACAGGCGGGGGTACCCGTGCTCAATTTCGGTGGCCAGAAGGCCGAGCTCTGGTGTGAAGGGGGGGAGGCTGCGTTTCTGGCGACCACGATCGCCCAGAGTCAGGCCTTCGGGGCCCAGTGCCTCTGGTTCAGCTCCCTGGTCTCCAAGAAAGAGAATCTGCCGGCCGCCAGCAAGGCGCTGGCCAGGGTGGGGGCGAAGGAGGTGCGGGTGCTCGAGATGACGCAAGGGAACAAGACGAGCCGGATCCTGGCCTGGAGCTTCCTCGATGAGGCGAGCCGGGCGGCCTGGTGGTCTGCTCCCGGCCGCTAGGTAAAAACGGGGTGCTGACGAGAAAAACCGGTGAAGTGGCGCCCTTTTGTCACTCTGCCTCTCGTCTGCCATTGCCGTCATGCCAATCGTTTTCTCACCCGATCCCGGCGAGATTTTTGGCACAAGTTAGTGAACACTCTCGGCGCCGGTACAGTTGTACGCCGAGATTTTTTTGCACTTACGGGTGAAACTTTCATAAAATAGGACTGGTTAGACCTCTTCACAGGCATTGAATCGAATAGGGATCGCACATGAAAGTTGTCGATTTTCTGAAGCACAAGCGCGAAATTCTGGCGCAACACCCCTTTGAGCTCAAGGATTGGCTCTCTCCGGCGATCCGCGACTATTGGCGTGAGTTTCAGCAAAAGGCACACCTGCATCCCCTGCTGGGACGGGTGCTCGACTTTCAGGCTGACCAACAGTTGTTGCAGCAACAGGCCGCCAGCCAGGCCCAGGCCGTCAATAGCCAGCCGGTTCTCAAAGAGAACGCCGTCGAGCTGAGCGGCGAGGCGGCGGCACTCTATATGGCGCTGCAGAGCAAGATCGGGGAAGAGACCCATGTGGGTGAGTGGCTGCAAGTCAGCCAGCCGCTGATCGATCAGTTTGCGGCGGTTACCGGCGATCACCAGTGGATCCACACCGATCCCGAGCGGGCGGCGGCGGAGTCGCCGTTCAAGACCACCATAGCCCACGGCTTCCTGACCCTGGCGCTGCTGCCCCAGCTGACCGGCTCGGTGGACGAGGCGACCCCTGAGTTCCCGAGCGCCCGCATGGTGGTGAACTTCGGGTTGGAGCAGGTGCGCTTCCCCTATCCCATCAAGGTGGACAGCAACATCCGCGCCCGCACCAGGCTGGCCAGGGTGACCCCCATCAAGGGCGGCCTCGAGCTGCTCAAAGAGATCAAGATAGAGATCGAAGGGATCCGCCGCCCCGGCTGCGTCATCGAGTCCCTCACCCGCATCTATTTCTGATCCCCTTCGCTTGATGCGAATATGAACAGGCCCACCTCGGTGGGCCTGTTTCGTTTTGGGCACTCATGGACAAGAGCCGCGCTAGAAGCTGGCCCCCAGGGTGACGGTATGGCGCCACTCCTTGTCTCCCAGGCTCTCCCGCCCGCCGCCATAGTCGAGCCAGCTGTCATCCCAGCTCAGCTCGCTCGACCAGGAGAGGCGCAGGTGATCGTTGAAGTAATACCTCAGCCCCAGGTTGCCGTTGACGGTCTGGTTGCGGGTGAGATAGGGGGAGGGCTGATCGATGAACTTCTCGTAGCTGCCCTTGCTGAACAACTCGAAGCGCTGCTGCCAGAGGGAGAGGGGCTGGCGATAGTCCCATCCCAGGTTGACCACGGGGTAGTTGATGATGCGCTCGTCGAACAAGTCTGAATACTCCCACTCATCCGGGGTGAAGTAGGCCCGCTGCAGGCCGAGCTGGGCGATCAGCTCCAACCGCCGTCGCTTGTCATTCCAGAAGCGATAGCCGGGCCCGGTGGCATAGCTCAGGTTCAGATAGTTGGTATCGAGCATGTCATACTCGGCCTCGACGGAGGATCGCAGGAACCAGTTGGCATCGAAGAAGAAGTCCAGCTTGGGGCTGAGCCTGTACTCGTGGCTGTCGGTGACGCTGTTCGAGGTCTCGTAGATGTACTCCCCATCCAGGGTGTAACGCCAATCCAGGTTCGCCACCTCGGTGGAGGCCTTGAGATTGATGTTGTTGGTCTTCTTGGTGCTCTCCTTCAACTTGACGTTCAGATCCGCCGTGCCGGTCCAGAGCCAGGCGTTCACCTCGTCCGGTGAGTCCAGCAGGGTGATCCCCGTCTTGGTCAGGGGCTTGGGCTGCTCCTGCTTGTCCAGGCGCCAGCGTTTGATGGCATCACGACGCACCGTCAGGGTCTGGCTATAGGGCAGCTTGATGATTACCTCGTCGTCGCCTATCTCCTCTATGGTGCCGGTCAGGCGATCGCCGTTGTGCATCCAGAGGATGTCGGCGCGTGCCTGTGAGGTGACGAGCAGGACAAGCAGACAGAGCCCGTATTGGGTCACCCTCATATGGACGTCAGCACTTCGCCGCCGACGGGCTGGGGCAGCCCGTTCTTGTCATCGAGCAAGGTCATCACCCGCACGCTATCCACCTCGGGGGCGGCGATGAACTGCTCGGCCTCGGCGGAGAGGATAAGGGGGGCGCCATCGTTGAGCTCCTGCTCGGTGCGCGAGAGCGGGGAGTGCACCTCCATCCAGCGTCGTCCATCCGGCTCCACCGCCATCTTGACCGGCTGGTTGATCACCCGCACCGGGGTGCCGACAGGCACTAGCTCGAACAGGGTCTCGATGTCGTCGGGGCGCAGGCGAATGCAGCCCGCACTGACCCTCAGGCCCACCCCGAAGTCCTTGTTGGTGCCGTGGATGAGGTAATCCTTGTTGCCATAGCCGAGGCGCATGGCGAACTTGCCGAGGGGGTTGTCCGGGCCCGGGGGCACCACGGCGGGCAGGTCGATGCCTTTCTGCTCCAGCCAGGACTTGCGCACCATGGGGCCGGGCACCCAGGTCGGGTTCGGATTCTTGGCGATGACTGTGGTCGTCATCTCCGGTGTCTCGCGGCCGATGTCACCGATGCCGATGGGCAGCACCATCACCTCCTGCTTGCCCTTGGGGAAGTAGTAGAGGCGCAGCTCCGGCAGGTTGATGACTATGCCCTCCCGGGGCACGTCGGGCAGCAGCATCTGGGTCGGCAGGGTCAACCGGGTACCCGGGGTGGGCAGATAGGGGTCTATCCCGGGATTTGCCTCGAGCAGCGCCAAGAAGCCTATCTGGGTGTGCTTGCCGATGAGCTCCAGATGATCGCCTTCTTGTACTATGTAATCTTCCAGCTCGCCGATGAGGCGGCTGTCAGCCGGTGGGAGAGGATAGGTTTTGGACCAGACCGGCGCGGCCCAGAGGCTGGCAGCCACCAGCAACAGTGAGGCGATACGTGTGTACAACATGGTTTTTCCTATCTGTATCTCTTGAGGGACATGTCCCTCCCCAAAAATGAGCGGGAATTGTTAACCAATCATCCGGGGATTACCAGCCTTGCCGCCGAGGGGGAACAGGGGGTTGTGGCCTGCTCCCGTCATCCGATCCCTCTCATCTCCCTGTTATCAGAGGGCGGGCCCTTCCCGTCGCCCTGTTTGGGCGAGGGAGGATCAAAGAGGGTGACGAGGGAGTGAGAAGACAACACCTGGCAAAGCCAGGCGTGATGGTCACATTGGACGGGGTGAATGCGTCGCTGCCTGTTTAATCGCCAGTCGTCTGATCTGCAACGATATTTACGTTGATTTCCCGCACAGGGTTGGGCCAATATGAGGGCCCGTGGAGAGATGCCGGAGTGGCCGAACGGGATTGACTCGAAATCAATTGTGGCAGCAATGCCACCCAGGGTTCGAATCCCTGTCTCTCCGCCATTTATTCCCTTCAAGCCCGCGTCCGTCGCGGGTTTGTCATTTCCGGCCCATGCCAGCCCATACCTATGTTGTCCTTCCTCTCGACCCCTTGTTGAGAGAAGAGTGACTGCGTCGATAGGGGAGGTGGTGGGGGGGGGGGCCAAGTCGCCAAACCCTTGTCACGATGTCACGACCGCCATCAGTCCACGGTGGGACAGTAATCCGGTCGTCAGCGCCGGCGATCGAGGCTTGTCCTCGGGCCGCCACTCATCGATGGCCTCCGGCATCTGCCCGGATGTGAGTTGCCGGGTCATGCGCTCCCGCAGCACATGGTGATGGGTGAAGGACCAGGTGTCACGGGCCATCATCTTGTCCCTCAGGGCCGCAATATGCTCCTCGCCGAAGCGGCTGTTGTAGGTGTGGAACAGCACCACCTCTGTGCCATCGAAGCGGTTGTGCTCGACGAAGGCCTTCCAGCACGCTGCCTATCACGACCCTGGCGTTGGCGGGCTCTGTCCCGCTCAGCGTCCTGGGGGCGCGCCGCAGCAGGGTCTGGCGGATCTCATCGTGCCCAGCCAAGCCTCTGATGACCCACTGCGCTATCTGGCCGCTTGCGCCGAGGATCAGCATGTTTCGCATATAGGTTTACCTCGCTTGAGTGGATGGGGGATGCCCCACCGCGGGATCACAGGGTGCGTTGGAAGAAGGGCACGAGGCTTGCCATGGCGATAGCCACCGGCTCGGGTCTGTCGTAGAGATCGTAGTGGGACCAGCCTTCGGCCACGACAATGTGCTTGTCGGTGGAGGCGGCGCGGCCATAGATCTCCCAGCCATCCCGATAGGCGCCAAAGCCCCCCGCCTTGTCGCCGATGACCACCATCAGCGGCTGGGTCAGCAGCACCTCCGCATGGAGGAAGGCATCCCATCCCATGGCGGCGCCGGTGAAGGCCATCAGCTGGCGGGTCGCGCCGTGAGGCTGCTGGCCGCGTGCCGTCTTGTAGTACTCGGTGGCCTCCAGCACGTCGATGTCGGTGATGCCTGCCGCCTTGGCCGCCGCCACTGACTCTGGCAGCAGATCGGCGGGCTCAGTGGCGCCCCCTTGTGCCTGCGCCGTGCGCATCCGGGCGATGCCCTGGGCCAGCTCACGGGGTTTGAACTGGGCGAAGCCTTCGCGGATCAGGCGGCCATAGTTGACCCCTGTGATGGAGACCAGCGCCTTGAGGCGATGATCCGTGATGCCCGCATGTATGGTGTAGGCGCCGCCACCGCACACGCCGATGGCACCGATGCGATCCGCATCCACATAGGGCAGGGATTGCAGGTAGTCCACCGCGAAGCGGATATCGGAGACCCGAATGGCCGGATCCTCGATAAAGCGTGGCTCGCCGCCGCTGGCGCCCTGGAAGCTGGCGTCGTGGACAAGGACCACGAACCCCGCCTCTGCCAGCCCCTTGGCGTAGATGTTGCCGGCGGTCTGCTCCTTGCAACTGCCGATGGGGTGGGTGCTGACGATGGCCGGATAGCGCAGCTGCGCATCGAAGTCGGGCGGCAAGTAGAGATCTGCTGCCGTCTGCCAGCCCAGGTTCTGATAGGTCACGTTCAATATGGTATTCATAATGATGCTTCTCGATAGTTGAGAGGGGGACGATCCCCCTGGCTGATTAGTTCAGGGTCCGCAGGAAGAAGGGGGCCAGCTGGGCGACGGCTTCATCGACATAGCGGGGCTCGTCGTAGAGGGACATGTGGTTGGCCCCCTCCACGACATGCAGGGTCTTGTCACGGCTCGCGGCGCGCGCCAGCAGATCCTCGCTCATCCACTTGCTGCCGGCCCGGCTGCCAACTACCGCCAGGATAGGCTGGGTCAGGAAGGCCTCCGCCTTGTGATAGGCGTCGTAGGTGATGATCTGGTTCAGGTTGCGGGTCAGGGCAAAGCCCGGCGCGTTGGGGTGTTCGCAGCGTGGGGTGTGGTAATACTCCCAGGCTTCGCGCAGCTCCTCGTTGGGGGCATCCTCTTCGCGAAGGGGCGCCAACGGGATGGTGGCATAGCCGCTGCCAGCCGCATCCGTGGTGCGCGCCTGGGAGCCGAACTCCAGATACCCCATGGCATCGGCATCCTTGACGCTGTTGTCCCAGCCATTGCGGAACATCTGGCCGATGTTCACCGCGCTGACCATGCCGAGCGCCTTGATGCGGCGATCCTGGATGGCGGCATTGGCGCTGTAGCCGGCGCCGGCGCAGATGCCCATGGCCCCGATCCTGTTCTGATCGATATAAGGTAGCGTGGTCAGGTAGTCCACCACGGCGCTGACGTCCTCGGTGCTGGTATGGGGATTCTCCAGCTGACGCGGCTCGCCCGAGCTCTCCCCCTGATAGGAGCGGTCAAAGGCGATGGCGATTAGCCCCTGCTCGGCCAGCTTGCTGGCGTACAGACCCGCGGTCTGCTCCTTCACGCCGCCGCCGGGGTGGGAGACCACGACCGCCGGGTACTGCTTGCGCTCATCGAAGTGCGGCGGGAGGTGAAGGATGGCGGCCAGGGTGATGCCTTGGCCGTTGCGATTGGGGAAGGTGACATGGGACATGGTCGGGCTCTCCGTTAGATTCAGTGCTCATCAGTGGTTGACGCGAGTTCGAGCTAATAGTAGTAAGTCTATTGAGCTAGATATACGCACCTATCAAGACATGACTGATTAGCCAGGCTAAACAAATGCCCATAGAACCCTCACTCGTCGCTTCATTGACCTGGTTTGCCCACATCGCACGCCACTGCAGCTTCACCAAGGCCGCCACCGAGATGGGGGTGACGCGGGCCGCCCTCTCCCAGCATCTGAAAGGGTTGGAGCAGCACTTGAACGTGCGACTGCTCAACCGCACCACCCGGGACATGTCTCTGACGGAGGAGGGGCAGCGCCTGCTGGACGTGCTGCAGCCCTCGCTCACGGCCATCGAGCGGGTGGTGAGCGAGCTCAATGACTCCCAGCTCGAGCCCTCGGGCCTTATTCGCATCAACAGCTCGCGCATCGCCGCACGGCTGCTGATCGAGCCGCATATGGGGGCGTTTCTGGCGCGCTATCCGAAATTGCGGCTGGAGCTGGTGATGGCGGACGGTTTCTCCAACATCATCGCCGACGGGATGGATGCCGGCATTCGTCTGGGGGAGAGCCTGGATGAGCATGTGGTGGCGGTGCCCATCACCCCACCCCTGACCATGGCCATCGTCGGCGCCCCCGACTATTTCAGGCAGCATGGCATGCCGCAGACCCCGAACGATCTCACCAGGCACAACTGCCTGGCCTACCGCTTTACCTCCAGCAACACCATAGACCGCTGGGCTTTCACTTCCCCCGATGAGGATCGGCACACCCAGATTTTCGATCCCCAGGGCAACGCCGTATTCAATGACGACGACAGCATGTTGCAGGCTGCCTTGCAGGGGGTCGGTCTGGTCAAGCATCTGGATCTGCGGGTGCGCCAGCACCTGAGTGATGGGTCACTGGTACGGGTACTCGCCCCCTGGTGCCCCCCCTTTCCGGGGTTCTACCTCTATGTGCCGTCGCGGGCTCAGATGCCCGCCAAGATCCGTGCCCTGATGGACTTTCTGGTGGAAAAGCGCGAGTCGATCGCCAAGTAGACGGCACCGAGTGCTCGGCGCTAAGGGGAGACAGCGACATCGACTCAAGGTTGCCCGGGGCGATGAGACACTGCGCAGTATGGGATCTGGCAAGCAAGGGATGCGGCCGCCTGTTACAAGACCTGCCCAGACAGGGGGGCGCCGAGTGTATCAGATACACATGGGCAGGGCCCGGGCAGGTCTGAGTGACGTTTCACTCAGGCTGTCGACTCTCATCACAGCATCCAACCAAGGTGCCAACGACGTCCAGAGGTCCTCGGTAGCCACGATGTCCCTGGGGTTCCAGCTAGTGATCGGACGTTGTCGCCCCCTGGGGGCCGTCTCCCCGGGCTTGGCGGACGAGCTGCTTTGGCGAGAAGCCAAACAGCTTGCGAAATGCGGTGATGAAGTTGGCGAAATGGGTGTATCCCGCGAGCTCGGCGGCCTCTTGCAGGGAGAGGCCATGCTCCTCGAGCTTCACCTTGGCCTCCTGCAACTTGCGCTCGCGCAGGTAGCGCTGCAGGCTCATGCCCAGCTCCTTCTTGGCCGCCCGCTGCAGGGTGGAGACGCTCATGCCGAGGGCATCGGCGATGTCGGCGAGGGCCATCTCGTCCACCCTCTCATCCATCAGCAACATCTTCAGCCGGGTCGGCTGCTCGCTATGCCTGAGGCCCGAGACTTGGGCCGTCTGCCGGAGGTTGGCCATCAGGCTCTCCCAGAGGGTGAGGGCGAACGCCTCCCGCATCAGCATCTCGGGGGTATTCTGGCTGCTGGTGAGGTTCAGGGCCTCCGCGATCTGGCCAAGATGAGGGGGCAGGGACCAGTCGAAACGGCTCAGATGGTGGTTGAAGATGCGATCGAACGCGGCGCGCTGTCTGCCATCCAGATGCTGCTCCAGCCAGGGTAGGCTGAGGGAGAGCACTATGCTGCGGCTGCGCACATGGGCCTTGGCCGCCCCCTGCACCCTGTCGGGCTGGCGATAGAGGATGGCGGTGGCAAGGATGGGATCGGACTTGTGAAAGCGACAGCCCCGCAGGCGATGGGTGGCGCCATAGGTCATCAGTGCCTTGCTCTCGAGGGGGAGGGCGATGATCAGCTGGGGCGGCAGCTCCCGCTCGGTGGCGAAGTCGGCCTTGTGCACTATGTCCTTGTTGTGAAACAGGATGCCGTCCTGGATCATCAGGTTCTCCACCCTGCCGGTAAACAGCCCCCGTTTACGAACCTTGGTGTCTCTCACCACTGAGTCAGTCATGTTGACGTCGACCATCTGAAACTTTGACCATTACGAAGTATTAAATGACCAGACCGCAAAACTACTGCGGTGCCTTGGATGCTATATTAGCCCCCTAAAAATCAAATGAAAATCATTATCATCTATGTTCAGGGGTCACTCTCACTATGGTCGTCTTTAAGGATAAAGCGCCAAGCCCGTTGGCTTTGGCCGTCTCTGCCGCTCTGGCTGTCACCGCTGCTTCCCCCGCCTGGGCGGAGACTGCGAATATCAAGGCGGATGAAACCGTCGTCGTCTACGGCAACCCGCTCTACGGGATGGCGCCGTCGGAGGAGACCGGGGGCTACAGCGTCGACTCGGCCATGGTCGGGACCAAGACCCCGGCGGCCCTCAAAGACATCCCCCAGTCGATCACCGTGCTGACCAACGACTACATCGAGGAGCGCAACTTCGTCGCAGTGGACGATCTCGCCAAATACACCCCGGGCCTGCGCACCATGGTCAACGACAGCGGCCGCTCCTCCATCTTCTCCCGCGGCTATGAGTACGATGAGGTGAACCTCAACGGCCTGCCGTCCCCCATGCAGAGCAAGTTCGGCACCCTGCCGTCCCTGGCCGCCGTGGACCGGGTGGAGATCATGCGCGGCCCCTCCGGCCTGTTCAACAGCACCAGCGAGCTGGGAGGCGTCATCAACATGGTGCTCAAGCGTCCGACCGATGCCTTCAAGGGATCTGTCACAGCCCGTTACGGCAGCTGGGACAGGCACTATCTGGAGGCGGATCTGGGGGGCGCGCTGAACGAGGAGGGGTCGGTTCGTGGTCGCGCCGTGGTGGCCAACGCCGACATCAAGAACCAGGTCGACTACAACAACAACGACAACGGCACCTATTACGGCACCCTGGAGTTCGATCTCTCCGATCGCACCCTGCTCTCCGTCTACGCCCTGCATCAGACCAAGGACATACTGCCCACCAACGGCCTGCCGGCCTATAAAGACGGCACCATGCTCGACATCGGCCGCAGCACCTACCTGGGGTCGGATGAAGACTTCTTCGACGCCGACACCACGGATGTGGGGACCAACCTGCAGCATGCCTTCGTCAACGGTGGTGTGGGCCAGATCTCGGCCCGTTACATGGACCACGACATGCGCCTGGAGCAGACCTTCACCAACGGTCCCGTGGACGCGGCGGGCAATACCGGGCTGATGTTTAATGGCCAGGCGAACCAGCAGAAAAACATGGCGTTTGATGCCAACTACAGCCAGATGTTTGGTCTGCTCGGTCACAAGAGCGAGTTCGTGCTGGGCTCCGACTACAAGCGCTACGAGTCCGACATCCAGACCTACACCAACCGCAACATCGGCAAGATCAACGTCTTCAACTTCGATCCGACCACGGTCGCCAAGCCGACCTACAGCTACACCAAGAACGATCACGAGGAGCAGTCCGAGCTCGGCCTCTATGGCAAGGTCACCTGGCGCCTGCTGGAACCTCTCGCTGTGATCACCGGGGCCCGCGTCTCCTGGTACGATCTGGACACCGTCAGCACCACCCTGAGCTCCGGCGCTCAGAGCAGTGAATCCGGCGAGTTCAACGGCAAGTTCACCCCCTATGCCGGGGCCGTCTATGACCTGACCGACGAGCATGCGCTCTACGCCAGCTACTCCCAGGTGTTCAAGCCCCAGACCAGCCAGGACGAGAGCGGCAACATGCTCAAGCCGCGGGAGGGCAGCCAGTGGGAGACCGGCATCAAGTCCTCCTTGCAGGATGGCCTGCTCAACACCCGGGCGACCGTCTTCCTGATGAAGGACAGCAACATCGCCGCCCAGGCCTATGACGATCAGGGCATCGCCATCACCAACACCTATTGGGCCACCGGCAAGGTGGATACCCAGGGGGTGGAGCTGGAGGCGACCGGTTACCTCAGCCAGAACTGGATGGTGATGACGGGTTATACCTTCACCGACATCGAGGAGAAGTCCGGGGATCACAACCCGAAATTCGATGCCATCCCGCGCCACTCCCTCTCCTTTTGGACCGACTACCACCTGGCGGACTGGGTGCAAGGACTGCATCTGGGGGCGGGGATGACGGCGGTGAGCGACTACTCCTTCAACCAGAAGGGGGTAGAGACCCATCAGGGGGGCTATGCCCTGTTCGATGCGGCGGTGCGCTATGACATCAACGACAGGATGCAGGCGACCCTGAACGTCTACAACCTCTTCGATCGGGAGTACTTCTATCGGGTCGGCTCGACCAGTACCTTCAACATGTATGGCGAACCGGCCAACCTGATGGCAGGTTTCACCTACAAGCTGTAACGACAGACAACAACAGGGCCCGCCGGCCCTGTTGTTGTTTCCCGTGCCATCCATACAAGGCGCCAGCGGTACATCCTTGCCGCCAGGCAGTGACTCACCTTATGAACAGACTCATCGCGATACTATTCACCATGCTCAGTCTCTCTTCTGCCCAGGCAGACCTGCTCCACTACGCCGAGGGCTTCAGCCATCACTCGGCACTGCTCAACGAAACCCGGCAATACAGCGTCTACCTGCCGGACGGTTATGATAAGCAGCCGGACCAGGATTTCCCGGTGCTCTATCTGCTCGACGGGGAGAAGTTCCTGCTGGAGGTCGCCGGCATCACCCAGGCGCTGCGGGCCGGGCTGAATCCGGCGATCCCGCCCCTCATCATAGTGGCGGTGCACAACACGGACCGGATGCGTGACTATACCCCGAGCCACACCATGGCCTTGCCCAACGGAGCGCCGGCGGGCCCCGGCTACGCCAAGACTGGGGGAGGCCCTGCCTTCATGCAGTACCTGACCAAGGAGCTGCGCCCCCTCATCGAGGGCCGCTATCGCACCGCCTCACCGGCCCTGCTGGTGGGCCACTCACTCGGGGGCCTGCTGACCCTGGACACGGTGGCAAGAGACGAAGGCCAGTTTCAGGGTTATCTCTCGGTCGATGCCAGCCTCTGGTTTGACTACCCCCACAACTACCAGCGCATCGAGCGGGCCCTGACCCAGCCCCTCAAGCACGCCGCCTCCCTGTTTATCGCTGTGGCCAACAACCCCTATACGCCGGGCTTCGGGCGCTCCGAGTTTCATCGGGATCACCTGCGCCAGCTTGCCCAGGGCGTGACAGCCAAGCCCGGCCAGCACCTGCATGTCACCAACCGCTACTTCGAGGAGGAGGATCACCACAGCGTCTACCACCTGGCGGTCTATCAGGGGTTGCAGTGGTTGTTCCAGGGCTACCGGCTGGACTTGACCCCGGGTGTCTTCAACCGGCAAGAAGTCATAGGGCGCTACGATGCCCTGAACCACCGGCTCGGCAGTGCACTGCGCCCCGAGAAGGGGGGGCTGGAGGATATCCGGGACAAGGCCACCCGTTGGCCGCAGATGGACATCTCACCGGCAGAGGCCAGCGCCCTGCTCGAGCACTACTATGATCAGCAAGAAGGCCACTGAGAGGGCAGGGGATCAGACTGAAGGAAGCGCGCCCAGACAGGCGCGCTTTTTTATGGGATGAGCCGGGCAAGGGCCTTGGGGATCACCCTTTGCGGCCCGCGAGCTGGCGCAGCAGCTGGGTGCTCTGGTGCAGGCTCTGGCGCTGGGTCTCGTTCAGGGGGCACTGCTTGAGCACGTACTCGGCGCTCGCCACCACCGTCTTCCAGCGCGGCGCCTTGGGCAGGGTATCCAGGCTCAGGTATTTGTCGAGGGTGCGGGTCTGGGGGCTGGATCTGTCCATGTAGACGCGCCACAGCTTGCTCTTCTCCGCCAGCACTATCTTGCCCTTGCCGGTGCTCTGCTGCCAGGCGTCCAGGGTGAGGTGCATGGTGTCCACCAGGGCCCGGCGCAGGGGCTCGTCATCCTGCTGGCGGATGAGGTTGTCGGCCAGGGATCTGAATTCGCCGCCGAGCCGGCTGAGCTCACCCAGCAGTTGGCCATCCTCGATGATGGCCTGGCGGGAGAGACTCTTGAGGGCGTTCTCCAGCGCCATCACCCTGTTGTCGTCCGGGCTCGCATCCAGGCTCAGGGTGAGGGCGTAGGCGCTCTGGCCGCCGAGGCTGATGGGCAGGGCGCGGGCGTTTAGCTCATCTTTCTGCCCGGCCACCAGGAAGTTCAGAGTCTGCTCCCGCTGCCCATCCAGATCGGGCCATTGGCGGGCCAGGGGGGCGGCCAGCCACTCGTCGAGAGGCAACCCCTCCATGGCTTCCGGCTCCTGGCCGAGCAGCCGCGCCAGCACCCTTGAGGCGAACAGTACCGTGCCCTGGGGGTCGATGAAGACCATGGGATCGGCACCCTCCCCGAGCAGGGCCAGCAGCCGCTCCTGATCTTGGTGCAGCTGACCCTGCAGGCGCAGGCGATGCTCTATCTCCTGCTTGAGCAGGCGGTTCTCCACCAGGGAGGCGCGGCCGGCGCTTGCCTCCAGCAGGGCCTTGACCCGGGCAAACAGCTCCTCCTTGCAGAACGGCTTGACCAGGTAGTCGTTGGCCCCGGCGTTGAAGCCTTCCTCGATATCCTTCGGCTGGTTGAGGGCGGTGAGCAGCAGCACCGGCAGCTGATCCTTGGGATGCTGTTCCCGCAGGCGGCGGCAGACGTCGAAGCCGGACAGGGTCGGCATCATCACATCCAGCAGGATGAGGGCGACCGGCTCCTGGGCCAGCTTGGCGAGGGCGTCGTGGCCGTCGCTGCTCGGCAGGATGCGATAGCCGCAGGGCTGCAGCAGGTGGCGCAAGATGTGCAGGTTGATGGGCTCGTCGTCCACCACCAGGATAAGGGGCGCATCGGCGGGGGGGATAGGCAGATCGTCGCTCTCCCAGTCCGGCAGGATCAGCGGCTGCTGGCGCACCAGCTGATGCTCTATCTGGCGGCTGTCCAGGGTCAGGTTGCCCGCCTTGCCGCTGGCAAGGGGCAGGGTGAAGGCGAAGGTGGAGCCGACGCTCGGCTCGCTCTCCACGCTGAGCTCTCCCCCCATGAGGTGCACCAGCTGGCGGGTGATGGAGAGGCCGAGACCTGCCCCCTGCTTGCCGAGTTCCGGGTTCATCTGCACCAGAGGCTCGAAGATGTGTTCCAGATGCTCTCTGGGGATACCGATGCCGGTGTCGGTTACCTTGATGCGCAGGAAGTGGCCATCCACCTGGGCGCTCAGTACCACCTTGCCCTGGGGGGTGTACTTGATGGCGTTGCCCACCAGGTTGTAGAGCACCTGCTCGAGACGCTGCTCGTCCGCCAGCACGGGGGGCAGCTCGGCCGGGCTGATGTCCACCAGGGTGAGGGGCTTGGCCTGCACCAGGTGCTGGCAGAGATCCAGCACCAGCCGGATGACCCCCTTGGAGGAGACGGGCTGGGGGTGGATCTCCAGCTGGCCGTAGCGCATCTGGTGGTAGTCGAGCAGATCGTCCACCAGCCGGGCCAGGCCGTCGGCGCTCTTGATGATGAGGCCGAGCTGCTTCTGCTGGCCCTCTGTCAGGCTCTGCTGGCTGGCGAGCATGGACTCCGCCATCCCCTTGATGCCGTGGATGGGGGTGCGCAGCTCGTGGGAGGTGTTGGCGAGCAGCTCATCCTTGAGTTTGTCCGCCTGTTGCAGGCTCTGGTTCTGCCTGTGGGTCAGCTTGACCTGTTGTTGCAGCTCCTGGGTCTGGCGTTCGATCAGCTCTATCTTGTCCTTCACCGAGCGCTGCATGTGACGAAACGCCTGGGCCAGGCGGTCTATGTCGTCGTCGGTACGGGGGATCTGGATGGGGTGATCCAGGGCGCCATCGGCCACCTGCTCGGCGGCGGCGGTGAGGGATCGCAGGGGCGCCGTGATGGAGTGGGAGAGCCAGCGGGAGAACAGGATCAGCAGCAACAGGGAGGCGGCCCCCAGCAGGATCACCAGGGTTTCCAGCTGGCGAATGGGGGAGTAAGCCTCGCTGGTGGAGATCTCGGCGATGAAGGCCCATTCGGTGTCAAACACCTTGACCTGGGTATAGGCGGCCAGTACCTCGTCATCGTGGTAGGAGAGGAAGGGGCCCACCCCCTGCTCGCCGGAGAGCGCCTTGAGGATGAGGGGGGTCTGCAACGGCCTGAAGTTCGGGCTGAAGCTGTTCTCCACGCTGAATTCCGGGGCCAGCCAGGCATCGGCCCGCATCCGCTTGTCCGGGCCGATGAGGATGGTCTCACCGGTTTTCCCGAGCCCCTCCCGCTCCGCCATGATCTGGTTCAGCTTGTCCGGCAGCAGCTCGAAGATGACCACGCCGCGCACGTCGTCGTACTGCATGACGGGGGCGGCCAGGTAGGCGACCACCTGGCCGGTCAGCTCGTTGCGGCCAAAGTCGGTGAACTCGAAGATCTGTCGCGGTTTCTGGCCGCCGTCGAGGCGGCGCTTGACCTTGGCGAAGGTGTTGCCGAGCCCGCTCGCCTGATAGGGGCCGGAGAGCAGGTTGGTGGCGAAGTTGGGTTGCTTGGTGACGGAATAGACCACGTCCCCGTTGAGATCCACCAAGAAGATGTCGCTGTAGTTGCTCTTGCGCACCATGTCGGCATAGCCGCGGTGGAAACGCTGGTGAACCCGGCCATACATCTCGTCCGCCAGGATGAGGGCGCTGATGGAGGGCTCGATGACCAGCTTGCTGTCCGGTTGCTGGAGCTTGTCCCAGGAGCCCGGCACATAGCGGGCCTGGGCGCGGGCACGGGCACTCTGGGGTGTGGTGCCCAGCTTCTCGAAGGCGCCGGTGAAGCCGTAGAAGCGGCCGATGCTGTCGCCGGCGAAGTCTTGCTGGGAGAAGTTGGTGATCTGCTCCTGCAGGTTGCCGAAGTAGTCCTCCAGCTGGCTCTTCTTGATGTTGCGCACCGAGACCAGATGGTTGGAGGTCTGGGTGGTGAGATCCTTGCCGTGGCTATAGAGGAAGAAGAGGGTAATGACCAGAAAGGGCACCATGGCCAGCATGAAAAACGCCAGCATCAGCTGCGGTCTGAGCCCACGAGGCCTGAAGGTCCATTTCATTTTGTGATTTTCAATTGAGAATCCAGTTACTAAGCGAGTCGAGTTTCTGATTAAAGGCTAATTATTTCAATGACTTTATCCTGGATTCGCCTGCCAGATCACAAGGATTGGAAGGATTTTCGAGCAAGCCGTTTAAAGCCTGAGCAAACAGTCGGCAAAAGCGCTGAAACTCACAAAAAAGGGTTGTGCCCAGGCTCGGGGTACGTATAATGCGCCTCGTTGTCAGGCAACTGGCATCAGGCAATAAAGCGGGAATAGCTCAGTTGGTAGAGCACGACCTTGCCAAGGTCGGGGTCGCGAGTTCGAGTCTCGTTTCCCGCTCCAATTTCTCATGTTCACCAAGCATGAGCATCACACTCAAGACGCTTGTCTTGCAGCATGGCGCGTTAGCAAAGCGGTTATGCAGCGGATTGCAAATCCGTTTAGTCCGGTTCGACTCCGGAACGTGCCTCCATCTTCTCGTTACTCTCATCTTATTATCCAGATCACCTGGTCTCTGCTCATCGCAGCGCTCACTGATCCGTGATCAACTGATCGCACCCCTGTAGCCGCCACTCCTTTTGCAGATAACGCTCCAGATCGGCGAGGGCCTGACCGCGAAACTGGTACTGCATCTCGGCGGAATGCTCGCTCAACTGCCCCATCTTCTGCTTCAGCTGACCGCATTGCCACAGACTGACATTGGGGGCGCCATGATAGGCGAGTTCGATGGTGTCATTGCGATTGAGTTCCCACTCCTGCCACTGGGCCCAGATCAGCAGACCCAGCACCCCCAGGATCGCTACTTCTGCCAGTTTCATACCCCTGTCCCCTTTGCCTTTACTCTCATCCCTTAACTCTGATCCAGACACGGCCTTTTGCCACTCTTGTTGTATTTAGGTTAATGAATGTAACCGACTTTCATTTATCCCTGGAAAGGTCACTTTTTCACAAAAAAATGGGCATCATGGTGTAGTAATCCTACAATTTGTGGAGTAATCTTTGCTCAGTGGTCTTACCAGTGAGGTGCCGTATCATGTTTCATCCCTTCTCTCTGACTCAGATAATCCTTCGTCGCATCCTGGTGTTGCTGGTGGGCGTGCTGGCCTTCCCGGTGATGCTGTTTCGCAGCGATCGCGCTCGCTTCTACAGCTACCTGCACCGCATCTGGAACAAGACCAGCACCAAACCGGTGTGGCTCAAGATGAGCGAGAAGGCGGATCGGATCTTCTACTGATCTCCGCCGCGAATAAAAAAAGAGAGCCTAGGCTCTCTTTTTTGTTGTCATAAGTGCATGTAAAATAAGTAATTGTTTGCTTATGTGTCCACATCTTGGCCGCATTGAGATAATAAAGAGTGAAAGCCCAAGTTTTGTCATTAGCTTTTGCTACGGCTTGGGGCTGTCTGTTGAGGACATAAGTTCACCACATACATCGCAGCGGTAGCTGCTCTTTCCACCTGCTACCGTGGTCACCATTCCAGTGATAACTATTTTTTCCCACTCTCCAGAGTAGGGTTGGTCATTCTCTGTTGTTTTTTCAACACCATGGTGCCCATTAGAGCAAATGAAATATTCGTAGGTTCTTAAGGCCATTTTTTCTCCGATTTAGACCAGCGGCTCTGGCTTTCTTTAGCTTTTATAAAACTATCAATGGATATTGATAGTAATTTCCTTATTACCTATGTATCCATGAATAAACGTCAATCATATGGCGATTTCTCACCACTTTCGTGCTTTCCGATGGCATCCTCGACAAGTTCAATTGCTTGTTTTTCAGGTCCGATCAGCGCGGAATGGTCGAGCTGTGCAAGCCATTTTTTGCATGCTGCGATTCCAAACAAATCATCGATCATCGCTGCACGAACGTAGTAAAAGCTGGATGCAACCCCTCCACCATAGGACGTTCCTTCGTTCACGAACGAACGAGCTAGCAGAAGAAATCGCTCCATTGTCGTGACATGCCGATTGGTCCACTTTTTCCCTTCACCATCTGCGAAATGATTCAGTCGGAACGCATAAGAAGTGAAATTCCAATGTGCGAGAAACACGTCGGGATCTTGGTCAGCGTACGCCAGCAGTGATTCAGTAAATGCTTGTTTTAGCTCTTCAAAGCCAGCGTCATCTAGATCAATCGGATTCGACTTTTCCCGGGCAGAAGACTCTGTCATCAAAATATACTCGAGCACAGCAAATCCTTTGACCTGACCGAAGGCACATGACAGAAGTTCGCTACGCGCACGGGGTTCTGCGTGGCGTCGCAAAAAGGACAGTAGTATGCAAAACGTCTGGGCTGGTGCAGATACGAGTGTTTTAGGTAAGTTGTTTTGATCCACAATTTCACCAACCATCAGCAAAGTTTTGACAACGGCCTCAGACTGGTCAAGCGGAAAATCCTCTACTCTAGATTCCAATCGGTCTAAAATTGCGCTCTGTTGTGTCCCACTACAATCACTAAATAAGGCGAAAAATTGCGATGTATCGGTCAGTGTGTGGACGAGGGAATGAAGTAGTGAATTGGAAACATCTCCAGTCGGTAACCTTAATTCAAAGTAGCGGTCAAAGAAATTACTGCAGCACACTCTGGATTCGCGTACCCAACGCATCTGCGTGGCGCCGCAGTACGTGGTGTTCTTGAATACCCAATCCAAATTGGGAAACAGAGTTTTCAGCGTCTGCTCAGTTCCCGCTTGATACTCCAGTGGTGCTCGCAGAACCATCTGTTGTATCAGCCCAATAATGCGTTCCTTTTCACCTGGCGTTTGGGGCATGGCGAACCGGCTGCCGATAAGCAACTCTTTACTTTGCGCTATTGCCTCATAGCTGGACGGAGCGAAAACCCGTAAGCACTCCAGGGCAAACAAATCTACTGCATTGATCTCTGCTACGAGCCTACCCCGAAGCAATAGGCAGTGGAATTTGAGTGTGGAGGTATAGCGGTAAACATCCCGCAAGTTATGAAAAAACGGCTTTAGCCCATTACGATAGACAAGCGTCCAATAGTTTGAGTCGAAGTGTGTGGCCAATTGCGGCTCATCGGTTAGGATTGAGTTCAGACGTTGTATCAATACAGTCTCTAGGCTTGACGCGGAAAAGGCTGGGACACTGAAAGGCACCTGGATAATTTTCTCCAGGTACTCGGCTCCGTTGAAACCAGCCCGCTGGAGTCCCTCCTCAACAACATCGCGCTGGAACAGTACAAGAAACACCACGTTGGGAAATTGCATATTTCCCTTTATCAGCTGGAACAGCGATTTCAATTGATCCGATGCTAGGCGATCAATGTCATCCATCACGATCAGCAACGGGTGCTGTCTCTGGGCCAACAGTGAGGATATTTCGCTTCGTATCTCGCTCAGGGTGAGCTCGTTGTCCTTAGCTGTCTTATCTGTGTTGTCGGCCCAGTTTTGTAGAAAATCGGCAACCTTTTTGAGCACAGTTGGGAGGGCTGCTATTGCTGAGAAGACACTAGCGTAATGAAATACAATCTGCCCAATGGGGTGGGTCATCCAATTACTGATATAGCTCGCAACCAACGAGGACCCGAGCAAAATTGGCAGGTATTTAGCCATACCATCGATTATTGCCGCTCCACTGTTAATCCGCCGTCCATACCGGCGCAGTGCTTTAGCAAGCTGCTTGCCTTCCTTGCTTTTGTCCTCTCGCTGAATAGCCAAAGATACTTCATCGAAAAAAGTCGCGCTGAGTTTCTCTTGACCTGCCCACTCCCACGGGTTGAATTCGATGACGTCATGCTTGGGGAGACTCTTGAAGTCCTCAATAACTAGGTTCTTGATCGAACTCTTGCCGCTCCCCCAGACACCCATCAACGCAATTACCAGACTTTCCTGGCCTTTCCAGCTGGCTATGGCTTCAGCCAAGGTCTTGGCAAATTCTGATCGGCCAAGAAGGTCCTGCTCGTGCTTGACGATTGGCCGATCATCGGCAAACCGTAAATCTTCCATGTTGTTTTTCCTCTAGTCTTTCTTGTCCGCATCTGCGGACTTTGATAGAGCTACGTCTTGCTCCCAAACATCGCAGCATTTATGCCCATAAAGACTGCAATCTACTTGGCATCATCACACATTTCAGGGAGAGTTGCCTGAACTAGGGTGGCCAGCCAGTGGCGCAGGGCGGCAACATGACGGGCAGTGGGTTTGAGGGAGTGCTACATATTTATGTGAGCTGTAACTAGGGGATATTTTGCTTCGTAACACATGTTCTTTTAGCTGTCATTCGAGATCTTCAGATTGATCACTCGTGAAATTCCGGATCCTTGCCAGAACTGCCCGCCAAACCTTGCGCCATAAGGCTTTCCCGCTTTCCTCTTGTGGTCGCACCAGATCCACCACGCCACCCCAGATCCTCACGGAAAGTAATCGCTATCTTTTTATTTTCAATAAGTTATGTTTTTCTCGCCGCCTAAGGGGGGTGATCAAACATCCCCAAAACGATCATCGAATGACGTTTTGTGAAATTCTGGAACTCCCCCAAGAACCCAGCCATGGCACGGGTTAGATGATGGATTTGCACCATTTTATTTGTGCAAAAAACGCCACATTTTTACCGCGAAGGTGGGGGGGGAGGAGTGCGGATTCCGTGAGCGGCGTGTTTCCTCCGTCGCGCCTGGGCAGCAGGGCCGGGGGCTGGCCACAAAAAAGCGACGCTGGTGCGTCGCTGTCGTGTGCGGTGTGATGGTCGGTGCGTTACTGGTCGGCGCCCCATCCCATCTTCTTGAATGCCTTGGCGGCGATAGCCAGCAGTTCGTCGTTGTTTGCCTGGGGCAACATGGGGCGGGCGGGGGTCTCTACTGTCCAACGGTTATTCCTGGTTTCTCCGGTGGTGGTCCTGATCAGGATGGCAGCCCGGGTAACACTTACATGTTCCCGTATCCACTTGAGGGAGGGTTTGCGGTAGCGGCGGCGAGCGCCCCGATCTGACAGCACCTTGTACCCCAGCGCACGCAGGCGCTGCGCCTGGCTGCGGGTGCAAGGGCTATCCGTTGGTTTGAACGGCTCCTTCTTCTTGCCCCGCTCTGATTTCCTCGGTTGTGATGGCTTGGGTGGCGCTGCCGTGAATGACTGTGACATCCCCTGATGCTGCTGGTTGGCGATCATCCCCGCAAAGCGGGAGTCAAAGTCGATGATGGCCGCGTCTTCGGTTCCGCGAGAGCGCAGACGCTTGGAGAGGCCTGTAAGCCGCTTGTGCTTGCGTTTGCTCTTGGTTGGCGCCCACTTTGTGCCATCAGGGGCCTTACCGGCTCTGATGCGCTGGCGGTTCACCTTGGCCACCTCGCGGCCTATCTGCTGGGTGATGCGCCGGCGTTTCGCCGGCGGCAGAGAGACTGCGTCCAGGCGTTCCAGCAGGTGGCGCATCGCGCCTTGATTTAGAGTCAGTGAGATCATGAGTGTCCCTATTCGATGATGGGGGAGAGCTGGCTGGCCAACTGCTTGGCTTGTTGGCCATGTCCGGTCATGGTCTCGCTGTTACCAGGGGCTGGCCCACTGCCGTGGGTGTGGCTGGCGGTGGCAGTGGCCAGCTGCTCCACCACGTTCATCAACTGCAGCAGCAGCCGGAAGATGTTCACGCCCTCAGTCCCCATCCACGAACGGGGCGCTTCCAGGTGATGCAGCTCGCCGGCAACAGAGCGGCGCAGTTGTCCCACCACCTCGACCAGGTCCCCCGCAGTGGTCTGGCTCAGATTGCCCAGACTCGCCAGGGTGAGATCGTCGCCGGCCAGCAGCTCGATGGCGCCCAGCGCCTCGATGAGCTTGAACCCGCCCACCTCCTCGATGCTGTGCTGGGCCACCTGCAGGCGATGCTGGCCATGTTCTCCCAGGTAGTCGTCACTCTGGTGGTGCATCTGCAGGGTACGGTCGTGCAGGCGCCGGTCGGTGTGGCGGTTCATGTTGCCCACGGTGTCGGTGCGGCTGAACACCTCTGCCCGTTGCTGCTGCAGTTGTTCACCCGGGGCGATGTCCGGCAGGGGCCAGCCACTACCGAGTACGGTGCGGATAAAGGGCCGGTCAGCTCGTCCGAAGGCAAACCCGAGCTCAACCAGGGAGCCCTCAAGGGGGAACTGCAGCAGCCCCTGCTCAGGTCCGCCGAACATGACCGGCAGCGGGACTGCGCGATATAGCGGGGCGGCCTTGTCGGGTTGGCCATCCTCGCCCAGCAGTTGCACATCCACCGCATAGCGGGGGCGAAAGGGGTCATTGAGCTGGCCGGCGCTGGCCTGGTCGCTGATGGCCTCGACCCGCCCGAACTTGGGCAGGTGCATCTTGTCGGCGAGCTCTGGGAACTCCCCCTCTATCTTGCGCCGCTCCAGCGACTTGCTGACTTTGCCCGGGGTGACGGTGGTCAGGGTCATTTCATCCCCTTTGAGCCGCACCCGGGTAACCCGCTTGCCGTTGACGGTCGCCCCGGGGCGCATGGCTGGCACCGGTGACAGGGTGATGAGGTTGCCCGCCTGGCGGGCGGTCCAGGCCGAGTCAATCTCCACCTCCCGACCATGCCAACGGCAATCGGCGTGGCTGCCGACAAAGATGTCGCCATCCGGTTGCTGGTACCAGACAAAGTCGGGTATCTCGAAGGCGCGGCCGGCGTGCTCCAGCAATTGGTAACCGGTGCCGGCGCTGGTGAAGTTGGGGAGCGGCCGGTCTGCATAGTCAGCCGCGGCTGGCAGCATGAACACCAGACCGGTCTCGGTGCTGAGCCAGGCCAGCAGGTTGCGCAAGGTGGCATGCTGCATGCTGATGGGGAGGCGACCGGCCAGGATGCCCGCCAGCTCTCGGCAGAGCAGTTGCACAGAGCCCGCGGCTGCCGGCTGCACGTCGAACACGTAACCGGTGAACCAGCGGCGCAGCTCGTTGTTGTAACCCACATCAATGGTGATCGGTTGGCCTTTTTGCACCTTGGCCTGGGCGGTCAGAGCTGCCCGGCCGCCAGCGTTGAGATCCAGCATGATGTCGTGCTCGACCAGGTGAGCCGGTTGATCATTGATGGTCAGACGGGTGGTCAGCTTCATGCCAGGACATCCCCCAGTTTGTCGTCCAGTTTCTTAAAGAATGCCTCCCCTTTGGATAGCTTCTCATCGCCGCTTTGGCCCTGGCCGCCCTTGGCTGCCGTGGTGCCGGTGGAGCCTTTGCCTAGATTGGCGGGGCTACCAGGTAGACGGGCTTCGCGCTTCTCCGGTACCGAGTTGAATTCCTTCAAGGTGAACTGCACCTGCCAGGCCAGCAGCCCCTCCTGTTCGCTGGCGGTGATGCGGCCGGCAAACTTGGCTTGGCGTACTTTTACCGACTTGGCGAGCAGCGATCCGACCCGGTAGACGTGGCGCTTGCCGCCATTGCCCTTGGCATCGGCCAGCTCAAACAGCCGACTCAGCATCTGCTCATCCTTGAACGGGATAAGGCCGGAGACGTCGAGCTCCTTGGCCTTGGCGCCCTGCTCGGCGCTGCTGGTCGAGCTGGTCTGCCCGCTCTGGTCCTTGTCCTGAAACTGCATCGATGCGGAGACGCGCATCGACTTCATGATGATGGGCTCGCCATCGAGGGTCAGCATGGCTTGGCTCATGGGGTTAACTCCTGCCAGAAGGTGAGCGGGGACGGGGAGAGCAGCAGGGCCGCGACCGTCATGCTCTGGCTGTGGTCCGGTGGGGAACTCTGCCCAAGCTGAGTGGCAAGGCTGGCTGCATCCCCCTGGCCTTGCCAATGCCAGAGCGTGCCGGAGAGGGTACCCAGCGCGGCCAAGGCCTCGGCGAGTTGTGCCAGGCGAGCGGTGCGGCGTGTCGCCAGCCCTTGCAGCTTGGCAATCGGGGTCTGACTGTCCCGGGCCAGGCTCTCCAGCTGGGCCAGCTCTGCCCCCAGCGCCAGGCGAGCAGGGCGCAGCGGGGCCCAGCTCAGTGGCTCATCGGCGCGCCAGCGTGGCACCTTGGCCGCGGTGGGTTGGTTCATGGGGTCGTTGTTGGCGGTGAGGCGGCGAAGGACCGCGCACCACTCGGGCAACGGTAGCAGGGCGCAGAGGATGGCCAACTGGCGGGCCAGCGCGTCGGCGCTGTTGCCGGCGACCAGCCAGGCGATGGCATGCAGCTGCCCGCTGGGCAGGCGTGGGTCGGCCCCGTCCTGCAGCTTGGCGGCCAGGGTGGCCACTGCATTGGGGGCGGCCAGGCTGAACTGCTGGCCCTGCTGTTGGCCGACCCCGTGCTGGTAGGGGGTGACGGTCAGGCAACGGCCGGTGACCAGCAGGCGGTCGAGCTCGCTGCGCAGGCCGGCCAGTGCGGCGGCTGCATCACTGAGCGGGTGGCGCCGGTACTGGGCGCGATCGGCCAGCTCCTGCAGGCGCACCATGGCGCTGTCTTGGGTGTCCGGGATCTGACCCAGCACGCCCTGGGCGCGGGAGTGCAGACCGGCGGCACTGGCGGGCCAGGTCAGCTGGCTTTGTGTCCAACTCATTGCGGGGCCTCTGGCCAAGTGACTTCGACGGGCCAGCCGCTGCTTTGCGGCAAGCGGTAGAGGGCGACCCGGTAGCGCTGCCAGGTGGTGAGCTGTTCGCGTTCGACCTCGCTGATGATGCCAAGCTTCTCGGCATCCTCCAGTGGTGCCATGGCTGCGGCTGCCTGTTTCAGCTTGTCATTCAGGCGGTCTTGCTGCTCAACCTCGGTGGGGAGCGGCAGGGGGATCTCCTCGATTGGACCAAACTCACCAAACATGGCCCGGCTGTAGAGTTCTCGGCCATGGGGCTCGATGTCGTCTCGCCGTGCAGTGAAAGGGACGAACGCTGGCAGGTGGGCAAAGAGCACCTCCATGTTCAGTTCGCTGTCTCGCCCCTGATCTGCGGTAACAGTGCGCGCCTGGATAATTTCAATAGTCATGGGGATGCTCCTTAGCTGATGCGGATCCAGGTTGAGTTATTCCAACCGCCTTCCTTGCCGTCGCCGACGATATAGCCGAGCAGCTTCCAGGTACCGGGCAAGGTGCCCCCACGGCCGGCCCACTGGTCAGAGCCGCAAGCGAGTTTCAGATAGCCGCCAGCAATGGTGTATCCGGCAGCTCGTGCGCCGACGTTGGCGATACAACAAGCCATGGCGTAGGAGCCGACCTGTCCCCAGCCGCTTGCGACCACATCGGCATTACCCTGGGCGGCGGGGTGGGTGTGGGCTGCGGGAACCGCACCCAGCCAATTGCGGATTGCGGCAGGGTTGTTGCAATAACGGGTGTAGTTATCGGTTGTGCTGTTGACCCGAAATGCGATGGCACCAGATATGTTGCCCTCATCCTGATAGGAGGCTCGGAAAAGCCGCCCCTGCAGGTCACCCGCCCCATCCCGGACCGCATAGGTGTCACCATTAGGGCCATAGTTCCACCCCTTGTTCACTAGGCTCCCAAGCCCGACATCTGCTGCCGATGGCTTGTTGCCGGTGTTGTAATCCAGGGTCCAGGGTGTCCAGGCCCCGGTGCTGTACTGGGCGCGGCGCCAGACACGGCTGGAGTTGTAGGCGTGGTAGGTTTGCTGGGGACCCGCACCACTGCTGACAATCAGCGCCCCGGCGCAGTTCTCCGGGTAATGACGGGCGGCCGAGGTGTTGGCGTTGGCATGCTGGGCATACACCTTGGGGTCTTTCAGGGTGTCGAGGTCTTCTGTGCCCAGATTGATAGGGTTGAGCCAGGAGCCCGGGTGGGTGTGGGATGAGGGGGCCACGTTCTCCAAGGCTTGTGACAGGCCCTCAACATCTGAAATGGCCGGCTTGTGGCCGGTGTCGAACACCTCACGCCATGGGCTCCACGCATGCGTATTTGCGCTGTAGTTGCGCATGGCCACTACCCCGTCACCGTCATATGGCCAGGCAATCTGGAGCAAGGGTTCCGTTGCATAGATGCGCTTGGTCTCACAGTAGAAATAGTTTCCCGCTGTCGGTGGGCCATTGGGGCAGCTGATGGTTGCATACAGCCCAAAGTCACCGGCTTTGCAGGTGTCCATGTCTTTGCTGTAGGTGACACCGAAAGAGGCCCCGTTGTTGCTCAGCATGTCGCGGCGAGCTTGATAGCCGCTGGTATCGAGCTTGCTGGCCAGCGCCTGGGTTAGACCCTCCACGTTCTCAATCTGGTGGCCGTGGCTGTTGTCTTTGACCTCCACCGTGATGGTGACGCCTTGGGCGTCTTCCAGGATGCCTTTACCGGCAACGTCCCCGGTCAGCTCGATGGTGCGCTTGCGGCGCACGTCTGTGACGCTGCCGTCCGCATTGACGATGGCCACCTTGGCCACATGGTGCTGATAGCCGTTGCTGTCCAGGTAGTCCGCCATGTCCGGCACACTTAAGCTAAGGGTGAAGTGATTCACCCAGGCATCGAGCAAGGAGCCCGCCCGGTAGATGTCGAGCCAGAGCCCCACCGGCTTGGCGCCCGGGGTCACCTTCTTGACCTCATTTAGCTCTGCCCGCAGGCCACCCACATAGGCCACCCCGGGCTGCACCTTGTAGACTCCGGATTCGTTCACCAGCTTGAAGCCGTCGCCGTAGAAGGTGGCCGGCCCGAAGAACTGCAGCGCCTGCAGGCGCAGGTCGTCGTCCATCCCGCGCAGGCGGGCGGCATAGTCGATTTGCCAGGTGCCGGCGTCCACCTGGGTGACGGTGGCATCAGCCGCCCGGTCGTACTCCATCAACAGGGATTTGACCAGGCTGTTGCCGGTCTGGCCGGTGGCCTCATTGGTCTTGAGTTTGGTTTCCAGCCCCTTGTGCACAACCATCCCGACCATGCCGGTGGCCTTGTTGATGAGGTACATGGCATTGAAGCTGAAATCGCCGACCGTGGTGTCCATGACGATGGTGTAAGCCACCGCGTCGTTGTTGATGCGCCCGCGCTGGTCCACCCCGTGGCGGTGCACAATCTGGTTCGCCGGCGGCAGGCCGCTGTCCGGGTTGATGGCCGCATCGGGATCGAGCCCTGGCACGTTGGCCAACACGAACTCATCGAGTACCACCGGCACCTGAGTTGCTAGGCACTCCTGCCAGTAGTGGGAGAAAGCGTTGGTAATGATCTGACTCATGGGTTCCTCTTAAGTGATGCGCCGAACACCTGTTGGCTTATGTCGATGCGGCCGGTGTGAAGGATGCCGGTGACCGGGTAAACCACCTGGAAGCGATAGCGGCGGCAGGTGCGGCCATAGTGTTGGATCAGGGTTTCCATCAGTTGCTGGTTGGCCGCGATGGCGCCGTCAGTCACCTCGATGGTGATAACGTCCCAGGGGGTATTGGCCTGGCGCTCGTGGATGTCACACCAGCCGATGCCCAGGCGCTCGAAGATGCGTTTAAAGCCGGCCACCTCGCCGGCGTCTCGGGCGTTCACAAAGGCGAACTTGACCCGCTTGCGAAAGAGCGCAATCGGCTCGCCATCGAAGCGGGTGATGTCCCGTTCCCAGGCCAGCAGCGCCAGCAGGGACTCCGAGCAAGTCAGCGGGTCTTGCTGGGCCAGGGGCAGCAACAGCCAGCCTTTGATCCGCTGCCAGAAGGTGTTTATTCCCTTGGCCAGAAATCCGGGCTCGGCGTGGGCCGGGCTGATGGTGTAGCCGTCTTCCCACCAGGGGGCACTGGCATCTGGCAGCACCGGCGCCTGCAGGTCGTGTTCAAGCGGGGTCGGGTCAGTCATGCAGGGTCACCTCCAGCGAGCTCAGACGGGGGATGGCCAGCGTTGATACGATGTCACTCTCACCAAAGTGCAGGCTCTGCAGCTGCGGGAACTGACTGTGGAGCTCGCGGCCCAGCTGGGAGAGCGAGAAGCGCGAGCGCGGCCAGGTGCGGGTGACAGATGGGAAGTCGGCCGACTGGCGAAACGCCGCCTTGACCAGGTTCTCGGCACCTGCTTTAAGCGCCGCCTTCTGCTCGTCGGTGAGGTTGGGCTGGGGCCAGAGCGCGAGCGTCAGGTTGTGCTGGGTCTCCGGCATGGCCATCACGAACAGGTCATCCCCATGGCCATGGTTGCCCTGGCGGCCCACGTAGTCGTTGAGCTGGGCGATCAGGCTGGCCGGGGTGGGGCCAACTTCCAGCAGGATGTAAGCGTTGGCGGTCCCCGGGCCTCGGGGGGCCTCGTGCTCGAAGTAGATGTGATCGGCACGGATCCCCGCCACACTCGCCAGCATGGAGCGGTAAATCGCGTCGATGTGGTAGCGCCCCACCGCCGAAAACTGGTTCTGGATGCGCAGGCCGAGCGCGTCGTTGCCTTCGGCATCGGCCCCCTGGGTGGTGATCCATTCTTTGTCATCGTTGCGGGCCGACAAGATACCGGTGACCGGTTCGCTCAGCAGGTTGTAATAGCCCGGGGCCAGATTCCAGGCGCTGCCGGCGAGCTCCGCCTCGCAGACCACTTTTGCCACTGCTTCACCGGCAGGGCTCACCACCGCCTGCAGTGGCTTCACCCGGTAGATGGTGCCGTTGATGCGCTCGGTGGTGATCCAGATATCGACCGGGATGGTGACCGCCTCGTTCGGGCTTACCTTCACGAAGTTGACCAGTCCCCGGGTCTTCTGGGCGGGCTTGCGGGTGAGATCCACATCCCAGGCTTTGAGGTCGAGATAAGCGTCGGTGGCGGTGGCCGCAAAGGTGTTGGGCAGTACATGGCCCGCCAGCAGGGTGCGAATAAGCCACAGTGCCGGGGTAATGACCACCCCGCGCACCAGCCGCCAGAAGGGGCTCACATCGCTGTCGTTGGTGATGAGGGAGCCGGCAGCCACCACCTCCTTTTTGAGCTCGGCCTCCATGGCCTGTTCGGTGGTCGGGACGCCGGCCTCGGCCAGCAGGGCCATAAAGTCCACGTTCGGGCGCAGGTTCACAGGGTTACCTCCAGTTCGCCAAATTCATAGGTGCGAGCGGTGATCAGCACCCGGTCGGGGGCCTCTTCGCGGATCACGATGGTACCGGGCACCAGCCGCTCGTCGTCTTCTACCAGCAGTTCAATCTCGGTCATCACGTCGGCTCGCAGGGTCGGGCTGCGCTCGCCGATGAGCTTGCGGGCCAGCCCCGACTCCATGATGCGGTGCTTGATGTCCTGGCCGATGCTGTGGCAGTCCTGGGTGTAGCGTGGCTGGCCACCGGCATCGAGTTGCCAGGCGCCGTTCACTACCAGCAGATCGATGTACTTGGGTTCGTTCATCCGCGTTGCTCCACCCAGGCGCTTTTCTCCAGCTCGTCCGGGGTCGGCATGGTTTGTGGGGTGATGTGCATCTCGCCGATATGCAGGGCGCGGGTCGGCTTCTGATTGGCCGTGGTCGCAGCCGCGTTGGCCTGGATCAGCTGTTGGCCAAGGCCACCTGCTGGCACCTTGCTCTGGTCCTGCTGGCGGTAGCTGGCCAAGGGGCTGTTCAGCACGCTGGCGGGCGCCATCTCCACGGGGGCGGCGGCCCACGTTGGCAGCACATCCACGTTCAAAGCGCCGGTGTCGAACTGGGTGCCCAGGAACTGATTTGAAGCATCGAGCGCGGTCTTGATGAGCGCGATCAGCGCCCGCCACGGGGTGAGCAGGGTGTCGAATGCCGTGCCAAGGATATTGCCCATCCGGCGGCCGGCATCGGCCACGTTGTCAATCCCGACACTGGCCTGGTTGGTTTGCTCAAAGAAACTGCCAAGCCAGGCGATCCCCTGACCGAGCAGACCCACGATGAGGGTGAAAAAATCCACCAAGGGGGCCAATGCTTGCGAAGCGAGCGGGCCAAAGGTCTCGGCCAGGCCACCAAAGAAGGCGCTCAGTAGTTCAAAATCGGTCAGCACTGCGAAGGTGGCGCGCAGTTCGTCCCAGTAGATGATGGCCAGCGCCACGGCGGCGACCAGCGCCAGGATCGCTCCGATGATGATCACCGCCGGATTGAGACTCATCGCCATATTGACGGCCAGGATCACCGGGCGCAGGCCCGCGAGGGCTTTTCGCAATAGGTTGAGGGGAGCCGTGAGGCTGCCAAACGTCAGTGCCCAGGCAAGGGTCGCAAGTTTGGCAAGGCCAGCCAGCATCAACCAGGCGCCGGTCACGATCCCAAGGCCCGCGATGGCCAGCACGGCGTAACCCACCACCTTGGTGAAGTTGGGAAAGATCCGGGTCCAGCGCAGCACCACTGCGCCGCCATCGGCAAAGGCGCCCACCACCTTGTTGATGGTGGGGAGCACGGTACTAAAGGCGGCAGCTCGGATGGCGAACCAGGCCGACTCGACCCGTTGCCACTGGTCCGTCATGGCGGCAGCCATCTGTTCTGCCTTGCCCATGCCGTGGGTATTGGCCAGGGCGTTGATGCTGGTCGCCAGCCCCTGAGTGTTGCTCATGAGTAGCTTAATCATCGCGACCGCTTCATCTGAGCCAAATGCCTTTTTCAGCTCATCGCTGCCGGCCACGGTGAGGGTGTCCCCATAACGGGCCTTGAGCTTGTCCAGGATATCGAGCACCGGCAGCATGTTGCCCGCCGAGTCGGTGAACTTGAGACCGAGTGCTTTCTGGGCGTTGCCGACCCCAGCCAGGAAGGACTTGAACTTGGTACCCGCCTCGCCGCCGCCCATGGTGGCCTGCAGGTGACCGAGCACGGCGAACTGCTCATCCATCGAAATCTTGGCGGATGTCGCGTTGGCACCAAGGGCGCCGAAGGCATCGGCCATGCCTTTACCGGTGGTCTTGAACATCTGCACCGCGAGCGCACTCTTGCCGGCGACATCCTCCACCCAGTTGGCCTTGCCCATCTTCTTGGCCTGCTGCTCGAAGATGCCGTACATGGTGCCCATGTAGCTGGTGATGGTGGCGGTGTCGGCTTTCGTGGCTTTGGCCAACACGGCTGAGGCACGGGCAAAGGAGGGCAGTTCATTACCCTCCAGCCCTGCGATGGCAGATTGGATATCGTAGGAGGCACTGACAAACGCGCTGGCCGATTCGCCGTATTCCACGGAGAACTGCAGGGCGGTATCGGCCAGCTGCTTGAGGGTCTTCTCATGGACATCCAGCGAGGAGACCTCGGCCAGGGCCTTGTCCATTTCAAGGGCTGGCCCCAGGGCATTCTGGATCGCCATGGTGCCGGCCAGCATGGCCGCGCCACCGCCGGCGATATTGGCAAAGCCGCTTTGCGCGGTCTCTTTCACCTGGTTCAGCTGGTTGTTGATGCCCTCAAGCGGCCGGGTAACGGCATCAATCAGGGCAATCCTCATGATCAGTTGTTCGGTGACAGAAGCCATGATTTATCCATTGAAGGCGGTGGCGATGCCCTCGGCGACGGCGCGGGCGTGGCGTTGGGCGTGGTACTTGTCTAACCAGAGGGCGCGAGCCAGGGTGTCGAGCTCGTCATCCTCATGGGGCAGGTAATGGCGGCGCAGCGCCAGCACCTGCTCCAGTTGGTTGTGCTCGATGGCCTCGGCGCGCGCGGTCAGTTTTTTACTTCGATATCCAGATCAGGGGCGTACTGCTCGTTGACCTTGGCGGCGATCTGCAGGGCCGCGCCCGGGCGGGCCAGCAAGCCATCCAGCGCCTCTTTGCTGTCGGCGTCGACGATGCGTTTGAGGTACTGGTGGGACGGCGCCACCTTGTCGGTCATCGACAGGCCGTTGATGTAGCTGTTGTAGGCCACCATGGTGGGTACAAAGCGGATGTCTTGGCCTGCGATAGTCAGGGTGATGGTTTGCTTGCTCATGGGGTGGTTTCCTCTTGTTCAATCCATAGATTTAGGGTGGCTATCTGGGTTTGGCAGCGGCGCAGCGCCGTCTGCAGGGTGGGGATAAACCGCACGGCCTCGCCGTAGGTGGTCCCCGTAAAATCAGGCTCCGGGCAGTGGGGCACCAGCCCCGGCGGTGGTATGCGCTTGACCAGCTGGGTTTGCACCACCGTGGTGGGTTGGCTGGAGCAGGCGCAAAGCGCCACCAGGCAGAGGCTCGCGAGCGCAGTCCGGGCGGCCCGCCGGCGGCGTGGCCAGGGCTTCTTGCAGTTCATCGGCAGTTTTCCTGTGCTGTTTGTCGAGCTCGGTCAGCGCGTCGTTCTGGTTGGCGAGCAGCAGACGTAATCCCTTTGCCTGCATCAGCAGCTCTTGGAAGGCGGTCGCTTGCTGGTTGTTGACTGCCTGCAGGATGCTGATGGTGTCGTTGGCGCTGGCCAGCTCCTTGGTGCGCTGCGTGAGCCGTTCGCCTTGGGTAAACAACAGGGTGCCAAGGACAAAGCCGATGATGGTCGGCAAGAACCGGATGAGCGTACTCATGCCAGCACCCCGCCGAACTCAGTGAACTTGGCCAGCAGGTCGGTCAGCCGATGTTCGCGCTGGCCGTAGCCGGCACCGGGCAGGCTGGCCCAGATGTTGGCGCACTTGCCGATCGCCTGGCTGATGCGACCCTTGATCACATCGTCCAGCGCCTTGCGCTCGCGAATGAGCTGGATAGCCCAGGTGTCTTGCGATGCGGGACCGAAATCCGGCAGACCGAGCTGGTCGCGGTAGTGGTTCCAGTGCCTGGACAGATGCTGGTAGCGACCGGCGGCGGTGCTGACCAGCCCAGGGCGGACAATCACCGATACGTTGGGATGGGTGCGGTAATCACCGAAGAACCCCGCCGGATTGACCAGCTTGTTGTAGCCGTCGTCCCCGAGACCCTTGGTGCCTTCGGCATAGGCGAGCATGTCGAGAAAGGCGGCCACTTGTGGATGGCAGTTACTGCGCGGCATTGTTGTCCTCCTTTTTGCGTAGCATCAGCGCGGCCCGGTCGCGGATGATGTCGATCCCAAGCAACCCCACCATGCCCCCCAGTAGTGGGGTAGCCTCCTGGGGGATCCCGAGCAGATGGGTCCCAGTGGCGGCCGCCAGGGTAATGAGGCCACACAGTAGGGATTCGATCAGCCGACGACGACCCCGTCCGCCGGCATAGGTGATGCGCAGGAAGGCGATGGCCAGCGCCAGCAGTGCCCCATAGACGGCGGGCCAGTTGTCCATCAACCAGGCCAGCAGGGCTGCCCAGAAGGTGGGGTCTTTGTTTGGCATAGGGTTCATGTCCGTTGCTCTGATTAGCGACCCAGCCGCTCAAGGCGGGTCTGACAGGGGGTGCACAGGCGCACCCCGGGTACATGGCGGCGGCGTCCTTCCGGGATGGGGTCGTCGCACTCTTCGCACTGGTGCCGGCTCTCCCCCTGGTAACGCCCTTTGCCCACCTGATTGGCCAATTGGGCCGCCAGCATGCGGGCGGCGTGATGGTTGGCGCGGTCGATGTCGTCCAAGGCGTTCCCCTTAATCCATCAGGTGGCGGGTGTCGTCCTTGGAGAGGTACGGCACGCCATCGAGGTGGATAAAATCAGGGGACGTGACGAAGCCTTTCACCTTGTGCACGGCCTTGCTGCCGCCCTTGGGGTCGATGTCGAGCAGGTCGGCCACGTTCAGCTTGACGCCGAAGGCTTCCACCTTGATCTCCTCGCTGCCTGTGCTGGCGTAGAACAGCACGTCGTCCGGCGCCATCCCGCGCCAGCTACCAGCCCGTTTGGCGGCAGCGATCAGCTGCTTGAGGTTCTTGGTGTCGAGCTCGAACTCGCACTCGGCCGATACATCCCCATCCACAAAGCCATCGGGAATGCCTCGGGTTTGCGCCACGGCGCTGTTATCGGTGATGGAGAGGCTGGCCTTTTCGACGTGGACCATGGCCCCCATCAGGGTGGTGTCGAAGTTGATACCGGAAAAGCGTTTGGTCACGGGTTAACCCTCCCCGTTGTTGAGGCTCAGATCGAGCATGATGTTGACGGTGATCCCCTTGGGGCAGTCCACGGTGCGTACCACCACGAACACCGAGACCAGGTTCTTGGCGGTCCACTGGATGGCGATGTCGCCATCTTGTGGGGAGGCGATGTCGCCCGGGAACAGTTGGCCGTTGATGGTGGTTGCCTTGGCCATGGCGCGCAGATCTTTGCCAAAGTAGGTGATGGCCATGGCGGTGCTGCCCGGGGTGGAGTTGAACGAGCGATCCCCGATGCGGGCAATGGCCCGGATACGCATCCGGCGCGCCACCTTGTAGGCGATGCGCAGGTTCTCGATCACCTGGTAGTCGCCGCCCTCGCCGTCCAGGGTGCTGCCATCGGCCCAGTACAGCCCGTCATAGTCCGGGTACCACATCGGCACCGAGTAGCGGTTGGTTTCCAGGGTCTGTAGGGTGGCCAGCGGCAGCTCGGTGCCGTCCTTGTCCTTCGGCTTGTTGCCAAGGCCCACCAGGGCGCCGGTCTTCACCCGGCAGGGGCTGTCAGCGATGCTCACTGCCCGGTTGCACAGGCGCCCGGCGTAAGCCCCGATGAGGTTGGGCCAAAGCTGAGGCACCAGACCGACCGAATCGGCCTTGATACCATCTTGCAGGGCGGCAAGCTCGGCCTCGTAGGTGGACCAGTCTTGATCCGGGCCGATACCTGGCACCGCCAGCAGCAGGAACTGCCAGCGCCCCCATTTGGCAATCAGTTCCTGGCTAAGGGCGTGGGCGGCGTTGATGGTGGCGGTGTCCCACTCCTGCCCCAGTACCACGACCCCCTCGAACGACTGGGTTTGCTGGGCATCACGCACAGCCTCCTTCCAGTCCATGTCGGTGGGCAGCACGAAGGCGGCGGCCGTCCAGTTCTGGCCGGCGTTGACCATGGCAGCCTGCAGGTTGGCCTTGAGTTCACTGTCAGCCGTGCCGAGCAACTGGTCGAAGTCTGACTGGGTATTGAAGGAGAGAAGCTTGCCGGTGTTGCTGGCGGCACTGCCGACAAACAGCAAGTGGCGCTCGACTTCCGTCACCGGCCCCTGCATCTGGTTCAAGTTGTGGATCTGTACATTCGGCCACATGGTGCGGGCTCCTTAAGTCTCGGGGTTAGGGGCGGACAGGGTGGGCACTGCCCGCCACCGACAGCGTGATTTCATCGGCCACCCACACTTCAAAGGGGGCCACGGTCCAGGTCTTATCCAGCCAGCGGATTGCACCGTCCGGGTCTTCGACGATGCGCAGGGGCTCGGCGAACTTCACCTCCAAATCCAGATCCGCGCTGTGTTCGTCATTGGGCACCACGTCATAGGTGGGATCGGGCAGGGCGAAGCGCTCGCGAAAAGGGTCGTTTTCCTGTATCCAGCTGGCGATCACCGCCAGCAGGGTCTCAGTGCGGCATTCGCGAAACGGCAGGCTTTCCAGGGAAAACACGGCGGTGTATTTGAGCCAGGCCAGATCCATCCCAGTGATCCCCATATCCTTGGGTTCCAGGCTGATGGTGCCGCCCTCCATCCAGCTGTCGAGAACGCGGGCGCAGCGGGCCGGCAGCACGCGCTCAAGCTCGCTGTGCAGGGCTGACAGGAAATACCCCTGGGGATGTAGGGCCTCGTTGGTCTCGCTCATATCATCGAGACCCCGACCCGGTGCTTGTTCTTGATGCTGCGCACCAGTTGCTGGCTTTCGGCCAGCAACTGCTCGCGCAGATCGGGGGCACGCTCGGCCAGGTCTTTGCGGGCGTCCCGCTCGGTGACCGTAGCGAACTCGGGCAGCAGCATGGCTTTGGCCCGGGCAAAGACGGCGGCCAGGTAGGTCTCGGTCAGCGCGTTGTTGCCGCCGGCGAGCCGGGGGCCGGGCACCTGACTGGCCTCGGTGTAGCCCTGGGCTTGCAAGGTGGCCTGGTGGCGGGTCAGCTGCAGGTTGATCTCGCTGATGGCCGCCAGCAGGGCCGCACTGATGGCGTCGTTGTCCATGTCAGCGGGCAGGGCGCGCCGGCGCTCGAAGTCGCCACACACCACGTCAGGCCAAAAGCCGTCATTGGTGATGGTCTGCTCGCTGTAGCGGATGCTTTTGCCTGAAATCATGTGCTGCCCTATCAATTGGGGCGCCCCTGAGGCCACGGGATTGAGCGCGGTGCGAGCGGTCAGCTGCAGGCTCATCCCCGCCGGGGCGCGGTGGCGTGGGAGTCGTTATTCTGGGTTGAGTGCGCGCAGGCGCATGGCGATCTTGTGGCGCAAGGTGCCGACCCCGATCTTGCTGTGGGTCTTCTCGGCCAGGGCCAGCCAGTGGTCGGCCTGCTCCAGGGTGTCGTTGTCTGCCAACGCGCTGGGGCGAGGTACCCCGTCCTTGTCACGCAGTAGCAGGCAACCGGCCAGCTTGTACCATTTGGCGGTGGCCTGCTCGTTGAGGCGCCAGTGATTGCGCACCTTGTCGAACACCCGGGAGAACCAGGGTTCGACGCCATGGCCCAGCGCCGCTTGTTCTTCGGCCCAGCCGAGCACGGTGTCGGCGGTGAAATGGGCCCAGTCGCGCTTGATGTTGCCCGGGGTGCGCTGGTTCTGCTCGATGGCCAGTAGCGCCCAGCGGATGGCGGTTTCCAGATCGCCGATGTCAAACGCCCAGATGATCAGGCGTTGAAACAGCGCGTTCTGGTACACGGTGCCGAGCGCCGCCAGTTCCAGGTACTTGTCCACGTAGGGGCGATATTTGGGAAACAGTTCATCCCGTTTCATCGCCACCTTGTCGCTCATCCTGGCCAGCGCCTTGAGCCGCGCCATGTCCTGCTCCAGGGCAATCAGCTGGAGGTGCAAACTGTTGGCCACAAGTCCTGTGGCTTGCCCGGTGGTGGTGGCTTGCGCCGCCCCCAACTGGGCCAGGACCTGCTGCTTGTGACGCATGCCAGGCGAGAGAGCCATGGTTACGTCTCCGGCTCGCTGTGCGCGTCAGCGCCTGCAGGTGGGGCTGCAGGACGTGCCCCGACCACCACATCGGCCTCCTCATAGCTGCCAAAGGCTTCATAGTCGCCGATGGCATAGCCTTCCTGGCGCCAGTACTGGTTTTCAAAGCCCTTGGTGTCGTCGTTGTCGGCTGCCTTGCGCTTGCGGGTGTTGCGCTGGGTGTAGATGTGCAGGTTGGCCAGGGTGGTGACCCACATCCCGTTCGCCGGGAAATAGGGCGGGATGTAGGCCGGGCGGCCGGCAATGGACTTGGCCAACTGCTGGGCGGCGATTTGCTCGGTGGGCTTGGTGGCCTCGCTGTAGAGCTTGGCCTGGGCTGCGGCCACCAGGTCGGTACCGACCAGCACCACCAGACGCGGATCGGTGCGATAGAGCGGGTTGATGGTGGCGTTGATGAGGTCGGAGGCCATTTCATCCAGGGTCTTGAAGTCGCCGTGGCCGTCCGGGTCGAAATAGATCTTGTCGCCGGTGGGGGCTTTCACCACCTGGCTACCCTTGTTCCATTCACGCGCCAGCTGCTGCCAGCCTTTGTTCACGTCTTCACCGAGCGGGTACGTGGCCGGATCGGAGTCGTCGGCGATGTGGGTACCGTTAAAGCCCACCCGCAGCATGTCGAGGCCAAAGGTCTGGTTGGTGAAGTCGGACACCAGTTGCACGAACTGGCCCTCGTTGCCGGCGTTGGCCCAGGAACACAGGGTGCTCCAGTCCAAGCGCACGCAGGAATCGGTCTCGGTCAGGCTGTACTTGTTGCCATCGACCCCAATCTTGCGACGAAAACGTCCCTCAACCTTGCGGCCGGTGTGCAGGGCACTGGCGCCGACTTGCACCACCTGGCCGGTCAGCTGCTCCACGTCCAGACAGGTGATGAGTTTCAGGAACTCGGTGGATTCGAGGATTGCGCCGCGCAGCACGGTTTCCATGGGGGCGCTGACGGAGAACTGCTTGGCCAGCGCGTTCTCGGGCACGTTGAAGGCTTTGGCCAGCAACGCGTTGTAGTGGTTCAGGCACTGCTCGGCCTGCGGGGTTTTGGTTTGACTCACAGAGGGCTCCTCAGCAAACGGTCGGGTGGGTGTCGCTGCCGCCCAGGGCATCGGGGCGCTGGTCCGGTGCTTCTACCGAGAATTTTTCGATCTTGGCGTTCAGGCTGTTCAGCTGATCGCCCAGCCCCTTGAGGGTTTGTTCGAAGGCTGAGAACTGCTCGCCGGTGACGGCGACTGGGGCGGGATCGGTCGCGGTGGTCGGCTCGGTGACGGCCGATTGCTTGTCTGCCGTCAGCGCGTCGACCTTGGCGCCAAAGGTTTCAATCTGGGTGCCCAGCGCGGTGAACATCCCCGCCAGCTTGTTCATCTGTTCTTCGTTCATGTCGGTACTGTCCTCGGGTTGGGGGCTGGTCGGTGATTCAGTGGGGATCGCCGCGGCCGGGGCGCCGTGAGTGCCCAGGAAGTTGAACACCTTGTGCAGGAGTGAGACGCGGTCGGGATGACTGTGCTCATCGGCAGGCAGCGAGAAGCCGGACAAGTCCAGCGGCTGGCTGGTGCCCACGGTCGGCGATGGGTGCTTGGCGGAAAACTTGAGCATGGTGGTGCCGGTGCTGGCGGGGATGTCCGTCACGCCGACGGCAAACAGGTAGGTTTTGCCCTGACCGGTGAAGTTATCCAGCGGCTCGATGGAGCAGAACTTGTACTGGCCGCGCTGGTTTTGATAGATGAGGTCGCGGGTCGGGCAGAGGATGGCGAACAAGGTGTGTTTGCCGTCCACCTTGTCGGCCTTGAGGGCCTGCACGTAGCCCAGGTTCTCGCCCCATTTCTCATGGTCCGGCCAGAGCTGTGCGCAGTAGAAGGTGGGATCGTAGGTGTCGGCCATGTCGGTGATCCACTTGGCCGAGATCTCGCGACCATCCACGGATTGGCCCTCAGTGGCAATCGCCACCCAGCCGGTGCGCAATGATGAGTCTGTCGGTGTTGGCACGGCGGCCTCCTGGTGTCGAATTGTTGTCAGGTTATCGGGGCCAGAGAAGGGGAGCACTCAGATGTGTTCTGACGATTTCGGATGGAGGGGGTTATCCGAATTCATCCGAATGAAGGCGGCGGGATGGGGAGGATCGGCTCAGTATCATGAGCCCCAGCTTTATGACTGGGGAGCCTCATGGCCTATACAGAAGAGGTACGACAAACCGCCAAGCGGCTTTATCTGCGCCATTGGAGTGCACGGGAGATCAAGGAGGAACTCGGCCTTGGCAGCGTGCGGGTGGTGTACCTGTGGGCCGAGAAGTATGGCTGGACGGAGCTTTTGAGCGACGAGGCGCTAGAAGATGCTATCACCCGTCGTTACCAGGCGCTGGCCGCCAAGCCGAAGAAGAACCACGCCGACCTGGCCGAGATGGATCGGCTCATCAGCCACCACGTCGCCCTCAAGGCCGAAGCCGTCAAGCTGGCGGAGCGCGAGCAGGCCCTCAAGGTCCGCCGGCAGGCAACCCCGCCAGATGAGGCTGGCGAGGTGGGCGAGCGTGAAGGGCGCCGCCAGCGCGGGGAGAGCAAGCCGAAGAAGGGCGGCAAGAAGACCAAGAACTGGGTCAATGACTTGGGCCCCGAAGACTTCGAGGGGTGGCTGGCCTCCCTGTTCCCGCACCAGCTGTACGTGCGGGAGGTCAAGAACGACCCGGCCATCCCGCGCACCCGCAACATTCTCAAGTCCCGTCAGATCGGCATGACCTACTATTTCGCCGGCGAAGCGCTGGAGGATGCCATCTTGACCGGTGGCAATCAGGTGTTCCTGTCCGCCACCCGGGCCCAGGCTGAGATTTTCCGCTCCTACATCATCAACATTGCCCGCAAGTTCCTGGGGGTGGAGCTCAGCGGCAACCCCATTGTGCTCTCCAACGGCGCGCAGCTGGTGTTCTGCTCAACCAGCGCCAACAGTGCCCAGGGCTATACCGGCAATTTCTACGCCGACGAATACTTCTGGATCAAGAACTTCAAGGCGGTCACCGATGTGGCCACCGGCATGGGGTCGCAATCTCACTGGCGCAAGACCTTTTTCTCCACCCCGTCCAGTAAGGCCCACGGGGGTTACAAGCTGTGGACCGGGGATGACTGGAAGGGCAAGGATCCAGCGCGCCAGGCCATCGAGTTTCCGACCGAAGCAGAGCTGCGCGACGGTGGCCGGGTCTGCCCGGATCGGGTGTGGCGCTACATCCTCACCCTGGAGGAGGCGGTGGCCAAGGGGTTCACCCTCATCGACATCGAGGCGCTGCGCGAAGAGACCGCCATCGAGGTGTTCGATCACCTCTACATGTGCGCCTTTGTGGACGATGAAGCCTCGGTGTTCAAGTTCCAGCACATGGAGCGGGCCCAGACCAGTATCAGCAACTGGAGCGACTACACCCCGGGGCACCCCGAGCCGTTTGGCAAGCGCGAGGTGTGGCTGGGCTATGACCCGAGTCGGACCCGCGATAATGCCACTCTGGTGGTGGTCGCCCCGCCGTTGTTCCCGGGCGAAAAGTTCCGGGTGCTGGAGAAGCATTTTTGGCGCGGGATGAACTTTCGCTACCAGGCGGACGAGATAGAGAAGATCGCCAAGAAGTTCCGGGTCACGTATCTCGGGATCGACGTCTCCGGGGTGGGCAGCGGGGTCTATGACCTGCTGCAGCCCGTGTTCAAGTCAACCATCACCCCGATCAATTACAACGTGGAGAGCAAGGCCCGGCTGGTACTCAAGATGGTGGATGTGGTCGAGTCAGACCGCATCGAGTGGGATCAGGAAGACATCGAGATCCCGCTGGCCTTCATGAGCATCAAGCGCAGCACCACTGGCGGCGGCCAACTGACGTTCAGGGCCTCACGCAGCAGTGAGACCGGACACGCTGACGTGTTCTTTGCCATCGCCCACGCGGTGGACAACGAACCGCTCGACACATCGCGCCGCCGCAAATCCACCTGGGCCATCAGTAAACGAGGAAAACATGAGCCGCAAACAGCGCTTTCACCAGCGGGCCGAGCGGCCCACCCCCAATACAACCAGCAGTCGGCCCACGGTCAGCTTTTCCATGGCCGAGCCCATCGATCCCACAGCCTGGATGACCGACTACACGGACGTGTTCTACAGCCCCTGGGGCGAGTATTACATGCCGCCTATCGACCGGCAGGGGCTGGCCAAGGTCGCTCGCGCCAATGCGCACCATGGCGCCATCCTGATGGCACGGCGAAATATGGTATCAGGCCGTTTTATCAGCAGAGAGGGCGTACCCCGGGAGGTGATCACCGCCTTTGTGCATAACCTGCTGCAGTTCGGGGATGCGGCGTTGCTGAAATTACGCAATGGGTTTGGCCAGGTGGTGGGGCTCTACCCGTTGTCGAGCCTCTACCTGCGCCGCTGCCAGGATGGCAATTTTCTGATGCTGCAGCGCGATGGTAGTTACAAGCATTACTTGGCGGCAGACATCATCTGGCTGGCTCAGTACGACCCGGTGCAGCAGGTGTATGGCCAGCCCGATTACCTGGGGGGTCTGCAGTCGGCCCTGCTCAACCAGGATGCCACGATGTTTCGGCGCAAATACTTCCTCAACGGGGCGCACATGGGGTTCATCTTCTACGCCACCGACCCGAACATGGACGATGATCAGGAAGCGGAAATGAAGGAGATGATCGCAAGCTCCAAGGGGGTCGGGAATTTTCGCTCGATGTTCGTCAATATCCCAGGTGGCAAGCCGGATGGGATCAAGCTTATTCCGGTGGGGGACATCGCGACCAAGGATGAATTTGCGGCCATCAAGGCAATTACCGCTCAGGATGTACTAACGGCTCACCGCTTCCCGGCCGCCCTTGCCGGCATCATTCCGGCCAATGGTGGTGCGGGTCTTGGCAACCCGGAGCAGTACGACCGGACCTATGCCCGCAACGAAACGATCCCGATGTGCGAGCTTATCCAGGATGCGATCAATGGTGCCAATCTGCCTCGCCGTCTACAGGTGGATTTCAATCGGTCGCTGGAGGTCGGTACCACTGTATAGGGATCCAGCCTAGAGGTATAATCGAGCGGTTTTTTATCGACGGTATCAGGGGGGATTTATGCGGGTATTTTGCCGGGAATGTGGGGAGCTGGGGCGCATCACCAAGACGCACCGCCTGAGCCGTGATACTTCGGATCTGTATTGCCAGTGCACGGACGCAGAATGCGGGCACAGCTGGGTGTCACAGATGTCATACAGCCACCCACTGAGCCCATCGGGTCGCACGACCAGCCAACTGGCCTTAAGCCTTATTAACTCACTGAGCCCGGATGGGCGTCAACTCCTGTTGCGGGGGCTAAATCAAAGGTAATGATTAGGGGGGCGCAATAAGCGCCCCAACTTTTTTTTATCATCAGCACTAGGATTTGAATACTGGCCATAACAGGTCATGCATGATTTCGTACAGCCATTCATTGAGCTGGCAGTCCACTGGCCTATTGCCTTACCAACACACGGAGTCTGGACGAACGAAAGCCACGGCTGAAGGGGATAAGAGAAAATTCATGCAACTAAGAGTGTATTGAGATAGTTTTACTTTAAGCTGGGATAGGCAACTAACAGGCAATGAGATAAGATTAGCGATTACTTTAGGTGTTTTTTAGGGATCTTAAAATGGCGAAAAAACCAGAAAATTCAGATCAAGGCTCGAAAAATATAAAGCCTTTGGTTGGAGAGCGTAAAGGGAGTAGGGATAAATACTCGATTGTTAGACAAGACTCCGGCGGTCCTGATGCAAGAAAGCCAATGACTATATCGCAGTCTTGTGGGACACCTCCACCACCGACTCGAGGAGATGATAAATAAAAAATGACACTCTAGGGAGGCTGTGATGACAAGTCCAAATAATAGTGATTACAACCGCCATTGGGAAGGGCTTTGGAATGTGCGACTAGGTATTCGTTACCATATGCACCTGCAAAGTTACTACAGTAAATTTGGGAAGTTTGTCACGGCATTCACATTAATATTAAGTACTTCCGCTGGAGCAACACTATTAAATTATAATGTTGATATGGCAAAGGTGCTTGCTTTTTCAGCGGCAGTGTTTCAAGTGTTAGAGTTGGTTGTAGATTCTAAGTCAAAGTTATTATTACACTCTAACTTACGGCAACGTTATATTCAGTTGGAGTCTGAATTGTTAATGGGGCGTGACGAGCTGACGAAGGAAGAATATGGATTTATTAAAAACAAAATAGCCTCCATTGAAATGGAGGAACCTCCAATAATATCGGCATTAATGACATCGTGCCATAATGAACTAGCCAAAGTACATGGGCTCACCGCTAATTTTGAGAAAATGTCTTTTTGGGATAAAAGAAAAGCACAGTGGTATAGTTAAGTACCGCATGTTAATGACGGGGTGATTAATTTCACCCCGTATTGTATTTTTAGCGTTTGCTATCTGGTGTTCTCTTCACGGGCTCCCAAGTTGAGCCAGGTTTTGATGTCGGTGGTGCTTGACGATTATCTGGAATCGTTGCGTAGTTATCTTTAGCTCCACCACGAGGGCCTCGCTCCTGATAAACACCACCATCTTTCCCACTGTTTTCACCCGGTTTTAATCCCATAAACAATCCTTCGTTCAAGAGTTGAAACAGCATATGCTGCAATTATAAGATGAAGGGTTTTTATGATGATATCAATAGTGTGTGTGCATTTTGTAGGAATTTTCTTTTATCAGAATTTTAGATGGAAGTCTATGAATGTGTTAGGCTAGTCATGGTTATCTTTAAGCGATGGATTTTATTGTAAAAATATTCTTTCTTAAAACTTATGTATTCATAAAAGCCTACCGTGTTTATAAGCCCTTACCATGGTTAACCGGTGGTATTGGCCAAGTATGCAAATCGACGGTATTGCGGAGTCGATAAAGATGTATATGGGCTTGTTTAGAGTCTCCTTCCTCTAAGGCATTCAGCAGCGCCAGAGCATCCTCGGTGCCGGCGGCCGTCATGCTGGCCAGCCAAGCAGCTGGATTTCCAGACTCGGCCAGTAGGCCCCGCACGTCCTTGAGTTCCGTCTGGCGTTTCGCCTCCCGGCGTCTGGCTTCGGCTTCAATTTGATACAGTGATGGCCCGTTTGGTGATTCGAACGGGTGCCGTTCGGTCACTTTCAACTCACTATCTCGGATGCAAACTGACCGGTCCCCCGCCCTGACAATCAAGCCGCGCCGGATCATGGCCACTTCTTCGTCACGTAGCCCCAAATGGAATAGATTTATACCTTTCAATGGATCCTTCTTAGATCCTTCGAGATCGTCGCGTACAGTTGTTGCCAGAGCTCCAAGGGGGGAAAGACCCTCGCTTCGCTCGAAACCCTTTAACTCGCTGCGCTCGCCCACAGGCCAAAACCCACTGCCTCGGGCCTCAGCGGTGCACTGTGACCCACACTTGCGCAGCACCCATTCCCCTACACGGGTTTGCTGGATGAGGCCGTCAGCGGCTCGCACGCCCACAAGCTTGGTTTGCGGTTCGCCGTATTGGTTGGGTTCGGCAAAAGCGGTGCGGTGGATACTCAAGGGGCGTTCATCGCGCCGGCAGCAGGGGCCGCCCATGGCTTGGGTGAAGTTCTTCCAGTCCACCGCGTCGGCATAGCGCCGGCACTCTTCCATGATGGGGCTGGCCAGCGGGGCCACGACGATCCCCTTGGCCTCTTGCAAACGGCCTGGCAGTCGGCGCAGTTCCCGCCAGATCCCGACCGGCGGCCCTTTCAAAGGTTGGAACTGGCGCAGACCCCAGAGCGAGGCCCAAGCCCTCACCCGGCGGGCGCCTTCGGTGGCGGCGGTCTCGGCTTCCAGGTCGCCTTCGTCGCCGACCCGGTGGCCATCGATGTTCTTGGCGATATATTTGACGATGTAGCCCACGGCGCCGCCCTTCTCCTTGTCCATCACCTTCCAGTCAAAGCGGGGCGTGATGTCGCTATAGGGCTTTTTGCTGTCTGGGTGGCGTTTGCGTTCCAGGTCGCCCTTGTCATGGCTCAGGGCATAACGCTGCAGGATGCCGATCAGCCGATGCTGATGTTCGGGTTTGACCCAGATCAGCAGGTGCCAGTGAGGTGTGCCGTCATGGTGGGGCTCGACCACCCGAAAGCCGAAATAGTCGATGGGGTCTTCTACCAGGGACTCCCCTCGACGTGTCAGGTTGCGGTCGAGGGCTGAGCGGCAGCGCTTCCACAGCTCGCTGATGTAGTGCTGGGAATCGCGGGGGGAAGAGCCGTCGTGTTTGGGGTTTTCTTTCGTGTTGTCTGGCCCGCCAGCCTGGGGGGCCCTGATAGTCTTCCAGGGGTGGAAGCGACTCGGTGCCGTCCAAGTAAAGAACAGGCCGACATAACCCAGCTCGTCGGCAACGTCAGAAAAGCCCCGTGCCCGCACAACCAATTCATGACGGCGATTCTCTGGGTTGGCGATGGAGGCTTTTACCGCATCCTCCAAGCTGACGATGATGTCATCCTGGGCGTTGTAAGCTTCCATGTCCTTGAGCCAAGCTGCAGCCATTCGCTGGCGCTCGACAAAGGCTTGCAGGCCCTGACTGGACACGTAGGCGGACACCCCTTTGCGCACCTTGCCAAGCAGGATGGCGCAGTGCTCGTTGTACTGTTCCCAGATCTTGCGCAGGCGTCTGGCCCACCACTTGGGATCGAGCCAGCGGATAAGGTGGTGTGCGATGAAGTCATCACGACTCTCGGTTGTTCTGAACTTGGGCAGACGGGGCAGCATGCCCCAGGCGTCGACCGGTTGTTTGCACATGTTCCACAAACGGAGTGGCGGCACCTGCTCAGCACCGAAATTGGTAGTGGCATGGAGCAGCCGGATGACCCGCTCGGCGTAGTTGACGGCAAGGCACTCACGGCTTTCCTTGGTGCGCAGCTGCTCAAGGGGTTCGGGGATGACGTTCTGCACCTGGCGCAGGGTGGTGATGCGGCTTGATAGCCAGCGGTTGGCCTCCTTGGTGATGGCCACCCCCTGGAGCACATCAGGAGCACGGTGGCGGCAGTAGCCCACGAACAGCTCAGCGCGCAGGTCTTTGGGCAACTGTACTCCTGACCCACCGCCAGCGCGGGGGATGGGGCGATCGAGCAGGTCAAGCGCCCAGTCCAGGGCATAGGCACCCTGGACCCCGTCGAAGTAGGAGCGGATGGCCGCTATCTGGCTATCGAGATCGAGTGCTGCCGTAGGCCGGCGAGCAGGTGGGAGTCGTGAATGAGCCAGGGAGCACAACGCCACGCGGCGGGTGTTCATGATGCTCTTAGCTTTGGCTTTGACGGCAGCAGCCAGTTTCCAGGCAGCAGGCTGCCTGGGGGAAATGGGCTTGGCGTCGAACAGTTCGGCGTAATAGTCCCGCATCAGAAGGACAGGGGCTCATGACCGTGAGGAGCTGCGAGCAGGTGTTCCAGGTAGGAAAAGCCAGGATAGTGCAGTGAGGTGGTCATCATGACTTGGCACTTCCTGACAGTGCTTGCAGCTCAAGCCGACAGCTATCCAGTGCTCCGGCAGCCATGCCTCTCATCTTGCGGGCAGCAGCGCACTGGCGAAGGGTGAGGGATATGCTTATCCGTGGCCGTGGGGAAAGTGAGCGCATAGTCAGCAGATCTCGCTGATAGCCGCGTAAGCGCGCGGTATCGTCGAGCATGATGGTCCGCCAACTGTCAATGGTTTCTTCTTGGGCGATTCGCAGGCGAGAGTTCATTGGATCACCTCACCCTGACCATGCAGTGGCGCACATTCTTTCCACCAGTCACCAATCTCCCTGGCCAGTGCGGTCTCTCCTTGGCCCAGAGCCAGCCAATAGACCGAGCGCATAGCGCCAAGCGCCAGCAGTTCCTGAGTGATGTCTCGATCCCCTCTGGCTTCACCACCTGCAGCGATAAACTCGGCACGGGCTGCTAGCCAGTGAGTGACTAGCGGGCCATGAGTCGGGGCCATGGCTGGTCCCTCTTCGCCATCATCTTCATCGCTGTCGTCATCCAACAGGACGGCCGGATTACAGGTGACGACTAGTTGGATCTGGATGTACTGCGGGCCGGCGTAAACTCCGCCCAGAGCAATGCGGTTATCTTCGGCGTTAGCGGCAAACATGTCGGCCAGCAGCCCCTCAACGAACTTGGGGGCCTGACGGGCAATCTTGATAGCGTCGCTCATATCATCCTCAGCGCTTCTTTTTAGAAGTCAGTTTGTTGTAGCGTTCGTGGGTCATCAGCTGAAAACCACTGGCCCCACAGGGTCGAAACAGGCGGTATCTGTACCCCACCGCAATCACATCCCCACACCCGGCATGCAACCGGCGAGGACGCTTACAGGACAGCATCACAGCTGCTTTTGCCTGTATCTGAGCCGGTATCCGGCCAATGCTCTTGAATCCTTCCATGTGCATAGCTCCAGGGGCTGCCGAAGCAGCCCCTTGTGGGATTAGTTGGGGCGGGCCGGACGTACTTGCTCGGGGATGATCAATGAGCCTTTCATGAGCCAAACGGCGTAATCAGACAGGCCAGGGGTATTGATGATGCGCAGCAACAAGCCACCCCCAATCTCGCGATAGCCCAGCTCGTAGTTCTTGAGCGTGGTGGGCGGGATATCCAGCTGTGCAGCAAACTTGGGGCGACTCAGTCCCAAAGCTTCACGCAGTTGGCGTAGGCGCTGACGGGTGCTGTCGTTGAGGGTTGCCATGGACGGCATTTCAGTGTTTGGCATAGGCATGGTTAGGCTCCTTGGTGGGTACTGATGCGATTGATGTGACCGAACAGGGATGCCCAAACCAGTGCGTTTGCACGTTGGGTCAGAATTGTCAGGTCTTGCGCTGAATAACGTTGGCCATAGGGGCCAGTCAGACGGCGGTGCTGGAGCTTGCGGTTGCGCAGCGCGCAGGGGATTGCTAAAGTAGTCATGTCAACTTTCCGTGCTAGGTTGTTGATAAGAGCCCCGTTAGGTGTTTGCAGCACCATTGTCCGGGGCTTTCTTTTGCCCGCTTTTTGCGGTGTTCTGCCCACCGATAATTTCACTCAGTAGGGTTTTCTTCTTGTGCAGCCGATCGGCTGATCTTGTTTCCTCTCTTGGTTGCAGTTCCGGTAAACAACCGGTGTGCCACTCGTATTCCGACATGCGTCCATGAAACAGATGCTGTAACCCGAGTGCTATCACTGCCTGGCGGATCGACTCTCTGTCAGCCCTGCCGATGGGCAATACCTGACCCGCCAATGCCATTGGCAACTGAGCGATGTAACAGACGGCCTCACGTTGTTTCTGATTGGCCTCGCGCCAGTAGCGCGGCACCTGGGATTTGCTTTGAAGGAGCTGGGCCCTAAGCAGGGCTGGGTAATTCTCTGCGGCACTCATGCGTAGCCCCCTCACATCGCCAATGCAGCAAGCGGTGACATCACCTGGAATCGCTGCTCGACATCGTTGATGAGAAGAGCAACTGAGCCCATCGCTGCGGTGGCGATGCTCATAAAGGAGCGGTGCTCATTGCTGGTGATGCGACCGCGCTCCGTGAGCTCCAGAGTTCGCTGACCGATATTCGCTATCTGTGAATTCAGCTGGATCACCTGGTGAGTCAGTGACGGGGCTCGCTCGGCGTCTGGGATGGCGACAGCAGTCAAGCCACATTCCAACAACAGGGCATCCAGCAGTGTTTCGTCTTGGGTGGCGTGGTAGAGCGCGATCAGGTCTTCGCCTGAAAGCTTGTGTTTCTGTGCCTGATTGAACTTGTTACGTAATACGTGGGAAGACATGCCAATACTGGCCGCCACCCGCTCTACGTTGTGATCCTTTGCAAAGCTGGCACAGGCTCCCCGATAGTGGGGGTGTAGGTTTTTGATGCAATTCGACACTCTGATATCCCTCTTGAGTCCGGTACAACAATCAACAAGCTACGGTCATAGTGACGAAACGCTCGGCTTGATAGCGGGCCTGCATGTAGAGGGCGTAGAGATTGACGCTGCGATGACCCCGTTTACCGTCTTGCAAAACTGGCAGTTGGCCACGGTCGGCGCGCTTGCGGATGGTGTTGATTGCGACACCTTGGCGTGCGGCATAGTCCACGAGCGATTCGCTGACGATGGCCTTGCCAGTCTCTCGGCTGAAAAAGGGGTAATCAGTCGGTAACTGACTGACATCATTGGGAATAAGGATGCGTTTGGATTTAGAGGCCATTGTGATACCCTCTGGCTGTTTGTGTGTTTTGTGGCTGTGTGTGGCAGCCCGTGTTCAAAGTAACCAGTTAATCCTGTCATCCAAATGGATTACTGTCAACGGCTAGTGATTCAAATGAATGATTTTCATGATCGACTTCGTGAGGAAAGAGAACGGCTTGGTTTAACGCAAGCCGCTTTTGGAGCGATAGGTGGTGTCCAAAAACAGGCTCAGTTTAAGTACGAGAAGGGAGAGCGCTTCCCTGATGCTGGCTATCTCATGGAACTTTCGAAGGTAGGGGTAGACACTCAGTACCTTCTAAGAGGTGCGCATTCCACAGAGAAGTTGACTCCAGATGAAGATCAGTTACTGACGTTATTTCGAGCCGCACCATTGTCTGTAAAAGCTGCGGCTATGGCAGGTTTGGCAGCCGGAGGTGCGACGGTGGCTGGAAACGTTACGAACACCAATAGCGGTGATGGCGCTCAGCTGAATTTTAATGGTCCCGTTGGAACCGCGTTTTCTGGTGATGCCACGATCATGAAGGGCTCGAAGAAGTCGTGACCGAGTTGCTTGATACCCCAAGTAGTAAAGTGAACCTGAATTTCCATGCCCCGGTCGAGTATGCCGCCGGAGGGGATGTGAAGATCATCAACGAGTTGGGAGGGCGGCTACTCACCAGAAGAGAGCGAAAAGAGCTCCATAACTTGGTGCTCCAGCTGGATAGGGAGTTTGGCCAAAAGGGCTGGGATACTTGGACGTATCTGCATGAGAAGATTGGGGTCAACGAGATCGGAGAGATGCGACTCGATCACCTGAAGGCCGCCCAAGCTTTGTTGCAACTGATGATCGAAGCAAAACAGGCAGCTTCTGGCACTGTTATTGAAGAGATCTGGCGGCAAGAATACCAGTCCGTATGCTGCGATCTGGTGGAACAGAGTGAAATAGAGGTCAATCTTAGGGCCGAACTTCGTCACTATCAGCAAGCACATTCAGCACTAAAAAGTGACCACGATAGGTTACAGCAAGTGTTGACCCAGCATCGAGTTACAGCAGCCCAGTTAGAGAGAGAAAAGCGCTCTTTGGGCAGCGGTGTAACGGAGCTGCAGCAGCGTCTTTCAAGTGAGATCCAATCACACCGCCATTCAGAAGCTGAGTTGAAACGGGCTGCCAGCCGAGCAGCAGAGCTGGAACACCAGATTGATAACCTCATTGCAGGAAGGCTTGTTGATGCAGAGGTGCTTGCTCAGGCACATAAAAAGGCTGAACAAGCGCAACGAGTAGTCCAGCGACTGCGTGGCCGCTTGATATGTGGCGGAATATTGGCAGTGCTGGCCACTGGCGCAGCGGTGTATAAACCGCTCTTCCAGGCAGAACTTCGCGCTGAGCAAAGCAAGGCAGTTATGCTCAAACGCAAGGATATCTGCCTATTCAACGGCGAGCCGTTTAGCTGGGGTACTAGGCTTCCCACTTCTTTGGGGATGCAGAAATGCGTGAAGAGCCGCACCGGACAATATCTATGGCAACCGGACCGATAATTAATCGTTGCTGAGTAGGAATATCAGGGAGATAGTGTATGTCCGATGAAAACAAGATTCGTGATGCGGCAGATGCGATAAAAGGTGTGGTCGAGGCTGTTCCTGTGTATCAGGATGTTGTGCAGCCAGCGGCGAAAGAGATTGGAGCTGCCCTTAAAACAGTCGCAAAGACGATCCATATAGCTCTGGCGCCAGTCAGCGTGCTTGTTTGGGGATATGACCAACTCAAGGAGTTTCTATCAACACGGGTAGCTGAAAAGCTGAAAGACGTTCCTCCTGAGTGCATCGTTACCCCGAAGCCAAATGTGGCGGGCCCTACCTTGGAGGCTTTGAGGTATACCGGCCACGAAGAATCTCTCAGAGATATGTATGCAAACTTGCTGGCTGCATCCATGGATTCCAGGACTGCTCAGGGAGCGCATCCTGCGTTTGTTGAAATAATTAAGCAGTTGACCCCTGATGAGGCGCGTATTCTAAAACTTTTCTTTCCTGTCAGAGCGTTACCTCTCATCAGTGCGCAGAAAGCGTATAGAGCCCCAACAGCTACAAAAAACGGTAGTATAGAGCTTCTGAAAGACTTCTCATTATTGGGTTGGGAGGCTGGTTGCGAACATCCAGAGCAGACTCCCACCTATCTAAACAACCTGTGTCGGCTTGGGTTGGCAGAGATTCCGGTCATGTACGAATACACGACCCCCGGTGTTTATGATGCTCTTGAGAACCATGAGTTGATTCAAAAATTGAAGAATGATTATTCCTCTGATGAGCAGTTCACCCTTCATTTTTTTAGAGGAGGACTCAAAGTTACAGCGTTAGGCCGCCTTTTCTGTGAAACCTGTGTGGTCTCGCACGATGCCAAAGGATTACCAAAGTCTGCTGGCATCGAAGATTAATATCCTGCTGAAGCAGAGCACAATTTAAGGCGTTGCCGTTTTAGCGCAAAGCACAAATCATCAAATGAAGGTGTAACAATGTCTTCTAGTGAAGTTAATCCGGAAATGGATGCCGTCCGTGCCGAGATAACGGGTATAACGACTGATGAGATGATTCAGTTTTTGCTTGAAAAGACGAACAATCAACTTCGCTGTGTGATGTGTGGCAGTAGTAGTTTGCATATTGTAGGTACTGATGAACAGCTTTTTGCGTTTGCGATGCCATCGTTCATGACTGATAGAACTGTGGATACTCGTAGGTACGTGGCTTCTGTTGGCGAATGCATTAACTGTGGTTACATCCATCTGTTTTCACCTGTAGCCCTACTGGAAGCTAAAGAAGCTAAAGCTAGGGGTAAGGTATAATGAGCGCTGAGATTCGTAATTTTCCGTCACACGCAGTCACGCCAGGCAAATCTGACGGGCCAAGCGGCGGAGATGGAGGAGGTGATAACGTGCTAGAACCCAGAGTTGCGAAACTTGAGTCGCATGTAGAACACATCCAGCGGGATACTACAGATATCAAGCAGAAGCTTGAGCGGGTAGCTGACGACGTCAACGACCTGAAAGTGTCTATGGCTTCACTGGCTGGGCGGCAAGACGCGTTCGATATCAAGCTTGATTCAATGGACAAGAAGCTTGAATCGAAGCTCGATGCGATAGAAAAGAAATTCGAGTCTAAGTTTGATGGTCTCGATAAGAAATTTGCGACCAAAGCTGATCTACATGAAGCATTGGGCAATCAGCAGAAATGGATGTTCCGAACCATGCTAACCATCATGGGGATAGGCATTGGGCTGACGGGGACCGTTGTCGCGTTACTTATCAAATTCCTTCCCCACACGTCTTAATGCAGCCTCAGCGTCTGGCTTTCGAAATACGCCCCTGATGGGCGTATTTTTATAGGTTCAAGAGTCTCCTTATGAGCATCAAATCCACCTCTGACGGCTACTTGGTCGACATCCGTCCGCAAGGTCGTGACGGTAAGCGGATCCGCAAACGCTTCAAAACTAAATCCGAGGCTCAGCAGTATGAGCGTTGGGTTATCGCCACTGAGCACAATAAAGGATGGGTTGATCGCCCGGCAGATAACCGGCCGCTCTCTGAGCTGATCGATCTCTGGTGGCGCTACCATGGTCAGACTCTGAAGTCAGGAGAGGCTGCTCGTAAGAAGCTCCAGAATATGGATGCGGGAATGCGTTACCCATTGGCGAGGCAGGTTACCAAGGCGCTATTTTCTGAGTACCGGGCGATGCGAATACAAGCTGGCCGCCTTCCAAACACCGTCAACCGTGAACACGACATGCTAGGCGGGGTATTTTCGGTACTCATTGAGCTTGGCCATTATCATCATGCGCATCCGCTCAAGGACGTAAAAAAGGTCAAGTTGGTAGAAAGGCCAATGGGTTACCTCTCCCAGGAAGAGATCCGTGGGGTCTTGGGGGCGCTATCCGGGGAGAACCTGAAAGTAGTCAAACTCTGCCTAGCCACAGGGGCGCGCTGGAGTGAAGCGGCCAATCTGCGCCGCGAGGATGTGCTGGCCAGCCGAGTGACCTATATCAACACGAAGAATGGCAAAAATCGCACTGTGCCGATCTCGGCCGAGCTGTGTCAGGAGCTCACGAGCGGGGTGAATCGGGGCCCGCTGTTTCGTGACATCGACTACCTGTTGGTGCGAGACGTGATCAAGTCGGTGGCTCCGGACTTGCCAGTAGGGCAGGCGGTGCATGTCTTCCGGCACACGTTCGCATCACACTTCATGATGTCCGGGGGCAATATCCTCGCGCTGCAAAAAATACTGGGCCATCATAACATCCAGCAGACAATGACCTATGCCCATTTTGCCCCAGATTACCTGAATGATGCAGTACGTTTTAATCCTCTAGAAAACCCGTTATCAGCAGCCTGAAAAAGTGTCCACAAATTGCCCCAATCGTAGTCGCTTTACGTCTCATATCGTCTCAGTTCATGGCATATAACTGACTGTTTTTAAAGTAACTCACTGATTTTGTTGAGTAATGAAAGGGGGCCTCGGCTCTCTTTTTTTATGGTTTTTTTCCGCTGAGGGTACTCAGGCGGCCGGCGGCTTGAGCCCGGCCAGCGCCGTTCGCAGGCGTGCCAGCCCGATGGGCTTGAACAGACACTCGTCCATGCCGGCGGCGAGGCAGAGCTCCCGCTCCTTCGGCTGGGCATGGGCGGTGAAGCCCCAGATGGGCAGCTCATGGCCGTAGGCCCGCAGCCGGCGAGCCAGCTCGAAGCCGTCCATCACCGGCATCTGGCAGTCGGTGATGACGAGATCGAACGCCTTGCCACGGATGGCTCTGAGCGCCTCGGCGCCGTTGCCGCGCACGCTCACCTCGTGGCCAAGGTGCTTGAGCTGCTGGCGCAGCAGGGTCTGGTTGGTGTGATTGTCATCCACCACCAGAATGCGCAGGGGGCGCTGACCGGCCGGGGCGAGCTCCGCAGGCTGCGGATGCGCGGAGTGCGCGGGAGCCTGCGCCAGTTGCAGGGGAAGGATGACCTCGAGCCGGGTGCCCACGCCGATGTCGCTCTCGACCCGGATCTCCCCTCCCATCATCTGACACAGGATGCGGGAGATATTGAGACCCAGCCCACTCCCCTCCTGGGGCTGGGCGCCGCGGCCGCGATAGAAGGGGGTGAACAGCCTCGGCAGCTGGTCGGCGGCAATGCCCACCCCGCTGTCATGGATCGCGAGATGGAGCACGGGGTTCACGTCCTGCTCGTCCAGCCTCGCCTGCACCGTCACCTCCCCCTGATGGGTGAACTTGATGGCGTTGCCGAGCAGATTGAAGAGGATCTGGCGCAGGCGCAGGGGATCGATGACCACCTGGGGCAGGGGGTCGGTGGCGATATCGATGCGATAGCCGAGCCCCTTGTGCTCGGCCATGCCCTGAAATGCCCGGCAGACCGAATAGAGCAGGGGAGTGAGGGCACAGGGGACAGGATGCAGCGTCATCTGGCCCGCCTCTATGCTGGAGATATCCAGCACATCCCCGATGAGATCCAGCAGCCCGTGGGCCGACTCCGAGGCGATGTTCAATTGCTCCGCGCTGCGACGGCCCAGGGCCGGATCCTGGCTGACGAGCTCCAGCATGCCGAGAATGGCGTTCATGGGGGTGCGGATCTCGTGGCTCATGGTGGCGAGGAAGTCGCTCTTGGCCCGGCTCGCCCGGTCGGCCTGCTCCTTGGCCAGCCGCAGATCCTCCTCCAGGGTCTTGCGATCCGTGATGTCTATCCAGCCATCGATCACCCCGCTGACGGCTCCCCCGGTATCGAAGTAGGGCACCATCCAGTGATAGATGACGGAGCAGTGCTCCCCCTGATGGAACAGGCGATCCGCGAAGATGGGTTCGGCCGTCTCCAATATCTGGGCAAAGTCCTGCTCCAGCACGGCGATGTCCTCGCTGTTGACCCGGCCGGCGAGCCCGTCGGCGAAGGTCTGGCCCAGCACCCGATCCTGCCGGGTGCCCAGCTGTGTCAGGTACTTGCTGTTGCACATCAATACCCGGCCATCCGTGTTTCGCACCACCATGGGGTGGGGCAGGCTCTCCCCCAGCGCCTCGATGAAGCGGACGTGGGCTTCGAGCTGCTGGCGTGAATGCTGCTCGGATTGGGCCAGCCGCTTGAGCATGCGGTTGCGGTAGAGTAGCAGCAGGGCCGCCCCGAACAGGACGGCAAACAGCAGGTAGACGTAATGAGCATGGCGATTGATGAAGCTGGGGGCGGGCAGCGTCCGGTTGCGCCACTCGTAGCTCATCATGGCCAGCTCGCTCGGGGAGATGGAGAGTATGGTCTTGTCGAGGATCTCCATCAGCATGGTGTTGTCCGGCATGCTGGCAAAACCCATCTGGATGGGATCATCGCTGGCGGGACCGGCGATGCGCAGCTGGCCGTCGCCGCTGCCCACCATGTGCTGGGCGAAGTAGAGCGGCACTATGGCGGCGTCGAGGCGCTTCAACTTGAGGGCCCGCATCGCCTCGGCCGCGCTGTCCGTGAGGGTGAGCCGGCTGCTGTCAAGCTGGCTGGCGACGGGGTTGTGGCGGGTCATGCCCACCTGCCTGCCCGCCAGATCCGTCAGGGCATGGATGCTGCTATCTTCCTGCCGGGCCAGGATCACGTAGATGTCGTCGGTGGCATAGGGGGAGGATGGCAGCAGGCCATAGTGCCTGGCGACGGGGTGGGAGATGGCCCCGATGAGATCCACGTCTCCGTTGCGGACCGCCTCGCTCAGCTGTTGCTCCGAATGGTATGTCACGAAGCTGAAGTGCAGGCCGGTGCGTCTGCTCACCTTGGCCAGCATGGCGACCGCCATGCCGGTCAGCTGATCGTCATAGTCCTTGACCCCATAGGGGTAAAGGTTGTCCATCAGCCAGACCTTGATGGTGGGGGCCTGGCGCAGCCAGGCCAGCTCGTCGGCATCATAGAGGCTGGCCGGGCCGTCTACCGAATCCCGGATGGGGCCACTCCACTGGCTGAAGATGAAGTAACGGGTCAGATCGCTGAGATCCTGCAAGGTGGTGTTGATGAGGCTCAGCAACTGGGGGGCATGGCGGGAGACCGCGAAGCGAAACGCGCCTGGGGCCAGCTCGGGCTGGGCCTCGCCACGCTGCCTGAGCTGGTCGAAGCGCTCGCCGTTGAGGTAGCGCATGGCGTAGGCATCGCTCAGCAGGACTTCCTGATGACCGAAGAAGACCGCATCGAAGGCGGCCTTGTTGGAGGCATAGGTCACCAGATTGAGGGTGGGGTAGTAGCGCTTGAACTGGGCCGCATCCGTGTAGCCGGCGACCGTCGCCACGCTCTGGCCCGGGGTCAGCAGGGGGCCGTGGTGCTGCCTGAGCGCGGAGAAGACGGAGGTGCTGCTGAAATAGGAACGGCTCAGGCGGATGTCGGTCTTCCCTTCGTCCAGGGTCAGGTTGCCGATATTGGCGATGTCTATCTCCCCTCTGCGCAGGGCCGACAACATGGCGTCTTTATCTGCATAGGGCGTGAGTGACAGGTTCTTCTTCAGGGATTTCCCGATGATGTCGAGATAATCGGCGGATACCCCCTCGAAGCGGCTATCCGGGATGAGGATGCTGAAGGGGGGATAGTCGTGGAGCAGTATGCCGACTCGCAGGAACGGAGTCCGTTGAAGCCACTGCTCTTCCGCCAGCTGTCTGGGGGAGTAGACAGGCTGAAAATCGTGGCGGCTGTGCAGGATGAGCGCCTGCGCGGGCAGGGTGAACAGCAGGCAGAGCAGGATCAGTGATCGAAGAAGGTTCATCATGCCACCCGGAACGCGACAGCCATCCTTGCCGGTCAGGATTATCCGAAAGCGGCCATTCTACCGGAACTCGGGCACGATGAGTCCCTTTTTTAGGCATTTATCGACATAAACGACACAAATTAATGGCGGGCCAGGCCCGCCATGGAGGCAGATGGTTAGCGGCCCATTACCGAGGCGTTAACCGAAACGGTAGGCCCCCATGTAGAGGCTGCCGTAATCCCAGCTGTCGTGCAGCTTCACCGGCTTGTCCGCCCCCGCCGCCCCCAGGGCCACGAACAGGGGGCGCAGGTGATCGTCATGGGGGTGAGACTCTACCGCCCCCGGGGCCCGGGCCCGGTAATCTTCCAGCGCGGGGCGATCCGCCACCGCCATGGCCTGCTCCAGCCAGCGGGCAAAGTCGCTGGCCCAGCCGGGGACGGGGGAGCCATCCGGTCCGAGCGCCCTCAGGTTGTGGGTGATGGCGCCGGAGGCGAGGATGCCGATCCCCTGTTCGCGCAGGGCCTGCAGGGCCTCACCCAGTCGCCACAGCTCGGCCGGGCTGAAGCTGGCGGGGATGGAGAGCTGCACCAGGGGGATCTCGCTCGCCGGATCCATCAGGGAGAGGGGGGACCAGACGCCGTGGTCCAGCTCGCGCTTGACCGGGGTGGCGGGCAGACCCGCCAGCAGCAGCTGATCGCTCACCGCCTCCTGCAGCCAGGCCGGGCTCCTGGCGGGCCAGCGGATGCGGTAGAGCGGCTCCGGGAAGCCGTAGAAGTCATACATCAGCGCCGGGCTCGACTCGACGTTGAGCTGCGGCTCGGTGCGGCTGAACCAGTGGGCAGAGATCACCACCAGCCCCTTGATGCCTTCGAGGCGCAGACCCCTGAGAAACTGGGTCGCCGGTTGATCCCGCAAGACCAGATCCGGGGCGCCGTGGGAGATGAACCAGACGGGAGCGATAGCCATGATGAGACTCCTTGTTGGCGGCGTGGGCACTGCTGGCCGCCACCGCATGACATGGGATCAGGGCAAGATGCCACTGACATTGAGGTCATTATCCTCCCCGACTTAAAGGTTAACAATCAGGCTATATGTATAATCACTGTTCACTAATAATTGATAGTCAGGGGCATCTTGCGGGGAACGCTGGCGCAATGGAGGGATAAAAAAACCAGGCCAGCGGGTTGCGCTAGCCTGGTGGAGAGCCGTGGGATCTTGCCGAGACGAGTTACTGAATGCCCGGCAGCTCTACATCGAAGATAAGCACGGGTGCTCAGTGGGAGCTTGCCGAGGCGAGTTACTGAATGCCCAGCAGCTCTACATCGAAGATAAGCACGGGGGCTCAGTGGGATCTTGCCGAAGCCGGTTACTGAATACCCGGCAGCTCTACATCGAAGATAAGCACGGGTGCTCAGTGGGATCTTGCCGAAGCCGGTTACTTAATGCCCAGCAGTTCCACGTCGAAGATAAGCACGGATCCCGGCGGGATCTTGCCGGCGGCACGATCGCCGTAGGCCAGGTTGGCGGGGATATAGAAGCGGGTCTTCTCCCCTTCCACCATCAGCTGTACCCCTTCGGTCCAGCCGGGGATCACCTGGTTGAGGCCAAACTCGATGGGCTCGCCGCGGGCGACCGAGCTGTCGAAGACGGTGCCGTCCAGCAGCTTGCCCTCGTAGTGTACCTTCACCTTGCTGGTGGCGGTGGGATGAACCGTACCCGTGCCCGGGGTCAGCACCTCGTATTGCAGGCCGGAGGCCGTGGTGGTCACCAGGGGCTTGTCCTTGTTGCTGGCGAGGAATTCGGCTCCCAGGCGGACGTTCTCGGCCGCCACCTTCTTGTTATTGGCGCTGGAGTAGAAGTAGTAGGCAACCCCGGCAACCAGCAGTGCTATCAGAATGAATTTCATCGGTTTTCCTATTCCCTGAAATGCAAAGAGTGCAATGAGACTGGCATCTTATCTCAGCGAGCGGGAAGGGGCGAGTCATCTGCGCGGCGCTGTGGCCGGCCCATGGACGGCCCCGTCCCGATCACTTGGAGGCGACCATCATCAGGGCGGGCAGGGCGAAGAAGAGCCCGGCCACATAACCCAGCGCCAGCAGCTTGTTCTCGCTGCCGACCCGGGCCAGGGTCTCGGCGGCCTTGATGGGCAGTTCACGCAGGAAGGGCACGCCATAGATGAGCGCCACGGCGAAGACGTTGAACAGCACGTGCACGAAGGCGATGGTCAGTGCCAGCTGGGCACCGGCGCCGCTGATGGCGGTGGCCGCCAGCAGGGCCGTGATGGTGGTCCCTATGTTGGCCCCCAGGGTGAAGGGGTAGAGCTGGCGGGTGTTGAACACGCCGCCACCCGCCAGGGGGATCATCAGGCTGGTGGTGGTAGAGGAGGACTGCACCATGACGGTGACCAGGGTGCCGGAGGCGATGCCGGTCAGGGGGCCACGGCCCAGCGCCTTGTGCAGCAGCTCCTTGGCACGGCCCACCATGACCCGTTGCAGCACCTTGCCGAGGGCGGTGACGCAGCCGAGGATCAGCAGGATGCCGATGACTATGGTGGCGATGGCGGGGCCCTTGCCCGGCAGGAAGGCGACGGCGCTGTCGATGAGATCCAGGGAGGGGGAGATGATGGGCTTCATGAAGTCCATGCCCTTCATGGACATGTCGGCGGAGCCCATCAGCAGACCTGACAGCCACTCGGCACTCTTTTGCAGCAGGCCGAACATCAGCTCAAGCGGCAGGAAGATGAAGACTGCCAGCAGGTTGAAGAAGTCGTGTACGGTGGCGGCGGCGAAGGCGCGGCGGAACTCGCTCCTGTCCCGGATATGGCCGAGGGAGACGATGGTGTTGGTGATGGTGGTGCCGAGGTTGGCCCCCATCACCATGGGGATGGCCATGCCCATGGGCAGGCCGCCCGCCACCAGGCCGACGATGACCGAGGTGACGGTGCTGGAGGATTGCACCAGGGCGGTGGCCAGGATGCCGAGCAGCAGGGCGACGAAGGGGTTGTTCGCGAAGGCGAAGATCTGGGCCGCACCCTCGGCGCCGCCGGAGAAGCCTTTGAAACCGTGGGAGACGGCCCCGACGGCGACCAGGATCAGGTAGACAAAGGTGATCACCGCTAGCCAGTTGAACAGGGGGCCGGTAGCGCGGGTCTGCGGGGACGACGGTATGCTTTGCATGGTGCCTCTTGGGACGTCTGCGTTGAATTGGACGGGCGCATTACAGCAGCGCTCTATGACAGAAATATGACAACGTGACACTTTGATGATGTTTTGATGACAGCTATCTCATTGCCAGCCATCGGTACTATCACCGCGACATATAATGTCGACATTGCGTTGTTTGATGGTGTATTTGACCGCCACTATCGATGGATGCGTTAGAAACTGACGGAGGCGGTGCTAAACATAGGGCAAGCCGGTAACGTCTCCTCTCCCCAGGGGGTAGACTGACCCGTCTTTTATCTGCAATTGCGAGTCTGTCATGAAACATTGGTCTCTTCTGCTCCTTCCGCTGGCCCTGGCCTCCCTCCCTGCTCACGCCGGCATCGTCTCATCGGGTTGCGACGCCAAAGACGTGGCGATCGGCTCGGCCGTCAACAGCGCGACCGGGGTCAACAGCCGCTGTTCGGCCCAGAGTGCCAAGCAACGGGTAGACAATGCGGTCAACGACCCCGCTGGCTACGCCAAGCGCAAGGCGGCCCAGGCCACAGGGGGGGATGAAGCCTACAACAAGGCGAAGAACACCCAGCAACGGGTGGAGAATGCGGTGGACAATCCGGCCGATTACGCCAAGCGCAAGGCGGCCCAGGCCACCGGCGTGGACGAGGCCTACAACAAGGCGAAGAACACCCAGCAGAGAGTCGAGAACGCGGTGGACAACCCTGCCCAGGCGGCGGGCCGCGCCGTGCTGCGCAAGACGGGCGCCTACTGAGGGCTGCCAGCTGGCGGTGTGCCGTGCAAATGAGAGAGGGGAGCCCGCGGGCTCCCCTCTTTGCATCATATGGATGGCTTACTGGCCGTCGGCCGCTTCCTCGTACTGACGGAAGGGGATGCGGAATACCGCGAGGCGCAGGAACAGGTAGGTCACCCCCAGCCCTGCCCAGATGAGGCCAAGCTCCAGAGAGCTGCGTTCCAGGTTGATCCAGAGCGCCCCTATGGTGGCGGCTCCCAGCAGCGGCAGCACCAGGAACAGCAGGTGATCCTTCAACGTCTTGTTGCGCTTCTCGCGCACCCAGAACTGGCCGATGACCGACAGGTTAACGAAGGTGAAGGCCACCAGGGCGCCGAAGTTCACCAAGGCCAGGGCCATGTCCAGATCGAACGACACCGCGGAGAGGGCCAGGGCCCCCACCAGCAGCACGTTGATGGCCGGGGTGCGCCAGGTGGGGTGAATGTAGCCAAACACCCGTTCCGGGATCATGCGATCGCGACCCATCACGTAGAGGATGCGCGACACGCCCGCGTGGGCCGCCATGCCGGAGGCCAGCACCGCCACCGTGGTACACACCAGCACCACGCTCTGGAACAGGGTGCCACCCACGTAGAGGGCGATCTCCGGCAGCACGGCGTCCGGCTCCTTGAAGCGGGCCAGATCCGGGAAGAACAACTGCAGGCTGTAGGAGACGGTCACGAAGATGATGCCGCCGATGAGCGCCGTCAGCACGATGGCGCGGGGGATCACCTTGCCGGCGTTCGGGGTCTCTTCCGAGAGGGAACTCAGGCCGTCGAAGCCGAGGAAGGAGAAGCACAGTATGGTGGCGCCGGTGAACAGCGGCAGCATGCTGGCGGATTCCACATGGAAGGGACGGCTGCTCAGCAGGGTCGCGGCCCCTTCACCCTGGGTCAGGCCCCAGCCGATGAGGCCGAGGAAGGTGAGGATGATGGCGACCTGGATGAAGACGATGACGCCGTTGAAGTTCGCCACCAGCTTGATGCCGCGCAGGTTCAGGAAGGTCATCACGGTCACCAGACCGAAGATGAAGATCCAGGGCTCGACGTTCGGGAACATGGCGGTCAGGTAGATCTTGGCCAGCAGGATGTTGATCATCGGCATGAACATGTAGTCCAGCAGGGAAGACCAGCCCACCATGAAGCCGATGTAGGGGTTGAACACCTTCTGGGCATAGGTGTAGGCAGAGCCCGCCGAGGGGAAGCGACGCACTAGATGGCCGTAGCTGAAGGCGGTGAGCAGAATGCCGCCGAGGGCCAACAGGTAGGCGGTGGCCACGCGGCCATCGGTGATGTCGCCGACGATGGCGAAGGTATCGAACACCGCCATGGGAGTGAGGTAAGCCAGACCCATCACCACCACCTGGAACAGGGTCAGCGTCTTGAGCAGCTTGGCACCGGCCATCACGCTTTCTCCTCTGCGAACGCCTGGGTGGCGAAGGGGGACGGGATCAGGGACGCGGCAATGCGTACCTGGACACAGGGTGCGCCAGTCTGGGCGACAGACGGATGGCACATGCCGGTGGGGACCGGCAGGAAAGCAGTGAAAAGCCCCATGTATTTCCTCACAACGTCGGGAGATTGCTCTGCAATCTCGATATCAATTCCGGCGCAAAGTCCGGCCTCTTGGTGAATGGTGGTGTGCCCCTAAAAAGCAAAGAACCGATGCTGCAAAAACATCGGCTCTCAAGGGGCGGCGTATTGTGCCCCCAGAGGGGGGGGGTGACAAGCAAAAAAGGCCGCTATTGGGCATTTTGTTGACTGGGGTCAGGGTTGTACTTCTGCCTGTCTCGAACGCCTCGGGAGCGGGGCGTAGAAAGGGCTGAAAGGGAGTGACCGATGGCGCCGATTCGGGTGGGCGCTATCAAAAGAAGAGCCCGCACTGGGCGGGCTCTGCAGGGGCATCCTGGTCAAGAGGCGTCCGTCTCCGGCTGGCGCAACTGGACCCGGAACAGGGTCAGGCGCAGCAGCAGATAGAGGGCGCCGAGGGCGGCCCAGATTAGCCCCAGCTCGAAGGAGGCGGGTTCCAGGTTGAGCCAGAGCACCCCGATGCAGGCGGCGCCGCACAGGGGCAGCACCAGAAACAGCAGGTGATCCCGTAGGCTCTTGTTGTGGCCGAGCTTGATATAGAAGTGGGCGATCACCGCCAGATTGACGAAGGTGAAGGCCACCAGGGCGCCGAAGTTGATGAGCGCCAGCGCCATCTCCAGATCGAACGACACGGCCGAGAGGGCCAGGGCCCCCACCAGCATCACGTTCAGGGCCGGGGTCTGCCACTTGGGGTGGACGTAGGCGAAGAAGCGGCTCGGCAGGGCCCGGTCCCGCCCCATCACGTAGAGCAGGCGCGAGACCCCGGCGTGGGAGGCGAGCCCGGAGGCGAGCACCGCCACGGTCGTGCACACCAGTACCACCGCCTGGAACAGCTTGCCGCCGACGTAGAGGGCTATCTCCGGCAGCACGGCATCCGGCTGCTGGAAGCGGGAGATGTCCGGGAAGAACAGCTGCAGGAAGTAGGAGACCGAGATGAAGAGCACGCCGCCGATGAGGGCCGTCAGCAGGATGGCGCGGGGGATCACCCGATCCGCATTGGGGGTTTCCTCGCACAGGGTGCTGATGGCGTCGAAGCCCAGGAACGACAGGCAGAGGATGGAGGCGCCGGTGAACAGGGGCACCAGGTGCATGTGTTCGGAGAAGAAGGGGCGGCTGCTCTGGAGGGTGCCTAGCCCCTCGCCGTGATAGACACCCCAGGCGATGAGACCGATGAAGACGGCGATGATGCTGAACTGCATCATGACGATCAGGCTGTTGAAGTTCGCCACCAGCTTGATGCCGCGCAGGTTCAGGAAGGTCATCACCGCGGTCAGGGCCAGGATGTAGGTCCAGGGCTCTACCTCCGGGAACAGGGCCTCCATGTAGATCTTGGCCAGCAGCATGTTGATCATCGGCATGAACATGTAGTCGAGCAGGGAGACCCAGCCCACCATGAAGCCCACATAGGGGTGGAACACCTTCTGGGCATAGGTGTAGGCGGAGCCCGCCGAGGGGAACTTGCGCACCAGGTGGCCGTAGCTCATGGCGGTGAACAGCATGCCGATGAGGGCGAACAGGTAGGCGGTCGGCACATGGCCTTCGGTGATCTCGGTGACGATGCCGAAGGTGTCAAACACGGCCATGGGGGTCAGATAGGCCAGACCCATGATGACCACGTGCCACAGCTTGAGGCTCTTTTTCAGACCGGTAGGGTGAGCATTCATCATGCTTTCTCCCCTGTCTTGGCCGAAGGGAGCAGGGTGACGCTCGGGTCATCCTGGTTCTTGGGGGCGCCAATGTGTTGCACAGACGGCAGGCGCAGACCGGCGCAGGCCGGCAGGAAAGCGGTGAAATACCCCATGGTGTTCCTCACTTGAGAAGCGGGTGTCGTGAGATGGCTATCCATCTCGCTATCATTTCCGGTCGGTTCCGGCCTCGTTATGGATTTGGTTGCCGCAAAAAAAGACCGGGCTGCGATGAGCGGGCGGTCCTTGAAAGCGGAGGCGCATTGTGCATTCGTGATGCCCCCCTGACAAGCATATCAAGGGGGAAAAAACGCATTTTTTAGCACAAATGCGAGGCGCTGGTGAGCACCTTAGGGTCTGGCGGCTGCCAGCGCCTGTTCGAGCAGGGTCAACCCCTCGTCGACGATGGTCGCCGAGGCGGTCAGGGGAGCGAGGAAGCGGATCACGTTGGCCCGCACCCCGCAGGCCAGCAGCACTAGGCCGCGCTTGCCGGCCTCGGCCACCAGGCGCTTGGTGAGATCCGGGTCGGGCTGGCCGGCATCGCCTCCCTTGACCAGCTCCATGGCCACCATGGCGCCCGGGCCGCGGATGTCACCGATGCAGTCGAAGCGCTCCGCAAGCTTGTGCAGGCGCGCCTTAATCTGCTCCCCCTGGGCCAGCGCCTTCTGGTTGAGCTTCTCCTCCTCGATCACTTCCAGCACCGCCAGGGCGGCGGCGCAGGCGATGGGGGAGCCGGCATAGGTGCCGCCCAGGCCACCCGGCTTGGCGGCGTTCATGATCTCGCTTTTCCCGACCACGGCGGACAACGGGAAGCCCCCCGCCAGGCTTTTTGCCAGGGTCATGATGTCCGGTTCGACGCCGCTGTACTCGGTGGCGAAGGTCTTGCCGGTGCGACAGAATCCGGTCTGGATCTCGTCGCAGATGAGGACGATGCCGTGCTGGTCGCAGATCTTGCGAAGGGCCTGCAGGAAGTTCGGGCTGGCGACGTAGAAGCCCCCCTCACCCTGCACCGGCTCGATGATGATGGCCGCAACCCGGGCCGGCTCTATGTCAGAGCTGAAGCAGAGATCCAGCGCAGCCAGCGCATCGGCTTCGCTTACGCCAAGGTAGTCGGCTGGGAAGGGCAGGTGATAGACCTCCCCCGGGAAGGGGCCGAAGCCGGTCTTGTAGGGAACCACCTTGCCGGTGAGGGCCATGCCCATCATGGTACGGCCGTGGAAGCCACCCTTGAAGGCGATGGTGCCGCTGCGACCCGTGTGGGCGCGAGCTATCTTGATGGCGTTTTCCACCGCCTCGGCGCCGGTGGAGAGGAAGAGGGTGCGCTTGGGGGTTGGTCCCGGCACCAGGGCGTTCAATTTCTCCGCCAGCTCGATATAGCCGGGGTAGGGGGTGACCTGGAAGCAGGTGTGGCTGAATTTCTCCAGCTGCTCGCGCACGGCGGCGATCACCTTGGGGTGGTTGTGGCCCGTGTTGAGCACGGCGATGCCGGAGGCGAAATCGATGTAGCGATGACCCTCCACGTCCCACAGCTCGGCGTTTTGCGCCCTGTCGATAAAGACCGGCAGCAGGGTGCCGACGCCCTGTACCACGGCCGCTTCGCGGCGGGACTGCCAGGATTGATTACTCATCTCTATTCTCCCTCTGGGGCTTGCCCCTCAATTCACTGTGATGGGCCGGCAACTTGGCTGCAGGCCCTCTCCTTGTGGTGAGTCATGGGGTGGACGACTCGAAACACCCCGATCATTAAAGAATTAATAATTATAATAAATGTATTTTTATGCAATTGAGCCGAAGCAGAGATATTTGGTCTCGAGGTACTCCTCCAGTCCCTCGGCGGCCCCTTCCCGGCCGAGCCCCGACTCCTTGATGCCGCCAAAGGGGGCCAGCTCGGTGGAGATGAGCCCCTCGTTGATGCCCACCATGCCGTATTCCAGCCGCTCGGCTACCCGCCATACCCGGGCGATGTCCCGGCCATAGAAGTAGGCGGCGAGCCCGTAGGGGGTGTCGTTGGCCAGCGCGATGGCCTCGGCCTCGGTCTCGAAGCGCACCAGGGGGGCGACCGGTCCGAAGATCTCCTCATCCAGTATGGGGTTGCCCTTGGCCACCCCGGTCAGGATGGTGGGGCTGTAGAAGAGTGGGCCGGCGGGGTGGGGTTCACCCCCCACCAGCACCCTGGCGCCGGCGGCCTCGGCCTGCCTGACCAGGCTCGCCACCTTGTCGGCGGCAGCCGGGTTGATGAGGGGACCGATCTGGGTGCCCTCGCTCAGGCCATCCCCCACCTTGAAGGCACTCACGGCGGCGGCCAGCTTCTCGGCGAAGGCGTTATAGACGCTGGATTGCACCAGGATGCGGTTGGCGCAGACGCAGGTCTGGCCCGCGTTGCGGTACTTGGAGGCCAGCGCCCCTGTGATGGCGGCGTCGAGATCCGCGTCGTCAAACACGATGAAGGGGGCGTTGCCGCCGAGCTCGAGGGAGAGGCGCTTCATGGTGTCGGCGCACTGGCGCATCAGCAGCTTGCCGATGCGGGTGGAGCCGGTGAAGGAGAGCTTGCGCACCTTGGGGTTGGCGCACAACTCGTTGCCCACGGCGGAGGCCTGGTGGGAGGTGACGATGTTGATGACGCCGGCCGGGATCCCCGCCCGCTCGGCCAGGGCCGCCAGGGCCAGGGCGCACAGCGGCGTCTCGGCGGCGGGCTTGATGACTATGGTGCAACCGGCCGCCAGCGCCGGCCCCGCCTTGCGGGTGATCATGGCGATGGGGAAGTTCCAGGGAGTGATGGCGGCGACCACGCCCACCGGTTGCTTGATGGTGGCCAGCCGCCTGTCCCCGGAGAAGCCCGGAATGGTGCGGCCATAGGCGCGCTTGCCCTCTTCCGCGAACCACTGGATGAAGCTGGCGCCGTAGGCGACCTCGCCCTTGGCTTCGGCCAGCGGCTTGCCCTGCTCGGCGGTCATGATGCGGGCGAGCTCGTCCTGGTTGGTCATGATGAGTTCGAACCAGGCCTGGAGCCGGCTGGCACGCTCCTTGGCGGTGAGCGCCGCCCAGGCAGGCTGGGCCTGGTGGGCGGCTTCGATGGCGTCTCGAGTGTCTGCCTCGTTCATGTCAGGCACCCGGGTGATGAGCTGGCCGTTGGCCGGGTTCAGCACCTCGAACTGGCGGCCGCCCTGGGCCTCGCACCAGCGGCCACCTATATAGGCAAGAGACTTGAGCAAGGAGTGAAGGGGTTGTGATGCTGACATAAGAAGCCTCGATTGTGGGTTCAGGTGGCCGACTCGTCCCAGGTGCCACCGTATAGAATAATAAGCACAGGACGACCATAAATTGAGCCGAAATGTTTTTCAAGTGTTAAATATATTTGAGTAAACCGGACATCACATGCTAGAAATGGAGCTGTCAGGACGATTCTACCGGTTTTTATCGGAACGGGTGTGCAAAATAATGAACAGTTGAGGCTGTGAAGGATAACGAACACCGGAACGGGATTGATCCACTATTTTAACCAGGCACAGCGTCTTCGAATGGCACACAGGGAGGTGGGCGATGCAGCAATCACAGGGCGAGGTCAGGTGGCAGGCCATGACGGACAACCCCCAGGATCAGCAAGAGGCGGAGCCTGGGTCCCACAAAGGGGTCGATGAGGGGAGCGAGCGCAGCATGGGGGAGCGGCTCGCCGCCACCCGTCGCCGGCTCGGGCTCTCCCAGCGGCGGGCCGCCGAGCTGAGCGGGCTGACCCACGGCGCCATCTGCATGATAGAGCAGAACAAGGTGAGCCCATCGGTCGCCTCCCTGCAGAAGCTGCTGAGCGTCTATGAGCTGCCCCTGTCGCGCTTCTTCGCCGAAGAGGAGGGGCGGGCACCGAGCGTGGTGATCAAGCCTGATCAGCTCATCGAACTGGGTAGCCAGGGGGTCTCCATGAAGCTGGTACACAACGGCAACAACCGGCGCCAGCTCGGCTTCATGCTGGAGACCTATGCCCCGGGCACGGACACCGGGGGCCAGGTCAAGCACCTGGGGGAGGAGGTGGGCACAGTGCTGGAAGGGTCCGTGCTGCTGACTCTGGCCGGGCAGACCTATCAGCTCAGCGCCGGGGACAGCTACGTCATCGACACCGGTGAGCCCCACAGTTTCAGCAACCCGTCCGGGGAGACCTGCCGCATCGTCAGCGCCCATACCCCGGCCAGTTTTTAATGTTTTGACACCTTTGATTTGGAAAAGAACCGGTAAGGAAGCAAGGATCATGACCGAACATGTAAACAGTTACTACGCCGCCAGTGCGAATCAACACGCACCCTATCCGACCCTGACCGAGCAACTTGAGTGCGACGTCTGCGTGATAGGTGCGGGTTATACCGGCCTCTCCAGCGCCCTGCATCTGGTGGAGAAGGGCTATTCCGTGGTGGTGCTGGAAGCCGCCCGCATCGGCTTTGGCGCCAGCGGTCGCAACGGTGGCCAGATAGTGAACTCCTACAGCCGCGACATCGACACCATAGAAGCGAACTGCCCGCCGGATCAGGCCAGGCTGCTCGGCTCCATGTTGTTTGAGGGGGGTGACATCATCCGCGAGCGGATCAAGCGCTACAACATCCAGTGCGATCTGCAGCAAGGCGGGGTCTTCGTCGCCGAGACCGAGAAGCAGCTCCACGAACTCAAGGCTCAGCAGGCGCGTTGGCAGAAGTGGGGCAACGAGGAACTGACGCTGCTCGACGCCGACGGGGTGCGCGAGGTGGTAGCGAGCGATCGCTACGTCGGCGGCCTGCTGGACAAGCGGGGCGGCCACATTCATCCCCTCAACCTGGCACTGGGGGAGGCGGAAGCCATCCGCATGCAGGGGGGCAAGATCTTCGAGCAATCCGCCGTGACCTCCATCACCCCGGGCCAGCCCGCCCTGGTGAAAACCGCCAAGGGGGCGGTGAAGGCGCGCTTCGTGGTGGTGGCCGGTAACGCCTACCTCGGCAACCTGGTGCCCGAGCTCGCGGGCAAGAGCATGCCTTGCGGCACCCAGGTGATCGCCACCGAGGTGCTGGGGGAGGAGCGTGCCCGCTCGTTGTTGCCGCAAAACTACTGCCTGGAGGATTGCAACTACCTGCTCGACTACTACCGCACGACCGGGGATCACCGCCTGCTCTACGGCGGCGGCGTCGTCTACGGGGCGCGGGATCCGGCGGATATCGAGCGGCTGATCATCCCCAAGATGCTCAAGACCTTCCCGCAGCTCGCGGACGTCAAGGTGGAGTACACCTGGACCGGCAACTTCCTGCTGACCCTGTCGCGCCTGCCGCAGTTTGGCCGGATCGGCCACAACATCTACTACATGCAGGGCTACAGCGGCCACGGCGTCACCTGTACCCATCTGGCTGGCAAGTTGCTCTCCGAGGTGCTGAGCGGTCAGGCGGAGCGCTTCGATGCCTTCGCCAAGCTGCCGCACTACCCCTTCCCGGGGGGGCGTCTGCTGCGCATCCCCTTCACCGCCGCCGGTGCCGCCTGGTACACATTGCGGGATCGGTTGGGGGTCTAAGTCAGAAAGGAATATATGGTTGCCGGTCCCGAGCGCTGGGCTTTATGACCGATGGCCCTGTGACGGCTGGTGCCGATAGCAGAGTGGGCAAGACCTGTTTCAACAGGCCGCTGACCCTGAATGGGCAGGTGCGGGGCGCGCCAGCTGGCTTGCTTATGAGGTGGAGAGACCTTGCCGACAGACCGACATTTAGATAGACAGAGGGAGGCGCTATGCCTCCCTCTTTATTGGATCCAAATCCCCCGCTTGTCGAGCATCGATAGTCGATGTCGGCTCGCTCAACCGTATCGGTCGCGGAAGAGATACCGACTGCGATATCCCATCAGAAGCGATAAGGGAAGCGGAGCCCTATGCTGTAGTCCGGTGCGTCCGTGGTGAGGCCGGCAGACCAGTTCACCGCCATGGAGAGATTGTCGGTGATAGCCCAGGTCGAACCCATGCCGAAGCTGGCGGCGTTGGCATCCGTACCGGTGACCTTCTCCATGTCGAAGCCTTCCGCCCCTTGTTCGGATTCTAGGGTGATGCGCTGGTTGATGTTGAAGGAGAGGCTGAAGCGCTCGTTCAGGGCAAACGCGACCCCGAGCCCGTATTCATACCAGTCGCCGAGCTGGATGCTGCCGGGCTGATTTCCCGGTTGGTAAGAGACGTCGTCGAAATCCTGCTTGAGGCTATGGCCGTAGTTGAGGTTGGCAAACAGGATGGCGGGATCCAGGGTCTTGACCAGGGAGAAGCCGGTGGACAACTGCCAGAGCCCGTTGCCGGTGGCGAGCTCCTTGGGAACCATCAGGTTGCCGGATTCTGACGACTCTATCTCTATGCCGTAGGGATCCTTGCCGGTGGGGGCCTTGGCGCGCAGGTTCCACACCAGATCCGGCCAGCTTTCATCCTCGGCGAGGACACGGTAGTAGATGGCCATGCTGATGTCACCGATCCCGCCATCGCTGACGCTCTGCTCTTCAAAGTCCCGGCTGGAGTTCTCCTTGCCGGTGCTCTGATAGTTGGTGTTGCGATACAGATAGGGAACGGCCAACTCCGCCTGCCAGCGATCGTTGAAGGTGTAACGGGCTACCATGTCCGCCGTCCACTGATCGGATCTCACCCTGTCCAGATTGATCTCCCCGAGGAAGATGGCATCCAGCGCCAGGAAGCCGCGCAGGGCGAGATCCTTGCGATTGTAGTGCTGATAAGAGAGGCCGAAGTCCAGGGTCAAAGCCCGGTCGAAGACGTTGTGCTGCTCCAGCATCAGGTCTTCGGTACTGCGCCCTGCCTCGGGGGTACGGCGGGTGGCCGTTTCTTGTTGGGAGCTGGCTGCGGCAGCAGTGGCACCGGCGGCTGCCCCTGTGGCCGCGGCTGTGGTACTTGCCCCGGCGGCCTTGACCGCTTCCAGCCGGGCCTGTAACTGATGGAGAGCCTGATTCTGCTGGATCAGTTGCTGACGCAGTTGATCCAGCTGTTGTTGTAGGGCCTCTTCCTCTGCGGTCGCCCCCCAGCAGGTGAGCGGGGTCAGCGCAAGCAACAGCACGGTAGACTGTTTCATCGAGCCACATCCTTGTTGTTTATTGTCCCTCTACTGCGCACTCCACTGGGGAGATCCGATTCAATGAGAGAACCAGATCCTGGTCTGATTCAGGGTCTGGAAGCCATCCCCCCTGACCCGGTTGAGTTGCAGCAGACCTCGACTGAAGTCCGCCCCCCTCAGACTCTGTTCCAATTGGACGCGTCCATCGGACGAGTTTAGCTGCAGCCCTGCATAATTGCCGGAAACCCGATAACTGGCGGTTCCTAGGTCTCCCTGACTCTCATAATTGCCGGCTGTCACGGTTTGTCCCGTTATCGCAGGTGCCGTCAGTGCAATGCCCGCTTGATTGACCGAGCTGTTGCCGGTCCCTTCAAGTTGCATGACCTGCACCAGCCCGGCTCCCTGAATGGGGGCGCTCTCGGGTGTGCTGGCCGTTGTCTTGACGTTATCCTCGATGCGGATGTCGAGCTTGGGCTGGCTCTGCGCCACGCTCAGCGCCAGGTTCATGGCAGCCGTTTGCTGGGCCTGGGCCGTTGTCAGGGTTGAAATGAATTCGATGCCAAAATAGCTGATCCCGCGGGAGCTGACGTAGCGACCCCGCATGTTGGCCAGCTCGCCGTCAGCCATCTCGGGCGCAAATTGATCTGACAGCAGTGCCAGGGGATCCGAGGCGGCCAAGAGTGGACAGGCAACACCACCTAGGCTGCAGATGAGGCAGAGAGCGGGTCGGGTGTTCATGATGACCTCACATTAACTCTTTGGACTGGAAGCCGAATTCCAGCAAGGATGTTTCGTTGACGGGGGCAAAGAGTCCATCTTTGCCTCTGACGGATAGCGGTGGGGCGGGGTTGGCCAATGGGGCATCCGCCCGGTAACCGGAGCCGATGACGGCCAGCAGGATCCCGTTCCAGCTATCCTTGAACTCTTTGAACGTGATGACACGATTGCCCAAGGCAGGATCTGCCAGATAGACGCGGTCGTGTCGGTCGATGGCTCTCAGCACGGCGAAGTGCTGGTAGCCGCGAATATTGAGCAGCACTATGGTGGGCACCCTCACCTGGCGTAGTTTCTCATCGCTCAGGCGGTAACCCCGGGCGCGCATGCCGAGCATCTGTACGTACTGCTTCATGTCGAGCATGGAAAAGCCGTAGCGTTTGACCAGATCCGGGTTGGCCATGGCCATCATGCCATCCATGACCCAGCGCTCATTGGTCACCTGGCCGTAGGCATAGCGCAATATGGTGGCGACGGCGGCGGCCCCGCAGCTGAAGTCCGTATGCTGACGTTCGATATTGGCGTATTTTCGCTCCAGAAGGCTCTGCACCGGCTTGTTGAGATCCCCCAATCCCGAGAGATGTTCCCCCATGGGCAGAGTGGCACTCCAAGTCATCGGGCAAAACAGCAACAGCAGTAGCCAGCGCATCTGTGTCTCCTTGTCCCTGGAAAAAAAGGGGGCCTGAAAACAGGCCCCCGACTGGATTATTTGGCGAATCCAGCAGCCAGCGAGAGGTTGTTGGCTTGCAGGTTGTTGCTACCCGAAGCCACGTTCACCCCGATATTGCCGACGGCACCGTTGAAGGAGCCGCCATCGATGGTGGCGTGATTGAAGGTCTCACGACTGGTGTAGGTGTTGACCACAGGGATATAGCCGGTGGCATAACCACTGAGCTTGATATCCCCCTCTTCCTTGAACTCGAACTTGCCGTCGTTTTTACCTTCATTGTCGTAGTCGATATGACCCCACATGTCCCCACCATTCGGGTGGTCTCCGTCTTTCCAGATTTCCGGATAGACGTTGTTGGACTGTTTGCTGGTCCCCTCGTACTCGCCATTGGCCTTGAGCTTGAGGAAAATGGGGTTGTAGTCGACCGTCTTGGTGGCACTCAGGCTTTTGTTCTCGGTCATGTTATGGGAGACGCTCTGGCTGTTGGCCACGGTCGCGACCGCCATGTTGCCGGTGGATACGGAAGCCGCCATGTTGTTGGCCTGCACGTTACCCGAGCCGGACACCACGTTGGCCCCTATGTTGCCCGCAGCATCTTCGAAGGCCCCATCACCCACGCTGGCCTTGTTCTGATGGCCCTGATTGCTGGTCATGTTGTGGCTGGCGCTCTGATCGGAGAAGATCTCTGCATCCGAGGAACCACCCGGGGTACCTTGTTGTTGGCCCCGTCCCATGACAAATTCGGCATCGACTTCGTCATAGGCGGCCAAGGCCCCGCTGTTGCCCTGGACGTTGGAGTCCCCGGCCGCGACGTTGGCGCCGACGTTACCGGATGCACCCTGGAACGAGCCATCGATCTTGCTCGTGTTATCGGTTCTGGTATTGGAAGTGCCGATCATGGAAGTGGATTGCTGGTTGTCCACCACCGCCATGCCGAGCTTGTTGACATTGATGTAGCCGCCGACCCTCACGTCGCCTTCATACTCTACATCGACCTCTGCCTTGACCTTCTTGGTCAAGGTTGCCCCTGTCTCATCCCTGTCACCGCGATAATCGGCGGATGCGGTGCCCGACATTGCCATGACGACCGCGGCGGCTAATGAGCTATAAATAAGTCCACGCATAATGAGTCTCTCCATTGAGCTTTCTGTGGAAGCCTTGTCCATCGGCTTAACAGATGCCTCCAGACTTGGCTTCCGATCCCTGCGGCATCATGGTGATGCCGTTACTGCGCCTGCCAGAGGCAGGGATACCAGGTTGACGGCCTGGTTTCCTTGCCCCGTGACCTGGTTCACCTGGATGACCCCTTTGCTGCCCGTCAGGGCGGAGTCATCCATATAGATGCTGGTCGTCGTGGTCGCGGGTACTTTGCCCGACGGTGTCTTTGCGACGCTGGTACTGAGATTGATATCTGTCACCACCCCCATGCCGCTGCTGTCATCCAGTGACAAGGCGAAGGCATTGAGCTGCTGATTGGCTTCACCCGCCCCCTGGTTGATGCCCACCAACCCCTGATTGTTGCTAAGCGCGGACCCCAGAATGGCGACACTCTGGTTGCCTCTGAGATTGGTAGCAGATTGATTTTGTTGGCTGAACTGAATGACGGCGGGGCCGGAGACGGCGATGGCGGCAAGGTTGCCTTGCTGGTTGTTATTACCGGCAACCATATTGACACCCATGGTGCCCCGGATATTGCTGAGCGCCTGTGAGCCCAAATCCACGCGATTCTCCGCTCTGGGTTGGCTCGTTAATATCGAAAGGGAACAAATTGCCAGTGCAATATATATATTCATGCTCTTTCTCCATTTGCCACTTGGGCCAATCAGAGAGAGCAATGGATATGCCAAATCATAATGAAATGATTTCTAAGGTATTTTTTATTGTTGTTATTGTCATTAAGTCTCGATGTTGAGACAGAAATTTATTTAAATTAATAACGCACTGTTTACAAAGGGTTTTGTTCGTTCTCAGTCATAAAATGACGTTCTCAGTATTGTGGTGCCATTGGTCTATAAATGAGATGCATTATAGTTAACAGCGTCTGGCGGTTGAATATTAGCGTCATTTGAAAACTTAAATGTTCTCCAAGAATGAAAAGAGTGAGCATGGACTCGTTAGGGTTTTGTTCTCTCTTTTTTAAGGTACCTCGTGGAGGCTCTTATATGACCGAAACGGCATTATTACTCATCAATTCATGTGCCGTGCTGGAAAGCCTGCTGGTGGAAGGGGAGTGGCGAATAGAGCAGGCGAATTCCTTGGCGGTGGCAGAACGAAAACTGAAGGAACAGGACTATCCGCTGGTGCTGGTGGCGATAGAGCCTGATCAGCATGAGGCGCTGCACGGCTTGATTGCCGGGCATGCCAATAGCCTGTGGGTTGGTTTGATCCAGCGGGAGAGTCTGGCGAGCGAGACGCTGCGCAATCTGCTTGCCGCCTGTTTCCATGACTTTCACACCTTCCCCCTCGATCCGGACAGGCTATCCCACAGCCTGGGGCATGCTCTGGGGATGGCGCGGCTCATCCGGCGTCACAGGCCCAAGCTGCCGGCACAGCTGCGCTTCATTCAAGGGGAGAGCATTCCCATCCGGCAGCTTAGGGACCAGATCATGCGCTTGCAGCACTGTCGACTGCCAGTGCTGGTGACGGGCCCGAGCGGTACCGGCAAGGAGCTGGTGGCCAGAGAGCTGCATTACAGCACCTTCGGGGAGGAGAGTCCCTTCGTGGCCGTCAACTGCGGAGCCATGTCCCATCAGCTGATCCAGTCCGAGCTGTTTGGTCATGTGAAGGGGGCCTTCACCGGTGCCCAGAGCCGCAAGATAGGCAAGATAGAGGCGGCCGACGGGGGGACGCTGTTTCTGGACGAGATCGGTGAATTGCCCCTGGAGGATCAGGCCACCCTGCTGCGCTTCTTGCAGGAGCAGAGCATAGAGGCGGTGGGCAGCCATCTGTCCCGCAGCGTCGACGTCAGGGTCATCGCCGCCACCAATATCGATGTGGAGCAGGCGGTGGCCAACGGCGGCTTTCGCATGGATCTCTACTACCGGCTCAACGTGGTGAGGCTGCGCACCCCCTCCTTGCGCGAGCGAACCGAAGACATTCAACTGCTGGCGGACGATATTCTGGCGGAGGTGCGCGGCGGGCGGGTGCTCAACTTCACCCACAAGGCGCGCCAGGCCATGCAGTCCTATGGCTGGCCGGGCAACGTGAGGGAGCTGCGCAACCGGGTGCAGAGAGCGGCGGTCATGTGCTCTGGTCCCTATATCGAGGCCCACGACATGGAGCTGTCCAACATGGACTCCCTGCTGCTGGATGGCTCCCTCAAGGCGGTGCGAGAGGCGGCAGAGCGTCAGGCACTGCAGCAAACACTTGCCCGCTTCCCGGATCAGCTGGAGGAGGTCGCCCGTCAGCTCGATATCTCCCGAGCCACCCTCTACCGGCTGCTGGACAAGCACGATCTGCTGTAACCCCATGGGGATGAGCCTGTCACCATGTGAAACGCCCGGGTCATTGGCCCGGGCGTCTGTATTCATGGTTGATGGCAGGTTGGCATAGGCAGGGATCAGGCCGGCTGAGTCGCTAGCTGGCAGAGGCGGCGCGCCGCCTCCTCTTCCCGCAGCACGACCTGGTGCACCCCGCGTACCCGCAGATGATGTACCTCCTCGGCCTGCTGGCCACAGGCGGCGATGCGCAGCAGGCTGCCCTGTTCCCGCGCGGCGGCGGCGATTTCACCCGCCAGCAGGCTGTCATCCAGGGTGATCAGCAGCCAGCTGGCATCGGGCAGGGCCACCGACAGCAGATCCTGCTGGATCGGATGGCCGGTGAGGCAGGTGATCCCCAGCGCGCGCCAGGGCTCCAGCAGGCGATCCTCAGTGTCGATCACCACCATCTCCCGTCCCTGCTCGTGCAACTGCCGAATGAGATGGCTGCCGATGGCCTCGGCCCCCACCACCACGACATGCCCATGCAGGGCACACTGGGGAGGTACCTCGTGTGGCTCAGGGCTGCGCCTCAGCCAGCGCTCGGCCTGGTTGAATACCAGGGGGTTGAGCATGATGGAGAAGCAGGCCCCGACCAGCACCAGATCGCGGGCGACGCCCGGTACCAGCTCCAGCATGACCCCCAGCCCCATCAGGATGAAGGAGAACTCCCCCACCTGGGCCAGGCTGGCGGAGATGGTCAGGGCGGTGCGCTGGCTGTGGCCGAACAGCCGCACTATGGCGAAGGCAGCCACCGACTTGCCGATGACGATGACGAAGATGGTCGCCAGCACCGCCAAGGGCTCGCGCAGCAAGATGGTGGGGTCGAACAGCATGCCCACGGAGACGAAGAAGAGCACGGCGAAGGCATCCTGCAGGGGCAGGGTATCGTTGGCGGCCTTGTGGCTGAGGTGGGAGCTGTTCATCACCACCCCGGCGAAGAAGGCGCCGAGGGCGAAGGAGACCCCGAACAGCTTGACCGCACCGAAGGCGATGCCGAGCGAACAGGAGAGCACGGCCAGGGTGAACAGCTCGCGGGAGCCGGTGGCGGCGGTACGGGCCAGCAGCCAGGGGATGAGGCGGCGACCACCTATGGCCATCAGTGCGATGAAGGCGGCCACCTTGGCCAGGGTTAGGCCGATATCCCGTAGCACGTGGCCCAGAGTCAGGCTCTCATCCCCCTGCTGCAGGTTCGCGAGGATGGGGAGCAGCACCAGGGCCAGCACCATCACCAGATCCTCGACGATGAGCCAGCCGATGGCGATACGTCCCTCGTTGGTATCGACCTGGCCCCGGCTCTCCAGAGCCCGCAGCAGCACTACGGTACTGGCGGTGGAGAGGGCAAGGCCGAACACCACCCCGGCGGTGATGCTCCAGCCGAGCAGCTGGGAGAGGCCGAGGCCGAGCAGGGTCGCGAGAGTGATCTGGACGATGGCACCCGGGATGGCGATGTGTTTGACGGAGAGCAGATCTTTCACGGAAAAGTGCAGGCCGACTCCGAACATCAGCAAGATGACCCCGATCTCCGCGAGCTCGGGCGCGAGCTGCAGATCGGCGACATAACCCGGGGTGAAGGGGCCACATATGACCCCGGCGGCAAGGTAGCCCACCATGGGGGAGATGCGCAGGCGCTGGGCCAGCATGCCGAAGATATAGGCCAGCACCAGGCCGCCAACCAGGGTCGTGATAAGGGGGAGTGAGTGGTCCATGTCGTCACCTCGCTAATGGCAGTCAGGGGCTACCAGATCGCGCGGCGGCGAAGAGGGCAGCTGTCAATGAGCAGGGGGCGAAAGAGACAGTGTTGGCCGCAGCAAGCAGGGAATTGGGGGACAACAATTGCCGTTTCTATTGAAAAATAATGTATTTATCCATTCAGAACAACACTTATCCAAGTTTAAGTCATTATTTGAGATTAAAGGCGCATAAATGCAATTTTCAAGGAGAGGCCGTGTGCCTTTTCTTCCGTTATTGGCAGATTAAATCAATCTTTGATGAGTTGTCGCCAATAAGTGCGAAGGCGGCTCCGGGCCGCCTTCGCTGTACTTGTGGAACTCAGTGCCAGCAAGTCGTTACTCGCCCCTGGCGATCCCCTCACGCCTGGGATCGGCGGCGCCAAACCAGCCGCTGGTGTTGCGCTCCACCCCTTGCAGGCCCGAGGTCTGTTCATTGAGCAATACCTCGTGGCCTCTGGCCTTGAGCCCCTCGACCACAGTCGGCGGCGTGCGTCCCTGCTCCAGCTCGGTGGGGCCGTTGCGGCTGCCAAAGTTCGGCAGATCGATGGCCTGTTGCAGATTGAGCCCCCAGTCCTGAGTGCCCAGCAGCGCCTTGCCCACGTAGTTGATGATGGCGGAGCCCCCCGGCGATCCCAGGCTCATCTCGAGCTGCCCGCTCTGCTTGTCGAACACCAGCAGGGGGGACATGGAGGAACGGGGCCGCTTGCCCGGCTCCACCCGGTTCGCCACCGGCAGGCCGGCCGCATCCACCGAGGTGAAGGAGAAGTCGGTGAGCTGGTTGTTCAAGAGGTAACCGTTGACCATCAGCCTGGCACCGAAGCCGTCCTCGATGGAGCTGGTCATGGAGACCGCCATCCCCTCCCTGTCGACGATGGAGACATGGCTGGTGGAGGGGAGCTCGGGGGTGGCGTCCTTGCCCATGGCGAGCGCCTGGGGCGGTGTGCCCGCCTTGGCGATGCCCATGGAGCGGTTGCCGATAAGCCTGCCACGCTCGGCAAGGTAGCCTTTGTCCAGCATGCCCGCCACCGGCACGGAGACGAAGTCGCCGTCGGCCACATACTGGTTGCGGTCGGCAAAGGCGAGGCGCGCCGCCTCGCTGTAGAGGTGGATGGCATCGGCGGAGGCCGCGAGTTTTCCGTCCGGTCCTTTCACCGGTTTGAGGGCCGCCATGTCCCGGCTCTCCAGCATGCCGAAGATCTGGCCGAGGGCCAGGGTGCCGGAGGAGGGGGTGGGGAAGCCGCAGATCTCGCTCTGGCGGTAGTCAAAACAGAGGCCGCCCCGTAGCTTGGCGCTGTAACTGGCGAGATCCGCCGCCGCCAGCACGCCGGGATTGGTGGGGTGCTGGCGCACCTTGGTCACCATGGCGTCGGCGAGCGGCCCCCGATAGAAGGCGTCGGCCCCCTCTTGGGCCAGGGTTCTCAGCACCTTGGCCAGGGCCGGGTTGGTGAGCTTGCTGCCGGCCGCTTTGGGCGTACCGTCCGGCTGATAGAAGTAGGCGCGGGCCTCGGGGTCTCTGGCGAGGTAGGGATCCTTGGCGATCAGGGTGGCCAGCCGCGGACTTATCACAAAGCCCTGTTCCGCAAGCGCGATGGCGGGTTCGAACAGGCTGGCCCAGGGCAGCTTGCCATAGCGGTGATGGGCCAGCGCCAGAGCGCGCACCGTGCCGGGCGCCCCGACGGAGCGACCCCCCACCACCCCGTCGTAGAAGGCCAGGGGCTTGCCATCCTTCATGAACAGCTGATCCGTGGCAGCCGCCGGCGCCGTCTCCCGGCCATCCACCGCCGTGACTTTCTGGCCATCCCACACCAGCAGCAGGGAGCCGCCCCCGATGCCGGAGGATTGCGGCTCCACCAGGGTCAGCACCAGCTGAACCGCGATGGCGGCATCCACGGCGCTGCCACCGGCCTTGACGATCTGGTAGCCCGCATCCACCGCCAGCGGGTTGGCGGCGGCCACCATGAAGTCGCGGCCCTGCCAGCCTGGCTTGTCCGTCCAGCCGCTGGCGGCCTCGGGGGCGATCAGGGTCTGGGGTGGGGGCACATAGTGAAAGGCGCTCTGGGGGGCACAGCCTGCGAGCAGGCCCAGGGGACCCAGTAGGCTGAGGGTGACCAGCAGGCCGAGGGGTTTGAGGGACATGACACTCTCCTTGTCGATTTATTGTGCAACCCCAGAAATCTGTCACAATTGAGGCTCAATTGAAAGATTGTCTTTCTACTCATATGGTTACAAATCTATCAACGATTGAACCCAGGGTTACAGGGGGGAAGGGATGAGAGGTGTCGTGATGGGTTTGCTCTGTCTGCTGCTGGCCGGGTGCGGCGAGCCCGAATTCAGACCCCTGGGAACGGGGGAGACCATACTGGCCTTCGGCGACAGCCTGACGGAGGGGCGCGGGGTTGGCCCGGCCCAGAGCTACCCCAGCGTGCTGGCGGAGCTGAGCGGCCACCCCGTCATCAATGCCGGGGTCTCGGGGGAGCTCAGTGAGGCGGGCAGGGCCAGGCTGCCGGCCCTGCTGGCCGAGCACAGGCCGGCGCTGGTGATCCTGCTGGAGGGGGGCAACGACATCCTGCGGGGCAGCGGGGAGGGGGCGCTCAAGGGCAATCTCGCCGCCATGATAGAGGCGGTGCAAGGCAGCGGAGCCCAGCTGTTGCTGGTGGCCGTGCCCCGCAAGTCCCTGTTCGCCGATGGGGCTCCCCTCTACGAAGAGCTGGCGGATCAGTACCGGCTGGTGCTGGACAACGACAGCATTGGCGAGCTGCTGCGCAGCCCGGGCCTCAAGTCCGATACGGTGCACCTCAACGAGCAGGGCTATCGCACCCTGGCGGAGCGGCTATACGGGCTGTTGCAGCAGCACGGTGCCCTCTGAACCGGGGGATGGCCATGAAAAAACCGCCAGTTGGCGGTTTTTTTACGTTAAATCCTGTCGCCAGCGGGCCGGACCTTAGATGGACTGCTCTTCCCCACCCAGGGCGGCGAACAGCGCAGGGATGAACTGGGCCAGCTCGGCGGTCACCAGGGCGAAGTCGGCATCCAGACGGGCGGCGGGATCCTCGCTGGTCACGTCGTCGTTCTGCTCGCGCAGCTCTTCGCTGAACTTGAGACGCTTGATGGAGAGATCGTCTCCCAGCACGAAGCTCAGGGTCTCGCCCCAGTTCAGGGCCAGCTTGGTCACCAGCTTGTCGTTAGCCAGGTGGTTCTTGATCTCCTCGCTCATCAGATCCTGCTGCTTGCAGCGGATGATGCCGCCGTGCTCCATGGCACTGCGCAGCTCGGCCTCGTCTTCCAGGGTGAAGCTGGCGGGCAGGTTGCCCTCGTTCAGCCACTCGGTCATGGTGATCTCGGGCGGGTTCTTGAGGGCCACCGGCACCACCGGCAGGGTGCCAATGGATTTGCGCAGCAGGGCCAGCAGATCGTCCGCCTTCTTGGCGGAGCCCGCATCCACTACCATCAGGTTGTCGGCGGGGTTGATCCAGGCGAAGGTCTGGCTGGTGCGGCTGAAGGCGCGGGGCAGCAGGGTATGCATGATCTCCTCCTTCAGCGCCTCCTTCTCCTTCTTCTTGAGGGCGCGGCCCTGCTCGAATTCGATCGCCTCAACCTTCTCCGCCAGCATCTCCTTGACCACTGTACCCGGCAGCATCTTCTCTTCCTTGCGGGCACAGATGAGCAGGTGGCCTGCGGCCGCGTGAGTCAGGGTAGAACCGAATTTGCCGAGGGGCTTGACCCAACCGAAGCGAGAGATGTCCTGGCTGCCACAGGGGGTGAAGGCGCAGGCCTCGAGCTGGGTTTCCAGCTGCTCTGCGGTCAGCTCGAAGGGGCGGGTAAAGCGATAAATCTGCAGGTTTTTAAACCACATGGCGTCCTCGGTCTCATAGATTGTCCGGCCGGCATTGTACTAGAGAGGCGCTTTGTGATCAGCCAATCATTCTCGCTAAATAAAGGATGATCATGCTCACAGGGCACCATCTTGCTCCCCAAAATCAGCAGGAAACTCCCCTAGACTGCATGTGTTCAGCTTGTTAACAAGGATAAAAAAATGTTGAGAATGAGTCGGCCGGAAGACATGGAAGAGATCGTCGAGATCTGGCTGTTGGCCTCCCTGCAGGCCCATGATTTCGTCGACGCTTCCTGCTGGTGGCAGGCTCAGGAGGACTTGCGCACCCGCTACCTCGACCACGCCCGCATCTGGGTGTTCGAGGAGCGGGGCGACCTGCTCGGCTTCACTGCCCTGGTGGAGGATTTTCTGGCCGCGCTCTTCGTGCGCCCCGACCGGCAGGGGCGCGGGGTGGGTCACGCCCTGCTGCAGGAGGTGAAGGCGCAGGGCAAGGCGTTGCACACCCGGGTGTTCGTGGAAAACGAGCCGGCGGTGCGCTTCTATCGCCGCCACGGTTTCGTCATCGGGGGGGAGGTGGCCGATCCCCTGACCGGTCATCTTCAGTACAAGATGTCCTGCCCGGCTATCTGAACACCAGGCTAGTGCCCTGATTTGGCAGGCTATCTTGCTTGAAAAAAGGGAGCGCTGTCCGCATCCTGTCTGCACAGGGTAGCGCGACTACCTCCCTCTTTATCCGAGCCGCTTTCTCATGAAGATCCTGCACACAGCCGACTGGCACCTTGGCCATCAACTCCATGGCCACGAGCGCCGTTTCGAACACGACGCCTTTCTCGACTGGCTGGCCGATACCATCAAGGGGCGGCAGATAGACGCCCTGCTGGTGGCCGGCGATCTGTTCGACACCGCCAATCCCCCCGCCAGCGCCTGGCAACAGCTCTATCGCTTCCTGGCCAGGCTGCGCGCCGAGCTGCCCCACCTCAACATGGTGCTGATCGGCGGCAACCACGACTCCCCCTCCAAGCTGGACGCCCCCCACGAGCTGCTGCGGGCCTTCGATCTGCACCTGGTGGGCAGCATCAGCCGGGATGCCGAGGGGAGACTCGAGACGGATCGTCTGCTGGTACCGCTGCAAGACAAGACGGGCAAGGTGGCCGCCTGGTGCGCCGCCGTGCCGTTTCTGCGCAGCAGCGATCTCAGAGTCGAACAGTTGGAAGAAGGGCAGGACAGGTTGATCGAAGGGGTTCGCCAGATCTATGCCACCGTGCTGGATGCCGGCCGTGCGCGCTGCGAGCCCGATCAGGCCCTCATCGCCATGGGGCACGCCTACCTGGCGGCGGGACAGCTGTCGGAGCTCTCCGAGCGGCGGGTGCTCGGCGGCAATCAACACGCCCTGCCCGCCGACATCTTCGCAGAGGCGGATTATACGGCCCTCGGTCATCTCCACCTGGCCCAGAGCCCGGCGCCCGGGGTGTACTACAGCGGCTCGCCCTTGCCGCTCTCCCTGGCCGAGGCGAACTACAACCATCAGGTGCTGGAGGTGACGCTGGAACACGGCAAGCTGGTGGGGCTGGAGCGGATCCCCGTGCCCCGCGCGGTGGAGATGATCCGGCTGCCGGAGAGTGCCCTCGATGAGGCGCTCAACGCCATCGCGGCGCTCGAGGTGCCTCCATTGCCCACGGAGGCTCAACCCTTCCTAGAGGTGCGGCTGCTGTTGCCGAGGCCCGAGGCCCGTATCCGTGAGCGGGTGCTGGCGGCCATGGCGGACAAGCCGGTGCGTCTCGCCCGCATCAGCACCCGTTATCAGGGCTCGGGTCAGGGGCTCGCCGATGGGGCGAGCCGGCGCAGGCTGGACGAGATCTCCCCGACCGAGGTGTTCAGGCTCTGCTACCAGCGTCAGTTCGAGGGGGAACCCTCCCCCGAGCTGGTCGCCTCGTTTGAAGAGATCCTGGTGCAGGCGAAGGAGTCGGAAGCATGAAGATCCTCTCTCTAAGTGGCGAGAACCTCGCCAGCCTGACCGGCCGGTTTACCATCGACTTCAACCATGGGGCTCTGGGGGCCGCCGGCCTGTTCGCCATCACCGGCAATACGGGGGCGGGCAAGAGCACCCTGCTCGACGCCATCTGCCTCGCGCTCTATGACGAGATGCCGCGCTTTATCGCCAACCGCAAGAACGTGGCCGAGGTGGGCCGCCTCGACGACGAGGAGAAGCTCAAGGCCAACGACGTGCGGGGCATCCTCAGCCGCGGCCATGCCAGCGGCTCTGCCGAGGTGCAGTTTCGCGGCTGTGACGGCCGCATCTATCTGGCTCGCTGGGCGGTGCGCCGGGCCCGCAATCGCTCGGAGGGGCGTTTTCAGGCCCAGGAACGCAGCCTGACCGACGTCGAGAGCGGTCAAGTCTTCTCCGGCAGCAAGCGTGAGCTGCAGGAGCGCATCGACGAGCTGGTGGGGCTCTCCTGGGAGCAGTTCCGCCGGGCGGTGATCCTGCCTCAGGGGGAGTTCGCCGCCTTCCTCAAATCCAGCGCCGACGAGCGCTCGGCGCTGCTGGAGCGGATGACGGGTACCGAGCTCTATTCCGCCATCTCTATTCAGACCCATGAGCGGGCCAGAGCGGAGCAGCAGACCCTGGCCACCCTGACCCAGCGCCTCGGCGACATTCCCCTGATGGATGAGGCGGCCCGGGAGGAGTGTGCCGGCCGTCAGCAGAGCCTCGTCACCCAGCTCAAGCACGAACGCCAGCAGCAGCAGTTGCTGCAGGATTTTCGCGATCTCAATGAGCGTATCGCAGCACTGAGCCAGGCCTGTCAGGCCGGGCAGGTTGAACTCGCCGCCGCCGAGCAGGCCCATGGCGAGGCGGTCCCCCTTAGGGAGGAGTTCCTCCGCGCCGAGCAGGCCCAGGTGGCCCGCGCCGATCACGACGAGCTGGCTCGCCTCGAGCTTGAGCTGCAGCAACAAACGCTGATGATGAGTCATGTGGGTCCTAATTTAAGCCAGGTCGAGCTTGAGCTGCAGCAGGCAGCGCTGCATGAGCAGCACCTGATTGCACAGAAGAGCGCGGCCGAGCGGGAGTGGGGGGCCTTGCAGCCCGAGCTCAAGCGGGCCCAGGAACTCGACACCCGGATCAGGGAAAAAGCCAGCCTGTTGCAGGAGATCAAGCAGCAGGGCACCCAGGCCCGGGCCCTGCAAGTGACGCTGCAGCAGGAGTGCCGGCAGCAGCGTGAGCGGGTACAGGCGCTGGAGGCTGACCGACAGCGCTGGGCCCAGTGGCTCGACGATCGCAAGACCCAGATCCCCTTGGCGCTCCAGTGGCAACCCCTGCTGGCGGCCATGCAGGATTGGGCCGAGGGGCGGGGACAACTGCAGCGATTGCAGCAGCTTCATGCGCAGCGAATCCAGGCACTGCGGGAGCTGAATGGGAGCCTCGAACAGGGGCAGCAGGAGCTGGATGACTGGCAACAGGAGCATATCCGGCTGCAGCAACAGCACGATCGGCTGCTGGCTGAGGAGTGGGACACTAGGGTCGCCAGGGTGCAGGAGCAGCGTCAAGCCGACACCCAGCAACTAGCACGGGTGCACCAATTGCTGGAGCTGGCCCAGAGCGGACGCAGTCACAGCGAGCAGCAGGAGCGGCTCTGCCAGGAGCTGAGCCAGCTCGAGCAACAGCTGACCCGCCTCGCTGCCTCGCACGACGAGCGGGAGCCCGTGCTGGCCCGTCTCGCTATCCAGCGGGACGAGGCGCGCCTCGCCCTCGAGCAGGCCAGGGCCGTGGCCAGTTTCGAGCAGCATCGCCACGAGCTGCAAGATGAGATGCCCTGTCCGCTCTGCGGCTCGACGGCGCACCCCTATCGTCAGAGCCAGCCCCAGGTAGCGGGCATTCTGGCTCAGCAGGGGGAGCGTGCCCGCCAGTTGACGCTGGAGTGGGATAGGCTCACTCACCAGCATATCCAGGAGCAGAGCGAGCACGCGGAGCTGGCTCGTCAGCTGGCGGCCCGCGAGCAACAACTGCCAGTACTGACGGCGAGATCCGAGCAGCTTGCCCAGCGCTGGGCCGAACTCGGTGGGTTGGGGCTGTCAGGGCAGCAGTTGCCGCTGAGCCGGAGCCCTGCCGAGTGGACCGAGCTGCAGGCCCGGCTGCTGGCAGAGAGTGATGCGCTGGAGCAACGTCTGGCCGCGGGCCAGCAGCAGTTGCAGCAGGCCCGGCAGGGGCAACAGACATTGGCGGGGTTGCGAGAGCAGCTCGCCCAGCTCGGCGCCCGCCAGCAAGCCTTCGAGCAGAGATGGCACGAACAGGGGCGGCAGAAGGCCGAGTGGGAGGCCGAGCTCAAGGGGCTGGCGGAGCAGGAGGAGCACTTGCGCCAACGGCTGGCTCAGGGGGAGGCCAGGCTGGATCGCCAGATGGGAGCCGAGCCCTGGCGCCCCTGGGCCGAGGAGGGGCGCTGGCAGGAGTGGCAAGAGCGCTGTGAGGCCTGCCTGCAGGGGCAGAGGGAGTGGGAGCGACTCGGCGCCGAGTTGGCGAATCTGACCCCCATCCTGAGTGCCCAGGAGGCGCGGACGGCGAGCCAGAACGAGCTGTTGCACAAGCTGGAGCGCGATTACAAGGAAGGGGAGCAGCAGCGGCAAGGGTTGCTGGCCAATAGGGACGCCTGCCTCGCCGGACGCCCCATCGCCGAGGTGGAGGAGGAGTGGCAGCGGCGGCTGCAAGAGGTGAACCGTCAGCTAGAAGCGGCCGCCCTGGCCTTGCGCGCCCTGCGTGAGAAACAGACGGAACTCAAGACCCGCTTGACCCAGTTGGAGCAGGACAAGCAGGTGAGCAGCCGCCGTCAGCGGGAGGTGCTGGGGCGCTGGGCGGCCTATGCCAGCAGCCTCGGCATCGCCGAGCACGAGCTGCGCCGCCTGCTCTCCCTCTCTGCCGACGAGATCAAGGGGCGGCGCGCCGCCTTGCAGCAACTGGACGAGGCTTTGGCCGAGGCCCGCACCCGGCTTGGGGAGCGTCGGCGGGCGCAGGCATTGGAGGAGGCCAAGCTCGAGCGTTACCGCGAGCATCACGGGGAGCTCAGCGCCCTCTCCGGCGAGGCGCTGACCCAGGTCTTGGGCGCCAGCGAGGCCCGCTGCCGCGAGCTGGAGGAGCAGTGGTTCCAGTGCAAGAGCACCCTGGCGCAGGCCGAGGCGGCGCAGCAGCAGGCGGGCAGTCTGCAGGCCGAGCTGGTGCGCCAGCAAGGGGTGGCGGATCACTGGCAGCAGCTCTCGGATCTCATCGGATCGGCCAGCGGGGCCAAGCTGCGCACCTTCGCCCAGAGCCTCACCCTGGAGCGCCTGTTGCTGGAGGCCAATGCCCAGCTTGCCGAGTTATCCCCTCGGTATCGGCTGGAGCGGGTGCCCGGCACGGATCTGGCGCTGCAGGTGGTGGATCTCGACATGGGGGACGAGGTGCGCTCGGTGGACTCCCTCTCCGGCGGTGAGAGCTTCCTGGTCTCCCTGGCGCTGGCCCTGGCCCTCTCCAGCCTGTCGTCGCGCCAGACCCAGGTCGAGTCGCTCTTTATCGACGAGGGCTTCGGCACCCTGGATCCGGACAGCCTGGATCTGGCCCTTTCCAGCCTCGATTCCCTGCAGGCGGTGGGACGCCAGATAGGCGTCATCTCCCACGTCCAGACCCTGGTAGAGCGTATCGGTGTGCAGATAAGGGTCGAGGCCCTCGGCGGTGGCGAGAGCCGGGTATGCTTGCCCTGAGCCCCTGAATACCGATTTAAGCCAAAACCCCTGCCAGGCGTGAGTCTGGCAGGGGTTTTAGTGGGTTAGTATTTAACGGGATAGCATGCGGCGCCAAGGTCTGGCAAACGACCATAAAAAAACCGAAGCCCAAGGCTTCGGTTTTTTGTTGCGGCAGCTGGCTTGAGGCCAGGGGTCGCCTTATTTCTTGATGCGGATCACCGGAGTCTCACCGACGGTCACGGCGCCAGTCATCTTGATCAGCTCTTTGATCTCATCCATGTTGGAGATGACCACAGGCGTCAGGGTAGACTTGGCTTTGGCTTCCAGTACGGCCAGATCGAACTCGATGATGGTATCACCGCGCTTGACCTGTTGACCTTCCTGAGCGATACGGGTGAAGCCTTCGCCTTTCAGCTCAACGGTGTCGATACCGAAGTGAACGAACAGCTCGATACCAGAGTCGGATTCCAGAGAGAACGCGTGGTTGGTCTCGAAGATCTTGCCGATGGTGCCGTCGCACGGAGCCACCATCTTGTTGCCGGCCGGCTTGATGGCGATGCCGTCGCCGACGATCTTCTCGGCGAAGACCACGTCGGGCACATCTTCGATCGGTACGATTTCGCCTGACAGGGGGGCAAAGATCTCGATGCCACCGGTGTCAGAGCTGTCATCGGAAACCAGTTTCTTCAGTTTATCAAACAGACCCATAGTAAAAGCTCCTAGAGATGATTGTCGCTGTTTGCAGCGATCTTAGCAGACTGCCTTCTGCTTAATAAAGTTATCTACACAGGCTTCGATTTCGGCGGCGGTCGCATAGCTCAGAGCCTGGTCTGCCATTGCCTTCACATCTTCGAAGTTGGTGTTACGGATAAGCTTCTTGATACGCGGTACAGAGATGGCGCTCATGGAGAACTCATCCAGACCCATACCCAGCAGCAGCAGGGTGGCGCGTTCGTCACCCGCCAGTTCGCCGCACATACCTGTCCACTTGCCATTGTCATGGGAAGCGTCGATGACCATCTTGATCAGGGTCAGGACGGAGGGTGACAGCGGGTTGTACATGGCGGAAATCATCTCGTTACCACGGTCGACGGCCAGGGTGTACTGGGTCAGGTCGTTGGTACCGATACTGAAGAAATCCACTTCCTTGGCCAGATGATGCGCCATCACGGCTGCAGCCGGGGTCTCGATCATGATACCCACTTCGATGGATTCATCAAAGGCTTTGCCTTCGGCGCGCAGTTCGGCTTTCAGCGTCTCTACGGTGGCCTTCAGGCTGCGGAACTCTTCGACGGAGATGATCATCGGGAACATGATGCGCAGCTTGCCGAAGGCGGAGGCGCGCAGTATGGCCCGCAGCTGGGCGTTCATGATGTCGGCGCGATCGAAGAAGATCCGCACGGCACGCCAGCCCAGGAAGGGGTTCATCTCTTTCGGGAAATTCATGTAGGGCAGTTCTTTGTCGCCGCCGATGTCCATGGTACGGACGATGATCGGCTGGTCCGGCATGGCCTCTGCCACTTCTTTGTAGGCCTTGAACTGCTCGTCTTCGGTCGGTAGCGCATCACGGTCCATGAACAGGAACTCGGTGCGGTACAGACCCACGCCCTCGGCGCCGTTGCGGATGGCACCCTCGGTATCCTTGACGGTACCTATGTTGGCGCAAACCTCGACCTGATGGCCATCCAGGGTGATGGCGGGCAAGTCTTTCAGCTTGGCCAGCTCATCTTTCTCAGCCTGGAACTGGGCCTGCAGCTCTTTGAACTTGGCCAGTTGCTCGGCGGTCGGATTGAGAACGATCTGATTGTTGATCGCATCCAGTACCAGCACGTCACCATTCTTGACGCGCTCGGTGATATCGTTTGTCCCCACGATGGCCGGCAGCTCCAGGGAGCGGGCCATGATGGAGGTGTGAGAGGTGCGGCCACCGATGTCGGTGACAAAACCCAGCACGTATTTCAGGTTGATCTGAGCGGTTTCGGACGGGGTCAGGTCTTTGGCGACCAGGATGACCTCTTCGTCTATGGTGCTCAGGTTGACAACGGCGATGCCCAGCACGTTCTTCACCAGACGGGTACCGATGTCACGGAAGTCGGTGGCGCGCTCACGCAGATAAGGGTCATCCAGCTCGGCCATCATCTTGGCGTACTGCTCGATCACCTCATAGATGGCTTTGTCGGCGGATGCCTTGTTGTCTTTGATGAAGGATCTGATATCCCCTTCGAGCTCCTCATCTTCGAGCAGCATGATGTGGCCTTCGAAGATGGCCTCTTTTTCTTCACCGAAGGTGCGACCGGCCATCACCTTGATGGCTTCCAGCTGTGCGGCTGACTTGGTGCGGGCTTCGAGGAAGCGGTTGATTTCGGCGTCAATCTGGTCAACAGAAATCTTGCCCTGATTGATAACGATTTCATCTTCTTTCAGAAGAAGCGCCTTGCCGAATGCGATACCGGGGGACGCAAGAATGCCAGATATCATAATCCTTCCTATTAAAACGACTGTGGGGGAGGAATAAAGCTGGATTACTCCAGCTCGTCCATCAGGGCAACCAGCTTCTCAACGGCTTTCTGAGCGTCCGGGCCGTCGGCCTGGATGGTCACGTTGGTGCCTTTGGTCAGGCCCAGGGTCTGCAGCTTGAACAGGCTCTTGGCGCTGGCGGATTTGCCACCGGAGACCACAGTGATCTCGCTTTGGAATTCTTTGGCTTCTTTCACGAACTGAGCTGCGGGACGGGTGTGCAGGCCGTTTTCAGCAGTAATAACAACAGACTTCTCGTACATGGTTTCACCCCATATTATTGATATTGTGTGGAGAGGTGGTTGCTTTTGAGGCTTCCAGTCTCACCGTGTCAGTATGGATATGTTGTAAAGTAACGAAATAAGACCTGCAATGGTTTAATCCAGGTCAATTTTCTGTGCAGTATTCGGCGCCCCGGCTAACTCTTTTTCGTTATCGCTCTACAGGCCGCACCAGTGCTGGCTTGAGATTAATTTATAACGAAAAATAACACTTTGTTACCTTGTGATACTTAGCCGGTAATCACCTCGTGACGCGGCACAGGATATGAGATTTATCACAGAATGTCTGCTTTTTTTGTCATCCCGGGATTTGTTATTTTACCCCAAAAAATAAGGGTCGTCTGACACTGTTGGCTACTGAGTTTAGCTCATAAAGAAAACGGCGCCCCGAAGAGCGCCGTTGTTTTGATGTAAGGGGATCAATTATTGCTGCAGTTCCTGCTCGCTGAACACCCCGGCGAACAGGGCGCTGGAGAGGTAACGCTCGGCGGCGCTCGGCAGCACCACCACTATGGTCTTGCCTTCGAACTCCGGCAGTTTGGCCAGACGGGCGGCAGCCACCACGGCGGCGCCAGAGCTGATACCGGCCAGGATGCCTTCCTCTTCCATCAGACGACGGGCCATCTCGATGGACTCCTCGCTGCTCACCTGCTCGACGCGATCCAGCAGGGTCAAGTCCAGGTTGCCCGGGATGAAGCCGGCGCCTATGCCCTGGATCTTGTGGGGACCGGGTTTGATCTCCTGGCCAGCCAGTTTCTGGCTGATGACAGGGGATTCTGACGGCTCGACCGCCACGGAGACGATGGCCTTGCCCTTGGTCTGCTTGATGAAGCGGGAGACGCCCGTGATTGTGCCGCCGGTGCCGACGCCCGCCACGAACACATCGATGTCACCGTCGGTGGCTTCCCAGATCTCCGGGCCCGTGGTTTTTTCGTGGATCTCGGGGTTGGCGGGGTTTTCGAACTGCTGCAGCAACACGTATTTGCCGGGCTCGGATTCCAGGATCTCGTTGGCCTTGGCGATGGCGCCCTTCATGCCCAGCGGGCCTTCGGTCAGCACCAGGTTGGCGCCCAGGGCCTTGAGCAGCTTGCGACGCTCCAGGCTCATGGTGGCCGGCATGGTCAAGGTGATGGGATAGCCACGGGCGGCCGCCACGAAAGCCAGAGCAATACCCGTGTTACCGCTGGTGGGCTCGATGATCTCCTTGCCCTTGGTCAGCACGCCGCGTTTCTCGGCATCCCAGATGAGGTTGGAACCGATCCGGCATTTGACGCTGAAACTCGGGTTGCGGCTTTCGATCTTGGCCAGCACGCGGCCTTTGGTAACACGGTTGAGACGAACCAGCGGGGTGTTGCCTATGGTCTGGCTGTTGTCCTCAAAAATTTTGCTCATGGTGCTATCCCTGTGTTTGTTAAGGCGATGAAACAAGATTACCCTGTGATTTCTGAATGAGAAGTGACGAATCGTTATAACAATATGTTATTACAACATATAGAACTTATTCTTTATTACCTGGGCCCAGGGCGGGCCTTGTGCTACCAAGGGAACGAACGCCATGGGATTTGCAGGAAGCGATCGCTATCTCGCCTCAAAGGATCTGAGTATGGCCGTCAATGCGGCCGTGGTGCTGGAGAAGCCGCTGCTCATTAAGGGAGAGCCCGGCACCGGCAAGACAGTGTTGGCGGAGGCGGTAGCCGAGTCCCTCGGCGCCAAGCTCATCACCTGGCACATCAAGTCCACCACGAAGGCCCAGCAGGGGCTCTATGAATATGACGCCGTGGCGCGGCTGCGGGACTCCCAGCTCGGGGATCCCAGAGTGGGGGACATCAATCACTACATCCGCCGTGGCAAGCTGTGGCAGGCCTTCAGTGCCGAGCAGAGGCCCGTGCTGCTCATCGACGAGATAGACAAGGCGGACATCGAGTTCCCCAACGATCTGCTGCTGGAGCTGGATCGGATGGAGTTCGATGTCTACGAGACCGGCGAGCGGGTCAAGGCGCGCCAGCGCCCCGTGGTCATCATCACCTCCAACAACGAGAAGGAGCTGCCGGATGCCTTCCTGCGTCGCTGCTTCTTCCACTACATCCGCTTCCCCGACAAGGCCGAGATGCAGGCCATCGTCCATCTGCACTATCCCAAGCTGAAAGACGAACTGCTGGACGAGGCCATGAGCCTCTTCTTCGAGCTGAGGGCGGTGGAGGGGCTGCGCAAGAAGCCCTCCACCTCGGAGCTCCTTGACTGGATCCGGCTGCTGCTGGCCGATGGTATCTCCCCGGAGGCGATGCGCAATCGCGAGCCGGGCAAGCTGGTGCCGGCGCTCTACGGGGCCCTGCTCAAGACCGAGCAGGACTTGCACCTGTTCGAGAAGCTCGCCTTCCTGGCCCGACGCGGCGGCTGAATGCTGATCGATTTCTTCACTCACCTGCGTCGCCACAAGCTGCCTTGCAGCCTGCGGGAGTTGCTGGACCTGCACGGGGCGCTGGCGGCCCGGCTCGCCCGGCTCGACATGGATGAGTTTTACCTGCTCTCCCGTTGCCTGCTGGTGAAAGACGAGGCCCACTACGATCGCTTCGATCGCGCCTTCGCCGAATATTACGACGGCCTGCAGGTCAGCCCCTTGTTGCCGGAAACCTTGCCGGACGACTGGCTGCGCCAGGAGTTTGCGCGGCTGCTGAGCCCGGAGGAAAAAGCCCTGCTGCAATCCCTGGGGGGGCTCGACAAGCTGCTGGAGACCCTCAATCAGCGGTTGGCGGAGCAGAAAGATCGCCACGCCGGCGGCAACAAGTGGGTGGGCACCGGCGGTAGCAGCCCCTTCGGTCACGGCGGTTTTCACCCGGAAGGGATCCGCATGGGGGGAGAGGGGGAGCACGGCAAGGCCGCCAAGGTGTGGGAGGCGCGCCACTTTCGCAACTTCAGCGACGATGACGCCCCCCTGGGGCAGCGCGCCATCCAGCTGGCCCTGCGCAAACTCAGGCGCTGGGTGCGTAAGGGCAATCCGGATGAGCTGGATCTCGACGACACCATCCAGAGTACGGCCCGTCAGGGCTGGCTCGATGTGAAGCTCAGACCCGAGCGTCACAACGGGGTCAAGCTGCTGGTGTTCTTCGACGTGGGGGGCTCCATGGACAGCCACGTGGCCGAGGTGCAGCGGCTGTTCTCGGCCCTGCGCCACGAGTTCAAGCACCTGGAGTTCTTCTATTTTCACAACTGCCTGTACGACTTCGTCTGGCAGGACAACAACCGTCGCTTCGAGGAAAAATTCGATACCTGGCGTCTGCTGCGCACCTACGGCAGCGACTATAGGGTGATCCTGGTGGGGGATGCCAAGATGGGCCCCTATGAAATCACCTGGCCCGGCGGCAGCGTCGAGTACTGGAACGAGGAGCCGGGCCAGCTGTGGCTCGCCCGGCTGCAGCACCAATACCCCAAGCTGGTGTGGATCAACCCCCTCCCCAGACGGGAGTGGCTCTGGCATCCTTCCATCAAGCTGATGAATGACCTGATCGGTGGGCGCATGCACCCGCTGACCCTGGCCGGTCTCGCCGAGGCGATCGACCGGCTATAACCCTCTTACCCTACAAAACAGACAAGCCGGGATTGCACCCGGCCAGGAGCAAAGATGACTTCCATCGTGATCAGCGGCTCAGGCCTCTATACCCCTCCCTTTGCCGTCAGCAATGAAGAGCTGGTGGCCGCCTTCAACCAATATGTGGATCTCTACAACGAGGAGAACGCCTCCGCCATCGACGCCGGCCAGCTGGATGCCAAGCAGCACTCGAGCTGTGAGTTCATCGAGAAGGCCTCCGGTATCAAGAGCCGTTACTTGGTGAGCAAGGAGGGGGTGCTGGATCCGGACATCATGCAGCCGCTGCTGCCCGAGCGCCCGGACGACAAGCCCTCCATCATGGTGGAGATGTCTGTGGCCGCCGCCGAGCAGGCGCTGATCGCCGCCGGTCGCGAGCCGGGCGAGATCGATCTGGTGATAGTGGCGGCCTCCAACATGCCGCGCCCCTATCCGGCGCTCTCCATCGAGCTGCAGCACTATCTCGGCACCACTGGCATGGCGTTTGACATGAACGTGGCCTGCTCGTCGGCCACCTTCGGCATCAAGACGGCGGCGGATCTGCTGGCGGCGGGCACAGCCCGGCTGGCGCTGGTGGTGAACCCGGAGATCTGCTCGGGTCACCTCAACTTCCGGGACAGGGACAGTCACTTTATCTTCGGCGACGCCTGCACCGCGGTGCTGCTGGAGCGGGCCGAAGACTGCAAGGTGGCCAACCCCTGGCAACTGGTGGCCAGCAAGCTGGTGACCCAGTACTCCAACAACATCCGCAACAACTTCGGCTTCTTGAACCGCTTCAGCCCGCGCACCCGCTACGGGGATGATAAGCTGTTTCGCCAGCAGGGGCGCAAGGTGTTCAAGGAGGTATTGCCGCTGGTGTGCGATCAGATCGCCGGCCAGTTGGCCGAGCAGGGCTGGGAGGCGGGGGAGCTGAACCGGCTCTGGCTGCATCAGGCCAATCTCACCATGAACCAGTTCATCGGTCGCAAGCTGCTAGGGCACGATGCCAGCCAAGAGGAGGCGCCGGTGATCCTCGACAGCTACGGCAACACCAGTTCTGCGGGCTCCATCATCGCCTTCCACCTGTTCAATCAGGACCTGCCGAGCGGCGCCCGCGGCGTGCTCTGCTCCTTCGGTGCCGGCTACTCCATCGGCAGCCTGCTGCTGCTGCGTCGCTAACGGTACCGACCCTGCCCTTGCAATGAAAAAACCACCCGTTTGGGTGGTTTTTTATACTGCCTTTATGGTGTTTATCACGCCATTTCTATAGCCAGGATCACGCATTCTGGTTCAGTTATCTTAAATTTGACGTTCAGGTCGAACAATCTCACCCCGTACTCCTTGTCGTCCGGCTTGCCTTTCTTGTAGGCCGGGCGCGGATCCTGGGCCAGCACCTCGCTCACCAGCTGGTGCAGCTCGGGGTGGGCCTTGAAGAAGAATTGCAGCTGCTGCTTCGCTTCAGGGCTGAAACTGACCGCGAGCGGCGGGGTGGGGGCATCCGGGGCGAAGCCGCCACGGGCATCCGGCAGGCTGTCGGCGTAGGGGATGTAGGGCTTGATGTCGACTATGGGGGTGCCGTCCAGCAGATCCACCGCGCCGAGTTCGAGCCACAGCTTGCCGCGCTCGCGGCCCACTCCGTGCAGCTCTACCACGGAGAGGCCGAGGGGGTTGGGGCGGAAGGTGGAGCGGGTGGCGAAGACCCCGACCCGCTCGTTGCCACCGAGGCGCGGCGGGCGCACCGTCGGGTGCCAACCCTGGGCCATGGTCTGGTGGAACACGAAGCTGAGCCAGAGGTGGGAAAACTGCTCGATGCCGCGCAGCACGTCCGGCTGATCGTAGGGAGGCAGCAGCTCGAGACGGGCACGGGCCGATTTGACCAGACCGGGCTGGCGGGGGATGGCGAACTTCTCCTTGTAGGGGGAGCGGATGATCCCCAGGGTGTCGATTTCGAACTTCATGGCGCACTCGTGGCTAAAAAACCCCGGCAATTTAGCACAGGCGCCCCCAAAACGCAGGCTCGGCGCCTCGCCCATCCCTTCGATGCCGTCGTGATCCCCGTCCCATCCCGGCTCGCCGGGGGCTGCCTCTTGGCACCGACTTGCGTAGGGTAGGAGCAGGAAAAACGATTGCCATCACGCTCCGTGACTCTCGAGGTCGCCGAGCAGCTCGACAGGGAGTCACAGGGATGAAACTGCTTATCATAGGGGGCACCGGGTTTCTGGGCCGCCACCTCAGCGCCCTGGCGCTGGATTGGGGCCACGAGGTGACCCTGTTCAACCGCGGTCGCCGCCAACACCCGGACTGGCGGGATCTGCATCAGCTGCACGGGGACAGGGACCATGATCTCGGTGCCCTGCACGGGGCCGGGCTGCGTTGGGATCTGGTCATCGACACCTGCTGCTATAGACCCGAGCAGGCAGCTAGTCTCTCGGCGGCGCTGTTGGGGCGCTGCGAGCATCTCATCTTCATCTCCACCATCAGCGTCTATCGCGACTTCGCCCTCAAGGGGATGGACGAGTCGGCACCGCTGCACGATGTGGCCAGCGGCGACTCGCCAAATGACTACGGCCCGCTCAAGGTGCTATGCGAGGCCGAGTATCGTGCCCACTGGGGGGAGCGGCTCTGCATACTGCGCCCCGGCGTCCTGTGTGGCCCCCAGGATCCCACGGGCCGCCTCGCCTGGTGGGTGAAGCGGGTGCAGCAGGGCGGCCCCTGGCTGTTGCCGGGGAGCGGGCAAGACCAATTGCAATATCTGGACGTGCGGGACTGCGCCGAGTTCGTGCTGCGGGCCGCCGAGCAGCGCCTTGGGGGCGTGTTCAACCTGCTCAAGCCCGGCATCCCGCTGGGGGACTGGGTGGAGCGCATTGCCGCCCGGCTGGCCCCGGCTGCGCCCATCCAGCCCGAATGGGTGCCCTGGCCTGAGCTGTTGGCCGCCGGGGTGGAGCCCTGGCAGAGTTATCCGACCCTGCTGCCGAGCGAGCAGGCCGAGTTTGCGGGTTACGGCCGGATCAGCGCCGAGGCGGCCATCGTCCAGGGGCTCAACTTCCGGCCCCTGGAGGAGACGGTCGCGGATCTGGCGAACTGGCTAGGGGAGGGGGGACAGGGCGTGGCGACGGGGATGACGGCCGAGGAGGAACAGGCCCTGCGCCAACGGGTGTTGGCCGCGCACACCATACCCTAGTCGTGCCGAGTCAGCACCCTGAATACGGAACGGCGTAGGGAGTGAAAAGCATCGTAAAAAAGAGGGCGCCTCGTGGGGCGCCCTCTTTTTTTTGGGGGATATGGCGCTAGCGCAGCATGGCGCCGCAACCGGCCAGCAGCTCTTTGAGGATGCTGCGATGGCAGCGGGACTCGTGCTCGCAGTAGCAACCCACGGAGAGATCCGTGTGATGGGAGAGGGCGGCCAACAGGGCGAGATCATGCTTCGCGGCCGGGGTGGCCATCTCGGCCCTGTACTGCTTCGAGAAGGCGGCCCACTGAGCCGGCGTCTCGGCACCCTGACCGAGTTTCATGGTCTCGGGGCTGGGTGCCAGGTTGGGGAACCAGACGTCGTACCAATCCTGGCTCGCGAATTCGCTCTTGGGCACGCCACGGGGTGGCCTGCGCACGGTACCGATGCGAAGCCCCTCGTCAGGCAGGCGGGGGCTGCCGAGGCGGACGACGGCGAGGGCCATGGGCTTATTTCTCTTCGGCGACTTTCAGCGCCTGGCCATAGCAGATCACCTGCTTGAGGCAGCCCGGCACATCGCTGAACTCGGCGCACTTGTCGAAGCTCACGCCGTTGCCCCCCATGTCCGCCACCCGGCGGCGAGCCAGGGTACGGGCCTCACCGGCATTTGGCACCGCCTGATTGGCGTCGCTCTGGCAGGACTCTCCCTCGACGGTGCCGAGGTAGAGGTAGTTGAGGTCGGCGAGCTCCCCCTGTTCATAGATCCGCACGCTACCCGGCTTGAAGTACTCGTCGAAGTTTTCCTTGTCCAGATTGCTGTTGAAGGAGAAGTAGGAGCAACCGGAGGTGAAAAGGGGCAGCAGCAATAGGGTCAGGCGTTTCATGGCGATGTCTTGTTGAACAGTGAGGGGGCCATTATAGGGGCCAGTCGCGGCTGGCGACCAGCCCCATTTTTAGCCACCGGGATGAGACGTGACTGGGATCTGGCTTGGATCGGCATCAGGGCGACGGGCCGCCATCGGATTGGCGTCTTGCCAAAAGCAGAGAGGGGGCATGATGCCCCCTCTTGTTCTTAACGGATTCAGACCGGCGCGAGCCGCTGGTGCAGGCTGCGATAGTAGTCATCGCTCAGCAACTCCTCATGGGGAGCGCACAGGCGGATCCGCCCCTCTTCCATCAGGGCGATCCGGTCCATCTGTTCCAGCCCCAGCAGGCGGTGGGAGATAAACAGCAGGGTACGATCAGCTCCCAGCCTGAACAGCAGGGCCATGATCTCCCGCTCGGTCTGACTGTCGAGCCCCTCGGTCGGTTCGTCCAGCAGCCAGAGGGGAGCGTCGTGCAGCAGGGCGCGGGCGAGGCCGATACGGCGGCGCTCACCGCCGGAGAGCGGACGACCGCCATCTCCGAGCCAGGCATCCAGCCCACCCTCGATCAGCTCATCCGGGTTGTCCAGCAAGTTGGCAAGACCCACCTGCTCCAGCACTTTGATGAGTCGCTCGTCGCTGGCATCCGGCGCCGCGAGCTTGAGGTTGCCTCTCAGGGTATCGGCAAAAAGGTGGACCCGCTGGCTCACCACGGAGAAGGAGGCGCGCAGCGCCCCTTCGCCGTAATGGGTCAGAGGCTTGCCATCGAGCAGTATCTCCCCGCTCGCGGGTGTCCACTCCCGGGCCAGCAGTCCCATCAGGGTAGATTTGCCGCAGCCGGTCTGGCCGAGCAGCGCCAGCTTCTCGCCGGCATTGAGGTGCAGGGTGCAACCGCGCAGCACGGGCTCGGCGTCTGTGCCGGGCTGAGCGACCGGGTAGCTGAAATTGAGATCCTGTATCTGCAGGCTGCCCGTGGCGGCCGGCTGTTGCTCGCTACCCCACTCGGGGGCCTTGGCCTCCTGCAGGATCTCGTTGAGACGGCGGGCCGAGGTGAGGCTGGTGGAGAGGTGCTGGAAGGCCCCCGCCAGCGGCAGCAGGGCCTCGAAGCTCGCCAGGGTGGCGAACACCATGAGCGCCGTGATGGGATCCGGGGTCGCGCCGCCCACCCCGTGGCCGGCCAGCCAGAGCATCAGGGTCAGGGTCCAACCGCTCAGCAACTGGACGGAGGCATTGGCCAGAGCGCTGACCCTGGCCATGCGGGCTTGGGCGCGGATCAGCGCCTGCTCGGCCTGCTGCAGCTCATGGAGTGCCTGGGGGGCGGCGGCAAACATCTGCAGCTCGGCCTGGCCGTCCAGATAGTCCACGAGACGGGTGCGCAGGCTGGACTTCTCGGCGATGAGGGCCTGACCCGGCTTGCGACCCAGGAAGTAGAACACCAGGGGCAGGGCCAGCATGCCGGCCAGCAGGATGGCGCCCAGGGTCAGTGCCAGCTCGCTGTCGAAGAAGGAGAGGAAGAACACCAGGCCGGCGCAGCTCAGCAGGGCCGCTCCTATGGGGGTGATGAGACGAAGGTAGACGTGATCCAGCGCATCGATGTCGGTCACCAGCCGGTTGAGCAGATCCGTCTGGCGGAAGCTGGCCAGGGTGCCGGTGGAGAGCGGCGAGAGCTTTTGCCAGAACCAGACCCGCAGCCGGGTCAGCACCCGGAAGGTGGCGTCGTGGCTCACCACTCGTTCGCCCCAGCGACTGGCGGTACGAATGATGGAGAAGAAGCGCACTCCGCCGGCCGGGGTCATGTAGTTGAAGGTGTCGCGGGTGGCGACGGCCAGTCCGGCCACGGCGGCGGCGGAGAGGAACCAGCCGGAGAGGGACAGCAGTCCCATACCGGCCACCAGGGTGACAAAGGCCAGCAGCAGACCGGTGGAGAGGCTCAGCCAGTGCTGGCGATAGAGGCGCAGGAACGGCAGTAGATCACGCATCGAGAGAGTCTCCGCTAGCTTGGGACTGGTGTTGCGACAAGAGTCTGGCGAAGGGGCCGCTGGTCTCGCTGAGGTGCTGGAAGTTGCCTTGTTCCACCAGTTGGCCGCGCTCCAGCACCAGGATCTTGTCCATCTGGCTGAGCTGATCGAGGCGGTGGGTGATCATCAGCAGGGTCTGGCCTGCCGCTGCCTGTTCGAGGGTATTCATGATGGCGCGCTCCGAGTGGCGATCCAGGCTGGCGGTGGGTTCATCCAGCACCATCGTCTGGGTACGCTTGAGCAGGGTGCGGGCGAGGGCGATGCGCTGGGCCTGACCCACGGAGAGGCCGCCCGCCTGATCCCCGACCCTATAGTCGAAGCCCTTATCTCGCACGAACGCCCAGGCCTCTGCCCGTTTGAGCACGGCTTCCAGTTCGTCATCGCTGGCCTTGGGGTTGCCCAGCAGCAGGTTGTCGCGCAGGGAGGCGTGGAACAGCTGGGGGTTCTGGGAGAGCCAGCCGAGCTGCGATCGCCACTGACCCATATCGAGCTCGGCGAGCTCCTGGCCGTTGACCCTGAGGGAGCCGCGATAGGGGGCGAAGCCCAGCAGGGCGTTGACCAGAGAACTCTTGCCCGCGCCGCTGATGCCGACCAGGGCGGTGCGCGAACCGGGTTCCAGCTGGAAGTCGATGGGACCGACCAGCACCTTGCCCTCGGCGCTCAGCACCTCGAGTGCCCTGGCCTCAACCCGGATGGGACCCTGGGTATGGAAGGGGGTTGTCCCGGACGCGGGTTCGCTGACCTCGGCCTCCAGGAATTCCAGCAGCTGTTCGGCGGCGCCGATGGCCTGGGCCTTGGCATGATAGTGAGCACCGAGCTCTCGCAGCGGCGCATAGAACTCGGGGGCGAGGAAGAGCACGAACAGACCGGTGAACAGAGTGACCTTGACGCCGTAGCTGCCGAAGTTCAGGTGGTCGATGTAGGAGAAGCCGAAGTAGACCGCCACCAGGGCAACCGCGAGAGCGGCGAAGAACTCCAGCACGGCGGTGCTGAGGAAGGCCAGACGCAGCACCTCCATGGTGCGTTCCCGAAAATCTTCCGAGGCCTCGCGGATGGCTTCGCCTTCCGCCTGGGTGCGCATGAAGAGCTGCAGGGTGCGCAGGCCCTTGAGGCGGTCGAGGAAGTGGCCGGAGAGGCGGGCCAGGGATTGGAAGTTGCGACGGTTCGCATCGGCGGCGCCCACTCCCACCAGGATCATGAATAGCGGGATCAGGGGGGCCGTGCCGAGCAGTATGATGCCCGCGGCCCAGTTGACCGGGAACACGGCCACCAGGATCACCAGGGGGATGAAGACGGCGACCGCCATCTGGGGCAGGTAGCGGGAGAAGAAGTCCTGCATCTCTTCGATCTGCTCCAGCAGCAGGCTGGCCCAGCTCCCGGCAGGGCGGCGCTGGATATAGGCAGGGCCGAGGCGGGCGAGGCGAGTGAGCACCAGCTCACGGATGGCGAGGCGCACCGCGCTGCCAGCCTTGAAGCTGACCACTTCCCGGCCATAGGCCAGCAAGGCCTTGCCGAGGGTCACCAACAGCAGGCTGATGAAGAGGGGGATGGATTGCTCCGGAGTCTGGCCCTCGATGATGAAGCCATGGAGCAGGGTGGCCAGCAGCCAGGCCTGTGCCACCATCAGCATGCCCTGGCCCAGGCCAAAGCCGATGGAGAGACCGATCCAGCGTCGGCCATGGCTCGACTGCTTGCGCAACCAGCCATAGAGATGTTTCTGCGTATCTTTGTCCATTACCACCCTCCTCAAACGAGTGGCGCAAGACTATCGTCGCCCCCAGGGCTTGGCAACCTTACAGATGCGGGAGTCTTGGGTCGTTTGCCTGAAAAATAGACTGCATGCTCATTAGTTGGCCGAACAGCTTGATTTACTGCAAAAAACACCAGGGTGGTGATTGCGCTCGTCGGCAAAATGCATATAGTAGAGGCCACTGACGCGGGTGTAGTTCAATGGTAGAACGGTAGCTTCCCAAGCTGCATACGTGGGTTCGATTCCCATCACCCGCTCCAATTTCAAGTCCCGATAGAGCGCCGTCTCGTTCCCGCCTCTGCCTAGCACGCCATCCTGACGTTGATCCCATATCCGGTACTGATTGCTAGTTTTGATGCTTTGCGGGCATCGTATAATGGCTATTACCTCAGCCTTCCAAGCTGATGATGCGGGTTCGATTCCCGCTGCCCGCTCCAGCTTCCATGCAAAAAGCCCACTCCTGCGAGTGGGCTTTTTGTTTTCCGCCTCCTTGCCTGACAGGCATTCTCTGCCGCGGCTCTGTGCAAGGCAGCCATCGACGGCTCGCCGGAAACAGAAGAGGCGCCATCGGCGCCTCTTCTTACCACACAGGGATCTGACGAACAGGGATTATTCCTGCTCCAGCTCGCCGCAGAAGCGGTAGCCTTCGCCATGGATGGTGGCGATGATCTCCGGGGTGTCGCCCACGCTCTCGAAGTGCTTGCGAATGCGGCGGATGGTGACATCCACGGTGCGGTCGTGGGGCTTGAGCTCACGGCCTGTCATCTTCTTGAGCAGCTCGGCACGGGTCTGGATCTGACCCGGGTTTTCGCAGAAATGCAGCATGGCGCGGAACTCGGAACGCGGTAGCTTGAACATGTCGCCAGCCGGACTGACCAGGGCGCGGCTGTTGATGTCCAGGGCCCAGCCGTTGAACAGGTAACGCTCGACCAGCTTCTTCTCTTCGCCACCGGCGGCCACGTTCATGGTGCGGCTCAGCAGGTTGCGGGCACGGATGGTCAGCTCGCGGGGGTTGAAGGGCTTGGTGATGTAGTCATCGGCACCGATCTCCAGGCCGAGGATCTTGTCCACTTCGTTGTCACGACCGGTCAGGAACATCAGGGCGATGTTGTCATCTTCGCGCAGCTCGCGCGCCAGCAGCAGGCCGTTCTTGCCCGGCAGGTTGATGTCCATGATCACCAGATTGATGGTGTGGGCGGTCAGGGCCTGATGCATCTCGTCGCCATTGTTGGCTTCGAGCACTATGTAACCCTCTGCCTCGAAAATGCTCTTCAGGGTGTTGCGGGTGACCAGTTCGTCTTCGACGATCAGTATGTGTGGTGTTTGCATTGAGTATTCCCAGATTCTTATCAGTTAATTTTCGAAATTTTAACACTCTTTGGCGTTATCCGACCGGCCCTGAAAATTTATTACGTCATCCTGGGTATGAACATCGGGTCGAATCATCGCGAATTTGGTAGTGATGCCGGCAAACATCCATGTGCCACAGACTGGGTCTCAACAAGCCTGATTGAGCGGGGCCCTGAAAGGTCGTCCATTACAAAAGTTGCTGCATTTTATCAGTTAACAGGCGCATAACAACACTCTTTGCCGTCAGATAGCAACTTTTTAACTCTGGTTTGATATAAGTCAAACCCTGAGTTATCTGCATGATACTTGGGCTGGCTCGCTTTTTCGCCCCTATGAAATGTAATGGGATGTAACATGTGATTGACATGCGTTTGTGGGAAAACTACAGAAAAGTGTGCTTTATTGCCCCTTTCGCCCCGCCGGACTGGTCCGGCTATGCCATTGTGACGGCCTGGAACCCGGGGAGCCAGGCGGTGGGAAGCCGCCGCAATGCCCGCCGCCAGCGCGCCTTGTGGCGTCTCATCCAGTGTGCTGACGCCATGCAGGCCATGGGCCCGGTATGGGGTAGTGCCCCTGACGAGGGCTGGCAGGAGGAATCCTTGCTGCTGCTTGCCCCTCGCGCCGAGGCCGTCCGGCTGGCGGCCGCCTTCGGCCAGAATGCCATCTACCGGGTCGAGGAGGGGGAACTCTGGCTGGAGCCTGTTCTGCTCAAAGGGGAGCCCTGCCATCTGGGTAGCCTGGCCGCTCACTGGATTGTCAGGGGCCCGGCATGATGAAAGAATGAGCGACGCACTCACCTATCTACCCACCTATATTCACTCACCCATGGAAGGATGACGATGATGCTGGATCTGCTGCCCGATCTCTGTGATGAACACCCCGATAGCGTGCAGGTGGCCGAGCCGCTGTTTCGCGACTATGGCGGCAAGGCGCTGTTTCATGGGGAGGCGGTCACCCTCTCCTGTTTCGAGGATAACAGCCTGGTGCGCGAATTGGTGAATCGCCCGGGTCACGGCAAGGTAATGGTGATCGACGGCGGCGGCTCATTGCGCCGTGCCCTGCTCGGGGATCAGCTGGCCATCAAGGCGGCGGAGCAGGGGTGGGAGGGGATCCTCATCTATGGCGCCGTGCGGGATGTGGGCACCCTGGCGACCCTGGCTCTCGGGGTCAAGGCGCTGGCGGCCTGCCCGGTGAAGACGGAGAAACGCGGTCTGGGAGAGCTCGATGCCACCGTCTCCTTCGCGGGCGTGACTATAGCGCCCGGGGATTATGTCTATGCCGATCTCAACGGCGTGCTGGTGAGCGCCAGCCGGCTGATCTGACGGCTTAGAAGTGCAGACCCAGCCCCAGCACGAGGAACTGCTCGGTGCTGAAGGGGCTGACGCCGTAGTTGGCCGTGAGTGCCAGCTGGGGTGTTAGCAGCAGGCTGCTGTTGAGCTCCACCAGGGTACTGGGCTTGCTCGTCTCCAGCTGTTTGACCTGGCTGCCGATATTGAGAGACGGGGAGAGCTGGTAGCGCACCCCTGAGCTGATGTTGAAGCCAGCCTGATCACCGCGGGTGCCGAGGGCGGGGCCGGCCTCCATGTAGAGGCTGATATCCTCTTCGACCGGATACTGATAGCCGGTGTTGATGAGCCAGATATCGAAGCTGTCGCTGGGGTGGGTCTGAGAGCCGAGCAGTACGCCGGAATAGCTTTTCACGTAGAGTTGGCTGTCGGTATCGTTCTGGAGAAAACTCCAGTCGGCTGCCTGGGCCGAAAGCGCGAATACGGATGCGAGTGCGATGACGAGAGACTTGACCATTCGTTTCCCCTCCCTGGGTCCGAACAGGACTACAAGCATGGCACATAGCTTCTGGCTGTAAAGGCAACATTCGTCACAATAAAAGAGTTTAAATTGGCACTCGACTCATGCTACACAGGCCCGGTCACTCTGAGTCTTCATTAATTTTCTTCATCAAGAGGCGAACTCATGAACAAGAAACTGACCCTGCTGGCCGCATTGGCTCTGGGAGGCTGCGCCATGGCAACGGGTTCCAATCTGGCTGCACTGCAGGCATCGACCTGGCAACTGCAAGGGGCGAGCGGCGATACCTTCACTCTGCAACTGACCGGGGACAAGGTGGCGGGCAAGGGCGGCTGCAACCGTTACTTTGGTGCCATCACCCAGCAGGGCGACGGCGTCCTGGCCCTGGGCCCCATGGGGGCGACCCGCATGATGTGCATGGGGGATCTGGCCGGCAAGGAGAACAGCTACCTGCAGGCCCTGGAGAAGGTCGCCGGCTTCGAGATCAAGGGCCAGCAGCTGGTATTGCAGGATGCCAGCAAGGCGCCCCTGCTCACCTTCGATGCGATGAAATAAGCCCGGGTACCGTCAGTGGCTGTCGCAACCAGACCGCCATGTCGTGCACAACAAGAAGGGACGCCGCGGCGTCCCTTCTTGTTGTAGGAAGACTTGTGTCGTGAAGCGCCCTGCTGGGCCTCCTCATCCCCCCCGCTGGAAGCGAAAGCGCTTCTTGCGCCGGTAGGGATAGACGTCCTCGAACACCCCCTCCTTGATGTTGCTCTGCAGCCGCTTCCAGTAGTTGGCGTCGAACAGTTCCTTGTGCAGCTGCATCATGATCTCCCGCACCTGGGGCTTTTGCAGCAGGAAGGTGGCGAACTCCTCGGGGAAGATGTCGTTCGGTGCCACCGAATACCAGGGCTCGGCGCTCCACTCGTCTTCCGGGTAGCGGGGGGGCGGGATCTGGCGGAAGTTGCACTCCGTCATGTAGCAGATCTCGTCGTAGTCGTAGAACACCACCCGGCCGTGACGGGTGACGCCGAAGTTCTTGAACAGCATGTCGCCGGGGAAGATGTTCGCCGCCGCCAGCTGCTTGATGGCATTGCCGTACTCTTCCAGGGCGAGCCGGGTTTGCTGCTCGTCGGCCCTGTCCAGATAGAGGTTGAGCGGGATCATCTTGCGCTCCGTGTAGAGGTGCTTGATCACCAGCTTGTCGGCCGTGATGGTCAGCGCCGAGGGGGCCACCGTCTTGAGCTCCGCCAGCAGCTCGGGGGAGATGCGGTCCAGGGGGAACTCAAAGTTGGTGAACTCCTGGGTGTCGGCCATGCGGCCCACCCTGTCGTGTTGTTTGACCAGCCGGTATTTCGCCTTCACCTGCTCGTGACTCACGTCCTTCGGGGGCGTGAACTCGTCTTTGATCACCTTGAACACCACGTCGTAGGAGGGGAGGGTGAACACGCTCATCACCATGCCCTTGATGCCGGGGGCGATGATGAACTGCTCCCGACTCGCCGCCAGGTGCTGCTGGTAGTGGCGATAGAGCTCCGTCTTGCCGTGCTTCTGGCAACCGATGGCGTTGTAGATCTCGTAATCGGGCTTGCGGGGCATGATCTGGCGCAGGAACAGCACATAGAGGGCCGGCACCGGGGCATAGACCATGAAGTAGGCGCGGGCGAAGCCGAACACGATGGAGGCGAGCTCGGGCTCGAAGATGACGGTGTCCACATAGATATGCTGGCCTGTGCTGAGCAAGGGCAGTATGAAGGGGTGCACCTCGTCCCTTACCCGGATCAGCCCCACCAGATAGGCCCCCTTGTTGCGGTAGAAGACCTCCTTCAACAGCTCGATGGCGAAGGGCTCATCGTGCAAGATACTCGGGCCGTTCTCCGCAAGATGGCGGTGGATGTCAACAATATCCCGCTGTTTGTCCTCGTAGGGCAGGGTGAAGCTGTAATCCCCCAGCAGCTTGCTCAGGGTCTGGGGCAGACGAGTCAGATCCGTGCGATAGACCCGCAGCAGGGCACCGAGATCCGGGTGCTCCCCCCGGCTCACGAAGGGGTGGATGTAGAGGTTCTCGTCGCGGATGTTGCGATGGCGGAAGATGCGGCGATAGACGGAGTTGAAGAAGGACTCCGCCACCTCGAAGTTCTCGCATGTGGGCAGCAGATCGCTGAAGGCCCCCTTCACCTGCTTGAGCAGGGACTGGCTTGGCAACTGCTCCCCCATCATCTGCTTGATCTGGGCCGTGGTGGCGCCCACGTGGTGATCGTAGAGGCGGATGCGCTCGCGCCCGGCGAGCTGCACCCCCAGCCAGTCGCTGTTCTCGAAGCGGCTCTTGCTGCCCTGGGTGATCTCGAGAAAGCGGCTGTAAAATGACTCGAAGCGCTGCAAGATCGTCTCGGCGACCGCCTGTTCCAATGGCTGCTGCATCTCTACCTTCCTTGTGATCTGTCAGTCCGATGACGTCTGCGTTTGTCTGCAGTTTGTTCACATATCGGGCCACTATGGCAACATTCAAACATCCGTTCAAGTGGCATTTTTCGAGGATAAACGGTAGATTGCGCCCCTGTTTTGCCGATGGTCCACCGCCCTTCTCGACCGCGGCCCCTCCAGGAGAAAACCCGATGAAACTCTATTTTGTACTGGTGGCTCCGGCCCGCGCCGCGAACGTGGGGGCCGCCGCCCGCGCCATGAAGACCATGGGCTTCGATGCCATGCGCCTGGTGGCAAGCCGGGTGCACGAGGAGGAAGAGGCGAGCTGGGTTGCCCATGGTGCGCAGGAGATTTTGACCGAGGCCGAGGCCTTCGACACCCTGGAGGAGGCGCTGGCGGATATGGATCTGGTAGTCGCCACCACAGCCCGTCAGCGTGGCCGGTATCAGCACTACCTCACGCCGGCCGAGATCCGGGATCAGATCCGTGCCAAGCCCTCATTGAACAAGGTCGCCATCGTGTTCGGCTGTGAGGAGTCCGGGCTCTCCAACGAGCAGCTAGCCCAGGTCGATCTCATCAGCTATCTGCCCCTCAAGGTGAGCTACCCGTCTCTGAACCTGGGTCAGGCGATCATGCTGTATGCCTACGAGATGAGTCCGCTGCTGGACGAGCCCGAAGCCGTAGCAGAAAATTTTGATAACGCCGGGCAGGTCCGGGTGCTGAAAACCAAAACAGCAGAAATTCTCGGTGAACTCGGAGTTTCACAGGATGAAAAACTGCATCAATGGGTGATGGACCGAGTACCCATGCTGCCGCAGCGGGATCTGAATATGCTGCATCTGCTCTGTAAAGACCTGGTTCGTCGATTTGAACGCAAGGAGTAAAGCGGTTTAGGTTGACAGCCCTGCGCCCGGCGCGGTATTGCTAAAAGCCAGCTTCGTTCAAGAGTGTTCGTCATGCAGTCATTCATCAACGTCATCACCACCACCATTATTACCGGTACCACCACAGGTGGCACTGGGGCCGGTTGATGCGCTGACGAACAAGCACAGAAATCAGAAAAGGCCCGTACCCACCCAGTACGGGCCTTTTTGTTGGATGATTTTCAGAACCATAGTCGGGCAGATTTTTAAGGATCACAGGGAGAGAAAGCGATGAGAGTGTTGAAGTTTGGTGGGTCGTCACTGGCCGATGCAGAGCGTTTCTTACGGGTAGCCGATATCGCGGTGAATACCCACGGCCAATCCCAGGTTGCCCTGGTGCTGTCGGCACCGGCCAAGGTGACCAACCACCTGGTAGCCCTGGTGGAGCAAACCAGTCGCGGCATGGATGCCAGTGCCACCCTGTTTGAAGTGAATGGCATCTTCTCCCGCCTGCTGGCGGGGCTCAAGGCCGCCTATCCGGCCCTGGATGACAAGGGATTGCTGGCGCGCCTGACCAGCGAACTGGATCAGGTGGAGCGGCTGATGCAGGGCATCCGGCTGCTGGGGCTCTGCCCGGACAACGTGCAGGCCCGCATCCTGAGCCGCGGCGAGAACCTCTCCATCACCTTCATGCACGAGCTGCTGCGGGTGCGTGGCCTCGAACTGGATCTCATCGTGCCGGAGCAACTGCTGGTCACCGACGGCGGCTATCTGGAGGCTCACGTCGACATCGAGGCCTCCCGCCTGCGCTTCGCCACCAAGGGACTGCGTTCAGATTGTCTCTACCTGATGCCGGGCTTCACCGGTGGCAGCGACAAGGGCGAAACCGTGCTGCTGGGCCGCAACGGCTCCGATTATTCCGCCGCCGTGCTGGCCGCCTGTGTGGACGCCGAGTGTTGCGAGATCTGGACCGACGTGGAGGGTTGCTACAACTGCGATCCACGCCTGGTGCCGGATGCTTACCTGCTCAAGACCCTCTCCTACAAGGAGGCGATGGAACTCTCCTACTTCGGCGCCAAGGTGCTGCATCCGAAAACCATCGCCCCCGTGGCCCAGTTCCACATTCCCTGCCTCATCAAGAACAGCTTCAACCCGCAAGGGCCGGGGACGCTTATCGGTGTCGAGCAGGGGGATGATGACCTCAAAGTGAAAGCCATCTCGGATCTCTCCGGCATGTGCATGTTCAACGTCTCTGGCCCCGGCATGAAGGGCATGGTGGGCATGGCGGGCCGGATCTTCTCCGCCGTCTCCCGCGCCGGGGTCAGTATCGTCCTCATCACCCAGTCATCCTCCGAGTACAGCGTCAGCTTCTGTATCCACAGCTATGACAGCGACAAGACCCGCAAGGTGCTGGAGCGCGAGTTCGAGCTGGAATTCAAGAACCAGCTGCTGGATCCGCTCGAGATCATGACAGATCTCGCCATCATCTCCCTCATCGGCGACGGCATGCGCACGAGCAAGGGGATGGCGGCGCGCTTCTTCACCTCCTTGGCCCAGGCCTCCATCAACATCGTCGCCATCGCGCAGGGGTCGAGCGAGCGCTCCATCTCCGCCGTGGTGCGGGATCGCAAGGTCGCCGAAGCCATCAAGGCCTGCCACCAGAACTTCTTCGGCAGCCAGCAGTTCATCGACCTGTTCGTGGTCGGTGTCGGCGGCGTCGGCGCGGCCCTGGTGGATCAGATTGCCCGCCAGCAACCGGTCTTGGCCGAGCAGGGCACAGGCCTGCGGGTGGTCGGCATCGCCAACAGCCGCCAGATGGCGGTCAACAAGGATGGCCTGAACCTCGCCAACTGGCGTGAGCAACTGGTGGAGGCCCGTGACAGCTTCAGCCTGGAGGCGGTGAAAAAAGTGGTGGAAGAGAGCCACCTCATCAACCCGGTGATCGTCGATTGCACCTCCAGCGAAGCGGTCGCCGTCCAGTATGCGGACTTCCTGGCCGCCGGTTTCCACGTGGTGACCCCGAACAAGAAGGCGAACACAGGGTCCCTGGATTACTACAAGGCGCTGCGCCGCACCGCCCGTCAGACCCGCCGCAAGTTCCTGTACGAGACCAACGTCGGCGCCGGCCTGCCGGTCATCGAGAACCTGCAAAACCTCATCAAGGCCGGTGACAAGCTGCGTGCCTTCGACGGCGTCCTGTCGGGTTCCCTCTCCTTCATCTTCGGCAAGCTGGACGAGGGCATGGCCTTCTCCGAGGCCACCGGCATCGCCCGTGGCAACGGCTTCACCGAGCCGGATCCCCGCGACGATCTCAACGGCATGGACGTGGCCCGCAAGCTGCTGATCCTGGCGCGCGAGGCTGGCATGGCGCTGGAGCTGTCCGACGTGGAAGTCGAGCAGGCGCTGCCGCCGGGCTTTGATGTGAGCGGCGACGTGGAGGCCTTTATGGTCCGTCTGCCGGAGGCCGATGGCTGGTTCCGCGACCAGTTCGTGCTGGCCCAGAGCGAGGGCAAGGTGCTGCGCTACGTGGGCTCCATCGAGGGGGGCAAGTGCAAGGTCGCCATCAAGGCGGTCGGCGCCGACGAGCCGCTGTTCAAGGTCAAAGACGGGGAGAACGCGCTCGCCTTCTTCTCTACCTACTACCAGCCGATCCCGCTGGTGCTGCGCGGCTATGGCGCCGGTACCGAAGTGACCGCCGCGGGCGTCTTTGCCGACGTGCTGCGCACCCAGAACTGGAAGCAGGAGTTGTAAGCATGAGTTCAGACATGTACCAGAGCGGCAGCGTGGTGGCCTATGCCCCTGCCTCCAGCGCCAACCTGAGCGTGGGATTCGATGTACTGGGGGCGGCGCTCGCCCCCGTGGATGGCTCCCTGCTCGGGGATCGTGTCCAGGTCAAAGCGGCGGATGTACCCTTCGCGCTCTCTTCCGTGGGCCGCTATGCTCACAAGCTGCCGGATGACCCCAAGAAGAACATCCTCTATGACTGCTGGGTGGGCTACGGCGAGGCGCTCGCCAAGATTGGCAAGACAATGCGGCCGCTGGAGATGGTGCTGGAGAAGAACCTGCCGGTGGGATCGGGCCTGGGTTCCAGCGCCTGCAGCGTGGTAGCGGCGCTGGAGGGGCTCAACGCCTTCCACGGAGAGCCATTGAACGAGCACGATCTGCTGCTGCTGATGGGGGAGATGGAAGGCAAGATCTCCGGCTCCGTCCACTACGACAACGTCGCCCCCTGCTATCTGGGCGGCATGCAGCTGGTGCTGGAAGAGCACGGCGTCATCAGCCAGGGCATTCCGGTGTTTGAGCAGTGGTACTGGGTGGTCTGCTACCCGGGCACAGTGGTCTCCACCGCTGCCGCCCGCGCCATTCTGCCGGCCCAGTATCGCCGCCAGGATTGCCTCACCTATGGCCGCCGGCTGGCCGCCTTCGTGCACGCCAGCTACACCGGGCAGGAGGGGCTGGCGGCGAGCGTATTGAAAGACGTGATCGCCGAGCCCTACCGCGCGGCGCTCATTGAAGGCTTTGCCGAGGTGCGGGCCCAAGCCGCCCAGAACGGGGCGCTGGCCACCGGCATCTCGGGCTCCGGCCCCAGCGTGTTCGTGGTGATGAAGGATCTGGCCCAGGCCGAGCGCATGAAAGATTGGATGGACGCACATTTCGTGCAGAACGAAGATGGATTTGCCCGGGTTTGCAAACTCGACATGGCCGGGGCACGGGTAACAGGAAGCGAGCTATGAATCTTTACAATATCAAGGACAAGAGTGAACAGGTGAGCTTCGCCCAGGCGGTGCGTCAGGGTTTGGGCCGCGAACAGGGTCTGTTCTTCCCCGAGCAGCTCGAGCCGTTGGCCGATGTGGATGCCCTGCTGGAGCTGCCGCTGGTGGAGCGTTCCGCCCGCATCCTCAGCCACCTGCTGGGGGACGAAGTGGCCGCGCCTCAGGTGCACGAGCTGGTGAAGGCAGCCTTCACCTTCCCGGCGCCGCTAGTCAAATTGAAAGATGGCACCTATGCCCTCGAACTGTTCCACGGCCCGACCCTGGCGTTCAAGGACTTCGGCGGCCGCTTTATGGCCCAGTGCCTCGCGGCCTTTAGAACCAACGACAAGATCACTATCCTCACCGCCACCTCCGGCGACACCGGCGCCGCCGTGGCCCACGCCTTCTACGGGCTGGAGGGGATCGAGGTGGTGATCCTCTACCCCAAGGGCAAGATCAGCCCCTTGCAGGAGGCGCTGTTCTGCACCTTAGGTGGCAACATCCGCACCATCGCCATCGATGGCGACTTCGATGCCTGCCAGGCGCTGGTGAAGCAATCCTTCGATGACGAGGAGCTGAAAAAGGCGATCGGCCTGAACTCCGCCAACTCCATCAACATCAGCCGCTTGCTGGCCCAGGTTTGCTACTACTTCGAAGCCGTGGCCCAGCTGCCGAAAGCCGATCGTGCCAAGGCGGTCATCAGCGTGCCGTCCGGCAACTTTGGCAACCTCACCGCGGGCCTTATCGCCAAGGCGCTGGGGCTGCCGGTGAAGCGCTTTATCGCCGCCACCAACGCCAACGACACCGTGCCGCGCTACCTGAAAACCGGTCAGTGGGAGCCGCACCAGACAGTGGCCACTCTGTCGAATGCCATGGATGTGAGCCGCCCCAACAACTGGCCTAGGGTAGAGGAGCTGTGCCGTCGCAACGGCTGGGCGCTGGAGACCCTGGGTTCTGGCATGCGCAGCGATGCCCAGACTCGCGATGCACTCAAGCGCCTGCATGAGCTGGATTACCTGTGCGAACCCCACGGCGCCATTGCCTGGGATCTGCTGGGCGAACAGCTGGCTGAGGACGAAGTGGGGGTGTTCCTCTGCACCGCTCATCCGGCCAAGTTCAAGGAGTCGGTGGACGAGATCCTGGGGCTGGACGTACCGCTGCCAGGTCCGCTCGCCAAGCACGCAGCCCTGCCGCTGCTCTCCCACAACCTGCCGGCGGAGTTCGCACCGCTACGGGCCTTCCTGCTCGGTTAAGCACTTATCAAACATCCCCCGGCCTCGGGGGATGTTTGTTTCCAGCCTCCGGTGGGGAAATCCGCATTGGATTCACGGATTGGATTAAGGAGTTCAGCATGAGCCAGCATCCGCTACGCGCGCTTATCGAGACCTGTGACGCCGCCATCTCCCGGCGCGACTTCGACGCCCTGATGGCCTTCTACGCCGAGGATGCCGCCCTGGTGGTCAAACCCGGCATGGTGGTGCGCGGCATCCCCGCCATCCGCCGCGCCTTCACCGCCATCTCGGATTATTTTCAAGACCAGCTCGAGGTAACCCAGGGAGCCATGGAGGTGATAGAAGGCGCCGACAATGCGCTGGTGATTATGGAAACCCGGCTGAATTACCCGGATGGCAAAGGAGGCCATATCGACGAGACGCGGCGCGCTACCTATGTGTTTCGTAAAGAGTCCGATGGGCAGTGGCGCTGCACCATAGACAACTCCTACGGCACTGCGCTGCTGGATGGCGAACCGGCGTTGGTCACCGCCAGATGACTGCGTTCACGTCGCAGCTAGTCTGATTGTCTGAGCGAGAGGGTGAGCAGGAAACAAAAATCCCCCGATATCGGGGGATTATTTTTATGAACCCAAGGCGGGATCCGTCAGAAAGGAGTGACCAGCGCTTTTGCACTGATCTCCTCTCTATCGCTGGCCCGTCACGAGTGTTATCTGCCTGCCAAGAAGAGAGGCTGGCGTATGCGACTCAGGGGGCAAACGGGCTACTCTACGGCCGTTTTTTTACAGCTGGGGTTGCCCTGGTCGTCGTGAACACTGCAATCCCAGTTGTGCACCCCATCGCTGAGCTGGTCGTATTCCACCTTGGCTGCGGCCAGGTTGACCCCTTCCAGTTCAGTCGGCTGGACGTTCACATACCACACGCGTGTGCCGTCGGTGACGAAGTTCTCCTGCAGCGGTTTGATAAGGGCGCTGTCGACCCCTTTTGGCAGAGGGGCGATCCGCTGGTTGCCGCTATAGAAGCCGTCCTTGGTCACGGCCGAAGAGAAGTTCAGGCAGTGGAAGCTGGTGGCATCCACCTCTTGTTGGGGTTCACCCTCGAAATAGAGGGTGCCATCGATGTTGGCCCACCCTTGGCAGACGTCGTACAACGCCACTTTTCCTTTGTGAGGGATGACCTTGGTCTGGTCGGCCACATAGTAGTAGTGACGCTGGTCGGCAGCCTGGCCATGGGCCGTCTTCAGGTGCTTGGGGTCGGCGCCGTCGAGCACTTCACCTGTGACGAGAAAGACATGGCGATCGTCGCTGGCGAAAGGGTGATCGAGCAATTTGAAAGAGGCGATATTGACCGGCGTCTTGACTTGTTCACAGTAGGCATAGGCCTGCTGCCCGCTCAGCAGGAAACTGCCGAGCGCCTTGGCAGTGCTGATATCGAAGCTGTCGGGCAAGGGGTGTTCGTTACAGAAATAGCGCCCTTGTGAGAGGGCAATGCTGAAATCATCGTTGCGATATGTGACCTCGAAGTCTTCCGCCTGCGCACCCGCAAGTGGTGTCCCCGGCTGGTTGCCATAGGGTTTGAAGACCACCTTCCCGGCTTCCAGTTGATAGGGGGGAGCAATTTCTGCATGGGTCACAAGTGGCAGGCAACATGCCAGCAGGGCGCAGTAACGAAGGTTCATAGGGGCTCACTGTCCGTTGAGAGGTGGGTGATGATTCAAAATGGCAGCCTGGGTTTCGAGAAATAGAACGCCCCATAAGTGGTGCCGTTTGGAATCATACGTAGAGTGGTTTCCATATGGCAAGCATAAAACGCCGGTAGGGCAGCTCATCAAGCTTGCACTGTGATGGGTGTCAGCATGTTCAGTTGACCGCTTCGTGTCGTCGGGTTAGCCTTTGGGCTTCCTTGATACCCGAGTATTTCCTCCGATGCGCATTTAACCTGTCCGCACCCCTTATCGTCTTTGCCCTCGTTTTGCGAGGCCGGGTGCGTCTTTACCGTGACAGGTTGATGTTGATTCCTCATTGCTTCGTATCCGTGGACGCACGTCCCTGTCATTTGGCTTGGCTCTTGGCCTGCGGCTCCCGCACTGGCCCACAGGAGTTCAGATGACCCATATCGCATGTCATATCAACGCCTTGCAGCTGCCCTTCGGCGCCTGTACTGTGCCCCTTACCTTCACTTTGCCCGCTGCGGGCTGCACCCTGATCGGCCGCAACGGCATCGGCAAGAGCCTGCTGCTGGAATTGCTGGCGGGCCAGCGCCGCGCGGCTTCTGGCAAGATTGAGTGGCTGACCCCCATCAGCTGGTTGTCCCAGTTTGCGCCCGCTCAGACTCATGACGGCGCAGCCTGCGTGGCCGACCTTATCGGCTGGGGCGAGCCGCTGCGGGCCCTTGAGCGCATCGAGCAGGGGAGCTGCGCCCTGGACGATTTCGAGCGGCTGGCTGATCGCTGGAACCTGCGCCGCGACCTTGCCGACCTGCTGGCAGAGGCGGGCCTCAGACTCGATGCCCATGCCCCGGTCAGCACCCTGAGCGGCGGCCAGCTCACCCGTTTGCGCCTGCTGGCGCTGTTTGCCTGGCCTGCTCACTTTCTGCTGCTCGATGAGCCGGACAACCACCTGGATGCCAGTGGCATCGCGTGGCTGAGCCAGCGATTGGCCAGCCACAGTGGTGGCTATCTGCTGGTAAGCCACGACCGGCGCCTGCTCAATCAGGGGAGCCAGATACTGGAGCTGGGTGAGCAGGGGCTGCAGAGTGCCAGCCTCTCGTTTGAGGCATTTTTGGCGCAGCAGGACGAGCTCCAAGCTGCCCGCAGCGCCCGGCTGGCGCAGGCGGAGCGCCGTGAAAAGGCGGCGGCACGCAGCGTGCAAAAGGTGCGCGAACAGGCGGCCAGACGGGCCAGTCAGGGGCGACGCGAGCGCGGCTCCCAGGCCAAGATCCTGCTCGACTTCAAAGCGGAACAGGCGGGCAAATCCCTTGGCAAGGTGCTGGATCGCCACCAGCGGGGCCACAGTGCCCAGGTGGAGGCTCGCGCCGAGGCGGCGGTCGCGCTGGCGGCGGTGCAGCCGCTTGTCATGCAATGGCCGGCGGAAAGCGATCGCAAGGGGGCAGCCCAGCCGCTGGTGATCACGGCGGCGCGCCACAGGCGCTGGCATGGTCAGCAGGTAGATCTGGTGCTGCAACGGGGGGCCCGCTGTCTCTTGGCCGGTTGCAACGGCAGCGGCAAGTCGAGCCTGCTGCAGATGCTGCGCGGTGAGCTGGTGCCCGATGCGGGCAGCTTTCGCATCAATGGCCGTCTGGCCTGTCTTGATCAGGGGCTCAGCCTGATTGCGCGAGACCTCAGTCCGCTCGCCAACCTGCTGGCAGTTGCACCGACACTCTCCGAGAGCGAGGCAAGAACCCGGCTGGCGGGCATAGGATTGCGCGGCGATCGCGCCCTGGCGCCCAGCCATGGGCTGAGCGGTGGCGAGCGGTTAAAGCTGGGCCTCTTGATGGTGCTGGCGCAACTGCCTGCCCTGTTGCTGCTGGATGAGCCGGACAACCATCTGGATCACCCCTCGCGCCAGTTGCTTATTCAGGTGCTGGCCGACTACCCGGGTACCCTGCTGCTGGTCTCCCACGATCCCGAATTTGTGGCTGGGGTGGGGGTTGAAAGGGAGTATTGGTTGGAGGGGGAGGAGATTAATGGGTGGGGTGCTCGATCCTTTTTGCAACAGGACTAGATATGATCCGCAATGGCGCCATTGCCTGGGGTCTGCTGGGCAAACAGTTGGCCGAGGACGAAGTGGGGCTGTTCCTCTGCACTGCCCATACCGCCAAGCATGCCTAATTACCGCTGCTCTCTCATAACCTGCCAGTGGAGTTTGCCTGGTTAAGAGCGTTCTTGGTGGGTTAACTGCCGTGTCGAGGTAATCGATAGAAATAAAAGTCCCCCGGTGACGGGGGACTTTTTTATAAATTGATATCCAAACTATAAAGTTTGTTTTTAAATTATATCCTTTGTGTTGGATAGTGATTTCTGATGTTGTAGCTAAAAAAAGAACCTATAGAACCTGCATTCATTAATGCGGAATACATGTCTTCAGGAACATCATAATATTGGTAAATACCTCCATTATGAAATTCTATTTCCAGTGTTAGCGATGTATGATCATATCCAACGGATGCTACATTTGATGAACTAACCGGTGTTCTTTCCATTCTATTCCTTCTCCTTTAGTGGTTTGTTTAAACGCCATGCTTTTACTAAATCGCTGTAGTCTTTATTAGTGTCTCTAGTCTTCATCCAGCATTCAGTTACGTTGGGATCTTGACTATCAGGATAGAATCCATCTGGAGGTAATTTGAACTTACATCTTGATGGTAATTTAGCTGCCTCTCCAATAATGATTGCTTCTCCAGTCCTTAGAATAGGAATTGAATCAACTAATGAACTTAAACCATCAGACATCGCAGCTTTTACTTTTGAGCGGTCGCTTGCATTTGTTAGTCGCAAGGCTAACAATGTTCCACATTGGGAGAGAATTGTGTCATCTATTTCAGAAGGTCTTTGACTAATGATCATTAGGCCTAATCCAAACTTCCTTCCTTCCTTCTTTAGCGATTCTTTGAACTAGATCTTTTGTTAATCCACCTTCATTATTTGAAAGATATCTGTGAGCCTCCTCTAATACAAATAGAACAGGATTATTTTTCAGGCCTGATGATAGATTCCTGCCCCATAGTGATGTTTCAAAAATGATGCTCATGATAGAGCTTAAAAGCATATCAAGTTGGTTGGATGGCATGCCAGACAAATCTAATATAGAGATTGGTTTGTCATGGTTTAACCATTCGTTTAGAATAGAATCTAAATCTTTTTTGACTTTACCGCTAGAATCTGGAGTGTAGTCTTCTGGAGATAAGAAAAAAGAGTATTGATTATCTAGCAAGCGAGCCTTCATTAGGTTTAGTTGCTTGGTTAAAATATGGTTTCCTTTTTTGAATGGAGACGCAGATCCAGATCCTGGTGGTTTAAATTTTGGTGGGGTTAATGATTCTGCATCACCTGTTATATTATCTTGATATGCTGGGTTGAGGTATTCTTTTTCTAAGTAGGTAGCGGTGTCATCAAAAATAAATTTATACCAAACATTTTTTAGACTAAAGGGCAATGGGGTGAAAGAGGTTACTTTGTTCTCATTTATATAATCTATATCGTTTGATTTAATCGATTTCTTTTTTTCATCAGTTATGAAATCAATCATAGCATTTTTGCTTAATTCATTAATGCTACCACATAAGAATTCAATAAGCTTATCTATAGGTAGAGCCCAGTATGGGATATTTAACTTTCCTTCATTCTTTAAAGGGTCAACAGAAAATACTTTAGCTAAGTCACTTAATGCTGCAGAATATTCCCCGTGAATATCTACGAGTAATATCCTTGATGAGTTTTCACTGCTGTTATTAAAGGTGCAAACTGAACGTAATAATCCAGCTACACTTGTTGATTTACCTGACCCAGTAGAGCCAACTACGGCAGAATGTCGGGTTATCAGTTTGTCTATGTCCAAATTAACTTCAATGCTTTCTGAGCTAGAAAGTTTTCCTACAGTAATAAGGTTTTTACTTTTTGAACCATAAACCACTTTTAAGTCAGAGTCTAAAACCATGTGAGCTTCATCACCAACAGAGGGATATTGACTAATTCCTCTATCAAAAAATCCACATGAACTTTCGCCAACTAACTCTACAATGATCACTCTATGTTCTGATGATATATTTTCTTCTATGTCGACATTTGAGCTCTCATTGCTTGATGCAACTACACCATATAAATCATTATAACCTTGAGGTATTCTTACAAAACTTCCTACCTGACCTACTTTATGTGTTCTACCTTCGAACATTAATAATCCAGAGTTAACTTTTCGAAGAAGTTGAACTGTAATTGATGAGCTAGATATTGATATGATCACACCTATGGATGTTGAATTTTGCATTCCACTATTCATTACTACTGACTCCATTGTTCGGTTCGTAGGCTGTAGGGAGTGATGAAACATCCCCTCCTGCAACAGCTAAGAATCTTGCTAGTGCCTTGAAGTCGCCCAGAATAAACTGACCTTTTTCATCCAAATATTCTTTTCTAACTAAATTCCAATTTTTACTAGGTAGTTCCCCTGTTTTCCAAACTGCATTGATCGTATTTATTATTGCCCCATCTCTACAATACACACTGAGGTTTGGTGTTCTCTGGGCTAAATCAACAGCATAACTTTCTTCAGAAATATTTTTATACTGAAAAGCAATTACCGCGCTTGTTGGATTTGCGGATAGACATTCACTTATTTTTGATGAGATATGTGCATCTGAGAATGAAAATCCTGTGGTAATAAGCAATGAATCTGGTTCCATTATAAAATTCTTTAATCGCTCGAATAGAGCAGAGAATGGTGCCGCTTGAGTTTGAGAGTATTTTATATGAGACGGGTACACCATGTTTGATATTTCACATTCAGGAACTCTTGTGACCTGACCATTAGAAAGCATCGTCCAGCCAATAGACCCGTGTAACTTCCATAATCTAACCCATCTGGGGGGGAGATCATTTTTGGAAATGCTTGCAGGATCAAAGAAGGCGTATCTAGAACCAGTAAAGCCATCAAAAAATGGAGTTTGAGACCGCTCTAATGCATCCTCACATAATAAGTCATAATTTGTTGTGAAAATTTCTACACCATGAATTCGATTAATTCCATTTATCCATGATATTAGCTCGCTATAAGGATTTTGACCGTCAGGGAGAGGTTTACTGACAACTTCTTTTATTTTCTTGCAAATTGAGGTTTCCAAGTCTCTAAATCCTAAAGCATTACTCCCATGGACTTGATGTTCTCCGATTATATCAGCCAAAGTTCTTACATCAGAAAGTATCTTTTCAAGATCTTTTTTCTCTTCCCCAGATTCAATTTTTTCAAAAATGGAAAGTTGTTGCGATGAAAGGGCGCTTTTTACATGCATCGTAAGGCCCTCTATATTTGGTATTAAGGGGATATAGCTTCCATTTGTCGAGATATTAATGCTGACAGGCGCACCGGCACCAATAAGAATACCTATTTTCTTTCTTCCATTAGTTACTAACTGACGAAAGTCGAACATATATGTATCGGGATTGTGTATTGATGATATCATTATTGCCCTACTATTATTTTGATGGAAGAAAGGGGGGGCGTTTTTAAATTAAATCCCTGAATGTTTATTTTTTGAATTTCCATATTCATTTTTCCAAAAAAATATTTTACTTGAGATTAATATTGTTAAGAAATAGCAACCACTAACATCCCTAATCAACTAAAGCGGTTCCGAGATAGTTAAATAGGTACCGAATGACCATCATAGGTTGTATTGGTGCCTGCAAACCAGTCAAAAAGTGACGTAATGGTCAGTAACGATTGATTTTTTGCGCTGGTTCAAAAAATGGTAGAGGTAGGACAAGGATTCCCATGGCCCTTGATTTTATTGGGGGCGGCGGGCGTGGCGGGGACAAGAGTGGCTGACCTGCTGTTGAGGCGGAGCTGGCCGGGGAGAATCCCGCTTAGCCAATCGGCGCTATAGTGCGGCTATGGTGCCCTGTGCTCCGTGTCCCTGGCTGGCAAGGCGGGGGATCTGCGGCAACAATCAGCTGTTGTCATAACAGTTACTTGCAATCAGATCATCATGCAAACAGGTCACCATGCCAACACATCACAATAAGGAACGTCATATGAAGCGTATTGCCATCCTGTTCGGCCTGCTCTGCGGCAGCGTGCTGCTGGCCAATCCGGTCTTTGCCAACGACGCTGCCCAGTTGCAGTGCGAGGCGCAGGCCGCGGCCAAAAAACTGGCGGGCGCCGCCAAGACCAGCTTTGTCGGCAAGTGTGTGAAAGATGCCGCCGGCGCTGCGAGCGGTGAGTGCGAGAAGGCGGCGGTCGACAAGAAGCTGGCCGGCGCGGCCAAGAACAGTTTTATCCAGAAGTGCGTGAAGACGGGCGCGGCGATGGATCCGGCGGCCAAGTGCGAGAAGGCGGCGGCCGACAAGAAGCTGGCTGGCGCGGCCAAGAACAGCTTTGTCCAGAAGTGCGTGAAGGATAGCGCCGCCAAGTAAGCGGTTTTCTTATCTGGTGTGTTTGCGGGGGGCCTGATGGCCCCCCGCGCTTTTTGGGCGCAGGGGCGTTATCGCTGAACGGGTGACGGGGCGCTTGCCGCAGGGGCAGGGCTGGGTTGGGGTGTGCGGGGGCAGCTGAGCGGTGGCGAAGGGGGGCAAGCAGGGGCAGCCTCGGAGAAGTTGCCGGAACTGGGATCTCGATCGGCGCAACAGGACTTTTGTCCTGCAAGGGGCGAGGGGGTGGGGGCTAGGATGCCCTCATCCACACGAGTCAAACTGGAGCACAACAACAATGACCGCTCATATCAATGCCAACCCGGGCGATTTCGCCGAGACCGTCATCATGCCGGGGGACCCGCTGCGGGCCCGCTATATCGCCGAGACCTTTCTGACCGATGCGCGCGAGGTGACCAATGTGCGCAATATGCTGGGCTACACCGGCTACTACAATGGCCAGCGTATCTCGGTGATGGGTCACGGCATGGGGATCCCCTCCATGGTGCTCTACGCCCACGAGCTGGTGAACGACTTCGGGGTCAAGCGGATCATCCGCATCGGCAGTCTGGGGGCGACCCAGCGCCACGTGCAGATGCGCGATGTCATTCTGGCGCAGGCGGCGGGCACCGACTCCCCCACCAACGCCAAGCGCAGCGCCGGTTACCAGATGGCCACCTCGGCCGACTTCGCCCTGCTGCACAAGGCATTTACGCTGGCGCAGGAGAAGGCCATTCCGGTCAAGGTGGGCAATATCTTCACCGGCGACCTCTATTACGATCCGGACGACAACCTCATTCCGGCGCTGGAGAAGTTCGGCGTGCTCGGCATCGACATGGAGGTGGCCGGTCTCTACGGGTTGGCCCATCAGCAGGGGATCGAGGCGCTCGCCATCCTGACCGTCTCCGACCACTGCCTGACCGGTGAAGAGACCACGGCCGAGGAGCGGCAGCTCTCCTTCAACCAGATGATCGAGCTGGCATTGCACACCGCGCTGTAAGCGCCGCAGCCCCGCCCAACCCTGCACGCACCCTGACCCTTATGAGAGATCCAATATGAACAATAAGCTCTCCCTCACTGCCATCAGCTTCCTGGCCAACTTCGTGATGGCCGGTTTTGCGACCCAGTTCGGCATGCTGATCGACCCCATCGCCGCCAAGTTCGGCGCCGACGTCAATCAGGTAGCCTCCATCTTCTCCCTGCTCAACGGCGGGGCGCTGGCGGGCACCATTGCCGCCTTCTTCCTCATCGAGAAGGTGGGCCTCAAGCGGATGACGCTGCTTTGCTACGGCCTGATCGCGCTGGCGGCGGCTTCGCTCCATCTGACCGGTTCGCTCTATGTGGTGATGGCGGCCATGACGGTGATCGGCCTGTGCGGCGGGGTGGGGCTCTGCATTGCGGGGACCCTGGTGGTGAGTGTCTGGCAGGCGCGGATGCAGAGCACCATGCTGGTGGTGCAGGATGCCACTTTCAACGTGGCCGGGGTGGTCTTCCCGCTTGTCACTACCTACACCCTGACTCACGCCATGGCGTGGAGCTGGAGCTATCTGGCGGTGGGTGTGGTGGCGCTGGCGACCATGCTGGTGGCGGTGTTGACCAACTTCCGTAGCTGCGAGGCGGGCGGCGAGAGCGCCGGCAACGAGCACTCGGAGTGGAATCTCGGCATCATCAGCGGCGGGCTGGGGCTCTTTCTCGGCATGCTGGCGCTCTACACCTTCCTCACCTGGGCGCCCATGTTCGTGAAGAACAAGTTCGGCATCCCCTTCGAGGAGGCGGGCAACATCATCACCCAGTACTGGACGGCGGCCCTGCTCGGTGCGCTGGTCTCGACCGCCATCGTGACCCGCATTGCGATCCGCACCTTCCTCTTGGTGATCATCACCCTGGCGATGGGGATGACGGCGCTCATCGTCACCACTGACAGCCTGAGCCAGCTGCCTTACCTCACCTACGGTTACGGCTTTGTCTGCGCCGCGCTCTACAACGCCTTTATCGCCTACGGGGTGTCGTTTGTGCGGCAGGCATCGAGCAAGAACGTCTCCTATATCCTCATCAGCGGCAGTGCGGGGGCCATGTTCAGCCCGGCCATCAGCGCCATGTTCGAGCAGGTGATCGGCCTGCAGGCGGTGATGTACGCCATCCCGCTTATCTACGGCGTGATCCTCGCCATGCTGGTGGCCTCGCTGCGCATGGCCCGGCCGCAGCCTTGTCTCGCCTGAGCGGGAGAGTAAACAGCAAGAGGGGCGGTATAAACCGCCCCTCTTTTTTGTTGCTGTTCCGCTTGTTGCTGCTCAGTCGGCGACTGATACCCGTGGCTTATGGCTGCTCCAGAAAGGCCTTGAGCCCCGCCAGATCGCGGATCTGCAACCCCTCTTCGCCGCGCTCTACCAGTCCTTTATCCATCAGCTCTTTCACCGCCCTCCGGTAGACCCGGTCCGTGGTGCCAAAGCGTTCCGCCTCCTGATACCCCTTGCGAAAGCCGCTCACCGGATTGTCGTGGCAGTGGCTGTGATAGAGGTCGAGGGCGATGTTGTAGCTGATGGGGTAGAGCATGCGGCAGGTGAAGATATCCACCGTGTCCTGATAGTCGATGGCAATGGCGGTGGCAAAGAAGAGCGCCACCCTGGGGTGGGCGACCAGCGCCTGCTCCAGCTGCTCGCCGTCGATGCGGGCCACTTCCAGCAGCTCCTCGGCGATGATATCGAGCTGGCAGCGGTAGCCGGTGAAGAACTCCATCTCGCCAAAGAGCTGGTTGTCGCACTCCAGGGTGCCGAGCTGAAAGCGGCGACCATTCATGGCGGTGTGGCCCATGGCGATGCGGCCGCTCTTGACCAGCACCAGATCCCGCAGCGGTTCGCCCTGGCGCATCAGGGGCTCCCCCTCGGGGATGAGACGCCGCTCCGTGATGCAGGAGCTGACCACCTGTTCGATGAGATCGTGGCCGGCTTGCCAGTGGGGCTGAAAGCGCCCCTTGAGAAGGGGTTTGAGTTGCATGGGGTTCCGGGTCGTCGCCAAACACAAACGGCTATTACACACGTTCGCACCCGGATACTCCAGCCCCTGGTAGCCTGGCGCCTTGCCAGGGACACAAACGAACCTTGCCTTGTGTGTCATCGCATAGCGGCAGATGGGCAAACAGCATGATATTGCCCTCTATTTGTGGCAGGCATGGCCAAGAACAACTTAGAAATGCGTCAAGACGGCCTGAGTACCGGGCATGGCTGGTGGAAGGGGGCCTCTGGCCCCTTTCTCTTTTTATCGAGTCCCATCAGTGACTCTCACGGCCTGGAAGGTGGCGGCAGCACATGTGATAGGTTTTTGACTGCAGGCCGTGTTTGATGCGGTTTGACGGGATAGGGCATCTATTCCCGTACCGTGGTCGCCGCTGCCGGGCAGAGGGGCAGGCACCCGTCTTTTTATCTGCATTTATTTTCCATATATAAAACAGCTTGTTACCTGAATTCCCTCCATCTATTTCTCCCAATATCGCCTTTTGATGAAATCTTTTCTGCCCGGCGCCGGTTCTATAGGGGGTAGCCGGTGCGCAAGCCCGACAACACATTCACACCGCAGATATCAGCCATCCGGCTCAACAATAAGGAAGATCCCAATGAACGTGAAGAAAAGCACAGCCCTCACCTGCGCCATGACCGGTCTGCTTGCCCTGGGGGCCCAGATGGTCGCCGCCCCGGCCATGGCCGCCGAGGAGAAAGAGAAGTGCTACGGGGTGGTGAAGGCGGGCAAGAACGACTGCGCCACCAAGACGGCCTCCTGCGCCGGCACCGCCAAGATGGATGCCCAGGGGGATGCTTTCGTGGTGGTGCCCAAGGGGCTGTGCGAGAAGCTGGCTGGCGGTTCCCTGCAACCCAAGTAAGCGACACACCATGATGTGGCGACTGGGCCACATCATGGTTTTCCCTCGATGACAGCGAGCCCCGCCATGAACCCTTTGATCGGTATCGGATTACGCCCCCCTCACTATGATGACTTTCGCCAGACCCGCCCAGCCTTGGGTTGGCTGGAGGTGCACAGCGAGAACTACTTCGAGCGCCATGGCCTGGGCTTTGAGGTACTGGCCGAGCTTGCCGGCCACTACCCCATCAGCCTGCACGGGGTGGGCATGTCGCTGGGCTCCGCCGATCCCCTGGACCCGGTCCATCTGCGTCAGCTCGAAGCCCTGGTGCGGGATATCCGGCCGGTGCGGGTCTCCGAGCACCTGAGCTGGGGCAGCATCGGCGGGCGCTATTTCAACGATCTGCTGCCGGTGCCCTACACCCAGGCGGCCCTGGCCCGGATGAGCGACAAGATTGACGAGGTGCAGCAGACCCTGGGGTGTCAGCTGCTTATCGAGAATCCCTCTTCCTATCTGCAACTGCCCGGCGAGATGAGCGAATGGGCGTTTCTGGCCGAACTCGTCCGGCGCAGCGGTTGCGGCATCTTGCTCGATCTCAACAACCTTCATGTCAGCGGCTTCAACCACGGCTTCGACTGCGCCGACTATCTCTCGGCCATCGATCTTGACCGGGTGGGGGAAATTCACCTCGCCGGTTACACCGACAAATCCCTGCCCGAGGGGCACCTCTATATCGATACCCACAGCGCCCCGGTGGCGCAGCCCGTGTGGGAACTCTATCGCCGGATCTGCATTCGGCGCGCCATCCCCACCCTGATCGAATGGGATCTGGAGATACCGCCGCTGCCGGTACTCCTGGGGGAGGCGCAGCTGGCGAGCGACATCATCAGCGCCGCCCAATCCATGGCCCCCGTGGCCGGGGAGGCCTTTCATGCCTGAGCTGGCCCCCTTGTTCTGCCCATCGCACCCCGTCGATCTGGCGCCGTTGCGGCGCGTACAGCAGGGGTTTGCCGCGGGGTTGCTCGGCGACGACGATGCGGCCCTGGGGCTGATCGCCCCCTCGACCCTGCCTGCCGAAGCCCTCTTGCAGGTCTATCGCAACAACTTCGTGTTGGGCCTGAGCGAGGTGCTGGTCAGCACCTATCCCGCCGTCGAGGCCATGGTGGGGGAAGCGTTCTTCGCCGCCGCGGCCCGCGGCTTCGTGCTGGCCGAGCCGCTGAGAGAAGGCTCTGTCATGCACTATGGCGAGGGGTTTGGTGACTGGCTGGCGGCTCTGCCCACCACGGCGGCTCTGCCCTGGCTGGGGGATCTGGCCCGCTTCGAGTGGGCGCTGGATAGGGCCGCCCTGCTGCCGCTGGAGACGCGCCGCTGGCCGGCGGAGCGTCTGGCAGCCATCCCCCCGGCGCGCTGGGGGCAGCTGGTGCTGCAAGCGGCGGGCGACATATTGCCGTTCGAGAGCCCCTATCCGGTGCTGGCGCTCTGGCGGATGGCCCTGCACGGCGGCCCCGAAGTCAGCGATCTGGACGCCCCTTGCTGGCTGGCGCTCAAGAAGCGGCCGGATCACAGGGTCGAACCCGTCTCCCTCGTCTTGCCTGCCTGGCAACTGTTGCAAGGCTGTCGCCAGGGGCAGCCGCTGGCCACCTTGCTTGGTCAGGATCCCGCCCTGGCCGAACACCTGCCCACCCTGGTTACCCTCGATCTGCTGGTCGATCTGGAGCTTGCCCATGACTGAACATATCTCATCAAGGCCCCTCTGCCTGTGGGCCGAGCGCGCCCAGCCTTGGCTGGTCGGCGCCGTCTTGTTGCTGGCCCGGCTCTGGGTCGCCTTCGTCTTCCTGCGCTCCGGTTGGCTCAAGCTGAGCGCCTGGGACTCCACCCTCTACCTGTTCGAGTTCGAGTACCGGGTACCCCTGCTGCCCTGGCAGTGGGCAGCCTATGTGGGCACGGCCACCGAGCTGCTGTTGCCGCTCTTGCTGGTGGCCGGCCTCTTTACCCGTCCGGTCGCCCTCTTGCTGTTTGGCTTCAACATCATGGCGGTCGTCTCCTACCCCACCCTGTGGGCGGGGGGCTTTTACGATCACCAGCTGTGGGGATGGATGCTGCTGACCCTGGTGGTCTGGGGGGGCGGGCCCCTGGCGCTGGACCGCTGGCGCCTTGAAAGGGGGCGCCGGCAGGGTTAGCCTGCGTGAGCAGCGAAGGGGCCTTTGGCCCCTTTTTCATCCCCCGGTGACGGCGGACCAAAGAGGAGGACTTTCATGGGTTCAGGGAGAGAGATGAGAGTACGGGAGGCCGGGCTGGCCGATATCCCCGCCCTGGTGGCGCTGCGTTTGCAGCTGTTTTGCGAGTTGGGAGCGCTTGCCACCCCCGAGGCCGATCCTGCGCTCTGGCAGGCGACTCAGGCCTATTTCACGCAGTCGATGCAAGAGGGCAGTGGTCGCTCCTGGCTGGTGGAGGTGGACGGGCAGCCGGTGGCCTGCGGGACCCTGGCATTCTTTGTGCGCCCGCCCTATCCCGGCAATCTGAGCGGGCGGGAGGCCTATCTGCTCAACATGTATACCCGCCCGGACTGGCGAAATCTGGGCATGGCGAGCGCCCTGCTCGATGCCATGGCCAGCTGCGCCAGGGAGCTGCAACTCGGCAAGCTGTGGCTCCATGCCAGCGAGGAGGGGCGCCCCCTGTATGAGCGCATGGGCTTTGTGGCCAACCCCGCTTATCTGGAGTTGTGCCCCGCCGACTGATACCGCCGACATTGAGCGTATAGGCCTTCTGGGTAAGGCGGCCAATCTGGAATGGCGCCCGCCGAGCTAAACCGCTGACACCGATGATCCGAAACTGTGTGTTTGACGTACTGTCTGCCCTTGGCACCCTTGCTGCTTTTCTATACACTGCGCGCCCCCGGTAAATGAGAGGTATCTGGGGCAAGTTGATGTCTGCTCATCGGACCTCAACAGGCGTACTCCCTTCGGGTTCGGCTCTGTCGATAACAGGCTGCCTTGAGGGTGCTCAGTGGCTGTGCAGGCGTGATAGGAACAAGGGGCGACATGGCTCCATTCATACGGGTTCAGAGGTAGATCATCCATGTTCAATAACAAACTGAAGGCGCAGCTGCAGGCTTGCCAGAACGAGCTCGGTGAGCGACAGGGGGTGGTGGAGGCCATCAGACAGGGGGTCGCCACCGTCATCTTCTCTCCACAAGGGGAGATCCTGGAGGCCAATCCGGCCTTTGCCAGCCTGGTGGGGTATGGGGCCGGTGAGCTGGTGGGGCAGGACCACCGCCTGCTCTGCCCCAAGGGGTGGGCCCAGTCTCCCGCTTATCAGCAGTTCTGGGACAGGCTTCGCCAGGGGCAGGTGGAGTCCGGTCTGTTCGAGCGCGTCAACCAGCGCGGCGAGACGCTCTGGCTGGCGGCGAGCTACTTGCCGGTGAGGCAGCAGGGCAAAGTGGTGCGGGTGATGCTGATTGCCAGCGACACCACGGCCCGGGAGCAGCAGTTGCAACGCCAGGAGGCGCTGGCCCAGGCGCTGGACAAGTCTCAGGCGATGATAGAGTTCACCCCGAACGGCGACATCCTGAGCGCCAATGCGAACTTCCTCGCCTGCATGGGTTACAGCGCGAGCCAGCTCAAGGGCAAGCATCACAGGATCTTCTGTGACGAGGCCTTCCTGCGCGAGCAACCCCACTTCTGGGAGGAGTTGGCCCGCGGCCAGTTCAAATCCGGCCTCTTCATGCGCTACAACAGCCAGGGCGAGGCGATCTGGCTGGAGGCGACCTACAACCCCATCCGGGACGGGAGCGGCAGGGTGGTCAGGGTGGTCAAGTTTGCCAGCGACATCACGGCGCGGATCCACCAGAACAATGCCACCCGGGATGCGGCAAGGCTGGCCCACAGCACGGCCCAGGAGACCCTGAGCAGCGCCGAGCAGGGGGCGGGCTTGCTGCGCGCCGCGGTAGAGACCTCCTCCCTCATCGCGACCCAGGTGGAGCAGGCCATCGACCTCATCGGCCAGCTCAACGAGCAGTCGAGGCACATAGAGGCCATCGTCTCCACCATCAGTGCCATCGCCGATCAGACCAATCTGCTGGCCCTCAACGCAGCCATCGAGGCGGCGCGGGCGGGGGATCAGGGTCGCGGCTTCGCCGTGGTGGCGGACGAGGTGCGCCAGCTGGCGGCCCGCACCTCACTCTCGACCGGCGAGATCGCCAAGGTGGTGCAGAAGAACCGGGAGCTGACCGCCCAGGTGACCGGCGACATGGCCGGGGTGGCGGGTAGCGCCGAGCTCGGCAGGGAGCAGATAGCCCGGGTCGACGCCGTCATGGTGGAGATCCGCCAGGAGGCGAACCGGGTGTCGGAGACGGTGTCCAACCTCTCCATCTGATCGGACCCGCGCGGGGGGCGGCCCCCGCGACGGGTTCTGGCACGATCGCCAAAAGTGTGAGCGGTCAGTCAGCCAAACTGAATACCGCCTGTACCGTGCCCCCCTTGTGAATTGTTCAGCCCTCTCCCCTTGATTAGTCTGCCGGCTCATTATTCATTGAGCTGGAGTCAAGTGATGGCAGTTGGACAGAAAGGCAGGGCCGCGGCCCTGTTGCTGGGTATGGTGGCGAGCCTTGGGTTGAGCGGTTGCATGGGGTCCATGGGCCTCTCCGCCATGGTGACCAAGGGCAACCTGAGCGTGGTGGATAACCGCTATGGCCGCGCCGGGGTCTTCGTGCTGCTCTCCCCCGTCTATGGTCTGGCGGCGACCGCGGATCTGTTCGTGTTCAACACCATCGAGTTCTGGTCCGGCAAGAACCCCATCACCGGCAAGTCGCCGGCCCTGGTGGATCAGAAGGCGGATGCGGTGATCAAGGTGAACCAGCACCTGGATCCGGCCCTCAACAAGGTGCCGCTCGCCATGCTGCCCCAGGGAGTGCGGGAGGTGGAAGTCACCTATCCTGACGATCGCACCGCCCAGATGGAAATTCACTACCTGGACGGCCGCAGCAGCATGATGCGCGGTGAAAAGCGCGGCGATCAGGTGGATCTCTATCTCGACGGCAAACTGGTCTCGACCCTGACCGAGCAGCAGCTGGCCGAGATGAGCCAGGCGAAACGCACCCTGGCCTGATGCCGCGGCCGGTCAAGGCTGGCGTGACTATGATTGTGAAAAGCCCCGCATTCGCGGGGCTTTTTTATGGGCGCATGCTGCTTCATGGGCACCCGCTTAGGGATGTCTCAGGGGCGCTGGAGCGGCTTGCCGTAGGGTTGCAGCACCAGGCCCAGCAGGCGGCTCAGTTGCTTGAGCTGCTCGGTGAGCTGCAGGTTGAGCCAGAGGTAGCCGCTGATGCTGGCCTCCTCGGCGCAGAGACGCACCCGGGTGGTGGTCTCGTCCAGGCAGGCGATGGCGAACTCCAGCTCCCGCTGATCGCCGCTCTTGAGCATGAGGGCGAGCTGGGTGATCACCGTCTCGGTCGCCTGCTGACAGGCTCTCAGCTCCGGGGCGCTCTGCATCAGGAAGTGGCTGTGGCGATTGTTCCAGTAGGTGTTGGCCAGCATCTCCAGGGTGCAGAGGCAGTTGCGAAGGGTGGTCTGGATGGCCTCGAAATGGGGGGCGTTGAGGCGGGTCTCCTTGACCGCCGGGGCCAGCAGGGGGCGCAGGCTGACCATCTTGGCGAGCAGGCGGGCGTGGTTCCGAGCCAGCTTGGGCCGCTCCAGCACGTTGGGGGAGAGGTGAGTGTGATAGAGGCGCTGGGCCATCATCAGGGTATCGTGCATCTGCAGCCGCCAATGGAGGTAGGCCCGCTGGGGATAGATGCTGCAAAACAGCAGTGCCAGCAGGGAGCCCAGGATCACGTCGCCGCTGCGCCACAGGGCCGTCTCTATGTCGCCGGGCTTGCCCCCCATGACCACCCCCAGGGTGATGCCGATGAGCAGCCCCACATAGGGCCGCTTGCCGAGGGCCAGATAACCGCACAGGAACATGATGGCGCAGCTCCAGGCCAGCATCAGCGGCATGGAGTAGAGCTCCAGGTAGAGCGCTACTACGCCGCAGGCCGCCCCGAAGATGGTGCCCACCACCCGCTGCAGGGCGCGGGAGAAGACATTGCCCCAGAACGAGATGGGTCCCATCACCACCACCAGGGTGATGAGGGGCCAGGTGCTCTCCGGCAGCTGGAGCTCCCGGGTCAGCAGGAAGGTGAGGGTGAAGGCCAGGGCGATGCGCAGGCCGTGCACCAGGCGGTAGCGGCCATAGACCAGCAGATCGAGGCGGGAGAGGGGGGCGTTCAGGCGCAAGGGCGTCGTCTCATCTCGGGTTGAATGAAGAGGCCGGGGGCTTATGCCGTCCCGGTCGGCAACACGCGGATCCAGACCTCCTCTCCCTGTGCCACGGGCCGGGAGGAGGGACGCTCGATGAGGCAGTTGGGATCCGGCGGGGCCGCTGACATCAAACCACTTGCCGGCTGTACCTGCAAGCGGCCACTGGCATCCTGGCTCACATGACCGAGCAGAGGGCCGCTTTCCCCCGTTGGTATCGCCGTGCGGGTGCGGGCGAGCAGGCGCAGGGGGGCCGACCCTATGGGGGGCGCTGCCGCATCAGCCCGTTCGGTCCGCCGTTCGCAGATAAAGTCGCAGAGGGGGGAGAGGGCCGCGAAGCCGAAACGGGGCAGCGCCGTGGTGAGGGGGTCATCGCTCACCAGAGCGATCACATCGGGGTCCGTGGGGAACATCAACGGTCGGCCGATGGCGGCTCTGTGCAGCTCTATCTTGGGGAAGTGCTCGTGCTTGAAACCCTCGATGAGCAGCAGATCGAGGCGCGACCAGTCAAAGCTTGCCAGCAGCTCGGCGAAGGGGGGCTCGCCATCCGGGGTCTCCCGGATGAGGGCATGGCGCAGGCTGGAGGCGGCCATCACCTGGGATGCCCCGGCCTGGCGCAGGCGGTAACTGTCCTTGCCAGGCTTGTCCATGTCGAACTGGTGGTGGGTGTGCTTGAGCACCCCGAGCCGCAGGCCGCGCTCGCGGAGCCGCGGGATAAGCTGCTCCAGCAGGGTGGTCTTGCCGGTGCCGCTCCAGGCCACGAAGCCGAGCAGGGGAAGCGGGTTGTTTATCATGGCTTCTCCTCGCTTACGCCCTTGCCACTCGCCTGCAACTGCCCCTCGTACTCGGCCAGCTCGTCGGGGCTGTTGAGGTTGATAAAGGCGTCCGGTTGGTCGGCAAAGGACACCACCGCCATCTTGTGGCGGCCAAACCAGGCGGCAATCTTGCGCTCCCCTTGCGCCAGCGCCTGCTGGAGGGAGGGGGCCAGGGGGCGGCTCAGCAGGGCGACCACGGGTTGCAGATGGCTGCCGTCGTGGGCCACCACCAGCTCGGCGTCCGGCTGCTGGGCCAGCGCCACGCGAAAGCGCCGCATCAGATCCTGCGGCAAACCGGGGCCATCGCAGGGGACGAACAGCACCCAGTCGTGGCGGGCGGCCTTGAGGCCCGCCAGCATGCCGGCGAGGGGTCCCTGAAAATCGGCGAGCTCGTCACTGATGACGGGGGCGAGCGTGCGGTAACGCGCCTCGCTGCGATTGGCGTTGATCAGCACCTCGTCCACCTGGGGCCGCAGGCGCGTCAACACATGTTCGATGAGGGGCTGGCCCGCCAGGGGCACCCAGCCCTTGTCATCCCCTCCCATGCGGGTGGCGCGGCCACCGGCCAGGATCACGGCACTGACGGGAAAGGGGTGGGGGTCGCGGATTGTCATGGCGCTCCAGATGGTCGAATCAAGGTGTGGGTCGGCGGCGCACTCCTTGTGCGGGGGCGTTCGCTGGCTGACGATCTTGCGTCAAGGGCGCCGGGCCTGCAACCCAATCCGGGACTCGGGGCCGAGAATGGCGGGCTTTGGCCGCAGGGTATGGCTGAGGTCACAAAACCGGAAGGCCAAAGGGCTTATGATGCGCTGTTATGAGTCTTGCTCTCCTGCCGAATGGCAACTTCATGTAAATCAAAGAGAATGACTATGGCTACCGGACAATATCTGCTGTGGAAAGACGCACAGGGAGAGGATTTTCGCCCCGTCTCGCTGACAGGCACCAACCTGCTCAACGATCGCAACCTCAACAAGGGCACCGCCTTCACCGAACAGGAGCGGGCCGACTTTGAGCTCGACGGCCTGCTGCCCCCCCAGGTGCAGACCTTCGAGGCCCAGCTGGAGCGGGTCTATGAGGCCTTCCTGAGTGCCTGCAGCGACATGGAGAAGTACCAGAACCTGAGGGCGTTGCAGGATCGCAACGAGACCCTGTTCTACGCCCTGCTGTCCCGCCACGTGGAGGAGATGACCCCCATCATCTACACCCCGACCGTGGGCAAGGCGTGCCAGGAGTTCAGCCACCGCTACCAGAAGGCGCGCGGCCTCTATATCACCCAACACAACGTCGATGACATGGGTTCCCTGGCGCGACACATGGATGCCAAGTCGGTGCGCATCATAGTGGTCACCGACAGCCAGGGCATACTCGGCATCGGCGATCAGGGGGTGGGCGGCATGGGGATCCCCATCGGCAAGCTCTCCCTCTATACCCTGGCCGCCGGCATCCACCCCGCCTGCTGCCTGCCCATCGCCCTGGACGTGGGCACCGACAACCAGGCCCTGCTGGATGATCCCATGTACCTGGGGCAGCCCCATCGTCGCATCCGCGGCAAGGAGTATGACGACTTCATCGACAAGTTCGTGGCCGGGGTCAAGCGTCACTTCCCGAACGCCGTCTTGCAGTGGGAAGACTTCAGCAAGTCCAACGCCTTCAACAACCTCTCCCGCTACCAGCAGGCGCTGCCGTCCTTCAACGACGACATCCAGGGCACGGGGGCCGTGGTGCTGGCGGGGATCATAGGGGCGGTCAAGTCCAAGAATGAGACCCTGGGCCAGCAGAACTACCTGGTCTATGGCGCCGGTGCCGGCGGGGTCGGGGTGGCGGATCAGATCTGCGCCGGCATGATCCGCGAGGGGCTGGATCCCCAGGCCGCGCGGGATCGCATCTATATCATGGATACCCAGGGGTTGGTGTGCGACAACCGGGAAGAGCTCGACGAGTACAAGCGTCGTTACGCCAAGCCGGGCCTGCTGCTGGCCCAGTGGGGCGTGCAGCGCGCCTGCCTGAACGACATTCTGCGTCATGTGCCCATTACCGTGCTGCTCGGTACCAGCGGCTCGGGCGGCGCCTTCAAGGAGGAGCACATTCAGCTGATGCTGGAGCACAGCGATCACCCCATGGTGTTCCCGCTCTCCAACCCGACCGCGAACTGCGAGGCCCTGCCGGAAGACATCTACCGCTGGAGCCAGGGCCGTGCCATCGTCGCCACCGGCAGCCCGTTCAAGGACGTGCACTTCGAGGGGCAGGACTATCGCATCGGCCAGGGCAACAACGTCTTCATCTTCCCGGGGGTGGGGCTTGCGGCCATCGTCAGCCAGATCCGAGAGATCAGCCCGGATATCTTCACCACGGCGGCCTTTGCCCTGGCGGAGTGCGTGAACGAGGCGGATCTGGCCCGTGGCGCCGTCTACCCGCGCATCAGCGATCTGCGCAACATCTCGGTGCACGTGGCGACCGCCGTGCTCAAAGACATAGTGCGCCGGGATCCGTCCCACCCGCTCATCGGCCAGGATCTGCAGCAGCATATCCTGAGTCACATGTGGGAGCCCGTGTATCTGCCCTACAGAAGGGTGTGATGGCCGCGGGTTTCACTGCCCTATAGCCCGAAGCCGGGCTGACACGAAGAAGGGGATGGCCATGCCATCCCCTTTGTCATTGCACCCGGGTCAGGATGGGGGTCAGTGTTGGCGTAAAAGATGCGGGACTCAGGGAAATGATCGGGTCGGCGCTCACAATTCGCCCCCCTTGCCAGCCTGGTCAATAAGATCTGGATGAAAAACGTTTTGCGCCGGCCGTAAAAGTGCGTAAAATCGCTTCCTCGATGCTTGTAGCAACGAATCCCGCCTAAACAGCCAGTTTCATGCCCTCCCCAAGCAGTAAAAGGTAACGAATGAAGCCTTTTTGCTCATTCAGCACCTTGAAGACGTGTTGTGATAACTGAAAAGTGTCAATTATCCCTCTCGGTTATCAAAAAATTAAGGACACCCATGTTTTCCTTGGTCAAGCAAAGTGTCGCCGGGCTGCAAATTCTGTTTGTCGCCTTCGGTGCCATGGTTCTGGTGCCCCTGCTCACCGGACTGAACCCCTCCATGGCCCTGCTTGGCGCCGGTGTAGGTACCCTGCTGTTCCAGCTCTGCACCCGTCGCCAGGTGCCGATCTTCCTCGGCTCCAGCTTCGCCTTCATCGCCCCCATCATCTACGCCACCCAGACCTGGGGCCTGCCCTCCACCATGTTCGGCCTGTTCGCCGCCGGTTTCATGTACTTCATCCTGGCCGGCATCATCCGCGCCCGGGGCATGGGGTTCGTGCACAAGCTGCTGCCCCCCGTGGTGATTGGCCCGGTGATCATGGTGATCGGCCTCTCGGTCGCCCAGGTCGCCTGCAACATGGCCATGGGCCGCGCCGGTGGTGAGCAGGTAGTGCCCCCCGCGACCGCCCTGACCCTGGCGGGCATCTCATTGGCGGTGACCCTGATCGCCGCCGTGTTCTGCAAGGGCTGGATCAAGCTCATCCCCATCCTCTCCGGCGTCATCGTCGGTTATGTGGCCGCGGTCATGATGGGTCAGGTGAGCTTCGATGGCATGGTCAACGCCCCCTGGCTGGCGCTGCCCCACTTCGTGACCCCGGAGATCAACTGGGCCGCCGCCCTCTTCATGCTGCCGGTGGCCATAGCACCCTGTATCGAGCACATCGGCGGCGTGCTCGCCATCGGTGGCGTGACCGGCAAGGATTACACCAAGGATCCTGGCCTGCACCGTACCCTGTCCGGTGACGGCATCGGCGTCTGCTTCGCCGGTTTCATCGGTGGTCCTCCCGTCACTACCTACGCCGAAGTGACCGGCGCCGTGATGATCACCCGCAACTTCAACCCGGTCACCATGACCTGGGCCGCGGTGTTCGCCATCATTCTGGCCTTCTTCGGCAAGTTCAACGCCCTGCTCACCTCCATCCCCATGCCGGTGATGGGCGGCATCATGCTGCTGCTGTTCGGGTCCATCGCCGCCATCGGTCTCAAGACCCTGGTGGAGTCCAAGGTGGATCTCGGCCTTGCCCGCAACATCGCCATCGTGGCCGTGACCCTGACCGTCGGCGTGGGAGCCCTCGAGATGAAGATCGGCGACTTCGCCCTGGCGGGCGTGGGCCTGGCCTCGGTGGCCGCCATCCTGCTGAACCTCATCCTGCCCCAGCACTCCGAAGAGGGTGCCATGGAGAGTGCCAAGGATTAAGGCTCCATCCTTCATCTGATTCGACAAGAGGCCACCTTAGGGTGGCCTCTTGCTTTGTGTCGCTCGCCGAGTCGGTGCCGTTTGGGCTCAGATCCTTCACCCCGGTCCCTGACGGCTACAATCAGGAGCGTCATTACAGGTAGAGGGAAACGCGATGAAGAAGGCATGGATCCTGGCCCTGCTCGGGCTGATATGGGGCGGTGCGGCTCAGGCCGGCGTTGTGCGCTACGAGGTCGACGGTCAGCCATTCGAGGGGTATTACCTGGCGGCGGGCAAGGGGGCGCCACTGGTGCTCCTGGTACACGACTGGGATGGCCTGACCGATTACGAGGTCAAGCGGGCCGAGATGCTGGTGGCCCTAGGTTACAGCGTGTTTGCGGCCGATCTGTTTGGGGCAGGGGTGCGGCCGACCGTGGTGGAGGAGAAGAAGAAGCTCACCGGCGCCCTCTATCAGGACAGGCCCAGGATGCGCAAGCTGCTGGCGGGGGCCCTGGCCGAGGCGGGTCGGCAGGGGGGGCGGCTCGACAACGCCGTGGCGCTCGGCTACTGCTTCGGCGGTGCCGCCGTGCTGGAGCTGGCCCGCAGCGGCGCCGATCTCAAGGGGGTGGTGAGCGTGCACGGCGGGTTGGAGACCCCGGCCGGCCAGGATTATAAGGAGACCAAGGCCCAGCTACTGATCCAGCACGGCAGCGCGGATCAGGCGGTCTCCCTCGGTCAGTTCGCGGCCCTGATCGCCGAGCTGGAGAGCGCCGGCATCAGGCACGAGGCGACCAGCTATGGCGGTGCGCCCCACGCGTTCAGCGTGTTTGGCTCCGAGAACTACAGGGCCGATGCCGATGCCAAGTCCTGGCGGCGCTTCACCGAGTTTCTGGGGGAGGTGACCAAGGGCGAGTAGGCTGACCCTATACTCAGTCGACAGGCCCTTGCCCCCTGTGCTCGTCGCAGGAGGCAAGGGGTGGCGATGACGGGCCGGTATCCACCGGCTCGCCGTCAGATGGCGGAAAGGGGCCGGCGCCTCTTTTCGGTCAACTGGGAAGGAGTCATGACATGCGTCACTTACGGCTATGGAGCCAGATCCTGCTCCTGTTGCTGCTGGCGGGTTGCGGCGCCAAGGGGGATTCCCCGGCCGAGCAGCGCAGCAGCATCTTGCAGATGCGCGAGCAGGCGCTCTCAACCCTCTATGCCAAGGATGGGAAGATCAGACAGGAAGTGGCCAGATCCAGGGGATACGCGGTGTTCAGCAACGTGAACAACAACCTGCTGCTGCTCAGCGCCGGCAGCGGCTATGGGGTGCTCCGGGACAACCGCAACGGCCGGGATACCTATATGAAGATGGCTACCGCCGGTTTCGGGGTGGGCATGGGGATCAAGAAATTCCAGGCCCTGATCATCTTCAACGATACCACCGCCCTGGACAGATTCATCACCACAGGCTTCGATGCCAGCGCCCAGGCTGATCTGGCGGCCAAGTCGGCGGACGATGGCAAGGTGGTGGTGAGCGAGGCGGCCAACGCGGACTTCCAGAAGGTGAAGATGTATCAGCTCACCGAGCAGGGGGTGGCGGTGCAGGCCACCATGCAGGGTTACAAGTATTGGCCGGATGAGGATCTCAACGGCAGGTGATCACCTGTCTGTCCTTGAACGCAGGCGGCGCTCCATGAGCGCCGCCTGTTTCTTTATGGCTGTCAGGGCTCCGGGCCCGGATCACTCAGGCGGTGCGACCATCCAGCGCCAGGACCCTCACCCACATGGCCCCCTTGCCCACCTCATGGCCAGCGGCTGGCGTGAGCTGGCCCGTCTCCCCGTCGATGCGGTGCAGGGTCAGATCCTCGCTCGTCTGCCCGGTGGCGATGAGCCAACGACCGCCTTGGTCGATGGCAAAGCCGCGGGGGCAGGAGGCGGTGGGGAAGTGGGCGAGGACGTTGAGGCTGCCATCCGTCTCGCTCACCCCGAACAGGGTCAGCAGGCTGCTAGCCCGCTCGCTGGTATAGAGGAAGCGCCCGTCCGGGGTGAGGTGCAGGTCCGCCCCCCAGCGCTCCCCCTCATAACCCGATGGCAGCATGTCCAGGGACTCCCGCAGCAGGATGCGTCCGTCCGCCTCCCTGTGGTAGCGGTTGAGGGTGCCGTCGAGCTCGTTGAGGCAGTAGAGATCGCCGTTGCTCGGGTGCAGCGCCAGATGGCGTGGTCCGGCGCCGGGCGCCGTGTGCAGATCCCCTTGGGGGTGAGGCACCAGCCGATCCTCTTCACTCAGGGCGAAGCGGCGGATGGCGTCCTCTTTGAGGCAGGCCACCAACAGCTCCTGCCGTCCCTGCCCATCCACCAGCAGGGTGACCGAGTGGGCGGCCATGAGATCGTCGATGCGCTGGTGCATCCCGAGGACCCGGCCGGTCTCATCCATACGGGAGACGCTGAGGTGGTTGAAGGCGTAGGAGGCGGCGAAGAAGAGCTGACCCGCCGTATCGGTGCAGGTGTGGGAGGCGCTGCCCGCGAGGGGCGCCGAGGCGGGGTCACCGAGGCGGCCATCCGGGCCTATGGGGTAACTCAGCACTTTGAAGTCGGGGCGCACCCCGGCATAGAGCCAGCGCCTGTCCGGGCTGATGACCAGAGGCTGCACCTCGCCGCCGGTCTGCACCTGCTGCAGGGGCTGGAGCCCGGAAGCGGTCAGCTCGAAGACATGGATCAACCCGCTCACCGGGTTGGCGATATAAACCACTTGCTGCATTGTGCTCTCCTCGATGCGCAGGCGCCCATCATCGGATCATTTCTCCAGACCAGGCAAGCAATTGTGTTGGGTATCGCCGCGAGTAGCCGGCCCTGTCTTTGTTGCGGCACGGGTTATTTTTCCAGTCTCAGCAGCTGGCTGCGCAGGTTGACACCGCGATTGGCCAGCCCTGTCTTTGTTGTGGCAGGGGTTATTTTTCCAGGCTCAGCAGCTAGCTGCGCAGGTTGATACCGCGATTGGCCAGCCCTGTCTTTGTTGTGGCATGGGTTATTTTTCCAGGCTCAGCAGGTAGTTGCGCAGATTGACGCCACGATTGGCCAGCCCCAGCTTGATGCGCACGCTGTTGCGATGATTCTCCACCGTTTTGCGTGCCACATTGAGGGCGCTGGCGATCTCCTGGCTGGACATGCCGCTGCGAATGAACTCGGCCACCTGCATCTCCGAGGGGGTCAGCACTTCCAGCAGGCGTTGGTTGCCGTCGGCCTGCAGGCTCTTCTCCATGCTGGTGCGGATCAGTTCCAGGCACATCTTGAGGGCCGGATCTTGAATTTGGGCAAGCTTTTGCTCCACTTCGGGCAGGTGGCGGGCGATCAGCTGCTGATGCTGATCACCGGGCGCCGCCCCCTGACTGTCGCTGAGCGCGGCCAGGGAGTGAGCGAGCTCGTTGATGAGCCGGTGATCCTGCTCTATGCCGGAGGCGTCCTGGCTATCGCTCGGCTTGATCTGCAGGCACCAGATGCGGGTGCCGTCCGGCCCGACATGGGCGAAGAGCTCGAAGGCAAGGTTGAGGATCTCGAAATGCAAGGTGGGCAGGTTGCCCCGGATCCGCTGGCGTATGGCCTTCAGGTAGTCTGGACCTATCAGGAACACCAGATCGTCGAGCCGATTGAGGGTCAGGGTATCCACCGGATAGCTGGATGCCACTACCTGCTCCTGCTCATCGAAGCTGATGAAATAGATGTCATTGCGCGCCAGCAGTTGATGGCAGAGCCCCTGCTCGACGATAGGGATCAGCTTGTTACTCATGTTCCTTCCAGTTCTGCATCTCGTGATAAGTCCCCGTATTTCGCCTTCATCCATCCCCATTGCTATGTTCGGCTCACCCAACGAATACCCAGATGCTCAGATTTTTCCTGTCATTAATTAACAAAAATTGAACATCCTGTGAGCTGCATCCCAAAAACATCGCGCTCTTTAGTGAGGTGCATCTCATTACAAGCTATAAAACACCTAGATAATACCTATCGACCACTCAATGGATATAGGGAGAATACCATGTTGGCAAAACGCTCACACTTTTTACTGGCGGCATTGACCGCCGCCATGCTGCTCGGCAACGGGGTCCAGGCCGCCGAGGCGACCACGACCCTGGGGCCCAATGGCGAACAACCAACCCCTTATACCCAGGTAACACTCACGACTGCCCAACAAGACAGGGTCAAGGCCCAGCATTACACGGCCGCCATCCTGATGCACACCACCTCCGACTGGTCGAGTGCCCTCATCAAGGGGGCCAAAGACAGATTCCATGACTTGAACGTCAAAGTGGTGGCGGTGGCCGATGCCGAATTCAATGCCAACAAACAGAGGACGGACGTGGAAACCGTGATGGCCATGTCCCCCGATATCATTCTTACCCTGGTGGTCGACCCCGTCTCCGGTGCCGCGGCCTTTCGCCCCGCGGTCCAACAAGGCAGCAAGCTGGTGCTGATCAGCAACCTGCCAACGGGATTTGAATATGGCAAGGATTACGCCGGTATCGTCACCGACGATCTGTTCGAGATGGGGGGGTTGGCCGCCGACATGCTGGCCAAGACGGTCGGTGAACAGGGCAAGATAGGCTTCATCTACCACGAGGCCAATTACTACGTCACCAATCAGCGGGATCAGGCGGTGTTGACCAACCTGGCCAAGCATCACCCCGGCATCCAGATCCTCGCCAAACAGGGCATTGCCAACGCCAATGATGGTGAAGTGGTCGCCTCGGCTCTCATCACCCAGCACCCGGACATCCAGGCCATCTATGCCCCCTGGGATTCCATCGCCGAAGGGGTAGTGGCCGCGACGCGGGCTGCCGGACGCAGTGACATCAAGGTGATCACCATGGACTTGGGCGCCGCCAATGCCCTGGACATGGCTAAGGGTCGCAACGTGGCCGGCATAGTGACGGATTTACCTTATGACCTCGGCCAGACCCTGGCCACCATGGGGGCCCTGGCCAAGCTGGGGGAACAGACACCTCCCTTCGTCACTGTCTCCGCCGATGCGGTGACCCGCGACAACCTGGCCGATGCCTGGCAGCAGGCGTTGCGTCGGGATCCACCGGCCGCCGTTACCAAGGCACTCAGTCAATAAGCGTATGGGCAGCCGTCTGGCAGGCGGCTACCCGTTCCATCTCACGGAAGGAGTTATCACATGGAGCTGTACGCCATCGAGGCGAGTGGTATCAAGAAGGGATTTGACGGCATCCCCGTGCTCAAGGATGTGTCGTTTCGTCTCAAGCGTGGCGAGGTACATGCCATCGTCGGCCAGAACGGGGCGGGCAAATCTACCCTGGTCAAGCTGCTGAACGGTTTTTATGGTCGGGACGGCGGCGAGGTGCTGTTGTTTGGCAAGCCCTGTTGCTTCACCACCCCCAGAGAGGCTCAGGCCGAGGGGATCGCCATGGTGTATCAGGATCTCAGCCTGGTACCGACCCTGTCGGTGGCCGACAACATCTTTCTGGCGGGTGGTGGCGAGAGTGGTTCGCTCATCTCCAACCGGGACAGGGTCAGGCGTGCCGCCCCCTTGCTCGCCATGCTGGGTATCGATCTGGATCCGAGCTGTGAGGTGGGGCGGCTGAGCGTCGGTCAGCAGCAGTTCGTCGAGATAGCCAAGGCCCTGGCCCAGAATGCCCGCATCCTGGTGCTCGATGAGCCGACCGCCTCACTGTCCAACAATGAGATCAACGAGCTGTTCAAGGTGATCGCCACCCTCAAGGGACAGGGGATGTCCATCATCTACATCACCCACTATCTCAGCGACATCATGCGGGTCTGCGATGCCGTGACCGTGCTGCGCGATGGGCACACAGTGCTCACCACCCCGACCGCCAACACCAGTGTCGAGGCGCTGGTCGAGGCCATGCTCGGCAGCAAGGGCGACACCAGCCTGAGCTGGCCGCGCCCGGCATCCGCGGCGGATGCCGTGGCGCTGCTGGAGCTGGATGGCGTCTCGAATGCACAGCTGCACGACATCTCCCTCAGGGTGATGCCGGGCCAGGTGGTGGGGCTGGCGGGTCTGCTGGGCAGCGGTCGTACCGAGATCCTCGAGGCCATCTATGGCCTGACGCCCATCCAGGCGGGCGAGATCCGCATCGATGGCGAGCCGGTGCGGATCCGCTCACCCAGGCAAGCCATCTCGCTTGGCATCAACATGGTGCCGGAGGAGCGCCGCAGCCAGGGTTTGGTGCTCGACTTCTCGGTGGCCGACAACATGTTGATGGCCGCCTATGACCGGCTCACCCAGGGACTGAGGCTGGACAAGCCGAGGGGGGACGCCATGGTGCGGGCCCAGATCAAGAGTCTGGGGGTCAAGACCAGCGGTCCCGAGCAGTCGGTGCGTTTTCTCTCCGGCGGCAACCAGCAGAAGGTGGTGATTGGCAAGTGCCTCTCCACCAAGGCCAAGGTGTTGCTGCTCGACGATCCCACCTTCGGCATCGATATCCATGCCAAGTACGAAATCATGAAGATAGTGGACAGCTATGTCGCCGCCGGTAACGGGGCCATCTTCGTGTCGAGCGAATATGCCGAGGTCGCCAGCTTCTGCGACCTCATCTATGTGGTGAACAAGGGACGCATCGTCGCCTGCCTGGAAGGGCGACGCATGAATGAAGAGACGCTGCTGGCGGCGGTTCAATGATAAACGAGGAGTCAAGGATGAAAGATTTAACCCTGCCGGCGCCCAAGGGCAGCCGCATCAACTGGCGTGACTACATCATCTACCTGGTGTTCGTCGGCATCTTCGTGTTCTTTTCGGTGGCGCTTCATGACAAGGGCTTCCTGAGCTCCGTCAACCTGATGAACATAGCGCGTCAGACCGCCACCATCGCCATCATGGCGGTGGGCATGACCTTCGTGCTGAGCGCCGCCGAGATAGACCTCTCGTTCGGCGCCACGGTCGCGCTCAGTGCCATCGTCTCGGCCCTGACCCTGCAAGAGACGGACAGCATCTTGCTGGCGGTCTCGGCGGCCCTCTTGGTCGGTACCATGATTGGGGCCATCAACGGCCTGTTCGTGACTCAGGTCGGCATCCCCTCCTTCCTGGTGACCCTGGGGACCACCGGCATCATCACCGGCATCGCCCGCTGGTCCACCTCGCTGCAATCCATCCCCATCGACAACGACCTCTATGTGTTCATCTTCGGCTCGGGCGACATAGGGCCCATCTCTGTGCTCTTCATCTGGACCATTTTGGTGACTGTGGTAGGGGCCTTCGTGCTGCGCAACACCCGCTTCGGCAAGCAGGTGCTGGCGACCGGGGGCAACAAGATCTCCGCCATGTATTCGGGCATCAACATCAACCGTATCAAGCTCTACGTGCTGATGCTCAACGGTTTTCTCGCCGCCCTCGCGGGCATCCTCTACTCGGGGCGGCTGCAGAGCGCCCGCTACACCCTGGGGGAGAGCGACCTCATGCTGGTGATCGCCGCCGTCATCATAGGGGGGACCAACCTGTTTGGTGGCAAGGGCATGGTGGTGGGATCCGTCATCGGTGCCCTCATCATGGGCATGGTCAACAACGGCTTGATCCTGATGGGGCTGAACGTGGATCAGCAGCTGATCCTGCGCGGCATCATCGTCATCGTCGCCGTCACCTTCACCATGGGGCAGCTCAAGCAGCTGCGAAAAAATAAATTTATTATCAGATACTTAAGGAAAAGATCATGAAGATAGATCCCAAGGTGGCGAGCATCATTTCCGGCTGGAGCCTGAAAGAGAAGGTGGGTCAGTTGTTCATCCTGGCCTTCCCCGGTAAGTCCGCCGAGCAGGCGCGCACCATGATAACAGAGTACAACCTGGGGGGCTGTTATCTGAGTCAGGACAACAGCGATACCTTCGCCGAGGCCCAGCAACTGACTCGGGAGCTGGCCCGCATAGGTGCCGATCAGGGCCGCCTGCCGCTGCTGCTCGGGGTGGATCAGGAGGGGGCCTGGGGGGTGCTGGTGGGGGAGTCCACCACAGGGCCCGGCAATCTGGCCCTGGGGGTGGCCGAGAGCGGGCGGGATACCGAAGTCATGTATAAAACCATGGCCGAGGAGATGCGCCTCGCCGGTTTCAACTGCATTCTGGGGCCCTGCTGCGACGTCAACTTCAATCCCAGCTCCCCCATCATCGACAGCCGCTCCTTCGGTGACAGGCCCGCCAAGGTGGCGCTACACGCGGCGGCGGCGGTGCGCGGCCTGCATCAGGGCGGGATCTGTGGCAGCGGCAAGCACTTCCCCGGGCATGGCGACACCCAGGGTGACACCCACAGGGAGATCCCCAGGGTCGACAAGTCCCTCAGCGAGCTGCGCGAGCAGGATCTGCTGCCCTTCCAGGCCGCCATCGATGCCGGGGTGGATCTCATCATGACCAGCCACATCCTCTATCCGCAGATCGACGGCCAGCACCCGGCTACGCTCTCATCGATCATCTTGCAGGATCTGCTGCGCGCCGAGATGGGTTTCGAGGGCCTCATCATCTCCGACAGCATGAACATGGGGGCCATCGTTCACCACTACTCGCCCGCCACGGCGGCGGTGCTGGCGCTCAAGGCGGGCATCAACATGATCATGCTCTCCGAGGAGCACTACGATCACAGCGACTCCTACCTCGACAAGCAGTTTGCCATGATCCACGGCATCATGGCCGCGGTGGCGGCTGGGGATCTGGATGAGGCAGTAATCGATGCCGCCCTGGCTCGCATCCTTGCCTTCAAGCTCGCCAAACTGGTGCCCATGGCGCTCTATCAACCCACCGATCGGGTGGCGAACCAGCAGGTGGCCAACCGTTGTGCCAACCAGGCGCTCACCTGGCTGCGCCAGGTGCCCGAACTGGGCGAGGGGCCCTTTTATGTGCTCAACGCCACCCCGATGACCAGCTACCACAACCTCACCAATCCCCGTGGCATAGGCCCGAACCAGCGTGAGCCTGCCTTCGATCACTTCCTCGAGGCGCTGGGCCAGGGGGCTCGACGGGTGCTGCCCGTGACACAGGATCAGCTGGCAACCGTCGGCGACGACTGGCTGCTGGTGGTGACAGAACATCATCCTCTGCCTGGAGAAGACTTCGCACAAGAAGAGGCTCAGGCCCTGGTCCGCCGGCTCAGCCGCGAGGTCGAGAAGCTGATTGTGGTGGCGCTGCGCAGTCCTTATGACCTGCTCGGTTATCCGGATGTGCGCTACTACCTGTGCAGTCACTCGGCTCGTCCCGAGAGCGCTCGTGCCGCCGCAAAAGTGTTGAATGGCACCCTGAGCACCCAGCACAGCCGGGCGGTGAGTCTGGTCAGTTAAGTTCTGTTTTTCCCGCCATCCCGGATGGCGGGGGATTTCTCCTAGGAGTCTGTGGTTAGGAGCCTGCACGGGCAATTGCCCGGTGATTAATGGACTAATACGAGGGTTCAGGCTTTGAAAAGTACCATGAAAATAGTGTCGGCAACCGTGTTGTTCGTGTTGGCTGCCCCCGCTCTGGCGGCAAAGGGTGGCACTCAGGACTTCCTGGATGCGCTGCGCAACTTCGAGTCCGGTATCAATCCGGCGCTGGCAGATTTTTATCTGCAAAACCTCGACAACCCCGTCTACACCTATGCCCAGGTGACGGCACCGGGTCGTCTGGTACGGGACTGCTCGACCGGCAGTATGTTGTCAGAGCCGACCACCATCAGTGGCTTCTTCAACAAGTTGGGGGTGGGCAACATCTATAACTCCGCCACCCCGACCGATGCGGCCATGTTCAGGAAGATGCAGTACAACTCCTTGAACGCTTGGGGTTTTATCGGTTATCAGTTGGGTGAGGCCGTGCTGATCGATGCCGGTTACTACAGCCCGAAACAGGTGACCGTCGATGGCAAGGAGTACGACAGCTTCTACATGTTCGTGCCGGACTCCACCTGGGTGGGTTGCAAGACCGAGGCCCTGGCCGAGATTGAGGGCTCGGGCGGCAACAAGGTCTATGTGACCGATGTCAACCGTTGGCAGGGCACCTTCGTCGGCAAGAATGGCGTCAACTCCCTGGCCGACTTGCGCCTGCCGGAGAAGCAGGAACTGGTGATGCGCGACGCCATGCATTTCAACTATCAGGTGATAAGCAAGCTGCTCAAGGACGCCAACATGACCTGGGCCCAGGCCCTGGCCAAGAGCTGGCCCGATAAAGATGATAACGGTCAGCCAATTCAGGTCCATGCCACCATGTCCGGTATCCTGGCGGCTGCACACCTGCGTGGCGCCTGGGGAGTAGGCTCCCTTCTGACCAAGGATCAGATCACCTGTGATGAGCTCGGGACCTGTATCACCAAGTACGTCTACAAGTTTGGTGACTACAACAGCCTGTTCGATACCCCGGGTAACAGCATCACTCAGGGGTCGCCTTATGATGAGGTGCTGACGGCCGGTTGGGGCAACGACATTGTCATCACAGGTGGTGGCAAGGATCAGATCCTGCTCAATGAGCAGGCGAACGGCCTGACCACGGTCAATGACTTCACCGTGGGCAATGACCTCATCGTGTTGCGTGGTTGGAGCATGGCAGAGCCCCTGGCTGATCTGGTGATTGGTGATGTTGCCGATGGCGCCGAGTTGCAGTTTGCCGGTCAGCGCGTCCTGCTCAAGGGGGTCAGTGCGGCGTCGGTACAGGCCAATCCGGCCGCCGTCATCACCAAATCCGATATCTACACCCTGGCCTGGAACTCGGGCAAGCAGGTGGTACAAGGCTTCGATCCGGCGGTCGACAAGATTGCGGGCAGCGCCGGCATCGGCTTCAAACACCTGAAGGCTTATGAGACAGCCACCTCTGTGGTGTTGGGCCCGCAGGCGGAGGATGGCGGCATCTACTCCTCCTATGAGCTGGTGGGGCTGACTCTCAAGGATATCAGGCCTGAGATGTTCACCAATGTGACCGGCAGCTACGATCGCCTCGGCTACATAGTGCCGCTCAGCTCCCTGAACTGGGGCTGGAACATGACGCTGGTCGTCAGTCGCTTCGAGCCGGCCAAGACGGTCATCACCACCCCGAGCAACCAGCCGGTGCCCTTCTCTGGCATCAAGCTGAGCCAGGAGGGGAGCGATGTGGTCATCAGCCTGGTAGAACCCTATGCCAAGGGGGATGCCAAGAAGATAGTGCTGAAGAACACGGCGGTGAACACCCTCAGTGCGACCAACTTCGCCGGTTTTAGCGGTAGCTACAGCGAAGCCACCATCGACATTCCCGTCTTCTTCGACATCAGTGTGAACGTCGGGGCCGGCGGCAGCCTGTCACCGGCGCCGGTGAACGGTGTGCTGAAGGCCAAGGGAGGAGCCGACTTTACCGTCACCCTGCTGCCCAATACAGGCTACAAGGTGAAGTCCCTCATCGTTGATGGGGTAGCCAAGGCGGTGGCCGGCAGCTACACCTTCACCGCCCTGAGCGGGGCCCACAGCCTGTCGGTCAGCTTCGAGCCTGGCAGCAGTTGTCCGGCGAACTGGGCCACCGGGGCCGTCTATACCACGGGCAACCAGGTGACCTACAACGGCAACATCTACGAGGCCAAGTGGTGGAGCAGCGGCAACCTGCCGAGTGCCGGGGATCCCTGGAAACTCATCGGCCCCTGTAGCTAAGGAGAAAGTTGAGATCCGCATGACGAACAGGCCCCGTGACGGGGCCTGTTTCATTGGGGGAGCAGCTGTCCCCAGATCTCGCGGACGACGGGCAGTACCGACAGGGCCAGCAGCGCCCCCATGGCCTGATTGAAAAGGCGGCGGGCCCGCTCGCCGGCGAGCCAGCGCTTGAGCACGGAGCCGAACAGCAGCCAGATGCCGACGCTTGGGAAGGAGATGATGAAGAAGGTCAGCGCTAGGGTGAGGTTCTGCTCATAGAAACCGGCCCCGCCGGCGCTGGTGAAGGCGGCGATGGCGCCTGTGGCCACCACCCAGGCCTTGGCGTTGACCCACTGGAACAGGGCCCCCTTGAGAAAGCCGAGGGGACGGGCCTGCCCCTTGCCCGCCAGCTCGTCAGCCGAACGGGCGATGAGCCAGGCCAGATAGAGCAGGTAGAGGGTGCCCACGCACTTGATGACGAGGTGCAGGGAGGGGAAGAGGGTAAACAGCTGGCCGAATCCAAGCCCCACCAGCAACAGCATCAGGGTGAAGCCGACGCAGATGCCGGCCAGCAGCGGCAGGCTTCTTCGCACCCCGAAGTTGACCCCGGAGCTCATCACCATCAGGTTGTTCGGCCCCGGGGTGACCGAGGAGGAGATGGCAAACAGCACCACGGCATAGAGATAGTCCATTCAATCCTCGCGCTATGACATTCCTTGTCCCCTCTATATTGGGGAGCCAGCCTCCCTTTCAAGGGGAGCCAGGTCGCAAAAAAAAACGGGCCCCGTGATGGGGCCCGTTGTGTGTCGAGATGAGCAGGATCAGCTCGCTTCGCCGTTGCGCCGGGGAGGCGGCAGGCTGGTGCGGGACTCTATCTTCTGTTCATCTCCCTGCTGGTTCTTGATGTGCACGTCCATCTGGTTGAAGGCGATGTCGATGCCGTGCTCACGGAACAGCACGTCGATGCGGCGGTTCAGCTCATCGATGGCCGGGTTGCGATCCCCGAGCTCGCTCACGAAGAAGCGCAGCTCGTGATCCAGGGTGCTGGCACCGAAGGTGAGGAAGTAGACGATGGGGGCCGGATCCTTCAACACCCGGCTGTTCTCCATGGCGGCCTGCATCAACAGCTTGCGGGTCAGCTCCAGATCCGAGCCATAGGCCACCCCGACCCGGGCGATGACCCGGGTGACGGTGTCCGATAGGGACCAGTTGACCAGCCGCTCTATCATCAACTGCTGGTTCGGGATGATCACCTCTTTGCGATCGAAGTCGGTCAGGGTGGTGGAGCGGATGCGGATCTTGTTGACCGTGCCCGAGATGGTGCCGATGGTGACGGTGTCGCCGATCCGGACCGGGCGCTCGAACAGTATGATGATCCCCGAGATGAAGTTGGAGACGATCTGTTGCATGCCGAAGCCGATACCCACAGAGAGGCCGGCGGCCAGCCACTGCAGCTTCTCCCACTGTACCCCCAGCATGGCCAGGGCGGTGAGTGACCCCACCCCAATGAGCGCATAGTTGAGCATGGTGGTGAAGGCGTAGGCGGTACCCTGGGCCAGGCGCATCTTGGAGAGCACCAGCACCTCCAGCAGGCCGGGCAGGTTGCGGGCCAGGGAGAGAGCCGCCCCGAACAGGAAGAGGCCGGTCAGCACATCGCTCAGGCTGATGGGGAAGAGCACGGCGTTGGCGCCAGTCCCCTCGCTCTTGTGCCAGAGCACCACGCTGTCGAGGTAGGTGAAGACCGCCACCAGATCGGACCAGAGCCAGTAGAAGGCGACGCCGAACACCAGCAGCAGCATGATCCGGGTCAGGCGCAGGGACTGCTGGCTGACATCCTCCAGATCCATGGGCTGCTCTTCGATGGCCTCGCCCCCTTCTGCATCTTCCTGGGTCTTGTGCTCCCGCTTGGCGACGGCGCGGCGATAGGCCAGGCGGCGGGCCGCCAGCTCCAGGCCTCGCAGGGCGGTGCGATAGACCAGGCTCCAGATGATGATGAGGTAGAAGGACTCGATCAGTCGTCCGGTGAGTTTCAGGGCCGTGTAGTAGTAGCCGAGCGCCGCCAGCACCATGAGCGCCACCGGTGCCAGGGCCAGAGCGACCGCCGTCAGGATCTGCAGCATGCTCGCCTCGCCCTTGATGCGGGCGCGGGAGATGGGCAGCACCAGATAGCCGGCGAGCCCCAGCAGCACCAGGGTCAGGGCCTGGCCGATCACGTCGTTGCCAAGAGAGGAAGGCTCAACCACGGCCTTGGTGGAGAGCATGATCAGCGGCAGCAGTGGGATCCACAGATAGCGCATGCTGGCACGCTTGGCCTGCAGTTCGGCCCTCGGCATGCGGAAGTGGCTCTCGCCGATGCCGCCGGGTCGCATCACCGACAGGTAGACGCTGAACACCAGGTAACCCATGGCCAGATTCAGGGTGATCTGGAAGATGAGTTTGGGGCTCAGCAGGCCGCAATAGGTGAGCAGCAGGCCGGTGGCCAGGATGAAGAGGGTGCCTGGGAGGCGCTGCAGCACTGTGTAGAACAGGGCGCGCGGGGTGTGCCACTGGCTGTCCTGGCGGAAGCGGCCGAGATCCTTGGTGATCTTCTGCTGGCGGGCGATAATGGTCGGTCGTTTCCACAGCAGCAGGCCACCCACCAGCAGCAGCGGGAAGGCGAGCAAGGAGATGGGCAACAGCATCTCGCCCCACTTGCTCCAGTCCGGCTTGAGCACCCAGTCGGAGGCCTGTTTGTAGGCCTGGGCGGGCCAGTTGATCAGCCACTTGCCATCGATGGGCTTGTTGCTGCTGACCCAGAAGATGTGCTGCTGCAGGGTGAATTCGATGGAGGCATAGACCCGGCTCAGCTGTTGCTGGGTCAGCTGCAGGCTGATGGCGTTGGTCAGCTGGCTGTCGAGTTGACGGTTCAGCTGATCGAGCAGGCTGATGCGGGTGTCGATGAGCTTGGAGAGGCTCTCCTTGTCCTCTTCGCTGACCGGCTCGCTGCTGCCGGCGATCAGGCTGTCCAGATACTGGGTCTTCTGGAACAGCTGGTCACGCTGCTGGCTCAGCTCGAACTGGGCCAGGTGCAGATCGGCGATCTGCTCCTCCAGGTTCTTCACCAGGGTGGAGGGGGCCGCCTCCAGCTGCTGGTAGAGCTGGTAGAGGATACGCGACAGCAGCAGGTTGCCCTTGAGCATCTGCACCTGTTCATTGAGGTTGCGCTCTGTCTGGGTACCGCGCTCCAGCCAGCTCTTGGCCTGCAGATTTTTCTGTGCGAGGGAGTTCAGGTTGGCGGTGGCGCTGATGAGCTGCTGGCTGAGCTGGTGGTTGATCTCCTGCTCTTTTTGCACCAGGGGATTGTCGGCGGTGGCCACCAACTCGCCGGTCTGTTCGGCGGTCTTCTCGGTGTCGCCGAGGCGCTTGGCGCTGCTCTGCTCCTGCAGGGCCTGCAGCCGTTGCTCCTCGTAGGCGAGGCGAGCGCTCTGGTAGTCCCGCTGCTTGACCACGAGATCCTGCATGCTGGTGCGGTTATCCAGCTCCTTTTGCAGGTTGGCCAGTTGCAAGTCCAGCAGACTCAGCTCGGTATTGAGCTTCATCTTCTCGGCGCTGCTGATGCTGTCGCCGGAGTTCAACCGGGTGCGGATCTCCTGGCTGCGCTGATAGGCGCGGCTCATGTTGGCCTGGGCCCGCTCCGGCAGTGTCTGCAGGCTGGTGATCTGGCTGCCTATGGTGCCGAGCGCCTCCTGAGACTCCTGCAGATTGGCCATGATCTCGGCCTGGCGGTTCTCCAGCTCGGTCAGGCTCATGGTGGCGTATTCGCTCTTGAGCTGCTCCGGGCTCTTGCCCTGAGTCAGGTTGTCGAGCTTGGCGCCGATCTCCCTGAGCTCGCTGGGCAGTGAACGGACCCGCAGGGTCTGGGCCTTGGCCTTCTCCTGCTCCTTCTCGATGCTGTCGAGCAGGCTCAGGGTATCGGTCAGGAACTTCTGATCCGCCTGCTGGCTGACGGTGAGCGTCTCGGATTTGCCGAGGGCATCGAGGGTGCGCTGAACCGTTGCCCGTTGCGGCACGTCCTGCGCCAGGGCTTGCGGGGCGCAGAGGCTGAAGAGTAAACAGAGCAGCGGCAACCACAGGGCCGAGGCTCTTCTGAACTGTAATGAGGGCATAAAACTTCCGGGTTATTACGCGATATTGTGGAGATTTCTGACTTGACTGAAATCCGCGTGGATTCTAACACCGGGCCGGAGGGGGCAGCAGGGGGGAGGATAAAAAAAACGGCACCCGCAGGCGCCGTTTTATCGGTTCAGGACTGATTACAGAACGTGAACGGAAGCGGTGTTGGTCGTGCCGCTCGGTACCAGAGCACCGGAGACCATGACGACCACGTCACCCTTCAGACCCATGCCGCTGGCCAGAGCCGCTTCTTTGCCGATGCGATAGAAATCGTCGGTAGAGGCGATGCTGTCAACCACGTGAGCAACCACACCCTTGGTCAGAACCAGCTGGGCAGCAGTCTTCTTGTTGGTGGTGATGGCCAGGATCCAGGCTTTCGGGAAGTACTTGCGGATGGCCTTGGCAGACTTGCCGCCTTCGGTGGCAACCACGATCAGCGGGGCGTCCAGCTTCTCGGAGGTCTCGACGGCGCCCTTGCAGACGGCTTCGGTGATGCGCAGCTTGTTGCTGTCGTTGGCAGCAGATAGGTTGGACGGCATCACGGCATCGGTACGCTCGCAGATGGTGGCCATGATGGTCACGGCTTCCAGCGGGTACTTGCCCTTGGCGGATTCACCGGACAGCATGACCGCGTCGGTACCGTCCAGGATGGCGTTCGCCACGTCGCCGGCTTCGGCGCGGGTCGGACGCGGGTTCTTGATCATGGAATCCAGCATCTGGGTGGCGGTGATGACCACTTTGCGTGCCTTGTTGCACTTGGTGATGATCATCTTCTGGGCGAAGATCACTTCTTCTACCGGGATCTCAACACCCATGTCGCCACGAGCGACCATGATGCCGTCGGAGACAGCCAGGATGTCGTCGAAGTTGTCCAGGCCTTCCTGGTTTTCGATCTTGGAGATGATCTGGATGGCCTCGCCACCGTGGGCCTTCAGGTGCTCACGGATTTCCAGCACGTCTTCTTTCTTGCGAATGAAGGAGGCGGCAACGAAATCAACGCCTTGCTCGCAACCGAAGATGAGGTCGCGCTTGTCTTTCTCGGCCAGGGCCGGCAGCTTGATGGAGACGCCCGGCAGGTTGACACCCTTGTTCTCGCCCAGGTCGCCGTTGTTCAGCACCTTGCAGATGACTTCGCGTTCGGTGATCTCGATGACGTCCAGACCGATCAGGCCGTCGTCCACCAGGATGCGGTTGCCGACGCGCAGGTCGTTGGCGAAGCCGGCGTAGGTCACGGCGACCTTGTCCTTGTTGCCAACCACGGTCTGGTCGGTGGTGAAGGTGAAGGTCTGGCCAGCGACCAGAGACACATCGTTGCCACCTTCCAGTTTCATGGTACGGATTTCCGGACCCTTGGTATCCAGCAGGATGGCTGCGTGCTTGCCGGTCTCGGCCATCACTTCACGCAGGTTGCTGATACGGGTGCCGTGCTCTTCGTAATCACCGTGAGAGAAGTTCAGGCGCATGACGTTCATGCCGGCGTCGAGCATCTTGCCGAGCATTGCTTTGGATTCGGTCTTGGGACCTATGGTGCAGACGATTTTGGTCTTTTTCATGTCAGTCTTCATGGTTAAGGAGTTTCCGCCGTGCAATATACACCAGTTTTTGGATACTTTTTATGATCCAGAAACAACGTTTTGAGCTAAAACAGCCTCATTTCACAAGATAACGTTTTCGCTCACGGTTGATTTTAGGGGCTAAAATAATTGGTTTCGCTCACCACAGCCCATTTGGTGCCCATCATCCATCCACAGGGGCGCACCGATCTTATGTAGTTAAATAACAAAAGCGGTTCAAGAAGCGGGCGATGGCATCTGGATGGGCCAGGGTCTGCCGGAGCGCCTTCAAGTGTAGCGAGAAGCCGGGCCGTCGCCAGCTGGCTGGACGGGTTAACAAAAGAGGGGCGCCGCTGAGATAGCAGTGCCCCTCCTATTAAGTAGCTCTATATAGTGGTGGCAGAGAATCAGCCGATGCGCTCGATCCGCGCCATGTAGAAGCCGTCGAAGCCGGTCTCGGCCGGGCTGACGCTGTGATCATCCAGCAACCTGTAGTTCGCGTTGGCAGCCAGGAACTTGTCCACTTGCTGACGGTTTTCTTCGGGCAGGATGGAGCAGGTAGCGTAGACCAGGATGCCGCCCACCTTGGTCATCTGGCTGTAACGCTGCAGTATCTCTTCCTGCAGGGCAACCAGCACCGGCAGACGCTCGGCGGTGTCTCGCCACTTCGCATCCGGATTGCGCTTGAGCACCCCGAGGCCAGAGCAGGGTACGTCCAGCAGCACCCGATCGGCGGTGCCCTTGAGGCGCTTGACGGTCTTGCTGCTCTCGATGACCCGGGTCTCCACGTTGTGGGCCCCGGCGCGGCGGGCGCGCTGCTTGAGATTCTCCAGTTTCCACTCTTCCACGTCCATGGCGAGCAGACGGCCCTTGCCGTTCATCATGGCGGCCAGGTGCAGTGTCTTGCCACCGGCGCCGGCGCAGGCGTCGATGACCCGCATGCCGGGGGTGACGCCCAGGGCTGCAGCTACCAGCTGGGAGCCCGCATCCTGCTGCTCGAACCAGCCATCGGCGAAGGCCTTGGTGCGGAACAAGGCCGCATCCGAGGTGACCTGCAGGGCGCTCTCCACCCCCTCCACCGGAACTGTGGTGACATGCTCCTTGGCCAGGGCTGCTTGCAGCTCTTCCTTGGTGCACTTGAGGGTATTGACCCTCAGGTAACGCTTGGGCATCCAGGCCAGGGCGGCGCGCTCGGCAGGCCAGGCCTCGCCGAGTTGCTCGCTGCCGAGTTTCTCCAGCCAGGTGGGGCAGCCATCCATCAGCACAGGGTTCTTCTTGGCCTCGGTGAGACGGCGGCGGAAGGCCTCTTCACTGAAGCGATCCAGCGTCGGATTGTTCGGTTGGGCTATCTTGTGGAAGGCGTGCCAGCTGTGCAGTAGCGGCCAGACGTTCTTCGAGGCCTGGCGTACCTGGATGCCGGTCAGGAAGCAGTAGAGGCTGAGGCGACGCAGCAGATCGCCGGTGACCAGGGCAATCCTTGCCTGTTCTTGGGGTTTGAGTTCGATGCCGGAGAAGTGACGGGCATAGGCCCTGTCCAGGGTGAGACCCTGAGCCAGCACATCGTCAACGATGGCAACGACCAGATCCCCGAAACGGGGCAACAGTGGGGACTTGAGCATGAGATTAACCTTGGCCAAAAAAGGATGAACCGGCCCCATCACGGAGGGGGTTCTGAAACGGACAAATCCGCGCAATGATAGGGGCTAGACTGAGCCGGTGCAACCATCCCCATTCGGGGAATGTACAGGGGATGGGGCTGGACTAATGACGGCAGCGGGCAAATGATGCCGTGGCAGTTCGGGTGAACGCATTAAAAAGGAATAAAAAGATGCAGTTGATGAAATTCTCCCCGCTGGCATTGCTGGTGGCAGGCCTGATGGCCTCCACCGGTCTGGCCGCCAAGGAGTGGCAGACCCTGGTGGCGCGCGCCACCAATAGCGACGGCTACGAGGTGCGGGCCAATCAATACCGGATAGCCACAGTACCGGTCGGGTACTTCGATGCCCTGAAGGCGGGTACGCGCGAGCTGACCCTGCCCCTGCCGGATGGCAAGGAGGTCGTCTTCGCCCTGCAGCCCTATGATCTGCTGCCTGCCGACCTGGCAGCAAAATATCCCGATATCTTGACCTTCAAGGGGCAGGATATACGATCGCCGACCGACACGGGCCGCTTCGATCTGAGCCCTCAGGGGTTCCACGCCATGTTCAGCCACGAGGGCCGCATGGTGTTCGTCGATCCCCTGCGCAATGGTGAAGGCTACGCCGTCTATTACCAGCAGGATGCCCACAGCCGGCTGGAAGAGGAGGCGGACAAGGTCATCGGCAGCGAGGTCAGGGCGCTGGCGCGCCAGGTGTTGGTGAATGGCAACGAGCGCAAGCGCTACGTCATCGCCGTCTCGGCGGCGGGGGAGTACACCCAGTATCACGGCGGCACGGTGGCGGCCGGGCTGGCAGCCATCACCACCATGCTGAACCGGGTCAACGAGGTGTACCAGCGGGATGTGGCGGCCGAGTTCCAGCTCGCCAGCGGCAACGACACCATCATCTATACCGATGTCGCCATGGATCCCTTCATGAACGACGACAACGACATCGATATCAACGTCAATGTGCAGAAGAGTGCCCAGAACCTGGCCGGCACCAGGCTCGGCCCCTTCGATATCGGCCACGTGGTCAACACCGGCGGCGGTGGTCTGGCACAGCTCAACTCCCTGTGCGGGGGGGATGAGCGCTCGGCGGGGATGACGGGCTCCCCCAATCCGGTGGGGGATGCCTTCTTCATCGACTACGTGGCTCACGAGATCGGTCACCAGTTCGGCGCCGAGCATACCTTCAACGGCACCACGGGCAGCTGTGGCGGCGGCAACCGTTCCCCGGGCCAGGCCTGGGAGCCGGGCAGCGGCAGCTCCATCATGGCCTATGCGGGGATCTGCGGGGAGGAGAACCTGCAGGCCAACAGCCTGCCCTACTTCCACAGCAAGTCCATCGAGCAGATGCGGGCCCACATGGCCACAGTACCTAGCTGCGGCACGGCCCTGAGCCTGACCAACAACGCCCCCCAGGTCGCCGCTGGCAGTGATTATGCGATCCCGGCCAACACCCCCTTCGTGCTCAAGGGGGCGGGCGCGGATCTGGATGGGGATCCCCTCTCCTACACCTGGGAGCAGATCGATCTGGGCAACGCCTCGGTCAGCGCCGCCAGCATGATCGACGACGGCACCCGCCCGATCTTCCCCTTCGTGGCCCCCACTACGGTGCCGGAGCGCACCCTGCCGAGCCTTCCCTCCCTGCTCACCAATACCCTGGTGAAGGGGGAGGCCTGGCCGACGACCAATCGGATGCTGAACTTCCGCCTCACGGCCCGGGATGGCAAGGGTGGGGTTGGTAGCGATGAGATGCAGATCCAGGTGGTCAACACCGGCCAGGCCTTCCGCCTGACCAGCCCGCTGGTGACCCCCCTGGCTGCCGGTCACAACCAGACCATCGGTTGGGAGGTGGCGGGCACCAATGCGGCGCCCATCAACTGCAGCACGGTCGACATCGCCATGACCCGTGACGAGGGGGCGAGCTGGACCCTGGTCGCCGGCAGCCAGCCCAATTCGGGTTCGGCGAACGTGGCCATTCCGGCCGGCAGCGACGGCACCGCCCGCCTGAGGGTTGCCTGCAGTAACAACCTCTTCTTCGCCATCAGCCCGTTCAAGCTTTCCGTGACCCAGCGGGTGGAAGAGAGCGGTGGCGGCGGCGGTGGCGCCCTCGGCCTCTGGACCCTGGCCCTGGCGCTGCTGGGTTGGCAGCGGAGACGGGGATGAGGGCCGGCTACGCCCTGCTGCTGGCCCTGCTCACCGGTTGTCAGGCGGATGCCGGCACCCTGGAGCAGGCGGTGGAGCAGAGTCTGACCCTGCAGGATTACCGGCTGATCGTGCGGGCCGGGCGCGGCGAGGTGGCGCCCGGCATCCCGGCCGAGGAGCAGGCCGAAGCCAAGGCGCGCTGCGGCGTGCGCTACCTCGACGGCCTGGGGGATGTGATCCGCCCCGAGCAGAAGGAGGAGCACGCCAGGCTCAGCGCCTATGCCGCCGAGTACAACAGGCGCATGCTGGCCCACTGTCCGCTCACGAAATAGCTGCAGAGGAAGCTGTGGCGGGCCCGGCTGGGCCAAGGATCGGGGAGGCGCAGGCCTCCCCGCTTTTTTGGGAGGGAGATGCGGGCTTGAACCCCGTCCCCGCTCGTCGCACAATGCCCCCATGCAGGCCGCACTGGCGGCAAAGAGAGAAGGAAAATCAAGATGATGGATGTAGCCGATCTGCGCCGTGAGTACACCAAGGGCGGATTGCACCGGGCCGATCTGCCGGCCGAGCCGCTGGAGCTGTTCGAGAAGTGGCTGGCCCAGGCCTGTGAGGCCAAGCTGACCGATCCCACCGCCATGGTGGTGGCGACCGTGGATGCGGACGGCCAGCCCTGGCAGCGCACCGTGCTGCTCAAGCACTACGACGCCCTGGGCATGGTGTTCTACACCAACATGGGCAGCCGCAAGGCGGGTCAGCTTGAGGGCAACCCCCGCATCAGCCTGCACTTCCCCTGGCACCCTCTGGACCGCCAGGTGCACGTCACTGGTCGGGTGGAGAAGCTCGGCACCCTGGAGGTGATGAAGTACTTCCACAGCCGCCCGAAAGACAGCCAGATCGCGGCCTGGGTCTCCCAGCAATCCTCCCGCATCTCGGCGCGCGGCGTGCTGGAGGCCAAGTTCCTCGAGCTGAAACAGAAGTTCGCCAAGGGGGAGGTGCCGCTGCCGAGCTTCTGGGGCGGCTACCGGGTTGTCATCGACACCGTGGAGTTCTGGCAGGGTGGGGCCCATCGCCTGCACGATCGCTTCTACTACAGCCGGGAAGGAGAGGGCTGGCACATCGAGCGTCTGGCCCCCTGATGAACATCGCCCGTCTCAAGAACTTCACCGAGATAGTGAAGAACAACTTCAACATCTCGGCGACGGCGGAGAAGCTCTACACCTCCCAGCCGACCCTCAGCAAGCAGATGAAGATGCTGGAGGATGAGCTGGGGCTGGCGCTGTTCACCCGCAAGGGCAAGAACCTGGTCGGCCTGACCCCCATGGGGGAGCAGGTGATGGAGCTGGCCAAGGGGGTGGTGGCCCAGGTGGATCAGATTGGCCAGCTCTCCTCGCGCGAGCAGCTCGCCACCAGCGGGGTGCTGCGCATCGCCACCACCCACACCATGGCGCGCTACAAGCTGCCCGCCGCCATCACAGAATTTTCCCGCCGTTATCCCGAGGTCACCATCCACCTGCATCAGGGGGCGCCGGCCCAGCTCGCCCAGATGGTGCAGAACGGGGACGTGGAGATGGCCATTGCCACCGAGTCCATGCACCTGTTCGACGAGCTGGCCACCGTCCCCTGCTACCGCTGGGGCCGCAGCGTGGTGGTGCCCCACGGTCATCCGCTCATCGACTGCCAGCCGCTCTCCATGGGGGATCTGGCCCGCTACCCCCTCATCACCTATGTGTTCGGCTTCACCGGTCGCTCCAAGATGGACGTGGCGTTCGGCCGCCATGGTCTCAGCCCCCGCATCGTGCTGACGGCGACGGACACCGACATCATCAAGCACTATGTGCGCCTCGGCATGGGGGTGGGGGTGATCGCCTCCGCCGCCTTCGACGAGGGGGACAAGGAGAGCCTGGTTGCGCTCAACATCGATCACCTGATCGCCTCCAGCGTGGTTCACGTCTGCCTGCGCAGGCACGTGCACCTGAGGGACTACATGTATGACTTCATCCATCTGCTGGCCCCCCATGTGAGCCGGGAGACGGTGCAGCTCTCCCTCCTCAATCAGCCCCAGGCGACCAATCCGGCGACCCTGCCCTGGCTCTGACGCCGGCACATAAAAAAGAGAGGCCACTGGCCTCTCTTTACATCGGGTTGCAGATTTTTACGCCGCCCGGGTCGCCAGATTGACGAAGATCCGGGCGCCGATCAGCGGGCTGCCGCCGATCCCCCTTGTCTGTCTGTCAGTCGGTCCTGGTCGCCAGGTTGACGAAGATCTGGGCTCCTATCAGCAGGCAGTCGTCGTCCAGGTAGTAGGGGTTCGCATGCAGGTAGTTGCAGATCCCCTTGGCCTGACAGCCGCTCCCGAGGAAGAACATGGCCCCCATGCGCCCCGGCGTGGCGTTGATCATGTAGCTGAAGTCCTCGCTGCCGGTCATGGGCTGACCCTGGGCATTGATGCCCTCGGCGGGCAGCACGGGGCTCGCGGCCTGACGCAGCCGCTCGCAGGCGGCGCCGTGGTTCTCCACCGCCGGGTAGCCGGCATAGACCATGCTGGTCTTGAAGCCGCGCAGCTCGCTCTGGGCGACCATGTCCTTGAAGCTGTTTTTCAGGATCTGATCCGTCTCGGCGTCCATGGCCCGTATGGTGCCACGGGCCTGCACGTGGTCGGCCACCGCATTGGGGATGGTGCCGCCGTTGATCATGCCGCAGCCGAACACCGCCGGGCTGAAGGGGCTGGTGCGCTTGGCAACGATATAGTCCATGTCTTCGATGATGCGCACCGCCTCGCGGATGGCGTCCAGCCCCTTGTGGGGGGTCGAGCCGTGGGCCGAGATGCCGTGCACCTCCAGGGTCCAGGCCGAGCCCCAGGAGGACATGACCCCCTGGTTGAACTTGATGGTGCCCGTCTCCATGGCGCCGTCGTTGTGCAGGGCGTAGACCTCGTCCACCCCCTCCATGCAGCCGAGTTCCACCATCTTGCCGGCCCCCGGCACCCGCATGTCCTCTTCCGCCATCTGGAAGATGATGCGCACATTGTATTGCAGCCGATCCTGATGAGCGGCCAGGAACTTGGCGGTGGTGAGGGCTATCGCCATGTGGGAGTCGTGGCCGCAGTTGTGGGCCATCCCCTCGTGGGTGGACTTGAACGCCACCTCGCTCATGTCGTGCATCTCGAGGCCGTCCATGTCGGCGCGAAACGCTATGGTGGGCAGGCTGGGGTCTATGTGCAGATCCCCGTGAAAGCCGGTGAAGCCCGGGTAGTCGGTGATCTTGTAGCCGAACTGTTCCATCAGCTGACGGCAATAGGCCGAGGTCTTGAACTCGGCGCCGGAATATTCCGGGATGCTGTGCAGGTGGTGGCGCACCTCGCAGCTGAAATCACGCAGGGCGAGCAGGTCAGGTTCGATATGGTAGTCGTGCATCAGATGATCCCTTGAATGGAGAAGCCGAGTTGGGCAACCAGCGAGGCGCCGAAGAAGCAGCAGGTGGAGACGATCATGAAGATGAGGATCACCTTCCATGACATCTTCTTGAGCTCCTCGAGTTGACCGCCGACGGAGAGGCCGGCGAAGGCCAGGAGCGGCACGCAGCAGGAGAGGAAGGAGATCTTCGCCACCGCGTCGATGAAGAGGCCGCGCACCGGGGTCTCCGGCAGGCAGATGAGGATGCCGATGATGGTGGCATAGGCAAAGGCCGGCAGGGAGGAGGGCAGGTAGCGCTTGGTCACCAGGGAGGCGAACACCACCAGGGACATGGCGACGAAGCTGTCCCCCATCTGCCAGAGCGGCAGGCCGCTAGTCAGGGTCTGGGTGAACATGGCCAGCAGGATCGCCAGGAAGACGAAGCGCATATCCATCACGATGCTTTTCATGCTTGCTCTCCTTTGGAAGAGATGGCGAAGATCTTCTCGGCAAGGGGCAGTCCCAGATAGGTGAGGGAGAGGGCGCCGAGGGCGGAGGAGAGCAGGTTGGAGGCGGCGGCGATGCTCAGCACCTGCTGGGCCAGCGCCTCGTCCAGACCGTTGATGAGGGCGCCGGAAGCGGCACTCAGCATGGAGCCTGAGCCGACCCCTGAGCCGGCGGCCAGGGCCAGCGGATGCAGGCCGGTCAGCGGGGCTATGCTGCCGAGCACGCTGAACCAGAGGGTGCCGATGACGGAGCCGCACAGGTAGATGGCGAGCACGCCTATGTACTCCTGGGAGCCGGTGCCGAACTTGCCCTGAATGACCGCGACCGAGGGTTCACGGCTGATGGAGGAGCAGGCCCCGATGGCACGGCGGCCGAAGCCGAACTTCACCGCCAGCGGGATGGCGATGAGGATGGGCAGGAGGTTTCCTATCTCCTGCAGGAAGAGCGGCACCCCGACGCTCAGGATCATCTTGAGGTTGGGGATGATCATGCCGGCATACTGGGTGCCGAGGATCAGCAGGCTGAAGCCCACCATCTTGCCGCAGAAGCCCTCTTCTTTCTCGGTGAAGAGCTTCTTCCAGCCGGGAATACGATCCTTGACCGGTTTGGCGGAGACTATCATGCCGATGATGACGGCGAACAACATGGGCAAAATGGGGATGATGGCGATGCCGATCCTGATCTCCTGTTTCCCAATCAGATACTGGGCCACGAAGATCAGCAGGGCGGTCGCCAGGGTACTGACTAACACCGTCTTGAGGGGAGTGGTTTGCTGCATAATCTTTTCTCTTGTTATGCATGATTATTCATGAACCCGCGCTGGTGGTGCATGATGTGGCCATGATAGGAAGGGAGAGACCCCATTAATGTGACCTTCATCAAGGCGGACATATGGCATTTTTTCATGGGGTATGCCGTTTAACCATGATGAAAATAGGGTTTAACAGCCGGTTAGCAGGCTGTCATGCTAGCGGTTGAACCGCGGCCCGTGACGGGACGCAGGGTGAGGAAGTTGCATACGGCAGGCTCTCCAGAATGCCCTGCCATCACAGCTGCGCACCTTGGGGGAAGGATGGAGTTATTGATTGAAGGGGGCCTCTGGCGGCCCCATTGGCTGGCGGCCCTGCAGGCATGGCGGGGGCAGGGGCACAGCTGGCAACTGCTGCAGAGCAAGCGGGCCGGGCGGGATCCACAGATCCCGGCTCCCTGGGCGGCCTGCCCGCCGGACGGCACCCTCTCGGCCAGCGCGCTGCTCGCCGCCTGGCTGGACGGGGACGAGGCCCCCGTGATGGCGGCCGATCCGAGCCACCAGATCCTGATCTGCGCCTCCAGCGCCCTGCTGATCCTGGCCAAGGAGAGCGGTCTGCTCACCCTGGGGCCGGTGGGGGCGGATCTGACCCTGGGACCGGACGACGATCTGGCCGATGTGCTGGGACGGTTGCTCGCCCGGCGCCTCTCCATCCCCGAGCTGCGTGAGCCGGGCCCGGAAGCCCTGGTGCTGCGCCCCTTGCGGGCGGAGGATGAGGGCGAGATCGCGCGCTACTGCGCCGACGGCACGCTCGCTCGCTATACCCTCAACATTCCCCACCCCTATCCGCCGGAGGCGGCCCGGGACTGGCTCGCCATGAGCGGGCGCAAGGCCGCTCTCGGCCTTGGCCGAACCTGGGCGCTGAGCCTGCCAACCGGATCTGAACCTGCCCCCTTGCTCGGGGTCATCTCGTTGCACTGGAGCGGGGAGCTCGCCTGGTGGGTGGGGGTCCCCTGGCAGAACCGGGGGCTCGCTACCCGGGCGGCGACCCTGGTCAAACGCTTTGCCTTCGAGCAACTGCAATTGCCCGCCCTGACGGCCCGCCATATGCCGGACAACCTCGCCTCCGGCAGGGTGATGGCCAAGATAGGCATGCACTGCTGCGGGGTTCGGGCCGAGGCTGACGGTCAGGGGAAGCTCAGCCACTGGCGACTGGATCGCTCCCCCATCCTGTCCGCCCCCCTGCGGGCTAGCCTGATCCCCTGGCTCGAGGGCGAGAGGGTAGTGGTGGCCATACTGCACGGCCCCTGGGAGTGGGAAGGGAGTGGTAATACCCCAGAGCTGGCGCTCTTTATGGATGACGAGATGGATGGCGAGGGGTGGGGAGACACGCCTGGGCGGACGACGGCCGGGCTGGTGGTGAGATGCCATCCCGTCTCATGGCTAGAAGGGGAGGGACCCCTCTCCTGGACCCACGGGGATGGCGTGCTGCTCAAGGAGCGGGGAGCGCTTGGCCTCAACTATCTGCTGGCTCTGCGGGATCCAAGGCGGGGGGATCGCTGATACCGCATCGGGTGGGATGAGCGGGTCGCGCGGGGTCCGTCCCCGCGGTCGCATTCGTTTTCCTGAGTCCGGCCTCCCATTTTCGGATAAAGCCATTCAGGTCGGGGGGCACTTGTGTGGAATAATGGCCGCCCTGCCGTACGAGGAGTTATGCCCTATGTTGAGAACCGAGCGTCCCGGCGACATGCTGCCAGTCTATGAGCTGGTGAGCGCCGCCTTTGGCCGATCCGATGAGGCCGAGCTGGTCAATCGCCTGCGCGAATGTGGGGCCGCCGTGGTCACCATGGTCGAGGAGGAAGAGTACGAGTTCATGGGACACCTGATGCTGAGCCCGATCACCATTAACGGTCAGGAGGGTCCCTGGCTCGGTCTGGCGCCGGTGGCCGTGCACCCAGACTGGCAAGGGCAGGGCATCGGTTCGGATCTGGTGCGTGAAGGGCTGGATACGGCGCTGGAGATGGACTGGAAGGCGGTGGTGGTGCTCGGGGATCCCGCCTACTACGCCCGCTTCGGCTTTCGTCCCGCCAGCGAGTTTGGCCTGAACTGCATCTACGAGGTGCCCGCCGACTGCTTCATGGCGATGGAGCTGCAGCCCGGTGGCCTCGCTGGGCTGTCAGGGGAGGTGCTCTATCACCCCCTGTTTGACGAGATGGAAGAAGAGTAACGCGTCTACCCTCTCCTGAGTCCATGATGCAAGGATGCCGCTCCCCAAGGGGAGCGGCATCTGTTTTGGGTCGCCGGAAAGTCGTCAGGAGGATTGCTGCTTGGCCTCGTACATCGCCTTGTCGGCCCCCTCGATGAGCTCGTTGGCGGTGACGAACTGCTCATTCCCCGTCACGCAGATGCCGATGCTGATGGAGTACTCGGGGTAGGCGGTGGTGAAGGCGGCCTCGATACGATCGCCGATGTGCAGGGCGGTGGCCCGGCTCGCCTCCGGCAGGATGACGCAGAACTCGTCGCCACCGATCCGGCAGGGGAAGTCCGACGCGCGACAGCTCTCGGTGATCGCCTGTCCCAGGGTTTGCAGGACCTCATCCCCCTTCGCATGGCCGAAGGTGTCATTGATGAACTTGAACTTGTTGACGTCGATGTAGATCACCGACAGGAAGCTCTTGCGGCGGATGGCCGCATTGAGCTCACGCATGATGGTGCGATGCATGGCCCGCTTGTTGTAGAGCTCGGTGAGGGGGTCCCGCTCAGCATGGGCGCTCAGGATCTTGGACTTCTCCTCCAGCTCGCGGGCATAGGTCTCCATCCGCTTCTTGGCATTCTCGACCGCACTCAGCAGGGTGCCGATATAGGTGTCGAACACCAGTGCTGTGTCGAAGCTGATGAGCTTGTCGAGGGCCCGCAGCACCTGGGGCAGCTCGGACGGGTTGGCCATGTGCTCGATCAGCACGTCTTCCACCAGGTATTTGAGGGTACAGCTGGCGGAGAGGTAGAGCTTGGGTTCGACGCCGATGCGCTTGTGCACCAGGCCTATCCGCAGGCGGCTGTTGACATAGGCGTTGTCGTAATGGCCTGAGAACAGCTCCTGGATGTAGCGGCGCTGGGCGTTGCGCAGCCGCTGCAGGGTGTCGGCGTCGCCGATCAGCAGGGCTATCTCGTCAAATTGCGTCTGCTTGTCGTAGAACTTGGCGACCAGGCTGTCCAGATGCTGCTCTATGATGGACTGTTGCTGCGCCAGCAGATCCAGCTCCCCCTGGGTCAGCTTGAAGAGCTCCATCCGGCGTTGGATTTCGATCTCATTGATGTTGAATTGCTCAAGCAGTGTTTTCTCGATCAACATGGCTACCTCATGTTCCCCGGCTTGGGGCCGAGGTATGGCTCTTATTATGTGTTATCTCGTGATGGGGCAGAGAGCATTCTCTGCCGGAGGCAATACTTTCATGAATAGCCGGTGTTGATGAAGGTTTCAATATTATCTGTTTGTTTTTATTGATAAACACTGCTTAACGCAGGGCTTTCATCCCTGCCGGGTGAGAGGCGACAGCCCGCGCTATTGCCCCGCCATTTCGGCTTGGAAAGGCCGGGGCCGGCCATCACTGTGCCAGTGCCTTGAGCTGCTGCCGGGTGGGGGGATTGCTCCAGTCGATGGGGCCGTGGGTGAACCTGTATTGCAGCCTGGGGAGGCTTATCTCCAGCCACTCTTCCCGGAAGTAGGCATAGCCGAGGTCCCAGTCGGGATCGTTGGCCCAGCCGGTCTGCAGGAAGTGAAGGCGGGTGCCCTGGCCTTCCGGCACGAAGCGCAGGCTGATGAGGGTCTTCTGCTGGCGGATATGGGGGAACTGGGCGGGGAAATTCCAGCTGAAGCTGAGCAGGTCGTGAGGCATCACCGCCATCACCCGGCACCCCTCGCTGCCTCGCTCACCCAGGGGGGCATCCGGCCGGAAATAGATCTCGAACGGGCCGTTTGGCTCGGCCACCATCAGGCACTCCGGGGCCAGAAAACTGCGCAATCCGCTCTCCGTGGTCCAGGCTCGCCAGACATCGTCGATGTGGGCCGGAACCAGAATGCTGCCTTCGATCTGCTTGTTATCCATAAATCAGTGAACCTCGAACCAGTCATGGATGGGACCCAGGCAGTATAGCCCCTCGGGCGATAAAATAGGCAGCCCTGGGTCACGCATTATGTATTCAAGAGGGTCTGTGCTGTGTATTTGACAGCGCGGCGGGATCCACCGCAAAGTGGGCGAGGACGACTAGGAAAAAGGACATCTTCATGATCAGAGCGATGCGAGCGGCGGATGCGCCCGTGCTGGCACAGTTGTTCCTCAAGGGCAGGCGGCAAGCCTTCGAGTGGGTCGAACCCTCCCTGTTCCGGCTGGAGGATTTCGCCGAACAGACCCGGGGGGAGCGGATCTGGGTGGCGGAGAAGGGGGGTTCCCCCTGCGGCTTCGTCTCCATCTGGGGGCAGGAGAGCTTCGTGCATCATCTCTATGTGTCGGCGGACTGGCATGGGCAGGGGGTCGGTCGGGCTCTTCTGGCCGAAGGGCTGGCCGGATTCAAGCAACCGGCGTCCCTCAAGGTCGCCACCCGAAACACCAGGGCGCTGGCTTTCTATCATCGGCTGGGGTGGGAAAACACGGACGAAACGGGCCATTGCGACATCACAGGCCCCTGGCGGCGGTTGGTGCTGACCGCCGAGGAGTGATCTAGGCGATAGATGGCGTGAACACCGGCAATCGAGCATAAAAAAGGGCCACTTCCTGCGAAGTGGCCCTTTCCAAACGTTTGGTGGAGCTGGGGGGATTTGAACCCCCAGATTGAGCAGCTTTACCAATTGAACTATAAGGCTTTTTTATTTCTCGGCTGGATTTTGGATCAGGATTGGCGCTTTTGAGGTCTGGCCATCGTACTCGGAAAGGTAGGATCCGTAGTGCCGAAACAGCATCTCCGGCCCCTTATGTCCCATCTGGCTGGCGAGCCAAAACAGGTTGCAGCCGCGGCTGATGTTGGCGGTCGCGAAGGTGTGGCGGGTCTGGTAGAGGTGGCGGTAGCGAACGCCGGACCGCTTGAGGGTATATAGCCAGGCTTTCTTTCTGATGGCATCCGCCCCGGCCCATGGATGGCCGAGTTTGGGGTCATCAAATACATAGTCTCCCCGCATGAAGGTAAACCGCTTCTGGCTGGCCAGTGCTGCCAGCGCATCGCCGGTCAGCTCAATGGATCGCGTACCGGCTCTGGTCTTGGTGGTCTTGATGACGCCGACCACCTTGGCGCTCGATACCTGCACATTGCAGCCGATCCAGTCGATGGATGACCAGCTCAGTGCGCAGATCTCCGACGGCCGCATGCCGGTAGCGAAAGCGAAAGCAAACAGGTTGGCCCATTGCTCGTTGATACCGCCGGCGGTCGATATGATGGCGGACACCTCTTCCGGGGTGAACGGATCCACGTCCTTGGCTCCCCCTTCAGGAGTTGAACTCCCGTCCAAATATCGGGAGACGGTGACCAGAGATACCGGGTTGGAGGTCAGCAGGCCATCCGTGACCGCCTCGTCGACGGCACTGCGCAGGAATGACAGCCGGTTGCGGGCGGTCTTGGCAGTGGTGTCACTCCTTACCAGCCAGTTCTTCACCTGGGCGGGGGTCAGCTCTGACACCGTGATCTCGTGCAGGTCGGCCAGCGCCTTGTGGCACTTGCGGTACCCGACCATTGTGGAGGGGCTGAGCCCCCGGCGTTCACATTGCTGCAGGTATTCGTCCAGATAGTCGGAGACCTTGGCGGCGATCGAGGCACCGCCGAACATGCGCAGCTTCTTGGACTTCGGGAAATAGTCTGCATAGGCGAATTGGCTACGCTCAATCTTGCCCTGGATCTCCCCGAGAAGGCGCCCGGCATAGCGCACGTTGGCAGTGGTGTTGGGCAGGTTGGACAGGGGCTCACGACAGCGAACCCCTTTGAAGGTGAAGGTGATATTGATGGTCTCACCACGGACGGTCACGCCGCGTGGGAGCTGTTTTTCATTGCCCACTTTGTTACCTCCGCGATGTTCACCCAGCGTTCCTTTACTCCGTCCACGTTGACGATATGCACCCCAAGCTGCCAGATGCCACGCTGGATCCGCTTATTAATGGTGTCCCGATCGGTAAGCTCGATGGTGCTCAGGTAGGTGCTGAGTGGGATGGCGTCAGGCATTCTCAGTATTGTGAGTTGGCCCGGGATCTGGCTTTTTGCGGGGTCGATTACTGTTCCCATGGTAGTTGGTCCTCGTCAGTTTGGTTATTTCATCCCGGCCGGCTCGGTTGTAGAGGAAGCATTCCACCTGCTTCCTGCTGCTGACCGCCTGGTCAAGGCGGTACTCCCCGAACGCCGGGCGTTTGAGTTGGTGCTGGTTGGCCAGCCGGCCTATGGCCTGGGCACTGACCCCCAGCTCCTTGCCCAGCTCGGTGGCACTCCAGAGCTGGCCAGTAACCCGGGGCGCTTCGATAGGCAGATCGAAGTGCGCCAGGATGCGGCCGATCTCGGCGAGCTTGGCCGAACGGGAAAGGGTGGGGGAGCGCACGGTGCTGACCAGGTCGTTGAGTAGTTGGCTGTCCTGGTCGACGGTCAGTTGAAGTTGTTTCATGGCATGGCCCTCCTGTTCCAGAGGATGGGGCGCCAATTGGATTGAAGGAAGGGCCGTGATTTCTTCGTCCCATATCCGGGGACCAGTTTAGTTCGCCGGCTATGCTCGCCAGCCGCGGTACCCGATAAAACCAGGATCCCGCACCCGTCGAAATGGCAGGACGGGAAGGTGAGCTATCAGAGTCTTAAGCTGGGGGTTATCTGGCTGGCTGTCGATGGTTACCTGGGCGCCGGGGTTGATGCGGAGGTATCTGGCACGGGTTTCTTCGGCTTCGGTGCGGGTCAGCCCTTGCTGAATGATAGGTTCACGGTAGCGCATGGCTCTCCTCTTAGGCTGCAACACTGATAGGCTCTGCTCCGGCCAGCAGCAAGGTCAGTTTGCTGACATCACGGATCCGGCATTTGCTACGCCAGCCCGGGGCGAAGATGAGGAACATGGACCCCTTGGGGTTGCCCTTCATCTCCTCGCCGGTGGCTTTGTTGATGAAGCTCACCCGGCCGTTGCGCCATTTGCCATTGGTATCGTGGTAACCGGTTATGTGCCTCACCTCGCTGGCGCGCTCGCCGGGGTACCACTCCGTGCTGGTGTCCTGGGGGACCAGCATAACGGTGCCAATGCCGCGGTCCTGCTGTTCGATGGCCTTCTCCACCCAGGGGCCGATATCGGAGTAAGGAGGGTTGAGCCAGGCCCATGGGGCCCTTACCGACGGGCTGATAAAGTCACCCCAGTCCACACTCAGGGCGTTGATGTCCGGGGTGAGGTACTGTGCACACAGAGCCGTCTCTGGTAGAGCTGCGGCATCGAGGGTGAAGTTGAACTCCCGATCCAGGGCTCGGAATAGGTAGAGCGGGGTTTGAGTCATATCCCGACAGTTGGATGAAGTGGTTGAGCCGCGGTAATCGGCCATAGATAGTCTCCTTATTGTTACCGAGAACGGTCGTGTGAGCGGCGGGGTTCTCAGTAATTGATGGCTAGGTGGGCGATTTTGTGACTGGCGATGTGTTTGATGAGGTTGACCGCCTTTTCCTCTTCAATTCCTAGGCCCATTAGGTCCATCAGGATGGAGCTGTTAATCCGGCCTCGGTGCTCGCGATCGGCAAGACGGAGGGCTTCCGCCTCATCCTTGAGACGCTGTTCGTTGGCAATGCGCTGGCGCTCTTGTTCCGCAGCCCGGGCCGCGGCTTCTTCAGCCTGGCGCGCAGCGTTGGCTTCAGCCTGCTGGCGAGCGAGCTCAGCGGTTTCTGCAGCGCGCCGGGCCTGCTCTTCACGTTCACGCGCAGCCTGAGCCTGGCGCTGGGCTTCCAGCTCGCGGTGCTGTGCAGCTTCTCGTTCCATGCGCTGACGCTCTTCTTCCTGCTTACGGGCATACTCTGCAGCCTGTTCGGCTATCAGGCGCTCGCGGTCGATGCGCTCCTGTTCAACCTGCTTCTTTCGCAGCGCTTCTAGCTCGGCCTGTTCGGCTTCGTACTTCTGGCGGGCCTCCAGCACCTCACCAAGCCGTTTGGCCGCAAGCTCTTTGGAGACAGTCGCCTGGGGCAGCAGTTCTTGCCAGGTATCGTCCAGCTCGGTCTGTTCGACCTCCAGCAACATGGCTTTCAGATCTGGCGAGGGGAGCTCTATGTTCGCAGAGAACCCAAGATCATCTATGCGAGTCAGCCGGGTTTGAAGAGCCGCAACCCGGCCGGCTTCGACCTCTTCAAACTGGGTCAGCGGGGCGCGCACCTCGTCTTTAAGGGCGTCAAGAGTGTCGCGGATTTGTTTGCGATTGGCGTCGATGCGCTTCGGGATCTCCTTGAACTTGTCCGTCTGCTCCTTGCCGAGCCCATCCAGATAGGTCTTGGTGCGGGCGACGGCATGGGCGATGCTGGCGATCTCCTTGCGCCCCTTGGCGGTGGTAGTGTCGGGCACCAGGCTGGTCGCTTTTTGGCGGATGTCGGCCAGCAGTTCAGCTACGCCCTGACCCTCGGTGAACAGGGCGACGGCGGTGGTGGGTTCGATGACAACCAGCTGGGTGGTGTCGGTCTTGGTCTTGGCTTGTTCGGTCATGGCGGGTCCTTGGGTATGAAAAGGCCCGTACTAAACGGGCCTGGTTAGTTATTGATGGTTACTGCGTTCGGCGTCGAGCTGGCGTTTGCGCTCACCGGCGATCTGCTTGATGCCGGCGATGATGTTGTTGTCTCCGGTTTCGTTGGCCCAGGTCCAAGCGGCGGTGTAGGCATGTTGCCACTCGGTAGTTTCGCTGGAGCCTTCTATAGCGGCACTGTGGTCTGCGTAGGCGCTGGCGTGATCCACCAGTTCGGTTGGTTCTGCTGCTTGCTCGTGCTCAAGGGTGACCGACGTAGCGTCTTGGTTACGCATGGCATCCAAGGCTCGGCTTGCTGGCTTGGTTGATGACTGAGGCGGCTGGTTGTCGGGGATCTCGTTGATGATGATTTCCTTGCCTTCCATTTCCTCGGCGGTGGGCTCGCTACCGATTTCCGGCCAGGCTTTGCGCAGTGCTTGTGCCTCCGTGCATTTGGCCAGCTGAGCGTAAGGGCGCTTACGCCACATGGCGTTGGGGCATTCAGTCTTGCTGCTCTGGGTGGCGTAGTTTTCCTTCCAGCGCTCCAGGGCATGGAAGGCCACCCGCTGCCCATTCACCATCTTGTAGACGGTGTACTTGCACCACTGCGGGTAGGTGACCTTGATCTTGTTCTGCTGGTTGTAGGGGTCTTGGAACTCTTCTGTCACATCTGGACCAAATACCGGTTCGTCAGCTCCGGCGTAGTTGCCTGAGCGGTCAGCCTGGATCCGGTACATCCCGATCCCCGGCATGGGCACATCCCGCCAGACCTTATCTTTTGTGCGGGCGTCGGTTACCTGCATTGGTACCAGATGGACTGGCTTGAGCAAGATATCGAGCCCGCGCGCCTTGCAGTAGTCGATAGCCATTACTACTGAGTCAGGGTTGGCACCTGGGTAAATGGTATTGCACAGGGCGTTCCAGGTCGGCTCGTCGATACCACGCTGGACGAGTATCGGGAACTGGGCGGCGAAGTTCTCTACCGCCTGCTGCTTGATGCTGGTGATGTTGCTCATGCTGCTTTCCTTGTCGCCCAGGCTGGGCGCTGGAGGGGTTTGAAGTCGTGCCAGTCGTTGTTGACCCGGCATTCGTGGAAGCGCTGGAGGTCACGGCGAAAAAGGTCCTTGCCAGCCTCCTTCCAATCGTCGGGGAGGGGCCGCACCCGCACCGGGTAGCGGCCGCAGTTAACGCTGGTGCTGACGGCCAGAAAGACAAAGTCCGGCTGCTCGCCCATCACTCGGTGGAACCCTTCGGAGTACATGGCGTCCTGCACGTGGTAGCGGAAGTCTTCGACGTGGCGCTCGAAGCGCCCCATGTCGTCCACCGATTTTACGTCCAGGATGATGGGGTGCCCGCTCAGGTGGCGGTCAGGGCGAACCCGGCACAGCTCTTCGGTCTGGGGATCAATCCAGTAGAAGGAGGCTTCACTGTGCCCCTCCTGCTCCAGTAGCCAGCGTGCGTCGGGATGGGCCAGCACACTGTCGCGCATCAGCTGCAGCTTGCGGCCCTCCTCAGCGTCCATCACCGTCTTTCCCAAGGTGGCGCAGCCGGCCAGAAACTCTGCCTCGGCTTCCTTGCCGGCGTTGGTGCGGCGGTTGAACTGCGGGGCAATGATGAAGCGCTGTTCGAACTCTTCCGGCTCGAGCAGCAGGCAGTGAATGGCGCTGCCCATGTCGAAGGCCTTGAGTTTCTCCTCATCGACGGGGGCATCTTTGGCCCAGATATAGGTGGCAGGGCTTTCGGCTATCTGGTCGAGCTGGCTTTTGCTGACCCCAGGACCAGCGTGATACTCCTCGTTGGATAGACCAAACACCCGCCCGAGCGGGTGCATTTTGGAGGAATCGGCGATGGCGTTCATGCTGCACCGCCTTTGGTTTTGGCGATGGCAGCTCTGGCCTTCATGATGGTCGGTATGCCCTCTACGCCATTGGCGAAAGTGACACCTGCTCCAGCTATAAGCGGCCCGCCCATAACTTTGGCGAGATGCTCTGTTGTGGCAACAAGCGCAGCCAGCAGCTCGCCGCACTGACGATCCAGCTCCAGCAGCTCGGTACCGACGGCAGCAACAACCCCTTTCTGCTCCAGCTCATCGGTCGGCAGGCCACGGCAAGCATTCACGCAGGCCACGATGCGGCGCGCGTTGGCTGCTTGGTCAGGCCCAAAGCAGGACAAGATGTATTCACCGTTATTTAGTTGGTCACTTTCTGCGGCAACAAAATCGTCGCTACTCCGCAACCAAGGCTCCTGTGTGTGCTTGCTCATGCTGCGCTCCTGTGTTGGTACTGCTCCCACTGCTCCTCGCTCATGGCGTCGTGCAGGGCGGCAAGGTGGTTACTCCAGGCGTCGTGGGCCAGGTCGGTCAGTCCTTCGTCCAGCACCTGCTGGATCTGGAGGGTGAGCGGAACTTTGTCACCGGACACCATCAGCAGGTAGATGGCCTGATTGAGTTGTGCGGCCCGGTCGGCATCCACCTCGGCGAGTAGGGTGGCCGCATCGGTATCGAGCTGACCGGCCAGCAGTAGTGGGAGGCTGGCCTCAGTCCACGCAGCGATCCACTCTGCCTTTGCGTTGGCCTCCGCCTCCTGGCTTTCGAGTAGGGCTTGCAGTGTGTTTTCGTTCATGGCTAAAGCTCCATTTCAAGCCGGAGGGCGCGCTGTTCTTGATACACCTCGATAGCGCGGCGTGTGGCAGTGCGTTTATGGGCAGCCCGGCGCTCTTCGGTACCGGGCTCGACGTTCACGCTGTAGCGTTGCTCCGTACGGGGCGGCATTGAGCCGCGAAAGCCCATCACCTGGGCTTCGGTCAGTTGCTTCATGAAGAGTTCCTCTACATTCAGGCTGCTTTGGCCGGTAGTTCGCCCTGTCCGGTCGTCAGCCAGGTGAAGTGGGCTGAGAGCTCGGGGTGTTGTGCTATCAACAACAGGGTTCCGCCGCTGATTTCCCGGTAGTTCAGCTCGTAGTTCTTGAGCGTGGTGGGCGGGATGCCCAGCATGTCGGCGAACTTGGGCCGGCTCAGGCCGAGGTGCTCACGCAACTGGCGCAGGCGCTTGCGGCATGCGTCATTGAGAGGGGGGATGGTCAGGTTGCTTTGGTCGGTACGCTTTTTCATGGTCGGGTCCTTTGGTGGTTGTGAGCAATGCAGTCGTGCGATGGGCGTTACATGGGGCTTGTTTATCCCTTGTTTGCTTTCGCTAGTATCAAATAGGAACTTTCTCTACTGATATTTGTGTCAGATGAGGTGGTTGTTTATTCCAGCTAGGTTTCTCGTGCGGTATTCACCGCAGCAAACAAGGAGGTCTTAAAGGATGAAAACAATTATCTCTGCAGTCATCACTGCCATGCTGTTGGTGTGTTCTCAAAGTGCGCTGGCTGCTTATCTCGATTTCTCTCCGAATTGGGATGCGCCATCCACAAAGCCAATGAGTAAAAGGGCTGCTACCAACGTGGTCATGCAGTGCAAAACAGTCGCGGCCTATAGCAATATGGCTGGCGCCAGATCGGGGGCCATGGTTGTAGCTGGACCTCATGAGACAGCGACGGATAAAAAGACCCACCTGACGGTGCGGCTCTATAAAGACAACGTGCATCAGAAGTCATGTCACGTATACACGGGTAAGAATATGGACTACAGCAGCTGTGGCTGTGAGTATGTCGATTAACGTGTAGTCACGATGCGCCTGCTTTTGCAGGCGCTTTTTCATGGTCGGGTCCTTTGGTGGTGAAAACAAAAAAACCGGCACGAGGGCCGGGGTTATTTAATAGGTCTTGCGAAGTTCACCGCTTCATTTGTACTGCTTGTAATATTGAATAGATAAATCACTAGCCTCCTTTAATTGCGATGCAGTGAGTTGTTTTTCAAATTGTTCCATTGAACGGAAAGCAGGAATGAACGTATTCCGCCCAGCTGTAAAGTACCAAGCATAGGCTTGGACCAAGTCCTTTGGTACGCCGCGTCCTTCATAATACAGTGAGCCTAGTATGTATTGGGACTCGGCATGGCCTTGCTCGGCAGCTTTGCGGCTCCAAAAATACGCTTTCTCATAATCTTTAGGAGCGCCAATCCCTTGTAGATACAGTAGGCCTAGTCTGGACTGCCCTGGGGCGAAGTCCTGTGCGGCGGATTTACTGAGCCACTCAAAGGCTTGTTTTTCATTTTTGAGTATCCCATCGCCATTTATGAGCATGGTTGCAATGTTCATTTGCGATTCGGGTTCACCTTGTTCAGCTGCCTTTTGATACCAATATGCAGCTTTGCTCGCATTCTGTGGAACACCCAACCCCTCGTAGTACATTATTGCGAGGAATGCTTGTGCGTGCATGTGACCTTGCTCTGCCGCTTGCTGGTACCAAAATGCAGCTTTCTCATGGTCTTTCGGGAGGTTAGATCCAGCTTCGTAAGCCAACGCAAGCTCGAATTGTGATTTGGCGTTTCCTTGTTCAGCTGCTTGAATCATTACCTTCATTGCATCTGACGTGTCAGCTATCGTGGCAGACGAAAACATAAATGATATTCCTAGTGCTACGACAGCTAGTGCCATTCTTATCCGGTTCATAACTCCTCCATATCAAGATGGGGGCATTATGACACCGTTCCAGAAAAAACTAACAGCCTGCAACCCCCTGGTGCAAGAGGCTCTAGGCTGGCCACTATTGACAGTGGCCGGTGTTCACGATCACACACCGCTTTCCGGTTTGACGGGCTATCGGCGCATCCCTACCGGCATCGGGATTGGTGGTTGTGAGCCGGTTCCAGATTGTGAAAGAGCGGTGCAACGCTGAATTCAGGTTGCAGTTAGCCAAAGCATCCTTGAGATGCTTGAGAAAGAGGCTTTGGCTACGGCGCTATCAGGGAAGCGCCAGACCCGGGTCAGACGGCGTTGCGGTGGAACTCTGCGCGCCAGTGGAGGAGGGCGCTGTGCCTGGTGAAACCAGTGTTTCGAAGCTGGGCTGCTCGAGCTGCAACGATGTGGTGTTGCTCGGCGGCCAGCATGGCCACAAAGAGGCGCTGTTTAAGTGCGCGACGGCGTGCTGCGTTACCGTTCAGCCTGTCGGCGAAGGCCTCAAGCATCTGGTCGGCGCGTTTCGCGGCTCTGGAAAAAATGCGCTTGGTCATGGTACATTTGCTCCTGTTGACGGGTTGGTCCTCGTTAACTCCTTCCTCGCTTTGGCGTGGATGGGTCCTGTTGCTGGGGTTGGTCCCCTGGTAACAATCCGATTGGGGTGGTACCCCAGTCCTTCAAAGCCCGCCTTGTGCGGGCTTTGTCGTTCTTACGCGCTGGTCAGGCGCCTTCTACTTTTCCCTGGTTAGGGGCGGGTCCTGTTGCTGGTGGCCGATGATTTGTCTCAACCGGTTGAGCACTGAGGCAATGCTCATTCGGTTGAGTGCTCCCGCTCTCGGCGGGAGCGACTGGTTAGGCTGCTGCTTGCAGGCAGCCTGCACGGGCCCGGTGTTCCTTACCGGCCTCGGTCTTGACGGTGTAGAACAGGCCGCCACCGCGGCGTTTGCCCAGGTCAGTGATGTCGATGATCACGGCCGGCACGGTGACGCGGGTCCGGGGGTTGGTGTACTGCACAGGGTCATTCACTTTCATGGTTGGTCCTCTGGGTAGTGATTTTGGTCTTGGTTGCTTCCTGGAATCGCATCTCACAAGTAGTTGCCAATCTGGAACAAATTCATTGTTGCCAAAAGACAACTGTATGTCAACGATGATTCCAAAAGGAAACTGAAAAATTTTTCGAAGGCAACAAAAAGCCCGCTCATGGCGGGCTGCATTGAATAGCGGGGGGCGGTGGTTATCTGCGGATTTCTACGACCTTGCCGAGCGTGATCAACTCTTTAGCTGTTAGGCTCCCGACTCTAGGATCATCAACTCCATACCTCCAGCAGTCTAAGCCCTTGATGGCTCGTAGAAGGCGGAACTGGTCACTGGAAATGATCTTAACCAGCATGATGTCACCATGATCTGGGGCCGTGTCTCCGAGGTCAATAAGGCAGGTGACGCCAGTAATTATGCCTGCATCTTTCAGTTGATCATCATCAGCTTCGAGAGCAAACAGGTGGCCTTCACGTTCCGTAGCTAGTGATTTTCCTGTATTGGTGTGAGGCCATGCGTCGCTGATATGGTCTCTTTGCAAGGCAGCCATAGTCCATACAGGGACAAGACCAGGGCCAGCTTCAATGTCACTGATCAAGCTGTCTGCTGAGCGTCCCAAGAACAGCCACACCGGGTCTATCCGGAGCGCCTTGCCAATGGACATCAGGCTACTAGCCCTTATCTCGCGCCCGGGCTCATTGAGCATGCGACTTATAACCGCCTTGCTCACCCCGCTCTTTCTACTGAGATCGGCAGGTGACACCCCCATCTCTTTCATTCGAGCTTCAAGGCGCTCAGCAAAATTCTTCATCACTTCACCAATGTTGCTTTCTTGCACCAAGTCTACCGCGGTGGTGATTGTCAAAGGGGCACTGATCATCTTGACTTAAATTTCCTTTTGGCAACAAAATGGCGCTTCAAAGACCACATGATGAGGACCAACCCATGCGCATTGAGGATGTCGAACAGTATTTCGGTAATGCTGCCAAGGCCAGTGAGGCTATCGGCATTGACCGATGCAACTTCTCTAAGTGGAGGAAGCACAACAAGGGCGTAGTGCCTGCAAACCATGCTGTCAGCTTTGTTATCCATAGCGGGCATTCACTCGATATGGGATGGGAGGATTACCGACCAGAACAAACCGAAATCCAACAGGCCGCCTGACCACCGGCCTGAGTCATAACCACTAGAGGACCAACACCATGGGACGACCAGCATTACCTGATCACGCCAAGCTTGATGTGATCCCTGCGCTGAAGGTGCGCGGTACCCCAGCCCACCGCCAGGTGTGGCAAGAAGTCGGCGCTGAGCTCCAGCTGACCGAAACCGCATTCGCTCGCACCTCTCTGCTGCTCCTGCTCAGGGCTATATCACAGCATGAACCCCAGATCCTGACGAGGGCCGTCAAACGCGCCAATCGAAGCCTCATCGAACAGGGCTACCCCCTGGTAACCGTGGAGGAAATCCTGGAGGGATCCGGCTTGCCTGAGCGCGGGCTGCTCACCTTCACCCACCTCGATGAGGAAACCTACGAAGTAGAGCGCCCCAAGCGTCCTCTGCAAAAGCTCATCGATTTCGTTCTCAGGAGGTAACCCCATGACTACGCAACTCAGGCCGCCGCGCCCGGCGTCACAGCACGTCAGCGATCGGGACAACATCGTCTTGAAGGCGGTGATCCACGAACTGGCGCTCGAGCTGGATACGGCGCTCATCCCGACAGCGCACGCTGCAGGTACCGACCGGCAGGCCCTGCGCCTGGCCCGCGAGCTGCAGGCCCGCTCAGCTGAACGTGCTGAGGCTCAACCTAGCGCATAGCTACAACCTGCCCGCCTAACCACCGGGCAGAAACACCACAGGACCCATCAATGACCAAACCAACCCAGGCCCCTGGGGCCGACCTATTGCGCCTTTCCTCACTGCTCGATCAGGAGGTGGTGGCATGAGCGCAGTCATCAAGTTCCCGGGGGCAAGTGCTCCCATCCAACAGCCTGTTAGCCGAGGATGCAACGTGGACGATAACCGCCGAAGCGGGTATGTCCTGCTTTTCAAGAGCATGAAGGATAGTCCCTTCTACAAAGACCCATCCCGCAAGGCGCTGTGGATCCACCTGCTGATAGAGGCCGTTCACGAGCGTACAGAATCCACCTTCAACGGTAACCGCCTGACTCTGACACGAGGCCAAGTAGTCGGGTCAGCACGCTATCTGGGGGAGGCATGTGGCGTTTCAGAGGACAGTGCGAGACGGAGCCTGGATGCCTTCGAACGGGAGGGCATGATTACCAGGATCAGCAAGCAGGGGACTAAGGGATACACACTGATCACGATACTCAATTATGACCCTTACCAGCGCGGAGTTTCAGAACACATTGGCGCGGAGTTACCCGCGGAGTTAGAACCCGCATCAGATAAGGGGTTAGAGGGGGTATCGCAATCTGATGGCGCGGAGTTATCCGCGGAGTTTCACGCCGAAGATCTAAACAATATAAACAATAAAACAAGTAAAGATCTTAAACCCTTCTCGTCGAAGAACGCTGACGCGCTCCCCGACGCCGGGAGCGATGAGTCGGTTTCTGCGCCCGTCGAGAAGATCCGACCCGATGCTGTAGTTCAGACCCCGAGTGGAAAATTCTGGGGCACCCAAGACGACCTGACCGCAGCCGAGTTCATCCATGGCAAGGTCCTAGTGGTGAACCCGACGGCCAAGGTGCCCAACTGGCCGCAGTGGGCGAACGAGATCCGCTTGATGCGGGAGCAGGACGGGCGAAGCCATCATGAAATCTGCTCGCTGTTCAAGTGGGCCAATCTCGACCCCTTCTGGTCTGCCAACGTGCTATGCCCCAAGACCCTGCGCAAGCAATGGGACAAGCTCACCGCCAGGCGTGCTGGTGTGGTGCGCCAGCCGGCGCGCGGCGAAGAATGGGATCTGACCAAGACCATGACCGCTGAAAAGCTCAACCAGTTGATCGGGGAGGGGTTCTGATGACCATGAAACCGTTAAGCGAGGTGCTGGCCAACATGCCGAGCGAGATCCCGCCGGTGCCGGTTCACCCGGTTGCTGCGGTGGTAACCGAGCAGGATACCCAGGTGGTCGCCATGCTGTTCGAGCAGCTCAAGGTGATCTTCCCTGCCTGGCAGAGGGCCTTCCCCAATCCCGAAATGCAAGCCAGGGCATTGCGAGAGTGGACTGTGGCGCTGGTCGAGGCCAACTGCACCAGCCGTGATCAGCTGAGCCAGGGAATGCGTACAGCACGAAGCCAGGGAGGGGAGTGGTTCCCGAGTACCAGCAGGTTTATCAAGTGGTGCCAGGTCACCCCCGAATCGCTGGGATTGCCGACGTTGGATACCGCGCTGGTCGAAGTGCGGACCCGCCGGTATACCCATCCCGCAGTAGAGTTGGCTGCCAAGGCTACGAGCTGGGAGCGGCAGACGCTGAGCCTGGATGCCTACCGGCCGGTGTTCGAGCAGGCGTATACCCAGTTGCTACGGAGGGTTGTTGCTGGGGAGGATTTGGGAGTGGAGGTACTGAAGGGATTACCGAGGAGGGAGCAAATTCAGCACAGCCCGGAGTTCTACCAGGAGACGGGGCAACGAGGGGTTGCTAGTCTCAAGGCGTTGTTCAGGAGGGGTGGAAAAGAGACACCGGCCTGAGGCCGGTGTTGGGTGGTAACTTGAGCTGTGCATATATACTTAAGTGAGATAGGTATACTATATCAAACGCTATTATCAGATAATGATGTATAGTCACAGTCAACAATTATTTTATGTAGCATTCCATGGTCATTTTTCGTGAATTCTTTTAATAGAGATAAAGCATTTTCGCCATGAACTGATGGTGCGTAAATTTCAAATCTCTTTAGATTGTTATCATCTTCATAAGTAATTAAACCGGCCTCAGATAATATGTCATAATGACCTCTAAGTTGCTGATGTGGCAGCTTGAGATAGGATTTAATATCTTCAGGTATTGCATAGAAACTATGTGACATTATACCGTTGTTTATTTTTCCTCTGAATACTAAGGCAAATAGATATTCTCTTGTTTCTCTTGTTAGTGCATGTATTTTTTCTGATAGTAATCGAATTTCATTGTATTCATCGGCGTAATCACTCGCATCGAAATTATGATACTCTAGAAACTTATTTACATTATCAGGGAATGTTATCACTGATGTTTCCACTTTACTTAGAAGACTATTTTCGTCGGCAAGAAGTGATCGTAATTGAGACAGCTCACCTGTAACGAATCCATGCATATTAGAGATTTCATTAATACTAAGATTTTCAATTTTGTGTAGCAACATATCAATATCTATGATGTCACACCTTTTATCGAAAATAAATTTATCTTGAGTGTTGAATTTAGATGTGTACGTTTTAACATCTGTGAGTATAAATATAATCAATCGATTGTATTTTTTATGTAAGTCATGTTCTATGAATTTATCAATCGTTTCATGGATTTTTGATGCGGAATTTTCAGATGTTATTTGAACACTTATGCGATTGCGCTGATCACCTAAATCAATCGCGGGAAAGTTGGATTGTGAATTGTTTAGGTTCTTAAGCTCCCATTGGTACGTTCTATTCAAAATCTCACAAAAAAATGATTCTGCTTGCTTATTTATATCATAAAGCCCTCTTTTACTTCTAGACTTAAAGATATATCTTAATATAGATAGGCAAGTTAGTATTTCTTCAAATTTTTTAGCAGTAGTAAACATGTGGTCCTCATCATTTAGTTCAGAGAGTAAATCAATGTTGCCTATTAGGCTGCACTAGCGCTTCATGTAATTTAGCTAAGTCCCGCTCTAAACCTCCAATGGGCCGCAGGTGGGGCTGCGCATGAAGTATTCATAGGGGGGGGGAGTACAATGTAAAGTTGGATGAATGCACATGATATAGCCTCACCAAGTTAGGTGAGGTCTATTGACTTATTATATGTGATATCTATATTTAACGTTACACTAAAGTCTTTTCTTCTAATGCGGTGTAGTTAATATTCAGAGACCTATCTTCAGGGTTAAAATATCGACTGACGATTAAATCGGTATCATCATAATCAGGATTGATTTCAGAGGTTGCATATATCAGTTGGAAGTCATGTTCATATGAGGCAGTTTCTTCAACGATTATCCGTTGGAGATTGTGGCTTCGCTCTTTTTCCATCCCGCCATCATCGATACCATCAAGCATCAAGAAACGAGGTAGCCGCATATATTCTTTTTCTAGACTTGATGTTAATAAAGCCAGGTGGAATATATGCCTTAGAACAACCGCAGAGCTTTCTGAGAAGTTTTTAGAGCCATTTACATAGACTTCATTGTCGACAAAGCTAAAACTGATATTGTTTGGAGTTATAAATTCTGTTTGCAGAGGTAAATCCAATTTTAAAAGCCTAATCATTGCGCGTTCAATTGCACTTGATATATCTGCTTTTCGACTCTCTTCTTTACCCTGTAATGATTCAATCAAAGATGTTAATTGCTCTTTTTCAGACTGCAAGGTGTCGCGTTTATTTTGCAAATCAATTATGACATCGTTTAGCTTTTGGGTTGAATGCGCTTGCTTGATTTCTTCATCAATTCTTCCTAGCTCTCTTGTCAGTTTTTCAAATTCGATTTCATAAGCATCTTCCCATGACCTAGAAACTAACGCATATTCATTGACAAGTCTTTGCACATTCTTTTTTAAAGTGGGTGCAGATAGTTTCAACTCAGACAGCTTGTTGATGTTATGTTCCATCAAGTGCTTTGATTCTTTTAATTGTACCGATATTTCATTCTTCATTCTAAGTAACTGAGGGGCATCGCTGCCTTCAGGGACATCACTTTTACACAGTGAGCAGCCCGCATTTGGTGTGCTGTGCAGCTCACTCAAGCAACTTGGGCAAAACTGAAAATGTACATTACTAAAGTAATCCCTAGCTATTCCAGACTCACATAATTCATTATGTCTGGCCTCTAATTCGTTTATAAACATTTCAGAATCAGCGATTTCTATCTCTAGTGTGCTAATAAGATCGATGACTTTTAACTCATCTGACTTTGCTTTATTTAGCTTTTTACGTAGTTCAGTGGTTTTATCTCTATCGGCAGTTCTATTGCTTCTATCAGAGATGGATTCTTCTTTAAGAGCACTGAGTTTGTTGTGTAATGCAATCTTTTCTTTTTCGAGAATTTCAATGCGCTCTTGTATAAAATGTATATGTTCTGATTGTCCGGAGCGTCCTAACACAGAAAAGATACTTCTCAATTCTGTAATTTTTGTTGATAACTCAGATTCAACTTGCTTAAGCCTAATCAGTGAGCTATAGAGGGTATCATCAAAAATACCACATAAATAATCGCCTACCGTTTCTCTAGTAAGTGCTTTGTCAAATATATCATTTCTAAAGATGGGGCTGTGAACTGAGGGTTGATCGGCGTATAGAACTCGGAGTATCTGGTGCATTGTCAAAATTGAAGCACCTTCCCCCTGGGCTAAAGGCATATCAAGTGCATTTAGGATTACTTGCGAAAAACTCAGCGTTTTTTCAGTTCTCTTAAATGGATATGTTTCCCATTGGCTAGGTGAAGATTCAAGAGCCTCACTCATCGTTCCCCAAAAAACACTTAATGGTCGCAGCGTCTCCGTAGTTATCTCTCGTCTAAAGCAAGCTGGCTTATCATTTAGAAAGACTTCAGTCAAAGTAGATGAACAAAGCAGTGCCTGAGGCTTCCATCTGATGTTTTCTGCCCCAATAGAAAATGCCAATAAGTCCATTATGGTCGTTTTACCAGAGCTATTTCTTCCTCTGATAACATTTACACCCTTATGGAAGTCACAACTAAATGCTTCATGGCCCTGCTGAAAAACCTTCAGCCGACTTACTGAAAATGATGGCTTAAGAAAAGTCATATCTGTACTCCATTAAACTAGTTCTATCTTTGAGGCCATCCTTTCCCGTTAGGCGGAAATTCGATAATTCTTTAATTATGAAACTGTAGATGTCTTCTTTTTTATCTATGAAAGCTTGAGTGGATTTAGACAATTCATCAGGAACTTGTACATTAGTTCTTTTAAGTATGTTTTTATTGAGCATTGAACGTTCGATGAGGCCAGTTGCTGCAAGGCATCTAATCGCAGCCATCTGAATTTGATGCATGTCGCGAAATGTCGAACTAGTATTAATTGGATTGCGGTATAAGTTAGAGTATTTTTTGGCCAAAACTTTAATGCTGCTATAGTTATGCGGCATTCTTATTTCGGAGATTAGAAAGGGGAATGTTAGATAGAAATCCAATATTCTAATCTTATCAACCTCAATTTCGTTAACATTTTCAATCAGTGCCATCATTCTAAATAGACAATGGTATGCGTCAAACGCTGGATGATAAATTAACATTTATCCCACCTTATATGGCAATTCCCACCGAGGAAGAATAATAACCCCAGCAGATCTTTAGCTGTTAATCCTAACAGGTTTTCGCCTAAAGAAGAATATAGGTTGTCAATTATTCCATGAATTTCATTATCAACAATGGTGCGATGACTGTCTTCTTGGATAAGTGGAGTCACCTTCATCATGAAATCAAAATGAATCTGATCTAAAATAATAACAAATATTCTTTGTGATATCCTAGACGTTTGGTGGCGCATAATAGACTTGGCTGCTTTTTCTTTCATCTGCTTAGCAATTAAAAGTAAGTCACTTCTATTGCTTTCATTTAATTTTGCATCTAGTCCACGAACATCAATATCTGGCTGAAGAGACATGTAATGATTAATTTCATCACAAAATTGTGAGTCTATAGCTGTTGATTCACCTCGTTTAAGGCTCTCATAAAGATCTTGGATTTCTCTATTTGCTCCTTGGGGAGCATAATTATTGATGGTTTGATTTCCAGCAACGATACTTCCGTTTGAAACATTATTGCCAGACTGCTCAGTAGACACATCAAGTTCCTCTTAATGTGAATTATGTGAGTTGTTCTGGTCTCGGCCTACAATGCTTCCATTATTGACTGTATTCCCAGTCTGGATGGTTTTAATATTTTGTATGTTCTTTCTAGATGAATAGACAATTCTAATTGACCAACCAGCACCTAAGCCAACAAGAAAAGTCACAATATGTGTAATCCATTCCATAACAACACCCTCATATTTATGTTTTAGCGATGGCGACTTAGAAAATATCTATCTTGTTTATTCTGTAACTAGAGTATTCGCTTCTATTTCTATAGAAAAAGCTACCGCCCTTGGGTTACAGCCCCCAAGTGCTGCTTTTGACCAGTGTTCAGATGACAGTTCCTTGTCATGGGTAGGCCTTGCATGGAGCTTGGGCACCGTGAAGGAATCGTAACTCATATGGTTCCGATTGTTGAGTGTAATGAGCACTGAATCAGGAGGGGATCACAGATTTCAAAGGTTGCCGTAGGGGGGAGAAGAGGGCACCGTTCATCAGTAAGGGAGTGCAGGGGATCATGTCTGACGCTATGGGTGAGAGTCACTTGACTGTTGGATGAATTGTGGGCAGATTTTGACTCAGAGCTGAGTTGTTCTGTGCTCACGGAAAAGCCATTGGTGCATTAGCAGTTTCTGAAGTAATCAATGAATGTAAAGGCTTTTGGCGTACATTGAAACTGGCTGGAAAGCGCATATGAATATGAGTGAATTCGCTCGTTTGTGTGAGATGAATGCAGACGAGTTATCAGAAACTCACCCAAACCTGAAACATAAAGAACGGCTTGAACTTGCTGCACGAAATCTGGGATTCAAACACCTCACTTCGCTTGAAAATTTACTCAAACTTCTAGGACCCGAAGGGGTGCCGAGTGAAGTAGAGATTTTGAGGGCCGGCGGTGATCCCAGTGATACCCCGTTCAAATCAGTCGGTTCGACGGTCAGCTCTGGTTGGTCGGGTTAATACGTAGACATGTGAGATGAGGGGCCTGGTACCGATGGCGTCAGGCTCCTGGGCCTATACCTATAGGACCTCTTCAACATATGGGTCTTTGTACTTCTTAACGAAGATATAGTTCTTGGTACCGCACCATATGACGGGCTTTCCTTCCCCACCATTGCTATACACACATCGGCCAGCGACTAATACATAAGCACCGAGCAAGTCATCCAGCTCCTCTACCTCGAAAAACTGCATGAAGTCATCCGCGATGTCTTCAAATATCGCCACGCTTGCAGAGTTATAGCTCATGCTGGAGTTAAGCCAGATCTTTCCATCTCTTGTCTTCTTAACAGAGACAATCGGTCCCCAGTAGAAATTTATCTGCTCATGGTGCTTATCTTTAGTGATGTCCGCAAAGCTGATGACAATGTCTTTCACTTGGCCATCAAGCATCACTTCATCATTTGTCTTGTAGAAGATAATACGACTCGTAGATTGTCTGAATGCTTCGCTCTTTACCAGCCGGTGTAGGATTCGGCGAAGCGTAAACTGCTGTGATGAAAGCCTAGTGTTGCCATCGATGACAAACCTGCGCCCTCCCTCTCCTTGACCTGGAATGGGGGGATTCTGGGTTTGGACAACATCAATAGCACCTCCCTTTTCCTTGTCCAGCCTTACGACGATGGTGTCATTGTTTTCGACATCATCTGCAGTTTCGGTTGCATCATCCCTGTTCTCTGTCGATGAAACATATTCGACCTTCAGGTCACAGCCTTCGGCATGGTGAGCACAGAAATGGGGAGGGTGGCCATGGATGCTTCTCTTTCTGTACCAGGCAAACTCACCACATTCTGTGCAGACGAGACTTGTTCTCTTACTCTCTAACTCCCCCCCAGGAAGCTGCTCAAATGCTGTGGCTTCCCAATTCCTGTTATCAAGAGTGCATTTTGCATACTGCATGGCCGGCTCCGATCATGAAAATATGAGTCTTTGTTGACCAAGCTATCTCATATGAAACCAAAGATGGAGTTGATTGTGTTCTATATCAGGAGGGGATCACATATTTTGTGTGGGTACTGGTGGGAGGAGGGTAGAGCAGCCTGAGGGGGAACGCTATCAACCCAGGTAGTAGCCTGGCGAGTTAGAGGCTGAGGTGCGGGAGTTTCAGCGGGACAGCTCAGCGGTGGCAGGTGCTGTGGCTAGGAAGGGAAGGTACACTAGGGCATGAATGTGGCAGGGTGGACTGGCCTGATGAGCCCAAGAGCAGACATGCACAGCCTAACGCTCCGCGTAGAGAAGGGGGGTGACTACTGGTGTTCATAAGAGGAGGCAATACACCGGCCTGAGGCCGGTGCTTGCTCAAGATATATCACTCAAAATATGAAGTGTATTTAAAAATCATGGTCTACAGCTATGAAATACTGACTGGCTTTATCGCTGTTATGATTTTATGCATTTTTAGATCACCAGTATCTGGATGCTCAAAGCCTTTAGAATGAGCCTTAACTTCAAATCCAATTGACTTAAGCCGGGTTATTATTTTTTTTGTGTGTCCAGCGTATCGATGATGTATATAGTCATTATAAACAAAGTAACCGCCAGGAACTAGAACTCGGTAGAGTTCCTCTAGTTGATTTTCGTAGATTGGAAAATGCATTACAAAACTGGATAGTATAGAGTTAATACTGTCGGTTTTTATTTTTAATGGCTCGCTGCCACTAAACTTATAAGCGTTATATTTAATTCTTGAATTTGAAGAGTACTTTTTTATGGAGTATTCAACAGCAAACTGGCAAATATCTAAGCCAATAATTTCCTTTACCGATTTAAAAAGAGAGGGGTTCTCAGTGATAACTTCATCTAATATTCCACCGCCACATCCGAAGTCAATGATTTTTGTATGGTGCTCAGCTGGAATTAATGTTAACAGATGGGATATTAATTCTTTGGTGTAGCTATAATCTATGACGGCACCATTCCTCATTATTCTTATTTCAGAGAGAGAGGTTACATCCTCAATAGATAGCTCTGACGGAGGGCCTGGAATATAAATTCTATCCATATATCTATAGTAGGTTTTATTGTTATAGATAAATTTTTCCTCACCAGGCTTTTCAACGTACAATAGATTGTTATATATATCCATTCTAGGTTCCTGTTATTGAACGGAGGATTCTATGAAAGCGACCAACGTTATCCGTGGCGATTGGCATAGGGGGTCTAAAATTAATTATGTATAAAAATGATAATAAACAATATACACTAATTCCGATGTCAATATAGTATGCTGAGTGGAGTGCTATATCTGGAACTGGTATGGCTACTACATATATGCTAAGCCATGTAACAACAGGTGCTGGTATTATAAATCTTCTAATTTTTATATTGATCTTTGATGTCGTAACGAAGAGATACTTAACCAGAACCCCTAGGCATACAGCAAGCCAGAGGAAATCGGATGATGCATGGGATTTGAAGAGTGTCGGAAAAATTCGAATAAACTCTGGAGTTCCTTGTCTAGTGACATCTAGACCAATAGAGCAGAATAGAGAAAAAATGATGCTTAAAATTAGCAGATGGATCTCTCTCTTCCTAGGGGACTCAAGATCTTCCATCTGAGCACTAAAAGTAATAGCTGATATGCCATTAGTAAATATTTTTCTCTCTAGTTGGGTCGTTGTTTTTATTCTAAATAATGATGAGACATATATGCCGAGTTTAGCCCATTCATCGAAGTATTGCGTTTGCGTTTGAGAAAATACTTTTATGATCTCACACTTTTCATTTTGACGAGGTTGACTCTTTTCTGCGTTTTCATCTTCTTCTTTCTCATGGAATTCTATATCAGCGGTTGAAGTTTTTAATTCATAGTTCTTTCTTGTCTGAAAATAAATCTTGAAATCTGGGGATTTAAATTTAGCGTTTTCGAAAACGATATTAGATTTTACTGTAAATCCCTTCTGATTGTGTTCAATCTCGTCTTCAAATTCAGTTTTGAACCAGTATCCATTAGATACGTATTTTCTCAGATCTTTTGGAATACTATCAAAACACCCAGTCAAAATGACGTTGTCAGTAGTCTTATCATTGATTTTGGTAGGTTGTATTAATATTTTTCTGATATTGTCTTTGGATTGTTCGATGTAAAGCACCTTTGATGAGTCTTTGTCTAGACCATTTCTAATCGATTCTGTATTTTCGATGTTATAGTCAGAACCCACAAGGCATTCTTTTATTACGCTTGACAAATCAGAAGATACTTTTGACCTTTCCCCCCAAAATTGTTTTACAACTAACTCATCATTATAAAAATTGGATTTATCCTGATGGGCTATATTGGTGGGTGTTTTCTTGTTGCATTGAAAGCTGAAGTGCAGCCTCTCATTTTCATACTCACTATGAAATGAAACGGCTGTATATATTATAACTTTACATTTCCCATTGTTTATATCACTTAGAATAATGAACTGGAAGAACTTGTCAAATTCAAGCTCTTGATGTTCATTACCACTATCCCATTTTATTTTTGTTGTTATTTGCATATTTTAAGAACTTTGATGGTGTAGCTAAAACAGGTGAAGGACTATTGCTACGAATGCACTACAAACGCATTTTGGTTTTGCACATGGATACCGCAGAACGTTGTAGCTTACGATGAAGTTTGCTACCGCCCCTAGGTTTCAGCCCCTAGATCGCTGTTTTTAACCGGTGGTTTGAGGGTGTTGTTTGTCATGGGCAGCCTTGCCTAGTGCTTGGTTACCGTCTTCAAGAGAGTATCTCGAATGGTACCGCTTGTGGAAGTAAGAAAGCGTGTTATAGGGTGATGATCACAACATTTTTACATTTCAAATCTGCAAGATGATGGGACACAATGAAGTTTCATCACCGATACATAGGATGGGGGGCGAACCACCGTAGAGGAGGCCCCTGAATCTTGTTACTCAGTAACATCAATCTCGATAGTGCTAAAAAACGTTTGGTTGTGCCGCTTGTTTATGATGCGTGACAGAAAATAATAGTAGTGGGTACCATAGTCAGTGCTGGACCTAGACCACCCAGCTGTGTATGACCAAAAGGACCCAGACCATGACCAAACCACATACCCTAGATCTATCCGCAGCACGCCCACGCGGCTATGCCAGCATCTACAGCATCCAGCCTATCCCCCCTCAGTTCAGCCCCGGGCAGATCGAGCTGTTCAAGAAACTGGTGAGTGCCCAGGAAGGGGAGGTGTTTACTACCTCCCGTAAAGTGGCCAAGTTGTTTGGGAAGCGCCATGACAACGTGCTGGTTGCGATTGAAAAGCTAGAGTGCAGTAAGGAATTTGCAAAACTCAATTTTGAGGTTTGCTTTGAAAACAGTGAGTTACAGAACGGTAAGCCGCTGAAGTATTACAACATCACCAAAGATGGAATGGTCTTCCTTGTGATGGGCTTCACCGGCAAAAAAGCATCCCAACTCAAAGAGCTCTACATCCTGGCCTTCAACTGGGCCATAGGGCAGCTTTACGAGAAGCAGGAACTGCAGCAGCTCCTGCACGACTTCACCAGGCGTGAAGCAGTCTCTGTTTCCAACGGTACTTTCCATGGGCAAGGCTTAGCCCGGCGACGCATCGAGAAGCGGGCGTTGTGCCTAGAACAAGCCCAGCTCGAAGCCAGATCACAGCTTTCCCTTGAACTGACAGGGGAGGATGCTGCATGAGCACCTATCCCAAGTATTTCCTCCGCAACTTTGAAATCCGCTCCCGTGCATGCCAGTTGGTCGCTGGCCTGCCGGTTGACCAAGACAAGCCGCTGGTCATCGAAATCAAGGAGATGACCCGCTCCCTAGCCCAGAACAGCATGTTTTGGGCGTGTCTCACCGATATTGCCGAGCAGGTGAACTGGCACGGGCGCCAGCTCGCCAAGGAAGACTGGAAGCATGTCCTGTCCGCCGCCCTGTACCAGCAGGACGTGGTGCCGAATATCGACGGTACCGGCTTCGTGGTGCTGGGCAAGTCCACCTCCAAGATGACTGTGCGGGAGATGCGCGACCTCATCGAACTGGCCCAGGCCTTCGGCGCTGAGCAGGGCGTGCAGTTCGGGGATGAATCCCGCCGCGGCTTCGACTGGGTGGCCGCATACGGGAGGGACGCGGCATGAGCAAGACTAAGGCTGATAAGCAGTGGTTGAACGATGTCTCGTCTCTCGGCTGTGTCGCTTGCCGCAATGCAGGCTTGGGGCCGAGCCTCGCGGAAATTCACCATGTGCGCTCTGGCGCCGGGATGGCACAGCGCTCCGCTCACACCCAGGTGCTACCACTTTGCCCTCGTCACCATAGGGCCTGCTATCCCACCGGCTTCCATGCGGCCCCCAAGAGCTGGCAAGCCGAGCATGGTAGCGAGGAGACCCTTCTCGCCCAAGTGGCCAGGGAAGTGGCCGCACTGCGCAAGACCACCATCGGGAGGGCGGCATGATCCACCTTTCCGCCCTCGATGCTGCCCGGCTGTTGGGTAACAGCCCCAAGGTCAAGAGCGCAGCCCACCAAGTGCGCAAAGCACAGCAAGTCTCCACTCTGCACGACAAGGTGCTGGCCCAGCTTGTCGGCTTCCCTGACCCGATCACTGAGCTGCTGTTCCACCCCAAGCGCAAATGGCGCTTCGATTTCGCCTGGCCGACCAGCATGATCGCGCTCGAGATCCACGGCGGGATCCACTCCGGAGGCCGGCATACCCGGGGGAGGGGGTTTGTAGAAGACCGCGCCAAGATGAACGAGGCCGCCCTGCTCGGGTGGACCGTGCTAGAGGTCACCCCCGAACACATCAAGACTAGCCAGCTGCGCGCCTGGCTTCATCGAGCATTTCAGAGCACCACAGGAGAACCTACTCATGAACCGATCCGTTGAAATGGCCCTGCGCCTGTTCTCTCCCCGTGGCGCTCTGACCGAGGTCGCCCGGGGGACTGCCGGCCCACTGAATCGCGAAGACATCTTGGGTGCTCTGCAGATGGCTGCCAAGGATAACCCCCAGGGGTACCAGTATCTGATGGCTGATCACCTGATGGATGAGCAAGCCATCCAGGGGCTGCTGGCCTACTTCTGCAATATCCTGGGTGATGACGAGGCCGGCGGTATGGCGCTGGCCATTCTGCTGCGCCGCCCGCTACCCGAACAGCTTGAGCGGCTGGTGCCTTCCCACCCTCACTATGACAAGGAGCGCCGCCGGGCTGCTGTAGTGATGGAGAAGGCCAAACGGGCTCACCGAGCTGGCAATGACCACGAGTACCAGCGCCTGCTGGCCGAGCGAAATGGGATCCTGACTGCTGCACATAACCGTTGTGTGGATGAGCTGCTGCAGACTGGCCGCTGCCCCCACTGCCAGGGAACCGGCAAACGCCCCCGGCTTGGTGATGAGTGTCCGAAGTGCCACGGTACCGGGCGGGTGGTACCGGATGCAGAGTTGGTCTCTCGACGGTTCGGCGTACAGATGCAGCAGGCGGTAGAGCGTGCCGTTGATGAGGTGATTCACCAGGCGTCAGATCTGGCCAGGGCCATGGAACGGCAGGTGAGTGAGATGAGTGCCGCTTGAGTAAGCAGCTTTAGTGATGCTATCTATTGGGACAGTGCTAACCAGTGGATCAGTGGGGGAGAATGGAAAGCAGCCTGAAACCAATGGCTTTTCACATCGCCGGATGGGGGCTCCTCCATGGGGATTTTTTCGATCTCTATAAGGTAGTTGAGGTACTAGGTATTCCCAGCTCCATGGCTGCCGACCTGATGATCTACCTTCGCAAAATGCAGTGTGTTGAGTCGATAGCTGAAAGTCGTAAAGGAATAAAAGAGGCTGGGAAGGCCCATAAACGGATTTTCATCAAGGTGCTGTGCATTCATCCTGAGTTGCCCCCCAGGCCGGTGAGGCTTCCCCCTCCGCTAAAATCCGAACCTGTTCAAGAACAGCTGACCCGATTAGTCAGGCTCATGCCTTCACCTCGGGGGGCTCGCTGATGCTAGTGGTATAGCGGGGGCTGAGCTGCTCCTCTGGCGAGTTGTTATTCAGGCAACCGAGGTTTGAGCGAAATTTGCATGACCTTATGGTCTGGCTCACTTTCAATATCAACTTCGGACCACCCCAGTGCCTGATAAAGTGCCGGGACATTCGTGTAAGCGTAAAGATAGCCTTGTGACGATGACGTTATCTGTGACAAGCCGGCGTTGATAAGCTGGCTGGCAATGCCTTTACCCCGATGATCTGCACTGACAAACACGGCATTGATCCATATGACTTCACCGTCACGATGAGGCTCCTTGAACCGAGAGTAAGCCAGGCCGCCAATCACCATATCATTCGCTACTGCAACAACAACTGGCGGCAAACTCGCGCTTTCTGTGTAAGCATCACAAAGCTGGAAGTCTGGCCACTCAGATTGAAACAACAGTTCTAGTCGCGCCAAGTAGGGCGACTGTTCTCTGCAATAAATCAGCTTAACTGTGCTTGGTGCCGTCATGTCTCTCCAAGGTGCCTAGTATTTTTCAAATCGTGGACTGTAGCTCATTTCAGTAACTGATTAACAGGCGGCCGAGCTAGATGGGCTAAAGGTTTAGCCCGTCTCTACGCCTTCACTATGGGAAGCTCGCCGAGTGTAGTTGTATAGCGCGGACTGAGCTGTTCCCGCTTCATCATCCATTCCTGCGTATCTCGGCCCCGGGCGGCAAAGTAGACCTTTCCCAAACGCCCTTGATTAATCTTGTCGATCACCTGCATCAGTGCCTCGCTGCGAGGAGTCTGCTGCTGGTCGGTGAACAGGTCGCCTTGCTGCATGCCTGCGGGGGTGAAGTCGGCCAACATGACGCCTCCCTTCATATAGCGGACATCATCTCGCCAGATCCGGCGTAGCAGAGGTTCTACCTGGGTAAGTAAGTCACGTGTGTCTGCGGTGGGTGTCTGCAACTTGATAGATATCTGGTTGCCGTAGTAGGTCTCCCGCTCCGAAAAAGGGCTGCTGCGGATAAACAAGGTGACATGGCGACAGTGTTGTCCCTCGACCCGCAGCTTCTCGGCGGCACGCTCCATGTAGCCGGCCAGAGCCTCGCGCATGGGACCAAACTCGGTGATCCGCTCTCCGAAGCTCCGGCTGCAGATAATCTGCTGTTTGGCCTGGGCCAGGGGCTCCAAGTCGGCGCAGGGGATCCCCCGCAGTTCTTGAACGGTACGTTCGACGACGACTCCATACCGGCTGCGTAGGCTTTTGGGGTCGGCAGCAACCAGGTCGGCGATGGTGCTGATGCCCTGGGCTGTCAGCTTGGCGGTGAGTTTCCTCCCGATCCCCCAGACTTCATCGACCGGAGTGATGGCCATCAGCTTGGCGCGCCGCACCTCATCCCGTAGATCTACCACACCGCCGGTAGCAGGCCACTTCTTGGCTGCGTAGTTGGCCAACTTGGCCTGCGTCTTGGTGGGGGCGATACCCACTCCTACGGTGAGGCCGGTCCACTGCAGCACCCGCTGGCGGATCTGGCGGCCATAGGCCAACAGGTCACCGGCCCAGAACTCGCTCAGCTCGACAAAGGCCTCATCGATGCTATAGACCTCCACGGTCGGTGCCATGCCCTCCAAGGTGGTCATCACCCGCTGTGACATATCGCCATAGAGGGCATAGTTGGAGCTGAACCAAATGCCACCCTGCTCCTCGTACAGCTCGCGGATCTGGAAGTAGGGCACCGCCATCTTGATCCCCAGTGCTTTGGCCTCTGGGCTGCGAGATACAACGCAGCCATCGTTGTTGGAGAGCACCACGATGGGCACGTCTTTGAGGTCAGGGCGAAACAGGCGCTCACAGGAGGCGTAGAAGTTGTTCACATCGACCAGGGCAATGGCATTTGGCATGTTCTACCCCAGCTTGGTCTTGTGTACCACGAAGGTGACGACGCCGAAGATCTCCAGCTCCTGTCCCTCACGGAAATGGATGGGCCGGTAGGCTGGGTTATCAGGAAGCAACGCCACCGAGGGCTCAAGCTGCAGCTTCTTCACAGTGAATTCTCCATCAACCGAAGCGATAACGACGGCGCCATGAATGGCCCGTATGCTGCGATCGACAACCAGCAGATCGTCGTCGTGGATGCCGGCTCCCAGCATACTGTCCCCTTTGGCGCGCACGTAGTAGGTAGCCGCGGGATGGGAGACGCAAAGCTGGTTGAGGTCGATGGTCTGTTCCACATAGTCCCGAGCTGGAGAGGGGAACCCACACATGGCAGGGGAGAGGAACAAGGGGATTTCCAGCGCCGGGGCGTCGAGATCAGGAACTGCAAGCATGGTGACAGGCTCATTGTGCTGTATATAAACACAGTATAGCGTTACCAGGGATAGAGTTCACCGGGAGGCAGTTGAAGCCTAGCTTGGATCTTTCAGTTGAGCTCAAGTAGGAACTTAATGGGTCTCCTGGTGGTAAAGGAATGGTGTCAGGACATTAATTATGATTAAGAAATTAAAAAATAATAAACCGGGGGGATTCCAACTACAAACAGAAAGCATTTTATTAAAAATAGCACGATCGATTTTTTAATTTTTCAAAGCGGGATTTTATTTCAAAGTCAGGGGGTTGTATTGACTCTTGAAAAGGCGTTGTAGCAGTATGATATCAAGGCATTATGTTCGATGCCTCATCAGAAATTAAAAAGGTGTAAAAATGAACGAGATATTTTCAGTCAAGATAGTAGAGAAATGGGTGGAAATTAATGGCAAGGAAGAGGTTAGATACAATGTGTATGTTAATGACTGTCCGGTCGGCGGTGATTTTGTGACAGTCAATGAAGCGCGAAACTTTATAAATGGCTATGTCATGCGTGACAATTTCAGTGCGCTGATTAAGTCGCGGAGTGTTGAACCAGTTTTAGAAAGTAAAAAAAAGACGAAATATTCTTGTGATTTTGATATGTAACCACTGTTTATGAAATTTGTTATCAAGTAAAAGCTAGTTGGTAGTTGAGCTTAGATAATAAATAACGGCAATGATATAACTCATTGCCGTTTCAGTTTTGAGCAAGGCAAAGTGAGTTGTGACGAATTATGCTTGGCTGTGGCTGGCCAAATGAACATGGTCAACGCGAACCACGGAGGGCCGACCATGTGTATCAGCTACATTCCAACGACCAAAGCCGTACTGGTGGAATACTTCGGTGTCGATGACCCGGGTTACGATTGGAAGGAAGAGGTCTGGCAGGACTATCAGGCTCCGATCCTCATCCAGCGTGACGGCCACCGGCAAGCTCTGATCGCAAGCTATGGGCTGGTACCGAAGAGGAAGGTGCAACCCGGCAGCAAGCACTATACGACCATGAATGCCCGGGCTGAGACAGTAGGTGAAAAGCCAACTTACCGGCGAGCATGGCAGCAGGGTCACCTCTGCCTAGTACCGATGACTGGTTTCTTTGAACCCTGCTATGAGAGCGGCAAGGCCGAGCGCTGGCGGATCAGTATGGCCGACAACGGTCCCTTTGCTGTTGCTGGCATCTGGCGGGCATGGCCGGAGGAGCAGGGCTACACCTTCAGCTTCTCCCAGCTCACGATCAACGCCGACTCGCATCCGCTGTTGCAACGCATGCACAAGCCCGGGGATGAGAAGCGAGGCCTGGTCATTGTACCGCCGGAGGATTACGAGACATGGCTTGGTTGCCGGGATCCTGAGTTGGCTCGAACCATCTTGGTTCAGCGATGTGCAGAGCAGTTGGCGGGGGTGCCGATACCAATTCCACGAAAGAGCTGATAAATAGCCATTATTCGAATGACTAGAAGGCTATGGCGATTCAATGGTGCAGCATTTGAGGCTTATCCGATGGTATATTGGCGGATTATTGATTCTGGAAGGTTAAGCTGCTGTGGCAAAAGGACAAAAAGCTAGACACAAAGATCTTATTGGGGAGCTTAGTGGGCTGACGAGGGAGCACATACTGCGTGCAGCAGGCACTTATCAGCGTCTTGATGGGAAAGTACCTACATATAAGGACTCCACTACCTATGACCTGCTCATAAATGAGCAGCGTTATCCTCCGAAGGCCATCTTGGGCCTGGCCGCACAAGAGCTCCTTGGTTATGAATTCCCTTCATCAAAGTTCTCTGGTGGGCTGCATAGCCCTTGTTTCTCTATCCTAGAGAAACTGGACTTCACTATTGTCACCAAGGATGTACCGACCCGCTTGCTGCCGCACCACCTGTACTCTCGGGAGGATGTTGCGGGGATCCTCGCTCCAGGAGCTTCATTTACCCCTGGGTCTGGCTCATGGGGGCTTTCTGGGATCATCAGTAAGGCACCGGGCGAAAGAGACTTTGTCTTCTTCGTTACTCTCGGTATGCATGAGAGCAATGATTATGATGATGCTTTGACGGCTGACGGCTTCCTCATCTGGAAGTCGCAGAATCAGCAAACGCCTGAGTCTCCCCAAATTCAGCGGTTAGTTGAGCATGACGAGAGCCTTCATAACGTGCGGTTGTTCCTGCGGACGTCGAAGAAGGAGGACTACACCTACATGGGGCCGCTGGCCTTCAATGATTGGGACCCTCTGTCAAAGAACCCTGTCCATTTCACCTGGAAACTCCTGAACTGGCCTTTACCATCGGACGTTCGTGCCCACTTCTCAGAGCACATCCGACCTGCCTTATCACCTCTGTATCATCCCGAATCAGAGCAGACCCAGCCAGGGACCCTAACAGAAGGGTTGCCGCCGAAGGCTACTCAGAAAACAGGGAAGGTAGGGAGGGGGCCCAAAGGTGGCATTGTCGACTGGGCAGCCAGAGAACAGAGAAACAGAGACTTAGGCTTAGCAGGTGAGTTCCTGGTTATGGCGCATGAACAGGAGCGGTTGCGTGATGCTGGACGTAACGACCTGGCCTCCAAGGTCGAGCATATTGCTCTGAGCGATTCTGCTGCTGGTTATGACATTGTCTCGTTCGAACTGGATGGAGGCGAGAGATTCATCGAGGTTAAGACCACCACAGGACCAGCCTCCACCCCCTTCTACATCAGCGAGAATGAGGTGGTTGTCTCCCGGGACCTCCAAGAGCAATTCTGGCTGTACCGAGTGCATAGTTACTCTCGCGAGAATAATAGCGCCGAATTTTATGTGAAAAACGGTGATGTCTCGACAGGGTTTGAGCTGGCACCAACGACCTACAAAGCAATCCCAGTCTGACAAGGAGGAAAGATGGGGCTTTTTAATAGTGCAGGACTTATTGTTCTTACAACGGCTTTTCTGTTCGCATCCAGTACAGCATATACCAACGCATTGTTGAGAAGGCTGGGATTAGATTCTGATCTAATGGAACGTAGTTTCCATCAAGTTCTTTATCATGGCTTCATTATTAATCTGTTTTTTTTAATGATTTTGCCGTTTGTTTTGTTATCTATGGCATACATTGCATATGAAGTTAAGGATGTAATGCATAGGGCATTTAGAATTTCAAATGACAGGCGATTCTCTAATGCGCGTAGATTTCTCAAGCCATTGAGAAAAGTGGGTGTTAAATTTAGGCGAGAGAGCTACATCATGAGGCGGCTGGGAACTATCAAGGCTGCAACTTGGATGACTCTTTCTTGTAGTCTGTTGTTTATACTTGTCATCGCTCATCATGAGCAAAAAGGTGGTGATGATGCAGTGGCTAATATTGAGTCGATAAGAAAAGGTGACACGTCCCTAGTTTATCTCGATGGCGAAAAAGCAGGATATCCATTTTTGTATTGTGGTGCTAGAAATTGTGCTGTTTATGATAAAGAGAATGACCAAATAAAATATTTCGCTCAAGAAAGATTCTCAGTGAGTAGAGGCGAAACATCGAAATTCAAAGAAGAACAAAAATAATATTGAAGCGCAGAGGTATGAGATGTTAGAGCAAAAGACAATGTTGCTATTACCTAAGGCCTTCTTTCAGAGGCAGTTGGTTGTTGCATTGTGCCTGTTCGTGGGCATTCCGATTGCAATAACTTTATTGAGACCACCAACCCATGAAGTCCCACTAATAAATTGGTTGGCTGCGACGGTTAAGCTGCTTGTGATGGGCTTGCTTTACCCATACAGTAGATACGCTGTTCAGAGGATCATTGACTACTGGCATGGGGATGAGCTGGTCGTCTATGACGGTTCAGCAAAGAGCATGCTTGACCGGAAATTTGCAAAGCTCATGGTGAGTCTCATATTGATGCTGGTATTAGGCCCGCTATGTATCATAGTGCTGTCAGTCGCACGTTGGAGAAAGAGCAAAAATCAAACCGTCCAAGAATCTACAACTGGTTGAATCCCTGCCATCCCAGCGTTAGTATTGCCCCATCATGGCCAGAGTCTCACCGACCCTGGCTTTTTTCGTTTCTGGCCCGCCTCGTGCGGGCTTTGTCGTTTCTGGAGGGGCGATACATGGGGAAAGAAGAAGGATTTGCGACAGCCGCCGCTGCAGCTGGAGTAGCAAAGAGCGCGCCACCGGTCGTGGTGTCAGGCATGACGCTGGCCGGGTACTCGCTCAATGACTGGGTGCTGGCCGCCACGTTGATGTGGATAGCTGTTCAGATGGGATGGTTTATCTGGTCGAATATCATCAAGCCGCGCCGCCAGCAGGGAGGTGCAGAGTGAGCAAGGTCCGTATTGCGATCGCGGCGCTCACGCTGAGTGCCGCTGGCTTTGTGGGGATCCTGAATCGGGAGGGGTGGGGGCCAGTGGCTTACCCTGACCCGGTACACGGTACCAAGCTCCCCACCATCGGATTTGGGAGCACCGAGGGGGTCAAGATGGGGGACACCATCACACCCGTCGGCGCAGTGAACAGGAGCCTAAGGGAGGTGCGGGTGTTCGAGGACTCCCTCAAGGCCTGTATCAAGGTCCCCCTCCACCAATATGAGTTCGACGCCTATGTCGAGCTCTCCCACAACATCGGCCCCGGGGCCTTCTGCCGCTCCACCATCGTGAAGCGCCTGAACGTGGGCGATTACCCTGGGGCCTGTGAGGCGATCCTGTTGTTCAAGCGCGCAGGCAATCAGGACTGCTCGGCGCCGGGGAACCGGGTATGTCCTGGGCTCTGGAAAGACCGGCTGCGCCTCAATGCGAAGTGCAAGGGGGAGTGATGGTAACGACTCCACAAAGCAGGGTGTTGCCGTTCCTGGCCGGCGCCCTGGTGATAGCCGCTTTGGCTGGCGGCGGGGTGGCGCTCTACTGGTCCGGTCAAGCCGATGGGAAGGAAGGGGAGCGCAAGACCTGGCAGGCTAAGTGGGATGAAGAAGCTACCCGTCTGGCTACGGCCAGGGCCAAGGCAGAGCTGAAGGCCCGGGAGGAAGAGCAGCGCCGCCAGGCAGAAATCGATGAGGTGAGAGACCATGCACAAGAAGAAATTGCCCAAGCACAAGCTGATGCCACTGCTGCTAGCGTTGAGTCTGGCCGGCTGCGCGAGCAAGCCCACCGCCTGGCAGCCCGAGCAAGTCAGTGCGCCAGCAATCCCGGTACTGCCCAAGGAGGCCCGGCAGCCGGACAACCTGCCATGGTGCTCGCCGACCTGCTCAGCCGGGCTGACGAAAGAGCGGGTGAGCTGGCAGCAGCGTATGACCGAGCTCGAGCGTCAGGACTAGCCTGCGAACGGGCCTATGACTCCCTGCGCACCGCAACCATGAAGCTCCGCCGATAACGGCGGGGTTTGTCTTTCTGGGGGAAGGAGGTGAGGCAGATGAACTGGAGCAGTGATGTGGTGAACGGTATCGATGTGACTGGGGTCATCACCCGCGTAGAGCACTACGACGGGAGCGAGGCTCTGGTTGTTCTTTCCTCCGGTGTTTCCGTCGTGGTGCCGGCGGCTTACAAGCCAGCACCCGGTGACACCATCGTTGAAGGCGAGCTCTCTCTCTAAATGACAAAGACCGACTGGGCACAGCTCAATGCAGAGTTCCTGCAGGAGCATGAAGCGACCGGCATCAGTGCGAAAGACTGGTGTGACAGCCGTGGCCTGAACTACAACTCGGCGCGTCGCTATTTGAAATCTCGGGGGCAATCCCCTGCGCAACCTGGTGAATTTCGCATAGCTGCGCAAACTGCGCAGTCCGAAGTGCGCAAAACTGCGCAATCTGCGCAAAGTGCGCAACTCAAAGGGAATGAGGCCAAGGCCAAAGGGGGAGAGCGAAGAGGGGGAAGGTCATCTTCATCCACTCACATCCCGGCTGACACAGGCCATAACCCGAACAACAACGGCCGGGACCAGAAGGGGCGCTTCACCGAGGGCAACGCTGGCAACCCCAATCCGTCGGCGAACATCAAGCCCGGCATGCAGCTGACTAAGACCCATGGCGGCTATGCCAAGTTCCTAGACTCCCCAGAGCTGTTCAACGAAGCCCGCGAGCTGCAACTGCGCGACGAGCTGGACTTCACCCGGGCACGAGTCATCTCCGTCACTGGGTTGCTCAAGGGGCTGCAGCAGGACCTGGTCACTGCCAGCGAGATGGCCGACCGTATTGCGCTCTACGACAAGATCCTGAAAGCCGAGCAGGCCCTCGACCGCAACATTCAGCGCATCGAATCCATCGAGCGCACCTTGAGCACTCTGCGCATCGACGAGGTGAACGCTCCGAAGATTGAAGCTGACACACGGCGGATTGAGGCCGCCACCCGGAAGCTGACAGCAGAGGCTGATCGGTTGGAGAAGGATGGTGACAGTGACACCACTCCAGTGAGCGAGATGGTTTCCGAGTTGCACGACATGGGGACTGGCGGGCTGATGTCGTGATAGTATGCGGAAGAGTCCAATTTAAGAGGTGCGGTATGTCAGATAAACATTTAATCTCATTAGTAAACTTGGCAAATCAAGGCGTTACTTGTCCGATAACTGTTTTAATCGGTGGACATCTTATTAGTGGGGAATTGATTGGCGCGGTAACGTTTCTTGAGTCTACGGCTGAATTAATTGTTGGTGATGGGAGTAATCCAGTAAACATTGAATACTCCAGACTCTTTTCTGAGTCTGCAGCAATTATGAAGGAGCGACCTGATGAGTTGGTTGAAGATGACTCGTTTTATTTGAAAGATGTAGTAACCATTAATAATGGTGAGCGTGCTGAATTCAATAGTGCGTATATGAAGTTAAACATCAATGCAGTCGCTGGTTGGTGGATTGGCCAACCTAAATAAATGCAAGGTCAGCAAACCCGCTTCGGCGGGTTTTTTATTACCTGAGACCCACCAATGACCGAATTCGACACCTCCGCCATGACTGAGCAGGAGCGGATGGCCTACATCCGCTCGAAGCTTAGCGATAAGTGGTGGAGGATGAACAACCTCTACAAGGTGGAGAACGAGCAAGGTGAGCTGGTGCAATTCAAGCTGCGCCCGGCACAGGAGCTGCTGTTCCGGACTATGTGGTACCTGAACATCATCCTCAAGGCTCGCCAGCTTGGGTTCTCCACTGCCATAGATATCTACCTGCTGGACGAGGCGCTGTTCAACAAGAACCTCAAGTGCGGGATCATCGCCCAGGACCTGACGGCCGCCGGCGAGATATACCGCACCAAGATTGAAGTCCCGTTCGATAACTTACCCAAGTGGCTCAAGGCCTGCTTCCCGATAGCTTCTCGCCGCGGCGGCGCTAATGGTGGCTACATCCTGTTCCGCCATGGCTCCAGCATCCAGGTGGCCACATCCTTCCGCTCCGGTACTGTCCAGCGCCTGCATGTCTCCGAGCACGGGAAGATCTGCGCCAAGTACCCCGAGAAGGCCAAGGAGGTGCGCACCGGTACCCTCAACGCCATTCACCCTGGGGCAATCGCCTTTATCGAGAGCACAGCGGAAGGGGTGGGCGGCGACTTTCACGCCATGAGTATGAAGTCGCTGGAGCTAGCGCGAGCTTGTAGCGAACTGACTCAGCAAGACTGGAAGTTTCACTTCTTCGCCTGGTGGCAGGATCCCAAGTACCGTGCTGATGTGCCTGCCAGTGGCGTGACCATGAGTAAGGAGCAGGCCGAATACTTCGACGCGGTGGAGCTGGCAATGGACTGCATCATCACCGACGAGCAGCGTCAGTGGTATGTGCTCAAGGAGTTCACTCAGGGCGACGAGATGAAGCAGGAGTTCCCCAGCACACCGCTGGAAGCCTTCCTCACTTCAGGCCGCCGAGTGTTCGCCCCGGCCATGACCATGCGCGCCGAGGGTGACTGCCGGCCCCCTGAACTGGTCTACGACATGGACCCCGTCACCAGCAAGCGTGAGCGTGTGAATGGGCCCGAGACACTGGATGAGCGGGGGCAGCGCAGCCTGGCCAACCTGCTACTGGTGTGGGAACTCCCCGACCCGGAGGAGGACTATGCGATCGGCGTGGACATCTCCGAGGGGCTGGAGCATGGCGACCGCTCCAGCGTGGACGTGGTGAAGCGCAGCAACGGCGAGCAGGTGGCGCACTGGTTCGGGCATCTGGACCCAGGCCTGCTGGCACAGCTGGTTGCTCATGTGGGGCGCTGGTATGGCTCCGAGGAGTATGGCCCGGCCTTCGTCGGCCCAGAGCGCAACAACCACGGCCACGCCTTCTTGCTGCGCCTGCGCGACATCTACCCCACCCGACGTATCTACTCCCAGGAGTACATCGACCGGGAAAGCGACGACGAGACAGACCGCCTGGGCTGGCTGACCACGGCCCAGAGCAAGCCCATCGTCGTGGATGGACTCAAGACCCTGCTGCGTGCCGGGCAGTCCGGGATCCGCTGGATAGGCACCGTCCACGAAGCGTCCAGCTATGTCTATGACAAGAAGGGCCGGATGAATGCACAGGATGGCTGCTTCGATGACCAACTGATGAGCTACATGATTTCCCAAGAGATGCGGGCACGCATGCCGGCACGCATCGTCCGAGACAACACACCCCGCCAACAAAAGCACTGGATGGCCCACTGATGAACGACACCCCGACCAAGGCGCCCGCAAAGGGGCGTCTCGATACCACGCGCCTGCTCGCCCTGATGAGCGACATCCAGGGGCAGCCCGACTGGCGCACCTTCGCCAATCTCTGTTGTGCCTATTACGACGGGGACCAGCTACCGCCAAACGTGGTCAAGGTGCTCAAGGACCGCGGGCAGCCGACCACAATCCACAACCTGATCGCCCCGACCATTGACGGTGTGCTCGGGATGGAGGCCAAGACCCGCACTGACCTGATGGTCGTAGCCGATGACATCGAAGAGGAATACGAACTGCTGGCCGAGGCGGTGAACTCGGAGTTCGCCGACATGGCCCGGCTCGGCGGTTGTGACCGAGCTTGCGGCGAGGCCTATGCCAGCCAGATCAAGACGGGAATCGGTTGGGTGGAGGTGCGCCGCAATCCCGACCCGTTCGGTCCACGCTTCCGGTTTAGCTTCGTTCACAGGGATGAGGTGTTCTGGGACTGGCACCACCGGGAGCTGGATCTTTCCGACAGCCGTTGGCTGATGCGCCGGCGCTGGCTCGACCTCGATGAAGCCTGCACCATGTTTCCCAGCAAGGCTGAGGTGCTTCGCTGCAGTGTCGGCGAGACCTGGAATGGGGTGGTGAGTGTCACCGCCATTGAGGGGATGGACGCCAGCACCCAGAACGCTTTCGACGAGTGGCAGCAGTTCGATGCCCGCCAGGTGGAATGGTGCAGTACCGACCGCAAGCGCCTGTTGTTGCAGGTGGTCTACTACCGCACCTACACCATACGCCGCGTGCTGCTGCTCGATTCTGGGCGAGCCATCGAGTTCGATGAGCGCAACGAGCTTCACCTCGCCGCCGTTTCGCTGGGCCGCGGGGTCGTGGAGCGCCAGCCGGTGGCAACTATCCGTGAGGCCTGGTTTGCCGGCCCCCATGCCCTGGTCGATCGCCCCTGTAGCGCCCCGCACAACATGTATCCTCTGGTGCCTTTCTGGGGGTACCGCAAGGACCGTAGCCGTGAACCCTATGGCCTGATTGCCCGGGCCATCCCAGCCCAGGACGAGGTGAACCTGCGCCGTATCAAGCTCACCTGGCTGCTGCAGGTCAAGCGGGTGATCATGGACAAGGACGCCACCAACATGAGCCGCGACCAAGTGATGGAAGAGGTGGAGCGCGCCGACGGACTGATCGAGCTGAACCCGGACCGCAAGAGCAAGCAGACCATTGCGGATGTGTTCAAGGTGGAGCAGGACTTCCAGGTGGCGGCGCAGCAGTTCCAGGTGATGCAGGACAGCGTGAAGCTGATCCAGGACACCATGGGGGTCTATGCAGCCTATCTGGGGCAGGGGGAAACGGGGCAGTCTGGTGTGGCCATTGCCAACCTGGTGGAGCAGGGCGCCACCACGCTCTCCGAGATCAACGACAACTACCGGTTTGGCCGGCAGCTGGTCGGGCAGCTTGCCCTGGGGTACCTCCTCGAGGAGCTCTCACTGCGTCGCAATGTGAAGGTGACCATCAACCGGGAGGACAAGGGGCGCCGCAAGGCTGTCATGCTCAATGTGCCGGAAGGGGAGATGCTGACCAACGATGTGACCCGGTTGCGCGCCCATATCGCCCTGGCCCCCATTCAGCAGACTCCAGCCTACAAGCAGCAGTTGGCCGAGCGGATGATGGAGGCCATGACCCGCTTGCCGCCCCAGGCTCAAGCAGCCTGCTTTGATATGCTGGTCGAGCTCATGGATGTGCCCAACAAGCACGAATTTGCCGAGCGGGTGCGCAATGCTCTGGGGATCGCCAAACCGGCAGACCAGATGACGCCGGAGGAACAAGAGGCGGCCCAGCAGCAGGCGCAGATGCAGCAAGCTCAGCAGGAGTTGGCGATGCGGGAGGCCGAGGCCAAGGTCGCAGAGATCGAGGCGAGGGCTGCCAAATGGCAGACAGAGGCCCAGCGCCTGCAGAAGCAAATCGACTCCATGCGCTTCGATGACGCTCTCAAGCAGGCCAATACGGGCAAGGTGCTGCAGGAGATGGAGCTCTTGCAGCAGGAGGGGGAGCAAATCTCCACCGAACGTGCGGCATTGCAGGCCCAACTTGCTGAGACGCTCCAGGCACAGATCGATGCGATTGAGCTCTAAGGCTGTTGCATTCACCACCTGCCAGCGTTAGGATTTCCCCAACATGGCCCAGTCTCTCGAGATTGGGCTTTTTCGTTTCCAGACCCGGCCACCGCGCCGGGTTTTGTGTTTAGTTCCGATGATGATTGAGCCCGCTCTGTGCGGGCTTTGTCATTTCTGCCCCAGTCGGAGAGGGCTTTCCCCGAGAGCCTTGCCCCGCTTGGGCAGCGATACCACCCGCAAACACCACGAGGACAACTATGGACCCCATCGACTTTAACAACCTGACTGGTACCGAATCACTGGAGGAGCTTGAGGCCGCGCTGAATGCGCTGGAGGACGGTGGTGACACCGAGAAGCCGAAGCAGGATGAGCAGGCCACCCACACCGACGAAAAGGGCGAACAGACCGCGCCGCCGGCGGCCGAGGTGCAGGGCAAGACCACCCAGGACGACACCCAGGAAGAAGGGCAGGAGGGCGTCAAAGTCATCCTGTCCAAAGATGGCAAGCACCAGATCCCCTACGACGTGCTGGAGTCTGAGCGGGCGCAGCGGCAGGCACTCGCCGCCGAGAATGCGCAGCTCAAGGCCGAAGCCGGCGAACGGGAGCGACTGCAGGCTCTGCTGGATAAGCACGGGATCAAGCCCGATGCCGATCCGGATGCGCTCGACGTTGAGGAGATTGAGCAACTGGCCCAGGACTATCCCGAGATCGGGAAGGTGCTGACCGGTATTGCCAGCCGCCTGAACAAGCTCGCGCAGCCGGCACCCCAGCAACCCACCCAGTCGCAGGCTCCCTCTGTCCCGAACGATGTTCAGACTGCGCTGCAGGCGGTACCTGAACTCGCAACCTGGATGGAGAAGGACCAGGATCGCGCCACATTTGCCGTCAGTGTCGATGAGCGTCTCAAAGAGGATCCCGCGTGGAAGGATAAACCCCTGACGGAGCGCTTTGCGGAAGTGGCGAAGCGCACCAAGGCCGCCTTTGGTGACCCGGTAGCACAGCAGGCACCGCCTGCCGAGAAGCCGGCACCCCAGAAGAAGGTCGAGGAGCGCGACCATATTCCACAAAGCCCGTCAGACCTCGGCCAGTCCGTACAGCACGAGAGCAAACTCGAGAAGTACGGCGGCATGAGCCAAGAGCAGCTGATGGCTGAGATGTCCAACATGTCCGCTGCCCAGATCGAAGCCCTGCTTGCAGAGCACGACCTGTAAATCAGCCAAACCCATTCCGACCCCGGCCCAGTGCCGGGGTTTTTGTTTTGTAGGAGAGGATCATGACCCAAGTCACCCAGGCGCAAGCCAACAAAATTCTGCAGGTGGCCCTCTTTACTGAGGCCAACCGCACCCACTCCCTGGTTAACATGCTGACCGAGGAGGCGCCCAAGGGCGTCAAAATTAACGGCGGCAAGCAGACCAGCCATGGCGCCCCCGTTGTCCGCATCACTGACCTGAGCAAGCAGGCCGGTACCGAAGTGGACATGCAGATCTTCCATCAACTGTCTGGCCGCCCGACCATGGGTGACAAGAAGATCGCCGGCCGCCTGGAGAACCTCTCTCAGGCGGACTTCGGTCTGACCATCAACCAGACCCGTCACGGTGTGGATGCCGGCGGCAAGATGAGCCAGAAGCGCACCAAGCACGACCTGCGCCAGATCGCCCGCACCATGCTGGCTGATGGCTACTACGGTCGCCTGACCGACCAGCGTGGCATGGTCCAGCTGGCCGGCGCCCGTGGCGACTACATGGCCACCGACATCATCGTACCGCTGGGGGAAGATCCCGAGTTCGGCGAGATCATGGTCAACAAGGTGACGGCGCCGACTTACGAGCGCCACTTCTTCGGCGGGGATGCCACCTCCTTTGAGGCGATCGACGCTGCTGACCGCTTCAACCTGGGCTGCGTGGACAACATGGCGTTGTTCCTGGCCGAAATGGCCAACCCGATCCAGCCCATCCGTTTCGGCTCCGACCCGAACACCGGTGACCCCCTGTACCTGCTCTACGTCACCCCGCGCCAGTGGCATGACTTCTACACCTCGAGCTCCGGCAAGGACTGGCAGGCGATGTTGCAGGGGGCGATCACTCGCAGCAAGGGCTGGAGTCACCCGCTGTTCCAGGGTGATAGCGCCATGTGGCGCAACATCCTGGTCAAGCAGTACCCCGGGATGCCGATCCGCTTCAACCAGGGCAGCACCGTCAAGGTGTGTGCGGCCAACTCCGCAACCGGTGTGGAAGCGGACAAGACCGCGGGTACCACCATCGACCGCGCCATCCTGTTGGGTGGCCAGGCGCTGGCCAATGCCTTTGGCTCCGGCGTGGAAGGCGGCTCCTTCAACATGCACGAGGAGAAGGCGGACCACGGCAACGGTACCGAGCTCTCCATCAGCTGGATCTCCGGTCTGCAGAAGATCCGCTTCAAACAGAAGAACGGCAACGTGCAGGACCACGGTTGCATGGTGCTGGACACCGCTGTGAGCCCGATCGCTCGCTAATCCTGGGCTGCCCCGGTCAGGGGCGCCTTTACTCAGACTGACAAGAGGACCATTCCATGGCCAAACTGACTCTGGTTAAGACCCTGCGCCGTTGGTTCAACGGCGCTTTCGGCAATCTCTCCGTCTCTCCGACCCTGGTGGCAAAACTGGCCGCCGTGCCGGCCGGTGATGTGGTGGTGTTCGGCGATCCGGTGGAGCCGAACATCAAGGTGGTGGGGGTCTCGCTCACCTCCGCGGCGCTCGGTGCCAGTACCACCCTCACGGTGAAGGTGGGGGAGACCACCCTCATCAATGCCCAAAACACCGCGGCGGCAGTGAACAGCTACATCCCGGTGGATGACCTGATGACCCAGGAGGGGCAGGAGATCAGCCTGACGGTGGGCGGCGGCGCTGCTACGGGTACCGTCAAGGTCAAACTGCACTACGAGATGGTGGGTAACCTCTAAGGTTTCCACCCCCTGTGAGCCCGGCCCTGTGCCGGGCTTTTCTTTTCCCTGACTGGAGAAATGACCGTGAGCGACAAGATCGCAATCGCCTATATCGGCGACAAACCGATGAAGAAAGACACCGTGACCGGTTCCCGTATGGTGTTCCCGCGCCACACCTCGGTGGATGTGGAGAGTCACATCGCCATGCAACTGCTGGAGTTCCCGACCGTCTGGCGTAAGGCTGACGAGCTGGACGGTGTGCTGGCGCGTCAGGAGGCCATCGAGCAGGCTGCAGCCGAAGCGGCCCGCCGGGCCGAGGAAGAGGCCGCCCGCCTTGCTGCTGAGCAGAGCATGGTGGTCGAGCACCTCGGCCTGGACTTGGCCAAGATGACCTCCGCGCAGCTCGCTACCGTGGCCGAGAAGTACGAGCTTCACATCAAGCAGGAAACCGGTGAGCGGGTCGATGACTTCCGCACCCGTGTTCGCGATGCCCTGCGTGCTCAGAAGGAAGCTGAGTAATGGTGCCGGTACTGGACAGCCGCTTGGTCAGTCCTGACGCCCTGATCCCGCTGGTTCGCCAGCGGGTATCGGGCCCCCTCGACAGTATCATTCGCCAAGCCATCATCCGGGCGGCGATCGACTTCTGCAAGCAGAGCGCCCTCGTTCACCTCGAGCGGCAGTTTGAGGAGGTGCTGGAAGGGCAGACAGTGAGCTTTGCTAAGGCCAGCAGCATCAACCGGCAGGCCCGCCAGGATATTCGGGACCCCCAAGTGACGGGATCCGTGATCCACCGGATCACCGCTGGGGGCCAACTGCTGACGGCAGGGGAGCAGTATCACGTTCAGTCTGCAGAGTCGATCCGCTTCCTGGTTGCGTTGCAGGATGTCTGCATCATCGGGGCGATCGAGCCACTTCCTACGGCCAAGCTGATCCCGGCTGGATTGGTTGAGGACTACGCCGAAGCCATGGCCGATGGCACCGCCGCCATTTTGCAGCTCCAACCCGGCAAGCCCTGGGCCAACCCTGAACTGGCTCAGCTCAACCGAGCTCGCTTCAATGAGGCTGCGCGGGAAGCCTATCGGTTTCGCATCGAACAAACGGCAAATGCCAGGACAGTTAACCAGGTGCGGCGCCACTCCTTCTTCTAAGAGGTCCCCATGACCCTCATCAAAGACCTGCTTGATCGGGTCTCTCTCGAGCTGACCGATAAATCGCGTACCCATTGGTCGCTGGAGGACCTGGTTCATTACTACAACAGCGCCATCGCCTCCATTGCCAACTACCGACCAGACATCTTCGCCACGACCCAGACCATCAGCTGTGTGGCCGGCACTCGTCAGGCCTTGCCAGCGGGCGCCACCAAACTCATCGAGGTGGAGCGCAATACTGGCGGGCGCAAGATCCGCTATTTCGAGCGAGGCCAGCTCGATGATCTGGATCCCGAGTGGATGACCGGCACCGATGCCAGCGAGGTAGAGGCCTACCTCTTCGAGCCCACCAACCCGCGCATCTTCTGGCTTTACCCGGGGGTGACCGCAGACGTGAAGGTCGATTTGGTATTGAGCGTGCTGCCTACGCCGGTGAAGGTTGCCCAGGTTGAGGCCGGCGATCTCCTGCAGGTGGATGACACCTATTCCACCCCCTGCATGGACTGGATCATCTATCGCGCCTATCTGCGTGACTCCGATGAGACGGCCAACTCCGCCCGCGGCCAGCTTCACCTCCAGGCGTTCGCGCAATATCTCGGCATCAAGATCGAGACTGACAGCACGCTGGTTTCCATTCGCGACAAGAAGTTTCAGACCAACCAGGGGTAATCCATGATCCAGATCCACGGTGTGATCACCGACCCTGCTGGCAAGCCAGTCCCGAGGGCTTTCATTGAGCTGCGGGCTCTCAGCACCACCGGTGAGGTGTTGATGGGATCGGCAATGACCTTCAAATGTGACCAGGCTGGGGAGTACCGATTCCAGCTGGCAACCGGTACCTACGATGTCTATGCCCAGAATGACCAGTGTGGGGACATGGATTATATGGGGTCCGGGGTGGTGACGGCTCAAAGCTCCGATGGCCCCCTGAACAGCATTCTGGTCGATAGCGGTATCAACCTGACGCCCCCTCTGCTTGATCGGGCTGTGGAGGCCATGCAGCGGTCAGAAGCTGCAGCAGAAGTCACTGCCGAAGATCGGCTGCAGACCGGCAACGATGTGGTGACTACGGAGCAGGCAAAGCAGGTCGCGACTGAGCAGGCTGCGGCGGCATCCACATCGGCTGCTACGGCAAGCAGTCAAGCGGGTGACGCGGCGACCAGCGCGGGGGCTGCGGCAGGGTCAGCGAGCAGTGCCCAGAAGTGGGCGGAGAACCCGGTTGATGTGGCGGTGGTCCCTGGCAAGCATTCCGCTTTGCATCACGCGACCAAGGCGAGTTCCTCTGCATCGGAATCTGCAGCAAGCGCAACGGCGGCCGCGGCCAGTGCCAGTACCGCATCGGCCAAGGCGACCAACGCCAACACCAGCGCCACCACGGCGACGACCATGGCCGGTGAGGCCGCCACCAGTGCGAGCACGGCTGCCACCCATGCGAGTGCTGCTAACAGCTCCAAAGTCGCGGCGGCTACCTCCGCAACCAATGCCGGTACCTACGCCAGTAATGCCGAGCAGGCGGCCCAGGTGGCAGAGGGTGCGAAGGTGATGACGCTGGATAACGCGGCCAGGGTTGGCACGCTGGCGGAGCAAGTCACGGCTGATTGGGCCCAAGTACAGGAGAGCGCCACCCAGGTAGCGGCGAATGCGGCGATAGTCGCCGGGCAAGCTAAGGAAGTTAGCACCAACGCCGACACCGTCTCACAGGCTAAAACCGCTGTTCAGGGCATGCAGGATGTGGTGGTTGCGAAGACGGCCCTGGCCCAAGCAGCGGCGGACACAGCGAGTACTAAGGCGAGCCAGGCCGCTCAAGATCAGGCCTCGGCCAATGCCAGTTCCCAGCGCGCCAGTGTGTCAGAGGGCATGGCGGAGGCTTGGGCGCAGAATCCGGAAGGGAGCGACATCAACGGGCGCCCCGGGGAGTTTTCGGCTTTGCATTGGGCGCTGCAGGCTCAGAAGTGGGCGCAGGCCATCACTTCGCAGTTGGTATGGGCTGGTCCCTGGAATGCTGCTGCGGGGGCACCGATCGCGCCAGTCGCAAATCAAGGTGTGCCGTTCTATCGGATCTCTCACCCTGGAGTGATTGCCAGCGTTTCTTATGTGACGGGTGATTACCTGCACTGGGATCCGGCCACCCGTACCTGGTTCAAGATCGATGGCTCGGACGCGGTGATCTCGGTCAATGGTATGACTGGGGCCGTGGTGCTGAGTGCGGCCGATGTGGGGGCCAGGCCAGCCAGTTGGGTACCGGGATGGGCTGACATCACCAACAAGCCGGTGACCATGCCGCCCTCTGAGCACATCCACCCGTGGTCGCAGCTCTCCAACGTCCCAGTATACGCTTCGCGCTGGCCCACCCTTGCTGAGGTGGGGGCCGCTGAAGCAAGCCACACCCATACTTGGTCGCAGCTGACGGGGATCCCTACCTATGCGACTCGCTGGCCTTCATGGGGGGAGCTAACAGACAAGCCTGACCTGGCCGCAGCATCCCACCGGCACCCCTGGAACCAAATTGATCAGATCCCGGTCACGGCTACACGGTGGCCAACTTGGGGGGAGGTAACGGACAAACCGGCTCTGGCGGCAGCGGACCATTCACACCCCGGCAGCCTGCTCAATCCATTCCCGCTAACCAAGGAAGACCTGAATACCATCGTCAGCCCGGGCGTTTATCGCCAGGACTCGGATGCCAATGTGGCGGCAGCACTTAACTACCCAGAGCCTAAATCCGGCTCCCTCACTGTGACCGTCGGCGCAGGAGTGCAGCATCGTTACCACGTTTACAACACCAGCCGGGTCTACACCCGCGCCCAGTTCCATACGGGGGCATTCACCCAGTGGGCTCTGGAATACAACACCCTGAACAAACCCTCTGCCGCTGACGTAGGGGAAAATAGCGCGAACATTCTCTACAAAAGCAACACAGGTACAGACTCCCTTTCCATTAACTTGCCTGATGGTCTGTACGCCATCACTTTCCATGTTGGGGATGGCGGTAACTTCACCGCTACGGTCATGCTGGAAGTGGATCGGACGCTTGGGCGGACGTACTCGAAGAGTAGCGTTTACTACAGCGCGGTCACATCAGGAAATAACCCCACTTGGTTTGGATACAGCCCCTCAACCAACATCCTGGTCTATGGCGGGAGTGGTAATTGGAAAACCATTCTGAAAGTACGGCGTGTCGCGTAATGCCGCCTCTAAAGGATCCACCAACCAACAAGGACATGACATGAGCAACCGAGTTACCCGGTACCTCTTTCGCGTGCTGGTCTCCATTGACCAGCTTGGCAACACCCTCCTGGGCGGCCGGCCTGATGAAACCATCTCTGGCAACGTGGGCTACAACGCCAAGCAGGGAAAGCCTTGGGCATTGAGGGCAGAGAAAGTCATCAACTTCATCATGCGCAGCCCGACGCACTGCCGGGATAGCATCGAGTATGACGAGCGCAAGATCCCGCTTCGCAATGCTTGGTGAGCTTGCTCATCGCTCTGTGCAGCGTTAGCATAGCCCCATCATGGCCCTGCTCTAACGAGTGGGGCTTTTTCGTTTCCAGCCTTCGAGAAACCCCATGCCATTGATCGACATCGTGACTATGCGAGGCATGGTGCCGCGCGTGGCAGACCACCTATTGCCGGACGAGGCGGCCACCCTGGCCCAAGATTGTCATTTTGACCGCGGGGTGGTGGCGCCACTGATGACAGATAAGGCGGCGGGGGTCTCCCTGCCGATCGCCCCCAAGACGCTGTTCCACTACTACGGCGCGCACTGGTTTGCCTGGAACAAGCTGGTGGAGGTCATGCGATCGCCCATCGCCCAGGATCAGTACAACCGCGTCTACTTCACCGATGGGGAGTTTCCCAAGCTGACCTACGACGCGATCGCCACTGGGGGCAGTAACAAGCCCACTGCTTGGTATCGGCTGGGGGTGCCGGTGCCGGCCACGCCGCCGAACGTACAATCCGTCACGCCACCCTCTGGCAGCAAGGATGATGACCCGACGGATGATGAGACCCGTTTCTACGTGGAGACCTACGTGACCGGGCTGGGGGAGGAGGGCGCACCTGGACCGGCCAGCGGCAAGACGACGATCACGATCCCGGGCTCGACGGTGGTTGTGGGCCTGTCTGCGGTCCCGACCAACGACAGCAACATCACCCGGCGGCGGCTCTACCGATCGGTGTCGGGTGGTGGCCTAGCTGACTATCTGCTGGTTGCCGATCTGCCCATTGCGACGGCCAGCTACAGCGATGCCAAGAAAGATGGAGAGCTGGGGCCGGTACTGGAGACCTACGGCTACAGCATGCCTCCCGACAAGATGCGCGGGATCTGCCAGATGGCCAATGGTATCTGTGCCGGGTTTGTCGGCAATGCAGTCCTGTTTTCCGAGCCCTTCCTGCCCTATGCCTGGCCGGATCAATACAAGCTGACCACTGAGCACGACATTGTGGCGATCGCGGCCATCGACACGGCGCTGGTTGTAGGCACCAAGGGCTATCCCTATCTCTTCCAAGGAGCGTCCCCGTCCTCCATCACGGGTCAGAAGCTCACGCCTACTCCACAGGCTTGTGTCAGCGCTCGTTCTATGGTGGCACTGGATGGGATGGTCTTGTACGCCGCGCCGGATGGACTGGTCGGTGTCGGGGCTGACGGTGGTGCGTTGGTGACCGAGGGGATCATCACCCGGGAGCAGTGGCAGGCTCTGAAACCCGACACACTGCGAGCCTGGTACAGCGAGGGGCGTTATGTGGCCCAGACCGATAGCCATGGCTTTGTGTTTGACCCCAGATCTGGTGATCTGCGCTGGATCTCGGGGCGCTGGGATGCGGCGGTTGCAGACATGCAACTCGATGCCCTGATGATCGCCAAAGGTACCCAACTGCATCAATGGCGTGGCGGTGCTGCTGCCCTGCCAATGTGCTGGCGGTCCAAGGAGTTTGTGCTGCCCCCTGGCGTGCGCCTCAGTTGTGCGCGGGTGATGAGTGAGGTTGTCGAGCAAGTTGGCTTCGCGCTGATTGTCGATGGGGCCAGGGTATTCGAGCTGATGGCGGGTCAGGTCCCGCCGTCCGGGTTCCGGTTGCCGCCACTGCGGGGTCGGCGCTGGCAAGTGGAGGTGAAGGGCACCGCCGAGGTTGAGCGGATTACCCTGGGCGGCAGTATGGCGGAGGTCTGTCTGCAATGAGCAAGAACACCTTCCGAGCCAGCAGCACCCAGCAGGGGCTGACCGAGAACATGCAGATCCTGACCGGCCAGAAAGGTGATCGGCTGGATAGAGCGCTGACACTGAGAGAAGCAGCAGCCATAGGTATGGTCAATTTGCGCCGAAATGGTACCGGACTGATTATTCCTGAGCTCCCGCCCAACCAATCGGGTGACCCTGAATGGTCTGGTGTGCAGATGCCGGCGGTTCCAACCGGGGTGACAGCTGATGGGGCGTTTCACACCATAACCCTGACATGGGATCCCCCGGCCTACAAGGGACACTCTTATACAGAGGTGCTACGCGCCGAGGTCGATGACCCGTCCAGCTCTGTGTCGATAGGAACAACCCTAGCCAACGTTTACTCCGACTCGGTCGGCAAAGGGTTCAATGCTTATTACTGGGTCCGCTTTATTAACAAAAATGGGCAGGTTGGACCGCTGCATAGCACTGCGGGTTTACGGGGGATGACGAGTCCAGATGTAGATGAAATCATTGCTTCGGCGACCAGGTTTGCTATTTACAACCCTGCCAAACCCGACCAGAAAGAGATTGTCTTCGGGGTCACTGATGATGGCAAGGTGGCCATTCGTGAGGCCGTCATCAAGGCAGCCACCATTCAGATCATCCATTCCGAGCGGATCACTGCCGATTACATTAAGGCCGGGGTCAGCATCTCGGCCCCCTCTATCTCAGGAGGTTCCTTCGATATGGGCAACGCCTTCATGTCGGGGGGATCCGCTGGCTTTGGCCTGGGCGGGCCTTATAGCGGGTGGGGGAAAGGCTGGTTCACCATAATCTACAGCGATGGGAATATCTACACGAATCGTCTACGAGCAGAAGGGGGCTATATCAAAAATATGACGCTGGGGAATTGCGTCATTGATGATAACTGTGACATCAGGGGAACTCTAAAAGCAGGGAAAATTATAGGTGTTCTCAGCCAAACGGTTTACTCGAACATTGGTGTGGCCACCCGGAATTATATTGGCGGGGATGACCAGCAGACTTTGCTGACGGTAAATTTTGACCAAGCCGATTATGAACAGATAATCACCATGCCTGTAGTGCCGTTTGGTAATATAACAGCAGCTGAAAATGGTTCTGATTTCAACCTATATTGCCAAGCAAATACTGGGCAGGTGACCCATTTAGCATCGGCCCAATCGGCTGCCTTCCAAGTCATGTTTCGTAATTTTGGCAACCTACAGGTCATTGTTCCTGCGGGCGCAAGTAGTATCCGTTTTTATGTAATTGGAAACCGCAAATATAACTGGGCTAGAGATGATGCTCGGGTAATTATTAATATCTGTATTAATCGCAGCCAAATATATCTCTCATAGCGCCATGTCATATTCATCGTCGTTTCCAGTAAATCAAATCGCTATTGATGTCGGAGACTATCAATTACCCGCCAAGATCCATAACGCCTGCCGAGATAAGCAGGCGTTTTTGTTTGTGCGGGGGGCAGATGGGTTTGTCCTGAAACCTGTGATAGAGGCGGGGGGCTGCGGCGTGCTGGTGTGGGTCGGATGGGGAGAGCAGGGAGCCCCGCTCAGACACCTGCCAGAGGTAAAACGCCTGGCCAGGATGATTGGCGCTCGCTGGCTGCGGTTCCACTCGACCCGGCGCGGTTGGCTCAAGGTGGCGCCAAAGATGGGATGGGTACGCCAACCCGATGACGACGACGGCATGCTGGTGTTTCAGATCAACCTGTGAGGTGGAGTGATGGGTAAGGGCGGTTCTAACGAGATCAAAGAGACCTCGGCGCAGAAGGCCATGGCGGACATTGCGATGAAGCAATGGGGGATCTACCAGTCGGATCTCAAGCAGTACGAAGACATTTTCATGGACAAGGTGGACGAGCTGAACGGAGAGGAGGCCTTTGACGATGCCGCGGGTACGGCAGCCCTGGGCACGGCCCACAGCTTCGGTGAGGCGCGGGAGGGGCTATCTGATGCCATGGCTGCGTCTGGAGTAGACCCGACGAGCGGCAAATATCAGGACACCATGCACGAGTTGGAAACGGACCAGGCGCTAAGCCAGACCGATACCACCAACCGCACACAATCCAGCCAGCAGGACAAGTATGTGGCTGGGCTCAAGGATGTGGTCTCGATGGGGCAAGGTCAGAAAGCTGAGGCCCTCGAGGGATATAGCAGCCTGGCCAGCTCCAGCCTCAACAAGGCTGCGAGCGATGCCCAAACGAAGTTCAACAACAAGCAGGCTGTGCTGGGGTTGGTCGGTACCGTTGGTGGTGCTGCAACGGCCTATGGCATGAACAGCGTCGCTGGGGGGACTGCGGCGGGTAAGAAGATCAGCCCGACTGCTAGCGTCCTGCAAAACAAGGGCTACTAAGGGGGTAACCGATGGGATGGGCTTCGGACCAATTTGCCAGCATCACCCGGCAGCAATATGACGACTGGCTGACGCGCTTCTACCCGAAGCAGAAAGAGCTGATGGAGCAGGCCACGAGTGGCCAGTTGCTGCGCGACCAGCTCGGCCGCGTCGAGCAGAACAACACCAATGCGTTGGTATCCGCACAGCAGGCTACAGCCAATCGCAATGGTCGCATGGGGATCGCAGCGCCGGCCAACCCACAAGACAACAGCCAGGGGCTGCGCATGGCGTTGATGACAGCCGGTACCGAGAATGGCCTGCGCGAGCAGGAGAAAGAACGTCAGATGGGGATCCTCACCGGAGCCGATGCCGGCTTGCGAGAGGCGATTAAAGCAGGCGGGGGAATGTGATGGGATATGGACTGATTGATATTGGCGCCCAGACGCGGCGCCAGGCCATGCAGGGGATGAACGAGTCGGCAAAGTTGGACGAGGCGCGTGAGACTGCCAACAAGAACCTCAAGGCACAGCAGAAGCAGCAGACGATGGCCAACGTGGGGACCGGTGCGGCCGTTGGCGCCATGGCGGGGGCCCAGGCGGGCTCTGTCGGTGGGCCGTGGGGCGCAGTGATCGGGGCCGGTGTAGGCCTCTTGGCCAGCTTGTTCTAAGGAGGAGTGATGGGAGTTTCAGGATTGGCCGAGGGGTTCCTCGCCGGGTTTGGCACCATGAACCACTATCAGCGCGGCCAGAAGGCCGACGAGCGTGCGGAGAAAGAGCAGGGGCTGCGGGATGCGATGTGGCAGAACAATCTGGACCGTCAACGGCAGTCTGATGAACGGTATGCTGATGAGACGGCCTATGCCCGGCAGCGAGACAGCAAGCAAGACGAGCGCGAGGCGCGGCGTGATGGTCTCTATGAGGAACAGGTGCGCTCATCCATTGCCAGTGCCAAGGCGGCAAACGCTCGGGCGGAGCGCGCCTATTCTCGGGCAGAGGCCGAATACCAGTGGCTCAGAGACCGACGGGAGAAAGAGGCCTATCAGCAGGAGAACCTACCGGTGATCCAGCAGGGGTGGCTGGATATTGAGGCTGGCAAGGACCCAGGGGAGGTCTTTCGGAAGGTGGTTAGCGACCCGAAGGCTGCACAATACAACCCAGCTCGCTATATGGAGAGTGAGTTTAGAGGCGCCAGCAAGACCTTTGTGAATTACACGAAGGGCCTGATGAGTGAAGCCGAAAGCGGCAAGCTGGACTGGAACAGTGAGGAAGGCGTTAACCGCATCAATAACCCCGAGTTTCTCAAGGCTGCCGGTACCCTCTACCAGGAGGAGATCAAGACCGGTATCGGCGATGTGGATCCTGCCACCGGCAAGACCATCAAGAATAAGGAACTGGGCCGAATCATGGTGACACCGGATGGCGCAGGTGTGGTGCTGGGGTTAAAGGTCACCTATGACGACGGCTCTACCGCCGATCGCCCGGTGACGGATAACCGCACAGCCAGGGGCGATGATAAACCCAAGGTGATCCCCATTTCTGATTTTGTCGGCACCGGTTACAAGCGTGCGGCACTCTCCCATGACTTGGTGGCAAAGGCCAATAACATCCGGACCAGCCTCGGATTAACGCCCGGGGCCGATGTGAAGGGCTACCGCCAGGCCATCGTGAAGCTGCAGGCAGACACCGATAAGGCGATCGGTCAGATCCGCCGTGACACCATGATGAGCCAGGAAGAGAGAGATACAGCTATCGCAGCAGAGCGAGATGCGGCCCAGCAGCAGGCACAGGGACTGCGTGATGTGTTCGGTCTGGAAGCCCAGGCATCGGCCACGGCGGCCGGTGCAGGGTTTGCACCTGCCCCTTCGGGGTTGACGCAATGGGTTGGCAAGGATGCCCTCCGCCGTGAGTTTGTGCAGGAGGCGGGAGCGAATGGGCGCACCCTATCTGAGCATGCAGATCCGGCCATGCTAGACCAGATCTACAGTCGCTGGGTTCAGTTGCGGCGGGATGGGCAGACGGCCAATGCCATGCGAGGGGAGTCAACTCCAGCGGTGGTTGCCAAGCAGGATCCCAGAGCTGCCGAGAAGGCAGCACTCAACGCGCTCGCGGATCCCTTCAAAACGACCCCACACCTCAACAAGGCCCCCGATGGCTTGGCTGCTTATCAGGCCATGGCGGCTCGCTAAACATTGCCTGCTGACGCCTCCAGCGTTAGCATCTCCCCATCATCGATCAGTGTGCCATTTGCCCTGATAGCCATCTCCAAGCCCTGACTGGTTCGCCGGTCGGGGCTTTTCTTTTTCCATTCTCGAGGACGCCATGGATAAGACTGCAACCACGCTGCCGACGGCGCAGCAAAGTGATACCCGCATGGATGAGTTCTGGAACAGCCTGGATGCCGGTTTGGCTACCCCCGCCCCGGCGCCACGAAATCTGGATGTTGGCCTCAGTGATGTTGCGCGTGCTGTTGGTGCTGGCGGACTCGAGCTCGTGGGCGGCATCGGTGAGCTGGCGCGCCAGGCTGGCAACTATGGTCGGCAGCATGGCGGCAAGGACCAGGGGGACTACCTGGAGAATGCCCGCGCAAACTTGGCCAAGAAGCTGGCGCCGGCGCTGGATGTGGTGGCCGGTGCAGGGGAGCTGGCTCAATCTGGAGCGGATAGCCTCAAAGAGGGGATGAGTGTCGATGCGCGAGAGGCGATGACTCGCAGCCTTGTCAGTGAGTCACCCGCGGGCGCTATCACCCTGGGGGATGGTGCTGGGGATATTGATGTCTGGGCGATGAAAATGGCGCAAGGGGTGGGGTCGCTTCTCCCTACGCTGGCGAGTGGCGGGATCACCGGGCTGGCAGCCAAGGCGACGATCGGTCGGATGGTGACCACCACCATGATCAAGCGGGGGGCCGCGCAAGAGGTGGCGGAAGCTGTTGCGGCCAAGACGGTATCTCGGTTGGCCACTGGCGCAGCGACGACCACGGGGGTTACCGGTTCGGTTGGCGCCGCAGGCGTGAATGCCAGGGATTCTGTGCTGGGTATGAGCTTTGATGAGTTGCGAAACAGCACGACCTTCCGGGATTCCTTCTTACGCATCGATGCCGATCAGCAGACTGCACATCTCTCTGATAGCGAGAAGCTGCAGCTGGCACGCGAAGAAACCGCGAATGTTGCGAGCCAGGCCACCATGGGGGATGCCAAGACTTGGGGAGCGGCTGCCGTGGGCACCCTGATGGGCGACACGATGCTGTTCAAGATGTTGGCCGGTAAAGGCGCCAGCGGCGGCGTGCTCAAGGGGATGGGGAAAGGGGCTGCTGGCGAAGGTATCAGTGAAGCGCTCGAAGAGGGGGTCCAACAGTACAGCGTGAACGAAGCACTCAATGAGGTCGCAGGAGCCAACATCGACCCCATGAAAGGGGTTGTTTCCTCTGCCATTGAGGGCAGCCTTATCGGCATGGGGGTCGGCGGTGCCACTGGTGGTGTCGGTGGCCTGCGCGGTGAGCGTGGCGAAGTGGAGGCCGAAGACCACCCGGCTCGAGATGCTGAACCTACTTCTCCGGATCTCGCGTCTGATGAGCAAGCTGAGCCGCAGGTTACTCCAGAGCCTGAAGTACCTACAGCAACAGACCGATCCCCGCTTGGTCCAAGCGCCAGCCAGTATGACGAGCTGCGCGACGTGCCAGCTTATCTGCGCAAGGACGATACGGCCGATCGCTTCAAGGGGCTGGCCCAGGATAGCGAGGTTCAGCGCGCTCTGGCTGGCGAGTTTGGCTCATCGGTGCAGGAGCTGGTGTCAGCTCAAATGCAGGGGGGCAACCTGGGCAAAAGCCTCTATGAACGAGTTCAAGCTGGGGAACTGGGAGAGGATCCCTTTGCTGGTGGCAAGAGTGCCCTACAGGTGGCAATGGAGGGGCAGCGCCCGGCTCTTCCGCTCAAGAATGTTATTTTTGCTGGCGACGCGAATGCCAAGCCCAAAGGGAAGGAAGTGGCCGCACCGGGGGATCACGATGACCACCAGGCTGGCCCCGGCCCTCAGTTTCGTGGCAGTGAGCGCACCCGGTGGCAAAGCGGGCAGGAGGGGGACTTATTGCCTGCAGATCGCGGTCAGATGCAAAACGCTGATGCGCTGCCCGGCGCTACCATCGAGGGAGAGGGGCGCGAGATTGGCACCGAGCTTCCGTATAGAGATGTGATCTATGGTGGCGATCACCGTCAGCCGGATGCTGCGCCTATGAGGGGAAGTGCGTCGGTTGGTGTGGAAGCTGACCCCACCATCGGCCCGCTCAAGAGCCTGCGTGTTACCCGGAAGGGCAAGCCCTTCGCCAGCGAAAAGGAAGCCCGGCTAGCTAGTCGCAAGGGGATTGAGACTCCGGTCCCGCTCAATGGTGGCGGGTTTGGAGTTGCCGCAGTTGCCGAGGTTGAACAGGTACTAGCCATGCTCCCCATTCCTATAGATGCCCCAGCCCATCAGAGTGGCGCTGAATTGCAGCTCGACGAGAGCAATACAGCTGAGTTGGGTCAACTGTCAGATCTTACAGTTCAGGGTCTCGGCGGTGATGCTGATACGGCACGGGTTAAGGGAGATGTCAGCCAGCAGCCACTTGTGGCCGCTGTAGATACTGGCTACCGCGATGCCATTTCTTCCAATGAACAACCCGAGGTGACTTATGACCAGCCTGCCCAGATACCTGCAAGCGGCAGTGAAGGACAAGGTGATCAGCCCGGCGCAGGCAGTCAAGCTGCAGCAGGTGCTGAGCCAACCACTACCGAGCTTGCAAGCCGAGCTGGAGCAAGAGATCGGGGAGGTCTCGCTTCTCCTGTACCTGCATCAACTGGACAGCAACAAGATGACAAGACACTGACAACCCCGGCTCCTGCCGGGGTTGTTGTTTCTGAGCCGGTCGCGCAGGTGGAGGCCGCCAGGGCAGAGGTAAACACTGAGCCAACCCAGGCTCAGAAGGAGGCAGGCAACTACAAGAAGGGGCACCTCAAGTTACACGGCTTCGACATTGCCCTAGAAAACCCCAAAGGATCCACTCGCTCCGGTACTGCGCCTGATGGCAAAGCTTGGCAATCGACCATGGCCCATGACTACGGCTACATCAAACGTACCGAAGGGGCTGATGGTGATCACGTCGACGTCTTTATCGGGGACCAGCCGGAGAGTGAGCAGGTCTATGTGGTGGACCAGGTAGACCCCAAGACGGGCAAGTTTGACGAGCACAAGGTTATGTTGGGGTTTGCTGACGAGGCCGCAGCTCGGGCAGGCTATCTGGCCAATTACGAGCCGGGGTGGAAGGGACTGGGGGCCATCAAGGCTATGCCAGTGAAGGCGTTCAAGCGCTGGTTGAAAGAAGGGGATACAACCCAGTCGATCAGCCGTGCAAAGCACGTCGCACAAGAATCGATTACTGACTTCGGCGAGAAGATTGGCGGGGCTCGTAAGGATATCTGGGCCAGTTACCGGGACAGCATCCAGGGCGATACGGTCGATGAGATAAAGGAGTTGCCGCTCTCCAAGGCCTGGCCGACGCCAGATTACCAGAAGCTGCTCGACAGCGGCATCCAGCCGTGGTTCGTGGCCTACGCCCGCGCGGCCCGTGACAGCATCCCGACCAAGCCGCAGGCCGGTTGGAAGCAGAATCGTTGGGCCGAAGCCGTCAAGGCGATGCGCGACACCGCGCTGGGGTTACTGGAAGGCGGCAGCGCCAGCGAGCAGCTGCGCCAGCAGATCGCCAAGTCGGGCCTGCATCTGGCGGAAGACATCAGCAACCGCGCCGCCCTGTACGAGGCAGTGGGCCATCAACGCAGCCTGGCCGACCTCAAGCTGCGGGGTGGCGAGTACAGCCTGTATAACGGGGTGAAGTACGACCCGCCCAAGCAGATGTGGACCCTCGAACGCGGGACCAAGTCCAGCGCCTTGGGTAACTGGCCACGTATCATCGCCACTGGAGATACCAAGCAGGAGGCCATTGCCGCCTTCAAGGCTCGCTATGAGGAGTTGACGGCCGAGGCCAGTAAGCCCAAGGCGGTGACGTTTGACATCTACAGTCGGGAAGATGGCAAGGGTTGGTTTGTTGGCAAGAAGTTGGGGCGTAACTACCTCGATCTCACGCCAGCATTCAAAGATGTGAAGGAGGCCCGTGCCTACCGGGCCGAGCATCAGGACGAGCTGATCGCCAAGTTGGAGAAACACAAGGCCATCCCCCGCGAGCGCCGCGATCTGAACCAGCCCCGAGTGGGCGAGGACATGCGCGCCGGGCAGGATGTCACCCCGGAGCAGTTTGCCAGCAGCTTCGGCTTCCGTGGGGTTGAATTTGGCAACTGGGTGGAGCAGGGACGCCGCCAGCGCAACCTCAATGATGCCTTCGACGCACTTATGGACATGGCCGCTATTCTGGGGATCCCGCCCAAGGCGATCTCTCTCAACGGAGAGTTGGGGCTAGCCTTTGGGGCGCGTGGTAGTGGCGGGGTCTCGCCCGCAGCTGCTCACTACGAACCGGGAAAGATGGTGATCAATCTCACCAAGATGAACGGTGCCGGCTCGCTTGGCCACGAGTGGTGGCATGCGCTGGACAACTACTTTTCCCGACTGCGTGGAAAAGCTGGCGACAACATGACTGAGGCGCTGGATGTGGATCTGGCGGCCCGTGGCAGCAACTTCGTCCACAAAGGCGAGGTGCGCAAGGAAATGGTTGTGGCGTTTGGTGCGGTGATGCGTGCCATCAAGCAGACCGCACTCAGGGCGCGATCCAGCAAGCTCGATAGCAAGCGAACCAAGCAATACTGGACCACCAATACCGAGATGAGTGCGCGGGCGTTCGAGAGCTATCTCATCAGCAAGCTGCAGGACCAAGGCGTCAGTAACGACTATCTGGCCAATATCGTCGATGAGGCGACCTGGGAGGCATCCGCCCAGTTGGGTTGGGAGCTGGATAACAGCTATCCCTATCCGACCGCCGGTGAGGTGCCGGGTATTCGAGCCGGTTTCGACCACCTCTTCAACACCCTCGAGACGAAGCAGGAGGGTGATCGCGTCATCCTCTTCTCGAAGCAGGCTATGGCCCAGGGTGACAAGCCAGCCAAGCACCTGACCCGCAAAGAAGCCGAGCTGGTCACCAAAATGTGGTTCAAGCAGTACCGGGGGGCGAGCGGTATCAATGTGCAGATCCACGCCACCCAAGCTGAATTGGAACAAGCGTTGGGATTAGATGCCAAAGATGGGTTGATACGGCGCGCCGCGTTTGACGACGATGCGGGTACCCTGCATGTGGCCGCCGATACCATCGCCAACCCCAAGCGGATGCGCGAGATACTGCGTCATGAGGTGCTGGCCCACTATGGCTTGGCCAACGTGCTGGGCGATGGGGAATACACCAAGCTCATGAGCCGCCTCATCCAGTCCCAGAAAGACTCCAGCATGAAGGCGGTGTGGGACTGGGTGAACACCCATTACGCCGATGAGGATGTTGGTACCCAAGCAGAGGAGGTGGTGGCCCATCTGGCCGAGCTGGAGCAGGGCGCTTGGGGTCGCGGTTGGGATCGTGTGGTGGCGTGGGTTACCCGGGCGCTGCGCGCCGTTGGCTTTGTGCCGGATGGCATCACTGCGGCTGAGACTCGCTCCCTAATTGAGGGGCTGGCTAAGAAGCTGCAGAAAGCAGATATAGAGGTTGGAGTCGCAGAAGGGGATCGCTTGTGGTTCAGTGCCGAGCGCTCTCCCTGGCGTAAGGGGTTCCCAGAGGTGATCTTGCATGGCCGCCTCGCGGACGCGACCAGCCACCCTGATTACGATGCTGCCAAGGGGGGTGATGATGCCGCCGCTCGGCGGTTGGTCCATGATGTGCTTTCTCTCGATGCTATCAAGCAACTCAAAGGACTGATCGGCGATCGTTCATCCATTGCCCTCGGAGTGCATGCCGAGGAAGCTGTGAGCCGCAATGCGATTCCTCGGGCAATGGCGGACGTGCTGGCTAAAGTGCTCGGCCTTGATGTTGACTTAGACATCGTGCAAGCCGCTAAGGTAGGACGAACCTCCCAGGATGGTTTTGGTCGGTTAGCAAATCAGCCGAGTTTTGATGGCCATGTTCGCATCGATAAGCCCTACCTCATCATGGATGACACTCTGACCCAGGGGGGCACCCTTGCGAATCTCAAGGGCTACATCGAGAACCGTGGCGGAGAGGTGTTGGCCGCCACCGCATTGACCGGAAAGCAGTATTCCGCCAAAATTGCTATCGATAGCTCAACCCTTGAGCAACTACGGGATCAGTATGACGGCACAGGCCTTGAAGCGTGGTGGCAAAACCGATTCGGCTATAGCTTCGACTCCCTCACAGAGTCTGAAGGCCGATACCTCCTTCGTGCCAAGGATGCTGACAAAGTCCGAGATCGAGTCGCTGCGGCAGGACAACCATCGCCGGCACGAAGCGAACATGAAAGCACTCGAGACGATGGATCTCTCCCGCCTGATGGTCTGAAATTCAGTAAGACGAATGCAGCTACCGATGAGGCGCTGCAAAAGCTCAATCTGGGCCCTAATCCCGACATCATCGACAAGACCAAAACCAACCTGAACAAGCTACGCCAGGTAGACCGCGGCGTGGTCAGTTCATGGATTGATCGCGTCATCAAGAAGGCCAACACTGAGGTGCTAGACGCCCTGGCCCCCATCAAATATGCGGAAGAAGCCGCTGGCATTACCGAGGCGGCCGACTCCGGATATGTGGGCGCGCGTATGGCCACTGGCGCAGCCTCCACCATGCAAGCGACGATGCTCTACGGCCTGCCAGAGTGGAAGGACGGTGTGATCCAGCGAAAGGCTGGTACTGGTGAAAAAGATGCCCTGTTGGGCATTTTTTCTGACCTCGGAAAAGACCTGCATAACTGGCTGGGTTGGATGGCCGGGCACCGGGCTGAAATCCTGATGGGGCAGGGACGCGAGAATCTGCTGAGTGAGCAGGATATTGCTGCACTTAAGGAGCTTGGCAACGGGAAAGAGGCCAAGTTCATGGAGGCAAAAGAGCGCTGGAACAGGCTCAACACTGCCACCCTGGATCTGGCGCAGGAGGCCGGCTTGTTCACCGCCGAGGCGCGGGCCGAGTTCGAAAGCGAATGGTACATTCCGTTCTTCCGTGAGTCAGATGATGGCGACGTGATTGCACCTTTCAAGCCAAAGGGCATCGCCAACCAGAACGCCGGGATCAAGAAGCTCAAGGGCGGGGAGGCCAATACCAACGACCTGCTCGAGAATATCTTCACCTCAACTTCCAAGCTGATTGATGCCTCCATGAAGAACATGGCGGCACAAAAGACCGTCTGGAACCTCGCCGACACTGGCATCATCGAGGTCATTCCCAAGCCGAACAAGATGGACTATCAGGCGCTTGCCAATGGCAAAGACCGGATAATGCTCAAGCTGGAAGGAGAGGACTACATGATCCGGATTGAGGATCCCGACCTCTATCGCGCTATGACCTTCTTCGATCGCAAGCCTTTCGGCGCCATGGTCACTGTGGCCGCCAAGGCAAAGCGTTTACTGACTGCCGGGATCACTGCTTCACCTGAGTTTATGCTTCGCAATTTCTTACGCGACTCCCTCTCCAGCTGGGCGATAAGCAAGGACGGCTTCAAGCCGGTAATCGGCTCAATCAAAGGGGTGAAGAAGACCCTGGCAATGGAAGGTAGCACCATCGACGTGATGTTCAGTGGCGCCAGCTTCCTGGGTGGGTATGTCAACGGCAACGACCCGACAGCCATGGCCGACACTGTGCGCAAATCACTGCGCCGCAAGGGGATGACGCCGGAACAAATCACGAAATATGAGAAATCCATCATCCGCAATGCAGCACACGCCAAAGGCGTTGTAGCTGACGTGTGGGAGAAATACAGCCGCTTTGGCGAAGCATTTGAGAATGGTAACCGTGAGGCGGTCTATGAGGCCGCCATCAAGTCGGGTAAGAGCCATGCTCAGGCTGCTTTTGAGTCGAAGGACTTGATGGACTTCTCCATGCTGGGTGCCGCCCGTGCTATCCAAGGGGCTGCCATGGTGCTGCCATTCTTCAATGCCAGGATTCAGGGGCTTGGTAAGCTGACCCGCGAGCTGCGCGAGAATCCGCGCGAAATTGCCAAGCGGGCCGGGATGATCACCGCCATGTCACTCGGGCTGTTGGCCATCAACTGGGACGATGAACGCTATGAGGAACTGCCGGATTGGGATAAGGACAGCAACTGGCATTTCTTCGTTGGTGATCAGCATTGGCGTATCCCCAAGCCGTTCGAGATCGGGGTGATGTTCGGCACCATCCCTGAGCGTATGGTACGTGCCTTAGGCGACAAGGATACCGGTGCCCAGTTTGGCAAGGCAGTAGCCAGGGCAATCGGGGATACCTTTGCTCTGAACCCGACGCCACAGATCGTCAAGCCAGTGGTGGAGGCTGTTTTCAACTACGACAGCTTCCGTGGCGGCCCCATCGACAGCCCGCAGGATCTGGCCGTGCGTGCCGAGGCTCGCTACAACGAGCAGACTAGCCTGCTTATGCGTGAGCTGGGAGAGCTTTCAGGTTTGTCACCCAAGCAACTGGAGCACCTGCTGATCGGTTACACCGGCACCATGGGCAGCTATGTGATGGCCGCTGCCGATGGACTGATCCGGGCAGCTCGACCGGGTGAGTCTGCAAGCTGGCGCGCTGATGAGATCCCACTGGTGAAAGCGGTGTACCGCGGCACCGGGCCGGCCAAATCCACACAGCACATGGAAGAGTTTTACTGGATGCTCAACGAGGTGAATCAACTCAAGCGCACCGTCGATCAGTACCGCAGCGAAGGGCTCACAGACAAGGCAAACGAGTTGCTGGAGGAGCAGGGCGGGATCCTCAAGTCACGTCGCAACCTGGGTCGTACCCAGCAGCAGATTAGGGTGGTGCGCAACAGGATAGAGCTGATCCAGCGTGACAAGATCATGGGGGCAGAGGAGAAGCGCCGGCGCATTGATGAGCTGCTGACTCGTCGTAATGACCTCGTGTTTCAGGCAGTCAACACCAACCGACGCAACTGGGAATAGCGGCCCTGCCTTGACTATATTGACTGGATTAGTCTGGTGCCTTTATCTATGTGGGGACTCAACCATGTGGCTGCTGCTTGCGATCGGAAGCATGGTACTGGCTCTGAAAGCGTCCAGCGTTAGTTTCACCCTAGCGTTGATACCGATAGCGATAGGGGTCTGGTGTTTCAGTAAATCCAACCGAGAAAGCCTGGAGGACTTTTTGGCTTTCGCATTCATCATTGTTTTGATGGGTTTCGCTGTGAATATACTCATTAGTATCTAGTGAAATTTGGCTCACAGTTTTGAAGTAGACATCGTTCATGGAGAGGCTTAGGCCTCTTTTTTAATACCCAAATCGGTCCAAAAATGATAAATTTGCCCAATCACTGTATGCCCATACAGTATTTCACAGCCGAGAGGCTGAGAGAGAACGGGAGACATTGGATGGAATCATCACTGACCGAACTAGAAGAGCTAATCGAGACATTGGATCTGACGCCCCAGGAGGAAGATAGAATCGCGCGCATTCTACAAAAACTACGCGATGAAGCTGCTGCGTCGTAAAGATGTGGAAGGATTCGGATTGGCCCGCTACTGAGCGGGCTTTTCTATGTCTTGGAGGGGAGAAAATAAAAAAGCCCGCATTTCTGCAGGCTTTCTACATCTTGGATCACCGGTGGATCATTTTGGTTCCTGTTTCAGGCCAGCCTCTGTCGCGATGATTTCGCTAAGCTGCTGTTTTAACTCGTGTTGTCCTGTCGGTGTCCTAGTTAAATTGGTGGAGCTGGGGGGATTTGAACCCCCGTCCAAAATTACTACATCCTCGGCACTACATGCTTAGTCACTCTTTACATTCGCCAACCCGCTGCGGAGAGACACGCCACGCATTGACTAGCTCGATTGGTTTTAATGCTTCCGCCCCGAGCAGGACTTCCACACGATCCTGTGAAGGATGACCTTCCATTTCCCTAGGACACAGGCAAGCTAGGGGAGAAGGGCTCAGCGCAGGTTATTAAGCTGCGAGTGCGTAGTTTTCGTCGTTTGCGACTATTTTTTTGCGGTTTATTAACGAGGCCTACCGCACCTCGGCATGCACCTTGGGTTTCGTGAATCTTGTCGAATCCAGAATCAGCCCCAAGTTGTCTAGAGCGATTGTACGCAAAAAACCTGTCATGGCAAGGCGTTGATGGCAATCGACCGGCCCGGGCCGGTCGATTGCTGGTTTATTGGGCGACCCGAGGGATCAGCCGCGGTTCTTGTTCTTCATGATGCGGGCTTTTTCCCGATCCCATTCGCGGGCCTTGGTGTCTTCCCGCTTGTCGTGTTCCTTCTTGCCCTTCACCAGGCCGATCTCGACCTTGACCCAGCACTCCTTCCAGTAGAGGGCCAGTGGCACGATTGTGTAGCCTTGGCGGGCGGTCAGGCTCTCGAGTTTGTCGAGTTCGCGGCGGCTCAGCAGCAGCTTGCGGGTGCGGGTCGGGTCGCACACCACGTGGCTGGAGGCGGCGTTGAGGGGCAGGAAGCTGGAGCCGAACAGGAAGGCCTCTCCCTGCAGGAAGATGACATAGGCTTCGCTGATGTTGGCCTTGCCCGCCCGCAGGGATTTGACTTCCCACCCTTGCAGGGACAGGCCGGCTTCCACGCGCTCTTCGATGAAGTACTCGTGACGGGCGGTTCTGTTGAGTGCAATGGTGCTGGACCCGGCTTTGTTTTTACTGTTCTTTTTGCTCATGACGGGGGCCTTAGGCGATGTTGATGAAGGCGCATTATACGTGGGCGGCGGCGGCTGTAAAACGCGCAGCCGCTCGACTGTCTGCTTTATAGGCAGTTATGGGGTTATTTTGACTGGCGGGGCGACAGGCGACCGGTTGAGGGAGGCTGTCAGGCGCCCGATGGCGCGAGTGGTGGCGATGTGCGCAGTTGTGGGGAGGATTTTGGCCGGCAAGGTGATAAAATCCCGGCGATTGGATGAGGAAACCCCATGCCCCGTATTACTCGCAGTGCCCTGGTGATGTTCAGTGCGGAACAGATGTTCCGGCTGGTCAACGACGTTCACGCTTACCCCGAATTCCTGCCGGGCTGTGTCGGCAGCCGCGTTCACGAGGCGGGTGAAGACTACATGACCGCCTCGGTGGATGTGGCCAAGGCGGGCATCGCCAAGACCTTCACCACCCGCAACCGGCTCGACGCCAACCGCGCCATCAAGATGGAGCTGGTGGAGGGGCCTTTCAAGACCCTGGCGGGCTGGTGGACCTTCACGCCGCTGGATGTGGACGCCTGCAAGGTGGAGTTCGATCTCGACTTCGAGTTCACCTCCAAACTCATCGAGCTCGCCTTCGGCCAGATCTTCCGCGAGCTGGTGAGCTCCATGGTGCTGGCCTTCTCCAATCGCGCCAAGGTGGTGTACGGTGTCTGATCTGCTCAATATCGAAGTCGCCTACGCCCTGCCGGAGCGCCAGACGGTGCTGCGCATTCGGGTCGCCCCCGGCACCAGCGTGCTGGCCGCCATCGAGCAGTCAGGCATCGTCGGCAAGCACCCGGAGATCGATCTCGCGGTCAACAAGTTCGGCATCTACAGCCGCCCGGTCAAGGGCAGCGAGCCGGTGCAGGACGGGGATCGCATCGAGATCTACCGCCCCCTGATCGCCGATCCGAAGGAGATGCGCAAGAAGCGGGCCGAGAAGGCCAAAGAGGAGGGACGTGCCGATGTGGTCACCGGCGGGCGCCCCGACGTGCACCGCAAGCGGGACGATGGTGACCCGGCCTGACGGGCCAGGCCCATCCGCATCGAAAAGAGGCGCCATGGCGCCTCTTTTTGTTTCTTGCTGCATCTATACCCTGCGGTCGCGATATCGCCTGTCAAATGAAGTCGTCACAGGGAAAGCAGTCTCTCGTTCTCCACGATGTCGATGCCCTCTTCCTGATCGGCGAGCACCGTCAGGGCGTGGGCCACCTGGCGCGCCTCGATGGCACGCCAGCGGGTGAAGCGCCCGCGCAGCAGGGGCTTGACCAGGGGATAGACAGCTTGGATGAGTCGCTCCGAGGTGCGCGGTGGCTGGCGATCCCCGAGCAGCATGGCGGGGCGCACTATGGCGAGCCGTTGCCACTCCTGGGCCAGCAGGGCCTGCTCCATCTCCCCCTTAGTGCGGGGGTAGAGGGCGGGGGAACTGGGGTTGGCCCCCAGGCTCGAGACGACGATGAGGTGACGGCAACCGTGACGGCGGGCGAGAGCGGCGAAGGCCAGCACATAGTCGTGATCGACCCGGCGAAACGCGGCATCCGAGCCTGCGTCCTTGCGGGTGGTGCCGAGGCAACAGAAGGCAAGGTAGACGTGGGCGGGCAGCTCTATATTCTCTAGCCGATCAAAATCCACCGGCAACCAGTGGCGGTTCGGGGCCGGCTCGCCTGGCTTGCGGCAGAGCAGGGTCAGCGCGTGGTCGGCGCTGAGCTGGCGAACGAGCTCGCGGCCGATGAGGCCGGTGGCGCCGGCGATGAGGATCTGGCTCATGGGATCTCCTGGGTGTGGCACTAAGGCCCTGTGTGGATGGAGGCCCTTCAACCTTGGGCCAAGCCGGCGCGCGCTTCAACCCGGACACCTCCGGTTCGGGATGCCGGCCCCCAGAAAGACAAAACCGGCTGGGGCCGGTTTTGTGTGCAATCAGAGCGGGGTGGTGAAGGCCGCCGGGAGCGGGAAGTCACCCGTGGCGGTGGAGAGCCGGTCACCCACGAAGTTCAGGGTCAGCTCCTTGCGTTCCTTGTCACCACGGCCGGGCGTGAACTCATAGAGGTAATACCAGGTATTGGGGTCGAAACCGTCCCGCAGCATGGGGGAACCCAGCACGTACACGACCTGCTCGCGCGTCATGCCCTGACGCAGTTTGTCGACCTGCTTTTGTTCTACGTAGTTGCCCTGGGGAATATCGATGCGATAGACCAGGCTGCAACCGGACAGGGTGAGGGCGGTCAAGGCCGCGGCAATCAGGTGTTTCATCCGCATATCGGGTTCAGATCATCCATACAGTCTTTTTTAGCTCGGCAAATCATACCCACTCCCCGCACGGAAGTAAAAAGCCATTGATCTGACAGGCTGTAAAAAGGGCCGCGAGGCGACCCTTGGCAAGCGGGGCAAGGCCTACATGGCGGCCCGGAAGATATCGACTATCTCGGCGTGAGTCGCCTGCTTGGGGTTGGTGAAGCCGCAGGCATCCTTGAGGGCATTGGTGGCCAGCACGTCGAAGTCGTCGGCCTTGACCCCTAGCTGCTCCAGACCGGCGGGGATATTCACATCCCGGGCCAGCGTCTTGATGGCGGCAATGGCGGCGGCGGCCCCCTGCTCGTCGCTCATGGCGCTCACATCCACCCCCATGTGGTGGGCCACCTCCTTGAGGCGGGCGGCGCTCACCTGGGCGTTGTAGGCTTGCACGTGGGGCAGCAGCACCGCATTGCAGACCCCGTGTGGCAGGTCGTAGAAGCCGCCGAGCTGGTGCGCCATGGCGTGCACATAGCCGAGGCTCGCGTTGTTGAAGGCCATGCCGGCCAGGAACTGGGCATAGGCCATCTGCTCGCGGGCCTGCAGATCGTCCCCCTGGTGGACAGCGGTGCGCAGGTGTCTGGCAACGAGCTGGATGGCCATGATGGCGCTGGCATCGGTCACCGGGGTGGCGGCGATGGAGACATAGGCCTCGATGGCGTGGGTCAGGGCATCCATGCCGGTGGCGGCGGTGAGGCCGGCGGGCTTGGCCAGCATCAGCTCGGGGTCGTTGACCGACATCAGGGGGGTGACGTGCTTGTCGACGATGGCCATCTTCACGTGACGGGCCTCGTCGGTGATGATGCAGAAACGGGTCATCTCGGAGGCGGTGCCGGCGGTGGTGTTGATGGCGATGAGCGGCAGCTGGGGTTTGGCGGAGCGATCCACCCCCTCGTAGTCCTGAATGTTGCCTCCGTTGGCCGCCACCAGAGCGATGCCCTTGGCGCAGTCGTGGGGGGAGCCGCCGCCCAGGGAGATGACGCAGTCGCACTGGTTGGCGCTGAGCATGGCCAGCCCCTGTTCGACGTTGGCCATGGTGGGGTTGGGCTTAGTGTCGTCGAACACGACGCTCTCTATGCCCTGTTCGGCCAGCAGGGCGGCGACCTTGGCCACCACGCCGATCTGGTTGAGGATGCGGTCGGTGACGATCAGCGCCTTGCGATAGCCATAGCCCTTGATGTCGGCGGCGGCCTCCTGCAGGCAGCCGGCCCCCATCAGATTGACCGCGGGGATGTAGAACTTGAATGTTGCCATGATGGCCTCCGTCATTTAGCCATTTAGTGGTAATTGGCGGCCAAGATAACAGCCTCTCTGGCCCGAAACAGGGTTCAATGGTATCTGGTTTACAACTTTGTGGACTCGATCGCGCTCTAGCAATCCACCGGGAAGGGGCCCTTGACAAGGGGCGGGAAGGCGGTGATAACAGAAAAACGTTTTCTAATTAATTCATCACCTTAGCAAACGTTTTGCATGAAATTGGCGGTTGTCAATGCGTGAAACTGTGAGTTGCCTCAAGGATTTGGGAAGCGCTTTCGACCATAGTTGCGCCTTCCCGAACGAGGGGAAAACAGGCTTGAAAATTACATAAAGAACCATCTTATCTGCACGCTGCCATCCGTGGCGGAGCGCAACCAGGAGTCCACTATGTCTGATGTTTTTCACTTGGGTTTGAAGAAAGCTGATCTGCAAGGCGCCACCCTGGCGATCGTTCCCGGCGACCCCGAGCGCGTGAAGCGTATCGCAGAACTGTTGGACAACCCGGTACATTTGGCCAGTCATCGTGAATTCACCACCTGGCGCGGCGAGATGGGCGGCACCGCCGTCATCATCTGCTCCACCGGTATCGGCGGCCCCTCCACCTCCATCGCGGTGGAAGAGCTGGCCCAGCTGGGTATCCGCACCTTCCTGCGTATCGGCACCACGGGCGCCATCCAGCCGCACCTGAACGTGGGCGACGTCATCGTCACCACAGGCTCAGTGCGCCTCGACGGTGCCAGCCTGCACTTCGCGCCGATGGAGTACCCGGCCGTCGCCGACTTCGAGTGCACCACCGCACTGGTCGAGACCGCCAAGGAGCTGGGCTCCAAGCTGCATGTGGGCGTTACCGCCTCCTCCGACACCTTCTACCCGGGTCAGGAGCGTTACGATACTTACTCCGGTCGCGTGGTGAGCCGCTTCCAGGGCTCCATGAAGGAGTGGCAATCCATGGGCGTGCTGAACTTCGAGATGGAGTCTGCCACCCTGTTGACCATGTGTGCCAGCCAGGGCCTGCGCGCCGGCATGGTGGCGGGTATCATCGTCAACCGCACCCAGCAAGAGATCCCGAGTGCCGCGACCATGGCCAAAACCGAATCCGATGCGATCAAGATCGTGCTGGGCGCCGCCCGCAAGCTGATCTGACGCTCTCTCTCAACAGAGAGTACCGAGTGGGGGTGGGGGCCGCTGCGAAAGCACGGCCCCTATCTTTATCTGTCGTTCAGCCCTTTCCCCATCCAGCTTACTGCCTCACCCCGGTTTCATCCCCGGCTCTTCTGCCTGATTAAAACGGCGTGGCACAGGTCATCGCCATCTGCTCGCCGCTCACCGGATGCACGAATGTCAGGGCACTGGCGTGCAGCATCAGCCTGGGTGTCCGCTCCGTGCCCGGCTGGGCCAAGCCACCGTAGAGATCGCATCCCAGGATGGGGTGACCCAGCCACTGGCAGTGGATGCGCAGCTGGTGGGTGCGGCCCGTCTCTGGGCTGAGGCGCACCCGTGTCACGGGCAGGAGGTCACCGGCCTCGTTCAGGCGTTCGGTGCGCGCCAGCACCCGATAGCGGGAGCGGGCGGGCTTGCCCCGGGCGGTGCAGATCGCCATCAGGGGGAACAGGGCCGGATCCTTGGCGATGGGGGCGTCGATCACCCCCTCATCTTCGGCGAGGTGGCCCCAGAGCAGCGCCTCGTAGGCCTTGGTCACGGCACGCTGGCTGAACTGCTGGCAGAGCAGGGCGTTGATGGCCTTGTTCCTGGCCAGCACCATGATCCCCGAGGTGCCGAAGTCGAGGCGGTGGATCAGGGTGCAGCCGGGGTACGCCTGCACCAGCCTGTGGTGCACGGAGTCGAGATTGAGTGGGTTCTTGCCGGAGAGGCTCAGCAGGCCGCTCGGCTTGTTGATGAGCAGAAGGTGCTCGTCCTCGTGCAGGATCTCTATGGTGGCGGCGCAGGGGGGCGCGATAAAGGTATCTATGATGACGGACATGGGGCACAGGGACTGAAAAGGGAGGAGGATCATACCCGAACGAAGGGGGCGCGGCGAATTCGGGTTGAGACGGCGCCCGCCTCGCGGCTAACTGATTGATAATGTGGGGAAGGGGCCGTTTTGTGACCCCCTCCAGAGTTAATCCGGCCGCGGCTTGCTAAGGTATGTCTCCCTGTCTTGTTGTAAGGAGTCTCCCCATGGCGTTGCCCGTTATTCTCGATTGCGATCCCGGCCACGATGATGCCATCGCCCTCATACTGGCGCTGGCGAGCCCGGAGCTGCAGGTGCTGGCGGTGACCACCAGTGCGGGCAACCAGACCCCGGACAAGACCCTCAACAACGCCTTGCGTATCCTCACCCTGCTCGGGCGCCACGACATCCCGGTGGCGGCGGGGGCGCCCAAGCCCCTGGCCCGGGAGCTCATCATCGCCGACAACGTGCACGGCGAGTCAGGCCTCGACGGCCCCAGGCTGCCGGATCCCGGCTTCGCCCCCCAGGCCATGACGGCCCTGGAGCTGATGGCCAGGACACTGCGGGAGAGCCCGGAGCCGGTGACCCTGGTGCCGACCGGCCCGCTCACCAACATCGCCCTGCTGCTGGCCGCCCACCCGGAGCTCCATTCCAAGATTGCCCGCATCGTGCTGATGGGGGGCGCCGCCGGGCCGGGCAACTGGACGCCGGCGGCGGAGTTCAACATTTATGTGGATCCCGAAGCGGCCGATATGGTGTTCAGCTCCGGCCTGCCCATCACCATGTGCGGGCTGGATGTGACCCACGAGGCCCAGGTGATGGACGAGGACATCGAGCGGGTGCGGGCCATCCCGAACCCTGTGGCCCAGTGCGTGGCCGGACTGCTCGATTTCTTCATGATCTATCACAGAGACCCCAAGTGGGGTTTCCTCGGTGCACCCCTGCACGATCCCTGCACCATCGCCTGGCTGCTGGCGCCGGAGCTCTTCCACGGGATAGACTGCTGGGTCGGCGTGGAAACCCGGGGCACCCATACTGTGGGGATGACGGTGGTGGATCGCCATGGCTTGACGGGCAAGCCGGCCAACACCCGGGTCCTGCTGGGGCTGGAGAGGCAGGGCTTCATCGATCTGCTGGTACGGCGCCTGCAGGCATTCAACGGATAACTGGGATCAGAGAAGGGGCGGGGGATGCGAAGAGAGACGCTGGCAGCGCTGGTGTGTGTGCAACTGACGGCGTGCGCCACGCCGTTCGAGTCGATGTGGCAGGGGCTGGCGACCTGCGATCTGGATGGCCTCTATCTCGACAGCGAGACGGGGGAGGCCTCCCATCCCCTGCTCAAGACCTTCACCCCCTACAAGAACGCGGACGGCTTCGCCTGGTACAAGACCCATCAGGAGTTGCACGGCCTGCCCATCACGGGCTTCCTCATCCCGAGCTCCACCTTCGAGGTGCATGCCCTCTTCGTCGACACCCCCATCGCCAATGCCAGGCGGCTGACCCACAACGCCTATGGCAGCGAGTTTGCTGACGAGGAGAAGCACAACAAGGGGGAGGCACCCCTGCTGCTGCGCGACCCGAACAACCCCAAGCGCTCCATCATCGACTGCACCCAGGGGGAGTCCGAGGAGCCGCTGCCGGAGGAACCCTTCCCGGAATAGCCGCCGATCTCGGGCCAAGCGCCGGATATTGCAATGAGAGAGGGGAGCCATGGCTCCCCTCTCGTCGTTATCGTTTGGTCAAACCCTCAGGGGTAACCGAGGGTGTCCTTGATGGCGGGCAGCTGAGCCGCAATCCACGCCGGGTTGCATCTGCCCCCAGTCGCTGAGGGCGTGGCGCTTGTCCAATCTCAGGGATAGCTCAGCGTCTCCTTGATAACGGACAGATTGGCGGCGATCCAGTCCGGGTTGATGGGACCCCAGTCGCTGATGCGATAGTGCCCCTGCAGGTGGCGTGCCCCCTCGGTCTGCTCGAAGAGGCAGAGGATGTCGAGCTCCGCCAGCGCCGTCAGGGTATCCTGGGCGGTGCGCCTCGGCATGCCGGTGGCGGCCATGATGGCGGGCACAGTGTCCGTCCCCTGGCTGATCAGATAGGCCACATAGAGGCGCCGGTAGAAGCTGGTGCGGGTCTTGCTGGGTTCTGTCATGGTCGATTCCGTTATCCGCGCTATGAGACAGGCCGGGTTTACAGCTCATCCTCGAGCCGGTCGAAGTAGCGCCAGGTCGCGATGGCGGCCTTGCCCATCACCAGGGCCCAGATGCCGAACCAGAACCAGCGGAAGAAGCTCCAGGTGGAGGCGTCGGGCGCCGTGGTCTCGATCTTGGTGACGTTCGGGAACAGGGAGAACATGTTCACGCGCCAGCCGTAGGAGGTGATGATGGCCAGGCGCTTCTCGAACTCCATGGACTTGGCCTTGGCCTGGACGTCGGCGGCGTTGAACTTGAAGTAGAAGGGCCAGCCCCAGAGGGTATCCTCGTTGCGGAACACCCGGATCTTCTCGCCGGGACGCTCGGTGTAGATGTAATAGACATCCACGGTGGGGCCGTCGGCCGGGTTCTTCTGGCTGATGGGGCCGTCCTTGTCGGTACGCTTCACCTCGACCCCTGTGATGGTGGCGATGGTGTGCTCCGGCAGGTAGTAGTCGAGCCAGAGTGCGGAGAGCAGGGCGATGAGGCCCAGGACGATAAAGGCGGGTTTCTTGAACTTCAGGCTCATGGTGTTCTCTGTGAGGGGCAGTGACGTGCCTCTACCATACCCATATTTGCGAATAGAGCCCAGCCCCTAATGGCGCCTAATGTTCAAAAAGTCGTTTAAAACGGGGCTGGGTATAGCACCCTGCTGGCTGAGCTGACTCGCAGATGGGCGAGAGCGTACGCTCCGGGGTGACCCGCCATGGGATCCTTGCCTGCCCTGCTGATGACGCCAGCAGTTGGCCGTCATAGCATCGGCTGCGTCAGCTTCTGCGCGCCCGCTGGTAAGTGTGTCAGAGGCGATCGCCGTTTGTTTGTACAAGCAGAGTACAGACAGGGCTCCGATGGCTGAAATCGGCCGACAGCACAGGTTTTTTCTTGTGTGAAAAGAGGGGGATGGGCAAGATTGATGGCTTGTTACCATGGAGGTGTAGTGTGTCCCACTGGATTGATCCCGCTATCTTGGCGCTGTTTATTCCCACGTTCTTCTTCGTATCCGTGACTCCCGGCATGTGCATGACCCTGGCCATGACCCTCGGCATGAGTCTGGGGGTGCGCCGCACCCTGCACATGATGTGGGGGGAACTCATCGGGGTCGGTCTGGTTTCCGTACTCTCCGTGGTGGGGGTCGCGGCCGTCATGCTGCACTATCCGGCCATTTTCGCGGCTTTCAAGTACGTGGGGGGCGCCTACCTGTTCTGGCTCGGCATCCAGATGTGGCAGGCCAAGGGCAAGATGGCCATTCCGGCCGACTTGTCGAAGGAGCAGGAGACGAGCCGGCTGGGACTGGCGGTGCAGGGTTTCGTCACCGCCATCGCCAATCCCAAGGGCTGGGCCTTCATGATCTCTCTGCTGCCCCCCTTCATCAACGCGGCCAAGCCGATGGCGCCGCAGATCAGCGCCCTGGTGGCCCTGATCCTGGTCATCGAGTTCTCCTGCCTGCTGCTCTACGCGAGCGGCGGTCGCACCCTGCGCCACTTCCTCGCCAAGAGCGGCAACGTCACCCTGATGAACCGCATCGCCGGCTCCCTGATGCTATTTGTCGGCGTCTGGCTGGCCTTCGGCTGAGAAGCTGTTCACGACCTTGCTGCGAGGCCGTGATCAAGGCTCTGATAGCCCGCGTCATGCAAAAAGGCCACCTGCAAGAGGTGGCCTTTTTCGTAGGCGGTTGACGACCGGGGTCAGTCGGTCAGGCAGTCCGGATCGAACACATACTCCCCTGCCAGCCAGCGCAGTATCTCGTCGACGCAGCTCTGATCCTGGAACGGCAGGTAGCGGGCCTTGAGATGGGCCTGCTGCTCAGGGGTGAGCTGGGCCAGGCCTATGTCCTGGAAGAGCGGCAGATCGGCCTGGATCATGGCGGAGATCTGCGGGCCGCAGGTGGCGTTGAGGGAGGCGTGCAGCGCCTTGTCCGGATCGTACTGCTTGCCGAGTCGGTAGCTCAAGGGCAGGGTGGCGAGCGGTAGCACAGAGAGGGCCGCCTGCTTCATGGGGTTGACCGCGTGGCCTGCCACCAGATCGCCGAGTTCGGTGCGATTCTCGAAGGCGCGCAGGTGCAGGAAGTTGCTGGCCTTGCTGCCGTCGTTGACCGGGTAGTTGTCCCACAGGAAGGGTTTACGGTGCAGCCAGTCGGCGGCCTGCCTGAGGTGCGCCGCCGGGTATTCGCTGGAGCAGACCTTGGGGCCGGTCCAGAAGATGTCGAAGCGCTTGTCCAGCCCCTGACCCAGATCCTGCAGATAGTGGGGGGGCATGGCGCCGAATACCTTCTCCAGCACGGGATCCGTGGAGTAGTAGCTGGGGCAGAACAGCAACCGGCTGGCACGGGTATGGGCGGCGATGTCGTGGGCTATGGTGAGCTGCCAGTGGGCGAGATCCGGGGTATCCCCCTTCATGTCGTCGAACAGCACCGCTAGGATGTCGGGTTTGAGCGAGTCCTCGATGACCCTCAGCTTCTCCAGCAGGGCCGGGCGCTGGCGATCGTAGTCGTGATGGGCTCCCATGGGACTCAGGCCCACCCCGAAGGCGAGGCCGTTGTCCCGGCATTGCTGGGCGAGCCGGCGCAGGGCAGCCAGCTGATCCGCAGGCCAGGGCTTGGCCCAGTGCTTGCGCAGATAGCCGTCCTCTTTCGGGGCATAGATATAGAAGCCGTAGCCGTGGCGGGGCAGCCACTGGGCGTAGCGGGCGCGGGCCTCCCAGCTCCAGCCCTTGCCGAAGAAGCCCTCGATGAGGCCGAGTTTGGGGGAGGGAGGGGTGAGACCAGACAACAGTGTTTGGTAAGGCATGGGCAACTCCCTGCTCGCTGAGCACATTGTTATGGGCAGACTCGCGTCTTAAACCGGATCTTCTTCCAGGAAGCGTACCCCTATCTTGCGAGGCTCACCCTCTTCCATCTCGGCCACCGTCCAGAGCAATCCCTGCCAGGCAAAGTGGTCACCGACCACCAGATTATCGCCCAACTGGCCGGCGATAAAGTCGCCGAGGGTCAGATCCGCCACCTCGCTCACATCCAGCCCATAGAGCGGGGCGAGATCCACCAGCTTGGCGGCCGCCTCCAGCAGGAAGTCACCGAAGAAGCGCGGGCCCAGATCCTGCTCCGGCGCCTGGCTGAACAGCTGGCCGAGGGCGGGGAGATCGCGCTCGTGGCCGATGACGCAGAGGATGTCGTCGGACTGCAGCCGGGTACTGCCCGAGGGGTGCAGCAGCTCCTGGCCCCGGAACAGGGCGCAGATGCGGGTCCCTTCCGGCATGCGCAGCTCCCGCAAGGGGGAGCCGATGCACCACTTCTCGGCGCTCAGACGATAGACGAAGGTCTCCCACTGGCTGTCGAGATCGATCTCGAGGCCGGAGCGGTTGATGGGCGAGGGGGGCGCCGGTACCTCGACTCGCGCAAGGCGCGAGGCCAGCGGCAAGGAGCTGCCCTGCAGGATGAGGGAGACCAGCACCACGAAGAAGGCGACGTTGAAGTAGAGCTGGGCGTTCGGCAGCCCCGCCATCATGGGGAAGACCGCCAGAATGATGGGCACGGCGCCGCGCAGCCCCACCCAGGAGATGAACCAGCGCTCCCGGGGGGCGAAGTTCTTGAACGGCAGCAGGCCAATCCAGACCGAGACGGGGCGGGCGAACAGTATCATCCAGCCGGCCAGCACCAGGGCCGGCAGGGCGATGGGCAGCAGGTTGCTCGGGGTGGCGAGCAGCCCCAATACCAGGAACATGCCGATCTGGCTGAGCCAGGTCAGGCCGTCCAGCACCGACAACGTGGTGCTGCGGCTGCGCAGGGAGAGGTTGCCGAGCAGCAGGCCGGTGAGGTAGATGGCGAGAATGCCGCTGCCGCCGAGGGCCGTGGTGAGGGCGAAGATGAGCAGACCGCCGCTCACAGTGAGTAGTGGATAGAGGCCGGGGGCCAGGCGGGCTGTGTTGATGAGGCGCCACAGCAGCCAGCCGCCGGCGAGGCCGATGCCGGCGCCGAGGCCAAACTGTTTGCCGAGCTGCAGCAGCAGGAAGGTCCAGTCCAGGCTCTGCTGCTGGGTGGCCAGCACCTCGATCAGGGTGACGGTGAGAAACACCGCCATGGGATCGTTGCTGCCGGACTCTATCTCCAGGGTGGCGCTCACCCGCTCGTTCAGGCTTCGTCCGCCGAGCAGGGAGAAGACGGCCGCCGCATCGGTGGAGCCGACGATGGCGCCGATGAGCATGCCCTGCATCAGGTTGAGGTCGAACAGCCAGGCGGCGGCGAGGCCGGTCAGGCCCGTGGTGATGGCCACCCCGACGGTGGCGAGCGACAGGGCGGGCCAGAGGGCGACCCGGAACGAGGAGACCCGGGTGCGCATGCCGCCGTCCAGCAGGATGATGGCGAGGGCCAGGTTACCCACCAGGTAGGCGACCGAGTAGTCGGCGAAGTGGATGCCGCCGGGGCCATCCTCACCGGCCAGCATGCCGACGGCGAGGAAGATGACCAGGATGGGGATGCCGATACGGGAAGAGAGCGCGCTTAACAGGACACTGCATCCCACCAACAAGGCTGCGACAAAGAAGAAACTGTTGATGGTGGTGGCATCCAATGGCGAACTCCTTATGGCGGGCTGCAAAACAGGCACATTATATGCAGTTTGTGCCCCCTTGTGTGGCTTAATCGTGCATTAATTTGCAGTTTTTTACCTTTCGGTGCTGTTTTTAAGCAAAAAGAAGGCGTGAAGAAGCAAGAATGAAATGAAAATGAAACAGTAACGTTCGGCGCCGGTGATTGGCGCCGATAGGGGCTTTGAACGAGGGGGAGGGCAAGGGGCTCCGCCGGGAGCGACAGGCAGGGAGAGTGAGACAGAAAACCGGCTTGGGGCGCCGGCTTGGCGCCCCAAGCTCGGGGTCAGTCGTCCTCGTCGTCCTTGACTTCCCGGATCTTGTCCCTGTATTTGGGCAGCTGCTTCTCAAGCTGTTTCATGTCCTTGATGGCGTTGAGAAACAGGCCGAGCAGGAACAGCAGCGGCAGCCCTATCCATAACCACAGACTCATGGGTTAGTCCTCCTCTCGCTGAGACAAGGGGTGACGTCATGACTGACCAGGAGCTCTCCGAGCCGGGTCAGCATGGTCAATTTGCCTTCAATACCCCCCGTCGTCATGAGTGATCCCTCGTGTCGGGGCTGGGGGTGACGTCATGACTGACCAGGTGCTCGTCGAGCAGGGTCAGCATGGTCAATTTGCCTTCAATACTCCCCGTCTTCATGAGTGAGCCCTCGCGTCGAGACTGGGGGTGACGTAACGGGCCAGGATCTCGTCCAGATGGGCCAGTATGCACTCCTTGCCTTCAATATCCGCCTGCTGCAGGCAAAGCGCCAGCGCATCGGGATCGAGTCGCAGATCTTCCGACTCCAGCCGGAAGCTCAGGTGCCAAGGTTCGTAGGCGACCCCGCAGCCCGCGCCACTGAGCTGGGCATAGGGGAGGAAGAAACCGAAGTCGTTCATGTGGTCCCCGAGCCAGGCGCTCAGTTCCCCAAACCAGCCGTTCCCCTCGTACTCCCAGGGCTCCAGTGCCAGCTTGGTGCCCGCGGGCAGGCAGTCCGGATCATAGATGTCCAGATCCGTCCCCCAGTGGTGGCGGCTGGTGCCGGGCAGGGCGCTCCAGCGCAAGATGGCGTGCAGCCGCTCGGGCTCGGAGAGCGCGGCCGCATCCAGCGGCTGGCCGGCGGCGTCCAGCAGGGGACGCTCGCCGCGCCACTTGCCATTCCATATGGCGAGCTGGCGATCGAAGCCGCGCCAGCTGGAGGCGGGCTGCAGGTTATGCCCCTCATAGGCGGCGGCCACCTGCATGTCGTTGAAGGCCGCCGCGGTGGCGACGGTGAGGCGGTGGGGGCCACGCCCCAGCAGGGTCAGGTGGCTGTCGTCCAGCCCCAGCAGTTGATCCTGGGTCATGTCCGCTCCTGTGCGGTGAGATGGCTAGGGTGGGCGGCCCGCGGGCGGCCCGGTCGGTATGGTCGCATCATTAGGCCAGCAGACGCTCCAGCACCCCTTGGTACATGTCCGCCAAGAGATCCAGGTCCTCGGCCTTCACGCACTCGTTCACCTTGTGGATGGTGGCGTTGACGGGCCCGAGCTCGATCACTTCCGCGCCCGTGGGGGCGATGAAACGCCCATCGGAGGTGCCCCCCGTGGTGAGCAGGGCGGGGCGCTGGTCGTTGACGCCCTCGATGGCCGCCACCGCCGCATCCAGCAGGGCGCCGGTGTCGGTCAGGAAGGGCTGGCCGGAGAGGGTCCACTTCAGTTCAAAATCCAGCCCGTGGCGGGTCAGCAGGGCCTCGACCCGATCGCGGATCGCCTGGTCGGTGAGCTCGGTGCTGAAGCGGAAGTTGAACTGCACGTGCAACTCGCCGGGGATGACGTTGGAGGCACCGGTGCCCCCCTGGATGTTCGCTATCTGGAAGCTGGTGGGGGGGAAGTAGGCGTTTCCCTCGTCCCAGACGGTACTGGCCAGCTCATCCAGCGCCGGGGCCGCACGGTGGATGGGGTTGTCCGCGAGATGGGGGTAGGCCACGTGGCCCTGCACCCCGCGCACCAGCAGATCCCCGGTGATGGAGCCGCGGCGGCCGTTCTTCACCACATCACCGACTTCACTGGTGGAGGAGGGCTCGCCGACGATGCACCAGCGGATTTTTTCGCTCCGAGCCTCCAGGGTGTCGATCACCCGGGTGGTGCCGTTGATGAAGGGCCCCTCCTCATCGGAGGTGATGAGAAACGCGATGGAGCCCGCATGATCCGGATGCGCGGCCACGAAACGCTCGGTGGCCACCACCATGGCGGCGAGGGAGCCCTTCATGTCGGCGGCACCGCGCCCGTACAGCATGCCGTCCTGGATGGTCGGCTCGAACGGCGGGGTGTGCCACTTCTCCAGCGGCCCGGCCGGCACCACGTCTGTGTGGCCGGCGAAGCAGAACAGGGGGCCCTCTGTGCCACGGCGGGCCCAGAGGTTGGTGGTGTCTTCAAACACCATGGGCTCGATGACGAAGCCCAGGCGCGCCAGGCGCTCGGCCATCAGGGTCTGGCACCCCTCATCCAATGGGGTCACTGAGGGGCGGCTGATCAGATCGCAGGCCAGGTTGATGACATCCGACATCGGGTTTTCCTTAACGAGAGAAGAGGGATTGGTAGTGGTCGGCCTTGAAGCCGAGGTGCAGTTCGCCGTCCTTGTCCAGCAGGGGGCGTTTGATCATGGCGGGCTGGGTCAGCAGCAGGGCGCGGGCTTTTGCGTTGTCGAGCCCCTGCTTGTCTTCATCTGGCAGGGCACGGAAGGTGGTGCCACGGGTGTTGAGCAAGGCTTCCCAGCCGAGTCGCTCGAGCCACAGGTCCAGCTCGGCAGGCGCCAGGCCGTCGGCCCTGTGATCGTGGAAGCGGTATTCGACGCCGGCCTCGCCCAGCCACTTGCGGGCCTTCTTGATGGTGTCGCAGTTCTTGATGCCATAGAGGGTGGTGGCCATGGGGATCCTTGGTCTGCGGGCCTTGGCCCGACATGGAGAAGCGTGAATTCACGGGAAGGCCCGATTCTGGCATCCCGATCTCGCGATGGCAACGGCGGCACCTCGCCACCAGCGTTTTTCCATGGACATTCCGACCAGATGGAGAGAGCCAAAAAGCACAAAACGCGCCAGGGGGCGCGCTTTGTCGTATTGGTGTTCAGCCGGTGGCTTATGGCGAGACGGGCCACTGGTAATCGAATACCCGGGCACGCTCCCAGGGGGCGTTGGGCAGGCTGGAGGAGAGGCCGGCGTACTTGCCCACGTCGTCCACCACTATGGTGGAGAGGATCGGCAACTCGTGCTCGGTGCAATACATGCGGATGCGCTGCAGCAGGGTGCGCAGCTCGTCCTGGCTGCTCTCCAGCCCGGCCCGTTTGGCCAGCTTGGAGTAACGAATGGTGGTGCGCTCCTTTGCAGACTCGACGAGGATGTCCCACAGCTTGTAGTCGCAATTGGTGCTCTCTACGGTGGCCAGGTTTGTCATAACTCTCTCCGGTGCGAAATGGTCGCTCTGTGTCGATGGGCATCTTGGCCAGTTCAACCGTCGCGGATGTTGATCCAAAGCAAAAAAAGTTGAGGTTATTGGTCTTAACGCCACGAAGATGGATTTTAGAACCTTATTGTTGGTTTTAATGGCTATTTAATGTGATTTGTGTGGAATTTAATGCTGCAGATGCCTGTTCAAGTCATCTTTATTGATAGGGATCAAGGGGAAAGCCGGGTCTCCCCACTAGATTTCGCTCTTCGATAATCTTCTCAGGAGCGCACTTTGGAACTCTTATTCGTCTCGTTCGTGCTGATCGCCGTGGTCTACGGCATCGTCAAGGACTATAACCCCCAGGCCGTGCTGGCGCTGGCGGGGATGAGCCTCTTCACCCTGGCCTACTGGCTCGGTCTGCATCCCATCCTGCCCGCCGACAAGAGCACGGGGTTTGCCCTGTTCGACCTGTTCGAGGTGTTCAAGGGGATCTTCTCCTACCGGGCGGCGGGGCTCGGCCTCACCATCATGGCGGTGGCGGGCTTTGCCACCTACATGTCCCACATCGGCGCCTCCCAGGCCCTGGTGCGGGTGGCAGTCAAACCGGTGGCGGGGATCCAGTCCAGTTACCTGATGCTGGCGATTTGCTACCTGGTGGCTGTGTTCGTCTCCCTGTTTGTCACCTCGGCCACCGGCCTCGGCCTGTTGCTCATGGTCACCATGTACCCGGTGATGCGCAATCTCGGCATCAGCCCGGCCTCCGCCTGCGGCGTCATCGCCACCTCCCAGGCGTTCGAGATCGGCCCGACCCAGACCAACGCCATCTTCTCCGCCGGTCAGTCCGGCATGGACCCGACCAGCTACTTCGTCGATTACCAGATCTGGCTGGTGGCCCCCATGCTGCTGGTGACCATGGTGCTGCACTTCTTCTGGCAGCGGCATTGTGACCGCAAGGATGGCTGGGATCCGGCCCAGCACAGAGGCGATCACGCCGAGCTCGACGAGCAGGGGACGGACGAGGTGAAGGCGCCGACCTGGTATGCCCTGCTGCCCATCATCCCCTTCGTGCTGATGATGACCTTCTCGAAACTCCTGGTGAGCGACATCAAGATGAGCGTGGAGGTGGCCATGCTGCTGTCCGTGTTCCTCGGCATGCTGTGCGAGCTGCTGCGTAGCCACTCGGTGCGCACCGCCTTCGCGGGGCTCTCCAGCTTCCTCGACGGCATGGGCAAGGTGTTCGGCCCGGTCGTGGCGCTCATCGTCTGCGCCGAGCTGTTTGCGGAATCCCTCAAGGCCATAGGTGCCATCGATACCCTGCTGCACTCTGCCAGCAACGCCGGTATCGGCAGCGGTCTGATGACGCTGGTGATGGTGGGCCTCATCATGGTGGCTGCCGTCATCATGGGCTCCGGCAACGCCGCCTTCCTGAGCTTCTCCACCCTGGCCCCCGCGGTGGCGGCCAAGTTCGGGGTGCCGGCGGTGACCATGCTGCTGCCGATGCAGCTCGCCTCCAGCATAGGGCGCAGCATCTCCCCCATAGCCGCCGTGCTCATCGCCTGCGCCGGCATCGCCAAGGTCTCTCCCTTCGTGGTGGTCAAGCGCACTAGCGTGCCCATGGCGGGCGCCCTGCTGACCGCGCTGGCACTCAACTATCTGCTGTTTATGTAATCAGGTGGCGGACGGCCCGGTCGTCCGCTCTTTTCACTCGGCTATTGGATGGGGAGCCTGCCTTCCCACCCTATGGAGACGATGATGACAGACATGCACAACGGTTTTTCCCTCGACACCTATCTGGCGGATCTCGCGCCGCTGATCAACCTCGATTGCGGCACCCGCACCCCGGCCGGGGTGGCCAGGGTTGCCGACATCATGACCGAGAAGTATCAGGCCATCGGCTGGCAGGTGGTGCGCCATCAGTTCGCCGACGAGTGCGGCCCTTGCCTTGAGATCACCAATGCCCCCGGCGCCACTCACTACGACGTCATGCTGGTGGGCCACATGGATACCGTCTTCCCGGAGGGCACCGCCGCCAAGCGGCCGCTGAAGATCGAGGGCGATCAGGCCTTCGGCCCCGGCGTGTCGGACATGAAGAGCGGCTTGCTCTCCACCTGGTATGCCTTGCAGGGCATGGATCCTGATGCGCTTGCCAGGTTGAAGGTGCTGGTGTGCTGCAACTGCGACGAGGAGATAGGCTCCCCCTGGTCTAAAGACTGGCTGGTAGAGAAGGCGAAGCAGAGCGCCTGCGTGCTGGTGGCCGAGGCGGCCCGCCCGAGCGGGGATCTCATCAGCGCCCGCAAGGGCAATGCCAAGTACCGCATCCGCTTCCACGGCAAGGCGTCCCACGCGGGCTCTGCCCTAGCGGAGGGGGTCTCCGCCATCACCGAACTGGCGAACTGGGTGCTCGCCATCAACCAGCAGGTGAACATGGAGACAGGTACCACCATGAACGTGGGGGTGATACAGGGCGGCACCGGGGTCAACGTGGTACCGGACTTTGCCGAGGCCATCGTCGATCTGCGCTTCTGGAGCAACGAGGAGGCCGCTGCCGTGCACGACCGGCTCGGCTTCATGGCCAAGAACCCCTTCCTGGCCGGTTGCCGGGTCGAGGTGGAGCGCCAGACCTTCAAGCCGGCCATGCGCCCGAGCGCAGATACCCGGGCACTGATGGCCTTGGTGGAGGCGGCCGGCCAGGAGGAGGGGATCCCCTTCAACTGGCTGGAGGCGGGTGGCGGCTCGGATGCGAACTTCACCGCCGCGGCCGGGGTGCCGTCTCTCGATGGCTTCGGTCCCATGGGGGGCGGCTTCCATTCGGAGAGCGAGTTCTTGCTGCTCGATAGCATAGAGCCGCGCATTCGTCTGCTTAAGCGGGTGCTGACCAAGCTGGCCAAATAGCGCTGATGAAAAGCAAAACGGGAGGTCATCGCCTCCCGTTTTTTTATCTCTCGTACTTGCGAACATTCATCCCGCAGAGCCGTTCTTCTTGCGCCCTCAACCTTCATCCTCCAGCAGATAGGCAAGCTGTTCCTGACGGGCAACCTGCCAGTGACCGAGCGCCAGCGGTGCCGCAAAGCCCGGGCCGTCCGTCACCATGGTGTGATATTCCCCCTGCTCGCCGCTGGCATCGAAGCCCTGCTCCGCGGCCAGTTGCTGCAACTCGGTCAGAGTTGCGGCATCGAGCGTGCGCCCCACCCAGCTGGGCGCCAGCACCCTTGTATCGACGCAGGAGAGGTGGGCCCGGATACCGCGCGCCTGCAGGTCCGCCAGCAGCGCCTCTCGGGATTGCTGCCAGAGCGGCTGATACACGGAGAGACCGAGCGGCCGGCAGCGGGCGCAGATCCAGTTATCGGCGCCATCCACCCGGTCGATGTCGCCGGTGACCACCCCTTCTATCTCCCACTCCCGTTGCAAATCGGCCAGTGCTCGCTCATAGCTCTGCTCGAATGGCGTCTCTATGGTGACAAGTCGGTGGGGCAGGCCTAGGGCCTCGGCCTGACGCAGCACCAGGGGAAGGGGATGTGCCAGGAAACTGGGATTGGGGGGGCCGAAGGTGACCAGGGCGACGATCTCATGACCCTGCTCGCGGGCATGGCAGAGGGCCTGCATGGCATCCTTGCCGCCGCTCCAGAGTGCGATGACGCGAGACATGGGGGCTCCTTGGAAAGCTGAAGAGAAGGCATGCTAACCCGCCGGGGACATTCGGCAAAGGGGAGAGGGGGTGGCTGGAAACAGACAGGCCCCCGAAACGGGGGCCTGTGGGGTCATGGCATCAGAAGTGCCAGGAGGTGAGAGCGTTACAACAGCACGTTGGTCAGCAGATAGCCCAGGGTACAGGAGGTGGCGACCCCGATGAGACCCGGAATGATGAAGCTGTGGTTGATGATGAACTTGCCGATGCGGGTGGTGCCGGAGCGGTCGAAACCGATGCAGGCGAGATCGCTCGGGTAGGTCGGCAGCACGAAGTAGCCGTAGCTCGCCGGCAGGAAGGCGATCAGCAGCTTGGGCTCGACGCCCAGCGCCAGCCCCATGGGGGCGATGGCGGTGAGGGCGGCGGCCTGGCTGTTTACCAGCTTGGAGATGAGGAAGAGCACCAGGGCATAGGTCCAGGGCTGGGCCTGCACCACGTGGGCCAGGGTCTCCTTGAGCAGCGGCATGTGGGCCTGGAAGAAGGTCTCGCTCATCCAGGCGACTCCGAATACCGAGAAGATCGCCACCATGCCCGCCTTGAACACGGCGCCGTTGGAGATGTCACCAGGCTTGACCTTGCAGCGCATCAGGATCACGGCGCCGGCGATCAGCATCATCATCTGGATCACCAGGTTCATGGAGAGGGGCCCTGTCTTGCCTCCCATCTCGAACACCGGGCGCAGGGAGGCGTCGGCCCCCAGCACCACCACGGCGGCGATGGCGGCGAAGAAGATCCAGGTGGACCAATAGGCCTCTTTCGGGAACTTGGTGTTGAGCAGGGTCTCGCCGCCGCCGTAGATGAACTCACGCTGCTGCGGATCCTTGATCTTGTCCTGGAACTCCTCGTCCTTGTCCAGATCCTTGCCGCGGCGCAGGCTCCAGAGGGCCGCGACTATGACACCGGACAGGGAGGAGGGGATGGCGATCATCAGGATGTCGAGCAGACTGTAGGCCTGACCGATGCCGTGACCGGCCGCCAGGATGGAGACCATGGAGACCACGGCCACCGACACCGGCGAGGCGCAGATCGCCATCTGGGAGGCGACAGAAGCCACCGCCATGGGGCGTTCCGGGCGGATATTCTTCTGCAGCGCTATGTCGGCGATGATGGGGAACATGGTGTAGACCACGTGACCGGTACCGCACAGGAAGGTGAGGGTCCAGGTGGTGAGCGGCGCCAGTATGGTGATGTACTGGGGGTGACGGCGCAGCAGGCGCTCGGCCACCTGCATCATCAGGTTGAGGCCGCCTGCGGTCTGCAGGGTGGCGGCGCAGCCGATCACCGCCAGTATGGTCAGCATCACCTGTACCGGTGGCTCACCCGGGGTGAGGCCGAACACGAAGGTCAGCAGGAAGAGACCTATGCCGCTGATGAGACCCAGTCCCATGCCCCCGAAACGGGTACCCAGCAGCAGACAGCCGAGTACTACCATAAATTCCATGAAGATCATTCCATTACCTCGTGTGATTCGATCCATGCAGGCGCAGCGCCCAGGACGGGATTATCTGTTGTTATTTAGCCCTAAAGGGTTAGTGGTTATTTTGCCTACCCAAAAGGGGTAAAAATTTGAGGTGGTTCAATAACCCATGTTTTTCCGATTTAAGTGCATAAAAACTACGGTTTTGAGGGTGAAATCGGGGCTGAAAGGTGGGATGCGGTGAGCAAAAAGGGGGTTGTGCTAAAGAGGCGGGTAGGCGCTGGCGTTCGCGAGACAATAAAAAAGCCGACCCTGGGGTCGGCTTTTTGCGATTCGCGCGCTGTTCTCGATCAGAACTCGGCGGTGCGAGGGGTACGCGGGAAGGGGATGACGTCGCGCACGTTGCCCATGCCGGTCACATAGACCACCAGGCGCTCGAAGCCCAGACCGAAACCGGAGTGGGGCACGGTGCCGTAGCGGCGCAGGTCGCGATACCACCAGTAGTCTTCCTTGTTCAGGCCCATCTCGGCCAGGCGCGCGTCCAACACCTCGAGACGCTCCTCACGCTGGGAGCCACCGATGATCTCGCCGATCCCCGGGGCCAGCACGTCCATGGCGGCGACGGTCTTGCCGTCGTCGTTGAGGCGCATGTAGAAGGCCTTGATGTCTTTCGGGTAGTTCTTCACCACTACGGGGGACTTGAAGTGCTCCTCGGCCAGGTAACGCTCGTGCTCGGAGGAGAGATCGATGCCCCAGGAGACCGGGAACTCGAAGCTCTTGCCGCAGTTCTTCAGCACTTCGATGGCGTCCGTGTAGTCGATCTGGGCGAAGTCGGAGGCGACGAAGCGCTCCAGACGGCCGATGGCATCCTTGTCGATGTGCTGGGCGAAGAACTCCAGATCGTCGCGGCGCTCGGTCAACACGGCGTTGAAGACGTATTTCAGCATGGCTTCGGCCAGGGCGGCGTTGTCTTCCAGATCCGCGAAGGCGATCTCCGGCTCCACCATCCAGAACTCCGCCAGGTGACGGCTGGTGTTGGAGTTTTCGGCGCGGAAGGTCGGCCCGAAGGTGTAGACCTTGGAGAGGGCGCAGGCATAGGTCTCGACGTTCAGCTGGCCGGAGACGGTCAGGAAGGTCTCCTTGCCGAAGAAGTCCTTGTCGTAGTCCACCTTGCCGGCCGGGGTGCGCGGCAGGTTTTCCAGATCCAGGGTGGAGACGCGGAACATCTCGCCGGCGCCTTCGGTGTCGGAGGCGGTGATGAGGGGGGCGGCGATCCAGAGGTAGCCCTGCTCATGGAAGAAGCGGTGAATGGCCTGGGAGAGGCAGTTGCGCACGCGAGTCACGGCGCCGACCACGTTGGTACGGGCGCGCAGGTGACCCTGCTCGCGCAGGTATTCGATGCTGTGGCGCTTGGCGGACATGGGGTAGGTGTCTGGATCCTCGACCCAGCCCACCACCTTGACCTCGGAGGCCTGCAGCTCGAAGGATTGGCCGCTGCCCTGGGACTCGACCACCTGGCCGGTCACTTCCACGGAGCAGGCGGTGGTCAGACGCAGCACTTCATTCTCGTAATTGGCCAGGGTATTGGGGACGACGGCCTGTACCGGATGGAAACAGGAGCCATCGGATATGGCCAAAAATGAGATCCCCGCCTTGGAATCGCGGCGGGTCCGGATCCACCCTTTCACTGTCTGGGTGGTGCCGACCGAATACTTACCGGTCAGCACATCTACTACGGATGCGTGCGTCATCGAAAATTTGTCTCCAGCTTGTTCTTGCAGCGCTATTGGCAACACTAGGGGTCTGGCCCGGGCACAGGTGGCCCACCATGGCAGACTGAGCCGTTCATCTTACCCGCGCAGGAGTGATAAACAAGCAAAAATGTCTGTCCCCCTCGGGCTTTTCAGCAGGAAGCGTGTGGGCTTGGTCGAATGGCTGGGGAGGGGGCGCGAAGAGCGTGGCGCTGATGGGTTGAGTAGGCTGTGGCAGGGGACCGGTCATCCTCTGCGGCGACAACCTCATCACGGGGCTGTCTCTTTCTTATCATGGGAGGACGGCCACCCGCCTTGGCTATCTGGCCGATGGCGGGGCCGAGGCGCGCCAGTGCAGGTCCTCCTCGCGCCCGGCTACTCCATGGGCTCTGGGAGTGTCGCTGGCGGGCCTGGATCTATTGCCGATCCTGGTACCCAGCCGCTGTTTCACTATCTGGCCCTGCGACCTGGCCTTGGATCAGCCCACTCTGTCTTCGGGGGATGACCGAGAGGCCTTGGACTCGGCCTCTTCTGACTCAGTCATGGGGTGCTGGCCGAGCTGGCGCTCTGCACTGCCGAGCTGTCGCTCCACGCTGTCGAGCATCTGGTTGTAGGCGAGCGCCAGCCGGCCAATCTCGTCTCCCTCATCCCCCTCCAGCCGGTGGCCGAAGTCGTGGCGATCGGTTGCCTCCTCCATGGATCGGGTCAGCTGGTTGAGGGGGCGTACTATCCAGGTGCGGATGACCCAGAGGGTCAGCAAGAGCCCCAGGCCGAAGATGACGGTGAGGCTCAGCGCCGAGGTGAGGATGTTCTTCTCGACCCGGGTAAACAGGGTGTCGAGGGAGTAATCGAAGCGCACCGCCCCCAGCACTGTATTCTCCGCCACCTGGTGGCAACTGGTGCAGTCGGTGCCGCGAAGGTCTTTCTTGGCCAGCAGGGGGCGGGTCACCACCAGGCGGCTGTGCAAGCCGTCGTGGGCCACCTCCAGACTGCCCTTGCCCGCCAATGCCAGGGCATCGAACCTGTCCTTGGGCGCCTCGACATCACGTCCGGGGCCGTACTGCTTGTTGACCGCCGCCCCGCGCACTATGCGGGCATCCTCCACGTGGGCGTGGTCGAGGAACTTGTTGCGCAGGGTGTCACGGGCTTCCATCTTGCCGGTCAGCATCAGCATGTTGAGGCCGTCGAAATAGGCCTCGGTCTGCTCATGGCTCTGCTCCTTGATGAGGGAGAGGATGAGATCGCGCTCGCGCACCGCCTGATAGGCCGCGGAGAACACCAGCACCATGGAGAAGATGAACAGCAGGAAGAAATTGATTTTGGCAGCGATGGAGAGGCGCATGGGAAAAGGTACATCTGTTGGGTAAAACCCACACAGTTTACTCCCCTTGACCCAGGTCTTTTGATGGTTTGCTCACATTCTGATGAAAAAGAGTCAAAAGACCCCGCCTCACGACGGGGCCGGCCTGACTCAGAGCTCTCCCTCGGCGATGGCCTCTGAAATGGCATGGGTCAGTACGCGCAGCTCCGCCTCCGTGATGACGAAGGGGGGCATGAGGTAAATCAGCTTGCCGAAGGGGCGGATCCAGGCTCCCAGCTCGACGAACTTGCGTTGGATGCGTGCCACGTCCACCCGCTCCTTCATCTCCACCACGCCGATGGCGCCGAGCACCCGCACATCCGCCACCAGCGGGTTCAGGGTCAGCTGCACCAGCTCGCTTTTCAACTGATGCTCGATGGCTTGTACCCGATCGCGCCAGGGTGAGGTCAGCAGCAGATCGATGGAGGCGTTGGCGACGGCGCAGGCCAGTGGATTGCCCATAAAGGTAGGCCCATGCATGAAGACCCCCGCCTTGCCGTCACAGATGGTGTTGGCCACCCGCTCTGTGGTCAGGGTGGCCGAGAGGGTGAGGTAGCCGCCGGTGAGGGCCTTGCCGAGACACAGGATGTCCGGGCTGATCCCGGCCCAGTCACAGGCAAACAACTGGCCGGTGCGGCCGAAGCCGGTGGCGATCTCGTCGGCGATGAGCAGCACCCCGAATTCGTCGCACAGGGCGCGCACCCACTGCAGGTAGCGAGGGTGGTAGAAGCGCATGCCGCCGGCCCCCTGGACTATGGGTTCCAGCACTATGGCGGCGATCTCCTCGTGCTTGTCCGCCATCAGGGTGGCGAGCTCCACCACGCACTCCTCGTTCCACTCTGCATGGAAGCGGCAGCTCGGCGCCTCCACGAAATAGTGCTCGGGCAAAAATCCCCGATAGAGCTCGTGCATGCCGCCATCGGGATCGCAGACGCTCATGGCGCCGAAGGTGTCGCCGTGATAGCCGCCGCGCAGGGAGACAAACTTGGCCCTGGGGGTGCCCTTGGCGTGCCAGTACTGCAGGGCCATCTTGAGGGCCACCTCTACCGCCACCGAGCCGGAGTCCGCCAGGAACACCCGATCCAGCCCGGCCGGGGTGATCTCCACCAGCTTGCGGCACAGCTCGACGGCGGGGGCATGGGTGAGGCCGCCAAACATGACGTGGGACATCTTGCCGAGCTGATCCTTGGCGGCGGCATCCAGCTCGGGCACCTGGTAGCCGTGCACGCAGGCCCACCAGGAGCTCATGCCATCCACCAGCTGGCGGCCGTCGCTGAGGGTCAGGGTCACCCCCTGGGCGCTCGCCACTTCGTAGCAGGGCAGGGGCTGGGTGAGGGAGGTGTAGGGGTGCCAGACGTGGCGCAGGTCAAACTCTTGGTTGGTCATTATGTGTTCTGTTGTCAATTCAAATGATCTGGTCGGTGTTGACAGTCTACGCCTGCTGCTTACACTAGCCAACAATTTCAGCCACTTACTCGGTGGCCGATCCTGCCAGCGGCCGCAGATCCAAGGTCTGCGCCTGGCATCCCGGCGAGCCGCCCCATCGAGAAGGCGAAGCCCTTCAACACCACTGGAAGCCATTCATGCATTCACTCCCGACGGGCCAGCGGGCCCTGCGTCACGACTGGACCCACGACGAGGTCCAGGCCCTGTTCGCCTTGCCGTTCAACGATCTGCTGTTCCAGGCCCAGACGGTGCATCGTGCCCACTTCGACCCCAACGAGGTGCAGGTGAGCACCTTGCTCTCCATCAAGACCGGGGCCTGCCCGGAGGATTGCAAATATTGCCCCCAGAGCGCCCGCTACCACACCGGCCTCGAGGCCGAGCGGCTGATGGAGGTGGAGAAAGTGCTGGAGCGGGCCCGGGAGGCCAGGGCCAACGGCTCGTCACGCTTCTGCATGGGGGCCGCCTGGCGCAACCCCAAGGAGAAGGACATGCCCTACATCCTGCAGATGATCGAGGGGGTGCGCGGACTCGGCATGGAGACCTGCATGACGCTGGGCATGCTCACCGCGGATCAGGCCGCCCGCCTCGGTGCGGCTGGGCTCGACTACTACAACCACAACCTCGACACCTCGCCGGAGTTTTACGGTGACATCATCACCACCCGCACCTATCAGGACCGACTCGACACCCTGGAGCACGTGCGCGGCGCCGGCATGAAGGTCTGCTCAGGCGGCATCGTCGGCATGGGGGAGCAGGCCAAGGACAGGGCGGGCCTCTTGATCGCGCTGGCGAACCTGCCGCGCCACCCGGAGAGCGTGCCCATCAACATGCTGGTTAAGGTGAAGGGGACGCCGCTGGAGGATCAGGAGAATCTGGACCCGTTCGAATTTATCCGCACCATCGCCGTGGCGCGCATCATGATGCCGGGCTCCCACGTGCGCCTCTCCGCCGGGCGGGAGAAGATGAACGAGCAGATGCAGGCCATGTGCTTTATGGCTGGCGCTAATTCGATTTTTTATGGCTGCAAGCTGCTGACCACCCCGAACCCCGATGAGAACAGCGACATGCAGCTGTTCAGGCGCCTCGGCATCCGCCCGGCAGAGCGGGCCCAGAAGCCCGATGCGGTGCAGACCGAGGAGCTGGAGGCCGAGCTGCGCGCCCGGGCCGCCAGCCAGCCGGTGAGTGGCGAGCTCTTCTATGACGCCACCCGCCAGCGCAAGGCACCGTCATCAGCACAAACCCCTGCAAAGTCCGTATGAAGGCCGTGCACCTGACTGCCCATCGGGGCCCCTTCCCCCTGGGCGAGTCGCTGGCCGCCCGGGAGCTGCAGGGCTTGCTGCGCAGGCGCATCCCGACCGAGGGGCCGACCGGCCCCAGGCTCAGGGTGGAAGGGCAGGACTACCTCAACTTCTCCTCCAACGACTATCTGGGGCTGGCGGGGGATAAGGCCATCAAGGCCGCCTTCGCGGCGGGGATCGAGCAGTATGGCGCGGGATCCGGTGCCTCCCCCCTGGTGACCGGCTACAGCCGGGCTCACCAGCAGTTGGAGGAGCAGATCGCCGACTGGCTGGGGCTGGAGGCGGTGCTGCTGTTCAACTGCGGCTTCTCGGCCAATCAGGCAGTGCTGAAAGCCTTGCTCGGCAAGGAGCACCTGCTGTGGCAGGACAGGCTCAACCACGCCTCCCTGCAGGAGATGGGCAGCCAGCTGCCCTGCAAGATGCGGCGTTTCGCCCACAACGACATGGGAGCCCTGGCCAGCCAGCTGGAACCCGATCGGGGGCTGATCGTCTCCGAGGGGGTGTTCAGCATGGACGGGGATCAGGGCCCCTGGGGCGAGCTCAGCCGACTGGCCGCCCAGAGCCATAACTGGCTGATGATCGACGATGCCCACGGCCTCGGCGTGCTGGGGCCAGAGGGGCGCGGCACCCTGGCGGCCCAGGGAGTGGAGCCCGCAGGGGTTCACATCCAGATGGGTACCTTCGGCAAGGCGCTCGGGGTAGCAGGCGCCTTCGTGGGGGGTAGCCGCGAGCTGGTGGACTATCTCGTCAACTTCGCCCGCCACTACGTCTACAGCACCCATATGCCCGTCGCCCAGGCCTGTGCGGTGAGCGAGAGCATCAGACGGGTGCGCGTCGCCGATGAGGGGCGCGCCCACCTGAGCCGCTTGATCGCCCGCTTCAGGCAGGGGGCCGGCCAGCTCGGCTGGACCCTGGGTAATAGCGAGACCCCGATCCAGCCGTTGCTGGTGGGGGAGAGCCGCGCAGCCCTCGCCCTGAGCGAGCGTTTGAAGGCAGCCGGCCTCTGGGTCGGCGCCATCCGTCCCCCCACAGTGCCCCAGGGCACGGCGCGTCTTCGCATCACCCTGAGCGCCGCCCATCGGGAAGAGGATATCGACCGCTTGCTGGCGGGGCTGGGGCCCTGCCCTGAACCCGGAACCGGGTCGCTGGGGGGAGGGGGAGCCATGGATAAATCCCCTGCCTCGCAGGCTCACTCGCCAGATGAGGGTCTGCATGGGCCCACTTCTGGCCCGCAGCGCCTTGGCTCGCAGCCTTCTGGCTCACAACGCCAGGAGATGGCGGCAGCCGAACCCTTCCAGCGGGTGGACAAGGTGCAGCTGGCGCGGCGCTTCGGCGCCGCCGCCCGCCACTACGACGCCCACGCCCGCTTCCAGCAGGAGGTGGGACAGGCGCTGCTGGCGCGCATGCCCCAGGGGGGAGAAGGGACAGTGGCGGCCGGGCATCGGCACTTTGCCGATTTACCCGAGAGCGGCCTGGATCTCGGCTGCGGTACCGGCTTCTTCCTGCCGGATCTCGCCGGTCGCTGCCAGCGACTCTACGGGCTGGATCTAGCCCCCGGCATGCTGGCCCAGGCCGCCCGGCGCGATAGCGGGGCTCTGCTGCTGTGCGGCGATGCGGAGGCGCTGCCCTTCGCGGATCAGAGTCTTGACTGGATCTTCTCCAGCCTGGCCCTGCAGTGGTGCGAGCGGCCGGCCCAGGCCTTCGCCGAGCTGCACCGGGTGCTCAAGCCCGGCGGTCAGCTGCTGTTCTCGACCCTGCTCTCGGACTCCCTCTGGCAGCTCCGTGAGGCCTGGCGCACGGTTGACGAGTCTGCCCATGTCAATCGCTTCCTGGGGCTGTCACAATTGCGCCACGCCGTGGCCGATGGCGGTTTTGCCCTGATGGAGCTGGAGTCACTGACCTGGCAGCTGGCCTATGGGGAGCTCGGCTCCCTGCTGCGGGACCTCAAGGGGATAGGGGCGAGCCAGGTCAACGACGGGCGTTCTGCTGGCCTTGGCAATCGCCAGCGCCTGCAGCGTCTGGGGGAGGCCTATGAGCAGTATCGTCAGCCGGACGGCCTGCTGGCCGCCAGCTATCAGGTCTGCCTCGGACGCCTGATCCGCCAATAGCAGGCACTGATCTGCCAATAGAAATCCGGCTCGTTCGAGATAGCCATCAGCCGGCCCTGCGGCAAGCGCGGGGCCGGTACCTTTACCATCGCACATCATGAATGCGCGGGGCGGCCAAGAGGCCGTCGCCATCGCGCCGAGGAGTCATCATGGCCAAATCCTTCTTCGTCACCGGCACCGACACCGACGTGGGCAAGACGCTGGTCGCCCGCACCCTGCTGCAGGAGTTCGCCGCGTTGGGGATCCCCTGCGCCGGCTACAAGCCCATCTCGGCGGGCTGTGCCCGCACCGCCGAGGGGTTGCGCAATCAGGATGCCCTGCAGCTGCAGGGGGCCGCCAGCCTGAAGCTCCCCTACGATCTGGTCAATCCCTTCGCCTATGAGCCCCCCATAGCCCCTCATATCGCCGCCCGGGAGGTGGGGGAGTCCATCGAACTGGACGGTTTGAGTGCCGGGCTGAGGGCCATCGAGCAGGCGGGGGCCGAGCTGGTGATCGTCGAGGGGGCGGGGGGCTGGTTCCTGCCTCTGGACAGAACCCACCTGCTGTCGGACTGGGTCAAACAGCAGAATCTGCCGGTGATAGTGGTGGTGGGGGCCAAGCTCGGTTGTCTCAACCACGCCCTGCTCACCTTCGCCGCCATCCGCAATCTGGACCTGCCCATCGCGGGTTGGGTCATCAACCGGCTGGATGAGGGCATGAGCCACTATCCGGAGAACCTGGACACCCTGAGGGGCTTGCTGCCGGCGCCGTTTTTGGGTGAAATACCCTTTGTAAACAATCCACTCGAGGCGGATCTGCGCGGCTGTCTCGATGTCTCGCCTCTGCTCTGAGGGGGACATTCAGCAAACATTCATCGAGTCTATCTATTATCTGGGACAGAAGTGGTACTGGGTCGACGATGGATCGAACCGGACCACACATCTATCTTTCAAGGAGTCAATATGAAGCGAATTATGCTATTCCTGGTGACCAACCTGGCCGTCATGCTGGTGCTGGGGGTGGTACTCAATATCCTGTTCTCGGTTCTGGGGATCAACAAGTCCAGCATTTCCGGTCTGTTGGTGTTCTGCGCCGTGTTCGGTTTTGGGGGTTCCTTTATCTCCTTGCTGATGTCCAAGTGGATGGCCAAGCGCAGCTATGGCGTCCAGGTCATCGAGCAGCCCCGCAACGAGACCGAGCACTGGCTGGTGAGCACTGTGGCCCGTCAGGCCCGTGAAGCCGGCATCAAGATGCCTGAGGTGGGGATCTACGACTCCCCTGAGATGAACGCCTTCGCCACCGGTGCCCGTCGTGACGACTCCCTCGTCGCCGTTTCGTCCGGCCTGCTCTACAGCATGAGCCGGGACGAGGCGGAAGCCGTGCTGGCCCACGAGGTGAGCCACGTGGCCAACGGTGACATGGTGACCCTGACCCTGATCCAGGGGGTGGTGAACACCTTCGTGATGTTCTTCGCCCGCATCGTGGCCGGCGTCATCAGCAACTTCTTCAGCTCCAACAACGAGGAAGAGAGCAGCAGTACGGGTGGCTTCGCCTACATGATCACCGTCTTCGTGCTGGAGATGATCTTCGGCGTGCTGGCCTCCATGATCGTCATGTGGTTCAGCCGTCAGCGTGAGTTCCGCGCCGATGCGGGCGCCGCCAAGCTGGCCGGCCGCGACAAGATGATCGCCGCCCTGCAGCGCCTCTCCCGCGGTGCCGAGCCGCAGATGGAAGGCTCCATGATGGCCTTTGGCATCAACGGCAAGCGCTCCATGAGCGAGCTGTTCATGAGCCATCCGCCCATCGAGCAGCGCATCGCCGCCCTGCGCGGTTAAGCGCACCGCAATGAAAAATGGCTGCCCTTGGGCAGCCATTTTTGTTTCCGTACTCGCAACTGACTCGGGCCGGGCTCTCGCCCGCCAATCGCGGCGCGCTTGTCTGGCCGACCGGTTATTTGATCACCAGATCGGTCAGCGGCACGGCGCAGCAGGTGAGGATCTTGCCATCGGCCCGCTCCGCGGCCGTGATGGCCGGCGCGTCCGGGTGATCCACCTCCCCCGAGACCAGGGTCTGCTTGCAACTGCCGCAGATGCCGGCGCGGCAGCTCCAAGGCAGCTCCACCCCCTGCTTGTGGGCCTGATCCAGCACTGTGCCCTGGTTGTTGCCGGCGAAGCTCTGCTCGCCGATGCGCAGTTGCACCGCCTGGTGGGGTCGGGCCACCGAGAGGATGGCACCGCCGAAGCTCTCCTGTTGGATGCGCCCGGCGGGCACGTCCAGCGCCCGCAACAAGTCGACCGCCTCGCTCATGAAGCCGTGGGGGCCGCACAGGAAGACCTCACGGGCCGCGAGCTCAGGCACCCTGGTCAGGTGCTCCTGGCAGAGACGACCGCGCAGACCCTGCCAGTGGGCGTCCGGCTGGCTCAGTATCAGGGTGAGACCCATGCCGGCCTGGCGCAGGGCGTGCAGCTCGGCGGCGGCCGGGATGTCGGCCTCGCCGCGGCACAGGTGCATAAAGTGCACGTCCCCCAGCTCCCCGCGCAGCAACAGGGTGCGGGCGATGGCGAGCATGGGGGTGACGCCGGAGCCTGCCGAGAGCAGCAGCATCTTGCGCTCGCGCCCCAGATGGAAGTCACCGGCGGGGGCGGAAGCCAGCAGGCGGTCGCCGACCTTGAGCTGACTGTGCAGCCAGGGGGAGATACGGCCGTCGCCGAGGCGCTTGACGCTGATGCTGTAACGCTCCGGCCGATCCGGCGTGGAGCTCAGGGTGTAGCGCCGTTGCAGCCGTTCCCCCTTGATGTCCAGGCTGATTGGCAGATGCTGGCCGGGCAGGTAGTCCGGCAGGGGCTCGCCGTCGGCCCCCTCGAACCAGAAGGTCTCCAGATCCCGGGCCAGGGGCTCGCGAGCCACGCACACCAGCTCCCGTTTCTTCGGCGCCCCGTTGGGGTAGACGGGAGGACGGGCGCGTTCCAGTACCTCGATCTCGCTGCCCGCCTCGATCCAGCCCTCGTTCAGGGCCACCAGGTTCTGGCCGAAATAGACCTCCCCATCCTCACCGCGGCGATAGCGGGTCAGGGTGGCGAGCGGCTCCTTGAGGGCGTTGAACCGCTCGCTGCCGGGTTCTACCGTGGTCATGATGCAGCGGCTGCAGGGCTTGGCCACCAGGAACTCCACCTCACCGATGCGGATCCGCTTCCAGCCATCCTCCTCGAACGGCAGGGTGCCGCCCGCCACCAGGTTGGTCCTGAACTGGCTCATCTGGTGCAGGGCATCGGATCTCAGGTTGAGATCGTCCAGGGACCCCTGACCGATGAGCAGCAGGGGGTAGCCGTCGGCGAAGCTGACCCGGGTGCCCGTCTTGGCCCGGAAGCGATCTGAGCGCTCGCCGAGCCAGAGTAGACGCACCGGCTCTCGTGCCACCTGGCTCAACCAGCCATCCGCCTGGTCATGGGTGTGCAGGGCCTGGAAGCTGTCGCTCCAGACCCCGGTGGCCTGGGGGACGCGGCTGAAGTCGCTCTCCAGCAGGGAGAGGGGGGCCATGCCCGGGTAGCGCAGCTGCAGGCCGCCGTCCATGGGGGTGGCCACCACCAGTTGCAACTGGGGATGGGTGCGGGCCGTGATGAAGCTGCCGTCCGGCTTGACCACCATGTAGCGGCGATCCCCGAGCAGCCCCTCCTCGGTCACCCGGGCGCGGGAGAGTGGCATGCCTGCCGTCGATTTGATGGGATAGAGGTGGATGCTGTCGAGCCTTGGCATGTCAAAGTCCTTGTTAATCACGGGAGGGCAGATGTTAACCGTCTTGGGGGCGCCAACCAAGCCTTCAATGGGGGAGCTAAGTGGAATACTCGCCCATGGAGGATGAGCAACAAAAAGCCCGGCGCTGGGGCCGGGCTGGGGGATAAGTTGCTTATCCGTGCATTCGTCGAGGCGTCTAGTGTGGATGTTGTTTGAGGATGTCGTATATCTCCTCTTTCAGTTTAAGTTTCTGTTTTTTCAGATCCTTCACCTCGGAGCTGTAATCGCTGGCGTGATGCTTCTCCAGTTTTCTAATCTCCGCATCCAGGTCGTTGTGCAAGTCAAACTTCTGCTGGAAATGGACATCACTGCTCTTCAGTTTCGAGATGAGTTCTCTGTACTCTGGGAACATGTAATGCAGCCTCCTTTTTGCTGTTTGATTGTGCCTTGACCTTCAAACTACCCCTAAGCTCGCCGCAGAAATGTGATCCAACTCATATTCGGGGCCAATGATTTGCTCTCCCCGTAAGGGGTTTTTTAACTGATTGAATCGCAAGCTGATAAGCCGGTTCTCAGTAGGCAGAGAGTCCGAAAACTGCCAGCGGGATCACAACTTCGCAGCCTGATGACGGGTGAGAGGCCGCCGGGCGGGCAGCAAAAAGGGGCCTGCGGCCCCTTTTGAATAACGCCGGTGGCGTTTATTCCTTCTTCTTTTTCTTCTCGGGCAGTGGCTGGCCGTCACGGGCGATCACCTTGCCCACTTCGAAACCTATCTGCGCCGCCAGCTCTTCCAGATCCGGCGCCTTGGCCTCGTTGCCGATGGCGTACTGGTAGTTGGCGATGGTGATCTTCTCCGCCACCGGAGTGCCGGGGACTATGGGCTCGCGCCAGCCCTGACCCACATGAGCCACCAGGGTGCCGTTCATGATGAGTTCGCCGACTATCTCCTGGGTAGGAATGCCCTTGCCGTAGGTGAGGCCCTGGGGATGCTTCTTGCCCACCAGGGGCTCTGTGCTGGCAGGCAGCAGCTTGGTGCGGATCAGCCACTTGGGATCCTTGGTCTTGCCCACCGCCTTGCCGGTCTGATACTCGTTGATCTTGATGGTCTTGATCATCTGGGCCATGAATTCCTTGGTCAGCGCCTTTTGCGCCTCGCTGGTCTCATCGATGGCGATGGGGGCCACATACCAGATTTTGGGGGCAGATGCCTTGGGCGCGGCCGGTGCGGTTTGCGCCATGGCCAGAGGGCTGAGCAGGAGAGCAGCCAACAAGAGTCCGATTTTCTTCATCATGATTCCGCTTATGATTCCACAGATGTTTCGACAAGGATTTTGTTTTGCCAGCGGCGACTGCGCCAGCGCCAGAACATGGCCAGGCCGCGCACCCACTCATCGCAGGCAAGGGCCAGCCAGATGCCGACCAGACCATAACCTTGCACGATACCAAGGAAATAGGCGAGCGGAACGGCAATTCCCCACATGGAGACGAGCGCCATGTAGAGCGGGAAACGGGCATCCCCGGTGGCGCGCAGGGCGTTGATCACCACCAGGTTGAAGGTGCGGCCGGGTTCGAGGATGAGGCTTATCAAGAACAGCTGGGCGACCTGGGTGATGATGTCGGGATCGTCGGTGAACAGACTGATGATGGTCCGCCCGTTCAGCGCCGCGGCGATGGCGATCAGGGTCGTCACGATAAGGCCGAGCTTGAGGCTCTTGAGCAACTGCTTGTAGGCCTGCTCGAAGCGGCGGGCCCCCGCCAGATGGCCGATGATGATCTCGTTGCCAAGGCCGATGGAGAGGCCGAACAGCAGGATGAACAGGCAGATCTGGAAGAAGTAGGACTGGGTCGCCAGGGCCTTGTCGCCGAGCAGGCCGACGAAGGCCGTCACCACCATGAACTGCAGCATCCAGGAGAGGTTCTCCCCCGCCGCCGGCAGGCCTATGTGCAGTACCTTGTCCAGCATGGCCTTGCTGGGTCGCACTATCTCAGGCAGACGCAGCTTGATGCCGGTCTTGCGGGTCACCAGCCATACCAGCAATACCACGCCGACGATACGCCCCGCGACCGTGCTGATGGCGACCCCGGCCACCCCGAGCTGGGGCAGGCCGAACCAGCCGTAGAGCAGCAGCAGGTTGCCGACGAAGGTGATGAGGTTGACGATCAGGGTCACGTACATGGCCTGACGGGTGTGACCGTGGGCACGCAGGGTGGCGGCCAGGCAGAGCGCCGCCGCCTCCGGCAGCAGGCACAGACCGATGATCTGCAGGTAAAGAGTTGCATCCCCCATCAGGTTGGCGGGCAGGTTCATCAGGGCCAGCATGGTGCTAGCGCCAGCCATGACGCCGACCGCGGCCACCAGCCCCACCAGCAGGTTGAAGCCGATGGCGGTGTGGATGACTACCCGGGCTTGTTCCTTGTTCCCCGCCCCCAGATACTGGGTGATAACCACGCTGGTGCCGATGCTGACGAAGCTGAACAATGTGATGGCGAGATCGAACACCTGGTTGCCGACTGCAAGGGCCGCCACCCCCTGATAGGAGACGTGTCCCACCATGAAGGTATTGAGGGCCCCGGTCAGAAAGTGCAGGGCGAGATCGATGAACAGTGGCCAGGTCAGGGCGAAGAGGGTGCCCGGGCCTGCGTGGGATTGAGTCTGCATGGCATATCCAAATAGGGAGGATGGCACTCGTCAGTGCCATCTGGACGGGCATTTAACACCAAGAGCCATCGGGGTGCAATGTATGTTCCGGTCATCCCGATCCCGTGTGAAACGGGATGACCGGACCCGATGTTAGGCAGGGGTTGCGCCGGCCTCCTGCTCCGAGGGCAGGGTGAGGCGTGCCGAGTCCGGCAGCACCTCATCCCGGGGCCAGGAGGGACTCTGGCTGTCCGGGACCGCCTGCTCTGCCTCGTCATCCTTGAACACAGGCTCCCGGTAACAGCGGGTCAGACGCAGGGCCTGGTACATGTCGGGGCAGATGACGATGCCCTCCTCGCCGACCCGGATCCCCGCCTGCTGCAACCAGTGGGTCATCTGGCCGTGACGACCGGCCATCACCATGTGGATACCGCGCCGCTTCAAATCCTTGTGCAGTTCCCCCACCATGCTCATCACGCTGATGTCCTGATGGGTGAAGCAGGCGACGGCGTCGATCACCAGGCACTTGGGACTGCGGGGATCCTGCACCAGCAGCGCCAGCACCCGCCGCTTGAAGTAGGGGGCGTTGAAGTAGGTAAGCGGAGAGTTGAAGCGGTAGACCAGGATGCCGGGGATGGCCTTGGCCTGCTCGTTGTCCCCCAGGGTGCGCACCACCCCCTCGTCGTCCATGCCGAGCAGCTGATCCGTGGGGCGCATCACGTTGCGCAGGAACTGGAACAGGCCCAGCAAGACTGCGAGGGTGATGCCCGGGATCACCCCCATGGCCAGCACGCTGATGAAGGTGATGAGGGCCAGCCAGAAGGCGGAGCGGTCGGAGTTGCGCAGGGCCCAGAGGCCGCGAAAATCGGTCAGGGACAGGGACGCCATCACCAGCACCACCCCGAGGGCGGCGGTGGGGATGTATTGCAGCGGCGACGTCAGGTAGAAGGTCACCAGGGCGATGACGGCGGCGGCTATGATGGAGACCAGCTGACTCTTGCCGCCGTTGGCGTCGTTGACCGCGGTACGTGAATCCGCGCCGCTGATGGCAAAGCCCTGGGAGGCGGCGGCGGCGAGGTTCGCCATGCCGAGGGCCCGAAACTCCTTGTCCGCATCGATCTCGTAGCCGTTTTTGGCGGCGAAGCTGCGGGCAGTCAGCATCATGGAGACGAAGCTCACCATGGCGAGGTTGAGGGCGGGTAGCACGAGTTCACGCATCAGGCCGGGGGGAAACTCCGGCATCTGGAAGGTGGGCAGGCCGGAGCCGATGGCCCCCAGGGTGGCGATGTCGAAGCGGCCGAGGTCGAAGGCCCACACCAGGGCCGCGGTCACCACCATGGCCACCATGGAGGAGGGCCAGGCCGGCCTGTAGCGCTTGGCCAGCAGCAGGGTGAGCAGGGCCGTCAGACTCATGGCCAGGGTGGGCAGATGGGTCTGGGTGATGTAGTTGGTGCCATTCAGGATCCGCTCGATGAGGTAGCGTTCGCTGAAGGTGAAGCCGAAGATCTTGGAGAGCTGGCCCACCATGATGGTGATGGCCACCCCGTTGAGCAGCCCCATCAGGATGGGGCGGGAGAGAAAGTCCGCCAGCACCCCCAGCTTGAAGCGGCTGGCGATGAGGCACCAGAAGCCGGTCATGGCGGTCATGGTCATCACCAACTGCCAGTGGCGGGAGGCATCCCCGGCGGCGAGGGGGGTCACCACGGCGGCGATGACGGCGCAGGTGGCGGCGTCCGGGCCGACGATGAGCTGGCGTGAGGTACCGAACAGGGCGTAGACCAGCATGGGCAGGATGCAGGAGTAGAGGCCGACGATGGCACCGACCCCGGCGAGTTCGGAATAGGCGATGGCCACGGGCAGCGCCACGGCGGCCACCGACAGGCCGGCGCGAAGGTCCGGCACCAGCCAGGCCCGCTGATATTGCAGCAGGGCGGCGAGGCCCGGCAGCCAGCGTTCGAGAGAGAAGAATTCGCGCATTATTTAACCCATTGAGTTATAAACAACTTTTGGTAGTTTGCCCAAGCATGCATGGGCATTGCAACGGCCTATGGCCACAGGACCTCAAGGTCGGGCCAGAGCGACTGCCAGCCCTTCTTCTGGATGCGGTCCACGAACACCTGGCTATCCTGGCGGCATCTGGGGTTGGCGAGCACTCGCAGCGACCAGTTGTGCTCAAAGCCGTAGGGGGCCAGCCACTGGAACCCGTCATCGGCCAGCAGCCTGACGCCGATGCAGGTGGGCAACTCTACCCAGTGGCTGAGGGCCTCCTGGCTACTCCCGAATGGAGGAACCCGTTGTCGCAGATGCATGCGGGCCTGGTTGCGCACCTCCCAGCGCTGATCGGGCAACCGGGCGCTGAGCCAGGCCTCGTGATCGGCCTCCGCCAACCCATCCGGATCACTCTTGTCCAGATAGATGAGATCCACATCGTTGAGCGGGGTAGAGGCGGTTTTCTGGTGCAGGTGATCCCAGATGAGGTTTCGCACAAACCCGGCGCCGAGTGCCCAGTCCGGCAGGGCCAGATCCCGCGCCGCCCGCAGGCAATCCATCCGCAGCGGATCGGCCCGCAGCAAGGTCTCGGTCCGTGCCTGCAGGTGCATATCTTGCTGGGTCTGGGTATCACTTGGCATTGCGGCGCAGCCAGACCTCGATATAGCTGCAGCTGGGCACTATGGTCAGCCCCTTCTCCTGGCTCCAGTCGTAGAAGGCGCGGGCCAGCTGGTCGGCTATCCCTTGTCCCCGCAGCTCGCTTGGCACCTGGGTGCTGTAAGCCTCGACCGTGCCCGCATCCAGCGGTCGGTAGGCGAGGCGGGAGAGTTTGCCGTCGACAAGGCTGACGAATTGATGCTCATCGGTCTGATGAAGGATCTCGCTCATGGTGGCTCCTCGAACTGTGACAAGGGTGATGAGAACATGCCGGGGGGCTTTTGCCAACCGCGCTGTCGGCCTGTGCCCGTCTGCTGATCGCCCGCTTTGACTATCCATCCCGCTCGCTTACACTGGCCGCCGGTCCGCGGCCGCGAGCCAAGGGGCTGATAAGCCAAGGTATAGAACAGTTAACAGAGGATGGATCCCCTATGGCCTTTGCCACCCTGGAGAGTTTGATCGGCAATACCCCGCTGCTGCGGTTGCAGCGCATCAATCCCCACCCGGGGGTCACCCTGCTGGTGAAGCTGGAGGGCAACAACCCCGCCGGCTCGGTCAAGGACAGGCCGGCCCTGAACCTCATCAAGGCGGCTGAGGTGAGTGGTCACTTGCGCCCCGGCGACACCCTGATCGAGGCCACCTCGGGCAACACCGGCATAGCACTCGCCATGGTGGCGGCCGCCCGGGGCTACCGGATGCGGCTCATCATGCCCAGCAACATGAGCCAGGAGCGGCGCGACGCCATGCAGGCCTACGGCGCCGAGCTGGTGCTGGTGGACGATGGCATGGAAGGGGCGCGGGATCTCGCCCTGGCCATGCAGGCGCGCGGAGAGGGGCTGGTGCTCGATCAGTTCAACAATCCGGCCAACCCGGATGCCCACTATCTGTCGACCGGCCCCGAGATCTGGCACCAGAGCGAGGGGGCGGTCACTCACTTCGTCTCCGCCATGGGCACCACGGGCACCATCATGGGGGTTTCCAGTTATCTCAAGGAGCGGAACCCCGCCATCGAGGTCGTCGGCCTGCAACCGGCGGAAGGGAGCCAGATCCCCGGCATCCGGCGCTGGCCCGCCGCCTATCTGCCTACTATCTTCGAGCCGGCGCGAGTCGATCGGGTGCTGGACGTGACGCTGGAAGAATCCCTGGCCATGATGCGCCGCCTGGCGCGGGAAGAGGGGATCTGCTGCGGAGTCAGCTCAGGGGGCGCCGTGGCGGGGGCTCTGCGGGTGGCGGCCAGCCTGGATCGCGGGGTGGTGGTCGCCATCATCTGCGATCGGGGGGATCGCTACCTCTCCACCGGGGTGTTCAGCAGTTGAGGGGCACGAGCCCGGGCTGCATTCGATGGGGGATCAGGCCGGCCCTATCCCCCTGATCATCGCTATTTTCCCCCTTTTTATTCCCACACCTGCTCCAGCAGGGCCAGCAGCTGTTCCCTGTCGGCATCCTTGCGGTTGTAGAGCAGAGCGCCATCGTCGATGGCGAGATCCCGTATCTCCACGAGCAGGGAGCGGTCGGTGACGCCGGCCTCCGCCAGGGTGCGCGGCAGCCTCACCTCTTCCCACAGGGTGTCGCGCAGGCTGTTGATGGCATCCAGGCAGGCCTGGGGCCGCAGGGTGGCAGGTGTCGCCGCGAAGCGCTCAGCCCCCACCAGCGGCAGCAGCAGGCGGGCGAGCTCCTCATCTATTTCCGGTCTGTTGTAGTCCAGCACGGCAGGCAGGAAGAGGTTCATGCACAGACCGTGGGGCAGGTGGCAGCGGGCCCCCAGGCTGTGGCCTAGGGCATGGACCAGCCCCACCATGGAGTTGGAGAATGCCATGCCCGCCAGGGTCGAGCCTTCCGCCAGTTGCAGCCGCAGCCCCTTGTCCTGGGGGGATCCCAATACCTTCGGTAGGGCATCCGCTATCTTCTCCACCGCCCCCAGGGCGAGGGCATCGCTCACCGGGTTCTTGCCGTTGCCGATGAAGGCCTCGATGGCGTGGGTCATGGCATCCATGGCGGTGGCGGCCGTGATGGGCAGTGGTAGCCCCTGGGTGAGGCGGGGATCCAGCACAGCCAGCTGGGGCAGCAGGAAGGGGGAGGTGAAGGGCACCTTGCGTCCGCTGTGCTCGTCCCGGATCACCGCCACCAGGGTCACCTCGGAGCCTGTGCCCGAGGTGGTCGGTACCACGCGCCAGCGGATTGAGGGGGCGGGTTAGGCTGCCGGCCCCGGCGTGCGCCATCAGGTTGTTGCCCCCCAGGGTGGCGAGGATGTTGACGGCCTTGGCGGTGTCGATGACGGAGCCGCCTCCCAGCGCCACCAGGCTGTCGCAGCCTAGGGTGCGATAGCGCACGGCTATCTGCTCCACCACGGCGGTGGAGGAATCGGCGGGGATCTCGTCCCAGCAGGCCGCCACCGGCAGACCCCCCTCGGCTAGCAGACCCTGCACCAGGGTCGCCAGCCCGCTGCCGCTGACCCCCTTGTCGGTGAGCAGCAGGGGGCGCGATGCCCCGAGGGCTATCAATTCGCTGGCGACCTGTTCCAGCGCCTGTTCCCCGGCCAGCACTTTGACCGGGCAGAAGAAATCGTAGTATCGGCTCATGGGTGACTCCCTGTGTCTGAGCGAGTAGAACGTGGCGGACGGGGCATTCAGCCCGTCAGCAGCCCGAGATAGATGCGGCCGGCCCGCACGGCCTTGTCGACGGGATCCGGATAGTGGCGCATCAGGGGCCTGGCGATGAAGGCGGGCAGGATCAGGGCCTGCAACTGCTCGATGGCCCGCACCAGGTGCATGGCGGTGGTGAGATCTCCCTCCACCAGCAGGCGGTTCTCGCAGAAGGCCTGATTGATCCCGAGGCGAAAGCTCAGGGCCCGAAAAGCGATGGCCGGGTGTTTGAAAGATACCCGCAGCGGATGCACCGCCCGGGACGGGGCGCCGCAGCGCCAGCGGCCATCCTGCTTGTGGAGGTTCAGTCCCCGCCGGTAGCCGTTTATCTCCAGCCGGATGCAGGTGCCGTCGGCCAGGGGGGAGAGCTCGCGGCGCACCGATTCATCGATGCGGGCGGCCCGGCACAGGGTGCGGCCCAGCACCCAGAGCAGGCTGAGACTCCAGAGACGGTGGCCGGTTGAACGCAGCTTATCCAGCGTCATGGGCACTCCTCGCGATGGCGGACCAGAACAGGGTGAAGGCGCCCTCCTGCCAGTCGGCGTCTCGCCCAAGCTCGGGCCGGTCGACGAAGAGGGAGGCGCAGGCCAGGAACTGGCTCTGGCACACCTCCAGCATCAGCTCGGGGGGAACGGGATGCAGGGCGCCGTCGGCCTGACCCCGGGCCAGCAGCCGGGGCAGGAAGCGCAGGGTGTCACTCAAGATCTGGCTGCGCAGGGGGCGTGCGAGCAGGGGGGAGTGGAAGAAATCCAGCACGAACTTGAGCTCATAAGGATGTTCGATCATCCAGACCATGGCCTGGCCCCAGTAATGGCGGGCCTGCTCCCTGAGGGGCAGGGCAGGCTCCGCCTCGCTGATGGCGGCCCCGAGGCGCTGTTTGATGTCCTGATAGAGCTGCTGGATCAGCACCTCCTTGCTCGGGAAATGGTGAAACAGGGTGCCGTTGGCCACCCCGGCAGCCTTGGCGATCCGGGCGGTGGCGGCCCCCTGCAGGCCATCTTCGGCGCACAGGGTCAGGGCGGCTTCCAGGATCTGGCGGCGTTTGTCTGTCATGGGAACTCCTAGCGCAGAAACAGGGCCATCATCAGTCGCTGATACCAGCGGCCATAGGGGGGGTGAACCAAGGCTCCCGGGTTGAATTTGCCCCGGCGCAGCACCGTCTTTGCCTTGGAGAAGGTGAGGAACCCCTCGTGGCCGTGATAGTGACCCATGCCGGAGGGGCCGATGCCGCCGAAGGGGGCGTCGTCCGCCGCCACCTGGAACAGGCTCTCGTTGATGGCCATGCCGCCGGCGTGGGTCTCCCGAATGACGCGGGCCTGCAGCGCCGGATCCAGCGTCATCAGATAGAGAGCAAGCGGGCGAGGGCGGGCGGCGATATAGGCCAGCGCCTGGTCCAGATCGTCGTAGGGGATGAGGGGCAGCAGGGGGCCGAAGATCTCCTGCTGCATCAGCTGGCAGTGCTCAGGCACCTCGGTCAGCAGGTGGGGAACCAGCCGCCGGCTGCCGTCATCCCGGGCCGGCGAGGCGCAAGGGTGCAGCTGGGCGCCCGCCTGCTCGGCCTCCGCCAGCCAGGCGGTGAGGCGCTGGTACTGGCGCTCGTTGATGATGGCGCCGTAGTCCGGGCTCGCCACCCCCTTGGGATAGAGGCGAGTGAAGTGGCGCCGGTAGGCGTCGATGAAGGCCTGCTCCTGACCGCAGGGCAGCAGCACATAGTCCGGGGCCACGCAGATCTGGCCGGCGTTGAGGCTCTTGCCGAAGATCATCCGCTCCACCGCCAGGGCCAGAGGCATGTCGGGGGCGACGAGGCAGGGGCTCTTGCCGCCGAGCTCCAGGGTCAGCGGCGTGAGCTGGGGGGCCGCCGCCGCCATTACCTGGCGGCCCACAGCGGTCGAGCCGGTGAACAGCAGGTGATCGAAGGGCAGGGTGCTGAAGGCCGCCGCCACCTCGGCATCCCCCTCGATGACGAGCACCTGATCTTCATCGAACACCTCGGCCAGCAGGGTGCGCAGGGCGGCATTGGTGTGGGGGGTGAACTCGGAGAGCTTGATCATGGCCCGGTTGCCGGCGGCGATGGCGCTGATGAGGGGGCCGAGACTCAGCATCACGGGGAAGTTCCAGGGCACCATGATGCCCACCACGCCGAGGGGCTGGTAGTGCACCTCGACGGTGGCCGGCGCCAGCAGCAACCCGGGGTGGCGCCGCTCGGGTTTCATCCAGCGGCCCAGGCGCTTGCGGCAGTAGTTGATCTGCATGACGCAGGGCAGGATGTCGGCGATCAGGGAGTCATGGTCGCTGCGCCGGCCGTAGTCGCTGGCCAGGGCCTGGCAGAGGGCTTGTTTGTGGGCGAGCAGGGCCTGCTTGAGCCGCAGCAGGCTATCCTTGCGCACATCCAGGCTCGGCATGGGCTCTGCCTGATAGGCCTGCCTGAGGCGAAGCAGTCGATCTGGCAGGGCAAACTTGTCGGTCTCTGTGGCGTGCAGCTGTATGGCTTCCATGAAAGACTCCGTTCGAAAAGTGGCCGACTGATTAGTCGGTCTGAATTTACCCTGATGTTGATAATTTGTAAATATCTGATGATGTGCACACTCACAGGGGGAGGGATAGGGGCCGTGAACTGTGCTCTGAGCCACAATTTTTGGGAGTACGGATTGGGTTTATATCTAATAGTGGGTAGTTTTGATGTGTCTATCTTATGGAGAGCAGCGATGACCAAGGAACTACACAGCCTGTTGGCCAGGCTCGACGATGTGATCGAGCGCATGCCGGAGAGTTTCAACACCTATGAGTTTGTCCAGAAGCTGGCGCTGCAACACCAGAGGGAGTATTTCGCCGCGGGCCACTCCCTGGCCGGGCAGGAGAAGAACCTGCTGCGGCTGCTCCATGAGAAAATTGCCGAGGCGCTGGCCGCGTGTGATGGGGTGATAGAGGGGGCCCTGCTGCCCTGCACCACCCCCTGGGGGGAGAGGGCCACCTCGCCCCGCTGGCACCGTAAACACTGAGGGGGCAGGCAGATAAAAAACAGGGCCCAATGGGCCCTGTTCGCTTCTCTGGCGTCCTCACTGGGTCAGGCGGCGGGCCTGCCAGTAGCGGCTGTTCCAGTAGACGTTGTCGAGACGGGAGCGGATCACCCCCTTGCTGGTGGAGGCGTGGATGAACTCCCCCGCCCCCGTGTAGACGCCGACGTGATACTGCTGCCAGCCGGTCTTGAAGAACACCAGATCGCCGTACTGCAGGCGGTAGCGATCCACGGGGCGGCCGAGGCTAGCCTGGGACTCCGTGGTTCTGGGCAACTGGTAGCCCAGCACCTGGCTGTAGGCGAGCTGGGTGAAGGCTGAGCAGTCAAGGCCGGCGCGATCCTCGCCCCCCATGCGATAGGGGACGCCGCGCCACTGCTGATAGAAGCCATCGAAGGCGCCGCTCTGGCGGGGCGCCACGGGCTGGGGCTCCGGGGTGCTGGAGCAGGCCGTCAGCAGCAGGGCCAAGAGGGGAGGTAGCAGCGAGGTGCGAAGCATCCGGACTCCTTCATGGGATACGAGGCTCATCATAGCCACATCATTCTGCCTGTAACCTGAATATCGATAGCATAACGTGCTGCATTTCGCTGATATTTTACTGGCAGCAAGGTGCCATTCAGGCAATTTCTATTCGGCCAGCTCCTTGGGAGGGGCGATCAGCGGTGCCAGCAACTCCGACAGCTTGTAGAAGGTCTGCACCCTGGTGGTGCTGGGGCGCCACACCAGACCGATCTCGCGATAGGGTTTCTCGCCGGGCAGGGGGATGGCCACCAGATCCGAGTTGTCCAGGATGCCGGCATCTATGGCCATCTGGGGCAGGAAGGTGGTGCCGAGGCCGGCACCCACCATCTGCACCAGGGTGTGCAGGCTGGTGGCGGCGAAGGGGTTGATCTTGCTCTTGTCCCGCAGCCGGCAGGCGCTCACCGCATGCTCAGTCAGGCAGTGTTCTCGCTCCAGCAGGAAGATGCTCTGGTTGGGCAGCTCCTTGTAGTCGAACGGCATGTGCAGAGTGGCAGCCATATTTGACGGCATCACCATGTGGAAGGGATCTATGCCCACCACCTTGCTGTGGAAGCCGCCGATCTCCACCGGCAGCGCCAGGATCAGCAGATCGAGCTGCCCCTGCTCCAGCTGCTTGAGCAGGTTGGTGGTGGTGTCTTCCCGCAGCAGCAGTTCCAGCTCAGGGTAGGCCTTGCCGCATACCTGCAGTAGCTTGCTTAGCAGGAAGGGGGCTATGGTGGGGATGCAGCCGAGCCGGACGGTGCCGTGCATGACCCCCCCCTGCTGCTGGCCGAGCTCCATCAGATCCCGGGCGTCGGAGAGCAGGTGGCGGGCCCGCTCGACGATCTCCATGCCCACCGGCGTCATGATGAAGCTCTTGTGATCCCGCTCCACCAGTTGCAGCCCCATCATGTCCTCCAGGGTCTGGATCCCGGTACTCAGGGTGGACTGGCTGACATGGCAGGCCTTGGCGGCGCGGTTGAAGTTCTTGTGCTCGTCAAGAGCGACCAGATATTGCAGCTGTTTCAGGCTGGGCCAACGTTGCATAAAGAAACCCGATAGTTGCTATCTATTTGATTTAATTAATCTACCATCGGCAAACGGGTTTGTCGCCGGGATTAGGCGCCAATCTGGTTGCTGGCAGGGCGTGGAACGCGTCCCCTGGCGGCGCCGTGGCAGGCCGGTACAGGGGCTCTGGCAGCTTATCCTCTTCATCCGCGCCGTTGAAGTGCCCCGGCGAGGGGATGTGATGGGGATCCGCATCGGACGCCGTGCCTCGCCTCTTCACCCGAGAGCGCCATAAAAAAACGCGCCATTGGGCGCGTTTTTACGATGGACTGCATCTCTGGGCTACTCGTCGAAGATACCGAAGTGATCCTTGGCGAAGTTGACCCGCTGATCCACCGTCATCTTGACCTGACCCAGCTTCTCGATGGTCTTGAGGTTGGGCACCAGGCCGCGGCCGTTGGCGATCTGGATGGCGAGGCCTGGACGGGCGTTCAGTTCCAGCAGCATGGGGCCGCGGAACTTGTCGAGCACCATGTCGGTGCCGATGTAGCCAAGCCCCGACATCTCGTAGCAGGAGGCCGCCAGGTTAAGCAGGGTATCCCAGTGGGGCACCTTGAGCTCGTAGAGATCCAGGCCGGTATCTGGGTGATGGCGCAGCGGGTTGCCGAACTGCACCGCCCGCAGGGCCCGGCCGGTACGCAGGCACAGACCCACCCCCACGGCGCCCTGGTGCAGGTTCGCCTTGCCGTCCGAGGCCGAGGTGGAGAGGCGCATCATGGCCATCACCGGGAAGCCCTTGAAGATGATCACCCGGGCATCGGGGACCCCTTCGAAGGAGTAGCCGTCGAACACGTCGTCGAAGTTGATGAGGCCTTCCACCAGCGCCACGTCAGGCTTGCCGCCGAGGGAATAGAGGCCTGCCAGGATATTGGAGACATGACGCTCCAGATCCTGACCGTTGCTGGCGCTGCCGTTCGGCTTGTAGAAGAGGCCATCTTCCTGGCGCAGGATCACCAGGATCCCCTTGCCGCCCGAGCCGCGGGCCGGCTTGATGCAGAAGCCGGGCCAATCCTTGACCAGGGTCGTGATCCGCCCCACGTCGTGCTGTTCGCGGATGGTGCCGATGAGCTCGGGCACCGTCACCCCCGCATCCAGCGCGATGCGCTTGGTCTTGAGCTTGTCATCCACCAGCGGGTAGAGGCTGCGCGGATTGTAGCGGCTGATGTAGGAGTGGTTGCGCTTGTTCATGCCGAGGATGCCTGCCTGGGACAGGCTCCACGGACTGGTGTATTTCTGCCAGAACCACATCTGTTACTTGTCCTTACCCGGGGTACCGCCGGACTTCATCTCGTCTACCAGCGGCTTGAAGCGCTTGAGCTCGCTCAGCTTGTAGCCGGTGTAGTTACCCATCAGCAGCACGGTGGCCATCAGCACCAGCTGCAGGCCGAGGAAGTTGAAGGTCAGGTGACGGATGAGCTCGTTATCCATGGCCAGGTAGGCGATGACTGCCACCAGCAGGGAGCCTCCACCCTGGCGAACCACCTCCTTCGGACCCTCTTCTTCCCACAGGATGGACATCCGCTCTATGGTCCAGGAGAGGATGATCATCGGGAAGAAGGTGATCTTCATGCCGTCTGTCAGCCCCAGCTTGAAGGCCAGCGCTGAGAAGATGCCGATCATCGAGATCACCATGATGATGATCGCCGATATTCGGGCCACCAATAGCAGGTTCAGTCTTGAGAGGTAGGACCGGATGATGAGGCCGGTACCGACGATGAGCAGGAAGCCCACCAGACCCGTGATGAGGGAGGTCTGGATGAAGGCCACCGCGATCAGCACCGGCATGAAGGTCCCCGAGGTCTTGATACCCACGATGACTCGCAGGAACACCACCATGAGCACACCGATGGGGATCAGCAGCAGCCCCTTGAACAGGGCTTGCTCTTCCAGGGGCAGGCTGTGGATGGAGAAGTTCATCATCTCAGACTTCTCGAACTTCTGGGCCAGGGCCACGTTCACCGGTTGTTCCTGCTCGATCATCGAGAAGGTCACGCGGGAGTTGTGGCCGCCGGTCACGTCCAGCAGGGCGCCTGAGTTGTATTCCCACAGCAGCAGGTTGGCCGGCTGGCCCTGTTCACCGGTCTGCGGGTTGAACAGCTTGTAGTCGGTCGGGCTGTTGAACACCTGCAGATAGTCCACCAGCTCCTGGCGGCGGCGACCATCTTCCATGTTCAGGGCATGAACCACCCGGGCCGGCACATCGGCGTTATTGAGCAGCTCGGCGATGAGGTTGGCGCGGGTCTTGTGGGATTTCAGCAGCTCGGCGTTCTGTTCCTGCTTCTCGATCTCCTTGATGATCTCGCGAGTCAGGGTGTAGCCGTCGGCGGAACGCTCCTGCGCCCGCTCCAGGATCTGCTTCATCGCGGTGGCGTAGGGCTCACTCTCGATCTGCTTCTCGATGGCAGGGGGCTGGGGGTTGGCGGCCGGCTTGGCATGGGCATCGGCCATCATGTCGACGCGGTAGTAGAGCTCCTGACGACCGGAGGCGGTGCGGATGGACCACTCGGCGCGGGCATCCCCGTCCTTCTCGACGAACGACAGACCATAGCCCGGGCTCGCGGCGTTCTCGTTCATCAGGGTGAAACCGGGCTGGGTGCCCGGGATGGCCAGGGAGGCGATGACGGGCTCACCGGTCGCCTCGAACTCCAGCTTGGCTTCGATGGACCAGATCTGACGTTTCTCACCGGGCGTCAGGGGAACATCCAACGCGGCGTGGTGATAGATAGTCATACCCAGGCCGACAATGTACAGCAGGGCAACCAGCAGATAGAACGGCTTGCGGGAGACCATGAATTATTTCACATCCTTGAGCTTGGGTTTGGGTTGGATATATTCGCGGGCCACATCGACCACGGCGATGTCTTTAAGGAATTCACGGCCCAGCAGCACGGGGAAGGTCATGTCGCTGCGATCTTTCAGGGTAAATTCGGCTTTCTCGGTCATATCGCCGATGCGCACCGCGAGGCGTACCACGGGGCGACGGTCGAGATCGTCGGCGGAGGCCTGACGGACGCGAACGTGACGCACCAGGGGGGCCTCGATCTGGATCTTGTCATCCATCTCCTGATGACTCAGGAAGAAGCGCACCCAGTTCTTGCCGTTGCGCTCGAAGATGGTGATCTCCTGAGCGCTGATGGAGGAGGTGGTGGCGCCGGTATCGACCCGAGCCTGGAAGGCATCGTTGGCCGCATCGACCCAGATCCACTCGGCTTCACCCACCAGCAGCTTGCCATCGACGGTGTGACCCTGGCTCGGCGCCGGGCACTTCTCGGTCGGGATGGGTATGGCCTTGGGGGGCTCTGGCGGAAGCTGAGCCAGCTTGCTGTCGACTTTATTCACGGACTCTTTCATGTTGGTGACATCGGTGTTGAGCTGAACCAGCAGGTGCTGTTGCTGCACATACTGCTTCTGTTGCTGTTCCATGGATGTTTGCAGGCGTTGTTCGCTGAGGCTTATCTCGTTGCGAAGGTCGGCCAGCGTCAGGGTCGGAACCGGGGGCGCTTTCTCCATACTGACACACCCGCCGAGACTGAGCAGGGAGAGCAGGGTCATTCCTTTTAATTTGCTTTTCATGTCATTCATTTAACTGTGCTTCCTGGAATTGGGTCAGTGTAACTTCCACAGGCGCCATCGGCTAGTCTTTGGCCTTCCTGGCAATCAGTACGGCACGCTTGGGTGCCGGATATCCTTCCACCGTGAGCGCCGGATCGGCGGGATCCAGATAATCGCTCAGGGATTCATTGATCATCCAGTCGGTACGACGCTGTTCGTCGGTGCTGGTCATATTCTCGTCCACGATCCGCACGTCCTTGAATCCGCAGCGTTCGACCCAGAGTTTGAGGGCAGCGCTCGAGGGGATGAACCAGACGTTGCGCATCTTGCCGTAGCGATCCGTGGGCACCAGGACGTCATTGACGCCACCGTCGATCACCAGTGTCTCCAGCACCAGCTCCCCATCGTCTTTCAACTGGTTGCGCAGCTGTTCGATGTGCTCGATGGGGGACTTGCGGTGGTAGAGCACCCCCATGGAGAAGACGGTGTCGAAGGCGCGCAGCTCCGGCAGCTCCTGGATGCCGAGGGGCAGCAGGTGGGCTCGGCTGTCGCCCCCGGCGAAGTGACGGATGGCCTCGAACTGGCACAGGAACAGGGGGCTTGGATCGATGCCCACCGCGAGCCTGGCCCCTTCCCCCACCATGCGCCAGAGGTGGTAGCCGCTGCCGCAGCCCACATCCAGCACGTAACGCCCTTCGAGCGGGCTGATGTGGGGCAGCACCCGATCCCACTTCCAGTCGGAGCGCCACTCGGTGTCGATGTGGATGCCGTGCACGGTAAAAGGCCCCTTGCGCCAGGGCATGAAGTGGCGCAGCAGGCTCTCGGTCTTCTTGCGCTCCCCTTCGTTCATGCTCTCAAGGCTGCCGATCTCGACCCGGTTCTTGAGCTCGATCTCGCCAGGGGCGACGACGGGCAGCTTGTTGAGGGCCCGGTTCCAGCGCGGCAGATCCCCGTGGAGGTTGTCGTGCTGCCAGGCGTGCAGCTGGGCGGGCAGGGTATGCAGCCAGTGGCTCAGCCGGTTCTTGGCGATCAGTTGATAAAAGTTGGCGAAATCGATCATGGCTGGGCGTCGCTTGATTTGATGGCAATCATGGAGCCGAAGTTGAAGCACTGGAACCAGAGATCCTGATGGGTGAAACCGGCGTCCCGCAGGCGGGCACGGTGGGTCTCCAGGCTGTCGGTGCGCATCACGTTCTCCAGCGCCGTGCGCTTCTGGCTTATCTCCAGCTCGCTGTAGCCGTTGGCCCGCTTGAAGTCCAGATGCAAGTCGATGAGCAGGGCGTTGACCTGCTCGTCCTCGAAGCGGAACTTCTCGCTCAGGATGAGGATGCCACCGGGGCGCAGGCCGTCATGGATGCGCGCGATGAGGGCGGCCCGTTTCTCGGGGGCGACGAACTGCAGGGTGAAGTTGAGCACCACCACTGAGGCGTTCTCGATGGCGATGTCGCAGATGTCCGCCTCCACCAGCTCCACCGGCACCTCGGACTTGAAGCCCGACAGGTGGGCGCGGGCGCGCTCTATCATGGGGTGGGAGAGATCCACCGCCGTGATCTGGCAGCCCGGCTGGTTGACATGGCGGCGCATCGCCTGGGTCGCCGCGCCAAGGGAGCAGCCGAGATCGTAGAGGCGGCTCTGGGGCTGGGCGTAGCGGGCGGCCATCATGCCGATGGCGGAGATGATGTTGCTGTAACCCGGCACAGAGCGCTGGATCATGTCGGGGAAGACATCGACGACCTGTTCGTCAAAGCAAAAATCCCCCAATTGGGCGATGGGGGCGGCAAAAATCTGATCGTGCATGCTGGCGCAACCTGACAGCCGGTGCGCGAACCGACTGTGTGTTCAATGGAGTCGTTGGGTGACGCCCGTCCGGGTCGTCACCGGTTTACGAACGGGGTGGCTGGCCTTGAGATCCTTCGGGCCCGCCCTGTTCGCAATGGACCATCATCCTGGTCCTTTATGGGGATGAGCCGTCTGCGGCAGGTGTTGCCATGGACAGCGGTCAGAGCCCTTTACCGGGAGCCGGACGGTCGCCTGCAACACTATGCAATGGCGGGCGTCCGGGTCCTTGCTTGGGGCGGTAGTGTAGAGGAAAGGTGGGCGTTTGTCTTGACGCCGAGCCCCGTGGGGCCACAAAAAAACGGCTTTTTTTAGCGGTGAAACAGGGGCGGGGAAGGGAGCGGCTAAAAGGGCAGCACGCCCTGGCGCGCGCGATCGTTTTCCCCCGGCCAGGGAGCCATCTCCTGACCGAGCAGCCGACTGACCTGACGGGCCAGCTCGGGGGCCCGGGCATTGTCGGCGGTATGGATAAAGAGGTAGAGATCCCTCCCCTCTGCCAACCATTGTTTCCAACGGGGCAACCATGAGGGCAAAAAGGGGTGATTGTCCTCGGGATGAGGAAGGCCGATGAGACGCACCACCGGACTGTTGGCCGTGGCGAGCAGGTGCACCGGCAGCCTCGGCTTCTTGCCCTGGGCGTCGACGAGGGCCGGCGTAGTGGCTGGCACCGAGAAGAGCGGTCGGCTGTCGAGCATGATGCGGTTGATGCCTTTTTCCATCAGCAGCCGGTTGAGAGCGCGCTCCGCCTCTCCCTTGGCGAAGAAGTCGGGGTGGCGCACCTCGAGGGCATAGGTGAAATCCCGCGGCAGCCGCTCGAAGAAGGCACCCAGACGGGCCAGCCCCTGTGGCCCGAAGCGGGCGGGCAGTTGCAGCTTGAGCAGCCCCAGCCTGTCGTGCAGGGGCGCCAGCAGCCGAATGAAGTCCGTCACCTGTTTGTCGGCGCTCACCAGATCGCTCTGGTGGCTGATTTCTTTCGGGAACTTGAAGCTGAAGCGAAAGTGGTCGGGGACCGCATCGGCCCAGCGGCGCACCGTTTCCGGGGTGGGGGAGGCGTAGAAGGTGGTGTTGCCCTCCACCGTATTGAACACCCGGGCATAGTGGGCGAGGTGCTCGGCGTGCCTGGCGCCCACCCCCAGCAACTGGCCGGGCCAGGCCGGGTGTGACCACTGGGGTAGACCCAAATAGAGGCTCATAGGGGATCCTGTCTGCGGGTTTGTCTCGTTTCGTACCCATTTTTGCGCCAGGACAAGAAAAAACAGGGCAAAGGAGGCTGCGGGCTATTTTACCCAAATGGGGGTTTTCCTCTATAATGCCAGCCCTTTTGTTTGCCAATTCGTTGTGACTCATGCGCTCATGTACCCGGAGAGGTCATGATGGCGCCCACGAATTGAGCAGACACGACGCTGCCGATGCCATCGTAGAGCCCTATCCGGGACCTGTGGTTGCACCGCCTCGGCAGTACTTATCCGGCTCGGGGGAGCCGGATGATATGAGACTGATTTCAAACCGGGTAAGAACCAAGATCTGGCCAGCTATGAGACAGACGGTGCTTGCCAGTCGTGCCCGGCGACCCAAACCGTCTCTCTACTATTTCGAAGGAAGAAGTCCATGCGCTCTATCTATTGCGGACAGGTCAATGAGGCCCATGCAGGGCAGACCATTACATTGTGCGGTTGGGTCCATCGTCGTCGTGATCTCGGTGGTCTGATCTTTATCGACATGCGTGACCGGGAAGGGATCGTGCAAGTGTTCTTCGATCCGGACAAGCCGGATGCCTTCGCCCTGGCCTCCGAACTGCGCGGTGAATTCTGCATCCAGGTGACCGGCGTGGTGCGCACTCGTCCCGAGTCCCAGCGCAACAAGGAGATGGCCACCGGTGCCATCGAGGTGTTCGCCCATGAGCTCACCATCATCAACCGTTCAGAGCCGCTGCCCATCGACTTCAACCAGGTCAACAGCGAAGAGGTGAGCCTCAAGTACCGCTATCTGGACCTGCGCCGTCCCGAGATGGCCAAGTACCTGAAGACCCGTGCCAAGGCCAGCGCCTTCGTCCGTCGCTTCATGGACGAGCAGGGCTTCCTCGACATCGAGACCCCCATGCTGACCAAGGCGACCCCGGAAGGAGCCCGTGACTACCTGGTGCCGAGCCGGGTGCACAAGGGCAAGTTCTACGCCCTGCCGCAGTCCCCGCAGCTGTTCAAGCAGTTGCTGATGATGTCCGGCTTCGATCGTTACTACCAGATCGTCAAGTGCTTCCGCGACGAGGACCTGCGTGCCGACCGCCAGCCGGAATTCACCCAGATCGACGTGGAGACCTCCTTCATGACTGCGCCGCAAGTGCGTGAAATCATGGAAGAGATGATCCGCAAACTCTGGATGCACATCCTGAACGTGGATCTCGGCGACTTCCCTATCATGACCTTCGACGAGGCCATGCGTCGCTTCGGCTCCGACAAGCCGGACCTGCGCCTGCCCATGGAGCTGGTGGATGTGGCAGATCTGCTGACCGCAGTCGAGTTCGCCGTCTTCGCCGGCCCCGCCAACGATCCCAAAGGCCGCGTGGCAGCCCTGAAAGTCCCGGGCGGCGCCGAGCTGTCTCGCAAGCAGATCGACGAGTACACCAAGTTTGTCGGCATCTACGGTGCCAAGGGCCTGGCCTGGATGAAGGTCAACGCCGCCGCCAATGGCATCGAGGGCGTCCAGTCTCCGGTGGCCAAGTTCCTGTCCGACGAGATAGTGCGCGAGATCCTGGCCCGTACCGGCGCCGCCGATGGCGACATCCTCTTCTTCGGCGCTGACTCCAAGAAAGTGGTGTGCGACGCCATGGGCGCCCTGCGCCTGAAGGTGGGCCGCGATCTGGGTCTGGTGGAGAACGTCTGGAAGCCGCTCTGGGTCATCGACTTCCCCATGTTCGAGGAAGATGGCGAAGGTGGCCTGGCTGCCATGCACCACCCCTTCACCGCCCCGAGCAACCTGGGCCCGGCCGAGCTGAAAGCCAACCCCCTGGGTGCCTATGCCAACGCCTATGACATGGTGATCAACGGCTACGAAGTGGGCGGCGGCTCTGTGCGTATCCACAACAGCGAGATGCAGTCCACCGTGTTCGACATCCTGGGGATCACCCCGGACGAACAGCGTCTGAAGTTCGGCTTCCTGCTGGATGCCCTGAAATACGGTACCCCGCCCCACGCCGGTCTGGCCTTCGGCCTGGACCGCCTCAGCATGCTGCTGACAGGTACCGACAACATCCGGGACGTGATCGCCTTCCCGAAAACCACGGCAGCGGCCTGCCTGATGACGGATGCTCCCAGCTTCGCCAACCAGGCCCAGCTGACCGAGCTGGCCATCGCCACCGTTGCCAAGGCCGATGCCAAGGCTGACGCCTGAGAAGATTGAAGAACGGGTCGCCATGCGACCCGTATCCCATTGATTTCAAATTATAACGGAGAGTTTTTATGGCAGGTCACAGCAAATGGGCCAACATCAAACACCGCAAGGCGGCGCAAGACGCCAAGCGTGGCAAGATCTTCACCAAGCTGATCCGCGAAATCACCACCTCGGCTCGCCTCGGTGATGCTGATCCCGCCAACAACCCGCGCCTGCGCGCGGCGGTAGCGGCTGCCCTGACCGGCAACATGACCCGCGACACCATCAACCGTGCCATCCAGCGCGGCGCCGGTGGTGGCGATGGCGAGCAGCTCGAGACCATCGTCTACGAAGGTTACGGCCCGGCGGGCTCCGCCGTCATGGTGGAGTGCCTGACCGACAACCGTAACCGCACAGTGGCGGAAGTGCGTCATGCCTTCAGCAAGTGCGGCGGCAACCTGGGCACCGACGGCTCGGTGGCCTACCTGTTCAGCAAGAAGGGTCTGCTGACCTTCGTGGGCGTGGACGAGGATGCCCTGATGGACGCGGCCCTGGAAGCGGGCGCCGATGACGTTGTCACCGAAGAGGATGGCTCCATCGAGGTCTACACCACCCCGAACGATTTCGGCACCGTGCTCGATGGCCTGGAAGCCGCCGGCTTCAAGCCCCAGAGCGCCGAAGTGACCATGATCGCCTCCACCGAAGCCGAGCTGGATGCCGACACCGCACCCAAGCTGATGCGCCTCATCGACATGCTGGAAGATCTGGACGACGTGCAGGAGGTCTACCACAACGGCTCCATCTCCGACGAAGTGGCCGCGCTGCTCTGATCGCCAGGTAGAGCACGTGTGAGAGAGGGGCACCACAACGGTCTCACCTCCCTCCGCCGAAGTGGCTGCGCTGCTCTGACAGCACAGCTTCTAGCCCCTGACTGGGGATAAACACCAGACGGCAGCCTCAGGCTGCCGTTTTTTTTTTATCTCCCAGACTCTTCTCAGACGCCATTTCCTTCGCTGTGCCTTCCTTAATTCCCGCTTAAGTTTGCTTTCTTACTCTTTCCTTGCATCCGGGCCGCTGTGCCCATCACCACCTTGTCTGCTCGGGAAGAGAGACGGGTGGCAGGGATGCCCACAACGGAGTCCCCATGCAGGGTCTCCAGATCACTGGTTTGTCGGAGTCTTCTTATGCGCCTCACTCTGGGAGTGATGAAGGTCAATCTGTTGCTGGTGCTGCTGTTTGCACTGGTGTTCAACTGGCCAATTTTCCTGCACTTTTACCGTATTCTCAGCGCCCTCGAGCACGTCAAGGCGGGTTTTGCCCTCTCTATCCCCCTGGTGCTGGTCGCCGCCCTCAATGCGGTCTTCCTGCCGTTCACCTTCCGCTATCTGCTCAAGCCCTTCTTCACCTTCCTGATCGTCACCGCCTCCCTGGTCAGCTACGCCATGCTCAAATACGGCATCATCTTCGATGTGGGCATGGTGCAGAACATACTCGAAACCAACAGCGGGGAGGCCACTTCCTACCTCAATGGTTCAGTGGTGCTCTGGTTCCTGCTGACCGCCGTGCTGCCGGTGCTTGGCCTCTTGTGGCTGAAGATCGAATACCCAACCCCCTGGTACAAGGGGCTGGCCCAGCGTCTGGCGGGGATCGCCCTCTCCCTGCTGTTCCTGGTCGGCGTCGCCGCCCTCTATTACCAGGATTACGCCTCGGTCGGGCGCAACAACCATACCATCGTCAAAGAGATAGTCCCCTCCAACTACGTGCGCGGTCTCTATCGCTACGCCCGGGATATTCTCTTCGCCACCCCTGTCCCTTATCAGCCGATAGGCGCAGATGCCAGGGTGGTGGACAAGGGCGGCAAGCCGACCCTGATGTTCCTGGTGGTGGGGGAGACGGCCCGCAGCCAGAACTACTCCCTCAACGGCTACCAGAAGCAGACCAACGACTTCACCATGAAGGAGCCGGATCTCGTCTCCTTCAGGGACGTGCGCTCCTGTGGCACCGCCACCGCAGTCTCGGTGCCCTGCATGTTCTCCAACCTCACGCGCCGGGAATATGACGAGACCCTGGCCAAGTCCAGGGACGGCCTGCTGGACGTGCTGCAACACGCCGGTGTCTCAGTGCTGTGGAAGGAGAACGACGGCGGCTGCAAGGGGGTGTGCAATAACGTGCCCACCCTGGAGATCGAGCCCAAGGCCTTCCCCCAATACTGTGAAGGGGACTCCTGCTATGACGAGGTCTTGCTGCAGGGGCTGGATCGGCAGATCGCCGGGATGAAGGGCAAGCAGGGCAGCAAGCTGGTGGCCTTCCACCTGATGGGCAGCCATGGCCCGACCTACTATCGCCGCTACCCGGCCGAGGATCGCGTCTTCCTGCCGGACTGCCCGCGCAGCGACATCGAGAACTGCAGCAATGAGGAGCTGGTCAACACCTATGACAACACCATTCGCTATACCGACAAGGTGCTGTCCCAGCTTATCGCCAAGCTCAAGACCCTGGAGAGCCAGTACAACGTGGGGCTGGTCTACCTGTCGGATCACGGGGAATCCCTGGGGGCGCTGGGGCTCTACCTGCACGGCACCCCCTACAAGTTTGCCCCGGACGATCAGACCCGGGTGCCCCTGCTGACCTGGTTCTCTCCCCAGCTGCAGCGGGATCGCGGGCTCAATCAGGATTGCCTGCGCCAGGAGGCGGACAGCAAGCGCTTCTCCCACGACAACCTGTTCCACTCGATGCTCGGCATCATGGACGTGCAGACCCAGGTCTATGACGGCAAGCTTGACCTGTTCAAGCCCTGCCGGGCAGGGTGAGCCAGGCTAACCGAACGCGACAACCTGCTGCCCCGCACCATGCTCGGCATCATGGACGTATAGACCCAGGTCTATGACGGCAAGCTTGACCTGTTCAAGCCCTGTAGGGCAGGGTAAACCGGCGAAAACAGACCATAAAAAACGGCAGCCACTGGCTGCCGTTTTTGTTTCCCAAGGCTTGGACCTTTACTTCTGCTCCATGATGATCTGCAGCAGATCCCCTTCCAGCAGGGAGCGCTTCACCAGGGCGAAGCCGCCTATGGTGGGCTGGTTCTGGAAGCGTGCCTTCACGATGGGCAGGCCACGGTGGAAGCTCGGCAGGGACTGGTGCTCGACGCAGCGACGGATGGCCGGGATCAATATCTCCTCGGCGGCGGTGATTTCGCCGGCGATCAGCACCTTCTGAGGGTTGAACAGGTTGACCGTGATGGCGATGGCCCGGCCCAGGTGTTCTCCCACGTTCTCGATCACGCTGCGTGCCAGTTCGTCACCGGCCACGGCGGCCTTGCACACCTCCTGGATGGTGATGTGCTTCTCCTGCAGCGAGCTCAGGTGGCCGCGGCTGATGAGCTCCTTCACCTTGTCGACGATGGCCTCGTTGGAGGCGATGGTCTCGAGGCAGCCGAAGTTGCCGCAGTGGCAGCGCTTGCCGAGGGGCTCGACCTGGATGTGGCCTATCTCGCCGACGTTGCGGTTATGACCGAGGAATACCTGCCCCTTGGTGATGATGCCGGAGCCGGTGCCCTGGTGGACGCTCACCAGGATGGAGTCCATGCAGTCGCGGGACTCGCCGAAGAAGTGTTCGGCCAGCGCCAGGGAACGGGTGTCGTTGCCCACGTAACAGGGGAGGTTGAAATGGTGCTCCAGCAGCTTGGCGAGCCCCAGGTTGCGGATCTGGTAGGTGGGGGTATAGATGACCATGCCGGATTCCGGGTTGACCAGACCCGGCATGGTGAGGGCGACACTGATGAGGTTGCGGCTGCGCTCGGTATTGGCGTCGATGAAGGCGCCAATCTCCCGCAGCAGCATGTCGACCACGGGCTGTTGCTCTATCTCTGTCACCTGGGTGATGTGCTGATCGAGCTCCTTGCCGTCGAGATCATACAGGGAGAGCTGCAGATAGCCGCGGCCAAGCTTGGCGGAGACAAACTGAAAGCGATGCTTGATGGTGGTCAGGGAGATGGCGCGTCGTCCGCCGGTTGACGCCTGGGGCGACGTCTCCCTGATCAGCCCATGCTCGATCAGTTGCCGGGTTATCTTGGTCACGCTGGCCGGGGCCAGCTGACTCAACTCGGCAATTTTGACCCGCGAGATGGGCCCCTGCAGGTCAATGAGTCGATAGACGACGGCACTGTTCACCTGCTTGATAAGATCTACGTTTGCTATTTGTCCGCCAGTCATAGTGTCACTGTGTTGTGTAGTGTCCGTTAACCACGGTCCCGCAGACCGTGAAGGCCTGATCAAAGACGGTGAGGTTGGCAATTTTTCCGACCTGGATACTACCGAGACGTGAGTCCCATCCAATGGCGCGAGCGGGATAAAGGGTGGCCATTCTCAGTGCTTCATCGAGCGGTAATCCGACCTGTTTGACCAGATTCTCCACCCCTTCAATCATGGTGAGGGCAGAGCCGCCGAGTGTACCATTCTCATCGACGCACTGACCATCGCGGAAATAGACGGTTGCGCCACAAAAATCAAACTGCTCAAAGCCTTCCGGTGCACCGGCCGCGGCGGTGGCATCGGTGACCAGCACCAGTTTCTCGCCGAGGATCCTGTGTGCCAGGCGCACATTGGCCCAGTGCACATGGTGACCGTCGACGATGATGCCCGCATAGACATCCTTGCGATCGTAGATGGCACCGACTACGCCAGGCTCACGGCCGTTCACGGTCGGGGTCATGGCGTTGTAGAGGTGGGTCGCGAAGCGGATGCCGCTGTCAAAGCCGGTCATGGCCTGCTCGTAGTTGGCGGCGGTGTGGCCCGCTGAGACCAGGATGCCGGCCTCTACCAGGCGGCGGATGTGCTCCGGCTTGTTGCGCTCCGGCGCCAGGGTGATCTTGGCGATGGCGTCGCCGTTGGCGCAGAAGAAGTCGATCATCTCGTCGGCGGGCTGGCGGATCTGCTCGGCCGGGTGGATCCCCTTGCGTTTGAGGTTGGTGTAGGGACCTTCCAGATGGACGCCGAGCACCTCGTTGGGGCGGGCGGCCATGTAGTCGCGAGTGACCGCCACCGCCTGCTTCATGTCCGCGTCCGGGCTGGTGATCAGGGTCGGCAGGAAGCTGGTGGTACCTGACCTGAGGTTGGCCGCCTGCATGGTGGCCAGGGTCTCGACCGAGATGTGGCCGTTGAACATGACGCCGCCGCAGCCGTTGAGCTGGACGTCGATGAAGCCGGCGCTCAGGTTGGCGCCGTGCAGATCATGTTGTTTGACACCGGCAGGCAGTTCGTCCTGACGCAGGATGGCGACGATGCGGTCGCCATCGATCAGGACGCCATGGCCGGTCAGCACGCAGCTGCCGGTATAGATGGTGCAATTAGTCAGTGCGTACATGGGGACTCCTCACAGGTGCTTGATGTTGTCGACTTCCAGTTGCTGGAAGTAGCGCACTGTCTTCACCTTCAGCTCCATGGTGGAGGGCTCGTCACACACGACGATGCCTTTCGGATGCAGCTGCAGGGTGGAGATGGTCCACATGTGGTTGACGCTGCCTTCTACCGTGGCCTGCAGGGCCTGGGCCTTGGCGTGACCGATCACCAGGATCAGGATCTCCTCGGCGTCCATCAGGGTGCCCACACCCACGGTCAGCGCCAGCTTGGGCACCTGATCCATGTCGCCGCCGAAGAAGCGGGAGTTGGCGATGCGGGTATCCTCGGTCAGGGTCTTGACCCGGGTACGGGAGGCCAGGGAGGAGGCCGGCTCGTTGAAGGCGATGTGGCCGTCGTTGCCGACGCCGCCCATGAACAGGTTGATCTTGCCGTAGGACTTGATCTTGTCCTCGTAGCGCTGGCACTCGGCCACCAGATCCGGCGCATTGCCGTTGAGGATGTTGATGTTCTCCGGACGGATGTTCACGTGGTTGAAGAAGTTGTTGTGCATGAAGCTGTGATAGCTCTCGGGGTGTTCCTTCGGCAGGCCCACGTACTCGTCCATGTTGAAGGTGACCACGTGCTCGAAGCTCACCTCACCGGCCTGGTACAGCTCGATCAGACGCTTGTAGGTGTTGAGCGGGGTGCCGCCGGTGGGCAGGCCCAGTACGAAGGGGCGGTCACTGGTGGGCTTGAACGCATTGATGCGGTCAACGATGTAACGGGCAGACCAGAGACCCACTTGGCTGGCAGACTTCAACGGGATCAGGCGCATTTCTATACCTCTGTACGGGTTGCGGCAGTCTATCGACGGCAAGGACGAGACACTTTTTTAAGTTGTTTTATAGCGTAAATAAAGATTGCGGACTAAGCCACATCAATCGACTACTTTTATCTCTGTTGAGTGATAATGATCACGAATGCTGGTTTATTAATTTGCGCAGCGAAATAAAACCCATAGACTGCCAATCAAGCCTTGATGGCTTATGCGTCGAACGTGATAAGCACTTAATTTCTAGAAAAACACCAACTAAGGAGAGGAACCGTGAACATTCTCGGTTATTTACAAAAGATCGGCCGCGCCCTGATGGTGCCGGTGGCGGTATTGCCTGCCGCAGCGATCCTGATGGGGATTGGCTATTGGATTGACCCGAACGGCTGGGGCGGTGGTAGCCCACTGGCCGCGTTCCTGATCAAGGCGGGTGCCGCCATCATCGACAGCATGCCCGTGCTGTTTGCCGTGGGTGTTGCCTACGGCATGTCCAAAGACAAAGACGGTTCCGCCGCGCTGGCCGGTCTGGTCGGCTTCCTGGTGGTGACCACCCTGCTGAGCCCGGGCGCCGTTGCCCAGATCAAGGGTATCCCGGCCGATCAGGTCCCGGCTGCCTTTGCCAAGATCAGCAACCAGTTCGTCGGTATCCTCTGTGGTGTCATCGCCGCCGAGCTGTATAACCGCTTCAGCAGCGTCGAGCTGCACAAGGCGCTGGCCTTCTTCTCCGGCCGTCGTCTGGTGCCGATCGTCACCTCCGTGGTCATGATCGTGGTCTCCTTCATCCTGATGGCCGTCTGGCCGGTCATCTACGGTGGCCTGGTCTCCTTCGGCGAATCCATCGTCAGCATGGGCTCCACCGGCGCCGGTATCTACGCCTTCTTCAACCGTCTGCTGATCCCGGTCGGTCTGCACCACGCCCTGAACTCAGTATTCTGGTTCGATGTGGCCGGCATCAACGACATCCCGAACTTCCTGGGCGGTCAGAGCTCCATCGACGCGGGTAAAGCCGTGGTGGGCGTCACTGGTATGTACCAGGCTGGCTTCTTCCCCATCATGATGTTCGGTCTGCCGGGCGCCGCGCTGGCCATCTACCACTCCGCCAAGAAAGAGAACAAAGAAAAAGTTGCATCCATCATGATCGCAGCCGCCTTTGCCGCCTTCTTCACCGGGGTGACCGAGCCGCTCGAGTTCTCCTTCATGTTCGTGGCGCCGGTACTGTACGTCATCCACGCCGTGTTGACCGGTATCTCCGTGTTCATCGCCGCCAGCATGCACTGGATCGCCGGCTTCGGCTTCAGCGCCGGTCTGGTGGATATGGTGCTCTCCAGCCGCAACCCGCTGGCGACCCACTGGTACATGCTGCTGGCACAAGGCCTGGTGTTCTTCGGTCTCTACTACGCCATCTTCCGCGCCGTGATCGTCAAGTTCAACCTGAAGACCCCGGGTCGTGAAGACGACGAAGCCGTACCGGTACAGGCTCAGACTACTGACCGCACCGAGCTGGCCAAGCAGTATCTGGAAGTGCTGGGTGGTCAAGACAACCTGGTCACCATCGACGCCTGCATCACCCGTCTGCGTCTGACCCTGAAGGATCGCAGCATCGTCGACGAGCGCAAGCTCAAAGCCCTGGGCGCGGCCGGTGTGGTCAAACTCGGTGAGCAAAACCTGCAGGTGATCCTTGGCCCCTTGGCCGAAATCATCGCCGGTGAGATGAAAGCCCTGCGTTAATCGAGCACGAGCTCACCTCAAGACTAAGTCCATTGTTGACATAAATAAGGGCCCCGCTCTGGGGCCCCATATAAAAAAAGCCAAGAAAATCCAACCTTTACTTCAAACGAGAGCAGCAGTTATGAACTTGAAACATTCTCTGTTAGCCATTGCCATGTCTACCGTTTTTACCGCCCAGGTACAGGCAGCCGATACCGCCAAGCAAGCCGTGGTCGATTCCATCGCCAATAACCTCGTCGTCAAGTACGAAGTGGTGACCAACGATGGGGCCGGTGCCGGTCTGGATTGCCAGGCGCTCGGTTCCGAGTGGGCGAGCTGCGGGGTGGCCAAGCTGCACCTGACCAACACGGGTGCGGACGTGACCTCCAAGGACTGGAGCATCTATGTCTCCTCCATCCGCCGCATTCAGCGCGTCGACAACGACCAGTTCACCATCACTCACCTGACCGGTGACCTCTATCGCCTCTCCCCGACCGACAAGTTCCAGGGCTTTGCCAAGGATGCGACGGTCGAGGTGCCCATGGTGGTGGAGTACTGGGTACTGTTTGAAACCGACATCATGCCGAGCTGGTACGTGACCGCCGAGGGCGCGGAGCCCAAGGTGATCGCCAGCATGAGCAACATCGACGATGCCACCACCTACGAGAAGCCGATGCCGGCGGATGGCTGGAAGCGTACCAAGGATGACAACAACATCCTGATGAACAGCGAGACCCGTTTCGCCGCCAACCAGTCCAGCACCCTGTTGCCCGCCAAGCAGATCGATGATCGCATCCTGCCGACCCCGCACAAGCAGGTGATCAAGGCTGGCCCCCAGGTGGATCTCTCCACCATCAAGCTCAATGCGCTGGACTTGCCGTCCGACCGCGCCGACGTCATCAAGGCTCAACTGACCAAGCTAGGTGTTACCCTCTCCGACACCGGCTATCCAGTGACCGTCAAGCTCGGCAGCAAGAACAAGCAGGCTGAAGGTTATGACATGACCATAGGCCAGAAGGGCGCCGTGATTCAGGGACACGACATCCAGGGTGCCTTCTGGGGGGCGCAGTCCCTCATCTCCCTGCTCGGGGTGGATGACAAGAAAGTGAGCCAGATGGTGGTCGAGGATGCGCCACGCTTCGAATACCGTGGCATGCAGACCGACGTGGCTCGCCATTTCCGCAACCCGGAAACCCTGCGCAAGCTGATCGACCAGATGTCCGCCACCAAGCTGAACACCCTGCACCTGGGTCTGACCAACGATGAGGGCTGGCGCATCGAGATCCCGGGCCTGCCGGAGCTGACCGAGGTCGGCAGCGAACGTTGCCACGATCTCTCCGAGACCCAGTGCATACTGCCGCAGCTGGGCTCAGGCCCTGGCAGCGACAACATGGGGACCGGCTTCTACAGCAAGGCCGATTACATCGACCTGGTGCGCTATGCCAAGGCCCGCGGCGTGACCGTGATCCCCGAGATCAACATGCCGGCCCACGCCCGTGCCGCCGTGGTCTCCATGGAGGCGCGTTACAAGCGTCTGATGGCGGAAGGCAAGGAAGTGGAGGCGAACCAGTATCGCCTGACCGATCCGGCGGACACCTCCAACGTCACCTCGGTCCAGTTCTACGACAAGATGTCCTTCATCAACCCCTGCCAGCCGGGCGCCGCCACCTTCGTGGCCAAGGTAATGGACGAAGTGGCCAAGATGCACGAGGCCGCAGGTCAGCCGCTCACCGCCTGGCACTATGGTGGTGACGAGGCGAAGAACATCATGCTGGGCGGTGGTTATCAGGATCCCAACACCACCAAGAAGGAAGAGCTGGTGGCCTGGAAGGGCAACACCGACTGGAGCAAGCAGGACAAGCCGTTCGGCAAGTCCCCCATGTGCCAGAAGATGATCGAGGATGGCAAGATCAAGGACGTGGCCGAGCTGCCTGTCTACTTCGCCAAGGAAGTGAGCGAGATGGTCAAGGGCCACGGCTTCTCCACCCTGCAGGCGTGGGAAGATGGCCTCAAATACGCCAAGGATGCCAGCGTCTTCGCCACCGACAAGACCCGGGTCAACTTCTGGGAAACCCTCTACTGGGGCGGCTTCAACGAGGCGATGAAGTGGGCGCACAACGGCTATGACGTGGTGCTCTCCAACCCGGACTACCTCTACTTCGACTTCCCGAACGAGGTGCACCCGGCCGAGCGTGGCTACTACTGGGCCACCCGCTTCAACGATACCCGCAAGGTGTTCGCCTTCGCGCCGGAGAACCTGCCGCAGAACGCCGAGACCTCGGTGGACCGCGACGGCAACGCCTTCGTCGCCAAGGGTGATCAGGAGCCGGTCAAGTTTAAGGGGATCTCCGGTCAGCTGTGGAGTGAGACGGTACGCACCGACGCCCAGTACGAGTACATGGTCTATCCGCGTATCTTCTCGGTGGCCGAGCGTGCCTGGCACAAGGGCGGCTTCGAGCTCGACTACGTGAAGGGTCGTGAGTTCTCCGGTGCCACCAAGTTCGTCAACAAGGCGACGCTGAACAAGGAGTGGAACCAGTTCGCGAACCTGCTGGGTCAGCGTCAGCTGCCGAAGCTGGATCAGGCCGGGGTGGAATACCGCCTCTCCGTACCGGGCGCCAAGGTTGTCGACGGCGTGCTGGAAGCGAACGTGGATCTGCCGGGTCTGCCCATCCAGTACAGCCTGGATGGCAAGAGCTGGAGCGCCTATGACGCCGCGGCCAAGCCGAGCGTGACGGGCAAGGTCTACCTGCGTACCACCAGCTTCGATGGCAAGCGTACCAGCCGCGTCACCGAGCTGAACTGATAGGCCGATAGATTGGCACAGGGTGGGTCGTAAGACCCACCTTTCCCAAGGCCGCCTCGGGCAGGCTGCATAGGTGCGGACTTGGGAAAGGTTGACTGTGCGTGTGAACCTTTGTTGTGTGTGTATTGTCTGTTTTTCATCACTTGTGACCCCGCCTAGTGCGGGGATTTTTTTATCTGCCGAGCGGCAATCTTTCGGTGGGAATGTCGTTGGCGTTGGCCGATGACAGAGACAAACACTGCCAAATAGGGAGGGGTCGCCGATCAGAGGGGGTCGTTTGGCCAGTCGATGTCTTGCACACAGCCGGGATCATCGAGTGGCAGGCAGCGCAGGCGCGCCTGGTGATGGGCCACTACGCGCTGCGCCCCCCGTTCACCGCTGAGGCTGGCCAGCTCGGGCAGCAGGTCGGCGGGGAAGCTGACGGGGTGACCGGGTTGCCCCAGGTAGAGGGGGCGGACTATCTCCCGTCCCGACTGGGCGCCCTGGAGCGCCAGCAGGCTGGTGGACGAGAGGTGGGGCATGTCGGCCAGGGCTATGGTCAGGCTGTGGATGGAGCGGCCTTGGGCCAACAAGGTCCGGACGCCGTGGGCCAGACTGTCCCCCAGGCCCCCGTCAAGGGGCACCTGGGTCAGCTCGGCCCCGGAATCCGCCAGCAGGTGGCGCAGCGCCTCGTCGTCTCGGCGCAGCACCACCAGCATGCGGTCATGCCAAGGGAGCAAGGTGGCGAGGGTGCGCAGGATCAGCGGTGGTGAGCCGGCGAAGCGCTTGTCGCTGCCGTAGCGGCGAGAGAAGCCCGCGGCCAGCAGCAGGGCAACCCGTTCAGGCGGCATCTGGGGTACTCCTCAATATGAGTTCATGCAGGGTTGGTTCAGGCCACATGGGCGGTGCGCTCCAAGGTGATGCCCTGGCGCACGGCGATCAGCTCCGCCAGCACGGCGATGGCGATCTCGATGGGGGTCTTGCTGCCGATGGGCAGCCCGATCGGTGCGTGGATCCGCGCAAGCTGGCTCTCGCTCGCCTCGCAAACCCGCTGCAGCCGCTCCAGCCGACGCGAGCTGGTATGGATGGAACCCATGGCGCCGAGATAGAAGGCTTCGGACTCGAGCCCCGCCATCAGGCCGGCGTCGTCGATCCTGGGATCGTGCGCCAGCGCGAGCACGGCGCTCTGGGCCGTGGCATGGCGCTCGACGAAACGCTCGGGATCGCACCATTCCACGTCGATGCCCCCCTGCTCAGGCCCCCAGTGCCAGTCGGTGCGGTAGGGCTCACGGGTATCGCACAGCCGCACCTCGAAACCGGCGGCCTGGCCGAGCCGTGCCACCTGCTCGCTCACCTGGCTGATGCCGAGCAGCAGCAGGCGCCAGCGCTGGGCATAGGCGAGCCGCACCCTGCCGGGCTCTTCCAGCTTGCTCTGCTCCTTGTTTTCACCGGCGAGATAGCGGCGAACCCCTTGCTCAAGCAGCAGCTCCCGCACGAAGGGGAGGCCTCCTTGCAGCCGGGTCAACCACTCATCCAGATCCGCCATGGCCTCGTCCCCCGAGAGGCGCTCCACCAGCAGCCGGATGCGGCCACCGCACGGCAGCTCGAACGCGCTGCCGTCGGGGGCGAGATGGGCGCCATAGTCCAGCAGGCTCAAGGTTGAGTCATGCTCCCCCCTGGCCAGCATGGCGACGAAGGCATCCTCGATGCAGCCGCCCGAGATGGAGCCGCTGCGGCTCGCACCGTCGGTGGCGAACAGGGCCCCCTTGGGACGGGGGGCCGAGCCATAGGTGTCGACTATGCTGCACAGCCAGATGCATTTTCCCTGAGCGAGCCAGGCGAGGCTCTGGCGCAGCACCTCCAGCTGGGCGCTACTCATCGTGCCCCCCGACAATCTCCTGCCTGAGCGCCTTGATGTCGTTGGCCGTCAGGGTCGAGGGCTGGTGGGCCCAGGTCTGGCGCAGGAAGTTCACCAGATCCGCCAACTGTTGTTCATTGAGCTCCTTGGCGTAGCTTGGCATGGGGGCGAAGCGCTCGGTCTGGCTGTAGCTCTGGGCCGGGATCCCGCGCAGCAGCACCGCCAGGGTGTTAGTCGGCGTCTTCTGATCCAGGGTGGCGTTGGTGTACATGGACGGCGTCACGTTCGGCTTGCCCTGACCCTCCTGGCCATGGCAACCGGCGCAGTAGCTGTTGTAGAGCGCATAGCCGGGGTGCGCGCTATCAAGCCGGACCGGCTTGGGTTCTGGCACAGGCAGCGGGGTGTCGCTATCGAGCAGATAGCTGGTGACGGCGTGCATGTCCTCGTCGGTCAGGTAGGCGAAGCTCTTCTCGACCACGGGATACATGCCGGCGAAGACGCCCCCCTTGACCGAGTAACCCTTGCGCAGCAGCTTGGTCAGGGAGTCGTGGGTCCAGCCCTGGCGCCTGAGCTCGGTGGCGGTGATCTCCGGCGCCATCACCCCCTCGATCATGTTGCCCTTGAGGTAGTTGGCTTGATCCATCGCCATGAACACGTTGCGCGGTGTGTGGCACTCGCCGCAGTGGCCCAGCCCGTCCACCAGATAGCGGCCGCGGTTCCAGTTGCTGCTCTTGGCCGGATCCGGCTGGAAGGGGCTGTCGTCGTGGGCCACCAGGTTCCAGGCCAGTAGACCGGTGCGTATGTTGAAGGGGAAGGGGACGTCGTTGTCACGGTTCGGGGTGGCGGCCGGCCTGGTCTGCATGAAGTAGGCGTAGAGCGCCTTCATGTCCTCATCCGTGACCAGATGATAGGAGGTGTAGGGCATGGCGGGATAGAGCCGCCCCTTGGGGGCGTCGCCGTTGTGCATCACCTCGCGAAACTGCTCGTAACTGTACTGGCCGATGCCCTGGGTCTTGTCCGAGCTGATGTTGGTGGAGTAGACGACGCCAAAGGGTGTCTCGAAGCCGAGCCCTCCAGCGTACTTCTGGCCGCCTTCTGCGGTGTGGCAGGCGGCGCAGTCACCGACCCTGGAGAGGTAGGCCCCTTGTGCGACCAGGGGATCCTGGGCGTCGGCCGCTTGCACCGTGCCTGCGCCAAGCAGCAGCGCGAATGTGAGTCTGGATAGCATCATGTGCGTACAACCCCCTCCGCGATCAACATGGCCTTGACCCCCTCGTAATACTTCTTGTAACCGGTGCAGCGGCAGACGTGATCCCTGAGTGCCCCCTCTATAGTGGACTCGAGATCGGCCATGGCCACCGGCTGTTTGCGCAGACGCTCAAGTAGGACTGTCGTCTCGTTGACGAAACCTGAGGTGCACCAGCCGCACTGGAAGGAGAAGTGATCGAGGAAGGTCTTCTGCACCGGGCTCAGGGCGATCACCTTGCCGAGGCTGTTGCGCTTGGCGTGGCCTTCCACCGTGCGTATGCGCTGGCCGTTGAAGCGACCCACCCCGTTGATGCAGGTGCGCACGCTCTCGCTGGTGCCGTCCGCCCCGTCGACGACTATGGTGCAGGCGTGGCAGACACCGACGCCGCAGCCGAACTTGGTACCGGTCAGATTCACATACTCGTGCAGGAAGTCGATCATCATGGTGTTGTCATCCACGTCGATCGGGCCGATGAGACTGTCGTTGATGGTCATGTTTACGGTGATCATTGGATGGCCTTCTGAATGTCGGTTGCAGTGACGGGAAGATGATAGAAGCGGGTACCGGTCGCCTGATAGATGGCTTCGACCAGGGCGGCGACGACGGGGATCATCACCACCTCGCCTATGCCCTTGGTGGCATCGGTGGGGGAGAGGGGTTCCAGCAGGGTGTGGGTCAGGTTCCAGACCGGCAGTTGATGGGCGAGCGGCACCTGATAGCGGTTCAGGTTCCAGGTACCGTTGCCCGGCCCCTCTTGTCCCGGTGGCAGGTATTCATAGAGGGCGTGGCCGACCCCCATGGCGAGACCTCCCTGGATCTGGCCTTCCACCAGTTCGGGAACGATGACCCGGCCGGCGTCCAGCCAGCTGTGGGCGGACAGGATATGCACCTTGCCCGAGCCCTTCTCCACTGCGATCTCGACCAGGGTGGCGCAGGGGGCGTAGTAAGTCACCATGGCGTTGTTCAGGCTGGTGCTGGGGTAATGGGCCTGGGTGCGCTCGAGCAGGTGATAACCGTTGGCATCGGCCTGGGCCCGCAGCTCGCTGCTGGCACCCTCGCCGTAGCGCAGCGCCAGCGCGTCTATGGGCAGGCGCTTGCTCTGACCCTCGATGGTGAAGTCGCATTCGGCCCAGGCCCAGCGGTTGAAGGCGTGCACCATGGCGCCGGTGATGAGGCCGTTGGCGTGGGCATGGGCCGCCAGCAGGGAGAGGGGCAGTGGCGGCATGCCACGGGTCGTGAGTCCTGCCGGGGTCCAGCTCGCCTCGCTGGAAGGGCCCAGATCCAGATTCGCCTGACCGACGAAATACTGCTTGCGCCAGATGGCGGTCGCCGCCGGCCAGAGTGACTGCTCAAACAGGAGGCGGGCCGCCGCTGCGGTGACGTGGCTCTGGAAGTAGGAGGAGATGGAGGCCGAGGAGGCCTGCGGAATGGCAAGCGTCCAGCGCGGGTTCTTCTGCATCTCGTCCTGGCGCTCCTGGGAGATGGTGTAGGGGTTGTCCGTCTCTTCCAGTTTGAAGCTTTCCCAGAGCGCGATTTCGGCGAGATCTATGGTGTCGGCCGGCTGGCCAAGGTAGCGGCTGACGATCTCGGCCTGGGAGGTCTGGATCCCGGTGCCCATCTCCATGCCGCTGATCTTCAGCAGTATCTCCCCCTTGCTGGTCAGCTCGACGCAGGCCGAGGGCGCCACGGCACCCGTGCCGTAGTCCTTGGTGGTGATGCTGAACCCTGTGCCGTGCAGGCGATCGGGGTGCTGGGCCTCATAAGCCTGCTTCCTGCTCTCACGCTGGGCCCAGACCTCGTGTTGCCCGGCCATCGCCAGGATCTCGGGGTAACGATTGTTGCCCTCGGGGATGGCACCCTGGGTATTGGGCTGACCGGGTTTAATGAGGTTGCGGCGCCTCAGCTCCAGGGGATCCATCTTGAGCAGTGCGGCGGCCTCGTTGACCATCATCTCCATGGCCGCCATGGTCTGCAGGGAGCCATAGCCACGCATCGAGCCGCAATCCGGGTTCTCGGACGGCAGGGCGACCGCCGTGATGTCGTTCCTAGGCAGGTAGTAGACGCCCTGAATGGCACTGGCCCCCACGCTGGCGACTGAGCCGGTGAAGTTCAAGCGACCGCCACCGTCCACCGTCATGGAGGAGATGAGGGCGCGTAACTGGCCGCTCTGCTTGTCGAGCACCAGCTTGTTTTTCATGTTGAACGGATGACGCTTGAGGCCACCCTGGAACTGCTCGAAACGGTCGTTGGCCAGGCGCACCGGGCCGTTGCCATAGATGGCGGCGAGCAGGCCATAGAAGGGGAATATAGTGTGATCCTTGGCGCCGAAGCCACCGCCGATGAAGGGGGAATGCACCACCAGCTTGTCGACCTTGCCCGCCAGCGGCCCCTTGGCCAGCATCTCGGCGGCTTCGTAGTAGAAGTCGTGAGGGGACTGGGTGCTCACCACCAGGTGCATGGTGCGCGCCTTGGCGTCGAACCAGCCGTTGAAGTTTTCCGGCTCCATCATCATGGGTTCGATGAACTGGGTCTGATAGGTGCGATCCAGCACCAGGGCGTCGTCGGCCTTGAGCTCCTCGTGCACCAGCTCGGCCTGATACATGCCCTGTTCGCCCGCATCGCCATCGGCCTTGGGGGTCGGCCAAACCGGCTGGTGATCGACGATGGCCGGGAAGAAGAGGCCGTTTTTCAAGGCGCTGTATTGATCGGCCATGCCGAGCTTGCCCTCGATCCGGATGATGCGCCAGCAGGCCCAGGGATCGCGGGAAGTTGCGACCAGCGGCGTCACGTCGCCGTAGCGCACCACCTTGTCATTGAATTGCAGGATCTGCTTGGCCCGATTGAAGGTGGCAAAGTCCGGGAAGAGGAGCATGGCGGCGGCCTGGCCCAGATAGTCCGGGGTGGCCCCTTCGCTCACCAGCATATTGATGCCGTAGAAGGCGGGCAGCTCGACGCCGTCGCGCAGCAGATCGGCTGCGGTGATCACCCGGCTGGGCTGGGCATTGGCAGGCAGCACGGAGAGATCCAGCCCCAGATAGCGGCGATCTGCCTTGTCGAGCCGGATCAGCAGCGCATGTTGCTGCTGGGACGGCCAGCCAGCCAGGTCCTGGGCGCGATAGTCCCGGCTGTAGATCTTCTGGCCGGTCACCTTGGCCAGGCCATCGCTGCGAAACTTGACCTTGCCCCCCTGTTTCCACTGGCCGAGCAAGGCGGGATCGAAGACCTCGTCCTCCATGCCGGACAGGGAGAGGTTCGCGAGGAGGGGGGCGCTGTAGACGGCGATGCCGGCGATGACGCACTGCTTGATGAATTCACGTCTTGATAAGGGATAGGACATGGTTCGGCTACCTGTGTGAGGGAGGCGGGTGGCAAGGGGGAAAGGGACAGGGCTGTCGACCATCTTCCCTGATGCCACAACAGAAAATGACAATGTTATAAATAAGATACTAGGGTGATGCGATTTGGAAAATGTCGGGTTTTTATTTATGCCAACTCGATCCGGTTTGGCGGCGCGATGCACTGATTGTTGGCAGTTAGTTTCGTCATGTTGGAATTTAATAGTGAAATGTTGGCAATCAATGGTGTTTTGTTTGTTCTCATAAGACGCCTATTTGTGCTCGGGTGACTCGCCCCACCTGTCATTCTGATCCGATAATCGCCTTTTGGGGTCACGATTGAGGCTTTGCCAAGGGGTTCTGAACTCGGGGAGCAGGCATCGCCCAAATGTGAACGGGGCTCTGTGTGATGTCATACAGAGCGCGGCGGCAAATTCCTGTTGAGCCTCATGGGTGAATAGTGGATCATTGTCGGTTTCTAAGCGGGGGCGCGCGGTTGCCCCATGAGCTGAGACTTTCGAGGTGAATTCATGAGCGAGGCGAGCAGCCCAACCAACTTTATCCGTCAGATCATCGATGAGGATCTGGCCAGCGGTAAGCACAAGAGCGTGCATACCCGTTTTCCACCCGAGCCGAACGGTTATCTGCACATCGGCCACGCCAAGTCCATCTGCCTGAACTTCGGCATCGCCCGCGACTACCAGGGCCAGTGCAACCTGCGCTTCGATGACACCAACCCGGCGAAGGAAGACATCGAGTTCGTGGAGTCCATCAAGCAGGACGTGCAGTGGCTCGGCTTCCAGTGGAATGGCGAGATCTGCTACTCCTCCGACTATTTCGACAAGCTGCACGGCTATGCCGTCGAGCTGATCGAGAAGGGCCTGGCCTATGTGGACGAGCTCACCCCCGAGCAGATGCGCGAATACCGTGGCACCCTGACCAGCCCGGGCAAGAACAGCCCGTTCCGTGATCGCAGCGTCGAAGAGAACCTGGCCCTGTTTGCCAAGATGAAGAACGGCGAGATGGCCGAGGGCAGCGCCTGCCTGCGCGCCAAGATCGACATGGCATCCCCCTTCATCGTGATGCGCGACCCTGTCATCTATCGCATCAAGTTTGCCCACCATCACCAGACCGGTGACAAGTGGTGCATCTACCCCATGTATGACTTCACCCACTGCATCTCGGACGCCCTGGAGGGGATCACCCACTCCCTGTGCACCCTGGAGTTCCAGGACAACCGCCGCCTGTATGACTGGGTGCTGGACAACATCAGCATCGACTGCCACCCCCGTCAGTACGAGTTCTCCCGTCTGAACCTCGAATACACCGTCATGTCCAAGCGCAAGCTGAACCTGCTGGTGACCGAGGGGCACGTGAGCGGTTGGGACGATCCGCGCATGCTGACCGTCTCCGGCCTGCGTCGCCGTGGTTACACCCCGGCCTCCATCCGCGAGTTCTGCAAGCGCATCGGCGTGACCAAGCAGGACAACATCGTCGAGATGAGCATGCTGGAAGCCTGCATCCGCGAGGATCTCAACGAGAATGCCCCGCGCGCCATGGCCGTGCTGCACCCCCTGAAGGTGGTGATCGAGAACCTGCCTGCCGACGAGGTGCTGAGTGCGCCGGCGCATCCGAGCAAGGCCGAGATGGGCAGCCGTGAGCTGACCTTCAGCCGCGAGATCTTCATCGACGAGGCGGACTTCAAGGAAGAGGCGAACAAGCAGTTCAAGCGTCTGGTGCTGGGCAAGGAAGTGCGTCTGCGCAACGCCTATGTCATCAAGGCCGAGCGGGTCGAGAAGGATGCGGACGGCAAGGTGACCTGCATCTACTGCTCCTATGATCCCGAGACCCTGGGCAAGGATCCGGCCGATGGCCGCAAGGTGAAGGGGGTGATCCACTGGGTCAGCGCCACTCACTCCCTGCCGGCGGAGATCCGCCTCTACGATCGCCTCTTCAAGATGCCGAACCCGGGTGCGGAGGATGACTTCGAGGCGGCCCTGAACCCGGACTCTCTGGTCATCATCGAGGGTGCCCGTGTCGAGGCCTCCCTGAAAGATGCCAAGCCGGAGTTTGCCTACCAGTTCGAGCGTGAAGGTTACTTCTGCGCCGACAACAAGCTCTCCAGCCCGGATCACCTGGTGTTCAACCGCACCGTGGCCCTGCGGGACGTCTGGGGCAAGGCCGAAGGCTGATAGCCAGATTTAGGGCAGGGGAGACCCTGCCTTGTTTAGCGGATAACGGATACAAAAAAAGCCAGCGTGATGCTGGCTTTTTTTATGGGCAGTGGCAGCAGGAGTTACTCCTCGTGCTTGCACTCACCGGAGGCGCAGTGACCGTACAGATAGAGGCTGTGGTTGGTCAGGCGGATGTTGTGGGCCTTGGCGATGTCCCGTTGACGCTGCTCGATGACCTCATCGGAGAACTCGATCACCTTGCCGCAGTCGAGGCAGACCAGGTGGTCGTGGTGCTCCTGGGTCGCCAGCTCGAACACCGACTTGCCCCCTTCGAAGTGGTGGCGAGTGACGATACCGGCATCATCAAACTGGTTGAGGACGCGATAGACGGTGGCGAGACCAATCTCTTCACCCTGATCGATCAGCCGTTTGTACAGATCTTCCGCACTGGTGTGCTGGCAGTCCGGCTGTTGCAGGATTTCCAGGATTTTGACGCGGGGCAAGGTGATCTTGAGCCCGGCCTTTTTCAATGCTTGGTTGTTGTCAGCCATGTTCTATTTATTCGCATTCTCGAAGGTGTGGTTATTCTGATTGACTGCCGAGGGAATGGCAACCACGAACTCGCTTGGCCTGTCATTATAGGTCGTAGCCATGCGGAAAATAAACCCAGTGATTCAAGGGCTTTTGTGGGTTAATGCCCTCGCGGGACAAATTGTGCCTGTGGTGTTCAGGCTTGCTCATGAAGGGAATGTTGATAAGATGTAACTTCTTCATAATCTGGTCGGATGAGATCCATGGATTGGCTTTTTGACAACGCGGCCTGGGTGCGCCGCGCCCTCAACGCCTGGCCCCCCTTCTGGGGCGCGGGCATCAAGATAGAGACCCTGAGCGATGACTTTCGCTTCTGCCGGGTCACCCTCAAGTCCCGCTGGTGGAACAAGAACGCAAACCGGACCCAGTTCGGTGGCAGCATGTTCGCCATGACGGATCCCATCTATCCGCTGATGCTGATGGGGCACTTCAAGAACCGTTACTACGTCTGGGACAAGGCGGGCAGCATCAACTACATCAAGCCGGGCAAGGGGATGCTGGTGGCGGAGTTCAACCTGACCGACGCCAAGCTGGCCTCCATCGTCGCGGCCACCGAGCGGGGAGACAAGCACTTTCCCGAGTTCGAGGTGCAGGTGCTGGACAAGGGGGGGGAGCTGGTGGCTCAGGTCAGGCGCACCCTCTATGTGAGATCCAAGCCGGAGCACAGGACGACCGGCCAGGGTTAACGGTGACTGCCACAAAAACAACAAGGGCCCCAGCGGGGCCCTTGTTGCGAGAGGAGGTGGATCAGGCCAGTTCGCCCAGATTCAGCTCGTCGTGCAACTGCTTGCACCAGCCCTTGACGCGCTCGGCGGTCAGCTCGGGTTGGCGGTCCTCGTCGATGCCCAGGCCGACGAAGTGCTTGTCGTCCACCAGGGCCTTGGAGGCTTCAAATTCGTAGCTGGCGGTCGGCCAGTTGCCGATGACGATGGCGCCCTTGGCTTCGACGATGTCGCGCAGGGTGCCCATGGCGTCGAGGAAGTACTCGGCATAGTCTTCCTGATCGCCGCAGCCGAAGATGGCTACCAGCTTGTTGGTGAAGTCGATCTCTTCCAGTTCGGGGAAGAAGTCATCCCAGTCGGCCTGGGCTTCGCCGTAGTACCAAGTCGGGATACCGAACATCAGCAGATCGAAGCTGTCGATGTCGGCCTTGCTGCTCTTGGCAATGTCACGGACTTCAATCAGTTGTTTGCCCAGTTCTTTCTGGATCATCTTGGCGACAGCTTCGGTATTACCGGTATCGCTGCCGAAAAACAGACCTACACTAGCCATAGTGTTTAGTTACCCGTATTTGGTGTTGATGCTTAACGGTTCAGATTGCGATGCCTGCTGCAAAAGCAGACTCAATCTGTTGCTTCAGGATAGATTGGATCAGCTCGGCTCGGCTGACGTTCTGTTGCAGCGCAAGTTGGTTCAGGCGCTCCAGCAACTCGGCCTCCACCTTTAACTCAACCCGTTTCAGACCGTTCTCCCGATCGCGCTTGAGCTGGTTGCGCTTGTTGATCTTGAGCTGGGTCTCACGGGGGAGTGGATTGGTCTTTGGCCTGCCGGGGCGCTTCTCATTGGCGAACAGATCCAGTGTTGTTCGATCAGTTTGCTGTTTGGCCATACATCACAGATGAAAAGTAGTTAGCCGATCCCTGAGCCTTCCCAGCCCATTTCGATCAGCCCCTTGGCGACAAAACCCGCGCAACCCAGAAACAGAACCAGCCAGACGACGAAACGGCCGAAACGGGGCACGTTGCCGCGTTTGAGCACGTCTTGAATGGCCAGACCAATCAGCAGGAAGATGGCCACGAAGAATAGCTTCAGGCCCAGACTCTCGATCAGATCGATATGTTCACTCAGCATGGATTGCGCACACTCCTTATGACGGGCGCACTATATCACAAAGGATTTGAAACTGTTAACCGCCTGTGGACAGGAAATCCACAACCAATTTATTGAACAAAACCGGTTTTTCGGCGTGCAGCCAATGACCGGTGCCGGCGATGACGCGGGCCTTGGCGGCCGGGAATTGCGCCATCACGGTCTGGGTGTATTCGGGCAGCACATAGTCAGAATCCCCCCCCTTGATGAAGAGGGTCGGCCCCTCGAAGCGGCTCTGTGCATCGGGCCAGCCCATGATGTTGGCGTAGTTGTGCTCGAGCGCCGGCACGTTGAAGCGCCATCCCCAGCCAGCGTCATTCTTGGCAAAGGATTTGAGCAGGAACTGACGCACCCCCGGGATCTCGATGTGCCGGGCCAAGGTGGCTTCGGCCTCGCTGCGGCTCTGGGGCGGATTGGCGAGGGTGGCGTTGAGGCCGGCGAACACATTCTTGTGACGGGCGTGGGGATAGGCGACCGGGGCTATGTCGGCCACCACCAGCTTGCTGACCCGCTCGGGGGCCTGCTTGGCCAGCTGCATGGCGACCTTGCCCCCCATGGAGTGACCCACGATCACCACTTGCGCCAGACCCAGGTGGTCCAGCAGGGCGAGCACGTCGGCGGCCTGCTGGGGATAGGTCATTTCCCCCGAGTGGAAGGAGGCGCCGTGGTTGCGCAGATCGATGCTGATGACGCGAAACTGCTCGCTCAAGGGACGGGCCAGCAGGCCGAGGTTGTCCAGACTGCCGAACAGGCCGTGGATCAGCACGATGGGGGCACCCTGGCCCTGTTCCTTGAAGTTCAAATACGGATTCTGTTGCAAAATGACACCCTATCGGTCGATGGCGCTATCGCCAGATTTTTAATGCATTGAAAGAAAAGGATTTCACTCTTTCGCGGAGATTTTTTTGTGGTTTTTTTTCAAAAAAATCCCCCCGGGATCGGCTATCAGTGCGGGGGATCACACATCTGGTTGCGCATTATGCCGTATTCTCCATGAGATTCATGCACATCTGTCCGCCCCTTGCTTGGGCTGCCGGGTTTGCCTATGTATAATCGCCGCATCCGAACTTCGACGAGCCCAGCGCATCCCTATGAAAACCATCGAGCTTGATGACGATCTCTACTTCTTTATCGCGAGCCAGACCCGGCACATCGGCGAGAGTGCGTCCGATATTCTGCGTCGCCTGCTGGAGCAACCCGGTCAGCGTACGCCGGTCGCCAAGGCCGTGGCGCCAGTCCAGGCTCAGCCCCAGCCGGTGGCTGATGCGCAAGGGCTGCAGGCCCTGCTCGATGCCGGGACCTTGCAGCAGGAAGAGAAGTCCATCAACCGCTTCATGCTGGTGCTGAGTACCCTCTATCGGGACAACCCGGAGGGCTTTACCCAGGCCACCGAGATCAAGGGGCGCAAGCGCGTCTATTTCTCCCGGGATCCGGAGGCGCTGAGGGCCAGTGGCAGCACCACCAAGCCCAAGCAGGTACCGGATACCCCGTTCTGGGTGATCACCAATACCAACACCAGTCGTAAACAGAACATGGTGGCCCAGCTGATGAACAGCATGGGTTATGACGAGGATTTGACTGCTCGGGTGTGCGCAGCGGTTTAACGGTTTATTGACTCAAGGCCTTGCCAGGCAAGGCCGCCATCAAGCAAGGAAAACGCCATGGCACAGCATCCTCACGCCGGCAAGCCGGCTCGTCTTTGCGATCTGACCAACATCCCCCGTCTGGTCAGCGCCTACTACCTGAACAAGCCGGACATGAGCCGCCCCGAGCAGCGAGTGGCCTTCGGCACCTCCGGCCATCGCGGCAGCGCCCTGCACAGCGCCTTCAACGAATCTCACATCCTGGCGGTGACTCAGGCCCTGGTGGAATATCGCCAGCAGGCCGGCATCACAGGGCCCCTGTTCGTGGGCATGGATACCCACGCCCTGTCGGAGTCCGCCTTCGCCAGCGCGGTGGAGGTGCTGGCGGCCAACGGGGTCGAGACCCGCATCCAGGCCGGCCTCGGCTTCACGCCGACCCCGGTCATCTCCCACGCCATCCTGCGCCACAATGCTGGTAAAGAAGGGGCGGGCAAGCCGGCGGCCCTGGCAGACGGCGTGGTGATCACCCCGTCCCACAACCCACCGGAGGACGGCGGCTTCAAGTACAACCCGCCCCACGGTGGCCCCGCCGAGGGTGAGATCACCAAGTGGGTGGAAGATCGCGCCAATGCGATCCTGGAGGCGAACCTCGCAGGGGTGAAGCGGATGCCCTTTGCCGAGGCGCTCAAGAGCGCTCTGGTTGTCGAGCACGACTACGTCACCCCCTATGTGGACGATCTGGAGAACGTGCTGGATCTGGCGGCCATCAAGCGTGCCGGCATCAAGATAGGGGTTGACCCCCTCGGCGGCTCAGGCGTCGCCTACTGGGACGTCATCGCCAAGCGTTACGATCTCGACATCGAGGTGGTCAACTACCGCGTCGATCCGACCTTCTCCTTTATGACGCTGGACAAGGACGGCAAGATCCGGATGGACTGCTCCAGCCCCTTCGCCATGGCGGGCCTGATCGCGCTCAAAGACAAGTTCGACATCGCCCTTGGCAACGATCCTGACTACGACCGTCACGGCATCGTCACCAAGGCCGGCCTGATGAACCCGAACCACTACCTGGCGGTGGCCATCCAGTACCTGTTCACCCACAGAACCGGTTGGGCAAAAGAGGCCGCCGTCGGCAAGACGCTCGTCTCTTCCTCCATGATCGACCGGGTCGCCGGCGAGATCGGCCGCACCCTGAAAGAGGTGCCGGTCGGCTTCAAGTGGTTCGTGGATGGCCTCTATAGCGGCGAGTTCGGCTTCGGCGGCGAGGAGAGCGCAGGCGCCTCCTTCCTGCGTAAAGACGGCACCGTCTGGACCACCGACAAAGATGGCTTCATCCTGGCCCTGCTGGCCGCCGAGATCCTGGCCGTCACCGGCAAGGATCCCCAGGCCCACTACGATGCCCTGGAGGCCAAGTTCGGCCGCTCCAGCTATCGCCGCATCGATGCCCCGGCCAACGGCGCACAAAAAGCCGTGCTCTCCAAGCTGGATCCGGCGCTGGTGGAAGCCTCTACCCTGGCGGGTGACCCCATCCTCGCCAAGCTGACCAAGGCCCCCGGCAACGACGCCGCCATCGGCGGATTGAAGGTCGTGACCGAACACGGCTGGTTCGCGGCGCGCCCCTCCGGTACCGAGTCCATCTACAAGATCTACATGGAGAGCTTCAAGGGCGAATCCCACCTGGACCTGATCCAGCAGGAGGCTCAGCTGATCGTCTCCGCCGCCCTGGCCAAGGCCGGCGTCTGACCCTTTCTGGCATCAACCCATGTGAATGAGGAGCCCTGGTGGCTCCTCTTTTTTTATGTCGTTTTTGGCACCTGTTAACCGTTATCAGTTCTATCGGTGGCGGCCTTGCGGGTCTGCCAGCGTTTGAAGAAGGGGCGGGCCGGCAGCTTCATCAGGAACAGGGAGAGCAGGATCACCCCGATGCCGAGCCACTGGCGACCATCCAGGCTCTCTCCCACCATCAGCACCCCGAGGGACACCGCCACCATGGGGTTGGTGAGGGCCAGCATGCCCATCACCTCGGGGCCGTGACGCTTGAGGCCCCAGAGCCAGGCCCAGTAGGCGAGCGCCGTGTTGAGCAGGATGAGCCAGCCAAAGGCGGGGGCACTCGCCAGGTGAGGCATCGGCATGGGCCCCGCCAGCCACCAGGCGATCGGGATCAGCATGAGGCCGCCGAGCAGCAGCTGCCAGGCAGTGAGGGCCAGCAGATCGCTCACCGGCCAGCGCTGCATCCAGCGACTGGATTGACCGATGAGCACGGTGGCGAGCAGGGCGCAGGCTACCCCGACGGGATCTAGATTGGCGGAGGGGTTGAGCAGCAGCAAGACACCGGCCAGCCCCATCAGCCCCAGCAGCAGCCACTTGAGGGTGGGTCTTTTGCCATCCTGTAGCCAGGCCAGCGCCATCAGGATCAGCGGCAGGGTGGCGCCCAGGGTGCCCGCAACGGCGCCTGGCAGGCGGAAGGCCGCCACGAACAGCAGGGCGAAGAAGGCGGTGATGTTGCAAAACGCCAGCAGGAATTGGCGGCTCCAGGTGAGCGGCGGCCAGCGCGGATGCAGCAACAGCAGCAAGACGCCGGCGGGCAGCGCTCGCCATACCGCCACCCAGTAAGGGGAGTAGTCGGTCAGGTAGAGGCTGACGAGGGCATAGGTGCTGCCCCACAGCAGGGGGGCGAGCAGGGCGATCAGCAGCGGCATGGTTATCTCATGAAGAAGTATCTTTAAGTAAAGATACATTAGCCACGAGTTGGTTTATTATCAAGTATCTTTATGAAAAGATAGTGGAGCCATGATGGAGACAGATCACGTGGATCAGCTGCTGGGGCAATGGGCCCGGCAGCGGCCGGATCTCGACTGCAGCCCCATGGGGGTGTTTGGGCGGGTGGCGCGGATGGCTGCCATCGCCGGGCGCGAGATCAACGAAGAGCTAAAAGAGTGCGGCCTGCTGGGCTCGGACTTCGACATTCTGGCGACCCTGCGCCGCGCCGGTGAGCCGCTGACCCCGACCGCGCTCTACCAGTCCGCCATGCTCACCTCGGGGGCCATGACGGCGCGCCTCGACAAGCTGGCGGAGCGTGGCCTTATCGAGCGGCAGGCCGCCCCGAGCGACAGGCGGAGCCTCCTGGTCTGCTTGACGGCAGAGGGACGGGAGCTTATCGATCTGGCGGTGGAGCGGCACGTGGCGAACGAGCAGCGCCTGCTGGCACCGCTTAGCGAGTCTGAGCAGACGCAATTGGCGGCCTTGCTCAAGCGCTGGCTGCTGGAGAACGAATAGCAAAACGGGCCTGATGGCCCGTTTTTACGCTTTAGCAGGATGATCAATAACTGCCCTTGGCATCCCTGACCGCCAGACCCAGCTGCCACACCGCCATGGCGTAGTGGGTGCTGTGGTTGTAGCGGGTGATGGCGTAGAAGTTCGGCAGGCCGTACCAATATTGATAGCCGGTCCCCACGTCCAGACGCAGCAGGCTCGCCTCCTTGTGGTTGCCCAGGGATGCGATGGGGGCGAGGCCGGCACCGCGCAGGGTGGCGACCGGGTAGCGGGTCTGGAAGCCGTGTTCATAGCCGGGCAACTGGCCCTGGCCGCGCACTGCCACCGGTTGTCCCTTCTCCCAGCCGTGGGCCTTGAAGTAGTTGGCGACGCTGCCGATGGCATCCACCGGATCCCAGAGGTTGGTGTGACCGTTGCCGTTGAAGTCCACCGCATAGCTGCGGAAGCTGGATGGCATGAACTGGCCATACCCCATGGCACCGGCGTAGGAGCCCTGCGGCTCGGCGGGATCCATGCCCTCGTCCCGGGTCATCACCAGGAAAGCCTCCAGCTCGCCGGTGAAGAACTCGGCCCGGCGCGGATAATCGAACGCCAGGGTCGCCAAGGCATCCAGGATGCGGGTCTTGCCCATCACCCGACCCCAGCGGGTCTCCACCCCTATGATGCCGACGATGATCTCCGGCGGCACCCCGTAGATCTGTTGCGCCCGATTGAGCTCGCTCTCGTATTCGCGCCAGAAGTTGACGCCGTTCTGGACGTTGTCCGGGGTGATGAACTTGGCGCGGTAGCGATTCCAGGCACCGGTCGGCCCTGTGGGGGGCGTGCTGGTCGGGGCCTGGGCATCCATCAGACGGATGATCCAGTCATAGCGCTGGGCCTGGGCCAGTACCTGATGCAGCTCGGCGTCGTTGAAGCCGTGCTTCTGCACCATGCGCTGCACGAACCTGTCCACGTTCGGGCGATTGGCGAAATCCCCCTTGCTGACCTCCTGGCTGTACATCGGTTTGCTCGGCGGCGTCTGATTGATGAAGGCGCTGTTGGGCTGTGGCTTGACCACGGGCTTGGGTGCCGGTGTGCTGCTGCAGCTCTGGAGCAGCGGCAGGGCGGAGAGGGTGAGAAGGCAGACAAGGCGGTGCATAGGGATCTCAAAAGGCCTGAAACTGAGTGTCGTCATGGTAGAGCATTGGCGCCGGTGCGCAAGTGCCGAGTCGCATCGCCACCTCTCAAATGAATCTAGTCCCGCAGGGTGTGATAACCGCTCCAGAGCCGGGTGAGCGTGGTGATGAGGCAGAGCAGGGCGAAGCCGTAGGCAAGCGCCGGGAAGGCGACGGGCCAGAGGCACATCAGCACGAACAGGGCTAGGGTCTCGCTCCCCTCGGTGAGGCCGCCGAGATAGTAGAGGGACTTGTGGTGATAGACGGGATTCTCGATCCCCCGTTTGCCCGCCATGATGGCAAAGGCCAGGAAGCTAGACCCCGTGCCCATGAAGGCGAACAGCAGGGTGGCGGCGGGCAGGGCATTGGCGGGGGTTGTGAGGGCAAATCCCAGCACCACGGCGGCGTAGAAGATGAAATCCAGCGTGATGTCGAGGAAGCCGCCGCAGTCTGTGATGCCATTCAGGCGCGCCACTGCGCCATCCAGCCCGTCCAGCAGCCGGTTCGTGAGGATGGCGAGCAGGGCCCAGCCGTGCAGCTCCAGCGCCAGCAGCGGCAGGGCCAGCATGCCGATGGCAAAGCCGGCGAGGCTTATCTGGTTGGCGCTCACCCCGGCCCGGCACAGGGGGCCGGCCATGAGCGCAAGGGGGCGACGAATAAGGGGAATGATATGGCGATCAAGCAAGGCTTTGTTCCTCGAAGGGTAGGAGATTGAGTATGGCGCCCGGCGCATCCTCTTCATCGTGGGTGACCAGTATGGCCGGGATCCGGCGCGCGGCGATGCGCTCGAATACCTGGGTGCGGAACGCGGCGCGCAGGGGTTTGTCGAGGCGCGAGAAGGGCTCGTCCAGCAGCAGGGCCGAGGGCTCGGCGAGCAGGGTGCGCATCAGGCTGACCCTGGCCTTCTGGCCGCCGGAGAGCTGGCCCGGCAGCTTGTCGGCCTCGGCGGCCAGCCCCACCTCGTGCAGGGCCGTCAGAGCTGCCTCCCGTCTGGCAGTCATCCCCCTGAGATGGGCGGGCAGACCGAACATCAGATTCTCCGCGGCGCTCAGATGGGCGAACAGCAGATCTTCCTGGAACAGCATGCCGATGTGGCGCTGTTGGGGCTGCAACGCCGTGAGTCGCCGCTCACCCAGGTACAGATCACCCTCCAGCCGGAACGGGCCTCTTCCCGTCAGCACGCCGGGCAGCACACCAGCCAGCGCCGCCAGCAGCGAGCTCTTGCCGCAGCCGCTCGGCCCCATCAGGGTTAGCACCTCGCCGGGGGCCACCTCAAGGGCGGGCAGTGCCAGCAGCAGGCGATCGTCGAGATGGAGGTGCAGGGGGGAGGAGTGCAGCATCGGGAGGTCTCGGGTTAGCGGGCGCTCTTGAGCGCCGGGTTGAGTTGGGCGGGCAGCCAGAGTACCAGGGCATACACGCAAAGAGGCAGCAGCAGTTGCAGCAGGCCGTAGAGCCCCGCCAGCCGCCGGTTGAGGCCGCTGCCGATGGCCACCGCCTCGGTGGTGATGGTGACCACCCGACCGGCCCCGAACAGCAGGGTGGGCAGGTACTGGGCCAGGCTGACCGCCGCCCCGACCCCGAAGGCGAACAGCAGCGGCCGCGCAAGCAGGGGGGCCTTCACTCGCCACCAGGCCCGCCAAGGGCTGGCGCCGAGCAGCAGGGCCGCCTGGCTGAGGCGACCGTCAAACTGGCGATAGGGGCCGTGCAGGCAGAGGTAGACATAGGGCGTCACGAACAACAGTTGGCTCCAGAGCACCCAGCCCCAGCCTATGCCCCCACCCAGCCCGTCGATTTGCAGCCGCAGGCCGAACAGCAGGCTGGCCTGTGGCAGCAGCAGGGGTAGGCAGATGAGCCAGAGTGGCCAGGGGCGCCGGCCCTGCTGCGCCTCCAGGCTGAGGATCACCAGCAGCAGGGCCATGGTGGCGGAGGCGAGGGCGAGCAGCAGGCTCTGCCCGAGCAGGGGGGCCAGGGTCGGCAGCAGATCCTGCCAATACTGGCCACTCCACTGGCTCGGCCAGAGCGCCGGAAAAGGCCAGCGCCGGGTCAGGGACCAGAGCAGCAGGCTGGCCAGCACCAGCAGGTTGATGGCGAGCAGGCTCCACACCAGGAACCCGGTCCAGTGATGACTGAGTGGGGGGCGGGCTCGCCTCACCCCATTGAGGCTATGTGCCTTGCCCATATTCAGATGACCCCACTCCAGCAGCCGCAGGGCGGCGAGCAGCAGCAGGTTGGCGGCCAGCAGCAGCAGGGCGCCGCTGGCGCTGACACCACGCCAGCCGAGATCCGGGTCCTGATACCAGAGCCAGAGCCGCACCGCCAGGGTGGGCGGCGCATCGGGCCCCAGCAGTTGGGCGATATCCACCACGGCCAGGCCATAGGCGGCCATCGCATAGAGGGGCAGGCGCAGGGCGGGCCAGAGGGCGGGCAGCAGCAGTCGCCACCAGATCTGGGGGGGGCTGAATCCCATGGTCTGACCAAGCCACTGCTGGCGGGCCACCCTGGCAGGGTCCAGGGCCGAGAGCGCCATCAGCAGCAGGAAGGGGGTCTCCTTGAGGATGAGGGCGGCGATGAGGCCGAGCCCGAGGGGATCGCGCACGCTCTGCCAATCCGGCGGCAATTCGAAACCGGTGAGAGCGGGGGAGAGCAGGCGCAGAAACCAGCCAGAGGGGGCGAGCAGGAAGGCAAAGCCGATGGCGAAGGCGACGTGGGGCATGGCCAGCAGAGGGGAGAGCAGGCGGCGCAGCCAGCACATCCAGGGCCGCCCGTCCCCCTGGGCGAGCACCAGTGCAGTTAGCAGCAGGGCTCCCAGGGTGGAGGCTCCCGCCACCCAGAGACTGAGCATGAGGGAGTGCCAGAGCCCGGGCTGGTCCAGCAGCAGGCGTAGATTGTGGACGGCCAGACCCTCGGCCAGCAGCAGGAAGAGGCCGCCCACCAGGGGGGCCCCGAACAACAGGGCACAGAGCAGGATGAACAGGGTGCGCCCCATGGTCAGCGGGCTGCCATCTCGATGGGTTTTGTCAAAGGGTCAATGGCCATAACGCTCGGCCCAGGCCGCTTCCAGTCGCAACTGCCAGCTAGGGTGGGGTTCGGCTTGCGCCTTGAAGCGCAGGGCCGGGGCCGAGCCTGCGGGTAGGGCATCCCTTCGCAAGACGCTGGGATCCCCCCAGACGGCGGGATCGGCCTTGCGGGCCTGGGCGGCGGGACTCAGCAGGAAGTTGGCCACCACCTTGGCACCGGCCCGGGCGCTGGCGTTGAAGGGGATGGTGAGGAAGTGACTGTTGGTCAGGGCCCCCTTGGCCATGGCCACGGCCTTGACGCCCGGCGGCAGGGTGCCGTTTTGTACCGAGCTTTGGGCCTCAGAGGGATTGAAGCTGATGGCCATGGCGAGCTCGCCATCGTCCAGCAACTGCTTGGTCTCGGCGGCGCCGGTGGGGAACAGCTTGCCCTTGCGCCAAAGGCTGGGGTGAAGCACATCGAGCCAGGCCCAGAGGGGGGCACTCAGCCGATCGAACTCGGCGTCGGTCGCCTCCCGGTAGAGAGGCGCGGGATCCGGCGTCAACTCCAGCAGGATCTGCTTGAGAAAGCTGGAGCCGTGAAACTGGGGGGGCTTGGGATAGGTGAAGCGGCCGGGGTGGGCCTTGGCCCAGGCGAGCAGGGCCGCCGCCGAGGTAGGGTGCGTGCCGACCTCCTCCTCATTGACCATCAGATTGAGCTGCCCTATGCCCCAGGGGGCCTCCAGTCCGTCCACCGGCACGGTGAAGTCCTCCGTCACCGGCAGTTGCCCATCCACCAGGGCCATGTTCGGCAGCTCATTGGTAAACGGTGCCCCCAGCAGCCCCTGTTCCTTGAGTGCCTTGAAGTTCTCGCCGTTGACCCAGAGCAGGTCGATGGGCCCTCCCGCGTTTTTGCCCGCCTGCTGGTTGGCGAGCAGCTGGCTGACGCTCTGGGCGATGTCATCCACCTTCACCTGCACCAGCTTGACCCCGTACTGGCGCTGGATCTCGGTGCCCGCCCACCGCAGGTAGGCGTTGATCTCAGGGCTTCCCCCCCAGGCGTTGAAGTAGACGCTCTGGCCCTTCGCCTCCTGCAGGGTCTGCTGCCACTGGGGATCATCCGCCGGCGCAGCCTGCAGGGAACCAGCCATCAGCAGGGGCAGGGCGGCCAGTCGCAGGGGGCGCAGCAGGGTGCGAAGCCTGGAGAGAGTTTTGGGCATGATGATGACCTCGTACATAGGTTCAGACGCCACGGCGCCAACGGTGATAACGGGCTAGCCAAGGCAGCAGGCGCCTGGGCTGATGGGCTCGTTGCCAGGTCCCAGCCAGGTATTTGTTCCCCTCCACCAGGGTGGGGTAGGGATGAATGCAGGAGAGGATCTTGCGAAGGCCTAGCCCCTGTTTCATGGCCAGCACGAACTCCGCTAGCCGCTCCCCGGCCGCTTCGCCTACCAGGGTAGCGCCGAGGATCCTGTCCTTGCCGGGCACCGTCAGCACCTCGACGAATCCCGAACGTTCCCCATCGGCGATGGATCGGTCGAGCTCCGCCATCTCGAAGCGGGTCAGTTCGAAGGGGATGCCTCGGGCACGGGCTTCCCGCTGGTTCAACCCTACCCGGGCGATCTCAGGGCTGGTGAAGGTGACAGTTGGGATCACGCGATAGTCGGCTCTGAAGCGTTTGAAGGGGCCAAAGAGTGCGTTGACGGCGGCGTACCAGCCCTGGTGGGCGGCCACGTGGGTGAACTGATAGGGTCCCGCCACGTCCCCCACCGCCAGCAGGCTGGGATAGGGGGTGGCGAGGTACTCGTCGACCCTGATGGTGCCGTCCGGGGAGAGGGGGATCCCCAGCTCCTCCAGTCCGAAGCCGCTGACGTTGGCGACACGGCCGAGGGCCAGCAAGAGCCTGTCCCCTTCGATGATCATTTGCTTCCCCTCCCGGGTGAGGTGCAGGTGCAGCGCCTCTTCGCGTCCCTCGACCCGCTCGGCGCGCCAGCCGGTGAGTACCCGCACACCGTCTTCTTGCATCCGGGCCCGCAACAGGGACGCGACCTCGGGTTCCTCCCTCGGCAGCAGCTGATCTGCCAGCTCCACCAGGGTGACGGGAACCCCGAGCAGAGCCAGGCTCTGGGCCAGCTCGCAGCCAATGGGGCCGCCCCCCAACACCAGCAGGTGGCGGGGCGCCTCCCGCAGTTGCCAGAGGCTGTCCGAGGTAAGGTAGGGAACCTCCGCCAGCCCCGGCAGATCTGGGACGCGGGGCCGTGCGCCGGTGGCGATGACGATGTGGCGAGCGGACAGGCGCCGGCCGTTCACCTCCAGCTCCCAGGGGGAGACGAGGCGGGCGGCGCCTTCGATGCACTCCACCCCCAGCCCCTGATAGCGCTCCACCGAGTCGTGGGGCTCGACGGTCTTGATCACCTCGGCCACCCGGGCCATCACGGCGGCGAAGTCGGCCCGGGACTGGGCTGGGGTGAAGCCGAATTCGGCCGCACGGCGCTGCTCGGCGGCGAAGCGAGCGCTTCGGATCAGCGCCTTGGAGGGGACGCAGCCGGTATGGAGGCAATCCCCGCCCATCCTGTGCCGTTCGATGAGCCCGACCCTGGCCTTGACTGCGGCGGCGATGTAGCTGGTCACCAGGCCGCCGGCCCCGGCGCCGATGACCAGAAGGTTGTAGTCGAAGCGGTCGGGTTTGCGATAGGGGGCGTGGAGGCGGCGCAGGGCCAGTCGTTGCATCAGCACCTTCATCAGCCAGGGCATGAGCCCCAGCAGGGTCAGCGTCAGGATGAGGCCGGGGGAGAGGATGTTGCCCGTGCTGGTGAGGGTCGCGAGCTCAGCGCCCGCCAGCACATAGACGAAGGTGCCCGGCAGCATGCCGAGCTGGCTCACCCAGAAGTAGGTGCTGACTCTGATGGGGGTGAGCCCCATCAGCAGGTTGACCAGAAAGAAGGGGAAGAGGGGGATGAGGCGCAGGCTCAGCAGGTAGAAGGCCCCATCCTTTTCCATCCCCTGCTCGAATTGGGCCAGCCGGTCGCCAAAGCGCCCCCTGACCCAGTCCCGCAGCAGGAAACGGGCGCTGAGCATGGCGAGGGTGGCGCCGAGCGTGCTGGCAAAGGAGACCAGCAGCAGCCCCCAACCGACGCCGAAGACGGCGCTGCCCGCCAGGGTCAGCAGGCTGGCCCCGGGCAGGGAGAGGGCGGTGCTGAGCACATAGAGGGCCAGGAACAGCAGCGCCGCCTGGCCGAAGTGGGCCTCCACCCAGGCGGCGCCATGGGCCTGGCGGGCCTGTAACTCGGGCAGGCTCAGGTAGCGGCCGAGATCCAGGGCGAAGAAGGTAGCGATCAACCCCAGGATAAGCAGCAGCAACAGCAGGCGAGAGCGACTCATTGCTGGGGTTTATCCTGCCGGGGCGGGGTTACCTGCTCGGTTGCCGGTTCGGCGCCGCCGGCTGTATCGGGTGCCGGGTCGCGTATGGGCTGCACCGGCAGCTGGCAGAAGCCCTGGGGCGCTATGTCGAGGGCGGCGTTGAACTTGGCGGACATGTTCTGGAAGGCGATGAGACCGGTCAGCTCCACCAGGGCGTCGTCATCGAACCAGGGCTTGAGGCGTGCGGCCTGCTCGTCGCTGACCCCGTCCAGCCCCGTCATGGCCTCGGTGTAGTCGAGCACGGCCCGTTCCCGCTCATCGAACAGGGGGCTGGTGCGCCACTGGGCCAGGGCCTCGACTTTCCCGCTGGAGCCCGCCCGCTTGATGAGCGTCATGGCGTTGATGTCGACGCAGAAGCGGCACCAGTTGAGTTGGGAGACCCGCACAGTGACCAGGGAGCGCAGCACGGGATCGATGGGGGAACGCTTGCGGTTGATGACCCCGTACAGGGTCGCCACGGCGGCGAACAGGCGGGGGGAACGGCCCCAGCACTTGCCGGGGATCAGCACCTGGCCATAGTTGCGCTTCTGCAGCCAGAAGAAGGGGCGGATAAACCAGGCGTAGTCCTGATCGGGTTTCACCTCGATGCGCATCTTGACCTCAATCTTTCATCTTGGGTTTATAGGCCTGGCCGAGTCGCTCGTTCAGGCGCTCCTTGAAGTCCAGGATCCGGGCGCGGTTGACCCCGAGATCGCTGCGGCCCTGGCGGGAGGCGGAGCGCATGTCGACTCGGGTCTCCTTGGGACCCTGGAAGATACGCAGCGCCACGTCGTCCTCGAATCCGAACCAGGGACTGGTGACCACGGCGTCGAGCCCGCTCGGCGTCTCCCTGACGCGCCAGCCGAGCTCAGTCATCAGCTCCTCGGCCTCGGCCAGCACCTCGGCGGGGGACGCCTGGGTATAGAGAGGACCGGGGTTGCCGGTAAATGCTTGCAAGGGCGCGGGATTGATCGGCAGATCCTGCGCCGTTCTGAGCTCTTCGGCCCAAGCGAGGCGGGGAGGATGGTAGGGATCCGTGCTGACGTCGTTGGTCAGCGGCGCGCGCAGCGCCTGCACCAGGAACAGCAGGGGCAGCAGCAGGGGGGCTATGCCCCAGAGATCCGGCCACAGGTTGGTGGTGCGGCGACGGCGCCAGGGCAGGCGCAGCAGCAGGCAGAGGCTGAGGAGGGCGCCGCCCAGGCAGAGGATGAAACCCGCCCACCAGGGCCAGAGATGGGTGCGGCTGCCGAGGGCTCCCCCCAGGGGCAGCAACCAGGCCAGCAGGGGCCACCACAAATAGCTGGGCATATCAGGGATCCACGGATTTTGATGGACAATGCTCAGAAGGATAAACTTAATTGCCTGATAACGTTAGTAAATTAATCCATCTCGCACAGCTTTTCACCCCGGCGGCGGCTCAGTCAGACCCGGTGGAGGGCCAGGTAGAAAGGCAGGCAGAGAGCCGGGTCCGGGTGGCGATACAGGGCGGCGGCATAGGATCGCGCTATCGGCGGGGACGCCGGCAAGGCGCAGGGAGTAGCAGGGGGAGAACCGGGTCGCAAGGCGGTTGGCAAGGCATGGCTCGGATCATTTACGAGGGGAGCAGGGGCGGTGAAACACCCCCCCTGCCTCGCAGCTCAGCTGCGGTAGAGCACCTTGATGAGGTGAAAGCCGAACTTGGTGCGCACGGGGCCGAGCACGGTCAGGAGCTCCCCCTTGAACACGGCATCGTCAAACGCCTTGACCATGTCCCCCTTGGAGAACTCCCCCAGATCCCCGGAGCGCTTGCCGGACGGGCAGGTGGAGAAGCGCTTGGCCATCTGGCCGAAGTCGGCGCCCTTCTCGATCTTCTCCTTGATCTCGAGACACTGCTTCTCGGTCTTGACCAGGATGTGCTGGGCACAGGCTTTCTTCATGGGGGGCTCCTCGGCGGATGACAATGGCTGAACAGGGTTGGCTAAAAAACCAGGGGCGCAAGATTACCCCAAATCGGCCGGGGCGTCAGCCGCCGATGGCTGAGGAGCTGCGCTGTCTTCAACCTCGGGCGTTGGCGGCCAGCCGCGCCCGGGGACGGGCCTGCCAGAGGATCTCCAGCCCCAGCAGGGCGTAGAGGCTCCAGATGGCCAGCGGGTTGAGCCATTCACCCCCGAGCTGCAGGGTGAGCAGGGCGCCGCCGGCGAGCAGCAGGGTAATGCCGGGCAGGCGCCAGTGGGCGGGCAGGGGGGCCAGCAGGGCCATCCCCAGCAGCAGGGCGAGGCCGAAGGGCAGGTTGAGGGCGGTGAAGGCCAGCGCCTGTTGTCCGCTCATGCCAGTCAGCAGGGCCAGCAGGGCGCTACAGCAGGCCAGGAAGGTGATGAATTCGAGTCGGTCGGCGATGTAGTCCGCCATCTGTTCGCTACGCATGGGCATGGGATCTCTCCTGCAATGGATGGGATCAGTGTGGGGCAGGGGGGTCGCCAGTGGCAGCGGGATAAATCGATTGGATTGAACGATGCTTTCAGATTTTCGGTTCAAGTTGTTGATTTAAACTTGTTTTCCGAACAAATGGCGACTGGCTAAGCGCGCCGGATGCAGGCATGATGTCAAGTAGCGCTTGACTCTCTGAGGGGCCGGGAAACCGCCGATCCGACAGAGGCTGTCGCGCGGAGACATTGGGGGAGCAGCCCGACTCCCTGGGGACGAGAAAGGGTCCCAGCGCCGTTTTTTTACCCAAGGCTGCCGAGAGAGTGTCCAGTTTCGCCCCCTGAGGGCGGGGTTTTCGCCGACGCCCCCTGATTAGGGGCCCGGCTTGGGGCAAGCCGCTGCCAGAATAGAGAGGGAAGCATGGGGGCATGCGCTGCTGCTCCGAGAGCGGTTATGCTAGGATGAGCGGCGCTTCTCGGGGTCAATCCCCATTATCATTCTAATTAATACAGCCATTTAATCACGTTATGCGGGGAAATCGACGTTTGACAGGATGCTATCCTCTCCTGCCAGCAGGGACCAGATCGCCCGGACGACATTGTCGTTCCGGGCTCGGTGCTTTGCTCGCCCTCTGCCTCTTGCTGCTGGCGATGCCTGCCATGGCCGCCAAGCTGACCTATCAGATCAAGGGGGTGAAGGGGGAGCAGAAGGATAACGTCGAGGCTTATCTCAACGCCCTGCCCGTCTATCAGGAGCGCCAGTACCGCACGGCGCGCACCCGGATTACCGAGGAAGTGCAAAAAGCGCTGCAGGTCTATGGCTACTATCAGCCCAAGATCACCCTGAACCGGGACAAGAAGGCCCCCGCCAAGGTGGTGATCGAGATAGACAGGGGCAAACCCGTGCTGATCTCGCGCCTCGACATCCTGCTGGAGGGGGATGCGAGCAACGACGAGATCTACAGCGCCCTGCTGGACAAGCTGCCCCTCAAGGAGGGGGATCCCCTCAACCACGGCATGTACGAGTCCATCAAGGCGGATCTCGGCAGCCTGGGACTGGCCCGGGGCTACTTTGACGCCAAGATCAGCAAGAGCCAGGTCAAGGTCTACCCGGATCAGGGCAAGGCGGAGATCTATATCCTGTTTCGCTCCGGCCCCCGCTACCGCTTCGGCGACATCCACTACGATGCGACCCCTGAGGCCCTGCGCCTGATCCGGCCCCTCATCAATATCCAGAGCGGCGAGCCCTATCTCGCCATCCGCCTCGCCGAGATGTCTCAGGATGTCTCCTCCACCAAGCTGTTCAAGCAGGTGGATATCAAGCCCATGATCAGCCAGGCCGAGAACAACAGGGTGCCGGTGCAGGTGACCCTCTCCAATCGGGTCGATCACGAGATCGAGGTGGGTGTCGGCTACGCCACCGACGTGGGGCCGCGCATGAGCGCCACCTGGGAGAAGCCCTGGGTCAACCGTTACGGCCACAGCCTCTCCAGCACCGCCAAGGTCTCGGCGCCTGAGGCTGAGCTCAGCTTCGACTACCAGATCCCGGTGGGCAACCCGCTGCGGGACTACTACTCGCTGCAGGCCGGTTACCAGTACACCAACAACAACGACACCCGCTCCGATCTCACCAGCATCGGGGTGCACCGCTGGAAACGGCGGCCGGAGAGCTGGGACAGGGACGTCTTCATCCGTCTCGAGAACGAGCGCTATGTGCAGGGGAGCGACGAGGGCAACAGCCTCTTGCTGATCCCCGGTGTCTCCTGGTCGCGGCTGCGGGTGCGCGGCGGCCTGGTGCCGGAGTGGGGGGATCGCCAGCAGCTGACCATGGAGTTCTCCAGCCCCTACTGGGGATCCGACATCAACTTCATGCGGGTGTGGGGGCGCAGCAAGTGGCTGCGTACCCTGGGAGAGGATCACCGCTTCCTGATGCGGGTCGAGCAGGGGGCCATCGTCGGGGACGACTTCTCCCTGGTGCCGCCCTCCCTGCGCTTCTTCACCGGTGGGGATCAGACGGTGCGTGGCTACGGCTATGAGACCATCTCCCCGCGGGATGCGGACGGCAAGCTGACCGGCGGCCGCTACACCAGCGTGGGCAGCCTGGAGTACAACTACCGCTTCAGCGAGAAGTGGCTCGGGGCCCTGTTCGTGGATACGGGCACCGCTACCGTCGACTACAGCGAGGCCTGGAAGATAGGCACCGGCTTCGGGGTGCGCTGGGTGACCCCAATCGGCCAGGTCAGGCTGGATCTGGCGGTCGGCATCTCCGAGGAAGACAAGCCGCTGCGGCTGCACTTCGCCCTGGGGCCAGAGCTATGAGGCAGAGTCTTGCGCTGCTTGTTAAATATTCTGTGACATCAAGTGCTGCCAACCCCACACTTGATGGTGTGATCCATCTATTCTGGCCGCTGCGGCTGCATTTTTCGCTGGGGTCTGCATCGTGATCTGGGTAAAACGCATTTTCTTGTGGTTGATGGGCATCATCTTCCTGCTGCTCATCGGCGTCAGCCTGCTGGGCTTCACCCATCAGGGCAACAAGTGGCTGTGGCAACAGGCCAAATCCGCCCTGCCTGCTCTCAAGGGGGAGCTGGTGGCGGGCCAACTCGGCTACGGCTGGACCCTGGAAGGGGTCGGTTGGCAGGATGAGCTGGTGGATGTCACCGTTGAGCGTGCCGTGCTGGACTGGGATCTCGGCAAGTTGCTGCAGGGCAAGCTCTGGATTAAGTCCCTGGCGGTGACCCACCCCGTGGTGCGGGTGGCCGAATCCGAGCCCGTGCCAGAGGAGCCGTCAGAGCCCTTTGTTTGGCACCCCTTGCCCCTTCGCATCCAGTTCGACAGCCTCAGGGTGGCGGATCTGGACCTGGTCGTGCCCGGCGTGGCGGTGACCCTCAAGGATCTCGACATCGGTGCCACCCTGAATCGGCAGGGGCTCATCGTGCGTGGGCCTGTGCTGGATGGCCTCAACATAGTGCTGGCGGAGGCCCCCAAGGACGCGGCCGACGACAAGAAGCCTGCCGACAAGACGAAGCAACCCGCCAAGCCGGCGCAGAGCAAGGCGGCCACTGACAAGCAAGACAAACAGGACAAGCAAGCCGGCAATGCCTCCCTGGCGGCCAAGTCGCCCGAGGGGGCCAAGGCAGACAGGAGCGGCAAGGGCAAGGCCGCGAGCAAGCCCGAACCCATCAGCCTGCCCGCCATTCGCCTGCCATTCCCCATCCAGCTGGAAGGGCTCAATGCCACCAAGCTGCGCTACCAGCAAGGGGAGCTCATCGAGGGGCTCGACAAGCTGCTGCTCAGCGCCACGGCCAGGGAGGAGCGGATCGATGTGCGCGAGCTCTCCCTGCGCCACGACATGGCGGATCTGGCCCTGAGCGGTCATGTGCGCCTGATCGACGACTATCCTCTGGCCCTGACCCTAGATGCCAAGGCCCGCAAGGGGCTCAAGCAGTGGGAGCTCGACACCGAGAAGGCGACCCTCAAGCTGGATGGCTCCGTGGGCAAGCTGGCGCTGGCGCTGCAGGCCAAGGGGCCGGTGGCCGCCAATCTCAAGGGGACCCTGGCGGCCCTGGATCCCGATTTGCCGTTCGAGCTGGCGCTGGACTGGCCGCGCCTCGGCTGGCCGCTTCACAAGCCCGCTAAGGATGAGCCCAGCTATCAGCTGGACAAGGGCACCCTGAGCGCCAAGGGCAAGCTCTCCGGCTATCAGTTTGCCCTGAAGACCGCCGGCAAGGGCACGGACGTGCCCCCCTTCAAACTGGCGATCGAAGGCAAGGGGGATCTGAACCAGCTCAGTCGCATCGAGCTGTTGCTCAATGCCCTGACCGGGGAGCTCAAACTCGACGGCAAGCTGGCCTGGAGCAAGGGGGTCCAGTGGCAGGGCAACACCGAATTCAAGGGGATCAACCCGGCCGAGCTGGTGCCCGAGATCAAGGGCAAGCTGGGGGGCAAGATCGCCAGCCGCTTCGAGCTGACCGAGGCGGGACACTGGCAGCTGGCGCTCCCCGAGCTCAACATCGAGGGCAAGCTGAACCAGTATCCCCTGGCCCTGAAGGGAACCCTCAGCGGCAACGACAAGATGGAGTGGACCATCCCCTCCCTGGCGCTGCAAAGCGGCCCGAACCGGCTGCAGGCCAAGGGGGCGCTGACCCAGCAGGCCTGGAAACTGGATGCGGATCTGGATGCACCCCAACTGGGAGGCCTCTATCCCGCCCTCAAGGGGGACATCAAGGGCCAGGTGCGCGTCACCGGCAACCAGCAGGCCCCCAGAGTGAACGCGGATCTGGCCTCTGGCCGCCTCGTCTATGACGGCATAGTGCTCAAGGGCATCGCCATCAAGGGCAATGTGCTGGCTTCCGACAAGCCTGCCGGCGAGCTGTCGATGACGGTGGCGAGCCTGGTGCAGGGGGTGAACAAGCTCTCCGATCTCGCCCTCAACGCCAGCGGCGATCTCAATCGTCATGGGCTGACCTTGACCATGAAGGGGGATCCGGTGGCGGCGAACCTCAGCATCAACGGCAGCCTGCGCGGGGATCACTGGCGCGGTGCCCTGTCCGAATTGAAGCTGAAGACGCCCCTCAAGCGCTGGACCCTGACCGCCCCCTGGGCGCTGGATGCGGATCTGCCCAGGCAGCGGCTGACCATGGGGGATCTCTGCCTCGGCTCCCAGGGCTCGACGCTCTGCGTCAAGGGCAGCCAGATCTCTGCCGCTCAGGGCAGCCTGGAATTTGCCCTCAGCCAGTTCGATCTCAAACGCCTGCGCCCCTGGCTGCCGGACAACTTCCGCTGGCAGGCTGTGCTGTCGGCGGATGGCCGGGCCAGCTGGCGCGGCTCTCAGCCGACCCTGCACGCCACCGTACGCACCACCCCAGGCACCCTGGTGGCGGACGAACTCAAGACCGATTATCAGCGCCTCGAGCTTGGGGTGGACTTCGAGCGCCAGCGGGCGGCCATTCGCCTCGATTTCGCCTCGGAGAAGATAGGCAACATAGACACGGATCTGCTCATTCGGGAGCCTGACGGACGGGGCCAGCTGTCGGGTCAACTCAAGTTCGACGACCTCAAGCTGACCGCCTTCGCCCCCCTCATTCCCGAGGTGCGCTCTCTGCAGGGGATCATCTCCGCCAATGCCCGCTTCGATGGCACCATCAAGGCGCCCCTGCTCTATGGGGAGCTCGCCCTCAGGGACGGCGAAGTGCAGACCCATTCCGACATGGTGACCCTCTCCAAGCTGGTGACCCGCCTCAAGATAGACGGCAACCGGGCCGAACTCGATGGCTCCATGCTGGTGGGCAAGGGCCCCCTGGCGCTGGGGGGCTGGATGAGCTGGGCCAGGCAGCCTCTCACCGGCAGCCTCACCATCCAGGGCAAGGATCTGGAGGCCCAGTATCCCGGCATGGGACGAGTGCGGGTGACGCCGGACATCGCCATCTCCCTCGGGGAGGAGACCAAGGTCAGCGGCAAGGTGGAGATCCCCTGGTCTCGGATCCTGGTCAAGAGCCTGCCGGACAGCGCGGTGGCGGTGTCGGACGACGTGACCGTGATCTACGATGATATCCCCCCCGTGCCCAAGGCCGAGCCCCTGCCGATGGAGATCAACCTCGCCATCCGGCTGGGGGACGACGTGCGCCTCGAGGCCATGGGTCTCAAGACCAAGATGGCCGGCGGGCTCACCATCCGTCAGGATCCCTCCAAGCCCCTGTCGGGCAACGGTCAGCTGGAGCTCAAAGATGGGCGCTTCAAGGCCTACGGTCAGAACCTCATCATCAAGGAGGGGCGGATCATCTTCTCCGGCCCCATCGATCAGCCTTATCTCAATATCGAGACCTATCGGGATCCCGATACCATAGAGGACAACGTGACCGTCGGGGTGCGGGTGACGGGACCGGCCGCCAAGCCGAAGATCACCGTCTACTCCGAGCCGCAGATGGCGCAGTCCGAGCAGCTCTCCTATCTGCTGCGGGGCAAGGGGTTGCAGACAGGTGGCGAGGATGGGGGCTTCAACGGCCTGCTGGTGGCGGGCGCCGTCAGCCAGGCCAACGGGGTGGTCTCCAGCCTGGGTGAATCCCTCGGCATGAGCGATGTGGCCCTGGATACCGCCGGCAGTGGGGATGACACCCAGGTCACCCTGTCGGCCTATCTGCTGCCCGGCCTGCAGTTCCAGTACGGGGTCGGGGTGTTCAGCCCCATCGCCGAGTTCAAGCTGCGCTACGAGGTGATGCCGAGGCTCTACCTGCAGGCCATGAGCGGGGTGGCCCAGGCGGTGGACATCTTCTATCGCTTCACCCTGTGAGGCCGGCATGAGCAGGAAACGGGAGGCGTCAGCCTCCCGTTTTCATTGGGGCTGGCGACAAGATGCGGGAGCCGAAAAAGCGAAAACCCGGCACGGGGCCGGGTTGTCTGAAGAGTGGTGGAGGGAGAAGGATTCGAACCTTCGAAGGCAGAGCCGTCAGATTTACAGTCTGATCCCTTTGGCCGCTCGGGAACCCCTCCACGGGGTATTTTCCTGATTGTTCGCACTTGAATGGTGGAGGGAGAAGGATTCGAACCTTCGAAGGCAGAGCCGTCAGATTTACAGTCTGATCCCTTTGGCCGCTCGGGAACCCCTCCCCAAGTGCGAGGCGCATACTAACAGATCCCTCACCGTTGTGAACCCCTTGCCGGGGATTTTTAATGCTTAAAGGATCGGGTTGACGGCCGATAAGCAATGAAACCCCCATTTATAAGATTTATCCCATGTTGCCAAACGCCATTCGCGATCGCCTGCTCGTCGATGAAGCCCAGCTGGGCCAGCGTTTAAACCAGGATCTGCGACAAGGGGACAGGGCCGACTTTCGGCTGCACCTGGCACTGCTGACCGACGCCGTTGAAGAGCAGCCCTGGTTTGGGGAGCGGCCTGCCGGCGCCCCCGACCGCCGGGAGTGGCGCCAGCACTTCGGCTTGCCGGCGCAGGCTCCCCTGCAGGGCGGTGTGGAGAAGGGGGATGCCAGCGATATCAACGAGCGCCTGCAGCAGGGGGGCTGCGCGCTGGATCTGCAGCTCTGGCTGGCGCTGCGCTCCCCCCCCATAGTGGCGAAGACATCGGCGCTGCCTCACGCCGTCTACGACAACCTGTCGGCCCTCGGCCGAGAGCGCTGGCAGGCCAGGCTATCGTCTGATGTACCGGGGTCGGTGCCGAGGGGAGAAGACCCTCTGTTGATGCTGCCCCTGCTCGATAAGTTGAAGGGCGGGGTGGAGGCGGGGTTGCACTGGCTGAGCTGATGGCTGAAAGAGGGGCAGCAAAAAAGGCGGGATAACCCGCCTTTTTCGTCAATCCTGGTGAGGAGTGCTGTGCCCTGTCAGACATCGGCCTCATCAGGTTCCAGCTGCGGCGCTTCTTTGGCCGAAGCGCGGCGCGCGATGGGCTTCTCGGTGTGGCGGTTGAGCTGGCGTTCCAGCTTCTGACCCAGTTCGGTGACGGCGGCGTAGAGATCCTCGTGCTCTGCCTGCGCAAACAGCTTGCCATTGGGGACGCCGGCCTTGGCCTCGACGATGTACATCAAACGCTCTTTCGAGATGATCACATGAGGTGTGATAAGAGGCACCTGAAGACGCTCGAGCTTTTCAAACCGGGATTCGATGCGCTCGCGGATAGCCGGGGTAATCTCAATGATTTTACTGGTAATTTCAATTTTCATATTGGCCCCCTTCGGGTCGTCTTGCTTGTGTCTTCACCTCCAGATTACCCATGTAGGCGGATGAATGTGTGATCTGGATCACGAAATATCCTCTCGGTTATTTAGCGAATTATAAATTGTGACCTTTTCCGGTTTCGTGCCAAAAACCGCTTGAGCTCAGCGAAACCGGCAGGCAGTATGGCGGAAGTAGGATCGTTTCTGTCCCCCCTTGGCAGCGCCTTGTGCCGACCTGATCTCTGGTCTCTGCCCCCTGGTCTCGAATATCTTTGTCCATATTCATCCCATCCCACCGCAGGCGGATTGCCGTGTGCCGGTGAAGATATGCGTTTACAGATACCGGCTCGCAGGTGTTCGGGCGGGTAAGCTGGTTGTAGTGTTGGAGTCGTAAATGAAACAGCAAGCCACTCAACTGATGTGGTTTTATGATCGGCAACTCGAGAAATGGAGTCTGTCCGATCATCTCTCCTGCCAGCCCTGGCAGGGGGAGGGGGCCCACCCTTGGGCCACAAGGCTGGTACAGGAAGATGAAGCCGGCTTCGCCGAGTTTCTCTCCAGACTCCATGACTCGGACCAACCCGGCCAGTTTATCGGCCACCTGCAGGACGAAGACGGAGCCATGCATCACGTGCTCTGGTGCGGCCAGTATGTGCCCGCCCAGGGTCTCTGCTGTGGCTGGGTGGCGCCTCTGGACATGGCGTCCCGCACCCCGGACAGCGGCCAGTCGGCCACTCTCTCCCCGCAACCCCCATTGCTGCAAGATCCCTTGCTGGCCCAACTGGCGCAGGCACTCTCCGCCAAGACGGGGCTCGACTTCTGCCATACCCTGGTCAATGAACTCGCCCATATTCTGGGGGCCAGCGCGGTCTGGCTGACGGAGTATCAGGGCAGGGACAGGCTCAAGGTGCTGGCGAGTCAGGGCATAGAGCTCAAGGAGTACTCGCCGGCCCAGATGCCCTGCCAACGCCTCTATGAGCAGGACGCCGCCAGTGCGGCGCCGGTGAGCGGGCGGCTGATGGAGGGGGCCGGCACCCTGCCCGGACAGTACTATTATGCCCAGCCGCTGCGGGATCGCGCCGGCCAGCTGCTGGGTCACCTGGCCCTGCTGTTCCCGAGCGAGATCCAGACCGCCAACCTGGACGCCGTGCTGACCCTCTTCTCGGCCCGCATGGTGGCCGAGCTGGAGCGCCTGCACAGCGACGCCCAGTTGCGACTCTCCGCGGTTGCCTTCGAAACCCACGAAGGGATCATCATCACGGACCCCGAGTTCAAGATCCTGCGGGTCAACCACGCCTTCAGCCAGATCACCGGTTTCGACAACCAGGGGGTGATCGGCCAGCACCTCGGCAATGATCTCTGGTCCGGCCTCGGGGGGCTTGGCTACGAGCTCAGCAGCCTCACGCGCTGGCAGGGGGAAACCCTGCGTCTGCACGCCGACGGCCGTGCCTACCCCCAATGGGAGATCGTCACGCCGGTGCAGGATGACAAGGGGGGGATCAGCCACTATGTCATCTTCTTCGAGGACATTTCCGAGCGTAAGGCGGCGGAGCGCCGCATCCAGGATCTCGCCTACTACGATGAGCTGACCGGCCTGCCCAATCGCCGCCAGCTCCATGAAACCCTGGCCCAGGCCTTCATCGAGGCGAGCCGCGAGCACCTGGTCGGCGCCCTGCTGTTCATCGATCTCGATCACTTCAAGACCATCAACGACTCCCTCGGCCACGCCACCGGCGACTGGCTGCTCAAGGAGGTGGCCAGCCGTCTCAAGCGCTTGGTGCGGCAGGGGGATTGCCTAGCCCGCCTCGGGGGTGACGAATTCGTATTGCTGCTGCCATCGCTCTCGGCCAGCCCGCCCCAGGCGGAGATGCAGGCCGACATGATTGCCGAGCGCCTCATCGGGGAGATTGCCGCCCCCTACAGCCATGGGGGCCAGGTGCTGCATATCGGTGCCAGCGTTGGCATCACCCTGTTCCCCGGCCGGGAGCAGGAGGCGGGGGACTTGCTCAAGCAGGCGGATACCGCCATGTATCAGGCCAAGTCGGCGGGGCGCAAGACCCGGCGTTTCTTCGATGCCTCCATGCAGTTGCAGGCCGACCGGCGCCTGCTCATCCACAATGAGCTGCGCAGTGCCCTCAACAACCAGGAGTTGACGCTCCACTACCAGCCCCAGCACATGGTGGAGGGCGGGGAGTTCATCGGGGTGGAGGCGCTGATCCGCTGGCAGCCGCCCGGCCGTGCCCTGGTGTCGCCGGGGGAGTTCATCCCCATCGCCGAGGAGACGGATCTCATCGTCGACATCGGCAACTGGGTGTTGTACGAAGCCTGCACCCAGTACGTTTCCTGGGAGGAGAGCGGCATCCACGTGCCCCAGCTGTCGGTCAATGTCAGCGCCAAGCAGTTCCATGCCCACGACTTCGTCGAGCGCATTCACGACGTGCTGGCGGCGACCGGCATGGATCCCGGCAGTCTGAACCTGGAGATCACCGAATCCGTGGTGCTCGGCCATGCGGAAGATACCATCAGCAAGATGGCCGAGCTCAAGACCCTCGGCATCAGCTTTGCCATCGATGACTTTGGCGCCGGCTACTCCTCCCTCAGCTACCTCAAGCGGTTACCGGCGGATGAGCTCAAGATCGACAGATCCTTCATTCAGGACATACCCAGGGATGGGGACAACATGGCCATCGTCGAGGCGGTGATCGCCATGGCGCGTCACATGGGTTTCAACGTGACGGCGGAGGGGGTGGAGTCGCGCCAGCAGTTGGAATTCCTGCAGGCTCAGGGGTGTCATTTCTACCAGGGATACCTCGCCTCCAAGCCGCTGCCCGTGCCCTATCTGGAGCGCTATATCGAGCGCCTGTCCCGCAGCGAACGGCACCCTCCTGCCGATAAAAATAGTGTGGCGTTGCCCCCCTGATTAGCGGGTAGAATGAGGGTCATATCACCACCGCCAACGGGCGGTGGCTCTGCTTCTCAAGGGAGTACGCTATTCGTGAAAGCCGTCTGGGGAATCATAGTATCGGCGCTGTGCGCATCCGGGTTTGTGGCGCAGGCTTCGGCACAAACCATGGAGCAATCCCTCTACCGTCAGGCCTATGATGCGGTGCGTGCCGATGATCAGGCCCGTTTCCAGCAGATCCGCGCCCGCCTGACCCACTACCCCCTGCTGCCTTACCTAGATTATTACCAGCTGGCCTTCCGGCCGGGGGCGGCGGATTATGGCGACGTGACCCGCTTCATCCGCCAGCATGGGGATACCCCCCAGTCCAATCGGCTGGAGCGCGCCTATCTCACCTATCTGGCCCAGAGCCAGCAGTGGTCCCAATTCCTGCGCTTCTACCCGGCCAAGCCCAGCTCCACCGACCTGCTCTGCCAGCACTACCAGGCCCGCTATTACACCGGGCAGCAGAAAGAGGCGCTGCGCGAGGCGGGCAAACTCTGGCTGAGCGGGCAGTCCAGGCCGGATGCCTGCGATCCCCTGTTCGATCTCTGGCAGCAGGCGGGGCTGCGTACTCAGGACAAGATCTGGCAGCGCATGCAGCTCGCGTTCGAGACGCAGAACCCCAACCTCATCCGCCACCTCGGCGGCCAGTTGGGGGGCAGCCTGAAACCCTATGGGGATCAGATGATCGCCCTCTATGATCAGCCGGCCCGGGCGATGAACCCTGCCTACTTCACGACGGCCCCCCAGTCCCGGCACCTGCTCGCCCTCGGCCTGGCGCGCTACGCCAATCAGGAACCCGAGGCAGTGCTGCGCCAGCTGGGGGAGATGAAGCGACGCTTCGGCCTCAGCCAGAGCGAGGTCGCGACCGTGGAGCGTGCCGCCGCCCGTCGTCTGCTGCTGGACAGATCCACCGCCCAGCGTGGCTGGCTGGATGCCACCCTGGCGCGCAGCAAGGATGCCGAGCTGCTGGAGCTGAGGGCTCGCCTCGCCATCTGGGAGCTGGATTGGCGCGGCCTCTCCGGCTGGGTCAAGAAGATGCCCATGGGGGCCCAGAAGGAGGATCGCTGGCGCTACTGGATGGCCCGCTCCCTCGAGGTGCAGGGTCAGCAGAAGGCGGCGCGGGATCTCTATCTCGAGACCGCCAACCTGCGGGGTTTCTATGGCTTCATGGCGGCCCAGCGCACCGGCGTGCCCTATCGCATGAAGAACCAGAGCTCGGGACACAAGGTGCCGGACTGGCGCACGGCGAGCAGCCGCTGGCCCTTCCTGCTGCGGGTGCGCGAGCTGTTGGCCATGAACGAGATCACGGCGGCACGCTCTGAGTGGATCCACAACATGGATCGCAACAGCGTGGCCCAGCGCATCGAGTTTGGTCACATCGCACTCAATCAGGGCTGGCACGAGCTGGCTATCCTCTCCAGCATCCGGGCCGAGGCCTGGGATGCCCTGGACTTGCGCTTCCCGCTGCCCCTCAAGCGCACATTCTCCCAGATGGCCCAGGAGCGGACCATGAACACCAGCCTGCTCTACGCCATCTCCCGCCAGGAGAGCGCCCTCTACCCGCTGGCGCAGTCGCCGGTGGGCGCGCGGGGCCTGATGCAGCTGATGCCGGCCACCGCGAAGGAGACCGCCAGCAAGCTGGGAGTGCCGTATCGCAATGAGCAGCAGCTGTTCGATCCGGCCATGAACATCCGCCTCGGCAGCGCCTATCTCAAGCGGCTGCTGGATGTGTATGACGGCAACCGAATTTTGGCTGCGGCGGCCTACAATGCGGGGCCTGGCCGGGTGAAACGCTGGCGGGAGCAGAGTACGGACAAGCCGATGGATGTCTGGGTGGAGAGCATCCCCTACCGGGAGACGCGCAATTATGTGCAGAACGTGCTCTCGTTTGACCTCATCTATCAGCACAAGCTGCAGCAGCCCCTTCGCTTCATGTCCGATCGGGAGCTGAATCACACCTACTGAGGCAAGGAGGCAGTCACCATGGTGGCTGCCTCCCATTGTTCCCCCAAAATGGTTATCATCCCTTAAGTTTTGTTACAAAAGGAAACCTGCCAGGTGATCGGGCACCCCATCTTGGGCTGGCAGGTTCGATATAATGACCCGATCAACAACACAAACAGGCTTTTCAACCAAGGACTAGAGAGTGGCAACGATCAAAGACGTTTCTCAGCTGGCGAATGTGTCCATCTCGACGGTGTCGCGCGTCATCAACAACACGGCCCAGGTCGCCCCCGAGAAGCGTGAGGCCGTGCTGGCGGCCATGAAGGAGCTGAGTTTCCGCCCCAACAGTTTCGCCCAGGCGCTGGTGAGCAAGCGTTCCAACTGCATCGGCGTGCTGGTGGGGGATCTTTGCGGCGGCCCCTTCTTCGCCCAGATGATGCGCGGTATAGAAAGCGTGGTCGACAAGGCGAACAAGTTCACCATAGTGGTCTCCGGCAACCACGACGCGGCCCGGGAACGCCACGCCATCCAGGCCCTGTTGCAGCGCCAGTGCGACGCCCTGATCCTGCACAGCAAGGCGCTGCCGGACGAGGAGCTGAGCGAGCTGGCGGCGGGTTCAACCCCCATCGTCTTCATCAACCGCCAGGTGCCGGGCTGCGAGGATCGCTGCGTCTGGCTGGACAACCAGGCGGGCATCACCACCGCCTGTCAGCACCTGCTGGATGCGGGACACCGCAAGATCGCCTTCGTCACCTCGGATGACGAGGAGTTCGTCGACGGTCAGCAGCGGATGGCCGGTTATCGTTTCGCCCTGCAGCGGGCGGGCATAGCGTTGGATCAGTCCCTCATCGGCCGCGCCTTCGCCGACGAGAAGGGGGGCTATGTGGCCATGAGCGAGCTGCTGGCGCGCGGGGTCGAGTTCAGCGCCGTGCTGGGCTTCAACGATGCCATGGTGGCGGGAGCCATCTCCTGCCTGCTGGAGCGGGGCTACAAGATCCCCCAGCAGGTCTCTGTGGTGGGCTTCGACGACATCCCCTACGCCCGCTACATCTACCCCAAGCTCACCACGGTGCGCTATCCCATCGAGGAGATGGGGGAGCGGGCGGCCGAGCTCGCCCTGCTGCTGCTGGATCACAAGCCGGCCGAAGGGCTGGCCCTGAAGTTTGAAGCCGAGCTGGTGAGCCGGGAGTCCGTCGCCTGAGCGAAAGTTGGCCCCAACTGGGCCGACTTTTTCGCCTCGAATTGAAAGCGCTTTCAGAAATCCTTTTCAACTGTGATCGGCTTCAAAGCTTTTTGCCCGCGCTGCCACTAGCATAGGCCCCACGAATTAGGAGCGTGCGCTCCCGATTTTCCCGCTGTGGGAGGTAACCGGTCAATCCGGCTATTTCCTTCGTTACTTTCGACGGTCATCATGGATGGCCGTTTTTTTTTGCCGAGATTTTAGCGATGACGACAGAGCATGAGTATCAAACGGGAATAGTGGGAGCGGGCTGGCTGGGATTGCCGCTGGCGAAGGCGCTGCTGGGGCAGGGTCACTCGGTCGCTGTGACGGTGAGCTCGGCCGAGAAAGCCGCACGGCTGCAATCGGAAGGCATCACCGCCTTCCCTCTGCGGCTCGCCCCCGAGCTGGCCGAGCCCCTGCCATTTCGCAGCCAGGCGCTGGTTGTCTGCGTGCCGCCGAGCAAGACGGAAGACTATCCCGCTGCGGTTACCCGTCTGTGCCAGCTGGCCTTGGCGGCGGGCACGAGAAGGGTGCTGTTTATCAGCGCCACCTCGGTGTGGGGGCCGGGGCAGACGGAGGAGGAGTCCCCGCGTCCGGCCCATGAGCGAGGGGAGCGGATGCTGGCCGCCGAGCGTGCCGTGCTGCAGGCCGGGTTTGAGTGCGCCATGGTGCTGCGTCCCGCCGGTCTCTACGGCCCGGCGCGGCATCCCGGCCGCTTCCTCGCGGGCAAGACGCTGGCGGGGGGCGGTCAGGCGGTGAACCTGGTGCATCTGGACGATGTCATCGGTGCCTGCCTGCTGATGCTGGACAAGGGGCAGGATGGGGAGGCCTACAACCTGAGCGCCCCCATTCACCCGCGTCGGGAGCAACTCTATCCCTTCGCGTCCCGTCTGCTCGGCCTGACGCCGCCTGTGTTCACCGAGCCGCGGGGGGAGTTTGCGCCCATCGAGGGGCAGCGCATCTGCCAGCGGCTCGGCTTCGTCTACCGCTGGCCCGATCCCGCCCACTGGTTTGCGGACCTGGCAGCACAATCAGATTGAAACAAGATGGGGCTCAATATTATCTGCTGCGTCCCATAGGTCCGGTTCACGTTTGGGCCCCAGGCAATTGCGATTTGCCAAGGGCGGTCTCCCCCCCTATCATGCCGCATCCATAGTGAGTGTGCGGTCATGATGCGGGCCGGGCGACGTCATCCAGGTGAGTCGCATCCTGCGCCATGGCGCCCTCTCTCCACATCATAGAGAGCCGTAATGATGGTCGATACCACGCGTCACCCCGATGGGGAGCTGTTGCTGAGAACCCTGGCAATGCCAGCCGATACCAACCCCAATGGCGACATCTTCGGGGGCTGGATCATGTCCCAGATGGATATAGGTGGGGGCATCATGGCCAAGGAACTGGCGAAGGGGCGCATCTGTACCGTCTCGGTCGAGGGCATGACCTTCCACAGTCCGGTCAAGGTGGGGGACGTGGTGTGCTGCTACGGTCGCTGCCTGAAGGTGGGTCGCAGCTCCATGCGGCTGAAACTGGAGGTCTGGGTCAAGCCGGTGCTGCGGGAGAACGAGGCCCAGCGTTACTGCGTGACCGAGGGGGTCTTCACCTACGTCGCCATCGACGATCAGGGGAAATCCCGGCCCGTGCCGGTCTGATCCGGTTCAGGCAAGCCGGGCGCTGATGATGGATATTTCCTGCTCAAGCCCGGTTTTTTGCCGTATCATGCGCTCCAGCATCTCTTCCGAGCCGACACACTGGAAAGTGTCGAACAGGCAGAGATCGCACTGGGGATCCCGCCTGATCTGATAGACGGTGGAAAGCTCCACTTGATGACAAGTTCCTTGTTGATCGTAGAATGTCACGCGGTACTGGTGCTGTCTCGCCATTGCGGGATCCCTCATGGATGAGTCGGGCCGGACACGAATAATGAGACTAGTCGGCGTTCATGACATTTGTGATGGTCGTGGCGCCTTGCAGAGGCAGGTGGTTGTTAGCCAATGAAAAATAGTTATCGCATTCTGGGGACCTCCCTGCTGACGCTGGGATTGGTCGGCTGTTTCGAGGTGCCGGATCAGGATCATCTGGTCACGGCGGCGGGCATAGTGCCCGGCATGAGCTGCCATAAGCCGCCGTTGGTGGCACTGGCATCCACCGCTTTGCCTCGAGAATTTGGCATCACCGTCTGGAATCTCTATAAGGGTCAGCGTAAAAACTGGCGAGAAGGGCTGGATGAGTATGCCAAGTCCCAGGATCTGGTGCTGTTGCAAGAGTCCGCCACCCGGCCCGAGATGCTGGACTGGCTGAAGCGAGGCGACTTCCAGTGGCAACAGCTGCAGGCCTTCACCCAGGGGGGCGTCTCCTTCGGGGTGATGACGGTCGCCAAGACGCCCCAGGCCTTCGTCTGCGGCGTGCGCTCTCCAGAGCCCCTGCTGCGGATCCCCAAGTCCGGTCTGGTGAGCCTCTATCCCCTGCAGGGGGATCCGGACGGCGTGCTGGTGGTGAACCTGCATGCGGTCAACTTCGAGCTCGGCATGGCCACCTTCCGCGAGCAGATCAACGATCTGACGGCTCTGGTGCATCGCCATCAGGGGCCCGTGATCCTGGCCGGGGATTTCAACACCTGGAGCGACAAACGGGAATACTGGCTGAACAAGCTGGTGGGAGAGCTCGGCCTGCAGGAGGCCATTCCGGTACCGGATCTGCGCCGTACCGCCTTCGGCCGTCCGCTGGATCACCTCTACTACCGCAACCTGGATCTGGTGGAGGTGAGCTCGCCGGCCACCGATGCCTCGGATCACAACCCCATCATGGCGCGCTTCGCGGCCCAGGCCATCACGCCCTAGGGGGTAATGGATGCCAGGCAAAAAAATACCCCGCACTCGCGGGGTATTTTTTATCTGGCTTCAGCCATCAGCTGTTGTTCTTCACGAACAGGGTCAGCTCCTGGCCCGGTTTCAAGTAGTCGCTCTTGCCGAGCTGATTCCAGCGCATCACGTCGTTGACGGCGACCTGGAAGCGGGCGGCGATGGAGGAGAGGGAGTCTCCGCGACGCACCTGATAGACCATGGACTTGTTGCTGCCCTTGCCCTGCTTGGGCCAGACCACCAGCTTCATGCCAGGCTTGAGGGCTGACTTGGCGTTCAGACCGTTCCACTTGGCCAGATCGGCGTGGGTGACCCCGTGCGCCTGGCTGATGCTCCACAGGTTGTCACCGGAGCGCACCTGATACTGGATCTTGTTGCCACCGTTGCTGGCGAGCTGTTGCGGCTTGCTCTGGGCGGCCTGACTCACCATGGCTTTGCCGCCGTTGGGGATGATCAGGCTCTGGCCACGGCGCAGGTTGTTGCTGCGCAGGTTGTTGGCCAGCTTGAGCTGCTGCACGCTCACCCCGTGATTCTGGGCGATGCGGGACAGGGTATCCCCGCTGGTGACCTGATAGGAGCGCACGCCACGGCTGCGTTCACGCTGGGGCAGATCGGCCAGGGCCAGCTCCAGGGTGTCGGCATACTCGACGGGCACCAACAGGTTGTAGGGGCCACGGGGCGACGTCATGCCACGCTTGAGCGCGGGATTGAGCGCCTTCAGCTGGGAGGCAGAAACCCCCGCCAGCTGCGCTGCCACGTTCAGATCGATCTGGCCACCTGTGTTGATGGTGCGCAGTTGCGGCTTGTTGGCCAGCACCGGCAGGGTGACATTGTATTTGTCCGCGTTGCGGATCATGTCGGCCATGGCCAGGATCTTGGGCACATACATCCGGGTCTCGCGGGGCAAGTCCAGGGACCAGTAGTCGGTCGGTCGACCGGCCTTCTGGTTGCGGATGATGGCATTGCGCACCCGGCCTTCACCGGCATTGTAGGCCGCCAGGGTCTGCAACCAGTCACCGTCGAAGAAACGGTTCAGGTACTCCAGATAGTCCAGTGCGGCGTTGGTGGACGCGATCACATCGCGACGACCGTCATACCAGTTGTCGTGGCGCAGGCCAAAGTTCTTGCCGGTCGCAGGAACGAATTGCCAAAGACCGACCGCATTGCTGCGGGAGCGGGCATTGGGATCGAACATGCTCTCGATCATGGGGATGGTAATAAGCTCCATTGGCAGCTCACGCCGTTCGATTTCCTCTACCATCAGATACAGGTAGGGCTCAGCCCGGCTGGCAATGGTCGCCATATGCTTATCATTACGCAGTAACCAATCACGCTGTTGGCGGACTCGGGCATTATCGTGCGAGTCCAGCTGCATATCATCGCTGATACGCACCCACAGGTTATCAGTGTCATCCAGCTCTTCTATCTGTTCGTCACCGAACAGCAATCGGGAAGAGTGTTTCTTGTACGTTTTCTTGTTGACTTGGGGGGATTTGATCGGCTCGATTGCCGTTACCGCCCGGTCATCCTGATGGCTCAGGTTTTGACAGCCGCTGAGAAACAGCGCCGCCAATAAGGCCGTTCGTAGCTTCATCTCGCTCAGGTCATATTGGAAAAACAGCCCGCATCATAAGGGGCAATGGCCCCCTGATCAAGGTTTGTTCAAAAAACGTCCTTCCAGCGACGCAGGACGGCGAAGGTATCCTCTGGATTTTCCAAGCATTTCAGGGCGTATTTTTCAGCAGAAAATTTCACCGAGTCCTGCTCACAGCGCATAAATACGTTGAAATGACGTTCATCCCCCAGACGGGAGGGGAGACTCGGCAGGCCCTGCTGGCGCAGCTTGCTGATCAGCCCGATCTGGCGCTGGATCGCCAGGTTATCCGGCTCCACCGCGTGAGCGAAACGCAGGTTGGAGAGGGTGTACTCATGGGCACAATAGAGGAGGGTGTCGTCGGGCAGGGTCGCGAATCGCTGCAAAGAGGCATACATCTGGGCCGGGGTGCCTTCGAACAGACGACCGCAGCCGGCGGAGAACAGCGTATCGCCACAAAACAGCATGCCGTTGCCGTGATAGGCGATGTGGCCCAGGGTGTGGCCGGGCACATGCATGACCTCGAGACTCAGGCCATGCCAGTCGATCCGGTCGCCGTCTTCGAGCCACTGCCCCTGGTGATCCGGCATGGGGTCGTGCCTGGGGCCATAGAGGCGGGCGAGGGGGAACCGGCCGAGTAGTTCGCCCACGCCACCCACATGATCCTTGTGATGATGGGTCAGCAGGATGGCGTCGAGCTCGAGCCCCAGGGCCTCGAGCCGTGCCAGCACGGGGGCCGCCTCGCCCGGATCGACCACCAGGCAGCGATTCTCGTGTCGGATCAACCAGATGTAATTGTCGCTGAAGGCGGGAATTGTGATGACGGTATACATGGGTCGGCGTCTCTTAGTGTTCTCTTTGTGGAAGGGATCTTATATAACAGGATGGCATTCGAACCCCGGATTGGTCCCATTATGCAGCTGGCTCGTACCGAACAACAGATCGCGATCCCGACCAGCTGGTCGATGCTGCCCATGGGTGACTGGGTGGCCGCCGAGCTGCAGGAGCGCCTCGATAACTGGTGCCCGCATCTGTTTGGCTATCATCTGCTGAAGATTGGCGCCCTGAGCGCCGAACTCTCCTGCGGCAACTCCTCCATCCGCCACCAGGTTGGCATAGCCCCCGAGGGGCGGGCGCTGGACATAGTGGGGGATCCCCTTGCCCTGCCGGTGCGCAGTGCCAGCGTGGATGCCTGCCTGCTCGCCCATTGTCTCGATTTCTCCCAGGATCCCCATCAGGTGCTGCGCGAGGCCGAACGGGTGCTGACCGACGACGGCTGGCTCATCGTCAGCGGTTATAACCCGATGAGCCTGGTGGGGCTCGGCCACTATGTGCCCTTCATGCGCCAGCACCTGCCCTGGTCGGCGCGCATGTTTACCCCGACCCGGGTAACGGACTGGTTGCAACTGCTGGGGTGCGAGGTGATGTTCGACGAGCGTTTCGGCTTCTCCTTCATGGGCAGGCAGAGCCGGGTGGCCTGGTGGCGGGAGAGTCTGGGGCGGGATTATTGCCGTTCCCTGGCGTCTGTCTACGTGATCGCCGCCCGCAAGCGGCGCTTCCCCATCACGCCGGTGCGCCGTCGCTGGCGCCTGCCAAATTCGATGGCGGCGCCGGGCATGGCGCGTCAGGGTGGGTAAGCCGCCACTCAGGCCGAGTCGTGGCAGGGGATCTTCACCCTGATGCTCAGGGCTGATAGCCGGTGTCTTCGGCGAGCTGTTTGCCGCTCGCCGCATCCCGGGCCAGCTCGTCGCAGCGCTCGTTCTCCGGGTGGCCGGAGTGGCCCTTGACCCAGAGCCATTCGATCTGGTGGCGCGCCACTTCCGCATCCAGCGCCTGCCAGAGGTCGACGTTCTTGACCGGCTGACGGTTGGCGGTCATCCAGCCTTTCTTCTTCCAGCCGATGATCCACTGGGTGATCCCCTGGCGCACATACTGGCTGTCGGTGGTGAGCCTGACCTGGCAGGGTTCGTTGAGGGCACGCAGTCCCATGATGGCCGCCATCAGCTCCATCCGGTTGTTGGTGGTGAGGCGATAACCCCCCGCCAGCTCCTTGCGATGCTTGCCATAGACCATGACGGCGCCATAGCCGCCGGGGCCCGGGTTGCCGAGGCAGGAACCATCCGTATATAAATCAATCTGTTTTAACATGAGCCTTGGGGTAAACTAGCGAGCAAAGCTGAAGTTTGACATAGATTGGATCATGAGCACACCCCAACTGAATCGCCAGATCATTCTGGATACTGAAACCACAGGTATGAACACGGCAGGCGGTCCCGTCTACCTCGGCCACCGCATCATCGAGATCGGCTGTGTGGAGGTGATCAACCGCAAGCTGACCGGCAACCATTTCCATGTCTACATCAAGCCGGACCGCCTGGTGGATCCCGAGGCCATCGCGGTACACGGCATCACGGATGCCTTCCTGGCGGACAAGCCGGCGTTCAGCCAGATAGCGGACGACTTCATCGAGTTCATTCGCGGCGCCGAGCTCATCGCCCACAACGCGCCCTTCGACGTGAGCTTCATGGACTACGAGTTCAGCAAGCTCGGCCTCAGTTTCAAGACCGCCGATATCTGTGGCATCACGGATACCCTGGCGATGGCGCGGGATCTCTTCCCCGGCAAGCGCAACAACCTGGACGTCCTGTGCGATCGCTACGGCATCGACAACTCCCACCGAACCCTGCACGGGGCCTTGCTGGATGCGGAGATCCTGGCGGACGTCTACCTGCTGATGACGGGTGGCCAGACCAAGCTCAATCTGGCCAGCGAGAGCAGTGAGAGCGACAGCAATCAGGACACCAGCATCCGACGGCTGGCGGACGATAGGGCCCCCTTGCGGGTGATCCGCGCCAGCGACGAGGTGGTCGCGACCCATGAGTCGCGCCTCGATCTGGTGCAAAAGAAGGGGGGAGCCTGCCTGTGGCGGCAATGAGCAAGTTCTGGGGTGGCCTGCTGTTGCTGGCTTCGTGCGGATTGATGGCCAACGAGGTGTTTGCCCCCTCCGACATCCCCTTGCTCGACAACCGGTTTCGCATCGATTACGGGGTGAAGGAGATCACCTTCATCATCAAGCGCCAGCCGGATACCCCCTCGGTGATCCTGGTGCGGCCAGATGGCAGCAAGCTCTATGTGGGCAAGGTTACCCCTCCCGACGTGGGCTGGCTGGCGCTGCCGGATCAGGATCTCATCACGGTGCGCGACCCCATGCCGGGTCCCTGGCAGGCCATAGGGGCGGTGGATCCGGACAACCGGGTGCGCCTGTTGACCGACATCCGGCTCGAGAGCGAGCCGCTGCCGGCCCGCCTCTATCAGGGGGAGCGCGTCAAGTTGCAGTCCCGCCTGCTGATCGATGGCGAGGCCCCCGATGCCGGCTACTACCTCACGGATCTCGGCATGACGGTGCGGCTGCAGCAATTTGGCGACGACAGTCAGAGCGGCGAACCCGTGCTGGAGCAGACCCTGGGGCACTATCACGATGACGGCAAGGGGCTCGATGAGCGGCCAAGGGATGGCATCCTGACCGCCGAGGCCGTGCTGGATGTGCCGGCGGGCAAGTACCGCGCGCTCTACAGCACGGGCAATCAGGTGTTCACCCGTGCCCAGTCACAGCAGGTGCTGCTCTATCCCATGCCGCTGAGCTATACCCTGACTCCTCCCTCGGACGAGGCGGGGGCTGGCATCGCCCTGCACATCGATGGGGAGGAGCTGGATCCGGCATCCGTGGTCATCCAGGGCAAGGCGGCGAGCACCGCCGGGGATCGCCAGGTGTTCAATGCCGTGGCGAGCGGCCCCGACGTACGCATCGCGCTCTCTGCACTTAAAGAGGTGGGTCAGTACAAGGTGGAGGCCACCCTGTTTGGCACGACGCGCCTCGGGCGCGAGATCCAGATGCAACTGCCTGCCAAGTCCTTCAACATCTTGCCAGTGCTGGCCCCCACACCCTCCGCCGCCCCGGCACCCAAGCCGGTGAAGTTCGAGGAGCGGGAGAGCCGCCCCTGGCTGCCCTGGGCCCTGGGGGGCGGTGCCGCCTGCCTGCTTCTGCTGGGAGGCGCAGGTTTCCTCCTGCTGCAAAAACGCCGTACCCTGCACAAGGCGATGGCAGCGCAGAAGGCGCAGAGCGAGGCCGCCGCTCCCCCTGTGCCCAAGCTGGATCTGAACCTGCCGCAGCAGTGATGCCCGCCTGTGAAAAAGCCGCCCATCGGGCGGCTTTTTCATTACGCGTTTCAGCAGGTCTCAATGTTCCCCGACGTAGATGTCCTTGTACTGATCCCGGATGTCGAGGAACTTGTCCAGGTTGGTCAGCATCAGATCCACCAGCTGGGGATCGAAGTGCTGGCCCCGCTCGGATTCAATCAGAGCGAGCACCTTCTCCTGCGGCCAGGCTTTCTTGTAGCAGCGATCCGACCCCAGGGCGTCGAACACATCGGCAAGGGCCACGATGCGCCCCTCCAGCGGGATGGCTTCGCCGCCGAGCCCGTTGGGGTAGCCGCTGCCGTTCCATTTCTCGTGGTGACTGCCGGCTATGGTGGCGCCTATCTGGAACAGGGCCAGATCGCTGCCGGAGAGCATGTCCTGCCCGAGCTGGGCGTGGGTCTTCATGATCTCCCACTCCTCGGGGGTGAGCTTGCCCGGCTTGTGCAAGATGGCGTCGGGGATGCCCACCTTGCCGATGTCGTGCAGGGGGGAGGCGCGCTTGATGAGCTCGCAGCGCTCCTCCTGCATGCCGAGCAGCTGACAGAACAGCTCGGTGTAGAGCGCCACCCGCTTGACGTGCAGGCCGGACTCCTTGGATCGGGTCTCCACCAGTTCGCCGATGCGGTAGATGATCTCCCGCTGATTGTCGCCGATCACCTCGTTGAGCCGGATGTTCTCCAACGCCACTATGATGTTCTCGGTGAACAGGCTCAGCAGGCCGGTGTCCATCTGGTTGAGGGGGCGGCTGGTCTCGATGTGGAACAAGAGGTGGTGGCGGGCATTCTGGCAGTAGAGCACCAGCTGGTTGCCGTCGTAGACGTTGGCGCCCTTGGTCATGGCATGACGCAGTATGGCGGGCGCCTCGCTCAGACGCAGGGCGGGCCCGTCGCTGAGGAGGGGTTCCAGCACCTGATCCCGCACCTCGTAGGCCAGATGCTTCACGTCGTAGATCTGGGACTCCTCCAGATTGAGCAGGGCGCTGAGCTGGGTCTGGGCACCCTCGACGAACTGGCGCAGGGCCCGCTGCTCGAAGATCCCCTTGGAGGCTTCGATCACCTTCTCCAGCCCCTGGCGGTTGCTCTCCAGGGTGCGGATGTCCCGATAGGAACGCAGGCTGGCTCGCAACAGGGTGCGCAACTTCTGGGAGGTGAGCTCGGTCTTGTCCTTGTAATCGTTGATATCGTAATTGGCGACGACGTCATCTTCCGGCGCCTGGCCGGGCTGGCCGGTGCGCAGCACGATGCGCACCATCTTGTTGTGCAGTTCGCCCCGCACGAATTTCACCACCTCCAGGCCGGCGTGATCGGCTTCCATGACCACATCCAGCAACAAGAGGGCGACATCCGGGGTACTGGCGAGCAGGGCCTTGGCCTCGGCGGCCGAATAGGCATGCAAGAAGTCGATGGGCTTGCCGTCGAACTCGAACTTGCTCAGGGTGATCTTGGTGATGCGATGCACCTCGGGCTCATCGTCCACTATCATCACCTTCCAGCCGGGAAGCCGGCTGCTGGGCTGGTCCAGATCGTCATCGTCAATAATCAGGATTTGATCATCCATTATGCAATCCTGTCTTGGGTTCTGTGGTTACCTTAACCGCTTCACCAAGGATAGGAAACGGCTTGATAAACAAAATATGATCCAGCTTCCCTCTCTTTTTTATCCCCCATGCCGGCCATGAAAAACGCCTCCACAAAGGGAGGCGTTTTGGTGTTCAACCGTCGGTTCAGGCTGCCCTGTGATAGGCCGAGGGTTCAAACAGTGCCTTGTTGGCCACCAGGTCGACGGGATCGAAGTCATCGACGTTGATTGTGTGCAGACGGCTCTGCTCGGCGCGGCGTAGCAGCTCGGCTTCGCCCTGGTTGATGATCCCGAGTGCGAGGCCCGCGTCGGCGACCTTGTCCAGCTGGGTGAAGGGGCGTTTGCTGCCTTCGGCCTTGCAGATCTTGTCGAACAGGGGCTCTGCGGCCAGCACGTCATCCAGCGCCTGCTCCAGCAGGCCGAAGGGGTTGCCCTCCTCGCGGGTGAGGTACTGACCCTCGGCCAGACGGTCGCGGGTGGCGCTCGGTGTCTGCAGCAGCCGGGCAACCTGCTGGTCCAGCTTGTCGGACGGGCGCTTCAGGTCGCGGCCGAGGGGCAGCACGATGGCGCGCAGGGCCAGGCCAACCCAGCGATTCGGGAAGTTGCGCAGCAGCTCGTCGATCGCCTCCTGTGCCTTGAACATGGCGTCTTGCAGCGCCCAGTGCAGCAGCGGCAGATCCGCCTGCTGGCGACCCTCGTCCTGGAAGCGCTTGAGGGCGCTGGAGGCGAGGTAGAGCTGGCTCAGCACGTCGCCCAAGCGGGCTGAGACCCGCTCCTTGCGCTTGAGCTCGCCCCCCAGGGTGCCCATGGCCATGTCGGACAGGAAGGCCAGGTTGGCAGACAGCCGGGAGAGCTGCTGGTAGTAACCCTTGGTCTGATCCTTGTACGGCGCGGCGGCGAAGCGGGCACCGGTCAGGCCCAGCCAGAAGCTGCGCACCAGGTTGCTGATGGCGAAGCCCACGTGGCTGAACACCGCCTTGTCGAACGCCTTGAGCGCCACTTCCTGATCCGGGTGGCTGGCGGCCAGCATCTCCGGCAGCACATAGGGATGGCAGCGGATGGCACCCTGGCCGTAGATGATCATGCTGCGGGTCAGGATGTTGGCCCCTTCTACCGTGACGGCGATGGGGGCGCCCTGATAACCGCGGGCCAGGTAGTTGTTCGGCCCCATGCAGATGGCCTTGCCGCCGTGCACGTCCATCGCATCTATGATGCACTTCTGGGCACGGTCGGTGAGGTGGTACTTGACGATGGCGGAGATGACCGAGGGCTTCTCCCCGAGATCGATGCCGGTGACCGTCAGCTTGGCGGCGGCCCCCATGATGTAGGCGTTGCCACCCAGACGGGCCAGGGGCTCTTCGATCCCTTCCATCTTGCCGATGGGCAGCTTGAACTGGCGGCGGATGCGGCTGTAGGCGCCGGTGGCCAGGGCCAGCATCTTGACGCCACCCGTGCTGTTGGAGGGCAGGGTGATGCCGCGGCCGACGGAGAGGCACTCCACCAGCATGCGCCAGCCCTGGCCGGCCATGGCGGGGCCGCCGATGATGAAGTCCAGCGGCACGAACACATCCTCGCCGCGGGTCGGACCGTTCTGGAACGGCACGTTGAGGGGGAAGTGGCGGCGGCCTATTTCGACGCCAGCTATGTGGGTCGGGATCAGGGCGCAGGTGATGCCGAGCTCCTCTTCCTCACCCAGCAGGTGATCCGGGTCGCGCAGCTTGAACGCGAGGCCGAGCACAGTGGCGATGGGGGCCAGGGTGATGTAGCGCTTGTTCCAGGTCAGGCGCATGCCGAGCACCTCTTCCCCTTCCCACTCGCCCTTGCAGACGACGCCAAAGTCGGGAATGGAGCCGGCGTCCGAGCCCGCCTCCGGGCTGGTCAGGGCGAAGCAGGGGATCTCCTTGCCTATGGCCAGGCGGGGCAGGTAGTGGTCCTTCTGCTCCTCGGTGCCATAGTGCTGCAACAGCTCACCCGGGCCGAGGGAGTTGGGTACGCCCACGGTGGAGGCGAGCACGGCGCTGGCGCCGCACAGCTTTTGCAGTACGCAGGACTGGGCATAGGCGGAGAATTCCAGCCCGCCGTATTTTTTCTTGATGATCATGGCGAAGAACTTGTGGTCCTTCAGGTACTGCCACACCTCGGGGGAGAGATCCGCACGCTCGTGGGTCACTTCCCAGTCGTTGACCATGCGGCACACTTCCTCCACCGGACCGTCCATGAAGGCCTGCTCCTCGGCGCTGAGGGTGGCGACCGGGATGGCATGCAGCTTCTTCCAGTTCGGATTGCCGGCAAAGAGGTCGGCCTCCCACCAGGTGGTACCCGCCTCGATGGCTTCCTTCTCGGTGCGGGACATCTCCGGCATGATGGATTTGTAGATCTTGAACAGGGGCTTGGTCAGCTGATTGCGGCGAAACTCCACCAGGTTGAGGGGGATGGCAACCAGGGCGAACAGTACCCACACCAGCAAGGGGACATGGCCATAGAAGGCGCCGATAACCAGGGCTGCAGCCGTGGCAAGGGTGGCGGTGAACAGGGACGCCCGGCGATAAGCCATGGCGCCGATCACCAGGATCACTCCGAGCAGAGTGAGGGTCGTCGTCATTTTTCGCTCCTTGAATGAGTTGCCAAGTTTGATTGAACTGATCCAGAGGTCTGACCTGTTGGATGTGGCCTCTGTTGTAATTCATGGGCACAAAATTATCAAGCTGTTTACAACTTGGTTACCTCCAGGCTGTGAGCCAGCTAACGGGGGCCGTTTCCTGCGCCCTTGCCGGGGCAGGGGGGCGACGGCGGGATCAGCTTGTGCGACAATGGGGCGACCCTATGTTGGACGATACAAAGAGACATCAGACCCATGTACCAAGAACTTATCCGCAATGAATTGACCGAAGCTGCCAGCGTGCTCCAGGCGTTCCTGGCCGATGAGCAGAATCTGAAGAACATCGAGGCCGCCGCCAAGCTGCTGGCGGACTCCTTCAAGCAGGAAGGCAAGGTGCTTTCTTGCGGTAATGGTGGTTCCCACTGTGATGCCATGCACTTCGCCGAGGAACTGACTGGTCGTTACCGGGAGAACCGCCCGGGTTATGCCGGCATCGCCATCTCGGATCCGAGCCACCTCTCCTGCGTATCCAATGACTTTGGTTACGACTATGTCTTCTCCCGCTACGTGGAAGCGGTCGGTCGTCGCGGCGACGTACTGCTTGGCATCTCCACCAGCGGCAACTCCGGCAACATCCTCAAAGCCATCGAGGCGGCCCGTGCCAAGGGCATGAAGGTGATCGCCCTGACCGGCAAGGACGGCGGCAAGATGGCCGGCCTCGCCGATGTCGAGATCCGGGTGCCCCATTTCGGTTATGCGGACCGCATTCAGGAAGTGCACATCAAGGTGATCCACATCCTGATCCAGCTGGTCGAAAAAGAGATGGCCAAGTAAGAGCCCCTCTCAGGATGGGGAGCAACGAGGCGGCATCGACCGACCGTGTCGCTTCCCATCTGCAGAGATCGCTAGAAAAAATGCAATGGATCCAGGCAGTGGAGGGGATATGTGTGAACTGCTCGGCATGAGTGCCAATGTGCCGACCGACATCTGCTTCAGCTTTACCGGGCTGATGCTGCGGGGTGGCAAGACGGGGCCTCACAAGGATGGCTGGGGGATCACCTTCTACGAGGGGCGCGGTTTTCGCACCTTCAAGGATCCCGAGCCCAGTGCCGAGTCCCCCATCGCCAAGCTGGTGCAGGCGCTGCCCATCAAGAGCCGCGCCGTGGTCAGCCACATCCGGCAGGCCAACCGGGGCTGCGTCTCCCTGGAGAACACCCATCCCTTCACCCGGGAGCTCTGGGGGCGTTACTGGACCTTCGCCCACAACGGTCAGCTGACGGGTTACAAGAAGCTGCCGACCGGGCGTCATCGTCCGGTGGGGGATACCGACAGCGAGCACGCCTTCTGCTGGCTGCTCGGCAAGCTGGAGCAGAAATACCCCAGATCTCCTGCCAATTTCCCCGCCATGTTCCGCTACCTGGCGACCCTGTGTGACGAGTTGCGCACCCTGGGGGTGTTCAACATGCTGCTGTCGGATGGGGAGTATGTGATGACCTATTGCAGTAACAACCTCTACTGGCTGACCCGCAGAGCCCCCTTCGGGGAGGCGCGTCTGCTGGATGAGGACGTGGCCATCGATTTTCAGAGCGAGACCACCCCCAACGACGTGGTGACCCTGATCGCGACGAGGCCGCTGACCGGCAATGAAAACTGGGTTAAGATGGCCGCCGGGGAGTCTTGTCTGTTCCGGCTGGGGGAACTGGTGCAAGGCAAGGCCCTGAGGCCTCAGACGTCTGAATAAAAAAATACCAGGGTAGAATCCTACCCTGGTTCTTCGCAGCAGCCATACAGGCAAAAAGGGATGAGAGAGGTGTTGCTGAGTCGCATCATTCTCATGGCTTGCATTGTTATTTTATTGTTAATTTTGTTGCAACATTAATTTTCATCTCGCCGTGTCGGCATCTCGATAACTTGAGCTGGTTCACATTATGGTGAGCCCCCCGGGCGGGTTGGGTTGACCGCTGTGTGAAGCCCGGGTGACAGCCGGTTTCATGATCGACTATATTGTGGTCTGTTTGGATACCATCAAAGGAATGGGAAGATGGAGTGGCTGGATCAGAAGGTGCTGCGGCAACTGGCGGAAGACATCGGTCAGGAGATGATGCCCGTGGTCATTTCAGTGTTTGTCGAGGAGGTGGGTGAGCAGCTCGCCCAGCTCAGGCCGCTGTATGAACAGCGGGACTGGTCCGCCCTGGCTCGTCTTGCCCATAGCATGAAGTCCTCCTGTGGCAGTTATGGCGCAGAGCCCAGCTATCGGCAGGTGCTGGCGCTGGAGCTCGCCTGTCGTGAGGAGGATGCCGATGCGGCCGGAGAGCTGCTGGCCCAGCTGGAACACTCCCTGCCGCAGGTGTTTTCTCACCTGGCGCGCTATCACTGATCCTGACCGCCGGGCTCAGCCCAGCTTGTCATGGGCGAGGTGCCAACCCTGGATCACGCCGTCCAGCGCCAGCCTGAGTTTGCGACGATCATGGCGATGGGGCAGGGCCGCCTCGCCGAGATCCGCTAGGATGAGGCGGTGGGCCAGCTCGGGGACCGCCTGCTCCTCGGGGGCCAGGATGGCATCGATGCGACCGCTTCCAATTCTCTCCTCCAGCCAGCGATATTGATTGGGCAGCGTGAGCTGACCGGCCGGCCCCTCTTCTGCCACCAGATTGCTGATGAAGACGACGATGGCCCGGCTGTGCCGAATGGCATCCGCCAGCTCGTCGAGCAGCAGGGGCGGCATGACGGAGGTGAGGAAGCTGCCGGGCCCCAGGATGATCATGTCGGCCTGGATAAGGGCCTGCACTGCCTCCTTAGTGGCCGGTACCATGGGGCTGAGCCCCAGGGCCTGTGGCGGCGTCGCGAGCTGATCGATGGAGACCTCTCCTAGGATCTGGTCGCCACAGGGGGTGTGGGCGCACAAGTCCGTGGGTTGCTCGGACATGGGGAGCAACTGGGGCTCGATCTTCAGCATGTCGCTGATGAGACGGATGGCGTCGAGGGGACGGATGCAGAGGTTGTCCAGGGCTAATAGCATCAGGTTGCCGAGGTTGTGTCCCGCGAGTTCCCCCTTGCCGGTGAAGCGGTATTCGAACAGCAGGCTGCCGATGCCGGGTTCGGTCACCAGCTGGTTCAGGCAGTTGCGCAGGTCCCCCCAGGCGATGCACTCCTGATTCTTGCGCAGGCGGCCGGTGGAGCCACCGTTATCCGTGGTGGTGACTATGCCGGTGAGGCGGGGCCCCAGAAACGAGAGGGAAGAGAGCACCCGGCCCATGCCGTGGCCACCACCAATGGCGACGACGCGTTCAAAGTCATTGATATTGTTCTGCCACATGTCTTCATCCTGCGGGGGGCGTGAGCATCATTGTAGCCAAGCTGGCCAGTTAATTAGTTGATAAGGGTATGGTTTTTGCTTGCCTTGTGCATCGCATACCACGAGGAGATGGTGTTGAACTTCCTGACGGCTCACTCTATTGCACAGACGACCCCGCTGGCCGCCGAGCAGATAGCGGATCGGCTGTTCGATCAGATACCCCACCCCCCTGCACTCTTGCTGGTCTATTTTACTCAAACCCACGATGTTGCGGTACTGCGCCAGACACTCAAGAAACGTTTTCCAGAGAGCCGGCTCATCGGCTGCAGCTCATGTTGCGGGATCCTGACCCAGGCCGGCCACCATGCAGAGCAGGGGTGGGGCCTGGCGGCAGCCGCCTTCTATGACAGCAAGGGGGCCTACGGCGTGGCGGGCCAGGCCGGGGATCGGCTGGATGCCCGTCAATTGCTGCGCACTGCCATCGCAGATGGAGGGCGCCCTGGAGAGCTGCCGCAACTCATCTTGCTCCATACCAGTCCCGGGCTGGAAGAGGTGATGCTCGCGGGGATAGAAGCGGAATTTGGCACGACGGTTCCCGTCGTGGGCGGCTCGGCGGCGGATGACGGCGTCAGGGGTCAGTGGCAACTGTGCTGGGATGAGGGAGATAGCCAGCAGGGTTGCGTGCTGGCGGTGCTCTACCCCGATTGCCAGCTCGCCTTCCAGTTTCATTCCGGCTATGTGCCGACCGAGCGACATGGCATCATCACGGCGCTGGATGGCCGGGAGGTGCTGACCATAGATCACGAGCCGGCCGCCCGTGTCTATGCCCGCTGGACGGAGCGACAGGAGCTCTGGCCGGTGGGCCCCATACTGCGGGAGACGACCCTCTCCCCGCTGGCCCGCCAGGTCGGCTTGCTCGATGATCTGCCCTATTACAAGCTCTCCCATCCCGAGGCCGTGACCCCCAGAGAGGGACTTCGCCTCTTCACCGAAACCCGGTTGGGGGAACGGTTGCAGCTGATGTACAGCAGTCAGCAGGGCTTGCTGCAACGCAGCCTGAATGCGGTGCGGATCGAGCCCGAGTATGGGATGGCGGGCACCCTGCAACCCTTCGGGGCCCTGGTCATCTTCTGCGCCGGCTGCCGCCTGGCGCTGGGGGATGAGTTGAATGATGTGGTCAAACAGTTTCGCAATCAGTTGGGGGAGATCCCCTTCGTCACCCCCTTTACCTTCGGCGAGCAGGGGCGTCTGCCCCATGGCGAGCTGGCTCATGGCAACCTCATGGTATCGAGCGTCATTTTCCTCGATAGCTGAGCGGATACAGAGTTGGACACAAGATGATAGGCAATAGCGAACTCGAGGCCCTGGGCGACAAGCTGCAGACCACGCTGGTGGAACTGGTGCGTTGTCGGGAGCGGGAGGCCAAATATCGCCAGGAGTCCCAGGCGTTGTTGTGCGGGGTGGCCACCCTGGCGGATGCCCAGAGCCTGGAGCAGGTGCTGGACAGCCTCATCCTCGCGCTCAAGCCCTTCATCGGCTTCGAGCAGGCGGATGTGATTGCCTGGGGGACCTCGAACGGTACGACCCATCTCAGCACTCAACCGGACGAAGTGGGCCGCCCCTGGCCCCTGACCCCGCTCTTCTCGCGTGCCATCGCAGGGGAGACCCTGGTCATCTATGACCCGACCCAGCTGCCCGAGCTCGCTCCTCTGGTGGGGGTGGCGGGTTGGGCGAGTGTGATGATGACGGGACTACAGGCCCCCGGCTTCTGCGGGATCCTCATCTGCCGGCACAGTGTGGCCGGCACCTTCGATCTCAAGAGCAAGGCGGCCATGCAGCGCTGCCGACCGCTCATCTCCCAGGCCCTGGTCAATATCGCCTACCGGGCTCGCCTGCAGGAGCAGGTCGAACTCAAGACCCTGGCGCTGCAAGCGAGCGAGCAGCGCTTTCGCAGTTTCGCCGCCATGGCCTCCGACTGGTTCTGGGAGACGGATCCCGAGCATCGGCTCAGCTATGTGTCGGCCCCCGGTTACCAGGGGGAGCTGATCACCCGCCAGACGGGCCGCAGCCTCTACGACTTTGCCCATGACAAGGGGGATCCGGAGTGGTGCAAGTACCGGCGGCTCATTATGAATCACCTCCCCGTGCGGGGGATGCGCGCCCAGGTCACCCTGGCGAACGGCCCCTGCTGGATGGAGATCAATGCCGAGCCCTGTTTCGATGGGGCCGGTGCCTTCGTGGGCTACCGGGGCACGGCGCGGGACATCGGCAACCAGATCCGTCGTGAGCAGGAGCTGGCGAGGGCGAGAGATGACGCGGAGAGTGCCAACCGGGCCAAGTCACAATTCCTGGCCATGATGACCCACGAGATCCGCTCTCCCATGAACGCCGTGCTGGGGATGCTGGATCTGTTGCAGCACGGGGGGCTGGAGACGCCACAGCAGGCGCTGCTTGGCCACGCCACCCACTCGGCTCACCTGCTGCAGACCATCATCGACGATGTGCTCGACTTCTCGAAGATCGAATCCCACACCCTGGCGCTGCACTGCGAACGCTTCGAACCCGCCCGGCTCTGCCAGGCCCTGGTGGAGCCCTTGTTGGCTCAGGCGGATGGCAAGGGGGTGCGCCTTCACTGGCAGTTGCATGAGGCCCTGCCAGCCCAGTTGCTCGGGGATCCGGTTCGTCTCTCCCAGGTGATCGGCAACCTGCTCGGCAATGCGCTGAAGTTCACCGCCAGCGGCGATGTGCGATTGCTGCTGGAGTGGCGCTGTGAGCGATTGAGGGTCTCGGTGACGGACACCGGCATCGGCATCTCCCCCGAGGATCAGGCCCTGCTGTTTGAGCCCTTCTATCAGGTCGACAGCTCCGCCAGCCGCCGTTTCTGTGGCTCCGGCCTGGGGCTCGCCATCAGCCGACGCCTGGTCCAGCTGATGGGGGGAGAGATAGGTCTGCAGAGCACTGTGGGGCAAGGCAGCTGCTTCTGGTTCGAGCTGCCCGGCATGGCGGCCCCTGATCCCATCGCCGTTCAGGTGCAGAGGGATGAACCCGGGATCCAGGATCTGGATGTGCTGGTGGTGGAAGACAGCCCGGTCAATCAGCTGGTGGTGTCTCTCATGCTGCAGAAACTGGTGTGCCGGGTACGGGTGGCCAGCAATGGTCTGGAGGCCTTGGCACGGGTCGGTGAGCAGCAGCCGGACCTCATCCTGATGGACATGAGGATGCCACAGATGGATGGGCTGGAGGCGACCCGGCGGCTAAGGGCCATGGGCTGCGAGGTGCCGATAGTCGCGCTGACGGCCAATGCCATGGCAGAAGACAGGGTGCGCTGCCTGGCGCAGGGCATGAACGACTTTCTGGCCAAGCCCATCAGTCTGACCCGGTTGCGCAGCTGTCTGCTGCGCCATTGCCGGGTCTTGTGAGCGAATTTTGGATAAAAAAATGGTCAACCTGTTGGTTGACCAATTCTTCAGCAAATACTGAAGAGAGCACGGGATAAATCGGGTTGTACGATCCTATATGAAAGAGTCGTGCCAACTTTTATTAACCTGTTATTGCGGCTTGCGGCGCTATTTTCATGGTTTTATGGCTGCATGCGAGTCGCAAAATGCGAATGTTATATTTTCATTGTAAGAATTTTCGCATTTTGCAACGCTCGGTTGACCCACTACCGGTTCACTACTGACTCACTGTGCGATCAGTCGGCGCAAGAACTGACGCGCCGCTTCACTGTTCTGTTTGGCAATCAACATCTGTTTCTCATAGATGGGCATGGGCAGGATCTCGAGCCAACGCTGGCAGAGCCAGGCGGCATCGTCAAACTGCTTGTCCGGGTAGAGCTCATCGAGTTCCGGATACTGTTCAAACACCTCCTGCAAACGGCTCACCAGCTGCTTGTCGCTGAGATCCGAGTGGGCGCTCGGCCAGTTGGGCAGGGTTTCTACCTGAGCAAGGCGCAAGCCCGACTCGCCGGTTTCCATCTCATGAATGCAGAAGCGTTCCAGCCCGAGTACGGTGACCCCGAGCAAGCCATCGTTGAGGGTATAGAAATCCGTCACCTTGACCCGGGTGCCGACCGGCAGGATCCGCCCGCTGGCCCCCGCGTTGGTGGTCTCTTCCATCACTATGCCGAAGCCCCGATCGTCGATGAACGACTCCTTGAGCATCTCTATGTGGCGTGGTTCGAACAGACGCAGGGGGAGCTTGCCGCCCGGCAGTATGTGAGAAGGCAAGGGGAACAGTGCCAAGGGTTGAAGTTTCATGTTCCATCCTCCGAGTAGTCATGTCTGAATATGACAATGCAGTGACTGTGCCAGAGGGTGAGAAATCATCGATAAACGGCTGTGGTTCGGCTTGGATATGACTAATAGTCCTTTACAATCATATGCTTATTTATTTTTCTAAATCTGACAGAAATGCGAGACTGGATGGGGAGTGGATGGCATGACTGGGCCTCGAACATGACCCATCTGCAGAACGGGAGAAGAGTTGCAGATTGCAAATAATTCTCATGCATAATGCACGTCTCCAATGAGTCGCATTGTGCACACAGTTCAATTCGTTTGGGGGCCTTGAGGGTCAGACAAGGGTATCTGTGGGTTGCCTGAGGCCTTCTTGCATCAGGGCTGCAATCTCGTCATACATCTGCGACCAGGCGGCGGCCAATTCGGGCGTGAACCGCCCCTCCAGCCGTCTTGACAGCACCACTGTCATCGCCTGCTTCAGCAGGTCGAACTGGTGTGGCTGCACGTTGAACTTCTGATGGCGGCGGCCGAGATCCCGAATGATGAACCCCAGCGCGTCGAGCTGCTCCAGGCTGGTGATCACCGTGTTCAGGGTCTCGGACACCTTGGCGATCGGCATTCCCGAAGGATCGGGAAAGAGGTTGATCAATTCAGGCGAGAGGCGAAACAGCTCCTCGTATACCTCCAGCACATAGGAGTTGTTCAGGGCGGTGACCTTGCCCCATGCCTTTTGTACCAGTTCGATCTGTGTGGGGGTCATGCTGCCCATCCTTTCGCTGTGGTCGCCTGAAATAATAATGCATCTACTCAATAGAAGGTTGAGAGAGATCAAAAGTGTTTGAGTGCCTCGCTCGTTGCAATAGAGGACGAGAAGCGAGCAGCAAAAGGCCCCGCCATGGCGGGGCCTTGTTGACCGGGAACAAGCGCAGGTGGATGGCCCTGGCCCGCTTTGCGAGAGTCGAAAACCCCTGACTAGTTGCGCTGCTCCAGGTACATGACGGCGGCTTCCACCCGGCTCTGGGCCTCGAGCTTCTTCAGCAGGCTCTTCACGTGAACCTTGACGGTGCCCTCGGAGATATGCAGCACGGAGGCGACCTGCTTGTTGGAGAGGCCCTTGGCAATCTCCCGCAGGATCTGCATCTCGCGGCGGGTCAGGCTCTCGAGCTTCTGTTGCAGGTGATCCAGCTCGTAGATGTTCTCGAGATAGGGGCGCAGCGGCTCGCTCAGGATCTGCTTGCCGGTCATCACGTCGGCGAGTTGACCGAGCAGCATGTCGGGCTCGGTGTCCTTGAGCAGATAACCATCGGCGCCGGCCTTGAGCAGGGCCACCACATCCTGGCGGGCGTCGGAGACGGTCAGGATCACCACCCGGGAGGTGACCTCTTCGGCCCGCAGTGCCTTGAGGGTATCGAGACCGGACAGTCCCTTCATGTTGAGGTCGAGCAGGATCAGATCCGGCTCGGACTCCTTGGCAATGGCGACGGCGTCGGTCCCGTTGGAAGCCTCACCGATCACCTCGATGTTATCCTCCAGGGCCAGCAGTTGCACAATTCCCTTGCGCATGAGGGGATGGTCATCCACGACCAGAACACTGTATTTCATCTCGTCCATCAGGCGTCTCTTGTTAGGCTGGTGGGGAAGGTCAGGTGCACACGGGTGCCACCGGAGGGCGGCTCGCTGATGGTCAACTGACCGTGCAGCTTGCTGGCGCGCTCGTTCATGATGCTAAGACCGTAGTGATTGACCGCGGAGCTTGCGCCCCCGATCCCGACACCATCATCTGAAATCTGAACCTGGATGTTACCATCAGTCAGGGTCTCACAGCTAACCTGGATACGCCGTGCACCGGCATGTTTGATGGCATTGAGCACTGCCTCACGAATTAGCTGCAGGATGTGAATATGCTGCCCCGCCTCCAGATCCGTGTCGGCCAGACCGTATTGAAGCCCTATCTCCGCTCCGGTCTGGGGCTTGAGCTGTTCCAGCATGACGCCGATGGCTTCCCCCAGATTCGCATCGCCGATGCTGAGGCGGAAGGTGCCGAGCAGCTCGCGCAGTTGGATATAGGCGCTGCTGAGCCCCTCGTCGATCTGCTGCATGGCCGCCTCGGCCTTGACGCCGTCCCCCTTGGCGACGGAGCGCTTGAGCAGGGTGGACTGGATCTTGAGGTAGGAGAGGGCCTGGGCCAGGGAGTCGTGCAGCTCGCGGGCGATGACGGCTCTCTCCTCCATCAGCAGCAGGCGCTGGTGTTGCAGCAGGGTCTGATCCTTGTGCAGCACCTGGGCCAGCAGCATGGAGAAGTTCTTCATCAGCCGCTCGTCGATGGGGTGGTCGCTGATCATGTCAAGTCGGCCGTACTCCTGCTCATCCATCTGCAGATAAAAGCTCACCACGGTCTCCAGATCGCCGGGCCAGCCGTTGCGCCCCGTGATGTAGACCGGCATGGCGTTGTGCTCGAAGCGGGTCAGCCGGATGTAGTCGATGTGCTGATGGGCGGCGGCCCGCTCCAGCAGCTTCTGCAGGGTACGGCGGCTGAGCGGCGCCGCGTGCAGCTTCTGGGCCGTGGAGTAGAGGAAGGAGAGGGTATCGTTGGCCTGCTGCAGCTTGGCGGTCTTCTCCTCCACCTTGCTCTCCAGCTCCCGATAAAGCTTGCCGAGATCGTCCGCCATGGTGGCGAAGGCCCCCGACAGCTCTCCCAGCTCGTTCTCGCAATGGGGGGGCAGGGCCAGGTCGAACTCCTGGCGCTGGATCTGGCGGGCGCAGTGCACCAGCTGGTTGAGGGGGGCTACCACCTGCTGGCGGGTGAAGCGCACGGTGAACCAGGCGATGGTGATGATGGAGAGCAGCCCCAACCCCTCCGCCAGGGCCAGCATGCGCACCTTGAACTCCACGTGATACTGCATCTGGTTGACGAAGTCGTCGATGGCGGCGACAAACTGCTCGGTGTTGTCGGTATAGCGCCTGGGGGTGGCATTCTCGATGTGTTCGCGCATCACCTGCCACTGCAGCAGAACCTCGCCATAGGTGCGGCGCAGGGAGGCGGGGGTGATCCAGCGCTGGGTCTCCTGCAACTCGGGGGCGCGCAGGGTCTGCTCGAACTGGGCGAGGCGCCCGAGCACGGGCTGCTCCTTCTCTATTTCATAGGCCATCCGGTAGGCCTGCATCCGCAGGGATCCCGACAGGTTGATGGCCTTGGCGTCGGGCACTGAATAGAAGAGCGTGACCATGGCCACCACGGCGATCAGGCTCGCCATGAACAGGATGAGCAGCATGGAACGGCCGATGGCGCTGCTGACCGAATGCACTCTGAACCACTTTCCCATGTCGCTTGTTCTTCCCCGGATCCGGCAATAACCCCACAAAGTAGCATGGGAGTGTACTCCAACTTGTGCTAGCATCGAAAAACTAGATGAACTCCGAGCTGTTTTCGCCTAAGTCGTTGAGATAAGGGGAAACAGCCGTCAGCCGCCGTTTGAGCTGTAAGGGTCAGGAAAGAAATGCCCTGGCCTCCCGTATTTGGAAAGGTGTTTATGTTGCCACTTGAAGATGGGTTTTCCCGTCGTTTTTACTATCTGCGTCTGTCGGTGACCGACGTCTGCAATTTTCGCTGTACCTACTGTCTGCCCGATGGCTACCGCCCCGCGCAAGGAAACGAGGCGCGCAAGTCCTTCCTCTCTCTGGATGAGATCCAGCGCATCGTCTCCGGCTTTGCCGCCATGGGGACCCGCAAGGTGCGCCTGACCGGCGGTGAGCCCTCATTGCGCCGTGACTTCACCGCCATCATCGACACCGTGGCCAATACCCCGGGCATCGAGAAGGTGGCCATGACCACCAACGGCTATCGCCTGAAAGAACGGGCCAAGGAATGGTTCGATGCGGGCCTGACCGCCATCAATGTCAGCGTCGACAGCCTGGATCCCCGCCAGTTTCACCAGATCACCGGCGAGAACAAGCTGGCGGAGGTGATGGAGGGGATAGAGGCCGCCCTGGCCGCCGGCTTCAAATCGGTGAAGATCAATGCGGTGCTGCTCAAGGGGCTCAACGATCACCAGCTCGGGACCTTCCTGGCCTGGATAAAAGACATGCCCATCGAGCTGCGCTTCATCGAACTGATGCAGACCGGGGAGATGGATGCGCTGTTTCGCGATCACCACACCAGCGGCGAGCTCATCAAGCAGCAGCTGCTCGGCAATGGCTGGGTGCAGCAGTTGCGCGGCCAGGACGATGGCCCGGCTCAGGTCTTCATGCACCCGGAGTCGCAGGGGGGGGTGGGACTTATCATGCCCTACAGCAAGGACTTCTGCGCCGGTTGCAACCGGCTGCGGGTCTCCTCCGTCGGCAAGCTGCACCTGTGCCTGTTTGGTGACAGCGGGGTGGAATTGCGAGATCTGCTGCAGGGGGATGACCAGCAAGATGCGCTGCAGTCTCGGATCCGCGAGGCCCTGATCGGCAAGGCGGCGACCCATCGTCTGCACGAGGGTAATGCCGGTATTACCCCCCATCTCGCCTCCATCGGCGGCTGACTGGTTCATCTCCCGTTCAAAATAGCCACCGATTAATAAGCAATCCTCACATAGGGGTATTTTGAGTTGCCCCTCTGTTGCTTTATTGCGCCAAGGGTTTGATCCAGCGCAAGAATCCCCCCTGTTTATCTCCCTGGTGGTATATCCCTGAACTTGTCAGGGTCGCAATATACACCCAATCTTATAATCGGTATTAAAAATGCCAGTCACGCATCTCCCCTGGGAAGAGGAAGCCATATGCCGGATGGGGTCGACCTGTCACGTCGCGGTCTGTTTCGAGGCAAGCTGAGTGCCCGCACGCCGGAAGTGCAACTGCCCTGGTCCATCCCCTGGCCCGATTTCGTGGCCGATTGCACTCGCTGTGGAGACTGTCTGGCGGCCTGCCCCGAGCAGATCCTGGTGAAGGGGGACGGCGGCTTTCCGATCGTGGATTTCCAGTTGGGGGAGTGCACCTTCTGCACCGAGTGCGTCTCTGCCTGCAAACAGCCCCTGTTTCGCCCGACCACCGAGGTGGCATGGGACTATGTGGCCCATATCGAGGCCGGTTGCCTGGCCCTGGACCAGGTGTACTGCCAGCGTTGCCAGGACAGCTGCGAGCCGAGGGCCATAGGTTTCTCTCCCCGGTTGGGGCAGGTCCCGACTCCGGTGATAGACGCCGATAGGTGCAACGGTTGCGGTGCCTGTGTCGCGGATTGTCCGGTTGGCAGCATCAAAATCAGCATGCCGGGTGGTGCAGTGTCACTTGGCTAGCACATCTGAATGCCATTCTGGTGGCATGGCGGCGATGCCGGTGCCAACCACCCAGAGCAGAACAAGGGAGTAGGGAAACCATATGAGCCGAGAAGAGTTTCACGTATCCAGTCTGGTGGTGCTGACCCAGCCCCCCCTGCGCCATCAGCTCGCCCAGCAGATTGCCACCCTGGATGGGGCCGAGATCCATGCCGTCAGCGATGAGGGCAAGTTGGTGGTGACCCTGGAAGGAATGAGCCAGCGCCCCATTATGGATGCCATCGACGCCATCCAGGCCATGCCCGGGGTGCTCTCCGCCGCCCTTATCTACCACCAGTTTGATGAGCTCGACCAGCAGGGCGAGGAGTGAGGGGGCAGAGGCAGGGCCGTCAAGGCTCGCCTCGATGCCAGATAGCAAGGAATACGTGTTCAGGGTTGCGCCAACGGGCTTCATCGGGGCGGCCAGGGATGCGAGAAAGGCGAGGCGTGTTGTTCACCGCCCTGAGCTACTAACAGATCGATACACTCGACAACTTACGCGATAAGCGATGTGAGGATATGCCATGAAGCTGAGTCGACGCGACTTTATGAAGGCCAATGCGGTGGCGGCAGCCGCTGCGGTGGCCGGTGTCAGTGCCCCCACCCTGGCGGCGAACCTGATCACCAGCACCGACAAGACCGCCATCACCTGGGACAAGGCCCCCTGCCGCTTCTGCGGTACCGGCTGCTCCGTGCTGGTGGGCTCCCAGGAGGGCCGCGTCGTGGCGACCCAGGGGGATCCCGATGCCCCGGTCAACCGTGGCCTCAACTGCATCAAGGGCTACTTCCTGTCGAAGATCATGTACGGCCAGGACAGACTGACCCAGCCCATGTTGCGCATGACCAACGGCAAGTTCGACAAGAACGGCAACTTCGCCCCCATCAGCTGGGATCAGGCGTTCGACATCATGGCGGAGAAGTTCAAGGCCACCCTGAAAGAGAAGGGCCCGACCGCGGTCGGCATGTTCGGCTCCGGCCAGTGGACCGTCTGGGAAGGCTATGCCGCCGCCAAGCTGATGAAGGCGGGTCTGCGCTCCAACAACCTGGACCCGAACGCCCGTCACTGCATGGCCTCCGCCGTGGTCGGCTTCATGCGCACCTTCGGCATGGATGAGCCCATGGGCTGCTACGACGACATCGAGCAGGCCGACGCCTTCGTGCTCTGGGGCTCCAACATGGCGGAGATGCACCCCATCCTCTGGTCGCGCATCTCGGATCGCCGCCTGTCTCATCAGGATGTGCAGGTACACGTGCTCTCCACCTTCGAGCATCGCAGCTTCGAGCTCGCGGACAACGGCATGGTGTTCACGCCCCAGACCGATCTCGCGATCCTCAACTACATCGCCAACTACATCATCCAGAACGACAAGGTGAACTGGGAGTTCGTCAACAAGCACACCCAGTTCCGCAAAGGGGTGACCGACATCGGCTACGGCCTGCGTCCCACCAACCCGCTGCAACAGAAAGCCAAGAACCCGGACAGCGGCGACTCCACCCCCATGAGCTTCGACGACTTCGCGAAATTCGTGGCGGATTACGACGTCGACTCCGTGTCCAAGCTCTCCGGCGTCTCCAAGGATAAGCTGGTCAAACTGGCGGAACTCTATGCGGATCCGGCCAAGAAGGTGGTCTCCTACTGGACCATGGGCTTCAACCAGCACACTCGCGGCGTCTGGGCCAACAACCTCTGCTACAACATCCACCTGCTGACCGGCAAGATCTCCACCCCGGGCAGCGGTCCCTTCTCCCTGACCGGTCAGCCTTCCGCCTGTGGCACCGCCCGGGAAGTGGGTACCTTCGCCCATCGCTTGCCCGCCGACATGGTGGTGACCGAGCCCAAGCACCGCGCCATCGCCGAGAAGATCTGGAAGCTGCCGGAAGGCACCATACCGGACAAGGTTGGCTATCACGCCGTGCTGCAAAACCGCATGCTCAAAGACGGCAAGCTCAACGCCTACTGGGTGATGTGCAACAACAACATGCAGGCCGGCCCAAACATGAACGAAGAGGGGCTGCCCGGTTATCGCAACCCGGCCAACTTCATCGTGGTCTCAGATCCCTATCCCACTGTGACAGCACAAGCTGCTGACCTTATCCTGCCCACCGCCATGTGGGTAGAGAAGGAAGGCGCCTACGGCAACGCCGAGCGCCGCACCCAGTTCTGGCACCAGCAGGTCAAGGCGCCGGAAGGGGCCAAGTCTGATCTGTGGCAGCTGATGGAGTTCTCCAAGCGCTTCACCGTGGACGAGGTGTGGCCGGCCGAGCTTATCGCCAAGATGCCGGAAGTGAAGGGCAAGACCCTCTACGAGGTGCTCTACAAGAACGGCCAGGTCGACCAGTTCCCGAAAGAGCAGAGCAAGGGCGCGCTGAACGACGAGGCGGAGCATTTCGGCTTCTACGTCCAGAAGGGGCTGTTCGAGGAGTATGCGAGCTTTGGCCGCGGCCATGGCCACGATCTGGCTCCCTTCGATCAATACCACGAGGCGCGCGGCCTGCGCTGGCCCGTGGTGGACGGCAAGGAGACCCTGTGGCGCTATCGCGAAGGGTTCGACCCTTATGTGAAGGCGGGCGAGGGGGTGCGCTTCTACGGCAAGCCGGACGGCAAGGCGGTGATCTTCGCGCTGCCCTATGAACCGGCCGCCGAGGCGCCGGACAGCGAATACGACATGTGGCTCTCCACCGGCCGGGTGCTGGAGCACTGGCACACCGGCACCATGACCCGCCGCGTGCCCGAGCTCTATCGCGCCTTCCCGGATGCGGTGCTCTTCATGCACCCGGAAGACGCCAAGGCCCGCGGCGTGCGTCGTGGGGAAGAGGTGATCGTCTCCTCCCGCCGCGGCGAGGTGAAGACCCGTGTCGAGACCCGGGGTCGCAACAAGCCCCCCAAGGGCCTGGTGTTCATGCCCTTCTTCGACGCGAGCCAGCTGGTCAACAAGCTGACCCTGGACGCCACGGATCCGCTCTCGAAAGAGACGGATTACAAGAAGTGCGCCGTCAAGGTCGTGAAGGCCTGAGGCGGGTAGGGGGATGAGTCGCAGCCGTCGCCAGTTCCTGGCCGATCTCGCCAAGGGGGCCTGCTCAGTGGGCCTGCTTGGGGCGGGGCTCGGCACGGTGGCTCGCCAGCAGGCGCAGGCGGTGCCTGCCCAGGCGCTGCGTCCCCCTGCGGCGCTGACCGAAGCCGAGTTCCTCGGCGCCTGCGTGCGCTGCGGGCTCTGCGTCGAGGCGTGCCCCTACGACACCCTGAAGCTCGCCAGGCTGCTGAGCCCGGTGACCACGGGCACCCCCTACTTCGAGGCGAGGTCCGTGCCCTGCGAGATGTGTGAAGACATCCCCTGTGTAGTGGCCTGCCCGAGCGGGGCACTGGATCGGGGGATGACTGACATCAATCAGGCGCGGATGGGGGTGGCGGTGCTCATCGACCACGAGACCTGCCTCAACTATCTGGGCTTGCGCTGCGATGTCTGTTACCGGGTCTGTTCGCTGATCGATCAGGCCATCACCCTCGAACTGCAACGCAACCCGCGCACCGGCAAGCACGCCATGTTCCTGCCCACGGTGCACAGCGAACTGTGCACCGGCTGTGGCAAGTGCGAGCACGCCTGCGTGCTGGAAGAGGCGGCCATCAAGGTGGTGCCCCGCGGGCTCGCCAAGGGGGAGCTGGGTCATCACTACCGGCTCGGCTGGGAAGAGAAGCAGAAGGCCGGCAAGTCCCTCATCGGCGAGCGGCTCACCCTGCCCACCCGCAAACCGGAGGGGTTATGAGCCGGTATCCTGGACAAGAGGCGAGAGAGAGGCTCGGCTGGTGGCGGTCGCACCGCTTCCTGCTGTTGCGCCGCCTGAGCCAGTTCACCGTGTTGGGGCTGTTCCTGCTGGGGCCGCTCGCCGGGGTCTGGATCCTCAAGGGCAACCTCTCCAGCTCCCTGTTGCTGGAGACGGTACCGCTCGCGGATCCCCTCACCCTGCTGCAGACGGTGGCATCGGGTCACTGGCCCATCGCTACCCTGTGGCTCGGGGCTGGCCTGGTGCTCGCCGGGTACTGGCTGGTCGGGGGGCGAGTCTTCTGCTCCTGGGTCTGTCCGGTGAACCTGGTCACGGATGCCGCCGCCTGGGCTCGGGCCCGGCTCGGTCTCAAGGGCAACGGCCAGTTCAACCGCAACACCCGCTACTGGCTGTTGGCCATGGTGCTGGTGGTGCCCGCCATCGCGGGCGTGCTGGTGTGGGAGCTGGTCAACCCGGTGTCGCTGGCCCTGCGCGGTCTGCTGTTTGGCATGGGGGCGGGCTGGGGCCTGCTGCTGGCGCTCTTCCTGTTCGATCTGTTCGTGGTGGAGCGGGGCTGGTGTGGCCATCTCTGTCCGGTGGGGGCCTTCTACGCCCTGGTCAACCGGGTCGGGTTTATCAAGATTTCAGCCAAAGGGCGTGAGCGCTGCAGCAACTGCATGGACTGTTATGCGGTCTGCCCGGAGCGTCCCATACTGCGCGGCCCGGTGCACGGTGCCAGGCGCGGTCATGGGCCTCTGATCAGGGCTCAGGAATGTACCAATTGCGGCCGTTGCATCGATGTCTGCGCGGAGCAAGTTTTTGAAATCACTGTAGGTTTTGCCGTCAAGGCAGAGACAATGTCGGAGAACACATAATGAAAAAGCTGATTGGAGCAATGCTGGCCTGCCTGATGGCGGGTTCCTTGATGGCGGCCGTGCCTGAGATCACCAACAGCACGGGGGGGATCAAGTCGGAGCGGGGCAGCACGGATCTCGCGACCGAGGCGGAGGCAGCCCCCCTCAAGAACTTCCGCAAGGATGGGGACACCTATGACCGCCAGTACATGCATCAGCCGCCGCTGATCCCCCACGACATCCGCAACTATGAAGTGGACAACAAGGTCAACAAGTGCCTGGCCTGTCACAGCTTCAAGAATGCCAGCGCCATGAAGGCCCCCAAGATCAGCCCGACTCACTTCGAGACCCGTGATGGCCTGACCCTGGGAGAGGTCTCCCCCCGTCGCTACTTCTGCCTGCAGTGCCACGTGCCGCAAGCGGATGCCAAGCCCCTGGTGGGGAATACCTTCAAACCGGTCGAAGCCCTGAACTGAGGAGTTCATCGATGAAATTACCTGGTTTTGTGCAGCGACTGTGGGTCACCTTCAAATCCCCCTCCAAGGCGGCCCTCTGGGTGCTGCTGCTGATGGGATTCTTCGGCGGTGTCATCTTCTGGGGCGGCTTCAACACCGCCATGGAGGCCTCCAACACCGAGAAGTTTTGTACCGGCTGTCACGAGATGAAGGACAACGTCTTCATGGAATACCGTGACACCATCCACTACGCGAACCGCTCCGGGGTGCGTGCCAGCTGCCCGGATTGCCACGTGCCCCACGAATGGACCTACAAGATCATTCGCAAGGTGCAGGCCTCCAAGGAGCTGTGGGGCATGTTGACCGGCAAGGTGGATACCCGCGAGAAGTTTGAATCCCATCGCCGGGAGATGGCGGAGCGGGAGTGGAAACGGATGAAGGACACGGATTCGAGGGAGTGCCGCAACTGCCACAACTTCGAGTACATGGACTTCTCCCTGCAGGGCCGGCGCGCCGCCCAGATGCACTCCACCAACCTGGCGAGCGGGGCCAATACCTGCGTCGACTGCCACAAGGGCATAGCGCATCAGTTGCCCGACATGAAGGGCGTGCCTGGATTCTAAGCCAAAGACCATGGGGCCAGCCTGGGCCCCATGGTCTTCGTTTGATCTAATCATCCCTGTCAGCCCCACTTCTTTGTTAGAATCCGCCCTCGGTAACGCTGCCAGCCAACCTGTGGCCGGTTTTGCCCCCTGGGTGGTGGCCTTTTCTCTCTTCTCTCGTGTTACAGGACTCGCTCCATGGCACCTAAAAACAACGAATTCATTCCCCTCAAGATCGCCGTCCTGACGGTCTCCGACAGCCGCAGCGCCGCCGACGACAGCTCGGGGGACTACCTGGTCTCGGCCCTGACCGAGGCGGGCCACCTGCTGGCCGACAGAGCCCTGTGCGCCGACAATCTGTTCCGCATCCGGGCCCAGGTCAGCGACTGGATCGCCGACGAAGGGGTGCAGGTGGTTCTGGTCAATGGCGGCACCGGCTTCAACCAGCAGAACCGGGTGCCCGAGGCGGTGGGGGTGTTGTTCGAACGCACCGTGCAGGGCTTTGGCGAACTGTTCCGCCAACTCTCCTTCGCCGAGATCAAGGGCTCAGCCATGCAGAGCCGGGCCCTGGCCGGGCTAGCCAATCGCACCCTGATCTGCTGCCTGCCGGGCTCCACCGGCGCCTGCAAACTCGGCTGGGAGCAGCTCATCCGGGATCAGCTCGACGCCCGCACCAAGCCGTGCAACTTCGTGACCCATCTGTGATCCCGGGCGTTTTCCCGGATCATCCATTTTCCTGATAGGGGGCATAGATGAACCTGACCCATCTCAACCAGAGTGGTGAGGCCCACATGGTGGACGTCACCGACAAGCGGGTGACCGAGCGGGAGGCCCGTGCCGAGGCCTATGTCTCCATGGCCCCCGCCACCCTGGCGCTGATCCTCGGCGGTCAGCACCACAAGGGGGACGTGTTCGCCACCGCCCGCATCGCCGGCATCATGGCGGCCAAGAAGACCGCCGATCTCATCCCCCTCTGCCATCCCCTGGCCCTCACCAAGGTGGAGGTAGAGATAGAACCCCAGCCCGCGCACAATAGGGTCCATATTCGCACCCTCTGCAAGCTCTCCGGCAAGACGGGGGTGGAGATGGAAGCCCTGACCGCCGCCTCGGTGGCGGCGCTCACCATCTACGACATGTGCAAGGCGGTGCAAAAGGACATGGTGATAGAGCAGCTGCGGCTGGTGGAAAAACGCGGTGGCAAGTCCGGTCACTTCCAGTTGACCCCGAATGCAGGAGAGCCCGCATGATCAAGGTGCTGTTTTTTGCCCAGGTCAGGGAGCTGGTCGGCTGCGATGAGCTGAGTATCTCCCCTGACTACGATACCGCCGAGGCGCTTCGCGCCGCCCTGTGCGAGCGCGGCGACAAGTGGGCCCTGGCCCTGGAGTCCGGCAAGCTGCTGGTGGCGATCAACCAGACCCTGGTGCCGCTGGACACCCCCCTGACCGATGGGGACGAGGTGGCTTTCTTCCCCCCGGTGACCGGAGGCTGACCATGCGCGAGGCAAGCACAGTGGATCGCATTCTGGTGCAGCGGGCCGACTTTTCGCTGGCCGAGGAGTACGAGCGACTCGCCAGCCGCCACGATACCGGCGCCATCGTCACCTTCGTGGGCAAGGTGCGCGACTTCAATCAGGGGGAGGAGGTGAAAGGGCTGGCCCTCGAGCACTACCCGGGCATGACGGAGAAGGCGCTGGCGGACATAGTGGCCGAGGCCCGCAGCCGCTGGCCCCTGCAGGAGTGCACCCTCATTCACCGCATCGGCGAGCTGCTGCTCGGCGATCAAATCGTGCTGGTGGCGGTGAGCAGTGCCCACCGCGAGGCGGCCTTTGAGGCCTGCCATTTCATCATGGATTTTCTGAAAACCCGGGCGCCGTTCTGGAAGAAAGAGCTGACGGCGGCAGGGCAACAACGCTGGGTAGAGGCCAAGGAGAGCGATGACGCCGCCGCGGCCCGCTGGCAACAAGGGGAATAGATCCGCCAGGATCCCCCACGACAGAGCCGCAAACAGGCTCAGGCTTGAACAGGAGTAAGGGAATGAAAAAGCTGTTATCCGTGGTGTTGTTGAGTGCTTGCGCCACCGCCGTGCAGGCCGATGAGGTCAAGGTGGCCGTGGCGGCCAACTTCAAGGGCACCATAGAGCGCATCGGCAAGGAGTTCACCGCCAAGACCGGCCATACCCTGGCCATCTCCTCCGCCGCGACCGGGGTGCTCTACACCCAGATCACCCACGGTGCCCCCTTCGATCTCTTACTCTCAGCCGATGTGAAGACCCCTGAGAAGCTGGAGAAAGAGGGCAAGGGCAGCGATCGCTTCACCTATGCCATCGGCCAGCTGGGCCTGTGGAAGAAGGGGGGCCCGGCCCCTGACGAGGCGGCCCTGCGTGACTGGAAGGGCAACCTCGCCATCGCCAACCCGAAAACCGCCCCCTATGGCACCGCCGCCATGGCGACCCTCGCACACCTCAAGATCGATCCCAAGCAGTATCGGGTGCTGACCGGTACCAACATCGGCCAGACCTGGCAGTTCGTGGATACCGGCAACGCCGAGATGGGCTTCGTCGCCTGGGCCAACCTGGTGGAAGCGGGCAAGACAGGCGAAGCCTGGGCCGTGCCTAACCAGTACTATCCCGCCATCGAGCAGCAAGCCCTGGTGCTGAAGAAGGGCGAGGCGGTGGATGCCCTGGTGGCCTGGATAAAAGGCCCGGGTCAGGAGCAGATCAAGGCCGCGGGTTACGCCCTGCCGCAATGATGGCGAACCTGTGACCCCCTGATGACTGGCCGGCCCTGTGCCGGCCAGTTTGTTGACTCAAGGAGGAAAGCCATGAATATGCGCATCCCCATAGAAGGAGATGGCGATGAATGACGCGGAGCTGCTGATAGCGTTTTGCCAGGCCCTGAGCGGGGGCTCCTCATTTCGGGGCCTGTGTGTCGTGCAATCCTGGGAGAAAACGCCATGAGTGAGGGTGATCTGCTGGCGGTCTGGTTGACCCTGAAGCTGGCGGCCAGCACCACCGGCATACTGCTGCTGCTGTCTCCGCCGCTCGCCTGGTGGCTCTCTCGCAGCCAGCACAGGCTCAGACCCGTGGTGGAGGCCATGGTGGCCCTGCCCCTGGTGTTGCCCCCCACCGTGCTCGGTTTCTATCTGCTGCTCGCCTTCTCCCCCGAATATGGCTTCGGCGGCTGGTGGCGGGAGACCTTCGGTACCCCGCTCGCCTTCAGCTTCCTCGGCCTGCTGTTCGCCTCCGTCATCTACTCGCTGCCCTTCGTGGTGCAGCCCCTCACCTCCGCCTTCGTCAACATGGGCAACAGGGAGCTGGAGGCGGCCGCCACCCTGGGGCTCGGACCCCTCGAGCGCTTCTTTCAGATCATCTTGCCCATGACGCTGCCGAGCTTCGTGATGGCAGCGGCCCTGGGCTTCGCCCACACCCTGGGGGAGTTCGGGGTGGTGCTGATGATTGGCGGCAACATCCCCGGGGAGACGCAAGTGCTCTCCATCGCCCTGTTCGATCACGTGGAAACCATGGATTACCAGAGTGCTCACTACCTGGCCGGCGGCCTGATGGGCTTCTCCCTCGTCATGCTGGTGCTGGTCTACGGCGTGCTGCAACGCCGGCAACGGAGGCTGTTCGGATGAAGCTGGATCTGAGAGCGAGGCGTCAATTCGGGGGCTTCACCCTGGATTGCGATCTCCAGTTGGCCTTAGGCGGTATCCTCGGGCTGTTCGGCCCTTCCGGTTGTGGCAAGAGCACCCTGCTGCGGATCCTGGCGGGGCTGGATCGCCAGCCGACCGATGGCCTGCACTGGCAAGGGAGGGCGCTGGCCGACCTGCTGCCCGAGCAGCGCCGCATCGGCCTGGTGTTTCAGGACTCGCGCCTGTTCCCGCACATGACGGTGCTGGCCAACCTGCAACTGGCCGCCCGCAAGGGCAAGGGGCGCTGGCAGCCCGAGTCCCTGGCGGAGCGGCTGGGCTTTGCCGAGCTGCTGGGCCAGCCCGCCCACGGCCTCTCCGGCGGTCAGCGCCAGCGGGTGGCGCTGGGCCGGGCCCTGCTGGCGGAGCCGGATCTGCTGCTGCTGGACGAGCCCTTCTCGGCGCTCGACAGGCGCAGCCGCATCCACCAGGCCCATGTGCTCAAGGGACTGCAGCGCGAGAGCGGCATGCCGATGATCTTCGTCAGCCACGCCATGGAGGAGGTGAGCCTGCTCTGCGATCAGCTGGTGCTGCTGGCACAGGGCAAGGTGGAGGCGCAGGGGCGGCCGAGCGAGATCTTCGCCCGCACCGATCTCTCCTTGGCCAGCCGGGACGACGCCGGCGTCATGCTGGAGGCGACCCTGGATCACTATGATCCGGGTGAGCAGATGGCGAGCCTGCGCCTCGGGGATCAGCTGCTGATGGTCACCATGGAACACGCCCCCGACGAGACCGGCCCCCTGCTGATCAAGGTGGCGGGGCGGGATGTGGTGATCGCCACGGCCCCCATCACCGACTCTAGCCTCTCCAACTGCCTGGAGACCCGGCTGCTCCATGCCCAGGAGGTGCGGCCCGGGCAAACCCTGTTGCAGTTGGCGCTGGGGCAGCAGATACTGCTGGCCCGGATCACCAGCCGCTCCGCCAAGCGGCTCGCCTTCGCGCCGGCGCAGCGCCTCTATGCCTATATCAAGGCGGTGAGTCTGGTGGGGGAAGGCTGAGAGAGCGATATGGTACGGGATCACTCCCTGCGCCATGGGGTGCGCTCTTCAGGGTGATCCTGTGGTTTGACTGGGAGCCGGTATAAACCGGGAGGGAGAGGGGAAGTGCGTCGTAATCAGGTAATGAAATCCCACGGTCTGGCCCTGCGCAGTGCGGGGGAGGGGCCCCTGCTGGTGCTGCTGCACGGGCTCGGCTCCTCCAGCCTCGACTGGCAGGCCCAGCTAGAGCACTTCTCCGATCACTATCGGGTGGTGGCCCTCGATCTGCGCGGTCACGGCCAGAGCCTGCAGGAGGGCCCCTTCGACGTGCCGACCCTGACCCGGGACGTGGCGCGCTGGCTCGATGAACAGCCCGAGCCCGCCTGGGTAGTGGGGCTCTCCCTGGGGGCCATGGTGGCGCTGGAGCTGGCGCTGCAACGGCCGGAGAAGGTGCGTGGCCTGGTGCTGGTCAACGGCTTCAGCGAGTTTTTGCTGGAGAGCCCAAAGGATCAGGAGCGCTACGCCCAGCGGCTCAAGTGGCTGCGCTGGTTTGGCCTGCGCCCGCTCGCCTGGTGGCTCGGCCGTGAGCTGTTCCCCGGCCCCGAGCTCGCCCAGGTACGCCACGCCTTCCGCCAGCGCTTCGTGCGCAGCAACAAGAAGAAGACCTATAGAGCGCTGCTGGGGGATCTGCCCGGCTGGTCGGCCCGGGCACGGCTTGGTCAGATAGTGCAGCCGGTGGCCATCATCTCCACCACCCAGGACTATCTGCCGCTGGCCAAACGGGTGGAACAATTCGCCGCCCTGCCGAACGCCAGCATCCACACCCCGCCGGGGCACCATGCCTGGCCGGCGGAAGATCCCGCCGGATTCAATCATTTGCTTCACCGGATTTTAGAAACTCATTAAACTTGTCGCCCCTTAGCCTTATTCACCGTGTATGTATTGGTCCGATCGCCTTGCCAAGGGCATAAGGCAAGGCAATCGGACCCATTTGCCCTATCAACAGGTATTTCCTCATGTCTGAAGTAATAAAAATGGCCATCGACGATGGCTCGACCAACGTCAAGGTGAGCTGGATCGAGAACAAGGTGCTCAAGACCATCATCTCTCCCAACTCTTTTCGCAAAGACTGGAAGAGCGCCGCCTTGCGCAAGGACAAGAAGATCTACAACTACGAGATAGGCAACACCAAGTACACCTATGACGCCACCTCGGACAAGTCCCTGGCGACGACCCATGTGGAATACCAGTACGACGACTTGAACCTGCTCTCCGTGCACCACGCCCTGCTGCAGACCGGCGTCACGCCCGGGGATGTGGCCATTACCGTCACCCTGCCCATCACAGAGTTCTACAACCCGGACGACTGCCAGCGCAACGAAGAGAAGATCGAGAAGAAGCGCCGCAACCTGATGCGAGCCATCACCCTCAACAAGGGTGAGCTGTTCAATATCGTCAGCGTGGAAGTCATGCCGGAGAGCCTGCCGGCGGCCCTCTCCCGCCTGGTGGGATCCGGTTGCAACGAGTTCACCAAGACCCTGGTGATCGACTGCGGCGGTACCACCCTGGACATGGGGATCATCGTCGGCGAGTTTGACGATGTCTCCGACGTCTATGGCAACAACGAGATCGGTGTCTCCATGGTGACCGACGCCACCCGCAAGGCCCTGGCGGCGGCGGACAGCGACTCCAGCTACCTGGTGGCGAACGAGTTCATCAAGCGTCGCCACGACATGAGTTTCGTACGCGACGTGGTCAACGACGAGAGCCAGATCCCGCGCATCCTCGAGAAGATGCAGAACAAGATCGACGAGCTGGGCTCCCAGGTGGCTCACGAGGCGAAGAAGTTCGCCAAGAACCCGAACCGGGTCTACCTGGTCGGTGGCGGCGCCTCCCTCATCCATGAGGCGATCAAGAGCGCCTACCCGACCCTGGGTGAACGGGTCGAGCTGCTGGAAGACGCCCAGTCCGCCCTGGCACGGGAGATCTGCCTCTACACCACGGAAGAGGAAGAAGTGTATCGGGAAGCGGCCGTGATGGCCGAGGTGGCGGATGAGTAGTCAACTCAAGCGCATGACCTTCTCCATCTACATGGATCCGGGTGCGCTGGAGTCTGACCGCTACGCGGCCGGGGTACTGCAGAGCTGGTACCAGCGCGCCCGCAAGATCCAGGATGGGGTCGAGGAGTTCGACTTTTCCAAGAGCCGCTTCCACAAGGACATCTACCTCTCCGGCATGTTCATGTACGTGCTGGCCCCCAGCCTGTGCAAGGCGGTGGCCAATGCCTTCGGCCCGGAGCAGGTGAGCCTCGCCACCCTGCGCCACGCCTTCGCCAGTTGCGGCTTCGATCTGGGACTGGGGGCAGCTGCTCCGGCCCTGACCGACACCATGATCGATCAGATAGTGGCCAAACTCGCCCCCCAGCTGGGTCAGGACAAGGGCGCCCCGGCCGCGGTGAACGAGCGGCTGGAGGCGATCATGCAGCGCCTGGGGCAGCCCCAGCCGACGGATCACCTGGTGGATGAGATAGTGAGCCGTCTCGGCGAACAGCAACCCATGGAGCTCTGGGATAAACTGCGCCAGGGACTGCCGGGGGCCGTGGATCACGATCAGCTGGCGGACGCCATCGCCGGCAAGTTGCCGGCCGCCGGGGGGGAGACGGATCTGGCGCCACTGCAGAGCAGCCTAGCGCTGCTCTCCCGCCAGCTGGAGGAGCAATCCAAACTCATCCGGGAGCAGCACAGGCTGATCCAGCGCCTGGCCAGCCAGCCGGGCCGGCAGCTTGGAGGGGACGAGGCGAGTGTCGAGCCGCTGATCGAGGATCTCTCGAGCCAGGTGGCCAGCATGAAGAAGGTCAAGGCGAAGGGCATCTTCTAAGCCCGGAGCCAGTAAAAAAGCCGAACCCAGGGGTTCGGCTTTTTTGTGGACGCAAGCAGGGCTCAGTGCCTCATCTCAATTCCCTCAGGGCTGGGCGCAGACCGGGCAGTCGGGACGTTTGGGCAGCTTCAGCTCCCGAAAACCGCCGCCGAGGCCGTCGATCATCAGCAGGCGACCGCTGTAGCTCTTGCCCATGCCGGCCAGCAGCTTGATGGCCTCCAGTGCCTGCAGGCTGCCCACCAGCCCCACCATGGGGGCCAGCACCCCGGCCTCGACGCAGGTGAGGGACTGTTCGCCGAACAGGGAGCTGAGGCAGGCGTAGCAGGGCTCGTCCTCCTGCCAGGTGAAGCTACATAGTTGTCCCTCTAACCGGATGGCGGCGCCGGACACCAGCGGCACGCGATGCTGTCTCGCCTTCTGGTTGAGCAGGTTGCGGATGGCGACGTTGTCGGTGCAATCGAGCACCAGCTGGTGGCGCGGCAGCAGGGCATCGAGCAGCCCTTCGTCCGCGACGGCGGCGTGGGTCTCTACCTCGAGCCAGGGGTTGAGGCCACGCAGCGTCTCGGCCGCCGAGTCCACCTTGTACTGGCCGATGCGCGCATCGCTGTGCAGCACCTGGCGCTGCAGGTTGGAGAGCTCCACCTTGTCGAAATCCACCAGGGTCAGCCGGCCGACCCCGGCCACCGCCAGATACTGGGCGGCGGCGCAGCCAAGGCCCCCCGCGCCTATCACCAGCACATGGGCCTGCTTGAGCGCCTCCTGCCCCTCGAAGTCGAAGGATTTCAGGATGATCTGGCGGTTGTAGCGAAGGAGCTCCGCATCCGAGAGGATCTCGCTCACAGCAGCAGCCCCGCGAAGGGCTCGACGGTGACGGTTTCCCCCGCCGCCACCTTGCCCCGCGCCTGCTCGAGGACGATGTAGCAGTTCGCCCTGGAGAGGGAGCTGAACACCCCGGAGTCCTGGGAGCCGGTGCTGCGCACTTCGAGGCCGTTCGGACCCGCGCTCAGTATGCCGCGCTGGAAGTCGAGTCGGCCCGGCGCCTTTTTCAAGGGTTCGCTCGCGACGGCGCCGATGCGAAGTGGTGGCACCCAGGTCTGGCCGGCCAGCTTGGCCAGCGCCGGGCGCACCAGCTGATCGAAGGTGACCATGGCGGAGACGGGGTTGCCCGGCAGGCCGAAGAACCAGGCGTTCGGCAAGCGGCCGAAGGCGAACGGCTTGCCCGGCTTGATGGCGAGTTTCCAGAAGCCGATCTCGCCCTGCTCTTCCAGCAGCTGTTTGGTGAAGTCCGCCTCACCGACCGAGACGCCGCCCGTGGTGATCAGGGCATCGGCCTCGCGGTCTGCCTGGATAAAGGCGGCGCGAAGTTGGGCGGGGTCGTCCGGTATGATGCCAAGGTCGAGGCACTCACAGCCGAGGCGCGTCAGCATGGCCTTGACGCCGTAGCGGTTGGAGTCGTAGATGTCCCCATGGGCAAGGGGGGTGCCCACCGGTTTGAGCTCATTCCCTGTGCTGAAGATGGCGACCTTGAGCGGGCGGCGCACGGTGACGCTCGCGATGCCGAGGGATGCCAGCAGCGGCAGCTCCCGGGGGCTCAGGCGCAGGCCGCTCGCCAGCACCCGGGAGCCTTCGGCCATGTCCTCCCCGCAGCGGCGGATATTCTGCCCCGCCCTGGGTTGACTCAGGAAGCGCACCCGCTCCCCTTCGAGCTCAGTCTCTTCCTGCATGACCACGGCCTCGGTGCCGGCAGGGACGGGGGCCCCGGTCATGATGCGGATGCAGTGGCCGGCGGGCCACTCTCCCGCATAGGGCTGACCGGCGAACGCCTTGCCCGCCACCTTGAGGGGAGTACCGGCGGCGAGATCGGTCAGGCGCACGGCGTAACCGTCCATGGCGGAGTTGTCGAAGGGGGGCACAGAGAGGGGGGAGGCGATATCCTCGGCCAGTATCCGGTCCAGCGCCTGGGGCAGCGGCAACTGCTCGGTGTCGCAGCAGCAGGCCAGTTGGTCCAGCATCCCTTGCAGGGCATCGCTTAGGGGGAGGAGTGTGCCGGTATCGAATCCCATCATCATGACCTCTTTATTGTGGTGAGGGCGGATTATCCCAAAAAAGTGGCCTCTTGGGCAGGTCGGCGTCGGGATTAAAGGCCCTGGCGTGATCCCGCGAGGTTGGGGCGGTATTCACGGCCGGCCTCCCCATCCGGGCAGGGTGACAGGCGGGTAAAACACGACGGATTGACATAAAGTCAGGTACCGGGCTTGAGTTAGTTCGAATTATGACAATAATCGCCCTGTAAGATTGCGCCACAGTAGAATGCCGCCGCAACAGACGGCGACCATCACAGTCCCTGAGCGTGGGAGAGAAAGACGATGACGAATTTGAGTCAGGAAGCCCTGTTGGTCAGGGCTGCTCTTGAGGCCGAGGGTCTCGAGACACCGCTAGTGGCCAATACACTGGACAGCCAACAGAAGAGAGAGAATATCGAAGGCCACATGCGTGCCATCATGGAGACGCTGGGGCTGGATCTCGCCGACGACAGCCTGGCGGAGACGCCGCACCGCATCGCCAAGATGTACGTGAACGAGATCTTCTCCGGCCTCGATTACGCCACCTTCCCCAAGGTGACGGTGATCGAGAACAAGATGAAGGTGGACGAGATGATCATGGTGCGGGACATCAGCCTCACCAGCACCTGCGAACACCACTTCGTCACCATAGACGGGCTGGCCCACGTGGCCTATATCCCCCGTGGCAAGGTGATCGGCCTGTCGAAGATCAACCGCATCGTCCAGTTCTTCGCCCGCCGTCCCCAGGTGCAGGAGCGTCTCACCCAGCAGATCCTGCTGGCGCTGCAGACCCTGCTCGGCACCCGTGACGTGGCCATCAGCATCAAGGCGACCCACTACTGCGTGAAGGCGCGCGGTGTGATGGACTCCACCTCCTATACCACCACCACCTCCCTCGGTGGGGTATTCAAGACCCAGCCGGACACCCGCGCCGAGTTTCTGGGCGGTCTGAAAGGCTGATCAGCCAGAGGCATGCCATCACGGCATGCCTCATCTTTGTTTCCCTTCGCTATTTTGTGCTGAATTTTAATCAAAAAACGCCTAAAGGCATGGCTGTATCGGGTCGATATAGCTCTCCATACCAGTGAGTGATCTCTGCCAAGCACAGGATGCTCTCGCGGCGATGACCCGTTTCGACCAGGACCTGCGAGCCCAAGGTCCTGGTGCCCCCGTTTCAGCGAGGCGGGGCGCTTTATCTACTGCAATGGATGGCAGCTATCGTGTTTCGTGCCAGGAGGGCACAACCCAGAAGACGGATGCCAGTTAATCACCCATTGCAGGACATGCCATGAACCCCAGTACCATGACGATAGGTAAGAAACTCACCGCCGGTTTTGCGGTGCTCGGCCTGATGATGGCCTTCATCGGCGGCTTCTCGCTGCTGCAGTTTGGCAACATGAACCGGGCCGCCACCGGTTTCACCGACAGCATCCTGCCTGCCGTGGTGCGCACCAGCACCCTGGGTGAGACCATCAATGCCCTGCGCCGCTATGAACTGGATGTGTTCCTGGTGGCGGATGACCCCCAACAGAGGGCCCATTATCGCGATGCCAGCGAGCAGAGCCTGCGGGAAGCCGATCGGCAGGTCGCGGCCCACGATGCCACCATCTGGGCGGAGGATGTGGAAGAGCGCCGCGCCTTCGACATCGTCAAGGCGGACTGGAGCAAGTACGTCGCCCTGCACCAGCGCATCAAGCAGATGCAGGACAGCGGCCAGATGGCAGAGGCCCAGCGCATCTTCATGAGCGAGGGGGTCAATCTCTACATCACCTTGTCCAAGTCGGTGGCCGAGCTCATCCGCATCAACCACGGTTACTCCGTCAACTCCCGCGCCGAGGTGGTGGGAGCCTTTGACAGCGCCAGGCTGAGCATCATCCTCTCCCTGGTGCTGGGCCTTGGCCTGGTCACCGTGCTCTCCGTGGTGCTGACCCGCCAGATCCGGGATCCCCTGGTGATGCTGGCCCGTCAGGCTCAGCGCATCGCCGGCGGCGATCTCGGCAAGGGTGAGCTGCAGGAGTGGATCCGCGGCAACCGCTTCAAACGTGACGAACTGGGTCAGCTCGGCACTGCCATCGATCGCATGCAGGGATCCCTCGCGGATCTGGTGAGCGAGATAGCCGGCTCGGTGAGCCAGCTCAGCAGCGCGGTGGAGGAGGTGAGCGCCATCTCAGAACAGTCCGCCAAGGGCATGGCCAGCCAGCAGAACGAGGTCTCCCAGGTGGCGACCGCCATGAACGAGATGCAGTCCACCGTGCACGAGGTGGCCCGCAACACCACGGACGCCATGAGCGCCGCCAAGGCCGCCTCCCAGACCTCGGGTGAGGGTCATCGGGTGGTGGGCCGCGCCATCGGCAGCATAGAGCAGGTCTCCTTGCAGATTGAGCAGGCGGGTAGTGTGGTGCAACAGCTGGAGCAGGACAGCACCAACATCAGCATGGTGCTGGACGTCATTCGCGGCATCGCCGAGCAGACCAACCTGCTGGCGCTGAACGCCGCCATCGAGGCGGCCCGTGCCGGCGAGCAGGGTCGCGGCTTCGCGGTGGTCGCCGATGAGGTTCGCTCCCTGGCCCAGCGCACCCAGAACTCCACCGCCGAGATCAGCAAGATGATCGAGGTGCTGCAGGAGCGCACCGCCGAGGCGGGCAACGCCATGCAACTGAGCCGCCAGCAGATGCAGAACAGCGTCGGGCTGGCGCGTGAAGCGGGCAACAGCATCGACAGCATCAATGGTGCCGTCACCCAGATCACCGACATGAACACCCTGATCGCCACCGCGACCGAGGAGCAGAATGCGGTGACGGAGGAGCTCAACCGCAGCATCGTCAACATCCACAACGCCGCGGACGAGAATGCCCTGGGAGCCCAGCAGACCGCCCAGGCCTGCATCGAGCTCAGCAAGCTGGCGACCTCCTTGCACCACATGACCCAGCGCTTCAACCTCTGACGGGCGCCTGGTACAACCTATAAGGGAGGCCCCGCCCGTTGGCGGGGCCTCCTCGTCTGCGGGCTTCCCTTCCTGTGTGGCGGCTCAATGTGCTGCACGGGTCGTATTTGACCTTGCTCTTTATCTGTCTATTACCCCCTTTACCACATCTCATTTGGCGCCGCTCACAAAATGGCGATGAAATTCACCGTGGTGAGTTCACGCCGCCCGGATCAGCCCTTATGATGCCTGCCTTTTTTGGCCCTGGAGACGCTCCTTCGTCATGTTTCGTTCCATCAAATATCAAGTCATGTTCTTCGCCGGCTGCATCCTGCTGGCTACCGTCCTCAGCGTGGTGGGATACGGCTACCTCTCCCTGTCCGGCATGCAGGCTCGGATCCAGCAGGAGAGCCATGACAGCGCCCGCCAGCAGTCGGGGCAGTGGCTGCTGACCCTGGCGGACGGCCAGGCGAGCGAGGTGGCGCGCTCCTTCGAGCTGGCGCTGGATGCGGCCGAAACCCTGGCGGCCCTGCTGGCGGGCAACGTCCATCAGAGCAAGCCCCTGGATCGGGAGGCGGTGACGGCCCTGCTCAAGGACATCGGCGATCGCAACCCGGACTTCCTCAGCATCTACAGCGGCTGGGAGGCGAACCGTTTCGACGGCCTGGACGAGCTCTATCAGGGGGGCAGCCAGCACAGCCAGGCCTCCGGTAACTTTGCCCCCTACTGGAGCCGCGGGGCGGCGGGCTTTGCCCTCAAGCCCCTCGGGGACTTCTACAGCAAGACGCCAAGTGCGACCGGGATCCGGGCCTCAGAGTGGTACCTCTGCCCCCAGGAGAGCAAGGCGAGCTGTGCGGTCGACCCCTCCGTCTATCAGGTCAACGGCCAGTCGACCCTGCTCACCTCCTTCGTGGTGCCCGTGCTGGACGGGGGCAACTACCTCGGCATGGTGGGGGTCGACTACTCCCTGAACTATCTGCAGCGCCTCGCCGACGGCATCAGCCAGCGGGTGTTCGACGGCCAGGGGCGGGTGCGCATCATCAGTCCCATGGGGATCATCGCCGCCGACTCCGGTGACGGCGATCACGTGGGGAAACGGCTGCAGGATGCGGACCTGCTGGCGCAGCTGCGGCGCGCCGAAGCCGGGATGGCGGAGAGCGACGCGGGGTTGAGCGTCTTCTCCCCCATCCGCCTCAACAAGGTGAAGCAGGCCTGGGGGATCGCCATCGAGGTGCCAAGCAGCGCCCTCTATGCCCAGTACGAGCAGCTGGCCCAGGCCAGGGCCAGTGACTTCAGCCGCGGGCTCTGGACCCAGCTGCTGGTGGGCATGCTGGTGGCGGGGGCGGGCCTCGTCGGTCTCGCCCTGGCGGCGGGTTCCATCTCCCGGCCGGTGCAGCAGACGGCGCGCATGGTGTCCCGGCTCTCCAGCGCGGGGGGGGATCTCACCCAGCGCCTGGATCAGAACCGGCGGGACGAGACCGGAGCCCTGGCCAAGGGGATCAACCAGTTCGTCGCCACCGTGCAGGGCATAGTGAGTGACACCGCCACCAGCGTGCACGAGTTGCAGCAGGCAGCAGTGGCCTCGACCCGCCAGGCCCAGCAGGGGCTGGCCAGCAGTCAGCAGCAGCTGGAGCAGGTGGAACTGGTGGCCACGGCGGTGCATCAGATGTCCTCGACGGCGGACTCGGTCGCCAGCAGCGCCCAGATCACGGCGGAGGCGGTAGACGAGACGCGCCACGCGGTGCACAAGGGGCAGCAGGTGGTGAGTGCCTCCGCCAGCGGCATTCGTCAGCTCAGCAGCCAGGTGAGCGAGGTGTCGGACAAGATCACCGCCCTGCAGCAGCAAGGGCTGCAGATAGGCAGCATCCTGGATGTGATCCGGACCATCTCGGAGCAGACCAATCTGCTGGCGCTGAACGCCGCCATCGAGGCCGCCCGGGCCGGTGAGCACGGGCGTGGCTTTGCGGTGGTGGCGGACGAGGTGAGGGCGCTCGCCTCCAAGACCCAGGTCTCGACCCAGGAGATCCAGCAGATGATCGACAGGCTGAGGGATACCACCAGCGAGGCGGTGGACACCATGGCCGAGGGGCGTCATCTGAGCAGTGTGGCGCTCGAGGATGCGGAGCAGGCGGTGCGGGAGCTTGCGACCATAGTGCAGGCCGCCGATCGCATCGGCGACATGGCGACCCAGATAGCGAGCGCCGCCGAGCAGCAGTCCAAGGTGAGCGAGGAGATCAACCACAACGTCAGCAACATCCACGAGGCGGCCAGCGCCTCGACCCGGGTCGCCCGGGAGCTGGATGCCCAGAGCCAGCAGATGCACGGCCTGACCGAGGCGGTGATGAGCAAGCTGGGGCGCTTCCACTACTGATATCGTTCTGCTTGTCATAGCAAAGACCCCGCCAATCGGCGGGGTCTTTTGTTTTGTGAGCCGGCAGCGCGGCAGGCCGTGATTGGCTCAGCCCGACGATGTCGCCATCGTCGTCGATATCGATATGGTGGGTAACCGGGGGCTTCAGCTCAACCCCACTATCTCACCGTCGTCGTCGATATCGATATGACGATAAGCGGGCAGGCTGCCGAGCCCCGGCATGGTCATGATAGGGCCGGCCAGGGCGTAGACGAAGCCGGCGCCGGCACAGAGCCGCACCTCCTCGATGGGTACCTCGAAGTCCGTGGGCACCCCCTTGAGGGCGGGGTCGTGACTGAGCGACAGCGGCGTCTTGGCCATGCAGACCGGCAGATGATCCCAGCCCGCTTTGGAGAGGGCCGCCAGCTGTGTCCGGGCCTTGTCAGAGAGGATGACGCCACGGCCGCCATAGCCGCACTCCACCAGGGTGGCGAGCTTGGCGTCCAGGCTCATGGCATCGGGGTAGAGCAGTTGAACCTCGCTCGGTTGGTCGCAGGCTTCGACCACGGCGCGGGCCAGCTCGCTTGCCCCGGCGCCGCCTCGGGTGAAGGCGTCCGACAGGGCCACGCCGCAGGCACCCGCACGGCGCGCCTCCTCCTCCAGCAGGGCCAGCTCGGCCGGGCTGTCGCTCGGGAAGCGGTTGATGGCCACCACCACGGGCACCCCGTAGCGGCGGGCGTTGCGAATGTGCCAGGCGAGGTTGGCGCAGCCCTGGCGCAGGGTCGGCAGATCCTCATCCTGCAGGCTCACCGGCAGGGGCTGGCCCGGGCGGATGTCGAGTAGGCCGCTGTTGGCCTTGAGGCTGCGCACCGTCGCCACCAACACCACGCAGGAGGGGGTAATGCCGGACTGGCGATGCTTGATGTTGAAGAACTTCTCCAGTCCCATGTCGGAGCCAAAGCCCGCCTCCGTCACCACGTAATCGGTGAGTGCCAGCGCCATGCGATCGGCGATGACCGAGGAGTTGCCATGGGCGATGTTGGCGAAGGGGCCGGCGTGCACCAGCACCGGGGTCTGCTCCGTGGTCTGCATCAGGGTGGGTTGCAGCGCATCCTTGAGCAGCACCGTCATGGCGCCGGCCACTTCAAGCTGTTCGGCGGTGATGGGATTGCCGCGCAGATCCAGGGCGAGCTGGATGCGGCCGATACGCTCGCGCAGATCCTTGAGATCGCTGGCCAGCGCCAGTATGGCCATCAGCTCGGAGGCGGCTGTGATGACGAAGCTATCTTGGCGCTCGATGCCATCTGCCGGGCCGCCCTGGCCTATGGTCAGGTGGCGCAGGGCCCTGTCGTTCATGTCCAGGGTGCGTGGCCAGAGGATGTTGGCGGCGTCGATATCGAGTCGAGCCAGCCCGGTTCTGAGAGTAAACTCATCGCCGAGCTTCTGCTCGTGGAACAGGCGGGCGTCCAGGGCGGCGGCAGCCAGGTTGTGGGCGGCGGCCAGGGCGTGGAAGTCCCCGGTCAGGTGCAGGTTCATCTCCTCCATGGGCACCACCTGGGCGTGACCACCGCCGGCGGCCCCCCCCTTGACCCCGAACACGGGGCCGAGACTCGGCTGGCGTATGGTGGCGATGCTGGGCTGACCGATGTGGTTGAGCCCCATGGAGAGGCCGATCGTAGTCACCGTCTTGCCCTCCCCGAGGGGCGTCGGGGTGATGGCGCTCACCAGCACCAGCTTGCCATGCTTCTTCGGGGGCTCTTTGAGCAGGGCCAGGCTGAGTTTGGCCTTGTGGTGGCCATGGGGGTGGATCAGGTGCGGCGGGATGGCGAGCCGCCGGGTCAGTTCGTCGATGTGCAGGCGGGGGGACTGGCGGGAGATCTCGATATCGCTTAGCATCAGCACCTCGTTGGCATGTCGGGTCAAAGATGCGGCGAAGTCTAGAGGAATCAACAAGGTTATCCAATGAGTAATAATATTTTATCCGGTAGTCGTGAGCGGCATCTAAGCCCCATACTGCTGGATCTCAACGCCCTCTATCATCCCCCCAAGCAGCAGCTCACCGCCCTTGGCATCGTCAGCGCCTTCATTCCGCTGTTCGGCTACGGCTGGCAGGCGATGACCCAGGATCCCGAGACTCACTTTCGCCACGAGCTCGGCAAGCGCATCAACAAACACAAGACGGATGAGGCCAACCTTGTCCTGACCCTGCAACTGGCGGGCATGCTGGACTGCCACTGCCTGCACATCAGCCTGCCCTATGTGCTGGAGGGCGATCAGTTCGCCGCCTTGCAGCGCCGCCTGCCGCGCTGGCAATTGACCCTGAGCGGGCAACTGCTGGTGGCCGAACTGCCCCTGCCCGAGACGCCTTCCCGGAGCGGCTCCCAAACCAAGTCCTGAACATCGGCCTCGCCTTCTGCCTTGGGGGGCGAGACCTGCCATCTTATTTCTCAGTCCTCCCGAACCCAGCACTCGGTAATGAGAGGCGAGGTAGCGCTTCTGCACGAATTCGATAAAGCAGCGCACCTATCACGCAGCCATCTGATCACTCAGGCTTCTCGATCCCAGTACTCGGTAATGAGAGGCGAGGTAGCGTTTCTGTACGAATTCGATAAAGCAGTGCACCTATCACATCGTCGCTGTCTGCTCTCTCAGGTTTCCCGATCCCAGTAATGGGGGGCGAGGTAGCGCTCCTGCACGAACTCGATGAAGCAGCGCACCTTGGCGGAGACGAAGCGGCGATGGGGGTAGAGGGCATAGAGACCTATCTGCCCCTTGTCCCACTCGGGCAGGAGCGACACCAGCTCCCCCGAGCGCAGGGCATCCCCGACGATGAAGGTGGGCTGCCAGATGATCCCCATGTGATTGCAGGCGGCCCGGGTCAGCACCACCCCGTTGTTGGCCCGAAGGGGCCCTTGCGGCCGCACGTTGACTTGCTCCCCGTCCCGTTTTAATACCCAGTCCGGCTGGGTCAGGGTGTAGATGAGGCAGTCGTGCTGCTTGAGATCCTCCGGGGTCTTGGGAGTGCCGCGTCTGGCCAGATAGTCCGGGCTGGCGCACAGCTCCAGCTTCATCATGGCGAGCGGCTTGGCCACCAGGGAGGAGTCCGGCAGGTTGCCGATGCGCAGCGCGAGATCGAAGCCCTCTTCCACCAGGGCCACCCGCCGGTCGCTGTACTCAATGTCCAGCTTGAGTTCGGGGAAGCGTTCATGGAAGAGCGGCAGGGCGGGGGAGAGGTGCAAATAGCCGAAGTCCATGGGCACCGACAGCTTGAGGGTGCCCTGGGGCTGCTGGTTGTTGTGGGTGAGCTGGCTATGGGTCTCTTCCAGCTCCGCCAGCAGGGCCAGGGAGCGCTGGTAGTAGAACTGGCCCGCCTCGGTCGGGTTGACCTGACGTGTGGTGCGCGACAGCAGCCGGGTCGAGAGGGACTCCTCGAGCTGCTGCATCAGCTTGGAGGTCATGGCCACCGAGATGCCGAGCTGGTGGGCGGCCTTGGTAAAACTCTGACACTCCACCACCTTGATGAAGGTGCGCATGGCGGCTATCTGGTCCATATTCCACTCTCGGTTGATAATTATTTTAATAAATCGATGATTATCTATCGCTACAGGGAGGTTAGCATTTTGGGTATCGATGTGAACCCCCTAATGAAGGAACGAACGGAATGAAAATGACCAAGGCCCTGCTGGCTTCCTGTCTGTTTATGGCGGCTCCCCTGATGGCGGCCGATTATGATGTCGATGCGGCGCATACCACAGTCCAGTTCAAGGTGGGCCACCTGGGCTTCTCCGAGCTGGTGGGCCGTTTCAACACCTTCAGCGGCACCTTCAGCATGGACGAGGCCAACCCGACCGCGGCCAAGGCGAGCTTCGAGATCGACGCCGCCAGCGTGGACTCCAATCACGAGGCCCGTGACAAGCACCTGCGCAGCCCGGACTTCCTGGACGTGAAACAGTACCCCAAGATGACCTTCGTCAGCACCGGCTATGAAGGCACCAAGGACAAGGGCGTGCTCAAGGGCACCCTGACCCTGCACGGCGTCGCTAAGCCGGTGGCGTTCGAGCTGGTCCACATCGGTGAAGGCAAGGATCCCTGGGGTGGCTACCGCAGCGGCTTCAATGCCACCACCACCATCAAGCGCAGCGACTTTGGCGTGAACTACATGCTGCCCGGCATCCCTGACGAGATGGGCATCAACCTGTTCGTCGAAGGCGTGCGCAAGTAATGGGCGCAGCACTCCTGTTGCAAACCCTGGCGGCTCCTTTGGGGGCCGCTTTGCTGTCATGGCGCTGGCCACGGCTGGGTTACCTCTGGGGCGCCCTGGCCCTCTGGCTGGTGGGCTGCCTGCTCGGCGGCGCCTACGGGTTGCCGGTCAAGGCGTGGCAATGGCTGCCCCTGACCCTGCTGGTGCCCGCCATCGCGGCCCAGGTTGAGGACAAGCGCGCCGCCCTGCTGCTGTTTGCGGCTCTGGGGGCCCTGGTATGGTGGCAGGGGTTGGCGACGGTGATCGCCAGCGAGCCGCGTATCTGGCTGGCGCTCCTGCCCGCCATCGCCTGGTATGGCTGGGCGGGGTGGCGGGGTGATGGCGCAGAGGGGCTCGGCTTTGCCCTCGGCTTCATCTGGCTGGCGCTGGTCATCGGCATCGATGGCAGCCTGCTCATCGCCCAGCTCGCCGGGGCCCTGGCGGCGTTCGCCGGCTTCCGCGCCCTGCTCGGGGTCTTCGCCGGTGTCACCACGTCCCCGGCGGCCCTGGGATTGGCGCTCGCCTTCGTGCAGATGCTGGCCTGGCAATACGTGGAAGTGCCCCTCGTGGTGCTGCTGCCGGTCTGGCTGCTGCCCCTGCTGGAGTGGGCATTGCGCAGCAAGCCCTGGCTGGCCCGCTGGGGTCTGCTGATCCTGGTGGCGGGAGTCGGTGCCGGACTGAGTCTGTGGTGGGTCTGGCCCGAGGCCTCACTCTACTGATTTTTGCATGAAAAACAGGCTATTACCCCTTAATTTGCATGGCCGGTCATAGTCTGCACAGATAAAGATTGAGCCCCATAGTGGTTTCGGATAAAAAGGATTTTCAATTATCTGGACACACACAGAACCCGGCTTGGCCGGGTTCTGTTTGCCTGCATGCTTGCGGCACACTAAGGAGGCCACAGTTGCGCAGTCAAGGATCTGAGCATCTGTTTTTTCGCCATTTCATCGAGCAGCCGCGCCTCGAGGATCTCTGTATCCTGCTGGTGACCCATCTGCTGCCCGATCGCCCCCATTTCATTCAGGTGCTGGACCGGGTCGGGCGCGTCGGCGCCATCTTGCCCAAACCCAAGTCGGTACACGGAGCGACCCTGAGCTGGGCCCAGCAGCACTACCCCGTCTTGCCCCTCAACCGCCACTGGACCTCGGATCCGGACGAGGTGATCGCCCAGATAACCCCCCTGATCCAGGATCATGAGCGGCTCATCATTCTGGACATTGGGGGCTACTTCGCCAGGACCCAGTCCATCCTGGCCGAGCACTTCGGGGACCGTTTCATCGGGGTGGTGGAGATGACCGAGAACGGCCATCAGCGCTACGAGCAGGAGCCCCTGGCCGCTCCCGTGGTATCGGTGGCCCGCAGCCCCCTCAAGCAGGCGGAAGATATCCAGATTGGCCTCAGCGTGGTTTACTCCGCCGAATCCCTGGCCCGCACCCTGAGGCGCACCTTCAACGTCTGCCAGGCCGCCCTGTTCGGCTATGGCAAGGTGGGGCGCAGCATCGCCCGCGAGCTGCGCTGCCGCAACCTGCACCTGGAGCTGGTGGAGACGGATGCCCTGCGCCAGGTGGAGGCGCTCTCCCACGGCTTCAAGCTGGTAAACAAGGCAGAGGCCCTCAGCCGGGCCGAGCTGGTGATCTGCTCCACCGGCAACGGCTCCCTCGATATCGAGGATCTGCTGGCCCTGCGCCCAGGCGCCATGCTGGCCTCGGTCACCTCGGCCGACGACGAGTTCGCGTTCTGCCTCTCCCAGCTCTCCTGGCCGAGCGCCGAGGTGTGCCCCCACGTGCTGGCCCTGACCCGGCCGGATGGCAGCACCATCTTCCTGCTCAACCGGGGGGAGGCGGTCAACTTCGTCCATGGTGCCGTCATCGGCGAATACGTCTACCTGGTGCTGGCGGAGATCATCGAGGGGGTGCATCAACTGGCTCGCCAGACGCCGCCCCCGGGCCTGTTCGAGCTGCCCCAGACCACCATGAATGCCATCGCCTGCCACTGGTTGGCGGATTTTCACGGAGTGACCCAATGACAGATCCCCTCATCCTCAAGCCCCGCATCGAGATCCGCTACTGCACTCTCTGCCGCTGGATGCTGCGGGCGGCCTGGCTGGCCCAGGAGCTGCTCTCCACCTTCGATAGCGATCTCGGCGAGGTGGCCCTGGTGCCCGCCAGCAAGGGGGAGTTCAAGATCCTGGTCAACGGGATCCAGGTGTGGGACAGGGTGGCGGACGAGGGCTTCCCCGAGGCCAAGGAGATCAAGCAGCGGGTGCGGGACATCATAGCCCCCGAGCGGGATCTCGGGCACTCGGACCGCAAACCCGCCGCAGAGTGAGCCGCGGCAACATGACGACACAAGGGAGGCTGATGCCTCCCTTGTGTTTTTGGACGTTCACGTCGGCTGCAGGGCCGAGGAGGTCATGGCGTGGTGGACGGCTGATCGATATAGCGGGCCCGCTTGTGGGGCTTGATGCGGCTCACATCCACCCACACCAGGCCGTCGATGCAGTGGTTGAAAGCCGGGTCTATGCCAAAGTCCATGAACTGGACACCTCCCGGCTCACACAGCTCCGAATACTGCTTGTAGAGGGTGGGGATGGCGCAACCCAGGTTATCGAGGCGGGCCTTGAGCACCTTGAGATCGGCGCCGTAATCCTGCCCATCGAACAGGGGGGGCGTGGCCGGGTAGGGGCGTCTTGAGGGGGCCAGCGCCAGCTCGGGGGCGAAGTGCTGGCGATAGAAGCTCACCAGCAGATCCTTGGCCTGGGGCGGCAGGCTGCCGGAGAGGGAAACTGGCCCAAACAGGTAGCGGTAGCTGGGGTAGCGGGCCAGGTAGGCGCCGATGCCGAACCAGAGGTAATCGAGCCCCCGCTTGCCCCAGTAGGCGGGCTGGATGAAGCTGCGACCGAGCTCGATGGCCTGCTCCAGCCGGGGCAGCAACTTGTCCTCGAAGCCGAACAGGCTGTGACTGTAGAGGCCGGGAAGCCCTTTGCGCTCCAGCAGCTCGGCCACCGGAATGAAGCGGTAGGCCCCGACTATGTCGAGCCGGGCGGGATCCCAGAGGATGAGGTGATGGTAGTCATCGTCGAAGGCGTCGAGGTCTCGCCGTCGCCCCGAGCCTTCCCCCACCGCCCGAAAGGCGATCTCCCGCAGGCGCCCGAGTTCGCGCAGGATCACCGAGTGGCTCTGCTCGTGGCGGCGATAGAGCAGGATCCGCTGGCCGTCCGGGGTCTGCCCCAGCACCTCGCAGACGTCGATGGCATCTTTCAGCTGACGCCGATCTTCCGGCAGGGCGATGGGGGCCTCGGTCAGCAGGCGGCCAGACTTGCCCCGGCCGATGCGATAGAGGTGGCTGCGCACCAGGCTCGCCGCCGTCCTGGCCGGCAACTCGCCGAGACTCGCCGGCGGAATGCGCTCCCCTATGGTGAGGGGGATGCGCCCCCCTTGCTGGCGAAACAGCTGCTTCACCAGCAAGAGCCCCGCCAGCTCTTTGTTGAGCCAGGAGGTGAGATAGAAGCCCGCACCGTTGCGCCCGCCGAGGTGGACGGGTACCAGGGGGCTCATGGTGCGTCTGGCCAGCTTGATGAAGCCCCCCTGCCAGGGGCCGTCTTTGACCCCCTTGGGGCCGAGGCGGGAGACTTCCCCCGCCGGGAAGATGATGAGGGCGCCGCCTTGGGCCAGATGTTCCCCCATGGCCAGGATGGCCTGCCTGTCTGTCTTGCCACCCAGGTTGTCCACCGGCAGCAGCAGCGGGCGCAGGGGCGCGATCTGGGCCAGCAGCCGGTTGGCCACTATCTTCACGTCCGGCCGGATCCGGCCTATGAGTCGCAGCAGGGAGAGCCCGTCCAGGGAGCCGATGGGGTGATTCGCCACCAGGATGACCCGGCCGCTGGCGGGGATGTTTTCGAGTTCCGCCTCGCTCACTCTGTAGTCAAAATCGAGCTGCGCCAGGGCCTGCTCGATGAAGTCGAGGCCGCGCAGGTGCGGGTAGTGTTCGGCAAAGTGCTGGAAGGCCTGCTCGTGCAGCAGCCAGCCGAGCCCTCGTCTGAACAGGGGTCGGAGCAGAGGCTGGCGGCTGAGTTGGGGCAGGTGCTGTTGCAGCAGGGTATCGACGTTGAACATGGGGTGGCTCCACTGATCCTTTGCCCCAGCGTGCGCCCCTTCTGTGCCTGCCTCGTGGCAGTGAGATGACAGTTTGATGGCAGGGCGACGGGCTCGCCCTGCTGTCAGCGCGCCGGTTTCAGCCTCGCCAGGCGGCGGTGAGTCGCACCAGCTCCACCAGGGTGCTGACAGCTTTCTCCATGGATTGCAGCGGGATGAACTCGTGCTTGCCGTGGAAGTTGTGGCCACCGGTGAAGAGGTTGGGGCAGGGCAGACCCATAAAGGAGAGGCGGGCGCCATCGGTGCCGCCGCGGATGGGCTTGATCCTGGGCACCACGTCGGCGGCCTCCATGGCGGCCTTGGCCAACTCGACGATGTGCATGTGCGGCTCTATCTGGCTGCGCATGTTGCGGTAGCTGTCGGTGATCTCGAGCTCGATGCGCGCCTTGGGGTTGTCCAGCTTCATGGAGGCGACCCGCTCCTTGAGCTGGGCCTTGCGGGCGGCGAAGCCGTCGTCGTCGAAGTCGCGGAGTATGTAGTGCAGGGTGCTCTCCTCCACGGTGCCGCTCATCTGGGCCAGGTGGAAGAAGCCCTCATAACCCTCGGTACACTCGGGAGTCTGGGCCTGCGGCATGTCGGCGTGGAAGCGGGCGGCCAGGGTCTGGCTGTTGATCATGCCCCCCTTGGCGGTACCTGGGTGCACGTTGTTGCCGACAAAACGCACCGTGGCGCTGGCGGCGTTGAAGTTCTCGTATTCCAGCTCGCCGAGCTCACCGCCGTCCACCGTATAGGCCCACCTGGCGGGGAAGCGGTCAAGCGGGAAGAGATCGGCGCCCCGTCCGATCTCCTCGTCCGGGGTGAAGCCGACCCAGAGATCCCCGCGGGGGATCTCTGGGTGGTTCTGCAGGTGGTCGATGGCGGTCAGGATCTCGGCGATCCCCGCCTTGTCGTCGGCGCCGAGCAAGGTGGTGCCGTCCGTGGTGATGAGATCCTGGCCGAGGTAGTTCTTCAGGAAGCGGTATTGGCGGATGGCCAGCACCTCGTCCCCCTTGCCGAGGCAGATATCCCCCCCCTGATAGTTCTCGACTATCTGGGGGACCACGAACTCGGCCTCGTAGTCGGCGGTGTCCATGTGGGCGATCAAGCCGATGGCCGGCGCCTCCGGCTGGTTGCCCGGCAGGCAGGCGGTGAGATAGCCGTTGTCATCCAGGATCACCTGGCTCAGACCAAGCTGCTGCAGCTCCCCCTGCAGGGCGCGGGCGAAGAGGCGCTGCCCCTCGCTGCTCGGGCAGGCGGGATTGCACGCATCGGAGCGGGTATGGAAAGTCAGGTAACGCAGAAAACGCTCAAGCAGGGTATCCATTGGCAGGCCTCAGACAGATGATGAGGGGTTATTGTGGCCAAAGCGGCCCCGCGGCTTTTTGCGTCAGCGCAGTTTTTGGCGCATTTGTGAAAATGGATGCAGAAAAGTTTCCCCGGGGGCGCGGGCGAGGGGAAAGCGTCATGTTTGAATAAAAATTCCAAATTAAAGGAGGAATAAGCGGTTCTGATGTGGCCGGATATGACCTCGTCCCAGCACTGGCAAGGCATCGGGGAAAAAGGGCTGTTCACTCGTTATTTTCAGGGGAAATCATGAAGGGGGTCATGATGCGCCATCCCAGAGCCCGCGTGGCTGACAGCCGGATCTGAACGAGCGGCAAACACCGATTTTTTTACGCGATTTTTTATTGTCACTGGCCGCGGTAAATGTGTACACTCCGCGCCGATCCAAGGGTAACCCTGCGCCGGCAAGAGGCCGCCAGAACCCGGAGGATCACGCGCCTATAGGGCGAGGCACGCAGAAACGACAGACACTGCTAGGGCATGGTTTCTTTAATACCGGTTAGGCTCCGGTATCAGGGAGAACAACGGACTCTCATCATTTCGCAGACCGAGTGGGCCAATGGCTCATCATCTTCCCTTGTCATGGGCGGTCGTCGATGTTGAGTTGGCTGTGGTGGTTGTCGTCTAACAACACGGTTGCGTGCAGATGCCTTCCCTCTCTTCCTGGACACCTCCCTACGTCGTCGCGACGGCTGCCGAATGATGAACAAACGGCGTGGCTGATGCCGCTTGTCATCAAAGTACCGCGGTGCCCCCTTACAGTGGCGCCGTATACCGTTGAGCTTGATGTAAAGCCACCAGCCCCACATCAAGACTCGTTACTTCCCCAAGATCCACCAGGCAGCCTTGGCTTGCCGCGATTTGCAGATGGTCTGGATGTGATGGCAGGAAACCCCTGATCAGAGGATGGCGAACGTCGCCACCCTGGCGCGGACCCTGACCGGTTCCAGCAGGCAGCTTTGGCTTGCCGCGATTTGCAATAGATGGTCTGGATGTGATTGAGGGTAACGAAGGCGGCCACTGGCCGCTCATTTGCGAGGCATAGCCCATGACTAACTGGTCCAGCAAGGACTCCTTGAAGGTCTACAACGTTCCCTACTGGGGTGCGGGTTTTTTCAATATCAATGACGCCGGTCATGTGACCGTCTCCCCCGACAAGTCTCGTCCCGAGGCGCAGATCGTGCTGTCCGATGCCATCGAACAGCTGCGCCAGTCCGGGCTGACCACCCCGGTACTGCTGCGTTTCCCCGACATCCTCAAGAGCCGGGTCGATGCGCTGTTCAACGCTTTCGGTCAGGCCATCGAGAAGTCCGCCTATGAGGGGGACTACCTGTGCGTTTACCCCATCAAGGTGAACCAGCAGCGCCGCGTCATCGAGACCATCAGTCAGTCCTACAGCGACAAGCCTAGGCTTGGGCTGGAAGCGGGCTCCAAGCCGGAGCTCTTGGCCGTGCTGTCCCATCACCATGAGCAAGGTTCGGTGATCGTCTGCAACGGCTACAAGGACCGTGAATACATCCGCCACGCCCTCTTGGGCAACCTGATGGGCCACAAGGTCTACATTGTGGTGGAAAAACCCTCCGAGCTGGAAATGGTGCTGGACGAGTCGGCTCGTCTAAACATCAAGCCCAACATTGGGGTGCGTGCCAAGTTGGCTTCTACCGGCTCCGGAATGTGGGAGTCCAGCGGCGGCTCCATGTCCAAGTTCGGCCTCTCCGCCTCCCAGATCCTGGCGCTGGTGGAGCGTCTGCGTGGCCTCGGCAAGCTGGACTGCCTGCAACTGCTGCACTTCCACCTTGGCTCCCAGATCGCCAACATCCGCGACATCCAGGGCGGCATCCGCGAGTGCGGCCGCTTCTACGCCGAGCTGCGTCGCCTCGGCGTGCCCATCGACGTGGTCGATGTGGGCGGCGGCCTGGGCGTGGACTATGAGGGCACCCGCTCCCAGAGCCACTGCTCCGCGAACTACAGCCTCTCCGAGTACGCCAACAACGTAGTCTGGGGCATCGGCGATGTGTGCCGCGAGTTCGACCTGCCGCACCCGACCATCATCAGCGAGTCCGGCCGTGCCCTGACCGCCCACCACGCCGTGCTGGTCACCGACATCATCGGGGCCGAAGGGGTGGAGATGAACGACATCAGCGAGCCGGACGAAGACGCGCCCACCATTTTGCAGAACATGTGGAAGGGCTGGCTGGATCTGCGCACCGAGGATCCCTCCCTGCTGGAGATCTACCACGACTCGGTGGCAGACCTTGGGGACGTGAACGCCCAGTACACCATGGGTCTGCTGAACCTCGAGCAGCGCGCCTGGGCCGAGATGCTGCACCAGAACACCTGTCTGGCGCTCAAAGAATTGCTCAACCCGGTCAACCGCAACCACCGTGCCCTGGCCGACGAGCTGAACGAGAAGCTGGCAGACAAGTGCTTCGCGAACTTCTCCCTGTTCCAGTCCCTGCCGGATGCCTGGGGTATCGGTCAGGTGTTCCCCGTGATGCCCCTTGCCGGCCTCGAGCGTCCGCTCAGCCGTCGCGGCATCCTGATGGACATCACCTGTGACTCAGACGGTCAGGTGGAGCACTACGTCGACGGCCTCGGCGTCGAGAAGACCCTGCCGATGCCGGAGTACGGTGCGAACGAAGCGTGCCACATCGGCTTCTTCCTGGTCGGCGCCTATCAGGAGATCCTCGGCGATCTGCACAACCTGTTCGGTGACACCCACTGCGCGGAAGTGTGGCTGGACGAAGAGGGCAAGATGGACATTCGCAACGTGGTGCGCGGCGACACCGTCGACCAGCTGCTGCGTTACGTCAACATCGATCCTTCCGTCATCCGCGAGAACTACCAGCGGATCGCCTCCCACCCGGCGCTGGACGACGCAACCCGCAAGGCCCTGCTCGACGAGCTGGAGCTGGGTCTGCAAGGCTACGCCTACCTGGAAGACGAATAAGCCGCGGCTTGTTCACCCGCTCCGCGAGAACATTCCCTAAGAACAAAAGCGGAGTGGAAATAAGAAACGGCGCCTTAGGGCGCCGTTTTTATTCGTTGATGGAAGGTTCGTATTAGCTCGCCTTGGCATACTCAGGTTGATAATCGTAACCTGCAGCCAGTGGTCTCTTCTCTTGGCGGAAAGCGTGCTGAACCAACACCATCCCAACCCCCAACATGCCACCCAGCATTGTCGCCAAGATGACGATCAGCGGGCGTTTGGGCTTGTCACGCCGCAATGGTGAACTCGGTGTATCCAAGTAAGAGAAGGGTACCAGCTTCATATTATTGAAACTGATATTCTCCAGCCTATTCAGCTGAACCTTTAACTCCATAATTTCTGGCATGTAGTCTTCAATTTTTAATGACTTGAGTATGGCTAGCTTTCTTTCCAGCGCATTCTTCCCAAGCGTGATGGGGAAACGATCACCATAGTTGAAGTTTTCCAATGGCTTGCTGACTCCAGCTGCATTGGCAATGCTCATGCTGTATTCAATGCCTTCGATCTCTCTTGCCAGGTTGCGTTTGGCATCCTCTGTACGCAGTTTTATTTTTAAACTAAGGTTTTCAATTTGACTATTTCTGTTGTTCTCCAAAATTTCAAACAGCTCTTTGCTCTGGAGCCCAACAATATAGTCAATATAACCGGTCAACATTGGTAGCGTATCTGACTTATCAAAGAAAGAGAAAGAGAGATGAATGCCAGGTTGCTGCTCTTTCTTATCCTCTGGAGATATTCTCATCCAATCGGACCAGGTTCTCAAAAGTCTTTGTTTCTCTACATCATTCAAATTATTGTTCTTGACATAGTTTTCAAACTGAGTTGTCGTTTGCAGATAGTCACTTACGTTATTGTAAGATTTAAACTCCAACAAAAAATCATCATAAATAGCAGTATTGCTCTTTGTGCCAGCCAGACCTTGTATATTCAAAATGGCTCTGAGTCGATCCAATTCCAGAGTATCTCGAGGTTTGGGTTGATAAATAGTCGCGTTGGCAGTCCATTGTTCGGGTGCCGTCATGGCATAGAATAGCCCCAGACAACTACAGATACATGTCACGAGTAAAATACGGAATTTCTTCTTCCATACTAGTGAGATCAACTCATAGAGATCTATCTCATTCTCGCGATACGTTATTTCATGTCTGGCACTGAGCTTGTTGTCTATTCTATCATTCATGGCTGGCTCGGTCACAAATTGTCGCAGGCTTTCGTTTATACTGCATTTGAGACCTATTTTCACCTATTCATTCACTGTTTTTAGATATCAAACCATGATTGGTATTCTTATGAATACCTTTTGGTTACTCTCAATTGTTTTCATTTATGAGTGATTGTTAATTTTTGTGATATCTCGAGAATGACAAAAAACATGGGTGTTTAATAACCAGTTTGTTAATGAAAGCCCTCGTGAAAACGCTGATATGTAATATCCGTCAATGTTATTAAGGCTATCTATTGAAGCTAAATCACCTCCCGGTTACCACCAGCAGGAGATGGAGAAAGATATAGATACCCTTGGCGTGAGTATATTCCTGCGCCACCTAGGTGAAGTTGGAGCTGTACTTCTCGATGTTCTCAATAGGTGGGTCGACATAGATAAAGTCGTCCTCTCCTCGGGTTTCTGAGTCAGCAGAGCGTGATGCTTCAGTAGGAAAATGAAGGGCATCGCACATCCTCCCCCTTGGCTGATATCTGCTATCCTGCCCCTTCGTTTTATCTCGTTGAACCTGTTGGAGAAATCATGTCTCGCATCATCTATCTGCTGCGCCACGGCCAGACCCGTTACAATGCCGAGCAGCGCTTGCAGGGACGCTGCAACTCGGATCTGACCGCCAAGGGGGAGGCCCAGGCCATCGCCATGGGGGCTCGCCTGCGCGAGATCCTGGATGAGCCGGCGCGCTGGACTCTCTACGCCAGCCCGCTGGGGCGCGCCCGCCAGACGGCGGAGTTCGTCTGTCAGCAACTTGGGCTGGATAGTGAATGCATCGTCTGGGATGAGCGGTTGGTGGAGCTCGGTATGGGGGAGTGGGAGAGCTGCCGGGTGCCGGATCTGCTGGAGGATCATCCCAGCCTCGATATCAGCCAGCCGGACTGGTATCTGCAAGCCCCGGCGGGGGAGAGTGTCGAGAGCATCCAGCGCCGCGCCCGGAGCTGGCTGATGGATCCGACCATCGCCGAGCGTGCCATCGTGGTCTCCCACGGCCTGCTTGGCGCCATGCTGCGTGGTGCCTACGCGGATCTCGACTACAGCACCACCTGGCGCCAGGAACTGCCTCAGGATGCCTTCTTCAAGCTAAACGGTGGCCGTATCGAGCGGATCCCGTGCTAAGGGGCTGCTCGCTCCCTTATTAGAGAGGGCTTTTGTGAGGGATTGCCAGCGCCATCTTAGTCCTGCCCCAGGCAACCTCGGATGGTGCCTGGCTATGCCTGGCATAGCAAGGGCGCCTGGTTTAGGGAACAGTGGTCCAGCAGCTGATCCGCAGGCATGGGTCTGCCGAGCAGATAGCCCTGCAGGGTGTCGCAACCCAGGGCGGTCAGCAGGGCGCGCTGCCGATCCGTCTCCACCCCTTCCGCCACTATGCGCATCCCCAGGGCCTGTCCCAGGGCGATGATGGCACTGATGATGGTGGCGTCCTCATTCGTCTGCTCCAGGGTGGTGACGAAGCCCTTGTCTATCTTGAGCTCGCAGGCAGGGAAGCGCTTGAGATAGAGTAGGCTGGAGTAGCCGGTGCCGAAGTCATCGATGGAGATCCCTATGCCCAGCTGCGCCAAACGGTTGAGGATGATGAGGCTCTCCTCCGCATTCTCCATGGCGGTGGATTCCGTGATCTCCAGGGTCAGGTGGCGGGCCTCCAGCCGATGGCGGCGCAGGCTGGCTTCCACCTCCTCCAGCAGGCCCGGGCTGGCGAGCTGAATGGTGGAGAGGTTGACCGCCACACTCCAGTCGTGGTGGCCCGCGGCGCGCCAGTGGCTCATCTGGCGGCAGGCTTCGTCGAGCACCCAGTTGCCGATGGCGATGATGAGCCGGCTCTTCTCCGCCAGCGGCAGGAAGCTGGCCGGAGAGATGGCGCCATGGAGCGGGTGGTGCCAGCGCAGCAGCGCCTCGGCACCGACCACCTTGCCCTCTTGGGCGTCATATTTTGGCTGGTAGTGCAGGGAAAATTCCCCCCGCTCCAGCGCATGGCACAGCTCCTGTTGCAGCAAGAACTGCTGGTGAGCGTTGGCGTTCATGGCGCTGTCGAAGAAGTCGTAGTCGTTGCGTCCCCGCTTCTTGGCATGATACATGGCGGCATCGGCGTTCAGGGTCAGCTCATGCAGGCTGGTGCCATCCTGAGGATAGACGGCGATGCCTATGCTGGCGGTCACGTGCAGGCTGTGGTGCTCCCAGGTATAGGGCTGGGCCAGGCTCGCCAATAGGCGCTCGGCAAACGCACTGGTCTGCGCTTGCTCCCCAGGCGCCAGGGCCAGCACAAACTCATCCCCCCCAAAACGGGAGGCGCAGTCGTTGGCGCCGAGCAAGGCTTTGATCCGCTGTGCGACCTGCGCCAGCAGCAGATCCCCGGTGTGATGACCATGGGCATCGTTGATGATCTTGAAGCCATCCAGGTCGAGAAACAGTAGGGCGAAGCTGTCTTGGCTATGCCGGCACTCCGAGATGCGCTGCTCCAGCCGATCGGCAAACAGCAGGCGGTTGGGCAACTGGGTCAGGCTGTCGTGCAGCGCCAGCTTGAGCAGCTCGTCGTGCGCCTGATGCAGAGAATCGGAGAGCCGGGCCGCGTGGGCATCCAGCATGGAGAGCACCAGGGCGATGGCAAACACGGCCAGGGTGACGATGATGACCACGGTGGCCAGCCACTGGGTATTGAGCCCGGTGTAGAGGGCGCCGCACAGGCTGTGTTCCGGAAACTCGGCGGCCGCCATGCCGGTGTAGTGCATGCCGATGATGGCGCTCCCCATCACCAGGGACGCCAAGGCCTTGCTGAAGAAGGCGCGCTGATGACTGTCGCGCAGGCGAAAGGCTATCCAGAGCGCGGCGCCGGAGGCGAGCACGGCGATGAGAATGGAGAGGATGACGAGGCCGACATGGTAATGAATGCCGGGCATGATCTTCATGGCGGCCATGCCGATGTAGTGCATGCTGGCGATGCCGGCCCCCATCAGCAGGGCGCCGATGAGGATATGACGCCACGGTAACTGGGGCCTGCTTACCAGCCAGAGCGCGAAGGCCGACGAGACGATGGCGGTCACCAGAGAGAGCCCGGTCAGCACCAGATCGTAGCCCAGGGCGATAGGCAGATTGAAGGCGAGCATGCCGATGAAATGCATGGACCAGATACCGAGCCCCATGGCGAAGGCGCCACCAGCGAGCCAGAGCGCGGCGGCGCGGCCCTTGCTTTGGCTCACCCTGCTCGTCATGTTCAAGGCCGTATAGGAGGCGAGCACGGCCACCAGAATGGAGAATAAGACCAGGTCCTGGCTGTAAGAGCTGTCGAGCATGGTGTGGGTCGCGGTCACGTTCATTCACTCAGGAATAGGGCGGTTTGACAGGGCGGGTTGGATGGTCAGGCTGGGGTGCCGATTGTACATGAGGACCATGAAAAATTGGCCAGGGGTAAGTGCCAAAATGAGTGTCGGCACTGGGATTTAGTGCTGATTTCTCTCCTTTTGATGCACTTTGCATCCATGAACTCTTTTCTTGGACCCAAATATTCCCACTTAAAAATCATGGGGATAGCTAAAGGCGCTCGATCCTATGCCCTGCCCATCTCCATGGGGTACTCAATAAACCCCCGACGAGCGAGGTGAGAAATGCGTGTTGCCTGCAGCAGGCGCTGGGCATTCGCTAAGGGCCCGTCTGGGGGCATAGTGGGGAGATAGAAAGTGGTTCCCCTATTCTCGAACCAGTCGTACCAACTTTTGATATAGCGCCTCTCTCAACACCCCCTGGTCGGCGCCATAGTGCAAGGCTCGGTGACAGTTGGGGCAGAGGGCCACCGTATTGCCGATGGTGTCTGAGCCTCCGTCCGCCAGGGTGCGCAGGTGGTGGACCTCCAGGAAGGGGGCTCCTGTGGTTGTGGTGAAGGGGGCTGGCTTATCGCAGCATTCACACAGACCCGCCGCTGTCATCAACACCCAGGCCTTGACCTTAGGGTCGCGTGCATAGCTAGTTGCAGCGCTATAGAGCGGTTTGGGATCTTGAATACCTGCTGGGGGTAGGGGGTCGGGTCTTGCCTGATAGGCGATGACCTTGTGCTCAAACTCGGCGAGCCCGGTATAGGACAGGCCTTCCTGCTCACAGATGAGGCGCTCCAGAATGGGAGTATGCTGAGGGCCGACATTCTTGGCAGGTTTTAACCCAGAGACCCAGGTCAGGCCCAGCAAGGCGTAGAGGTAGGAGATATTCTGCATCCGATATTCGAAGGCTTTCTCGGTACGTCCGAATCGCTCGGCCAACTCGGCGTAATAGTGCCGCTTTGTATAAGACTCTCTAGCCTGCTCTTTCTTGCGCATCTCGCTGTAAGCCGCAACCGCCGCCCTCAACTCTTCTTCTATCCAAGGCTTTCCTAACGCCACCCATGCCTCCGCGTGGTGAGGTCGATCCTGGCTTCCCCTTATGGTCTGGTCATCTGGGTTGGCAACAAGGGTCATGGTCGACTCCGATCATCTGGGATGCAACCTTACCTCAAACGACACCGTGATGCAGCGGATAATCACCATAAGATTAAGATTCTAAAAGCATTTAATGAAAAGTAGAGAGCCTGCGCTTTCGCACAGTTCTGCCGATTATTCTGGCGTAGGATGAGAAAGGATATTCGGCGCCAAGGAGGCAACATGATCAGCCATATCGACCATCTGGTGTTGACGGTGAGCGACATAGATCGCTCGGTCGCGTTTTACAGTTCGGTGCTGGAGATGGAGGCCATCACCTTCGGGGCTGGGCGGCGGGCCCTGCGCTTTGGTAACCAGAAGATCAATCTGCAGCTGCTGGGGCAGGAGCCGCGCAACCGGGCCCGGGTGGGGGCGGGGGACATCTGCCTTATCACCCACTGGCCCCTGGAGCAGGTGATGGCGCAACTCCATCATCACGGAGTCGAGATAGTGGAGGGCCCCGTGACCAAGAGTGGTGCCTGCGGACCCATTGAATCCGTCTATTTCCTGGATCCGGATCAGCACCTTATCGAGATAAGTCGCTACCTCTAAGGCGACTTATGTTGATTTAGAAGGCAAAGGCAGTGCAGACAGCCTGTTATGTCGATAGTTGTCGAGCCTCTGATACCCAGGGCCCGGATGGGGAATGGCGATAACTGGCTCAGTCTACCTGTGAGCGCCCTTGCCGGTGTCGCGCCCTGATCGCACCGAGGATAGCCACACCCGCCCCCGCCAGCAGTAACAGATAGCCCAAAGGGAGCAGGGCGAAGGGTTCATGCAAGAACCCCTCTTCATCCAGGGTGGAGCCGATCAGGCTGAACGCCATAAAGCTGGCGACTCCCAACCCCATCAGAAAAACGCCGCACTTGACCATCATATTGTCCTCGCTCCGTGTAAAGAGCGGGCACTCTGTCATGGCCGGGTGAAGGGAGTGTGAAGTGGGATGCAAAAGGCACAGGTGTGAAGTTGCTGAAAACGCATGTGAAGAGGGCAGCCATGAGCTGCCCTTCGTGCTCGAATGTCGCGGAGCCTTCCCCGCTATGGCGCCGGGATCAGCAGACCCCTTGCGCCAGCATGGCGTCGGCGACCTTGACGAAGCCGGCGATGTTGGCGCCGCTCTCGTAGTTCACATGATGATCCCCGTCCTGGCCGTAGCGCACGCAGGTGCCGTGGATGCTGGTCATGATCCCCTTGAGGCGGGCGTCCACCTCCTCCCGGGTCCAGGAAAGGCGCTGGGCGTTCTGGCTCATCTCGAGGCCTGAGGTGGCGACCCCACCGGCGTTGGCGGCCTTGCCCGGGGCGAACAACACCCGGGCCTGATGGAACGCCTGGATGGCAGCGGCGCTGGAGGGCATGTTGGCTCCCTCCGCCACCAGTTGCACGCCGTTGGCGATCAGTTGCGCCGCATCTTCGGCATCCAGCTCATTCTGGGTGGCGCAGGGCAGGGCGACCTGGGTCGGCAGGTGCCAGGGGGTGCGGCCGGTGAAGAACTCGAGCCCCAGCTCGTGGGCGTAATCCGCTACCCGTTTGCGCTGCTCGTTCTTGAGCTCCATCAGGCGAGCTAGCTTCTCGGGGGTGAAGCCGTCCGGATCATAGACGGTGCCGCCGGAGTCGGAGGCGGTCACGACCTTGGCGCCGAGCGCCATCGCCTTCTCGATGGCGTACTGGGCCACGTTGCCCGAGCCCGATACCGAGACCGTCATGCCCGCGAGAGACTGGCCGCGGTGAGCCAGCATGGCCTCGACGAAGTAGAGCAGGCCGTAGCCGGTGGCCTCCGGGCGAATGAGGCTGCCGCCGAAGGAGAGCCCCTTGCCGGTGAAGACGCACTCGGCGCTGTTGGTGAGCTTCTTCATCATGCCCGCCATGTAGCTCACCTCGCGCCCGCCGACGCCGATGTCACCAGCCGGCACATCGGTGTTGGCGCCCAGGTGGCGATAGAGTTCCAGCATCAGCGCCTGGCAGAAGCGCATCACCTCTCCCTCGCTCTTGCCCTTGGGATCGAAGTCACTGCCCCCCTTGCCGCCGCCCATGGGCAGAGTGGTGAGGGCGTTCTTGAAGGTCTGCTCGAAGGCGAGGAATTTCAGCACGGAGAGATCCACCGAGGGGTGGAAGCGCATGCCCCCCTTGAAGGGGCCGATGGCGGAGCTGTGCTGGATGCGATAGCCGCGGTTCACCTGCACCCGGCCCTGATCGTCCACCCAGCTCACCCGAAACTGCACCAGCCGCTCTGGCTCCACCAGACGCTCGAGCAGGCCGTGCTGCAAATAGCGGGGATGGCGCTGGATGAAAGGCCAGATGGAGGCGACCACCTCGTTCACCGCCTGAATGAACTCGGGTTGATGGGGGTTGCGCTTGGCCACCTGGGCCAGAAAGTCGGCCTGGGAGAGGGAATGACTCATCGATAACTCCTGTCGTGAATGATGCATTTGGCTTCTTGCCGGAGACGATCATGCCCCGCACCCACATGGCTGCGCGATGGCGGGAATGAGCGATGATCGCAGGGTTGCGATCCTTGCCGACCCCGGTGGCGCCGAGGCGGCCGAGAAGGCAAGATAATTCGTGCTGGCGAAAATCTTTTTATGCATTTTTGATTAATAAATAGCAAGCAATAGTTCAGCTGTTTTGCACTGGCGTGGTGCGAGCCGCGCCGCTACTGTGCCCTCACAGGGCGACCCATAGCGATTTCCTCGGGTGAACCGGCCTGGGTAAAAGTTGCGTCAAATATGCATGAATGGAAGAGGGATGGTCTTGGTGATCTCGAGGGGGCCTGAGCGGTGACCAAGGCGCTCGTGGGGATGGCGACCCTCCCCTTGGGGAGGCGGATGCCAAGTATCCGGCGAAGGATGCGGGGCAATATGCTACTGTAGCGGCGTTTTTTGATGATGCAGGCTTCTTGCCTCCTTGAAGATGGAATTCTATGCAGACTAACCCGACGACGCGCTGGTCAGCCCAGCCGACCCCTTTCTCGACCCTTCAGCACAGGCAGGTGACCCATGCTGGCCGATGAATCCATGCGCCTGAACAAGTACATCAGCGAGAGCGGCATCTGCTCGCGCCGCGAGGCGGATCGCTTCATCGAGCAGGGCAACGTCTTCATCAACGGCAAGCGCGCCGGCATCGGTGATCAGGTGTTTGCCGGGGATCTGGTCAAGGTCAACGGTCAGGTGATCGAGGCGCGGGAGGCGGACAGCCTGGTGTTCATCGTGCTGAACAAGCCGGTGGGCATCGTCTCCACCACGGAGGCGGGAGAGAAGGACAACATAGTCGACTTCGTCAACCACAGCACCCGCATCTTCCCCATAGGCCGGCTCGACAAGGACTCCCAGGGGCTCATCTTCCTCACCAACCACGGGGATCTGGTGAACAAGATCCTGCGGGCGGGCAACGATCACGAGAAAGAGTATCTGGTGACCGTCGACAAGCCGGTGACCGATGAATTCATCCGCGGCATGGGGGCCGGGGTGCCCATCCTCGGTGCCGTCACCAAGAAGTGCAAGGTGAAGAAGGAAGCCCCCTTCGTGTTCCGCATTACCCTGGTGCAGGGGCTGAACCGCCAGATCCGCCGCATGTGCGAGCACTTCGGCTTCGAGGTGACCAAGCTCGAGCGCATCCGCATCATGAACGTCAGCCTCAAGGGGCTGCCGGTAGGGGAGTGGCGCGATCTCACCGACGACGAGCTGATCGAGCTGTTCAAGCTCATCGAAGACTCCTCCTCCGAAGTGAAACCCGCCAAGGGAGCGGCCCCTGCCAACAAGCCGGCTGCCAAGGCCCCAAGCGGTGCAGGCGGCAAGGCGGCGCAGGGCAAGAAGCCCAGTCGGGACGACGATCACGAGATCGGCGGTCGCCCCAATGTGCCCGGGCCCGAGGCGTTCGAGAGCAAGGGGCCCGCCAAGGGGGCCGCTGGCAAAGGCGGTGCGGGGAAAAATGCCGGAGGCAAGGGTGCCCCGGCCAAAGGCGGTAAACCCGCAGTGGGCAAGCCGCGCACCAACCAGGGTGGACGGCAGAAGAAGGGGCGCTAAGCGCCCCGTCACTCGCTTTTCAACCTTCCCAAGACACCGGCCCTAGGCCGGTGTCTTGCTTTGGGTGCTCAGCGGAGCATTCGTCTCGCCAGCCAAGGGGACAGCCGTCTCGCCAGTCACGGGCAGGCGCATGGCGCTCGGGTAGTGCGAGGGGTTCAGGCGCAGCACCAGCAGGCTCATCAGCACCAAGCCACCGAGCTGCCACTGCCAGGCGCTGGCAAAGTCGCCGCTCAGGTGATGCAGGCGCGCCGCCACCCAGGGGCCGGTGGCCGCCAGTATGAAGCCAAACCCCTGCATCAGGGCGCTCAGGCTGCCGGCCCGGCGCGGATCCGGCAGGTGATCGAGCGCTATCACCATGATGAGGGAGAAGCTGCCGCCAAGGCCTGCGCCGCACAGCAGGCACCAGAGGATGGGGGCGGCCTGCGGAGCCAGCCAGAGGCCGCCAAAACCTATCACCTGCAGCAGGATGGCGAGCCCCATCCAGGGGCGCCTGTCCAACCTGCGCGCCGCCAGCAGCGGCAGTCCCAGGCCGCTCAGGGTCTGGGCCAGGGCCAGCCAGGCTACCAGCTCGCCCCCGGCCTGGGCACTCCAGCCCTGAGCCATATACGAGGGGGCCAGCCAGGCTACGACGATGCCGTAGCCGCTGTTGATGATGCCAAAGCAGGCGATCAGCAGCCAGCTGCGGGGCAGGGCGACGAGGCGCTGCTCCGTCTGTGATTGAGGATTCGGCGCCGGGCGCGGCAGCCGTACCCGCCAGGCGAGCCAAGCCAGGGCCAGCAGCACCGGCAGGCTCCAGAGCGCCAGCACCCGCGACCAGTCGATGACGGCGGCGAGGCGCGGGCTCAGGATGGCGCCCAGCGCCCCGCCCCCCATCATGCAGGCGGAGAAGATCCCCATCACCAGCGGTACCCGTTGGGCGAAGGTCCCCTTGATGAGGCCGGGCAGCACCCCCTGTACCAGGGCCGAGCCCAGGCCGCAGAGGGCGGCGCTGGCAATCAGCAGGGCGCCGTTGCTCACGTCAAGGCGCAGGGCGCTGCCGAGTGCGAGCAGCAGCAAGGCCGCCCCGAGCAGGGCTCCGGCACTGCTGCGGCGAAGCAGAGCCGGGGTGCAGAGCACGCCGACGCCGATAAGCAGCAGGGGCAGCAGGGTGACCCAGGCGAGCTGATCCATGCCCATGGCGAGGCGCCCGTCTATCTGCCCCGCGAGGGGGCCTATGGCGGTGAGGAAGGGGCGCAGGTTGATGCCAATCAGCACTACCAGCACCAGCAGGGCGCCGGCTCCTTGCCGAGTAGACGGCTTACTCATGCTGGTTGCCGTAGAGGGCAGAGGCCGGGATGGGGCTCTTCAGCTTGATGAGGGGCAGGGGCGGCGGGGATAGCGGCAGTCGCAGCCTGTCGTAACTGGCGCTGCTGTCAAAACCGAAGGGGGCCGCGTCGGCATTATCGAAGGCGTAGTAGACGGCGCTGATGCCGTTCATCACCAGGGCGCACAGGCACATAGGGCAGGGGTGGCCGCTGGCGTAGACCACTGCGCCCTTGAGCGGCCCCTGCTGGCTTGCCTCCCGCAACGCCTCCATCTCGGCGTGGCGGGTGGGATCTCCCGCCTCCAGCATGCGGTTCACCGCGCTCGCCACCAGCTTGCCCTCTTTCACCAGTAGGGCGGCGAAGGGGCGCCCCCCTTGCCGGCGATGGGTCAGGGCCAGGTGCAGCGCCTGCTCCAGCCACTCCTGATGGCTGGGACCAGTGAGAGCGGTGAGGGAGTTGACGAGGCGGGTACCGGATTGGTGGTGGGGCGACATGGGGTCATCCTGGGGTAGAGAAGGGGATGGAGGGAGCCTAGCGGGTCGCCAATTCATTTGGAAATTAAATGATAGAATGACTATCAGTGATTTCATAAATGGATATTGAGGCCAAATGGAGAGACCCATCCTGGATCCCCAGCTGCTGCGCAGCTTTGTCGCCATCGTCGAGAGCGGCAGTTTCACCCGGGCTGGTGAGCGGGTGCACCTGACCCAGTCCACCATCAGCCAGCAGATGCGGCGCCTCGAAGAGCAGCTCGGCTGCCCCCTGCTCGACCGCAGCGGCCGCACCGTGGTGACCACGGTGGCCGGGGAGAAGCTGCTCGGGCTGGCACGGCGCATTCTGGCGCTGCTGGAGGAGGCCCGGGACAGGATAAGCGAGGCGAGTCTGCCTCTTCGCCTCGGGGTGCCGGAGGACTTTGCCGCCGGCGCCATGGCCCCTGTGCTGGCGGCCTTCGCCCGCGACTATCCCCTGGTGCGACTGGAGGTGCGCAGCGGCCTCAGTCACGAGATCTGGCGGGACTTCAAGGCCGGCGAGCTGGATCTCGCCCTGGTCAAGCAGGGGCGTGGGCAGGGGGATCCCGTCGCCCGCTGGCGCGAGCCGCTGGCCTGGGTCGACAGCCGCGACTGGCCCGCCCGTGAGCGGGATCCTGTGCCCCTGGTGGTGTTCCCGAGCGAGGGGCTCTACCGGCGGCAGATGACGGAGGCGCTGGATGAGCGGGGGCTGCGCTGGCGCATCGCCTACGTCAGCGCCAGCCTCGCCAGCCTGCAGGGGGCGGTGAGCGCCGGCATAGGGGTCAGCCTGTTGCCGAGTCGACTCGTGCAGGGGGATCAGGTCGAGCTGACAGACTGGCCCCCCATGGGGGCGGTGGAGCTGGCCCTGCACCTTGGGGGCGAGGGGGAGGCCCTTCACAGCCTGAGCCAGGCCCTCATAACCCTGTGCGACGAGGTGATGGGGCCGCGCTGATCCCGAGCGGGGATCAGGCGATGGCCTGTTTGGGCAAGACGGCGAGCCAGACTTCCACCTCGCCGCTGCCGGTTTGGGCGTCAAACTCGGGGCCGTAGCGCTCGAAATCCGGCTTGTGGGCGGAGCCGTAATCGGATTGCACGAGCCAGTCCAGCGCCTCCTGCCAGGTCCGGGGCAGGGTAGATACCTGGCCCTGATGCAGGAAGACGGCGTAAGTCTGGGGAGTGATGCGCATCCGGCCCAGGGTGGGGGGCAGGACTTCCAGGGCGCTCACTTCCACCGCGCACATGTATTCACAGCCGCTCTCGTCGGCGCCGCAGATGACACCGTAGGCGTGCTCACCGAGCTGGCCCGGCAGCGGGCCCAAGGCGCCGAAGTCCCGCCACTGGCCGCCGAAATCTCCCTGTGCGAACAAGTGGTGACGACGCAGGCCCCCCAGCAACATGGGCCGACCCTGCTCGAATCGAATGGGTGCTGTCATGACGTCTCCTCTCTGCCGGTTGGATAAATGAGGCCTGCCTTTTTCGGCCACCAGCGCGGCCTGCTCAGCCTTGCACTTTCCCCTCAGTCGGGGTCAGTGCCGTCTGCTTGGGTGTGCGCCGCCTGCTGGAGCTTGCGCTCATAGTCTCTTTGTACTATGGCGAGCGCCGCCAGGGCCAGGGCCGGTTCTATCTCGTTGGTCTCAAGCAGTTCGATAAGATCCACCGCGAGTTTGATCTCGGGGGGGGCATTTTCCAGTGACATCTCTTCTCCACGTCTCGTCTGATCCTGGCGGCCAGTATACAGGGCCGCGCCCGGGTTGAGGGGCTCGACCTCACAGATGTTGGCGCATCTCCTTGTCTATCTCCTCGCGCAGGGCCATGAGCTTCAAGGCGTACTGCTGCAACTGCAGATCCCCCTCGCTCACCGGCTGCCACTGGGGCACCTTGCCCGGTTTGCCGTGCTCGTCCATGGCGACGAAGATGATGATGCAGTGGGTGGTCTTGTGGCGATCCCGACTGGTCGGGTGGCGGCTGTAGACATCCACCGCCAGGTGCATGCTGGTGGTGCCGGTGTGGATCACCTGGGCGTGCACCTCCACCAACTGGCCTATCTGGATGGGGCGCAGGAAGCGGATGCCCCCCACGTAGACGGTGACGGCGTAGCCACCACACCAGCCAGCGGCGCAGGCGTAGCCCGCCTGATCGATCCACTTCATCACCATGCCGCCGTGCACCTTGCCGCCGAAGTTGACGTCGGCGGGCTCGGCCAGGAACTGCAGGGTCAGCTCGCGGGGTGGGGTCATGCTCTCTCCTTGTCTTCGGCTCATTGCCGGTTGCTCTTGCGGTAAGCCTCGGCCTGCTGGCAGGGGGCCAGGGGCGACACATAGGGGCGCTCGTTGCCGGTGCGCTGGCCGACGCTGGCGTATTGCTGCTGACATCGGTTCGCCTTGCCCCCCGCCCTGACGCAGGCATCGATGAGTTGCTGCTTGTCCTGCACCGTCTGCTGTTGGCGGGCGTTGATACAGGCTCTGTCCAGTCCGGCCTGATGGGTCTGTTTGTCCGGATTGGCGGCGAGCAGGCCGCCGCAGAGGGTGCAACCGAGCAGCAGTATGACCATCTTTATCATGATTTGTCTCCTTGCGGGGGGCGCCCCGCTATGACCAGGGCTATCCCCCCGAGTATGCCGAGGGACGACAGCAACAGCCGCCATGAGCCTGACTCATCGAGCCAGATCAGTCCGGCCAGGATGGCGAGGGGAGGCACCAGTAGTTGAACGCTGGCGGCCAGGGTGCGGCCGAGGTGGGGCAGCACCCCATACCAGAGGGCGTAGCCGAGGCCGGAGGCGAGTCCCCCCGAGGCCAGGGCGTAGCCAATGGCGGCCGGGCTGGCGTCGAGATGCCCCAGCAACAGGTAGATCAGGGCCGCAGGCAGGCTGGCCATCAGGAAGTGGCCCGCATTGGCGGCGAGGGCATCGCTAAAGCGCGGCCCGCGCAGGGTATAACAGGCCCAGGCTATGCCTGCGGCTATCATGAGTACGGCCCCCAGGGGATCCGGTGCCTGGATGCCGGGCAGCAGCAGGCATACCAGACCCGCCATGGCGAGCAGCAGGCCGGCCAACTGGCGAGGGGGAAGCCGTTCGCCCCGGAGCAGGGGCGGGGCCAGCATGCTGAGTTGGACGGCGGCGAACAGCAGCAAGGCCCCGGTGCCTGCGGTCAGGGTCAGGTAGGCAAAGGAGAAGGCGGCGGCGTAGGTGATGAGGCAGAGGGCGCCGCCCCAGTCCCCCTGGCGGGGCGGTGGGGGACGGCGGGCCGAGCAGAGCAGGATCAGCACCAGGGCCCCGCTAGTCAGGCGCAGCAGGGTGAACAGCGCCGGATCCATGCGCTCTTCAAACAGCGCCAGGCGGCAGAGCACAGAGTTGGCGGCGAACGCCATCAGGGTCAGCAGGGTCAGCAGCAACAGGCGGGGCAGCGGCATTTATTCACCTTGAGTTCAGTGGCGGCGAACCAGCATAAAGCACTATGCAATGAGGAGGGCCTATGAAACAAATACTCGATCAACTGCTTGGCGCCGGCAAGGGCTGGCTCAACGACGGCGGTGACAGCCGCAAGGCCCAGATGAAGGGCATGGCGCAGGGCGGTCTGGCAGCCGGGGCCATGGCCTTGCTGCTCGGCAACAAGAAGGTGCGCAAGTATGGCGGCAAGGTGGCGGCGGTGGGCGGCGCGGCAGCCCTCGGCGGTCTCGCCTACAAGCTCTATCAGGATTGGCAGAGTCAGCAGGGCGGCGCGGCCCAACCTGCCCAGCCCCTCGATACCCTGCAGGGGCAGGCGCTGGACGCCCGCTCGACCCTGCTGGTACGTGCCATGGTGGCGGCGGCCCGGGCCGACGGCCACATAGACGCGGCCGAGCGCCAGAAGATCCAGGATTATCTGGCCGAGCAGGGGCAAAGTGACGCGGCGCGCTGGATTGATGCCGAGCTGGCCCGCCCGCTGGCCCCCCAGGCCCTGGCGCGGGAGGTCACCGACATGGAGCAGGCCACCGAGGTCTACCTCGCCTCCCTGCTCGCCATCGAGGTAGATCACTTCATGGAGCGCGGCTATCTCGATGAGCTGGCAAAGGCTCTCAAGCTCGATGACAACCTCAGGGGCAGCATAGAGAAGCAGGTTGCCCAGCTGGGGGCGCCGAGCTGATCCGCACGTTTGTACTGGATGAAAAGGCCCCGTCATGGGGCTTTTTTATTGCCCGCTTATCCCATTAAGATGCTTCTTTCTCACCCAAGTGGTGACGAATGACGCTTTTTATATCGGAAACCGAGAGAGCAAGGATCACCCGTTGGAGATACGCAAGGCAACCGAGCAGGATATCGACGCCATCCTCGAGCTGAACAGGCAGATAGGGCTGATCCACTTCGAGCAGGCTCCCGAGGTGTTCTGTCCACCTTCCCCCGAGGAGCGCGGCTTCCTGCTCGGCGCCATCGGCGCCGAGGGGCGACTGTTCTGTGTGGCGGTGGACGAGGGGCGGGTGCTGGGGTTTCTGACCGCCCGCATTGACATCAACGAGTCAGTCCCCTTCCTCAGCAAGCTCCCCATCTGCCGCATCGGCTCCGTGGTGGTGGATGAGGGTCATCGCTCCCTCGGCATCGGCAAGGCCTTGATCGCCCACTGCGATGAGTGGGCCAGGGCCCGGGATGCAAACCAGATCCGGCTGGAGGTGATGTCATTCAATGAGAGGGCCAAGTCGCTTTACGAGTCTCTGGGCTTTACCCGCCAGTCTGAGATCTACGCCCGATAAGTCGGGGAACAGCGCTAACAACAAGGCCCCGTGATGGGGCCTTGCTGTTGCTGACGTAGGGGCTGCGCTCGCGCTCAGCTCTGTGCCGGCCAGGAGCCGAGCTCGATGCAGTGGCCGCGATAGAGGGGGCGCTCGCTCCCCTTGTCCATCACCAGCAGTTCGCTGCTCTCCTTGAGCTGCTTCCACTCGGTGGGGGTCATCAAGCGGCCGGCGATCACCTCTGCCAGCGGCGCCAGGGGCACCAGCCTGGCCGATTCCCGGTCGCGCATCCAGAGCATGGCGTCGGCGGGCAGGCGCAGCGGGCTCGCCTGATTCTGCTGCAGGCGGATGCTGGACTGGCCCGGTTTGTCACCCTGATAGGCGACCAGCACGAAGGGGGTCTCTTCGCCCCCAGAAGACATCATGGCCAGGTAACTTACCGGCTGGATGGGGGCTGGGGCTTGCCAGGGCAGCAGGGGTTGCAGCCACAGACCGAGCAACAGGGAGGCGGCCATGGCGAGCGGCCACCACAGGCGGTTTGGCCTGGGTTTGGGGGAGATCCCTTGCTCTATCCTGCGCCAGGTGTTGCGGGGTAAGGGTGGCGCGGACTGGCCGTTGTGCATGATGGGGTCCAGATGCTGTTGCCACTGTTCCACCCACTGCCACCAGTCGGGGTCGCGGGCCATCAGGGCGTCGAGCCTGGCCCGGACCCGGGGGCTCTGAGTGCCCAGCACGTATTCGCCGGCGAGCCGCTCGCGCAGGACGGGGTCCCGGTAGCGTTTGGGGGTCATTGGGTCAGGCATAGCTTGAGCTCCTCCAGTCCGCGCCGGATCCAGGACTTGACGGTGCCAAGCGGCGTCTGGGTGTGGCTGACGATCTCCTGATGGCTCAGCCCGTGGCGATAGGCCAGCACGATGGCGTTGCGCTTGTCGGCGGAGAGTTGCTCGAGACAGCGCTCGAGGGAGAAAGAGGGGGGCAGGCCCCCCTCGCTGTGCCCAGCCAATCCCTCATCCCAGGGCACCTCCCCGTGGCGAGCCCTGGCCCGCAAGGCATCGATGGCCAGATTGCGCATGCACTGGCAGAGCCAGGCCCAGGGGTAATCGACGGGATAGGCGCTCTGGCCGTGCCAGATCTTCAGAAAGCCCTCCTGCAATATGTCCGCGGCCCACTGCTTGTCTTTGAGCAGGCCATAGAGCATGGCGTACAGGGGCTGACCCGTCAGCTGGTAAAGCGCCTCGAAGGATTGCTTGTCCCTGAGCCGGCAGCGCGCCAGCAGGTGGGAGAGTTGCTGGTTGTCGATATTCACTCAGACCTCATAACTGGACACGGTGCCAGACGTTTTTCACCCCGTCGCCGCTGCTCTGGCCGGGCTGCTCATCCTTGATCCAGCGATAGAGGGGCTGGCCAAGGTAGCTCCACTGGGATTGGCCGTCGTCTCTCAGGATCAGGCCAAAACCGGCATCCGCCCCCTTGCCAAGGCCCGCCTCGATCTGCTGCGCACTGGCAAGGGCGGGGGGCCACTTCTCGGCGCACTCAGCATAACAGTTTGATTTTCCTTGGGCATCCTTGTCGAAGCGGTAGAGACTGAAGCCCTTGGCATCGACCAGATAGGCCTTGCCGTTCTCTGTCATCCAGGCGAGGGGCAGCTGTTCGGCGCCGGGGACGGGCTGCATATCCATGGCCCAGAGGGAGCCGAGTGGCAGCAGGGTGAGGGCGATCAGGGTCTTTTTCATGGGTCTCTCCTTGGGTTAACGGGTCCAGCCGTCCTGGGTGAAGAAGGGCTCCCCCTTGGGGCTGTCGATGAAGTCGATAAACTGCCGGGTGCTGGCATCCGCCCCCTGCGCCTTGCTGATCAGCAGGCCGCGATAGATGCGGCGCTCCGGCTCGATCTCGACGAAATCGGCCTTGTCCTTGTGGTCCAGGGGCCAGTGCACCCAGGTGATCCAAGCATCGGCCTGCTGGCCGGTGAAGGCTCGCAGGCTAGCGCCGCTACCCTGGGCGAAGGCGATGATGTTGCCTCTGAGCTTCTGTACATCGGCCAGGGATCCCTTGCGCCCGGCGATGTCTTCCCAAAGGCCTGTGCCCGAGGTGTTGTAGTTGCCGAGCCCCTCGGTCACCACCACCTTGAGGGGGCGGTTGATGAGATCCGCCATGCCGCGGATCCCGGCCGGGTTGCCCTTCTGCACCGCGATGACGCTGCGGCGCAGGTAGTGGGCGTGGGTGCTTTGGGGATCGAGGAAGGGGTAGCTCTGCAGGTAGGCGGACATGGATTGCTCGGCGCCGGCGAAGATGAGATCCGCATCCCTGACGGCCCTGTCGCGCCAGCTGGATTCCGGGCCTGCGATAACCTCGACCGGGATCCCTGTCTCCTGCTGGAAAGCCGCGGCGGCGCGCTTCAATGCGCTGTCGGGCCCGCCAGGGCCATAGAGGCGGATCACGCCGTCATTGGCCTGATGAATAGCGTCGGTCTGGGGGGACGCGCCAGCCTGTTGGGCAAGAGGGGCGGCCTGCAGCGGCTGAACAAGGGCCGAGCAGAGCAGGGTGAGCCAGAGGGGGTGGGATTTCATCGTCTCTCCTTGAGTGAGGTTCAAGCAAGAGACGACGATGGGAGGCGATTGGATGCAGCCCCGGAAAAATAAAGTGAGAAAAGGGGCTGCGACTGCCTCAGGGGCTCAACGCAACGAGGGTTTGTCCAACTGCTGCCGGATAAGCTCCGCCAACTGGCTGAGGGCGGCCTCCAGCGCCGGACTCCAGGGATGGGAGCTGTTCAGGCGCAGGCAGTGATTGTGCTGGCCCTGACTGGAAAACAGGGCCCCGGGCGCCAGGGAAAAGCCGCAGGTGAGCGCCTGGGCGTGCAGGGCGCGGCTGTCGAGGCGCTCGTCAAATTCGAGCCAGAGGAAGTAGCCGCCATCGGGGGAGGAGATGCGCACATCCAGGGGCAAGAGGCGCAGCAGGGCGGCCCGCATCTGCTGCTGGCGCTGGGCCAGGGTGTGGCGCAATCGCCGAAAATGGGCATCCACCCCGCCCTGGCGCAGCATGTCGGCGAGCGCCAGCTGGCTCGGCACATTGGTGGACAGGGTCGACATCAGTTGCAGCCGCTGGATGCGCTCGGCATGGGGGCCCGCCACCACCCAGCCGACTCGAAAGCCCGGCGCCAGGCATTTGGAAAATGAGCTGCACAGCAGGCTGTCCCCCCGCGAGTCCCAATGCTTGAGCGGGCGCGGTCGCTCGCGGCCAAAATAGATCTCCGCATAGACGTCGTCCTCCACCAAAGGCACCCGGTGGGCGTTGAGCAACAGCATCAGCGCCTCCTTGTGGCCATCCGGCATGGTATGGCCGAGCGGATGCTGGACGTTGCCCATCAGCCAGCACGCCTTGATGGGGCGCTGGGCGAGGGCCTGTGCCAACAGCGCGAGATCGATGCCGACCCCGGGGATCACGGGGATCTCCACCGCCTTGAGCTGCAGACGCTCTATGGCCTGCAGGGCGCCGTAGAAGGTGGGGGACTCCACCACCACCCAGTCTCCCGGCTCGGTCAGCACCTGCAGGCTGAGGGAGAGCGCCTCCATGGCCCCTGTGGTGATGATGATCTGCTGGGGGTCGACCAGCAGGCCGTCGTCCGCATAGCGGCGAGCGATGGCCCGGCGCAACGTCTCGTTGCCGGGGGGGAGGTCTGCCACCGTGCTGAAGGGATCGAGCCGGCGCATGCAGCTGCCCAGCGCCCGGCCGAGCTGGGGGTGGGGGAAGAGGGCGGGATCCGCCACCGCCATGCCGAGCGGCACCAGATCCCGGGACTTGCTCGCCTGCAGCACCTCGAACACCAGATCGTTGATGTCCACAGAACCGCTGTAGTGCGCCTGCTGGGGAGCGCTGATGCGCTGGGGGGAGGCGGCGGCCTTGACGTAGTAACCGGACTGGGGCCGCGCCAGCACCAGGCCGCGGCTCTCCAGCAGCTGATAGGCTTGCAGCACCGTCATGGGGCTCAAATGATGGGTCTTGCAGCTCTGGCGGATGGAAGGGATGCGCTCCCCCGGCCGCCAGACGCCGCTCTCTATCTGCTGCTGCAGCTGATCTGCCAGTTGGCCGTAGCGGGACATGATGGGCTCAAACTGTTATAGGTGTATTTAACTATAACTGCATCTGTTATAGGTGTCATGGCACGTGTTGTACTTAACGGGCGAAAACCTGTCTGTTAAATGCAACATAGAGAGTCATGCATGATAAGCCTGGATGATGTGGTCAGCCTCTCCCGAATACAGTTCGGCGCGACGGCGATGTTCCACTTTCTGTTTGTACCCCTCACCCTGGGGCTGTCCTGGATCCTGGTGATTGCCGAGTCGGCCTACGTGATGACCGGCAAGGTGATCTACAAGGACATCACCCGCTTCTGGGGCAAGTTGTTCGGCATCAACTTCGTGATGGGGGTGACCACCGGGATCACCCTGGAGTTCCAGTTCGGGACCAACTGGGCCTACTACTCCCACTACGTCGGCGACATCTTCGGCACCCCGCTGGCGGTAGAGGGGCTGATGGCCTTCTTCCTCGAGTCCACCCTGGTGGGGCTCTTCTTCTTCGGCTGGGACAAGCTCTCCCGCGGTCAGCACCTGCTGGTGACCATGCTGGTGGCGCTCGGCTCCAACCTCTCCGCGCTCTGGATCCTCATCGCCAACGGCTGGATGCAGAACCCGGTCGGTGCCGAGTTCAACCCCATGACGATGCGCATGGAGCTGGTGGACGTGGCCGCTGTCATCTTCAACCCGGTCGCCCAGGTCAAGTTCGTGCACACGGTGGCGGCGGGCTATGTGGCCGCCTCCCTGTTCGTGATGGGGGTGAGCAGCTGGTATCTGCTGCGCCGCATGGAGGTACGCTTCGCCCTGCGATCCTTCGCCATCGCCTCGGGCTTTGGTCTGGCCGCCATCCTCTCGGTCATAGTACTGGGTGACGAGTCTGGCTATCGCACCGGCGAGGTGCAGAAGGTGAAACTTGCCGCCATCGAGGCGGAGTGGCACACCGAGCCGGCCCCTGCCTCCTTCACCCTGTTCGGCCTGCCGGATCAGAGCGCCGAGACCACCCACGCCGCGGTCAAGATCCCCTATCTGATGGGCATCATCGCCACCCGCTCTCTCGATGAGCAGGTGACGGGCCTGAAAGATCTCAAGGCCGAGCACGAGGTGCGCATCCGCAGCGGCATGCTGGCCCACGACGCCCTGGAAGCCCTGCGAGCGGATGGTGGCAATGCCGAGGCCAGGGCCACCTTCGAGCGCCACCGCGCCGATCTCGGCTACGGCCTGCTGCTGACCCCCTACGCCAAGGAAATTGGCAAGGCGGACGAGGCGGCCATAGCCCGGGCGGTGGACGACTCCATTCCCCAGGTGGCGCCGCTGTTCTGGAGCTTCCGACTGATGGTGGGCATAGGGGTGGTGTTGCTGCTGCTCTTTACCGCCGCCTTCCTGCAACTGTGCCGGGGCAGGCTGGTGCAATCGACCCGCTTGCTCAAGGCGCTGCTTTGGAGCATACCGCTGCCCTGGGTTGCCATCGAGGCGGGCTGGTTCGTGGCCGAGTTCGGCCGCCAGCCCTGGACCATCAGCGACGTGCTGCCGGTGTCGGCCTCTGTCTCCTTGCTGCAACCGGGCCAACTCTGGTTCAGCCTCATCTCCATCTTCCTCATCTACAGCACGCTGCTGGTGGTGGAGCTGTTCTTGTTGCGTCACGTGATCCGCAAAGGGCCCGCCAGCCTGCAGACGGGTCGTTATCAAGGTGAAGTGTTGAAAAACGGGAGTCCCGTCTGATGGATTACGAAACCCTGAAACTCGTCTGGTGGGGGCTGGTGCTCTTCCTGCTCATCGGCTTCGTGGTGATGGATGGCTTCGATCTTGGGGTCGGCATGCTGTTGCCCGTGGTGGCCAAGAACGATGAGGAGCGGCGGGTGCTACTCAACAGCGTGGGCCCCGTGTGGGAGGGCAACCAGGTGTGGCTCATCGCCGGCGCCGGCACCCTGTTCGCCGCCTGGCCTCTGGTCTATGCCGCCTCCTTCTCGGCGCTCTATGTGCCCTTCATGTTCCTGCTGTTTGGCCTCTTCCTGCGCCCGGTCGGTTTTGACTATCGCAGCAAGCTGCCGGATCCCGTGTGGCGCCGCTGGTGGGACCGGGCCCTGGTGATGGGAGCCCTGCTGCCGACCCTGGTGTTTGGCGCTACCCTGGGCTTCCTGCTGCAAGGCTTGCCGTTTCGCTTCGATTCGGCCCTTCGCATCCACTATGGTGCCTTCGATTTCAACTGGCCCCTGCTCTTCACCTGCATGGGTACGGCGCTGGCCCTGCTGATGCTCCATGGCTGCAGCTTCCTGCAGTGCAAGACCCAAGGGGTGATAGCGGCGCGCTGCGCTCGTCAGAGCCGCTGGCTCGGCCCCCTGGCAAGTAGCCTATTTGCCTTGGGCGGCTTCTGGCTCAGCCAGATGCGCGGCTACCAGATAGCCGAGATTGGGGATCTCAACAGCTCCCTGACCCCCCTGATGAAACAGGTGACGACGGCGCCGGATGGCTGGTTTGGCAACTTCATGGCGCACCCCGTGCTCTGGGCTGTGCCGGCCCTTGGCCTCTTGCTGCCGCTCTTGAGCGCGCTGGCAAGCAGTCTTGGTCGGGCGCGCCTCGCCATCGTCACCAGCGGCGGTGCCTGCGCCGCCATGATGCTGACCATCGCCATCGCCCTGTTCCCCTTCGTGCTGCCCTCGTCCCTGGATCCGTCGAGTAGCCTGACCCTGTGGGACGGCACCTCCAGCGAGCGCACCCTCTTCATCATGCTGGGCATAGTCGCCGTGCTGATGCCCATCAACATCGGCTACACCCTCTGGGTCTACTGGGTGGCGCGGGGCAAGATGAGCACCGAGCAGGTGCGCGAACACGGCCATAGCCTCTACTAACACAGGAATTGAGGAGTCTTCGATATGTGGTATTTCACCTGGATACTGGGGCTGGGGTTTGCGCTGCTGTGCGGCCTGGTCAACCTGCTCTGGCTCGAGGCGCGCTGGGCCGCGGATGAGGATCTCAAGGAGTCTTGAGCCGCACCATCTTGCCAATGAAAAAGGCCGACACTGGGTGTCGGCCTTTTTGTTGCCCGGGGCTTAGGCGATCGCCGGGCGTGCGGCGCGCCGTGCACTGACCTCGCTGATATGGGTGAGACCATAGGCCAGCAACACGATCAGCGCCCCGATCCAGGGGGTGTGCATCAGCCCCAGGTGCTCCACCACGAAACCGCCCACCACAGAACCCAGCGCGATGCCGACGTTGAAGGCGGCGATGTTGAGGCCGGAGGCCACGTCCACGGCGTTGGGGGTGTGGATTTCGGCCTGTTTGACCACCAGCACCTGCAGCCCAGGCACGTTGCCGAACGCGAAGGCGCCCCACACCAGCACGGTGAGCACGGCGAGCACAGGGTGCGGCGCGGTGAAGGTGAGGATGAGCAGCACCAGGGCGAGGCCGGCAAACAACAGCTTCAAGGCGGGCAGTGGGCCCATCTTGTCGGCCAGCTTGCCACCCCAGATGTTGCCGACCGCCACCGATACCCCGTACACCAGCAGGATGAGGCTCACCGCGTTGGCGCCGAAGCCGCTCACCTGCTGCAGGATGGGGGCGAGGAAGGTAAACGCCGTGAAGGCGCCGCCGTAACCGAGCGCCGTCTTGGCATAGACCAGCAGCAGCGGCTTGTGGGTCAGCACCGAGAGCTGTTCACGAATACTGGAGGCCGCCCCCTTGGGCAGGTTATTCGGGATGAGCAGCAGGCTGCCCACCATGGCGATGACCCCGAGCAGGCTGACCACCAGGAAGGTTTCGCGCCAGCCAAACTGCTGACCAATCCAGGTGCCGAGCGGCACGCCGGTCACCAGGGCGACGGTCAGGCCGCTGAACATGATGGCGATGGCGCTCGCCGCCTTCTCCTTGGCCACGAGGCCCGTGGCGATGGTGCTGCCCACCGAGAAGAAGACCCCGTGGGCCAGCCCGGTCAGCACACGGGCGACGATCAGGCTCTCGTAACCGGGGGCCTGCCAGGCGAGCAGGTTGCCGGCGGTGAAGAGCGCCATCAGCCCCACCAATAGCCACTTGCGCGGCAGCTTGCCGGTCAGGGCGGTCAACAGGGGGGCGCCGATGGCGACGCCGAGGGCATAGAGACTGACCAGCAGGCCCGCCGAGGGCAGGGAGACGTGCAGCTGCTCGGCTATGGTGGGAATGAGCCCCACGATGACAAACTCGGTGGTGCCGATCGCAAAGGCACTTAGGGTGAGGGCAAACAACGCCAGTGGCATACAAACTCCTTGAATGGTGACTCCCGACGGGAGAATGGCGGCAGTATGCCCCCGGAGTTTGTTGGCAAAAATGACGATGACATCAAATTACTTTTGATCTATTTGCATCAATGGCAGGGTGACACGGGATGAGTGGCGCGAGGGCCGTTTTAAGGGGACGGCAGTCAGCCTTGCAGGGCGGCGATGGGCTGGGTAGCGTCCTGTGTCAGATGCCTAGTGATGGTGGGGAAGACGAAAAAAAGCGGGAGGCATGATGCCTCCCGCTGGGGTCACAGAAAGGCCCCGGACTGCTGTGTTCTTCCTTCTCCCTTGGCGGGAGAAGGGGCGGGGATGAGGGGGATCAGTCCCAAGTAGGTGCAAAATCCGGATTGGCGCAGCGCTCGCCCCGATCCAGGGTAGCTATCTGTGCCATCTCCTCGCCGCTGAGCTGAACCTCGAGGGCGGCCAGGTTGGCGGCCTGATTCTCCCGCTTGGTGGAGCTCGGGATCACCGTCATGCCCTGGGCCAGCAGCCAGGCCAGCGACACCTGGGCCGGGGAGACGTCGTGGCGTTTGCCGATCTCCAGCAGGAGCGGCTCGGTGAGCACCTTGCCATAGGCGAGCGGCATATAGGCGGTGAGGGCGATGCCCTGCTCCTGGCAGAACTCCACCACCTTGCGGTTTTGCAGCAGGGGGTGAATTTCCACCTGCTGATGGTCAATGGCGCCCGGCCCCAGGATGGCGATGGCCTCTTTGAGCTGAGCCACGGTGAAGTTGGAGACCCCTATCTCCCGGGTCAGGCCCTGGGCCTTCGCCTCGGCCAGCTGCTCCAGGTAGACGGCCATCGGCACCTCATCTTTGGGGGAGGGCCAGTGAATGAGCGTCAGGTCCAGATAGTCGGTACGCAGCTTCTCAAGGCTTACCTTCAGGCTTGGGATCACCTTGCCCGGGCCGAACTCGCTGGTCCACACCTTGGTGGTGAGGTAGATATCCTGGCGGGGGACGCTGGTGCTGGCCAGCACCTGTCCCACCTCGGACTCGTTGTCATAGATCTGGGCTGTGTCGATATGGCGATAGCCGAGCTCAAGGCCGGTGTTCAGGGTGGCGACCAGGGGCTCGCCCTTCAGGCGGAAGGTACCCAAACCGATTGCAGGCATTTTCATCATCAATTTCCTCATGTTCTCTATTTTTACGCTCTTGTGTATCGGGTTTGCCCATCACGCGGGTCGCCATCGTCGGCTGACCCGCTTGATGGGTAGCAAGGTGGTGCAGGGGCTCAGGCCAAGTGATAGCGGCGAACGGCGCTTCTGGCAAACCAGCCCCGGGTCTGGGCCACGAAGGCAATAAAGTGGGGCGTCTGCTGGTGGGCATTAAGAGCCTCTTCGCTCGCCCACTCCTCGTGCAGCATCCAGGCTCTGGTGCAGCTGGTAGCGCAGGCAACCGGCTTCTTGTTGGCTGGCCGCTATAAGCGGTGCCAGGGCTTCCCTGCACCGGGCGGCGAATTTTGGTTTGGCTTCAAGCTGGGCAATCACTATGACGGGGGATGACATCTGAACCTCCTCGCTAAAACGAGGGCCAGTATGCCCGCCCCCCAAAGCGGGAAACAGGGCTGCAGTCGCAAAACACTATTGAGGTGAGCGCAGCAATGAGGAGAAACTACAAAGTTTAAACTCCTTGCTTTTCATCCACAATATTAATGGTGTGAGACATTATTTTTGATGCTACATCAAAAATATCTTTAGCTGTTATTTCATTGTCTTCTGCAATTTCAAATATCTCTGAAGCATCATCTTCTCTGCCTGAGCCAGGATCGGGATAACGACCAGCCCAATACACGAAGTGAGTTAATCCTTGTAAGATGGCCTTATCTTTTCTAGTTAAGTTTGGCACTATTCCAGATAATTCATGTAAGCGATGGTGCCGATTTTTTCGTTCTATTTCTATATAACCATCCACACCGTGTTTGATAACCATCATGGCTTTAAGCGCGACTTCTAAGCTGTACCCAACCAGCATTAAACCTATGGCACAGAATTGGCTATCACATATTCCTCTAAAATGAATTGGCATATTTTCAAATTTAGGCTCTGACTTTATTATTGTAACCGCAGCCTGAGTCAGTGCTTCTGCTTGTGATATCCATAAGATAGGGTTTTTTAATATTTCATTGGTAGGTGGAGTATATGGATCAAAATCTGAATTTGTGACCATTGACTCAATCATACGCCATTGAAGAAATCCCTGAGCGCTATAACTTAAAGGGTCTTTCTTGAATTTGTTTCGGTCTGCTTCCAATCCAAACATAATTAAATTCCTTTGTTTTTCTTGAAAATAAGTTGATATGTCGTCAGGTGCTTTTTTCAGACCAGACAGCAAACTCATTGCCGCTGGGCTCGACGAAGTGGAAGCGACGGCCACCGGGGAAGTCGAACAGCGGGCGAATGATGGTGCCCCCATGCTGGCACACTCTGGCCTGGGTCGCCGCAATGTCGGCGCTGTAGAACACCAGCAGGGCACCGCCCTGAGCGCTCTGGCCGCACAGATCCGCCCGGTAGAAGCCGCCATCCAGCCCTTCCCCCGCAAACGCAGTGTAATCTGGGCCGTAATCCACGAACTGCCAGCCGAAGGTGGCGGTAAAGAAGGCCTTGGTGGCCGCAAGATCCCTGGCGGCAAACTCCACATAGTTCAGTTTTTCATGGGCCTTGGTCATGGCTGCTTCCCTCTGTTGCAAACGATCTGTGATGGCGATCTCGCGCTTATCTGTGCTGCCAGCGCTGCTGGGTCCGTGGCGTGGAGCCGGGCAGTGCCTCCCAGGGGGTCAGCTTGAGCTGCCGGCGGCGCACCCAAAAGACGATGGCCATCAGCAGGCCGACACCGATGGCAAAGAAACTGGTCTGGCGCAGGGCATACCCCATGCTCACCTCATGCTCCCAACCGAAGAACCACATCAACAGACCCCAGATGATGCCCACCGGCAGCCCCAGCACGATCAGGTTGACCATAAAGCGCTCATAGTAGGGTGGTCTGATATTGAGTCCCGCCTTGCGCAGCAGCCAGATGAGCGGTGGGTTGTAGTTGAGCTCCATAACGCCCTTGCAGGCCAGCTCCTTATGGGCGGCGAACAGGCGGTGTTCAAATGGCATAGTACTTCCCTTTCATGACAACAAAGCGGAGCTGGCGACAAGACGCCGGCTCCGAACATCCCTATGTGGGCGTCGATTGTAACCTTGTTGTCGACTCGGATGCTTGCACAAGATCACATCGTCAGTGTGCGGGGTTGGCAGAGTCCGGGGAATGTCGGTGGCAGGAAGGGGGCTTATCGCACGCCTGAGCTCACTGCCCCGATGTGCGAGTTATCTGGCTCAGCACCCGCTCACAGGGCCCGGCCATCGTAGTGCTGCACCGGCAGTGCCTCGGGATCTACCCCTTCCAGGCAGCGGACATTGACGGCGACGATGTGATTGCCCTTGGGATCCACGCCATCGCAGTAGGGGTGGATGCCGCAGACCGGGCAGAAGCGGTGTTTGACCACGTGCTTGTGGAAGGTGTAGGTGCTGGCCGCCTCGTCCGGGGTCAGCAGCGTCAGCTTGGCGCGCGGCAGCATCCACAGCAGGGACCCCTTGCGCTGGCAGATGGAGCAGTTGCAGGCCATGGCCTGGGTCAGCTCCCCTTCAGCTTCAAATGCTATCCTGCCACAGTGGCAGCTTCCCTTGTATCTCATTTCCGCTCTCCTCATTGGCATGGATCCGGCCAGATGGCTCAGGGTCTCATTGTTGCAATCTGTGTATTTTCATTTCGAAAGAAGCATATACGTTAAGTCAATGTTGTGTTGACCACGCACTCAGGAGAGACCATTCTCGTAGGCGGTATCTTGTCATTCCGTTTCCCGCCGCCGACAAAAACACAGGAACTCCTTATGAAACATGGATATCTCGCATCGACGATCCTCATCGCCCTGCTCGGGGCCAGCCCCATGCTGGCGGCGGCAGAGGCCCCCATGTCCCCCCTGATGACCCAGCTGAACAAGGGCAACTGGCTGGATGAGACCGAGGCCAAGTCCCTGAGCGATGAGCTCTATTACCAGGATGCGATTCAGGCCTATCTGGTCTCGTTGCCGCTGATGAACACAATCGGCCTGCGGGACGGCTCAGAGGCAACCTTTGGCAGCGGCTACAACGTGTTGCCGGTGTGGAAGGAGCGCATGGACAGCCGCGCCGTGGTGCCGACCCCGAACGGCGACGTCATCTACTCCATGAGCTATCTGGATCTGAAAAAGACAGGCCCCCTGGTGATCAAGGCGCCGGCCAACGTCATCGGCATGTTCACCGACTTCTTCCAGCAGACCATCACGGACGTGGGGGCCATAGGCCCGGATCGCGCCCGCGGCGGCCTCTACCTCTTGCTGCCGCCGGATTATGAAGGGCCCGTGCCCCAGGGCTATTTCGCGTTCAAATCCTCCACCTACAACGTCTTCCTGTTCTTCCGCACCATCATGGGCAAGGGGGAGGGCAAGCCGGATCCGGCCCCGGCGGTCAAGAATGCGGAGACCACCCGTGTCTACCCCCTATGGGACGTGGAGAAGGATGTCAAACCGATGCAGTTCCCGGATGCTAGCGGTAAGCGGGTCACCATGATGTATCCGACGGACGGGACTTATTGGCAAAAGCTGAAGGCGTTCGTCGATTACGAGCCCCTGACGGCCATTCCGGATCAGACCCGCAGCGCCCTGCTCAGCATCGGCATCGTCAAGGGCAAGCCCTTCAACCCGAGCAAGGAGCAAGAGGCGGCGCTTAAAAAAGCGGTAGAGATGGCGCCCCGCATGATCCTGGCCCGCCGTCAGGTGGGACGCGATGATCAGCGCCAGCTCTACTACCCGAACCGCCAGTGGGAGAACTCCTGGGCGGGGGCCACCGCCGAGTGGATGCAGTATGCCACCCTGGACAAGAACCAGCGCGCCGCCTTCTTCCAGATCGCCTACTCGAGCGCGGCGGCCATGGTGATGCACACCACGGGGGCGGGCTCCAAGTACCCCTATGCGACCAAGGACAAGGACGGCAAACACCTGGATGGTGGCAACACCTACAGGCTGCACCTGCCCGCCAACCCGCCGGCGGCCCTGTTCTGGGCGGTGACCGCCTACAACATCACGGATGGCACCATGCCGGAGACGGATCAGCTGCTGCCCTCCACCAACGGCTATTACGACATTCCGAAGAACCAGGATGGCTCCATCGATCTCTGGTTTGGGCCCAGCAAGCCAAAAGATGTTGCAGACAGTGCCTTCATCAAGACCATCGAAGGACGCAACTTCCTGGTAGCCCTGCGCCTCTATGGCACGGAAGACGGCTTCTATGACCAGACCTGGATCCCGGACGATCTGGTCCAAGTTAACAAGTAAGACTGACCTGCACCCGGCCGCCGTCCTGGTGTGCCGGGAAATGGCATCATCCCTTGAGGAGAATTCGATGAAATTGAAGAAACTCGTCTGGCTGACCGCCCTCGCCCTGAGCGCGGGAGCCATGGCCCAGTCGGCCCCCTTGACCATTCCCCATCCCACGACATTCGATCAACTGAACAAGCCCGCCGCCGAAGTGCGGATGCCGGAGGCCTATGTGAAGGCCATCGCCCAGCAGGCCTATATCTGGGGCTATCCCATGGTGAACCAGTTCAATCGCCGGGCCACCATCACCCAGGCCCCCGAGCCGGCCCTCAACGGCGGCATGGTACCGGTCGCCCCCATGGGGCAGCTGAGTATGCTGACGGATTACATCAAACCGGCGGAGACCTTCGTCACCTGCCCGAATCAGGACGTGGTCTACGGGCTCGGCTTCTTCGAGCTGGAGAAAGAACCCGTGGTCATCCAGGTGCCTGACTTTGGCGATCGCTTCTGGGTCTACGCCATCTACGATGCCCGTACCGACCAGATAGCGAACCTCGGCAAGCCCTATGGCTCCAAGCCCGGCTTCTACCTGCTGGTGGGACCGACGTGGCAAGGGGAGACTCCCAAGGGGATCGAGGGGGTGATCCGCTCCTCCACCGAGATGGCCAACGTGATCCCCCGGGTGCAGATGGACGACACCCAGGCCGATCGTGCCGCGGTGCAGGCGCCGGTGCGGGAGGTGATGACCTACCCCCTCAGCCAGTTCGACGGCAAGATGAAGTCCTATGACTACGCCAACATCCCCTCCATCGGCGAGAAGCCCAACCCCAGCGCCGGTGAGACCAAGTGGGTCATCCCGGACAAGTTCTTCGATCAATTCGACAATGTGCTGACCAAGGTCGCCCCCCTGCCCGGGGAAGAGGCCCTCTATGCCCAGTTCCGCCATCTGGTGGCGGCCGGCAAGCAGGACCCCAAGGTGCGCCAGTGGATGAACGAGGCGGCGGAGCAGACCGACAAGACGGTGATCGCCGACTTCTTCAAGTGGCAGAACAACGGGGTACCGGCGGGCAATGGCTGGAACCGCTCCAAGCACAACGCCGAGTTCGGGGTGGACTACTACAACCGCACCGGCACCTCCAAGTCGAACATGTTCGACAACAAGCCCGACGAGACCCAGTACTTCTACACGGACAACGATGCAGGCGGAGTGCAGCTCGATGGCAAGCACGACTATCAGGTCACCTTTGCCAAGGGGCAGTTGCCACCGGTGAAGGGGTTCTGGTCCCTGACCCTCTACAACAGCAAGCACCTGTTCAGCCCGAACGAGCTGAACCGCTACTCCCTTGGCACCAAGAACAAGGATCTCAAGCTCAACGACGATGGCTCCCTGACCCTGTATGTGAGCCACAAGGCGCCGGCCAAGGAGAAGCTCAACAACTGGCTGCCGGCTCCCGAGGGAACGCTCTCCCTCTATATCCGCGCCTATTGGGGCGAGCAGGCGATCCTGGATGGCAGCTGGGTGCCACCCAAGGTTGAGAAAGTCAAATAAGTCAGTGGTTTGCTGCTGATATCATGAGGCCCTGCGGTTCGCCGCCTGGCCTCTTTCTTTTTTGCGCAAAAGGATAGCCGGGAGAATGGCTTGCCAATCTATCGACATTGCGTCTATAAAACGCCATTGCTCTTGCCAGGATAACAACAATGAAGACCCATTCCGATGAACTGACCCTGTTCGTGGCCGTGGTGGAGGCGGGCAGTTTTCGCCAGGCGGCGGAGAACCTGGGGATGGACAATTCAGTGGTGAGCCGCGGCATCAAGCGCCTCGAAGAGAAGCTCGCCACCGTGCTGCTCAACCGCACCACCCGCCGGGTCAGCCTGACCGAGGAGGGGAGCTGGTTCTATCAGCGGGCGGTCAGGGTGCTGACCGAGATGAGTGAGGCCGAGAGCCACCTGCTGATGCGCCGGGAGCAACCCGAGGGCATATTGCGGGTCGATGCCGCCACCCCCTTCATACTGCACCGGCTGGTGCCCATCATCGGGGAGTTTCGTCGTCGCTACCCCGGCATAGAGCTGCAACTGCACAGCTCCGAGGGCTTCATCAACCTGATGGAGCGGCGGGTGGACATGGCCATTCGCATCGGCGAGCTGACGGATTCCTCCCTGCGCGCCTTGCCACTCGGTCGCTCCAAGCTGCGGCTGCTGGCGTCTCCCGACTATTTGCGCGAGCGCGGTACCCCGCGCCAGCCGGCGGATCTGCTGGCAGGGCACGAGCTGCTCGGTTTTTTGCACCCCGATCACCTCAACCACTGGCCGCTGTTAAGTGCAGAGCAGGGGGACAGATTCGCCATCACCCCGACGCTTAGGGCCAGCAGCGGCGAGACCCTGCGCCAGCTGGCGCTGGCGGGGCAGGGGATCGTCTGCCTGTCGGACTTCATGACCGGGCCGGATCGTGCGAGCGGCGCCCTGGTGGAGGTGCTGGCCCGCAGCAACAGCGGCGCGTCGCGCCCCGTCCATGCGGTCTTCTACTCAGACGCCCAGCGCGACATCCGGCTGCGGGTCTGGCTCGACTTCCTGAAGGAGCGGCTCGGCGCCAATGAGTTGTGATGAGCCGATTTTGACGGCGCAGTTATGCTGCTTATGGTGGATTTGAAACATATAGAAGAGGCCGACATCGCTGTCGGCCTCTTTTTATCTAACGGAAGTGACAGGTCGCCCTATCAATCTTCCTCGGCCCAGCGGCGGGAGCGCTCCACCGCCTTCTTCCAGCCATTGTAGCGCTTGGCGCGATCTTCTCTGTCCATCTGCGGGATGAACTCGCGGTCCACGCTGAACTTGTCTTCCAGCTCCTCCGAGCTCTTCCAGAAGCCGACCGCGAGGCCGGCCAGGAAGGCGGCGCCCATGGCGGTGGTCTCGATGCGGGTCGGACGCACGACCGGGGTGTGCATCATGTCCGCCTGGAACTGCATCAGGAAGTCGTTGGCCACGGCGCCGCCGTCCACCTTCAGGGCCGCCAGCTTGATGCCGGAGTCCTGCTGCATGGCATCCAGCACGTCGCGGCTCTGGTAGGCGATGGATTCGAGCGCGGCGCGGATGATGTGGTTGCGGTTCGCGCCCCGGGTCAGGCCGACCATGGTGCCGCGAGCGTACGGATCCCAGTAGGGGGCGCCCAGACCCACGAAGGCCGGTACCAGGTAGACGCCGTTGGTGTCACCCACCTTGGAGGCGAAGTAGTCGGTATCGCGGGCGTCGTGGATGATTTTGAGCTCATCGCGCAGCCACTGGATGGTGGCGCCGCCCATAAACACGGCACCCTCGAGGGCATAGTTCACTTCCCCTTTCGGACCGATGGCGACCGTGGTCAGCAGGCCGTTATTCGAGCGAACCGGCTCTGTGCCCGTGTTCATCAGCATGAAGCAGCCGGTGCCGTAGGTGTTCTTGGCCATGCCCTTCTCGAAGCAGAGCTGACCGAACAGGGCGGACTGCTGGTCACCGGCGATGCCGGCGATGGGGATGCGGGCGCCACCGCCACGGGTGGTGTAGCCGTAGATCTCGGAGGAGGGCTTGACCTCCGGCAGCATGGACATGGGGATGCCGAGTTCGTCCAGCATGCGCTGATCCCACTTCAGATCCCGGATGTTGTAGAGCATGGTGCGGGACGCGTTGGTCGGGTCGGTGACGTGCACCTCGCCGTTAGTCATCTTCCACACCAGCCAGGTATCGATGGTGCCGAACAGCAGCTCGCCGTTCATCGCCTTCTCGCGGGCCCCTTCGACGTTGTCCAAAATCCACTTCACCTTGGTGCCGGAGAAGTAGGCGTCCAGCACCAGGCCGGTGTTCTCGCGCACATACTCTTCCAGACCGCGAGCCTTGAGCTCCTCGCAGATGGCGGCGGTGCGGCGGCACTGCCAGACGATGGCATTGTAGATGGGCTTGCCGGTGGCTTTTTCCCACACCACTGTCGTTTCACGCTGGTTGGTGATGCCGATGGCGGCGATCTGCTCGCTGTGCAGGCCGCTCTTGGCCAGCACCTCGGTGAAGACGGAGGATTGGGTGGCCCAGATTTCCATGGGGTCGTGCTCGACCCAGCCCGCTTTCGGGTAGTGCTGGGTGAACTCGCGCTGGGAGGTCGCGACTATGTTGGCATTCTGGTCAAACACGATGGCGCGGGACGAGGTGGTGCCTTGATCCAGGGCGACGACATATTTCTTTTCAGCAGACATGATGTTCTCCATGTTTGGGGAACCGCTCTTAGGCGGCGGCCTCTTCTTTATTAGACAGTTTGGTGGCGTCTTCGGTGGCGACACGGTTGCCCGGGACACAGGGAGCCAGCACTTTCACATAGAGGGCGGTACCGATCTGGGCGCCGACGATGGGGCCCAGGATGGGAACCCAGAAGTAGGGGTTGTCGCGACCGCCGGTCAGGGCGACGTCACCCCAGCCTGCGAAGAAGGCGAACAGTTTGGGACCGAAGTCACGGGCCGGGTTCATGGCAAAGCCGGTCAGGGGGCCGAGGGAGGCACCGATCACCGCGATCAGGATGCCGATCAGCAGGGCGGCGGCGAAGCCCTTGGGGCCGCCGTTGTTGCTGTCACCGAGTGCCATGATGCCCAGCATCAGCACGGCGGTGATCACCAGCTCTACCGTGAACGCCTGCATGTTGGAGAGCAGGGCGTTGGGGTAGGTGGAGAAGATGCCGGCGGTGCCGAGGCTCTCTATGCTGCCGCGCACCACGTTGTGGGTCAGTTCCCACTGGGTGAACAGGTTGGCATACAGGAAGTAGACCAGGGCGGCGGAGGCGAAGGCGCCCGCTATCTGGGCGATGATGAAGGGCACCACCTTGCGCTTGTCGAAGCCGGCGAAGGTCATCAGTGCCAGGGTCACGGCCGGGTTCAGGTGGGCACCCGAGATGCCGCCGGTCACATAGATGGCGATGGCGACGCCGAGCCCCCAGGTAATGGAGATTTCCCATTGCCCGAAGTTGGCACCGGCCAGCACCAGGGCGGCCACACAACCGACACCGAAGAAGATCAGCAGGCCGGTTCCGATAAACTCGGCGAGACACTCGCCAAGCAGGGTATTGGGTCTTTGTATGCTCATACCTTTTATTCCTTATATCCACCCAGAGTAGGTTTGATGTTCCGTTTCGTTATCTTTTTGTCCCATTCATTGCGCCCGAAAACGTTTCTTCTTGTTGTTTGAGTTGACGCAAACGTTATGCTCGTTTGCGCTCGTTCTTGGACGGGAGAGAAAATAACTCTTCTGTGCCAATTCACCAGACCCCTGCCATCGGAAATGTGGACAAGATCCCACTCATTGCTAAGAAAATGTGACAAATAGCCGCTAACTTGGATTGGCTTACCACTTAGTGGGTATCTGTAATCCTTGTTCTATCAGGGGTTCAGGCTAATGAGCGAACACTCACTCGGTGATTTATTTTGTAATAAAACTGCAATAATTTAGCCGCCATCACAGATTAAATGTTCACAAATGAGCACAATTGGCTCGCTTACGAATTAGGACTCACTGGTCGTAAACATGTCCAGGGCACCCTCTACTGCCCATTACAACAATAAGGAAGCAGAACATGCTTAGTCTCTTCAGGCCCGCGCCCCATATCGAGCGGTTGCCGGCCGACAAGGTCGATCCCTTCTACAAGCGCATGCGTTGGCAGGTTTTCTTCGGGATCTTCTTCGGCTATGCCGGCTACTACCTGGTTCGCAAGAACTTCAGCCTGGCGATGCCCTACCTCATCGAGCAGGGCTTCTCCCGCGGCGATCTGGGCCTGGCCCTGTCCGGGGTCTCCATCGCCTATGGCCTGTCGAAATTCCTGATGGGCAACGTGTCGGACCGATCCAACGCCCGTTACTTCCTCTCCGCCGGTCTGCTGCTCTCGGCCGGCATCATGTTCATGATGGGGACCATGCACTGGGCCACCTCCAGCATCGCCATCATGTTCGTGCTGCTGTTCCTGAACGGCTGGGTGCAAGGGATGGGCTGGCCCCCCTGCGGCCGTACCATGGTGCACTGGTGGTCACAGAAGGAGCGGGGCGAGATCGTCTCGGTCTGGAACGTGGCCCACAACGTGGGCGGTGGCATGATAGGCCCGCTGTTCATCCTCGGCATGGGCTGGTTCAACGACTGGCGCAGCGCCTTCTACGTGCCCGCGGCGGCGGCGGCGGCCATCGCCGTGATCGCCTTCTTCGTGATGCGCGACACCCCGCAATCCGTCGGTCTGCCCCCCATCGAGGAGTACAAGAACGACTACCCGCAGGATTACAACGAGAGTCACGAGCAGGAGTTCTCCGCCAAGGAGATCTTCATGAAGTACGTGCTGCACAACAAGCTGCTGTGGTACATCGCCATCGCCAACGCCTTCGTCTACCTCATTCGCTACGGCGTGCTGGACTGGGCGCCGACCTACCTGAAAGAAGCGAAAGATTTCAGCGTGGATCACTCCTCCTGGGCCTACTTCCTCTATGAGTGGGCGGGGATCCCGGGCACCCTGCTGTGCGGCTGGATCTCGGACAAGATGTTCAAGGGCCGCCGCGCCCCGGCCGGCATCCTCTTCATGGTGCTGGTGACCCTGGCCGTGCTGGTCTACTGGCTGAACCCGGCGGGCAACCCGAGCGTGGACATGATGGCCCTGGTCGCCATCGGCTTCCTCATCTATGGCCCCGTCATGCTGATCGGCCTCTACGCCCTGGAGCTGGCACCGAAGAAGGCCGCCGGTACCGCCGCCGGTTTCACCGGGCTGTTCGGTTACCTGGGGGGCGCCGTGGCCGCCAACGCCATGCTGGGCTACACCGTCGACCACTTCGGCTGGGACGGTGGCTTCATGGTGCTGGTGGTTTCCTGCGTACTCTCCATCGTACTGCTGGCCATGACCCTCAAGCACGAGAATCAGTCTCTGGCTCACAAGGCCGCCGCCAACAAGGCATAAAACGTGATCCTGCCCTTATCCATCGGAAAAGGGATAGGGTACACTGCCAAAGGCCCCGCACTGCCGGGGCCTTTTTTCGTCTCATCTGCGGAGTGCAAGCGTGAAGCAAACCCAACGACATCTGGAGATCCTGGACGTCCTGACCAGGCAGGGCTTTGTCTCGACCGACGATCTGGTGACCCACTTTGACGTCAGCCCCCAGACCATTCGCCGGGACCTGAACGATCTGGCGGAGCAGAACAAGATCCGGCGTCATCACGGCGGCGCCTCCCTGCATTCGAGCACGGTCAATACCGCCTACAGCGCTCGTAAGGTCATGCAGCTCAAGGAGAAGGAGCGCATCGCCCGCGAGGTGGCCGCCAACATCCCCGACGGCTCCTCGCTCTTCATCGACATCGGCACCACCACGGAGGCCATAGCCCGCGCCCTGCTCGATCACCGCGAGCTGCGCATCGTCACCAACAACCTGAACGTCGCCAGCATACTCACCGCCAAGGATGACTTCACCGTCATCATCGCAGGGGGCGAGATCCGCAACCGGGATGGGGGTATCGTGGGGGAGGCGACCCGCGACTTCATCGGCCAGTTCCGCATGGATTACGGCGTCATCGGCATCTCGGGCATCGACAACGACGGCTCCCTGCTCGATTTCGACTATCACGAGGTGAAGATCGCCCAGGCCATCATAGCCCACTCCCGCCAGGTATTTCTGGCCGCCGATCACACCAAGTTCGGTCGCAACGCCATGGTCAATCTCGGCAACCTCAGCCAGATCCACGCCCTGTTCACGGACGAGGAGCCCCCGGAGCGGCTGATGCGGCTGATGACCCAGCACCAGATCCCCTGCCACATCTGCTAACCCCTCTCTGATCAGGCATCAGGCCGCCGACTGGCGGCCGCTTTGTCTCTGCACTTCCCGAGCCTCGCTTCCATTCCCCCGTATCACTCTTTCACAGCCCTGACCCTGACCCTGACCCTGACCCTGACCCTGATTTTCACCCCTTTGCCCGGCGCATTCGCGGCCTTTCTCACAGGCTGTGGCCTGGTACAGGGCTGCCGGGTTGCACCCGAGTGACCCTCTGGTCACCGACTGGCAGCATTTTTAGCATTGTCAGAACAATCCCGATCACATTTCCTCCATAAAATGTTCGTTTATCATTTTTTCATGTTCTAATATGAGCGAAATCAAACATTGCTGTCATGGCAAAGCCAAAATAAGAAAGTAGGTGAACATGAGCGAACATTATGATCTGGTCGTCGTCGGCGGCGGCATCAACGGCGTCGGCATTGCGGCGGATGCGGCGGGGCGGGGGCTGAAGGTGGCGTTGTTCGAGGCGCAAGATCTCGCCTCGGCCACCTCCTCCAACTCCAGCAAGCTGATCCACGGTGGCCTGCGCTACCTCGAGCACTACGAATTCCGGCTGGTGAAAGAGGCGCTGGCGGAGCGGGAGGTGCTGCTCGGCATGGCTCCGCACATCGCCCGCCCCATGCGTTTTCGCCTGCCCCATCGCCCGCACCTTCGCCCGGCCTGGATGATCCGCGCCGGCCTCTTCCTCTATGACAATTTGGCCAAGCGGGACAAACTCAAGGGCAGCTGCGGCGTGCGCTTCCTGCCTCAGGATGGCCTGAAAAACGGCATCAGCAAGGGCTTCGAGTATTCCGACGCCTGGGTGGACGACGCCCGTCTGGTGGTGCTCAACGCCATGCTGGCCAGGGACAAGGGCGCGCTGGTCGAGACCCGCACCCGCTGCGTCAAGGCGGTGCGCGGTTCCAAACACTGGACCCTGACCCTGGAGCGGGCCGGCGGTGAGCAGTTCAACGTCACCTGCCGAGGCCTGGTCAATGCGGCCGGCCCCTGGGTCAAGACCTTCTATGATGAGAGCCTGCACGAGAAATCCCCCCGCGGCATTCGCCTCATCAAGGGCAGCCACATAATCGTGCCGCGTATCCATGAGCGCGAAGAGGCCTATATCCTGCAAAACGAGGACAACCGCATCGTCTTCGTCATCCCCTATCAGCAGGACTACTCCCTCATCGGCACCACGGACGTGGAGCACAAGGGCGACCCACGTGAGGCGAAGATCAGCAGCGCCGAGATCGAGTACCTGTGCAAGGTGGTCAACGCCCACTTCACCCGCCAGATCTCCCCCGAAGAGGTCATCTGGACCTACGCCGGGGTGCGGCCGCTCTGCGATGACGAGTCCGACTCCCCCCAGGCGGTGACCCGCGACTACACCCTGGAACTCAGTGGCGAGTCCGACGGCGCACCCCTGCTCTCCGTGTTTGGCGGCAAGCTCACCACCTATCGCAAGTTGGCCCAGGCCGCCTGCAACAAGCTCAAGCCCTGGTTCGGCCAGATGGGGGAGGATTGGACCGCCACCACCCGCTTGCCCGGTGGCGAGTTCGACTGCTCCACCGCCGAGCTGGCCCGCGCCTACATGCTCGAGTTCGATTGGCTGGATGAGCGCGGCGCGCGGCGCATCGCCGAGGCCTATGGCAGCCATGCCCGCCTCTGGCTGCACGAGGATCGCGGCCAGCACTTTGGCGCCGGCCTGTATGAGTCAGAAGTGCGCTACCTCATCAACCGGGAGTGGGCTCACTCACTGGAAGACATCCTGTGGCGCCGCAGCAAGCTGGGGCTGCGCCTCTCCGAAGTCGAGCAACAACAGCTGCAGGCCTGGCTCGGCGAACATCACCACGCCCTGCCCAAGGCGAGCTGACATCCAGGCGGGCGGCCTAGGCCGCCCGCCGTAAAACTGCAATAAACCTCTGCTATAACAACAACCTACATCCAATAAACAATAACAAAGAGCACACTTCATGAAAAAAATCCCTCTCTCCCTGATTGCCCTTGGCCTCGGAGCCGCCCTCACATTGCCGGCCCTGGCGGCCGATGAGGGCAAGGTGGTCATCGCCCACCGCGGTGCCTCCGGCTACCTGCCCGAGCACACCCTGGAATCCAAGGCGCTTGCCTATGGCATGGGGGTCGACTATCTGGAGCAGGATCTGGTGATGACCAAGGATGACCAGCTGGTGGTGATGCACGATCACTTCCTGGATGGCATCACGGACGTGGCCGAACGCTTCCCGGGCCGGGCCCGCGCCGATGGTCGCTACTATGTGGTGGATTTCACTTTGGATGAGGTGCGCTCCTTGCGCATGACGGAGCCGTTCCAGCTGGTGGATGGCAAGCAGGTGCCCGTCTACCCGGCGCGCTTCCCCCTGTGGCAATCGAGCTTCAAGATCCACACCTTCCAGGAAGAGATAGAGATGATCCAGGGGCTCAACAAGAGCACCGGCAAGAACATCGGCATCTACCCGGAGATCAAGGCGCCCTGGCTGTTCCGCCACGAGGGCAAGGACATCTCCAGCGCCGTGCTCAAGGTGCTCAAGCAGTACGGCTACACCAATAAAGAGAGCAAGATCTACCTGCAGAGCTTCGATGCGGATGAGCTCAAGCGCATCGACGGCGAGCTGATGCCGGCCCTCGGCATGGATCTCAAACTGGTGCAGCTGATGGCCGAGACCGACTGGAACGAGACCATGGTCTACGATACCAAGGGCAAGGCGACCCCCTATGACTACGACTGGATGTTCAAGCCGGGGGCCATGAAGACCATCGCCACCTACGCCGATGGCATAGGTCCCTGGAAGCCGATGATCGTCACCGAGCCGGGTATCCTCGGCAAGCCGGTCATCACCGGCATGGTGAAGGAGGCCCACGCCGCTGGTCTGAAGGTGCATCCTTATACCTTCCGCCAGGATGAGGGTCAGATCCCGGCCTATGCCAAGGACTTCAACGACTTGCTCAACATCTTCCTCTATCAGGCAGACGTGGACGGGGTGTTCAGCGACTTCCCGGACAAGGCGGTGACCGTCATCAAGGCGCACAACAACGGATAAATAGAAGAAGAGAGTACGGGAACGCAAGCGGGGCCAGGTGCCCCGCTTTTTTATACCCGATAATGGGGAAGGGGAGGCGTCCCCTGTGGTCCATCCCATCTCGCTGAATGTAAATTAATGTTTACGATATTTTGCTCTTTGGTGACGGTCAGTACCCGATTTTATGGCTATTTAGGTCAGCGCGGTGGTCGTTTATTCATCTGTTGAGCCATTTCACCGCTGGTTTCACTTGATTGTTTGTTTTTCCTTGGTAAGGTGGGGGCGGTTGCGTAACAAAGTGATGACTGGTGTAAACTTAAAAATACAGTCGCGCTTTTGGCTTGATACAGTAGAGAGAATGAGAAAATGCAAAGAGATCCCCTGAACAACATCCATATCCAGTCCGAACAAGTGATGATCACGCCTGCCCAGCTCAAGGAGAAGTTACCCATCTCCGATCGTGCGCTGGCATTCGTACAAGGGGCCCGCAACACCATAGCCGATATCATCCATCGTCGCGATCACCGCCTGCTGGTGATCTGTGGACCCTGCTCCATCCACGACATGGACGCCGCCAAAGAGTACGCAACCAGACTCAAAGCGCTGCATGACGCCTATCAGGATTCTCTCTACATTGTCATGCGGGTCTACTTTGAGAAGCCACGCACCACGGTCGGCTGGAAAGGCTTTATCAACGATCCGAACCTCGACGGCACCTTCGACGTGGAGCTGGGGCTGCACCGTGCCCGCGAGCTGCTGTGCTGGCTCGCCGAGCTGGAGTTGCCGCTGGCGACCGAGGCACTGGATCCCATCAGCCCCCAATACCTGGCGGAGCTCTTCTCCTGGTCGGCCATCGGTGCCCGCACCACGGAATCCCAGACTCACAGGGAGATGGCTTCCGGTCTCTCCATGCCGGTCGGCTTCAAGAACGGCACGGATGGCAACCTGGGCACCGCCATCAATGCGCTGCAGGCGGCCTCCAGCCCCCACGCCTTCATGGGCATCAACCAGCAGGGCCAGGTCGCGCTGTTGCAGACCCAGGGCAACCCGGATGGCCACGTGATCCTGCGCGGCGGCAAGCACCCGAACTACGACTCGGTCAATGTGTCCCTGGCGGAAGAGGCGCTGGAAAAGGCCGGCCTGCTGCCTGGCCTGGTGGTGGATTGCAGCCACGGCAACTCCAGCAAGGATCACCGCCTGCAGCCCAAGGTGGCGGACAACGTCATCCACCAGATCCAGGAGGGCAACCGCTCCATCATAGGGGTGATGCTCGAATCCAACCTGTTGGAAGGTAACCAGTCCAGCGAGCAGCCCAAGGAGCAGATGCGCTACGGGGTCTCCATCACCGATGCCTGCATCGACTGGGATACTACCGCCGATCTGCTGGCCCGCTGCCATCGTCAGCTGGCCGCGCCCCTCAAGGGCAGAACCGCGCCTTAAGCCGTGGTATCTTGTCAGGCAGATATAAGCGCGGCACGACCCTGGGTCGTGCCGCGTCCATGACATTCATGTCATCGATTGGATCACAGGGCGCGGCCTGGGGTGGCGCCAACAAGGACTGGATATGGCCGAAGAGTTGAATGCCCTCAGGGACAAGATAGACGCGGTGGACAAGCAGCTGATCGATCTGCTGGCCGCCCGTCTGGCCCTGGTGGGGGAAGTGGGTGAGGTGAAGAGCCGCCATGGCCTGCCCATCTATGCGCCGGATCGGGAGGCGAGCATGCTGGCCCGCCGCCGTGCCGAGGCCGAGACCCTGGGGGTGCCCGGGGATCTCATCGAGGATGTGCTGCGCCGGGTGATGCGCGAATCCTATATCTTGGAATCCGCGAGCGACAAGGAGCACCACTTCAAGTGCATGAAGCCTGAGCTTGGCAAGGTGGTGATCATCGGCGGACAGGGCCAGCTCGGTCGCCTGTTCGGCCAGCTGTTCAGCCTGTCGGGCTACCGGGTCGAGAGCCTGGAGCAGGCCGACTGGCCGCGTGCCGACGCGATATTGAGCGGCGCCGGCATGGTGATGGTGGCGGTGCCCATCGACGTGACCTGCGACATCATAGACAGGCTGGGCAACTTGCCGGCGGACTGCCTGCTGGTGGATGTCACCAGCGTCAAGGCCGAACCCCTTGCCCATATGCTGGCGGTACACCAGGGGCCTGTACTGGGGCTGCACCCCATGTTCGGGCCGGATGTCGGGAGCCTCGCCAAGCAGGTGATCGTCTGCTGTCAGGGGCGCGAACCCGCCGCCAGCCAGTGGCTGCTGGATCAGATGACCATCTGGGGCGCGCGCCTACAGCAGGTGGAGGCCAGGGCCCACGACGAAGCCATGACCTTCATCCAGGCGCTGCGCCACTTCGCGACCTTCGCCTACGGTTGGCATCTCTCCCGGGAGCAGGCCAATCTGGACAGGCTGCTCAACCTGAGCTCCCCCATTTACCGGCTGGAGCTCGCCATGGTGGGCCGGCTGTTCGCCCAGGATCCGCATCTCTACGCCGACATCATCTTGTCGTCGCCGCAGAACCTCGCCATGATCCGCCGCTACTACCAGAACTTCGGCGAGGCGCTGGGACTGCTGGAGCGGGGCGATCGGGCGGGCTTCATCGACGCCTTCTCCCAGGTCTCCAGCTTCTTCGGTGAGCGGGCGGATGAGTTCCTGCGCGAAAGCCGCATGTTGCTGGCCCAGGCCAACGATCGTCGGCATCACGGCTGAGACTCGGAAATCATCCATGCAAAAGGGGCCATCAGGCCCCTTTTGCTTTTGCATTCCAGCTTACGTGCTGCGCCGCCTTTATTCCGGTTGCGGCAGCCGCAGATCGGCGTTGTCCCAGCCAAGGGGCAGGGTCAGCAGCTGATCGATAAGCTCACGGCGATCGGATTTCTCCAGATAGGCGAGGTAGAGCGGGCGGCTCAGGGCCTGGGCCCCGTCCACCAGATGCAGCTTGCCCTGTTCCAGGAAGGGGCTCACCATCCGCCGCGGCAGATAGGCGGCGCCGCCGTTGGCCAGCACGAACTGCAGCGCCATGTTGGCGGAGCTCGAGTGCAGCACAGGGGTCTTCTGCAGGCTCTGCAAGCGGCTCGGCTGGGCCTCGAAGCTGGTGCCCCAATCCAGATGAATATGGGGCATCTGCACCAGGCTGTCGGCGTTGGCACTGGCATCCCGGCTCACCAGTTCAAACACCAGCTCGCCGATGGGGTGCAGGGCGATTTCGTCGATCTTGGTCGGCTCCGAGAGCAGGGCCAAGTCGAGGGAGCGTTCCAGCAGCTGACGACACAGGTGCTCGCGGGACGCGGTTTCGAGCCGCACCGCGAGGCCGGGGGCCAGGGCATAGACGTGGTTGAGCCAGTCGTTGAAATCGAGCTCCCAGAACACGGGCGGGGCGCCGATGGCGAGCTGCTGGCTGAAACCGGGGGAGAGGGCCACGTCCTGCTTGGCGCGGCCCAGGGTGTGCAAGATGGCATCGGCGTAGGGCAACAACCGCTCACCGGAGGCGGTCAGGCGGATGTTGTTGCGATGGCGGGCAAACAGACTGACCCCGAGTTGCTGCTCGAGCTGGCGGATCCGAAAGCTCACCGCCGACTGGGTCAGGTAGAGATTCTCAGCAGCCCGGCCGAAGTGCCGGGTCTTGCTCACCTCGATAAAGGTCCGAAGCAGTTCGGTATCCATTAATCGAGGGACTCGTCACTGCCACCACCACCACTGCTCTCGAAGCTGCCACCGGCATCTTCATTGGCGCCACCGGCCACGGTGCAGAGACGATGCACCCGCTTGGGGCCGATGACCTTGAGGTACTTGAACCACACCTTGGCGTGGGGGTTGGTGCCGGCGGCACCGGATTTCACCTGCTCGATGAAGGCGCTCTCGACCTCGTCGCGGGGGGCCTGGTTGCCCTGATAGAGGGCCAGCATGACGGTGCCGTATTTTTCCAGACTGTCCGCTTCGGCGACGGTGAATTCACCGCTGCGACGCAGGCCACGGGGGAAATGTTTGAAGTCATTGAAACGCTTGTCTGATTCGAAGCTCATAGTCTCTTGTTCTGGTTAGTTTGACCTTTGCGGGCAAGTATCATCAGGCCGTCGCAGAGTGCAAAATCAATTTTCTTACTATGTTAATAAATATCTTTCATCGAGAGCGCTTTGTCTCATCCCGGAGGGTCATTTTGCGGTGGCTGACACAAAAAAGCCTGAAAAATAGTGGAGTTATGTCAGCTTCTGTAAAGAAAACGTCAGGAATTGACGGTCAAAAACCTAAAAATAAGGCGCCATACGGCGCCTTGTTTGGGTCTGGGTGAAGCCGCTGAACCTGAGCTTCAGAGACTCACTCAATCATGGCTGGCTGAGCCAGGTTGTCGGCACGCCACAGACGGTAGCGCACTTCATACTCCTGCGGCACATAGATGACGAACGGCAGCTTGGAGTTGTAGTTGACGAAGAAGCCCTGACCGTAGATCTGGATGAAGGTCTCCTTCTTCTGGCCATCCGGGCAGGCCATCAGGGTGCTGACGGGGCCGGAGACCTGGCCCAGGGTCAGGTAGTTGTAGCCCCAGCCCTTGACGCTGTGCTGTTCCAGGTTGCCGGCGAAGCGCGGCAGGTTGCAGTCCACCAGCATCTTCTTGCCGACCTGCAGCTCGACCATCATGTCCGCTTCGTTCTCGACTTCCGGCAGACGGATCACGACACGTTCCTGGTTCACTTCGGCGGCGGGGAACATGCTGATATCGAATTTTTTCGGCTCGGCGGCGAAGGCATTGCCGCCCAGCAGCAAGGCGCCCAGCAGGCTAAAACGCAATACGGTTTTCATCTGTACCTCATGGGGTTGGTTCAACGCCGCTAGACTAACCGCTCTGCCGGTTTCATTCCAGCGCCCCGGGGGGCAAAACCTGCATGAACCGGCACCGAATGACGTAATTTGATGCTTTTTTGACGAGTCGCCTCACAAATCGACGCCTTCTTCATCGGGGACGGGGCCGGATCCTGGAGATCCGGCCCCGTCCCGGCGGTCAGCGAACCAGCAACACCTGCTTGGCCCAGGCGCTGGGGGCACGCAGTCCGACGGAGCCGCTGGTGATGTCAAGGTAGGCCACCGTCTTGCCCGCGGGGAAGGGGGTGGATGACCAGAGGTAGACGTAGCCGTCGTTCACCTCCTTGCCGTCGCCGGCCATGGCGCGGGGGAAGATGGTCTCGTTCAGTGCCGGCTTGTAGCAGGCGGACTCCAGGATGCTGGTTAGCTCCTTGATGGTGGGCAGGCGCCAGTCTTTGTGGCCGCCGAAGTCATGGAGGGCGTGGTTGGATTCGGTACGGATCCGTTCGGCCGTCAGCAGCGCCTGTTGCCAGTAGAGGCGGGTCGGTTCGCCGCTGCAGCTATTCCCCTGCCAGGTTTGACCCAGCTGACAGCGCATCCAGGTGAGGCCGGATGTCCGGTCCGTGATGGTGCCGTTGCCGTGATCGAGGAAGCGGGAGCTGGGGCTGGTTCTGGGCAGGCTGTCGTCACAGATGGCGATGGCCAGGGCCAGCGGGCTGCAGAGACCGAGCAGCAGGGTCAGGAGAAACTTGTTCATCGGGTTACCTCGGCCACCAGGCGCAATTGCAGGGCATTGGTGTCATCAGGGGTTTGTACGGGAGTGGGGTAATCGGTGCCAGCATCCTCACCCCAGAAGAGCGGGGCCATGACGCTGAGGGGCACGCTCTCGAGGCGACGGGACGGGGTCAGGGTCTGGCTCCAGTAGTAGCCGTCAAAGCCATTGAGACCTGTTCCCAGATCGGGGAAGTAGCGCACATCCAGGGTCGCAATCTGGCCATCCTGCTGATTGAGGGAGCCGAAATGCTGCAGACTCATCAGCTCCTGGGCGTGGGGCAGGCGCCAGTGCCGGATGCCGCATAACTGTTGGCCGTTGAGCCACTGGCGGTACTCTTCGGTGGAGCAGATGGCATTCCCGTCCGGGCAGGCGTAATCCCGCTCCTCCTGGGTCGGGTGGTAGTTGCCAAACTCCCAGGCAAAGGCGCGGTGCAGATCCCGCGGGCTGTCCGGGTCGTCCAGCTTCTTCTCCCAGATGAGACCCGTATTGAGATCCTCCACGCAATCCCACTGGGTCGCGCCGTCCGGCAGCGGCTTGCCCTGGTTGTCCAGCTTGCGATAACGCAAGGGGGCCTGCTTGAGGCTGGCATCCTGGCCAGGGTGATCGGCAGGCTCCTGGGTCAGCAGATAGTCCACCCCGTCCGTGTAGGTGGTGACGCCGCTGGCGGTGACCAGGGCTCTGGGTTGCTGCTGCTTCAGCACGGCAGCGAGACGGGGTTGCAGGCTGAGGAGCTCGGGGCTTTGTGCAAAATGCTGGCCGAGCTCGGGCAGCAGGGTGACCAGGCCCTGCCAGATCTGGCGTTGGCGCTCACCGGCCGGGATCCCCGGCAGGGTGCCGGCATCCTGGATGGCGGCCAGCGTGAGTTCGGCGAGGGCCTGGTTGAACGCCCCAAGCTGGCCGAGGGCGGCGAGACCCTGGCCCGGTTGCAGGGGGGCCAGAGTCGCCAGCAGATCGGCCAAGGCCTGGGCGGGGGGGAGTCCGTCGCCGATGCGGACCTGCAACAGGGTGCTGAGCGGCGTGGGGCTCAAGGTTTGACCATCCAGGCGAGCCGCCGGATGAGTCAGGGTCAGCGCGGCGGCATCCGTCGGGATGAACAGCAGCGGGCTGGTCAGCAGGGCGGGGGAGGTGCCGCTCAGCTGGCGGGCACCGGCGGCGCCACTCACCTGGGGTTCGCCGGCGTCACACTGATCGTTCTGGTTCAGGTTGACGCACAGGGTGCCCGCCTGGGGCAGCTCAACCGTCAGGTGATAGTCCGGCGCCGCCAGCGGCGCCTCATCCGTACCGCCGCCACCACAGGCGGTGAGCAGGGGCGCCAGCAAACAGGCCAGCGGAGTCATTCTCATCTTCATCTTTGTTCCTTGGAGGAGCCTCTGGCCCCTCTCTGCCATTTAAGGGTGAATAAGGTCTCTTAGCCGCGGCGAGTCCATCGGCGCCAGAGCGCCAGTGGCAGCAGCCAGAGCAGGTTGAAGGCGCCGCCCCCGCTGCTGTCGGAGACGTTGAAATGAAGGATGCCGTCATCCGGCAGGGGAACGGGGTCACCACAGAGCGCGCCGACGCGCTGGCTGATGCTCCAACCGTTGAGGCGGCCCTGCTTGCCGGGGGCGTTGTCGACGATCTCCAGGGTCCACTGGCCCGCCAGCGGCTCGCCGTTGAACAGACTCAGGGGCTGGAGGGACTGCAGTTCGCTCGGGAAGGTCCCCTTGAGCCGTGGCAGCGGGCTGTAACCCTTGTCCCAGATCTGTACCCGGGTGCCCGAGGGGGAGTTGAGCCAGATCTCCAGCTGATCCAGGGCCTCGTGTTGCAAGTCCAGGTTCAGTTGCAGCTCGCCGCTCACCCTGGCATCGCTCTTCGCCACGATCAGGCTGGCCTGGCTCAGTCCCTTCTCTTCGGTGCTCTGGGCATCCTTGAGGGTCTGGGCCTGGCCGCTCGCCCGGGCGATGACCGGGGTGCCGATGGGCAGACTCAGGGACTGCTGCCATTGCCGCTCGCTCGGGCTGGCGCCGGTGAGACCGAGCGTCACCGGCAGCTCCGCCACGTCGCCACAGGCGAGGGGGCTTTGGGCCAGCAGCCGCAGGGTGGTGCTCATGCTGGCACCCGCCGCCAGGGTGCTGGCCTGCCACTGGTAGGGGTCGGCCTGCAACCCGGTCGGCAGGGCCAGGGCCAGGCTGTGCAGGGTCACCGGGCTGTTGCCCGGGTTGCTCAGAGTGAGCACCACGGATTGGGGTTGGCCCAGCTCGATGGCGCTGCCATCGGCCAGGGCCAGGTTGACCGGGGCCTGCAACAGGCCGTGCTGACGGAATGCCAGCTCCAGATGGCGGCCATAGTGGCGATTTGGATAGAGCCGCTCGGCGGTTTCCACCGTGAGGCGCGCCAGCTGTGGCATGCGAATGGCCGGGCCCAGGCCGAAGTGGGATTCGATGATCAGGCGATCGAACTCGTCTCTCGCCACCTCGCCGTGTTCGGCGACCGAGGCCAGCAGGGCCTGGAACAGGGGGGTGCCCCAGAGCTGATCCCCGTTGCTGCCGTTGACTGTCCTGTGGGCCGGATAGGTGTAGTCCGGGTGGTAGCGGGCGCGCATGTCGTCCAGCTGGCGCGGCGCACGATCGGTGAAGCGGGCATCCCAGTTGAAGACGATAGCCGGTTCGAAGTTGCGGCCTGCCTCGCTGCGCTGGCGGTGGCTGGCGGCTAGATAGTCGCTGAAGCCCTCTCCGATGGCGCCCCAGTCCGCCTCGTCACCGAGATCCGGCACTATGTGGTGCTGCACCGCATGGCCGAACTCGTGCCAGACCACCATGGGATCCTCGGCATCGGGCACCCCGCTGCGCCCCAGCTCCAGCCTGCGCTCGAAGGGATCGTAGAGGGAGTTGTCCTGATAGCCCGCATCCGTGTCGATGTCGAGGGCGCCGGGGATCAGGGTGGCGAAACCGAGCGCCTTGAGGTGGCGCTGTGCCAAGTCCAGGTGGTAATAGGCGTTGATGTCGGCAAAACCCGCATCATCCCGGGTCAGGCGGAAGGCCTGCGGGTTGTCGGCGCTGTAGGGGGCCGTGGAGGGCTCCATGGTATCCACCACCCGGGCGTTGGGACCGCTCAGCACATAGTCGCTGCCCTGCAGGGTGACGGGCAGGGCCACCTTGTCCTGATAGGCGGCGTCCGCCAGCACCAGGGACTCGTGCCAGACCAGGCTGGCATCCTGCAACTGGGTGCGGGGATCCGGGTCGAACACCCGAGCCTGGACGCTGACGTCCCCCGCATCCGGGGTGAAGGGGGCCGCCGTGGTGGCAGTGTCCATCCAGCGGCCGAGCTCCTGGCTGCCATCACAGCTGGCGAACAGCTGCTGGTAGGCGGCCTTGGCGTTGCCATCCTTGTGCTCGCGCACCCGCTGGCGCAGGGCCGCTACCAGGGTTTCTCCATCGCGCCAGTACCAGGCCTCGACCGGGCCGAGCGGGTCTATCTGGGCACCTGCATCCCGCAGGCTGGTGAGCAGGGGATCCAGGCTGGTGTTGGGGTCGCAACCGGGCGCCGTGCTCTGCAGCGGGCGCAGGTTGTGATAGAGGCGCCAGGGCTTGCCGGCCGCGTCTATGCTGACGGCGGCCTGGGTGGTGGCCACCGGCAGACCGTTGACCAGCTGACGGAAGCTATAGTGGTGGCCGAGCAGGCTGGCCCTGTCGTAGTCGGGGGCCAGGGTCACACCGAGGCGGCTCTCGAGCCAGGCTTGAGGCGTGGTGGAGAGCGGCGCCTCATCGATATAGGTGAGCTCGGCCGCGATCAGGGGCTGGGCGAACAGGGTGGCCGCCAGCCAGAGGGCCAGGGAAGAGGGTTTCATAGGTGACTCCAAAACAGGAAGATAGGAGGTGAGTGCAGGCATCAGTGCTGGACTCCGGCGAGGGAGAGCAGGAAGGCATACTCCCGGGCTGCCCGCTGGGTGGCGGTGTTGGGGTTGGCAAGGTGTCCCCCCTCGAGTTCGGTGCTGAGCAGGTAGGGACCCGTGCCCGTGCTGTGGGCTCGCAGGCGGGCCAGCCACTTGAGGGGCTCCCAGTAGGGAACCTGGCTGTCGTGCAGCCCTGCCGTCACATAAAGCGGCGGGTAGGGGGCGGCATGCAGGTTGTCATAGGGGCTGAGTCGACGCATGGCAGCGTAATCTGCTGCCACGGCGGGATTGCCCCACTCCGCATACTCCTGCCGGGTGAGGGGGAGCTCGGGGTCGTTCATGGTGCCCAGCAGGTCGACGAAGGGCACCTGCAGCACGGCGCCGGCGAAGCGGCTCGGTGCCTGGTTGAGGGCGGCGGCCACCAGCAGGCCGCCGGCGCTGCCCCCCATGGCGAACAGCCTGTCAGGATCGATGGCGGGATCCCGGGACAGGCTCTGTGCCACAGCCAAGAAGTCATCCACGCTGTGCTGCTTCTGCTGACCGCGACCATCCCGGTACCACAGATCCCCGAGCAGGCCGCCGCCGCGCACATGGGCGATGGCGTAGACGAAGCCGCGATCCAGCAGGCTCAGCACCTGGGGCTGATAGTAGGGGCGCATGGGAGTGCCGTAGGCGCCATAGCCGTAGAGCAGCAGCGCCTTGGGTGCGCCGATGTCTTTGCGCCACACCAGGGAGACCGGCACCTTGACCCCGTCCTTGCCCTGCACCCAGCGCCGCTCGCTCTGGTAGGGGGATTCCTCGGCCGGTTTGCCCTCGGCCTGCCATTGGCCCGAGTCCAGGTTCAGCCAGCGCTGGTGCGGGGCCTCGGCCATGCCCTGGCGGCGAATGAGCACCTTATTGCTGGCCGGATCCTGGCTGCCCTGGATCCAGGCCGTGCCGGCTCCCTCTGTCAGCGGCAGGCTGTGAGTCAGCTTGCCGTCGGCGCCGAGCACGTCGAGCCAGTCGTCCCCCTCCTTGCGGTATTGCAGCACGGTATGGTGTTCGAACAGGCGCCACTTCTCGAGGCTGCGATCCTGTCCGGACCAGAGCGGCTGCCAGGGTTGACTGGCTACCTCGGCCAGGTTGCTCGCCTGATAGAGGCCGAGATCCCCGTCCAGATTGCTCTTGATCAGCACGCGATCCCCCTGGGTATCCAGGTAGTACTCGAGCCCGGCCTGGCGCGCCTTGACGAGGGTCGCCAAGCCGTCATCCAGCAGATATTGCTCCGAGCTGTCGTGGTTGTTGCTCTGCAGGATCAGGTGGCGCTTGTCCGTGGTGCGATAGAGGCTGAGCAACCAGGCGGGGTCCCGCTCCTGGTGTACCAGGGTCTCCTTGTCGTCCTGCCAGGCCCATAGCTGCCAGGGGCGCAGGGTGTGGCGCTCGTTGGCGACCGTGTAGAGGCGCTTGCCGTCCAGGCTCCAGAGCAGGTCGCTGGCTCTGTGGGGCAGGGTGGCCAGGGTCTCGCCGCTCGCCAGATCCAGCAGGCTGATGCGGTAGTCCCTGTCGCCACGGCTGTCTTCGGCCAGGGCCAGCCAGCGCCCGTTCGGGTGCAGAGACCAGGCGGCGAGCTCGTAGTAGCCGCCCGCCGGTTGGCGCGGCGCCAACCGTTGGCGGGGCTCAGCCTGCTCATCGTTTCGCTGCCACAGGCTGCCGTCTGCGCCCATGCGCCACTGGCTGCCGGCCTGGCTCAGCCACTCCACGGGCATGGGTTCGCCCCGCTCCCTGGCCTGCCATTCGGCTTGCAAGGCTTTCTCGAGGGGCTGCTGGTCGGCGAGTTGCTGCTCGGTCCAGCGGTTCTGCTCGCGCAGCAGGGTCAGCAACTCGGGGGAGCTGCGGCTGTCGTCGCGCCAGCCGCCGTAGGGATCGACCCTGGCTATCTCGCCCTTCATCAGGGTGGGACGCTCGGGGATCCGCGGCGCCTCTCCTGCGGCCAGCGCCGGGGTGGCCAGCAGGCTGGCCAGTATCAATAGGCTGCGCATCAGAGCCCCACGAAGGTGTAGCGCAGGCTGGCGCTCAGGGAGCGGCCTGTCTGGGTGAAGAGCCCTGCATCGGTACCGGCTTCCAGCCCGGCCACATCCTGATAGCGGGTGTAGCGGGTGTCGAACAGGTTATCGAGTTTGAGGTTGATCTTGAGGGCATCGGTGACCAGCCAGTCGGCGGTCACCGCCATGCTGAACCAGCCGGCGCTCTTCAAGCAGTCACCCTGGCTGCCGGTCAGGCTGTTGCTGCAGGTGGGCACCCGGTCCATGGCGGCGGCATAGTCCGCCTGCAGCCCCAGGCTCCAGTCGTTGGCCTGATAGGTCAGGCGGGTGTTGCCCTCCAGCGGGGTCAGGGTGCGCAGGGACTCGCCCTGGCTGTCTTGCCCGTCGACCCAGCCGAGCTTGGTGGCGAGTTCCCACTCCGGGGTCAGCCAGTAGCTGGCGGCCACTTCGGCGCCCCAGGTTTCGGCCTTGGCCACGTTGCGGTACTGGCGCAGGTAGACACCGTCTCGCAGGCGCAGGCCCACTTCACGCCAGTCGATGAAGTTGTAGTAGCGGTTGTAGAACAGGGCCGGTTTGATGCTCCAGTTCTCCCCCTCACCACTCAGACCCCACTCGAAGCTGTGACTGGTCTCTTCCTCCAGTTCGGTATTGGCGATGATCTCGAACGGCGGCAGGGCGAAGTAGTGGGGGATGTTGCCGTACACCTTGTCATAGGAGGGGGCGCGGAAGCCGTTGGCGTAGCTCAGCCAGCTGCGCCACTCCTCGGTGAAGCGGTAGCTGGCGGCCAGGCTCGGGGAGAGGTGCCAGCTGTGGTTTTCGCCGTTGCTGCCATCGAGCGGCTTGAGCCACTGGTGATCCATGCGCAGGGTGGGGGTGAATTGCCACTGGCCCAGGGTCGCCACGTCGCTCAGCCAGATCCCGGCCCGGTCGGTGCGGGCACGGCTGAAGGGGGCGGATTGCTGGGGCTGGGGCACGCCGGCCTCCAGGCTCAGTTTTTCCACCGGCCGTTCGTGGGTGGTGCGCTCCAGTTCCAGGCCATAGCTCAGCTTGTGGGCGATGTCGCCGGTGACGAGATCCCGGCGCACATCCAGCTCGGTGCCGACCCTGTCCTCGGTGAAGGTGGCGAGCTCCCGCTCGCTGCGATAACGGGGATAGCCGCTCAGCAGATCGTTTTGCAGCAGGCTGCGCTTGTTGGCGGTGTTCTTGGCGTGGTTGCCATAGGCACTCCAGGTGAAGCCGTCGGCCAGTTGTGTGCCGAGATCGCTCCCCTCCCAACTCAGCTTGCCCCCTTGCGTCTTCTGGCTCGCGTCTTCCCGGTACTGGCGTACCTGCCACTTGCCGTCGGGCTGGGGTACCTCGAGGGGGCCCTGATCCCGCTTTGCATTGTCCTCGAAGTAGTCGAGCTCGAGGCGCAGCAGGTGATGGTCGTTCAGCTGGAAGCGGGAGCTGGTGGAGGCGCTGAGGCCATCCAGATCCGCCGGGATGCGGCTCTCGTCATAGTTGGCGGTCTCGTGCCCCTGCCAGCCGGAGACTCGCAGCAGGTGCTCGGTATCCATCACCCTGGCGGCGCCGGTGGCGCTCAGTTTCTGCTTGTCGCTGCTGCCATCCTGCAGCACCTTGCTGCTCAGGTAGGCATCCTGACCCTGCAGGTAATCTTCCGGTTGCTTGGTGCTGATGACTATGGTGCCGCCGATGGCGTCCGAGCCGTGGAGGGAGGAGCCGGCGCCCTTGGCGACTTCGATCTGCTTGACGTCGTCCAGATCGAAGCTAAAGCGGCCCACCTTGTCGTTGAGATCGTCGGCACCGAAGCCGTCGCTGACCCGGACTCCGTCCTTGATGATCAGCACCCGGTTGCCACCCATGCCGCGGATGATGATGTTCTGGGGTCGGCCGGCGGAGCCGGTGACCGAGACGCCTGGCTCATTCTTGAATACGTCGGTGAGCTCGGTGGCGACCTGGCGATCCAGATCCTCCTCGGTGATGACGGTGATGGAGCCGGACACGTCGGATAACTTCTGCTCTATCCGCTGGCCTTTGACTACTATGGTCTCGCGCGCCTTGAGTTCCGGATTGATGTCGGTTGAGTCGATCCGCGCCGGATCGCTGGCGGCCAAGGCTGTACCGGACAACAGCATGGGCCAGTAGTGCAGTAGTGTTTTCATTGTTGATAATGATTTTTATTTAAGCCTGAAGGGCGCGGATTATTGCAGATGAATCTTTTCTCATCAAGAATTGATAATCATTATCATTTTGTTTTTATGATCTTGATCAGACTGATATTTTTGACTGATGAATCATTAGTGGATGACATACGTTTGCAGTGAAATTTATCAATAGAGGGCTGAATGAGGCCGACTGAGCGGGTGCAGGGGGAAGGTCTTGGATGGGTCTTGCAGGCAACAAAAAGCCCGCCGAAATGGCGGGCTTTTTAGGCTTCACAGTGCCTGTTAGTGGCTCCGATAGAAGCGATTGAGCTCGTTCATCACCTGGATCATGGCGCCCATGTCCGGGGTGCCGTGCTTGATGGGTTTGTAGCTCGCACGATCCCGCAACTCGAAATCCCCCTGCTTGTTGAAGTGGGTGATGGTGTTGTCCTGGTAGATGGCGAAGTCGTTCTGATCCCCCGCCAGCAGCCAGTTGCGCGGGCTGGTATCGAACAGGCTACGGCCTATGCTGTAGTCCCGCGGCGGGTTGCGCACCCCCAGCATGCCCTTCATCAGGGTGGGCACCAGATCCAGGTGGCTGCTGGCCTGCTCCTCGGGCTTGCTCTCGACCCCCGGCCAGGCGAGCACGAAGGGCACCTGTACCTGATAGGAGGAGTAGTTGCTGCCATAGCCCCAGCTGTTGCTCTGGGTCTCGTTGAACTCCTGACCGTGGTTGGAGGTGACCACGACTATGGTCTTCTCGCTCAAGCCCTGCTGCTGCAACCGCTCCAGCATCTGCTCGAGCAGCTGATCCGTATAGAAGACGGTGTTCTTGTAGCGGTTCTCCAGCTTCTGCAGGTTTTCCGGTTTATAGGCGGTGGCCGGATTGAAGCGGGTCAGCTCCGGCTGGAAGGGACCCTTCACGTCGGCGGGCACCTGATAATCCCCCGGGCTCGACAGATAGACCAGGGAGAACCAGGGACGATCGGCCGAGCGCTTGCCGAGCCACTGCTGCCAGTCGGCGATCAGGCGGGTGTCGTCGGTCTGCTCGGACACAAACACCTGCTTGCGCAGGCCGGCCAGCAGGCTCTGGCGATACTTCTGGGCATCTTCGAGGGAGCCGAACAGACCGAACTGATAGTCCTGGCGCAGCATCTCGTCGAACAGCACGGGGGGACGCTTGTCGGCACTGATGTCATCGTAATAGTGGCCGGGCAGCCCGTAGAAGAGGCCGAACATGCCCATCACGTCGTCGTTGCCGCCGCTCATGTGCTGGCGGAAGTTGAGGTGGTTGTCTGCGTAGCGCTGCAGGTTGGGCATGTTGATGTTGTTGAGCATGTCCGCCCGCAGGGAGTCCACCACCACCACCAGCAGGTTCATGTGTTCGGCAGGGGCGTTCACGTTGAGGGGGCGCAGGGGATAGAGCAGCCTGTGCTCGGCGCTGCCCTGGTTCTCGGCCTTCTTCTCGTACTGCTCCAGATCCAGCCAGCCGTGCTTGGCCAGGAAGCTGCGCGCCGTCATGGGGTAGGAGAGGGGGAAGTTGGCCCGTTGCATGGTAATGGGCTGATACAGGGTCGCATCGGCCCAGCTGTTGACCAGATGGGTCAGGATGAAGCAGACCAGCAGGGCCAGCCCCACTTGATTGCCGTACTGGCGGCGTTTGCGCTTGTTGATCTTGCGCCACACATAGGCCGACAGCAGCAGTTCAAGCAGGAAGATGGTGGGCACCGCCACGAAGATGATGCTCCAGATCGAGCCCTCCTCGGTTTGGGCCTGATCCAGCAGCAACTGCCATACCTGACCATTCAGGTGGAACTTGAACAGCTGGAATACCTGGGTGTCGATGAGCAGCAGCACCAGCGCCAGGGTGGCGATGACCGCCGAGGTGAAGCGCAGCACCCGCTCCTTGGGCAGCACGAAACTCAGGGGGAATATGGTCAGCAGGTAGGTGACGAAGCTCAGGAACGAGAAATGGCCTATCCAGCTGATGATGAGATAGGTGACGCCGAGCGTGGTCGATGGCCAGCTGATGGAACCCAGGTAGCGGGTCGCGATCAGCATGGCCAGGATGATGTTGAAGAAGGAGAACCAATGCCCCCAGGTGATCAGGCGAGAGACATTATCACGATAGGGGTTGCCGGTTTCGACCATAGTGATCCATCAGGGTTGAGAAACGTCAAAGAATGCGAAGAAACTCAGTGAGCATCGTGACGATGATCCACCGAGGCGGTGAGCGCCTGGACGAACTTCTCGGTGATCGCCTGACGCTGGGCCGGGGCCATACCGTTGATGATATTGGTGGTCAGGTTGCCAAGCACCATCAGACTGAGATCCACCGGCGCCTTGTGCTTCTCCAGGGCGGTGATCAGGTCGTTCATCAGGGCGTCAAACTGCTCGTTATTGTACTTTGATACGATGGGCATAATCTTCAGTTCATCTCGGTTCAAAGCGCCTTATAATACTTCACCCTTTCGGCTAACACTATGGCTTTGTGACATGAGTCTCGATATCGACAAGATCATCCTTCACTCCCTGCGCCAGGGCGGCGATGGTCAACCCCACGCCGACACCCGCAGCCAGACCCTGCCCGCAGACGAGGCGGTGCAAGGGCTGATGGCTGAACTGCATCGCATCTACAACGGCAAGGGTGGCAAGGGCTTTGGCTTCTTCGCAGATCCGGAAGCGGCCGTCGCCGAGCTGGCGGAAGGGGAGGAGGCCCCCAAGCAGCCTTCTCCCGCGTTTCGCATCGCCCTCGAACAGCTGCTCGGCGAGCAGACCGAATTCGTCCCCTTCTCGGTGACCATGACCCAGCTGCTGGTGAAGCACCTGATGGAGCATGCCCTGGGGGAGCAAGGGGTGTTGCTGTTCGCGAAATACAACTACGTGGGGGTCGATTATCTGATGATTGCCCTGCTGGAGGGCAAGGAGAGCGTCACCGTCAGCGAGGCGCTGGAACTGCGTCACATCCAGTATCTGGACATCGGCAAGCTCAACCTGGTGGCCCGCATCGACCTGACCGAGTGGAAGACCCAGCCTGATTCCCGCCGTTATATCACCTTCAGCAAGGGGCGGGTCGGCCGCAAGCTGGGGGACTTCTTCATGGATTATCTGGGTGCCCGTGAAGGCATGGATGCCAAGGTGCAGAACAAGGGGTTGCTGCAGGCGGTGGATGATTATTGTGACAGCCGCCAGCTCGAACCCGCCGAGCGCAATGAATACAAGAAGCAGGTCTTCAAATATTGCACCGAGCAGGCGAGCGCCGGTGAGGAGATAGAGATAAAAGAGCTCTCGGCCGAGCTCTGTGCGAAAGACGAGGGGGATCTCGACTTCTATAGCTTCATCGGCCAGGAATACGAGCTGGAGGATCGCTTCCCGGCGGACAGATCCACCCTGCGAGGTCTGACGAAATTCGTCGGCTCGGGCGGCGGCCTTACTTTGAGTTTCGAGCAGAAGCTGTTGAACAGCCGCGTGTTTTACGATCCCCAGACTGACACCCTGACCATCCGTGGCGTGCCGCCCAACCTCAAGGATCAGCTGCTGCGCCAGTCATAATGTGATCCAGGCTTCATTTCTGGCAAAAAGACACCAGGGCTCGCCCTGGTGTCTTTTTATTTAAGGGGTTGGCGCACATCGAAATCGACTCGGTATTTTGTTAACACATTGAACAAAATAAAGGATGTGAAAGGGTTTTCAGGGGGGTGAAACCCCTTTCATTGATGTAATTTCATTACTGATTGGTAATTATATTTCTTGGTGAAGTCAAAAATAAGGGAATAAACCCCCGGTATTCGCCGAAATAAGAAAATGTTTTCAGAACTTTCTGGAAGAAAATACGTAATTGCATTTCAAAAATGCGAGGCGTGTCATGTGAGGCATGAACGGCTTGGGATAATATTCACTTGCACACAATGCTCTTACAGCGCGGAACTCATACAAGGAAAGGCTCATGAAAAAGAAATTGCTGTCATCCCTGATCGGTCTGGCTACCCTTGGCGTGGCTTGCTCTGCCACCGCCGCCATTGATGAAGGTCAACTGACCATCTGGATCAACGGTGACAAGGGCTACAACGGCCTGGCCGAAGTCGGCAAGAAATTCGAAGCCGAGACCGGCATCAAGGTGACCGTGGCTCACCCGGATCAGGTTGAAGTGAAATTCCAGCAAGCCGCTGCCACTGGCAACGGTCCTGACATCTTCTTCTGGGCTCACGACCGTTACGGTGAGTGGGTCAAGGCCGGTCTGCTGGTTCCCGTGACCCCGAATGCCGCCGAGAAGGCCAAGTTCGAGCAGTTCGCCTGGGATGCCATGACCGTCGATGGCAAGACTTACGGCTATCCGGTCGCGGTTGAAGCCGTCAGCCTGATTTACAACAAGGATCTGTTGCCGAACCCGCCGAAGACCTTCGAAGAGATCGCCAAGATCGACGAAGATCTGAAGAAAAATGGCAAGCGCGCCATCATGTGGGCCTATGACACCCCCTACTTCAGCTATCCCCTGGTGGCTGCCAACGGGGGTTACGCCTTCAAGAAAACCGCTACCGGTTATGACGTGAAAGACACCGGCGTGAACAACGCGGGCGCCAAGGCGGGCGTGGGCTACATCTCCGAGATGATCAAGTCCGGTCACCTGGAGAAGGGCATCGACTACGGTGTCATGGATGCCAAGTTCAACAAGGGCGAAGTGGCCATGATGATCAACGGTCCCTGGGCCTGGAGCAACCTGGACAAGAGCGGCATCAAGTACGGCGTAGCCCCGCTGCCGACCCTGAACGGCAAGCCGGCCAAGGCCTTCGTCGGTGTGCTGGGCGCGACCATCAACGCCGCCAGCCCGAACAAGGATCTGGCCATCGAGTTCCTCGAGAACTACCTGCTGACCGATGCCGGTCTGGCGCCAGTGAACGCCGACAAGCCGCTGGGTGCCGTGGCACTGAAATCCTTCCAGAAGACCCTGGAAGCGGATGCCAACATCAAGGCCACCATGCAAAACGCCCAGAATGGCGAGCCGATGCCGTCCGTGCCTGAGATGAGCCGTTTCTGGTCCTCCTTCGAAACTGCCCTCAAGAACGTCACCTCCGGCCGTCAGAGCGTTGACGAAGCCCTGGATACTGCTGCCAAGCGTATCGTTCAGTAAGCATGCACTGCCCGGGAGGCCGCCTCGGCCTCCCACTCTCTCAACTCTCTCTTGGCGTAATAAAGGTTAATTGGCATGGAAGTAGTACCTTCTATTGAATCCTATGCCGGTCCGAAGGCTAAGCACTCCTGGCTCAAGTGGACCATCGCTGCCCTGGTCGCCATCCTCAACGGCTATGCCGCCGTGATGATGTATGCCAGCGGTGAGTGGGTGTTCGCGCTGCTGGATCTGGTGGTGGTTTCCGTCGGGCTGTATGTCTTCATGAACAAGAAGACCTATGCACACCGCTATATCTTCCCCGGTGTGGCTGGCATGGTGGTGTTTATCATCTTCCCTCTTGCCTATACGATCGGCATCGCCTTCACCAACTATTCGGGCACCAACCTGCTCTCCCTCGAGCAGGCACGCAATTTCCATCTGAAAAAGATCTACAAGGTGGCGGGGGGCGAGTTCGACTTCACCCTGCTGGGCGGGGAGAACAATCAGTACCAGCTGCTGTTGCAGCAGGACGATCAATCCTTCATCAGCCAGCCTCTTCACCTGCAGAACAACAAGGCGCACACCCTGGCCGTTCGCGAGGGCAGCGCATCGAGTGAACCTCAAGTCGTGCAGCTGCAACCCCTGAACGGGGAAGCCGTCGGCCAGGCGGCGCCCATTCGCGCCATCGTCGACCATCGCAGTCACCTGAATGCCCTGGATCTGGTGTTGCCGGACGGCAGCGTCCACCTGACCATGAGCAGCCTGCGCAAGTTCGCGGCCCAGAAGCCGCTCTACACCCAGCTGACGGACGGCGCCGTGCTCAAGTCCGGGGTCATGCTGAAAGACAGCAACCTGCTGCGTGACAACCAGAATGGGGAGCTGATGCTGCCCAACCCCGACACCGGCTTCTACCAGTACATAGACGCTGACGGTCATTTCGTCGGCAAGGGACTGGCTCCGGGCTTCGTGGTGAGCGTGGGCTGGAAGAACTTCGCCCGCATCGTGACCGACCCGGGTATCCAGGCTCCCTTCCTGCAGATCTTCGTCTGGACAGTGATCTTCTCTGCCTGCTCGGTCGCCTTCACCCTGGCCATCGGCATGGTGCTGGCCTGCCTGGTGCAGTGGGAGCAAGTCAGGGGCCGCGGCTTCTACCGGGTCATGCTGATCCTGCCCTATGCCATACCGGCGTTCATCTCCATCCTGGTGTTTAAGGGCTTGTTCAACCAGAACTTCGGTGAGATCAACATGTTCCTTGAGGCCGCCTTTGGCATCAAGCCGGACTGGTACACCAATCCCTTCCTGGCCAAGACGATGATCCTCATCGTCAACACCTGGCTCGGTTACCCCTACATGATGATCCTCTGCATGGGGCTGCTCAAGGCGATTCCGGAGGATCTCTACGAGGCGTCCGCCATGGACGGGGCGGGTCCGGTGCAGAACTTCTTCAAGATCACGGTACCGCTGTTGATGAAGCCGCTGACGCCGCTGCTGATCGCATCCTTTGCTTTCAACTTCAACAACTTCGTGCTTATCCAGCTGTTGACCAACGGGGCGCCGGACATCATAGGGGCGAGCACGCCGGCCGGGACTACCGACCTGCTGGTGAGCTACACCTACCGGATCGCGTTCCAGGGCTCGGGTGGTCAGGACTACGGTCTGGCCAGTGCCATCGCCACCGCCATCTTCCTGATCGTCGGCGCGCTCGCACTGCTCAACCTGAAATTGTCCAAAGCCGACAAGCAACTGTAAGGAGGCTTCAACATGGCAATAGTACAACCCAAATCAGTCAAATACCGGGTGTGGGCAACCCACCTGGTCATGTGGGGCTTCCTGGCGCTGATCATCTTCCCGCTGATCATGGTCATCGCCATCTCGTTCCGTAACGGCAACTTCGCGGTGGGGGAGATCATCCCTTCCAACCCGACTCTGGATCACTGGAAGCTGGCGCTCGGCATGTCCATCACCAACGCCGATGGCAGCATCACGCCGCCGCCGTTCCCGGTGCTGACCTGGTTGTGGAACTCCATCAAGGTGGCGGGCATCACGGCCCTGATGATAGTGACGCTCTCCACCACCTGTGCCTATGCGTTTGCCCGTCTGCGTTTTCGTGGCAAGTCCACCATTTTGCAGGGCATGCTGATCTTCCAGATGTTCCCGGCGGTGCTGGCCCTGGTGGCCATCTATGCGCTGTTCAACAAGATTGGGGACTACATCCCCTGGCTGGGTCTGAATACCCACGGCGGCCTGATCCTGGCCTACATGGGGGGCATAGCCCTGCATGTCTGGACCATCAAGGGCTACTTCGAGACCATCGACTCCTCCCTCGAGGAAGCGGCGGCCATCGACGGTGCCACCCCCTGGCAGGCATTCAGGCTGATCCTGCTGCCCCTGTCGGTGCCCATCCTGGCGGTGGTGTTCATCCTGGCCTTCATCGGTTCCATCACCGAGGTGCCCATGGCGTCCATCCTGCTGTCGGATGTGAACAATCTGACCCTGGCGGTCGGTGCCCAGCAATACCTCTATCCGCAGAACTATCTGTGGGGTGACTTCGCCGCAGCCGCCGTGCTGTCCGGCTTCCCCATCACCCTGGTCTTCCTGCTGGCACAGCGCTGGCTGGTGGGTGGTCTCACCGCCGGTGGCGTAAAAGGTTAATGACCGGGGGAGCCTCTCCCCCTGTCGTCACGATTTGCAAAGATTCAAGAGCGGAGCTCGACATGGCTGAAGTAGTACTCAACAAGGTTCGCAAGAACTACGATCCGGCGGTCCACAAGGACACCCTGCGCAACATCAACCTGGCCATCAAGGAAGGGGAGTTCATCGTCTTCGTCGGCCCGTCCGGCTGTGGCAAGTCCACCCTGCTGCGGATGATCGCGGGTCTGGAAGACATCACCAGCGGCGAGCTGACCATAGGCGGTCGCTACATGAACGACGTGCCGCCGGTGGAGCGCAACGTGGGCATGGTGTTCCAGTCCTACGCGCTTTACCCGCACATGAATATCTACGAGAACATGGCCTTCGGCCTCAAGCTCAAGAAGATGGACAAGGAGAACATCCACAAGCGGGTGATGCGCGCCGCCGAGATCCTCGGCCTCGAGCCTTTGCTGGACCGCAAACCCAAGGCCCTCTCCGGCGGTCAGCGCCAGCGGGTCGCCATCGGTCGATCCATCGTCCAGCAGCCCCAGGTATTCCTGTTCGACGAACCCCTGTCGAACCTGGATGCGGCCCTGCGGGTCAAGATGCGCATCGAGATCGCCAAGCTGCACAAGGAGCTCAACTCCACCATCATCTACGTCACCCACGATCAGGTGGAGGCCATGACCCTGGCCAACCGCATCGTGGTGCTGAGCCCCCTCAAGGGCGAGGCCGAGAGCAACCTGGAGCAGTTCGGCACCCCGCTCGAGCTCTACCACAACCCGGACAACAAGTTCGTGGCGGGCTTCATCGGCTCTCCCAAGATGAACTTCCTCGGCGGCGAGCTGACCCAGATCGGCGAGCAGGAGGCCGTGGTCAAGCTGACCACGGGTGACAGCGTGCGGGTGCGGGTCGATGCGCGCCGCGGCGCGGTCGGCGACAAGGTGGAGCTGGGCATTCGTCCCGAGCACCTGGTGCCGCTGGATCACCCCCATGCCGACAGCAAGGTGAGCGGTGTGGTGCAGGTGGCCGAACACCTGGGGGCCGAATCCTTCGTCTACATGGACGTGGATGGCCACGACTTCACCGTCAAGGCGAGCTCCGACATCGACGTGGCCACCGGCCAGCAGTACAGCGTCGGCATCCCGGCCGAAGCCTGCTACCTGTTCGATGCCAAGGAGCAGGCCTTCCCGCGCACGGCCAAATATATCCGCGCCTGATGGCGCAGCGGTTTTCCGTTATTCAATGCCTTTTTGCCGGTCGAAAGACCGGCTTTTTATTGCCCGGGATCCGGCCTGGGGGCCATCTGGTGAGACGGGGCGCCGGTCTGGCGGCAGGGTCCCCACAGCGCGCTTGCCACGGGAGAGGCCAGGGGTGGTGCCCTCGTGCTACACTGCCGCCCCCTTTGCCGGCAACAGGAGAAAACATGAAGCAAATGATGGAGATAGCGGGTCGCCAACTGGCCTATCTGGACGAGGGGCAGGGCCCCGTCCTGTTGTTTGGTCACAGCTATCTGTGGGACAGCGCCATGTGGGCGCCGCAGATCGAGGCCCTCAGGGGGCAGTACCGCTGCATAGTGCCTGAGCTCTGGGGTCACGGGGATTCAGATCCCGTGCCGGATGGCCCCTGCACCCTGGCCACCCTGGCCCGGGATCACCTGGCCCTGCTCGATGCCCTCGGCGTCGAGGAGTTCGTGCTCATCGGCCTCTCCATCGGCGGCATGTGGGGCATGGAGCTGGCCAGACTGGCGCCGACCCGTCTCAAGGTGTTGGTGTTGATGGACACCTTCGTTGGCTGGGAGCCCCAGATCACCTGCGAGCGATACCTCGCCATGCTGGCCGCCATCGAGCAGATCGGCAGCCTGCCGGCCCCCATCATCGATCAGGTGGCGCCCCTGTTCTTCGCCCATCAGCCGGATGCGGCGCTGATGGAGGGCTTCAAGGGGCGGCTTGCCAGCTGGCCGGCGGCCAAGGTGGCCAGCCTGGTGGCGGTGGGGCGTAGCTTCGTGACCCGGGAGGATCGCATGGAGTGGCTCGAAGAGATCACAGTGCCGAGCCTGGTGATGACAGGCTGCGAGGACAAGGCGCGCCCCGTGCTGGAAGGCTATCTGATGGCCGAGACCCTCGGCTGTCCCTTCAAGGAGATCCCGGCGGCGGGCCATATCTCGACCCTGGAGAACCCGGCATTCGTCAACCAGGCGCTGGCGGCGTTTCTCGCGACGCTCTGAGGCGTGTCAGCCACCATCTGATTGAGAAGAAGGGAGCCTCGGGCTCCCTTCTTGTTTGAGATGGATTGCGACGAACAACCGCTTACCAGATATAGCCGACCCCGAAGCCGGCGTAGAGTTCGCCCTGGTGCTGGACTATGGGGCTGTTCTCCACATCGTTGTCATAGAGCTCGTAGTTGGCGGCAAACATGCCGATCCAGTGGGGGCTGAAGCGGTAGCTGGTGATGAGGGCCGCCATGGGGGAGAAGGTGGTGCCCGTGTCCCACTCGGGGCGCTGGGCGGTGGCCTCGCTGCCGGAGACGCCGCCGAAGTAGTAGTTCGCCATCTTGTCGCTGCGGATCATCACCCCCATGCCGGGCATGATGAGCAGCTTGTCCCGAATGATGGGGAAGTCGGCCCACAGCAGCAGCTCCTGGCCGTTGCTGCGTCCGGTCACGTCCGTGCTGAGGCGGGTGCTGAGCAGGGCGTAAGGGGTGATGAGGCTGGCGCCGACGCCCCCCTCCAGCTCCCATTTTCGCTCCTCCATGCCGGCCAATTCAGGGGCATCGTCGGGATCCAGGTTGCCAAAGCGCATCCTGCCATAGGCGTAGGCGGCGAAGCTGTCATCCTTGTGGAAGTAGTAGCGAGCCCTGTCCCCGAGGAACATGAACTGCTCGCCGAAGTAGACGAAACCCGGCACGGCCAGGGCTGTGTCATCCTGGCCCTGGTAGCGGGCGTTGCCGGCGATGACGGCGCCCCCCAGCACCAGCCCCTTGGGCACCGGGCTGGTGGGGCTGTCCTGAGCGAATACATCGAGGGAGCCGAGATCGATCTCGGCCCAGGCGGGGGCCGCGAGCAGCAAGGTGATCAGACCGGCAAGGGAAGCGTGACGCAGGGCGAGAACTGGGGGCATGGCGGGATCCTTCATGGTCTGGTCGGCCTGGGAGATATCATGGGCCGGGAACGCCATCAGTGAAGCTTGTTTTTATTTTAAATTCAAGCCGATAGCCTAAGGTTGCCAGCTTCTGTTCAGAAAATCGTGGCAGGGTGTTCAATGGGAACTGTCTCAGGGGGGATGACGTCTGTATGGGGCCATTCTTCAGGTAATACCGGCCAGAAACAGCGAGAGAGGCCTGGGCCTCTCTCGCTCTCTGATCATGCCCCGGGATCAAGGGGCGGGGCGGGGCAGCTCCTCGCGCTTGGGCCAGGCATTGATCACCGCCTTGACCAGGGTGGCGAGGGGAATGGCGAAGAAGATCCCCCAGAAGCCCCAGAGGCCGCCAAACACCAGCACGGCGATGATGATGGCCACAGGGTGCAGGTTGACCGCCTCGGAGAAGAGCAGGGGTACCAGCAGGTTGCCATCCAACCCCTGGATGACCAGATAGGCCACCATCAGCCAGGCGAAGTCCGGGGTCAGCCCCCACTGGAACAGGGCCACCATGGCCACGGGCACGGTCACCGCCACCGCCCCTATGTAGGGGATGAGCACGGAGAAGCCCACCGCCACCGCCAGCAGCACGGAGTAACGCAGTCCCATCAGGGCGAAGGGCACATAGGTGGCGATGCCGACGATGAGGATCTCGATCACCTTGCCGCGGATGTAGTTGATGATCTGGTCGTTCATCTCCACCCAGACCCGGTTCACCAGGGTGCGGTTGCGCGGCAGGAAGCGGCGCAGCCCCCCCATCAGCACCTGCTTGTCCTTGAGCATGAAGAACACCATCAGGGGCACCAGGATGGCGTAGACCAGGATGGCGACCACGTTGACCAGGGAGCTCAGGGAAGCGCTCACCAACTGCTCGCCCCCCGCCAGGATGCGCTGGCGGATGTTGTCGATGATGGTCTCGACCAGGCTGACGTCGATGATCTCCGGGTACTTCTCCGGCAGGGCGCGCACATAGTCCTGGGCGTGGTTGAGCATGGAGGGCGCTTCCTTGGCCAGGTTGATGCCCTGACTCACCAGTGTCGGAATGAGCCCGAGGAAGGCCATGACGGTGAGTGCGATGAACAGCAGCACCACCAGGCTGGTGGCCAGGGTGCGGGAGAGCCCGGCCCGTTGCAGCCGGCTCACCGGCCACTCCAGCAGGTAGGCCATCACCAGTGCGACAAGCAGTGGCGCCAGGATATCGCCAAACAGCCAGAGCACGGCGAAGCAGAACACCAGCAGCAGGAACAGGGTGACCGCATCGGGATCGGAGAAGCGGGTCTGGTACCAGCGCTTCAGGACTTCTAACATCGGAGCTTCCTTACATTACTGGGTCATGCATCGTGCATGAACCCGACGGCGGAGTGCAAAGAGAGGGCGTCATGGGGATGGGGCGCCGACCACGAGTCGCAGCCGAAGACAGGTCTCTGTCTCCTGCAACGGTTGTACCCTATGGCCCTGCCGGTGCAGCCAGGCGGGGATGTCCTGCCGGGAGCCGGGGTCGGCCAGCAGGATCAGCAGGGTCTGGCCGCTTTGAGCCTCACGCAGCCAGAGCTTGAGCCGGATGAGGGGTTCCGGGCAACGCCAGGGGGTCAGGTCGAGCTGTTCCCAATGCTGTTCCATCTCAGGGAGGGCTCCATCACTCATGATGGACGTCATTATGGCCGCGATGGCGGGATGAAACAACGCTTGTGGGCCTTGATGGGCAAGGGTATTCTGCCCGAGCACTTTCTGATGGAGATAGAGATAAAGTGGCCCGCTTTTCCCCCTTGATGGCATCCTTCCCCCTGCTGGTCTCCCTGATGAGCGCGACCTTCCACGCCCAAGCGAATAACCAGCTGCCCGATATCGGCACCGCCGGGGTTGCGGCCCTGCCCATCGAGCAGGAAGTGCGCTACGGCAATGCCTTCATGCGATTCGCCCGGGCGGGCTTGCCTATCATCGACGATCCCGTGCTCAGCGAATACATCGACGATCTGGGTCAGCGACTGCTCACCAACGCCGACGGGGTGCGCTTCCCCTTTACCTTCTTCCTCATCAACGATCCCAGCATCAACGCGGCCGCCTTCCTGGGGGGCCGGGTCAAGGTGCACACCGGCCTCTTCCTCTACGCCGACAGCGAGAGCGAACTGGCCTCGGTGCTGGCCCACGAAATCACCCACGTGACCCAGCGTCACATCGCCCGTTACATGGAGTCCCAGGCCAGCAGCTCCGCCATGACCCTGGCCGGCCTGGTGGGCTCCATCGCGCTCGCGGTGATCAACCCCACCGCCGGTATCGCCGCCCTGCAGACCACCCTCGGCCTGTCCATGCAGTCGGCCATCAACTACACCCGGGACAACGAATACGAGGCGGACCGGATCGGGATGAAGACGCTCTATGACGCCGGCTTCGATCCCATGGGCATGGCGACCTTCTTCCAGAAGCTGGCGGCGGAGTACCGCTACGCCAGCAAGCCGCCGGAGATGCTGCTCACTCACCCCCTGCCGGAGACCCGGATCAGCGAGGCCCGCGCCCGTGCCAGCAGCTATGGCCGCCGCACCCTGCCTCCCAGCCTCGACTTCTGGCTGGCCAAGGTGCGCATCCAGGTGCGCTACGGCACGGAGACGCCCCAGGGGCTGCTGAGCTACTTCGACAACCGGCTGCAGAAGGGGGACTACCCTCTCAAAGACGCGGCCCTCTACGGCAAGGCCCTGGCCCTGCTGCAGCTCAAGCGCACCGACGAGGCGGACAAGCTGATGCAGGAGCTGGCGGCGCGCCATCCGGAAGACTTGTTCATGCTCGACGCCATGACCGACATCGATCTCGCCAAGGGGCGCAACGCCCAGGCCATCGCCCGGCTGGAGCGCTTCCGCACCCGGATGCCGGACAACGAGGTGGTGGTGGTCAACCTCGGCAACGCCTATCTGGAGGGGGGAAATTACCAGAAATCCATCGCCATCCTGGACCCCTATGCCCGCGAGCACGAGGAGAACAGCCTGGCCTGGAGCCTGTTGTCGGACGCCTATCGCAAGTCGGGCCGGATGACGGATCTGCACATGGCGCGGGCGGAGACCCTCTCCCTGCGCGGTGACTATCAGGCGGCCATCGACGAGCTGGTGGTGGCCCGCGGTACCACCACAGACAAGCTGACCCTGGCCCGCATCGAGGCGCGCATCACCCAGCTGGAGCGGGCGAAGAAGGATCTGGACAGCCTGAAGGGGTGATCCCTCAAGCCCTCGGCCGCCGTCAATGCAACGGGGTGCACCAGCGATGGTGCACCCCGTTTTGCTGCGGCTTTCGTGCCCCTCAGCGCAGCGCCGCGGCCCGCTCCTTGAGGTCGGCGAGTTTTTGGGCATCCAGTTCCCCGACCAGGGTCTCCAGCAGCTCGCCCTCGGCGCTGAGCAGATAGCTGGTGGGCAGCATGCTGGGGCGGGGGAAGGGGAGGCGAGACTCATCCTCCGGGATCAGCAGGGGCACGGCTATCCCGTGCTGGCGGGCGAGCTCGCTCAGCTCGGGGGGGGTTACGGGATCGTAGTTGATGGCGATCACCCCAATCCGCCCCTCCCGGTGCAGCGCCGCCAGCAGCGGCATCTCCCGCAGGCAGGGTGGGCACCAGGGGGCGAAGTAGTTCACCAGCAGCGGCTTGCCGGCAAAGTCGCTCAGGCTGACCGACTGGCCCGCCCCATCGGTAAAGCTGGGGGCCGGCGAACAGGCCGTCAGCAGGCCGGCCACAAACAGCCAACAAATTCGTTTCATTTCCCGCCTTGCCCTTACCCTCATCCTGCGTTTCCCCTACAATAGCGCCGTTTCTTGTCCCATCTGTCATATCAGGGAGTTACCATGAGCGAGACCCAAATTTACCACAATCCGCGCTGCTCAAAGAGCCGTGAAACCCTGGCCCTGCTGGAACAGAACGGGATCGCCCCTGATGTGGTGCTCTATCTGGAACAGGCGCCGAGCGAGGCGCAGATCCGCACCCTGCTGACCCAGCTCGGTTTCAGCGATCCGCGCCAGCTGATGCGTACCAAGGAGGATCTCTACAAGGAGCTGGGACTGGCCGAGCAAGAAGGCGATGCCCTGATCGCCGCCATGCACCAGCACCCCAAGCTGATCGAGCGCCCCATCGTCATCAGGAACGGCCAGGCCCGCATCGGTCGCCCCCCCGAGCAGGTGCTGGAGATCCTCAAGTGAGCACCCGCTTCGCCCGTCTGCTGACCCTGGTCGGCTTCTTCGGCCTGCTGGCCTGGGTAATCTTGTGGCATCTGTGGCTCTCCCCCCACCCGGATCTCAATCCCTGGCTGCTGCCGGTGATCTGGACAGTGCCCCTGCTGTTCCCCTTAAAGGGCATAGTGCAGGGCAACCCCTACACCCACGCCTGGGGCAACTTCGTGCTGATGCCCTATTTCCTGCACGCCCTGACGCTCATCACCACGGACGAGGGAGAGCGATGGCTGGCGGTGGTGGAGCTGGTGCTTACCAGCCTCGCCTTCATCGGCACCATCTACTATGCCCGCCTGCGCGGTCGTGAGCTCGGCCTTAGCATCCGCAAGAAGAAAGAGCAGAGCTGAGCTCTACACATCATCAAACCGGACTTCGCGTCCGGTTTTTTGATGGCGGCATCCGTCAGCAATTGACCCAGAGGCTCTCTCCTGGAAACTCCCTAAAGAGGTAGAGTGATAAAATAAGTGTCGGCCGGAGCTTGGCTATCCTTTGTGCGAGCCGGCTCCCGATCGTCATCCGCGAGATGACCTGATGAGTCTGTTGCCTCTGGGCGCCAGATCTGCGAGACCCTTATGAAGATCACACTTGCTCCTCTCTTTCGACAATGCCTGTTGACCCTGGCGCTGGCCTGCTCGGTCAGCGGGGCGGCACAGGCGTGCACCCGCGCCCTTTATCAGGGGGAGGATGGCCTCATAGTCACGGGGCGGACCATGGACTGGCGTACCGCCATGCCCACCAACCTGTGGGCGCTGCCACGGGGCATCAGCCGGGATGGGGCCGCAGGCCCCAAATCGTTGCAGTGGAAGGCTCGTTACGGCTCTGTGGTGGCGGCGGGGTTCGATGCCGGCACGGCCGATGGCATGAACGAGAAGGGGTTGGTGGCGAACCTGCTCTACCTGACCGAGTCGCAGTATGTGACCCCCACCGATGGGGACAAGCGCAAGACCCTCTCCATCTCCCTCTGGGCCCAGTACGTGCTGGACAACTTCGCCACCGTGGAGGAGGCGGTGACGGCGCTGTCGAAGGATGAATTTTACGTGATGACCGGCATGACGCCGGATGGCCGGCCGGCCCAGTTGCACCTCTCCCTCTCGGATGCGAGCGGCGACTCGGCCATCTTCCAGTATGTGAACGGCAAGCTGCAGATCCATCACGATCCCGGCTACCAGGTGATGACCAACTCCCCCACCTTCGACAAGCAGCTGGCGCTCAACGACTACTGGGAGGAGATAGGGGGGCTGACCATGCTGCCAGGCACCAACCGCTCGGCGGATCGCTTCGCCCGCGCCTCCTTCTACATCAAGACCCTGCCCAAGACCAACCAGATGGAGCAGGCGGTGGCCGGGGTGATGAGCGTGATGCGCAACGTCTCCGTGCCCATGGGGATCAGCACCCCGGATCAGCCGAACATCTCCACCACCCTGTGGCGCAGCGTGGCGGATCAGCAGCATCGCCGCTACTTCTTCGAGCTGACCAACCTGCCCAACACCTTCTGGGTGAGCATGGACAAGCTGGATCTCAAGGACGGGGCTCAGGTGAGGAAGCTGGCTCTGACCGAGGGCCAGCTCTATGCGGGGGAGACCGCCGACAAGTTTGTGGCGAGCAAGCCGTTCGTCTTCCAGCCGGCGATCTGAGCCGTGACCGGAGAGAAAACGCCCCGCGGGGCGTTTTTTATGGGCGATCGCCCCGTCGATAGGCCGCCAGCTGCCGCTCGCTGAACGTCATCAGCTCGGGATAGAAGCGCAGAAAGCCCTGCTCACCGGCCTGCCACTGTTCGGTATCCAGGGTGAGGAGCGCCTCGCCGAGGGGAAGGGGGCGGCGCAACCGGCGGCCTATGCCGTCGAGGGCCTGGGCCAGCCCCTCCTTGTGGTGATAGGAGGCGATCCAGTCCTGCTGCGCCATCCGCTTGAGGGGCAGGGGCAACCCTTCCGGCAAGGAGGCGTCATCGGCCAGCAAGCGGCCATAGCTCTGGCGCAGGAAATCGGGCTGGGGGAGGCTGGCGTAGCGGGACCAGTGCAGACAGAGCCAGTGGTCATAGAGCATGTCCACCAGGATGCCGCCGAAGCGGCGCCAGGGCGGCTCGAAGCGGGCGACCGCGGCCCTGTGCGCCGGGTGGGCATCGGTGAAGGCATCTATCTTGCGATGCAGCCAGATCCCCTCGTCCAGCTCGGGCCCGAGACCGCTCGGGAGCGAGCCCTTGACGAAGTCCCCCAGCAGGTTGCCGGTGAGGGAGCTCTGGGTGTGGGCGGCCAGGTGCAGGTGGGCCAGAAAATTCATGGGAGTGGGTATCGACCAGCGAAGGTTGCTGGTGAGCCTAGCGGATCCGCGCAGCTTTGCCTATGGGCAAACGACTCAAGTCCTTCCCCTGGCGCGACAAAGGTGGGTTAATGGAGTCCCTCGCCGGCTTCCTGGCAATGTTTCTCAAGGAGTGATCCCATGTTGACCCTGATCGAAGGTGCCGAGATCTACAGCCCCCACTCTCTCGGCCAGCAGGATCTGCTGGTGGCCGATGGCCGCATCGCCTGGATAGGCAAGGGGTTGGATCTGCCCGCCAACTGGCCGCTCAGCCGGGTGGATGGCCGTGGCCACTATCTGGTGCCCGGGTTGGTGGATCCCTTGGCCCATATCACCGGCGGTGGCGGAGAGGGGGGCTTTGGCTTTCGCACCCCCGAACTTGCCGCCGAAGAGGCCTTGAAATCGGGTGTCACCACCTTGGTGGCGGCACTGGGCACCGACAGCCTGACCCGCAGCCCGGCCCAGGTGCTCGGCAAGGTGCGGGAATTTCGCGCCGCCGGGGTGAGCGCCTTCATGTACACAGGCTCCTACCATCTGCCGGTCAAGACGCTCACCGGCTCGGTGGAGTCCGACATCATGCTGATCCCCGAGGTGCTGGGGGTGGGGGAGGTCGCCATCAGCGATCACAGATCCAGCGCCCCCACCCACGACGAGCTGGCCCGGCTGGTGAGCGAGGCCCGGGTGGCGGGCCTGCTCGCGGGCAAGAGCGGGGTCAGCTTCTTCCACCTGGGGGATGGCCGCAGGGCGCTGGCCCCGCTGCGCGCCCTGCGCGATGAGACGGATATTCCCCTGCGCCAGCTCTATCCCACCCACTGCAACCGCAACCCCTGGCTGTTCGCCGAGGCCATCCATTGGGGCAAGGCGGGGGGCTGGGTCGATCTCACCACTTCCAGCTTCCCCGACCTGCTGGAGGATGGCGAGCGGTTGGCGGCGGATGCGCTGGTGGAATTGCTGGCCGCCGGCGTGCCGGCCGATCGGATCAGCTTCAGCTCGGATGCCAACGCCAGCCTGCCGCGCTTCGATGGCGAGGGGCGGTTGATCGAGATGCGCTGCGGCCAGATAGGGAGCCTGTGGCAGGAGCTGGTGCAGGCCTGTGCCAAGGGGGTGGCGCTGGAGGTCGCCCTCGGCGTCGTGACCGCCAACCCGGCCCGGGCGCTCGGCCTCGCTGGCAAGGGAAGCATAGGAGTGGGGCAGGATGCGGATCTGTTGCTGGTCGATCCAAAGACGCTCGCCATCACGCGGGTGATGAGCGCCGGTCAGTGGCGCACCTGAGGTTGGACGTCGCAGAGAAAGCGCCGGCAGCTCACAGGCCGCGATCGTTCAAAACGAAGAAGCCCGACCTCAGGTCGGGCTTCTTCGTGGGAGCCGCGGCGTTTAGATGGCCAGGAAACCCAGGATCAGGATGGGGCCGAGCAGGCTCAGAATGAAGCCGGAGACGATGGCCACCGGCACCACCTGGATGCCGCCGGACTTCTGGATCACCGGCAGGGTAAAGTCCAGGGCGGTGGCGCCGCCATAGCCGATGGCGGCCGAGGGGTGGCGGCGCATCAACACCGGGATGATGAGGATGGCGATGAGCTCGCGGCCGAGATCGTTGATGAAGGCGGCGGAACCCAGCACGGGCCCCAGCTTGTCCGCCACCAGGATGCCGGACAGCGAATACCAGCCGAAGCTGGAGGCGAGCGCCAGGGCATGGTTCCAGGGCATGGTCAGCAGCTGGGCCGCCAGCAGGCTGCCGAGCCAGCTGCTCAGGATCACGGTGGCGGCTATCTTCATACCCCAGGGGTTGAGCAGGATCTGGCGCAGCCGCATGCCGGAGTTGCGCATCTGGATGCCGATGAGCAACAGCAGCAGCATCAGCGCCCACTCGCTCAACTTGTCGATGGGCAGGATGCGCAGGTCCACCAGCAGGCCGAGCCCCACCCCGGCCAGCACCACGAAGCAGAGCTGCAATGACTCCCACAGCAGGTGCAACTTGCTCGGCATCTTGCCGTCGCGGGTCTCGTGGGTGGGGGGGCTGCGCCTGTCCAGCCACCAGAGCGCCAGCAGGTTGCAGGCGGTGATGGCGCCGAGCATGACGGCCGCCACCTTGAAGATCACCGCCAGGTTGGTGCCGAGGTTCTCCACATAGGCGAGCCCCAGCCCCATCAGGAACAGGATGAGGTAGACCATCTTGCCGAGGGACTGGTTGACCAGCTTGATGAGGCGGGCGGAGGAGAGGGGGACAAGATAGCCGATCACGAGCGGCAGCAGGATCAGCAACACATTCAGCAACATTGGGGCCTCGGTCACAAAACTGGGAAAAACGACACACTATCACTTCTTATTGCACAAGCGTCACAAATCCAGGGGTTTGAATGGCCCATGCGAGGCTTTTTTACCATATTGTTATGATTTATGGGTAGTCTCGAATGGAGAAGAAGCCGTGTTTTGGCGAGTTCATCGCCAGTAAAATCAATTTCATCCCCAAAAATGGCCTGATGAAGGGGGATGAGAGTGATGAATAAAGTTGTTCCGGCCATGATCCCGGTCTGATAGCGGAATTTTCTTGCTACTCGTGCATTGTGGGTATAAAAAAGCGGTATCCGGCATATGACAAAAGTCGGATTTTATGCAGACAAACTGCTGAAAAAACCGTTATTGACCAATAAAAATACAGATAAAACACCAAATACCTCGGTTCTGTATTGTTTTTTGACTACCTGAGTGATATTTTCGCTAGAGGTTGCCATCGGTTAACACTTTGTTAAATGGACGATGGTTGAGTCACGCCCAATGAGGCGTCTAGGGACAGACAAGGTTGTAATGGATGAGCGACGTCGCCGCACTGGAAGTTCGTGATCTGCACAAGTATTTTGGCACCCACGAAGTGCTCAAGGGCATCGATATGACCGCCCGCAAGGGGGATGTCATCTCCCTGATCGGCTCCTCGGGTTCGGGGAAGTCGACTTTTCTGCGTTGCATCAATTTACTGGAAACCCCCTCCGCCGGCACCGTCTCCCTGCACGGTGAACTCATCCGCATGAAAAGCAATCGCGCCGGTGAACGACTGCCGGAGGACATGCGTCAGGTGGAGCGGATCCGCAGCCGGTTGGCCATGGTGTTTCAGAGCTTCAATCTCTGGTCCCACATGACCATCATGCAGAACATCATCGAGGTGCCCATCCAGGTGCTCAAGGTGCCCCGTGTCGAGGCCATCGCCAAGGCGGAACATCTGCTCAACCGGGTGGGGCTCTGGGAGCGTCGTGACTACTACCCCGGCCACCTCTCCGGCGGCCAGCAGCAGCGGGCGGCCATTGCCCGTGCCCTGGCGGTGGAGCCCGACGTGATGCTGTTCGACGAGCCCACCTCGGCGCTCGACCCCGAGCTCGTGGGGGAGGTGCTCGGCCTGATGCGCGAGCTGGCCGAGGAGGGTCGCACCATGCTGGTGGTGACCCACGAGATGTCATTTGCCCGGGATGTGTCGAACAAGGTGATGTTCCTGCATCAGGGGCGGGTGGAGGAGGAGGGCAACCCCAAGGAGATCTTTGCCCACCCCAAATCGGAGCGCTTCAAACAATTCATCTCCTCCATCTATTGATGGCGGGCTCTATTCTCAACAAGCTGCATTTTCAACGATCGACGTGTTTATCAAGGAGAGATACATGAACAAGCTGATGCTGGCGACTGCCATCGTGACCGCCCTGTCTTCCGGCAGCCTGATGGCCAAGGAGTGGAAAGAGGTGCGGATCGGGGTTGAGGGTGCCTATCCCCCCTTCTCCTGGACCGAGCCGAGCGGCGAGGTGAAAGGCTTTGACATCGACATCGCCAACGCCCTGTGCGAAGAGATGAAGGTGAAGTGCACCCTGATCAAGCAGGACTGGGACGGCATCATACCAGCGCTGCTGTCGCGCAAGTATGACGCCATCATCGCCACCATGGACATCACCGAAGAGCGCAAGAAGAAGGTGGACTTCACCCAGAAGTACCAGCATATCCCGGCCCGCTTCGCCGCCAAGAAGGGCACAGAGGTGAAACTGGAGAAGGCCTTCATGGATGGCAAGACCATCGCCGTGCAGCGCGCCACCTCCATGGACACCTACATCACCGACAACTTCCCGAACGCCACCATCAAGCGCTACGGCACCGCCGACGAGGCCTATCTCGATCTGAAATCCGGTCGTGTTGACTACGTGATGGCCGACTCCGCCGCCATCAGCGACGGCCTGCTCAAGAAAGAGGGGGGCGATGCGTTCGAGTTCGTCGGCCCGAAACTGACCGATCCCAAGTGGTTTGGCGAGGGTGCCGGCATCGCGGTGCGCAAGGCCGACAAGGATCTGAAAGAGAAATTCAACGCCGCCATCCTGGCCCTGCGCGCGAACGGCAAGTACAAGGCCATCAACGACAAGTACTTCGACTTCGACGTCTACGGCGAATAAGGACCACCCCGGTGGTGTGCCCTCGCCAACGGGGGCTGCCGCCAGTCGTCATCAGGCCCGTTGGCTCCCGCCGGGAGTGACGGGCCTACTTGATTGCAACGAAGCTGTATCTGGTTGATTTGAAAGTGCATGTCCGTCGGCAACAGCGTGACGGGCGGCATGACATGGATCTGACAAGGATATGAAGCTGCTTATTGAGTCCACTCAATGGCGATGGAGCCGCATATGTTTGACTTGAAAGGATACGAGGCCTCCCTGCTGGAGGGGGCCTGGGTCACCCTGGAGGTGGCGCTCGCCTCCCTGCTGCTGGCACTGCTGCTCGGCATGCTGGGGGCGCTGGCAAAACTCTCCCCCTACCGCTGGGCGCGGGGCGTCGCCGCGGGCTACACCACCCTCATTCGCGGCATCCCGGATCTGGTGCTGATGATGCTGCTGTTCTTCGGCGGCCAGGTGCTCATCAACAACTTCTGCACCTGGGTCAACGAGACCTACAACAACTACCTGCTGGCGAGCAATCCGAACCAGGAGTGGGTCTCACTGCTGCCGGATTACATCGACATCAGCCCGTTCGCGGCTGGGGTCGCCACCATAGGTTTCATCTTCGGGGCCTACATGACCGAAACCTTCCGCGGTGCCATCCTGGCGGTGGACAAGGGGGAGCTGGAGGCCGCTCGCGCCTTCGGCATGCGGGCCCGTCAGGTCTTTGTGCGGATCCTCTTCCCCCAGATGATGCGTCACGCCCTGCCGGGCTTTGGCAACAACTGGCTGGTGCTGCTCAAGACCACGGCCCTGGTTTCCATCATCGGGCTCGATGACATGGTGCGCAAGGCGTCCCTGGCGGCGGGATCGACCCAGCTGCCCTTCACCTTCTACATGGCCGTGGCACTGATCTTCCTGGTCTTCACCGCCGTCTCCACCTCGGCGCTCAAGTGGGCCGAACGTCACTACGCCATCAAAACGAGGTAAGCCATGGACTTCTCAATCATCCTCAAAGAGTGGCCCACCTATTGGCAGGGGCTCTACACCACGGTGCTGCTGGTGGCCGCCTCCCTCGCCCTCGGTCTGGCGCTGGCGGTGCCGCTTGGCATCTTGCGCAACAGTCGCAACTGGCTGATCAAGGGGCCGATCTGGGCCTATATCTACTTCTTTCGCGGCACCCCGCTCCTGGTGCAGCTCTTCATCATCTACTACGGCGCCGCCCAGTGGGAATGGCTCAAGAACAGCGCGGCTTGGGATCTGTTCGCCCAGGCCTGGTTCTGTGCCCTGCTGGCGTTCACCCTGAATACCGGCGCTTATACGGCGGAGATCGTGCGCGGCGCCGTGATGAACATGCCCAAGGGGCAGATAGAGGCGGCGAACGCCTTCGGCATGACCCGCTGGCAGACTCTCACCCGGATCATCTTGCCAAACTCCTTCCGCCGTGCGCTGCCCGCCTACAGCAACGAGGTGATCTTCATGCTGCAGGGCTCTGCGGTGGCGGGGATAGTCACCATAGTCGACTTGACCGGCGCGGCGCGGATCATCAACTCCCGCTACTACAGCCCGTTCGAGGCCTTCCTGACCGCGGGCCTGCTCTACATGCTGCTGACCTTCGTCATCGTCTGGCTGTTCAAGAAGTGGGAGGCTCGCTGGCACGCCCACCTGCGCCCCCGCAGCGTGTGAACAAGCAGACATGCCAGAAACAACCAAGCCCGCGATTGCGGGCTTTGTTGTTTATTCCTCCCCGATCCGGCATCAGCGCCCCAGATATTCCCGATCGAAGAAGGTGTTGACCCAGTGGGGGCGATAGACGGCGAGCAGGGTCATGGCCATGCCGTTGAGCAGGGCCTCGGGGAAGAGCAGCAGCGGCCAGATGGAGAGATAGTCGTTGCCGATGGTTTGCCAGCTGTAGCGGCCATCCAGCCCCATCCAGAGGGCGCAGGCGAGGATCTTGACCGAGATGGCGAGCGCCCCGCCGAGAAAGGCGGCCACGAACAGATACACGAACAGATGGCGGGGCAGCCAGGCCCAGCTCGCCAGAAACAACAGCCAGCTGGTGGCGACCGGCAGGGCGATGCCGATGAGGGCCTGCCAGCCGAAGTCCGCCGGGTCCGTGACGCCGAAGTAGCCGAGGATCAGCAGGGTGAGGCTGGGGGCCAGCAGGGCGAGGCGCCAGCCCAGCAGCAGGGTTAGGCTGGTGAGGCCGAGAAAATGGATCTCCAACCCCTCGTGCAGACCGGCTCGCAAGATCCACAGTGGCACCAGGGCGATGGCGCCCCCGAGGCAGAGGTGCTGACAGAGGGGGTTGGCATGGAGGGTGCGCAGCAAGGGGCCGTTCAGGCTGAAGGCGAGCAGTACCAGCCAGAGCAGGAGGGCGGCGACTTGTCCGTCGGTCATGGCAGCGTCCTTGGCCTGTCACGAAAAGGAAGTGGTGTGGCTGAAGAAAAAGGGCCGACCCGAGAGAGTCAGCCCTTTGCCATCAATATTTGACGTTGGGGTGGTACTTGCCAAGGATGGCCTGGACCCTGTCCATGGTCTCCTTGCTGGGAGGCTTGATCCCGGTGAGGTCGTAGTGATCGCCCAGTACGTCCCACTTGTGTTTGCCGAGCTCGTGATAGGGCAGCAGCTCCACCTTCTCCACGCAATCCCCCAGCTCGGCGATGAACTGGCCGAGGCCCTCGGCACTCTCGTCATCATCGGACCAGGTGGGGACCACCACGTAGCGGATCCACATGGTCTGACCCCTGGCCGCCAGATAGCGGGCGAACTCCAGGGTGTACTTGTTGCTGACGTGGGTGAGAGGGATGTGCTTCTCGTCGTTGATCTGCTTGATGTCGAGCAGCACCAGATCCGTGTTGTCCAGCACCCGATCGAGCAGTTCGTCGTAGTGGCGCACGAAACCGTTGGTGTCGAGGCAGGTATGGATCCCCTGCGCCTTGCAGGCGCTGAACAGATCGGCGATGAACTCCTGCTGCAGCATGGCTTCCCCACCGGAGGCGGTGACGCCGCCGCCCGAGGCATTCATGAAGTGGCGATAGCTGGTGAGATCCTTCATCAGCTCGGGCACCGTCACCTCGCGACCGCCCTGGGTGTCCCAGGTGTCCCGGTTATGACAATACTTGCAGCGCATCAGGCAGCCTTGCATGAACACGATGAAGCGGATGCCGGGGCCATCGACGGTGCCGCAGGTTTCAACGGAATGGATACGGCCAATAACGTCGGTGCTGCTGGCGTCACCGGTGGTGACGGCAGGGATCCGCTGGGTGCCCTTGCTGCCGGCAGGGGCTGAGGTTTCAACGGCAGGGATCCGGTTAGTGACTGACATAGACGACTCCAATAATTCGTGCTGGGGGCGAGCAGGTCGTTATTTTATTACAAAAAGCCCTATAAATCCTACATGTTTAGCCCATGGGCCTGGCGCCAAGCAGGCTCTCCAGCGCCTTGACCGGCAGGGGCCGGCTGGTCAGGAAGCCTTGATAATGCTGGCATCCCAGCTGTTTTAGCACATCGAGCTGCTCCTGATCTTCCACCCCTTCGGCGGTCACCGTGAAGCGAAACACCCGGGCCAGATCCAGGATGGCCTTGACGATGGCCCTGTCCTGTTCGCTGTGAACCAGCGTCTGGATGAAGCTCCTATCCAGTTTGACCTCATCGGCGGGCAGATCGCGCAAATAGGCGAGAGAAGAGTAGCCGGTGCCGAAGTCATCGATGGAGATGAGGATGCCCAGTGCCTTGAGCTGGCGGATCCTGGCTATGCTCTCCAGCCGGTTCTCCAGCACCACGGATTCGGTCACCTCCAGCAGCAGGCGGCAGGGGGGCACGCCGGTATCGCGCAATATGTACTCCACCTGTTGCACGAAGCCTGTGGTGTGGAACTGGCGGGCGCTGACGTTGACCGACAGGTGAGGAATGGCGAGACCGCTGTTGAGCCAGAAGCTGTACTGGGCGCAGGCGGTCTTCATCACCCAGTAGCCAATCTCCTGGATGAGGGTGGTCTCCTCGGCGACGGGGATGAAGTCGCCGGGTGGCACCATGGTGCCGTCGCTCTTCTGCCAGCGCACCAGGGCCTCGACCCCGGAGAGGCTGCCATTGTCGACCCTGTACTGGGGCTGGTAGTGCAGCACCAGCTCGTTGTTGCGAAGGGCGTCCCTCAGCTGGTTGTTCAGGGCCAGCTTGCTCTTCTCCTTCTCCGCCATGGCCTCGCTGAAGAAGACATAGTTGCCCTGGCCGGCCCGTTTGGCCATGTGGGCCGCGGTGTCGGCCTGCTGCATCAGGACGAGGTGATCCCTGTCCTCATCGCAGAAGAGGCTGATCCCCACGGAGGCGCTGCAGTGCAGCTTGTGATCCCCCACATCGAAGGGGTTGCGGAACATGCCCATCAGCTCCCGGGCGAAGTGCTCCGCCAGGATCTTGGCGGTCACATAGCCCTGGCCAAGGGCGGTGAACAGCAGGGCAAATTCATCCCCCGAGGTGCGGGCCAGCACCAGATTCTCCTGGGGCAGGGACTTGAGTCTGACCACCACGGCCTGGAGCAGCAGATCGCCGCAGGCATGGCCGAGGGAGTCGTTGACCGACTTGAAGTTGTCCAGATCCAGCAGCAGCAGGGCGCCCCATTGCCCCGTCGGATGTTGCAGGATGCGCTGCATGATGTCGTTCAGGCTGCGCCTGTTGTAGAGGTCGCAGAGATCGTCGTAATAGGCCAGGCGCTCGATGTGGTGAGCCGTCTCCTTCTCCCTGCTGATGTCGTGGAAGCTGCAGACGAAGTGGCTGATCTCGCCCTCCTCCTTGACCCCGGTCACCATGAGCCGCACCGGGAAGAGGTGTCCGCTCTTGTGCAGGCACTGCTCCTCCCCCAGCCAGAAGCCCTCGCTGTTGACGGCTGTGGTGACATCCGCTTTCAGGCTGTCCCCATAATAGGTCGGCCGCAGCCTGGTGATGTGCAGGCCCAGCATCTCGTCCCCTTCGAACCCGGTGACACGGGTGAAGGAGTCGTTGACCTTGAGGATGATGCCGTCCTGATCCATTACCAGCAGGCCATCGTGGGTGTTGAAGGCAACCTCGGCCAGGCGCAGGGCCTGGTCGGTGGCGAGGCGCTGCAGCTCGACGGCGGCCCGCTCCCGCTGGCCGCTCAGCATATCGAGGACGGGGGGGGGATCCGCGATGGGCTCATCGAGCAGCAGGGTGAGCTGGCCGAAGGGCACGCCGGGCTGAGTCGCGAGAGGGATGCCGATGTAACCCTTGGCCTTGAGGGCGTTGAGCTGCTCGGCCTGCGGGTAGCGCAGGGGCAGATCGTCGATGTAGAGGGCTTGGCCGTGGCGGAAGATCTCGAGCCCGGGGCCGGCCTCCAGCCGCAGGGGTTTGACGGTGGAGAAGGTCTCCCCGTCCAGAGTGCAGCGCGGAATGATCCAGAGATCCTGGCCGCGGGGCTGGAACTCGGCGAGCCAGCCGATGCGGGCGCCGCTGATGCCCATGGCCCAGTGGAGCAGGGCCCGGCAATAGTCGTGGCCCGTCTTGAGGGCGAGATCCGCTGGTGGGGTGAGGAGGGGAGTATCCGCAGGTGTCGGCTCGGGTTGCCAGTGGCCGAGCAGCTGGGCGCAGTGGCGCACCAGTTGCAGCGCCTCTTCGCCGATCAGGGTCGACTCCTGGTATTCGAGGCTGAGGACGCCGATGAGCTTCTCCTGCTCTAGCAGGGCGCCATCCAGGCGAGAGCTGACGTGGGCCTCCCCCAGATAGTAGTGCTGCCCCAGCATGGGCTGGTGGGCGGCCTCGGAGAAGCTCAGGGCGCCACGGGTGCGCAGGGCCCGGATGTAGCGACTGTCTCCCCGGATGGGGGCCAGGGTATCCACCCCCAGGGTGAAGACCGGGGTCAACTGCTCGCTGCCGAGGGGGCCGTTGGTATGGTAATGCCAGAGGATGAGGCGATCGGCGCCGAGGCACTCCTTGAGGCTCTCCAGCATGGGGGCATATTGCTGTTGGCTCGCCATCTGGCTCAGGCGTGGCAACTGCAGGGCGAGGCTTGCCACGCTGTCCTGGCGCTGGGTCTGCAGACAGATGAGCCAGAAGGCATCCTGTTCATGGGACAGGGAAATGTTCCACTGAAGATCCGCAAAACGAAGCAAGAGTCTGCCGCCCTGGCCGCTGGCGAGCCGCTGCTCGATGGGCAGGCGCAAGGCCTCGGGCAACTGGGTTGGCCAGTCCTCTCTGGGCTCATCGAGCCAGTGAAGGGGCGTCTGCATCACATCTGTCAGGGCCACCAACCGCTGGCTGCGGGTGTCCAGGCGAAAGAACAGCGGCGCCTGGCTGGCCGAGGGGAGGTGACTGAGCGCGGTAGACGACATGAACGGGCACTGTCCTGTTGGGAAACTGTCGGATGGCAAGAATACTGCAAAACCGTGCCAAACAACATTTTGTTGGCGTGATGCAGGGCGCACTCTGCGCCCTGGCGGGGTTGCAAATCAGGGGGAGGGAGGCGTCTCTGCGCGCTTCGCGCTATCTGGGAAATTGCTTGCGGACATGGTGCTGCAGCACCGCCAGCATGCAGGCGCCGGAGAGGCCTATCATCAGGGCGCCGTTGACCGCCTCCAGCGGTCCCAGCAGCTTCCACTGCGGGCTCATGACGATGTCGCCATAGCCCAGGGTGGCGAAGTTGACCCCGGAGTGATAGACGGCCTCCTGCAGGGTGGAGAACTCCCCGAGCCAGAGGAAGAGGGCCCCCCAGATGGCGATCTGGGCCAGATTGCCCAGCATCACCAGAGTGATGATGCCAAAGAGCGCCAGCACCCCGGCGAGGATCCCCTCCCGCTCGCCGAAGCGCTTGAGATAGAAGCGGATACACCAGACCGACACCAGGGACTGCAGCAGCATGTTGGCCAGGATCACCGGGATCCCGACCAGAAAGATCGTGAACATATCACTCTCCAATGGGTTGATCTGCCAAGGGGCGGCCGACCGGCCATCCCTGCTCGAACAGCCAGATACAGAACCAGCCGTAGCCAGCCACCAACAGATAGAGGCCGCAGCGCATCGCCGCGGCGAGCCAGACATCCTTGCCCGCCGCGCTGTCCTCTATGGCCGGGCCGAACAGAATGAGCGCGGTGATCCAGGTGTTGCTCCAGAACGAGGGGGGGAAGCGGGTCGGCACCAGCCCAAGCAGCCGCCGCGCCAGCCAGAGTGTCATCAGGGCCAGCATCGACATCAGCATCAGCAGGGAGGGCCAGATGCCGAGCCCCATCCAGAGCGCAAAGGCGAGTAGGGCCCCCATCAGGGTCGAGAACAGCAGCTCCTTGCCCGCCGCTCTGGCATTGAGGGCGCTGCTCTGCTGGCCGAGGGCCACCGTCTTCATCACTGCCGGGATGTAGAAGGCGGGGTTGCCGAGGGCCAGCAGCCAGACCGGCAGCACTATGATGACGGCGCGCAGGGCCAACCGTCTTGGATGCTCCGGGGGGGCGGGCCTTGGCCTCGCGGCCTGTGCCGACGGCCTGGGGGGAAACAGGCGGTGGGCCAGGGCATTGACCAGGGTCCCCACCAGGATCCCCACCGCCATCATCTGGGCGATGGCGATGGCCAGCCGCTGTTCGACGAGACCGGCCACCGGGATCAGCGTGATGGCCATGATGAGCAGCATGGAGGCCGCCCCCTTGCCCGCCATCCCCTGCAGCATCAGCAGGTAGAGCAGCAGACTGACGAGCAGCACGGTCGCCAGGGCGTAGTGGGTCAGCAAGGGGACCAGCAGTACGCCCCCCATCATCATCGCCATCAACAGCAGGCCCCCCGCCAGCCCCTTGGTCAAACCAAGGGGCTCACCGGGTTTGCACAGCACCACCCAGGCCATGATGATGCCGAGGTGGGGCATGGGCAGGGCGAGCCCGTAGCAGATCCCCGCCGCCAGCGCGATGCCGGTGCCGATACGAAGGACTGCCCTGTCGGCGTTATGCATAGGCCACCTAGTAGAGGAAGGAGCAGAGGCTCATCAACCGGATGTAGAGCGCCCCCAGCAGGTTCATCGGGCCGCTGTCGCCCGCATAGACCATGACGTCGGCCTGACCGCCGACCCTCAGCCCCTCGGCCGGCGGCAGATCCCCCTCCTTGAAGGCGATCTTGACCGGGAAGCGCTGGGCCTGGCGCAGCCAGTCCCGGTTGTTGTCCACGGTCGGCAGGGTGCCGGCGGGCTGGCTCTTGCCGTCGCTCACCCCGTAGCCGATGCTGCGCACCTCCCCCTCAAACAGGTGACCGGGCAGGCTGTCCAGCAGGATGGCGACCCTGTCGCCGGGCTGGACGTTGCCGAGGTTGTTCTCCGTCAGATCCGCCGAGATCCAGACGTCATGGATGGCGATCAGGGTCATGGCCGGGGCACCGGCACCGATAAACTGGCCGGCGTCCGTGCTGAGATCCGTGATGAGGCCGCGCCCTGGCGCCACCACCCGGGTGTTGGCTCTATCCAGCTCCGCCTTGTGCACCGCCGAGCGGGCGCTGAGGAGCTGGGAGTTGTCGTCCCCGCTGGCGCCGGCGGCCTCGATGGCACGGCGCACGTCGGCCTCGGCGGCCGCCACCTGGCTCTTGGCGGTCTCCCGGCTGGCCTGGGCGACCTCTAGGCGGCGTACCGAGATGGCACCCGGATCCTCCCGATAGAGCCGCTCCTGGCGGGCCGCATCCTTGGCGGCGTTGTCATAGGCGGCCCGCATGGCCATCAGGGCCGCCTCGGCCGCCTTGACCCCCTCGTTGCCCGCCTTGACGCCGCTCAGCACCGTCTGGTAGTCGGAGCGCGCCTTGGCCAGGGCGATGTCATAGGGTTCGGGATCGATCTCGAACAGGGGATCGCCGGCCGCCACGTCCTGGTTGTCTCGCACATGGACTCGCTGGATCTGGCCGGCCACTTCGGCGGCGATCGGGACCACGAAGGCCTGCACGCGGGCCTGGGAGCTGTAGGGGGTCAGCCGGTCGGCCAGCAGATACCAGCCGAGCAGCGCGGCGATGAGTCCCAGCAGCCCCAGGGTGGCGTTGCGGCTGGCCTTGCCGGGGGGGAGGGCCTTGTCAGTCATGGGTACTTACCTTCTGGGAGGAGGGATTGGGCTGAGGCTGGACCTTGTCGAGCAAGGGGACCCAGTCGGCGCGCTGGCGCAACTGAGCCTCGACGGCGGGAGTAACCAGAGGGCGGGAGCGCCCCTGCTCCCAGCCGCCACCCAGAGCCTTGTAGAGCGTGATGAGATCGCGCATGCGGGCCCCCCGGCTGTTGACCAGCCGCTCCTGCTGGCTGAACAGGGCGCGCTGGGAGTCGAGCACTCGCTGGAAGTCGGCCATGCCTTCCCGGTACTGGGTGTTGGCGATGTCCAGGGAGCGTCGCGCCGCCGCCCCCGTCTGGATCAGCAGGGCGATCTCGTCCTGACCGTTGGCGTAGGCGATGGCGGCGTCATCCACCTCCCGGGCGGCCTTGAACAGGGTATCGCGGTAGCGCTCATGGAGCTGCTGGAAGCGGGCGTCCTGCACCAGCACCTGGTTGCCGAGGCGCCCCTGATCCAGCAGGTTCCAGCTGAGAGACGGACCCACCGCCCAGGAGTAGGTGCCGCTGCTGCCAGCGGTGGCGCTGACCCCCAGCGTGCCGAGCAGGGTGATGGAGGGGTAGAGCTCGCTCTCGGCCACCCCGATGAGGGCCGACTGGGCGGCCAGCTGTCGCTCCGCGACCCGCACATCTGGGCGACGGCGCAGCAAGTCGGCGGGCATCTCGGCGACCAGTGCCAGGGTGCCCTGGGGGATCTGCCCCGTGCCCGCGCCCATCTCGGGCAGGGGGCCAGGCGTGCGGGCCAGCAGGGTGGAGAGGGCGTTCTGGCTCTGGCGCAAGCTGGTCTGAAGCTGGGGGATGCCGGAGAGGGTGCCCAGATACTGGGTCCTGGCCTGCTGCACATCCAGCTCGGCGCTGTTGCCGCTCTTGAACAGTCGTTCGGTGATCTCCAGGCTGCGGCGCTGGAGGCGGGCGTTCTCGTGAGCTATCTGAAGCCTGGCCTCGACGGTCCTGATGCTCACGTAGAGCTGGGCCACCTGGGCAATCATCAGCACCTGGACATCGTCGTATTGGGCCAGGGTAGCGAAGTAGTTGGCATCCGCCGACTCGACCCCGCGCCTGAACTTGCCCCAGAAATCGAGCTCCCAGCCGAGGTTGAAGCCGGCGCCATAGTTGCTGCCCGAGGTGCTGTGGCCATCGCGGCTCTGGCCGGCCTGCAAAAACTCCCCGGTGCCGACCGTGGCCTGCGGGCCGAGCAGGCTCTCGGCGATGCCGAGCTGGGCCTGGGCTTCCAGGATCCGCAGGCCCGCGATGCGGACATCCGGGTTGTTGCGAAGGGCCTCCTCGACCAGGGCGCTGAGCACGGGATCGTGCAACTGCTCCCACCATCGCCGGTAGTCAGCCGCGTTGGCGGCCGCTTGGCCCTGGCTGGCGCTGTGCCAGGACGCCATCTCGGTGACCTGGGGCGTCTGATAGTCGGGGCCAAGCAGGGTGCAGGCACTCAGAAACAGGCATGCGCCCCCTGCAAACAGGGGGCGCATGGCGTGATGGACGACGACCATGGGTTATTGCTTCGCGCCGGGCTGACCTTCGTTGACCCAGGCCATGAAGATGCGATAACCGATGGAGAGCAGGGTGGCGCCGATGAACATGCCGAGGATGCCGTTGGTGGCCATGCCGCCGAGGGCACCGAGCAGCACCACCGGCATGGGGGCATCCACCCCGCGTCCCAGCAGCAGCGGCTTGAGCACGTTGTCCGCCATGCCGGCGATGACCAGCAGCACCGTGTAGATGATGTTGACGACGGTGCCGTGATCCCCGGCCATCCACATGTAGGCAATTACGGGCCCGGTGACCAGGATGACGGGTACCTGGGCGATGCCGAGGATCAGCGCCAGCACGAAGAAGATGCCCACCGCCGGGATCCCCGCGAGGGACATGATGATGCCCGCCAGCAGCGCCTGGATGAAGGCCACGCCGATGACCCCCTGGGCGACCGCCCTGATGGTGCTGGTACACAGCTTGGTGAGGGCTATTCCCTTGTTCTCATCGGTGAAGCGAATGGCGATGCGAGTGGCACTGACCGCACCCGGCGCCCCCCAGGCCATGATGATGCCGGCTACGATGAAGGAGGCGACGAAGCCCAGCAGACCACCCCCCATGCTGGCCAGCATGCCGACGACCTGCTTGGCGAGATCGCCGAGCTGGGGTTGGTAGCTCTTGATGAGGCTAGGCAAGTCCACCGAGGCCTTCAGCCAGAAGGCGTGCAGTTTCTCGCCCACCAGCGGGATGGCCGCGATGCTGTCGGCGGGAGCCGGTATGGTCAGGGTATTGCTTTCCACCTTGTTGACGAGGGCGCTGACGCTGTCACCCAGGGAGCTGACCATGGCGATGGTGGGGGCGACGATCAGCACTATTCCCAGCAGCACCAGCAGGGTGGAGGCACGACCCTGCTTGCCGCCGAGCCGGGCGGCGAAGCGTTGGTGGAGCGGATAGAGCGTGACCGCCAGGATAAGACCCCACAGCATCATGTTCATGAAGGGGGAGAAGACGGTAAAGCAGAAGGAGGCCAGACCCAGGATAAGCCCGAACTTGATAAACATATCCAGGAATCGGGTCACCACTCTTTTTTCGACTATGGCGAGATCGTTATTTTCCATTCTGGTATGACTCCAGCAGGTGATGAGCGCACAACGATGCTGGCCCGACATCAACGCCGGGCCAGCAGGAATTAACTTGCGCAGTAATAAATGAACCTGAGTTCAAGAATTGGGGTGCGCCTTGGTATTGCAACATGCCCGTGCTTCATTTATGGCACAGGCGATGGGCTTGTAAAGAAACGAGCTAACTATTTGATATGTATTTGATTGATTGAGCAGATTTGGCGGTGGTAGAGGATAAATAGTCCCCCCGTACCACACAAGTGGACTATTGTTTCCAGTTTAGCCTGGGTTCAGAAAACAGAAAGAATTTGCTGCATATATGATCGCCAACCCAGCCTGAGTTTCGAATGAATTATATTGCCCGGCGAATGAAATGCAGCGGGAGCGACTGCTGGCCCACATTTATATAGAGACTCATTCTGGTGTCATGATTTTGTATTAATGGGTCGGGATCCTTTACTCTATTGGCCATTGTGCCGCGTCGGCGGCGATTCCATCCGGGATGAAACCTATGCACCTCTTCGCGCTCAACCCTGTGCCTCCTGTCCCCTCTCTGCTGCAACGCGGAGCTGTCTGGCTGTTGGCCGGCCTGCTGCTGGCGGGCTGCGGTCCCGACACCCCGAGCAAGCAGGCCGGGAGCGAACCCGTCGCCACCGCGCAGGAGGCGGGGGCACCGAGCGAGGTGAGCCAGGCCAGTGCCCGTCAGTATCGGGACGCACCAGCGCTGGCGCTGGTCTTCTCCGGCGCACTGGCCCCAAGGCGCAGCTGGCAGAGCTGGCTTGGGGTGACGGAAGGGGGCAAGCAGGTGCAGGGGGAGTGGATCCTGGCCGAGGATGGCCGCACCCTCTATTTCCCGAGCGTTGAGCCAAACAAGAGCTATGAGGTGACCCTCAAGGAGGGGCTGGGACCCAAGGCCCAACACTGGACCCTCAAGACCCGGCCGCTGGAGGCCGGGGCCTCCTTCACCGCCAGCGGCATGGTGCTGCCCCTGCGCCAGGAGCTGCGTCTGCCCATCAGCGCGGTCAACGTGGACGAGGTCAATATCGACTTCTTCAGGATTGATGCGGACTATCTGCCGCGCTTCCTGGCCGAGTACAAGCCGGGGGCCGGCATGGGCAACTGGGATCTGGAGCAGGTCAGTGCGCGGGCCAAGCGGGTGTTCAGCGGTCGCTACGCCCTGGCGCTCGATCCCAACCGCCGAGAGACCCGTCTCATCAACGTGAAGGAGCCGCAACTGGCACAGGCCGGCGTCTATTTCGCGGTGATGTCCCCCCTTGGCGACTACAACTGGCGCAAGGAGACCACCTATTTCGCGGTGAGCGACATGGGTCTGAGTGCCCGTCGCTACCCGGATCAGCTGGCGGTGTTTGTCAGCTCCCTGGCCAGCGCCTCTCCCCTCAAGGATGTGCAACTCTCCCTGCTCGATGAGAAGGGCAACCGGCTGCAGGTGCAGAGCACGGATGCCCAGGGGTACCGCCGCTTCGAGCAGGTGCAGGGGGCCAGGCTGCTGCTGGCCGAGCAGGGCCAGCACCTGGCGGTGCTGCGCCTCGACGGCGCGGCGCTGGATCTCTCCGCCTTCGATCTCGGCACCCAGCCCTGGCAGGCACAGCAGCTCTATCTCTTCAGCGGCCGGGATCTCTATCGCCCCGGCGAGCGGCTCGACAGCGAGATCCTGCTCAAGGGGCAGGATGGTCAGCTGCTGCCCGGCATGGCGGTGGAGCTGGAAGTGAAACAACCGGACGGTCAGCTGCTGGAGCAGAAGCGGTTGTTGCCGGACAACCTGGGGGCGGCGGGTTACAGCCTGAGATTGCCCCAGGATGCCCCCCTGGGTCGCTGGACCATCAATCTGAAGACAGCCGCCGGCAGCCGTTTCGAGTGGCCCTTCCTGGTGGAGGAGTTCCTGCCCGAGCGGCTGAAGCTGCAGCTCGGCAAGGGGCCGGATGGGGAACTATTCGGTGAGACCGACGCGCTGACGCTGTCCCTCAAGGGGGATTATCTCTACGGCGCCCCCGCCAGCGGCACCAAGGCCAAGGCCGAGGTGACCATCAGCCGCGCCCTCATGCCCTTCAGCCAGTGGCAGGGGTTCACCCTGGGGGATGTGCGGCTGCTGGAAGAGGCGAAGGAGCCCGAGCCCCTCTCCCTGACCCTGAATGAGCAGGGGGCGGGGCTGTTTTCCCTTGCGGATCAGCTCGACAGCGTCAAGCCCCTCGGGCCGCTCCAGGTGGCGTACCGGGTCTCCCTCTCCGAGCCAGGTGGCCGGGCGGTGAATCGTAGCCACACCCAATACGGTTGGCCGGCGGGGAGCCAGTGGCCAGCCCTCAAGGCAGACTTCGTGGCGGAGCGGGTGGAGGGGGGCAGACCCTTGCCGTTCCAGATCCTCAACCTGGATGAACAGGGTCAGCCGGTGGCGGGGGCGGTGAAGGTACGTCTCATCAACGAATACCGCGACTACTACTGGCACTATTCGGGGGGCGAGGGCTGGAAGTATGAATACAATCCCCAGCCCTACCTCGAGCAGGAGCTGACCCTGCAACTGGATGGCAAGGGCCCGACGCCCCTGAGCCTGCCGCTGGCGGCCGGCTGGTATCGATTGGAGGTGCAGAACAGCCAGGGTCATGAGTCCAGCCTGAGAGTCGAAATAGGCAGCTACGCCTGGGGTGGCGGCGGTGAACAGGCGCGCCCCGACAAGATTGCCATCAGCCTCGACAAGCGGGCCTATCAGGCCGGTGACAAGGCCAGGGTGACCCTGGTCGCCCCTCGCGCCGGCAAGGGTCTGCTGATGGTGGAAGATGGCGACGGCCTGCGCTGGTGGCAGCGCATCGAATTGCAAGCCGAAGGCGGTGAATCGAAAACGGGGCGCGGGGAGTTCGAGATCCCCATCAGCCCGGAGTGGCTGCGTCATGACTTGCATATCTCGGCCCAGATAGCGGCCCCGGACAGCGAAGAGCTGCCGGTGAGCCAGGCGCGGGTGCAGAGCCTGCGCTCGGTCGGTCTGGTGCCCCTCACCCTGGACAGGGAGGCGCGCCGCCTGCCGCTGACCCTGAGTGCGCTGGACAAGGCGGTGCCCCTGACTCGCCTCGAGGTGACGGCCAGCTCCACCCCCAACAGCCGGGGACGGGTGGTGCTGGCGGCGGTGGACAGGGGGGTGCTCAACATCAGCGACTATAAACCCCTCGACCCGTTCGAGATCTTCTTCGGTCGCAAGCGCTTCGCCCAGGACCTGTTCGATAACTATGGCCAGGTGATCCCCCCTCAGGACGGAAAGCTGGCGCGCCTCAACTACGGCGGCGATGCGCCCGCCCTGAAGAAGGGCGGCGCCCTGGAGAGCCGGGTCGAAGTGGCGGCGCTCTGGAGTGGGGAGGTGAGCTTCGATGAGAGCGGCAAGGCGGTCATACCGCTGGAGCTGCCGAACTTCAACGGCGAGCTGGCGCTGATGGCCCTGGCCTGGAACGAGCAGCAGGTCGGCCAGGCCGAGCGCGCCGTCAAGGTGGTTTCCCCCCTGGTGGCCGAGATAGGCTGGCCGCGCTTCGGCGCTCGCGGGGACGAGACCCGCGCCCTGGTGCAGCTGCGCAACATGAGCGGCCAGGATCAATCCCTCTCCCTGAACTGGACCCTGAGCGGCGGCCTGCAGGCGGGCGCTGAACTGCCCAAAACCCTGGACCTTAAAAACGGCGAGGAGCGCTGGCTCACCCTGCCGCTCACCGTCACGGGTGCGAGCGGAGTGGCACGCCTGGCGCTGGCTGCCAGCGGTGAGGGCTTTGCCATGAGTCGCGACTGGTCGCTGCCCCTGCGATCCCCCTGGCCGGCCCAGACCCGTCAACGTTATCAGATGCTGGCGCCCGGTCAGCAGATGAGCTTCGCCCCGGAGGATCTGGCGGGGTTGGCCCCTGCCAATCTGCAGGGGTTGCTGAGCCTCTCGGGCACTCCCCCCTGGGATCCGGCGGCCCAGTGGCAGGCCCTGGCCGACTACCCCTACGCCTGCCTGGAGCAGACTCTGTCCCGCGCTTGGCCCTATGAGCTGACCACGGCCGCCGAGCGGGAGGCCTGGTCCAAAAACTTGCCCAAGCCCGCCAAGGCGCAGAGCGAGGCCGAGGTGCAGCGGACCCTGATGCAGCGGCTGCAGCGGCTGCAACTGCCGAGCGGTGGCTTCGGGCTCTGGGACGGGCGCTCCGACGAGGAACAGTGGCTCACCGCCTACGCCGCCGACTACCTGCTGACCCGCAAGGAGGCCGGGGAGGCGGTGCCCGAGGCCATGCTGAGCCTGGCCCTGATGCGACTACAGAATTACCTCACCGACAGTCAATATAGCGAGCGCTGGAGCAGTGCCCCCGAGCACAGCCGGCTGGCCTATCAGGCCTACAGCGCCTATGTGCTGGCGCGGGTGGGCAAGGCGCCGCTCTCCACCCTGCGCCTCATCTGGGAGCAGCAGGCGGATCACGCCCGCTCCGGCCTGCCCCTGCTGCATCTCTCCCTGGCCCTGTCCGCCATGGGGGATCAGCAAGGAGGCGCCGAGGCCCTGACCCGGGCGCTGGCGACCGAGCGGGGGGATGATTACCTCGCGGACTATGGCTCCCCCCTGCGGGACGGGGCTCTCGAACTCGCCCTGCTGCGCCAGCACAAGCTGGCACAGGATAGCTGGGCCGGACTGAGTGCTAGGCTGGCCGATACCCTGGCCCACCGTCAGTGGCTCAGCACTCAGGAGCGGCTCGCCCTGCTGCGCCTGGCCCAGGTCGACCCCGCCGTCGACTGGCAGGCCAGGGTGGCGAGCGCGAGTGGGGCTCTGACCCTCGCCGGCCAGACTAGTCAGCAGCTCGGTGCCCCCGAGGCGCTGGCGATGACCGGCATCGGTAACGACGGCAAGGGCTCCCTCTATGTGCAGCGTACCCTCATCGGTTACCCGGAGCAGGCGCCCGCGCGTCTCAGTCAGGGCATGAGCGTCACCCGCAGCTGGTTCAATGGGGATGGCAAGCAGCTCGATCCCGCCAGGGTGCGGGTAGGGGATCTGGTGGTGGTACGGCTGAACGTATCGAGCGAGCAGGCGGTGCCCGACGCCCTGCTGGTGGATATGTTGCCGGCGGGCTTCGAGCTGGAAAACCCGGCCCTTGGCAACAGCATCAAGCTCGAGGAGCTGAAAATCGAAGGCAAACCCGCCTGGCAGAGCGACTGGAACGACTACCTCAAACATCAGGAATTCAGGGATGACCGCTACACCGCGGCCCTGGACCTGAGCGAGGGGGGCAATCAGCAACTGGTCTACCTGATGCGGGCGGTGACTCCGGGTCGCTATCAGGTGCCACCGACTCAGGTGGAGGACATGTATCGTCCCGAACTCAGGGCGGTGGGGCAGGACATCCACGAGGTGACCATCTCTGAGTAAGGCCCCCATGCAAGAGGAGGTGCGTCCGGCCGGTTGGTGGCACCAAGGGCGCCGGTGGCTGCATAAGCACTGGCATGCCCTGCTTCATGGGCTGCGTCGTCTGCCGTTCTGGCTGCGCCTTGGGGTTGCCGGGATGGGGGCCCTGCTCCTGCTATTGCTGGTGCTGGACAGGGCCTTCCCGCCACCGCCGCTGGATCCCGCCTATGCACGGGTGGTGCTCGACCATCAGGGCAGGCCCCTGCGGGCCTTCGCCGACACCAGCGGAGTCTGGCGCTACCCGGTCACCCTGGCTCAGGTCTCCCCCCGCTACATAGAGGCGCTGCTCGGTTATGAGGATCGCCACTTCTGGTGGCACCCCGGGGTGAACCCCGTCGCCATGGTGCGAGGGGTCTGGCAGTGGCTCCATTATGGGCGGGCCGTCTCCGGCGGTTCCACCCTCACCATGCAGGTGGCGCGGCTCATCGAGCCCTACCATCGCAGCGTGCCGGGCAAGCTGCGCCAGATGGCGCGGGCGTTGCAACTGGAGTGGCACTACGACAAGCGCACCCTGCTCACCGTGTACCTCAACCGGGCCCCCTTTGGCGGCAACCTGGAGGGGGTGCAGGCCGCGAGCTTCGCCTACCTCGGCAAGAGTGCGGCCAAGCTCACCCACGCGGAGGCAGCCTTGCTGGCGGTGCTGCCCCAGGCCCCCAGCCGTTATCGGCCGGACCGGCACCCGGAGCGGGCTCGTGCCGCCCGGGACAAGGTGATGCAGCGCTTGGTGGTGCAGGGCACCTGGGCGACATCCGTCTGGGAGCAGGGGCGCATCGAGCCCGTGCTGGCCCGTGGTCACTTCACCCCCATGGAGGCGCCGCTGTTTGCCCGTCTCGCCGCCAACAGCCAGCCGGGGGCCCTGGTGCACACCACCATAGACGGCAGTTTGCAGCGCTGGCTGGAAGACAGGGTAGAGAGCTATATCCGCCGCTTCCCCGAGCAGACCTCGGCGGCCCTGCTGCTGGTGGACAACCAGACCATGGCGGTGCGCGCCTACGTGGGCAGCGCCGAGTATGGCAACCTGAAACGCCACGGCTACCTCGACATGGTGCAGGCCATTCGCTCGCCGGGATCCACTCTGAAGCCCTTTATCTATGGCCTGGCGCTGGATGCGGGACTGGTGCACTCCGCCTCCCTGCTCGCCGATGCGCCGCGCCTTGGCTCTGACTATCGCCCCGCGAACTTTACCGGTGCCTTCCAGGGGCCTGTGACCCTGACCCAGGCGCTGCAGCAATCCCTCAACGTGCCGGCGGTGCAGGTGCTGGAGGCGTTGGGGCCGGACAGCTTCGTCAACCGGCTGGATAACGCCGGGGTGCGGCTGGCGCTCTCGGATAGACCCAACCCGGCCATCGCGCTCGGGGCGGCGGGTATCCGGCTGGAGCAGCTGGTGGCGCTCTACAGCGCCCTCGCGCGCCAGGGGCAGGTGGCGATGCCGGTCTGGCTCGCGGGGCAGCAGGCGGTGTCGCGTCCCTTGCTGAGTCCGGGGGCGGCCTGGATCATCTGGCATATCCTGAGCGCCCAGGGGCGAGCGGATCAGCCCTTCACGAGCGAGGCGACCGGCCGAGTCAATCGCCTGGCGTGTAAGACGGGCACCAGCTACGGCTATCGCGACAGCTGGGCGCTCGGGGTCTCCGGGCGCTGGACGATTGGCGTCTGGCTCGGGCGCCCCGATGGCACCCCCTTGCCGGGCTTCTACGGTCAGAGCGCGGCCATCCCCCTGCTGCTCTCTGTCTACTCCCGCCTCGGCGATACCAGCCCCTTGCCGGTTCAGCCCAACACCGTGAGCGAGGCCGACATCTGCTGGCCGCTCGGGCGACGAGCGAGCGCCACCCTGCCAGAGGCCTGCTTACAACAGCAGAATGCCTGGCTGCTGGATGAGCGGGATCCCCCCACCCTGCCGGATCCCATGGACTGGTCCTCACCCCTGCGCAAGGTGGCCCTGACCGAGGAGGGCAAGCCGACCCTGGCCCGCTGCCGTGATGCCGATGGCTTCGCCTGGCGGGCGCTCTGGCCCCTCTCCCTCGAGCCCTGGCGCGAGCCTTCGGAGCGGCGCCGGGCGCTGCTGGCCAGCGGCTGTGAGGGGGAAAACCGGGGGGCGGATCAGCAGGCCCCCATCCGCATCGTCGCGCTGGGGGAGGGGAATCTTATCCGCAGCCAACGTTATCGGCTGCAGCCCAGGGTGCTCGGTGGCATCGGCAAGGCGCACTGGTTTTTGAACGGCGAGCGGCTGCGCTGGGACGGGGATCAGGTATTGAGCGCGGCGGGACGCTATCAGCTGGTGGTGGTGGATGAGGCGGGCAACAGCGATCGTATCGAGTTTCGACTGGAAAACCCCTCCTGAGCAGGAGGGGCATCTCTTTTAACCCGCAGCGGCGCGACAAAATATTGACGCCTGTTTATGACATGGGTTGATGAATGGCGAAGAGATTGGCCCCAATCGGCTCAGGGTTTGACCTGTCCCAACCGGGTGAAGAAGTGCTGACTCTTGCGCTGGTGGAAGTGGCTCTTCTTGATGGAGTGAAAGACGAGAGCGCTATCCGGGTGGCTCTCCTTCAGACGGTGGATCATCGCCATGGCCGGCAAGCCGGTGCTGACGAGGGTGGTGAGCGGCAGGCTCCGGGTGTCGGGCCCCAGCAGCAGATTGAGACCTTGCTGGGCCTGCTCGAAGCGGGTCAGCACTGCGGAGTCGGCATAGCCGCTGGCGAGCATGGCGAGCAGGGCGTCAAGGGCCTGATGGAACTCGGCCAACTGCTGACGAAAGCCGCTGCGCCCGCGCAGGGCGACAAGCTCGGCAAAGGGTATGTCGGCGAGGTGAGTGGGCACTCGCAACGGGATCTCGAGGTGGAAGCAATCCTGGCCGCCGCGATTGTGGTAGCGGGATTCGAGCAGGTGCAGCAGCCGATCCAGATAGTCGTGATCCGTGATGAGGGCGCCCTCATTGGCGAGCGCCCACTCACGGGCGAGGCGCATGGATAGCAGGTTGGCGAAGCGCCGCGCCATCCGTATTCCCCCCTCATCCTGACTGGCAAAGCCGTGGGTGAGACAGAAGCCGTGCAGCCGCTCAATCCCCGCCTGGGCCGGGCAGAAACAGTCGTGATTCGCGCTTGCGCGCCAGCGCGTGATCAACTCCTTGTTGCCGAATACCTTGTGGCGCACGAAGTCCGGGGCGATGAGGCCGGCGATCTGGTTTTCGATCTGGGGGGTGATGGCGGCGAAGAAGTCGGCGCTGGGCCGCTCGGCGAGCAGATCCGTCTGCTGACGCAGGGTCTCCAGCAGGGCGGTGAGACCACTTTTTTCACTGACGGTGAAGACGAAGGCGAGCCGCTCCAGATAGAGCAGGGCAAATTTTAGCCAGAGTTCATCCCGCACTTCCATGCCGGGGTAGTAGATATAGGTCTTCATCGTGCCTATCTGTTGCTTGTTGTTGGGGTTGCCAGACCGCAGGCAGGGGAATATACGCAACAAGGCCGGTCGGCGGCAAATATTGTGTGGGGAAATGCGCGGGATATCCGGGGGGAGTGCTCAGCCTGTAGGCGCTGGCCGCAAACTTCTGATATAATCCGCGCCCTTAAATCGAGGCTACCCGAGTCATTATCATGAAGTTCATTATCAAGCTGTTCCCGGAAATCACCATCAAGAGCAAGTCGGTTCGCCAGCGTTTCATCAAGATCCTGCAGGGCAACATCCGCAACGTCCTACGACGCTTCGACGACGACGCCCGGGTGCGGATGGACTGGGACAAGCTGATCGTGAGCTCCCGCAACGACCAGTTCCGCGAGCAGACCATAGCGGCGCTGGCCTGCATCCCCGGTATCCAGGCCTTTCTCGAGGTGCAGGCGAGCAAGTTCACCGATCTGCACGATATCTTCGAGCAGGTGAAAGGCGTCTGGGGTGAGCAGCTCAAGGAGAAGACCTTCTGCGTGCGTGCCAAGCGCCACGGTAAGCACGAGTTCTCCTCCCTCGAAGTGGAGCGCTACGTCGGGGGCGGCCTCAACCAGCACTGTGAAAGTGCCGGCGTTCGCCTGAAGAACCCGGATGTGAAGATCAACCTGGAGATCGACGGCGAGGAGCTGTTTATCGTCAGTGCCATCCACCAGGGGCTGAGCGGCATGCCCATCGCCACCCAGGAAGATGTGCTGAGCCTGCTCTCCGGCGGCTTTGACTCCGGCGTGGCCTCCTTCCAGTTCATCAAGCGCGGTTGCCGCGTGCACTACTGCTTCTTCAACCTCGGCGGCGCCGCCCACGAGATCGGGGTCAAGCAGGTGGCCTATCACCTCTGGAACCGCTTCGGCTCCTCCCACCGGGTGCGTTTCACCGCGGTGGACTTCGAGCCCGTGGTGGCCGAGATCCTCGAGAAGATCGACAACGGCCAGATGGGGGTGGTGCTCAAGCGGATGATGATGCGCGCCGCCGCCAAGGTGGCCGACGAGTTCCAGATCCCGGCCCTGGTGACCGGCGAGTGCGTAGGCCAGGTCTCCAGCCAGACTCTGACCAACCTCAACGTCATCGATCGGGTGACCGACAAGGTGATCCTGCGCCCCCTCATCACCTGGGACAAGCCGGACATCATCAGCGAAGCGCGCCGCATCGGCACCCTGGAGTTCGCCGAGACCATGCCGGAGTATTGCGGCGTTATCTCCAAGAAGCCGACCGTGAAGGCGGATCTGGCCCGCATCGAGGCGGAGGAGGGCAACTTCGACTTCGCCATCCTGGACAAGGTGGTGAGCGAGGCTCGTTACCTCGACATCCGCCGCATCGGCGAGGAGACAGCTGCCCAGGTGCAGGAAGTGGAGATGACCCAGGAGCTGGCCGCCGGCGAAGTGATCCTGGATATCCGCTCCAACGACGAGCACGACGACAAGCCCCTGGTGGTGGAGGGTCGTGAGGTGCTGCACATCCCCTTCTTCAAGCTGGCCACCGCCTTTGGGGATCTGCCCAAGGAGCAGACCTATCTGCTCTACTGCGATCGCGGTGTGATGAGCAAGCTGCAGGCCCTCTATCTCAAGGAGCAGGGCTTTGACAATGTGAAGGTCTATCGCCCCTGAGTGAGTACTCTGCTCCAATAAAAAATCCGGCCATGTGCCGGATTTTTTATTGCCGCCTCCCGAGCCCTAGGGGTTGACGGTCGACTCGGGGCAGGGAACCGGGGTGAAGGTCTCCTGACCCAGGCAACGCCAGCCCATCTGGGCCTGGCGCATCTGCCAGAGGTTGTCACTGCGAAACAGCGTCAGTATGTAGATCATGTCGCTCTTGTGACCATCGAGGGCTACCGAGAGAACCAGATCCTTGTCCAGCTGCTGGGCGTGGATGCGGCTTGGCATGTTCTCATGGCCCACAAAGCGCCGCGCCACTTCACGATAGTCGTTGACCCAGCTTTGCTGGCTGCTGCTGGCCTGGCGGATCTGCTGGTTGAACTGCTGCACCGGGGTCGATGCCAGGCGCCCAAACAGAGCCTGTGCTCCGGCATTTGCCGCCACCGTCATCAGTATCAGGGTGGTCATGAACCCAAGTTTTTGCATGAGATAGTCCGGATTGAAACGACCCCTTTATGACAACAGAAAAGCGGGCTTGGTTCAATCTTGCTCCGGCCGGGGTGGGATCTCCCCCGCCGGAGCGTGGGTCAGTTGCGCTGCAGCGAGAAGGTGGGCAGCGACAGGTGCCAGTAAATGGCTGCCACCCGCAGACCGAACACGGCCGTCATGCAGATGAGCATGGCGGTCACCCTGTCCACATCGACCTCGAGGGCCAGGGTATAGAGGATGCCGCCGAGGATGCAGGCGGTGGCATAGATCTCCTTTTGCAGCACCATGGGCACTTCCCGGGCCAAGACGTCTCGGATCATGCCGCCGGCGACCCCTGTCATGGTGCCCATGAGCACGGCTATCAGTCCCGAGGTGCCGAAATTCAGCGCCTTCTGGGCCCCGATCACGGTGAACAAGGCCAAACCGAAGGCGTCCGCCACCGGCAACACATACCAAGGCATGCGCCTTGGCAGCTTGACCATCCACATGCCGATCAGCGCCGTGGCGATGACCACCCAAATATAGAGGGGGTCGCGTACCCAGAATACCGGGGTGGCGCCCAGGATCATGTCGCGGATGGTGCCGCCGCCGATGGCGGTCACCGCCGCCAATACCATGACGCCGAAGCCATCCATCCGCAGGCGACCCGCGACCAGGACCCCGGAAAATGCGAATACCGCGGTACCAAACATGTCGCTGATGTAAACAATCTGCTCAACTAGCGTCTGCATGGGGAACAACTCAGGTCCGATAAATGATGGGGCGGCGATTTTAGGGGTAAGCCGTGTGGACGAGCAATACTGGCGTGCAAAAGTGGGAGCCAGGCCAAGTTTCCGGAGCCTTGTGGCCAGGGGGGAGCTAGTGGCAGCTGGGCTTGGTCCCTGACCCGAGAGGGGATGGAACCTGAGTGGAGTACTCCATTGGCAAAAAATTCCAACATTTCTCTCAAGACCCGGCAAGAGGGGCCGATATATAAGTCAGGCGGCGATAACAGCACCAAAGGCTGTAAAAAAATACTAAAGCATCATCAAAACGCGCCGTTAACTTAAACATATCAGGCACAGACAACAATAAAGCCTGAGTGAATTAAAGATAAAATTTAATAGCTTAGGAGAAAAATCATGAGTCTGTATATCAATACCAACGTTTCATCGCTCAACGCCCAGCGTAACATGATGAACAGCACAAAATCCCTGGATACCTCCTACACTCGCCTGGCATCTGGCCTGCGCATCAACAGCGCCAAGGACGATGCGGCCGGTTTGCAGATCTCCAACCGTCTGACCTCCCAGGTCAACGGTCTGGATCAGGGCAACCGCAACGCCAACGACGGCATCTCCCTGGCGCAGACCGCTGAAGGGGCCATGGATGAAGTGACTGGCATGCTGCAGCGCATGCGTACTCTGTCTCAGCAATCCGCCAACGGTTCCAACTCCGCCAAGGATCGTGAAGCCCTGCAAAAAGAAGTGGATCAGCTGGGCGCAGAGATCAACCGTATCTCCACCGCGACCACCTTTGCGGGCACCAAGCTGCTGGACGGTTCTTTTAGTGGCACCTTCCAGGTAGGGGCGGATGCCAACCAGACCATCGGCTTCAGCCTGTCCCAGGCTGATGGCTTCAGCATCTCCGGGATAGCGGCAGCGGCAGCAACTACAGTTAACGTCGTATCCGGTCCTGCGGGGAGTGTCGTAACAGCTGTTGGTGTATCGACCATCTTTACGGGCGGCAGTGCCGGCGGTATCAGCATCAGTAGCCAGAGCAACGCACAAAACGTGTTGGCGGCTGTCGATTCTATGCTGAGTATTGTCGATGGCAAGCGTGCAGAATTGGGTGCGGTGCAAAACCGGTTGGATTCCACCATCCGCAACCAGGCCAATATCTCTGAAAACGTCAGCGCCGCGCGTTCCCGTATTCGTGATGCCGATTTCGCGACCGAGACTGCCAACATGACCAAGCAGAATATCCTGCAACAGGCAGCCTCTAGCATCCTGGCTCAGGCCAACCAGCGCCCGCAGTCTGCACTCTCCCTGCTGCAGAACTAAACGCTTGTTTCAGAAAAAAAGAAAAGGGCGGTTGTTCAGGCCGCCCTGGTAAGAAAGATGGAACAATGGGGTGTTCGGATTTACGCCTTGTTCTATCGAAAGAGAGATTCTCTTATTGGTATACCCCTCGAGTGTTACGCAGATCGTTCACTCTGTCACCCTCGAGGTTATTCTCCTGAGCGTAAGCTCTTCTTTGGCCGACATTGTCGGCCTTTTTTATGGGCGTCGATAAATCGACACCCCATAAATCAAAGCACAAACTGTGCCAGCTATAAACTCCATGGATATTCAGCTCTTCCTGAGGAGCAATCATGCAATCGACTCTGGATTGAGCGACTCTGGGTTGAGTCTTGATGGCTGCTCGGTTGATAAGAACGGCAATAAATTCTTTAAAGCTTCTGCTGGAACTGCCGTTACAGAGTGTGAAGCAAATTGAGGGGTGTTCGGAAATCCAACATTTGCGCGACTGCGGGTCCGATGTCCGTTCAAACAACGGATCCGCCAGATGGCACAGACCGTTCAATCTGTCCGTCTGAACGGTGGGATCCTGACTGTATCGACCTCAGCAGAGCCCGCAGTTTCTTGTTCATCAGGAGAAATCTTTTATGGCCATGTTTATTAACACCAATACTTCATCATTGAACGCCCAGCGTAACTTGATGAACACCACCAAATCGTTGGATACCTCATACACCCGTCTGGCATCCGGTCTGCGTATCAACAGCGCCAAGGATGATGCGGCGGGTCTGCAGATCTCCAACCGTCTGACCTCCCAGGTCAACGGTTTGGATCAGGGCAATCGCAACGCCAACGATGGCATCTCCTTGGCGCAGACTGCCGAAGGGGCCATGGACGAAGTGACCGGTATGCTGCAACGCATGCGTACCCTGGCACAGCAATCCGCCAACGGCTCCAACTCCGCCAAGGATCGTGAGGCCCTGCAAAAAGAGGTGGATCAGCTGGGCGCCGAGATCAACCGCATCTCCAAGGACACCACCTTTGCCGGCACCAAGTTGCTGGATGGCAACTACAGCGGCAGCTTCCAGGTAGGGGCTGATGCCAACCAGACCATCGGTTTCAGTCTGTCGCAGGCTGGTGGTTTCAGTATTTCAGGTATTGCGGCAGCGGCAGCAACAACTGTTAACGTGGGGACCGTCATTGGTACTGCCATTGCAGTTGATACGATCTTTAACGGTGGTAGTGCGGGTGGTATCAGCATCAGTAGCCAAGACAACGCACAGAAGGTATTGGCCGCTGCTGATGCAATGCTCGGCGTTGTCGATAGCAAACGCGCCGAACTGGGTGCGGTGCAAAACCGGCTGGATTCCACCATCCGCAACCAAGCCAATATCTCCGAGAACGTGAGCGCCGCGCGCTCCCGTATCCGTGATGCGGACTTTGCGACCGAGACTGCCAACATGACCAAGCAGAACATCCTGCAGCAGGCGGCCTCCAGCATCCTGGCTCAGGCCAACCAGCGCCCGCAGTCAGCTCTCTCACTACTGGGTTAAGCAAAAAGAAAAAGGGCGGTTGTTCGGGCCGCCCTATCAGAAAAATGGAACAAGGGGTGTTCGGATTGACGCCTTGTTCTATCGAAAGAGAGATTCTCTTGTTGTGATATACCGCCTCGGGGGCTGCGCATTCGTTCATTCTGCCACCTCGAGGCTGCTCTCCTGAGCGCAAGCTCTTCCATGGTTAAGTGTCTGAAAAATGGTGACTAACCGCTCCAGCATATTCCACATCATACTCTGGGGTCCTAAAGGGCCTGTGGTCTCGATACATTTTCCACCTTCATTGGCATATCCCTTTATGGTGCCCATAGGGGAGGCGGAGTATTGCCTCCCTGCGGATGCAAGCGGCAATAAATTTCCTAAAGCTTCTGTTGGGACTGCCGTTACAGGATATGAAGCAAATTGGGGGGTGTTCGGAAATCCAACATTTGCGCAACTGCGGGTCCGATGTCCGTTCAAACAGCGGACCCGCCAGATGGCACAGACCGTTCAATCTGTCCGTCTGAACGGTGGGATCCTGACTGTATCGACAGCAGAGCCCGCAGTTTCTTGTTCATCAGGAGAAATCTTTTATGGCCATGTTTATCAACACCAACACTTCATCATTGAACGCCCAGCGTAACTTGATGAACACCACCAAATCGTTGGATACCTCATACACCCGTCTGGCATCCGGTCTGCGTATCAACAGCGCCAAGGACGATGCGGCGGGTCTGCAGATCTCCAACCGTCTGACCTCCCAGGTCAACGGTCTGGATCAGGGCAATCGCAACGCCAACGACGGCATCTCCTTGGCGCAGACCGCCGAAGGGGCCATGGACGAAGTGACCGGCATGCTGCAGCGCATGCGTACCCTGGCGCAGCAATCCGCCAACGGCTCCAACTCAGACAAAGATCGTGAGGCCCTGCAGAAGGAAGTGGATCAGCTGGGTGCCGAGATCAACCGCATCTCCAAAGACACCACCTTTGCCGGCACCAAGTTGCTGGATGGCAACTACAGCGGCAGCTTCCAGGTTGGGGCTGATGCCAACCAGACTATCGGTTTCAGCCTGTCTCAGGCCGGTGGCTTCAGCATTTCAGGGATCGCTGCTGCGGTGTCTGCAGCGGGTGGTTCTCCAGTTGGAAGCGTATTTACCAGTGGTTCAACTGTTGGTGGTATCAGTATCAGTACTCAGACCAATGCGCAAAATGTACTGGCTTCAGTAGACTCCATGCTGGAAATCGTTGATGGCAAGCGTGCCGAGCTGGGGGCGGTACAAAACCGGCTGGACTCCACCATTCGCAACCAGGCCAACATCTCCGAAAACGTGAGTGCTGCGCGCTCCCGCATCCGTGATGCGGACTTTGCGACCGAGACCGCCAACATGACCAAGCAGAACATCCTGCAGCAGGCGGCGTCCAGCATTCTGGCCCAGGCCAACCAGCGTCCGCAGTCAGCCCTGTCGCTGCTGGGTTAAGCAGTTCAACCGCCAACACTGAAATAAGGAGCAGCAGATGGCCACTGAATCCATAGCCTTGCCTTCTGTTACTTCGACGCTAACTCAACATGGCGGCCCTCAGGCCGCCATGTCTGTCTCTTCTTCCGATGCGGAAGGGAATGTATGGATCGAGCAGGCGAGTGCTGAACCAAAAGTCCAGACATTGCAGGAAGCGTCTGCCCATGTTCAGGCAGCAGAGTTGCGTAGAGACAAGGCCTTGATTGAAAAAGAGGCCCAAGAATTGCAAGACAGATTGGACAGCCTGAGCAAGGTGAAAGGGTGGACGATCAACTTCAGCCTGGTTCCCGAGCTCGATCAGCCGGTTATCAAGGTGATAGATGCGGATACCAAGCAGGTCATCCGTCAAATTCCGAGTGAAGAAATGCTCTTGATAAGCAAGCGGTTACAATCGCTGGATCAGACGAGTAGCGGTGGGGTCAACCTTTCCGGGCTGTTGTTCGATGGTCAGGTGTAATCTTATTTTTTAGTTGATAGACAGGAGGACGTGATGGCAATTACCTCTGCGGGGGCGGGTTCAGGGCTCCAGCTTGAAAATGTGATCGCGGCTAGTGTAGAGGCTAAAAAAGCCCAGTTGCAACAGCCGATCATTACCAAGCAAAACAGCACCCAGATCACCTTGTCTGGCATAGGTCAGCTCAAGTCCTCCATCTCTGCTTTCACCGATATTCTCGACAAGTTGAGTGCCCCGGGGGCTTTCAACAAACGAGCCATCAACATCACCCAAAGCAAAGACGACCCCATCATGAAGGTGGAGAGCAAGTCTGGTGCCTCCAACGGGCAATACAACATCACCGTCAATAAGTTGGCAGAGACGAGCCGTCAGGAGGGGGTCTTCGATAGTTCTACCACTCCCATGGTGACTCAGGATGGTCAGCTGACGTTCAAGGCCGGCGACAAGACGTTCAAGGTGGACGTCAAGGCGGGTTATACCCTGCAAGACATCCGCAAGAGTATCAACAGCAACGGGGACAATTTCGGTCTCAGTGTCAACATAGTCAACACTGCGGATGGCAAGGCCAAGCTGATGATTGACTCCGGTATTTCGGGGGATGGCAAGGATCTGACCATCACCGGCAGCACCCCTGAGCTCGAGGTTTTCGATGCGAGGACACCCGGTAGTGTGATGAGCCAGACACGTGCTGCCAGCAGCGCCGAGATCAACGTGGATGGCAACGTCCTCAAGAGCGATACCAATACCTTCGACGACTCCGTTCAGGATCTCAAGATAACCGTACTGCGCCTCTCGGATGTGGACAAGGACAGCGGCGTGCCAGGAGCGCGAAAGTCCAACAAGGTGGATATCACTACTGATAAGACCTCCATCCAAGAGTTGGTACAGCAGTTTGTCGATGGCTACAACACCCTGCAAGACAAGATGAACGCCTTGGACAAGCGAAGCACCTTCGTTGGCGGGGTAAAGCAGGATGACGGTGGCGCCCTGGCCGGAGATGCGACTACCCGCGCCATCAGCTCTTTCATGAGCAATCTGCTGGTCAGCCCCTCCAAGAACAGTGGCACCTATTCCACCGTCTTCGAGATCGGCATGAAGATGGATAACAAGGGCAAGCTGTCTCTGGACAAGACGAAGTTTAGCGAGGCTATCGACAAGAATTTCGATCAGGTCGTGGCGCTCTTTGGTGGGGATGATGGCTTGGCATCCACCTTGAACAAGGGTCTGAAGGAGTACACCAAGAGTGGCGGCATGCTGTCCCAACGAGAAGATGTGTTGAACTCGGATCTGCGGGCTCTTACTCAGAAGTCGGCGACTGCCACGGCGCAATTGGCCAAGTATGAGGCCTCTTTGCGTGCCCAATACGGCAGCCTGGATGCCCTGTTGGTCAAGATGAATAACTCGGCATCCGCCCTGACGTCGCTGCAAATAAACAATAAGAATTGATTAATCGCGATATTACGAGGACTCATATCATGTACAACCGTAATCTGAAGGCATATAAGGCAACCAGCATCGCGGCTGATTTGACGGTTGCCGATCCTCATCGTGTCATTCAGCTTATGATGCAAGGCTTTCTCGAGCGCCTGGCCCAGGCCAAGGGCGCCATCGAGCGCAGCGATATGGAAGCAAAATCGGTTGCCATCTCCAAGGCGCAAGGGTTGTTGCATGGGTTGCAGGATGCGCTCGATATGAGTCAGGGCTCCATGGCAGAAGATCTTTATGGACTCTATGCGTATATGGACGAACGTATCTGGGATGCCAGTCTGGCACGAGATATAGCGCCGCTCGAGGAAGTCATGGGTCTGATGGTGACCATCAAATCCGGTTGGGACCAGCTGCCAGAGGCAGAAAAACAGCAAGGCTATCAGATGAGACAACAGCTGGGTGTACTGTGAGCGTCACACTCGCCTTCCTTGATGAGGCATTGACGGAAAATGCCCATCAGATGGAGGTGTTGTTGCAACAGCATCAATATGATAGGGCGCTGCTTTGTATGGATGAAAGGCTGGCCTTGATAGCGAGTCTTGTACAGCTAGCCAAGGAGGATCCGGCGCAGCGGCAGGGCGTCGCTATTCTGGCAAATACACTTGCCACTCAAGAAGCCAGCATGACAGCCCTGGCTGCCAGTCACCATCAAACCATTTTCAAGCAGCTGACTCAGGTTGGGAGAGCCAACAAGGCTGGGCGAGCTTATCGAGTGAACAGCAAGGAGTTCTGATGTCCGTCAATATGGATGCAGCCCTGGCCAAGGCCGAACAAGAGGCACTGCGACTTCAACAACAAGCAGAGCAGGAAGCAGCCATGGCGGCGGCGTTACCGCTGCGCTTCGAACAGAACATGGCGGCGTTTCGCCAATATATCCCCCATATTGCGGATATGTATGAAACCTACCAACCCCAGCGTCCGTTCCGGTTCTTCTGCAACGAGAATGGCCAGCCCAATCTGGCATGGCTCGACGATGAGGTCGCCGTTTACGGCAAAGAGCCCTACCTTATTTGCGAGACTCTGGTGAAGGAGTTTATGGAGACGGGGGCACTGTCCAAATTCTCCTTCAGCCAGGAGGCCAATCCCCTTGGCTTCATGCATGTGGAGTACCTCAACAAGCTCAACGCCTATCTTGATGAGATTGCCTCACGGGAAGAAATGCTGACCCAGGTACCCCACGAGGTGCCGAGTGCTCTGGTGTTCGGGGTCGGGTTGGGTTATCACCTCGGTTATCTCTATGAACAGTGCAAGATAGGCACCTTGTTCCTGTTCGAACCGGATCTGGATCTGTTTTACGGCTCGCTGTTCTGTTTCGACTGGGCGCCTCTGCTTGCCTATTTGCATCAAGAGAACCTCGGTCTGCATATTCTGCTGGGGCAGGATGAAGAGACCATCGTCAAGGATTTCTCATCGGCCATTCATAGCCGAGGCTCCTTCCTGATTGCCAATGCCTTCATCATGTGGGGGTATCAGAATGAAAAAATCAGGAAACTGATAGAGAAGGTGCAGCAGGAGTATTACCTGCTGGTGATGGGATGGGGCTTCTTTGACGACAACCTGATCGCCCTGTCTCACACAATCAGCAATATCGAGCGCGCCGTCCCCTTCCTGAAAAGTGGTCTCAGGATCTCGCCCAAGCATCAGCGCACCCCCATTTTCATCGTTGCCAATGGCCCCTCGCTGGACGAGTCCATTGCCGTCATCAGGAAGAATCAAGACAAGGCCATCATCATCTCCTGTGGCAGTGCCATCTCTGCCTTGCACAAGGTGGGGATCAAGCCGGATATCCATGTTGAAACCGAGCGCACCAAGATTGTCTATGACTTCCTGGTCAACCTGGATGATCCCGAGTATCTGCGGGATGTGCTGTTTCTGAGCACCGACGTCATCCATCCCGATTGCGCGACACTGTTCGACCATTCTGCGCTTGTCTTCAAACTCAGCGAACCTGGTATCGTGCTCTATCGCAACTATTTCTCCGGCTTGCAGTCTTGCGCAGGCCTGGGGGGGGTAAACCCGCTGGTGGGTAACATAGGCATCAGTGCACCCGTTCATTTGGGCTTCAAACACCTCTATCTGTTTGGTCTGGACAATGGTTACAAGCACAAGGGACACCATCACTCCAAGCTCAGCTCCTATTACAACAATGAGGAGAGTGCCGGAGCCTTGGGGGATCTGATGTATGGGGATAGTCAGTGGCAGCGGAAAGGCAATTTTGGTGGCATGGTCACCAGCAATGCCATGTTTGATACCTCCCGTCGCGTAATGGAGCAGGTATTGGCCACGAACGACGATGTCCAATGCTTCAACTGCAGCGATGGCGCCAAAATCGAGAAAACCCGAGCCTTGCCAAGTGCCGAGATAAGCCTCCAGATGTCGATTGACAAGCAGGCTCTGATTGGGGAAATCGCCGCGCTCTGTGTACCGATTCCCTTGTCAAAGCAGGATTTTGTCCCGCTGCTCGACATAGAGTTCTTCAATATTTTTGTCGACAAGATGATGGCCGAGTGGCAGCAGGAGTTTTCGTCCCGCAACGAGTTGAACCAGTTGATGCTGCGCAACTTTGGCTACCTCGCCCAGATAGCCGCGACCCGTCAGCAACATATTTCCCAGACCATGGTGGGGTCGATGAACTATGTGTTTACCCTGCTGAGCTCCATCCTCTACTCGTTCGAGGGGGAAGAAGAGACGCTGGCACTGATGAAACCCGCCATCGAGTTGTGGCTAGAATTCCTGGGCAAGGTGAGGGAGATGTATCCCAAGGCTCTCGACAGCGTCGATATGATCGATAACGAGGTGATGGCCCTCTTCAGGAAGAAGGCTTAGCAAGTAAATGAGTAAAGCTGCCTAAAGAGCAGGGCTGGAACTAAACCCAGATATAAAAAATGCCGACCCAAGGGTCGGTATTTTTTATCGCTTCGGATAGGGATTTTGCGCCGCCAGCAGCCGTGTATCCTTTCGCAGGATCTGCACCGAGATCAGCGCATCCGGCTCCAGTTCTGTACCGCCATCATGGTGCTGCACGTGCTCGAACAACCTGTGGTAACTCGGATGCCAGCCAAACAGTTCGCCGTAATTCATCTTGTAGCTGAATAGGTTGGCGTGATGCTGGTAGTCGTTGCGATAGTGCCCCGCCGGTGGATTGAAATCCAAGATGGTCATCAGGCCCCGATCGGCCAGCAGGGCATCGCTGCCGGCGGCGATCTTGAACAGATCCTGCGGGTCGCACAGATAGAGGCAAAAACCGAAGATGATGAGATCGACGGGCTCGATTTCGGGCAAGCTATCGGCCGTGCCCACGCAGAGTTGCAAGCCGGGATAACGGGAGAGGCCATCTTGGATGGCGCAGGCGGAGGGATCCACCCCATAGCAGATAGCACCGTAGTGTTCTGCCAGATGTGCCAGCCGCCAGCCGTTGGCACAACCTATTTCCAAGATCCTGGCGGGCTTGCTGCCCAGATATTCCAGCGCCTTGAAGATGGGATCGCTTCCCAGAGACTTGCCGAGAATGGCAGTCTTGTTACGCTCGTACCACTCGTTCCCTTCCTGTGCCATGAAGACGTTTTTCTGTTGCATAGGGTGATCCATTATTCAAACACATCATTTTTCACTGGTGTATTTGCAAGTATGGGCTGAGTGACAGTTCTTCCTATCACGTCAGCTAGACATTTCGGGGCTAAACCAAATCCAGGTCGCACACTGCGCACGGCATCTGCCGTGATGATCTCTCCAACTTGCAAGTCTTTGACAAAATAGAGGGAACGGCGGAATTTGGCATTTCCTATCTCGCTAGATTTTCGGCTATAGTCCACCTTCCCTAGCGCAGACCACGCTGTGTTAGCACCATCACATAATTGCTTCAATTCTGCAGGCTCTAGTGAAAAGCTGTCATCCGGCCCACCGCCATTGCGGTTTAAAGTAAAGTGTTTCTCAATGATCGAAGCTCCCAGTGCTATGCTCGTGATGGCTGTGGTGTTATCCAGAGTATGATCCGACAACCCTGTTACTAGTCCAAAGCGTTGTTGCATATCCAGCAGGGTACGTAGGTTGTAATCCTCCGCTGGTGCCGGGTAGCCACTGACGCAATGTAATATGGCAAGATCTTTACACCCCCCGGCACGAGCTTCTTCAATAGCATCTCTTATCTCTTCAGCATCAGCCATGCCGGTGGAGATGATCATCGGTTTTCCGGTACTAGCCACATAACGTATCAGTGGCAAATCAATAGCCTCAAATGAAGCTATCTTGTAGGCGGGCGCATTGAGGTCTTCGAGAAAATCTACCGCCGTAGAATCAAAGGGAGAGCTGAAAATGGTAATACCTAGCCGGTGGGCATGTTCAAATAGGGAGGTATGCCACTCCCAAGGCATCTGAGCCTCTTGATAGAGTTGATAGAGGTTCTTGCCACGCCATAGGCCATCGTGGATTTGAAAATCGGGCGTGTTACTGTTGAGCGTAATGGTATCTGCAGTATAAGTTTGCAGCTTGACTGCATCGGCGCCAGCTAGCTTAGCCTCTGTAATCAAACGTAATGCATTTTCTAGCTTACCGTTATGGTTAGCAGACATCTCTGCAATTACATATGGAGAAAAACTCTGTCCGATTCCTCTTCCATTAATAAATATTGTCGGGTTCATCATTTATCTGCTCATGCGTACAGTAATTTTGTCTAATAGTTCAGTGCGATTATGCTCCCACTGGTTTTTGAATATTGCCAATCTATGAATGTCAATATATTTGCAGTCGATAATATGCTGCTCTCGAAAAATACCTTCGACTTCAAAACCGAATTTTTGATGCAAAGAAATGACAGACTTATTGAAACTTAGTACCTCACAATATAACTTGTATAAGTTTAATGTGATAAATGCCTGCTCAAGCATTAAATACTCCATTCTAGTCCCAGTGCCTTTTGGTGCCGAAGGGGATGAATAAAATGCCCAAGCTGAATTTTCATTTTTTAAATCTAGATTATTGAATGCAGCTATACCACATGGCTGTTCTTCATACTCATACATGTAATATATTTGGTCTTTCCTATCTTGCATAGATACCCACCAAGAATAATGCTCTTCCGGTGAAATAACATGCTGAGTATACATGTTTCTTCTTACTTTTGGCTCGTTGCGCCAAGAGAGCATCAGATCAAGCTCTTCTTCTTTTATATCTCTTAATATACCGAGAGTGCCCATTTTCATCTCTCCATTGGAATTGACGCTATGATGTCAATAACTCTACAGACTCCCAAACCATCTGTGATTTCTCTAGCATTTTTCAGCATATTTATACTGGTTTCAGGCTCTGAAACATAATCATGTAGCCAGTTAATAACATTCTCTTCTAGATTATCTGTCAGCATATATACCGCAGCAGCACCTGCCGACATTAAATGATGGGCAACTTCTCGTTGATTATCTGCGATGACAAACATCAATGTGGGAAGACCTAGACAGCAGCGCTCCCAAGATGTACTACCCGCAGCACCGATAGCCAAGTCACTGTCAGCCATCAGCTGAGCCATGTTGCTGACATTGGTTAGCACTTCGGTAGGCCAGGGCAGGGTGGCGGCGAGAGCCTCAACCTGCCCTAGCCAAGGGGCCGTTACTCCCATCACCACACAGATTCGGCAATCATCCGGCAAGGGGGCCTGCCGTAATGCCTCTAACACTCGGCCGGTTGCATTAGGTTTGTCGACTCCACCCATGGTAATCAGCACTTGTTTTAGTGTCGGTATCTGGCGTCGTTCTCGGCTATATTCCCGCAATGAAGCGAATTCCGGACGAAGCAGGGAATAACGGGACCCCACTAGCAATGTACAATAGGGGGGGACTCGTTTTCGGTAGTCATCAGGCTGGCGGCCTAGATTTTGGTCGAGTAATAGATCGCAATCATGCGTACGATCGGCAAGGTCATCGATCGCCATGATATAACCCACATGGGGGCGTAAGATCTTTTCCCAGCATGTATCGAGAGCGTAGTGGTCAACTACCAGCCAGTCGGGTCGACACTCGGCTAAAATGGCCTGGGTTTGTTCCGCATCCTGCTCCCAACTACATCCCAGCCAGCTTGCGTGCGCAAGTTGGGATATACCAGCAGGTTCTTGCTCGGAGTCATGCTTCGCAGCAAGAAGATGGCAGTGATAGTCACGGGCACTGATAAGGTCAGCTAAGTGCCCAGGATGAGCACGGCAGATAAACCAGCATTCGGCCCCTTGTTCACGCAATGCATCGGCCAGGGTTAGGCAGCGCATCACATGACCGGTCCCCGACTCGAGCGATGCATCTACTCGAAAGGCGATATATTTACCGGAAAGTTTCATTGGGGCCCTTCAGCAACTGATAGGTCGTTTCGGTACGGGCCCCATTTGCGGCGTTACCAGTATTAGGCTGCACTTAACGCACCTTGAAGACTGGCTGGATGGGTTCGCCATCCAGGGCCTGGTGGATGGCTCCCTCGGCATCCAGGCGGATCAGCTTTGGCAGAACCTTGGCATAAACATCCAGCAGGGTCAGTATATCCTGCTCACTGTGGGAGAGATTCAGATTATGGCTGCCGAGGCTGAGGATGCCCCTTTTGCACAGCTCCTGCATTAAGTAGCTCTTGAGCAACCAACTGGAGTGGTTGGCTGAATCGCCAATCAGCAGGAAACACCAACTTGGGTGACCTGCTGTTTGCAACCAGTGCGGGGCATCAAGTCTTTGCAGCAAGGCATCAAGCCCGGTCAGCAGCTGCTGGCCTCGCTCCGCCAGTCGTGTGGGGACATCCAGCTGGCGCATCTTCTTGATCACGGCGTTGGCGGCTGCCAAGGCGATGACATCGCCGCCAAAGGTGCCGGAGAAGAAGATATCCTCCATGTGTCGCATGTGCTCACGGCGACCCACCACGGCCGAGATGGGGAAGCCGTTCGCCATTCCCTTGCCGAAGGCGGCGAGATCCGGGGTAACGCCAAACAGAGTCTGAGCACCACCTAGATGGTTTCTAAAGCCAGTAATAGTCTCATCGAAGATGAGCAGGGCGCCGTGCTCATCGCACAGCTGGCGCAGACCGGATAGAAATTCCGGGGTCGGCCAGGCGACGTTCATGGGCTCCAGGATGACGGCTGCAAACTCACCCGGGTGAGCTTCGAACTGGATCCGCAGGGAGTCCAGATTGTTGTAGTCGAAGCGATGGGTGAGCTCGCGCACGCACTCGGGCACCCCCAGGTGGCGGGTGGTGGAGCCTATGTACCAATCCTGCCAGCCGTGGTAACCGCAGACGGCGACCCGTTCGCGGCCGGTGACGGCGCGGGATAGGCGAATGCAGGCGGAGGTGGCGTCTGTGCCGTTCTTGCCGAAGCGCACCATCTCGGCGCAGGGGATGAGCTCGATAAGCTGCTCGGCCACCTCGGTCTCCAACCTGTGGGGCAAGGAGAAGATGGAGCCCAGATTGAGCTGTTCCATCACGGCCTGATTCACATCGGGATCGCAATAGCCCAGGCTGATGGCCAGCAGGCCACTGGCAAAGTCCAGATACTGATTGCCATCCACATCCCAGACCGTCGCGCCCTCACCACGTTCGATAAACAGGGGCGCGGCGCCATAGGGAAAGCAGAGACGGCTCTTGGAGAAGGTCTGGGAACCGAGGGGGATGCTCTGTTCGGCCCGAGCGGAGAGTGCCAGTGAATGCTGATAGCGTGAGGTCATGAATGATGCTCCTTGGCCAGCGAGCTCGCCAGCCCTTCATTGCGCTGATGATGGGTATTCAGGGTTGCGAGATCGGGTTCCCGCGCCAATAGATTGAGAATGTTATCGGTGGTAAATGCCGGATTTGACGGGTAAAGCCGCTGATAGATCTGCTCAACCAGCTCGAAATCGGCGGGTTCATCTACCGTCCAGCGCAGATGGGCCAGACTCGGCTGACGCGCCAATTTCCCGATCTTGAACTGGTCAGCGTGTTGACGGATGTAGTAGGTGACGTGTTCACGCTGAACCTGGCTATGGGCCCGCTCGGCCAGCAGACCCAGGGTGGTGGCACTCAGGATCTCTGCGTCCAGGCCATCCGGGTAGCTGGGGTCCCAGCCGTTGCTGCTGTAGTCGTATCCCCCGGCGAGGTGTAGTTCGATGAGCTCATCGATGAGGACTGGATCCGCCAGTGGGCAGTCGCCGGTGAGCCTGACGACATGGGTGGGCGAAAAGCGTTGGGCGGCCAGGTGGAAGCGCGCCAGCACGTCGTCCAGGGGGCCACGAAAACAGGGGACACCGAGCCGCTCACAGAGCAGGGCGATGGCTTTATCCTCTTCCTGAACGCTGGTGGCGACGATCAGCTTGTCCAGCCGTTTGGCTCGTTTGAGCCGTTCAATCTGGCGCGCGAGCATGGGTTCGCCCAGGAGGGGCCTGAGTACCTTGCCGGGCAGCCGGCTGGAGCTGGCTCTGGCTTGCAGTATCCCGAGGATCATGATGATGTCCATTTGGCCGGGTTGATTAGGTCGGGATCGTCACAGGCCAGGGTGGCGAGCTCGGCGTCTTGCCAAGGATGTAGATGGCCGTAGGCTGCGCCTATGGCCGCCAGCTCGTGGGCATGGCAGACCCCTACCACGAAGCGGCTGACCTGGGGCAGGGCCGCAATCAGTGACAGCGCCTTGTCAAGGGGGCTGAGGTGGGGATGGGAACTGTCCAGCCGCCCTAGCGGGCCGGCGAAGGTCTGGAAATAGTCGGGGCGAAGCGCCGGCTGCATCAGCAGCAGCCCTTGCAGGAAGAGGGAGCGCACGTGGATTTCGCAGCCCATATCCTGCAACCGATCGAGCCAGCCCGAGCGCAGGAAGCGCTGATCCAGCAAGTTGGCGGGCAACTGCACCAGTTGCAGGGGATAGCCCTGTTCGAGCCAGAGATCGAGCTCCTGGGGTGAGTAGACGGAAACCCCCGTTTTGCCCACCTTACCTTGCTGTTGCAGATCCTTGATCCGCTCGAACAGCGCAGGGTTTGCATCCTGGCTGCGATGCAGCAGCAGGCCATCCAAGGTGGGACGAGCAAGCCTGTTCAAGCTCTGTTCAACCGCGGTTGCTACCCCAGCGGCCGTGATCCCCGGAGCCAGCTTGCTGACCAGATTGAAGTCGGCGGACTGCTGGCTGCCTAGTCGTGCCTCGGCATTGCCATAGGCCTGGGCCGTATCCAGGGTATCGATCTTGAGGCGACGGGCCAGGGCCAGGATGGCGCCGAGTTTGTCATCCGGGACCAGGCCTGCCCGGTTGCTGATGCCGTAATCGAGGCCAAACTGCACGGTACCGAGGGCTAGGCGCATAGCACCGACTCCAGGGCCTGGATGACCCTGTCTTGCTCCGCCAGTGACAGCGTGGGGAACAGGGGCAGACTGATAGCCTGCTGGTAATAGGCCTGAGCCCCCGGGTAAGCCGCGGGGTCATGGCCCAGCTCACGGTAGTAGGGTTGGGCCGGGATGGGCATGTAGTGCACATTCACCCCTATGCCAGCATCTCGCAGGCGGGCAAATACCTGGTCGCGGTCGGCGACCCGGATCACGTAGAGGTGATAGCCGGAGTGGCGATCATCGCCTTGGCGCAGGGGGTGCACTGGCAGCCGGGTCAGCAGTTCGTCATAGCGGGCTGCCAGTTGCTGGCGCTGGTCGATAAAGTGGGACAAGCGGCTCATCTGGCTCAGACCCAGCGCGGCCTGGATGTCGGTCAGGCGATAGTTGAAACCCAGCACCTGTTGCTCGTAGTACCAGCCGCCCGGGCTGGGACTGTGCATCTGTTCGGGAGCCCGGGTGATGCCGTGACTGCGATAGAGCCTCAGCTTGGCCGCCAGTTCGTCATTCCGGGTGGTGACGGCGCCACCTTCTCCGGTGGTGATGGGTTTCACCGGATGGAAGCTGAAAACCGTCATGTCGCTGTGGGCGCAACTGCCGATGGGCACTCCCTGATAGCGGGAGCCCAGGGCGTGGCAGGCATCCTCGATGAGGCGAACGCCATATTGTTGGCACAGGACGCCTATCTCTGCCAGATCGCAGGGCTGACCCGCCAGATGCACGGCGACCAGCGCCTTGGGCTGGGCAGCCGTGCCCTGGACGGCTTGCAGTTTGGCGCGCAGCGCCGCCACACACAGGTTGCCTGTGTCGGGTTCCACGTCGATAAAATCCACCTGAGCACCGCAGTAACGGGCGCAGTTGGCGGAGGCGACGAAGCTGATGGCGGAGACCCAGACCCAGTCATCGGGCCCGAGATCCAGGACGGCGCAGGCGAGGTGCAGGGCCGTAGTGCCATTGTTGCAGGCGACCACATGAGGCACCTGGCAGTAATCGGCAAGCCCCTGCTCGAAGGCGGGAACCATCTGACCTTGTGTCAGATAGTCCGATTTCAGGACGGCGACGACGGCATCGATGTCATCATCTGTGATGGATTGGCGTCCGTAGGGGATCATTCGATTAGCACCTGCTGGTTCATCTTCTGTAGCTCGTCTATCGACAAGAAGTGCTGATTGTTTAGGGAATTGTATTCAAAGCCTGGCTCGACCAGGGTGGCGGTCTCCCCAAGGGCATTGGTCGCAAAGTCATTGTTGCGGCTGTTGAAACTGATGCTGGGGGAGATGACGTAATAGTCCTTGAACTCGAAGGTGTGGTAGGAGTCGTCGGCCGGGCACATCACCTCGTGCAGCTTCTCCCCCGGACGGATGCCGATGATCTCCTGGGGCAGATCGGGGGCCATGGCACTGGCGAGATCCGTGATGCGCACGGACGGGATCTTGGGAATAAAGAGTTCCCCCCCCTTCATGCGCTGGAAGTTGGCCAGCACGAAGTCGACCCCCTGCTGCAGGTTGAGCCAGAAGCGGGTCATCTCCGGGTGGGTGATGGGCAGATGGCTGGCACCCTCCTTGATGAGGCGGTCGAAGAAAGGTACGACGGATCCCCGTGAGCCCACGACATTGCCATAACGGACGACGGAGAAGATGGTGGGATTGTTACCCGCCATATTATTGGCGGCCACGAACAGCTTGTCGGAGCAGAGCTTGGTTGCGCCATAGAGGTTGACCGGGTTGGCAGCCTTGTCGGTGGAGAGGGCGATGACCTTCTCCACCCCGTTGCTGAGGGCCGCCTTGATGACGTTCTCCGCCCCCCCGACGTTGGTCTTGATGCACTCCATGGGGTTGTACTCGGCGGCCGGCACCTGCTTGAGGGCGGCGGCATGGACCACGAAGTCTACCCCGTGCATGGCCATGTTGAGGCGCTCTGCATCCCGCACATCCCCGATGAAGTAACGCATGCAGGGGTGGTTGAAACGCTGCTGCATCTCGAACTGCTTGAGTTCGTCGCGGGAGTAAACGATCAGCCGGCTCGGCTGGTAGCGGGAGAGGACGGTTTCGATGAACTTCTTGCCGAAGGAGCCGGTGCCGCCGGTGACCAGGATCGTTTTTCCGTTGAACATGTCGGTGTCCCATTTTGAAGGTGTGTGTCTGACAAAATTAAAAGCATATTTTGTGCCATCTTCCGTTGCCGCTCGGGTGTCCACAACGAGGCAAGGGTCAGGGGGCGGGGCTGGCCTGGGCGATCGCCTTGCATACCTGCTCCACCGCGTTGAGGGTGCGGGGGGTGAAGCGGTGCAGCTCATCCGGGTTGATGAGTTTTAGCTGCCCATGTTTGACGGCGTCCAGCATGGGCCACTGCTGCCAGTGGGTCAGCACGGCGGGATCTTGACTGCCGGCCAGGATGAGGCTCGGGTTGGCCTTGATCACCTGCTCCAGCCCTATCTGGGGGTAGGGGGTCTTGGCACCGGCCGCGACATTGGTGGCGCCGCACAGCTCGATGGCCTGGGCCGGCCATGCCGAGCCACTGACGCTGGTCAGCGGCGGATACCAGAGCTGATAGAACACCGAGACCGGCTTGGGCTTGCCATAGCGGCTCTTGATAGCATTGAGCCGCGCCATATAGGCATCGGCCCGGGCATTGGCGCTCTGCTCGAGGCCAAGCAGAGTGCCGAGGCGGCGCATCTCGTCTGCCAGGGAGGCGAAGTCGGTGGGCTCGGAGTAGAAGATGGGGATACCGAGCTGCTCCACCGGGGCCAGCATGCGGGACTGGGCTGAGTGCCAGGCCACCACCAGATCCGGTTTCTGGGCCAGCAGGGCTTCCAGGTTGATGCTGCGGTAGTTGGCCACCTGGGGCCGGGTTTTCACCTCGGGCGGAAAGTCGGAGGCATCGTCGGTGGCGACGATGCGATCCCCGGCGCCGATGTCGAACAACAGCTCGGTGAGGTGGGGGGTGAGGCTGATGATGCGCTGGGGGGGCTGGCTCCAGCCGACCTGTGGCCAGCCGATCAGGATCAGCAGGGCGCACAGGGATCGCAGTGTGAGTCGATTAACCACGGGCAAGCTCCAGGGTGGTGAGCAGGAGTGCCAACCCCATCCATCCCCAGCCGATCAGCTGCAGACGGTTGAGCAGCCGTAGCGGCAGTCCGGCATCCGGCTCGGCGCCGTCTCCGAGCACGGGGAAGCGTACCAGCTGTCCCTGGTAGTAACGGGGGCCGCCCAGACGGGCGTTTGTGGCTCTGGCCGCCAGGGCGAGCAGGCAGCCCATGGCCGGATAGGGCCAGGGCAGGGCAAGCCGCAGTCGACTGCCGAGCTGCCGCAACTGGCTCATGCACAGGGGCAGCGCCAGCAGCACGATGACGGGGGCGCAGAGCCCCTGATAGAGGGCGGTTGCGGCGCGGCCGAAGTGTGCAAACTCTCTCTGTTTCGGGCTCCAGGCCTGGTTCATCAGCTGGGCGAGACGCCAGAGCAGGGCTCCTTGTACCCCGGCCAGGGCGAAGCCCAGCAGGGGGCCGGCCCACTGGCCGACGAGGCGCAGGGCCGAGGTCTCGCTCACCGCCTTGGTCAGCCCCATGACGGACAAGGCGCTCGTCTCGCGCTTGAGCCAGGGGGCGGCCTGCAGCCGGGCCACCACCAGGGTCTCCTGGCTTGCCAGGGCGCGGGTCGCCCTGGCGAGTTCGCGCAGGGGGCGGGATTCGAGCATCAGCAGCAGGAACAAGAGGTCGAACAGGGGTTCGGACAGGGAGAGGTTGCGCACCGCCCAGAGCCCGGCGGCGCAGGGCAGCCAGACCACCAGCAGGGCCAGCATGCCGGCCTGGAATTGTTGGCGGGGGGAGCCGTCGGGGCGATAGACCCGGTGGCCCAGCCGCACCAGCAGCGGTAGCACGGCCCCTGGCCTGTAACGGGCAGGCCAGGGCAGCAGGGCTTCCAGCAGAGCGGCTCCCAGCATAATGGCCGCCGTCGTCGAGAGCAACACAGCGGTCAGGGGTTCCCAGAGGGTGGTGTCGATCACAGCTTGCCGAGCAGCGCGATGATCATCTCGGCGGAGTGCTGACCCGCCACTTCGATGAAGGCATCGAAGGATTCCACCTGCTCCTTGCCGGCGATGTCAGACATGGCGCGCACCACCAGGTAGGGCACCTTGAACATGTGGCACACCTGGCCGATGGCGGCCCCTTCCATCTCCACCGCCAACATCTGGGGGAAGTCGGCGCGAGCCTTGGCGATGGCCTCCGGCTTGCACATAAACTGATCGCCGGTGCAGATGAGGCCGACCTTGGTCTGGTGCTTGCCTTGCTCGCCGATGCAGGACTCGGCCAGCACGATAAGCTTCTCGTCGCAGGGGAAGGCGGCGGGCTGCTGGGCCATCTGACCCATCTCGTAGCCGAAGGCGGTCACATCCACATCGTGGAAGCGCATCTCGCTCGCGATCACCACATCGCCGATGTGCAGCTCCTGGTCGAAGCCGCCGGCGGAGCCGGTATTGATGACGCAATCCGGGGCAAACTTCTCCAGCAGCAGGCTGGTGGCCACGCTGGCGGCGACCTTGCCGATGCCGGAGCGGGTCAGGATCACCTCTTTACCGGCGAGCCGCCCCTGATAGAACTCGCAGCCACCCAGTTGCAGGGTGCGGGGTTCGCTGAGCTGACTGCGCAGCAGGGCGACTTCCTGCTCCATGGCGCCGATAATACCTACTTTCATCATCTACCTCGTTTGTCTCGTGTCTTCACGACGATGGACGGCTCCGGGGCCGTCTTGCCTGGCGCGGATGATAACAAATGTTGTCGATGGCGCCGAGCATTGTGCGGCGCCATGGGATGATTGCGGAAAAATCAATCGTAGCGCCCGGCCAGGGTCGCCAGTTCTCCCCGGCTGGCGAGCCGTTGCAGGGTGTCGCCAAACAGCTTGAGCCGCTCGGGGGTGGTCTGCCGGTGGAACAAGATGTAGAAGGGGGTCTCTTCCATCACTCTGGGGAGCAGGCGGATCTGGTCATCCAGCCGGTGCTGGCGAAGGTCGGCTTCAAAACCCGGGGAGCGGTAATAGAAGAAACGTCCCCGCTTCATCAGCAGCTTGTCGTAATTGGCCTCACTGTTGATCCCGCCGCTGTCGACGAGCAGGCCGCCGATGGCCTGCAACCGCGCGATGGCACCGCTGCCGTGATTGATGAGGATCACCCCCTCCCGACCCAGTGCCCGCACATCCTCCCAGCCCCGGATCTCGACGGCATCGTCCCGGCGCACCGCCAGGTGGTAGCGAACCGTGAAGATGGAGGGGGTGATGTAGATGAAGTTGTTGCGCCGCGCCGGGCTGTCCCCCACGCCGCAGATGAAATCCAGCTGGCCGTGGAGCACCTTCTTCTCCAGCCGCCGCAGGGGGAGAAAGGCCTGATCCCCCAGGATGCGCAGGGCGGGTTGTTCCCGCTCCATCAGCCGAAACAGGTCGACGCAGATGCCGCCGATCCGCCCATCGGATAGGGTCTGATACTTGGGGGCCGAATCGGGCTGGGCCGCGGTGTGGTAATCTTCGGTGGCACCGGCCCCGCTACCCATCAGCAGCAGGCACAGCAGCCCGGCCATCCTGACCCTCATCCCATCCACTCCCTGGAAAGTCACAGCCCCCGGGCATGGGGGCTGTGTGGTGGCTAGATATTAGGTTAGTTATCAGCGCCTTATCAACCCAGCGCGGTATCCAGGGTCATCATCAGGGCAAAGCCTGCCATCAGCCCCAGGGTGGCATAGGTCTGGTGACCGTTGCGGTGGGTCTCCGGGATCACCTCGTGGGAGACCACGAACAACATGGCGCCGGCGGCGAGCCCCAGGCCAATGGGGTAGGCGATGGCCATGCCGCTGGCAAGCCCCACCCCGAGCAGGGCACCCAGGGGTTCGAGCAGGCCGCTGCCGATGGCCACCAGCACGGCCAGGGAGGGACGAAAACCGGCGGCGCACATGGCGAGCGCCACCGCCAAGCCTTCCGGAATGTCCTGCAGGGCGATGGCTGTGGTGAGCGGCAGGCCGACCGCCATGTCACCCTGAGAGAAGCTGACCCCGATGGCCATGCCCTCCGGCAGGTTGTGTAGCGCGATGGCGAACACGAACAACCAGACCCGGGAGCAGCTCTCGTGGCCGGGACCGCAGGGGCCCGTCTTGTCGTGTTCGTGGGGAGTGAACTGATCCAGCCCCAGCATCAGCAAAACGCCGAGGGTCATGCCGGTCACTACCACGGCGGCGGCGAGAAAACCGTCTCCCGTGATCCCCTCGGCGGCTTCGAGTCCTGGCAGCAACAGGGAGAAGGCGCTGGCGGCCAACATCATGCCGGCGGCAAAGCCCAGCATGCCATCCTCCACCCGCTGGGGCACCGAGCGTAGAAACAGGGCCGGCAGGGCCCCTAGGGCCGTTGCGGCAAACCCGGCGACCCCGCCGATGAGGCCATAGCGGGCCCCGGGGCTGATGTCCCCCGCCAGCAGCATGACGAGGCTCTGCAGCAGGAGCAGCAGGACGGCCACCAGGGCGATGAGCAGGCCGAGGGCGGTGAGGGGACGGGCCTGGATCTGATCGCGCAGTTGGGCGCTCCAGGAGAGGGAAAGAGGGGATGCGTTATCCATGGACGAGACCTTGAGACGATGGCAGAAACGAGGCTTCCATTACATCGCCGGCCGCTCACTTTGTCCACGGCGGCGGGGCGATTGTGACAATCGGCTCAAGTTTGGCGACTGATGGTCGATGCTGTGACGGGCGCAGGGGCCGAGTGAATTCGGCCTGCTGCGACGAAAGGCGATGAGGGTCATGGGGGTCTTGTGATAAGGTGCGCCCCCTGCGAACGGCCGCTTCCCTTGTCGCTCGCGCTTTTTTATCTCCCGTCAGGACGTTTCGGGCCATCGTTTACAGGGACGTGATCGCCACAGTGCACCTGCTTTGTCAGCAGTCGAGGATCACCAACCAAGATGTCTTATAAAAATCTCTCCATCGGCAAGAAGATTGCCGTGGTCTTCGCGGTCATTGCCGCCATCAATGTGATATTCGGTCTCTTTCTCGCGAGCGAACTGCGCGGCATCAAGGATCGGGTTCTGAACTTCACCGATTCCACCCTGCCCAGCGTCATCTCGGTGGAGAACCTGCTCTATGACGTCTCCTATGTGCGCCGCGCCCAGTTCGCCCTGCTGATGATCGACGACGCGGCGGATCTGCAGGCCCGCCGTGGCCGCATTCAGGAGAGCATCGGCAAGGTCGAGCGCGCCCTGAGCGCCTACGAGGCGACGGTGGGGGCAGACAATGAGCGCCAGGTGTTCAACCGCGCCAAGCAGCACTGGCTGCAGTACCTGAGCCAGGTCAACCAGATCGACAACTTGCTGGCCCGGGGGGCCATGGCAGAGGCCAAGGTGGCGCTGTTCCAGTCCAATGCCGCCTACACGGAGCTGGAGCGCTCGGTCAATGGCCTGGTGGACGTGAACCTCGGCTTCGTGCAGGAGAACCGGGGCAGCCTGCTCGGCAGCGTCAACATGGTGACCACCTCCGCCACCCTGAGCATCGGCGCCCTGCTGCTGTTCATGGGGTTCATGACCTGGTTCCTGACCCGCCAGATCTGCCTGCCACTGCACGCCGTGGTGGCCCAGGCCAATGCCATCGCCGCCGGCGATCTCACCCATCAGCTGGATCGCCAGCACATTGGCCAGGACGAACTCGGCATGCTGGCCAAGGCCTCCCTCAAGATGCAGGACAACCTGCGCGGCTTGATTGAAGAAGTGGTGGCCGCCGTGACCCAGCTCGGCGCCGCCATCGAGGAGGTGAGCACCGTCTCCGAGCAGTCGGCGCAAGGGATCCAGAGCCAGCAGCAGGAGATCGCCATGGTGGCGACCGCCATGGCCCAGATGAAGGCCACGGTCGCCGACGTGGCGGGCAATACCGAGGTGGCGTCAGAGTCCGCCAGCTCCGCCAATGCCCTGGCCAGACAGGGCAATCAGGAGGTGCAGGGGGCCCTGGTGGCCATCACACGGGTGGCCGAGGAGATGGAGCAGGCCGGCTCTCTGGTGGCCGAGCTGGAGCGGGAGTCCGCCCAGATCAACGTGGTGGTGGACGTCATTCGCGGCATCGCCGATCAGACCAACCTGCTGGCGCTGAACGCCGCCATCGAGGCGGCCCGGGCCGGTGAGCAGGGCCGAGGTTTTGCGGTGGTGGCCGACGAGGTGCGTACCCTGGCGGGCCGCACCCAGGCCTCTACCGGCGAGATAGTCTCCATCATCGAGACCCTGCAGGCCCGCGCCAACCAGGCGAAAGAGGTGACCGGCCAGAGCTGCGAGATGATCCGCCAGTGCGTGAACCAGAGCGAGCAGACCAGCACCGGCATCCAGCAGATCGAGGTGGCGGTGGGGCAGATCGCCGACATGGCCATCCAGATCGCCAGCGCCTGCGGTGAGCAGGATGCGGTCTCCGACGAGCTCGGCCGCAACGTGGAGCGGATCAACGAATCCTCCAACGAGGTGGCCAGTGGCGCGGATCATACCGCCCGGGCCTGCCTGGAGCTGAGCCAGCTGGCGGCCGGTCTGCGTCAGACCATAGGGCGCTTCCGCCTGGCCTGATGCCTGGCCGAGGTTGCCGAGACGCGGTGCGCCCAGATGCAGGGCGCACCGGGGAGCAAGGCAGATAAAAAACGGGGCCATGGGCCCCGTTTTTTATTGCTCGCAAGCAGTCGGATCAGACGCTATGGCCGAGGCCAGCACCCGCATCCTTCTTGGCGATCAGTTCAATCTTGTAACCGTCCGGATCTTCCACGAAGGCGATGACGGTAGTGCCACCCTTGACCGGACCCGGCTCGCGGGTGATCTTGGCGCCGGCGGCACGCAGGGCCTCGCAGGTGCCATAGATGTCGTCCGCTTCCAGGGCGACGTGGCCGTAGGCGGAGCCCAGCTCGTACTCGCTGACGCCCCAGTTGTAGGTCAGCTCGATGACGGCTTCATCCTTCTCGTCGCCGTAGCCGACGAAGGCCAGGGTGTACTTGTACTCGCTGTTCTCGCTCTTGCGCAGCAGCTTCATGCCGAGCACCCGGGTGTAGAAGTCGATGGAGCGTTGCAGATCGCCGACGCGCAGCATGGTGTGCAGAATTCTCATTGCTTGCCTCTCCAGGTTGGTTGTTTGTACTGATTGCTATTCATTCTATGAGATAAAATGTCGTGAAAAGACGAGGTAGATGCATATGCCTCGATACCTAGCTCTCCGGATAGACTTTTTCTTTGTACTCGCACAGGTCTTCGATGATGCAGGAGCCGCAGCGAGGCTTGCGCGCCAGGCAGGTGTAGCGCCCGTGCAGGATCAGCCAGTGGTGCACATCCAGTTTGAACTCGGCGGGGACCACCTTGAGCAGTTTCTCCTCCACCTGATCCACGTTCTTGCCTACCGCGAAGCCGGTGCGATTCGATACCCGGAAGATGTGGGTGTCGACGGCGATGGTGGGCCAGCCGAAGGCGGTGTTGAGCACCACGTTGGCGGTCTTGCGACCCACACCCGGCAGGGCTTCCAGCGCCTCGCGATCCTCCGGTACCTCGCCACCGTGGCGCTCCAGCAGGATGGCGCAGGTCTTGATGACGTTCTCGGCCTTGGTGTTGAACAGGCCAATGGTCTTGATGTACTGCTTCACCCCGTCCACCCCGAGGGCCAGCATGGCGGCCGGGGTATTGGCCACCGGATAGAGCAGGGCGGTGGCCTTGTTGACGCTCACATCGGTGGCCTGGGCCGACAGCAGGACGGCGATCAGCAGCTCGAAGGGCGAGTCGAAATGAAGCTCGGTGGTGGGGTGCGGGTTGTGCTCCCGCAGCCGCTCCAGAATTTCTCTGCGTTTTTGGTTATTCATCGATTCTCTGTGTCTGTCTTGGCACTCTACGCTAGCGCGGGCAAAGCCCTAGAGCTGAGTGGCACGGGCGCCGGGGGCGGGCACGGCGCAGTGGGCCTTGTCGGCGGCCTGCTTGCGGCCCAGGCGATCGTTGATGGCATTCTTGGCGGCGATGAGCAGCCCCAGCCCGATGAAGCCCCCGGGTGGCAGGATGGCCAGCAGCAGGCTGGCATCGGCGTGGAACAGCTCGATGCGCAGGGACTTGGCCCAGTCCCCCAGCAGCAGATCGGCGCCGTCGAACAGGGTGCCCATGCCGATGATCTCCCGCAGACCCCCCAGCACCAGCAGCACCAGCGTGAAGCCGAGTCCCATCATGAAACCATCGATCGCCGCCAGCAGGGGCGGGTTCTTGGAGGCGTAGGCCTCGGCCCGGCCTATGATGACGCAGTTGGTGACGATGAGCGCGATGAAGATGCCGAGGGACTGGTAGAGGCCATAGGTGTAGGCGTTCATCAAGAGCTGCACGCTGGTCACCAGGGCGGCGATGATCATCACGTAGATGGGGATGCGGATATCCTTGGGCACCAGGTTGCGCACCAGGGAGACGGCGAGGTTGGAACTCACCAGCACCACCAGGGTCGCCAACCCCAGACCCAGGGCATTGGTGAAGGTGGAGGAGACCGCGAGGGTCGGGCAGAGCCCCAAGACCTGCACCAGGGAGGGGTTGTTCTTCCACAGCCCCTGCAGCATCAGCTCCTTGAGCTCCTCGCGGCGGGCATTGCCCTCGGCCGGGGGAGCCGTGTCGATCACGTCCACCTGTTCCATGGACTCTTGCATTGTCTCTTGCATGGTTGGCTCCGGCATCATGGGGCTGCGTCGCAGGAGGGGGCATCCCGCAGTATCTCGGGGTGTTCCTGTTGCAGGCGCAGCAGGTTCTTCACCGCCTTGACCACGGCGCGGGGCGTGATGGTGGCGCCGGTGAAGGCATCGAACTCGCCCCCGTCCTTCTTCACCGCCCAGGTCGCGTCGTTGTCTGCATTGAGGGTACGGCCGACGAAGCTGTCGATCCAGTTGGATTTTTTCAGCTCGATCTTGTCCCCAAGGCCCGGGGTCTCCTTGTGGGCCAGCACCCGCACCGCGCTGACGGCGCCCTTGGCATCCGTGCCGACCACCATACGAATGGCGCCGCTGTAGCCGTCGGGGGCTATGGTCTCGAGCGCATAGCCGGAGGGCTCACCCTTGAGCGTCGCGCTGTAGAGGGGCATGGGCTGATCGCTGCCGAGGTATTCCCGGCTGGTGACGAGCTTGCAACTGGCCACCAGATCGTTGTCATAGCTCCCCTCCGGCAGCAGGGCCGAGAGGATGCGCAGCTTGTCGAGCTGTTGCTGGTGGGCGATGCGATCCTTGGTGAGCTCGTTGGTCAGCACCACCATGGCGGTGCAGGCGAGGGCGAACAGGGCCAGGGTGACACCGTTCTTGCGCATGCTCTTTAACATGAGAAAGCCCCCTGGGCACGGGTTGGAGAGAGAAGACGTTGGATCATTTGCGGCGCGCTCCGTAGACCTTGGGCCGAGTCAGGCTGTCGATGAGGGGCACGCACAGGTTGGCGAGCAAGACCGCGAAGGCGAAGGCATCCGGGTAGCCGCCGAAGCGACGAATTAGGTAGACCAGGGCCCCTATCATGGCCCCATAGATAAGGCGGCCCCTCGCCGTGGTGCTGGCGCTCACCGGATCCGTGGCGATGAAGAAGGCCCCCAGCATGGTCGCGCCGCTGAACAGATGCAGCATGGGGGTGGCGGTGGCGTCCGGGGTCGCCAGATAGCCCAGGGTGGCCGAGAGCAGCAGGGCCCCCAGCACGGCTACCGGGATGCGCCAGTTGATCACCTTCTGCTGCAGCAGGAACAGGCCCCCCAGCAGATAGCCGAGGTTGACCCAGCTCCAGCCGATGCCACCCCAGCCCTCGAAGACCTTGTGGGTCATCACCTCGGTGGCCGTGAGCCCCTGGGTCAGCCCCGTCTTGAAGGTGTCGAGGGGGGTCGCCATGGTCAGGCCGTCCACCCCCTGCTTGAGCTGCATCATGCTGTAGCCGTCGAGGCTGAAGCCGGTGAAGATCACCGAGACCGCATCCCCGAAGCCGATGTCATAGGCGGCGATGCTGGACGGTGGCAGCCAGCTGGTCATCTGGACCGGGAAGGAGACCAGCAGCAGCACATAGGCCACCATGGCCGGGTTGAACAGGTTCTGGCCGAGACCGCCATAGAGGTGCTTGGCGATGATGATGGCAAAGGCCGTGGCCAGCACCAGCATCCACCAGGGCAGCAGGGGAGGCAGGGAGAGTCCGATCAGCACGGCGGTGAGGGCCGCGCTGCCGTCCAGCAGGGCCGGCTTGACGGGACGACCACGTAGTCTCAGCACCAGGGCCTCAGAGGCCAGCGCCGTCACCAGCGCGAGCAGGATCTGGACCAGGGTGCCCCAGCCGAAGAACCAGGTTTGCGCCAGGAAGCCGGGCAGGCAGGCCAGGATCACCAGCAACATCAGGGTCTGGGTCTGCTTGCGGTTATGGGCAAAGGGCGCAGTCGCGATATTGAACATGGATCAATGGCTCTTGTCTGAAAGTGGGTCTGACTCGGGCTGGCCCTGAGCGGCAGCCTGGGCCGCCAATTTTTTGGCCTTGGCGCGAGCGATGGCGGCCGCGATGGCCGCCTTCTTGGGATCGACCTCGGGGGCGGGGGTATCCGCCGAGGGCGCTATCTCTGCGCTTGCCGTCTCGGCCTCCGTCTCCGCAGCCTGGGCCGCCTTCTTGGCCTTGGCGCGGGCGATGGCGGCGGCGATGGCTGCCTTCTTGGGATCGACCTCGGGGGCAGGGGTATCCGCTGTGGGCGCTATCTCAGCGCTTACCGTATCGGCCTCCGTCTCCGCAGCCTGGGCCGCCTTCTTGGCCTTGGCGCGAGCGATGGCGGCGGCGATGGCTGCCTTCTTGGGATCGAGCTCGGGGGCGGATGCATCCGCCGCGGGCGCTATCTCTGCGCTTGCCGTCTCGGCCTCCGTCGCCTGGGCAGCCTTCTTGGCTTTGGCACGGGCCAGGGCGGCGGCGATGGCGGCCTTTTTGGGATCGACCTCGGCGGCGTCTTGCTGGGCTTCCACGGTCACGACCTCTGCCGCTTCGGCAGCCTTGGCGGCGCGGCGGGCTAGCGCCTCCTGCTTGCGTGCCTCCCGGGCCGCTGCCATGTCAGCATTGTCCGGTCGGAGATCCGATGGGGCGGCGGCGCCGGCCGCCTCCTGCTTGGCCTTGAGACGAGCCAGGGCGGCGGCGACCGGGTCTTCACCGCCGGCCTTGGTCATGGCCTGACGGCGCTGGGCGGCCGCCTCGGCGTGGCGTGCCTCTCGGGCGGCCTTGTCCCGCTCGAAGCGAGCCTGCTTGGCCTCGAAGCGCTGCTTGGCGCGCTCGGCCTTCTCGTGCTCGGCACGGGTCTCGCGGATGTCGTCCTTGGCAATCTTGTAGTACTGCACCAGGGGGATCTCGCTCGGGCAAACCCAGGCGCAGGCGCCACACTCGATACAGTCGAACAGGTTGAGCCCCTCGGCCTTGTCATACTCCTTGACCCTACTGTACCAGTAGAGCTCCTGGGGTAGCAGGTTGGCGGGACAGGCGTCGGCGCAGGCGCTGCAACGGATGCAGGCCTGTTCCGGACCGGGGGGCGGCAATTCGGCCCGGGTCGGGGAGAGCAGGCAGTTGGTGGCCTTGACCACGGGAACCATGGCGTGGGGCAGGGTGAAGCCCATCATGGGTCCCCCCATGATGACCCGCTGATCCGCCTCCGGCTGCAGCTCGAAGCGTTGCAGCAGCCAGCGTACCGGGGTGCCGAGGCGCACCCAGGCGTTGCCCGGTTTCTTGAAGGCATCGCCGGTGAGGGTGACGATGCGCTCGATCAGGGGCTCGCCGTCGATGATGGCGCGCTTGATGGCGAAGACGGTGGCGACGTTGAGCACCATGATGCCCATGTCCACCGCCCGCCCTCCCTTGGGCACCTGACGACCGGTGAGCAGCTCTATGGTCTGCTTGGCACCGCCGGATGGGTACTTGGTGGGCACCGACTTGACCAGCACGTCCTCGTCTGTGGCATGGGCGGTCAATGCGGCGATGGCGGCGGGCTTGTTGTCTTCCACCCCGATCAGGGTGAGTTTTGGCTTGAGCAGATGCTTGAGCACCCGGATACCGTCCAGGATCTCGTCCGCATACTCCTGCATCAACCTGTCATCCGTGGTGATGTAGGGCTCGCACTCCAGGCCGTTGACGATCAGGATCTCGGTGAGCTGGCCGCGGCCGTCGAGCTTGCTGTGGGTCGGGAAGACGGCGCCGCCGAGGCCCGCGATGCCAGCCTGCTGGATGCGCTCGAGCAGCTCGCCCCGCTCGAGATTCCAGTAATCGGCGCGGCCGTCGCGCGGTCCCCAGGCGTCCTCACCATCCGGGGTAAGCAGCACGCAGAGATCGTCAAGCCCCGAGGGGTGCGCCACGGTATGGGGCTCGATGGCGGTGACAGTGCCCGAGGTGGAGGCGTGCACCGGCACGATGCGGCCCTTGTCATAGCGGGTCAGGGGCTGGCCCTTCTTGACCCTGTCCCCCACCTGGACCAGCAGATCGCCGGCGGGGCCCGCGTGCTGGCGCACCGGTATGATGAGCTGGGGGGGCAGACCCGCCTGCACCACAGGGGTCAGGCTGGACTGGTGCTTGTTCTCGGGAGGATGGATGCCGCCGTGAAAATCCCAGAGGGAGCCGGCTTTGATACGCTCGAGCAAGGAATGCATGGTTACTCCACTATCTTGACCGGAATGGTGACCTTGGCCAGATCCCATTTCCAGTTATCGACCGTGGTCGGAACCGGGATCATTTCGATACAGTCGGTCGGGCAGGGGTCAACGCAGAGATCGCAACCCGTGCACTCGTTGGCGATGACGGTGTGCATCGCCTTGGTGGCACCCAGGATGGCGTCGACCGGGCAGGCCTGGATGCACTTGGTGCAACCGATGCACATGTCCTCATGGATGAAGGCGACCTTCTTGACGGGCACGGCGGCCTCGTCACCCCCCCCAAGGGGCAGGGGTTCGACCCCCATGAGGTCGGCAATCTTGCGCATGGTGGCATCGCCACCGGGCACGCACTTGTTGATCTGATCGCCGTTCGCCAGCGCCTCTGCATAGGGTTTGCAGCCCGGATAGCCACACTGGCCGCACTGGGTCTGGGGCAGCAGGGCGTCGAGCTGATCGACGATGGGATCGGCTTCCACATGAAACTTGACGGCGGCGAAGCCCAGGATGATGCCGAAGGCCAGGGCCAGCAGGGCCAGCACCAGAATGGCAAAGAGTATATGAGTCATAGCGCTATATCTTGATGAGGCCGGTAAAGCCCATGAAGGCAAGCGACATCAGGCCGGCGGTGACCATGGCGATGGAGACGCCGCGAAATGGGGCCGGCACGTCGGCGGCGACCAGGCGCTCACGCATGGCGGCGAACAGGATCAACACCAGGGAGAAACCGCAGGCGGCGCCGAAGCCGTAGATGATGCTCTGCATGAAGTTGTGGTGCTCGTTGATGCTGAGCAGGGCCACGCCGAGCACGGCGCAGTTGGTGGTGATGAGGGGCAGGAAGATGCCGAGCAGGCGATAGAGGGTCGGGCTGCTCTTGCGGATCACCATCTCGGTGAACTGCACCACCACGGCGATCACCAGGATGAAGCCCAGGGTGCGCAGATAGGCGATATTCAGCGGGATCAGGATATAGTGCTCCATCAGATAGGAGCAGGCGCTGGCCAGCGTCATCACGAAGGTGGTGGCCAGTCCCATGCCGATGGCGGTTTCCAGCTTGCCAGAGACCCCCATGAAGGGGCAGAGGCCGAGAAACTTCACCAGCACGAAGTTGTTGATCAGCACGGTGCCGACCAGTAAAAGCAGGTACTCAGTCATTGACGATGGGGTATCCGGTATGAAGGCGGCCGTATTATCTGATTTTAGGTGCCTTTAAACAACCGCAAGGCGGCATGGTTATTATTCGAATGGCCAATATTCATGGAGGAAGTGGTGCGCCCCTTACCGATCTTTACCCTGACCCTGGCGATGTTGCTCTGGTCCAGCTCCTTTATCGCCCTCAAGCACGTGCTGGAGGTCTGGTCCTTCGGCCAGGTGCTGTTCATGCGGATGCTGGTGGCCGCCTGTTGCTGGCTGCTCTGTTACCGCCAGCTCGACAACTTTCACTATCGGAAGGGGGACTGGCGCTGGCTGGCCCTGATGGGGGCGCTCGAACCCTGCCTCTATTTCCTGCTGGAGGTAAACGCCCTGCGCTACACCAGCGCCGGTCAGGCGGGCATGGTGTGCGCTCTCTTGCCCCTGATGGTGGCCCTGGTGGCCTTCGTACTGCTCAAGGAGCGGGTGAGCCGGCGTCAGCTGCTGGGTTTTGGCATCGCCATCTTCGGCATCGCCCTGCTGGGATTGGGAGAGGGGGAGGATGAGTTCGCGCCCAATGCCCTGCTTGGCAACAGCCTGGAGATGGGCGCCATGCTCTGCGCCGCCACTTATTCCGTGGTGTTCAAGAAGCTCTCCAGCCGTTACGGGGTGATGACGCTCACCGCGCTGCAGGCCTTCGTCGGCACCCTATTCTTCGCCCCCTTCGCCTTCAGCTCGCCCTGGCCAAGCGCCTGGGGCTGGCAGGACATGGCGGTCATCGTCTTCCTCGGCGCTTTCGTGACCCTAGGAGCTTACCTGCTCTACAACTGGTCGGTGACTCAGGTGAGGGTGACGCTGGCGGCGGCCTATGTGAATCTCATTCCGGTATTCACCCTGCTGCTCGCCTACCTGCTGCTGGGGGAAACCCTCAGCCCCCTGCAATGGGTTGCCTGCGCCGCCGTGCTGGCCGGCATCGCCGTGGGCCAGTTGCCGGCGAGGCGCGCCCGGGAGCCGGTTGCCACCGCAGGTCCTTGAACGCCCCTGCATGGACTACAGTCTGGGCAAACACTGTCGAGGAGCAGGCTTATGAGCGAGATGAGGTTATTGGCCAAGGCGCAGGCGCTGCTCGGCCACCACCCCTTCACCCTGACCGACGCCCGGGCGCTGGAGGCGCTGGAGGAGGAGGCCGTGGGGGAGGAGGGGCTCTGCATCGCCGAGCTGTGGGACGTGGCCCTGCTGCAGGCCGACGAGGAGGCCAGGCACTATCTGTCGGGGGAGGATTGACCCGAGGCATTGGACAAAACAACACGGGGCCAGGGGCCCCGTGTTGCTTGATGGGTTGGCGCCCTAGATGGAGAGGCTCTTGACGGTGTCCGAGACCGAGTTGGCGTCCTCGATGATCTCCTTGATGACCCCGGAGATGATGTTGGCCTGATCCTGCCCCGCCACCGCCTTGTCCGAGACGATGGAGACGGTCGCGGTGATGCGGGAGGTGATGTCCGAGTTGTGCTTGATGACGGAGACGATCTCGCTGGTGGAGCTGGAGGTGCGCGCCGCCAGTTGCCGCACCTCGTCCGCCACCACCGCGAAGCCGCGCCCTTGCTCGCCGGCCCGGGCCGCCTCGATGGCGGCGTTGAGGGCCAGCAGGTTGGTCTGATCCGCGATGCCGCTGATGGTGGAGATGATGGATTCAATGCTGCGGGATTGCTGGTTGAGCTGCTCTATCTGCTGGCTGACTTCCCCCACCGAGGTGTTGATGTGGCGGGAGGTCTCCAGCACCTTGTCGATCACCTCGCGCCCGCGAGCCGCGCTGGCCACCGTCTCGCTGGCGATGGTGCAGGCCTTCTGGGCCGCCTCCCGGGTGGAGATGGACTTCTCGACCCGCTCGGTGATGTCGCTCGCCAGCTTGATGATTTTGACCACCTTGCCCTCGTGGTTGAAGATGGGGTTGTAGGTCGCCTCCAGCCAGATCTTCTCGCCGCGATGACCGAGGCGCATGAAGAGGCCGGACTTGATGTCTCCCGAGCCGAGATCCCGCCAGAAGTTGGGGTTCTTCTGGTAAAACTCGGGATCGCAGAAGAGGCGGTGATGCTGGCCGACCACCTCCTCCAGCCTATAGCCGAAGCAGCGCAGGAAGTTCTGGTTGGCGGTGATGACGGTGCCGTCCGGCTGGAAGTCGATGACGGCGAGAGACTTGTCCAGCGCCGCCAGCAGGGCCTGGGTGCGTTCGAGGGACGACTGCTGCTGGGTCACGTCGGAGGCCACCTTGGCCACCCGGACGACCCGCCCCTCGGCGACGATGGGGAAGTAGGTCGCCTCCAGCCACACCGCCTTGCCCGATTTGGCCTGGCGGATGAAGCGACCGCTGCGAAACGCGCCGCCCCGCAGATCCTGCCACAGCTTCTCATACTCGGGGCGCTTGACGTCCTCGGGGAAGCAGAGGGTGCTGTGATGCTTGCCGATCACCTCCTCGCGGCTGAATCCCACTATCTGCAGGAACAGCTCGTTGACGAAGGTGACTATGCCCGCCGGGGTGAACTGGATATAGGGGACCTGGGACTGGATGGCATGCTCGAAGGCGCTCAACTCCGCCATCTTCGCCACCTGTTCACTCGCTTCTTGGTTTGCCTTGCGATTCCAGAACATAGGGAACTCCTCCATGAGATCCTTGAATGGGTCATAACGGTTACTTGAGCTTGTTAACAATAGCGGCAATCTCCGATAAAGCTGAACATGCCGTGAATGAAACTTTTGTGTATTTCGCTGTTTAATTTGGGATTAATTCGTTTATATCCTGCAATTTCACCCATCTGTATTCAAATGAACTCGTTTTTGGCCGGTCCGCGCCAGCTTCTGTCTGGTCCATGGATAACACTATGGTGGGTACCTCACCATTGCCCGAATGGCGGTTCGGCCTCTTCGCTCGCTTGCCGGGGGGCTGGCGTTGCCAGCCAGGGTGGCAGAAGCCTCTTTCGAGACACAGTGTTGGGAGGAAGAGGGATGGGTTGGGGGAGCCTTGGCTCCCCTGTTTATTTCGTATTCTCAGCCCCGAAGGCCGACCCGGCGGGCGTGCTACTTCTGTTGCTGCAGGGTCTTTATCTGCTGGTTAAGGGCTTCCATCTCGCTCTTGTGGCGGCGGGTCATGGCCTGGATCTCGGCGGCAGAGCGTCTCTCGCCGGCCCCATCGGCTTGGGATCCTGTGGTGCCCGTCAGCTGTTCGTTGTAGCGGGTGATCTCGCTGTTCATCTTCAGGGTCTTGGCCTCGGCCTCCGCGCGAAGGGCGGCCAGCTGGCGCTGCTTCTGGCTGGCGGCGAGATCCTTTTCAATCGCCTCTGTCTGCTTGCTGGCCTGGGTCACCGCCTCGGCGGGTGGGGTGTAGATGCGCAGATCCATGGGCTTGGCATTCCCGGCGCAGGGAATGTCGCTGAAAGTGACGTTGCCGTTGACGGTGCACTGGTAAACGGCGGCCTGGGCCAGTGACGGGGCGAGCAGGCTGACGAAACAGATGACCAGAGTGCGTGACATGGATCCCTCCTTGGACCTTTACCCTGCGCTCGGGCAGGGGCTGGGCAGACTGTGCGCCAGCATCACCGGATACTTGAAACAATAGTCGTTTCCCCGGCTCATCCCACCCCAAATCGCCCTCGTTCCGACGCAAAAGGGTGGTGTTGAATCATTCAGGTTTCAGATGACCATCCTCTCGGCCTCTGCGGAGGGCCACGCGGAGAGCCACCGGGGATCGGCTCGCCAGGGATCACCGGTCGTCGGGCTGGCGGGTGTGGCATCACTTCAACTATTCTTGTATAGTTGAAGTGATTGTTCCAGGAGACAGATCATGAACAGAGAAGCCGCCACCAAGGTATTCGAATCCCTCTCATCAGGTATCCGGCTGGATGCCTGGCGCCTGCTGGCCAAGGCCGGGCCCGATGGCATGGTGGCCGGGGAACTGGCCAGCAGCCTGGAACTCGCCGCCAATACCCTCTCGTTTCACCTCAAGGCGATGCTGCATGCCGGTCTGTTGTCGGTCACGCAGGAAGGTCGCTTCTTGCGTTATCGCGCGAACATTTCCCTGATGGTCGAGCTGATCGGTTATCTCACCGAGGAGTGCTGTGCCGGCCACCCGGAGGCCTGCGGCATCGGCTGCATCGATCCCTCTACCCAGCTCGCGCAATCCTGCTGCGCCAAGGCATAACCCATTCACCAAGCGTGTTCTTACCGGAGTTCAAATGTCTGCTGTATGTGATGCGAAGGCCGCGCCGGCCATCGGCTTTTTCGAGCGTTACCTGACCGCCTGGGTGGCGCTCTGTATCCTGGTGGGCATAGGGCTCGGCCAGGGACTGCCGGAACTGTTCAAGGCCATAGGTGCCATGGAGGTGGCCAGGGTCAACCTGCCGGTGGGGTTGCTCATCTGGGTGATGATCATCCCCATGCTGCTCAAGATCGACTTCGGCGCGCTCCATCAGGTGAAGGGGCACATGAAGGGGATCGGGGTCACCCTCTTCATCAACTGGCTGGTCAAGCCCTTCTCCATGGCCTTCCTCGGCTGGTTGTTTATCCGGGGCCTGTTTGCGGACTGGCTGCCGGCCGATCAGCTCGACAGCTATGTGGCGGGTCTGATCCTGCTGGCCGCCGCCCCCTGCACCGCCATGGTATTTGTATGGAGCCGTCTCACCCACGGTGATCCCTACTTCACCCTCTCCCAGGTGGCGGTGAACGACCTCATCATGGTGTTTGCCTTTGCCCCGCTGGTGGCGCTCTTGCTCGGGGTCTCCAGCATAGTAGTGCCCTGGGATACCCTGCTCACCTCTGTGGTGCTCTATATCGTCATCCCGGTCATCCTCGCCCAGGTGCTGCGCAGCGTCTTGCTGCGCAAGGGGCAGGCAAGCTTCGATAACGCCATGGCGCACATTCAACCCTGGTCGGTGGCGGCCCTGCTGCTCACCCTGGTGCTGCTGTTCGCCTTCCAGGGCAATGCCATCATAGAGCAGCCGATGGTGATCGCCTTGCTGGCGGTACCTATCCTGATCCAGGTGTTGTTCAACTCGGGGCTGGCCTACTGGCTGAACCGCAGGGTGGGGGAGAAGCACTCGGTCGCCTGTCCCTCCGCGCTGATCGGAGCCTCCAACTTCTTCGAGCTGGCGGTGGCGGCCGCCATCAGCCTGTTTGGTTTCCACTCCGGCGCGGCGCTGGCCACCGTCGTCGGGGTGCTGATCGAGGTGCCCGTCATGCTGGTGGTGGTGCGCATCGTCAACGCCAGCAAGCCCTGGTATGAAGCCGGCATCCGCTCGTAACCCGTTTTATCCACTTGAATCAAGAGAGGACCGCCATGAGTGCGATCACCATCTATCACAACCCGGAGTGCGGCACCTCCCGCAATACCCTGGCGCTGATCCGCAATGCGGGTATCGAGCCCGATGTCATCCACTATCTGGAGACCCCCCCGTCACGGAGCGAACTGCTGGCCTTGATCGCCGCCATGGGCATGTCGGTGCGTACACTGTTGCGCAAGAACGTACCGCCCTATGAGGTGCTGGGTCTGGCCGAGGCGCGTAGCGATGACGAGTTGATCGATGCCATGCTGGCCCATCCCATCCTCATCAACCGCCCCATCGTCGTGACACCGCTTGGCACCCGGCTCTGCCGGCCGTCGGAGGTGGTGCTGGATATCCTGCTGACCCCGCAGCAAGGGGCCTTCACCAAGGAAGATGGCGAGCGGGTCGTCGACGAGAGCGGCAGACGCATCAAATAACGCCTCACCTTCCTCTCTCGAACCCATATAGCGCCATGCCAGGGGGGCCACTGGCGATGGTGCAGGGCCTCCAACATGGCGCTATGGCAGCCCTTGTCTGGTTACGCGATCCCGATATGGCTGGGAGGGGATCAAGCATTCCACCGGCGGTTCCATCGAAGACCCGGTCCCGTTTGCCTATCGTCTTATCCAGAAGGGCTCTTCATTTCTTGCGGCGGGCTACAGTCCATTCGCCTATTTTGCGCGGGTTCAACACATCAGAGCACCTAATCGCGGCAAGATGAGGTATCTTATGCCCCGATTTCATCCATCAAACGGATAAGAGACAACACATGATCATCAAACCCAAGGTTCGTGGCTTTATCTGCACCACCACCCACCCGGTTGGCTGCGAGGCCAATGTCCGTCGCCAGATCGCCTACACCCAGGCACAGGGAACCATCGAGAATGGTCCCAAGAAGGTACTGGTGATCGGCGCCTCCACCGGTTATGGCCTGGCTTCCCGCATCGCCACCGCCTTTGGCTCCGGCGCCGCCACCATTGGCGTCTTCTTCGAAAAAGCGGGCACAGAGACCAAGCCCGCCACCGCCGGTTGGTACAACTCCGCCGCCTTTGACAAGGCTGCCAAGGAAGCCGGCCTCTACGCCAAGAGTGTCAACGGCGATGCCTTCTCCAACGAATGCCGCGACACCGTGATCGATCTCATCAAGCAGGATCTCGGTCAGATCGATCTGGTGGTCTACTCCCTGGCCTCCCCGGTGCGCAAGCTGCCGGATACCGGCGAAGTGGTGCGCTCTGCTCTCAAGCCCATCGGCGAGACCTACACCACCACCGCCATCGATACCAACAAGGATCAGATCATCACCGCCACCGTCGAGCCGGCGAATGAGGAAGAGATCGCGAACACCATCACCGTCATGGGCGGTCAGGACTGGGAGCTGTGGATGGCGGCCCTGCGTGATGCGGGCGTGCTGGCGGACGGCGCCAAGTCCGTGGCCTACTCCTACATCGGCACCGATCTGACCTGGCCCATCTACTGGCATGGCACCCTGGGCCGCGCCAAGGAAGACCTGGACCGCGCCGCCAGAGCCATCCGTGGTGATCTGGCCGGCAAAGGCGGTACCGCCCACGTGGCCGTGCTGAAATCCGTGGTGACCCAGGCCTCCAGCGCCATCCCTGTGATGCCGCTCTACATCTCCATGGCCTTCAAGATCATGAAGGAGAAGGGCATCCACGAGGGCTGCATGGAGCAGGTCTATCGCATGATGCGCACCCGCCTGTATGGCGCCGATCTGGCCCTGGACGAGCAGGCCCGCATCCGCATGGATGACTGGGAGCTGCGTGACGACGTACAGCAGACCTGCCGCGATCTCTGGCCGTCCATCACCACCGAGAACCTGTCCGAGCTCACCGATTACACCGGCTACAAGCAGGAGTTCCTGCGCCTGTTCGGTTTCGGTCTGGACGAGGTGGATTACGACGCCGACGTGAACCCGGACGTGCGTTTCGACGTGGTCGAGCTCTGAGCCTGACCGCGATGAAGAGGGGCCCTGCGGGGCCCTTTTTTTGTGGGAAATCATCGGGCTTCACCGAGTTTTATTATTCTCGATCACCTTTTTGACTCATCAAACCCGCTAGTCTTGCGCTGATCGGATCACGTGACGGCTCTGCCGAGGAAGGGAAACTATGACCAGCCCCCAAGCGGCGCGAAAGAAGCGCCAACTCCCCACCGTTTATACCCTGCTCTTCATCATCATCGCCCTGATGGCGGCCCTCACCTGGGTGCTGCCAGCGGGCAAGTACAACTATGTCACCGCCGACAGCAAGCAGCCCATAGCGGCCGCGGCCGTGGCGGCTTACAGCGGCGGAGAGCGCCTGTTGCCGGTGCCGGGCAGCTACACCGAGCTGCCGTCTCACCCCCAGGGGGTGTTCGAGGTGCTCAAGGCCCCCATCCAGGGCTTTCACAAGGCGGCCGACGTGGCGCTGTTCGTGCTCATCATCGGCGGCTTCCTGGCGGTAACCATGCAGAGCGGCGCCCTGGATGCGGGGGTGGGCGCAATCGTGCGCGCCTTCGCCGGCCGGGAGCGGCTGCTCATCCCCGTGCTGATCGCCCTGTTTGCCCTCGGTGGCTCCACCTTCGGCATGGCGGAGGAGACGGTGGCCTTCTGGGCGCTTATCGTGCCGGTCATGATGGCGGCGGGCTTCGATCGCATGGTGGCGGCGGGGATCATCCTGCTCGGCTCCGGGGTCGGGGTGCTGGCCTCCACCGTCAACCCCTTTGCCACCGGCATCGCCTCCGGCTTTGCCGGCATCCCCATCGGCGATGGGATAGGCCTTCGTGTCATCCAGTGGCTGCTGCTGGTGATCTTCGCCTCCTGGTTCGTGATGCGCTACGCCAAGCGGGTGCAGCAGGACAGGAGCAGCTCAGTGCTCGCCGATATCCAGTACGATGACGAGTTCGCCCAGATGAAGAGCGGGGACGGGGTATTCAGCGGCAAGCAGAAGCTCACCATGGCGGTCTTCTTCGCCACCTTCCTGCTGATGATCTATGCGGTGGTGCCCTGGTCTGATCTGGGGATCGACCTGTTGCCGACCCTGGGCTGGTGGTTCGACGAGCTCTCCACCCTGTTCTTCAGCGCCTCCATCCTCATCGCCCTCATCAACCGGATGCCGGAGTCCAACTACGTGGCCACCTTCCTCGAGGGGGCGCGGGATCTCATCGGGGTGGCGCTGGTGGTGGCGGTGGCCCGTGGCATCTATGTGGTGATGGAGCAGGGGGTCATCATCGACACCATATTGCACTGGGCGGAGGGGCTGGTGACCGGCCTGTCGTCGTCGGTGTTCATCCTGATGGCCTATCTGGTGCACATCATCCTGAGCTTCTTCATCCCCTCGACCTCGGGGCTCGCCACCGTCTCCATGCCGCTGATGGGGCCGCTCTCGGACTTCTCCGGCATCTCCCGGGATCTGGTGATCACCGCCTATCAGTCCGCCTCCGGCTGGATCAACCTGTTCGCCCCCACAGCCGCGCACCTGGTGGCCGGGCTGGCGCTCGCCAAGATCCCCTACGATCGCTTCGTGCGCTGGGTCTTGCCATTCATCGTCGGGGTGGCCCTCATCACCATGGGGGTGCTGGTGGCCGGGGCCCTGCTGCACGGCTGATAGCCAGGATCCAAACGACAGATAGCAAAAAGGCTCCCGCGGGAGCCTTTTTTCATGAGCCGTGCTTACTGCTTGTAGCCCTTGAGGAAGCGGGCGAAGCGGCCGATGGCCTCTTCCAGCTCCTCTTCCCGGGGCAGGAACACCAGCCGGAAGTGATCCGGTGCGGGCCAGTTGAAGCCGGTCCCCTGCACCAGCAGCAATTTCTCTTGCTGCAGCAGGTCGAACACCATCTTCTGGTCGTCGCGGATGTCGTACACCTTGGGGTCGAGGCGCGGGAACATGTAGAGCGCTCCCTTGGGCTTGACGCAGGAGACGCCGGGGATCTCGTTCAAGAGCTCCCAGGCCTTGTCCCGTTGACGGCGCAACCTGCCGCCCGGCAGGATCAACTCGTTGATGCTCTGATAGCCGCCGAGGGCCGCCTGGATGGCGTGCTGCATGGGCACGTTGGAGCACAGCCGCATGGAGGCCAGCATCTCCAGCCCCTCGATGTAGCCACGGGCACGCCCCTTGGGCCCTGTGATGACCATCCAGCCCTGGCGGAAGCCGCAGGCGCGGTACGCCTTGGAGAGGCCGTTGAAGGTCACCACCATCACATCGTCACACAGGGTGCAGACGCTGGTGTGGGAGATGTCGTCGTAGAGGATCTTGTCGTAGATCTCGTCGGCGAAGATGATGAGGTTGTGCTGGCGGGCGATCTCGATAAGCTCCAGCAGGAACTCGCTGCCGTAGACGGCGCCAGTCGGGTTGTTCGGATTGATCAGCACCAGGCCGCGGGTGCGCGGGGTGATGCGGGCACGGATGTCGTCCAGATCCGGATACCAGTCGGCCCCTTCGTCGCAGCGATAGTGCACCGCATGGCCGCCGGAGAGGGTCACCGCCGCGGTCCAGAGCGGGTAGTCGGGGGAGGGCACCAGCATCTCGTCGCCGTTGTTGAGCAGCGCCTGCATGGCCATCACGATGAGCTCGCTCGCGCCGTTACCGATGTAGATGTCATCGATATCGACCTTGCGCATCCCCTTCTGCTGGTAGTACTGCATCACCGCCTTGCGGGCGGAGAAGAGCCCCTTGGAGTCGCAGTAGCCCTGGCTGTGGGGCATGTTGAGGATCACATCCTTGATGAGCTCTTCCGGCGCTTCGAAACCGAAGGAGGCCAGGTTGCCGATATTGAGCTTGAGAATGCGGTGGCCTTCGTCTTCGAGACGGCGAGCTTCTTTATGCACCGGGCCGCGAATGTCATAGCAGACATCGTCGAGCTTGTGCGACTTGTCGATAGTGAACATGGTGAGCGTGATTCCTTCCCCTGGGGGCGCGTTGGCAGAAAGCGTTTTTTAGTATCAAATATTTCTACCCCTATTCTTCACAGAATTGAATGCTAGAACAATCTAATTTATGGAATAAATCCCTGATATTTGGCCCAGAAACAGTGTTGCCAACTCGTTAAATTCAGCAGGATGTTTTGCCCGTTTACGCACCAGGCAGTGAAAGATTGGGAATGACCCGAGAAAGCCACTGCGGTGTATTGAAATAAGCGGCCCATCTGGCACGATTGGCTGGTCTGAAAAAGGGCGCCCGCCGCCCCCCTGAACGGGGTACTCTCATCCATCATAGAGGCGTTGTCATGCAAGCACCGGCACCCGGTCGTTATCGTCACTTCAAGGGGGGCCTCTATCGGGTGCTCACCCTGGCCCTTCATACCGAGACCCAGGAGCAGCTGGTCATCTATCAATCCGAGCAAGATGGCACCGTCTATGCCAGACCCGTCGCCATGTTCATGGAGTGGATAGAGCATCAGGGACAGGTGGTGAGCCGCTTTACGCCACTGCCGTGAACCCACGCCATCGACCCGTAAAAAAGGCGCCATCAGGCGCCTTTTTGTTGTGCAATCGTTCGGATCAGAGCCCCAGATTGGCTCTGGCATAGGCTTCGAAGTCGGTGCAGCCGCCGATGTGCTGCTCGTCCAGGAAGATCTGCGGCACAGTGGTGACCGGCTTGCCCGCCTTGGCGGCCAGATCGTCCTTGGTGAGCCCTTCGGCGTTGATGTCCACGTAGCGGAACTCGAAGTCATCGCGATCCTCGGTCAGCTGCTCGGCGATCTGCTTGGCACGGACACAATAGGGGCAACCGGGGCGACCAAAAATTTCTACAAACATCTTTTCTCTCCGTTAAGTGAGGCCCTTGAGGTGAGGCTGGCCACAGCATAGTCCCGCCTCATGGCCAGTCAAAGTGGAAATGGCCGATACGGCCATTCGCCATATTCGATGGATCAGCCCTGCTCAAGGCTGTTTATTGCTCGGCAATTTGAATGGGTTGCTGCTGGTAGATGCTCTCCAGAATGCCCATCTCGAACACCGTTCGTGGCATGGAGCCGCCTTGCGGGCAAGGCGACACCTCTGCTCAAGGCTGTTTATTGCTCGGCGATCTGGATGGGCTGCTGCTGGTAGATGCTCTCCAGAATGCCCTTCTCGAACACTGTCCAGGGCCAGGGTGCCTTGCTGGCGCGGTAGCGCTCATGGGTGGCCGGATCCTGGGAGAGGCCGCGCTGGAACACCACGAAGGCCTTGCGCTGACCGCCTGCGGTGTCGATGAAGCCCGCGAGGTTGGAGGTGCCCGTGATGGTGCCGGTCTTGGCGTGCACCTTGTTCTTCATCATGGGGGCGGTGACGCTGCGGCGCCAGGCCAGGGTGCCGTCCACCTGGGAGCTTGGCAGCAGCTTGATGAAGTCGAGCTGGGCGTCGTTCTTCTGGATGAAGTTCAGTACCGACAGCATCTGGCGGGCGCTGATGAGGTTGTGGGCGGAGAGGCCGGAGCCATCTGCCAGGGTGGCGTTGCCCAGATCGATGCCGTTCTTGGTCAGGATGGCGCGCACCGCCATGGTGCCGCTGCGATAGCTGCCCGGCTTGTTGTAGTAGTGACGGCCGACGGTCTTCAGGAAGGTATCGGCGTAGAGGTTGTCCGATTTCTTCAGCATCTTGGAGAGCATGACCGGCAGGGAGACGGAGTAGTGGGTGGCCAGGGTCTGTGCACCCACCGGGGCCTGATGGGTGACTCGCAGCAGGCCGTCGTGGCTGATGCCGGCACGGTTCATGGCCCAGCGGATATTGTCCCAGCCCCAGGCTTCCACGTCGTGGATGGCAAAGCGCAAGCCCTGCGGCTCCTTGTTCGGGGTGATGCAGCCCTTGAGCTCATAGAAGTTGCCCTTGGCCATGTCCACTTCCAGGGCGCAGAACTGGCGCGCCATGTCCCCATAGCTCATCACCTCCACGTTGTCGGCACCGATGCCGATGGGCACGCCGGTGGCGACGTTGCCCACAGCGGGTTTGCCAATCTGGGTGGCGGTGACGGTGCCGTAGGCGCAGTTCTTGTCGATGATGACAGAGGAGACCGGGGCCGCGAAGCAGAGGGTCTGATCCCCCCATGACCAGCCGTTGCCGCGCTCGTAGCCGTTGTAGGCGCCGGTGTTGACGTAGACATTGCCCTTGATGCGGGTCACGCCGAGCTGCTTGAACAGGGCGACCAGATCCATGCGCGACAAAGTGGGGTCGCCGACGAAGTTGATCCAGATGTCACCGTTGATGGCATCCCCCTGCTTGGCACCGGCCTGGGCCTGGATGTCGGTGGCGAAGCGGAAATCGGCGCCGAGCTCGAGGCGGGCGGCCAGGGCGGTGAGCACCTTCATGGTGGAGGCGGGGGCTATCATGTCGTCGGCGTGGCTTGCAAATTCCACCCCGTTGCTGCCCTGCACGATGACGGCGTACTGGCCTCCCTTGGGGGGGGTCAGCGGGGAGGCGTGGGCCTGTAGGGAAAAGAGCGCCGCAAAGAGCGGGGCGAACAGAGCATAAAAACCAATCAACAGCCGCATAAGATCCTCAAACTGAACGAAAGGGGCCAGGCATCTCGCGCTATCCCCGATAATCAAAACCGGTATTTCACCTGCCAGGGTGCCATCAGCCGAGGGTGTCGGCGGTGCGATAGCGCCCCTGATAGTCAAAAATTTTCTCCTTCACCTGCCAGAAGCGCCCGGATTTGCGGGCGATGACGAAGTCCGGGTGGCGAAACTGGCTCTCGGCGGCCAGCACGCTCTCCAGGGTGGTGAATTCGGGCTCAAGGCCCGGGGCGGGCCAATGATGACGCACAAAGCGCTGTTGAAACAAGCGCCGTGCACCGCTCGAGTGAAAGCCGAAGTACTCCACCAGGGTCAGGCCGTCCTCATCGTGGTAGGTCACCTCCAGCCGCTCCCCCTGTTTGCCGCGGCCGCTGGTGAGGCTCAGGCCGGCGCAGCGGATCACCATGCAGTCCTTGAGATTGAGGGCCTCTTTCAGCTTGTCGTCCGGGTCTACCAGCAGCTGATCGCAGGACTGGCAACGACGGGCGGCGATGTCGTTCTCGGCGCCACAGGCGGGACAGCTCTTGGCGCGAAAACGGTAATCGCACTCCTCCCGGTTCCCCTCGTCATCCTCGAACAGCCCCTGACAGCGGCGGCCGTAGTGCTCTATCACCTTGCCATCCTCGTCCGTCTTGCCCCAGAAGGTGTTGGCAAAGCCGCAGGCGGGGCAGGGCACCTGCACCGGCTCCGTGCCGGCGTGGGGGCGAGGCTCGCCCACCTCGGGGGCAAACAGGTTGAAGTTGTTGCCGGCATAGTCGAGCACCAGGCAATCCTCCTTGCCTGGCGAGAGCCGCAGGCCCCGGCCGACGATCTGCTGGTAGAGGGACACCGACTCTGTCGGCCGCAGCATCACGATGAGATCCACGTGGGGGGCATCGAAGCCCGTGGTGAGCACCGCCACGTTGACCAGGAACTTGAGCTCCCGCCCCTTGAACGCCTGGATCAGGGCGTCGCGCTCCGGCCCCGGGGTCTCCCCCGTGATAAGGGCGGCCAGCTCCCCTTTGGCGCCGAGCAGGCCGTGGATCTCCCGGGCATGCTCGACGGTGGCGGCGAAGATCATCACCCCCTGCCGCTTGGCCGCATAGTCCAGCACCTGGCCGATGATGTGGGGGGTGACCCGCTGCTGGCGTTTGAGCTCGCCGTTGAGATCCGCCTCGCTGAACAGGCCGTTCTCCCGCGGGATCAGCCGGCTGAAGTCGTAGTGGACTATGGGGGCATCGACCAGACGCGGCGGCGTCAGGTAGCCATTCTTGACCATGAAGCGCAGAGGCAGTTCGAACACGCAGTCCCCGAACAGCCGCTCCCCGTGGCTCTTCACCATGCCGTGATAGTGGCGGCGGTAGATCCAGCCCAAGCCCAGCCGATAGGGGGTGGCGGTGAGCCCCAGGATCTTGAGGGCCGGGTTGGCGGCTTTCAGGTGAGCAATCACCTGGTGGTACTGGCTGCCATCATCCAGCGAAACTCGGTGGCACTCGTCGATGATGAGCAGGGAGAAGGCCCCGTCGAAGGCGTCCAGATTGCGGGCCACGGATTGCACCGAACCGAACACCACCTGGGCACTGGCCTCTTTGCGCGCGAGGCCGGCGGCGAAGATGTCGGCCTTGAGCCCCCAGGCCTCGTACTTGGCGTGGTTCTGCTCCACCAGCTCCTTGACGTGGGCCAGCACCAGCACGCGGCCACGGGCCTTGCGGGCCAGCTCGGCGATCACCAGGCTCTTGCCGGCCCCGGTGGGCAGCACCACCACGGCGGGATCCGGGTGCTGGCGAAAATGCTGGATGACGGCGTTGACCGCGTCGGTTTGATAGGGTCTGAGGACGAACATGGGGAGACTGGCCGGTGCGAGGTGGCGCCATTATAGGGATCTTGCGCGCAAAATGCAGCGGGCAGGGCACCGTCCCAAATGAAACGGGCCAGCATCAGGCTGGCCCGTTGGCAATAAGCAGGTTTGCTTAGTGGAAGGGGAACAGGTAGTTGAGCCAGCTACCCATGCGCATCAGGATCTTGCGCATGATGGCCACGTGGTGGACATGCTCGGTGTAGATGGCGGCCTGGCCGCTGGAGCCCGCGATCACCTGATACTTGGCCCACTCGGGGTCGGTGATCTCGAGGATGATGGGCAATCGGCCCGGTACCTGGGCCGTGGTCTGGTCGATGAGACCGGCCTGGGCCTGGATGTTACCCGGCGCCATGGCGGGGATCACCGACTGCACCCTGGCCTTGAAGATGCGGCCCGGGATGCCGTCCAGCACCACTTCGGCCTCATCCCCCGCCTTCAGGCGCTGCATGCTGTTCTGCCAGAACCAGCCGACGTAGGAGTTGGCGTCCTCGTTGATGAAGGTCATCACGGGGCGATACATGAAGGGGGCGGCGATCATGCCAGGGCGCAGGGCCAGCTGCACCACGTGACCGTCGGTGGGGGCATAGACCACGGTCTGCTCGAGCTCGTACTTGGCGATGTTGAGCTGGGCGGTGAGATCATCCAGCGACGCCTTCTGCTGGTCGATCTGGGCGACGATGTCGTCCACGTTGGCCTGGGTCACGTCCAGATCACGCTGCTTGCCGATGCCGCGACGCACCAGCTCCAGGGCGCGATCCCGGTCCAGACTGGCGGAGCGCAGCCGGGCGTCCAGGGCTTTCAGGAAATCGGTGTTGGAGGCGAGACGTGCGGTCAGGCTGGCGACGCGCTCCTGGAAGGGCACCGCATCGAGACGGAACAGCACGTCCCCCTTCTTGACCGGCTGGTTGGCCTTGACCGGCACCTCGCTGACGCGGCCCTTGACCAGAGGCACTATGGGGGTGGAGACATAGTAGTTGCGTGCCAACTCCGAATAGGGGTGGTTGTAGTTCATCAGGGTGATGAGGGCCCCGATGATGAAGACGCCACCGAGCACGGCGGTCGGCACGGTCCACTTGTTGAGCGGGATCTTGAAGATCTTGAAAATGCCTATACAGATGGCGGTATAGGTGAGGATCAGTAGCAGGTCCATGGAGAGTTACCTATTTGTCAGTCTGTTCGAGCGTGTTCATGCGGGCTTGCAAGGCGGCTACTTCTTGTCTGAGCGCGTTGAGCTCATCTTCGTCTTTTTGCAGGCGCTGGCTGAAGCCCCAGCCCCGATCCGGGCGATAGACGGTGGCCCAGATCCAGAGGAATGGCCAGAGCACGTGCAGGGTGAACAGGCTCACCCAGCCGGCCACATGTATGGCGTCCTGGTGGGGGTGATTACGATGCTTGGCTATTTCGTACGGAATATCGTGAATGACGATGATCCCGTAGAACATGACCAAGACGACAAACACCAGAATGCCCAGGGCTATGTAGTCAAGTACCATCGATTTCTCCCATCTGAGTCGCTAAAAATGCCCCGATTGTCGAATCGAGGCATCCGGCCATGATGACAGCATATTACGTCGGCGCAAGACTGCAATCAGAGAGTTGGTGTGCTGGTACAGCCATGGTTCATCGGTTGCTCATTTATCGCACAAAATTGATTTGGTTAGATAAAATCAAACTGCAATGGATGCCCGTGCGGGGGCCCAGGGAGAGGTGAGCCTGATGAACAAATGGCGCTGTAGTGAGGGATGGCGGCTTGGTCTGTTGCTGATCTGCCTGTTGTTAGCTCGCGTTGGCTGGACGGCCGAGCCCAGGATGGAGCCCAATGAGCAGGAGTTGGCCCAGACCCTGATCCTGCTCCACGAGCCCATCGTCATGCTGCCGGCAAAGTATGGCAGCCTGGATGGGGCGGCCAGGGTACGGCTGGCCCATGAGCGGATCCAGCGGATGGCGCCCAGCGACCTCATCTCGCCGGTGACGGTGGCGCAGGGCACCCGGCACGGCCAGGACAGCCGGGAGTTTCTGGTCAACGGCAAGCGCATCCTGGTGCTGTTGGCGGGGGATCTCGATGAATTCGACGAGCTGACCCTGGATCAGGCGGCCGAACGCGTCAAAAACCGGCTCGACGGGGTGCGCATCAAGTATCTCGAGCTGCACTCGACCCCCTATTTGCTCAAGGCCGTCGGCAAGACGCTGCTGGTGAGCTTGCTCTTCTTTGCGCTGGTCTGGCTGCTGCAAAGGGGGCTCAGGCGCGTCAAGAAATGGCTCGCCAACCGGCTGTTGCTGCAAAAGGGGCTGATCCCCCACCAGTGGCGCCAGGTGGCGGGCAATGTGGAGGCCAGGCTGCTGAGCCTGCTGGTCTTGCTGCTGATCTTCGGGATCACCTACGGCTGGCTCACCTATGTGCTCGGGCTCTTCCCACAGACCCGGGCCTGGAGCGATCGCCTCGGGGACTCCCTGTTTGCCCTGTGCGCCGACATGCTGGAGGGGATCATCGCCGCCATGCCGGGGCTGGTGACCGTGCTCCTCATCATCGTCATCACCCGCTTCTTCATCCGCATGCTGGCCATCCTGTTCGATCGCATCGAGCGAGGGCAGTTCAGGCTGCAGGGGTTGCATGCGGAGACCATAGGCGCGACCCGGCGATTGCTCTCCGTGGTGATCTGGCTGTTCGCCCTGGCGGTGGCCTACCCCTATCTGCCGGGGGCCGACTCCGATGCGTTCAAGGGGATCAGCGTCTTCTTCGGCCTGATGGTGACGCTCGGCTCAGCCGGCGTGATGAACCATGCCATGAGCGGTCTGGTGCTCATCTACTCCCGCGCCTTGCGGCCAGGGGATCTGGTGCAGATAGGGGATGTGGAGGGCATGGTGACCGAGCTCAACGCCCTCTCCACCAAGCTGGTCACCCGTCAGGAGCACGAGGTGACCCTGCCCAATGCCGTGGTGGTCGGTGGCCGGGTCACCAACCTCACCCGGCTGGCGGGTGCCAAGGGAGTGGCCCTGCTGACCAAGGTGACCATAGGCTACGACACCCCCTGGCGTCAGGTGCACGCCATGCTGGAGCTCGCGGCCAGGCGCTGCCAGCTCATCAATCAGGATGAGCCTCCCCTGGTGCGTCAGCTCAACCTGCAGGACTGGTATGTGGAGTACGAGCTGCAGGTGCGCATGAAAGGGGATCTGCTGCCGGCGCCGGTCAAGACCGAGCTGCACGGCCATATCCAGGATGTGTTCAACGAGTTCGGGGTGCAGATCATGTCCCCCAACTTCATCGCCCAGCCGGATCAGGCGGTGCTGGTGGCGAAGGCGCACTGGTATCAGGCTCCCGCAGAGGCCCCCAGGGGGGAGGGCGTGGGCAAACAGGAATAGCGGTGTGGATAGGTTATTGAAAATGAAGAGGCCCGGCAGCGATGCCGGGCCTCTTGTTTTTCAGGAGGAAGGGTTATCCACGCTCCTCGGCCTGGGTCAGACGGGGGGGTCTGAACTTGACCAGGAAGGCCAGGGTGATGAGGGCGGTAGCCACCAGACCGATGATGGTGGAGGTATCCATCGCCAGCCCGAAGCCGATGGGGGCGTTGGCCAGGTAGGTGATCACCACGGCGGTCATGAAGATGGCGGGAATGGTGCAGACCCAGTGCAGCTTGCCCTCCTTGATGAGGTAGGCGGCGGCGGCCCACAGCATGATGACGGCCGTGGTCTGGTTGGCCCAGCCGAAGTAGCGCCAGATCACCCCGAATTCCGCCTTGGAGATGATGAAGCCGAGCACAAACATCGGGATGGCGATGAGCAGGCGCTTGGCCATGGGCTTCTGGGTCAGCCTCAGGAAGTCGGCGATGATGAGGCGGGCGCTGCGAAACGCGGTGTCACCCGAGGTGATGGGCAGGATCACCACACCGAGGATGGCCAGGATGCCGCCGACGGTGCCGAGCAGGCTGGTGGAGACCTCGTGTACCACGGCCGCCGGGCCGCCGTGCGCCAGGGTGGCGTTGAGGGCTTCGGTGCTGTCGTAGAAGGAGAGACCCAGGGTGCACCAGATGAGGGCTATGATGCCTTCACCTATCATGGCCCCGTAGAAGATGAAGCGGCCGGACTTCTCGTTTTGCATGCAGCGCGCCATCAGCGGGGATTGAGTCGCGTGGAAGCCGGAGACGGCGCCACAGGCGATGGTGATGAACAAGAGCGGCCAGAGCGGCAGCTCGGTGGGGTGCAGGTTGGAGAACTCCATCCCCGTGTTGTAGAAGCCCTTGCCGGAGACCATGAGGCCGATGATGAGGCCGACCGACATGAACACCAGCAGGGCACCGAAGATGGGGTAGAAGCGGCCGATGATCTTATCGATGGGGACTATGGTAGCCAGAATATAGTAGGCAAAGATCGCGGCTATCCAGTAGACCAGATCGGTGGCGGTGAGGTTGGCCAGCAGACCCGCCGGGCTCAGCACGAACACCACGCCCACCAGCATCAAGAGCACCACGGCAAACAGGTTCATGAAGTGCTTGGCGGCGGTGCCGAGGTGCTCACCGACCACGGTCGGCACCGAGGCGCCCTTGGCGCGCACCGACAGCATGCCGGAGAAGTAGTCGTGGACGGCGCCGGCGAAGATGCAGCCAAACACTATCCAGAGCATGGCGACCGGGCCGTAGAGGGCCCCCAGGATGGGGCCGAAGATGGGGCCGACCCCGGCGATGTTGAGCAGTTGCACCAGGTAGACCTTCTTGTCCGACATGGGCACATAGTCCACGCCGTCGGCCATGGTGATGGCGGGGGTGGCCAATTCTGGCCTCGGGCCAAACAGCCGTTCGATGAATTTGCCATAGGTGAAGTAGCCCGCCACCAGCAGGCCGACGCAGAGGAAGAACCAGATCATTGTTACGCTCCAGCATTGTTATTTTATGGTGTGCGCCGGCAGTGTAAGGGGGGGGGTCTGTTAACGGCAGGTAAAGGTCGTGAGCGGCGCCATGGCGATGCGAGTGGCGATGGGGTGTGATCTTGCGCACAGTCCCCTTCTCTATCTGATGCCGAAAGGGTCGCCTATTCCAGGCCCAACTCGTCCTTGAGCGCCTTGAGGTAGCGGCGGCTGACAGGTACCCTGGCGCCACTCGGGGTGACTATCTCTGCCAGCTGGTTGTCCAGCAGCCGGATCTCGAAGATGGCGGAGGGGGCCACAAGATACTGGCGGTGGCAGCGCAGCAGCGGGGTCTTCTCCTCCAGGGACTTCAGGGTGAGCTGGGTGTGGAACTGTTCCCCCTGGCAGGCCACGTGCACGCCGCCGAGATCCGAGAAGGCGTACTCCACCTGTTCGATGGGCAGCAGCCTGACCCTGTTGTGCAGGTAGCCCGGGATGTGGCGTATGGTCGGGGCCAGCGCCGTCACCGGCAAGGGGCTGAGATCCTGCCGCAGCCGCCCCAGGGTCTTGGCGAGGCGGGCAGGCTCCACCGGTTTGAGCAGGTAATCAAACGCGTTCTCTTCGAACGCCTGGATGGCGTAGTCATCGAAGGCGGTGACGAAGACGATGCGGGGCAGGGGATCCAGCATGGCCACCAGATCCATGCCGCTCAGCTTGGGCATCTGGATATCGAGAAACACCACGTCTGGCTTGAGTGACTGGATGAGGGGCAGCGCCTCGATGGCATTGGCCGCCGTGCCCAGGATCTCGATATCGGCCTCGGGGGCGAGCAGCTCCGCCAGCTCTGCACGGGCATAGGGTTCGTCATCGACGAGGATAACGCGGATCATGTCATCTCCTTGGTAAGGCATTCGGGGGGCTTGGGCAGGGTGAAACTGACTCGGGTCCACTGCTCAGGCTCGCAGGCTATCTGGATGCCGAAACGCTCGCCGAAGGCGCTCTTGAGGCGCCGGTCGACGATACTCATGCCAAGCCCATCTCCCCCGGCGCCGGTCTGCCAGGCGCCGGCGTTGTCCTCCACGCAGAGGATGACCTTCTCCTCCTGTTCCTCAACGAAGAGACGGATTTGCCCCTGCTCCAGCAAGGAGCAGATGCCGTGCTTGATGGCATTCTCGATGAGGGGCTGCAGGGTGAAGCTCGGCAGCTTCAACTCCCCCAGATGGGGCGGGATCTCGTTTTGCACGCTGAGACGCTCCCCGAAGCGGGCCTGCTCTATCTCCAGGTAGGATTGGCAGTGCTCCAGCTCCTCCTGCAGGGTGACCAGCCCATCCTGGCGCTTGAGGTTCTTGCGAAAGAAGCGGGAGAGATGCAGCAGCAGCTGGCGCGCACGCTCGGGCTCGCGCCGCGTGATGGCGCTGATGGTGTTGAGGGTGTTGAACAGGAAGTGGGGGTTGATCTGGGCCTGGATCAGCTTGAGCTCGGATTGCACCAGCAGCCGCTGCTGCTGCTCCAGCCGCCCGCTCAGCAACTGCTGTGACAGCAGGTTGGCGATCCCCTCTCCCAGGGTGTGGTTGATCTTGAGGAAGAGCCGCTTCTTGGGCTCATAGAGCTTGATGGTGCCGATCACCCCCTTGTCCCCCTGCAGCGGGATCACCAGTACGGAGCCGAGCTGGCAGTGACCCGAGATGCTGCAGCGATAGGGCTGGCGGTTGCCATCGGCAAACAGCACCCGGTTCTGGGCGATGGCCTGTTGGGTGATGGCGGAGGTGATGGGGGTGCCGGGCTTGTGGTGATCCTCGCCGATGCCGATGAAGGCGAGGATCTTGTCGGTGTCCGTGATGGCGACGGCGCCGACCCCCGTCTCTTCCTGCACTATGTGGGCGATCTTCTGGCTCGCCTCGACGGTGAAGCCCTGGGTCATGATGCCGACGGTGCGGTTGGCGATGGTGAGGGCTTTGGCGGAGAAGACCCGGGAGAATTTCTCATACATCTGCTGCTGATCGCGGATCATGCTGATGAACAGCGCCGCACCGCAGGAGTTGGCGAGGATCATGGGGGTAGCTATGGTGCGCACCAGCAGCAGGGACTTGTCGAACGGGGTGGCGACCAAGAGGATGATGATCATCTGCAACATCTCGGCATAGAGGGTGGTGAAGAAGGCGATCCTCGGCTTGAACAGATCCTCCACCCGGTTGGCCCGCATCAACCGCCAGTGCACCAGGCCCCCCAGTAGGCCCTCGCAGGTGGTGGAGATGGCGCAGGCGAGATCGGTGAAACCACCCAGGGTATAGCGATGCAAACCGCCGGTCAGCCCCACCAGAAAGCCCACCAGAGGGCCCCCCAGCAAGCCCCCCAGCACGGCGCCGACGGCGCGGGTGTTGGCGATGGCATCGTCGATGTCGAGCCCCACATAGGTGCCGAGGATGCAGAAGGAAGAGAAAATGACGTATATCAGGATCTTGTGGGGCAGCCGGACTGAGTAGTTGGCGAGGGGGCGCAGCAGGGGACTCTTGGAGAAGAGGTAGGCGATGACCAGGCTGACACTCATCTGCTGGAGCAGGGAGAGGACTAACTGCATAAAAAACGTTCCTTAAAGCCAAACAGGACTATCAGGCCCTCACGGAGTTTTGTGATCCCGATCTCGCTTCATCCGGTGTCGTGGTGGGGCGGCGCGGCGCAGTGTGCCAGAAAGGCTGAGTAAAACCACATAAAATCAGCATGTTAAATTGATATTTGTGTAATCGGCACGAGATTGATATTGCTGGTGGGTGCATGAATGTATCCGCAGGATACGCCACACGGAGGTGGCATGCTCCGCCCGGCTTTATAGCTGGGCGTTTTTTATTCAGCCCCGATAGGGAACGATTTTAAGGGGCGTCTGGCAATTATTCAGGTTTGTCCAATGAGTTATCCCCAGCTTCTGGGGATAACTCAGAATGCGAAATAGTAACAGAAGCGCCGAGTCAGGTTGAAGAAGGGGCGCTGCCCCTCATCGAGATCCTCCTGACGCAGGGTGGCGACTATGCTGCGCTCGTCTTCCCGCAGATCGAGCATGGCCACCGCCTCCGGCCGCTGGGCCCTGACATAGGGCAGCACCTTGGGCTTGAGGGGCATGGTGGGCTCGGTGGAGAGCACCAGGGCGACGGAGTCGTCATCGAGCCGCACCAGGGAGCCGGGGGGATAGACCCCCAGCACCTTGATCAGCAACCGGACCAGATCCTGGTCGAACTTCTTCTGGGAGAGCTTGTAGAGCTGGGCGATGGCCTGGCTCGGCGCAGCCGGGTTGGCGCTGCTGCGCGGGTGCAGCAGCTCGTCATAGTAATCCACCAGGCCGATGAGGCGGGGGAGGGGCGGTATCTCCCCGCCCTTGATGCCGAGGGGGAAGCCGCTGCCGTCGAGGCGCTCGTGATGCAGATGAGCCACCTCGCGGATCCTGGGTTCAAAGGCCTGCAACTGGTTGAGCATCTCCAGCCCGTACTGGGGGTGCATGTTGAGAAAATTCTGCTCGGCGCGGCTGAGCTCTCCCCGCTTCTGGGTGATCTGGCCCGGGATCCTGAGCTCGCCGATGTCGTGGATGAGCCCTGCCAGCCCCGCCTCCTCGATCTTGATGGGGCTCATCTCCAGCTCCCGGGCCATCAACATGGCGATGAAGGCCACGTTCAGGCAGTGCTGCAGCAATATGTCCGTGTGCTGGCTGCGGATCAGGTGCAGGCCGAGGGGCCCCTGGTGCTCGACCAGGCGGGCGGCGGCGTTGCGCACTATCTGCAGGGTGTTGGCTAGCCCCTCGTCGGGCTTGAGGTTCAGGGAGCCGAGGGCGTCGCGCAGCTCGGACATGGACTGGCCGAACGCCTTGTCGGCGGCGCGAAGGGACTTGCGAAAGGCCTTCTCATCGAAGGAAGGGGTGCCCGGCAGGGGCATCTCCTGCTTGGGTTCGACTGGAATACTCTGGGCATGTTCGGCGCGGAGCAATGGTTCGAGGGGCAGGTCGCTCTTGTCGGGATCCACCATCAGCAGGCTGAGTTCGAGGTGGCGGAGGACGTCGAGTTGTTGCTGGTCACGGATCTTGAAGGCATTGAACATGAAAGGGTGGCTGGTCCAGCCCGTGGGGAGATGGATGTAGTGGCCGACTCTTAACTGCTCGATGGAGGCTTGGATCAGCGCCATATGCTCGCTCTGGTGTCGTGTTTGCCTACCAATAAGCTAGCAAAATTAAACAGATAGACAAATAAAAAAGCCCGCGCATCTGCGCGGGCTTTTGACATCAGGGCTGGTTATCAGGCCTTGGATTTTTTCTTGCTGTCTACCTTGGCTTCCACTTTGGCGGCAACCGGCGCGGCGGCAGGGGCCTCCTCGGTGAAGGGACGACCGTAGTAGGTGTCCATCAGGATGGCTTTCAGCTCGGTGATCAGCGGGTAGCGCGGGTTGGCACCGGTGCACTGGTCATCGAAGGCTTCCAGGGCCAGCTGGTCAACCTTGGCCAGGAAGTCAGCTTCGTTCACGCCGGCTTCACGGATGGAGGCCGGGATACCCAGGGTAGCCTTCAGCTCGTCCAGCCAGGTCAGCAGCTTCTCGATCTTGGCCGCGGTGCGGTCGCTGGCGGCGGTCAAACCCAGATGGTCAGCCACTTCGGCGTAACGACGACGAGCCTGCGGACGGTCGTACTGGGAGAACGCGGTCTGCTTGGTCGGGTTGTCGTTCGCGTTGTAGCGGATGACGTTGCTGATCAGCAGGGCGTTGGCCAGGCCATGCGGGATGTGGAACTCGGCACCCAGTTTGTGGGCCATGGAGTGGCAGACACCCAGGAAGGCGTTGGCGAACGCGATACCGGCGATGGTGGCGGCGTTGTGCACCTTCTCGCGGGCAACCGGGTCGTTGGCACCGTTGATGTAGCTGGACGGCAGGTATTCCTTCAGCAGTTTCAGGGCTTGCAGCGCCTGACCGTCGGAGTACTCGTTGGCCAGCACGGACACATAGGCTTCCATGGCGTGGGTGACCGCATCGATACCGCCGAAGGCGCACAGGGACTTGGGCATGCCCATGACCAGGTTGGCGTCGACGATGGCCATGTTCGGGGTCAGCTCGTAGTCGGCCAGCGGGTACTTCATGCCGGTGGCGTCGTCGGTCACGACCGCAAACGGGGTCACTTCAGAACCGGTACCGGACGTGGTGGTGATGCAGACCAGCTCGGCCTTCACGCCCATTTTCGGGAACTTGTAGATACGCTTGCGGATGTCCATGAAGCGCATGGCGAGATCCTCGAACGCTGTGTTCGGGTGCTCGTACATGACCCACATGATCTTGGCCGCATCCATGGGTGAACCACCGCCCAGGGCGACGATCACGTCCGGCTTGAAGGAGTTCGCCATCTCGGCGCCCTTGCGTACCACGGACAGAGTCGGGTCGGCTTCCACTTCGTAGAACACTTCCACTTCCATGTTCAGCTTCTTGAGCAGACGAACCACTTCGTCGGCATAACCGTTGTTGAACAGGAAGCGGTCGGTGACGACCAGGGCGCGCTTCTTGCCTTCCAGGTCGCCCAGAGCGATCGGCAGGGAACCACGACGGAAGTAGATGGATTTCGGAAGTTTGTGCCACAGCATATTTTCTGCCCGTTTTGCGACTGTCTTCTTGTTGATCAAGTGCTTGGGACCGACGTTCTCGGAGATGGAGTTACCACTCCAGGAGCCGCAACCCAGGGTCAGGGACGGGGCGAGTGCGAAGTTGTACAGGTCACCGATACCACCCTGAGTGGACGGGGTGTTGATCAGGATACGGGCGGTCTTCATCTTGTCGCCGAAGTACTTGATGCGGTCGGCGTTGCGATCCTGGTCGGTATACAGACCGGAGGTGTGGCCGATACCACCGATGTTGACCATGTCGCAGGCCATCTCGACGGCTTCTTCGAAGTTCTTGGCGCGGAACATGCCCAGGGTCGGGGAGAGCTTCTCGTGAGCGAACTCGTCTTCGGCGCACAGTTCCAGACCTTCACCGATGAGGATCTTGGTGGTAGCCGGTACGGTCACGCCCGCCATGGCGGCGATCTTGGTCGCCGGTTGGCCCACGATGTCGGCGTTCAGGGCGCCGTTGATCAGCAGCACCTTGCGCACCTTGTCGGCTTCGTCCTTGGAGAGGATGTAACCGGCGTGGGTGGAGAAGCGCTCCTTGACCTGGTTGTAGATGGAGTCAACCACGATGACGGCTTGCTCGGAGGCACAGACCACGCCGTTGTCGAAGGTCTTGGACATCAGGATGGAGGCGACGGCGCGCTTCACATCGGCAGTCTCGTCGATGACGATGGGCACGTTGCCCGCACCCACGCCGATGGCGGGTTTGCCGGAGGAGTAAGCGGCCTTCACCATGCCCGGGCCACCGGTGGCCAGGATCAGGTTGATGTCGTCGTGACGCATCAGGGCGTTGGAGAGCTCAACGGAGGGTTGGTCGATCCAGCCGATGATGTTCTTCGGCGCACCGGCGGCAATGGCGGCATCCAGTACCAGCTTGGCAGCGGTATTGGTGGAGTTCTTGGCGCGGGGGTGCGGGGAGAAGATGATGGCGTTGCGAGTCTTCAGGGAGATGAGGGCCTTGAAGATGGCGGTAGAAGTCGGGTTAGTGGTCGGAACGATACCGCAGATGATGCCTACCGGCTCGGCGATGGTGATGGTACCCATCTCGTCGTCCTGGCTCAGGATGCCGCAGGTCTTCTCGTCTTTATAAGCGTTGTAGATGTATTCGGAGGCGAAGTGGTTCTTGATAACCTTGTCTTCGATGATACCCATACCGGATTCGGCCACGGCCATCTGGGCCAGGGGGATACGGGCGTTGCTGGCGGCCAGGGCGGCGGCACGGAAGACCTTGTCGACCTGCTCTTGCGAGAAGCTGGCGAATTCACGCTGTGCTTCTTTGACGCGGGCAACCAGTGCATCCAGTTCAGCCAAATTGGTTACTGCCATGTTTATCTCCTGATGATTTGAAAACTGTTTAGTAAGACCTTGGCAATGCCCGGCAATTATAGCCGCCCTGTCAAGGAGAGAATCACCATAACGGGGTATTTACATGTCTTAGTAAACTGCTTTCTGACTCGATTATGAGCGGGGTCGCGCCAGAAAAACTTGATCTGGATCATATGTAACAAAAGAACAAAAGAAATTTTGTTTCAAAGATGTAGGGCGGTCGCGACCGTCGGTGAGCGGGACAGGGGGCCGAGGGGGTGGGTTTCGATAAGCCCATGGTTAATTAATTACATTTCAGTGGTTTATCGATTAATAGTCGATGTGGACATTGGCTCTCATGGCGATAGCCGGGCATGAAGAGGCGGCCCTGAGGCGCTTGCCCGAGGGATGGCCGCCGTCGGATAGCGGGCCGGATCCCGTTGCTTTCCATCAGAAAAGACTTTCCCCCCCGATCTCCTGGCGACTTTTATGCTGGGGCAGGGCATCGACGGGGATGAGCATCTTGCTGCGCCCTGGCGGCGCTTTCGTGGATCAGGGGAGAGGGACCGGTGGCCACCGGCTGCGACCCGGTTTGACCGACTTAGGGTTGGCTCGAGCCCTTGCCGGCAAGCAGGGGGCCATAGCGGCAGGGGGATATTGTCGGAACAGGTGGCGACCTGGCCGCAGGGTTAACGAGCGGGTGGACGGCCAGAGAACGGGCAGTAGGTGATCGTGAATACCTTGTTATCGGCTCAAGTTTCCATCCGGGAAATGCGGCTGTGGTGAAGGGAAATGTCGTAGGGGTCGATAACGGCAGCATAAAGCATCAACGGGGCTGGCCGAAATGTTAATTCGACGGCGTTGGCTTTAACAACTCGATATGTTGATTTTTGTCGATACATTAGAGGAACTAACTGAAAAGCCACGGAAAGGGTGAGATTATTTGATTGGTGAAGGGAAAAACCATGGTGTAAATTTACGCCCAGTTTGGTTGGGATGGCCACTGTGGCCCGAATTGGTTCTGGATGACGCCTATGGCAGCAATTGACTTCTCTTTGTACCTGAAATTTTTCGTTGGTCTGTTCGCCATCATCAACCCGCTGGGTCTGTTGCCGGTGTTCGTCAGCCTGACCGGCCACATGCAGCCGGAGGAGCGGCGCAAGACCAACACCACGGCCCACATCGCCGTGATGGTCATCCTGATGGTCTCCATGTGCATGGGGCAGTTGATCCTCGACGGTTTCGGGATCTCCCTTGCGTCGTTTCGCATCGCCGGCGGCTCGCTCATCACCCTGATCGCCTGGTCCATGCTGCAGGGCAAGCTTGGGGAGGTGAAGCACAACAAACAGGAGAAGGGGGAGCTTGCTGCCCGTGAATCCATTGCCGTGGTACCCCTGGCCCTGCCACTGATGGCCGGCCCCGGCGCCATCTCCTCCTCTATTGTCTATGCCAGCCAGAAGACCCTGCCCCAGATGGCCGGCATGTTCCTGGTGGTGGTGGCCTTCGCCTACTGCTCCTGGCTCATCTTCCGCGCCGCTCCCCTGCTGTTCAAGCTGATGGGCAACACCGGCATCAACGTGGTCACCCGGATCATGGGTCTCATCATGATGTCCCTCGGCATCGAGATCATGGTGGCCGGCATAAAAGGGGTCTTCCCCGGATTGATGTGACTCAGCTCCCCTTTGTCAAAGCCGGTCCCCGTGACCGGCTTTTTTTGTTTCTTTTTTGTGAGTCATTTTCTAGAATCGAGCGGCTTTGTACGAAAAACACCCATCACAAAGTATTTAAATGCTGATAAATGGGGTTAAAGCTGTTTTTTTAACCATTACGAAGCGGTTCCCCTGATGATATCTATTGCATTATCAGAAATCACAGGGAATTATGCTGGCTGCGAGGTGTTTATCTCGCGGATGGACAAATGCATGGAATGTTCTTGTTGGAGTATGGAAATGACTCATAAAAAAACAATTATTAATACCCTCTTGGTGGCAGCATTGTTTGGTGGCATCGGTGCGGCACAAGCCGCCGATGTGCCCACAGGTACCAAGCTGGCAGACGTTCAGCAACTGGTGAAGGGCAATGGATCCGAGCCCGCAACCCTGGATCCGCACAAGACCGAAGGAACGGTAGAATCCAATATCCTGCGTGACCTGTTCGAAGGTCTCGTCACTTCCGGCCCCAAAGGCGAGACCCTGCCTGGCGTGGCAGAGTCCTGGGAAACCAAGGACAACAAGCACTTCGTGTTCCACCTGCGCAAAGACGCCAAGTGGTCCAACGGGGATCCGGTAACCGCCCACGATTTCGAGTTCGCCTTCAAGCGTGCGGTCGACCCCAAGACTGCCTCTCCCTACTCCTGGTACATGGAGATCCCGACTATCGTCAATGCCACCGACATCATCGCTGGCAAGAAGCCGTCTGACACCCTGGGTGTGAAGGCGGTGGACGATCACACCTTCGAGGTGCAGTTGGAGAAGGCGGTTCCCTATTTCGTCAGCATGCTCTCCCACACCACCACCTACCCGGTGCCGAAGAAGGTGATCGAGAAGTTTGGTGACAAGTGGACCCAGCCCGGCAACATGGTGTCCAACGGCGCCTACGTGCTGAAGGACTGGGTGGTCAACGAGCGTGTGGATGTCGAGCGCAACCCCAACTACTGGGACAACGCCAAGACCGTCATCAACAAGGTGACCTATCTGCCGATCCAGTCCACCAACGCCGAGCTGAACCGCTACCTGGCCGGTGAAGTGGATCTCACCTACAACATGCCCATTGAGCGCTTCAAGCAGATGAAGAAAGAGCTGCCCAAAGAGGTGCAGGTCAGCGGCTACGTGGGTACCTACTACTACCAGTACAACTTCAAGCACAAGCCGTTTGACGACGTGCGGGTGCGTACCGCGCTCTCCTACGCCATCGATCGCAACGTGATTGCCGACAAGGTGATGGGCAAGGGCGAGACCCCGGGTTACACCCTGGTGCCTGATTTCGTTGACGGCTTCAAGCCGGTGGCACCGGCCTGGTCCAAGCTGACCCAGGCCGAACGCGATGCCAAGGCGAAAGAGCTGTTGACCGAAGCCGGTTACGGCCCGGGCAAGCCGCTCAAGTTCGAGCTGCTCTACAACACCGACGACAACCACAAGAAGGTGGCCGTGGCCGTCGCCTCCATGTGGAAGAAGTTGGGTGTTCAGGTGAGCCTGGTGAACCAGGAGTGGAAGACCTATCTGGAAACCAAGAAGCAGGGTAACTTCGACGTGGGTCGTGCCGGCTGGATCGCGGACTACAACGAAGCCTCTTCCATGCTGGATCTGATGCAGACCACCCACGGCAACAACGATGGCAAGTACTCCAACACCGAGTTCGACAAGCTGATGAGCGAGTCCCGTAACCAGGTGGATGCCGAGGCGCGCAACAAGCTCTATGTCCAGGCCGAAGACATCCTGGCCAAGGACATGCCGATCGCCCCCATCTACCAGTACGTGACCTCCCGCATGGTCAAGCCCTATGTAGGCGGCTACCCGGCCAACCCGCTGGACAACCTCTACAGCAAAGACATGTACATCATTGCTCACTGAGTAAAGAAACAAGTCGCATAACAAGCAGGCCCGCCGGATGGCGGGCCTTATATTACAACCGCGACCCTTTGGAAGCAGTACAGGACAGGAAATGTCTATGTTGAAATTTATCTTTAAACGTCTACTGGAAGCGATCCCGACTCTGCTGGTCTTGATCACCGTCTCCTTCTTCATGATGCGTTTCGCCCCGGGCAACCCCTTCACCAGCGAACGCTCCCTGCCGCCGGAAGTCTTGGCCAACATCGAGGCCAAATACGGTCTGGACAAGCCCATCGGCGTGCAATATCTGACCTATCTGGGCAACCTGGTCCAGGGCGACCTCGGTCCCTCCTTCAAGTACAAGGACTTCACCGTCAACGATCTGGTCAGTCAGGCACTGCCTGTCTCCGCCAAGATTGGCTCGGTCGCCTTCCTGCTGGCTGTGACCCTGGGGGTGACCTTTGGCACCATAGCGGCCCTCAAACAGAATACCCTCATCGACTATCTGCTGATGTCGTCGGCCATGGCCGGGGTGGTGATCCCGGGCTTCGTGCTGGCGCCCTTGCTGGTGCTCTTCTTCAGCATCTATCTCGGCTGGTTCCCGGCCGGTGGCTGGCAGGGGGGCGGGGCCCAGTTCATGGTGTTGCCGGTATTCGGCATGATGATGTACTACATTTCGGCCATCTCCCGCATCATGCGCGGCAGCATGATCGAGACCATGAATTCCAACTTCATCCGCACCGCCCGTGCCAAGGGCCTGCCCCTGCGTCACATCATCCTGAAACATGCCCTGCGTCCGGCCATGTTGCCGGTTGTCTCCTACCTGGGGCCGGCCTTCGTGGGCATCATCACCGGCTCCGTGGTCATCGAGACCATCTTCGGCCTGCCGGGGATCGGTCAGCTGTTCGTCAACGGTGCCCTCAACCGTGATTACTCCATGGTGCTCGGTCTGACCATTCTGGTCGGCGCCCTTACCATCACCTTTAACGCCGTGGTCGATATCCTCTATGCCGTCATCGACCCCAAGATCCGTTACTAAGTCGGGAGTACATCATGGTAGTCACAACTGAAAAGCGCGAAGCCGTCGAGGCGTTCGCCCAGAAAGTGGAAGTGGTGGAAGGTCGCTCCCTGTGGAAGGATGCCCGTCGCCGTTTCCTGCGCAACAAAGCGGCCCTCACCAGCCTCATCATCCTCTCCATCATCGGATTGGCGGTGATAGTGGGTCCCCACCTGTCCCAATACACCTTCGATGATCCGGACTGGGGTGCCATGCAGACCGCGCCGGACATGGAAACCGGCCACTGGTTCGGCACCGACAGCCTGGGGCGCGACCTGTTCGTGCGCACCCTGCTGGGCGGGCGCATCTCGCTGATGGTCGGCATCATGGGGGCCCTGGTGGCCGTCATCATCGGCACCCTCTATGGCGCCGCTTCCGGCTTCATCGGCGGTCGGGTCGACAGCCTGATGATGCGGGTCCTCGAGATCCTCAACGCCTTCCCCTTCATGTTCTTCGTGATCATGCTGGTGACCTTCTTCGGTCGCAACCTGGCGCTGATCTTCCTCGCCATCGGCGCGGTGAGCTGGCTCGACATGGCCCGGATAGTGCGCGGCCAGACCCTGAGCCTCAAGAGCAAGGAGTTCATCGAGGCGGCCCACGTCTGTGGCGTCTCCAAGTGGAAGATCATCACCCGTCACATAGTGCCGAACGTGCTCGGTATCGTGGCCGTCTACGCCACCTTGCTGGTGCCGGGCATGATCATGTTCGAATCCTTCCTGAGTTTCCTCGGACTCGGCGTGCAGGAACCCATGACCAGCTGGGGTGCCCTGCTGGATGAAGGCTCCAAAGCGATGGAAGTGGCCATCTGGCAACTCTTGTTCCCCGCCGGTTTCATGGTGGTGACCCTGTTTTGCTTCAACTTCCTCGGGGATGGTCTGCGCGACGCTCTCGATCCAAAAGATCGATAAAAACAACCCCTCAGGATCGTTTAGAGAGCCGCGGAAGACGGATAAGGAGTCTTTATGAAATTACTGGATGTGAAAGATCTGCGGGTCGAGTTCAAGACCCCGGATGGCAATGTGGTGGCCGTCAACGACCTCAACTTTTCTCTGGCCGCGGGCGAGACCCTCGGCATCGTCGGTGAATCCGGCTCTGGCAAATCCCAGACCGCGTTCGCCATCATGGGCCTGCTCGCCAAGAACGGCGTCATCACCGGCTCCGCCAAGTTTCAGGGTGACGAGATCCTGAACCTGCCGGAGTCCAAGCTCAACCGCATCCGCTCCGAGAAGATCGCCATGATCTTCCAGGACCCCATGACCTCGCTGAACCCCTACATGAAGGTGAAGGATCAGCTGATGGAAGTGCTGATGCTGCACAAGGGGATGAGTAAGGCGGCGGCGTTCGAGGAGTCGGTTCGCATGCTGGACGCGGTGAAGATCCCCGAGGCCCGCAAGCGGATGAACATGTATCCGCACGAGTTCTCCGGCGGCATGCGCCAGCGGGTGATGATCGCCATGGCACTGCTGTGCCGGCCGCAACTGCTCATCGCCGACGAGCCGACCACGGCCCTGGACGTGACGGTGCAGGCCCAGATCATGACCCTGATGAACGAACTCAAGCGCGAGTTCAACACCGCCATCATCATGATCACCCATGACCTCGGTGTCGTCGCCGGTATCTGCGACAAGGTGCTGGTGATGTACGCTGGCCGTACCATGGAGTACGGCAAGGTCAACGACATCTTCTACCGCCCGAGCCACCCCTATACCGAGGGCCTGCTGCGCGCCATCCCCCGCCTCGACACCGAGGGGGAGGTGTTGCCCACCATCCCTGGCAACCCGCCCAACCTGCTGCGTCTGCCCACCGGCTGCCCCTTCCAGGAGCGTTGCCACAGGGTGAGCGAGATCTGCGGCAAGCAGTCCCCCATACTGACGCCGTTCAACGACGGCCGCGAGCGGGCCTGCCACTGGGTATCGGATGCCATGAGCAAGGGAGGCAACTAAATGGGAACTGACAAGAAACTGCTGCTGGAAGTGTCCGACCTCAAGGTCCACTTCAGCATCAAGAGTGACAAGGCCTGGCCCTGGGCCAAACCCTCCGCCCTGAAGGCGGTGGACGGGGTGACCCTGCGCCTGTACGAGGGGGAGACCCTGGGGGTGGTGGGTGAGTCAGGCTGTGGCAAGTCCACCTTCGCCCGGGCGCTGATCGGCCTGGTGCCGGCCACCGACGGCAAGGTGGTCTGGCTTGGGCAGGATCTGACCAAGCTGGAGCAGGGGGCGCTGCGAGAGAAGCGCAAGGAGATCCAGATGATCTTCCAGGATCCGCTGGCCTCCCTGAACCCGCGCATGACCATAGGTGACATCATCGCCGAGCCCCTCATCACCTTCTATCCCAAGCTCTCCAAGGAGGAGGTGAAGGAGAAGGTGCGCGCCATGATGACCAAGGTGGGCCTCTTGCCAAACCTGGTGAACCGCTATCCGCACGAGTTCTCCGGTGGTCAGTGCCAGCGTATCGGCATCGCCCGGGCGCTGATCCTGGAGCCCAAGATGATCATCTGCGACGAGCCGGTCTCGGCGCTGGATGTCTCCATCCAGGCGCAGGTGGTGAACCTGCTGAAATCCCTGCAAAAGGAGATGGGGCTGTCCCTCATCTTCATCGCCCACGATCTCTCCGTGGTCAAACACATATCGGATCGGGTGCTGGTGATGTATCTGGGCAATGCGGTGGAACTCGGCACCCGCCAGGAGATCTTCGCGAACCCCCTGCACCCCTACACCAAGGCGCTGATGTCGGCGGTGCCCATCCCGGATCCAGACTTGGAGCGCAGCAAGGTCATCCAGATCTTGGAGGGGGATCTGCCGTCCCCCATGAATCCGCCGTCTGGCTGCGTGTTCCGCACCCGCTGCCCGGTGGCGGGCCCGGAGTGCGCCAAGACCCGGCCCATGCTGGAGGGGAACTTCGATCACGCTGTCTCCTGCCTCAAGGTGGATCCGCTCTGATCGTGACCCATGACAAGGGGCGCCCAGGTGGCGCCCCTTTTATTTTGCAAAGGGCAGAAGATGCCCCTTGGCGTTATCTTTCAGGGTTGCTATCATCCGCGCAACAAGGGGAGTAACTTCTCGCCGGTTTGTCGTCATTACGGTGCACGCATTTATGCAGTGGACCCGGCAGCCGGGCAGCGATTGAATCGCTGTAAGTGAGACCTTGCCGAGAGGCAAGGTGTATCTGCTCCAAACGCAAACCCACACCTCTCGGTCGTGGGTTTTGTCGTTTTTGGAGAGGTGAAAAATGGGTGAATGGTGGATGTGGACCGGTTTCTTCAGCATAGTGCTGGTCCTGTTATGGATTGACATACGCTTCGTCGGCGGCGGCAAGGCGCACAAAGTCTCGCTGAAAGAGGCGGGGATCTGGTCCCTCATCTGGGTGAGCGTGGCCCTGTTGTTCAACTTGGCCATCTGGCTCTGGCTGGATCACAGCGCAGGCCGTGAAATCGCGAACCAGAAGGGGCTGGAGTTCCTCACCGGCTACCTCATCGAGAAGGCGCTGGCGGTGGATAACGTCTTCGTCTGGCTGATGCTGTTCGGTTACTTCGCCATCCCGGCCGAGTTGCAGCGCCGGGTACTGCTGTACGGGGTACTGGGTGCCATCGTGATGCGGGCCGGTATGGTGTTCGCCGGTAGCTGGCTCATCGAGCAGTTCCACTGGATCCTCTACCTGTTCGGCGCCTTCCTGCTGCTGACTGGGGTCAAGATGCTGTGGGCCGCCGACAAGGAGCCGGATCTCGCCAACAACCCGCTGCTGGGCTGGATGCGCCGTCGCTTCAAGGTGACCGAGAACCTGGAAGGGGAGAACTTCTTCGTCTGGCGCGACGGTGTGCGTTACGCCACGCCGCTCTTGCTCATTCTGGTGCTGGTGGAGGTGAGCGACCTCATCTTCGCGGTGGACAGTATCCCGGCCATCTTCGCGGTGACCACGGATCCCTTCATCGTGTTGACCTCCAACATCTTCGCCATCATGGGCCTGCGCGCCATGTACTTCCTGCTGGCAGGTGTGGCAGAGCGCTTTGCCCTGCTGAAATACGGCCTGGCGCTGATCCTGATGTTCATCGGGGTCAAGATGCTGCTGCTGGACGTGTTCAAGATACCCACCGGCATAGCGCTCGGCGTAGTAGCGCTGATCCTGCTGACCTCCATGGGGTTGAGCCTCTGGGTCACGCGCAAGAAAGACGGTGTGAAAACCGTCTGATTGCCAAATCACTAAAAAGGGCTCCCGTGGGAGCCCTTTTTCATTTCAGATCCGCGATCAGCGCTTGATCTTCTTGGGGTTGGTGTAACCCCAGATGGTGTACATGTCCGCCAGCAGGGCGCCATTGTACTCTTCCAGATCCGCCTGTTTCACCTCGGCCTCACCCTGGCGGCCGAACAGCACCACCTCGTCACCGGGTTTCACCCCCTTCAGATCCGTCACGTCCACCATGATGGTGTTCATGGAGGTCTTGCCAACCACGGGTACCTTCTGACCCTGGATCAGCACATAGGCCTTGTTGCTGAGCGCGCGACGATAGCCGTCGGAGTAACCGAGCGGCAGGTTGGCCAGCAGGGAGTCTCGCTTGAGGGTGAAGGTGCGGTCATAGCCGACGGTGTTGCCGGCCGGGTAGTGGTTCACCGAGGCGACCTGGGTCTTGAACGCCATCACGCGCTTGTACTCTGTGTAGGAGGGGATGGAGTCGCCGTACAGCAGGCCACCCGGGCGCACCATGTCGAAGTAGGCGTCAGGCACTTCCAGGGTGGCGAAGGAGTTGGCGGCATGGATGGTGATCTTGCTGCGATCCAGCTTGCCCGCCTCCAGCAGCCACTGGCTGTCCAGCTTGAACTGGGCCAGACCCAGCTTGACGTCCTCTTTCTCCTCCACCGGGAAGTGGGTCATGATGCCGACCGGGGTGATACCCTTCAGTTGGAGCATGGCCAGGGCCTCGTCCTTGGCACCAGACTGGCGCAGGTCGATGCCGTTGCGGCTCATGCCGGCGGAGTTCAGGCCGATGTGCACCGGTACCTTGGTGTTGTGACGCAGGGCGATGTCGGAGATGCCCTTGGCGCTCTCCAGGCTGCCGATGAGCTCTTCGAGCTTGTAGGGCAGGGCCTGTTCCACCTCGGTCGGGGTGGCGGCACGGACCCGCATCAGCCGGCCCTCGAAGCCCTTCTCACGGGCCACGCGGGCCTCTTCATTGCTGGCGATGCCGATGCAGGGGATGCCCGCCTTGACCACCGAGGGCACCAGCAGATCGATGCCGTGGCCGTAAGCGTCCGCCTTCATGATGGCGCAGATCTGCGGGCCCTTGTCACCGAGGCGATCCTTGAGGGTCTGGATATTGTGCTCAAACGCACCCAGATCCACTTCCAGCCAGGCGTTGGCGGCGGTCTGCTCCTGGCCGTTGCGGGTGTCGCTGGCCAGCGGCAGGTAGGGGGCGGCGACCGCCTGGCCGGCCAGCAGGCCGAAGACCAGGGTAGCGAGCAGGGTTTTCTTGTGCATGGGATGATACCTTCTTATTGTTCCTGTTGAGGAGGTCTGGGTTCAGACGCGAGAGGCGGTGTTGCTGGGCTGTTGCTTCTATGTAGATGATCTCTTTAACTTTTTACCCAGCCACCGGCGATGCGAGTGTATCTCATTGGCGCCATTCGTGGCACTTTTTGCAGGAAGAAAATATGCGTTTCGAGCTGCGTATCCCACCTTTGTTACTGTTTGTCGTCATCGCCCTCGTCATGTGGCTGGGGGGCGGGGAGGGCAGGGGCTCCGGAGTCTTGTTGATCCTGGCCACGGCTCTGCTGCTGGCGGGGGCTCTGCTTGGGGGCGGAGCCTTGCTGCACTTCGCCCACCAGCGCACCACTGTCAATCCCATCCGGCTGCAACAGAGCCGGGTGCTGGTGACACAGGGGGTCTATCGCATCAGCCGCAACCCCATGTACCTGGGGCTCCTGTGCTGGCTGATGGCGCTGGCCTGTTATCTCGGCGGGATCGCCGTCTGGCTCGGCCCTCTGCTGCTGTTTGGCTGGCTCACCCGCTTCCAGATCCTGCCGGAAGAGCGGGCCCTGCGCGCCCGTTTCGGGGTCGCCTACCTGCAGTACTGCCGCCGGGTGCGGCGCTGGTGTTGAGGCGCGAACAACAAAAAGGCCCGCAGTTGCGGGCCTTTTTTCATGGCGGTGATTGTCACGCCTTGGCGAGTTCGCCCTCGCTCTGGGGCTGGGTCTCCCCCAGGCTGTCTTCGGTCTTGGCCACCACGCTGGCGGCGATGGCGTTGCCCAGCACGTTGGTGGCGGAGCGGCCCATGTCGAGGAAGTGGTCGATGCCGAGCAGCAGCAGTATGCCGGCTTCCGGGATATGGAACTGGTTCAGGGTGGCGGCGATCACCACCAGGGAGGCGCGCGGCACCCCGGCCATCCCCTTGGAGGTGACCATCAGCAGCAGCAGCATGGTGATCTGCTGGGCCATGGAGAGCTCGATGCCGTAGGCCTGGGCGATGAACATGACAGCGAAGGTGCAGTACATCATGGAGCCGTCCAGGTTGAAGGAGTAGCCCATGGGCAGCACGAAGCTGGCGATGCGTTTGTCACAGCCAAATTTCTCCAGACGATCCAAGGTCTTGGGATAGGCGGCCTCGGAGCTGGCGGTGGAGAAGGCGAGCAGTATGGGCTCGCGGATCATGGCGAGCAGGGTCAGGATGCGGCGACGGATGAAGAGGCTGCCCATGGCGATCAGCAGCAGCCAGAGGCAGGCCAGGGCCAGGTAGAACTGGGCCATGAAGCTGCCATAGGTCACCAGGATGCCGAGGCCCTCCTTCGCCACCATGGCGGAGATGGCGCCGAACACCGCGAAGGGGGCGAAGTTCATCACGTAGCCGGTGACTTTCAGCATGATCTCGGCGGTGCTGGCCATCAGGGTGACCACGGGTCTGGCCAGATCACCGAGGGCGGCGGCTGCCAGGCCGAAGAAGAGGGAGAAGACCACGATCTGCAGGATCTCGTTGGTGGCCATGGCCTCGATCACGCTCTTCGGAATGGCGTGGGTGATGAAGTCCTTGAGGGTGATGGCCCCCGCCGCGACGCCTGAGGTCGCGGTGTCATCGGGCAGGGAGAGGGAGAGGCCCACACCCGGCTGCAGCAGAGTGACCATCACCAGACCCAGGGTCAGGGACATGAGTGAGGCCAGCATGAACCAGGCCAGGGTCTTGGCGCCGATGCGGCCCACGGTACGGGTGTCACCCATCTTGGCGATGCCGACCACCAGGGTGGTGAACACCAGGGGGGCGATGATCATCTTGATCAGACGCAGGAAGATGTCGGTCAAGATGGTGATGTTACTGGCAAAATCGGCGGCCTCTGCGGGCGCCAACAGGCGGTAGCCCTGGCCAGTGGCAATGCCAAGCAGCATCGCGATAAGAATGGCTACCGTCAACTTGTTCATTTTCATGGGGAATCCCAGTGTCTATGTGTGCAGTGCAGGCAGCAAGGGTGCCACCTTAGTCCGTTTTTGTGATCCGGGCCATGGAATCCTGACAGCCGGTGTGCTGGCAGCATGCCTAATCGCGAGGGGGAAATCCAGCGGCTTATAACCGAACTTTATGTTGTTATTAGGTGTATGTGATATGGATCTTGCATTTTGCTTATATTAATCACTGTTTATTTTTATGTTTGCGAGATAAACAGCTTCCAAACTCTGATCGTTCGAGGGGGTCTGGCCGAAGGAGAAGGTCAGCAGGGCCGAGATACGGTGCTCCACGTGCATCTCGTCCATGAAGGTATCGGGTTCGTACTCATCGAAACCGAACTGGGGGCGCATCGGGCTGACCCTGACGGCGTCCCGCGCCATGGTCAGCGCCTGCACGTTCACCCACTTGTAACCCTGCGCCTGCGCCATCTCACCCGCCCTCTTGAGCACGTATTTGCGAGCGAGCTCCCTGTCCACCAGATCGTTGCCCACGAACTCCAGCTGCCACTTCGCTGGCCCAAGCTGGGTCTGGGAGAAGCCGGTCTGGCCGTTCCAGAAGGATTTCTCGCTGTCATAGGCGGTGGCACAGCCACCGAGCTGGACAAGCAACAGGCCGCACAGGGCGAGGCCAAGGAGGGAAGAGCGGGGAAGCGACATCAGACAGACCCGAGAGGGAGACAGGCCATCACTACAGCACAACGGGCGGGGAGAGACAATCCGGCCATGAGCCATAAAAAGAAAAGGCCTTGTCGTCTGACAAGGCCTTTCTCTGGGAATTTGGTCGGTGTGAGAGGATTCGAACCTCCGACCCTCTACACCCCATGCAGATGCGCTACCTGGCTGCGCTACACACCGACGGAGTCAGCTCGGCTGACGGGGGCTGAGTTTATGGAGATGCCCACGCCCTGTCAACAGGGGAAACCGCACTTAGCGATCGTTCGCCTGCTTTGCGAGCAACTTCGGATCAAAGTGCGACCAGTCGCCCTGGGCGGCGCCGTTTTTCATGGTTCGCCGGCCAAAAAAACGGCCACCCTGTGGGTGGCCGTCTGGCGCAGTGAGAACACATCCTGCAGAGGGGAGGATCAGCGGTTGAAGGTCAGCCGCTTGTCCAGCACCTTGTCGGTGACCTGACCGTTCTGCCAGGCGATCTGGCCGTTGACCAGGGTCATCTCAAGGATGGCGCTCTGGAAGCGGTTAACCTCTCATATCAGCGGTTGAAGGTCAGGCGTTTGCCCAGTACCTTGTCGGTGACCTGACCGTTTTGCCAGGCGATCTGGCCGTTGACCAGGGTCATCTCTATGGTGCTCTGGAAGCGATAGCCGTTGAACGGTGACCAGCCGCACAGGTAGAGCAGGTTGCTGTCGTTGACCACATAGGGCTTGCCGAGATCCAGCAGCACCAGGTCGGCGAAGTAACCCTCGCGGATGTAGCCGCGATCCTGCACCTGGAAGCGCTCGGCCACCGCGTGGGAGGTCTTCTTGACGATGGTCTCCAGGCTGAAGACGCCGTTGTGATAGAGCTCCAGCAGGGCCTGCAGGGAGTGCTGTACCAGGGGCACGCCGGACGGCGCCTTGAAGTAGCTGTTCTGCTTCTCTTCCCAGGTGTGGGGGGCGTGGTCGGTGGCGATGATGTCCAGCACGTCGTTGCGTACCGCATCCAGCAGGGCATGTTGATCCGCCGCGCTCTTTACCGCCGGGTTGCACTTGATCTGGCTGCCCAGGGTGTCGTAGTCCGCCTCGTTGAAGAAGAGGTGGTGCACGCACACCTCGGCGGTGATGTTCTTGTCTTTGAGATCCTTCAGATCCGGGGTGGCGGTGAAGAGCGACAGCTCTTTGGCCGTGGTCAGGTGCAGCACGTGCAGCTTGGCGCCGTACTTCTTCGCCAGCCCCACCGCCATGCTGGAGGACTTGTAGCAGGCATCGGCGCTGCGGATGCGGCCGTGCTCGCGCATGGGCACATCCTCGCCCCACTTGGCACGGGCCTCGTCTTCCAGCACCTTGATGGACGGAGTGTCCTCGCAGTGGGTGACTATCATCACCGGGCTCTCGCGGAAGATGGCCGCCAGGGTCTCCTGGTTGTCCACTAGCATGTTGCCGGTGGAGGCCCCCATGAAGATCTTGATGCCGCAGGACTGCTTGGGATCGAGCTTCTTGATCTCTTCCAGGTTGTCGTTGGTGGCACCCAGGTAGAAGCTGTAGTTGGCGGCGGCGGAGTTGGCGGCTATCTGGTATTTGGCTTCGAGGACATCGATGGTGGTGGTCTGGGGATTGACGTTGGGCATTTCCATGAAGCTGGTGGTGCCACCGGCCACGGCGGCCCGGGATTCGCTGGCGATGGTGCCCTTGTGAGTCAGGCCGGGCTCCCGGAAGTGGACCTGGTCATCGATCATCCCTGGGATGAGGTGACGACCCGCGGCATCGATCACCACGGCATCCGGGGCGCTGATGTCCGGGGCGATGCGGGCTATCCTTTCCCCCTCGATCAACACGTCTGAGGCATAGATGCGACCTTCGTTGACCAGGGTGGCGTTCTTGATAAGCAATTTGTTCATGGGGGGTTCCAGTTCCTTTGCCGATAATCCGGGGTCATAATATCCCAAACTGCACTTTCTCTGTAGCAAGGTCTGAGTGATGAAGTTATTTGTAAGAGATTTGACCGTTATCGACTCCAGCTATCTGTGTGAACGCCGTGGCATGGTAGGGGAGAGCTGGCTGGTCGACATCGAAATGAGCGGTGAGCTCAACGAGATGAGCATGCTGCTGGACTTTGGCCGGGTGAAGAAGCTCATCAAGTCCATCATAGACGAAGAGGTGGATCACAAGCTGCTGGTGCCGACCGGCTGCGGCCTGGTGCAGATAGCAGAGCTCGATGATGGCGAGTGCACCGTGGATCTGCTGCGCCCCCACCGCTCCATCCATTTGCGCTGCCCGGCTCAGGCGTTCGCCTTCATTCCCGCCCCCCAGGTGGACAAAGAGTCGGTGACCCGCTACCTGCTGGGGGTGCTGGCCACCCGCTTGCCGGGCAATATCAAGGACTTGTCGCTGACCCTGCGCCAGGAGCGCCTCGACGGCGCCTTCTACCACTACAGCCATGGCCTGAAGAAGCACGACGGCAACTGCCAGCGCATCGCCCACGGTCACCGCTCTCCCATCGAGATCTCCGTAGATGGTGAGCGCGACGAGGAGCTGGAGCTGAACTGGGCCGAGCGCTGGAATGACATCTACCTCGGCACCGAAGAGGACAAGGTGGCCCTGTCCGCGCTGAATTTAAGCGATCTTGCCAAGGCCCAGCTGGGTGAGCATCACCTCGGCTTCAAGTACGTGGCGCCCCAGGGGCTGTTCCAGCTGGCCATGCCAGCGGCGGAGGTGGAGATGATCGACACCGACACCACCATAGAGCTGCTGGCCCACTACATAGCCCGCGAAATCAAAAAGCAGGTGGGGGACAAGTTCGTGAAGATCGTCGCCTATGAAGGGGTCGGCAAGGGCGCCATCGCCTACGCCTGATCTGGCATCCAAAACACATAAAGCAAGGCTCCCGATGGGAGCCTTTTTATTGCCTGTGTGGCGGCTCCTAGGCCTTAACTGCGGCCCTGGGCCAGCAGGCGGACGGCAAGCAAGCCTAATACCGTTGCCATCAGATAGCGCTGCACCGCGAGCCAGAGCCGATGGCGGGCAAACCAGCCCGAGATATGGGCGGCAGAGAGCGCTACCCCCAGGTTGACGGCGGCGCTGATGAGCAGTTGCACAGTGCCGAGCTGCAGGCTCTGGCCGAGCACGGATCCCGTCTGCGGGCTGATGAACTGGGGCAGCACCGAGAGGTAGAAGATGGCCACCTTGGGGTTGAGCACGCTGGTGAGCAGCCCCATCAGAAACAGCCGGCCGGGGGAGTGGGCCGGCAGGGTCGATGGCTCGAACGGTGAGCGGGATCCCGGCCGGATGCCCTGCCAGGCCATCCACAGCAGGTAGAGGGCGCCGGCGACTTTCAGCAGCTCATAGCCCATGGGGATCGCCATGAAGAGGGCGGTCAGGCCGACGGCGGCGCACAGCATGTGGACGCTGAAGCCGAGCACCACGCCGCCCCATGACATGAGGCCCGCCATCCGTCCCTGGCAGAGGGAGCGGGAGAGCAGGTAGATCATGTTAGGGCCCGGGGTCAGGGCCATCAGCAGGGAGGCGCCGGCAAACAGCAGCAACTGGCTAAGGGAGATCATGGGAACATCCTGGAGACTGGGGTGACAGAGGAGGCATATGGCTATGCTGGCCCAGGGGCGGGCGGCTGTCCGTGATGCAGATCAGGCTTTCATCTTAAGCCGGGGCGGCAATAAAAAGGGGCCGGCAGGCCCCTCGGAAACGGTGGTTGATGCGGCCCTTAGGCGCTCAGCCGGAAGCGCTGCACCAGCCCCTCCTGCTGCTCGGCGAGGGAGTCGAGCTGCTGGCTGGTCTCGGCCACCCGCTCTATGCCCTGATAGTTGAGATCCGAGATGTCGGAGATGCGGTTGAGGTTGGTGGCGATGTCGGCGCTGGTGGCCTGCTGCTGCTCGGCGGCGGAGGCTATCTGGCTCGACATGTCGCTGATGAGCACGACTATGCCCTGTACCTCTTCCATGGCGTTGTTGGCCTGGGAGCTCTGATCCATGCAGCTGTCCATCTCCCGGGAGCACTCCTCCATGACGTTGACCGCCCGGGCGACCCCCTGCTGCAGGTTCTCGATCATCTGCTGGATCTCGCTGGTGGACTGGGCGGTGCGACCGGCCAGGTTGCGCACCTCGTCCGCCACCACAGCGAAGCCGCGGCCCTGCTCACCGGCCCGGGCCGCCTCGATGGCGGCATTCAGGGCTAGCAGATTGGTCTGCTCGGCGATGCCGCGGATGACGTCGAGGATGTTGCCAATCTGGCCGCTCATGGCACTCACGTCGCCGATGACGGCGCCGGTCTGCTGCAGCTTGCCCGCCAGCTGATGGGTGGTGGTGATGTTGCCGGCCATCACCTTGCGACCCACTTCCGAGGCCTTCTCCACGTCCATCACCCGTTCCAGAGTCTGGTTGGCGGCCTGGGCCACCTCCCGCACAGAGGCTTCCATCTGGGTCATGGCGGCGGCGACCGAGGCGGTCTCCTGACGCTGCTTCTCGAGATCCGCGCGCACCGACTCCGTGGTGTGGCGGTTGTCATGGGCGGCGCTGTTGAGCTGGTTGGAGGCCTGGGAGAGCTGGCGCAGCACGTCCCCCATCTGCTGGATCAGCAGGTTGATCTGGCTGCCGAGCTGGCCGAACTCGTTCTGGCTCTTGAAGCCGACCCGCTGGGTCATGTCCCCCTGGGTCACCTCGGTCAGCACCCGCAGCAGTTCCTTGAGCGGACGGCGGATGGCCTTGCCGAGGGTGTAGGCCACCAGGATGGCGACCAGGATGGCGATGACGATGCTGATGGCCTGGGTGAGGGTGCTCTGGGTCTGCACCCGATCCGAGGCCTGGATGCTGGCGTTCATCAACTGCTGGCTCTGGGCGGTGATCCCCTCCAGCTTGTTCTGGATGGCGAGGATGAGCTGGCTCGCCTGCTTGCTCTGCTCACGCATGGCCTGCTGCTGCTTCATCAGCGCCAGGTATTGGGCGAGCACCCCTTCGTTGCCCGTGGTGTCGCGCACGAACCCATGGACGTAGTGGCCCATGTTGTTGTCGAAGTCCTGGAGCTCACCCTGCAGATCCTTGATGGTGCTGTTGAAGCTCTCGATCTGCATCTTGTTGCGCTTGAGGGCACCCTCGATGGGGGCCGGGATGCTCTGGTTCAGGGCATCCATGGTGGAGAGCTCGATGGCGGAGAGCTTGGTGGTCAGGGTCTCGGACAGCATCTTGATAAAGCTGTCGTCGATGGAGACCATCATGTCACCCAGGTTCTTCTTGAACTGGGGCAGGCTGACCTGAAATTGCCCCTTGGCCTGATTGACCTTGTGCAGCCGGGTGAGCAGGGCCTCGTGTTCGGTGGGTAGGGTCTGGGTGAGCTGCAGGTAGTCCCCCGCCAGCTTGGTCAGGGCCGCCATCTCTCCTTGCAGCTCCGGGTGGGCCGCCACCTGGGCCTTGAGGGCCGCGAGTGTCTTGTCGACCTGGGCCTTGGCCTGTTGCAGTTCGGCCACTTCCCCCGGCAACAGCTTGGGATCCTGCTCGGTCAGCACGTCGGTGAGCCACTTGTTGGCGCTGAGCAGGCTGATCTGGGTCTGGCTGCTGGCGATCACCAGGGGCATGGATTGCTGGGTTACCTGATCCAGGGCCCCATTGAGCTCACTCTGGCCGCGAAAGGTCAGTGCCGCGCTGGCGACCATGACGGCGACCAGGATGGCAAAGCCCAAATAGACTCTCTGTAAGATGGAGAGGTCTGACATTGTTTGTTTCATTATTGTCCCGCTGTCTATGCAAAAGTCCCTTGCCTGAGTACCCCGTCCCTTTGGTACCCTGCATGCCCTGGGTGGCCATGCCTCTGGTACGGAGGACGTCTCCCTGACTATCGGTATTCTTAACAATAACTGAAGTGATTGGGACAACGGCTGTGTCAAATATCGGCTTGTGTCACACTTGGCGGGCCTCGGCGGCGTTTTTGGGATTCGCTTGAGGTTTGTGTAAAATTTTCTTTTTCATATAAAGGAGTTACCCATGGCGCAAGAAACCATTTTCAGCAAAATCATCCGCAAGGAGATCCCCGCCGACATCCTTTATCAAGACGATCTGGTGACCGCGTTTCGCGACATCCAGCCCAAGGCCAAGACCCACATCCTGATCGTGCCCAATGTGCTGATCCCCACGGTCAACGACGTGGAGCCCGACCATGAGCTGGCGCTCGGCCGCATGTTCACCGTGGCGCGCAAGCTGGCGAGCGAGGCCGGGATCGCCGAGAACGGCTATCGCCTCATCATGAACTGCAACCGCCACGGCGGGCAGGAGGTCTACCACATCCACATGCACCTGGTCGGTGGCCAGCCCCTGGGACCCCTGCTCAGCCTGTGATACGCCCCGTTGCCCTGACCGGCCTGCTGTTGGCCGGTCTGCTGCTGGGGGGCTGCGCCTCCCATTGGCAGGATCTCTTCGTCTCCTACTCCGATCAGATGGTGCCCCAGCGCAACCTGCTGCTGCAGGGCAAGGCCGCAGAAGCCTTGCCCGAGGTGCGTGAGTCGACGCCGGGGGATGACACCTATGTGCTGGACAGGCTGGAGCAGGGGCGCATCGCCTGGCTCGCCGGTCAGGATGCAAACAGCAAGCAGGCCTTCGCCGCCGCCGACAGCCGCCTCGCCTGGGAAGACGAGCAGGCCCGATACCGGCTGAGCCGCGGCCTGGCCCAGGCGGGCAGCCTGCTCACCAACGATCAGACCCTGGGGTATCTGGCGCCGGACTACGAGCGCACCATGCTGCACCACTATCTGGCCCTCAATTACCTGCAACGGGGGGACGCCGAAGGCGCCCTGGTGGAGGTGCGCCGGGCCAATCAGGTGCAGGAGCGGGCCCTCAAGACCCGGGCCGACGAGGTGCGAGCGGCCAGGGCAGAGGCGGGCGACGAGGCCCGGATGCGCCAGCTGGTGTCGCGCGGGGTGCCCGATCTCGACCGGCTGGTGGGCAAGGTGAAAAACGGTTTCCAGAATGCCTACACCTTCTACCTCTCCGGCGTGCTCTACGAGGGGAGCGGGGATCTCAACGACGCCTGGGTGGACTACCAACGCGGCTATCAGATAGCGCCGGACAACCTGAGCCTGCAGGATGCCCTGCTGCGCTTGGCGGTGCTGCGCGGCTCCCCGGACGAGCTGCGCGAGACCGAGAAAAAATTGGGACGCAAGGCACCGCCGCTGGTGAAAAACCAGGGCCAGCTGGTGGTGTTGTTCGAAGATGGTCTCATCCCGGCGCGACGGGAATTCTTCCTGCCGCTGCCCATCGCAACCTCGGGGGGTGATTTTCGCACCTTTACGGTGGCGGTGCCCTATTACGACAATAGGGCCGCGACCACGGGCCCGCTCAGCGTGACCCTCGGCAATCGCCACCAGCAGACCAGCTCCCTGGTGCGGCTCGAGGCGCTGGCCGCCAAGGATCTGCAGGAGCGACTGCCCGGCATGTTGACCCGCCAGGCCTTGCGCCTGCTGGCCAAGGAGCAGCTCAGGCGTTCCGCCGCCAAGGAGGGAGGGGATGTGGGCAACCTGGTGGTGGGGATCTTCAATGCCCTGTCCGAGCGGGCCGATACCCGCAGCTGGCTGACGTTGCCTGCCGAGGCGAGCAGCTGGCAGGCCATGGTACCGCCGGGGGAGGTGACCCTCACCCTGGGGGCGGGTAGCGCCATGCGCCAGTTACCGCTCACCGTTCACGGCGGGTGCACCACCCTGGTGTGGGTGCAGCGCCTCGGCGCTGGCCTGAGCACCCGGGTGATGCCCATTTAGGGGGCTGTGAGTCCCCACCCCGGATAACCAAGGCTCCCCTCGGGGAGTGACACATAGCGTGAGGTGACGATGATGAAAGCCCATATGGCGGCCCTGGGCCTGACACTGCTGCTGTCCGCCTGCAGCACCAATACCTCCGGCGTGGCGCTCTATGCGCCGGCGGGGGGTGCGGCCACCCTGGAGACCCACAACGGCTCCCTGGACGCGGCCCTGACCGAACAGAGCCGGCGCCAGCAGAACGGTCTGCTGCAGGTCAACGTGATCCTGACCAACACCCGGTCCGGGGACAACCACCTGCAATACCTGTTCTACTGGTACGATGGCAGCGGTCAGGAGGTGGCCAGCGATGGTCGCGGCTGGACCCCCATCAAGCTCCACGGCCACCAGAGCCGTACCCTGTCAGCCCTGGCACCCAATGAGAGCGCCCAGGGTTACAGGGTCTATGTACGCGAAGTGATTGAGGAATCGAACTGATGAAAATGAATCCTGCCCTGCTTGCCTTGAGTGGCGCCCTGCTGCTCGGCGGCTGTTCCAGCACCACCGTCAGCTATGGCGATCCGACCGAAACCGAGACGGTGACCGTGGATTACGGCTCAAGCGACCTGCAGGCCATCGCCGACAAGATGGCGGACTCCATGCTGGGCTCGCCGGCCACCAGCGAGATCACCGCGGGGGGTCGTCCCGTGATGTTCATGGACAGCATCCGCAACAAGACCTCGGAGCACATCGACACCGAGGCCATCACAGACACCCTGCGCACCAAGCTGCTGCGTTCCGGCAAGTTCCGCTTCGTCGACATGAGCAAGGTGGCGGCGGTCAAGCAGCAGCTCGAATACCAGCAGGGCAGCGGCATGGTGGATCCCGCGACCATGGTGCGCCTCGGCAAGCAGACCGGCGCCCGCTACATGGTCTATGGCAACCTCGCCAGCATCGTCAAGGACAACGGCAAGGTGAAGGACGTCTATTACCAGATGACCATGAACCTGATGGATCTGGAGAACGGCGAGCTGCTCTGGGCCGATCAGAAAGAGATCCGCAAGCAGGCGAAGACCTCCACCTTTGGCTGGTAAGTCGTCTCAGGGGGGGGACGGTGCGAAGGATCTGCGGGGCGATCTCGCCGAGCTTGCCCTGCTCGCCAGCCTGCCGGCCCCCTGGTGTCAGGGACGCCTCGAACCCCTGGGGGAGGGGCTCACCAACTGCAACTACCGGCTGACCCTGCCCTCTGGGCGGCGCGGTTTCTTGCGCCGCGGTCACCCGGATCCGGTGCGCCTCGGCATCGACCGTGCCACCGAGTGGCAGCTTTACCGGGGCGCCATGGGGCAGGGCATCGCCTTGCCCTGTCATCACAGCGATCCGGCCTCTGGCCTGATGTTGCTGGACTGGTGCGACGAGCCAAACTGGGCCTTGTCCCCCCCACCGCCGGACGAGCAACCCAGGCTGCTGGCCGAGGTGCTCGGCCGCATGCACCGCCTGCCGGTGCCCAAGGTGGTGATGGCGGTGCGGGCCCATGCGAAGGGGTATCGCGACCGCCTGGCCCAGGTGCCGGACTGGCTGCCGGCCCTTGAACGGGCCCTGCTTGCGAGCCGGGAGCCGGACGATTGCTGGCTCCCTTGTCATCATGATCTCAATCCGGCTAACTTGTTGGGACCCAAGCCCTGGGTCATCGACTGGGAGTACGGCGCCGCCGGTCACCCTGGCTTCGAGCTCGCCAGCATAGTGCGTACTCACGGCTGGTGCGAAGAACAGCAGCGCCAGTTGGAGAGCTGCTATCTTGAAGGCAGGGAAGGCGCTCATAAGCTGCTCAATGGCAAAGGATTTCAGGCCGATGCCTTCCTGCCATGGGTCGATTACATCGGCCTGCTGTGGGGGCTTTTGATGGCCGAGCAACAGCCTGGGCCCGATTATCAGGCCCTGATCGACAAGAACCGCCAGCGTCTGGAATAGCGCTGGCCCCTGGATTGCGGCGGATGGTCCCCGGCGCCACAGCCGAACAACAAGCCCTGCACGACGCTAGTTTCTCAACGATTGGAGGCATGCATGCGAACCACCCTCTCATGGCGTCAACCCCGTAGCTGGAGCCTGCTGCTGCTCTGCCTGCTGCTGACGGGCTGCGCCACCCGGGTCATCTACTACTGGCTCGACTCCGCCATCGTCTGGCAGCTGGACGACTACTTCTCACTGGATCGCAACCAGAAGAAGCTGCTGGATACCGAGGTGAAGGGGCTGATGGCCTGGCATCGCCAGCACGAGCTGCCCATCTACGCCAGGGATCTCGACGCCCTGGCCAAGGCGGTGGCAAGCCCCATGACCCCGGAGCAGGTCTCCCTGCATCTGGACAAGACCCAGGCCAGCCTGACCCGCACCCTGGAGAACGCCATTCCCCGCACCGTGCGCCTCGCCCGAACCCTGACGGACGCCCAGGTGGCCCACTTCATGGGGGACAGGGTGAAGCGCCAGCAGGAGCGTCAGCACGACTTTGCCACCGAGTCTAAAGAAGAAATGCTCAAGGGTTTCAGGGACAAGATGAACGAGCGGCTGGTGTTCTGGATTGGCAAGGTCAAGCCGGCTCAGGCCCCGCTCGTCGCCCAGTGGGCCGAGTGGCAATACGAGATGATGGGCCCCTGGCTCGAGTTTCAGGGGGCCTGGACCAAGGAGCTGGATAGGCTGATGAAGCAGCGTCAGAGCCCGGACTTCGGCAAGGAGCTGACCCGCTTGCTGCAGCAGGGGGATGGCCTGATGGATGGCCGCTTCACCGGTTACACCGATCAGTCCCGCCAGCGCACCATCAAGTGGCTCAGCGATCTCAGCCAGTCCATGGATCTCTCCCAGCGGGCACACCTCTACACCCTGCTCAAGGACTATGCCGAGGACTTCGAGGAGATGACCCGGGGCCGCTGATCATCCTCATCCACCCCACGAGGGCGGCAGGCTGCAAGGCCTGCCGCCCTTGTCCTTATGGGGGTGCTGTGGTAGCTTGCCCCCTCTGTTACTCAGGAATTAACTGTTTGAGTCGTCTGGATAACGTGAAACTGGCCGCGATGGCACTGCTCATTGCGCTCACCCTGTTGTTCTCTACCCTGCCGGTGGGGGGCGTCGCCCTGTCCGCGGCGCAGCAGGGCAGCGAGCAGAGCCAGATCGCGCACCTTGCCAGCCAGAGCGACGACGGCGTGGTCAAGTTTGTCGGCACTAACCAGACTCACCTGCTGCGCCTCGAACACTCACTGCGCAGTGACAACGCCCCGGGCAAGGTGGTCTACGAGCTGGTGCAGAGCTGGTCCCAGCAGGCCATCTTGTTGCTGCTGTGCGGCCTGCTGCTCCATCTCGCCCTCCATTACCCCAAGCAGAGTTTCCGGCATCACTTCGCCACCCTGCATAGCCGGCGCCTGCAGCGCCGACACCTGCAATACCGCTTCTCCCAGAGTTTCCTCGCCTGACTCCGATGGGGTCAGACTGCCATCTGTCGCCTCATCGTCTCTCCGTAACCGTTCAGTTTGACTGAACGGTTAGGCTGCTTTGTTTCGTTTTTTTACGCGGTGTGCGTGGTCACATCCGTCGCTTTCGCCTGACAGAGGCCGATCTCATGAGAAAAAAGAGTCATCTCATCCTGAACCGCATGAGCCTGTGGCAGTACGCCCTGCTGCTGCTCATGCTGCTCACCTTCACGTTTTATTCCCTGCCCACCTTCTTCGGTGAGCAGCCCTCCCTCGGCCTGCACGGCCAGCGCACCCTGACCGAGGCTCAGCGCACCCTGTTCGAGCAGCACAAGATCCCTCTGCTCAAGGAGGTGCAGCAACAGGAGCGGGTGGAGCTGGTGTTCGAGAGCCAGGCCGATCAGCAGCGGGCCAAGCAGCTGCTGGAGCAGCAGGGCTTCGAGAGCGCGGCCCTGACCCTGGAGTTCTACTCCAACGCCCCGACCTGGATAAGCCAGCTCGGCGCCGCCCCCATCAAGCTCGGGCTGGATCTGCGCGGTGGCTCCCAGCTGCTCATCGGGGTGGATCTCGACTTCGTCATCGACAACCAGACCAAGAACCTGGTGGACATGCTGCGCACCCAGTTTAGGGAGGCGCACCTGAGGGGGGCCAACGTGGCGCGGATCGCGACCGGGGAGGTGCGGGTCATTCTGCCGGCGGGAGTGGAGCAGGGGCCCTGGCTCACCATCATCCGGGATACCGCCGGTACCCGGCTGGATCAGTGGACCCAGCAGCGCAGCGGCAACGAGTTGAAACTGGTGATGAGCGAGGCCGAGCGAACCCTGCTGGCCAACAACGCCGTGACCCAGAACCTCTCCATCCTGAAGAAGCGGATCAACGAACTCGGCATCGTCGAGGCCTCGGTCCAGCGTCAGGGTCAGGACGGCATCCGTATCGAGCTGCCCGGGGTGCACAACCCCAAGCAAGCCAAGGAAGTGATCGGTGCCACCGCGTCGCTCGCCTTCTATCAGGCCAAGCCGGACAGCCACTTCTTCATGGCGGATCGCAACGGTCAGGCGGTGGGCATGGCCCGCAAGCCGGTGCTGACCGGTGAGCACATCGTCGATGCCCGCGCCGGCATGGGGGAGATGGGTCAGCCCCAGGTGAGCATAGTGCTCGACAGCCTGGGGGGCAGCAAGATGAACCAGTTCAGCCGCCAGCACGTGGGCAGCGCCATGGCCACCGTCTTCACCGAGTACAAGACCAATGCCCAGGGCAAGCTGCGGGCCCAGAGCGAGGTGATCAACGTCGCCACCATACAGACGGCGCTCGGCAACCAGTTCCGCATCACGGGGCTCGCCAGCGTACCGGAGGCCCAGGAGCTCGCCATGCTGCTGCGGGCCGGCGCCCTGACCGCCCCCCTCAAGATCCTGGAGGAGCGCTCCATAGGCCCGACCCTGGGTCTTCAGAACATAGAGGCGGGTTTCACCGCCCTGGCGTTCGGCATGGCCGGCATGATGCTGTTCATGATGGCCTGGTATCGCAAGTTCGGCTGGGTCGCCATCACGGCGCTCATCGGTAACCTGCTGATGCAGGTGGGCATGCTGGCGGTGCTGCCGGGGGCCGTGCTGACCCTGCCGGGGATCGCCGGCCTGGTGCTCACCGTCGGCATGGCGGTGGATACCCATGTGCTGATTTTTGAGCGGATCAAGGACAGGCTGCGGGAGGGGGGGACTCTGGCCAATGCCATCGACTTTGGCTATCGCTCGGCGTTCAGGACCATCTTCGATGCCAACCTCACCACCCTGATCTGCGCCGTGGTGCTCTACTCCATTGGCTCGGGGCCGCTGCAGGGCTTCTCCATCACCCTGATCCTGGGGCTCATCTCCAGCATGGTGACCGGGATCTGGGGCACGCGCGCCATCATCAATCCCCTGTGGGGCGCGAGCCGCGCCAAGCTGCTGAGGGTATGAGCATGAGCCATCGTGTGTACCAAGTTGCCGCGCGTCCGAGCCTGCTCCGCGCCATCCGCTTCCCCGAGGGAAGCCCGAGCCATCTGCCGTCGAGGGAAAAACAATGCTGAGAATGATCACTGCCATGGGGCTGACCCGCTGGCGTTACATAGGTTTGTGGATTTCCGTGCTGCTGACCGTCGCCAGCATCGCCGTGCTGGCCATCAAGGGGCTCTCCCTCGGCCTCGACTTCACCGGCGGCATACTGCTGGAGTTCCGGATCCAGACCCTGAAGGAGGCCCATGAGCTCAACGCCCTGCTGAGTGCCCCCCTGGCCGGGGTGGTGGAGCTGAGCTCGGCCGGCGTGCCCGGCGAGTGGCTCATCAAGCTGCCCCCTCACGAGCTGCCCTGGCCGGCCGAGGAGCTGGCGACCATGCTGGGTCAGCAGCTCTCTCTGCCGGTGGAGCTGCTGCGCACCACCATAGTCGGGCCCCAGGTGGGCGCCGAGCTGTTCCAGCAGGGGATGTTGGCGGTGCTGGTGGCCTCCCTCGCCATCTCCGCCTACCTGGCGGTGCGTTTCGAGTGGCGTCAGGCCATCGGCATCCTGGTCTCAGTGCTGCACGACGGCCTGGTGGCCATCGGGCTGCTGTCGCTGTTCAACATCGAGTTTGACCTCAACGTGATCGCGGGCCTGATGGCGGTGATCGGGTATTCCCTGAACGACAGCATCGTCATCTCCGACCGGCTGCGAGATCTGCTCGGTTCGCGTACCCAGATGGGGATCCACGAGTGTTCGGACGTGGCCATCAAGGCGACCTTCAGCCGCACCATGATCACCTCGGGCACCACATTGTTCACCGTGGGGGCCCTGCTGCTGTTTGGAGGGGATGCCCTCTACGGCTTCTCCTTCACCCTGTTCGCCGGCATCCTGGTGGGGACTGTCTCCTCCATCACTGTGGCCTCCACCGTGCAGGAGCTGCTGGGGCTCTCACCCCAGGCCTACCAGAAGAAAGAGGAGGAGAGCCTGGCCGAGGCGGCCTGACGTCCTTCGTTCACTTCCTATGCAAACGGGCCAGCTGGCCCGTTTTTTTATGCCTTGGCTTATGGCCCCTGGCTAGAATCCCGAACCTGGCTGCTGCAAGAAGGTGGTCTCTTCCCCCAGATCTGGGCGCCCCAGGATGGCGTTGCGATGGGGGAAACGGCCGAAGCGATCGACGATCACCCGGTGGCGGCGGGCGAAATCAGCGAAGCCCTCGAAGGTGTCCCGGGCCTCGCCGCCGGCCTGCTCCACCGCCAGCGCCTCGAATAGAGCCACGCTCCTGGCCTGCTGCTCGCCGGACTCTGCATGCTCCAGCGGCAGGTAGAAGAAGACCCGGCCCAGCGGCGAGAGCCCCTTGTCCGCCCCCAGCACCAGCCCCTTGAGGCAGAGTTCCCGCGCCTTGGCGTCCTGGGCGAAGGCGGCCGGGGTGCCCCGGTGGATGTTGCGCGGTACCTGATCCAGCAGCAGGATGAGGGCGAGACGCCCGGCGGGCACCTCGGCCCAGTCGTCGAGCTTGCCGGTGGCGGCGGCCTCGGCCAGCTCGCCGAAGCGGTGCTGGATGAGGGCGTCGGTCTCGCTGCTTTTACCCCACCAGAGTGAGGATTGGCGCCGGGCGCGGGTGACATCGTCGGCGTCATCGCCAAACCAGAAATCGAGCAGAGGTTGCCAGGGCTGCATGGAAACTCCTTGGGCCAGAAGGGCTTGCGGGTGAAACAAGGCCAATTGGCCCTGTCATGGGGGCTGCCGAAACGGCGGCTTCTCGCTACACTGTGCCATCTTTTGCCCGAAATGAGGAAGTCCCTCGCCTGTACTATCTGGCGGATCCCAATGATCAGCCTGGTGCTCGTGACGGCCGCTTGCTCGCTACCCAGATGAGGAATACCTGATATGGCCGGAACCAGTTTGTTGGCCCTGCTCGACGATATTGCCAGCGTGCTCGATGACGTGGCGTTGATGACCAAGATGGCGGCGAAGAAGACCGCCGGGGTGCTGGGGGACGATCTCGCCCTCAACGCAGAGCAGGTATCCGGGGTGCGGGCGGAACGGGAGCTGCCGGTGGTGTGGTCGGTGGCCAAGGGGTCGTTTCGCAACAAGCTCATCCTGGTGCCCGCCGCCATCGCCATCAGCGCCCTGGTGCCCTGGCTCATCACCCCCTTGCTGATGCTGGGGGGCGCCTACCTCTGCTTCGAGGGGGCCGAGAAGCTGGCCCACAAGTTCCTGCCCCATGAGGCCGAGGAGGGGAACCATGGCCCCATCCCGGACGATCTGGTGGCCTTCGAGCAGCAGAAGATCAAGGGAGCCATTCGTACCGATTTCATCCTGTCCGCGGAGATCATCGTCATCGCCCTCGGCACCGTACAGGGCTCGAGCCTCGGTCTGCAGATCGCCGTGGTGGCGGGCATCGCCCTGTTGATGACGGTGGGGGTCTACGGCCTGGTGGGGCTCATCGTCAAGCTCGACGACATCGGCCTGCACCTGCTGCAAAAACCGGATGCCGGCGCCCTGCGCCGCGCGTTCGGGCGGGGTCTGCTGGTGACGGCCCCCAAGCTGATGCACCTGCTGGCGCTGGTCGGCACCATCGCCATGTTCATGGTGGGTGGCGGCATCCTGGTCCACGGCTGGCCCTTCGTTCACCACCTCATCGAAGGGGTGGCCGCGAGCCTGGCTCCCCTGGCCGGTGTGGGCGCCGTGCTGGCCGCCGTGACGCCGACCGTGCTCAACGCCCTGGTGGGGGTGCTGGCGGGTCTGGTACTGGTGCTGGCCATGACGCTGGTGAGCCGACTCAAGCCCGCCAAATAGGGCGTAGCGCACCATTTTCCAGACACCTTGTTGGTTGACCAGAATGGGGGCTAGGCAACTGCCTGCCCCCTTCGTACTATCGGGTGGCGACTGCCCACCAGAGGCGGCGCCACCCGATTTGGACGCAGACAAACAAGGACAGTTATGACGCCACTCATCTGGCAGGATGATCACATCTTCGCCGCCCCCGACTGCCCGGCCGTTGACGCCGGTTTCCACCATGCACAGCAGATCCTGACCAGCCTGAAACCGCTGCTGGACGAACTGCCAACCACCCAGGACACCAATACACTGCGACATTTGCTGCGCACCATACGGCGGCAGGCCGAGGAGGTGACGCGGCTGGCCTGGAACGCCCAGACCTATGGCTACAACCGCTTGAGCCGCAATGGTCGCGATGAGCCCGCCAAGGTGCTGCTCTCCCGTGGCCAGCAGTTGCAGGCAAGCCTGGCCCAGCTCATCAAACCCGTGACCCTGTTCTGGATAAATGTGCCTGAGGCGCAGTTGCGGCTGCTGCTGCAGGATCCCGAGCTGTTCGAGCTGGCCTATGACATTCGCCACGCCCGCCGCCTGCGGGATCAGCGCCTCTCGCTCGAGTCGGAGCAGCTGATCGAGGGGCTGGCAGTGGATGGCCTGCAGGCCTGGGGGGATCTCTATGACAGCCTGGTGGGCAGGCTCAGCCCCCGGGTGGAGGGAGAGATCATGGGGCTGGCGCAGGCGGACAACCTGCTCTCCCACCCGGACAGGGCGCGGCGCGCCCACGCCTGGCACGGCATTCAGGCCGCCTGGGCTGGCGAGCAGGAGACGGTGGCGGCCATCCTCAATGCCATCAACGGCTGGCGCAACGAGCTCGCCACCCAGCGCGGCAAGGAGCGCTTGCTCGATGCCCTGGACGTCTCCTGCCATCAGGGGCACCTCGAGCGCCACACCCTGGAGACCCTGATGGGGGAGGCAGATGCCCACAAGGAGCTCGGCAGGCGAGCCTTGCGCGCCATGGCAAGCGCTCAGGGGATCGACGATTTCGCCCCCTGGGATCTCTATGCACCGCCCCCCGCGACGAGTTCGGTCGCCATCAGTCTGGAGCAGGCCCTCCGCCTGGTGGCGGATGCCTTCGAAAGCTTCGACCCCGAGATGGGGGCCTTCGTGCACCTGATGGCGGAGCGGGGCTGGATCGACGCCTACCCGAGCGAGCACAGGCGCAGCGGTGCCTACTGCACCGAGTATGCCCATCCCGCCGAGCCTCGGGTGTTCATGACCTTCGAGGGCACCCTGGACAACGTCATCACCCTCGCCCACGAGCTCGGCCACGCCTGGCACAGCTGGTTGCTGCGGGAGCTGCCGCTGGAGCAGCGGGACTACCCCATGACGCTCGCCGAGACGGCCTCATTGTTTGCCGAGACGCTGGTGCGGGAGGCGCTGCTGGCCCGCATGGAGACCCGGGAGCAGCGGCGGGACATCGCCTGGATGGACGGGGAGCGGGCCGCCAGCATGCTGCTGGACATTCCGTCCCGCTTTGCGTTCGAGCGGGCGCTGGTTGCGGCGCGGGGAGAGGGCTATGTGGGGGTGAGCCAGCTCAGAGTCATGATGAAATCCGCCAAGGAGCAGTGGTATGGTGACAGCCTTTGCCAGTATGACGAGCTGTTCTGGGCCAGCAAGGGTCACTTCTCCATCGCCGAGTTCGGGTTTTACAACTACCCCTATCTGTTTGGCTACCTGTTCAGCCTGGGGCTCCATGCCCAGAAGGAGCGGGTCGGCGGCGACTTCGTCGAGGCCTACCGGGCGCTGCTCACGGACACAGGGCGCATGAGCGCCGAGGATCTGGTGGAGAAGCACCTGGGGATCGACATTCGCGAGCCCGCCTTCTGGCAGGAGAGCCTGCGCCAGGTGGAAGAGGCGGTCAGCCGCCTCGAGCGGCTGGTGTGATCCATCCGCTGCCGGGCTGGCCGGTGAGCCCGCGCTGAGCAGGGGGGCGCCCTCTTGCGCCCCCAAACCCCTTTATGCGTGGCCCGGCACGCCGGGCCACGCCATTTTTTGATAACGAATCAACACGAGTCGACGATGCAACCCACCCAATACCCGCAGCAGTGGCAAAACCAGCATATCTATCCTTCCCTCGACAGCAGCGTGCTGGAGGCGGACATGAGTCTGGCCCGCGCCAGCCTGGACGAGTTGAGTGATTTCATCGGCACCTTGGGCCTGGTGCGCGATCAGGCCGATGCCCTGCAGGATTTCCTGCGGGAGGTGCGCCTGCGTGCCCAGCGCATCCGCAACATCGGCTGGAACGTGGCGGTACTGGCGGCCTCGAAGGGCAGCCAGGATGCCCTGGATCCCCTGGCCAAGCAGCTGGCCTCCCGCGCCCGGGCCCTCAACGCCGATCTCTTCAAGGCGCTGGCACCGGTAGAAGATCTGATGCTGGGCTTGCCGGCGGCCGAGTTCGAGCACCTGATGCAAGACTCCTTGCTCGGGGAGGAGGATTATCGCCTGCGCCACGAGCGGCGCCTGCAGGATCAGCGCCTGCCGGTGGAGGCAGAGCAGCTGGTGATAGGGCTTGGCACCGACGGTCTGCACGGTTGGGGCAACCTCTATAACGATCTGGTGGGCAAGATCCGCCTGACCATAGCCGGGCAGGAGATGGGGTTGGCACAGGCGAGCAACCTGTTGTCGAACCCGGACAGGGCCCTGCGCCGGGAGGCGTTTGATGCCATCACCATAGGGTGGGCCGGCGAGCAGGAGACGGTGGCCGCCATCCTCAACGCCCTCAATGGCTGGCGTCTGGAGCTGGCCCGTCAGCGCGGCAAGACGCGCTTGCTCGATGCACTGGACCTTTCCTGCCACCAGAGCCACATAGATCGCGCCACCCTGGATACCCTGATGGCCGAGACCCATAAGGCCCGGGGTCTGGGCCAGCGAGCGCTGGCGCTGATGGCCGGCAAGCTTGGTATTTCGGACCTTGGGCCGGAGGACTTGTTCGCGCCGCCCCCGGCCGCGACCAGTCGGGCCATCCCCTTCGAGGAGGCGATCGAGATCATTGCCCAGGCGTTCGCCGCCTTCGATCCCGAGATGGGGGCGTTCGCCCGCATGATGGCCGAGCGCGGCTGGATAGACGCGGCGCCCACCCCGAACCGGCGCACCGGTGCTTACTGCACCAAGTTTGCCGATCCGGTGGAGCCACGGGTCTTCATCACCTATGCGGGCACCATGGACAACATCATCACGCTGGCCCACGAGTTGGGGCACGCCTGGCACAACTGGCTCATTCGCGATCTGCCCATGAGTCAGCGCAGCTACCCCATGACGCTGGCGGAGACCGCCTCCATCTTCGCCGAAACCCTGGTGCGCCGCGCCCTGTTCGAGCAGGCGCAGAGCCAGGAGGAGCAGCTGGCCATCGCCTGGGCCGAGGCCGACGGGGCCGCCACCTTCCTGGTCAACATCCCGGCCCGCTTCGACTTTGAGCAGGCCCTGGTGGCGGAGCGCAAGGGGGGCTATGTGTCGGCTGCCAGGCTCAGCGCCCTGACCGACGAGGCCTGGGGCCGCTGGTACGAGGGGAGCCTGGAGCGTTATCACCCCCTGTTCTGGGCCGCCAAGGCGCACTTTTCCATCGCGGGCTTTGGTTTCTACAACTATCCGTATCTGTTCGGCTACCTGTTCAGCCTGGGGGTCTATCACCAGCTGATGGCGCGCAAGGCCGCAGGGGAAACGGACATCGCCCAGGCCTACCGCGCCCTGCTGCGGGATACCGGCCGCATGAGCGCCGAGGCCCTGGTGGAGAAGCACCTGGGACAGGGCATCCGGGAGGCGGCGTTTTGGCAAGGGAGTCTGGCCCTGGTCGAGGAGGCCGTGACGCGCTTCGAGCAGGCCCTGGGTTGAGTGAACAGGATCCGTCTTTGGGCCGGGATCTGTTCCCGATGACTGATGTGATCGAGTGCATCGAACTGACTCTGGGGGAGTGAAGGCGATACCGCCCTCTGGCGGGATCTTCGTCTGGAGAGGCGGGGCAGGGTGGCGCTTTGTTGCACCTCGTCTGGCCGGATCCGGAGGAAAACGGTTTTTCCGGCGGCAGCGGGCGTGATCCAAAGCAAGAAAGTTGGATGTTTTGGTGGCGCCAGGCCCCGCCGCTGGAGTAGTTTCGATAGAACCGACACAGTTTCCGAGGTCTTACCCATGATCATCTATCTGCATGGTTTTGATGCCACCAGCCCTGGCAATCATGAGAAAGTGCTGCAGTTGCAGTTTATCGATGATGATGTGCGTTTCGTGCACTACAGCACGGTTCACCCCCGCCACGACATGAGTCACCTGCTCAAGGAGGTGAAGAAGCAGCTCGACATGAGCACGGACCCCAAGCCCCTCATCTGCGGCGTCGGTCTCGGTGGCTACTGGAGCGAGCGGATCGGCTTTCTGTGCGGCATCAAGCAGGTGATCTTCAACCCCAATCTCGACCCGGCGCACAACATGCAGGGCAAGATAGACAGGCCGGAAGAGTACGAGGACATCGGCACCAAGTGTGTAACCGAATTTCGTAATAAAAATTCAGGAAACTGCCTGTGTATCCTTTCCGTTCAGGATGAAATCCGCGATAATCGGGACACTGAACGTGAATTGAAGAACTATTACGACATCGTATGGGATGAGCGCGAGACCCACAAATTCAAGAACATCTCGCACCATCTGCAACGGATGAAGGCCTTCAAAGAAGCCTGAGCCTGCGCTATCACGTCGACCGATTTCGTTTTAGGGAGCCAATGGCTCCCTTTCGTTTTGAGGAACCAAGGAAAATCATCATGATGAATATTGTCGTTGTTGGCGGCGGTGCCGGCGGTCTGGAGCTGGCGACCAGTCTTGGCCGCAAGCTGGGCAAGAAGAACAAGGCCAGGATCACCCTGGTGGATCGCAACCGCACTCACCTGTGGAAGCCCCTGCTGCACGAAGTGGCCACCGGCTCCATGGATGCGGGCATCGATGCCCTGAGCTACCAGTCCCACGCCAAGAACCACGGTTTCGAGTTCCAGCTCGGCAGCCTGACCGACATCAAGCGCGACGAGAAACGCATCGTGCTGGCCCCCATTCACGACGAGAGTGGCGAGCTGGTGGTGCACGAGCGCGAGCTCCCCTATGACTACCTGGTGATGGCCATCGGCTCCGTCTCCAATGACTTCAACACCAAGGGCATCAAGGATCACTGCATCTTCCTGGACAGCCCCTCCCAGGCTCATCGCTTCTACAACAGCATGATGAACCGCTTCCTGCAGTTCGCCACCGAATACCAGCCCGGTGACAAGGTGAAGATCGCCATCGTCGGCGGCGGCGCCACCGGGGTGGAGCTCTCCGCCGAGCTCTACAACGCGGTGGAGCAGCTTTACGCCTACGGCTTCAAGAACCTCACCACGGAGAGCCTCAAGGTGACTCTGGTGGAGGCGGGCCCCCGCATCCTGCCGGCCTTGCCGGAGCGCATCAGCGGCGCCGCTCACCAGGAGCTGGTCAAGCTCGGGGTGGACGTGCGCACCGCCACCATGATCACCGAGGCTACCGCCGATGGTCTGCACACCAAGGACGGCGAGCTGATTGAAGCAGACCTCATGGTGTGGGCCGCCGGCATCAAGGCGCCGGACTTCATGAAGGACATCGCCGGCCTCGAGACCAACCGCATCAACCAGCTGGTGGTCAAGGAGACCCTGCAGACCACCCGTGACGATCACATCTTCGTCATCGGCGACTGCGCCGCCTGCCCGCAGCCGGACGGCAAGTTCGTGCCGCCGCGCGCCCAGTCCGCCCACCAGATGGCGACCCAGGCGTTCAAGAACATCCTGGCGATGATGAACGGCGGCGAGCTCAAGCCCTACCTCTACCACGACCACGGTTCCCTCGTCTCTTTGAGCCGCTTCTCCACCGTGGGCAGCCTGATGGGCAACCTGATGCGTGGCTCCATGATGGTGGAAGGCTATATCGCCCGCATGGTCTACATCAGCCTGTATCGCATGCACCAGGTGGCCCTGCACGGCTACATCAAGACCGGTCTCATCATGCTGGTGGGCCGCATCAACCGGGTGCTGCGCCCGAGCATGAAGCTGCACTGATACCGCTCAGGGCCCGCCTCTCCCGGCGGGCCCTTCACTTTCCTGCTATGGACGAAACCTGATTGTGAATACCACTTCTTGCGAGGAGGCTGGTTTCCCGGGGCCGATCACCCCACTGACCACGCTCCTGCTGGCGGCCTGCGACATCCTGTTCCTGCTGCTGCTCACCCTGATCCCGACCCTCACCGTCGCCCTCGATCTGCGCTGGCTCCACAACGGGGTGGGGGAGATCTCCATCACCGAACTGCTGCAGGAAGGGGTCCTGCTCGCCATCGTCATCGGCCTCTACTGGAAGGGACGGCGCCTGCCCGAGGTGCGCGCCTTCCTCTGGTTGCTTGCCGGTTTCTTCGGCTGCCTGCTGATCCGCGAGCTGGACGTCTTCTTCGACAAGATCCGGCACGGCTTCTGGCTCTATCCGGCCCTGCTGCTGGCCATGGCGACCCTGCTCCACTGCTGGCGCCAGGGCTGGCAGACGCTGCTCCATGGGGCCGCCCGCTTCGTACAGCACCGCAGCGCCCTGTTCACGCTCTTTGGCCTGCTGCTGGTGGCGGTGTTCAGCCGCATGTTTGGCAGCGGCTCCCTGCTGTGGAACGAGATCCTGGGGGTCAGCACGGCCTTCGAGTTCAAGACCGCCCTGCAGGAGGGGATAGAGCTGCTGGGTTACACCTATGTGGCCTACGGCATCCTGACCCAGGGGGGCTACCTGCGGGAGGGCCCGGGCACCGTCCGGGCGTGAAAAAGCCGCTCCTCGTGAGCGGCTTTTTGTATGGCGGGGTTCAGAAGCGCCTGTGGTAGTTGACGGCGAAGAAGTAGAAGTCCGGGTCGGGGTAGTGGCCGGAGAGGTCGCCGAGCGCGACGCTTGAGCCGTCCATGTGCAGGTATTCGAACCCCATGCCGAGGCTGTCCTGGGGATTGAAGGCATAGCTGGCCCCGGTGCCAAGGCGCACGGCGCTGCCGCTTGGCACCGTCAGCGAGGTGTTCTGCTGATCCTCATAGGCGCTGCTGTCATAGGCGACGCCGCCGTTGAGGGTCCATTGGGGGGTCAGGGCATGTTGAACCCCCACCGCCAGGTGGTAGGTATCCTTGTACATTCCCTTGTCGGTGATGACGCGCCCGGGCAGGGTTATCTCGTTGCTGTTGTACTGGCTCCAGTCCTGCCAACCCAGGTTGCCCATGATGGCCCAGTCGTGGCTGAGTCGGTGATAGGCGCTCAGCATCAGCTGCTGCGGGCTGTTGACCAGCCCGGTGAGTGAGAGGTGGGCGCTCGTGCCGGGCAGATCGGGGAGGGGAAATTCGCGCTCTATGTTGAAGTGGTACTTCACCTCGCTGGTGTAACCGAGGCCGATGCGGGTGTCCGGATTGAACTCATAGAGCAGCCCCAGCTTGCCGTTGAGGGCCCAGTCGCCGTCATCTTGCTTCTGCTCCCCTTGGCCAGTGTCGCGCTTGAGGGCGAACAGGCCGTAGTTGATGCCAAGGGCGACGCCGAGGGACCAGTGCTCATCGATGCGATAGGCCAGGGAGGGCTGCAGGGTAAGGGCGAGCAGGGTAGCCTCCTTGAGCAGCGCCTTGCCGGCCCAGTCCCCGTAGTCGAGCCCCAGCCCGAAGTTGCCATAGGTGGCAACGCCGAACGACCAGCGCTCGTCGAGCTGCTGGCTGTAATAGAAGGAGGCGGCGGGAAACCAGCCGATGACGGTATCGACGTTCGACAGGGTGGGATCGTCCAGATCGTAGGGTGCGTCCCCGTAGAGCAGCTGGCCGCCGACGGTGAGCTGGCGTCCCTCCAGATGGCTCAGGCCCGCCGGGTTCATCAGCTGGACGCCGGGATCCTGGGCCCGGGCGGCCATACCCGCGGTGGCGAGTCCCAGATCGTCGGTGCCCGTCTCGTACAGATAGAGGCCACCGGCCTGGCCTTGGGTGGCGAAGAGGGTGAGGGGCAGCATTAGCCGGGGCATGAGGGGGCTTCTCGCAGCAAGGCTCGTCATCTTGGTCAGGCTCCTGTGAGACATGGCTGTTTTTCCAGCAGTGAGGAGTATAGATGGCATTTGGCTGTCAAATCATGCGCTTGCCATCCACTCACATGGTAGGGGCGGGCTTATGCTTTTGGCGCAGGCTTGCTACTCTGTCGCCGGGAGCGCCCAAGGCGCACAGGATGACATCACAGGAGACACCATGATCCTCTCAACCACCCCTACCCTGGAAGGCAAGACCATTCGTGAATACCGCGGCATCGTCGTGGGCGAGGCCATCCTCGGCGCCAACGTGTTCAAGGACCTGTTCGCCGGCATTCGCGACATCATAGGCGGCCGCTCCGGCGCCTATGAGAAAGAGCTGGCCCGTGCCAGGGAGATCGCCTTCGAGGAGCTCAAGGAGCGGGCGGCGTCGCTCGGTGCCAACGCCGTGGTCGGCATCGACATGGACTACGAAGTCGTGGGCCAGAACGGCAGCATGCTGATGGTCAGCATCAGCGGTACCGCCGTGGTGGTCTAGCCTGGCGCCAGGCCAGCAGGGAGCCGATCGCGAGATCGGCTTTTTTGTGGCTTTCTCTTCCCTTGCCCGGCGAGGAAGGGACAGATTAGGAGGACGCCGTCTCACCGGCAGGTTCCGGCGATCCACCACTCAGCGACAGGGAGCTGTCCATGATCTTGCTCAAACCAACCGGGCTCCAACCTGGGGATACCATCGGCTTCTTCTCCCCCTCCAGCGCGGCCACCGCCTGGGCGCCGCACCGCTTCGAGCGCGCCAAGGCGTATCTGACGGCGCAGGGTTTCAGACTCAAGGCCGGCAGCCTGACCGGCGCTCAGGATCACTGGCGATCCGGCACCATAGCGGCGCGGGCCGATGAACTCAACGCCCTCATTCGCGATCCCGAGGTGCGCGCAATCATGTCGGTCATCGGCGGCAGCAACTCCAACGCCCTGCTGCCCTATCTCGATTATGAGGCGCTGAAACGGGATCCCAAGATCCTGATCGGCTACTCGGATGTGACGGCTCTGCTGCTCGGCATCTACGCCAGGACCGGCCTGGTCACCTTCTACGGCCCGGCGCTGGTGGCCTCGTTCGGCGAGTTGCCGCCCTTGGTGGACGAGACGCTAGCGGGTTTTCAGCGGATCTGCCTGGCCGGTGGGGCCGCCGTTCCCCACATAGTGCCGACCCCGGCGCAATGGACCGACGAACGGCTTGACTGGGAAAACCAGAGCCGGGCCAAGGCGTGCCAGCCGAACCGGCTGATCTCGGTGGGATCGGGCAAGGTGCGGGGGCGGCTCATCGGTGGCAACCTCAACACAATGGCGGGGATCTGGGGCTCCCCCTATATGCCGCCCATCGAGGCGGGAGATATTCTGTTGCTGGAGGACAGCCTCAAGCGGGCGGAGACGGTGGAACGTTCCTTCGCTCACCTCAAGCTGTGCGGGGTGTTCGATCGCATCGGGGCCCTGGTGCTCGGCAAGCACGAGCAGTTCGACGATCAGGGCAGCGGCAAGGGGCCGCTCGATATCCTGCTGGAGGTGGTGGGGGAGCCGCGCTTCCCCATACTGGCGGAGTATGACTGCGCCCATACCCATCCCATGCTGACCCTGCCGCTCGGCATCCAGGCCGAGCTGGATCTTGACGGCCAGCGGCTGATCTTGCTGGAGCCTTGGCTGCGCTAGGTCGGGACAGGGAGATAGGGGAAATAAAAAGAGGCCGCATCAGCGGCCTTCTTTGTCTCTCCATGCCGGATCCAGACAGGGGCCCGGAAGGCATTGGCCAGGATCTGCGGTCCTCTCGTGGCCTCATGGCAGGGCATCGGCCCTGAAGCTGGCCCGGATCTGGGGAACCAGGGGGGAGGGATCGAAGCCTTTCTCCTCTCCGAGCACCGGATGGAGCAGAGGCAGGTCCGGGATGGGGGCGAGGTCCCCCGCCAGCAGGGCTCGGGTGGCCTGTCCCATCTGGTAGAGCTGGCGCACCGGTGCAAACTGATGCTCGAGAGAAAGGGCGCCATCATCCCGGGTGAAGGCCATCATGGGGATCTGGTAGGCGGCGTCCCGCGGCGGTTTGGCGCCGTGAATGCCCTTGCCCGCCGACATCAAGAACGGCTGGTGATCCCCGAAGGCCACCACCAGGTAGCGCTTGTCCGTGGCATCGAGGGCCTTGAGCAGCCGCTCCAGGGAGGCCATGGCATCCACCACCCCGGTGTAGTAGGTGTTGAGGAGCTGCTTGTCCGCCGCGCTCTGATCCGGGCAGGCCCGATCGAGCTGCTGGGCCTGGTAACGATCACCGTCGAAGGGGCCGTGACCCTGCATGGTGACCGCGTAGGCGAACAGCGGCTTGTCATCCTGCTCGCTGCGTCTGAGCAGGTGATCGATAAGGGCGTCGTCCGAGATGTAGAGCCCCTTATGTTCGAGTGTGGTGAAGCGGGTATCGAACCAGCGCTCCTGGTAGCCCAGTGCCGGTATGGCCTTGGCGCGGCCCCAGAACTTCTCCACATAGGGGTGGGCGAACAGGGTCTGATAGCCGCTCTGCCTGGCGCTCTGGGCCAGCCCGGGCACCTGGGCCGAGAGGTAGTAATAGGGCACAACCCCCTGCTTGAGCAAGCCCACCGGCAGGCCGGTGTTCATCTCGAACTCCGCCAGCACCGTCATGCCCCCCGTGGTGGGGGAGTGGATGGTCTTGCGCCACTGCTGCACACTCGCGGGCAGGGCCAGGGTGGGGGCCGGGGCGCAGATCTTGCCCTGCCAGTCGAGCCAGAGGGACTCGTATTGCAGCACGATCACCAGATCGAAGCGGGGGGGCTGGACACCCTGGATCAGGCCGGGGTGGGCGAGCTCAGGGGTGCGATCATTGATCTGCAGGGGATAGCGAAAGACGTTGCCGCTCTGCAGCATCTCGTCCACCAGGTTGAACACGTAGAGGCCGGGGCCGGCGCGGATGATGTCCCTGTGGTAGTTCACCGCCCTGTCCACGTAACGGACGTTGGCACCCAGCAGCTTGTTGCTGGTCTGGGTGGCAAACACGCAGAGGGCGAAGAAGGCGACGGTGGCGGCGGTGGCGCGCAGGATCCAGCGGGAGAGGGCGAAGCGCCAGCACAGGTACAAGAGCCCGAGGAGGCCGAGCACCGGCAGCACAGGGTGCTGGTCCAGCAGTATGTGCACCAGCGCCAGCAGGTTGCCGAGATCGTCCCCCCCAAGCGGCACCCCGTAGATGGCTATCTTCATGAAGTTAGCGAGCAGGCCGATGCCGGAGAGCGCCGTGAACACCAGCCCCATGTAGAGGTTGAAGCCGGCCAGCGCACAGAGGCTCCAGCCCAGCACCATGCTGCCCCAGGCGAGGTAGTAGTGCTCGGGCCGAAAACCGGACCAGAGCAGAAACTCCCCCAGCTTGAACACCACGAAGCCGTGCAGCAGCACGAAGGTGAGGTTGCCGAGCAGCAGGCTGCCCAGCACCCGTGACGCCGGGCTCTGGCGCAGGCGCGGCAGCAGGACTCGCAGCACGGCGGCGCTCGCCAGCAGTACCAGCAGCAGGCTGGTCATCAGGTAGACGAGGTTGAAGCCGCGCTCCGGCAGGGTCTGCAGGATCTGGCTGTATTCACTGCTCTCTGGCCTCTCCTTGAGCAGCAGGCCGATGCGCAGCTGATAGCGGCTGTCCAGGGCATCATCCGGCGCCCGCAGGGTGCTGTTGAGATCCAGGGTGCAGCGCTCCTTGCGGCACTTCTGACGCTTCTCCACCGCCTGGTTCAGCTGATCGATGCGAACGCCTTTGTCGTTGAGCAGCTCCACCCGCACCTTGTCCCCCGCCTGCAGGGGTTTGAGCAACTGCCACTGGCTGCGCACCACCAGGTAGAGACCGCGGCTGTCGCTCTTGTAGAGCAGAGAGTGGCGGTTGAGGGTGGCGATGGGTTGATCGGCGGGCCCGAGGATGAGCGGCTGGGCGCGCCCGAGCCAGCTGACGGGATTGAGCAGGGGCAGGGCCAGGGTCAGCAGCAGGAGGGCACTGAGCAGGCCAAACAGCAGCCTGGAGAGACGGGAAGGGGGGCTGTGACCGAACTGGGGGGCATTCATAAGGGAGCTCATCCTTGGAGCGGGGTTCACAGCCATGGCTGCATCTATTTTGACCCGATGGTGCTGGGCCGGTTCCTCGATGTCAATTTAATGACCGAAAGATGAATATTGCGTGACCGTGTTGACTTGCAAATTGTGATCCCGATCCTGCGGCCGCATCGATTCTGTGATGAAAACGGCATCATGAGCGTTTGCCGCTGGTCTGCCCCCGCCTTGCTGCTTAGTCTCTCAATAACGGTCGGAGGTACATGTATGAATCCTAAGGTTGCGGCACGTCAGGCAAGACTGCTCCAGATGCTGGAGCGCAAGGAGGAGATCCGGATCGGGCGCGAGCGGGATTGTCCCCTGCCGCTGGCCCAGCTGCTCAAGCTGACCGAGGATCACCCGGACGTGCTCAGGGTCTATCGTCATGGCCTCACCGCCGAGGTGTTTCACCTCAAGGTCGAGGGCCACCACTGGTGCCTCAAGCGGCGCAGGGCCGACTCCCTGGTGGCCAATGTGGACGGTCAGACCGCCTTTCTCACCGAGCTGGAGCGGCGCCGGGAGATAGAGAGCCTGCGGGAATTGCACCCCACCATCCTCTCCCACGTGGTCTGCACCTGCTTCGGCTCGGCCCGGGCCGGGGTGCTGGTCTCTCCCTGGCTCAGGGGAGAACCGGTCAAGGCGCTGAACCGGCGCAATCTGGCGCAGATGCTGGCGGTGCAGGCGGAGCTGGCCCGCTGGGGCTGGTTTGACTGGGATCCGAGCCCGGGCAACCTGCTCGACGACGGCCAGCAGATCTCGGTGTTCGATTTTGGCTACATGTGGCCCTTCGATCCCCGCCACGAATTCAATTCAAACGGCCTCGCCGACCCCGAGTTCCATGTGCCCGAGCGTCTCGAGACCCGCACCCTCTCCGGTCTCTGGCTGGACGAGAGGGATCCCCTGCCGCTGTTCCGCCACTGGCGCACCCTCTGCCTCGCCTGGGCGGCGGACGAGCTGCAGTACCTGCACCGGGAGGGGGCGAGCCCCGCCGTGCTGGCCCGGATCCAGGCCCTGCAAGAGCGCTGGCTCGCCGCCCTCGGGAGCGATGAGGCGCTGGCCGCGAACTGGTGGCGGGACATGTATCGCAGCCATCGGCTCGATATCGACGACGATCTCAGCGGCAAGAGCTGCGGCCCCCTCACCCTGCGCCGCCTCGACTGGCTGGAGGAGGCGGTGCGGGATCACTATCCGTCCCTCGTGGGCAGCCTGAGTGACGAGGAGGCCGGGCTCGGCCAGCAGGGCTTGCTGGCGCGGCTCGCGGCCCTGCGCGAACCGATCCGGGCATACCTGCTGCCCCGCCCCGTCTCAATGGCATAAAGGGGCGGGGGAGTGACAGTCTGAGCCAGCGGCGTGCGTTGACAGAAACAGAAGAGGGGCCCAGGGCCCCTCTTCTCATGGATTGGATCTGCTATCAGCCTGCTCAGTCGAGCAGCTCCTGGTGCAGGCGGTTGACGATGTGGCCCGCCTCTCTCTCTTTCACCAGGAAGCAGAGGTTGTGGGCGCTGGCGCCGTAGCAGATCATGCGGATGTTGTGCTCGCGGATGGCGTCGAACACCCGGCTGCCCACACCCGCGGCCTCGCTCATGCGGTTGCCGATGAGGGCCACCAGGGCGAGATCTGTCTCCACCTCTACCTTGCACAGCTGACCCAGCTCCGCCAATACCTTGTCACTCAGGATGGGCTCGCCGTTGCTCTGGCTGCCGGTGTGATCCAGGGTAAGCGACACGCTCACCTCCGAGGTGGTGATGAGATCCACCGAGATGCGGTGGCGCGCCAGTATGCCGAACACCTCGGCGAGGAAGCCGTAGGCGTGGAACATGTTGAGGCTGTGCAGGGTCACCAGCACCTGGGAGCGGCGCAGGGCCACGGCCCGGAACAGCGGGTTGGTGGTGGTGCTGGCGCGGATCCAGGTGCCGCCGGCGGCCGGATCCCTGGCGGAGCCGACGAAGACGGGGATGTCCTGGCGCAGGGCCGGTTGCAGGGTGGCCGGGTGCAGCACCTTGGCGCCGAAGGTGGCCATCTCGGCCGCCTCCACGAAGCTGATCTCCGGGATGGGACGGGCCCGGGTGACCAGGCGCGGATCCGTGGTGTAGATGCCGGGCACGTCGGTCCATATCTCGATGCTGTTCGCATCCAGCGCCTCGGCCAGCAGGGCCGCGCTGTAGTCGGAGCCACCGCGCCCCAGGGTGGTGGTGCGGCCATCGCCATCGGCGCCGATGAAGCCCTGGGTGATGACCAGGCTGTCACCGAGCAGCGGGCCCAGGCTGGACTGGCAGAGTGCGCGGGTCGCCGCCAGATCCACGCTGGCCTTGCCGAATCGGCTGTCGGTGCGCATCAGCTGGCGCGCATCCTGCCACTGGGCCTTGATCCCGCGCTGGTGCAGCAGTTCGGTGAAGAGGCGGGTGGACATCAGTTCGCCACAGGCGATGAGCCGGTCGGCGAGTTCGGCATCGGTGTGCTGGCTGGCCTGACGGGCCATGGTGCGGATCTCGCCGAGCTGGGCGTGGATGAGGGCGCTGACCTCGGCCGGGTTGCCGAGCGCGGTCAGGATCGCCTGCTGGATGTCGGCCAATTTGGCGAGCTGGGCATCCTGGCCCACCTCGTCCAGTTCCCCCTGAGCCAGGCTCACCAGCAGGTTGGTGACGCCGGCGCTGGCGCTCAGCACCACCACCCGGGTCGCCGGATTGGCCAGTACCACGTCGGCACAATGGTTCATGGCCGCGGCATCGGCGACACTGGTTCCGCCGAACTTGGCGACGTTGATCTGGCTCATAACATACTCCTGTCTCAAGGTGAAAATCCGATTTCAGCAGGCAAAAGAGAGGAGGAGGCGATAAATGGCAGGAATAGCGAAGGATCCCGGCCAGAAGCACTCCATCCGCGGTGCCCATCCCACACCGAACCCGCTTTGAATGCGGTGTGGGATGCACACGACCGATGACAACCCGGGGGATTCAGCCCCCGCAGCCGACGTGGTGGTCTCCAGCGACCCGCCTCGTCTCGGCGCTGCTCCCCCTGACCCAAGTTCATCGGACGCTGGCGTCCTCCCTTGGGCTGCCTGGGCAGCGCTCCTCTTCTGGTGCCACCTCGGAAGGCGGCGTGCATGTAGAAATACCCTGCACTGGAATGCACTGTCAATCGAGTTTGCAAAAAAATCAACAATCGACAGGAACCCAACACAAGATCAATCAGTTAGCTAAATGCTTCGTACAAAGAGTTACAGTATTGTCTTGGACAGTACCTTGGATCTGCGCTGCCAGTTGTAGAAGCGCTGGCGCGCCACCGGCAGATCTTCCACCTCCAGTGGCTCGAAGCCCCGCTCCCGGAACCAGTGGATGGAGCGGGTGGTGAGCACGAACAGGCGCTCGATCCCGAGCCGTTTGGCCCGCTCGGCCACCTTGGCGATGAGCTGATCCCCGCGGTTGGAGTTGCGGTACTCCGGGTGGATGGCGACGCAGGCCATCTCGGCCATGGCCTCCTCCATGAAGCAGTAGAGGGCGGCGCAGCCGATGATGAGGCCGTCCCGCTCTATGATGGTGAACTTGTCGATCTCCATCTCCAGCTGCTCCCGGGAGCGGCGCACCAGTATGCCCTCCTCCTCCAGGGGGCGGATGAGATCCAGGATGCCGCCGATGTCTTCGATGGCGGCGGCCCGCGCCCGCTCGGCACTCTCCCGCACTATCTGGGTGCCGAGACCGTCTCGGCTGAACAGCTCTTGCAGCATGGCGCCGTCATCCTGATAGCTGACCAGGTGGGAGCGGGGCACGCCGCCGCGACACGAAGCGATGGCCGCACGCAGGTAGCGGGCGGTGCCGGACATCTCTTCCCCCGCCTGCTCCAGCTCCACCAGGAGCTCTTCGGCCTGCTCGGGGAAGAGCTCGGAGATGGCCTCGCCGTGGCGGTCCATCACCCCCTGGGTGCTGCTGAAACAGATGAGTTTGTCGGCCTTCAAATCCACCGCCACCCGCCGTGCCACCTCTTCCGAGCTCAGGTTGAAGCTCTCGCCGGTGACCGAGCAGCCGATGGGGGAGATGAGCACCATGGCCTGCTGATCCAGCTGGCGGCGGATCCCCTCCACGTCGATGCGGCGCACCCGGCCGCTGTGGCAGTAGTCGATGCCATCCTCCACCCCGAGGGGCTGGGCGGTGACGAAGTTGCCGCTCACCACGCTCAGGCGCGCTCCCTGCATGGGGGTGTTGGCGATCCCCATGGAGAGCTGGGCCGTGATGTCGTACTGCAGCCCGCCACACACCTGCTTGATGATGTCGAAGCTCTGATCGTCGGTGACCCGGATGCGCCTGTGGTACTGCGCCTCTATGCCGGCCCGGGCCAGCGCCTCGTCGTTCTGCGGGCGCGAACCGAACACCAGCACCAGCCTGATCCCCAAGGTCTGCAGCAGGGCGATGTCGGTGACTATGTTGGCAAAGTTGGGGTGGCAGAGGGCTTCGCCCCCCATCATCAGCACGAAGGTGGCGCCTCTGTGCACGTTGACATAGGGGGTGGATTGCCGAAAGGCATAGACCAGGCTGGGTTCGCGTTCACGCACTTGAGACTTCTTCCATAAAAAAACAGCAATTTGCTCAATATATGAAAATAAATTCACAAATCAAGACTAAATATTGATTTGGTGGGCAATCCCGTCATTTATCTTATCCAGGGGGGCGGGGAGGGGGCAAACCGGCCTGGATAAGGCCATGCCCGGCCAAGTTGATCCCATGCCATAACCTGTTATCTTCGTTACTCCTTTTCGTCAGTCGCGGCATCTCGCGAGTTTTATACAAGGACAGGGCATATGGAGCAGATTATTTCACCGGCAGAGGCGCTGCCGGGTCGACGTGAGGCGCTGGTGATAAGCCAGCAGCACGCGGTCAATGGCCACCCGACCCAGGGACCCTGGCCCGAGGGGCTGGAGTCCGCCTGGTTTGGCATGGGGTGCTTCTGGGGCGTGGAGCGCCTGTTCTGGCAGCAGCCCGGCGTCTATTCCACCGCCGCCGGTTATCAGGGGGGCCTGACCCCCAATCCCACCTACAAGGAGGTGTGCAGCGGCCTGACCGGTCATGCGGAGACGGTGCAGGTGGTGTTCGACCCCAGGGTCATCGGCTACGGCGACCTGCTCAAGCTGTTCTGGGAGCAGCACGATCCGGCCCAGGGCATGCGCCAGGGCGGGGATGTGGGCACCCAGTATCGCTCGGTGATCTTCGTCGGGGACGAGAGCCAGGAGGCCATCGCCCAGCAGAGCCTGGCCGCCTTCCAGCAGGCCATGGCGGCGAGCGGTGACGGCCGCACCATCACTACCCGCATCCTGCCGCTGGCGCCCTTCTACTACGCCGAGGATTATCATCAGCAATATCTGAAGAAGAACCCGGAAGGCTACTGCGGCCTCGGGGGGATCGGGGTCTGCCTGCCTCCCAGCCTGAATCGCTGAGTCGCGGACAAGGAGTAAAAAGGGGCCTATCTGGCCCCTTTTTCTTGGAGTAAAAGCTGGTTGAAAGAAAATTGAAAAAAATCTGTCACGGCGGGGAACTTAACTGAACCAGGGCTGACTAATAGGTAGCTACCAAGGATGGCAGCCAAGACCAGACACATTTTTCTTGCCTCGAGATTCATTCAACTTAGACAAGCGCGATGAATTGAAAATGATAGCAAGCAGGGCTGCCCCAGAGGCGGCCCTTTTCATGGGCGGCGTTCTGAGTCGCCCCCTATATGGTCTGTAAAATCAGTGGCTTGGATCGAGTGGGCTTGAGGCCGCGCCAGGCGGCCCTAGCGGATGGCGCTGTCGAACAGGTTCTTGATGAGATCGATGAATTCATCGAGGAAGGCTTGCTGGGCCGGGGTGGGGGCGCGCAGCCAGACCGCGGAGAGCACCTCTTCGAGATCGGCGACCACGGCATCGGCCTCCTGCATGATGAGGAAGCGCACCTTGGCGTCGAGCTGGGGGTTCTGTTCGCAGATGGTCATCAGGTTGCCGGCCACCCGGCCGCTCACCAGATCCTCTATGGTCTGGCTGCCCGTGCCCTGCTGCTGGCTCTCGAACAGGGCCAGACTCTCGACCAGATACTCGATTAGCGCAATGTACCCTTCGCTCTCTACCACCATGATGGCTGCCTTCATTCAATCTGCGGGAAGTGGGCGTATTTTAGTGGCTACCCCTGGCTTGGCAAGCGGCAGTGCAGGCGATGGCGGATAAAACTGACTCCGCCGCGTTCAACGGTTTCCAATCCGGTCTGCTCAAAGCCGTGGCGCAGGAACAACCCCAGGCTGAAGGTGCTCGCCTCCGTGGTGAGCATGCGAAGATCGAGGCGCCGGGCATAGTGCATGGCGGTCTCAAGCAGGCGGCTGCCGAGCCCCAGCCGCTGATGGCTCGCGCTCACATAGAGCAGGCTCAGGTGGCCGTCATCGCTCAGGGTCACAAAGCCGAGGGGCCTGGCTGGCTGGGTACCCTGCTCCGTCATCTGCGCACCCACTTGTTCCGGCGCCTGTTCAATCACCCAGCCATGGTGTTCCTGCAGCTGAGTGACCAGGCCCGGGTGACGGGCCCCCTGGGCCCACTGCTCTACCTGCTCGGGGCTGTAGTGCTCGGGGCCGGCTTGACGCACCGACTGCTCGAACAGGGCGAGCAGGGCCGGGATATGACCCTCGTCCAGAGGAACGACTCGATAGGTGACTGAATTCTGGGATTGAGAGGAGTCAGGCATGGGAGGGCTCATGGTTTGATGGGAGAAGAAGCGTGGGAGGAGGCCTGGGGGCGCTTGGCCTTGGGCAGACCCGCCACAACCCGCTCATAGGAGTGCCGTATCCAGCCCTGCCACAGCTCGGCATCGAGACTCTTGCTCAGGGTGACCGTGTTCCAGTGCTGCTTGTTCATGTGCCAGCCGGGCTTCACCTCGGGGTGGATCTCCCGCAGCAAGAGCGCGAGTTCGGGCTCGCATTTGAGGTTGATGGTCAGGGGCTCGGCCTGCCAGTCCACCAGGGCGAACATCTTGCCGGCGATGCGATAGACCAGGATCTCGGGGCCGAACGGCGTATCTTCGGTGGTGCCGGGCTGGCTTAGCAGGAATTCACGTAACGATACAAGGCTCATACAGGACTCCATGCTGGTCCGATGATAAGTGGCAGCATATTCAGCGGGGCGCCCCATCTGTTAATATGCCAGCCGAGTATATCCCCCAACTCCCCGGGAGCCCATAAGATGTTGTACCACAAGACCTTTGAGCTGAGCCCCGAGCGGGATTGGGTGGTGTTCGTGCACGGCGCCGGCGGCAGCTCCTCCATCTGGTTCAAGCAGCTGCGCGCCTATCGCGAGCACTTCAACGTGCTGTTGCTGGACTTGCGCGGCCACGGCCAGTCCAACCAGTTGCAGCAGGTGGTGCAGGGTCACTACAGCTTCAAGGCCGTGACCGAGGACATACTGCGCCTGCTCGATCACCTGCGCATCCCCCGCGCCCATTTTGTCGGCATATCCTTGGGCACCATCCTCATTCGCCATCTGGCGGAGCTCTGCCCGGAGCGGGTCAAGAGCATGGTGCTCGGCGGCGCCATACTGCGGCTCGACATCCGCTCCCAGACGCTGGTGCAGCTCGGCCGGGTCGGCCAGCACATCCTGCCCTACATGTGGCTCTACCGATTGTTCGCCTTCATCATCATGCCGCGCCAGCACCATCAGGAGTCCCGCAACCTCTTCGTGCGCGAGGCCAGAAAGCTGTGCCAGAAGGAGTTCAAACGCTGGTTCCGCCTCGCCACCGAGGTCAACCCCCTGATGCGCTACTTCAAGGAGCGGGCGCTACCGATCCCGACCCTCTACCTGATGGGGGAGGAGGATCATATGTTTATCGCCCCGGTACGCGAGCAGGTCGCTCGCGATCCCTACAGCCAGCTCGCCATCATCGAAAACTGCGGCCATGTCTGCAACGTGGAGCAGCCGGAGCACTTTAATCGGCAGTCGCTGGCGTTTATATCCAGCCAAACGATCGCGGCGTAAGCCAATTAATTGATAGGGTGGGCGTAGGTTGGGTTGAGCGAAGCGTAATCGAACGAACGGGGAAGAAAGATCTTTTTGGTGGTGGAAATTATTTTATCCAGACTCAGATGTTTACATATAGATGTCGCCCCTTTATTTAAATTTAAAGGGGGGCTTCGTAAATATTCGATTATGCTTTGCTAATCGAACCTACCTCCCTCTGAGTTAGTGATAACAATCTCTTGTAAAATTAAAAAGGGAGCGATGTCATACCTTTTGCTCTAGCCGAGTTCGAATGATACTGGACTACATCCCCATTTTTTTGACGAATTAAAAAGCCCTCCTCTTCCGGAAGAACTGCAACTAAAACTCCTAGAGGATTGGCATTCCCATCATAGATTTCCTCACCAACTTTAGCACGGTCATGCTCTGAAAAGTAAACGCAGTCGTCCTTTATAAAGAAGTGCTTAGGGATTGACCTTGATTTTCTTTCAACATTATTAATTCTACTTTCAAGTGAGCCAATTGCTGATAAAATTAATTGTGTATCACCGGAAACAGTCTGTTTATCTGGCACATTTGCAGCTTTAATCCCAGCCAGTTGAACTACGGAATTAATTACCTTCCCATCTAATTTGGCTGTCTCTTGAAGTGAGACGGATATTTTTGATATATCCTTTTGCACAGTGTCAATTCTAAGCGACTCATCATATTCGATATATCTTAATCCTTGGATGTCAAATACTTTATCTGTTTTCTTGTCTTTTATTAATGTCACTGGTTTATTAAAGGCGTGCCTTATTCCGAGTTCATACATAACATTAGGGTTTCTTGCGCTCAAATCACAAATGACAATATCTGAATCGACAATCATTTGTATTATTCCAATGACGATATAGTCGGTCTTTACTGTATCATCTGCTCTGACAGGGTGATAGCCAGCTTGTATTATTGCAGGTTTTAGTAAATGCTCATATACACGGCTAAAATGTCCACCTTCATAACCATGGGTATCTGCGATTGGCATAATCACAAAACATTTTGGTTTTTCTTTATCTACTTTTTTTTCTGTCACGGAGTTTATTCCTGAGATTCAGCATAGGACTTTCATGAGATTTTTATCGGTCTTATAAGATTCTGATAGAAAATCATATGCAATAGGATTGAAAGGGATCGTGTGAGGACGGTATCAAGCTGGGGAGATTTTGTTGAGCAGAATGTTATCTAAAGAATAAGATTTGAATGTTTTTTTGAAGCCGATCAGATTTTCAAGGCGATCAATACCCCGTCATCTCCAGATAACCCAGCCCTTTGGCATCTCCCTCCACCGTCACAGCTCCCTCCCAGTAGTCGAAGCGGCCGGTCATGGCCTGATTGGGCTGGCGGGCACGGATGGTGAGATTCAGATCGGCAGCTTTTAGTTGCCACTCGATGGGGTAGGGCTGACCCTTGGGGCCACGCCAGGTCTTGCCTGGGGTGAGGGCGATGGATTCGGGGGAGAGCACCCGGCTGCTGCCATCGCGTTCAATCAGGATGCCGTAACGGTTCTCCGGTTCGGGATGGCCTGCCTTGGTGCGAAGGCGAAACAGCATCAGCTCGCGGCCGTCAACAAATTGCAGGGAGAACCAGTCCCAGCCCGCCTGCCAGTCCGCCAACACCGAGCTGCTCCACTCGTGATCGAACCAGCCCTGGCCGCTCACCTTGCGGGTTTCGCCATCCAGGGTCAGGGTGCCGGTAAGCGCCAGGCGGGGGAAGGAGTAGTAAAACGAGGCGTTGCCCGGGCTCTTCTCGCTGTAACCCGATTTGCCTTGCAGCACGGCGGGTTTGCGATTGCTTACCTCAAGTGCCAGCTGGCCGATGGCGCTATCGACGTTGAGGTGCGCCGGGAAGAGCGCATCTCCTTCGGATTTAAGTCGCCACTCCCTTAGCCAATACTCGCCCTTGCTGGCGCCCGCCAGACCCGGCCCCTGGCGACTGGTGCGCTCGTCCTGCAGATGCTTGCCGGTGGCAAGATCCGTGATGGCAAATTGCGCCAGCCAGAGCTGGGGGGTCAGCCAGGGATTGGGGGAGGCGAGCTGCTGATTGGCGATGCCTTGCCGAAATAGCGTCCACTGCAGGCCGTACTCGCGCCCCTGCTCGTCTTTGAGGTTGCCGGTGAGATACCACCACTCGGAGCGATAGTCCGGGTGGGCCGCGTGATCCGTGGGCAAGTTTATTGTTTGCCCCGGTTGTGCCTTTTTAAACTGTTCGCCACCACTGCCGAGCACGGCCCCGAGATCTTGGGCTTGAACGCTGGCGCCCAGCAGGGCATACAAGGCGGCCAGCAGCTTGGCCCGTAGTGAATGCTTCATACCACTCTCCTTGCGGCAAACCAGGAGGCAAGAGCCCCGCACACCGGTGCCAGCAACAGGGCCGTGATGGCGTGGGCGGGGGCGGCTTCGAATGCCAGCCGCCAGCCGAAGGCGCGGGGATTGACCACTTCAATGAGCACCCAGGCGAGGCCATAACCCACCGGCAGGGCGAGCAGGGCGGTGAGCAGCCCCAATCCGGCGCCTTGCCACACCAGCAACTGGCGGCAGCGGTGGGGGCTTAATCCCAGACTCTGCAAGGTCTGCAACTCGGCTTTGCGGGCGAGCCCCAGCACCATAAAGGCGGAGCCGATGCCGACAAAGGCTATCCCCAGGATCAGCAATTTCAGCAGCTCGGTCACCACGAAGGTCTGATCGAACACCTTGAGCGCCGCGGCGTGGATGGCGGGGGCGGGCAAGAGGTTCACCTTCTCCCCAAACTGGGCCCGCAGCCCATCGGCGAGCCGCTCCGGCTGAGGGCTGAAGAGCGCGAGGGATTGCACGGGTCCGGATTCGAAGCCGTGCAAGACCTGCCCCTTGTCGCTGCCGTAATCCTGATAGACGCCGGTGACCTGCACCGATCGCGGGCCCGACTCACTGGTGATCACAAGCCGCTGGCCGACCTTGACCCCGAGGCGCACCGTCAGCGGCTCGCTCGCCAGCACTTCGCCCGGCCCTGCTGGCCAGCGGCCACTTAGCAGGGGATAGGCGGCCTTGAGCTCGGGGATGGCGTCCATCTGGGCCCATTCGATGGGTTGCCCCTGCCAGCGGGCGGGCTGCACCGAGCGGCGGGAGGCAGCGCTGAGCTCGGGGCTTGCGAATATGGCGTCCAGAGTCGGCTGATCCAGCGTGCCCCTGCTGCCCGCCGCGCCCCTGGGGGCGCTCACATAGAGATCCGCGGCGAGGCGCTGGCCCAGCCAGATCTCCACGCTGGTGCGAAAGCTCGACACCATGACGCCGATGCCGATGGCGGCGGCGATGGCGAGTTGCAGCGCCATCACGGCGATGGCGGTGCGATCCAGATGGTATTGGGTCTCGGCGACGGCCAGCCTCAAGGTGAGGCCGCCGCGCCTGCGCCGCAATAGACCCAATACCCAGCGCAGGGCATCCGGCAGCCATAGGGCCATGGCCAGCAGCCAACCGCCGGCGATCAGCAGGGCGCCGGTGAGCCCCGTCTGGGGCAGCCACAGGCAGAGGGCGCAGATCAGCAGGATGGCGAGCGCCAGCAGGCGCCGACGCCAGGGATGGGCGCTTACACGCACCTGGCCTTCGCGCAGTTGCAGGGGCGATTGGCGCAGCAGTGCCCACCAGCCGGGCAGGTTGGCGGCGAGCGTCCCGAGCAGACCCAAGGCTGCGGCCTTGATGAGACCCGTGGGGGAAAGGCGCAAGAGATCGATGGGATTGGGGCCGTAAAGGTCTGCCAGCGCCTGGGTCAGCTGACCCATCAAGCCTTGGGCGAGCAGCACTCCGAGCACCAGGCCAAGCAAGGTACCGACAGAGGCCAAGAGCGCCAGCTCCAGCCCCAACCAGAGCAGCACCCGGCGCGGCGGCATGCCCAGGATTATCAGCTGGGCGAGCTGGGGGCGGCGCACGCTCTGCACGAAGCGCTGGGCGTTGAACACCAGAAACAGCCCCACCGCCATGGCTAGCAGGGAGAGGGCGCTGAGGTTGAGCCCCAGCGCATCGCCGAGCAGGCTGGCATCGAGCGCCGGGCTGATGGGTTCTAGCCAGAGCGGCTTGGGCAGTTTGGCTTGCAGCGCCTTGGCTTCTGCCTCGCTTAGCTTGAACAGGATGCGATCCAGCCGCCCGCTCTTGCCGAGCAGGGGCTGGGCGATGCCGAGATCGGTGAGCAGCAGCCGCTCCATGGGCACGGCGCCGGGCGCGAAGGTGCCCGCGAGCGTCAGCTGGAGTGACCGCTCACCCTGCAAAAAGTGGCGGGTCTCTCCGACGGTCCAACCCAGCCGCACGGCTTCGGGGGTGGCGAGCCAGACGCCGTCGGCCCGCGCCAGGGAAAATGACTCCTTATCGCCGCCTTGTTTGTCCGAGCCGAGCAGAGGGCTCAAGGGGCCCGGGTTCAAGAGATCGATGCCGAGCAGCTGGAAGCTGCGCCCCTGGGCGTCTTTGAGCCAGGCGTGCACCTGGGGCTGGGCCGCGAGGGCGCGCTCGCTGCGCACCAGCGTTACGTAAAGCTGCTCGTCCAGGCCGCCGCTCGGCGCCAGCCGGTAGTTGGCCTCCCCGGCGAGCTGGCTGCGGGCGGCGACGAAGTTGGTCTTGGCGCTCTGGTTGAGCAGCTCGATGGCGACCACCAGTGAGACCCCCAGCATCAGGCCGGTGAGGCTCATCAGCAGCAGCCAGGGGTGGGCGCGGTAGAGGCGCAGCAGCGCCTTCAGGGGCAGCAAGGAGCGGCTCCTTGGGCGGGATCAGGGGTTCGATTCACCACCAGATCAGCCATGGGCCGTGCCCTTGAGTTCCACCAGCCGCCCGCCTTCGAGGCGCAGCACCCGATCGGCCAGGGCGCCATAGGCCGGGTTGTGGCTCACCAGCAGGAGCCCGGCCCCCGTCTCTTTGACCGCCGCCATCATGAGCGCCATCACCTGCGCGGCGTTGTGCTCATCCAGACTGCCGGTGGGTTCGTCGGCGAGCAGCCACTGGGGTTGATGGATGAGGGCCCGGGCCAGGGCGACCCGTTGGCGCTGGCCGCCGGAGAGCTGCTCCGGCCAGGCGTGGCGTTTCTCTTCGATCCCAAGGCGTGTGAGCAGAGCCGTCAGCCGTGCAGGCTCACGGGGCAGGCCGTTGATATCGAGCGGCAGGCAACAGTTCTCCTCCACCGTCAGGGTCGGCAGCAGGTTGAAGTCCTGATAGACGATGCCAAGGTGGCGACCACGCAGGCGGGCCCGCTCGCCGCTCGGCTGGTTGTCGAGGCGGGTCTCATCGAGCCAGATCTCCCCCTTATCCGGGGCAATCAGCCCGGCGATAAGGTTGAGTAGGGTTGACTTGCCAGAGCCGCTCTGCCCCAGCAGCAGGCAGGCTTCACCGGCGTGAAGACGCAGATCCAGCCCCGCAAACAGGGGGGGAGAGGCGGCGTCAGCGTCGAAGGACTTGCTCAGGTTTTTCAGGCTCAGCATGGGATAACCGGTTGATGGTCAATGGCTTTCACAATGTCTGCCACTATGCCAGTTAGTGATCCCGGCTGCAAAAGGGATGAGGATCCTCGCTGGATCCCGCTCGCCAGAGGTGGTTAGAATAGGGGCCTCCATGGGTCACAGGATGAGCAAGGATGTTACACAAGCAAGTCAGTTTTATCGTCGACAGCAAGGGCACCAAGCAGGCTGCCGTGGTCCCCATCGACATCTACAACGAGCTGATGACCCTGCAAAAGGCGCTCTCCGACAACAAACCCGGGGAGCGCGAGCTCTACCACTTCAACGGCAAGGGGGCCGAGGCCCATGGCTACCCTGTGGGCAAGCGGCAAAATCCCGGCTTCATGGTGCAGGCGGGATCCACCGCCAACGGCGAGGATGCGGCCTCCTTGCGCGAGGCGGTGATCGAACTGCGCCTCGAGCTGCTGGATAAAGGGGTGTTGAGCGCGCGGGCCGAGGGGGGCTTCGTGTTTGTGGCCGATCAACTGTTCAACAGCCCTAGCCTGGCCGCCAGCCTGGTAGCGGGCAACAACCGAAGCGGTCTGGACGCCTGGCAAAACAGCGCCGGCTATACCCTCAAGCAGTCGGGATTTGGCAAGAAATAACGGCGGGCGGCGAGGGTTTTCCCTCACGAATCTATGTGCTGTGGCTAAAAGAACGCGGCCCCTCCATTGAGCGAGAGGGGCCGCGTTTTTTAATGGCTCATTTTTTCTTGCCGGTCAGCAGCCAATAGCAGAGCGCCGAGCCAAAGCCGCAGCTGGCGATGGCGATGGCCATGGGTAGGGGGGATTCGGGCGGATCGAGGTTGACCAGGATCCCCACCAGGGCGCCGACTCCGAAGCGCAAGGTGCCGGCCAGCGCCGAGGCGGTGCCCGCGGATTGGGGGAAGTGACCCATCAGGCCCGTCATGGCGTTGGCCCCCACCAGGCTGATGTGACCGACGAACAGCACCACGGGGATGACGATGCCCCAGAGGCCCCCAGTCTGGCTCCAGGCGTTGTAGATGAGCAGGGCGCCCGCGAGCGGCAGCATGGTCAGGCCGTATTGCAGCATACGCTCGGCACCCACCCCCTTCACTAGCCGGCTGTTGACGAAGGTGACCACCATCATCAGCAGGATATTGAGGCCAAACAGCCAGCCGTAGTGCTCGGTCGGCACGTGGAAATACTCGATGTAGACGTAGGGGGAGGCGCTCAGGAAGGCGAACATGCCGGAGCTCGACAGGGCGCCGCACAGCACATAGCCCATGGCGCCGCGGTGGGAGAGCACCCCCCAGTAGTTGCGCAGCACCTGGCCGAGTCTGAGGGGCTGTTTGTGTTCGGGTTTGAGGGTCTCCGGGATCTTCCACTGCAGTACCAGGCAGATGAAGAGGCTGATCCCCACCAGCAGCCAGAAGATCACCCGCCAGTCGCTGTGGGCGCTGATGTAACCGCCCACCACGGGCGCCACCAGGGGGGCCAGCGTCATCACCAGGATGACGAACGACATGGCCCGCGAAAACGCATCCTTCTCGAACAAGTCCCGCAGCAGGGCATTGACCACCACGGAACCCGCGGCGCCGCCGGCCGCCTGCAGCATGCGCCAGGCCAGGAGCTCCGGCAGGGAGTCCGCTATGGCGCAGCCCACCGAGGCGACGGCAAACATGGAGAGCCCCGCCAGGATCACCGGCTTGCGGCCGAAGCTGTCGGCGAGCGGCCCGTAGAACAGCTGGCCGATGGCGAAGCCGCCGAGGAAGGCGCTGATGGTGAGTTGGGCGCCGTCTATGGTGCTGGCCAAGTCCCGGGCGATGGCCGGGATGGCGGGCAGGTACATGTCCACCGCGAGCGGTGTCAGACCCGCCAGGGCGCCGAGCAGGATGAAGAGGAAACGGGGTGAGAGGGTCGAGGCTTGAGGCATAGGCTATCCGTGTCGTGGGCGAGGCGGCAAAGGGCAAGTGTTGAGTCTATCAGCTTTGGCGCCCTAGAGCAGGCTTAACCTGGCCCTGAGGCCGAGGTCTGATCTGCTGCTAGATCAGGGCGCTACCGCCATGTCCTTAAGGCTTACACCTTTGGCCCTAGCCCTGTGCCGTGGTGGCCGGGGCCGGTCGACGGGCGGCATAGGCGACGCGGCCGGCGAGCATGAGCCAGCCGAGTAACCCCAGCAGGGAGAGACCGTTGCCAAGGCGTTCGGGCCAGCGCTGCGTCAGCCTGAGGCTGAGGGTGTGGTTGCCCGCAGGCACCCAGACCTGCAGCAGCCCCTGGCGGTTGGCGCTCACCGTCAGCATCAGCTCCTCGTCCAGCCAGGCCTGCCAGCCGGGGTAATCGTACTGGTGCAGCACCAGCCGGGTAGGGGCGCTGGCGCTCACCGCCAGCTCCAGCCTGCGGGGCTGCCAGGTCAGCACCTTCCAGCTGGCTCCCGCCTGCTCCGTGCTGACGGGGGGCAAAAACTCCTCCTTCCAGGCGAGCAGGCTGGGGGCGAACAGGCCCCCCGGCACCTGGCTGGGCCTGTATTCCCGGGCGCTGCGCTTGCTGTCGAACTCGCTTGCGATGGCGAAGCGATCCGGCGCCTGGGTGAGGGGGGCGTGGCGCACATAGGCGACGGCGCTGGCGAGGGTCAGCAGCAGCAGGCCCCACCAGAGCCACTGCCAGGGCCTGTGGGCCGGGGGGGCGAGGGCCACCACGGCCACCGTCGCCAGGGTGAGCACCAGGTTAAGCCGCCAGGGGAACTGTACCCGCTGCAGGGGAGGCAGAAGCTGCCAGATGGGCTGACTCGGGGGCAGCATCATCAGGAAGGCCGCCACGCCTATGGCCCCCCAACAGAGCAGTTCGGGGTGATAGGGCTCGCGGGTAGCGGCCCAGGCCAGCAGCAGTAACCCCATGGTCAGCACGCTCTGCCAGGCGAGGTGGCCGCGAAAGCGCCAGTCATCCAGGCCAGTGGGCAGGCGATCCAGAAAGTTGCGCCTAAAGTCGAACATGCCGCCACGCATCAGCTCCATGGAGATGGCTCCCTGATCCAGCAGGGCGGGCAGCAGCAGGGCGGCCGCCATGCAGAGCCCGAGCAGCATGCCCCCCAGGGTGAGCCAGCAGGGGCTGAGGGTGCGCCCCCGCCAGGCCTGCCAGAGGGCGCGCAGGCTGATGAGCCCCAGCATCAGCAGCAGGCTGGGCAGGTGGGAGTAAGCCAGCAGCGCCAGGGTCAGGGCCAGCAGGGGCAGGCCAAAGCGCTGGCGCCGGGTGGCGAGATCCTGCCCAAGCAGGATCAGCGGCGCCCAGACGAAGGCCCAGAACTCGGCGAGCGCGAAACGGGCGTAGAGATCCATGGCAAGGTGATAGGGCAGGGCCAGGTAGAGCAGGCTGACCGCGAGGGCCCGGCCCGGGGAGGTGAAGCTGCGCAGCCACAGATAGGCAAAGATCCCGGAGAGCAGCAGCGCCAGACTGGCGCTGGCGAGCAGGGGATAGACGGCCTGGTGGGGCAGGGCGGCAGGGCCCGCAAACAGGGCGCTGACGTAATAGGGGAGCGGCGGATAGAAGAAGAAGGTGGGGCTGCCAAAGCCGCCGTTCATGGCCATCAGCCAGCGGGGATAGAGCTCCCCCTGCCAGAGCTGCTGGGCGAAATAGTGGCCGGAGAGCAGATGATGGAAAAGATCGTGCCCCCGTGTGCCTCCCTGCAGCCAGAGCGGCAGCAGCAGGAGCGTGGAGGCTAGGATCAACACCGGCAGGGCGAGCGCCCACTCCCTCATACCCTTCATCAACGGCCACTCCCTTGGCGAATGCGCAGTGAGTTTAGTCGAGTCGGGAGAGGGAGCCTATAGGGTCTGTTGTCCCCATATGGTGGGCAGGCAGTTCAGCCCTTGCGTGGTATGGCGAGCCAGAGGCCGGGCTCGGCGCCAAAGCGGGGGGCGAACCAGTGTGCCTCGAAGGGGTGGGGCAGGGCATCGGCAGTCAGGGGACGGCGGCTGAGGCGGCAGGCCCCCTGGCTCAGGGCGAGGCGGGCATCCCCCTGATACCAGCCATCGGTGACGGGCAAGGTCGTGCTCTCGCGCAGCAGGCGCACGCCCCACTGGGTCACCAGGGCCGGGCAGTGCCGCTCAGCCATAAGCTTTGCCTGGGCCATGGCGGGCAAGGTGGGCGGGGTCAGGGTGGCGATAAATAGCGCAAGGGCCCCCAGCATGGCGGCGTTCACCACATGTTTCGCCGCAGCCAGCCAGCCAGAGAGCAGGATCAGCCCCAGGTAGACGATGGGCGCCAGGTGGCGGGGATTGTCCGGGTTCTGGCCAAACAGGGTCCAGAGCAGCAGGGCCAGCCAGCCTAGGGTCCAGCTTCTATTGAGAGGTGTTGGCTTGGTCTTTGACCAGAGCGGCCAGAGCAGCAGCCCCATCAGCAGGGGCCAGAGCGGGCCGAGTTGGGCACCGAGGGTCTGGCCCCAGCTCAGCAGCCGTGAGCCGTGGGCCGTCGCCGTGTTGCCCCAGAGATGGAAGTGGCCGTCGGTGAAGCGCCGCCCCTCGGCAAAATAGGCCCAGCCATCCCCTTGCCAGACGAACAGCAGGCAGGCCAGCCCCACCAGGGTTATGGGGGTGAGGAAGGGGAGCCGCTGCCCCCTGTGTTGCCATCCCTGCCAGAGCGGCAGCAGGGCCAGCACGAAGTAGGAGGGGCGAAGGGCCAGCAAGAGCCCCACCATCAGACCCGCCAGGGTGAACCGACGGTATTGCAGTGCCAGCAGGGCAGCGATCCAGGCGGCCAGCGCAGGCCCGTCCGAGAGGCCGGAGAGCGCCAGGGTCGGGGTGAGCGGGAGCGCCATCCCCATCAGCCAGACCGGGGCCAGCAGGGCGGGGCGTTGCCAGAGCCGTGCCGCCAGCCAGGCAGATAATGGGGGGATCAGGGCGCTGCCGAGCAGGCTGGCCCAATGCACGGCGTGGGTGGGATCGTCCACCGCCAGGTTGAGCAGGCGGGCGAGCCAGATAAAGGCGGGGTAGCCGGGAAAGTGGGGGGAGAATTCCAGCACGCTGAAGCGCACCACCCCGTGGGCGAAATTGACGGCATCGTCGGAATCGAGCGCCACGGGGAAGGCAAACAGCCAGCCCATCCAGACCCCTTGCAGCAGGAGCAGCAGCCAGATGGGGGGCGAGCAGGGGGGAACCCAAGGTCGGGGGGTCTCCTTCCCCCTCATCCCCAGCCCTTCTCCCACCGGGGGAGAAGGGAGCAAATAGGCATGCTTGAACACTGATCGGCTGAGGTGATCAGAGGGGCGCCAGCACGGCCATCAGCGCCTGCTCGGCGGCCTTGAACGCCTCGGGATCGGCGGTCTTGGCGCCCACCCCGAACACCCCCGGGTTGCCGATGGCATCCAGCACTTTGGCGAGGGCCCCGTCCGCGGCCTTGCGGTCCCCTTCACTCAGGGAGGGGAGGATGAGATCCAGGAAGCGCTTGCTCTTGACTACCAGCACCTTGGCGGTCTGGTAGTCCCCCAGATTCTGGCCGGCCCCCTCCAGGCGGCGCTCGATCTCGGCCTTGTAGGCGCGGTTGAGCAGTGCTGCGGTCGCAGCCGCATCCTTGGCCTTGATGGCCTCGGCGAGCGGCGCCTGCAGCACCACCTTGTGATGCTGCTCGAGGTAAGCGAGCTCCTCGGTGAGGCTCGCCAGCACGGCGCTGGCATCCTGGCCTTCGCTGGCCGCGGTCAGCAGCTGCTCGCGGGCGTCGATCAGGGGCTCCTTGCCCGCCGCCGCATAGGAGTAGGCCTGGGCCTGCCCCATGGTCGTCAGCAACAAGAGGGCGATAAGAGCGCTGCGTAAGATCATCCTGTTCTCCTTTATCGAGCGTGGCCTCAGGCCACGCTCCGGGTTTCGATCACGGTGTTTTCGTTGCGGTGGTTGAAGGTGACAGGGCGTCTATCCTCTTCCTCTGCCGCCATATCAGGCAACACTCTGGGTTTCGATCACGGTGTTTTCGTTGCGATGATTGAAGATGGCGTGGCGCCTGTCCACCCCGTCGATCACCATGTCGGCGGCCATGAGCCCCATCTCCATGGCGGTGTCGGTGAAGATGTAACGAAAGGTCCCCTGGCGACCGCTCATGATGAGGTTGCCAATGGGCATCAGTTGCTGGATGGCCGCATCCCGCCGCCCCTGATAACCGAGATCCATCAGGGGGTAGGCGTATTCGCTGCGGGCCTCGAAGGTCTCATCGCCAAGCCGGGCAGTATCGACGCCGAGGCTCGCCAGATCCTGGCTCACCCGCTCACGCAGGGTAGCGAGCGGCGCCTGCCAGACCTCGTCCCCGGGATTGCAGGGGACCTCCAGCATGACCGAGGTCTTGCCCGCAGGCGCCATAAAGGGGCTGCGCCGGCGCGGCTCCTGCAAGCGGGTGGCGAGGATATGCGGATCCGAGAGGTACTGCCAGGTGTTGTCCGACAAGTTCTCTTGCGCCAGCGGCATGTTGACGAAACGCAGGGAGCGGTAGTGCAGGTCGCAGGGCAGGCCGAGATGCTGACAGGTGAGCGGCAGGGGCAGGGTGGAGATCACCTGATCGAAGGTCTCGTCATGCTCCACGCCATCTTGTTGCCAGTGTACCCGCTGGATGCGGCCATCTGCCTCGGCGAGGCGGCTGATGGTGGCGCCTGTCTTGAGCTCGACTCCTTCGGCGACCAGCCGCTCGCCTAGCGTGGTGAAGATCTGGCCGAAGCCGTACTTGGGGTAGCGGTACTTGCGGGCATAGGTGCGCACCGAGAGGTTGCCCTTGCGCCTCGGCAGCAGGCGGCGGGCCACGTCTTTCAAGTCGATGAGGCTGATGCGCTGACCGGCCCAGTCGGCGGAGAGGCGGTCCGGGTTGATGCCCCAGAGTTTGCCGGTGTAGCCCTCGAAGAACTGGCGATAGAGGGTGCGACCGAAGTGGCTCTGGATCCACTCGGCGAAGCTCGCCTTGGCAAAATCGCTGGGCTTCCTGGCGAAGGGGAGCAGCAGCAGATCCTTCACCGCCCCCGCCATCAGGGAGAGGGGGGCAGTTCTGAGCAGGTTCGGCAGATTGAGGGGGTAGTCATAGGTGCGCCCGGCGAAGCGGATGACGCTCTTGCGCTCCGCGTGCAGCAGGTCTTCCCCCATCAGCTCGTCGATGAAGGCGAGCAGCTCCGGGTTCTTGGTGATGAAGCGGTGGCCACCGTAGTCGAAGCGGTAGTCCCCACCCTTGCCCGTGAAGCACTGGGTGGCGCACATGCCCCCCACCACGGCCTCCTGCTCGAACAGGGTGACCGCAAATCCCGCCTGACGCAGGCGCCAGGCCGCCATCAGACCGGCCGGACCCGCGCCCAGCACGGCAATCTTCTTACTGCTGTTATCGCCCATCAATCTCTATCCACGAAACAAGGAGAAAAGGGGGCCCGCAGGCCCCATTACTGAAAAAGCAGGTTTATGCCTGCTTGGCCGTGGCCGGTCTGGGTTGGTAGTTGCGATACCAGATGGTCACGAAGACCGCCAGATAGACCAGCCAGGTCGCCAGTTGCAGGCCGGCCGGGGAGGCATTGTAGCCGAACAGAGCCCGCAAGAAGGTACCGAACACGCCCCTGTCGTCGAGAATGTGACTGATGTTGAACACGGGCTCGGTCCAGAGGGTGATGACCCCCGCCGCCTGCAGCATGTTGACCGCGGACGACAGCAGGCCCGCGGCTATGATGATGATGAGCAGACCGGTCCAGCGGAAGAAGGGGGCCAGCGCCACCTTGCGGGTGGAGCGCAGCAGCCCCCACACCAGCACCATGGAGAGGGCCAGCCCGGCCAGGGCGCCGATGAGGCCCTGATGCAGGCTCACCCCTTGCCCCGAATAGACCAGCGCCGAGAAGAAGAGCACCGTCTCGAAGCCTTCCCGCATCACCGCCAGGAAGGCGAGCAGCACCAGGCCAAAGAGGTTGCCCCCGTCGATGGCCGCGTCGATGCGCGCCGTCATGGCCCCTACCTGGGACTTGGCCTGCTTCTGCATCCAGACCGCCATGTAGCTGAGCACCAGAGTCGCGAAGATGAGGATCCCCGCCATCAGCAGATGGTTGTAGCGTTCGCTCTCGAACTGGCTGACCACCACCTGGAACAGGAAGGCCACCGCCAGCGAGACGATAAGACCCAGCACCACACCCAGGTAGATGAGTTTGTTGTAACGGCTCGCCCCCAGCTTGGCGAGGTAGGAGAGGCAGATGCCGACCAGCAGGAAGGCTTCCAGCCCCTCGCGCAGGGTAATGAGGAAACTTGCGAACATCAGGGATGTGGCTCCAGGTTAAGGGCGTGAGTGAGGACGAGGGGCTGCGGCGACGGGACGGACTGCAAGTCCCGCAGCTGCAGGTGGTTGAGGATCACGATGGGGGGCTCGGGCAGATCCGGTTCGCCTTTGCGCACTATGTCGTTGACCCACTTGGGATAAGTTCGGAAATTGAGTTTGATGTCGACCTGGAAGGGGCCTTTTGCGTCCGCCGGCAGCGGCCAGGCCTCGTCACGCCAGCCATCGGCCGGGATGCGGGTGTCTTCCAGGAGTTTGGCGTAGCGCCAGAACTTGAGCCCCACCGGTTTGCCCTTCGCATCACCGAACACCTTCCTGAACAGGCGCGCATCCTCGGGCACGGCGCCGTCCACCGGCAGGCCGCTTTGCAGTATTACCTGGCCGTTGGCGTCGGTGAGGGTCAGCTCCAACCAGAGCTCACGAAAATCGGCGACCCCGGTGGGCAGGGCGTGGCCGGCGCCTGTGTTGGCGACCCGCACCACCAGGGCCTGCTGTCCATTCTGCGCCTCGATGCGAGCGGAGAGGGTGGCGCTGGAGCGCAGCAGGGCCAGGCTCTCCTGCTCGAGCTCAGGATTGCGCAGCCCCACCAGCTGGTGCTGGGCACCGGTGAAATTGTGGCGATAGAGGCGCTCCTTCGGGGTGCCATTCTCGGTGGACTGGCCGGCCACTGGCGCGCCGCCGTTGCCGGGCTCAGGGTTCATGTGGCAGTCGATGCAGGTGCGCCGCGCCGCCGGATCCTCTGCCTTGGCGAAGCTCGAATTCTGCCACTCGTCCCAGGTGTTGACGATATTGGCACCCGTGCCCGGGGCGAACTCGTTGTGGCAGGACTTGCACAGGGCCGCGTCCCGATAGAAATCCTTCTGATAGGAGGTCTTGTGCATGGCCGGGCGGGCGTTGATCTGACGCTCCGCCAGCCAGTGGCGTGCGCTGCCGCCGGGGGCATCTTCGAACACATAGCTCTCGCGGTCCTTGAGGTTGACGGTGAAGGCGCTGTTGCCGCCAGCGTCCTCGAGCCTGGTGATGCGATGGCAGAGCAGGCAGCCTGTGCCCTCTTCCACCACGGGTTTCCCCGCCTTGTGGGCCTCGATGAGGGAGGTGCCCCCTCGCTCTAGCATGTGGGAACCCTTGGGCAGATCGGTCTGACCGGTCAGCACCTGCTGGGGCATGTGGCAGCCCTGACACCACTGGCCGAAGGCCTCTCCCTCGGTCTCGCGGGCAAGCGCCTGCACCGCCTTGTAGTAGGGATGGGAGTTGCCCATCAGCCTGTGGTTGCTGTCGCTCCAGTCCGCGAAGGCTTGGGCATGGCAGTTCTGGCAGGAGGCGGAGTTGAGCCAATCCTTCGGATGGGTGACGGGGGCCTTGGCCGGATCCGTGCGCGGGGCGTCGAGGCGCAGCCAGTTTGCGAGATAGGGCAGGTTGCCATCGGCGGTCACGAAGGTGTGCAGGTCCTCCATCATGGCCTTGACCTCGGGCTGGGGTCTGGCGGGATCCACTGGTTCGGCGCCGTCGCGGCCGTCATGGCCCATGCCGCCCTGGGTCTGCTGGATCATGCGTAGGTACTCGCCGACGAAGTCTCCCGCCACCATGTTGGCGAGGTTGGCATGGCCGTTGATGGCGTTGTCCCGACTCTTCTGGCGGTGGGCCTGCATCAGGAACTTGTTGGTGAAGTTGAACCCGTCCAGATGGCAGGAGTTGCAACTCATCCAGTTGTCACCCGCCATGGGGAAGCTGCCGTTGGCACTGGTGCTGCCGAGGGTATTGCCGAGATTGAACAGACGCTCGCCGCGCTGGAGGGCGGCAGGGCGGGGATCGGACTCCACCAGTTGGGCGAAGTGAGGCTTGTCCACGGTCACCCGGGCGAAGGGGCCGCTGCCGCCGCTGGCAAGACGGGTCAGATCCTGGCCCATGGCGTTGTGCACCAGGATATGGTCGCCGTCGATGAGCAGATCCCGCGGGTTCTGGCCCGGCAGGTGGCGCAGCAACTGGGTCGCCTTGGCGCCCCCCTGGAACTTCTTGCGTCTGTGGCGATTGTTGTTCTGCTTGCCGCTGCGAGAGAGGTCAAACACCAGCAGATCTTCGGAGCCCGCTAGGGTCAGGTAGACCCGCTTGCCGTCGGCGGCGAAGCGGGCGGCGAAGGGATTGGAAACGATCTGGCTGCGGTTGCCGACGTTGGGCAAATTTATCTGCAGGAACAACTGCTTGCGCTCGTCAACCCGTTCGGTCTCGGTATCCAGATCTATGATGGAGACCGCCGGGAAGACGGTGCTCTGGAACTGGAAGGGGTGGTCGAAGCTCCACAGTACGTGGGGCAGCCAGGCCTCGCTGCCATCGGGGGAGAGCGCTATGCCATCGAGCAGGCGCGGCAGCCCCTGGGAGTCGCTCGGTGTGGCGCTGTGGGTCTCGGCCAGGGTGATGAGCTTGGGTTTTTCAATGACCGCGGCCGTGGGCGCCTTGCCGAGGTTTTTCAGACTGTAGATGGCAATCTGACCCGTCATGGAGTGGGTCAGCAGCAGGCGGTCGTCATCGGTGAGCGCCAGCCCGCGGGGAGTCTCGGCGGTAGGGAGATCTAGTTGCAGATCGCCGTCCTCGTCATAGGCCTGCAGGCGTGCCGACTCGAACAGGCTGACCCAGAACCAGCGCCGTTTGGGGTCGAAGATGACGCCATAGGGACGATGGCCGGTGGGAATGGCCTTCTTGAGGTCGAGATCGTCACCGAGCAGCAGCAGGCGATCACCGCTGTAGTCGGTGACCAGTAGGGTGCCGTCATCGGCTCGCGCCAACTGGCGCAGATCGCCGCCAAAACGTGCCTCCTTGAGCCGCTCGCCGCTGTCCCGCGCGATCAGGGTGACGGAGCCGCCGCCCTGGTTGGCGGTGACGAGGCGCGGGGCCTTGCCCTCGTCATAGGCTTGCAGGGCCGAGCCCATCTGCTGGGCCTGGGCTTGTGTCATCCCCAGCAGCAGGCAGGCGAGCAGGAGAGAGAGAATCCGGTTAACCATGGGTCAGGGACGCCACTTGAGCAGGGTCCAGCGCCAGGCGTGGCGCAAGACCAGGGGAGTGAGAGACAAGGCGCTCAGCCAATGGGCCCAGCTCGCCAGATTGCCGAGGCTGTCCCCCGGCGTACCGTGCAGCACCAGCACCAGGCCGCTGCCGAGGCAGACTAGCAGCAGGGCCTCGATGATCCGGCCCGTGGTGCGCAGAAACGGCTTGTGGCTGTGGCGCAGCAGGCGGCGATGAGAGAGCCAGAAGGCGCCAAACAGCAGGGGGAACAGGGAGAGCGACAGCATGACGTGGAGAAACAGATTCCAGCGTGCCAGGGACCAGATCGGGGTCAGGGGCTCCCACAGCAGCAGGCCGGAGAAGAACATCAGGTAGAGGCTGCCTTCGGCGGCCTGATGGTGGTAGGCCAGCCATCGCCAGAAGTGTCGTGGTGAGAGAGATAGGCTTGTCATACAGGCTCCAGCACCCGGGCGTTCAACCCGGGTGAGCAAGTCTACCTTGGGGTAAAGGCAATGAAAAGAGTTATCAATTTCGCTACTGATGAATAAACCCTGAATGAAAATGGCGGTTATTTATGATCCGCCAGCCGCTCGGTGACCGCGTAGATGAGGGCCGCCAGCGAGAAGGCCAGGAAGACGATCACCGACCACTTCATCTCCACCTCGTTGCCGACCCCGTCATCGAGGAAGGCCTTGAGCACCTCTATGCCCGCTATGGTCACCAGGGAGTTGATGACGATGAGCTTCAATGAGGCGAAGTTGATCTTGCTGAGCCAGTTGTTGCCAAGGGCCTCGCGCTGCTCCTGCGTCTGGATGAACTGCACGAAGCCGCAGACCGCCACCAGGATCAGCATCTGGGCCACCAGCACGAAGTCCACCAGGGTCAGTACCCCTGTGATGAGGTCCATGTAGTGGATCTCGATGATGTCGCGGCACAAGACATAGAGCTGCATGGCAAACTTCACCATCAGCAGGGCGACGCAGATGAGGATGGCTACGTAGAAGGGAAACATCATCAACCGGCTGCCATTGAGCATGAAGTTGAAGCGGCGCATGAGAACTCCTTAACGAATTGAAATTGCGCTGATTATGGCTCGGATCGGCCGGCTTGGGCAGCCACCATCACAAAATGGCTGGCAGGGAGTGGGGGGGGATCGCGAGGTTGCAGGGACCCGGTAGCAGGGGGAGCGCCCCTGGCCTTGCGCATGGCCGATATTTTTCAGCGGATGTGATCCCGTCCTCATTTCCCCCATGGTGGCGGGCCGGGAAACGCGGCGCCTGCGTGCTGCACACCTAAATTTTTCCTGCCGGTTTGCAACTATGACAATCATTTGCTTAGCTTTTTTCAGCTTGCAGGCAGTGTAAGAAAACTCATATCCACATCACAGGATGTTGTCTGGAGCGAGTCAGTTTCGTGCAGTTTGTCCTCGTTTTGACGGTCGGACTGGGTGCCACAGGGCGTCCCACTTCACATATACCTCTTTGCTAAGGAACAGCATCATGTCGATAAAGTTCATCAGAAGTCCTATTTCCCTCCTGCTGACCGGTTGCCTGGTCACGGCCTTTTCCGCCAGGGCGGATATCGTGATAGGCGTCGCCGGCCCCTTCACCGGGCCGAATGCCACCTATGGGGATCAGTATTGGCACGGGGCGACCCAGGCCGCGAAGGACATCAACGCCGCGGGGGGGATCAACGGCGAACAGATCAAGCTGGTTCAGGGAGACGATGCCTGTGAACCCAAACAGGCGGTCGCCGTGGCCAACCGCCTGGTCGATCAGGACAAGGTCAACGCCGTGGTCGGGCACTTCTGTTCCTCCTCGACCATGCCCGCTTCCGAGGTCTATAACGACGCCGGCGTCATCGCCATCACCCCGGGGTCGACCAATCCGCTTGTCACCGAGCGCGGCATGAGCGACATGTTCCGCATGTGCGGGCGGGATGATCAGCAGGGGCAGGTCGCCAGCGACTTCATCATCGACAAGCTCAAGGCCAAGCGGGTGGTGATCATCCACGACAAGGACACCTATGGGCAGGGGCTGGCGGATGCGACCAAGGCGGCGCTGGCCAAGCGCGGTGTGCAGGACGTGATGTATGAAGGGCTGTCGCGCGGTGAGAAAGATTTCAACGCCCTGGTCACCAAGATAGGGGCGCAGAAGCCGGATGTGGTCTTCTTCGGCGGCTGCCACCCGGAAGGGGGGCCTCTGGTGCGTCAGATGCGCGAGCAGGGGGTGTCGGCCAAGTTCTTCTCGGGGGACTGCATCGTCAACGCCGAAATGGTCACGGCAGCCGGCGGCCCGCAGTACACCAACGGCATCTACATGACCTTCGGTCAGGATCCGCGCCTCATCCCGGACGGCAAGGCGGTCATCGAGGCATTCCGTGCCAACAAGTTTGAACCGGAAGGCTACACCCTCTATGCCTACGCCTCGGTGCAGGCCATCGCCGCGGCCTTCAAGGGGGCCGGTGGCACCGACGCCGCCAAGGCCAGTGCCTGGTTGAAAGGGAACACGGTCGAGACTGTGATGGGCAAGAAGTCCTGGGACAGCAAGGGAGATCTGAAAGTCTCCGACTACGTGGTCTACCAATGGGACGATCAGGGCAAATATAAAGAAGTGAAATGACGACATAGTGGATAACGCTCAGCGCCGACTGCGGTCGGCGCTTTATAAACACCAGGCCTTCGCGGCCTATAACGAGAGCGCACTACATGGATGTATTTTTCCTGCAACAGCTGATCAATGGCTTAACCCTGGGGTCCGTCTATGGGCTGATTGCCATCGGTTACACCATGGTCTACGGCATCATCGGCATGATCAACTTCGCACATGGCGAGGTGTACATGATCTCGGCCTACCTCAGCGCCATCGGCCTGGCGTTACTGTCCTTCTTCGGGCTGCACTCTTTTCCCCTGCTGATCCTCGGCACCCTGATCTTCACCATCATGGTGACCGGGGTCTATGGCTGGACCATAGAGCGCATCGCCTATAAACCCCTGCGCAACTCGACGCGCCTGGCGCCCCTCATTTCCGCCATCGGCATGTCATTGATCCTGCAAAATTACGCGCAAATCAGTCAGGGGCCTCGCCAGCAAGGGGTCCCCACCCTGCTCGACGGGGCCTTGCGCTTTCATATCGGCGATGGCTTCGTGCAGGTAACCTACACCAAGGTCTTCATCCTGATCGCCTCGTTCGCGGGCATGCTGCTGCTCACCTGGATCATCAGCAACACCAACCTGGGGCGCATGTGCCGGGCGGTGCAGCAGGACAGAAAGATGGCCTCGATCATTGGCATCAACACCGACAGGATCATCTCGCTGGTGTTCGTGATAGGGGCCGCCATGGCGGGGCTCGCCGGCGTCTTGATCACCTTCAACTACGGCACCTTCGACTTCTATGTCGGCTTCATCATCGGCATCAAGGCCTTCACCGCCGCCGTGCTGGGGGGCATTGGCTCCTTGCCCGGCGCCATGCTGGGGGGCCTCATTCTGGGGATAGCGGAGGCGCAATTCTCGGGGATGGTGAACTCCGATTACAAGGATGTGTTCTCGTTCGGCTTGCTGGTGATGATCCTCATCTTCCGTCCCCAGGGGCTGCTCGGCCGTCCCGTGGTGAGCAAAGTGTGAGGGGGCGGGGATGAGGTCACAGAACAGTTCACACCCGGATTTCTCCTTCAAGCGCTGCCTGCTGGACGCGATCTTCGCCGGCCTGGTGGCACTCATCGTGTTTGGCCCCATCGTCGGCGTCGTGCTGGATGGCTACAGCTTCAACTTCGCGGGGCAACGACTGGTGTGGATAATCCTCGCCGTCATGGTGGGCCGGTTCCTGATGAGCGCATTGCTGACCACGGCCGCAGGCACTCGTCTGCGCTCCGGCTTTGCAGCGGATAACGGCGGGGTCTATGTGCGGGAGCCCGACTACAAGGATCCCCTGCGCTGGATCATCCCGCTGGTGCTCGCGCTGGCGATCTGCTTCCCCTTCGTCGCCACCAAGTATGTGCTGACGGTGGCGATCCTCGGCCTCATCTACGTGCTGCTCGGGCTGGGACTGAATATAGTGGTGGGGCTCGCTGGCCTGCTGGACCTGGGTTACGTCGCGTTTTATGCCATCGGGGCCTATGGCCTCGCCCTCGGCTATCAATATCTCGGGCTCGGTTTCTGGTCTATGTTGCCCCTGGTGGCGCTGATCGCAGCGGCGGCCGGGGCCTTGCTGGGCTTCCCTGTATTGCGCATGCACGGGGATTACCTGGCCATAGTGACCCTGGGCTTCGGGGAGATCATCCGCCTGATCCTGAACAACTGGTTGGCCTTTACCGGTGGCCCCAACGGGATCTCGGCCCCGGCGCCCACCCTGTTTGGCCTGGAGTTCGGGCGACGGGCGAAGGAGGAGGGGGGCGTGCCTTTCCATGAGTTCTTCCAGCTGCCCTATGACCCCAACCTGAAATTCATCTTTATCTATGGGGTGCTGGTGGCAGTGGTGGTGTGGGTGCTCTATGTCAAACACCGGTTGACCCGCATGCCGATCGGGCGGGCCTGGGAGGCGCTGCGCGAAGACGAGATAGCCTGCCGCTCCATGGGGCTCAATCATGTGCTGGTCAAGCTGTCAGCCTTCACCCTGGGGGCCGCCACCGCGGGGATTGCCGGGGTGTTCTTTGCCACCTATCAGGGCTTCGTCAACCCTACCTCCTTTACCTTCTTCGAGTCGGCCCTGATCCTCGCCATCGTGGTGTTGGGGGGCATGGGCTCGACCATAGGCGTCGTGCTGGCGGCCTTTGTGCTGACCGTCACCCCCGAGCTGCTACGCAGCTTCGCCGAATACCGGGTGCTGCTGTTTGGCATGCTGATGGTCGTCATGATGATCTGGCGACCGAGGGGTCTTATTCGCATCAACCGCAGCGGCTTCGCGGTGCGCAAGGGGGTGGCGCCATGACGACTCACCCGTTGAACGACATGATCCTGAGGGTCGAGCATCTGATGATCGCCTTCGGTGGCATCAAGGCGCTCAACGATGTGAGCCTGGAGGTGAAGCGCGGCTCCATCACCGCCCTCATCGGCCCCAACGGTGCCGGCAAGACCACGGTGTTCAACTGTCTGACCGGCTTCTACCGGGCATCCGGCGGTAATATCTTCTTCAACGCCCGCAACGAGACCACCGACGTGATCCAGATCCTCGGTCAGGCATTCCAGCCCGGGGACTGGGTCAATCCGGCCCGGCTCGGACAGCGGATCTTCTACAAGATGTTTGGGGGCACCCATCTGGTGAACCGGGCGGGTCTTGCCCGGACCTTCCAGAATATCCGCCTGTTTCGGGAGATGTCTGTGGTGGAAAACCTGCTGGTCGCCCAGCACATGCAGGTCAATCGTAATCTGCTGGCCGGTGTGCTCAACACCCCGGCGTACCGGCGGGCCGAGAGTCGTGCGCTGGATCGCGCCTTCTACTGGCTCGAGGTGGTGGATCTGGTGGATTGTGCCAACCGGTTGGCGGGGGAGATGTCCTATGGCCAGCAACGCCGGCTGGAGATAGCCCGCGCCATGTGCACGGCCCCCGAGATGATCTGCCTGGATGAGCCCGCTGCCGGGCTGAATCCGGTCGAGACCCAGACCCTCAGCACTATCATCCGGTATCTGCGGGATCATCATGGCATCACTGTGTTGTTGATCGAGCACGACATGACCATGGTGATGGAGATCTCCGACCACATCATAGTGCTGGATCACGGCGATGTAATCGCACAGGGCAGACCTGAGCAGATCCAGCACGATGAAAATGTGATAGCCGCCTATCTGGGCGCCGATGACGACGAGGCCTGCGCATGAGCGGGGCCATGCTGGAGTTTCGCGACGTCGACGTCTTCTACGGCGCCATCCAGGCGCTGACCGGGGTCAACCTGCAGGTGTATGAAGGGGAAACCGTGGCGCTGATCGGTGCCAATGGCGCCGGGAAGTCCACGCTCTTGATGTCGATCTTTGGTCAGCCTCGCATTCGCAGCGGACAGATCCTGTTTCGCGGTGAAGACATCAGCCATCGCTCGACGCACTTCGTGGCCTCGGCTGGCATCGCCCAGGCGCCGGAGGGGCGGCGAGTTTTCCCGGACATGACGGTGGAAGAGAACCTGCTGATGGGGACCATCCCCATCGGCAGCCAGTTTGCGGCGCAGGACATGCAGGCCATGTTCGACCTCTTCCCGCGCCTGAAGGAGCGTCGCAAGCAGCGGGCGATGACCATGTCCGGCGGCGAGCAGCAGATGCTGGCCATCGCCCGCGCCCTGATGAGTCGCCCCCAGTTGCTGCTGCTGGATGAGCCCAGCCTGGGGCTAGCTCCCATCGTCGTGAAGCAGATCCTGCATACGCTGCGGGAGCTGGCGCAAAGCGGCATGACGATCTTCCTAGTGGAGCAGAATGCCCACCATGCCCTGAAGCTGTCCGATCGTGGCTATGTGATGGTCAACGGCAAGATCCGCCTGACTGGCAGTGGTGAAGAGCTGCTGGGCAATCAGGAGGTGCGCAAGGCCTACCTGGGGGGCGGGGGATAACAAAAAGCCCGCCTGGTTTCCCAGGCGGGCTCTCTAAAATGGCTCCCTCGACAGGACTTGAACCTGTGACATACGGATTAACAGTCCGCCGTTCTACCGACTGAACTACGAGGGAATTGGCTCCTCCTACTGGACTTGAACCAGTGACATACGGATTAACAGTCCGCCGTTCTACCGACTGAACTAAGGAGGAATTGCCTGTCTCGTCGAGACGGTGCGGATATTAATGGCCGCTCGGTCGGGTGTCAACCCGTAGCCTTGTGCAAAAAAGGGCTTTTCGTCCCGTTTGCCCAAAACTTGGTCGCCGTGGACTATTTTCAGCACAATCAGTAGCTTGAGAAAGGCCGTTGTGGCTTATTTCCTGCCATCCGGCTTGGCCCCTGCTTGTGAGTCGGGGGCAAGGCTCGGGCCGGTGGTGCCATCGGCGCAGGAGATAAAGGGACCGTCGCTCGGTGAGGAGAGGTGACCGCTTGCCGATGACCACCCGCGTGATCCCTTGGGGCAATAGGTGACTAGACGATAAAGATCGGCGATATGTCGCTTATCCACGGCAATAATGGGGGCTAATGGCCATTTCTTGATCCCGCCCATCGAAATATTGCGCCGGCTCGGGTATGGTTGCCCTCGATACCATCGCCGCGTCGACAGCTCTGCCGGCCCTTGATGATGATCGGGTGCCGGGTCACGCCGGCCTTTGTCTCCTCCTTCTGGTATTACCCAATACATGTACAATCAAGCTTCCTTACAAGGCGTGAAGCTGGCTATCGCATTGCGCCAATCCTGTATCGACGAACCCTATAGCGTCGCCCGTTTCGGCCGCGACCTCATCGCCGGTATCACGGTCGGCATCATCGCCATCCCACTGGCCATGGCGCTGGCCATCGCCAGCGGCGTGCCGCCCCAGCATGGTCTCTATACCGCCATCATCGCCGGCATCGTCATCGCGGTGACCGGAGGCTCGCGCTACTCCATCTCGGGCCCCACCGCCGCCTTCGTGGTGATCCTCTACCCGGTGGCCCAGCAGTTCGGCGTCGGCGGGCTGCTGATGGCGACCCTGCTCTCCGGCTTCTTTCTGGTCGCCATGGGCATGGCCAGGCTCGGCCGTCTCATCGAATACATTCCGCCGTCAGTGACCCTGGGTTTCACCGGCGGGATCGCCATCGTGATCGCGACCCTGCAGATCAAGGATTTCTTCGGTCTGCACGTTACCGAGATGCCGGAGACCTACATCGGCAAGGTCGAGGCCCTGGTCCAGGCGCTGCCAAGCTGGCAGTGGGGGGATACCCTGGTCGGCGTAGCCACTTTGGCGGTGTTGCTGCTCTGGCCCAGATTGCGGCTGCCGGTGCCGGGTCACCTGCCCGCCGTGCTGGTGGGGGTGGGGCTTGGCTTTGGCCTGCACCGCATGGGGGTCGATGTGGCGACCATCGGCAGCAAGTTCAGCTATACCCTGGCCGATGGTACCCAGGGGATGGGGATCCCTCCCATAGCGCCGACCCTGATGATGCCCTGGTCACTACCAGGACCGGACGGAACCCCCGTGGTGTGGGATCTGGCGGCTATCGAGCGTTTGCTGCCCGCCGCCTTCTCCATGGCCATGCTGGGGGCCATCGAATCCCTGCTCTGCGCCGTGGTGCTGGATGGCATGACGGGGCGCAAGCACAGCTCCAACGGTGAGCTGGTGGGGCAGGGACTTGGCAACATTCTGGCTCCCTTCTTCGGCGGGATCACGGCGACGGCCGCCATCGCGCGCTCTGCCGCCAACGTGCGGGCCGGCGCCACCTCGCCCATCTCCGGCATAGTACACGCACTTGTGGTGCTGGCCGCCATCCTGGTGCTGGCCCCCTGGCTCTCCTGGTTGCCCCTCTCCGCCATGGCGGCCCTGCTGTTGCTGGTGGCCTGGAACATGAGCGAGGCCCACAAGGTGGTGGATCTCATCCGCCGTGCGCCGCGTTCGGACGTGCTGGTGCTGCTGGTCTGTCTGTCGCTGACCGTCATCTTCGACATGGTCATCGCCATCACATTCGGGGTGATCCTGGCCTCCCTGCTGTTTATGCGCGAGATTGCCAAGATGACCAAGTTGCACAACCTGGCCGAGCACAGGCGCTACGCCGGCGAGGTGCAGGCAGAGACCCTGGTCTACAAGATCAATGGCCCCCTGTTCTTCGCGGCGGCGGAGCGGGTGTTCGGTGAGTTGCTGGCTCAGGTGAAAGAACACAAGACGCTGGTGCTGCAGATGGAGGCGGTCTCTATCTTGGATGCGGGTGGCCTGTCCGCCTTCCAGCAGTTTGCCAAGCGGATGGCCAAGGCCGGGGTGCGGGTGCGGGTGGCGGAATTGCAGTTCCAGCCGCTCAAGACCCTGGCCCGTGCCAAGGTGCGCCCCATCCCGGGTGAGCTGGAGTTTTACGGCTCGCTGGAGGAGGCCATCAGAGGGGAACCCTTGCACGAAGTGGCCGAAAATTGAGTGAAAGGGATAGGAAATGGCAAGTTTTTGGTCACTTGGTTCGGTAATTGAGCAATTGACTGCAAAAGGTGAAAAATAGCATTGACCGACCCGCGCCTATCCCTTACATTACGCCCCGTTCCAACGCAAACAGCGAAACGAACGAAAATTTGGTGAGGTGTCCGAGTGGCTGAAGGAGCACGCCTGGAAAGTGTGTATACGGCAACGTATCGAGGGTTCGAATCCCTCCCTCACCGCCAAATTTAGAAAAACCGACCTCAGGGTCGGTTTTTTGCTTTCTGGCTGTCAGTGTCAACGACAGCCCTTGAAATGCCAGACCCCGCTCGCAAGAGCAGGGTCTTTGTTTTTACGCCTCTTTCGCTTTCCTCTCCTCTCTGTTCCCTCTGTCGGTAATGGTGCTCCGGTAAGGCCCCCTTGCTTCGCACTTTCTTCTTTTTCATTGATGTCATGGGTTGCCAACGATGTCAGGGGCTCTCTCATTTGCCCTCAAACTCTCTCTTTCCTGCATTCCCGGCCATCAGAAGATCACCCCGACGAGGCGATCGAGCAGTACGTCGAAGGGGAACAGGGTCAGCAGCAGGGGGACGAAGGGGACGACACTCGCCAGCACCAGTTGCAGGAACATGTCCCGGCTGAAGGGGATGGGCCTGATCTCCTTGATGACGGTAAAGGCGTTACCGAGATCGGCGAGGGACTGGATGTCGGCGGCGCCGAGCAGGGGTTCCCCCTCCCTGTCGCTGCTCTTGAGCCAGCGGCGCTCGAAGCCGCGGCTGTATTCGGCGGCGAGGGCGCCGTATTCCCGCAGCCCCTGCCGCTTGGCCGCCATGATGTGAGGGGCGAACACCCCCAGCGGTGCCAGCACCAACACCAGTCCGAAGCCGGCCAACAGCACTATCTCCGGCTTGTAGGCGGTCAATACGGCGGCGTCGTAGAAGATGCGGTTGGCGATAAAACCGGCCAGCTGGGCCCCGAAGGCGGTCAGCAGTGGTGAGTAGGCGTAGGCGGCCGCCCCCAGGAACCCCAGACCGCAGTTGCGATCCGGGTGGGTCGGCAGCAACTCGAGCCGGATCCGGGAGACCTGCCAGAGAAAGCGAGTCCAGATGAAGATGCGGTAGAGCCAGCGCAGGATCAGAAACTGGGTGATGGGGTTGCTCACCCAGAAGAACCAGAAGCCGGGCAGGGTCAGGGTGATGGCCCCCTGGTGCATGGTGGCGTACCAGGTCGAGGATTGCAGGACGAAGGTGTTGATCCGAAGAAAGTAACCCATCGAGAAGACGAACAGGATCAGGGTCACCTCGGCGGGGATGGAGTTGCGCCAGCGCATGGCGCTCTGGATGGCGTCATAGAAGCGGGGCAGGGAGTGGTGGGCGATGAGATCCCGCTCGACGAACTGGCTGACGATGATCCGGATGCGCTGATGGACGATGAGCTCCGCATAGACCAGCAGGGAGACGCAGACCAGAAAGCGTACATGGGTCTCCACATCCAGCAGGAAGGGGACGGCCACCCCCTGCAGCAGGCTGCCCTCCAGGGTGCACAGCAGCAACAGGGGTAGCCAGCAGATCCCGCTCAGCACCAGGATCCGCCGCCGGATATGGGCCTTGATCTCCCCAAGGTGTGCCCGGCTCCAGAGCTGGTAGAGTGGCCCGCCGAGGATCAGGGAGAAGTTGTAGGGATCGGACAGGGGGGAGGCCTGCGGCCCAGGCGCCGTGGATGGCTTATGGCTGGACATGGTGGACACCTCGAACGAGTGGATGGTTGGGGCTGGTACGCGTGGTGCGATCTGGTACCGGTGGCGAAACACACGGTGGCAGCGGTATTGCTATCAAGGCCGACAGGCGTTCTGGGGAGAGAGGCAAGCCTTCGGGGCCATTGACGGGAGGTGCCATCGCCATGCTCCAGTGCCGGGGCTCATGGTATTAGGTATAGCGCCGGTGACCGGGATATTGGCAGGACTGGGTGAGCCAGGTGTTCAGAGCCGATGGCGGGCACATAACTACAGGGATGATGGATGGGGCAGACAACCCGGGTTGGTGGTGATAAATGTCGGTCAAGGCAATGAGTTGCTCGTATTAAAGATTAAAACACTGGAAATGCAATCCTAGGTGGGTATATGTGCTTATGGGGCAACAAGTTGCGGTGCGTGATAAGGTCACTTATCGATGTGGTTTTTTAACTCATTGTTTTGTATGGGAAAAATAATCTGGCATGGTCGCTGCTAATGGTTCCGGTTGAGTGTCATTACCGTTTAACCAATCAGGAGCATACCCATGCCAACTCCATGTTATATCAGCATCGAAGGTAAAACCCAGGGCAACATCACCGCCGGTGCCTTCACCTCCGACTCCGTCGGCAACATCTTTGTGCAGGGCCACGAAGACGAGATGCTGGTGCAGGAATTCCAACATATCGTGACCGTGCCGACCGATCCGCAATCCGGCCAGCCTGCCGGCCAGCGCGTCCACAAGCCGTTCAAGTTCACCGTGGCCCTGAACAAGGCCGTGCCCCTGATGTACAACTCCCTGGCCTCCGGTGAGATGCTGCCGAAAGTGACCCTGAAGTGGTACCGCACCTCCGTCGAGGGCAAGCAGGAGCACTTCTTCAGCACAGTGCTGACCGATGCCACCATCGTCGACATCGACTGCCAGATGCCCCACTGCCAGGATCCGGCGAAGGCTGATTTCACCCAGCTGATCCAGGTCTCCCTGGCCTATCGCAAGATCGATTGGGAGCACACCGTTGCCGGTACTTCCGGTGCGGACGACTGGCGCGCGCCGATCGAGGCTTGATGCCATCAAGGAGCACCCGCTGGGTGCTCCTTGCTTTGTGTGCTGCGTCATCTGCTGCGAAGTCTGATGAAGCTTCTGATTCCTCTCACCCTGTTTCTCATCGTCTTGACCCATGCCATGACTTTCTTCTGCCCGTTTTCCGCGTGAGCGGGCACAACAAAGAACATGACGACGGATCTGCACGCACGCCTTGGGGGCGTGCGGTAGCCATGGCGGCGAAAAAGCGGCGGCCATGGCGGATCTCTCTCCCACCTTGAGGCAGCCGACAGACAGCGGGCCGACAGCAGAGGCGCACCCATGGCAGACAGCACAGGATTACAGTTCACCGTCAAGGTGGGGGCCTTGCCCGAGAGCACCTTCGTGGTGGCCGAATTTGCGCTGGAAGAGGCGTTAAACGGCCCCTTCCAGCTGAGACTGGAGCTGGCCAGCCCCCAGCCGGACGTGGACTTTGGCGCCGTGCTGGACCAGCCCTGCGAGCTGCTCATCTGGTACGAGGGCGAGCTGCAGCGCCGGGTGTGCGGTGTGGTGAGCGACTTTGTGCAGGGGGACAGCGGCTTTCGCCGCACCCGCTATCAGCTCCTGGTGCAGCCGGCCCTGTGGCGGCTCTCTTTGCGCCAGAATTCGCGCATCTTCCAGGCCCAGAAGCCTGACGAAATCCTCTCCATTTTGCTGCAAGAGCACGGCATCACCGACTACGCCTTCGCGCTCAAGAATGAGCACGCCAAGCGGGAATACTGCGTCCAGTACCGGGAGACGGACCTGGACTTCCTGAACCGCCTCGCCGCCGAAGAGGGGCTGTTCTATTTCCACGAGTTTGAGCAGGGCAAACATCGCATTGTCTTTGCCGACGATGCGGCCGCGCTGACCGCCGGCCCCGAGCTCTTCTTTAACCTGGGCAACCGCTCTCTCGAGCAGGGCCCCTATGTGCGCCAATTTCACTACCGGGAGGCGGTGCGGAGCTCGGATGTGGAGCTCAAGGACTACAGCTTCAAGACCCCGGCCTATGGCCTCTCCCACAAGCAGCGCGGCGCCGAGCTCACCCATCAGCGCAATAGCTACCAGCATTTCGACTCCCCGGGCCGCTACAAGCTGGACCCGAGTGGCAAGGCGTTTGCCCAGTATCGGCTCGATGCCCTGCGCAACGATGCGGTTGCAGGCAGTGGCAAATCCAACTGCGCGGCCCTGTTGCCGGGCCAGACGTTTTCCCTCACCGAACACCCGAACGGCACACTCAATGCCGACTGGCAAATCGTGCGCATCAGCCACACCGGCCAGCAGCCCCAGGCGCTGGAAGAGGAGGGAGGAAGCGGCCCCACCGTCTACCACAACGAGTTCGGGGTGGTGAAGGGGAGTACCACCTGGCGGGCCCGCATCGGCAGCCCGGAGGCGCCCCACAAGCCCATGGTGGACGGTCCGCAGATCGCGACCGTAGTGGGGCCGGACGGGGAGGAGATCTACTGCGATGAGCACGGCCGGGTAAAGCTGCAGTTCCCCTGGGACCGCTACGGTTCGAGCAACGATCAGAGCTCCTGCTGGGTGCGGGTGAGCCAGGGCTGGGCCGGCGGCCAGTACGGCATGATGACGATCCCGCGTATCGGTCACGAGGTCATAGTGAGCTTCCTCGAAGGAGACCCGGACCAGCCGATCATCACGGGCCGCACCTATCACTCCACCAATCGGCCGCCTTACCCGCTTCCGGCGAACAAGACCCGCACCGTACTGCGTACCGAGACCCATCAGGGGGAGGGTTTCAACGAACTGAGATTCGAAGATCAGGCGGGCAAGGAAGAGATCTACATCCACGGCCAGAAAGACCTGAACCTGCTGATCGAGAACGATGCGGCCTGGCACATCAAGCACGACGAGCACAGGGACATCGACAATGAGCGGGTGACCCGGATCAAGGCCAATGACCACCTCACCGTGAATGGCGAGAGGCGGGATCAGGTCAAAGGGGACTATTCCCTCACCGTGGATGCCTCCATGCACCAAAAACTTGGTCAGAGCTGGCTTACCCAGGCGGGGCAGGAGGTACACGTCAAGGCCGGTGCCAAGGTAGTGCTGGAGGCGGGATCCGAGATCACCGTCAAGGTCGGCGGCTGCTTCGTCAAGGTCGATGGCGGCGGCGTAACCCTGGTCGGCCCCACCATCAAGATGAACTCCGGCGGCAGCCCGGGATCAGGCTCCGGCTGGGCAGGGCAGGCTCCGGTACTCCCCAAGGGGGTAGCCAAGCCGGATGCTCCGCCAGCCTCACTCATTGCTAGCTCGGCGCCATCTCAGACATCGGCCGTACCCATGATGGTGCAAGCTGTCATCAATCAGGGCGAGACGTTGTCGAGCCCCTTGGTTAATTCTCGTCCCCTTATGGGCAGTACACCGGTTATGGGCAGTACACCGGCGATTCACTCCGATAGCGTGTTAGCGAGAGGTGTGACAAAACCCGATCGCAAGCCGGGCAAACCAAACAAGGATACTCAGAAACTGATCAAGGGCTATATTACGCCCTTGGCCAAGCGTGGCTTGTTGGTCGGTGAGCCGACCCATACCATTATGTTGGAGTTCGAGGTTTGCCGGTTTGACGCAGAGGTTCGGCTGGACGCGCCACGGGCCTATGACCGCGAGGATGCCATCTTCACCGAGAAGGTCCTCACTGCTACTGGCGCTCAGGCGACCTCCCTTGAGGGGGGATTACAGATTGGTAACCATTGGGGCAAGGAGGTGCTGGGGGAGCAGGTCAGTCTAATCAACGTGGTTAATGGCACGGCTGGCACGGTCGGTATCCGAATCCCTCTTGATAACTTGGTGGAAGGCCAGCCTGTGGTGCTAACCTCGGGGGCGCTGAGCGGATGTACGATGATCTACGCCCATGATCGAGACTTCTTCTACGCCTACCACACGGGCCAGCCGGGTGGCATGGATTGGCGAACTGGGGTAGATGGGATCGCGACTACAGCGGCATGTCACAGCCTCTTGACCGGACGAGATCCTGGGGATTTACCGGGAAACAACGACAGCTTGCTGGATATCTTCTCCTCCTACGAGGGGGCCTTCATTACCTACTTGGGTAAGACGGGCACAACTATGAGCCGAGGTGCGCTCAAGGTGACGGCATTTGATTACAACCTGGCCAAGACCACTCGCCGGGCTCCCAGGGCTGGTTACGCTTACGCGCTATTGGCCCGGGTCGGCAATAGAGTCAAGATCAAAGCCTTGTCCGAAGACGTGTTGATCAGCATGAAAGATCAGAAGATCACTCGGCTCGCGGGCCAAAAGATTAAGTTCGTGTCCTAAGGAAACTGGATGCATTCATATGATGACGTCAGGTTTTCGACCTCGAAAGGATGGCAGCATTTCGCTGTGGTCAATACTGCGGCCGAGCCTCAAGCGATAGTACGCTTCTACGAGCTGGGGGCTGTGATGCTTTTATCGATGATTATCAGACTGGGATAGCTGGCTTATTAGGGGGAAGCTGGCTGGCAACACTGGCAGTGACAATTGAACGCTGATTTTTCCCCCTTACTTGCAAGCCAAGCTTATGCCACATAAAAACAAGTCATGGTGTGGGTAAACGCATCAATCTCAGCTTGTCTCGTGATGCTGTATCACCTTTGGGACTTATCAGCCTGAAACCTTGCTCTTCCTAGCATCCTGAGATGAAAAATAGTTCTGGCCTAGGTAAGAAATCAACCTATGTGGAAGTATTGATGAAACGGGTTGTGGAGGGAGAGTATTTCGTATTCCATTGCACATGATGGTAGAGGTAGGCCGAGCAGCAGGGGTACCGTTTAAGGGGGGGATAGAGCATTATAACTATAACCGCTCTCATTCAAACGACCAGAGATTTATTTTAAGGCTCTGGCTAGGCTATGGGTACAGTTCGCCATAAAAAATGGTAGCAGATAGCTTGCCCAATAAATTATCACCAAACATTTATCTCGCCTTGCACTGTGACTATTTTAAGCATAGCGCCAACAACCGGGGGCGCCAACCCAGCCAATATCAATAGATACGAACCTACTATCAGTAAGGAGAAACTCAGCTGATAGGTAACAAGGAATCATGATACTAAATTCGGGTATAGGAGTCGTGTGCTGTTTATCAATGATGCACAGCCTGCATGGTCTATATATCTCGATGCCGAGTGGCGTTCGATGCTATTGTGTAGGCTCATTTATGCTAGACACGAATGACCTGGCACCCTTGGCACAGTATGAAAAAATCGAGGAAGAAGAGTGAAGGCGATAAGAAAACTATTCCTGATCCTCTCTGTCATCATCTTGTCTCCCCTGTTAATCCCTATGGTTTATGTCGAAAGACGAAGAAGAAAATGGTTTCTATCGACTCTGCTATCTCATCTTCCTGAAGCCATCAGCGCCGACAGGGTGAACGCTCTGATGAATACAAATGCCGATGCACTACAGGGCCGTATCGTGTCAACACTTGTTGAGCTGAATTCCGATGAGTGTTGGGTATGTCTCAATATCGACTGGCGAGACGTGGAGGAGGTTGAGTTACAAGGCAATGTACTGGCAGATATGCACGGTTTGAAGGAGCACTTCATTTGCTCAGAGCCGAATGAGGATTTATCGGTTTGGAGCATGCTGGTGCTTTATGACCAATGGCTGCAAGCACGAGGATATGAAGTCGTGCTTTGGGATATAGATGCTGATCAATATACAGGCTTTATTTGTCGAGCTGATATCCTCGATAAGCTGTTAAATGAGGGAAGCAAGCTGGGCTTGGCACTGGTCAAGTTGGACCATGTGAACAAGCAATAACATTCTGAGTCAGTATGAATTCTTTGGAATGTTATTTATTTAAAGAAAGTCGATGTAAAATAGAAAGTACATCCTGTGATGTTTCCAGTGGTGTCAATCCTGAAACTGGTGATAAATTATAATTGCCTGGGTTTGCTTATGCAAAAAATAGATAGGTCCTGATTTTTCGTTTCATTCCGAGGGAAGCATATGAAGTCATCAAATGAAGAGATCATGTTAAATGAAAAATGGCAAAAAATTAAAAATTCTCTCTATGAACCAGAATGCAACTCTGCCGATAGCTTATCAGCTAAAACTGCTCTTTTGAATTCTGCACTGTCTTTAGTTAACGGTAATAATAAGAATGACCTTCTGGAAGGTTTCTTTTCAACTGTTGCAAGTGAAAGTGGGTGCGTTGAAGACTTTGAAGTTATAGATGCACTTGCAGACAAGCTAGTCGCAGTAAATGTTATTACTGAGGATGAAGTAATGGTTTGTTTAAAATACGCAGATTATGGTAGATGGTCATAAATTTTTTTGTTTTATAGGTTTTGGTGGTTTTATAAAAATTAGGTTCATCAATGGAAAGTGCAGTGATGATTCAGTGTAGGTGTAATATACGCTTTATGTAGTAGGTTTTCACAATGTCAATCTTAAATCAAGAAAAGGCAGGATGTAATTGTAGCGTTATCTTATTATTTCTGTGGTTACAACCTGTAGGGGAAGGTAACAGCACTGGTGCAGCCAGATAGCAGTAGTCGCTAGCTGTGCTGGCATCGGCTGAAAGTAGCTTTTTAATGGCAATGTTTATACAAAAACAATGCTCCTTTCTATCGATTTAAATATAAAGATATATAGATGAATAGAACATTTATCTGGTTGATAATTTCTGCAAGCTGGCTGGTTGGTTGTGCCACGGCTCCCATGACAGAACAGGATCTCCAGCAAGCAGCCCAGCAGGGTCAGGGCAAGGCGCAGTATGAACTGGCCAATCGCTTGGCGGCCAAACCGGATTATCCCGAGGCGATGCGCTGGATGAAGCAGGCTGCGGACCAAGCAGGACCGCTGGCGGCAGATGCGGATGTACGAGGCAAGGCCGCGCTGCAGGTGGGGAGCTGGTATCAGGCTGGCCTCGGTGAGCCCAAGAATCCAAAGCTGGCCCATGACTGGTGGCAGCGCTCGGCCAAGCTGGGTAATGCGGATGCCAGCTATCAGCTGGGGTTGGCGTGCCGGCAGCAACATCGGGGCAAGTTGGCCGATGAGTGTCTCGACTGGTTCGAGCAGGCGGCCAAACGCGATCATGCGGATGCTCAGCTGGTGTTGGGAGAGTGGTATGCCAAGCAGCCCGGTGCCGACGCCGATGCCATCGAGTGGCTGGAGAAGGCGGCCGAGCAGGGTAACCGCGAGGCGCAATATCGGCTCGGCCTGCGCTATGAGCAAGGAAAGGGAGTCGCCAAGCGCCCCGATCTCGCCCGGCGCTGGTATGAGAAGGCTGCTGCCCAGCAACAACCGGATGCTTTGCTGATCCTGGCCAGCCGGGCGAGTGGTACCGAGGCTCTGCCCCTGTATCAACGCGCCGCCGATGCCGGTGCTCCCCAAGCCCAGCTGTGGTTGGGACAAGCCTATCTGGTGGGGGAGGTGGTGCCTCAGGATCTCGCGCTCGGTCGTTACTGGTTGGAGCTGGCTGCGAGCCATGGCTCTCACAAGGCTGAATATCAGCTGAGCCTGCAGCAGAGCGATCCGGCAGCGCGAGAGCACTGGTTGACACTGGCGGCCAAAGGCGGGGTGAGCCAGGCACAACTCGAGCTGGCCACATTGCAGCAGGGACGGGGTGAGCTGGTAGCGGCACGCCAGAGCCTCGCCTCGGCGGCGCGGCAGGGCAATGTCGAGGCCCACTATGCCTATGGCGAGATGCTGCGGCTGGGACTGGGCGGGGAGGCGGACTATGTTCAGGCTCTCAAGCAGTATCGGCTGGCGGCCAACGCCAATCACCGGCAGGCACAATATCGCATGGGCACCATGCGTGAGCGAGGCTGGGGGGCGCCTCGCAACCGCTTGCATGCTTATGCATGGTATCTGCTCGCCGCGACCGACGGGAACAAGGATGCGACCGATGCAGGTAATGAGCTGGAAAAAGGGATGACCAAGCAGGAGAAAGCCTCCGGCCAAAAACTGGCACAGCACTGGTTTATCAAGCTGGAGAAGGGTCAACTATCGGAGAAGATGCAGGACAATACCTAGTGCTCTGCAAGATGATTAAACACTGTTAGAGTTCATATTAGATGGAAAAATCCCATGGCATGATGATGAATGCCATGGGATATTTTTTTGCGCTTTATGGGGGTATTTTATCGTGCATCTTATATGACTGTTTCTCGTGAGAAGGGTACCATCAGTTTTCTGGTATCATCACTCAGTTGCCAAGTATTAATGCTTTTCCACCGGCTTGATGACAAATTCATTAATCTTTTGCACACCTAGCATCATTGTTACTGCAGAGAAATCCAGTTTCAGACATTTCTCACCCAGTGTTGGTTTGATTTTATGTTGTTGATTTTGTTGTGTTTTATTTTATTAAAGATAGTAATGTAGTGCTTTTTAAATATTTTTGTATTGACGTCAGTAGAATCACAAATATACCATTTGTCGCAAATGGCTCTTAAGCCAGCATGACCTCTGACAAAGAGCAGAGGCAAATCGGGTTGTATTAAGTAACAAGATGCATATTGTGTTTTTGATTATCCAGGCACTGGCTTGGCACATATCAAAAATGCATCGTCGGCTGGCGTTTTTCTATCGAGTTCCCTCCAGAGCTCGTCAACTGTCATTTTTTACAGTTGCCGGTAGAAGCGTTGGCTATAAGCTTTAGGGTCTTCATGGATCCTTAACTTGGTATTTAGAGCATGGGAAAAGGAATTGATGGCGCCACTGTTGCGCCTAAAGAGCGTATTAATATCAAATATGTGCCGGCAACCGGTGGCCAACAGGCGGAAATAGAACTTCCGTTGACCATGATGGTTATTGGCAATATGAAAGGACGTACGGAAGAGACCCCCATCGAGGAGCGTCAGACCGTCTCCATCGACAAGAATAATTTTTCCTCTGTCATGAAAGAATCTGCACTGGAACTGAAGTTCTCCGTTCCCAATCGCCTGGAAGAGAACAGCCAGGACGACTTGCCGGTGTCGATCAAGATCCAGTCCCTGGAAGACTTCACCCCCGACAGCGTTGCCCAGCAGGTTCCCGAGCTGCGCAAGCTGCTGGAACTGCGTGAGGCCCTGGTTGCCCTGAAAGGACCCTTGGGAAATATCCCGTCCTTCCGCAATCGTTTGCAGGATCTGCTGTCCAGTGACGAGGCTCGCGAGCAACTGCTCAAGGAGCTGGATCTGATCAAGCCTGCCGAGTGATCTGCAGATTTATTGACTGATTGATAAGGAAAAAATATGTCTCAGGTCGAAGAACAGGTTCAAGCGGGGGCGAATGTTGCCTCCTCGTCCTTGCTGGACGAAATCATGGCGCAGGCCCGCATCACCCCGGTAGACGAGGGTTACAGCGTTGCCAAGCAGGGGGTTGCCGCCCTGATCGCCAACATTCTGGACAGCGGAACCACCACTGATCCGGTCAACAAGGCGCTGGTGGACAGCATGATTGTCGAGCTCGACAAGAAGCTGAGCAAGCAGATGGACGTGATTCTGCACGCCAAGGAAGTGCAGGAGCTGGAGTCCTCCTGGCGTTCTCTCAAGCTCTTGGTGGATCGCACCGATTTTCGCGAGAACATCAAGATCCAGGTGCTGCATGCGACCAAGGAAGAGCTGCTGGAAGATTTCGAGTTCTCACCCGAGATCACCCAGTCAGGCCTCTACAAACACGTCTATTCCACGGGTTATGGCCAATTCGGTGGTCAACCCATCGGTGCCGTGATCGGTGACTACGCCTTCACCCACAGCTCCCCCGACATCAAGCTGATGCAGTATGTGAGCGCGGTGGGAGCCATGGCTCATGCCCCCTTCATCTCCTCCGTCGCACCGGCCTTCTTCGGTGTGGACAGCTTCACCGATCTGCCGTCCATCAAGGATCTCAAGTCGGTGTTCGAAGGCCCGGCCTACACCAAGTGGCGTTCCCTGCGCGAATCGGAAGATGCCCGTTATCTGGGGCTGACCGCACCGCGCTTCCTGGCGCGCCTGCCCTATGATCCGACCGAGAATCCCATCAAGGGCTTCAACTATCAGGAAGACATCAGTTCGGATCACGACCACTACCTGTGGGGCAACACCGCCTATCTGATGGGTACCTCCCTGACCGACAGCTTCGCCAAGTACCGCTGGTGCCCGAACATCATAGGCCCGCAGAGCGGCGGCGCCATTCACGATCTGCCTGTGCATGTGTACGAGGCCATGGGCCAGCTGCAGGCGAAGATCCCGACCGAGGTGCTCATCACCGACCGTCGCGAGTACGAGCTGTCCGAAGAGGGCTTCATCACCCTGACCATGCGCAAAGACAGCGACAACGCCGCCTTCTTCTCCGCCAACTCGGTGCAAAAGCCCAAGGTGTTCCCGAACACCAAGGAAGGCAAGGAAGCGGAAACCAACTACAAGCTGGGTACCCAGCTGCCCTACATGTTCATCATCAATCGCCTGGCACACTACATCAAGGTGCTGCAGCGCGAGCAGATCGGCTCCTGGAAGGAGCGTCAGGATCTGGAGCGTGAGCTGAACGGCTGGATCAAGCAGTACGTGGCCGATCAGGAGAACCCGCCGGCAGACGTGCGTAGCCGCCGTCCGCTGCGTGCCGCCCAGATCAAGGTGCTGGACGTGGAAGGGGAACCGGGCTGGTATCAGGTCGCCATGGCCGTGCGCCCGCACTTCAAGTACATGGGGGCCAGCTTCGAGCTGTCTCTGGTGGGTCGTCTGGACAAGGAATAATGGCCGATGCCGTCTCTCTCTTCCTGGGATAGAGGAAATGCGGCCAGCCTGTTTGACAGGATCCGGGGGGAGGGGCTTCATCCTTCCCCCCGCTCGGAAGTGGATGATCTGGTCGAGTCTGTCAAACGGCAGCTCGACCAGATCCTCAACACCCGTCCCGGTAATTGCCGCAGTGCCCCCGAGCTTGGCGTCGTCGATCTCAATGACGCCACCCAGGGCAGTGCGGACATCAAGGGGCGGATCCGTGAGGCGATCCGGCAATGCATCCGTCGGTATGAACCGCGGATCGTTCACGTGGAAGTGCGTTCACCCGACTATCAGGCGGATCCGCTCGAGATGTCGTTTCAGGTGACGGCCCATGTGAGGCTTGAGCACATCGAACAGGTTACCTCGTTCAACGTCCACCTGGACAGTCACCGTCACTACCGCATGGTCTGATCAATGTCGCTGGAACATTACTTCAGGGATGAACTGGCATTTTTGCGCCTGCAAGGGCGCGAATTTGCCGATGCCTATCCCGAACTCACCCGTTTCTTGTCCGAGCAAAACACGGATCCGGACGTGGAACGCCTGCTGGAAGGCTTCGCGTTCCTCACCGGCAACCTGCGCGCCAAGATAGAGGACGAGTTCCCCGAGCTGACCCACGGTCTGCTCAATATGCTCTGGCCTAACTATCTGCGCCCCGTGCCCAGCATGACCATCATGCAGTTCTCGGTCATCCCCGGGGCCATCACTCAACCGGCGCTGGTCAAGCAGGGCTGTCAGCTCGACAGCCTACCCATCGACGAGGTGACCTGTCACTTCCAGACCAGCCATGACGCTTGGATCTACCCGGCCGATATCCGTCATATCGCGGCCCAGAGCGGCAACGATCTCTCCACCATTTCCCTGGATATCGCCCTGCATGCCCCCTTGCCCCTCGATGAGTTGCAGCTCGACAAGCTGCGCTTCTACCTCGGCGGGGACAGCTATACCGCCTACGAACTCTACTTCTGGCTCTCCAACCAGCTCTCCCACATTGAGCTGGAGATAGACGGCAAGCGCTTCCGTCAGGAGGCCAAGGCCCTCAAGCCCATCGGCTTCGAGCGCGACGATGCGCTCTTGCCCTATCCGAACAATGTCTACTCCGGCTATCGCATACTGCAGGAGTATTTCTGCTTCCCGGAAAGCTTCCTCTTCTTCGAGCTCTCCCGGGGCGATTGGCCCCGGCAGCCCCTGCCGGTCAGCGAGTTCAAGATCCATTTTTGTTTCGACAAGCCGCTGCCCGCGGAGCTCAAGATCCGGCCCGATTCCTTCATGCTCAACTGCGTGCCGGCCATCAACCTGTTCCAGCACGACAGCGAGCCGGTCAACCTCAACGGCCGTCAGGCGGAATACCCCCTCAAGGCGAGCTATCGCCACGCGGACAGTTTCGAGATCTTCTCGGTGGACGAGGTGGAAGGCTGGGTGGAGGGCAACCTCGGCCGCTCCCGCGGCACGCCGCGCATCTATCAACCGTTCGAGAGCTTCCAGCACCAGATAGAGAGAGCCAAGCAGCGGCTGGCGCTCTACTACCGGGTGCGGGTGCGCGAATCGGTGAGCGGTGACGGCTTCGAGCACAGCCTCTCCTTCGTGCGTGGGGACGAAACCACGACAGTGGAACTGGATGAATCCATCTCCGTCACCCTGACCTGCACCAACCGCTCCCGGGCCGCCACCCTCAAGGTGGGCAACATCTGCGTGCCGACCGGCAGCTCTCCCTCGTTTGCCACCTTCCGCAACCTGATCCGGCCGACCCGGCCGCTGCGCCCGGCCCTCGACGGCAGCCTGCACTGGACGCTTATCTCCAACCTGTCCCTGAACTATGTCTCCTTGCTGCGCCGGGATGCCCTGGTGCAGGTGCTGCGCACCTACGACTTCCCGGCCCTGCACGACAAGCAGGCGGAGCAGGCCTCGCGCAAGCGGCTAGGGGGGATAGAGCAGATTGAGACCACGCCGGTGGACCGCCTGGTGCGTGGCATGCCGGTGCGGGGGCTCAAATCCGTGCTGCATGTCCGTCAATCCGCCTTCGGCAGCGAGGGGGAGCTCTACCTGTTCAGTACAGTGCTGGCCCACTTCTTCTCGCTGTATGCCAGCGTCAATGCCTTCCACCTGCTTGAGGTGGTCAATCTCGACAACAAGGAGCGTTATCAGTGGCCAGTCCAGATCGGTCAACACTCCCTGATGTGAGCGCCGCCAAGGAGGCGCCCCGTTTCAACTTCTTCCAGCTGGTTGAGCTGCTCAACCGGCTGGATGGCGCCGATCAGGAGCGGGGGCTTGACTATCTGCCCAGTGACGAGGGGATCCGCTTCAAGGCGACCGCCTCCCTGGGCTTTCCTACCAGCGACGTGCTGCAGATTGGCCGAGATGACAAGGGACGTCACGAGCTGGAGGTGGCCTTCCTCGGCCTGCACGGCAGCCAGTCCCCCATGCCGGGTTACTACCTCGATTCCCTGGCCTGGGAGTACGCGCAAGGGGAGCAGAAGCTCGGCCTCTTCCTGGATTTCTTCCATCACAGACTGCTGACCCTGCTGCACCGGATCTGGCGCAAATATCGCTATCACGTGCGCTTCCAGGACAACGGCGAGGATGGCTTCTCCCGCCTGATGTTCGCCCTGGTGGGGCTCGGCAATGAGGCGGTCTGCCGCAGCCTGCCGGTCAACCGGGCCAAGATGCTCTCTTATGCGGGGCTGCTGGCCAGCCCCAGCCGCTCCCCCGAGGTGGTGGCGGGCCTGGTGGCTCACTGCTTCGATCTGGCGGAAGTGGAGGTGAGCGCCTGGCAGTGGCGTCGGGTACCCATCCATCAGGATCAGCAAAACAGGCTGGGCCGCGCCTGCGCCACTCTGGGAGGGGATTTCGTCATCGGCGACAAGGTCAATGACTGCGCCGGCAAGTTTCTATTGAAGATCAACAACCTGAGTTTTGGGCAGTTTCTCGGGTTTCTCCCGAACGGGGAGCACTTCCACGCCCTGGTGACCTTCGTCTCCTTCATCCTGCGTGACCAGCTGGCCTGGGATCTGCGCCTTGGCTTCGGCCAGGAGCAGGCCAGGGGGTTGAGGCTCGGGGAGGAGCAGAGTGCACGGCTGGGGTGGAGTAGCTTCCTCGGCGCGCCGCCGAGTGACCCGTTTGTGACCATTTGTGTTCAGGAATAGGTGCAGGAATGAGAGCAGGAGTGAATGTGAACGACCTAAACCAGCAACTTTCCCTGGTGGTGCTCAACAGCGAGCAGCTCGATGGCAACCAGCAGGTGCAATACGGCTTCGGCGAGATGGGGGGAACCCTTGGCGCCTCCGAGCAGGATGACTGGCATCTGCGGGACCGACTGGGGGCCGTCATGCCGGCTCATGCCCGAATCGAGCTGCAGGACGGTCGCTTCTGCCTGTGCGATCTGAGCGGCCAGACCTACATCAATGGCGCGACTTCCCCCATAGGGCGCTCGCGCAAGGTACATCTGGAGCAGGGGGACGAGCTCGTCGTCGGCCCATTCCGGCTCAAGGCCTATCTCGGCGCCATCACGCCGGAGCAGAGCCTGCAGCAGGTGCTGGGCAACCGCCCCACCGAGCAGCTGGACGAGTGGCTGACGAGTGACGAACCTGCCGTCCGCGAGGAGGATCCCCAAGCCCTGGCGCTCGATCCCCTGTTGGCGCTGCAGCACGAGCGATCCGCGCTGACTCCCCTGGTGGATCCCAATCGCCAGGCCGAATTCCCCTCACAACCGGATATGGAACATCCGTCCCTGTCCCCCTTTTCTGCCATCGAGAACACCATGAACCAAGAATTTCTGGATATGCCCGCCATCGAGAATCACCCGGATTACCTGCCACCACTGGAAGGGGTCGATCACGTCGCCCTGACTCCGCTGATGCGCGGCCTGGGTCAGCCGCTGCAGATGCAGGACACCCAGCAGGCCCACGACATGCTCGAAGAGATGGGCAAGACGGTGCGCGCCATGGTGGAAGGCTTGCTGCAGCTGCAAAGCGATCAGGCGGCGCTGGCGGACAAGCACCTGCGCCCCATCGAGGACAACCCCTTGCGCCTGGGGCTCGGCTATGACGAGACCCTGGCGGTGATGTTCGCCGAGCAGAAGAGCCCGGTGCATCTGACCGCGCCGGCGGCGGTGGCCGAGAGCCTGCGCAACGTGCGTATCCACCATGTGGCGAACCAGCAGGCCATCGGTGCGGCCCTCGACAGCATCTTGCAAGCCTTCTCGCCGGATGCCCTGGTCGGCCGTTTCGAGCACTACCGCCGCACCGGTACCCCGGGGGCCGCGGACGAGGGCTGGGCCTGGAACATGTACCAGCACTACTACCGCGAGCTGACGTCTGCTCGCCAGCAGGGCTTCGACAAGCTGTTCCATCAGGTGTATGCCCAGGCCTATGACCAGGCCGTGCGTCAGCAACAGGGACTGATCTGATGACACGTGCGCTGATGCTGGGGGCTGCTCTGCTGGCCCTGGCGGGTTGTACCACCATGGGCAAGATGGCCGACGTGGCCATGAACCCGGACATCCAGGTGGGCAGCAAGGATGATCAGCCCTCCACCCTGGGCCTGAGCCTGGTGGCGGAGCCGGACGTCAACCCCAACGAGAGCGGGGAGGCGGCCCCCGTCGAGTTCCAGGTGCTGTTGCTGGCGGAAGACTCCAAGCTGCTCGCCACCGACTACGACCAGGTGACCGAGGATGTGGAGAAGGCGCTCGGCAAGAACTACCTGGACCATCAGGACTACACCTTGCTGCCGGGACAGTTCAAGTATCTGCCTCCCATCAAGCTCGACGAGAAGACCCGTTACATCGGGGTGATCGCCCGCTACGCCGATCCGGACAGCGCCGAATGGCGCAAGGTCATCAAGGTCAAGAGCACGGGCAGTGCCTATCAAATTCTGGTTCATCTGCGTCTGGATGAAGTGGAACTACAACAAGAAGAAGAATAACCATGTCGAGTCGAAATCGGGTTATCTGGCGTGAGGGGCTCTTCATCAAGCCCCAGCACTTCCAGCAACAGCAAAGGCATTCGGATTACGCACTGCACGCTCGGCTGAGCGCGCTGTCCGACTATTTCTACGGGCTCCAGTCCCTCGCCATCAACGAGGACTACCTCGGCTTTGGCCGCATCGCCCTGGTGGGGGCCACCGGCATACTGCCGGACGGCACCGTCTTCAACATTCCGAACGACGATGTGCTGCCGACCCCGCTGGAGATCACCGATGCCTCGGTGGCGAACCAGAAGGTCTATCTGGCGCTGCCCCTCTCGGTGAGCGGGGTCAATGAGGTCAATCAGGGGGGCCAGGTGGCCACCCGGCTGCAGGCCCATCGTCATGATGTGCGAGACCTGCACAGCGAAGGGGGGGACGTGGTCTCCCTCGAGGTGGGCCGGGTCAGCCTGCGGCTGATGTTGGAGCGCGACGATCGCAGCGCCTACGCGTCGCTGGCCATCGCCCGCATCCTGGACAAGCGCCCGGACGGCGGCTTGGTGCTGGATCCCAACTTCATGCCCTGCAGCATCAGCGTCTCCGCGATCCCGACTCTGAAACGCTTCCTTGGCGAGTCCGCCGGCCTCGTGGCCGAGCGGGCCCGCAGCCTCTCCCAGCGCATCGCGGCGCCGGGGCAGCAGGGGGTTGCCGACGTGGCGGAGTTCATGATGCTGCAACTGCTCAACCGGGCCCAGCCCCAGCTCGCCCATCTCGCGCGCCTCGGCACTTTGCACCCGGAGCGGCTGCACGAGGCCCTGGTGCAGATCTGCGGCGAACTGATGACCTTCACCGACGAGTCCCGTTTGCCCCCGGAGTTTGCGGCCTATCGGCACGACGATCAGCAGCAGAGCTTCGAACCCGTGATGCTGGCCCTGCGTCAGGCCCTCAGCACTGTGCTGTCGCCGCGGGCCGTCTCCATCCAGCTGCGCAAACACCAGTACGGTGTCATGGTGGCCGTGGTGGGGGAGAGCGAGCTGATGCAAAGCGCCGACTTCGTGCTGGCGGTGCGTGCCCGCATGCCCCAGGAGCAGCTGCGCAAGCAATTGCTGCAACAGACCAAGGTGGCGTCGAGCGACAAGATCCGCGAGCTCATCAGCCTGCAACTGCCCGGCATCCCGCTGCTGCCGCTGCCGGTGGCTCCGCGCCAGCTGCCTTATCACGCCGGTTACAGCTACTTCCAGCTCGACAGGCAGAGCCCGGCCTGGCAGATGCTGGCGGTGGGCAACACGCTCGCCTTCCACATCGCCGGCGACTTCCCGGAGCTCGACATGCAGCTCTGGGCCATTCGCAGCCAGTGATCCCACAAGGAATAAGCACAGATGACCACGGACATTCTCAAGAACGAGCAACTCAGCGACCTGCTGTTCGATCATGCCGAGCAGCTGGACATGGACTCGGACTACTGGTTCCGCCTGCGGGGCCAGAGCATCAATCCCATGATCGACGCCGTGACCCCCTTGCTCGGCCTGGTGCAGCGGGTGCGCCTGCTGTCGCGCTACGACCGGGTGCCCGAGCTCTACCAGCGGGTGGTGACCGAGATCCAGGCCATCGAGCAGGAGCTGATGGCCCAGGGCTACGAGAACGGCGTCGTGCTCTCGTTTCGCTACATCCTCTGCACCTTCATCGACGAGGCCGTGATGGGCCGCGATTGGGGCAGCCAGAGCGAATGGTCTGAGCACTCACTGTTGACCCGCTTCCACAACGAGACCTGGGGCGGGGAGAAGGTGTTCGTGCTGCTCGCTCGCCTGCAGGAAGACCCGGTGCGCTATCGGGACATCCTGGAGTTCATCTACCTGTGCCTGTGCCTCGGTTTCGAGGGGCGCTACAAGGTGATGAGCAAGGGGCAGGGGGAGTTCGAGCGCATCGTCAGACAGCTGCACAAACAGTTGTCCCCCGAGGCGAGCGGTGAGGCGCCCAGCGTGTTTCACCTGGACCTCGGTCAGCAGGCCTCCCGCTATCAGCTGCGCAAGCAGGTTTCCCTGCGCAGCCTGTTCATGGGCGGGGCCCTGATCCTGGCCATCATCTTTGGCCTCTATCACCACCAACTCAATAACCAGACCCAGGACGTTCTGCGTCAACTGGGCGAATTACTAAAATAATATCCTGAGGAGAGCACGCCTTGATTCGTATAGAGCTACCGGTACTGGTGGAAAGACTCAATCCCATCTGTCGTCACATGCTGGAGGAGGCTGCGGCCCTCTGCGTCAACCACCAGGGGGCCGAGATCCGCATCGAGCACCTGCTGCTGAAGATGCTGGACACCCCGCTGTCCGACGTGCGCCAGATCCTCAAACGGGCCGAGGTGGAGGTGGAAGAGCTGCGTACCCTGCTGCAACCCTCATCCGCCGACAGCAGCTATGGGCAGGGTTATCCTTCCTTCTCGCCGCTTCTGGTGGAGTGGCTGCAAGACAGCTGGCTGCTGGCCTCCGCCGAGCTGCAGCACGGCCAACTGCGCAGCGGCGTCATGCTGCTGGTACTCCTGATGACCCCCCAGCGCTACCTGCCTGGCTCTGTGACTCGCCTCCTGGCCAACGTCAATCGGGAGCTGCTGCGCCAGCAGTTCGATGAGTGGGTGAAGGAATCGGCCGAGACGCAAGTGACCGTTTCCAGCAACGGCAACGCCGCCCAAGGTGCAACCGGGGCGGCCCTGCCTGCAGATGCCAGCCTGCTGGCCCGCTTCACCGTCAACGTGACTGAGCAGGCCCGTCAGGGCACCCTGGATCCCGTGCTCTGCCGGGATCACGAGATCGATCTGATGATCGACATCCTCTCTCGTCGCCGCAAGAACAACCCCATCGTCGTGGGGGAGGCCGGTGTGGGCAAGAGCGCCCTCATCGAGGGACTGGCCCTGCGTATGGTGGCGGGTCAGGTGCCTGAAAAATTGCGTGAAGTGGAGCTGATGACGCTGGATCTCGGTGCCATGCAGGCCGGGGCCTCGGTCAAGGGGGAGTTCGAGAAGCGCTTCAAGGGAGTGATGCAGGAGGTCAAGGACGCGGTGCGCCCCGTCATCCTCTTCATCGACGAGGCCCATACCCTGATCGGTGCTGGCAACCAGGCCGGTGGTCTGGATGTCTCCAACCTGATCAAACCCGCCCTGGCCCGGGGTGAGCTGCGCACTATCGCCGCCACCACCTGGGGCGAGTACAAGAAATACGTGGAAAAAGACGCGGCCCTGTCCCGCCGCTTCCAGCTGGTGAAGGTGGGGGAACCCAATGCCGAGGAGGCCACCGTCATCCTGCGGGGTCTGCGCAGCATCTATGAGCGGGCCCACGGGGTGCTCATCGACGAGGAGGCGCTGCAAGCCGCCGCCCAGCTCTCCGCCCGTTACATCTCGGGTCGCCAGCTGCCGGACAAGGCCATCGACGTGCTGGACACCGCCTGTGCCCGGGTGGCCATCAACCTCACCACGCCGCCGCGCGCCGTCAGCCACCTGCAAAACGAGCTGCGCCAGCGTGAGCTGGAGATCCGCCAGCTGGAGCGTCAGCGCCTCATTGGCCTGGGTGACAACGAGGAGCGTCTCGCCGAGTTGCAGGCCGCCCAGTCTGCCAGCCGTGAGGCCCTGGTGGAGCAGGAGGCCAGTTGGCAGCAACAGCAGGGGCTGGTGCAGCAGATAGTGGCCCTGCGCGCCGCCCTGCTGGCAGACGAACAGGATGAGTTGTTAAGAAGAGAGGCGCTGGATCTGGCGGATGCGCCCTTGGACCCGCAAGCCGCCGCCGAGCAGCTGGCGGCGCTCGAGGCTGAACTTGCCGACCTGCAACAGGAGTCCGTGCTGGTTTCCGCCCACGTGGACAAGACCCAGATCGCGGCGGTGATCGCCGAGTGGACCGGGGTGCCGCTCAATCGGATCTCCCAGGGGGAGCTCGACGTGGTCACCCGGTTGCCTGAGTACCTGGGGGATCTCATCAAGGGGCAGGATGTGGCTGTGGCCCATCTGCACAAACATCTGCTGACCGCCCGCGCCGACTTGCGCCGCCCGGGTCGCCCCCTCGGTGCCTTCCTGCTGGTGGGGCCGAGCGGGGTCGGCAAGACAGAAACCGTGCTGCAGATCGCCGAGCTGATGTTCGGCGGTCGCCAGTACCTCACCACCATCAACATGTCAGAGTATCAGGAGAAGCACACCGTCTCGCGCCTCATCGGCTCGCCCCCCGGTTACGTGGGCTTTGGCGAGGGTGGCGTGCTGACCGAGGCTATTCGCCAGAAGCCCTATTCCGTGGTGCTGCTGGATGAGGTGGAGAAGGCCCACCCGGATGTGCTCAACCTCTTCTACCAGGCGTTCGACAAGGGCGAGCTGGCGGACGGGGAGGGGCGCATTATCGACTGCAAGAATGTGGTCTTCTTCCTCACCTCCAACCTGGGCTTCCAGACAATCGTCGATCACGCCGAGCAGCCGGACGTCCTGCTGGATGCGCTCTACCCCGAGCTCGCCGCCTTCTTCAAGCCGGCGCTGCTGGCGCGCATGGAGGTGATCCCCTATCTGCCGCTCGGTCACGAGACGCTCGTGCAGATCGTGGGCGGCAAGCTCAACCGTCTGGTCAAGCTGCTCAAGGAGCGCTTCGGCGCCGAGGTGGAGCTGGATTCCGAGGTGGCCGAAGAGATACTGCGCCGCGCCAATCGCAGCGAGAACGGGGCCCGCATGCTGGAATCCGTCATCGACGGTGCCCTGCTGCCGCCGGTCTCCCTGCAACTGCTGCAGCGCCTGGCTGTCGGTGAGCCCATCAACCGGGTGCGCTTCTATGTGGCGGATCAGCAGTTCGTGGCCGAGGTGGGGGCTTGAGTATGGAGCAAGCCCTCGCCTTTGCCCTCGAGCTGACCGAGCAGCGCGACGAGCCGCACCTGTGCCAATGGTGGTCACAGGTGCTGCACGCGAGCTTCCAGCCGAAGGGCATGCTGCTCGGCATGCTGGAGGTGAGCGGTCGCCAGCTGGCGTGCAGCGGTTGGGTCAAGGAGCAGGCGGTGAGCCTCTCCCTGGCGGTGGATGACTTCTCCCACCCCCTTGCCTATGTGCTGCACAAGGCCCAGTCCCGCACCTGGGACTCCCTGCACGGGGGGGCGCGCATCGAGCACAAGGAGTTTCGCGCCCTGCTCTCCAACCTCGGCCAGCAGTGCGGCCTGCACGCCTTCCCCCTGCTGGATGGCAACGGCAAGCCGTTCGCCGTGCTGGCCATGATGGACAGCGCCGAGCAGTTGCAGGAGTGGACCGACGGCCCCGAGCTGGCCCAGCTCTCTCAGGTGTTTTGCAACCAGCTCACCCTCATCCGGGATCTGGGGCGCAGCCGCCGGGATCAGAGCGTGCTGAGAGACTCTCTTCGCCAGATAAAAGGGGAAGATCAGGTCAAGAAGCAGCACGAGAAGCTGCTGGCTGACCAGTTGGTGGGTCAATCCGCGGTGATCTGCGGGCTGCGCGAGCAGGTCCATCAGGCGGCTCAGCACAAGCTGACCGTGCTCATTCAGGGGGAGACCGGCAGCGGCAAGGAGGTGGTCGCCCGCCTGGTGCACCAATGCTCGGATCGCGCTGGCAAGCCGTTCGTGGCCATCAACTGCGCCGCCATCCCGGAGAATCTCATCGAGAGCGAGCTGTTTGGCTACCAGAAGGGGGCCTTCTCCGGCGCGCTCAGCAACAAGGCCGGGCTGGTGGCCCAGGCCAACGGTGGCACCCTGTTCCTGGACGAGGTGGGGGACATGCCCGCCGCCATGCAGGCCAAACTGCTGCGGGTGCTGGAGACCCGCAGCTACCGGCCCCTCGGGGCCGAGCAGGAGCTCCACTCCGATTTTCGCCTCATCGCCGCTACCCATCAGCCCCTCACCCGTCAGGTGGAGGATGGCCAGTTCCGGGCCGACCTCTATCACCGCCTCTGCCAGTGCCTGCTGCTCATCGCCCCGCTGCGCGAGCACATGGACGACGTGCCCATGCTGTGCCAGCACTTCATGGCCCAGTTTGCCGAGCAGGATGGCAAGGCCCTCGGCGGCCTGCACCGCCAGTTCCAGAAGCAACTGCAGAGCTACGACTTCCCCGGCAACGTGCGCGAACTGCGCAACCTGCTGGAGGTGGCCTGCGCCCACACCCGCCACGGGGAAGAGGTGGTGCTGGAGGCGCTGCCTCCCGAGCTACGGGAGCGGGTCTGCGTGGAGCTGCCCAGCTCGATGGACAATTACAACCACATACGCGACCTGCGCCGGGCCATGCAGCTGTACGAGGCCTCCGTCATCGAGGCGCGGCTGCGCTACTTCCAGGGCAATCGCATGCTGGTGGCCGAGAGCCTGAACATTCCCAAGCGTACCCTGGATCACAAGTGCCAGAAGCTGGAGGTGAACTGATGAGCGTCCTCACCCTGTTGCCCCTCTTGCTGGCGAGTACCGCCGCTCCCCAGCTGGATATGGCCGGTTGGCAGCAGTGCCGGCGCGAGGCCTCCCCCTTGGTGCGCCTCGCCTGCTATGACGCCCTCGGCAGCGCGGGCGAGCCCGCCGAAGTGAGCGGGGAGACCAAGTCCCCCGCCTGGCAGGCCATCTGGGATCAGGAGCAGAGCCGCACCCCGGACAGCCCCCCCTTCCTGCTGCAAAGCGACCCGAGCCGTGGCAGCGAAATCCTGACCCGTCCGGCTCTGCGGGGGGCGACGCTCTCCATCGGCTGTGTCGACAGCATCACCCACATCCGGCTGCGACTGGACAACCCCTGGGCCGGGGAGAAGGTGCTGATCGAGCTGGATGGTCAGCCGAGTGCCGGCGCCCAGAGCTGGTTTATCCGGGATCAGGGCCTGCTGCTGGAATATGGCCGCGGCCTGCCCGCCATCGAGGAGCTCAAGCGCTGGCTGGGTCATCGCGAGTTGCAGGTGCGGGCCGACAACGGCGCCCTGCTGCGGGTCGACTTGAGCGGCCTGAAAACCGCCCTGGCGCCCCTGCGCCAGCAGTGCCGTTGGTAGGGGGGATTGATGAGCTATCAACACCCCTGGTGTGGCCGCCTGCTCGCCAGCCTGCCGGATGAACAGATGAAGGGGGCCGTCCTGGCGGACGAGCCACGCTGGGACTATGTGGAGACCGAGCTGGTCAAGCTCGGTTCCCTGGCCCACGCCCAGGTGGATCTCAATGCGGTGGCGGAGGCCTGCCTTGGCCTCTTGGAGACACGCACCAAGGACATGCGGGTGCTGGCCCAGCTGCTGCGCTGCCTGCAACACCCCGCCAAGGCGACCCCCATGGGGGCGGCGCTCAGCCTGCTGGAGTCCTGGATCCGAGCCTACTGGTTGCTGGCCTGGCCCAGCAACGCCAGCCAGAAGCAGCGGCTGATGGTGCAGATCGTCAAACGCTTCGAGGGGGCGCTGCCGCGGGTCTGCGAGAGCGCCTCGGCGGCCGAGTTGGCCCAGTTGCTGACTCAGGCTGAGCAGCTCGGCGCCTGCTGGCTGGTGCAGTGCCCGGACAAGGGGGAACTGCTGGATCCGCTGCTGATGGGGCTGAGACGGGCCCAGCGCCAGCAGGCCGCTCAGGCCGAGGCGGATGGGGTCTTGGCCACGGCGACGGGCAGTGGGAATGCGGTTGCCCATACCAGCCAGGGCGCAGCCATGGTGCTGAGCGGCGCCAGCAAGGCGCCGGGCATCGAGATAGACAGTTCCAACGACCGCGCCTGGCGCCAGACCCAGCTCAAGGTGGCGGAATTGCTCATCGAGCGTCAGCCGGAGGCGGCTGTGGGCTATCGCCTGCGCCGTCACGCCATCTGGGCCGGGATCACGGCCCCCCCCATGGCGGCCCGGGACAACAAAACCCAGCTGGCCCCCATGTCGGCAGACATGGTGGATGAATATCGCGCCGCCCTGGGAGCGGCGGATCTTGCGCTCTGGCAGCGCATTGAGCAGAGCCTGACCCTGGCTCCCTACTGGTTCGAGGGCCATCGCCTCTCGGCCCAGGTAGCGGACAAGCTGGGATTTGGCGCCGTTGCTCAGGCCATCAGGGAGGAGCTGGGCGGCTTCTTGCAGCGCCTGCCGGCCCTGCGGGAGCTTGGCTTCAGCGATGGCAGTCCCTTCCTGCCCCCCGAATGTGAGCGCTGGCTGCAACCGGTGAATCGTGGTGCGGCGGAGGCGGGCGGGAGTCTGGGGGAAGAAGTGGCCCAGCGCCATGGGGAGCAGGGCATGACCGCGGCCCTCTCCCTGCTCGATGAGCGCATGCAGCAGTTGCAGGAGCCTCGTGCCCGCTTCCACGCCCAACTGGTACAGGCGGAGCTGCTGGCGCAAGAGGGCATGGCGGCGCTGGCGCGTCAGCATTATCAACATCTGTGGCAAGAGGCGAGTCGCCTAGGATTGGCGCAATGGGAACCCGGATTGGTCAGTCGCCTGGAACAGCAGGCTGCTGGGTAAATGACAAGCATGGCGAAATGAGTCGCTGAGTCGGAGTTGGATCACATTTTATGTTCAAGACCATTTTTACCTTTCTGCGGCAACAGCTGCCGAAATTGAAACCCTCCTGGCCCCTGCTCGGCGCAGTACTCTGGGTTGTCGCCCTGATCCTGGCGTGGTGGCTCGGCCCCCGCCTCGAGATCCGCGATGCGAAGCCACTCGAGCCTCTGTGGGGACGGGTGGTGTTCACCCTGCTCTGGCTCTGGTTGCTGCTGGGGGTACTCTCCTGGCGGATGTGGCGCAAGATGCAGCAGCTCAAGGCCGAGCGTCAGCAAGAGACGGTACTGGAGCAAGATCCGGTGCAGGGTCTGCTGGATCGCCAGGGACTGTTCCTGGGACGCTGGCTGCAGGCCCTCGATGAGCACCTCGGCAAGGGGGCCCGCTACGCCATGCCCTGGTACCTGGTGCTGGGGCTGCCCGGCAGCGGCAAGAGCAGTCTCATTCACAGGGCCAACCCGGCCAACAAGCTCAACCCGAGACTCGATACCGAGCTCAGGGACGTGGCACAGGATCAGCTGATCGACTGCTGGCTGGGGGAGCAGGCCGTGATGCTGGATCCCGCCGGCGAGCTCTTGTCCCAATCAGAACCCGAGCTGGATCCGCTGGCGCGCAAGCACGAGCGGCTCTGGCTGCACCTGCTGAACTGGCTGTGCGAGCATCGCCGTCGCCAGCCCCTCAACGGCCTGGTGCTGACGGTGGACCTGGCCTGGCTCTCCTACGCCAGCGTGGCGGAGCGCAAGGCCTATGCCCAACTGATGCGCTCGCGCCTGCAGGAGGTGTCGGCCACCATGAACACCCGGCTGCCCCTCTATGTCACCTTCACCAAGCTCGACTTGCTGCGCGGGTTCGATGTGGTGTACGAGCAACTGGACAAGGAGGCCCGCGAGGCCGTGCTGGGGGTGACCTTCAACCCGAGCGGTCATCACGACTGGCAGCAGGAGCTGGCCCAGTTCTGGGATCAGTGGGTGGACAACCTCAACCAGAACCTGCCCGAGCTGATGCTGTCGAGGCTGGATGCCGGTCAGCGCAGCGCGCTGTTCTCCTTCGTGCGTCAGCTGGCGGGGCTCAAGGACTATGTGACCAGCCTGCTGGATGAAACCCTGGCCATCGAGGAGAGCAAGCCGCTGTTGGTGCGCGGTGTCTACATCAGCTCCGTCTATCAGCAAGGGGTGCCGTTCGATGCGTTCGCCCAGGCGGCCTCCCGCCGCTACAACCTGCCGGAGCCCATTCACTCGGCCCTGCGCGGGGAGTCCAACACCTATTTCGTGCGAAAACTCTTCTCAGGCATCATCTTCCCCGAGGCTCATCTGGCCGGGGAGAACCGGTTGCATACCCTCTATCGCCGTCGTCGCATGGCCATCGGCATCGGGTGCCTCTCCCTCTTCTCGGCGGCCCTCATCGGCGGCTGGCACTATTTCTACCGGGTGAATGAAGAGGCTGGGCGCAACGTGCTGACCAAGGCCCAGGCCTTCACCAGCACCCGCGAGCTGACCGACGATCACGCCTTCGGGGTGAGCCAGTTGCCGCGTTTGAACCTCATTCGCGAGGCGACCCTCTCCTTTGGCAACTACCGCGAGCGCACCCCGCTGGTGGCGGATCTTGGCCTCTATCAGGGGGACGAGATCGGCCCCTATGTAGAGGGCTCCTACCTGCAACTGCTGAGCCTGCGTTTCCTGCCGGCCCAGATGCAGGGACTGATGGATGATCTCGAACTGGCGCCAGCCGGTAGCGAGGAGAAGCTCTCCATCCTGCGGGTGATGCGGATGCTGGACGATGCCTCCGGCCGTAACAAGGAGCTGGTGGCGCAGTACATGGCGAGCCGTTGGCAACGGGCCTTCCCGGGCCAGGGGCCGGTGCAGGAGCAGCTGATGGGGCACCTGGATTACGCCCTGGATCACACCGACTGGTATGGTGCCAGGGTGGCCAAGGATCAGGCCGCCATCACCGCCTTCGTCCCCTTCAAGGAGCCGGTGTACGGCGCCCAGCGCGAGCTTGGCAAGTTGCCCATGTATCAGAGGGTCTACCAGAACCTGGTGGTGAAGGCGGGGGATCAGTTACCGCCGGATCTCAACGTGCGCGATGAGGTGGGGCCCACCTTCGACACCGTCTTCGCCCTGCGCAACGATCAGGCGGGGCAGGTGCCGCGCCTGCTGACCTGGCCAGGTTTCAGCGACTTCTTCCTCAAGCAGGACAAGGCACTGATCGATCTCACTGCCATGGACGCCTGGGTGCTGGGCCAGCGCAAGCTGAGTCAGCTGAGCGAGGCGGATCGCAAGGAGATCACCCGTCAGGTCAACGAGCGCTACGTCACCGACTACGTCAACCAGTGGCAGAATCTGCTGACCAACCTGGACGTGCAGAATCTGGAGAGCCCGGAGCAGGCGCTGGACGTGCTGACCGCCATCACTGGCAACGATCAGCCGTTCCAGCGCGTCCTGGCGGCGCTGGATGACAACACCCGCATCCGCAAGCTATCCGATGTGGAAGGGGATCCAGCCCAAGCCATCACGGCCCGCATCGGTCGCCCCTTCATGGCCACCAACGCCGCCTTGGCGGGTCGCGGTGAGCAGGGGCCCCTCATCCAGGAGGTGAACCAGAAGCTGGTGGAGCTGCAGCACTATCTGGAGCTCATCGTCAACGCCACCGAGCCGGGCCAGTCTGCCTTGAAAGCGGTGCAACTGCGCCTGACCAACAAGTACGCTGACCCCGTGTTTGCGCTGCAGCAGTACGCCCGCGGTCTGCCGGCGCCGCTGGATCGCTGGGTGGGTCAGCTCTCCGAACAGAGCTCGCGGCTGGTGGTGGATCTCGCCATGTCTTCTCTTAACCAGGAGTGGCAGGACAAGGTACTGGCTCCCTTCAACAGCCAGCTGGCGGGGCGCTATCCGTTCGAGCCGGGTTCGTCCAAGGACGTACCCCTGTCCGAGATGGAGCGCTTCTTCGCACCCAACGGGACCCTGGACAGCTTCTATCAGGTCAACCTCAAGCCCATGGTGGAGAGCGGTCTGATGGAAGGGGAACTCGGCTCTCCGGTGCAGGCGGAGCTGGTAAAACAGCTGGATCGCGCCGCCCGCATCCGCCAGATCTTCTTCAGCCAGCAGGGCAACCTGGAGGTGCAATTTGCCCTCGAGCCCATCGAGCTCACCGCCAACAAGCGGCGCAGCGTGCTGAATCTGGACGGTCAGTTGCTGGAATATGCCCACGGCCGGCGCACCAAGATCCCATTGGTGTGGCCCAACACCATGCGTGACGGGGCCGAGAGCAAGATAACCCTGGTGCCGGCCGCCCGCGAGCGCTCCCCGCGCAGCGAAGGCTTCGTCGGGCCCTGGGCCATGTTCCGCCTGATGGACAAGGGGGAGCTGACCCAGGTCAACGAGGCGACCTTCGATGTGCGCTTCCCGGTGGATCAGGGCTCCATGACCTATCGCGTCTACACCGACAGCGCGCAGAACCCCTTCACCGGCGGCCTGTTCAGCCAGTTCAAGTTGCCCGAATCCCTCTATTGATGATCCGGTGGGGCCCCAGGCCCCACCGCGTTGGACGCTCATATGACACATAACCAGCAAGGCCAGCAGGCACTGAACGTGGGGCGCGACCCCAGGATGCTGCCGGAATACGAGGCGCTGCGCGCCGAGATCAACAAGCTCAGCCACGCCTCGCGCCCCGAGGTGGACTGGCTTCGGATCCATCAGCTCGCGAGCCAGATCTTCGAGAAGCACGGGGTGGATCTGCAGACCGCCATCTACTTCACCCTGGCGCGCTCGCGCCTGCAGGGGCTGAACGGTTTTACCGAGGGGTGCGAGTTTCTGGCCAACCTCATCGTGACCCAGTGGGACAGTTTCTGGCCGCCGGTGCAGCAGGAGCGGGCCCGCATCGAGATGCTGGACTGGTTCATCGCCCGCATCAGCGACGTCATTCGCCAGTACCAGATAAGCCACGAGGACAAGCGGCTGGTCTATCGCTGTGAGCGTGCGTTGCAACTCATCAGCGAGAAGTTGCACAACGCCGGTCTCAGCCGTATTCCCCGGGTCGAGAACCTGGTGCACTTCATCGAGGGCTACACCCATCTGTTCGATGAGGCGGAGATCGTCATCGTCTCCGACGAGCCCGGCCTCAAGGATGAGCTGCAGATCCCCCCCATGGTCTATTTCAAGGGGGACATGGATCAGGGCAGTACCTCATCCTCCGCCCAGACGAGCCCCCATCTGCCCCAGGGCAGCATCTTGGTGGGGCGGGAGAAGGGTCAGGTCAAGCCCACCGTGCTCAAGATAGAGCAGCACCGCAAACAGCGCCCCGCCTGGTTCTGGTTTGGCTGCGGCCTGCTCAGCTGCGCCCTGCCGGTGATGGCCTGGTTTGGCTGGCAGCATCAGCAGGAGGCGAAAGTATTGGCCGCCCAGCGCCTGCAACAGCCGGCCGCCGAGCTGCCGCGGGTGCTCAGCTATGACGACATCCGTCAGGCGCGCATCGTATTGGGTGAGCAGGCTCTGCAGGGGATGGAGAGCGAGCTGGTGGCCCGCTACCAGTCCCAGCTCGCCCGCCTCGAGCAGGCATCACCGCTTGATGGCTATCGCTATGGAGAGGGACTGCGCAGCTCGCTCTTGATGCTCTACCCCGACTCCCTGGCGGTGAAGGCGCTGGACAAGCAGTGGCAGAACGCCCTTGCCGGTCAGCAGGGGGATCCCATCAGCGTGCCGACCTATCTGGATGCCCGCGCCGGGGTGGATGCCCTGCTCGATCAGCTGCTGGAGCTGGAGCGCCAGCGCAAGACGGTGACCATCTCCTACCTCAAGTCCCAGCTCTACGAGGTGCAGAAGAACCTGATGCAGAACATCCCGTTTAGCCTGCGCCTCAACGAACTGGAGGCGCGCAAGGCAGCCCAGGAGCCCATCACGGCGGCGGATCTCAAGGGGCTAGAAAATGACCTCAAGGCGCTCAATGTCCGCCTCTATCAGCTGCAACAGAGCAATTAAGGCGTTTAATCTTCCGGCTCGCGCAACAAGTTGCGCAAATGGCAGATAGATCAGCTGACTACTACAGGGTTTTTATAGTGTTTGTGCTGTTGCGGGCAAGTTGTTGCAGTCTGATCTGCCAAATCTCGAAAGCCAGTCAATAACATTATGATTTAAAAGATGTTTATTAAATTATGACGTTGGCATGGAGGCTGCTGAGTAGCCTCTCCAGCTGTTCCTTGGCCGAGGCTCACTTTGGTGGGTCTGGGCCATGGCAGGGGCTGCACCAAGGCAACCCCTTCGCCCACACGGAGAATTCAGATGTGCCCCACGATTGCATTGCTCGGTGACATAGGCACCGATCACGACGGCTTCCATCCCTCCCCGGTGATCGCCGCCAGCCCCAATGTCTTCCTCGATGGCAAGCCGGTGGCCCGCCAAGGGGATCCCCTGGCTCCCCATGTCAAACCGAGCAATCCCCCCCATCCCCGCAGCATCTCGGGGGGGGTCGGCTCAGTACTGGTGAACGGCAAGCCCATCGCCGTCACCGGCACCGCCATCGGTTGCGGTGGCGTGGTAATAGGTTCGGGCAGCGGGCAGGCAGGATAAGGAGCCGACCATGGCAGACAGCACAGGATTACAATTTACCGTCAAGGTGGGATCGCTGCCCGATGAGACCTTCGTGGTGGCCGAATTTGCGCTGGAAGAGGCGTTGAACGCACCCTTCCAGCTTAGACTCGACTTGGCCAGTCCCCAGCCGGACGTGGACTTCGGCGCCGTGCTGGATCAGCCCTGCGAGCTCTTGGTGTGGTACAACGGCGAGCTGCAGCGCCGGGTGTGCGGTGTGGTGAGCGACTTTGCCCAAGGGGACAGCGGTTTTCGCCGCACCCGCTATCAGCTACTGGTGCAGCCGGCCCTGTGGCGGCTCTCCCTTCGTCAGAATTCGCGCATCTTCCAGTCCCAGAAGCCGGACGAAATCCTCAGCATCCTCTTGCAAGAGCACGGCATCACGGACTACGCCTTCGCGCTGAAAAACGAGCACGTCCAGCGGGAATACTGCGTCCAGTACCGAGAGACAGACCTCGACTTTGTGAACCGGCTCGCCGCAGAAGAGGGGCTCTTCTACTTCCACGAATTTGAAACCGGCAAGCACCGTATCGTCTTTGCCGACGATGCGGCCGCGCTGACCGCGGGCCCCGAGCTGTTCTTCAACCTGGGTAACCGCTCCTTGGAGCAGGGCCCCTATGTGCGCCAGTTCCATTACCGGGAGGCGGTACGGACGTCGGATGTGGAGCTTAAAGACTACAGCTTCAAGACCCCGGCCTATGGCCTCTCCCACAAGCAGCGCGGCGCCGAACTCTCCCATCAGCGCGATACCTACCAGCACTTCGACTCCCCGGGCCGCTACAAGCTGGACCCGAGCGGTAAGGCCTTCGCCCAGTATCGGCTCGATGCCCTGCGCAACGATGCGGTGGAAGGCAGTGGCAAATCCAACTGCGCAGCCCTGCTGCCGGGTCAGACGTTTTCCCTCACCGAACACCCGAACGGCAGTCTCAACGCCGACTGGCAAATCGTGCGCATCAGCCACACCGGCCAGCAGCCCCAGGCGCTGGAGGAAGAAGGGGGGAGCGGCCCCACCGTCTACCACAACGAATTCGGGGTGGTGAAGGGGAGTACCACCTGGCGGGCCCGCATCGGCAGCCCACAGGCGCCCCACAAGCCCATGGTGGACGGTCCGCAGATCGCCACCGTGGTGGGGCCGGAAGGGGAAGAGATCTACTGCGACGAGCATGGCCGGGTAAAGCTGCAGTTCCCCTGGGACCGCTACGGTTCGAGTAACGATCAGAGCTCCTGCTGGGTGCGGGTGAGCCAGGGCTGGGCCGGCGGCCAGTACGGCATGATGGCCATTCCGCGCATCGGCCACGAGGTGATAGTGAGTTTCCTCGAAGGGGATCCGGATCAGCCGATTATCACGGGCCGTACCTATCACGCCACCAACCGTCCTCCTTACGAGTTGCCGGTCAACAAGACCCGCACCGTGCTGCGCACCGAGACCCATCAGGGGGAGGGCTTCAACGAGCTGAGGTTCGAAGACCAGGCGGGCAAGGAGGAGATCTACATCCACGGTCAGAAAGATCTGAACCTGCTTATCGAGAACGACGCGGCTTGGCACATCAAGCACGACGAGCACAGGGAGATCGACAATGAGCGGGTGACCCGGATCAAGGCCAATGATCACCTCACGGTAAACGGCGAGAAGCGGGACCACATCAAGGGCGATCTGTCGCTGACGGTGGATGCATCCATGCATCAGAAGCTGGGTCAGTCTCTCTTGGTGCAGGTCGGGCAGGAGCTACATATCAAGGTGGGGGACAAGCTGGTGCTGGAGGCGGGAGCCGAGATCACCCTCAATGGGGGAGGCAGCTTCGTGAAAGTGGATCCGAGCGGCATCAAGTTGGTGGGCCCAGCCATCAAGCTCAACGCCGGCGGTAGCGCAGGCTCCGGCTCCGGCTGGGCAGGCAAGGCTCCCGTGGTACCCAAGGCCGTGGAAGTGGTGAAAGCCCCCGACGCGGTGGAGCTGCTCAAGGCCGTCCCCACCGAGAAGACAATGGAGGCGCTGCTCAAGGAGCAGGAACCTGTAGAGAAGACGCCCAAGGCCTTCTACCTCTTTTCTGAATAAGGACGCAGCATGAAGTTTGCATTTCCCATCCTCACCGCGGCAGGGGAAGAGTTTAAAGACGTCAAGGCATTGACTGCGTTGATCAACGGTGAGAAGTCCGGCCATTATCTGCTCGGCAATCACAACAAGTGGCACGGCGGCATTCATATCAGCGATCAGAGTGCCCCCTGGTGCAAGGATAAATACCCCGTCAGAGCCATCGCCGATGGCAAGGTAGTGGCATTTAGGATGATGGAGGATTACCTGACCTCCGAATTCCAGGGGGAATCCCTACGCTATTCCAACTGCTTCTGCCTGGTGCAGCACGAATATTGTAAAATCAATGCAGAGACCAAGGCGAAAAACGAATTCACCTTCTATTCGCTCTATATGCATCTGCTGCCCTGGAGTCAATATCAGACCGCCGAGAAGCTGGTACTGAAAAAGGGCTGGAATGCACGCAATTCCGTTCCTCACGCCAATCCCGATGCCGAGCAGCAACGTGCCGATGCGGCCTTGCCTCGTTTCGCGCTGCCCAAGGATACCGAACTGGAGATGGACAGCAGTGCACCATCCCAAAAGGGGAGTGTAGGGGGCAAGGAGTATGACTTCATCAGGGTCATCATCAAGAGCAAGCTTTCCAGTGCCCAGATGAGCGAGGCCGAGAAGGCGGGGGTATTGGTCAGTGAAGGGAGCTCAGTCTGGATAGCCAATAGCCCGGATGCCGTCGGTGTTATCAAGCCCAATGTGCCAACCTGGCTATTCGATCAAATAGAAGCTGAACTGCTGACAAATATGGTGGGCCGTGCGGATCCTATTCCTAATGGGCCTACAGGTCGCCTGATGGCGGGAGACAAAAGTGTTTCTCTGCCTGTCGGTACCAAGTTGCAGTATGATGCGCACCAACTCGAATTCCATTGGACTGGTGACAAGGCGCGCAAGATGGCCAGATGCAAATATGTGACGCCGAATATTGAAGGGTCGCTAGGTAGCTGTGGTGTCGCCTGGGTGTGCGTCGAAGATGAATTTATCAAGGTGAGTGCACGGGCGCCGTCCCATCTCGGTGAGCTCTATGTGTTGCCATCCCCCGTCGCCATCGCCGCAGGCGAGACAATAGGATACCTAGGCCTGGTGGAAACGCCGGGCTCCCTCATGGGGGGGAAAGAGAGCAAGCATCAGGTACATCTCGAACTCTTCACTCAGGATCCTCGTCTCGACGATGTGCTGGCCAACAAGGCGGGCACCAAGGGGGGGGCCACCTATGCCAAGGTGTCGGCGGATCTCGTCTTGCATGAGAAGAAAAAGCAGGACGGTAAAGATCAGTGGGTGGCGACCGGTGGAAAGAGTCAGGAGGAACTGGTTGAATCTCCCAAAATAGAGAAAGATGTGGCAAATAAGGAGTGGGTTGGTACCTCATCGGGTAAATATGTCAAGAAAGAGCAAGTGGAGCTGCTGAGTCAGCACGACTGGCTGAAGATCGGTTTTAAAAAGGTCGATGGCTCAGGTTCTGACGGTTATCTGGATCCCGAGGCGCCGCCGACATTCTTCACCGATCTGGTCAACAGCTTCGATACCGACAAGAGCGGTGAGCTTGACAGTAAAGAGATCCAGGCTGCCTTGCAAAATAGCGGCAATAGAGAGCAACTGAACAAGCTTATCGTCAAGCATCCCAGCGAGTGGTATGAGAAGTCTTCCGCCAGCAGTTATCTATGGCTGGAGAAGCTGATGGCTAAAATTGGCCTACCCGATTTTGACAAACTGGTGGATCACGAAAAACAGCGCATCGATAAGCTGGAGTGGATGCAGAGTGCTGCCAAATTAAGACTTGATAAGGAAGTTTGGCATATTTATCCGTTATCAATATTACAAAAAAACGTTCACTCTCTATCTATTACTTATGAACAACTGCGTTCTATATTCCCTGAGGCTAGCAAGACGAATTTAGATATCGTTTTGGATGAAGTAAATAGTAACCTCGAGCGGTTTAAGTTAAATACTAGAACTAGACAAAGACATTTCTTTTCTCAGATTAGAGGTGAAGTTGGTGTGACAATGGAGGGGAGAACAGAAAGTTGGGAATACTCTCCTGCTGTTCTGAGGTCATTTAGTAGTTACTATAGAGCTAACCCACAAGAATCAGAAGTTGATGGATATAAAAAAGACTCAAAAGGTAAGATCATTCGTAGGGCTGATCAGCAGGCGATAGGAAGAAAACACTTCCAGAAACTGAATGGAAATCGATCATCCAATCCTAGTGATGGATTCAATTTTAGAGGTAGAGGATTAATACAAATTACTGGTTACGAAAAGTATAATGGCTTTAAGTCTGAATATTCATCTTATTGGTCAGGAGACGTCCCTGATGCAGTAGAGCAGCCTAATGTTATAAATGTAATGCCGACAGCAATTAGAAGTGCACTGTGGTTTTGGTTTAAATACAAGGTTTATTTAAGTGATAATAACAACGGATTTAGTGATGTGCCAAGTGTTACAAGACGGGTAAATGGAGGCAGTGTAGGCCTTGATGAGCGGAAAGAAGCGTATAAAATCATAGAGACTATTTTAAAATGAACTATCTGTCAATATTAATTATTACAATTGCCACTTCATATGTCATCAGTGCAAATGGTAGCGAAATTAACTTATGCACATCTGGTGAGATAGAGATTGCTGCATGTAAGATAGATGAGCCAAAACAGAGGTTGATATCATTCTGTTTAGACAAAAAAACAGATGTGATAAATTACCGATTTGGTAGAAAAAATGCTACTGAATTGGCAGTTGAATTTACTAATAGAAATCAACTTCAGAGGTGGACTGATGCAGGAACCTATACTGTCTATCTTGGGTTTAAACGTGGTGAATATTCATACTCATTTGGTATTCCACAAGAAACAATAAATGCTAAAGCATTTTTGTCTGTTAAGCGAAATGGGGAGCGCCTTGGGCATGACAAATTATGCGTAGATAATTCTTTTGGGGATAAAAATATATCTAGCAATTCTATAGTTGAAATTGGCGATGAGGATGTTAGAAACAGTAATTTCGATTTTCCTAATTAAATGAACTTCGCCACATGACTCTAATTTAGAGTCATGTGATTAAAAAGTTGTCTTGTTATTTTAAAATAGCTGTTAACTACCCAATATTTTTAAATTAATGGTTATCTGCTCATGATTTCACTATCGATAAAAGTTATTTTTAAATTGTATTAAACTTCATTTGTACGATAGTGGGTTTCTTTAGGTTAGATTGTTTTTGTTATTAACTCTCATTGGTGTTCGCACTAACTTTTAATGCTTCTTAAATATAACTGCTATGATAAGTTAGTATAAGATGGGGGAGGTGTAATGAGATATGATTTTTATATGTTTACATTGCTTTTATTAACTTCTACATCGTCATATGGAAACGAAGTAGTATACTTTTTTTGTGAGACTGATAAAGGTGACGTTAAATTATTCGTTGATGGAAATAGATTGAGTTATGAATTCTCGAATGGTGATAAGACTGAGCTTTCTTATCACTCATTGGGAGATGGGTTTAGTGGATTTAGTCATAATTATTACTATAGATACCAGGCTGAATATGGAAAGGTTTCTTTCAGCAAAGGGAAATACAAGTATTCGGTTTTTAGTAACTACGAAGGAAATGAAGAAATGTCAGGTGTAATAGTAACTATATCCGAAAAAGAATATAACATCCCTTGCAGAAAAATAATTACAAACAAACTTGTGGATCTTATCCCCTTGCTACAATGTGATAAAGAAGATGCATTGGGATGCTATCCTGAAAGATAATATCTTTAATGTTGTTTCTGGTACAGATTAATGAATATTTTTTCAAGAAGGTTGTACATCGCTTTTTATAGTGTCATTCCTATGTACACATATGCCTATAGCACCTGCAATGATAATATATCGTATTATATTACCACTAAGATTTCAGATAATGAACCAAGTAGCACCTTATCGATAATGCATAGCGGAAGAGGGCGGACGTTCACAGCTCCATTTCCTTCTGGAAATAGCTCATGTAAGAAAGTGAATGATGATGGGCTTATAAGAATAACTGTATCTGCTGATAGACCAATACTGAGTGCTGTATATTATTTTGATGTTTCTAGGGATTTTAATTATATAGGTAGTGCATCTATCTCAACGAGTTCAGGTGAGGAGCGAGTAAGTGGTATTGGTGAAATAAATAAAAGCAATGAGATTTCTGCCGTTGATTTGGATGGAATAGCAAGCGAGGATGCAGCCATCATAAGCAAAATTATCAATGCTCCTTATAGTCTTGCGAGTAATGATAAAGTGTCAGATTTATACCGTGACATGAGATACATCGAGATAAATGCATTGTCAGAGCGTACTGGAAATAAAATTTGTGACAGTGATGAGAGCGTATTTTATTACTGTAAGACAAAAACTGGGAAGAATCTGAACTTATGTTATTCTCCTTTCTCTGGAGATATAACATATAATTATGGCAAGCAGGGAAAGGAGCTATCCCTTAATGATTTCTCATTGATGGGTGAGACATTTAGCTTTAAGAATAAAAACACTATGTACAATGTGTCACCGGATAAAGGCGAGATATCGGTGATCCAGAATGGCAAGCAATTATCTGTCATCTCATGTACATGAAGCATTTCTTGTTTATACAGATTATATTATCTTTCGACACCGGCTTAAGGCCGGTGTTTTTATATCCAGGATCGCGTAGTTACGGCTCCCAAGTTCGTTCTCTTTCATCTAAGCATCGAGCTCAGTTGTTTTCTTTTTTACCGGGAATTTTGCCAGCCAAGCTCCGTTTGAGATCTATTTATGGTGCGGCAGCAGCAAGTTGGGTGTAGGCAGCTGTGGCAGGTCCTGATGATTAGCAATCCAGGTTTGATTAATTAATCAGTCCTGTACTGCTTTTTTCAAGCCTTCTTTGCGGGCCCCACTTAGCAAAATTGCGAGCCCAATCTCGATAACGTCCAATATCAGCCACGGGAGAATGATTCTGTGACAACGCTTTCATTTTGAGCGATGGATCCTTCGAATAACTCGAAGTTTAAATGTTTTTAATTCCAAGCGATCAATTAATAACCCCTAATGGGTATTGGTTAGTTGAGAATGATTTTCGATAAACCATTGCCGTATATGGATTTTTTATTTTTCGTGATGAGTTTTCTAGTCGGCTAATGTCCCCTGACTTGATGGAGATCAACATCAGGGTGGGGGAGGAGGCATAGCATTTCCGCAATTAAGCATTTGTCAAATAATGCTCACTGACGGGAATAAGACGAATGGTCGCGGATAATTTTTTATCGGCTCATGGAATTAATCGCCGTGATTTTATGAAATTGTGCGCCGGGATGGCCGCAACCCTGGGGTTAAGCCAGAATGCAGTGGCCAAGATGGCCACTGCACTCACCAGCCCGCAGCGGCCGCCGGTGATCTGGATAGGGGCGCAGGAGTGTACCGGTTGTACCGAGTCGCTGCTGCGCGCCACCCACCCCACCATAGAGAACCTGATCCTCAACACCATTTCGCTGGAGTATCACGAGGTACTCTCGGCGGCCTTTGGCCATCAGGCGGAAGAGAACAAGCACAACGCCATGGAGCGCTATAAAGGCAAGTATGTGCTGGTGGTGGATGGCTCCATCCCCCTCAAGGATGGGGGCGTCTACTGCATGGTGGCGGGGGAGCCCATCGTCGACCATATTCGCCGCGCCGCCAGCGATGCGGCCGCCGTCATCGCCATCGGATCCTGCTCCGCCTGGGGCGGGGTGCCCGCCAGCGGTGGCAACCCCACCGGCGCCGTCAGCCTGGAAGAGGCCCTCGGCAACCTCGGCACGCCGATTATCAATATCCCGGGCTGTCCGCCCAACCCCCACAACTTCCTCACCACGGTCGCCTACTACATCACCTACGGCAAGCTGCCGGCGCTCGATGCCAAGAAGCGGCCGCTGTTTGCCTATGAGCGGCTCATCCACGAAAACTGCGAGCGCCGCCCGCACTTCGACGCTGGCCGTTTCGCCAAGGAGTTTGGTGACGAGGGCCACCGTCAGGGCTGGTGTCTCTATCACCTAGGCTGCAAGGGGCCGGAGACCTACGGCAACTGCTCGACCCTGGAGTTCTGCGATATCGGCGGTGGCATCTGGCCCGTGGGCATAGGTCACCCCTGCTATGGCTGCAACGAACAGGGGGTCGGTTTCAGCAAGGGGATCTTCCAGCTCGCCAAGGTGGAAAATCCCACCCCGCGGGTAGAGAAACCCGATGTGGCCATCCAGGAGGGGGGGCACATGTCCCCCACGGCCACCGGCCTCATCGGCGGTGCCCTCGGGGTGCTGGTGGGGGTGAGCCTGATGACGGTGCGCGAGCTCGGTCGCCAGCAGAAGCGCCACGAAGCCGAGCAGCACACCTCACGGGGGGAATGACCGTGAACAGACGCAACTTCCTCAAATTTGCCTCCGTGGGTGCCATGGCTGCGGGGGCGGCCATGCCCGGCAGCGCCATGGCGGCGGCCAAGAACAAGCCGCCCATCCCTGGGGCGCTCGGCATGCTCTACGACTCCACCCTCTGCGTCGGCTGCCAGGCCTGTGTGGCGGAGTGTCAGCGCCTCAACGGCAATCCGGCCAATCCGGCCGGCGCCCGGATCTGGTCCAACAACGACAAGCTGACCCCCTACACCAACAATATCATCCAGGTGTGGCGAAGCGGCAGCGGCGAACACAAGGACCAGCTGGTGGATGGCTACGCCTACATCAAGAAGCAGTGCATGCACTGCGTGGATCCCAACTGCGTCTCCGTCTGCCCGGTGCAGGCCCTGCGCAAGGATCCCAAGACCGGCATAGTCCACTACAACCCGGACGTCTGCACCGGTTGCCGTTACTGCATGGTGGGTTGCCCGTTCGACGTGCCGAAATACGAGTACGACAACCCGCTGGGTGCCATCCACAAGTGCGAGCTGTGCAACCAGAAGGGGCTTGAACGCATCGATCAGGGCAAGCTGCCCGGCTGTGTCGAGGTGTGCCCCACAGGTGCCGTCATCTTCGGCACCCGTGAGGATCTGATGGCCGAGGCCAAACGCCGCCTGCTGGCGACCCCGGGCAGCGAATACGCCTACCCGCGCCAGACCCTCACCGCCAACGATCCCTACCTGCATGAAGTGCCCAACTACCAGCCTTACGTCTATGGCGAGAAGGAGGGGGGCGGCACTCAGGTGCTGGTGCTGGCCGGTGTGCCTTACACCAAGCTGGACATGCCTGACTTGCCCGAGCTCTCCTCCGGCGCTCGCTCGGAACATATCCAGCACACCCTCTACAAGGGGATGGTGCTGCCCATGGTGGTGCTGACCGGTCTGTCCGTGCTGATTCGCCGCAATGCCAAGCGCCACGATCGGGGGGATGAGCACGACCAGGGCAAGCCGCAGGATCAGGGCAAACAGACGGGAGGCAAGGATCATGAGTGAACACAAGGCCCGTCCGCTGGGCGGCAAGCTGGTCAGTTGGCCCGTGCTGGTGCTGGCCCCCTTCGCAGTGCTGTGCGGCATGTTAATTCTCAAGCGCCTCATCTTCGGGCTGGGGTCGGTCACGGACTTGAACGGGGGCTACCCCTGGGGGCTCTGGATCTCCTTTGATCTCTTGATCGGTACCGGTTTCGCCTGCGGTGGCTGGGCCCTGGCCTGGGCCGTCTACGTCTTCAACCGGGGCGAATATCACCCCCTGGTACGACCGGCGCTACTGGCCAGCCTGTTCGGCTATTCGCTGGGCGGCCTCTCCATCACCATAGATGTGGGGCGCTACTGGAACCTGCCTTACTTCTACCTGCCGGGTCACTTCAACACCTCATCCGTGCTGTTCGAGACGGCGGTCTGCATGACCATCTACATCGGGGTCATGGTGCTGGAGTTCGCCCCCGTGCTGCTGGAGAAATTCGGCTGGAAGACCACCATGGCGCGACTCAACAAGATCATGTTCTTCATCCTGGCCCTCGGCGCCCTGTTGCCCACCATGCACCAGTCCTCCATGGGATCCCTGATGATAGTGGCGGGAGAGAAGATCCATCCGCTCTGGCAGAGCTACGAGCTGCTGCCAGTCTTCTCCCTGCTGACCGCCTTCATCATGGGCTTCTCCATCGTCGTGTTTGAAGGGTCGCTCGTGCAGGCAGGGCTCGCGGGGCGCGGCCCCAACGAGAAGCCGCTGTTCTACAAGTTGACCCAGGTGATCGACATCTTCCTGATCCTGTTCGTGGCCCTGCGCTTCGCGGAGATCGTCATCAACGACAAGTCGGAATACCTGTCGGACTTCAACCGCTACGCCATCATGTTCTGGAGCGAGATAGCGCTGATGATATTCCCGCTGCTGGTGTTCCACTGGGACAAGAGCCGCCGGGATTCCCGCATGTTGTTCCTGGGGGCCCTCAGCATGCTGCTGGGCGCCGCCCTCTGGCGACTGGATTACTCCCTGCTCGCCTTCAACCCCGGCAATGGCTACCACTACTTCCCCAGTACCGAAGAGGTGCTCATCTCCCTTGGCTTCGTCGCCATCGAGGTCTGCGCCTATCTGCTGCTGATCCGGCTGCTGCCGGTGTTGCCATCGCTTGAACGTGTTCACCAAGATTATCAGGCCCGAGGGAAAGCCAACGTATGAGCCAACGTATCACCATAGACCCCATCACCCGCATCGAGGGGCACCTGCGTATCGATTGTGAGATCGAAGGCGGCGTCGTCACCAAGGCCTGGTCGTCCGGCACCATGTGGCGCGGCATGGAGGAGATCGTCAAGGGCAACGATCCGCGCGACGCCTGGATGATAGTGCAGCGCATCTGCGGGGTCTGTACCTCCATCCATGCCATCGCCTCGGTGCGGGCGGTGGAGAACGCCATCGGCGCCAAGGTGCCGGTCAATGCGCAATACATCCGCAACCTCATCGTCGCGGCCCACAACATCCACGATCACATAGTCCACTTCTACCAGCTCTCGGCGCTGGACTGGGTGGACATCACGGCGGCCCTCGAGGCCAACCCCCAGAAGGCGGCGGACATGCTCAAGGGGGTATCGACCTGGTCCCTCAACAGCGCCGCCGAGCTCACCAAGGTGCAGGAGAAGATCCGCGCCCTGGTAGCGAGCGGCCAGCTCGGCATCTTCGCCAACGGCTACTGGGGCCACAAGGCCATGAAGCTGAGCCCGGAGGTGAATCTCATCGCCGTGGCCCACTACCTGCAGGCCCTGGAGTGCCAGCGGGATGCCAACCGCATCGTCGCCATCCTGGGGGGCAAGTCGCCGCACATCCAGAACCTGGCTGTGGGCGGGGTGGCGAACCCCATCAACCTGGACGCCCCGAGCGTGCTGAACCTGGAGCGCCTGCTCTACGTGAAGAGCTTCATCGACCGGCTCGGCGAGTTCATCGAGCAGGTCTACAAGGTGGATGCCGCCATCATCGCCGCCCACTATCCCGAGTGGCTGAGCCTGGGGCAGGGGGCCAAGCACTACCTCTGCGCCCCCGAGCTCCCCACCGACGGGGAGGGCGGCAGCTTCCTGCTGCCGGGGGGCTATATCGAGAACGGGGATCTGGCGAATTATCGCCCCATCGACAGCCATCAGGATGCCTGGCTGATGGACGGTATCGTCGAGAGCAACAAGCACGCCTGGTACAAGGACGATGAGCCCCTCAAGCCCTGGGAAGGCAAGACAGAGCCGGATTACACCGGCTGGCAGGATGACGGCAAGTATTCCTGGGTCAAATCTCCCACCTTCTACGGCAAGGTGGTGGAAGTAGGGCCGCTCGCGGACCTGCTGGTGAAGCTCGCGGCCAAGCACCCGGGCACGGTGGCGCATTTCGATCAGCTCAATGGCATCTATCAGGCCCTGACCGGTTCTGCCATCAAGACGAAGCAGCTGCACTCCACCCTGGGGCGCATCATAGGTCGCTCGGTGCGCTGCTGCGTGCTCAAAGATACGCTTTCCCACCAGTGGCAGGCGCTCATCGACAACATCGGCAAGGGGGACACGACCGCCTACATCAAGGCCGAGATCCCGGCTGACAAGGAGTTTCGCGGGGTGGGCTTCGAAGAGGCGCCGCGGGGCATGCTCTCCCACTGGGTGGTTATCAAGGGGGGCAAGATTGAGAACTACCAGGCGGTGGTGCCGTCGACCTGGAACTCGGGTCCGCGCAACTTCAACGACGAGCCCGGCCCCTACGAGCAGTCTCTGGTGGGCACCCCGGTGGCCGACCCGGCCAAGCCGCTGGAAGTGGTACGCACTATTCACTCGTTCGACCCCTGCATGTCCTGCGCGGTCCACGTGGTGGATACCCAAAGCGGTGACGTGACTCGGGTTAAGGTGCTGTGATGAACACCCTGATCCTGGGCGTGGGCAATCTCTTGCTGAGCGACGAGGCGGTAGGGGTGCGCATCGTCGAGGCGCTGGAGCGGGAATACCGCTTCGCCCCCGGCATCGAGCTGCTGGACGGCGGCACCGCCGGCATGGAGCTGCTCGAAGCGATGGCGAGCCGCGACCACATCATAGTGGCGGATGCGGTGCTGAGTTCCAATCCGCCCGGCACCGTCGTGACCCTGCAGGACGAGGAGATCCCGGCGCTGTTTGGCCGCAAGATCTCCCCCCATCAGCTGGGGCTGGCGGACGTGCTCTCGGCCCTGCAACTGACCGGGGAGTCCCCAAGACGGCTCACCCTGGTCGGGGTCGAGCCCCTGTCCCTCGAGCCCCGCATCGGCCTCACCCCTGTGGTGGCCGCAGGGATGATAGAGGCCAAGGCGCGGATCCTGGCCTTGTTGGCCGAGCTCGGCTGTCCGGCCATTCCCCTCACCGAAACGGAGCGGGAGGCTGCATGGCGCAATCCTATCTGACCGACGTGCAAGAAGCGGTGGAGGAGTGCGTCGGCTTTGCCGTCGATCCCGCGCCAATCCTGATGGCCCAATATGAGCGCATCGCCCGGGAGGAGATGCAGGCACTGCCCTTCTACCACCCGGCCATGCCCATCCTGGCGGAGTGCGCCCTCTATGAGGGGCAGTGGCTCGGGGTGGTGCTCACCCCCTGGATGCTGAGCGTGGTGGTGCTGCCGGGGCCGGATCAGTGCTGGCCCGTGCGCCCACTGGCGTCCCGCATTGCCCTGCAACTGCCCTGTGGCAACCTGACCTTTATGGTGGGGGAACTGCCCGAGCTGGGACAACTGCTCGCCTGCTCCCTGATGTCCCCCCTGGACCCGCACCTAGGTGCGAAGGAAGGGGCGGCCCTGGTGGGCAGCGTGCACAAGATGCTGCTCTCCCTGCCCGTGCAGCAGGACGGGGCCGGGGCCGTGGATCTGGGGCGCAGACGACTGCTGGGGGCCCGGCAGGGCTAGCCCGCCGGTACCGTCATATCAGGAATGGGGCCTATCGGCCCCTTGTTTGGTTTAATCAGGCGGCGTTTCTTGCCAAGGGGTGAGAGACGCAAAAGGATAGGCAAGATGATGATCCGACCCCTGGGGACTGCCGTGTGGCTGGCCCTGTCGCTGGGCGCTGGCGTGCAGAGCGCCTCGGCCCAGCCCGTCCCCACCGAGCTCAAGCTCGCCATCGGAGCCGAACCCACCGAAGGGTTTGACCCCCTGCTCGGCTGGAGCCATGGCAGTTACCTGCTGCTGCACAGCCCGCTGCTCAAGCAGATTGCTGGCGAGGGTGCCGATCTCAGCTGGCAGAACCTGCTGGCCGAGTCCGTGGTGCCGAGCAAGGATGGCAAGGGCTGGCTCATCACCCTCAAGCCAGACCTGAAGTTCTCCAACGGCGCGCCGCTCACCGCAGAAGACGTGGCCTTCACCTACAACCGCGCGGCCAAGGAGGGGGGCAAGATCGACATGGGCAACTTTGTCTCTGCCAAGGTGGTCTCGCCCACTAAGGTGGCCATCACCTTAAGCGCCCCCCAGAGCACCTTCGTCAATGTGCTGGGCTCCTTGGGGATAGTCTCGGCGCGGGATTACGATCCCAAGCGCTATGCCCAGCAGCCCATAGGCGCCGGTCCCTATCGACTGGTGAGCTACCTGCCGGGGCAACAGCTGGTGGTGGAGGCCAACCCCTATTACGCCGGTGGCAGCAACGACTTCAAGCGGCTGGTGTTCGTCTTTATCGACGAGGAGAGCGCCTATGCCGCCGCCCAAAGCGGCCAGCTCGACGTGGTGCGCATTCCTCCCTCCCTGGCGCCTACCGTGCCTGCGTCGGTGAAACTCTGGGTACGCCCGAGCGTGGAGAACCGGGGCATCGTTTTCCCGATCCCCACGGCAGGCAAAGATGATGCGAAGGGCAACCCCATCGGCAACGACGTCACCTCGGATGTGGCGGTGCGCCGGGCCGTCAACTACGCCATCGACCGCAAGCTGTTGGCGGATCAACTGCTCGAAGGCCATGCCATCCCCGCCTACAGCGCGGTGCAGGGGCTGCCGTGGCAGGGCGAGGATATCGCCTTCAAGGACGGGGATCTGGCCCATGCCAATGCCTTGCTCGATGAGGCGGGCTGGAAGAGGGGCAGCGACGGGGTGCGCCACAAGGGCGATCTGCGCGCCGCCTTCACCCTCTGGTACACCAGCGGGGACAGCACCCGGCGGGATCTGGCCGAAGCGGTGCGCGCCATGCTCAAACCCCTTGGCCTGGACGTGAGCCTCAAATCCGGCAGTTGGGAGCATGTGGAGCGGGCCATGCATGCCAACCCTGTGATGATGGGGTGGGGGAGTCTGGATCCCATGGAGCTCTATCACCACTACCAGAGCGGCGCCGCCGGGGTGGAGTTCTACAACCCGGGTTACTACCGCAATGCCGCCGTGGATGCCCACCTCAAGCAGGCGCTGGATGCCCCGAACTGGCAAGCGGCCGTGCCCTTCTGGCAACAGGTGGAGTGGGACGGCAAAACCGGGGCCGGGGTACAGGGGGATGCCGCCTGGGCCTGGCTGCTCAATGTGCAGCACACCTATCTAGCCAATGCCTGCGTCGATCTTGGCAAGGGGGCGCCCGAGATCCACGGTAGCTGGTCCCTGCTGAACAACCTGCAGGAATGGCGGTGGACGTGCCGTTAAGCACCAACCGCTGGATGCTTGCCAAGAGGACGGGCAAGACCCTGCTGCGACTGGCCGGGCTGCTGGTACTGGTGTCGCTCGCCACCTTCGTGCTGCTGAGTCACTCCCCCATAGATCCCATCAAGGCCTATATCGGCAACGATCTGCTGCACGTGCCCCCCGCGCAGTACGCCAGGATTGCCGCCCGCTGGGGGCTGGATCAGCCCCTGTGGCTGCGTTACTGGCACTGGTTCGGGCGGGTGCTGCAGGGGGATCTCGGCTACTCCATGCTCTACAACGCCCCCGTAGCCCAGGTGATAGGGCAGCGCTTTGCGGCCTCCTTTGCGCTGCTGGCGGGGGCCTGGCTGCTCTCCGGCATCCTAGGTGTCTTGCTGGGGCTCTGCGCCGGCCGCTATCTCAACCGCTGGCCGGACCGGCTCATCTGCCGCCTCGCGTACCTGCTCGCCTCCCTGCCCACCTTCTGGGTAGGCCTCTTGTTGCTGGCCCTGTTTGCGGTGCACTGGCCCTTGTTGCCGGTCTGTTGCGCCTGGGAGCCGGGCCTGGGAGCCGACCAGGTGGACTGGGCCATGCGGGCGCGCCATCTGCTGCTGCCGGTCACAACCCTGGCCCTGCTGGGGCTTGGCAACATAGCCCTGCACACCCGGGCGCGGGTGGCCGAGGTGCTGGCAAGCGATTTTATTCGCTACGCCCGCGCCCAGGGCGACGGCGGCTGGCCCATGTTGCGCTTTCACGTGCTGCGCCACGCCCTGACCCCGGCCCTCTGTCTGCAGTTTGCCTCCCTTGGCGAGTTGATCGGCGGGTCGCTTCTGGCGGAGAAGGTGTTCTCCTACCCGGGACTCGGTCAGGCGACCGTGGATGCGGGGCTGCGCGGAGACATCCCCCTGCTGATGGGAATCGTGCTGTTTTGCACCCTGTTGGTGTTTCTTGGCAACACGGTGGCGCGTCTGCTGCTCGCTCGCATCAACCGAGGCTGGGGAGAGCACCATGTTGTTTAATCCGCTGCCCTCCCTGCTGCGCCTTGCCTTCGCCCTGAGTTGCCTGCTGCTCCTTGCCGGTTATGGCTGGCACCTGGCGGGGCAGGAGGTGCCCATGGACTTGCTGGCTCGCCAGCAGGGGCCGTCGATGGCCCACTGGTTTGGTACCGATCAGATGGGGCGGGATCTCTGGCAACGCGCCTTCCAGGGCACTCTCACCAGTCTGGAGCTCGGCATCAGCACGGCCCTGTGCAGCGGCCTGCTGGCCATGCTGGCCGCCAGCCTCTGTCTGGTGCATCCCAGATGTGATGCCGCCGTGCGTCTGGTCATCGACGCCATGCTGGCGCTGCCCCACATGCTGCTGCTGATCCTCATCTGCTTCACCGTGGGCGGGGGCCTGCACGGGGTGATCCTGGCGGTGGCGCTCACCCACTGGCCGAAACTCGCGCTGATCCTGCGCGCCGAGGCCAGACGCATCGCCAGCAGCGACTACGTGGTGCTGGCCCGCTGTCAGGGGATGGGGGGGCTAGGGCGCTGGCGCATCCATCTGCTGCCCGGGCTCTTGCCCCAGTGGTTTATCGGCACGCTCTTGATGTTTCCCCATGCGGTGCTGCACAGCGCCGCGTTAAGTTTTCTGGGCTTTGGCCTCGCGGCCCACGAAGCGTCGCTGGGACTCTTGCTGGCCGATGCCCTGCGCTATCTGGCGGGGGGCGGCTGGTGGCTGGCCCTCTTCCCCGGTCTGATGCTGCTGTTGCTGGTATTGCTGTTTGATCAGGCCGCCCGCGCCCTGCAACGGCTCTGGTTTGGGGGTGAACCATGCTGATATTTGAAACCGCCACCTGGCGTCAGCACAGTCTGGCTGGCGCTCTTCCTCAGTTTCATGATGTTGGCGCTGGTGCTGTTGTTCGATCAGGTTACTCGCGCGCCCTGCAACAGCTCTGGTTTGGGGGTGAACCATGTTGATATTTGAAACCGCCACCTGGCGTCAGCACAGTCTGGCTGGCGCTCTTCCTCAGTTTCATGATGTTGTCGCTGGTGCTGCTGTTCGATCAGGTTACTCGCGCGCCCTGCAACGGCTCTGGTTTGGAGGGGCGCCATGCTGATCTTCGATAAGGTCACCATAGAGGCCGCCCGCTACAACTGGCTGGGCCGCCGTCGCTGGCAGCCCCTGCTTCGCGACATAGATCTGCAACTGGCCCCCGGCGAGATAGTGGCGCTGGTGGGAGGGAGCGGCGAGGGCAAGAGCCTGCTGCTGCAAAGCGCCCTTAGCCTGTTGCCAGACAACCTGCGCATGGGCGGCACCATCAGCCTCGACGGCGCGCCGCTTTGTGACGAGGGGCGGGCCCGGCTGCGTGGCCATACCCTCTGCCATGTACCGCAAGGGGTGAGCGCCCTCAACCCCTTGTTGACGGTGGAGCGTCAGCTCGGCCGCGCCGCCCGGCTCTGCGGCCAGAGCGGCTCCCGCGAGCAGCTCAGCCGGCAATTGCTGAGATACCAGCTGCCGGTGCAGACTCTCACTCACTACCCGCGCCAGCTCTCCGGCGGCATGGCGAAACGCATCCTGGCCTGCGCCGCGGCGCTCAGCGGGGCGCGCTTCATCCTGGCGGACGAGATCACCGCCTGGCTCGATGAAGGCCTGGCCTGCGAGTTGTTGGCCCAGCTGCGGGAATTGGCGAGCGAGGGCAGCGGCATCCTCTGGGTCACCCATGATCTCGCGCTGGCGGCCCGCTTTGCCGATCGCATCGTCGCGCTCCATCAGGGGCAGGTGAGCGACAGTCTGAGCTGCCAGCAGCTGAGGGCGGGGCAGGGCAGCGAGACCCTGAGAGCCCACTGGCAAGCCCTGCCGGAGTTTCATTCGTTATTTGCCAACCCGGAGATGTGCTGATGTTCGAGGTTCAGGATCTGGCTATCCATCAGGGGGCGCAGCCCCTCTGGCAGGGGTTGAACCTGAAGATCAAGGCGGGTGAGCGGCTCGGCCTCTCGGCGCCGAGCGGTTATGGCAAGACAACTCTGGGGTGGGTGCTGGCAGGCTGGCGGCCATTGCCTGATGGCGGCAAGGTGCTGCTGGATGATAAGCCTCTGCCAACCTCTGGCTACAACCCGGTGCAGCTGATCCCCCAGCACCCTGAGCTCTGCTTCAACCCACGCCGCAGCACCGGTCAGGCGCTCTGGGATGTCTGGCGCCCGGACGAGGCCATGCTGGCACGCTTTCTGGTGAACCCGGAATGGCTCAGCCGCAAGCCGGGCCAGCTCTCCGGCGGCGAACTGGCCCGCATCGCTCTGCTGCGGGCGCTGGATCCCAGAACCCGGCTCCTTATTGCCGACGAAGTGACCGCCCAGCTCGATCCCCGCATCCAGCGCCAGCTCTGGCAAGAGCTGATGGTGGAGTGCGAGCACCGGGGTCTCGGCATGCTGGTATTCAGCCACCAGCAGGCGCTGCTGCATCAGGTGTGTCACCACGTGATCCATTTCGGTGAGAGGGGAGAGAATATGCCTGACATGCTGTCAAACGATGCTGCTTGAGCATTTCATGCTGTTGTAGTTAAAAAAGAGAGGGAGGCTAGTGCCTCCCTCTCTTGTTATCCAGCCCAGTGGAGGGCTATCTCTAGCGCAGCCTGCCGGGATCTTGGTGCGACACCTTTCTCAGGCGCTCGCCAGCCAGTTCAGCCAGGCGTCCATCCCTTCCCCCGTGGTGGCGCTGACCTGGATCACCTGGATATAGGGGTTCACCCGTTTGGCGTTCTCGATGCAGCGCTCGACGTCGAAGCGTACATGGGGCAGCAGGTCCGTCTTGTTGATGATCATCAACTGGGCGGCGGCGAACATGTCCGGGTATTTCAGGGGTTTCTCCTCCCCCTCGGTGACCGAGAGGATAGCGACCTTGTACTTCTCGCCGAGATCGAAGCTGGCGGGGCAGACCAGGTTGCCCACGTTCTCGATAAAGAGGATGCCCCCTTCCTGCACGGGCAACTGGTGGTAGGCGTCGTGCACCATCTTAGCATCCAGGTGGCAGCCCTTGCCGGTGTTGATCTGGATGGCGGGCACTCCGGTGGCACGGATGCGATCCGCATCGCTGCTTGTCTGCTGATCCCCCTCGATGACGGCGCAGGGACGCTGGCCTTCGAGTCGGCGCAGGGTCTCGCACAGCAGGGTGGTCTTGCCTGAGCCCGGGCTCGACACCAGGTTCAGCACCAGCTGGCAGGTGGCCTCGAAGTGATCGCGGTTGTGGACGGCCAGCGCATTGTTCTTGGCCAGCACGTCCATCTCGATGGCGATCAGCTGGCGCTGACCCAGGCCCGGCACCGACAACCCGGCTTCCCCCTTGCCGTAGTGCAGGTCACCATGCTCATGGCTGTGGTCATGGGAATGGGCATGATGGTGGCCATGGTCGGTGGCGTGATGATGCTCGTGCTGATGGTCATGCTGGTAGCCATGTTCGTGGCCGTGGGAATGACCATGATTCTGGGTATCTGGCTGAGCGGCCTGGGCCTGAGGGATCATGCCGTGGTAGTGGTGATGCACATCCCCCTGATGGTGGTAGTGATGGTGATGATGGATGATCACCGTCCTGGGCGCGTCCTGCTCCTGTGCAGGACCATGGGAGTGATGATGACCATGATGGTGGCCGTGTTCATGCTCATGATGATGATCATGCCCATGTTCATGAAGATGATCGTGATGGTGATCATGGTGATGGTCCTGGCCGGCAACGCGCGCCTGGCCGCATCCGCATACGCTACACATATCAACTTACCTCGATGTCGGTGATGCGCAGGCTATCCCCCTGCGCGACTCGTAATTTGTATCCGCCACACTCCGGGCAGGCCTGGCCGCGCTCGGCGAGGGCCACCGTCTTGCTGCAGTCGTAACACCAGCCCTCGGCGATCTGGTGCTGAAAATGCAGGCTCGCGCCCTCGACGGCCGTGCCCTTGGCGGCGGCCTCGAAACAGAACGCTATGGTGTCCGGGTCGACGCAGGAGAAGCTGCCGACCTCCAACCAGATGGCGGTGACCTTGCTAAAGCCGCGCTGGCTGGCCTGCTCGGCGGCCAGATCGATGGCCGCCATGGCCAGAGACATTTCATGCATGTTCAGCACTCCTTGATGTGATGGGTCATGGCTCAGCAGATCCGGGGCAGCAGCTCACCCTGGGGCAGCTCCAGATAGCGGCGGCTGCCCCAGAGGTTGTTGAGGACCACCTTGTGTTGGGCGCTCTCCTTGACCACCCCGATCTGGCAGGCGGTCGGGTTGAATGTTTGCAGCAACGCCAGCGCCGCTTCGGCTTGTTTCGCGGGCAGGGCCAGCACCATGGTGCCTTCGTTGGCGAGATCATAAGGTTCGAAGCCGTAGAGCTCGCACAGGCCGCGCACCGGGTCACACACCGGGATGGCGGACTCCTCCAGCTCGATGGCAACGCCGGAGGCCGTGCTCCATTCGTTGAGCACGGCGGCGAGCCCGCCCCGGGTGGCATCGCGCAGGGCGTGGGGGTGAACGTTCGCCTCGAGCAGGGCCTCCACCTGGGGCCAGAGGGTGGTGCAGTCGCTTTTGAGGTCCGAGCCGAGCTGCAGGGCGTCTCGTGCCATCAGGATGCAGGCGCCGTGACTGCCGATATCCCGCGACACCAGGATAGCGTCGCCGGCCTCGAGGTTTCGCACCGAGATGCCCCGGCTCTGCTCGGGGCGGGGGAAGCTGCCGACCCCGCTGGTGTTGATGAAGATCTTGTCTGCCGCGCCCCTCGGTACCACCTTGGTGTCGCCGCAGACGATGCGGGCGCCGCTCTTGGTCAATTCAGCGGCCATGGACTCGACGATGCGGACGAGATCGGCGTAGGGGAAACCCTCCTCGATGATAAAGCTGCAGCTCAGATACTCGGGCCTTGCCCCCATCATGGCGAGATCGTTGACGGTGCCGGCGATGGCGAGTTTGCCGATATCGCCACCGGCGAAGAAGAGCGGCGAGACGGTGAAGCTGTCGGTGGTGAAGGCGATGGGGCCGCTGATCGGCAGCAGGGCGGCGTCTTCACCGCGCAGCAGGATCTCGTTGCCAAAATGGTGGAAGAACAGCTGGTTGATCAGCTGGTTCATCTCGACACCGCCGCCGCCGTGACTCAGTTGAATTTCTCTCATTGCTCCTGGATCCCCATATAGCGGTAGTAGGCGTTGCAGGCCCCCTCGGAGCTCACCATGCAGCTGCCCATGGGCTGGGTCGGGGTGCAGCCCCGGCCAAAGACCTTGCACTGGTTTGGCTTGGCGAGCCCGCGCAAAATGTCGGCGCACTGACAGGCCTTGTGATCGTCGATGGGGCTCTGGTTGAGCGAAAAATGGCGCTCCGCATCCCGCGCGGCAAAGTCATCCCGCAGGCGCAGGGCGGAGGCGTTGATATCGCCGAGGCCGCGCCAGCGAAAGTGCTCGCGAGTCTCGAAATACCGGTCCACCAGACGCTGGGCGGCGCGGTTGCCGCTGGCGGTCACGGCACGGCTGTATTGCACCTCCAGCGCGCAGCGCCCCTCCACCTTCTGGCGCACCATCATGAGCAGCGCCTCCATCACGTCCACCGGCTCGAAGCCGCTCACCACCACGGGCACCCGGTAGTGCTCGACGATCGGCAGATAGATGTCAGCCCCGGTTATGACGCTGACGTGGGAGGGGCCGATAAAGGCGTTCACCTTGGCGACCCCGTCGGCCATCACGGCGTGAATGGCGGGGGGCACCAATACATGGTTGATATGAAACAGTAAATTGCTCACCCCTGCTGCGTCGGCGGCCGCCAGCAGCGCCGCCGTCATGGGGGTGGAGGTCTCGAAGCCGATGGCGAAGAACACCACGGTCTTGTCCGGGTTTTCCTTCGCGATGCGCAGCGCATCGAGGGGGTCATAAACGGGGCGAATGTCGCTGCCCCTGGCGCGCTGCTGGGCCAAGGAACCCTTGGAGCCCGGCACCCGTATCATGTCACCCAGGGTCACCAGGATGACATTCGGCTTGGCGGCCAGCTCCATGGCCTGATCGATGCGTTCTTTTGGCATCACGCAGACCGGGCAGCCGGGGCCGTGAACGAACTCGATGCTGTCCGGCAGCAGCTGGGGCAGGCCGTACTTCATGATGGTGTGGGTATGGCCGCCGCACACCTCCATCACCCGCAGGGGCTCGGGCAGTTGCTCGGCCAGCGCGTGAATTTGGGCGGCGAGGGCGCGGATCACCTGAGGCTCACGAAAGCCCTGGAACAGATCGCTCAGGCTCAGCATGGCAAGATGTCCTGCTTGGGCATCAGGGCCACCATCTGGCGGAAGCTTTCCAGGCTTGCCTGGGCTTCTTCCTCGTCAATCTTGCTCATCACGAAACCGATGTGGAGCAGCACATAGTCCCCCAGCGCCAGCGGCTCTTCGAGCAGCATGCAGCTGACACGACGCTGCACCCCCAGGGTGTCTACGGTGACGCAGTTATCTTCGGGGTGCAGTTGCACCACCTGGGAAGGTATTGAAAGGCACATATCAGGACTCCGACACGGCGGGCAGGGCGGCCGGCCCTGGCTCCGCAAGATGATGGATGGCAAACCAGAGCTGGCCTGCGGCTATGCAGCCGTCGTTGAGCGGCAAGATCTCGCTGGTCAAGACTTCGCGCCCGGCACTCTCGAGACGGGGGATGAGCTGGTCCATCAGCACGCGGTTTTGGAAGACGCCGCCCCCCAGTACCACCGGGTAGGTGGGAAAGCGTTCGGCAAGGGTGACAATCAATTCACAGATGGCGTGGATAAAGCCGGTGGCCAGGTTTGCCACCGGTACTTTGTTGTGCTGTGCCAGCAGTTCCTCGATGAGTGGCGCCCAGTCGATCAGCAAGGGGCCGTCTGTTTGTTCGGTGATTGCAAAATGCAGGGGCCAGGGCTCGGCATTCGGGGCGAGCCGCAGGGCCGCCGCCTCCAGCAAGAGCCCCGCTTCTCCCTCGTAGTCGGGCTCGTCGACAAGGTCCAAGAGGGAGGCCACGGCATCGAACAGCCGACCCATGGAGCTGGTATAGGGGGCGTTGCGACCTAGGCGCCACAGCTGATGCAGGTTGGCGAGCCGCTCAGCGGGCATTTGGCTTATCACGGGAAGATCGAGGGCGCTGATTTCATCGGGCGACTGAGATTCAAACAGCAGGCCCAGCAGCTGGCGCACCGGCTCGCGGATGGCCGCCTCGCCCCCGATCAGCCGAAATGGCTTGAGGTGCGCCACTCGCTCGAAGCCCCGTACGTTGGCGATCAGCAGTTCGCCACCCCAGAGGGTGCCGTCATCCCCAAGGCCGGTGCCATCGAAGGCAAAACCCAGCACAGGGCCTGTCATATCGTGCTCGGCCATCACCCCTAGCAGGTGGGCGTGGTGGTGCTGCACCTCGAGGTGGATCGCCCCCTCTGCCGCGCAATAGTCCCTGGCCCAGCGATGGCTGAGATAGCCGGGGTGGCGGTCCGATACCAGCGTCTCGGGCTTGAGATCGTAGAGGCTACGGAAAGTGTCGAGCGTCTGCTCGAAGTGCCCCTGCATCGGCAGGCTGTGCAGGTCCCCGATATAGGGGCTGTAGATGCGCTGGCGACCGAAGGCCAGCGCCAGCTGGTTCTTCTGCTGGGCCCCCACCGCCAGCACGGGTTGCGCGGCCGCTTCCTTCAGGCTGGGAGTGCAGGGGGCATAGCCGCGGGCGAGGCGCAGGGTCTGGCGCCTTCCGCCCGCCCACTGCACTAGGCTGTCGTCGCAGGGGTGCAAGATGGGGCGATTATGATCCAGGATGCCGTCGATCTCTGCCCCCAGCTCGCTAATTATCTCTTCGCACTGGATCAGGATGGGGCTGCCGCGGCCATTGGCGCTGGTGGCCACCAGGGGGATGGCGCAGGCCTCCAGCAGCAGCTGGTGCAGGGGAGTGTAGGGCAGCATGACGCCGAGATAGGGGATGCCGGGGGCTATACCCTCGGCCAGGGTCGCCGTTTCGGCCGACAGCTCGGCCGATGATTTCTTGCGAAGCAGGGTGATTGGCCTGGGCTGGGAGCAAAGCAGTTGCCATTCGGCCTCGCCGCCAGCCACATGCAGCTTTGCCTCTTCGAGTGTCCCCACCATGATCGCCAGCGGCTTGCGGACCCGCCGCTTGAGGCTGCGCAGCCGGGCAACAGTCTGTTCATTTCGGGCGTCGCACATCAGGTGATAGCCCCCCATCCCTTTGACCGCGATAAGCGCGCCTTTTTGCAGGGCTTGGGCGGCGGCCTGTAGGGCTTCCTCTCGCTCGGCCAGGGCATCACCATTGCCTGAACGCCAGGTCAGCTGAGGCCCACAATCCGGGCAGCTCACCGGCTGGGCGTGGTAACGCCTGTCCAGCGGATCCTCATAGGCACTGGCACAGCGCGGGCACATGGCAAAATCCGCCATGGCGGTGTAGGGCCTGTCGTAGGGGAGGCGGCGGATGATGGTGTAGCGCGGGCCGCAGTGGGTGCAGTTGGTGAAGGGGTAGTTGTGGTGGCGATCCGCCGGGTTGGCGATGTCCCGGGCGCAGGCCTCGCACATCCCCTGATCCGGCGAGATGGCGACCGTGGCCGCGCTCTGCTGCTGACTTGCCCTGATATGGAAGGTGCCATCGAAGTCGGGGTCGTCATCCAGGGGGATCGTCCATTCACTAAAGCTGTCGACACGACTCAGTGGTGGCGCCAGCTCCCGTAGCTCACGGGCAAAGTCTGCCAACTGGGCCGCGCTGCCCTGTACCCCTATGGTGACGCCGTTGGCATCGTTGAGCACATAGCCGGTGAGGCGATGGGAGATCGCCAGCCCATAGACGAAGGGGCGAAAGCCGACCCCCTGCACTATGCCGTCGAGGTGAAACTCGCGGCGCAGCGAGGCAGGCTCGGAGTTGGTTGGGGATGAGTGCGTCATCGGGGCCGCTTGTGCTGTCATACCGCCTCGCTCTCTGCGAACTGTTTGTCTGCCAGCTGCGGGGGAGGCAGGCGCAGCACCCGTCTGTCGTTCTCTTCTCGCCGCAGCCAGCCGTCCATCTCCATGCGAAGGCAAAACGGAATCGCGTATTTGCGCGACAGACCGGTGATCTCTTTGAATGCACTCATGTCGATCAGATCCCCCACCTGCTGGCCCGCCAGCACGGCCTGTACCATATGGTCATAGAGTTCGGCATCGTAGTAGATGGGCCCTTCCAGCTGTACCAGGTACTTGAGCCTCGCCAGGTTGCGCAGCTGCTTTTGCAGCGCCCCTTTTGGCCGCAACCCTGGCGGCAAGGTGAGCTGGAGCACAGGGTCTATGGCCACGCCGCCGGGGCCCAGTTTACCGGGCTCATATCCCTCCTTGCCTTGATCTCGCACTAGTTTGAGTACCAGACGCGCCTCTTCTCCCAGCTCATCTTCCGACTCGCCACTGCCCGGCTGCCACTTGTCGTGGTGCAGGCGGATCTGCTGCTCCTCCTTGAGCCTCTGCAACAGCTGCTGTACGACTGGCAAGGCGATGCGCAGCCTGGTGGCCAGCTCGGCGGCGCTTAGCGGCTGCTGCGTTAGCGCGGTCAGCAGCGCGGCGCGGCTATCTGCGAGCCAAGCGAGGTTCAGGAGCCAGTCCCCATCTTGCACCGTGCCCGGCGGCGGCTCGGCAAAGTGGCTGGCGGGGGCATAGCCATCGAGCCCCAACTGCAGGGTGGCGGAGTTGAGGCCTGCGAGATCGCGGGGCAGCTCGCACAGCAGGGCGTGCAGCGCCTTGCGTTTGGCGGGGTGGATGTCGCCGCACCAGAGGATGCGGGCGCCGTGCAGCAGCTCGCTGCTGCCGTGGCGGATGATGGCCAGCGGCTGGCCGAAGAAGCAGGGCACGTGGCTGGCAAAGATCAATCTGGCCAGCCGAGTCTCCTTGATGGGCATCTCTTTTGTAGGTGCCTCTTTAATCGGCACCGCTTTGATAGGTACAAAGCGGGCCCGCCCGTGCCAGCTGCCGAGCGCCACCTCCACTTCCTGGTTGCGAAGGGACTGGCTGGGCGACTCCTGGCTGGCGGGATCCAACCGCACTATCAGGTGGCTGACCGCCTGACAATCTCCCGCGGCGCTGGCGAGACAATGACCGCGAGCCACCTCCTTGTGGGGCACCTTTTTAAGCCCCACCGCCACCCGGCAGACGGAGCCTATCTCATCGACGCTGTGGTGATAGGCCTGCAGGGAGCGTATCTGCACCTCACGGCCGGCGGGGTAGAGCCGCAGCTTGTCTCCTACCCGTAGCAGCCCCTGCTGCAATGTGCCTGTGAGCACGGTACCTGTGCCGCTGGCGGTGAAAACCCTGTCCACATAGAGGCGGGGGGCCTGCCGCTCGCGGCCGGCCTGCTCGCCGGCCACATCCGACAGCTGGTGGACGATGGCGGCGTGCAGTCCGTCTATGTTCTCGCCGCTCTTGGCGCTGACGCTGACGATGTCCGGCACCATGCCGCTCTCGTCCATCACCTGCTCCAGCAAGGCTTCTTCCAACTGCGCCAGTTCATCAGTGCTCACCAGATCGCACTTGTTGATGCAGACCAAGAGGCGCGGCACCCCCATGGCCTTGAGCAGGCGCAGGTGATCGCCGGTCATGGGCATCCAGCCCTCGTCGGCGGCGATGACCAAGAGCACCAGGTCTAGGCTCCAGAGCCCGGCCACCATGTTGCGTACATAGCGCTCGTGGCCGGGCACGTCGATGACGCCTATGGTATTGCCCTGACCGTCGTCGAAGTGGGCGAAGCCGAGATCCTGTGTCATGCCGATGGCCTGCTCGTGGGCACGGGCCGTGATGATGCCGGTGAGGGCCTGGATCAGCAGGGTCTTGCCATGATCCACGTGGCCGGCGAGGCCGATGACGGCGCGATAGGAGGCTGTCATGGGTTCAGCAATCCTTGTGGTGGCCGTGGGGAGCTGCGGACCCCTGTGCCTGGTCCGGGACGAGCAGTGTTTTCAACTGCAAGATGAGGGTTTGCATATCCTCCTCCAGCACGGAGGCCATATTGAGCAGCACCTGCTGCTGGCGTACGGTCGCTATCACCGGCACCGGCAATTCCCGCAGGGCGTCGAGCAACTGCTGGGCGGGGCGAGGGTCAAGGCAGGCCAGCGCCGGGGCGGGGTAGAACTCATCCGGCAAGGTGCCGCCCCCCACCACCAGCTGGGCGGGCACCTGGACGAAGCAGCCGGGCAGGGCGCTGATCAGTCGCTCGGCTCTTTCTTGCATGGCGGCAGGATCCGAGAGGGTGCGCTGGGCAATTCCTTCCCCTGCCGGGGACTTGTTGAGCTTGTGGACGAGCAGGCGTTCCAGCAGGGAATAGACGATGCGGCTCGGGCGGAAGGTGCGCATCATGGGGTGCTTTTCCAGCCGCTTGATGAGATCGGCGCGGCCGCCGATGATGCCGCACTGGGGGCCCCCCAGCAGCTTGTCGCCTGAGTAGCAGACCAGGTCTGCCCCCGCCTTGAGGTACTGGCGCACCGAGGTCTCGTCCGGTGCGAAGGTCTCTGTGGTGAGACCGGAGCCCTGATCCACCGCCAGTACGATGTGATCCGGCAGGGCGCGGGCCACCTCGCCGATGTCGGGGGACTCGGTGAAGCCGCGAATGGCGAAGTTCGATCTGTGCACCATCAGCACCAGGGCGGTCTGATCCGTGATGGCATCGAGGTAATCCTTGGCCGTGGTGATATTGGTGGTGCCGACCTCCACCAGGGTGGCGCCGGAGAGCGCCAAAATGTCCGGGATGCGAAAGCCGCCGCCGATCTGGATCTGTTCGCCCCGGGAAACGATCACCTCGCGCCCCTTGGCAACCTCCTGCAGCAGCAGGAAGAGGGAGGCGGCGTTGTTGTTCACGACCAGGGAGTCTTCGGCCTGGGTCAGGCTGGTGAGCAGGGGGGCGATCAGCCCCTTGCGGCCGCCTCGCTTGCCGGTGGCGAGATCCAGCTCCAGGTTGTTGTAACCCGTGTTGAGTTCCCGCACCTCGTCCCACAGCTCGGCATTCAAGGGGGAGCGCCCCAAATTGGTATGAACGAGCGTGCCGGTGGCGTTGATGATCCGGGTCTGGCGCTGACGTACCAGGTGCTGGCAGCGGGCGACTATCTGCGCCTCCAGGCTGGCCGAGTCTACGCCCGTAGTGCGAAAGCCTTCGCTCTGGCGCAGCTCGCTCAGGGTGCCGCGCACCGCCTGGGTCACCAGGGGGCGGCTCAAGTCGGCGATATAGGGCGCGAGAAAGGCTTGCTGCAGCAGCTGCTCCACCTGGGGCAGGCGAAAATTGGGCTGGGCGCTGGGTTGCTGGTGCTGCTCGTCGGTGGCTGAGGCGTGAGACTGGTTCGGCATGGAGTTACCCGGATTGTGCTGACTGAGGCACACCGGTTGACCGATAACTTGACCGAATGAGTCGGTTATTTCCGAGGTGACTCTTCTTGCCGGAAATCAATAATTAATCCAGTCTGGATAATTGACTCGGGTTGAGATGTTCATTCATCGGATTATATTGGCAAGCGGTATGGTGTCTATTCATCCAATATATAAAAAGTGGCGGAAGAGGCAGGAATCGAACCTGCCAAAGCCTTCTCGGCTCACGTCGGTTTTGAAGACCGGGAGGGCCACCAGACCCCATCAACTTCCACTAAGACCGCCATTTTGTGGCACTTCTTTGTGACTGGCAACGCTTTTTTAGTCATAAAAACCCGTTATCCAGCCATTTTCCCACGTATCTCCACAAGCGTTGTTTTATATCAAAAACGGCGCAGTTAGCCCGAAGTTTTTATTGTCACAACGGGCCTGGCTGGAATGTAGTGAGAATTGTTTTTGATAGTGCGCAGGATATTTATCTCGCGCTGTTTGCATTATTCCACTGGGCGAATCGCTCTATTAACAGTTCTGTATCCTGGGCCGCGTCCAGATGCTGGTGCAGATAATCCATGGCACCGCTCACCATCTCTGTCATGGGGAAGGAAAACGCGACTATGGCCGGCTGCACCCCGACGAAGAGCACCTCGGGCACGAAGGTCTTCAGCTCATCGATGAGGAAATTCAGCGGCATGTTGTGGGTCGAGAAGATAAACATCTCGGCTATGGTCTCGGGGGGGATCAGCTGGAGCGTCCCCGCCTTCTCGCCGATTTCGGCGGCGTCCACCAGCAGCACCCGATCCGGTTGCAGCTCCCGCACCTTGTGCACCACATTCTCCGGCGCGATGCCGCCGTCGATGTGCAGCCAGCCGGGCTGGGGGCTTTCCTGCAACTTTTCCGCCAGATAAGGGCCGGCGCCGTCGTCCCCCATCATGGCATTGCCCACGGTCAACACGAGATTGCGGCTCATCAGCGGCTCCTTATCATCAGGTACATATGGGGATCGTTATACAGGGCGGTGAGCTGGTCCATAAAGCGGTCGGTCCAGCCGAGCTCAGACTCGCTGAGCAGCCCCTCGGCCTTGCGCAGCCGGTCGAAGGCGCAGGCCAGCATGTGGCAGTGTTCCCGATAGACGGTGATCTCCCCAAAAGTGAGAAAACCCTCCATCTTGCGCCGTGCCTCGCTGCCTGCCGGCAGCTTGGCTACCCAATCCCGATAGCCTGCCAGAGGGCAGACCAGATCGGCGCTCAGGCAATCGACGATACCGAGGTGGTGGCCGATGGCGAGGCTGTAGTACATCACCTCTTTGGCCTCCTCGGGCACGTCGAACTGCTCGTCCACAAACTTGCGGGAGAGGCGATAGAAGAAGACCTGGTCAGCCATGGGTGACCTCTTTCTTGCCCGCGCCGCGGTTGAGGCAGGCGCTGGCTAGGTTGTTGACGATCTCTGACAGGCGCGGATCGTCGTGCTGCTGCAGATAGCCCTGGATGCGCAAGTCCACGTCCTGCTGGGTCGCCCCCTCGAGCAGCGCCATAAACTCGTCGGCTATGATGCGCCCCTGACGGTAACCCGCCATGCGGCGCGCCTCGCGCTCTATCATCACCCTTATCTCGTTCGGGATGCCGGTGTGGCGCAGCTCGACCCGCTCACCCGCCGCGACCTCGTGGCTGGTGGCTTTCAGTTTCTGCTCCAGCAGACCGAGCGCCACCGCGAAGCCGTAGATGGTGGCCGCCGGGGTGGGGGGGCAGCCGGGGATATAGACATCCACCGGCACTATTTTGTCGGTGCCGCCCCAAACGCAGTAGAGATCGTGGAAGATGCCGCCGTCGCAGCCGCAGGCGCCGTAGGCGATGCAGATCTTGGGATCCGGAGCCGCCTCGTAGGCGCGCAGGGCCGGTACCCGCATGGCCCGGGTCACGGCGCCGGTGAACAGCAGGATATCGGCGTGACGCGGGGAGGCGACCACCTTGATGCCGAAACGCTCGGCGTCGAACACAGGGGTGATGGTGGCGAAGATCTCGATTTCGCAGGCGTTGCAGCCGCCGCAATCCACACGATAGACATAGGCCGAGCGGCGAATGTCTTTGAGCAGTGTCTTCTTGAGGCGTGCGAGCTCGGGATCCTGCGCCAGCGGCACGGCGCGGCTATGGGCATCGCCAATAATGGGCTCTATGCCTTTGATTTGGCTCATCAGATCCACTCCTGTTGGGCAGTTGACCGGACGGGTGGGTTCAACATGCTCTGTTTGCGTTTGCAGTCGGGGCAGTGGTGCAACCGCTGTGGGTGGGCCAGCGGCTTGGCCGCCTGCGCCAGAGTATCTTCCACCAGGGCCACCAGTCTGGCGGGGGCGAAGAAGGTACCGCACAGCTCGCAGGGGGCTAGCGAGAAGCGGGCCTCCTCGTAGAGATCGGCCTTGTTGGTCACCGCCAGTTCGAAATTCGGGGAGAGCGAAATGGCGTGGGTCGGGCATACCTCCTCGCAGCGGCCGCAGAAGATGCAGCGCGCCATGGAGAGCTCCCAACGTCGCTCGCCACTTTCCATGTCAACTTCCATGATGAGGGCGTTGGCCGGGCAGGCCTTGGTGCAGGCGGCGCAGGCGATGCACTGGCTGGCCTGGTATTCCGGCTTGCCACGAAAATCCCGGTTCACCTCGAAGGGGGCGAAGGGGTACCTGGCCGCCGGCGTGCCGGCTTTCAGGATGGTCTTGAACAGCTTGATCATGATGGCCCCTTATTTGAGCGGAGAGTGCTTGCGGTCGATGCCGTAGCGCTCGATCTCCTTGTAGGAGACCACGGTGGACTTGCCCTTCTTGGGGTCGACCAAGGTGACCCTGTCGGTGCAGGAGTAGCAGGGATCCAGGCTGCCGATGATGAGCGGCGCATCCGCCACCGTATTGCCTCGGAGCATGTAGCGCAGGGCGGGCCAGTTCGCGTAGGTGGCGGCGCGGCAGCGCCAGCGAAACAGTTTCTGATTGTCCCCGGTCATGCTCCAGTGCACGTTCTCGCCGCGGGGCGCCTCGGTGAAGCCCAGCGCAAACTTGCCCGGCTGGTAGGTGAAGCCTTCGGTGAGTAGCGGGCCTTCGGGCAGGTTACCCAGACCAAACTCAATCATGTCGAGGGAGTCGTAGAGCTCGTGGATGCGCACCAGCACCCGGGATTGCACGTCGCAACCAGCGAGGCTCTGGATCTCCATGGGCAGCTCGCGATAGGCGGCAAAGTCGTGGACCCGGCGCACGTCGCGCTTGAAACCGCTCGCCCGCACCATGGGGCCGACGCAACTGAAGTCCCGCGCTACCAGTGGATCCAGCCTGCCAATCCCCACCAGACGGGAGGAGATGTTGGCGGTGTCGAGCAGCATGGCCACCAGGGGCTTGAGCTCATCGCGCAGTTCTCGTACCAGTTGGGCGCCCTTGATGCGATCTTCCTTGAAGATGTCCCGGCGTACCCCACCGATCAGGTTGAGGCCATAGGTCTTGCGGGCGCCGGTGAGCAGCTCGGCCAGGGTCATGGATTTCTCCCGCACCCGGAAGAACTGCATGAAGCCGGTGTCGAAACCGGTGAAGTGGCTCGACAGCCCGATGTTGAGGATGTGGCTGTGCAGGCGTTCGACCTCCAGCAGCACGGCGCGGATCATCTTGGCCCGCTCCGGCACCTGAATGCCCATGGCGTTCTCCACCGAGGTGGTGTAGGCGACGCTGTGGGTGAAGCCGCAGATGCCGCACACCCGATCCGTCAGAAAGGCCACCTCGTTGTAACCCATGCGGGTCTCCGCCAGCTTCTCCATGCCGCGGTGGACATAGAAGAGGCGGTAATCGGCATCTATGATGTCCTCGCCGTCCACGAACAGGCGGAAGTGGCCCGGCTCGTCCGAGGTGATGTGCAGCGGGCCCACCGGCACGATGCGATTGGCGTCACTCCCCAGCTCGTTGACGAAGGGGTAGGTTTCGGTCTCTGTGGTGGGGGCGGGACGCTGGCGATAATCCATGGCGTCCTTGCGAAGGGGGTGGATATCTTCCGGCCAGTCGTCCGGCAGCACCAGCCGGCGTTCGTCCGGCAGGCCGACCGCACGCAGGCCGTACATGTCGCGGATCTCCCGCTCCCCCCAGACCGCCGCCGGTATGGTCGGGGTGATGGAGGGGTACTCCTGCTCCACTGCGTTGACCAGCACCTTGACCGTGATCCAGCTCTTGGTGTCGGCCTCCATGGAGAAGACGTGGTAGACGGCGAAGTGGCCATTGAGGCTGCGCTCATCATTGGCGAAGGAGACCGACAGCCAGCCGCCGAGTTTGTGGAACAAGATGCTGGTGAGGGCCACCAGATCAGTAGGTTTGACTGTGAGGGTAGCCTGATCGGCGGTCTGCCACTGCTCGTCCGTGATGGCGTGGGGCAGTTGCTGTCGCAATTGCTGGATGTAGTCGCAGCCGATGCGATCTGAGATGGCGATGGTCATGCTGTGGTCTCGTTAAAAGCGGAAAAATGAAAGATGAAGGCGGGCATGACTCATACCCCGACCAGATAGGCGAGCAGGGCCAGCAAGGCCAGCCCCAGGCCATAGCGGGTCAGCCGGTGGGTGTGCACAAACTGGGTGCGGGCCATGGCGTTTTCGATGATGCCGGCGAGGGCAAAGGCCACTACCAGCTTGCACAGCAGGATGAGCGCAGCCATGGCGAGCGCCGGCAGGCTCCAGCTCGCCGCCTTGCCAAAGGGCAGGAAGATCACGAGGAACAGCTGCACAACGACAAGCTGCTTGAGGCCGATGCCGAGCTTGAACAGGGCGAGCCCAGCGCCCGAGTATTCGGTCAGCGGCCCTTCCTGCAACTCCTGTTCGGCTTCGGCGCAGTCAAAGGGCAGCTTGCCCATCTCCACAAAGACCGCGAAGGCGCAGGCGGCCCCCGCCAGCAGGGTCGCCACGGGGGCGGCCAGCGGCTGGGTCGCCACATAGGTGCTGATGTTGCCGAGATCCGAGCTGCCCACCATCATCGCCATGATGAAGCAGGCCAGCACCAGGATGGGCTCGACCAGGATGCCGAGGGTCAGCTCCCGGCGAGCGCCGATGCCGGCAAACATGCTGCCGCTGTCGAGCCCGGTGAGGGCGAAGAAGAAGCGGAAGATGGCGAACAGATAGATATCGGTGATGAGATCCCCGGCGATGGGGAAGGGAGACTCGTGAGTCAGGGTCGGCAGGGCCATGGCCACCAGCAGCAGGGTGGCGATGAGCAGGGAGGGCGTCAGGTTGAAGAGGATGCCGGCGGGCTCTGGCGTCACTTCCTGGCGGCGCAGCAGTTTGCCGATATCCCGGTAATCCTGCAGCAGGCCCGGTCCCTGGCGTGAGTGCATCTTGGCGCGCAGCACACGGTTAAAACCGGTGGCGAGCGGCGCCAGCGCCAGCATGGCGAGAGCCTGGGTGAGGGCGAGGGCGACCATGCCCCAGCTTGGCATTTCGAGAACGGGCATGATCAGACTCCTACGGCCATCAGGATAAAGAGCGCCAGCACCAGGCCATGAAGCAGCCAGCCAGCGATGGACGGCGATTCACTCACCCCCTGGAGCGGGGTTGCCACATCGAGGCGTGGCTGCTGCCGATAGAGCGGCGCGCACAGCCGGCGCAGGGTATGGGTGACGCCGCCTGAGGTGAGGCTCATGCGCTCCTCGTAGGCGTAGCCACAGGCCCAGGGGGTGCCGGCGTGGCGGCGACCGAGCTTGGGTCCCTTGAACAGGGCGAGCAAGAGCAATGGGATCAGGAAGAGACCAATCAAAGTAATGGCAATCACGGGCGGGGAGAGGACGGCCTGACTGCTATCGAGCGGCAGCAGGGTTGCGCCGGTTGCCACAGTGCTGGCCACTGAACTTGCCAAGTGAGCGGCGACAAGGGCCTGACCGTAACCGTTGACCAGGGGGGCAATCCAGGGGGCGCCGAGACCCAGCACCAGACAGACGGCGGCCAGCAGCATAGTGCCCACCACCATGGAGCGCGGCACTTCGCGGGCCTGGCTTGCCTTCTCGCTTCGCGGGGCGCCGCAGAAGCAGATGCCGTAGACCTTGACGAAGCACATCACCGCCATGGCGCCGGTCACCGCCAGCATCACCACGGCGAGCGGGGCAACGACCGAGGTGCCGAGCTTGGTCATGGAGAGCAGGGCCTGATAGATGAACCACTCGCTCACGAAGCCGTTGAGCGGTGGCAGGGCCGAGATGGCCATGGCGCCGATGAGAAACGCCAGCGCCGTCCAGGGCATCAGCTTGGCGAGGCCCCCCATCTTGTCCATATCGCGGGTATGCAGGCGGAACATGACCGAGCCCGTGCCCATAAACAGCAGGCTCTTGAAGATGGCGTGGTTGAGCAGGTGATAGAGCGCCCCGAGTAGCCCCAGCACCACCAGGGTCGGTTGCTGGTTGGCGAGGCCAATCATGCCGATCCCCATCCCCATCAGGATTATGCCGATGTTCTCCACCGTGTGGTAGGCGAGCAGCCGCTTGAGGTCATGTTCGGCCAGCGCAAACAGCACCCCGAGCACCGCCGAGCAGACGCCGAAGATCAGCACCATATAGCCCCACCAGAGCTGGTTGGCGCCGAGAAAGTCGATGGCGACCCGCAGAATACCGAATAGACCGAGCTTCACCATGACCCCGGACATCAGCGCCGAGATATGGGAAGGGGCGACGGGCTCGGCCACCGGCAGCCAGCCGTGCAAGGGCACGAAACCGGCGCGCAGGCCAAAGCCGCAGAAGCTGAGCAGGAACACCAGCGAGGCGAGCGCCCCGGTTAGGTGCTGCTCACGCAGTATGCTGAACTCCAGACTGCCGCTCTCACGGCAGAGCAGCCAGAAGGCGATGAGCACCAGCACCATGCCGATATGGTTCATCACCAGATACAGCCGGCTCTGCTTGGTGGCATCAGGATTCTGTTTGACCAGCCAGTAGCTGGTGAGGGTCACCAGCTCGTAGCAGAGTAGGCAGCCGAGCGCATTGTCGGCCAGCACCATGCCCACCATGGCGAACAGGAAGAGGTTCATCAACACACCAATGCTGACATCCCCCTTGCCCTGGTACTCCTTGATGTAGGCAAAGGAATAGAGGGATACGGCGGCGCCAACCAGGGTGATTACCAGCAGCATCAGGGCGGCGAGCATATCGAGGTGCACCGAGCCCAGCAGCCAGAGCTGGCCGTCAAGCGTCTCACTGGAGGCGAGGGCTTGAACGGCAACCACCACACCGGCCAAGGAGCCCAGCAGGGCGAAGCCGCTATTGAGGCGATTGGCGAGCGGCGCCTGTTTTTGCAGCAATAGGCCGGCGGCGGCACCCAGCAAGAAGAGCAGCAAGATGCCCGGGATCCATGAAGGCAACATCAGCATTCTCCCTGTCGGGTCGTGGCGGCCTTGGCCGAACAAGAGGTGGCAAAGCTCGAAGCCAGCTCGGGATGGGTGCTGGCTGCTTGCAGGCGGCGATCGCGGGCGGCGTTGGCACAGACACTGTCGTTGACCAGAGTCAGTGCCTGGGAGGGGCAGGCCTCGATGCAGGCCGGACCTTCTTCGCGAAAGGCGCAGAGATCGCATTTGACCGCGATGGCGCGCACCCCGGGCTCCCAGCTCAGCAAATCCGAGCCAAAGGTGCTGAGACCGGCCGAGGTAGACGGGTTGCTGGAGCGAATGCTGCAAGGGATATAGGTGTCGTAGCTGTTGGACATGGCCACCGGCCGGCTGCCACCGCTCTGGATGGCGCCGAACGGGCAGGCCACGGCGCACAGGTTGCAGCCGATGCACAGGGATTCGTTGAGTTGCACCGCATCCTCGGTCTGGGCAATGGCCTCGACCGGGCAGACCTTGATGCAGGGGGCGTCTTCACAGTGACGGCACTGAACCGGCATGGTCGCCTGCTCATGTCGCATGACGGTTAATCGGGGGGCCTGTTGCAAACCCTTGGCCTTGTGAACCGTGCTGCAGGCGGCCATACAGGTGCCACAACCGATACAAAGTTTGGGATCAGCGATAACGAAGCGGTTCATAGCCTACCTTGTCGTGTCGCGAACGGAGAAAGTAGGGGCAGGTTGGCAAAATGCGGGCCAAATCGAGTTGGTCTATGAGAATGAGTTCAAGTGGCTGTTTTAACTCAGTTTAAATTTGAGTGGTGAGCCGTGACGAAGGAGTGATTGGATGTCGAACCGTGACGTTCGTCACTAGTGACGAAGGGCGGGAGAGGGATCGTCACCTTGGAAAAGCGGTGTGGATAGGGGGAAGTCGGTGGAATTAGTCGGGCGTAATGAATGACGTGAATTGCACCCCTCACGCAATATCTGCATGCAAGGCGTGGCGGCTGGAACCATCAATCTTGCGATATCAACGGTCCGCTCCCTTCTCCCCTCGTGGGAGAAGGGTTGGGGATGAGGGGCGGTATCGTCCTCGCCCATAGTTAACGACAAAAAAAGAGGGAGGCCTATGCCTCCCTCTTTCTATCTGGCGGTATTCACGCCATCAGATATCCACTTGCGAGCCGAGCTCGATCACCCGGTTGGGCGGGATCTCGAACTGATCCGGCGCGCGCAGGGCGTTGCGCTGCAGCAGCATAAACAGCTTGCCGCGCAGATAGAGATACCAGGGGCGCTCTCGCATGATGAGGGACTCGTGGGCCATGAAGAAGGAGGTCTCCATCATGCGGCAGCTCAAGCCTTCTGCGTTGCAGCGATGGAAGATCTCCTCCACGTTCGGGGTCTCGCGCCAGCCGTAACTCGCCACCACCCGCCAGAAGGTGGGGGAGAGCTGCTCGATGCAGACCCGGCGCACGTTGTGGACGTAGGGTGCATCTTCCACCTTCAGGGTCAGCAGTATGATCCGCTCGTGCAGCACCTTGTTGTGCTTGAGGTTATGCAAGAGCGCATGGGGGATCACGTTGATCACCCGCGACATATAGACGGCAGTACCCGCCACTCGGGTCGGGGGGGATTTTTCCAGGGACGCGATCATGGGATCCAGCGAGTTGCCGTGCTCGTTCAGGCGGCGAATAAGCTGGAAGCGTTCGCTCTTCCAGCTGGTCATGATGGTGAACATCACGGCTCCCAGGGTCAGCGGCAGCCAGCCGCCGGAGACGATCTTGGCGAGGTTAGCAGCAAACAGCGGCACGTCGATGGCGAGCAGCAGGGCGAGCAGGCCGGCCACCAGGTACTTGTTCCAGTGCCAGCTGTTCTTGGCCACCGAACACGAGAGGATGGTGGTCAGCACCATGGTGCCGGTCACGGCGATGCCATAAGCCGCCGCCAGATTGCTGGAGTGCTCGAAGCTCATAATCACGATCACCACGGACACATAGAGCATCCAGTTGATGACCGGAATATAGATCTGGCCCGACTCCTGCTCCGAGGTGTGCACGATGCGGATGGGGGAGAGATAACCGAGACGCACCGCCTGCCGGGTCAGGGAGAAGACCCCGGAGATCACCGCCTGGGAGGCAATCACAGTGGCCAGGGTCGCCAGCAGCAAGAGCGGTAGCAGCGCCCATTGGGGGGCGAGCAGGAAGAAGGGGTTGGCGATGGCCTCCGGGCTTCGCAGCAGCAGGGCGCCCTGGCCGAAGTAGTTGAGCACCAAGGAGGGTAGCACCACCATAAACCAGGCGCGCTGGATGGGGAGCTTGCCAAAGTGACCCATGTCGGCGTAAAGCGCCTCCACCCCTGTGATGGCCAGCACCACGGCGCCGAGGGCAAAGAAGGAGGTGAGCTGATATTCCATAAAGAAGCGCAGCGCCCAGACGGGGTTGAGCGCCCCCAGCACCTCGGGGTTCTGGAAGATGCTGCGAAGGCCCAAAGCCGCCAGGGTCAAAAACCAGAGCAGCATGATGGGGGCAAACAGCTTGCCCACGGTGGCGGTGCCATGCTTTTGAATGGCAAACAGCAGAGTCAATACCAGCACGGAGAGCGGCACTATGTAGGCGTCGAGGGAGGGCGCCACAATTTTTAGCCCCTCGATGGCCGACATCACCGACATGGCGGGGGTGATCACCACCTCCCCGTAGAAGAAGCTGCCGCCAATGAGCCCCAGGATAATAAGCGCCGGGGCCCATTTCTCCGAGCTGTTGCGGGTCGCCAGCGACATCAGGGTCAAGATGCCCCCTTCCCCTGCGTTGTCCACCCGCATCACGAAGGAGAGGTACTTGAGCGAGACCACCAGGATCAGCAGCCAGAAGATCAGGGAGAGAAAGCCCAGGATGGAGGCGGGCTCGACCCCGAAGCCAAACTGGCCGGAAAGGCACTCGCGCAGGGTATAGAGCGGGCTGGTGCCGATATCGCCATAGACCACGCCGATCGCCGCAAGCGTCACGCCGGAGAGGGCGGGTTTGTTAGTGCAGTTCATAAAATTGTCTTGTCAGAGTGCCGCTGGCAGCTGCCAACGCAGGGGCCCCGCGCTATCGGACGTTCACCGACAGTCGTTCGGGAGGGTATTCAAGAATCTGGGAAGGGACATTAACTTGATAGAAGGAATAGGCTCATCATGGACACAGTCTGTTCATCTGCGATTCAGCTCATGATGACACAGAGTTTGTGGGAATAGGTGCTGGTTTAAATAATCAAAATGCCATTTCGAGTGAGCTTATTAATTGGCCGCCGATTAAAACAAGGCGCTGGGAAGTAGGCAAGTGATTGTTTTAGCTGGCTATCCATTTTGGCCAGAGCTTTCCCTCAAGCTGGCCAAGAAATAAACGATAAAATGCTGACCAATAAATTATCCCGCTGTGTTGCGAAGAAGGTTGGAATTGGGTAGCGATGGAGTCTCTGTTTGAGGGCGCTGAGATGGGAAAAGAAGTGACTGTCGGTTAAGGCAGCCACTAAAAAGAAAAAAATTAATAATTTAGATGAGTTCAATCACTAATAAAATCCTTTGAGATAGCATAATCCATCAAGTTATTCCTCTATTACTTTTATATATGGCAACTCATCTTTGGTCAAAACATCATTGTAATTTTAGACCAGTTTCTGACATGAAAATTGCATAATCACACATGAACTGTAGATTATGTTTCCTGTAGTTATATATATTGCTTTCTGGCACAAGTGGAACTTTAACCCTTCGAAGTTCACCTTTCTTGTTTAACATGAGTAACGATATTTCAATAGTTCCATTTTCTTGTGCCCAAACCTCAAAAAGTGGGTATTCAATATTTACATTTTTCATTGCAACATCATCAAATTTGAACGTTTCATTGAAGTGCTGATGTGTCATCCAACGCAGCTCAGAGCCATATGTGATAGTAATAAACTCACTCGGACTTAATCTAATATTTTCCCCATTCCAATTGAATATACTGACAACATATCGAATCCCATTGTTCTCTTTACTTACTAGTTGGAACGTTGGTACATAATCAGTTCGTTCTAAAGCAATGCCATATAATGTAACTGGAGTGTTTGATAAACTGTAAATATAACAAGAAACTTTGGCTTTTAGATCTCGGCTTTTAATACCATCCATTAATTTAGGTATGATACCGGACCAGTAACTATTTCCCTCCGTAATAGAACTCAAGTCATCAGTAAACTCTGACCATTGAGCAGGGAATTGTGGTGATGTCATTTTAATTAAGTAATGAGATGAGCCGCCTTCAATATACATAGCGTCTCTAATTAAATCTTCGTCTGACATGATTTTATAGTTGTCATAAAATCGACCACTTCGATTCGCTACCACTAATTGCCAATCATAACCGATTACTCTAAGTTTCTCAGGGTACCCTATTTCCATATCATCGTATGAAAACATAGAGTAAGGGATTGCAGATACGAAATTATCATCTGGATTATCAAGGTCATTATCCCAGTCAATTTTTTCTTTTATTTTTATAATTTCATTTTCATCGGCAGTTAACAATGGTGAGGAAAAAACAAAATAAACAGCATGTGGATATATAACAGAACGTTCATTTCCATGATAGTCACAGGAAATTAAAAAATGATCATTTACTCCAATAGATTTTAATGCACTAGAGATTTTTGAAAAACTAGAGTCTCTTTTAGATGGATTCTTATACAAATATATCATCTGTATAGGGGATACGTGTAATGGAAGATGCTCCGGCGCCAATGAAATTTCTTTTGATGAAATAGGCTTTCCTTGCTCATCAATAGATATCTGAATTCCTTTAGTAGGATATGGTGTGATTTTTAAATATTCTGTGAATGGGACTCTTAATTCATGCCATGTAGTCGAAACAAGAATTGCTCGAATTGAATTTTGGCTAACCCCAAGTTGGGAGCTTAAAATTGACAAATATTTAAATAGTTCATGTATTCCCTGTCTAGCCGCTTGGTCACTGCGCTTTAATTCAATTACAACATAATTATTGAATTCGTCTTTAGCTAGTATATCAACACGTCCATTAGTGCCGAAATTATTATTTAGATTGAATTCTTTAGCAATGAATATAAGCCCGGGTTCCAGAATCTTTAAATTCTCAGCAAGTTTATCTCTAATAGTGTTCTCGCATATAGTCAATTTATTAACTCCATAATTTATGTTTTACACCATCTAAGAGAGTAGTTGAAAGTGTCTAATATATAATGTTTAGATGCATGCTTTTGATTAAGCTAAATTTAAAGTGATTGTTACATTGTAAATCGATGAATATCTACAGATAAGTTAGTTACGTTATCGTTTGCTGCTATTGGCCCAAGCGGTCTATTTTATTTATGTCATGAAAATGACATCTTAGAGATAGGTTGTCATGTGAGACATTTTATTTCATTAGATAAAAAACAGTAGCGAAAGGCGTTAGAAACCGGATCTGGCTCAACAAATGGGTCAATAAGGGGCCTTTTTGTTCTGTTTTTCTTTACGGCTCGCACATTTCAAATGGAAAAACTAAACAATTTTACCCCTAATTTGCTCCCTCTAGGGCCTGTCGGTGCTGCCTTGCGCCCCGTGGCCGCCATGCCATCAATGCGTCGTCGATATGTCGTCGAGAGGTCGGCCTGTTCGATGGGGCAGGGGATTGTCACCGGGGTGTCGAGCTCGTCACTTTTGTCGTGTCGAGGGTGTGGGTGGGCTGCTGTCGTCATCGTCACCGGTTCATACTCGCCGACAGGAAAATCTGGTTAATCCTTTATTTTCAGTGGCTTGTGACTTTTATCGAGAAGGGAGGCCGGTTTGGTCTGATTCATGCCTAGTGGGATAACCGGCCGGGTCCTTGGGCGATCCGGGCGGTGGCATAGAACCATTTAGGATCCCTCCCTATGAACAGCTTTGTGATTGCCGATCCCAGTCTCTGCATTGGGTGTCGTACCTGTGAGGTGGCCTGCGCCGTGTCACACCAGTCCGCCGCGAGCGGCACCGTCGAGCGAGACAGCGGCTTGCATCTCGCCATCGAAGAGGGGCACCTGGTCTCCAAGAACAGCTATTATCAGCCGCGTCTCAAGGTCATCGTCGGCAGCAAGGTGACCACCCCGGTGCTCTGCCGCCAATGCGAGGACAAGCCCTGCGCCAAGGCCTGCCCCAATAACGCCATCGTCACCGAGGATGGTCACGTCAAGGTCTATCAGGCGCGCTGCATCGGTTGCAAATCCTGCGTGGTGGCTTGCCCCTACGGCGCCATGGCGGTGGTGGTGCAAGAGGTGGCGCCGGCGGCCGATGCGCTGTTCAAGCGCCCCCAATGCAAGGCGCAAGCCTTGAAGTGCGATCTCTGCCGTCACCGCGAGGCGGGCCCGGCCTGCGTCGAGGTGTGCCCGACCCAGGCGCTGCGTCTGGTGACCCCGGAGACTCTGGCGACCATCAACCGGCAGAAGCAGCTGGCCAGCGCCGAGGCCATGCTGGCGGGTTAGTGGCGCCCTGGCAGCGGGCGACGGCGTGCCAGTTTGTGTCCAGGGCATTGAGCGTGGACATTAGCCGCAAGTCGCGGTCCCGGCGCTGACCAGGATGCCGACCCGCCGACTGGGGTCGTGATGGTGCAGTGTTTTTCTCTGCTTGATGTGACTTTTTCTCGTCATAGGCACTGCCAGAGAGCCATAACACAACCAATCCAACCATTTATCGTTAACCAACAAGAGTGTGAGTCATGAAAAAGGTCATTACCGTCTGCCCCTATTGCGGCACCGGTTGCAAGATCAACCTGCTGGTTGATAACGACAAGGTGGTGGGGGCAGAAGGCGCCCACGGCCGCACCAACGAGGGGCAGCTCTGCCTCAAGGGCTACTACGGTTGGGATTTTCTGAACGACACCAACCTGCTGACTCCGCGCCTCAAGAGCCCGATGATCCGCCGCGAGCGCGGTGGCAAGCTCGAAGCCGTCTCCTGGGACGAGGCCATTGGCTTTGCCAGCAGCCGCTTGTCGGCCATCAAGGCGAAATACGGAGCCGATTCCATCATGACTACGGGCTCGGCCCGCGGCCCCGGCAACGAAGCCAACTATGTGATGCAAAAATTTGCCCGCGCCGTGCTGGGGACGAACAACGTCGATCACTGCGCGAGGGTGTGACACGCACCCTCAGTCTCCGGTCTGGAGACAACAGTAGGCAACGGCGCCATGAGCAACGCCATTCCTGAAATTCAAGAGACCCAATGCCTGCTGGTGTTTGGTTACAACGCGGCCGACTCCCACCCCATAGTGGCGCGTCACATCCTCAAGGCGAAGGCGAACGGGGCCAAGGTGATCGTCTGCGATCCGCGCATGGTGGAGACCGCCCGCATCGCCGATCAGTGGTTGCCGCTGAAAAACGGCTCCAACATGGCGCTGGTCAATGCTTTTGGCAACGTGCTGATCGCCGAAAACCTCTACAACAAGGAGTTCGTCGCCAACTACACCGAGGGCTTTGAGACCTACAAGGCGCTGGTGGCCAGGTACACCCCGGAATACGTGGAAGGGATCACCGGCCTCAAGGCCGCGGATATCCGCGCCGCCATCCGCACCTATGCGGCGTCGCCGGCCTCCATGATCCTGTGGGGCATGGGGGTGACCCAGTACGGTCAGGCGGTGGACGTGGTCAAGGGCCTCGCGGGGCTGGCGCTGCTCACCGGCAACTTCGGTCGGCGCGGCACCGGCTGCGGCCCGGTGCGCGGTCAGAACAACGTGCAGGGCACCTGCGACATGGGGATGCTGCCCCATCAGTTCCCGGGCTATCAGTCTGTGGCCGATCCCGCCATCAGCGCCAAGTTTGCCAAGGCCTGGGGCGTGGAGACGCTCTCCCAGAAACCGGGTTATCGCCTGACCGAGCTCAGCCACAAGGTGGAGGAGGGCAAGTGCAAGGCCTTCTACATCTTCGGTGAAGATCCGGCCCAGACGGAAGCGGATCTCGCCCAGTTCAGGCGCACCCTGGGGGGCATGGATCTGGTCATCGTACAGGACATCTTCATGACCCAGACCGCCGAGATGGCGGATGTGATCCTGCCCGCCACCAGTTGGGGCGAGCACGAGGGGGTCTACAGCTCGGCGGATCGCGGCTTCCAGCGCTTCTACAAGGCGGTGACCCCGCCGGATAACGTGAAACCGGACTGGGCCATCTTCTCCCTGATGGCGACCGCCATGGGTTATCCCATGGAATATCGGGACACCCATCAGATCTGGGATGAGATGCGTGGGCTTTGCCCGCTCTATGCCGGGGTCAGCTACGACAAGATGGCGGATCTCAAGAGCGTGCAGTGGCCTTGCCCGACCGAGGATCACCCGGGCACCAGCACCTTGTTCGAGGGCAATGTGTTCACCACCCCGAGTGGCAAGGGGCAGCTGATCGCCTCCGAGTGGCGGCCACCCCTGGAGCAGCCGGACGAGAATTACCCGCTGGTGCTCTCCACCGTGCGGGAGGTGGGTCACTACTCCTGCCGCTCCATGACAGGCAACTGCTCTGCGCTGCAGACCCTGGCCGATGAGCCAGGCTATGTGCAGATCCACCCGAGCGATGCGCAAAAACTCGGGGTGAAGGATCAGGCGCTGGTCTGGATCTCGTCCCGGCGCGGCAAGGTGATCACCCGGGCGAACTACAACGAGCGGGTCAACGCCGGGGTGGTCTATATGACCTACCAGTGGTGGATAGGGGCCTGTAACGAGCTCACCATAGAGCACGTGGACCCCGTCTCCTACACCCCGGAATACAAGTACTGCGCGGTGAAAATTGAGCGAATTGATAATCAGTCTGAGGCGGAGAATTATGTCCAGACCGAATACAGCGCGCTCAAGGCGAAATTGCGCAGCGCCGCCAAGGGGTAATTGCCATTAAATCAAGCGGATCCAGGCCCTGTTATCAGGGCCCGGATCCCCTCATCCTTTTTTCGGTGGGAGGCTTTCTCATGAACAAAGCATTAAATGTATCCTTCGGTATCTGTTACGTATCGGCTTATTTCCTAGCGATGCTATTGGGCGTCGGCTGCTATTTATGGCAGGACGAATTGATATTTCTGCTGGGCTTTGGTTTCTTCGGTTGTTTTATGGCCGCGCGTCTGGCCATGGGCGCCGTGCTGGCGGCCCTGAGCGTGCAGGTGGCCTGGCTCATCGCCTTCCTCTCCACCACCCTGGTGAACGTCCTGCTGCTGGGGCTCTGCACCCTCGTCATCTACCTGACCCATCAGGTGGTATCGGCAGAAATAGCCGACAATATCAGTGGGTTATTGGTGGCCTTCCAGCTGCTGTCGGCGGCGTTCATCTTCGGCGGCCTCAAGCTGCATCGCTATCAGCTGCATATTTCCTGAGGGTGCGACAGCGGGCAAAGGGCATATCGGCGGCTTATCGGGGTGCAATGAGCGGCCAACGGTGGCGATAATGACGATATATTCAGGCCGCACAATAAATATGAGATGACGGAACGTGAATAATTGTCAGGTTGTAATGCCAAAGGGCCTGCTCTATTATGCGCTGCACCAGCAAAAGGCTATTTCAGTGAATGTTTGTTTTTATAATTAAGTGTTAATTCATTAAGTCTTAATTATAACAACTGACGGAATTGGATGATGCTCCGCTAATCGCCGTTGCCGATGGCAATGTGCCTGCTAATTGCCCCACACCAAAATCACGCGAGGCCTGAATGCTGAATGTGAGTGCCATCCCGTTGACCGATATCTCTCCCATCTGGGATGACGGTTTTCTCTCCCTCTCCAAGACCCTGCTCTCCGCCGTCACCCTGGATGGCTTCATCACCAAGCTCAACCGCATCGAGGCCTGCTTCGACGGGGTGAGCCGGGTCAACCTCATCCTGAATCTGGGAGCGGAGGAGGCGGCCTTCTACTTCATGGGGGAGCAGGGACCGGCGCACCTCGTCTGCCAGCGGGGGGATCTGCATCTTTCCGACCGCTCCCCTAAGGAGCAGGCCATCGTCCTGCCGGCGGCGCGCTTCGTGAATCGCTGCGCCAAGCTCGCCAGCACCCCTGTGTATGATGACCTGCAATCCTATTGCCAGTTGCCCATCACCACGGCCCGCAGCCACCTGGGGGGCATAGAGTTTATCAGCACCCAGGCGAGCGCCTTCCCGATGGAGACTCTGGCCAAGCTGACCCAGCTCGCCGCCATCGTCGCCATCGCGCTCGAGAACGTGCTGGACAAGGAGCGCACCCTGGAGCAGGCGAACTCCCTGCGCCTCGAGCGCGACAGCTGCAAGATCCTGGTGGACGTCACCAATGCGGTGATAAAGCTGGTGCGCATCGCCGAGCTCCCCAAGAGCCTGTTTGCCATCTTGCAGCACCATTTCGCCATCGGCAGCCTCTGTCTGGCGGAGTACAATGCCACCTCCGACAGCTTCAAGAGCTATCTGGTGAACCAGCGCGAGAGCGATCAACCCGGCATCATCAACCACTCCTGCTTCGAGAAGAACTGCCTGCAGGGGGCCCTCAATCACAGCGAGCCCTTCTTCGTCTACCGCGAGCAGGGCCACGGCTGCAACTCGGGTTGCCGCTTCACCAGCCAGATCCTGCCCCCCGATGCGAACAGCTCCTGCATCCTGCCCCTGCGCTATCGCGGCAGCCTCTTGGGGGTCCTGATCCTCTCTCACCCGACGGCGGATTTCTTCGCCGATCTCGATATCTCCTTGCTCGAACAGGTGGCGGCGCGCACGGCGATCGCCATGAACAACGTGCAGGCGCAGCAGGAGATCTCCAACACCAACGGCGCCCGCGACAAAACCATACGAGTGGCGGACAACCCGCCCGGCGAGGATTTTCCCAGCATCATCTATCAGAGCGAGGCCATGGCAAGCGTGCTGGAGAAGGTGAAACTGGTGGCCCAGAGCGACTGCTCGGTGCTGATTTTGGGGGAGACGGGGACCGGCAAGGAGCTGATCGCCCGGGCCATCCACCAACTCAGCGCCCGCAGCGAGCAGGAGCTGGTGAAGGTGAATTGTGCCGCCATTCCCACCGGCCTCATCGAGAGCGATCTGTTTGGCCACGAGAAGGGGGCCTTCACCGGCGCCCTGAGTCAGCGCATCGGCCGCTTCGAGCGGGCCCACAAGGGCACCCTGTTCCTGGATGAAGTGGGGGACATGCCGCTGGATCTGCAGCCCAAGCTCTTGCGGGTATTGCAGGAGCACGAGCTGGAGCGGGTCGGCAACAGCACCCCCATCCCCATCGACGTGCGGCTGGTGGCGGCCACCAACTGCGATCTGCTCTCCATGGTCAAGAACAAGCGCTTTCGAAGCGATCTCTACTACCGCCTCAACGTCTTTCCCATCGAGCTGCCGCCCCTGCGCGAGCGCCGCGAGGACATACCGCTTTTGGTCAACTTCTTCATCAAGAAGATCGCCAAGCGGATGCGCCGCAGCATCACCTCCATCCCGGCCGATGCCATGAAGATGCTGGTATCCTTGCCCTGGTACGGCAATATCCGCGAGCTCGAGAACATCATAGAGCGGGCCGTGGTGATGACCCGGGGTCAGGTGCTGAACCTCTCCCCGGACGAGCTCTTGCCCCTCAAGGGCTTTCACAAGATAGAGACCCTGGTCTATGACGAGCCCGCCAAGGCGCTGTTCAAGGCGCCCGAGCGGGAGGCGATCTCCCCTGACGACTCGCAAGGAGAGGATGAGCGGACCAGCATCATCAGGGCGCTGGAGGCGTGCAACGGTATCGTCGCGGGGGAGCGGGGCGCCGCCCAGCGCCTCGGCATGAAGCGCACTACCTTGCTCTCCAAGATGAAGCGCCTCGGCATCTCGGCGAAAGCCCCCCGGACTCTCGACTAAAGGCAGACAAGATGTTGTCAGAGCAGGATTGCCCCTTGCACCCCGTGAGCAGCCATCGCGAGGTGGTGCATTACCAGAACGCCGGCGTCACCACCGACAGTGCCATGCTGCTACCCGCCGAGACCCCGGTGGCGCTGGTCTACAACGGCATAGCCCACAGCGTGATGATGTGCAGTGCCACCGATCTGGAGGACTTTGCCATCGGCTTTTCGCTCTCCGAGGGGATCATCGACGGCCTGCACGACATCCACGACATGGAGCAGCGCGAGGGCTGTCAGGGCATAGAGCTGCACATCGAGCTGGCCAATCGCTGCGTCCATCGTCTGAAAGAGAAGAAACGCACCCTGGCGGGGCGCACCGGCTGCGGCATCTGTGGCAGCGAGAGTCTGGCGCAGGTGGTGCGCAGCTTGCCGCCCCTGCCGGACAGCCAGCGCCTCCCGGTCGCTCACATCGACAAGGTGCTGGCGGCGCTGCGCCCGCTGCAGCAGCTCGGGCAGAGCACGGGTGCCACCCACGCCGCCGTGCACCTGGACCTGGCGGGCAACATCCTCGCCATTCGCGAGGACGTGGGCCGCCATATCGCGCTGGATAAATTGGTGGGGCATCTTTGCCGAAGTGGTCGGCGCGATGGCGCCATCCTGGTGACCAGCCGCGCCAGCTTCGAGATGGTGCAAAAGTGCGCCAGCGCCGGGGTCGAGATCCTGCTCGCCATCTCGGCTGCCACCGAGCTGGCGGTGGAGCGGGCGGAGCAGAGCAATCTCACCCTGGCAGGCTTCTGTCGTCCGGGCCGGGCCGAGATCTACTGCGGCCGCCAGCGCATCCTGCTGGACTAATCCGACTCGGCATTACCTTGAAGCCGCACCATCCAAAGCGACCCCACACGGTCGCCCTGTTTTACCAGCAGCGCCTTGCAGGCCATTGGCGCAGGGGGCCGGCTCGGGTATAGTCCTGCGCCAACAAGATTAGGTTCGGATGGAGGAGTGGCGCTGCACCAAGTGAGCCCAAGGCTCCTCCCTTCGGCGTGGCTTTAAAGGATATCCCCATGAAATTCAGTCCCCTGCTCGATGAGATGATGAAGGCGCTGCAGGTGCTGCCGGGCGTCGGTCCCAAGTCGGCCCAGCGCATGGCGTTCACCCTGCTCGAGCGCGAGCGCAGCGGCGGCCTGCGTCTGGCATCCCTGCTCAATCGGGCGCTGACCGAAATCGGTCACTGCAGTCACTGCCGCACCTTCACCGAGAATGATCGCTGCGAGATCTGCGCTAACCCCAAGCGTGAAGAGAGCGGTTTGCTGTGCGTGGTGGAGAGCCCGGCGGATGTGGCGGCCATCGAGCACACAGGCCAGTTCTCCGGCCGCTACTTCGTGCTGATGGGGCATCTGTCACCGCTCGACGGCATAGGCCCCGAGGAGCTGGGGCTGGAGATCCTGGAGCGCCGTCTGAAAGACGAGTCCATTCAGGAGCTGATCCTCGCCACCAATCCCACCATAGAAGGGGACGCCACCGCCTGGTATATCGCCGACATGGCGCGGGCCGCCGGGGTGGCGGTGAGCCGCATCGCCCACGGGGTGCCGGTGGGAGGCGAGCTGGAGCTGGTGGATGGCACTACCCTGTCTCACTCCCTGATGGGACGCCAACGCATCTAAACCTGCTCATAATCCTGCTGCGAAGCCGTGATCAAGGCTCATGTGCTGCTCGGAAGCCTCACGTATGTTTATACGCTCCGGTTCCTGCGCTGCTCTTTACCTTGCTGACGGCTTCTCGCGACGGCTCATAAACAGGTTTGGTTAGATGGTACAAAAAGTGGGCGGCTGAGCCTGCAACGAGGGGCGAGTGTGCAAGTTTGCACACTCGCCCCTTGATATTTGGGAGGCCAGCCCCATCTAGGTTGGGAATCTGTTCAACCCGACGTTTTGAGGATTGGTCGATGACCCAAAGTGTTCACGCCGAAACCCACGGCTTTCAAACCGAAGTCAAACAACTGCTGAGCCTGATGGCTCACAGCCTCTACTCCAACAAAGAAGTATTCCTGCGCGAGCTGATCTCCAACGCCTCCGATGCGGCGGACAAGCTGCGCTTCAAGGCGCTTTCCGATGCCTCTTTGTTCGAAAACGACGGCCAGCTGCGCGTGCGCCTGGTGGTGGACAAAGAGAACAAGACCCTGACCATCTCGGACAACGGCATCGGCATGACCCGTGACCAGGTGATCGAGCACCTGGGCACCATCGCCAAATCCGGCACCGCCGAATTCTTCAAGCACCTGTCCGGTGATCAGGGCAAAGACTCCCAGCTGATCGGTCAGTTCGGGGTGGGCTTCTACTCCGCCTTCATCGTCGCCGACAAGGTGACCGTGATCTCCCGTGCCGCCGGCACAGAACCGAGCCAGGGCGTGCAGTGGGAATCCGAGGGTGAAGGCTCCTTCACCGTGGCGGACGTGACCAAAGAAGGTCGCGGTACCGACGTCATCCTGCACCTGCGCGCCGAGGAAGAAGAGTTCCTGGACGACTGGCGCCTGCGCTCCGTGGTCAGCAAATACTCCGACCATATCTCTGTGCCGGTCGAGATGTACAAAGAGGGCACTCCGGATCGGGAAGAGGACGGTGAAACCATCGTCGGGACCCCGGGGGAGTGGGAGCAGGTCAACCGCGCCACAGCGCTCTGGACCCGCAACCCGAAGGACATCAAGGACGAGGAGTATCAGGAGTTCTACAAGCACGTCGCCCACGACTTCGAAGATCCGCTCCTGTGGGGTCACAACCGGGTGGAAGGGGCGCAGGAGTACACCAGCCTGCTCTACATCCCGGCCCGCGCCCCCTTCGATCTCTACAACCGCGAGCAGAAGCACGGCCTGAAGCTGTACGTGCAGCGCGTCTTCATCATGGACGACGCCGAGCAGTTTATGCCGACCTACCTGCGTTTCGTGAAAGGGGTGCTGGACTCCAACGATTTGCCGCTCAACGTCAGCCGCGAAATTTTGCAGGACAACAAGGTCACCGCCTCCCTGCGCAAGGCCTGCTCCAAGCGGGTGCTGACCATGCTCAACAAGCTGGCCAAGGACGATGGCGAGAAGTACGCCAAGTTCTGGAGCGAGTTCGGCAACGTCTTGAAAGAGGGCCCGGCCGAGGATTACGCGAACCGCGAAGAGATCGCCAAGCTCCTGCGCTTTGCCAGCACAGCCGGTGAGGGCGAGGCCCAGACCGTCTCCCTCGAGGACTACGTCGGCCGCATGAAGGAAGGTCAGCAGAAGATTTACTACATCACTGCCGACAGCTTCGCCGCTGCCAAGAACAGCCCGCACCTCGAGATCTTCCGCAAGAAGGGCGTCGAAGTGTTGCTGATGTGGGAGCGGGTGGACGAGTGGCTGATGAGCCACCTGACCGAGTTCGACGGCAAGCAGCTGGTCTCCGTCACCCGTGGCGAGCTGGATCTGGGCGAGCTGGAAGACGAAGCCTCCAAGCAGGCGCAAGAGGAGGCCGAGAAGGCCAACGCCGGTTTGGTTGAGCGCGTCAAGCAGAGCCTGGGGGACACCATCAAAGAGGTGCGCGTCACCCATCGCCTGACCGATTCCCCGTCCTGCATCGTCACCGACGATCACGGCATGAGCACCCAGATGATCAAGCTGATGCGCGCCGCCGGCCAGCCGGTACCGGAGCAGAAGTACATCCTGGAGCTCAACCCGGAGCACGCCCTGGTGAAGAAGCTCGACACCATCAGCGACGAGAACCTGTTTGGGGAGTGGGTGAATCTGCTGCACGAGCAGGCCCAGTTGGCCGAGCAGGGCGGTCTCAACGATCCGGCGAGCTTCGTCGCCCGTATCAACCGTCTGCTACTCCAGGCGTGATCTGATTGGCCCACTGACACAGTGGGCCTTTTTTATGGCAAGCCGCGTCTGCCCATGACTGGCCAGACCACTATTTCGCTGCATTTTCAATCATTTTCTGCGTGCAGCCCCTGCGCCTTTCGTCGTAGAGCCACTGCAAAGACATGGTGATAATGTGGCCACTCACACGGGGCAAGCTTGTGAAAACGGGCGAAACCGTGTAGTTTTTTGCCTTCTCAAGAATTGAATAACCAATCAATTAGGAGCGTGTATGCGCATTGTTCTGTTGGGAGCACCGGGTGCAGGTAAAGGCACTCAGGCTCAGTTCATCATGGAAAAACACGGTATTCCGCAGATCTCCACCGGCGACATGCTGCGTGCGGCGATCAAGGCGGGCACCGAGCTGGGCCTCAAGGCCAAGGCCGTGATGGACGCAGGTCAGCTCGTCTCCGACGACATCATCATCGGCCTGGTCAAAGAACGTATCGCGCAAGCGGATTGCGCCAACGGCTTCCTGCTGGACGGCTTCCCGCGCACCATCCCCCAGGCGCAAGCCATGAAGGATGCCGGTGTTGCTGTGGACTTCGTGCTGGAGTTCGACGTGCCGGACGAAGAGATCGTCAAGCGCATGAGCGGCCGCCGCGTTCACTCTGGTTCCGGCCGTACCTACCACGTGGTGTTCAACCCGCCGAAGGTAGAAGGCAAGGATGACGTGACCGGCGAGGATCTGGTGATCCGTGCCGACGACGAAGAGACCACGGTGCGCAAGCGTCTGGATGTGTACCATCAGCAGACTGCACCGCTGATCGGCTTCTACGGCAAGGAAGCGGAAGCGGGCAACACCCGTTACGTCAAGATCGACGGCACCCAGCCGGTGGATCTGGTGAGCCAGCAGCTGGCCGCCATCCTGGGCTGATACGCCCCGGTTCGACAACGAGTCTGAAGTAAGGGTCCATCCAGGGCCCTTTCTTGCATCATAACAAGAACGACAATAACGACAGGACGCTAACGTGACCACGAAAACCGGGATCTTGCTCGTCAATCTGGGGACCCCGACCGCACCGACCGCCTCGGCCGTGCGGGCCTTCCTCAGCCAGTTCCTCAGCGACCCGCGGGTGGTCGAGATCCCCCGCCTGTTGTGGTCACCCCTGCTCAATTTCGTCATCCTACCCCTGCGGGCTCCCCGGGTCGCCAAACTCTACCAGCAGATCTGGACCGAAGAGGGTTCCCCCTTGATGGCCATCAGTCAGCGCCAACGGGCGGCGCTGGAGCAGGAGCTCAAGCGGGAAGGGGTGGATGTGCCCGTGGTGCTCTCCATGACCTATGGCAGCCCGTCTCTGAGCGATGGCTGGCAGGCCCTCAAGGCCCAGGGGGTCAACCGGGTGATCCTGTTGCCGCTCTACCCCCAATACGCCGCCAGCACCACGGCCGCCGTGTTTGACGGCTGGGCGCGAGTGATGAAGAGCGAGCGCCACCTGCCGGTAATGCGGCTCATCCGCGACTATCACAACCACCCGGAATACATACAGGCGCTCGCCATGAGCGTACGCCGCCAGTGGGAACAGCAGGGGCAGGGGGAGCATCTGTTGATGTCCTTCCACGGCATTCCCCAGCGCAGCGAGGACGAGGGCGACCCCTATGGTCATCAGTGCCGCCGCACCGCCACCCTGCTGGCGGAGGCCCTGGGCCTCGCCCCCGAGCAGTGGAGCGCCAGCTTCCAGTCCCGCTTTGGCAAACAGGAGTGGCTCAAGCCCTACACGGATGCGACCATCACCGAGCTGGCCAGCAAGGGGGTCAAGCGGCTCGATGTGATCTGTCCGGCGTTCTCCGCCGACTGTCTCGAGACCCTGGAGGAGATCCAGGTCGAGAACCGCCACCTCTTCACCGAGGCGGGGGGGGAGCAGTTCCACTACATTCCTGCCCTCAACAGCGATCAGGCCCACATCCGCATGATGGTGTCGCTGATCTGCCGCGAGCTGGCGTGATCGACAGGGATTTCAACGTTAAACGATAAGGATTGTCTTCATGATGCATATCACGCTGATCTACGCAGGCCTCTTGGGGCTCCTGTTCCTGCTGCTCTCCTTCTGGGTGGTCAAGCGCCGGCGCCAGTTCAGGGTGAAGATAGGGGCGGGGGACGCGCCCGAGATGCTGGCGGCGATCCGTGCCCACGGCAACTTCGCCGAGTACGTGCCCCTCACCCTGCTGTTGATGGCCCTGTGTGAACTGGCCGGGGTCGGCGTGTTCTGGTTGCACCTCGGCGGCGCGCTGCTGCTGGTGGGACGAGTCCTGCACGCCATCGGTATCCAGCTGCCAGAGGCACCGAACAAGCCGCGGCTGTTTGGCACCCTCTTCTTCTGGCTCTCCCTCGGCCTCTTCTCGGTGCTGGCCCTGGTACAGGGGCTGTCGTTCGGGGGATGATTGACCCGCCCATTTGTCAAAAACCACCTCACCCCGAGGTGGTTTTTTTATGCCGCCAGAGTCAAACGTTTTCCTCTGCAGCCCTTGTCTATACTGACCCCATATTTTAAACGGGCGACTTTTCGATGGGGCGGATTGTGTTAAAATCCCGCCCCTCTTTTCCCCAGAGCACAGAAGATTGCCATGAAATTTCCCGGTCAGCGCAAGTCCAAACACTACTTCCCGGTCGACAGGCGTGATCCCCTGATCCCGCAAAATCCCCTGCTCACCGAACTGGGCAAGGCCTATGTGGTGGGTATCGATCAGACCCTGGTGGACATCGAAGCCCATGTGGATGAAGACTTCCTGAACCGGTACGGCCTGAGCAAGGGCCACTCCATGCTCATCTCCGACGATGTGGCGGAGCGGGTCTACGAAGAGCTCAAGACCAACAACATGGTGGTGAGCGAGTTTGCCGGCGGCACCATAGGCAACACCATGCACAACTACTCGGTGCTGGCGGATTCCCACTCCATCCTGCTCGGGGTCATGAGCCAAGACATCCGCATCGGCAGCTACGCCTACCGCTATCTGTGCAATACCTCCTCCCGGGTCAACCTGGACTACCTGCAACCGGTGGACGGCCCGGTCGGCCGCTGCTTCACCTTCATCACCGAAGGGGGCGAACGCAGCTTTGGCATCAACGCCGGCAAGATGGATCACCTGGATGTGGCGCACATCCCCGAGGCCATCATCAAGGAGGCCTCCGCCCTGGTGATCACCGCCTATCTGGTGCGCGGCGCCGACGGTACCCCCATGAAGGACGCGGCCATGACCGCCGTGCGCTATGCCCGCGAGGCCGGCGTGCCCGTAGTGCTGACCCTGGGTACCCGTTTCGTCATCGACGAGAACCCCCAGTGGTGGCGTGACTTCATCGCCGAGAACGTGACCGTGCTCGCGATGAACGAAGACGAGGCCGAGGCCCTGACCGGGATAAAAGATCCCCTCGGCGCCGCCGACAAGGCCCTGGACTGGGCGGACATGGTGCTCTGCACCGCCGGCCCCATCGGTCTCTACATGGCGAGCTACACCGACGAGGACTACAAGCGCGAGACCACCCATACCCTGCTGCCCGGCGTCATCCCCGAGTTCAACATGTTTGAATTCAGCCGCCCCATGGCCCGCGCCAAGTGCCGCAAGCCCGCGCGCATCTACTCCCACATCTCCCCTTACATGGGCGGGCCGGAGAAGATCAAGAACACCAACGGCGCCGGTGACGGGGCCCTCTCCGCCGTGCTGCACGACATGGTGGCCAATGCCTATCACCGCATGAATGTGCCGAATTCCGCCAAGCACATGTCCGAATTCCTGACTTATTCCTCCCTGGCCCAGGTGTGCAAGTATGCGAACCGGGTCAGCTACGAGGTGCTGGCCCAGAGCAGCCCGCGCCTCTCCCGCGGCCTGCCGGAGAAGGAAGACAGCCTGGAAGAGGTGTACTGGGAGCGTTGATCCCGCAGGTTTTTTTAGACTAAAAGACGAAGGCGCCCACGGGCGTCTTCGTGCATTTTGGGGCTGGATCATGTTTTTGGAAGCGGTGTTGCCGCCGTCGTGGACAGCCGGAGTCGACGCGGCATACCTTGTTAACAGCATGTAGCGGTTAAGGGATGACCTTATGTTGAGACAATGGAGTATCGGCCGGCGCCTGTCGCTGGTGACCCTGATGGTGCTGGCCCTGCTCGGGCTCTTGCTGTTTTCCTGCCTGCAGATCTACCAGCAGGGGCTGATGGCGGAGAAGAGCCGTCAAACCCGGGCTCAGGTTGAGACCGCCTACAGCCTGGTGGCGCAGTTCGAGGCGCGAGTGCAGCGGGGCGAGCTGGGCGAGGCGGATGCCAAGGCCCAGGCCCTGGCGCTGCTCAAGGGGCTGCGTTACGGCCAGGACGACTACTTCTGGATCAACGACAGTCACCCCACCATGGTGATGCACCCCATGAAACCGGCGCTGGATGGCCAGGATCTCTCCGGGGTGGAGGACAAACAGGGGCTCAAGCTGTTCGTCGCCTTCGCCGAACTCGCCAAGGCGAAAGGGGCGGGGGAGGTTGCCTACTACTGGCCCAAACCCGGGGTGGAGGAGCCGGTGCGCAAGATCTCCTACGTCAAGCGCTTCGCCCCCTGGGACTGGATCATCGGCACCGGCGTCTATGTGGACGACGTCGAGGCTCAGTATCAGGAGGTGCTGCGCACCCTGCTCGGGATTGGCGCCGTGCTGGCCATATTGCTGTTCCTGGTGGTCGGCCTCATCGTACGCAGCATAGTGGTGCCGCTCTCCCAGTCGGTGTCGGCCCTTGGCAATATAGCGCGGGGGGAGGGGGACTTGCGGTTCCGTCTGCCGGAACGGGGTCGGGATGAGCTCCATCAGCTGTCGGTCAACTTCAACCAGTTTGCCAGCCAGATGGCGCAGCTGGTGGGACGCAGCCAGCAGATCGCCGCCCAGAACCGGGAGCAGGCCCATCAGCTGGAGCAGGTGGTGGATCGTACCGGCGCCATCGTCACCGGCCAGGAGCAGGACACCTTGCGGGTGGCCAGCGCCATGGAGCAGATGACGGTGAGCAGTCGCGAGGTGGGTCAGCATGCCGCCGATGCGGCAGAGGCGGCGGATGCGGCCTTGGGTCTGGCCCGGCACGGCCGCGAGGTGGTGGCCCAGACCATAGCCACCATCAGCCAGCTGGCGGACGAGATGGCCGAGACGGTGCAGGCGGTGAGCCGGCTCGAGCAGGAGACCCAGCAGATTGGCTCAGTGCTCGACGTGATCCGGGGAGTGGCCGAGCAGACCAATCTCTTGGCGCTCAATGCCGCCATCGAGGCGGCCCGGGCCGGGGAGCAGGGGCGCGGCTTTGCGGTGGTGGCGGACGAGGTGCGCACCCTGGCGACCCGCACCCACAGCTCCACCGACGAGATCCGGCAGATGATCCAGCGACTGCAGGAGGGGGCGGGCAAGGCCGTGCACGGGATCACCCAGTTGCAGCAGCTCTCCCGTACCACGGCGGACAAGGCCGGGGATGCCGATGGCGCCATCAATGCCATCGATGGATCCGTGCACTCCATTACTGCCATGAACAGTCAGATAGCCACGGCGGCGGCGCAGCAGAGCCAGGCGGCGGAGGAGATCAACCAGCGGCTGGTGGCCATCACCACCCTGGCGGCGGATGCCCTGGCCCAGAACCGCCTGACGGAGCAGGCGGCGGGCAAACTGGCCCACTCCTGCGACGAATTGGGGGCCCTGGTGGCGCAATATCGTACCTGATGGGCCTTATCCCCTCCTTTTTGGGGATTTGACTTGAGTCCGAGGGGCTTTTGGGACACCATCTGCCCCATTATCGGCCACGCCGGCCGACTGCCTGCCATTGCCAGCAAGAGAGAGATCCCATGAGCAAATTAACTGACAACCTTGACGCCAATTTCCAGCTGTTTATCGAAGAAGTCCGCGAGTCGGGTCAGGTATGGGGTCTGCGCTACGGTGAAGACTGGGTAGTCTGCCGCTCTGCCGAGTTCGAAGATGCTGACGTCATGCCGCTCTGGTCCGCCGAAGGGGATGCCCGTCTGCACTGCGTGGACGAGTGGGCAGACTACGAGCCCGAGGTGATCGAGCTGGAAGAGTTCCTCGACATCTGGATCAACGATCTGGACGACGACGATGTGCTGGTCGGCCCGAACTGGAACGCGGATCTGGAAGGCCAGGAGCTCGAGCCCATCGAGCTGGCCAAGGCGCTGGTGGAACTGGACGCCTGAGCACGGCCACGCTGAGGCCCTGGCCTCAGTTGTGAATAGGAACCGATGGCCGCGAGGCTGTCGGTTTTTTTATGGGAACCTGGCGGGATCTGAAGGAAAGGGCGAATTGGCTTGGATCGACGGGCAGGATGGGCCATCATCAATCCTTTGCCAGTCGGGAGGTGCCATGTTTGTCTTTGACGTGACCACGGGGGCGGGAGCGCGGGCCGAGATCCGGGTGCAGGCGCTGGACTGGACCCAGAGCGGGCCTGTTACCTTCAACTGCGACAGCGACGAGCTGGCGCTGGTGCTGCTTGACGGCTGCCGCTGCGATGCGGTGGGGTATTTCAACTTGCTGGCGGGCTGCAAGCCGCTCTATGTGGAGCAGTGGCTCACCTATCTGCAGGAGACGGGTCTGATAGACAAGCAGAGCTGCCAGCTGGAGAGCCCCGCCCAGCCCGATTACCTGGCCAGGGCCGGGCTGGACGACGAGGAACTCAACGCGCTGCTGGGGCAGGTCTACAAGGTGGCCGGCTTCAATCGTCTGCAGATCAACCGCTACCTCAAGAATCGCCACAACCCGACCATGCTGGCGACCCGCTACGATCAGAAGGAGCTGGAGCGCTATCGTCAGCTCAACGACATCATACTGACCTTGTTGAAGTTGAAACGTCCCCAGTAAACAGCCCCTGCTGACCGGCATCCGGCCTCAGCTCCTGAGGCCTGGCGATGAGCCCTCCCTGTAGTCCATCCGCATACATGCCTTGCAACAGCTCCTTCTGAGCCACCTCTTCCACCCCTTCCGCGATCACCAGACAGCCCATGCGATGGCACATGTCGACGATCATCTGCACGAACTGCTGGTTGGTGATGTCCCGCTCCAGGGTGCCGAGCAGCAGGGGATCCAGCTTCACATAGTCCGGTTTGAGCTCATGGAGCAGGGCGAAGGAGTCCATCCCCTTGCCGAAGTTGCGAATGGCGGAGCGGCTGCCCTGGCGCCGCAGCAGTTCGAACAGCCGCTTGCCGCCGGCCAGGTTGTGTTTCAGCTGATCCTCATCCAGGGCGAAGACCAGGTTGGCACAGATGTTCCCATCCTTCTGCAACTGGTGATCGAACCAGATCAGGAAGGCGCCGTTTTGCAGCAGGGCGCTGGAGAGGTTGACGCCCCAGCGGTGGGCCTGCTGGTCGAAGGTGCGATAGTGGCGGATGACATGGGTGATCAGCATCTGTTCGAGGCGCATCAGCATGTCCAGCCGTTGCGCCATGGCAAACAGGGTGTCGGTGGGCAGCTGTATGCCTTCCCGGCTGCTGAAACGGGCGAAGACCTGCAGGTAGGGCACCATGTCCCGGTTGAGCGCCTGCACCGGCTGGGAGTGAAGGCTGATGCGATCCGGTTGTGACAGCAGCTCATCCAGCACGCTCTTCCAGTGCTGCTGACCATGGAGGTTGGCGTGATCATGCTGCTGGATGGCCCAGCCGTTGACGGTTTCGGTCTGGGCCCGCGCCAGGGCCAGATCGGCACGAGAGAGGATGGCCTCGATGTTCTGGCCACGGGAGAACTGGGTGATCCCCGCATAGGCCACGTTATCCAGCTCCCGCTCTCTGTGGTAATGATCGAAGGCCCGCTTGAACTCCTGCCCCAGCAGATGGGGGGGGATCTCGGCGTCGGCGGGGAGCAGCACCGCAAAGTCCGACCCCGAGATGCGATAGACATGCTGCCCCTGGAAGCGGTTGACCACCAGATGAATGAGATTGGCGATGTCCTTGATATAGGCATCCCCGGATTGGAAACCATACTGGGCATTGAGCCTGCCCAGTTCGGTGGCGCGGATCAGCACCAGGATGGAGGTCCGGGACTCCTCTTGCTGCAGCCACTCGGTTAGGTCCCGGCGAAAGGCGTGGCGATTGCCGAGCTGGGTCATCTCATCCCGGGTGGCCAGGGTGTAGAGTTCGGTGATCTGGCGGCGAGACTCTTCCTCGGCGTTGTCGAAGCTGGCGAGCAGTTGCTGCAGGGCCAGCCTGGCATGGGTGCTCTCCAGTCTGGCGGGATCCCGCAGTTGCAGCGCCTGCAGCCAGCGCTGCTCCAGCCGCTCCTGTTGTGCCTTGTGCAGGCGATGGCTGAGATAGAGCAACAGGGAGAAGCCAACCATAGTGCTCAGCATGACCAGCAGGAGGATGATCGGCGGTGTGGGGGGGGCCAGCAAGACCCCCTGCAGCATCAGCAGCGGCAGGGTCGCCATGGCGCCTACCAGCAGCAGCGTCTTCCCAGACTTGTTTGGCATCGGCGGATCCTTGGTGAAGTCAATGTGTAGCAATTTTAACCATGTGGACAGCATAGTACTGATGGACTCGTCAGCCCCCATGGAATGGGGGCTTGCAATCCTGTTAAATGTGATTGAAAACACTTTCATAACGGCTAAAAAAAGCGAATATGGGATGAAAACAGCAGCAACCAGGCCGAGGTATTTATGCAACTAGAACCCGTCAACACAGCCAAAGCACGGCAACTATTGAATCAGAGTATGGCCCTGGTGCTCGCGGGGGGACGCGGCAGCCGCCTGAAGCAGCTGACCGACAACCGCGCCAAGCCGGCGGTCCACTTTGGCGGCAAGTTCCGCATCATCGATTTCGTGCTCTCCAACTGCATCAACTCCGGCATTCGCCGGGTGGGTGTGGTCACCCAGTACAAGTCCCACAGCCTGCTGCGCCACCTGCAATCGGGCTGGTCCTTCCTGCGCTACCAGATGAACGAGTTCATCGACCTCCTGCCCGCCCAGCAACGGGTGGACGAGGTGCACTGGTATCGCGGCACCGCCGATGCCATCTACCAGAACGTCGACATCATCCGTGACTACGGCCCCAAGTACATCGTCGTGCTGGCGGGGGATCACATCTACAAGATGGACTATGCCGCCATGCTGCTGGATCACGTGCGCCTCGGCGCCAAGGTGACGGTGGCCTGCATCGAGGTGCCGCGCTGTGAAGCCTCCGCCTTCGGGGTGATGGACATCGACGAGCAGCGCAAGATCCGCGCCTTCGTGGAAAAACCTGCCAATCCGCCCGCCATGCCGGGGCGCGACGATCTCTCCCTCGCCTCCATGGGGATCTACATCTTCGAGGCGGAGTATCTCTATCAGCTGCTGGAAGAGGACATCCACAACCAGGAGTCCAAGCACGACTTCGGCATGGACGTGATCCCGCGCATCGTGGGGGAGGGCAAGGCGTTCGCCCACCCCTTCAGCATGTCGTGCGTGGGGGCCAAGGAGGGGGTGAAACCCTACTGGCGCGACGTGGGGACCCTGGATTCGTTCTGGGAGGCGAACATGGATCTCGCCTCCGTGGTGCCCGAACTCGACATCTATGACGAGAACTGGCCCATCTGGACCAGCCAGAACATGGCGCCTCCCGCCAAGTTCGTGCAGGACAGAAACGGCCAGCACGGCATGACCATCAACTCCATGTTCGCCGGCGGCTCCATCGTCAGCGGCTCCTTCGTGCTGAACTCTGTGCTCTTCACCAATGTGCGGGTGCACTCCTTCTGCACCCTGGATCAGGCGATCATCTTCCCCGGGGTCGAGATCGGAGCCGGTTGCCGGTTGCGCCGGGTGGTGGTGGACAAGGGCTGCAAGCTGCCGGACGGCCTGGTGGTGGGGGAGAACGCGGACGAGGATAGCCGCCGCTTCTATCGCTCCGAGCAGGGCATAGTGCTGGTGACCAAGGAGATGCTGGCCAAGCTGAAGTGATGGTCTGAAAGGTCAAACAGAAAGGGAGCCGCAAGGGCTCCCTTTTTCATGGGTCAGCGACTGACCCGGTTGCGGATGGTTTATTCGCTCACGACGGCCTTGCCGGCCATCACCATGGCGGTACCGTGCTTGCCACCGGCGGCGGTCACCTGCTGCACGCCGTCTTCGTCGGTGTCATGGCCGGCGCCCTCGATGACGTTCTCACCGGAGTCGCCGATCCACTCGGCCATCTGCATGCCGCCGTTGACGGTGCCGCGGAACCAGCTGACGTAACGCTGGGTCAGCTGGGCCAGTTCCAGCTCGGGGGCCTTCTCGCTGCCTTCGTTGCGCAGGTTCAGCATGGCGGAGCGCAGGGCGCCGGAGATGGCGGCCTGGGTCCAGGGGGTGTATTCACCCTGCTTGCCCGTGAGCCAGGTACCGGCCTTGGTGTTGAAGAAGGCCTTGTCGGTGGCGATGAACAGCTCGCGCGCGGCAGTGCGGTACTTGGCGTCCGAGGTGGCCAGGAAGGCCGCGGTCAGACCGCGGATGGCGGCGAACTGGGTCTCGATGGACTGACCCGCATCAGCTGATCCGCCGAACGTCATGCCGTCATGCAGCAGACCGTTCTTGCCCTTGAGTTGGGCGAGCAGGAAGTCGGCCTGTTTGCGGATGAGTGCGAGAGCCTGCTGGCCCTGGGCGGTCTTGAGGTTCAGCTCGCCGTTGTCACCGGCGGCGTAGCCGACCGGCAGCGCATCCTGGGCGCGCTGGAAGATCTGCAGGGCGACCAGGCTGTAAGCGGCGTCGAAGGTCGTGACGTGCTTGCCTTGCTTGCCAGCCTGCCAGCTGTCCACCAGGGTACCGGCCTTGGCATCGAAGTGCAGGGCATTGAGGTTCTTGAACACCATGCCGGAGAGGTTCAGGGCCAGGGAGAAGGCATCATCCCCTGCCACCAGCTTGGCGGCATCGGCCCCCTTGTTGGCGGTCGGCGCGGCGGCGAAGGGGGTGCCGTCGAACACGGCGTGGAAGGCCGGGTTCTGGTTGGTGTTGGCGCTGCGCTGATCGCTGAAGGCGTAGAACTCGGACAGGGGCCAGAGCATCATCCAGGCGTCGCGCAACTGGGCGGAGCCATCCACCACCTCCAGCTTGCCGATGGCTCCCACCTCGTTCTTGGTGGTCTCGGTGACCTTCACCTGATGGGGGAAGTAGACCACGCCCTTGGCGGGATCGTATTGCGGGCTTATCTTGGCGCCGAGCTGCTTGCCATCATAGCCGAGCTGGCCCTGCAGTATGGCCAGCTTGTCGATGGACTGTTCGGTCAGCATCATGCCGTTGAAGCCGTCGGCCGCGGAGACGCCGAGCTTGTGCTTGCCATCCTGATCCATGGTGGCGGAGGCTGCTTCGACCTCTTCGTCGCTCTCGGCCACATGCATGCCGCCGAGGAAGTCCTGAGACCACATCACTTCCTTGAGCAGGATACCGCCAACGGCGGCCGGGTTCAGCAAGTTGTCACTGCCGCTCCAGCGCAGGGTGGTGTAGTCGCGGAAGTAGGCGGGAACCTGGGTCTTGACGGATTTCTCGACGCCCTTGGCGGTCTTGATGGTGACCTGATCGCCGTTGACCGGGGTGGTATTCACGGCCTGGGCGAACTCGGGATTGGCGGAGGCGTAGGGCAGGGAGAGGGGATACATGCCCTGCGGTACTTCATCGGCCGGGAAGCCGACCGCCTCGGCCATGGCCAGCACGCGCTTGCCAAGGTCTGCCATTGTGCCGCCACGGGCCAGGTTCTGCGGCCCGTTCACCAGATGCGGGCCCATGCCTGACTGGTAGTTCAGGGCGTACATGGCCTCTTCGGAATACTCATAGGATTCGATGCCGGCGGCGAAGTCGAAGGGGGTCGGCTCGTCGGCGCGGTTGGCATCCAGCACGTCCAGATCCAGGCCGAGGGCCTCGGCAAGGGGTTCGCCGGAGAGCTCGAATTCGGTGTAGGCCAGCATGCTGGCGGCGGTGTTGAAGGTCTTGTCCTCGACCTTGACGGCGGCGTGCGCGGCGCCGCCGATCAGTGCACAGGCGATCGCCTGCACCAGTACGGTTTTTCTCATGTCCTTTTCACCCATATGTTTGATTTTATTATGACGCTTCTCAAAATCTAAATGAGAATGGTGTGCATTATGGGGCAAAGGGAGGGGCTTGAGAAGAGAAAAGCCGCGCCTGGGTTGCAGGGGAGAGGGAAGGCGCGGCGATGAGTATTACATCAATTTGAAGGGGATCACCAGGCGCCCCGGCTCCACCTTGAGGGCCTCGACCTTCTCCTTGATCCTGGCCTCGTTCGCACGGCTGCCATCGAGTCGATAGACCGGCGTCTGAGAGAGGAAGAGGGAGAGGGACTGGTTGAAGGTGGGCAGCAAGGGGGTGAGGGCGGCGCCCACGTCGGCAGGCTCCGTCTTGACCGAGATGAGCTCGAGATCCCGCAGATAGATGGCGCCCTGATCCGCCACATAGTCCGGGCGGGCACTCAGGGAGAGGCGTACCTTCATCTGCTGGCTGCCGAGGGGGCTCGCCACCTGCAGATCCCCGGCGGCATCCAGTTCAACCCGGTCGGCGCGGCTGCGGCCGATGCGGCTGGTGAGATCGTCCAGGCTGATCCGGCTCGACATGATCCCCGGGATGCCGATCTCCTTCTGGAAGGCGATCTTGTCTTTGAGGTACTGGTTGATCTCGCTCTCGCTGACGCTGTACTGGGTCAGGGAGGAGCAGGCCGCGAGCAGCAGGGCAAAGGGGAGCAATAACAGGCGCTTGAGCATGAAAGGTTTCCATCAGCAGGGCGATAACGGGTGATGGCGCCATCTTAGGGGCAAAGCGGCAAGACCGCCAGTCCGGCCCCGGGATCCTGTTTTTGTCGCATCCCCCATATGGGGATAGCAATCCCTGGCCATTCGAGTAACCCGCGTGAGGCCCATCACGCCAGGCCAGTGCTGGCCTGAAGCCGCCAATATCCACAAACAGACTCCAGTTTTACCGCCCAAAAATCCCCTTGACCGGGCTCTTTCGGGACGAGTATTTTACCGCCGCTCAAAAGCAATTGATAACGATTATCATTTTGACTCATGTTTGAGGGTGTAGCGTGAATACTCTAGTAATGGAAGATGGTGCGCCAGCCGAGGCCGGATCCCCGCCCGATTTCTTGTTTACCTCGAGTCAGGGCTGCATTCGCGCCTTTGATCTCGGCCAACCCATCAGCACCCCCGCCTGTGAATGGTCCCTGCTCGAGCGGCAGATAGTGCAGGCCCTGGCAGCGGCGCAGGCCGCCGGCCAGCAAAATCCGCTGCTCATCGGGGCCTTTGCCTTCGACCCCGCCGAAGCCTCCTGTCTCTATGTCCCCGGCCGCTACGAGCGGGGGGAGCGAAATGCCCCGGCGACCAGCCTCCCAGAGCACAATCAGGTGATCTCGGTGCAGAGCACTCCCGCGGCCGCCCAGTTCAAGGCCTCGGTGAGCTCGGCTCTCGATGCATTCGCACAGGGCCGGCTCTCCAAGGTGGTGCTGTCGCGCAAACTCTCCCTGCAACTGAGCAGGCCGGCGGATCCCGAGCAGGTGCTGGCACGCCTGATGACCCAGAATCCCAATGCCTTCCACTTCTCCCTGCCGCTCGGCCAGGGTCGTCGCCTGCTCGGCGCCAGCCCAGAGTTGTTGCTGCGGGTGAGCGCGGGAGAGGTCTTCACCCATCCCCTGGCGGGGTCTGCCAAGCGTGGCAGCGAGCCGGCGCAGGATGAGGCGGTGGCCCGGGCGCTCCTGGCGTCGAGCAAGGATCAGCACGAACACCGCCTGGTGATCGACGAGATCCGTCGGGTGCTGGCCCCCCACTGCCGGGAGCTGGCCATCCCGACCGAGCCCTCCCTGATGAGCACGGATACCCTCTGGCATCTGGGCACCCCCATCGCGGGTCAGCTGCACGGGGAGCAGGCGTCCGTGTTGTCCCTGGCCTGCCAGCTGCATCCCACCCCGGCCCTGTGCGGCTATCCCACGGATCTGGCCCGCCAGTTCATCCGCGAGCAGGAGCCCTTCAGACGCGCCCTGTTCAGCGGCATCGTCGGTTGGTGCGACAGCCAGGGCAACGGAGAGTGGGCCGTGGTGATCCGCTGTGGCGTGCTGGACGGCCATCACGTTGAGCTGTTTGCCGGTGCCGGCATAGTCGCGGGCTCGGATCCTGCCATGGAGTGGGCCGAGACCGGCACCAAGCTCGGCACCATGCTCAAGGCCCTGGGGCTTGGCACCGAGGTGGCCCTATGACGACTCACAACCACTTCCTGCCCTACACCCGCTGGCCAGAGGCGCTGGCAGCGTCCTACCGCGCCAAGGGTTACTGGCGCGGCGAGCCTTTGACCGCCATGCTGACCCGCCAGTGCACGCTGGCGCCCGAGGCCACGGCCGTCATCTGCGGCGAGCGCAGCTTCACCTATGGGGAGCTGGATGCGGGCTCGACCCGGCTGGCGGCGCGCCTCGCCCGCCAGGGTTTCCAGGTCGGCGACACCGCCCTGGTGCAGCTGCCGAATGTGGCCGAGTTCTACCTTGTGTTCTTCGCCCTGCTCAAAGTCGGCATAGCGCCGGTCAACGCCCTGTTCAGTCACAACCGGCTGGAGCTATCCTCCTATGCCGAGCAGATCAAGCCTCGCCTCTTTATCGGCTCGCTGGCTCACCCTCTGTTCGAGACAGGGGGCCGCGAGAGCGAGCTGCTGACACAGATCGGTGCCGAACTGGTGCTGCTGGATGGAGACGCGGGTGAGCTGGGTCTGAGCCATTGGCTTGGGGAGCTGGATGTCGATGGCGCAGCATCTCCCGCCTTTGGCCCGAGCCCTGTGGACGAGGTGGCCTTCTTCCAGCTCTCCGGCGGCAGCACGGGTACCCCCAAACTGATCCCCCGTACCCACGACGACTACCTGTACAGCGTGCGCAGAAGCGTTGATCTCTGTGAGCTCGGCCCCCATACCCGTTATCTGTGCGCCCTGCCGGCCCCCCACAACTTCCCCCTGAGCTCCCCCGGTGCCCTCGGCGTGTTCGAGGCCGGCGGCGCCGTGGTGCTGGCGCAAGACCCCAGCCCCATCAGCTGCTTCCCGCTGATCGCGCGCCACCAGGTCAACCTCTGCTCCCTGGTGCCGCCAGCTGTCTCCCTCTGGCTACAGGCCGCCGAGGCCGATCCGTCCGTGCGGGCTCAGCTTTCGAGCCTCTCGCTGCTGCAGGTTGGCGGTGCCAAGCTCGGTGAAGCGGTGGCCAGAAGGATAGAACCCCTGCTCGGCTGCCGCCTGCAGCAGGTGTTTGGCATGGCGGAAGGCCTGGTGAACTACACCCGACTGGATGATTCGGATGAGAAGATCATCCACACCCAGGGCCGCCCCATGAGCCCGGACGACGAGGTGCGGGTGCTGGACGAGGAGGGCAACCCGGTTGCCCCCGGTCAGCCCGGCGCCCTGCACACCCGCGGCCCCTATACCTTCCGCGGCTACTACCAGAGCCCGGCTCACAACGCCCGGGTGTTCGATGCCGATGGCTTCTATTGCTCGGGCGATCTGGTGGTACAGGATGCAGACGGCTACCTCACCGTGGTGGGGCGCCAGAAGGATCAGATCAACCGGGGCGGCGAGAAGATAGCGGCGGAGGAGGTGGAAAACCAGCTGCTGCACCATCCGGCCATCACCCAGGTGGCTCTGGTCTCCATGCCGGACAGCACCATGGGGGAGAAGAGCTGCGCCTTCATCGTCGCCACCGAGCCCGGCCTCAAGGCGCTGGCCCTGCGCAAGTTTCTGCGCTCCCGCGGCGTGGCGGAGTTCAAGCTGCCGGATCGCTTCGAGATCCTCGACGCCCTCCCCATGACGGCGGTGGGCAAGATAGACAAGCAGGGACTGCGCGCCCGTATCGCGCAATCCCTCGCAGGCGACAGCCTGCCGATGACAACAGTTTAAAACTAAAAGGAATCATGACGTTATGGCTATCCCAACCCTGAACAACTACGCCATGCCCAGCCAATGGAAGGACAACAAGGTCAGCTGGCCCCTGGATCCCAAGCGCGCCGCCCTGCTCATTCACGACATGCAGGAGTACTTCACCGCGTTTTATGGCGAGAACAGCCCGCTGATCGCCGCTCTGACCGAGCATCTGGTGGCGGTGCGCCGTCACTGCAAGGCCCTCGGCATCCCCGTCTTCTACACGGCCCAGCCCAAGGATCAGGCCCCCGAAGATAGAGCCCTGCTCAACGACATGTGGGGCCCGGGCCTGAACAAGAGCCCCGAGCTGCAACAGGTGGTCGCCCCCCTGCGCCCCGAGAGCGACGACGTGGTGCTGGTCAAGTGGCGCTACAGCGCCTTCCAGCGCTCCGAATTTGAGCAACTGCTGAAAGAGCAGGGACGGGATCAACTGATCATCGGCGGCATCTACGGCCACATCGGCTGCATGATGACCGCCTGCGACGCCTTCATGCGCGACATCCAGCCCTTCTTCCTGGCGGACGGGGTGGCGGACTTCTCCCTGGCCGATCACCAGATGGCGCTGGACTATGTGGCGACCCGCTGCGGCAAGGTGATCCCCTGCGAAGAGGTGCTGGCCATGGCGCCGGTAGCCAAGGCCGAAGGGCAGAACCCCTTGTTGACGTATGAGGGGCTCAAGGCCCGGCTGCTGAGCCACATCGACGAGGACGAAGAAGAGTTCGACGCGGACGAGAACCTCATCGACTATGGCCTCGACTCGGTACGCATCATGGCCCTGCTCACCGAGTGGCGCGCCGCCGGGGTGGAGCTTGGCTTCGTGGATCTCGCCAAGAAGCCGACCCTGAACGGCTGGTGGCGTCTCATCGAACAGAAACTGGCCGAGCAAAAGACCCTGGAGGTGGCGCAATGAGCCGCTTCCCACTGACCATTCCCCAGCAGGGGCTCTGGTCCGGTCATCTGCTCAACGACGACAAGGCGATGTTCAACACCGCCGAGTGCATCGCCTTCGATGGCAAGGTGGACGGTGCCGTGCTGGCCGCGGCCCTCGCCCAAGCGGTGGGGGAGTGCGAGGCCCTGCAGGGGCACTTCGAGGACAATGGCGATGAGGTCTGCTTCGTCAGCCACGCCCTGGCCCCCGTCTATGGCGAGATAACCCTGACGCGCGGTGACGAGGCAGAGGCCCGCGCCTGGGCCTGGGCGGATCTGCGCCGCCCGTTCGAGCTGACCACGGAATCCCCCTGCCGCTTCGCCCTGCTCCGCGGCACCGACCGGGATTATCTCTACAGCTGCGTGCACCACATCGCCCTCGACGGCTTCGGCACCACCCTGCTGTTCCAGCGCATCGCCGAGCTCTATGGGGAAGGGTTGGAGGGGGCCATGACCTCGCCATCCCCGTTCGGCCTGCTGGACGAGGTGTTGGCCGAGGAGCTGGCCCGGGAGGAGAGCGGCAAGAACGCCACCGCCCGTGCCTTCTGGCAGGAGCAGCTGCAAGACTGGCCAGAGGTGAAATCCTTCAGCGAGTCCCGCGCCCCCATCGCCGCCGAATTTATCCGTGAGAGCCGCCCGCTGCCGGCGGCGCTCTGGCAATCCCTGGTGGGCTTTGCCGATGACAACAAGCTGAGCTGGCCGGATCTGCTGCTGGCCGGTCTCTCGGCCCAGCTGGCGCTGGCGAGCGGTCAGGAGAAGACCCTGCTTGGCCTGATGATGATGAATCGCATCGGCTCTGCGTCGCTCACCGTGCCCTGCATGCAGATGAACATCACCCCGCTGGCCTTCGAGCTCGGTGAGGAGATGAGCCTGGCGGTCGCCGCCGGCGCCGTGGCCAAGGCCAAGCGCGGGGTGCGCAAGCATCAGCATTATCGCTACGAGCTGCTGCGCCGCGACCTCGGCCTGGTGGGAGGTGACAAGCGCCTGTTTGGCCCCCTGGTCAACATCATGCCGTTCGACCACGCCCGCCGCTTCGGGCCGCTATCTGCCCATATCCTCAACATCAGTGCCGGCCCGGTGGAAGATCTCACCATCGAAGTGCAGGTGGGAGCAGATGGCCAGCCGAGGCTGGATCTGGATGCCAACCCTGGCTGCTATCAGACCGCGGATCTGGCGCGCATCGCCGACACCCTGTTCACTCTGCTGGGACGCTGGCTCGCCGAGCCAACCCTGACCCTGGGCACACTCAAGGCCGACTGGCTCGCAGAGCAGCGTGCCAGGGCCCTGATCACCGGGCCGGCCCATGAAGTGATCAACGTGCGCCCCGTGCTGGATGCCCTCTGTCACTTCGCGGCCCAGACCCCGGACAAGATAGCGCTGGAGCAGGGGGAGGCCCGCTTCAGCTACGAGGCGCTGCTGACCCGCGCCGAGCAGATGGCTGCGGCCCTGCAAGGGGCTGGCGTGCAGCCCGGCGAGCGGGTCGGGGTCATGCTCGCACGCTCCCCCCAGGCCATCTTCGCCCAACTGGCGGTACTGCTGGCGGGCGCCGTCTATGTCCCCCTCGATCCCGAGCAGCCCCTGGAGCGTCAGGGCCATATACTGCGCATCGGTGAGGTCAAGACCCTCATCACCCAGGCGGAGTATCGCCACAAGCTGGCCAGCCTGTTTGAGGGCCGCACCCTGCTGGCCGGGGATCTGGTGAGCGGGGATCGCCTCTGCCAGCCGGCCAATGGCAGCGCGGTCGCCTACCTGATGTTCACCTCCGGCTCGACCGGCCTGCCCAAGGGGGTCGCGGTCAGCCACGGCGCCTTGGATCACTTCGCCGCCGCCGCCCGCTGCCGCTATCACCTGGACGAGGAGGCGCGCATGCTGCAATTTGCCCCCTTCAACTTCGACGCCAGCATAGAGGAGGTGTTCGCCACCCTGAGCGGCGGTGCGACCCTGGTGCTGCGCACCGACGCCCTGCTCGAATCCATGCCGACCTTCGCGGCCGGGGTGGAAGAGATGGGGATCACCCACCTGGACCTGCCCACCGCCTTCTGGAACGAGTGGGTGGTGTCCCTCGGCGCCGGCCAGGCCCACATCCCGGCCAACCTGGCCACCGTCATCATAGGCGGTGAAGCCGTCTACCCTGAGCAGCTGGCCCAGTGGCAGCGCCAGGGCCGCTCTGATGTGCGCCTGTTCAACACCTATGGCCCCACCGAGACGACTGTCGTGGTCACCACTCAGGAGCTGCAGGGCGAGGATCCCGCCCAGGCCCAGCTGCCCATCGGTCTGCCGCTGCCCGGCATGCAGGCGCTGATCCTGGGGGCGGGGGAGCAACCCGCCGAGGAAGGGGAGCTGGTGCTGCTCGGCCCGCAACTCGCCAACGGTTATGTCGGCGGCGTGCAGGGTACCTTCGGCACCCTGCGTGTCGGCGCTGAGATCCTGCCCGTCTATCGCACCGGCGATCGGGTGCGCTGGGTTTCCGGTCGCCTGGTCTACCTCGGCCGCCGTGACAACGAGTTCAAGATCAGTGGCTATCGCATCCAGCCCGGCGAGGTGGAGGCCCAGCTGCTGGCCCTGCCCGGAGTGGATGAGGCCTGCGTGCAGGGGATCAGCCAGGGCAGTGTGCGCCGGCTGGTGGCCTTCGTGGCCGGCCCCGAGCGCGACAGCCGGGTCATCAAGGCTCAGCTCGCCAAGGTACTGCCCGCCGCCATGATCCCCACCGACTATCGCCACTATGATCAGCTGCCCCGCACCGGCTCCAACAAGCTGGATCGCAAGGGTCTGCTGGCCCAGTACCAGGCGGGCGGTGAAGCCCTGACGCTGGGCAGCGAGACAGAGAACCGGGTCGGTGCCATCTGGCAGCAGATCCTGGGGCTGGCCACCATGGGGCCGGCGGACAACTTCTTCGAGCTGGGGGGCCAGTCCCTGCAGACCATCCAGATAGTGAACCGGCTCGGCGCCGAGTTCGGGGTGCAGGTCAAGGTCTCCGATGTCTTCGATCACCCGCGCCTCGACGACTTCTGCCGCTTCCTCGACGGCAAGCTGACCGAGGATGAAGAGAGCGTGGAGATGGTGTGGTGATGAAGGGCGAACAGATGATGAATATAGATTTCAGTGGCAAGCGGGTCTGGGTGACCGGCGCCGGCCGTGGCATAGGGCGCGAGGTGGCCGAGCAGTTCGTGGCCGCCGGCGCCTCCGTGGTGGGGCTGGATCTGGCCTTCTCCTATGAGGATTACCCCTTCGCCACCCGGGTGCTCGACATTCGTGACTCGGGGGCGGTCAATGCCTGCTGCGCGCAACTGCTGGCAGATGGCGGGCTGGACGTGCTGGTGAACGGAGCCGGGGTCTTGCGCCTCGGCCCTACCGAAACCCTGAGCGATGCCGACTGGGACGACTGCCTCGCGGTCAACGCCAGCGGCGTCTTCTACCTGCTGCGGGCCCTGGTGCCCCACTTCAAGGCGCAGCAGAGTGGCGCCATCGTCACCATTGGCTCCAACGCCGCTCATGTGCCGCGCATGCAGATGGCGGCCTACTGCGCCTCCAAGGCGGCGGTCACCAGCCTGACCCAGACGGTGGGGCTGGAGCTGGCCCCCTTCGGGGTGCGGGTCAACCTGGTGTCGCCGGGTTCGACGGATACCGAGATGCTGCGCGGCATGCTGCCCGATGAAGGGGCCATGGCCCGCACCATCCAGGGGCTGCCAGATCAGTTCAAGCTCGGCATTCCGCTTAACAAGATTGCGACGGCGCAAGAGATAGCCCACACGGTCCTCTTCCTGGCCTCGGATCTGGCCAGCCACATCACACTGCAGGATCTGGTCGTCGACGGCGGCGCCACCCTGAGCGCCTGAGGGCTCAAAGACAGATGAACAATATGATCACGCTGCTCAAGCAGCTGGAACGTCAGGGAGTGAAACTGGCCCTGAACGACAAGGGGCAGCTCATCTCCCAGTCGAGCAAGGAGGCGGTGACCCCCGCCATCGGCGCCCAAATCAAGGCTCACAAGGATGAGCTGGTGCGCTGTCTGGCCGCCCGCGCGGCCTTCGAGGCGCCCATCGCGGTTTCTGAGGAGGCCAAGCGCACCCTGCAGGGACCGCTCTCCTCCTCCCAGAGCGGGCTCTGGTTTATCGAGCAATACGAAGAGGCCTCCCACCTCTACAACATGCCGGTCTACTTCCGGGTGCGCGGCGAGCTGGATACGGCCGCCCTGGAGTTTGCCTTCGATCACCTGTTTGCCCGCCATCCCAGCATGCGCACCCGCTTCGTCAAGGACGAGGCGGGCAGGGGGGCCCAGGAGATCCTGCCCCATGTCCCGTTCAAGCTGCAGATTGAGGATATGAGCTCGGCTCCCCAGGCCGAGCGCGAGGCCTATGTGGCCCGCCGGGTGCGCGAAGAGATAGGGCGCCCCTTCTCGCTGACGAAAGGGGATCTCAGCCGGGTCAACCTTATCCGGTTGGGGACTCATGAACATGTGCTGCTGATCACCCAGCACCACATCATCTCCGACGGCTGGTCGGTCAAGAACATGTTCGCGGACTTGAAGCGCGCGTTTCTCGCCCATCAGAACCGGGAACCCCTGCTGGTGGCCGAGTTGCCGCTCAACTATCTGGACTACGCCCACTGGTTCAACTCCCCGCGTTTTCTCGACTATCACGCCGAGTTCAAGCCGTTCTGGGTGGACCGCCTGGGGGGCAGCCCAGAGGTGCACGGCCTGCCGCTCGACAAGCCTCGCCCCGCCCATCAGGGCAGCGGCGGCGAGCTGGTCTTCTCCACCATAGACAACGATCTGTGGGACAGCTTCAAGCGCCTGTGCCAGCGTCACAGCACCTCGAACTTCATCGGTCTGCACGCCCTGTTCGCCCTGCTGATGGTGCGCCAGAGCGATGAGAAGGAGGTGGTCATCGGCACCCCGCTCGCCTACCGAGAGCGCCACGAGATTGAGTCTCTGGTGGGCTTCTTCGTCAACACCCTGGTGCTGCGCACCCGGCTGGAAGGGCGACCGAGCTTCGTCGATTACCTGCAGCAGTGCCGGGAGGAGGATCTGGCAGCCTTTGACCATCAGCTCTATCGCTTCGAAGCGCTGGCCGAGGCCATTGGGGCGGATCGCACCACCGCCATCAACCCCATCTTCCAGATCATGCTGGTCTATCAGGCCAAGGTGGATTTCAACGATCTCATCCCCGGCTGCGAGCTGGTGGAGGAGACCTCCCCCGTGCTGCCCGCCAAGACAGACATCTCGGTCAAGGTAACCGAGCTGATGGACTCGGTGCGGGTGGACTGGCTGTTCGCCACCGCCCTGTTCGAGCGAGAGACCATCCAGTCTTACGCCGATCGCCTGCTGCACCTGATGCGCGCCGTGGTGGCGGCCCCCGAGACCGACATCTGGCAACTGCCCCTGGAAGCGGGCATGGACGACGCAGCTCTGGGGTTGGAGCTTGCGAGCCTGCCCATCGACTACCCGAGCCGCGACACTCTGCTCTGCCATATCGAGCGTCGCGTCCTGGCCCACCCCACTGCGTTGGCTGTGAGCGATGACAAGCATGTGCTCAGCTATGGGGAGCTGGAGGCCGAGGCCAACCGGCTCGCCCACTGGCTGCTGACCCAGGGCGTGACCCCGGGTGCCGCCATCGGCCTGCAGGCCAAGCGGGAGTCGGCCTTCGTCATCGGCCTCTTGGCCTGCTGGAAGGTGGGGGCAGCCTATGTGCCGCTCGACCCCGCCTATCCCGCCGAGCGGCTGGCCCACATCCTCGGCGATGCGGCCATTGGCCTGGTGCTGGGGGGCGAGCCGGACGCACGCCTTGGCGACGCGCTGGCGGGCACGGGTGCCCAGTACTACAACCTGCACCAGCTGGCGCTGGATGAGATGCCAACCAGCGTCCCCGCCGTTTTCCGCGATGCTGCCATGCTGGCCCAGATCATCTACACCTCGGGCTCCACAGGTTTGCCCAAGGGGGTCATGGTGGAGCAGGGCAGCCTGGTCAACCTGATGGCGGATCACGGGGCGCGCGTCGCCCTTGATCACGATGGCGCCATGTTCAACTGCATGTCCCTCTCGTTCGATGCGGGCAACATGACCACCCTGCTGCCCCTTTACTGCGGTGCCGCCCTGCACTTCGGCGAGCCGGGGGAGGGGGTGATCGCCGCCGCCATGGCCAAAGGCGCCAGTCATATGATCCTGCCGACGGCCCTGCTGGCGAACCTGCTGCCACCGGCGGATCTCGGTTCCCTGAAGGCCATCGGTTTTGGTGGCGAGGCCTGTCCCAGCTCCCTGGTGGAGCGTTGGGGCAACCGGGTCGCGCTCTACAACATGTATGGCCCGACCGAGTGCACAGTGACCGCGCTCTGCGCGCGCCTGCGTCCGGGTGAGCCCATCACCATAGGCCAGCCCATCGACAACCTGAAGGCGGTGATCCTGGACGAGGCGGGCAACCCCTGCCCTGTGGGGGTGCCCGGCGAGCTCTGCCTGACCGGTCTCGGCCTCGCCCGTGGTTACCTCAACCTGCCGGATCGCACCCAAGAAGCCTTTATCGAGCGCACCCTGGTCAGTGGCGCGGGCACCCGTGTTCATCGCCTCTATCGCACCGGGGACAGGGCCCTCAGGCGCCGTGACGGCAACCTCAGCTACCTGGGACGCATCGACGAGCAGATAAAGCTCAGGGGTTATCGCATCGAGCCCGGCGAGATAGAGACCCAGATTGCCGCCATTGAACCTGCCATCCGCCAGATCAAGGTGGTGGTGCAAGAGGGTCGATTGCTGGCCTATGCCTGCCTGCAAGCCGGCGCGACCGAGCCGGACGCCGAGGCCTTGCTGCAACGGGCCGGCGAGTGCCTGCCCGAATACATGGTGCCGGTGCGCCTCTGCTGGTTGCCCGAGATGCCGCTCACCCCCAACGGCAAGCTGGACCTGCGCCGCCTGCCCGCCATCAGCTGGCAGGAGAGCAAGGGCGAGCCGCAAAACGAGCTGGAGCAGACTGTGCTCGCCATCTGGCAGGCGGTACTCAAGCAGCCCCTCGGGGTGGAGGATGACTTCTTCCGCTTAGGCGGAGACTCCATCCTCAGCATCCAGCTCACCACCCGCTTGCGAGACGCCGGCCTGCATTGCAGCGTGAAGGATGTGTTCGAGGCCAAGACGGTGCGCCGTCTGTGCCGCCAGCTCGGTCAGCAGCAGGCGGTCAGCCACCAGACGGAGCAAGGGATCCTGGAAGGGGAATTCCCCCTGCATCCGATCCAGCGCTGGTTCTTCGAGCAGGGCTTTGCCAAGTCCGGTCACTGGAACCAGGGTGTAATACTGCGTCTGCCAGCAGGGGTTGACGACGAGGCCCTGATGGGCTGGATGCGCACCCTGCTCGCCCACCACGATGCCCTGCGTTTGGCGGTCACCCCGACCGGTCAGCGCTATCTGGCCGAGCTGGCGCTGCCGCCCCTGCATCGGCTGGATGCGGCCACGCTGGATGAGGCCGAGTTGCAGGCTTGCCTGACCCAGTGGCAGGGGGACTTTGCCCCCGAGCAGGGCCAGACCCTGGCCTGGGCACGGCTTCGCAACCTCACGAGCGAGGCGGATGCCGAGCCCGTGGAGGGGCTCTTTATCGCCTTCCATCACTTGGTCATCGACGCCGTCTCCTGGCGCATTTTGGCCGAGGATCTGGTCCGTCTAGCCGAGGGCCGTGCCTTGCCCGCCAAGGGCAGCAGCTACCGCCAATGGGGAGAGGGGCTGGCCGCCTACGCGACCCGCGAAGCGGCCCAGCTGGCGTTCTGGCTGGGGCAGGGGGAGGGCAGCGAGCAAGGCTTGCTGCAGGCCCAGCGCGCCCCCGATGGCCGCGCCGCCGCCAGCCTGCTGCGCCTGGATGAGCAGATCACCGCCCGCCTCATCGATGAGGCCAACCAGGCCCACCTGACCCAGGTGCCGGATCTGCTGCTGACGGCCCTGACCCGTACCCTGAGCGAACTCGGTTACGGCGCCAAGCAGTGCGTGATGCTGGAAGGGCACGGCCGTGAGGCCATCGATGCGCAGCTGGATGTGAGCCGCACCCTCGGCTGGTTCACCAGCACCTATCCCCTGGCGCTGGCCAATAACCCGTCCTGGAGCGATCTTGTCTGCGATACCAAGGAGCGGCTGCGGGCCGTGCCGGACAAGGGGGTGGGCTTCAACGCCCTGCGCCTGCATCACCCTCGTGGTCAGGAGCTGCCTCACTCCGCCATCGTCTTCAACTATCTGGGGGTCTCCCACAGAGGCACCCCGGCCCCCTGGCAGCCCCTGCCGGTGGCGCCGGGCCAACCCTCGGCGCCACAGAACCTGCCGCGCGAGCTCATCAGCCTGCACGGCGGCGTCTACGGCGGCTGCCTCACCCTGCGCCAGGTCGGTGCCCTCAACCAGGAAGCGAGCGACGCCCTGATGGCGGCGCTGGCGGCCAATATCGAGGCCCTGGTGAACGCCTGCTGCGCGCAAGCCAAACCGCGCCGCACCCCGAGCGACTTCCCGGGGCTGGCCCTGACCCAATCCACCCTGGATGGGGTGCTGGACGCGGCAGAGGCTGGCGGCGAGGTGGAGACCCTTTTGCCCATGACCTCATTGCAGCAGAGCATGCTGCACCACAGGGTTCTGGTGCCCACGGATAGCGCCTATCACCTGCAAACCGAGATGAGCTATCGGCAGGCGCTGGACGTGGCCACGTATCGCGCCGCCTGGCAGGCCCAGCTCGCCCGCTGGCCCGTGCTCAGAGCCGGCCTCATCCTGGCGGATGGGATGGCGCTGCAACGCATCATGGCCAGGGCCGAGCTGCCCTTCCACTATGAAGACTTGTCCGGGCTTGGAGATGCCGAGGCACGGGTTCAGGTCTATCGTCAGCAGGATCTGGCCAGACCCATACCGCTGGATCAGGCTCCCCTGCTGCGCATCGCCTGCTTCAAACTGGGCCCCGATCACCACAAGGTGATCCTGAGCGCCCATCACGCCGTGCTCGATGGCTGGAGCGGCCCAGTGCTGCTGGGTTCGGTGCATCGCTGCTATCAGCAGTCAATGACGCACGCCCTGAAGCAGGGGGCCTCGCCCGAGGTGCAAGCAGACGGCGCCTGGCTCGCCTTCGGTCGCCATATCGCAAGCCAGGCCTCGGCCAGTGCCGCCTACTGGCAGGGTCGCAGGGATCTGCTGGCCAAGCCCAACGATCTGTCGGCCTTGTTCGGGGTAACTCTCGAACCCGGCCTGAGCGGACGCCTCACCCAGCAGACCCCCGAGCTGTGCGGCCAGGGTCTGGTCCCGGAGATCTCCGGACGCCTGGAGAGCCGGGCCCGCGAGCTGGGTGTCACCGCAGGCCTCTTGGCCCAGTACGCCTGGCATCGACTGCTGGCCCGTCACTGCGGCGACCCTGTGACCCTGGTGGGCAATGTGACCCCGGGCCGGGATTTCCCCATCGAGGGGATCACCCAGAGTGTGGGGCTCTATATCAACAGCCTGCCGCTGGCCCTGGATTGGCGCACCGACCTGACCCTGACGCAGCATATCGCTCAGTTGCAGGGGGACTTGCTGGCGCTCAATCAGCACGGTACCCAGTCCCTGGCGGCCCTGACCCGAGGTGGCCCGCGCCTGTTCCAGAGCCTGTTCGTGTTCGAGAACTACCCCATGCCATCGCCGCCGGCGACCCCAGAGCCCCATCAGCTGGTGCCGCAGTTTGGCGCCGTGGTGGAGAAGGTGGAGCTGCCTCTGTCCCTGGTGGTCAACGCCCGCGGCGGCCGGCTTAACCTGCGCCTCGAGTTCGATGGCGAGCAGATAGATCGGGGACGTGCGCAAGCCGTGCTGGCCCTCTGGGTCGCCGAGCTGGAGTGGCTGGCAGAGGTCAATCTGGTCCAGAGCGCCCGTCTCTCGGATGCCAAGGCGCCTGGCGCTCTGGCGGCGTCTGCGCCGGTGGCGGGCGAGGCCATGCCGACCCAAGCCATGCCGACCCAGGCAGAGGCGCGCCGACTGCTGGCCCTGTGGCAGGATCACTGCGGCCAGCATGCAAGTTGGCAGCAGAATGTGAGCGAGCTTGGCATCGATTCGGTGCAACAGCTCGCCCTGCTGGCGGCCCTCAACGAGGCGTTCGGCGCCCGCCATGGGACGCTGAGTCTGCAACGTCTCAAGGTGCAGGGCTCGCCGAGTCAGCTGTTCAACCACTGGCTGGTGCGTCTGCCCGAGGAGGTGATATGAGCACGGCGATAACCCTTAATCCACGGCAAGGGGATACCCCCCCTATTGCCCGGCAGGGCGAACAGGGACTGGGCGTTCGGCTGGCTCGCGTGTTGGGGGGGACACCGCTCGCCCCCGCCATCGCTATGAACGGCCACTGGCTGAGCTACGGGGAGCTGGACTCTCGGGTCGGCCAGATTGCCGCCAGTCTGCGTGGCCTGGGGGTAGGAGAACGAGTCGGCCTCTATCTGACCCGCACCCCTGACTTGGTGGCCAGCCTGCTCGCCTGCCTGTGCCTCGGGCTCTGTTTCGTGCCCCTCGAGCCGGATTTCCCGGTGGAGCGGCTGCAGGGCATCGCCCGCCAGGCGCGGCTCTCGGCTGTGCTCTGTGATGACGTCGAGGGCTGCCCCGAGTTTGGCTGCCCTCTGCGTCCCCTGAGTCATGTGAGTAACGAGGCTCAGGGTGGGGAGGCCTGCGCCTGGCCCCAGGTGGATGACGCCCTGGCCGCCTACATGATGTTTACCTCGGGCTCCACCGGCGAGCCCAAGGGGGTGGTCATCAGCCGTCGGGCCCTGCTCTGCTTCCTCGACGGGATCCGCGAGCGGCTCGGCCTCTCACCCAGCTGCCATTGGCTCTTTATCACCACCCCGGCCTTCGACATCTCCTTGCTGGAGATGTTGGGGCCGCTCTGGGGTGGCGGTCGGCTGACGGTGGCGGACAACGGCCACAACAAGGATCCCCTGGGGATGATGGCCCTGCTGGCGGCGGACTTTTCCATCAACTGGCTGCAGGCGACCCCCGCCTGCTGGCGCATGCTGCTCAAGGCCGGCTGGCAGGGCAGTGACAGCCTCACCGCCCTGTGCGGCGGCGAGGCGCTGGACGCAGGATTGGCCGAGCAACTGTGCGCCCGCACCCAGCGGCTCTGGAACTGCTACGGCCCGACCGAGGCCACCGTCTGGTCCCTGGTGAGCGAGGTGCGCATGCCGCTGGCCGATGGGCGCATCCGCATAGGCAACAGCCTGCCGGGCTACCGGCACTGGGTGCTGGATGGCGCGGGTCAGCCGGTGGCGGAAGGAGAGGAGGGGGAGCTTTGCATCGAGAGCCCGGCCCTGTGTGAGGGGTATTGGCGAAAGCCTGCCCTGACGGCGGCGGCCTTCCTGCGATTGGATACCCATCGCCTCTACCGCACCGGCGATCGGGTGCGCCAGCTTGGCTGCGATCAGTTCCTCTATCTCGGGCGGCGCGACGATCAGATAAAATTGCGCGGTTTTCGTATCGAGCTCGGCGAGGTGGAGGCGGGCCTTCGCCGCCAGGCCGGGGTGCAGGAGGCGGCAGTGCGACTCATCGGCGAGGGGGATGACGCCATGCTGGTGGGCTATGTGGAGGCAAAAAGCGGGATAACCCTCAACCGGCTCGCCATGCGCAAGGGCCTGCAGGCGAGCCTCCCCCACTATATGGTGCCGGCGCGGATTATTCTGCTCGATGCTCTGCCCAAGACAGGCAGTGGGAAATTGGACAGAAAGGCGTTGCCGCTGCCGGAGTGAACATCATAGACAGACCCATAAAAAGAGAAGCCCGCATGATGCGGGCTTCTTTCTATCCGTCGAGGTGGCTCACAGGTTAGCGGGTGATGGGGGCGGCGTCCGGCTTGCTCATCAACTGCTCCACGTCGCTGATCACCTGAAGAGCCGCCTGGGGGCCGCCGGTGGAGGTCCAGAGGGACCCGTCCACGGCGCCGAAGCGCTTGCCCTTGATGGCGCCGAGCTGCTGGAAGGCCGGGGTCTGCTCGGCCTGCTTCATGGCATCCACCGCATCGCCGCTGGCGCTCAGGGTACCGATCACCAACCAGTCACCGTCCAGCAAGTTGAGGGATTCCAGGCTCAGAGCCGGGGAGTGGGGAGTCCTGTCACCGATCTGGTGGGGCGGGCGGGCCAGCCCCATCTCCTGCACCACGCTACTGGCGAAGGTGCTGCCGTGCATGTAGCTCGGCCCCTTGGGGTTCCAGCGCACTATGCTCACCTGCTCGCCTTGATGCTTGGCAAGCTTGGTGCGGGCCTCCTGCAAGCGGGCATCGTATTGGGTGAGGAAAGCCTTGGCCTCGGCCTCCTTGTTCATCACCAGGGCGCTGCGCTGGAAGATGACCTTCCAGGGCTCACCCCAGTTGCCGGTGACCACGGTCGGGGCGATCTCATTGAGCAGGGTCAGCAATTCCGGTTTGGTCTGACCGGTCAGGATGAGATCCGGCTCCAGATCGATGAGCTTCTCCAGGTTCGGGTTGTCCAGATCCCCCACTATGGTGATCTCCTTGCCCGCCTTGTCCAACAGATAGCGGGGCAGGGTAGCCTGGCCGCGTCCGTTGACGGTGCCGACCGGCTGCACCCCCAGGGTCAGGGCGGTGTCCAGGTCGAGCTCGCCCAGCACGACGACGCGCTCTGGTGCATCCGGGACGGTTTGGGACTGGCCGTTGGCATCGATAACCTGGCGAGTCCCGGCCTGGGCCTGGGAACCGACCAGGCTCGCCAGCATCAGGGCGGCGGCCAGGGGGGAGGAGATCTTCATGGTTACATCCTTATGGGTGAAATCGGCGGGCACCCTGGCGGTTCTGCCTATCGACTGGACGGCTCTGTCTATCGCCAGGGTGCACTCTCTTTGTTCGGCCCCAAATGGGCGGGAACATGCTACCACAGGAGCGATTGAGAAGCGTTGTCATTTGTATTTGTGGCATGTTCCGGGCTGGCTTTGGTACCATCAGACACCCATGCTAGGAGCCTTCCATGCCCCCTTCCTCCCCCTCCGCCGATGGGCGCTTTATCCGTCACGCCGATGCCTTGTTCATGCCTTGTCTCGACAGCCTCCCCCTTCACAGGATCTGTTTCGATCTCGCAGCCTTCGGGCCCCAGTGCTTCGCCGAGCAGGGGATGGCCTTGCCGGATGAATTACAAAACGCCGTGGCCAAGCGGCAGGGGGAGTTTCTGGCGGGTCGGCTGGCGGGGCGGCTGGCCCTGCGTCCCTATGGGCTGGGCGACGAGACGGTGGCCATAGGCCAAAACCGGGAACCGCGCTGGCCCGCGGGGATGGAGGGCAGCATCAGTCACAGCCAGTTGGCCGGGCAGGGCATGGCGCTCTGCGCGGTGCGCCCTGGCCGAGCGGGACTGGGACTGGATCTGGAGGCCTGGCTCGATGCCGATCAAGCGGCGCAGCTCTGGCCCGGTATCGTCGATAAAGGGGAGTGGGAGAGGCTGGCCGTGGGGGCCGCAGCCGCCGACCTGAGCCTGGCAGAGGGGCTGACCCTGGTTTTTTCGGCCAAGGAGAGCCTGTTCAAGGCACTCCATCCTAGGGTGGGGCGCTATTTTGACTTCCTCGACGCCAGTTGGTCGGCCATGGGGCCCAGGACCCTGGCGCTTTCCCTCAACACTCGGCTTGCCCCGGATCTGCCCGCCGGCTGGTATTGCATCCTGCACTGGCAGCGGCTGCCGGGGGGCCTGCTTACCTTGCTGGCGCTTTGATGGGGATGAAACATCAGAAATAAGAGATAAAAAAACCGCCGATGGGCGGTTTTTCATGACTGCGTCAGGCTCGCTGCCTGTTCGTTTCGGGCTCGCTGTGGTGGTGCTGCAGGGTTTCTGAGCGCCGGCGGGGCACTATGACGGGGGCACCGTCGCCGGGGGCATGCAGAATGTCCACATCGGTGTGGTAGAGGCGGTCGATAAGGGGCTTGGTCACCACCTCCCGGGCCGGCCCCATGGCCTGGATGCCGCCATCCCCCAGCGCAATCAGTTCGTCGCAGTAGCGGGCGGCGGTGGCGAGATCGTGGATGACGATGAGCACCGTCTTGCCCGCTGCAGTGATCTGGTGGATGGCCTCCATCACCTCGGTCTGGTGGCCTATGTCGAGCGCGCTGGTGGGCTCGTCCAGCAAGATGATGTCCGCATCCTGGGCCAGCACCATGGCGAGCCAGACCCGTTGCGCCTGACCGCCGGAGAGGGAGCTGGCGCTCTGATGCCAGATGGACTCCAGCTGCATCCGCTCGCAGGCCCAGCGCACCATGCGCGCATCCTCCTCGCTCCACTGATTGAACCAGCCCTGATGGGGATGGCGACCGTATTGCACCAGCTGTTCTACCAAAATGCCGGCCGGCACCAGGGGGCGCTGGGGCAGGTAGGCGAGCTCCCGGGCCAGGGCCTTCATGCCGTAGCTGGCGAGCGGCTTGCCCTTGAGCAGGATCTCCCCGCACTGGGGCTGCTCCTGGCCCGCCAGGAGTTTCAGCAGGGTGGACTTGCCGCCGCCGTTCGGTCCGACTATGCCCACCAGCTTTCCCTTGGGGATGGTGAAGGAGACGTCCTGGAACACGGCTTTTTGCTGATAGCCGAAGTGGAGGCCGTTTGCGGAGAGCGTCATCGAGGAGCCCCTTGTTGTTGATTGATCAGAATAGATGGCGTCATCAGTCGGCCTTCTGTCTGTCTTTGATGAGCACGAACAGCAGCAAGATGCCGCCGAGAATACGGGTCATGATGCCGGTGGCCACCTCGTGGGGGCTGGCCAGCACCCGCACCAGGGTATCGCTCGCCAGCAGCAGCAGGGCGCCGCACAGGGCGGCTATCCAGAGCGGCACCACCCGATCCCGGGAGAGCCAGGAGGCGAGGATGGGGGCCGCCATGGCGATGAACACCACGGGGCCACCGATGGCGGTGCCGAGCGCAGCCACGATAATGGCCTGGGCCAGCACCCCGAGCTGCACCCGGTTGACGTTCACCCCCAGGGTCTGGGCCGTGGTGGGGCCGAGGCGCAGCACGCCGAGGGCGCGAGAGAGATACAGGATCCAGGGGCAGATCAGCAGGATGATGAGGGCCACCGGCAGCACGGTGCCATAGCCCTGGCCGACGAAGTTGCCCATGTTCCAGAGATAGAGGCTGGTGAGATGCACCAGGGACTGGGTGGACATGACGAACTGGCCGATGGCGTTCATCAGCTCGGAGACCCCTATGCCGATCACCACGAACAGATAGCCCTGCTCCCCCGGCTTGTTGCACAGGGCGTAGAGTACGGTGGCGGCGAACAGGGCGCCGAGGGGGGCAGCCCACCAGGGCCAGCTGCCCAGGGTCAGGTAGAGGGAGAAGATGATGATGGCCAAGGAGGCCCCCTCGTTGACCCCTATCATGTCCGGGGTGGCGAGGCGATTGCGAATGAGGGTTTGCACCAGGCAGCCGGAGAGGCCCATGGCGGCCCCTGCCACCAGTACGGCGACGATGCGCGGCAGCCGGATCTTGAAGACCGTCACCTCGCCGAGGCGACTCCCTTCCCCCATGAGGGTCTGGATCACCCCCAGCATGCTGAGCTTGCCCGAGCCCAGGGTCAGCGCCAGCAGGGAGAGCAGCGCCAGGGCGAGTACCAGGGCGAGGGTGATGAGCCAAGCCCGGCGGTCGAGCAGCAGGGTACGGCGGCCGAGGCGCAGGCAAAAGGTGCCGGCGGGCAGGGGCGTGGCGGCTACGGGCAGAGTCTGGGTTGCAGGATCATGCATAAGAGGCTTCCTTATTTCACGGCCAGCAGGGAGCGGAAGCCACCGCTTCGCACCACCAGGATCAGCACGGGGGCTCCGATGAGCGCGAGAATGACGCCGTTAGGCAGCTCGAACGGTTGCAGCAGCCAGCGGGCCAGCACGTCGGCGGCGAGCAGGAACAGCACCCCGAACAGGGCAGAGAAGCGCACCTGGATGGACAGGCGTACCGGCTCCACCAGGCGGGCGCAATAGGCCGCGAGGAAGCCGACGAAGCCGATGGGGCCGGCGATGGCGATGGCGCAGGCGGTGAACAGGGTGGCGGCGAGCAGCACCCCGATGCGCACCCGGGTCGGGCGGATGCCGAGCGCCTGGGCCTGGTTGTCCCCCATCTGCATCAGGGTGAGCTGACGGCACAGGGCCAGGGTCAGCAGCAGGGCGGCGAGGGCGAAGGGCAGCACCGTCAGCACGGAATCCAGGCTGGAGGCGGCAAGTGACCCCAGGTTCCAGAAGCGGAACTGTTCCAGCACCACCTTGTTGGAGAGCAGCAGGAAGTTGGAGAGGCCGCCGAAGGTGGCGGAGAGGGCGACGCCTACCAGGATGAGTTTGAGGGGGTTGGAGCGACCCACCATCAGGCCGAGGCCGAGCACTACGATATTGCCCATCAGGGCCCCCATGCCGGACCAGAGCAGGTAGCCGTAGGCAGACTCGACACCAAAATAGGTGAGGCCTATGACCAGGGCGAAGACGGCGCCTGCGTTGACCCCGAGCAGGCCGGGTTCGGCCAGGGGATTGCGGGTGGCACTCTGCAGCATGGAGGCGGCGAGCGCGAGACAGACACCGACTACCAGAGCGGCCAGGGTGCGGGGCAGTCGCAATGTGTTGACTATCATGGCGAGCTTTTCATCGACCACGAGGGCGGGATCGCCCAGGAGAAAACCGGCGACCTCGCGGCCACCATAGACACCGGCCCCGGTGGCCAGTGACAGCGAAATCAGCAGGAACAGGAGCAGTACGCCGAGCCAGAACAGCCGGGTTTGGTATCTGAGCACGCAAGGACTCCTTTCATGTCAGGGCAGTAGAAACGCAAAAAGGGAGCCCCGTTGCCGGAGCTCCCACAGGGGGGATTTTACAGCTTATAATCGATCCCGGCGTAGACGGTACGACCTTCCAGGATAAATTCGGCGTCGGTGGCGACCTGATCACGCTGGGTGTTGGTCAGGTTGGTGATGCCGAGCTTGAAGTCCAGGGCCGGCGTGACCTTCCAGTTGGTGTTCACGTCCAGGGTCTGGTAGTGCTTGGACTTGAACGCCTGGGCGTTGCGGGCCGGTACAGTGATCACCTGGCTGCCGACATATTGCCAGGCCAGGTTGGCACTGACGACGTCGCTCGCCTGCCAGTCGAGACCCAGGTTGCCGGTGTGATCCGGGGTTTTGATCAGATCCTGGCCGTTACTCTTGTCTTCGGAGTCCAGCAGGGTCCAGTTACCGGTCAGCTGTACGTTATCCAGCACGTCGACCCAGCCGGTCAGCTCCAGCCCCTTGATGCGGGCCTTCTTGATGTTGTGATATGTCATAACGGAAGGCATATAACCCGCAGCTGGGCGCCATTGATCGCTCTGGATCAGATCCTCGATGTCGTTGTGGAAACCGGTCACGCCGGCACCGAAGCGATCGCTCTCGTAGGCGGTCCCCAGCTCATAGCTGACGGCGGTTTCCGGCTTCAGGTCCGGGTTGCCGATAACCTGGCAACGACCACGACAGGCGGTGGTGGAGAAGCCTTCGCTGGACTGGGCCAGGGTCGGGGCCTTGAACGCCTTGCCGGCGCCGCCTTTTATCACCCACTCGTCGGTCAGGGTGTAGAGGGCGTAGGCACGGGGGCTGAACTCGTTGCCATAGGTCTCGTGGTGATCCAGACGGCCGGAGAGGGTCAGGGCCAGATCGCCGAAGCTGAATTCGTCCTGCAGGTAAACCGCGCTCTGGGAGGCATCCACGCTGCCGTTGGCGATACTACGGCTGTGCTCCAGCTCGGTCTTGCGGAATTCCGCGCCAGAGGTGAGCAGGTGCTCGCCCAGGTAGCCGCTGACCTGACCGTCGACGGTGTTGTTGGTCTGGGTGACATCGGCGGCGCCACCGTTGAGCTCAGCGTTATCCATCAGGTCGATCTGCTCGAAGTAGTAGCGTACCCGGCTGTCGAAGTGTTCCCAACGGCCGTTGTGGCTCACGCCCAGGCTCAGGCGATCCAGATTCTGCACATTGTGGGCAGTGAGAGGTCCAGGGGAATTAGGTGGAAGGGGGACATTGTTGAAGTAGCTGTCCATGTCGTTCTGGTTGTAGCCCAGATCGAATTCGATGTCCTGATTGTCGGCAACCAGCCACTTCAGGCCGGTCAGCACGTTGACCACTTCCCGTTTTTCCAGGGCGTCTGCGTTCGGATTATTGCTCTGCTCACTTCTCCAACGGTCACGCTGATAGCCTTCGACCACGATGTTGCCGAGCAGCTTGTTGTCGATGAGGGCACCGGACACATAGGCGCTGCCCTGGTTGGCGTCACCGCCGTCACCCTTGGTGGGCATGGTGTGGGTGTAGCCGACGGCGGCTTCAGTCTGCTCCTTGGCCTGGCGCAGGATCACGTTGACCACGCCACCCAGGGCATCGGCGCCGTACAGGGAGGAGACGGGGCCACGGATGACTTCGATGCGCTCGATGGCCGCCATGGGGATGGAGCTCAGGTCAAAGTCGTTGCCGTAGGCGCTGCCCAGGGTCTCACGGGCGTTGACGCGCTTGCCGTTGATCAGCAGCAGGGTGTAGTCGCCCCCCATGCCACGGATCTTGATCTCGTTGCGACCGGTGGGGTTGGTGGCGATGATGTTGACGCCCGGCACGTGCTTGAGGGCATCACCGATGTTGTTCACGTTCATCTTGTCGATGTCGGCGCGGGTCACGACGGAGACGCTGGCCGGTGCGGTGAATTCAGTGTGCTTGGTCTGGGTGGCGGTGACCACCACGGTTTCGTTGGCTTTGACCGTCTCGGCCTGGGCCAGAGCGGGCAGGGCCATCAGGCCGAGGGAGAGCAGGATGGGGTTTAGTTTGAATACGCCGTGCTGCAACTGCATTGTTAAAGCTCCATGAAAAAACAGAGGTTATTTGGGCCGGGCTCTTCTGGTCCGGTTGCTCACTGACTTCCTTGTCTGGCGACGCCAGACGCGGGGTTATTGTTATTTTTTATCCGCTCCAGTCCCCTGATGAGGAACCAGACGCCGGCGCAGGCCAACAGGCCGCAGCTGATATTGATCCAGGCCAGCTCGGCGAAACCGTGCAGGGCACCGCGCTCGTCAGACACTAGATAGCCGGCGGAGAGCAGGCTGCCGAGCCCAGCCGCCATATTGGTGACAGTGCCCTGGAAGGACATGAAGGCGGCGCGCTGATGGGGGGCCGGAATGGCCGCCGTGATGGCGAGCGTGGTGCTGGCGCGGGCCGAGCTGAGCGCCATGAAGAGGGTGAACAGCAGATAGATGGGCAGGCCCACCGGCAGGGCGAAGCCGAGCAGGGTGACCAGCGCCAGCAACAGGCTGGTGATCAAGATGGCGCCCTGGGCGCGGCCCTGGTCTATCCAGCCACCGCACAGGCGCATGGTACCCATGCTGGCGAGGCCGCCACACAGATAGAGGGCGGCGATCTGCTCCCGGGGGAAACCGAGGTTGAACTGGAAATAGTTCGCGAAGTGCGGGATCAGCAGGAAGTGGCCGAACATCTGCAAACAGAGGATCGCGAGGGCCCCCTGACACAGGGGGTAGGCGAGCAACTGACGCAGGCCGCTACCCTGGGGGGCGCGGGTGACCGGCAGTGAGGGCAGCAGGCGGCTGCTCACCAGGGCCAGCAGCAGGCCTGCTGTACCGAACAGCAGGAAGGGACTCTGCCAGCCGAGCCACTGGGCCAGGGTAAGGGCGACGGGGACGATCAGGATGGCGGCCAGGGAAAACGCCATGCCCACGTAGGCGAGGCGGCGTCCGCGCTCCGCTGGGGGGACCAGGTCCAGCACGGCGGCCATCAGGATGGCGGCAAGGGGACCGGCCACGCAGCCAGAGAGGATGAACAGCACCAGTAGCTGTTGGCTGTTCTGCACCAGGGCGCAGGCCATCAGCAGCAGGAAGCGCAGGGTCAGAAGCAGCAGCAGGGCAGGTTTGCGATTGAAGCGATCGAGCCAGGGGGCGGCCAGGATCCCCATGAGGGCGGCCCCCAGGGTGGCACCACCGCTGAAGTAACCGGTCTGCTCCGGCGCCATGCCGAGGCTGGTGACCAGATCGGGCCCAAGGGGCATCACCATCATCATGCTGCCCATGGAGAGCATGTTGATCAGCATGGCCAGATGGATGGCGGCAGGGGTGCGAGAGACGACAGGATCTGGCTTCATCAGAGGCTGCTCGAAAAAAAGAGTCCGAATTGTATCCGAGGGATCTCGTTGTGACAACAAATGATAACCATTTTTATTTGTATTGATTGGTCTCTCAACGAGTATCTTTTTTGTCCCCTTTTTGGCGCTGAGAAGGGTGAGCAAAGGGGCCTGATCGGCGGTGTTTCACCAGGTGTCGGCGATGGCCATTGCAATCGGGCGTCCATGGTCGATGATGCATTCATGGCTGCGCAGAAAAAGCGGGAGAAATGATGATGAGAGGATGGCGTTGGTGCTGGGTGTTGTGCAGTTGCTGGCTCTGGGTGCAGCCCTTGCGGGCCGAGGTCAAGGTAGTGCCGGTGTTCGAGGCCGACGCCATGGTGCAGACATTGAAAGAGATCTACCCGGATCTCGGGGTGAGCGCCATGGGCAACCAGCTGGTGCTGAGCGGCACGCCCGCCCAGTTGCAGGAGGCCGAGACCCTGCTGGCCAAGCTCAACCAACCTCCCCAGAGCCTGCTCATCGAGTGGCGGGTGGACGGGGCCTCGAGCAGCCAGCAGTTGGGGGTGGGGATCGGCAATGACAACGCCAGACGACAGTGGCTGCTGGAGGGGGGCGCAGAGAATTATCAACGCACTCAGAATGACAGCTGGCAGGTGCGCGGCCTCTCGGGTCGCCCCGTGCTGCTGCAGATGGGATCCTATCAACCGGTCACCTTCTACCGCTGGCAGGGGGGCAGGGTGGTGGGCATGGTGCCGCTGGTGAACGGTCTCTACGCCACCGCCACCCTGGTGGGGGACAGGGTGCAGATCGCGCTCAGCAGCGAGCAGGCCAGGCTGGAGCGGGGTGACATCAAGACAGGCCAGAGCGCCACCGAGGTGAGCGGCGCCCCCGGCGAGTGGTTGACGGTGGGGGAGCTCTCCACCACCCAGGGGAGCCAGGGGGCCGCTATCGCCAATCCGTCAGGCATAGGCACGACCAGCGGTAGCGAGCGCCAGACCCTGCAGATCCGGGTCAGCCGTCAATAGGCTGCCCGGCTGCTCACCGCCTTTCCGCCTCTCTGATCATCTGGATTGCAGCGGGTTGATCAACTTCCGGTGTGGGGTTGATCCACCGCATACTCCCGCAGCTGGCGGCTCTTTAGCAGATACCAGAGTGCCCACAGGCTGCCGATGAGCACCAGGGCCGTCGGCCAGCTGAAGGACCACTTCTGCAGGTTGAGGCTGTGCAGTTGCAGCGCCAGGCCACCCAGGGTGGAGCTGAGCAGCAGGCCGCGGCTGTGGCGCCTGAGCCAGGCTCGGACGCTGTGGGTCTTCTGATGGGTGCCGCCGTAGGCGAGCAGGGCCAGCATGGCGGGCAAGTCGCTCAAGAGGCCGAGGTAGAGGCTCATCCGATCCGGATAGAAGAGGGTCAGGATGGCACTGCCGCTCTCGCGGGTGACCCCGGCCATCAGAAACAGCCAGACCGATCGGGTCAGCAAGAGGGCGATGGGCCAGAACCAGAGCGGCGGGCGCAGCTGGCCGTGATCGTCATATCGGTGTTCGGGGTAGAGGGTCATGGGGCCCGGTCTGTTCCGCATCGGGTGAGTGATGCCAAGGGATATGGGGCAGGGGTCGGCCCTTTACAAGGTGAGGGGTAGGCGGGAATTAATCGGGGAGCCTTAGGCTCCCCGATTCGTTTCTGGGTTTTGGCTGCTGGCTACAGCCAGCCCTTGCGCTTGAAGAAGAGACCTGTGCCGAGGGAGGACATCACCATCAGCACCAGGGAGAGCGGGTAACCATACTCCCAGGCGAGCTCCGGCATGCGGCCGAAGTTCATGCCGTAGATGCTGGCGATAAGCGTCGGCGGCAGGAAGATCACCGCGGCTACCGAGAAGATCTTGATCACCTTGTTCTGCTCCAGGTTGGTCACCCCCATGGAGGCCTCCAGCTGGAAGTTGATCTTGTCGAACAGGAACTGGGTGTGGGGCAGCAGGGACTCCACGTCGTGGAGCATCTCGTCGATCCACTTGTTCTGTTCGCTGGTCATGCGCTGGCGCAGGCTGCGTTTGAGGAAGCGCAGGGCGCGACGGGTATCGTGCAGGGAGAGGCGGATCTGGCCGTTGGCCTCTTCTTGGGCCATCAGCTCCTTGAGCATGGGGTTGATCTGATCCGGTTCGAAGATCTGATCGGCGGTGTTTTCCAGGGTCTTGTAACCGTCCTCGATGAGATCGGAGAGATATTCCACCTTCAGATTCTGCACTTCCAGCAGAATGTCCAGGGCATCTTCCACCTCCAGCCGGTCCTGGCGCATGTAGTGGCGCAGCAGGCGCACCAGGCCGATGTCATCCTCGCGGATGCTGATCAGCAGGTTGTGGCGCAGGGTGAAGGAGACGTGGACACCCTTGGTGTCGCGACCGATCCGCTGGGGAAACAGGGAGTGGATGTGCAGGCCGTCGGTGTCCCAGTAGAAGCGGGCGGACGCCTCGATGTCGTCCAGCTCTTCCTTGTCCGGTACCTCTTCCAGGAACAGGCCCGTCAACCATTCTCGCTCCGCCGTGTCCGGCTTGTAGGCATCCAGCCAGACGGTGTTGTCGGGGACTATGTCGTCCGGCCCGAGCGTGACAATGTCCAGCACCTTGTTGTTGAGAATGTAGGCGGTGATCATCTGTCCCCCTTAAGAAGTCATGGGTTATCAGGGATGGTTGCACAGGTTCATGCGGCCTTGGATCGTGGGAAGAGCGATCCTGGGAAAGCATAACGGGGCCGATGGACAACCTGAATGCGGCGAACTATACAGGGGTGCGCCGCGCTTGTCAGGGCCTATTCATCGGGGGTTCAGCCCGTTCGCTCAAAAAAACGTCGAGGTCGGAGCAGCGGATCCCGCCCCGGCGCCATCGTTTTTCTGCCCTCTCCTCAGGAGAACAGACAAGGATGACAGTGAGAGGATGATGCAGCCTCTCCCCATCCTGTTGATCCGCCTGGGATCCGGCATAGAGCTTCCTGGGACTGAGCATCCCTGATGTCGCAGATGCCTTGAATAGTCAACACCCATTACATCTTGGGGTAGTTGGGACCAGAGCCCCCCAGGGGTGGGGTCCAGACGATGTTCTGGGACTGAGCATCCCTGATGTCACAGAGGCCTTGAATAGTCAGAACCCGTCACATATTGGGATAGTTGGGTCCCGAGCCCCCCTGGGGCGGCGTCCAGACGATGTTCTGGCTGGGGTCCTTGATGTCGCAGGTCTTGCAGTGGATGCAGTTCGCCGCGTTGATCTGCAGGCGAGGTTGGCTCTGCGCCGCGAGGGGCTCGGCCTCCACTATCTCAAAGACGCCTGCGGGGCAGTAGCGCTGGGCGGGCTCGGCCCAGGTGGGCAGGTTGACGGTGACCGGTATGCTCGCATCCTGCAACTTGAGGTGACAGGGCTGATCCTCGTCGTGGCTGGTGTTGGCGAGATAGACGGAGGAGAGCTTGTCGAAGCTGAGCTTGCCGTCCGGCTTGGGGTAGGGGATGGGCTGACAGCGGCTGGCCAGGCGCAGTTGGCGATAGTCCGGCTCCTTGTCCAGCAGGGTGAGGGGAGAGCCGTTCGTTGACTTGCCGAACAGACGCTGCTCCAGCCAGTTGAAGGCCCCGCCGAGCCAGGGGCCCCAGCGATGCAGGGCGGCGCCGAAGTTGCGGGCCGTCTTCAGCTCGCTCGCGAGCCAGCTCTGCTGCAGGGCATCGCCGAATTCGGCCAGATCCCGGCCCCCCTCATCGCCGCCGTGCAAACTCATGGCGACCGTGCTGGCCGCCAGCATGCCGGACTTCATGGCGGTGTGGATGCCCTTGATCCGGGAGAAATCCAGCGTCCCGGCGTCGCAGCCGATGAGCAGGCCGCCGGGGAAGTGCATGCGGGGCAGGGAGTGCCAGCCCCCCTTGGCGATGGCGCGGGCGCCGTAGCTGATGCGCTCACCCCCTTCCAGGGTCTGGGCGATGAGGGGGTGGTGTTTGAGACGCTGAAACTCGTCGAAGGGGCTGAGCCAGGGATTCTGGTAGTTGAGATCGACGATGAGGCCGACCGCCACTTGGTTGTCCGCCAGATGATAGAGATAGAAGCCCCCCTGGCTCTTGTTGCCCCCATCCTCGTTGAGGGGCCAGCCGCTGCCGTGCAGCACCCGGCCGGGGTGAGACTGGCCGGCGGGCACCTGCCACAGCTCCTTGAAGCCGATGGCGTAGTGTTGCGGCTGAGGGCCGTTTTCCAGGTTGAATGCCTTGATCAGCTGCTTGCCCAGATGACCGCGGGCCCCCTCCGCGAACAGGGTGTAGCGACCGAGCAGCGCCATGCCGGGCACGTGATCCCCCTTGGGATTCCCCTCCCTGTCCAGACCGAGATCCCCGGTGATCACCCCCCTTATTTTTCCCTCTTCCAGGATGAGCTCGCTGGCGGCGAAGCCGGGGTAGATCTCGACCCCGAGGGCTTCCGCCTGCTTGCCGAGCCAGCGGCAGAGGTTGCCGAGGCTGATGATGTGGCAGCCGTCGTTGTGCATGCGGGGCGGCACGGCCCAATCGGGCAGTTGCAGGGCGCGATGTTCATTTTGCAAGAGGTGCACCCGATCGTCGCTCACCGCCACCCCGAGGGGGGCCGTTTGCCAGCTGTCCGGCAACAGCTCCCTGAGGGCGACGGGGTCGAGCAGGGCACCGGAGAGCAAATGAGCTCCCACCTCGGCCCCCTTCTCCAGCAGGCATACCGACAGCGCCGGGCTTTGCTGCTTGAGGGCGATGGCGGCGCTGAGGCCTGCCGGGCCGCCACCGACGATGACGACATCAAATTCCATTGCTTCGCGTTCCATCTTGCCTCTGTGCTCGACTTGGCCTAGGGTAGTGATGGTAGTTTACGTAAACGTAAACCATTTTGTAAGCACTAACACGCAAGTGCACGCAATGGACTCACTCAACCGGTACGAGGAAGACCGACATGAAGCTGCTGGTCGCGGTCAAACGGGTCGTTGATTTCAACGTCAAGATCCGGGTCAAGAGCGATGGCTCCGATGTGGAGCTCGCCAATGTGAAGATGGGTATCAATCCCTTCTGCGAGATCGCGGTGGAGGAGGGGGTGAGGCTGCGGGAAGCCGGGCTGGCGAGCGAGCTGACAGTGGTCACCTTCGGGCCCGAGGCCGCGGCCGAGCAGCTGCGCCACGCCCTGGCCCTGGGGGCGGATCGGGCACTCCACTATGTGACCGACGAGACCCTGAGCCCCCTCAAGGTGGCGCAGGGGCTGCAAACACTGTGTGAGGAGCTGCAGCCGGATCTGGTGCTGCTCGGCAAGCAGTCCATCGATTCTGACAACAACCAGGTGGGCCAGATGCTCGCCGCCCTCAATGACTGGCCGCTCGCCACCTTCGCCTCCGCCATCAAGCGGGTGGAGGGCGAACTGCAGGTGACCCGGGAGGTAGACGGCGGCCTCGAGACCCTCGGCATGCCCCTGCCTGCCGTGGTGACCGTGGACCTGCGCCTGAACGAGCCGCGCTTCGCCTCGCTGCCCAACATCATGAAGGCGAAACGCAAGCCGCTGGAGAGCCAGCCCTTTGCGGCCCTGGGTCTGGATGCCGGGAGCGAGATCCGCGTGCTCGGGGTGATGGCCCCTCCGGTGCGCAGCGCAGGGATCCGGGTCGGCTCGGTGGACGAGCTGCTGAACAAACTCAAGAACGAAGCCAAGGTGCTGCCATGAGCGTACTCATCATTGCCGAACATCATCAGGGCCAGTTGGCCGACAGCGCCGCCCGCGTGGTGGCGGCAGCCGGGCAGCTCGGCGGCGAGGTGCACCTCTTGCTGCTGGGCCAGGGATTGACCGAGGCGGGGGAGCAGGCCGCCAGTCTGCAAGGTGTCGACAGGGTGCTCTTAGCCGAACATCCTCTGCTGGCGGAGGGGCTCAATGACGGGGTGGATACCCTGCTGGCCCCGCTGGTGCGGGACTATCGGCACTGCCTGATGGCGGCGAGCAGCCAGGGCAAGGATCTGCTGCCGCGGGTGGCGGCCCGGCTCGGGGTGGAGATGATCTCCGAGGTGACGGCCATCGAGTCCGCCGATACCTTCCTGCGCCCCATCTATGCGGGCAACGCCATCGCCCGGGTAACGAGCTCGGCGTCCATCAAGGTGCTCAGCATCCGGGCCAGCGCCTTCGAGGGTGTGGATAAAGGGGGGAATCTGGCTCCCATCTCGTCAGTGCCGGTCTCCGATCTCAGATGCCGGACCCGCCTTATCGAGCGACGGGCGGTGCGATCCGCGCGCCCCGAGCTCGGCGCGGCGCGGGTGGTGGTCTCGGGTGGCAGGGCGCTGGGTTCGAAAGAGCAGTTCGCCCTCATCGAGGCCCTGGCGGACAAGTTGGGGGCCGCGGTCGGCGCCTCCCGGGCGGCGGTGGACGCGGGCTTCGTCGCCAACGATCTGCAGGTGGGCCAGACTGGCAAGATAGTGGCGCCCGAGCTCTATATCGCCGTCGGTATATCGGGTGCCATCCAGCACCTGGCTGGTATGAAGGAGTCCAAGGTCATCGTCGCCATCAACAAGGATCCGGAAGCCCCCATCTTCCAGGTGGCGGATTACGGCCTGGTGGGGGACTTGTTCAGCCTGCTGCCGGAGCTCACCGCCAAGCTGTGATGCACTGACAGGATGCTGTAAAAAGGAGCCTGGCTACGCATTTATGCCAGCAGCCGGCCATTTCTCTGCATGTTCTCTGCAAGCCCTGACCCGTTCAGGGCTTTTCTGCTTCCATGGCCTGGCCTGCTTGCCCAAAAAGGGTGCGCCAGATCCCAAAAAGCCTTTGCCCCCACGGGGGCCTCTCGTGTAAAACCGTTCGAGTCGTCATTCACTCTCATCCATTCACGGAAAGCGTCATGAGCAAACCGATTTACAACTTCTGCGCCGGCCCCGCCATGTTGCCGGTCGAAGTCATGGAGCGCGCCCAGCGCGAATTTTGTAACTTCCAGGGGCTGGGAGCCTCGGTCATGGAGCTTTCCCATCGCGGCAAGCCCTATATGGCGGTCGCCGAGAAGGCGGAGGCCGACCTGCGCGACCTGCTGGCGGTGCCGGACAACTACAAGGTGCTCTTCATGCACGGTGGTGGCCGCGGTCAGTTCTCCGCCGTACCCATGAACCTGCTGGGTGGCGCCAACAAGAAGGCGGACTACCTGCTGACCGGGGTCTGGGCCGCGAGCGCCGTGGACGAGGCCCGCAAGTACGGCGACATCCAGACCGTTGACGGGGTCGCCAAGAACGCGCAGGGGATCACCCATCTGCTGCCGACCCCGGCGTTTCGCGCCGATGCGGCCTATGTGCACTACTGTCCGAACGAAACCATCGACGGTATAGAGATGTTCGACATCCCGGCCACGGGGGATGTGCCCCTGGTGGCGGATCTCTCCTCCACCATCCTCTCCCGTCCCCTCGACGTGAGCCGCTTCGGCGTCATCTATGCCGGCGCCCAGAAGAACATAGGCCCCTCTGGCCTCGCCATCGCCATCGTGCGGGACGACCTGCTGGATCAGGCCCGCGCCGACGTGCCGTCGATTTTCGACTACCGACTCACCGCCAAGAACGACTCCATGTTCAACACGCCGCCGACCTACGCCTGGTATCTGGCGGGCCTGGTGTTCGAGTGGCTGAAGGAGCAGGGGGGCCTCTCGGCCATGGAGGCGCGCAACAAGGAGAAGGCCGACTTCCTCTACGGCTACCTCGACCAGTCCAGCTTCTATGGCAACCAGGTGGATGCGGCCTGCCGTTCCCGCATGAACGTGCCGTTCCAGCTCAAAAACGAGGCCCTGGACAAGCTGTTCCTTGCCGAGTCGGAAGCCGCCGGCCTGCTGGCGCTCAAGGGGCACCGCATCGTCGGTGGCATGCGGGCCAGCCTCTACAACGCCATGCCGCTTGAGGGCGTCAAGGCTCTGGTGAGCTTTATGGACGGCTTTGCCAAGCGCCACGGCTGAGGCGTTTTTCCCCATTGTGAGGCGCCGGGGACTCCCCGGCGTCTGTTTTTGTAGAGGATCCTGACCCTGAGTGCTCTTCGCCTCGTATTTGTGCCAAGCGCGGTATTGCCGCGCAGGGGCGAGGCTGTTAACGTCCGGTCAGGTGATTTATTTGAGGTCGTACAGGAAGTCTATGAATTCGTTGCGTCTGGAACCCATCTCTCGCGTGGCCGGGGTAGTCAATCTGCCTGGCTCCAAAAGTGTCTCTAACCGTGCCCTGCTGCTGGCAGCCCTGGCCCGCGGCACCACCCGGCTGACCAACCTGCTGGATAGCGATGATATCCGTCACATGTTGGTGGCCCTGACCCAGCTCGGGGTCAAGTACAAGCTCTCCGCCGACAAGACCGAATGCACGGTACACGGCCTCGGCCGCAGCTTCGCGGTCAAGGATCCGGTCAACCTCTTCCTCGGCAACGCCGGCACCGCCATGCGCCCGCTCTGCGCCGCCCTGTGCCTGGGCTCCGGGGAATACATGCTGGGGGGGGAGCCTCGCATGGAGGAGCGCCCCATCGGTCACCTGGTGGATGCCCTGCGCGAAGCGGGTGCCCATATCCAGTACCTGAAGAAAGATGGTTATCCGCCCCTGGTGGTGGATGCCAAGGGGCTCTGGGGCGGCGACGTGCACATCGACGGCTCCGTCTCCAGCCAGTTCCTGACGGCGTTTTTGATGGCAGCCCCCATGGCGGCCGGCGATACCCGCATCCACATCAAGGGGGAGCTGGTCTCCAAGCCCTACATCGATATCACCCTGCACATCATGAAGCAGTTCGGGGTGGTCATCGAGCACGACGACTACAAGCTGTTCTACATCAAGGGCAACCAGAGCTACGTCAGCCCGGGTGACTTCCTGGTGGAGGGGGATGCCTCCAGCGCCTCCTACTTCCTCGCGGCGGGGGCCATCAAGGGCAAGGTGCGGGTCACCGGCATCGGCAAGCACAGCATTCAGGGCGACATCCACTTCGCCGACGTGCTGGAGAAGATGGGGGCTCGCATCACCTGGGGCGATGACTTCATCGAGGCGGAGCAGGCGCCCCTGCACGGCATCGACATGGACATGAACCAGATCCCCGATGCGGCCATGACCATAGCGACCACGGCGCTGTTCGCCGAAGGGCCCACCTCCATTCGCAACATCTACAACTGGCGGGTGAAGGAGACGGATCGCCTGCACGCCATGGCCACCGAGCTGCGCAAGCTGGGTGTGGAAGTGGAGGAGGGGCACGACTACATCACGGTCACCCCGCCGGCCAGCCTCAAGCATGCGGCCATCGACACCTACAACGATCACCGCATCGCCATGTGCTTCTCCCTGGTGGCCCTGTCGGACACCCCGGTGACCATCAACGATCCGGGTTGTACCTCCAAGACCTTCCCGGATTACTTTGACAAGCTGGCGGGGATCAGCCAGGCCGTCTGATCTCGTGCTCGTTGTCATCCAGGAGGCCCGCCACAGTGCGGGCCTCCTGCTTTCCTGGCTGTTGCTAGCAGTATTGTGACAACTTGCAAGACTCCACTTAAAAATACTTTATCCATGGATGTAATTTTCTATTTACACCACTTCGATGGAAGAATAGATTGGGATCACTCAATCGCAGTCATTTAGCAGGAAGTATTGTCATGCAGCATCAAACCGACGACGTTCGTATCAAAGAGATCAAAGAGTTATTGCCTCCGGTTGCGGTGCTCGAGAAGTTTCCGGCGACTGAGACCGCCTCCTCTACGGTGTTTGAATCCCGTCAGGCCATCCATCAGATCCTGGCCGGTGAAGATCAACGCCTGCTGGTGGTGATCGGCCCCTGCTCCATCCATGATCCGGTCGCCGCCCTGGAATACGGCAAGCGCCTCAAGGTGCTGCGTGACGAGCTCAAGGGGGAGCTGGAGATCGTGATGCGGGTCTACTTCGAGAAGCCGCGCACCACGGTGGGCTGGAAGGGACTCATCAACGACCCTTACCTCGACAACAGCTGCCAGATCAACGACGGCCTGCGCATCGGCCGCAAGCTGCTGCTGGATCTCAACGACATGGGGCTGCCCACCGCCTCCGAGTTCCTCGACATGATCACCCCGCAGTACATGGCGGATCTGATGAGCTGGGGCGCCATCGGGGCTCGCACCACCGAATCCCAGGTGCACCGTGAGCTGGCCTCCGGCCTCTCCTGCCCGGTGGGCTTCAAGAACGGCACAGACGGCACCATCAAGGTGGCCATCGACGCCATCGGCGCCGCCAGCGCGCCCCACCACTTCCTGTCGGTGACCAAGTTCGGTCACTCCGCCATCGTCTCCACCGCCGGCAACCCGGACTGCCACATCATCCTGCGCGGTGGTCGCGAGCCGAACTACAGCGCCGCCCACGTGAGCGAGGTGGTGAAGGGGCTGGACAAGGCCGGTCTGTCACAGAAGGTGATGATCGACTTCAGCCACGCCAACAGCAGCAAGCAGTTCAAGAACCAGATGCTGGTGGCCGAGGACGTGGCCGGTCAGCTGCGCGCCGGCAGCAAGGCGGTGTTCGGCGTCATGGTGGAGAGCCACCTGGTGGAAGGGCGACAGGATCTGGTGGATGGGTGCGAACTCACCGTCGGTCAGAGCATCACGGATGCGTGCATCGGCTGGGCCGACACCGAGGTGCTGCTGCGCAACCTGGCGGACGCGGTGGCCACCCGCAACGCACTCTGAATCGCTGGCGGCAAGCCCGCTCACCGTTCAAGGCAGATAAAAAAAGCGCGACCTCGGGTCGCGCTTTTTGTTGGCACAGCGTTTGGCATCAAGCCGCGTCGGCTTATTTTGCCTTGGCGCGGTCCTGATGGTCCCGCAGGCGGATGTTGATCATCTCCACCACCAGCGAGAAGGCCATGGCGAAGTAGATGTAGCCCTTCGGAATGTGCAGATCCAGCCCCTCGGCCATCAAGGCCACCCCGACCAGGATCAGGAAGGAGAGGGCCAGCATCTTGATGGTGGGGTGGGCATCGACGAAGTCGCCGATGGCCTTGGCGGCGAACATCATGACGCCGACGGCGATGACGATGGCCAGCACCATGACGGGCACGTGATCCGCCATGCCGACCGCGGTGATGACGGAGTCCAGGCTGAAGATGATGTCGAGGATGGCGATCTGCACCAGGGTCGACAGGAAGCCGGCAGCCTTGCTCACAGAGCTCTGCTCATCGGCGGCCCCCTCCAGGCTGTGGTGGATCTCGTGAGTACTCTTGGCGATGAGGAACAGGCCCCCAATCAGCAAGATGAGATCCCGACCCGAGATGGCTTCCCCCAGCACGGAGAAGAGCGGCTCGGTGAGGCGCATCACCCAGGCGAGGGAGAGCAGCAGCAGGATGCGGGTCCCCATGGCGAGGCCGAGACCCAGGATCCGGGCCCGCTGACGCTGGGCTTCCGGCAGGCGCCCCACCAGGATGGAGATGAAGATGATGTTGTCGATACCCAGCACGATCTCGAGCAGGGTCAGGGTGGCGAGCGCGACCCAGGCGGAGGGGTCAGCAATCCATTCCAGCATGATTGAACCTTGGTTGAACTTTGGATGACGGTTGAAACTGCGCATTCTATCAGGCGCCCCCGGCTTGTCCCATAGCGCCGAACAGATAAAATGGCGGCGAGCAGAGGGAGGGAATCATGTTTCGTTTAGGGCTTATTATCAATCCGGTCGCCGGCATCGGCGGGGCCGTGGGTCTCAAGGGCAGTGACGGCGTGGTGGCCGAGGCGCTGGCGCGGGGCGCCGTGCCCAAGGCCCAGGAGCGGGCCCGTCAGGCCTTGCTGCCCCTGTGCAGTGTGAGTGCCTCCTTCGAACTGCTGACGGTCGGAGGGGAGATGGGGGCCGATCTTGCCGCCTCGCTGCAACTGCCCCATCGCATCCTTCATCAGCCCGCCTCGCCGAGCAGCGCCGCCGACACCCGCACCGCCGCCGAGCTGATGCGCGACGCCGGGGTGGATCTGCTGCTGTTCGCGGGCGGTGACGGCACAGCCCGGGACATCTGCGCCGCCGTGGGGGAGTCCTGCCACGTGCTCGGCATCCCGGCGGGGTGCAAGATCCACTCCGGGGTCTACGGCGTGACCCCCGCCGCCAGCGGCCGGGTGGTGGCCAGGATGATTGCTGGGGAGCTGCTGAGCCTGGTGGACGCCGAGGTGGTGGACATCGACGAGGAGGCGTTTCGGGCCGGCAAGGTGCGCGCCCGTCACTATGGCCAGATGCAGGTGCCCGGGGATCTGCGCTACGTGCAGGCGACCAAGCAGGGGGGGAGGGAGTCCGAGGAGCTGGTGCTCGCGGATCTCGCCGCCGGCGTGGTGGAGGAGATGGAGCCGGATACCCTCTATCTGATGGGCTCCGGCAGCACGGTGGCCGCCTGTATGGGGGAGCTGGGTCTGGAAAATACCCTGCTCGGTGTGGATCTGGTGGAAAATGGCCGGCTTATCGGGCAGGATCTGTCCGCCACGGACATCCTGACCCGGATCCGTGGCCGTCGCTGCCGTCTGATCATTACCCTGATCGGTGGTCAGGGACATCTGTTCGGGCGCGGAAATCAGCAACTGAGTCCAGACGTGATCCGGACCGTCGGGCGAGACCACATCCAGGTCCTCGCCACCAAGAGCAAGCTGGCGGCGCTCGAAGGCCGTCCGCTGCTGGTGGACACCGACGATCCGGCGCTGAACCGGTCGTTAAGTGGTTATCTGCGCATAACCACAGGATACAAGGATCAGGTCATCTACCCGGTGGCCAACCCGGAATAGGACATCAAGGATGCGGCTGGCCTGGCGCCAGAGAGCCGCGATCAACCGGATCGCGGTTCCACTCCCCGAATTATTTTGCCGGCAATCCCGGAAATGAGGCTGCGTTAAATGACGATTCACGATTTTGAACACAAGTTGTTGGGACTGATCGACGCCATGGTCGCCACGGCCAGCGAAGACGAGCTGTTTGCGGGTGGCTACCTGCGCGGTCATATCTCCCTCGCCGTCGCCCGGGCCGAGCTGGAGGGCAAGACGCTAGTGCAGGATGTGAAGAGCTATGTGCTGCGTAGCCTGAATGAAGCCATCTTGCAGGGGGAGCTCTCCGAGCAGGACGAGGAGCTGGTGCAGGAGATGTGGAAACGCCTGCAACAACAGGCTGAAGCTTGATCCCATTCGCAGTTCAAACAGAAGTTTGAGTAATCTGCTTCCCTGAGTGTTATCAAAAGGTTAATAATGAGTCTTGCCTTTTGTTTCAGGGAATAAACTATGGCCTCCTCCTCACGCATTGCCAACAAACTGCCGCTCGAGATGCTCTATCACTGGGAGCGGCAGACGCCAGACCGGGTCTACCTTCGTCAAACCATCCACCGCGAATACGTCGATTTCACCTGGGGTGAGGTCGCCGACCAAGCGCGGCGCATGGTCACGGCACTGCGCGAGCTGGGGCTGGCCCCCGGCGACAAGGTGGCCCTGCTCTCCAAGAACTGCGCCCAGTGGTTCATCGCCGATCTGGCGATGCAGATGGGGCAGTATGTGAGCGTCCCCATCTACCCGACCGCCAACGTCGACACCATCGAATACGTGCTGCGCCACAGCGAGGCCAAGGCGATCTTCGTCGGCAAGCTGGACGACTGGAAGAGCCAGGAGGCGGGGGTGCCGGCGGACTTGCTGCGCATCACCTTCCCCTACGACACCATGCCGGCCCCCCATCAGTGGGACGCCCTGCTCAAGGCCCACGAACCCATAGCCGACAGCCCGGTGCAGGTGCCGGACGCCCTGCTGAGCCTGGTCTACACCTCCGGCAGTACCGGCAAGCCCAAGGGCGCCATGCTGAGCGTGGAGCGCTACGCCTGGTCCTGCGAGAAGCTGGTGGAGGCGGTCTCGCTGACGGACGCCGATCGCGGCTTCTCCTACCTGCCGCTCGCGCACATCACGGAGCGGGTCTACATCTACGGCGGCAGCCTGTTCAGCGGTGCCACCATCGCCTTCCCCGAGTCCCTCGACACCTTCATCGAGGACGTCAAGCGCTGCCGCCCCACCGTCTTCATCTCGGTGCCGCGGCTCTGGGCCATGTTCCGCATCAAGATCCACGAGAAGCTGCCCCAGAAGAAACTCGCCCTGCTGCTCAAGATCCCGCTCATCTCTGGCCTTATCAAGGGCAAGCTGCAGAAGGGGCTGGGGCTGGATCAGGCGCGAGTGCTGGGCTGCGGCTCGGCGCCGGTGGCGCCGGCCCTGCTGGAGTGGTATCACAGCATAGGCCTCGAGATCACCGAGGCCTGGGGCATGACCGAGAACCACGCCTACTCCACCCTCAACTATCCGTTCAGAGCGGACAAGATAGGCTCCGTCGGCAAGGCGGGGCCAGGGGTGACCATCAAGATCTCCGACGAGGGGGAGATCCTCTGTCGCTGTGACGGCATGATGCTGGGTTACTACAAGGATCCCGAGCACAGCAAGGAGGCCATAGACTCCGACGGCTGGCTGCACACCGGCGACATGGGCAAGCTGGACAAGGAGGGCTACCTCACCATCACGGGGCGGATGAAGGATGTGTTCAAGACAGCCAAGGGCAAGTACGTGGCCCCCGTGCCCATCGAGGGGATGCTGGGGCAGGAGCCCCTCATCGAGCAGCTGTGCGTCATCGGGTACGGCATGCCGCAGCCCGTCGCCCTGGTGCAGCTCGCCGAGAGCGCCATGCGGGGGGACAAGGCCGCGGTCAACGCCCAGCTGGAGGCGGCCCGCAACCGGGTCAACGAGCAGCTGGAGCCCCACGCCAAGATCCGCGGCATCCTGGTGGTGAAGAGCCCCTGGAACATAGAGAACGGGGTGCTGACCCCCACCATGAAGATCCGCCGCCACCTGCTGGAGCAGAAGTATGCCGAGATAGGCGAGCGCTGGGGCGGGGCCGAGACCATCGTCTGGGAGTCCTGAAGGGAGGGGGCTCTGTGCCCCCGTGCCGGCATTTGGCCAATAACTTCAACGCGCCAGAGTATTAAGAGAAGAGCATTTAGAAAACAAATGAAAAAGGGGAGCCATCGGCTCCCCTTTTTACGCTCAAGACATGGCTTAGACAGCCCTGTACTCCAATTCCACCAGTCCCAATGCCCTGAGGGTGGACTGGGCGGCGTCCTTTTGGCTGATCTGGCCGGATTTGTTCTCCAGCAGCACGGCGCGGCGCACCGAGCCAAGCTCCTCGCCGTTGAGCACGGCGTGGGCGCAGGCCATCTGCATCGGCGGCAGGCTGGGGTTGAAGGCGGCGTTCTCCGCGTAGCGACCGCAGAAGATGCGACCATCCGCGAACTGCAGCGCCACCGCGGCATAGCCCTGGCTGTAGGGGGCATAGCTCTGGCGGGCGGCGGCGAGGGCGGCCTGCCAGAGGGGGTCGTCGGTTTCCAGCACCAGCTCATCGTGGGCCTGGGGGCTCATCAGGGCATCGGTGATGTCGAGATCGGCGGGGCCGAAGGAGTGAGGCAGGAAGGCCTGCAGCTCGCTCAAATCGTCCGGCAGGGAGACCTTGAGCGTCTTGGCGGTGCTCAGCTCGTTCATGAACTGGCGGCAGTGGCCGCAAGGGGTGTAGTTGACGGTGATCTCGGAGATCCCGGTCTCGCCGCCGAGCCAGGCGTTGGAGATGGCGGACTGCTCGGCGTGTACCGAGTGGAACAGCCCCTGGCCTGCAAACTCCATGTTGGCGCCGAAATACCAGGTACCGCTCAGGCCGCAGGCGATGGCTCCCACGAAGAACTTGGAGATGGGGGCAACCGAACAGGCGGCGGCCAGCGGCAGCAGGGCCAGACGCAGGGCGCGATCCTCAAGGCCGGTGGCGGCTTTCAGGGTGGCGACTTGCGCCGGGGTAAAGCGGGCCTGAAAATCGTCTGCCAGCATGGGGCGCAAGGCCGCTTGCAGCGGGGCAGACAGGGTCTCGAATGGCTTGGCAAAACGGGGATGCATAATGTGTCCTCAAGGGCCAATTGGGGGGCCATTGTAGGGAGCAAGCGCACTGAAATGTGTGAGGGCGCTCACGCCTTGGTGGGCAAAGGACGATGGATGTTAAAGGAAACGTTTGTCTTGCGCAATCTGTGCGGCCGCTCCCACAAGGGGCGGGAGCATGGGCCGCTATCGGCGCCGGTTTGGAGCCAGAATGAGGTGCCGGGTGTCCCGATGATCCCCTCCTTGCCGGGCAGAGAGCTCCTGCGGGGAGTCAGGCAGGGCGAGAAAGAGGCGAGACAAAGGGGGTAACGGGGGAGGCACTGTGCTCTGGTTCACAGCGTCCCCCCTTGTCCATGTCGGTTGGAGCGGGTTCAGGTCAACCAGTGGTAGATCGCAAACAGCAGGGGGGCGACGGCGGCGGTGAGCACCCCGCACACCACCATGGCGAGCGACGAGAAGGCCCCCTGGGTGACCCCCTTCTCGGCGGAGGTGGCGGTGCCGATGGCGTGGGCGCAGGCCCCCATGGCGAGCCCCTGGGCCTCGGGATCGGTGACCCGCATCAGCTTGAGCAGGGGGTAGCCGATAAGAGCCCCCAGGATCCCGACCACCACCACCACGGCGGCGGCGATGGCGGGAATGCCGCCGAGGGACTGGCTGACGCTCATGGCGAGCGGCGTGGTGATGGACTTGGTGGCGAGGGAAGCCAGGAGCGCCGGATCCGCCCCCATGGCGTGGCCGATCACCAGCGTGGTGCAGACCGAGATCAGCACGGAGGCCAGGGTGCAGACGAGGATGGGCTTGAGCCTGGCCTGGATCTGGCGCGCCTGCTGGTAGAGGGGCAGTGCCAGCGCCACCACCGCGGGTTCGAGCAGCGCCGTGATGGGGAAGGTGCCGTGCTGGTACTGATCCAGCGGCAGATTGAAGGCGAGCAGAATGGCGATGATGACGGCGGTCGGGATCAGCACGGGGTTGATGATGGGCCAGGGCAGGCGGCGATAGAGGGCCCGGGTGGCGAAGTAGAGCGCGAGCGTCAGGGGTATGGCAAACCAGAACATCATGGCTGCATCCTTGTCATGGGATGGCGGGATTGAGCGGGGGAGATGGCGAGCCAACACATCATTGTTTGTTCATCCTCTGATAGAGATGGCCGACGGTGGCGAGGATCAGCACGATGCCGAGCACCACGCAGAGCATGATGAGGCCGAAGGATTGGCGCAGGGGCTCGAGCCAGGCCACCAGACCGACCGCCACCGGTACGAACAGCACCCCCATGTGGCGCAGCAGCTGGCCGGCGCCCTGCTCGACCCAGTGCAGCTTGATGAGTTGCAGGGAGAGCAGCACGAACAGCAGCAGCATGCCGATGATGCTGCCGGGGAAGGCGAAGGGCAGCAGGGCCGCCAGGGCTTTGCCGGCCAGCAGGCAGGCGATGATGACCATGAAATCACGAAGGTAGAGCAAGGCGCGTTGAAGCAGCACGAGGGCCTCATCTTGGCAACTGTGAGCGAGGTCGCAGTTTAACAGAACGCAGGGGGCGCAGGACAGGGTCAACTGACCCATAGGGGATACAATGGCGCCAGAGTCGTTTCCATTCACAAGATTGTGTCGTACCTGTCCATAAGAAGGAGATCCCATGTCGACCCCCTCGCTCTTGTCCCGATTGCGTCAGCTATCCGCCAAGCCTGCCCCCGATTCCCAACTGCTGCAGACCCCAGCCTGGGATGGTCCCCTGTGCCGGGTGCGGTTGGACAACACGGGCGCCGCCCCCCAGGCGGTGCACGACTGGCTGCTGTTTGACGGCGATCTTGGTATCGATCCCGGGGCGGCCATCTACGGGGAGGGGTTCCAGATGCTGGCCCAGACCATGGGAACTTGGCGCTCCCCCGAACCGGTCGGGCGTTGCCCGGACGCGAGCGTCTATCGCATCACGGTGGATCTGGGCTATCACACCGTCCACAACCTGCTGCTGGTGGAGCAAGCCGCAGGCTGGCTGCTGCTGGCGTTCGCCAGCTGTCGGCGATTTGGCGGCGAGTTTCGGCTCTATCCGAGCGGTCGGCTGCAGATCCTGATGAACGACGAGGGGCGGACCCTGGCCCCCGGCCAGCACTGGCAGAGCGAAGCCCTGCTCTGCCTGGAGGGACCGGACAGGGAGGCGCTGTTGGCGACCCTTGCGACTCATATCGAGGCCGAGCACGGCAGTCTGATCGACAGCGTGTCGACCCGCCCCAGCGGCTGGTGCTCCTGGTATCACTACTATGCGGACGTGAGCGCGGACGATATTCGCGAGAACCTGGCGATGCGGGCCGCGCGCTTCCCGACCCTGAACTACGTGCAGATAGATGACGGCTACCAGGCCAGGATGGGGGACTGGCTGACGCCCTCTGCCAAGTTCGAGCAGGGGGTGGCGGCGCTTGCCCGCGAAATTCGCGATGCGGGCTGCGAGCCGGCGCTCTGGGTCGCCCCCTTTATCGCAGAGCCGGGCTCCCAAGTGTTTCAGGATCACCCCGACTGGTTCGTGAAGGGGGATGACGGCTTGCCGCTCCCCTCCGAGCGGGTCACCTACGGCGGTTGGCGCTGTACCCCCTGGTACGTGCTGGATGGCACCCACCCCGAGGTGCAAACCCATCTCGAGCGGGTGTTCCGTACCCTGCGTCAGCAGTGGGGCATCCACTACTTCAAGCTGGATGCGAACTTCTGGGGCGCCATCCACGGTGGCCAGTTCCACGACGCTTCCGCGACCCGGGTCGAGGCCTATCGCCGCGGCATGGCAGCCGTGCTGCGCGGCGCCGGGGAGGGGGCCTTCCTGCTCGGCTGCAACGCCCCCCTCTGGCCGAGCCTCGGCCTGGTGCACGGCATGCGGGTGAGCGATGACGTGGAGCGCCATGGCCCCCGTTTTCGCCAGATAGCGCGGGAGGCTTTCTGCCGCGCCTGGCAGAACGATCGGCTGTGGGCGCTGGATCCTGACTGCGTCTGCCTGCGGGACCTGCCAAACCAGAGGGCCGGCGCGGCGGATTACCAGTTCCACCTGGCGGCCCTGGTGGCAAGCGGCGGCATGGTGCTGGCGGGGGACAGGTTGCAGGATCTGGACGAGGCACAGGCGGGGCAGCTTCGCAAGCTGCTGGCCCTGTGCGAGGTGCGCACCCCGGCGGCCCGCTTCGATGACATGTGCTTCACCCGTGGCCATGTGACCCTGCCCGGTGGCGGCGAGCTGCTCTGCCTGTTCAACTGGGGCGAGGGTGAGAAGGTGATCGAGGTGCCAACAGGAGGGCAGGACTTCTGGAGCGAGCAGCCTCTGGGGCCGCAAGTTGTGCTGCAAGCCGGGCAGGGGATGGTGATCCAGTATCGCTGACCCTGCATCAGGTAGATAAAAAGGCTCCCTCGGGAGCCTTTTTCGGTGTGTTTGGCAGGCCTTCATATCTTCTAGAAGTGCCACTCCATGCCGACGGCATAGTTGGAGGAGCCGTAACCCGGGATCTCGTTGCTGGAGACCAGCGCCTTGAGGGTCAGACGCTTGCTCAAGGGCACGCCGAGCCCCATGCCGATGGCCACCTCGTCGGTCTGATCCCCCATCATGTCGACCCGCAGGGTGCGATAGAGGGAGAGATCCTCGTTCATCTGGGCGTAGATCTGGGACGACTTGTTGTAGAGCTGGCCGAACACCTCCATCTGGAAACCGTTCTGCGGCGTGATGGCGAGGGGGATACCGGCGAAGCGGTAGAGATCCGAGTGATTGAAGTAGCTGTTGGTGATCTGGGGGGTGAAGTCGGTCTGCTGGTAGAGGGTGCTGAAGTTGCTCTCGATGAGCCGATAGGTCTGCTCAGGCAGACGCAGCAGATAGTCCGGCACCTCGAAGCGCACGCCAGCCATGGCGGCCGATGGCAACAGGCTGCAGGCGACAAGCACGGCGGCTGATAATCCCAAATGCATCAAGCGAGCGATCCCCAAGAGTCGATAGCACGGCATCCTGCCGATCCACATACAAATAATCAAATTGTCAGGAGACCAGGCTCCCTTGCTCATTATGTCGCGAGCCAAGGGAGCGTACAGGGATTTAACTGTGAAATCACTCACATATCAGAGATCTTCGAGGTAGCGATAGAGGCTCTTGAGGATGGCAAAGTTCCGTTCGTTCCCCTGGTTCTGCTCGGCCAGATCTTCCAGGCGGGAGACATAGTCCGGCAAGCGGCTGCTGAAATAGTCGCTGCAGTGCAGGCGCCAGCGCTTTTGTTCGGCTTCGCTCAGGGTGTGGGGCCAGTTGCGGGCACGGTAGCGGAACAGCATCTCGGGCAAGCGTGAGTCACTGAAGGCAAATTCCCGCTCTCCCAGCAGATCCGCCGGGGTGGCGCGCACCAGATCCATGCTGGCCTTGTCGCCGTGGCCGAAGAAGCCGGCATAGAGCTGGGTATCGGGATCGCCATCGTTCTGGCCGGCGAACTCCTGATTGAACACCTCCACCAGTTTCTCCCGCACCTCGGGATGGGCCCGCAGCAGGTTGAGGCTCTTGCGGCACTGCTCCCGGTCGACACCGAGCTCATCGGCGCGCTCCGCCGTGAGGGTGGCGGCCGGCGCCAGCACCGGGCACTTGTTGATGTGCACCAGTTTCACCGGAATGCCCGCCAAGTCCCCCAGCTCATCCTTCTTGGTGTAGAGCCGCTCGCGGATCTCGTCGCTGCTGAGCTCGATGAGCGGGGTGGGATCCCGGGTGAGATCCACCATGATCACCGCATTCTGGTTGGTCGGGTGCCAGGCGAGTGGCGAGACCCAGCTCACGCAACCCTGCCAGGGGGAAAACATGCCGGAGACATGGGTCAAGGGCTTCATGGTCACCACGTCGATAAGGGCCTTGACCTTGTTCTTGTTGCGCAGGGCAAACAGGTAGTCAAACAGCTTCGGCTGGGCTTTTTTCACCAGCTTGGCCATCTCTATGGTGGCCAAGACGTCGGAGAGGGCATCGTGGGCGTTGGCGTGAGCCACGCCGTTGGTCACCGTCAGCTTTTCTAGTCTGAAGCTCGGCTTCCCCTCCTCATCGAAGGCCCATTCTATTCCCTCCGGGCGCAGGGCGTAGCAGGCCCGCAGCATGTCGAGGATGTCCCAGCGGGAGTTGCCGTTCTGCCAGCTGTAGGCATAGGGGTCGTAGAAGTTGCGATACAGGGTGTAGCGGGTCACCTCGTCATCGAAGCGAATGCTGTTGTAGCCCAGCACGCAGGTGCCCGGGGTGGCGAACTGCTCGTGGATCTGGCGGATGAAGTCCGCCTCGCACAATCCGTCCTTCATCGCCTTCTGCGGCGTGATACCTGTGATGAGGCAGGCCTCGGGCTCCGGCAGGTAATCCGCCGGCGGCTTGCAGTAGATGACCAGCGGCTCGCCGATGAGGTTGAAATCCGCGTCGGTACGAATGCCGGCAAACTGGGCCGGCCTGTCCTTCGCCGGGCTGATCCCGAAGGTCTCGTAGTCGTGGAAATAGAAGGTCGGCCCTTGGCCAGATTGTGCTGCGTTGCTCATGTTGTCCGGGATGAGGGGGCGCCGGGCGCCGGGGTGGATGGTGACGGGCACCACAGATGCCAGCATGGTAAACCATAGCGCAGGCAGATCGAAGCGCGGGCCGCCCGCCTGGTGATTTAATAAGCGCCTGGGGAGGGGGCGAGAAGTAAGGGCCCTGAGCTCGCCGGTGCGGCAATGGCCGTACTGCTTATCGGGAGGCTCCTATGGTCACCGGGATCAGGCTGTACAGATCCAGCAGGGTGAAGTAGCCGCCCTCCTGGGGATACCAGCCGCCGGTGTCGATGTAATAAACATTGCCGAGACGGGCAGGAGCCCCCAGCGGGGTATGGCCCACCACCAGGGCGACCAGGCCCTCGATGCCGCTCTCGTCCAGCAGCTCGATGCGGCGTCGCGACCAGAGGCAGACGTTCTTGATGGCCCGCAGCTGGCCACCGCTCACCCCGGTATCCAGCTTGTCCAGCAGGCCCTGCCAGTTGGAAGACGGGCAGTCGGCATGCAGCAGGCCGACGGGCCCGGCCTGGGTCTGCACCTCGATGGCGAGGGGCAGGGCGCGATAGCGCTCGGCGAACCTGGCCTGCTCGGCCTCGGTCAGTTGCTGGAACCAGCCCCCGCCGTTCTGGATCCAGTTGTCCAGATCGCAGCTCTGGTAGCGGCAGACGTAGTCGTCGTGATTGCCGCAGACCGGGTGGAACCAGGGTTTGGCCAACCATGAGAGCACTTCGGTGCAATCGGGCCCGCGATCGGTCAGATCGCCGACGGAGAAGAGGCGATCCCGGGTGGGATCGAAGCCGACTCCCTCCAACGTTTGCTGCAACAGCGCAAAATAGCCGTGGATATCGCCAACGGCGAGATCCCGTCCCAGGAGGTTCTGGGAAAAACGTCTGACAAGCCCCGACTCGTTCATCTCACCCTCCTTGTCCATGCTCATCGGCATCTGGCTCGCTTTTCTCTGCCTGTACATAAGGTTACAGAAGATGGATGGCACTCACCAAGGAGTCGGTGGTAAATCATAGGGCCATCGGTGGTTTGCCGCTGGATAGCCCCGGCCAGGGGGGAGGGTGAGCCCCGTCTTGTTCTCATTTGGGCTATATTTTTCCACCCTGTGGTTTTTTGCCAGTAGGCTCAATGGGGTGTTTTCATTATTTTCATCTGCCACAGGAAGCTGGAATGCGGCGTTCATTGTTAGTCTGGATTGGCCCCCTGTGCAGTCTGCTGCTGCTGGCGGCCGCCCTGACCGTGTTGTATCACCTGACCGAGTCCTGGCATTGGCACGACATCCGGCTGGCCATCTGGTCACAGCCCCTGCCGCAACTGGCAGGGGCCCTGCTGCTGACCCTGCTGAGCTATGGTTGCCTCTGCGGCTATGACTGGCTGGCGGTGCGCATGCTCGGCAAGCCCTTGCCCTGGCCGCAGGTCGGGATGACCTCCTTCATCGCCTACACCTTCTCCAATACCCTGGGCTTTGCGCTGCTGACCGGCTCCTCGGTGCGCTATCGGCTCTACTCCTCCCTCGGGCTCGGCACCACAGAGGTGGCGCGCATCATCCTGCTCTGCTCCATCACCTTCTTCCTCGGCCTGCTGGCCTGGGGGGGCGTCTCCCTGTTGCTCGGCCAGGCCAGCACCCTGCTGCCGGGCTGGCCGCTCTGGGCCGACTGGTTGTTGCAAGGGGCCGGAGCCCTGGCGCTGCTGGCAGTGCTGGGCTACCTGCTGTGGCCCGGATCCGCGCTCGGCTGGCGTGGTCATCAGCTGGTGCTGCCCAGCCTGAAATACAGGTTGCTGCAACTGCTGATAGCCCTGCTCGACTGGATGGCCGCCGCCGCCGTGCTCTATGTGCTGCTGCCAGCGGATAGCGTGCCCTATTCCGTGCTGCTCAGTGCCTTCGTGCTCTCCAGCCTGCTCGGGGTGCTGGCCCATGTACCGGGGGGGATAGGAGTGTTCGAGGCGAGCATGAGCCTGCTGCTCGCCCAGTACCTGCCGGCGGACAAGCTGCTGGCTTCCCTGCTGCTCTATCGCTGTGCCTATTATGTGCTGCCCTTCCTCTGCGCACTGCTGCTGTTTGCGAGCCAGGAGGCTCTGCAACAGCGGGCTCGCTGGCAGCGGCTGCAGGGGATCATGAACGCCATGCGGGAGTTTTTGCCCGCCCTCATCAGCCTCGGCACCTTCGCCGCCGGCACCCTGCTGCTCTGCTCCGGCATGGTGCCGACCATGCGAGTGCGCATCGAGGCCATGTTGCAGCTGTTGCCGCTGCACTTGCTGGAGCTCTCCCACGTGCTCGGCAGCGTCAGCGGCGTGCTGCTGATCCTGCTGGCTCACAGCCTCTATCGGCGCCACGATGCCGCGTTTCGGATCACCCAGTGGCTGCTGGCGCTCGGCATGCTCTTCTCCCTGTTCAAGGGATTTGACTGGGCGTCCATCCTGCTGCTCGGGGCCTTCCTGCTCATCATTACCCCCTGTCGGCCGCTGTTCTATCGCAAGGGTTCATTGCTCCATGCCCAGTTCACCCCAGGCTGGCTGATGTCGGTGGGGGCCGTGCTGCTGGGGGCCCTCTGGTTGCTGCTCTTCTCCTATCGCCAGGTGGAGTATGACCATAGCCTCTGGCTCAACGTCTCGGCCCATGGCCCGGGCGCCGCCTCCCGCGCCTTGCGGGCCATGGGGAGCGTCATCGCCGTGCTGGCGGTGGTCGGGGTGGCCCAGTTGCTGGCGCCCTTGCGGGTCTCGGGCAACAAGCCGAGCAAGGAGGAGCTGACCCGTGCCCAGGCGCTGGTGCGGCGAGATGGGGGAGGCCACGGCTATCTGGCACAGCTCGGCGACAAGTCCCTGCTGTTCCATCCGAGCGGCGAGGCGTTTCTGATGTACGGGGTCGAGGGCAACAGCTGGATAGTGATGGGGGATCCCATAGGTCAGGGCTGTCTCATCGAGGAGCTGCTGTGGCAGTTTCGCGAGCGGTGCGACGAGCACGACGCCAATCCGGTGTTCTACCAGGTGTCGGCCCGCTACCTGCCGCTCTACCTGGATCTTGGCCTCATTCCGTTCAAGCTCGGGGAGGAGGCGATCGTGGATCTGCATGAGTTCGATCTCGCCGGCAGCCGGTTGCGCAACCTGCGTCAGAGCCACGCCAAGGGCAAGCGGGAGGGATTGTCGTTCGAGGTAGTGGAGGCCGGCCAGGTTACCGCCTTGCTGCCTGAGCTCAAGGCCATTTCGGATACCTGGCTGGCGAGCAAGCAGGGCAAGGAGAAGGGGTTCTCGGTGGGCAGCTTCGAGCCCGACTATCTCACACTGAGTCCGGCGGCCCTGGTGTGGCACGGGGGCCAAGTGGTGGGCTTTGCCAACCTCTGGGTCAGCGACAACAGGGAGAGCCTCTCCATCGATCTGATGCGCTACGGCCTGGACACGGGCACGGCCCCCATCATGGACTTTTTGTTCGTCGAGCTGCTCTTGTGGGGCAAGGAGGAGGGCTATGAGAGCTTCAACCTCGGCATGGCGCCCATGTCCGGCTTCAACGATCACCCCTTAAGCGGTTACTGGGCACGGCTCGGCAATACCCTGTTCACCCGGGGTAGCCGCTTCTACAACTTCCAGGGGCTGAGACGCTACAAGGAGAAGTTCTCCCCCGACTGGGAGCCTCGCTACCTGCTCTGCACCAGCCGGTTGACGCTGCCCAGAACCCTGACTCACCTGATCTCCCTGATAAGCCGTGGCCCGTTTGGGCTGATGAAGAAGTAGGAGTGGACCATGAGCGCATCGTTGTTACTGCCAGTGTGTTGTTTTTTACCCTTATCCACGAGCGGGCCAGTGTGCTGGCGCATCAAGATTGACGGGAGTGGGTCATGAGAGCCTGGTTATTACTGTTGTGGTGTTGTGCGTTTCCACTTCTGGCCGCCCCCTCGTCAGTGAAAACGGATCTGGGGCTGGTGGAGCTGCCGGTGACACAGGCCTCGTTGGCCCCCATGGTGGTGTTTATGAGCGGGGATGGGGGTTGGGCTGCGCTCGACAAGGGGCTCAGCGCCGAGTTGCAGCGCCACGGCATGCCGGTAGTGGGCTGGAGTTCGCTCACCTATTACTGGAAGAAGAAGACGCCGGAGCAGGCCACGGCCGATCTGGTACGGATCCTCTCGGATTATCAGGCCCGCTGGGGGCGTCAGCGCTGGCTGCTGGTGGGCTTCTCCTTCGGGGCCGAAATCGTGCCCTTCGTCATCAATCACCTGCCGGATGCCTATCGCAGCAGCCTGGTGGGGGCCGTGATGCTCTCCCCCTCGACGGCATCGGATTTTGAGATCCACGTCAGCGACATGGTGGTGCACGACAAGGCGGGGAGCTATCCCACCCTGCCCGAGGTCAAGGCCATCAAGACCCTGCCGCTGCTCTGCCTGCAGGGGGCGGACGATGACTCCCCGGTGCGGCTCTGCCCGCTGCTCAAGCAGCCAAACGTCACCACGGTGACCCTGCCGGGCTCCCATCACTTTGATGATGACTATGGCTCGCTGTACCGGCACATCGTCACGCACCTCAAGCTGGATGCGGGTTGAGGCGTCTGAGGCTTGAGTGACCCAGCTCAATGACCAAGCGCACGGAGCCTCGCTCGCCGTGATGAAGGAGAAAAGGGAGGGAGGCATGGTGCCTCCCTCCCTTGTCATTTACTGGCCATGGGCACTCAGAGCAGATCTTCGAGCTGATACTTCTTGAGCAGCTGATCGAAGGTGCCATCCGCCTTGACGCTGTCGATGGCGGCATCGAACTGACCCTTGAGCCTGGCGTCGTTCTTGCGCAGCGCCACCGCGACCCCTTCACCCAAAATCTTGTCCTGGGTGCCGTTGAACTGGGGGCCGACGAAGGCGAATTGTTTGCCCATCTCCTTGTCGAGGAAGCCCACTTTCAGCTGCACCATGTTGCCGAAGGTGTAATCGGCGCGGCCGGACTGCAGATCCAGCATGGGAGATTGGGCGTTGACGTAGCGTTTGATGCTGGCCACCTCCCCGTAACGGGCCGTGATGAAGTTGTCCTGGGGGGTCCCCTCCTGCACCGCTATCACCTTGCCCTTGAAGTGAGCCTGGTCGTCGGCGAAGGTGGCTGCCTTGTCGCTACGCCCCACGAAGCGGTTCTGCATCATGTAATAGACCTGGCTGAAGTCCACCTTCTGGCGCCGCTCGTCCGTGATGTTCATGGAGGACATGATGGCGTCGTACTTGCGCACCTGCAGGCCCGGCAGCAGGGCGTCCCAGGGCTGGTTGATCACCTCGCACTCGGTCTTCATGGCCGCGCACAGGGCGTAGGCGAGATCCACTTCGAAGCCGCCGAGCTTGCCGCTGCTGTCGATCATCTCGAAGGGGGGGTAGGTGGCATCGGTGGCGATCACCAGGGGTTTGGCGGCGGCCTGGCCGGCGGTGGCCAGGGCCACCAGCATCATGGCTGTGTTGAGTTTCATGGTCAGTCCCTTGCAGTTGTGGTGTCTGTGGCGTCATGCCGATGGTCGTGAATGTACCGGCCTCAAGGGCCGACGGATATCTTGCGATGGTTGAGGGCCGGCAGCTGGCTGCGCACCTTGCGCTGGGCGGCCAGATCCAGGGTGGCGATGGCCATGCCCTGACCCTCTTCGATCCGGGCCAGCACCCGGCCCCAGGGATCGATGATCATGCTGTGGCCGAAGGTGCGGCGCCCCCCCGGATGATGGCCGCCCTGGGCGGAGGCCAGCACGAACGCCAGGTTCTCCACCGCCCGGGCTCGCAGCAACAGCTCCCAGTGGGCCTCCCCCGTGGTGTGGGTGAAGGCGGCGGGCAGGGCGATGAAATCGGGGGCGGGATCGAGTCGAAACAGCTCGGGGAAGCGCAGGTCGTAGCAGATCCCCAGACGCAGCAGGCCCCAGGGCAGAGGATGGCTCACCACCTGCCGGCCCGGACTCATGGTGGCGGCCTCGTCGTAGCGCTCGTTGTCGGTGCAAAAGCCGAACAGGTGCAACTTGTCATAGCGGCTGGCCAGTTGCCCTTGGGGGTCGATCAGCAGGCTGCTGTTGTGCATCTTGCCGGGCTCCTCGCTTGCCAGCGGCAGTGTGCCCGCCAGGATCCAGAGCCCGAGCTCCCACGCCAGCTCTTGCGCCCAGGCGAGCAGGGGGTGATCCTCCACCGGGGCGGCCAGGGCGACCCGCGCCCGCTCATCCTCGGGCATCAGGTAGAAATACTCGGGCAACTGGGCAAACTCGGCCCCCTCGGCCGCGGCCTGGCGCAGCAGCGCCTCGGCCTGGACCAGGTTGTGGGCAAGATCATCCCCCGACACCATCTGCAACACGGCAACGCGCACGCTATCCATCGAACCTCCTAGACGCCGCACAGGCGCTCGGCGCCCGCCAGCAGGGTGTCGTCATCCTTGGAGAAGGAGAGGCGGATGACCCGCTGATCCGTGCCGTCGTGATAGAAGGCGGATACGGGAATGGTGGCGACCCTGTGCTCGCGAATGAGCCGCTGCACGAACAGGCTGTCCGCCTCGTCGCTGATGCGCTCGTAGCTGGCCAGCATGAAGAAGCTGCCGGCCGAGGGCAGAAGCGTGAAGCGCGAATCCCTCAGGGCCGAGACCAGCAGATCCCGCTTGCGCTGGTAGAAGGCGGCCAGCCCCTGATAGTGGGCCGGTTGCTGCAACAGGTGGGCGAAACCGTACTGCATGGGGGTATCGGCGGCAAACATGGCGAACTGGTGCACCTTGCGGATCTCCTCCATCAGGGGGCGGGGAGCCACGCAGTAACCCACCCGCCAGCCGGTGACGTGGAAGGTCTTGCCGAAGGAGAAGACGGCGACGGAGCGCTCCACCAGCTCCGGGTAGCGGATGACGCTCTGGTGCAGGGCGCCATCGAACACCACGTGCTCATACACCTCATCCGAGAGGATGACGATGTCGGTGCCGCGCACCAGGCGGGCCAGGCGCTCCTGATCCCCCGCCTGCCAGACGGTGCCGGTGGGATTGTGGGGGGTGTTGAGCACTATCATGCGGGTGCGGGGCGTGATGCGAGCCGCGACCTCGTCCCAGGGGATGGCGAAGCCCGGTGCCTTGAGGGCGATCACCACGGGAGTGGCACCCTGCAACTGGATCATGGGACGGTAGCTGTCAAAGGCCGGCTCGAACATGATCACCTCGTCCCCCGGATGCACCAGGGCCGTGATGGCGCAGAACAGGGCCTCGCTGGCGCTGGCGGTGATGGTGATCTCCTCGCCGGCGTCATAGTGGTGGCCGTAGCTGGTGGCGATCTTGGTCGCCAGTTGCTCGCGCAGTTCGGGCAAGCCGGTCATAGGGGCGTACTGGTTCTCCCCGGCCAGCATGGCCTCATGGGTGACCCGGATGAGGTCGGGATCGCAGGGGAAACTCGGCGCCCCCTGGGAGAGGTTGATGCTGGGGTGACGGGCGGCCAGATCACCGATGACGCTGAAGATGGTGGTACCCACCTGGGGCAGTTTGCTTAGAATGCGGGGGGAAGACATGGCGCCGTCACCTGAGTGTGTGGAAGATGCCTCTTTTTAGCCTCCCCAAGGCTTGCCGGACAACGGATTATTCGGCATGTTATGCATGAGTTTTTCTCAAGCATGGAGGCTTGAATGTTGACCAGCCCACCCCGCAGCCACCTTCCCCTCTACGGCTTGCAAGTATTCGAGTGTGCCGCTCGCCACCTGAGCTTCACCCTAGCAGCCGATGAGCTGTGCGTGAGCCAGGGGGCGGTGAGCAAGCAGATAGCCCAGTTGGAGGAGCGCCTCGGTCATCTGCTCTTCCTGCGCGGTACCCGTTGCCTGAGCCTGACCCCGGCCGCCGAGCGCCTGCTGCCCTTCGTCAGGGAAGGGCTGGCGCGCATGGGGGAGGGGCTCTGCGCCCTGCAAGCCCTGGCCCATGAGAAGGCCATCAGCATCAAGGTGCCCTCCTGCGCCAGTCGCTGGCTGCTGCGCCGGCTGCAAGCGTTCGAGGGGGATGAGGTCGAAGTGCGGGGCAGCCACAGCCACGGCATCGATTTTTCCCGTGAGTCCTTCGATCTCGCCATCGTCTATCAATCCAGCCAAGCCAGATATGCTCACAGCCAGCCGCTGTTTCGGGAGCGATTGACCCCCATCTGCGCTCCCGCCTTTGCGCAAAAGCATGGCCTGTTCGAACGCTCCATCGAGGAGCTACCCCTGCTGCCCCTGCTCCATGCCAGTACGGACAGGCGGGATTGGCGCAACTGGTTCGCCGCTTTTCTCGACACTCCCTGGCAACCTCAGGGAGGGCAGCTGTTCGATACCCTGGATCTCGCGATGAACGCCGCCCTGCAGGGCTTTGGCCTCTCCCTCGGCGATCCCACCATAGTGGCGGAGGAGCTGGAGAGAGGTACCCTGGTGGCGCCCTTTGATCTGGTGCTCGGCACGGATCACGAATATGCCTTGCTGGTGCGCCCCGACAATCAGCGCCCCGGCGTGACTCAGGTCAGCCACTGGTTGCAGGGCAGCCATCCAGGCCCATAAGCCTTGCGGCCGTAGCTGAGGGAGTGGGAATGGCTCATGCCACGGCATGACGCCACTGTGATGAGGGAAGAGAAGAGGGGCCGCCCATGAGTGCCATCCTGGGTGACCTGGAATGGCCACTCCCGGCCAGCGGGCCGGGAGTGGGGCAGGACTCAGCGCTGGCGAGCCTTGAAGCGCGGATTACTCTTGCAGATCACGAACAACTTGCCGCGGCGACGCACAATCTGGCAATCCGGATGGCGTGACTTGGCGGATTTCAGGGAGGAGAGCACTTTCATGATTTTTCTTTTCCTCTGTTCATGAACTGACCGAAGCGCTGGCCGAAGCGGGCCACCTGTCCCTCCTTGCCAACCTGTTTCTGCTTGCCCGTATAGAAGGGGTGGGAGGCGCTGGACACATCCAGCGTCACATAGGGGTAGGTATTGCCATCTTCCCACTGCTTGGTGCGATCGGTCTTGAGGGTGGAGCCGATCAGGAAGTGGGTATTGGTGGTCAGGTCGTGAAACAGAACCTGGCGGTATTCGGGGTGGATATTGGGGCGCATGACTCATCCTGTGATGTTATATTATAACATAAGCATGTTGCGACAGATGAGAATCAATATCAACACTTTTCTGATGTGGCGGGTGTTGCCCCTTGAGGCGAAGCGGTCAGACAGGGGAATACTCGGCCTGGGAGCGGAGAGGGCTAGCGACACACTGCTTGGAGCACCCGCATGAGAGGGTGATGAGGGGACTTTACTTTTTCATTTTGCTGTATAAAAATACAGTCAACCATCATGGAGAAGTATCCTATGCGTCTGGAAATCATCATCGACAAGAAACATCAGATCCCCACCTCGACCATGGAGGCGCTGCGCCAGGAGCTGCTCAAGCAGCTGGGTGAGAAATTCCCCGATCTGCATGTGCGGGTGGCGCCGGGCAGTGCCATGGCCTTGACGGTCAGCCGTGCCAGCAAGGAGGACAAGGAGCTGGCGGAGGCCATGGTGCAGGAGGTGTGGGAAAACGCCGACAGCTGGATGCCGGAGGAGCAACACGCCTGATCCCCCAATCACCGGGCAGAGGCAGGTATCCGCGCCTCTTGCGATGACAAAAAACGCAGCTTTGGCTGCGTTTTTTGTTGATGGCGTGGCGGCGCTCAAGCCGAAAGATGTGACTGCCGACTGCCGACTGCCGACTGCCGACTGCCGACTGCCGACTGCCGACTGCCGACTGCTGGCATGGGGTTGGTTAGAGCCCGGCCCAGCGTTTCAGACTCTCTATCTGTACCCGCTGATCGGCCTGGGCGATGTCGCCATTGGCTCGCAGGGTCTTGATGGCGGCGGGCAGGGCGGCCCGCACCTCGTCCGCTGTCATGCCCGAGCGCAGGGCCGGGTGGTAGGCGAGCTTGAGCAGCACATAGTCGAGCCCGGTGGGGAAGCTGTCGATGCTGTGGTCGTTGAAGATGGAGGGAAAGACCTTGTCCGAGTCGTTGGGCAGCCCCATCACCTGGGTGAGCTCCTCCACCACGCAGTCCAGGAAGCGCCCCTTGTCCCGGCTGTAATCCACCGGAATGATGATGGTGGCGCGGGCTATCTCAAAGCTGGGGTTGGTGGCGAAGTTGGCCAGGCAGATCCCCTCCTTGAGGGCGATCTTGACGGAGCCACCCTGGCCTATGGTGCGGTTGGCCCAGCTCGCCATCTGCTGGTGGCGCGTCATGATGAGGGTGAGGTTGGGGTTAGTCTCCACCAGCTTGATGGGCTGGCCGGTGATCCGGGCCAGATGCTGGCTTTGCACCCTGACCACCTCGGCCTGCAGGGGCTTGTCGCCAAACTCGTTGATGAGCTTGAGGCGGATGGGGGCCTGCCAGCGGGAGAAGCGGATCTGGGCCTCATGGCCGTATTCACGCTTCATGGCGACTTCCATGAAGCTCTGGATGAGATATTCATCGCTCTGCCAGCGGGCGGCGGCCTGCAGGGGGAGGCCAGGCAGCCATGCCAGCCAGGCGGCGGCCAACCAGGGCCCCATCAGGTGGTGGGCGGATCGTTTGGAACTGTGTCGCCATGGGAACATGCTGCCTCCTTGCAACCTGATCAGCTTTTGCTCCGCTCAAGGTCGCGCCAGGTGAGCCAGAGCCTGAGATCGAACTCCAGTTGATGATAGTCCGGTTCCATATGCTGACAGAGCTGGTAAAAGCTCTTGTTGTGATCTTTCTCCTTCAGGTGGGCCAACTCGTGCACCACTATCATCTTCAGGAACGCAGGATGGGCTTCCTTGAACAGGGCGGCGATACGGATCTCGTTCTTGGCCTTGAGCTTGTTGCCCTGCACCCGGCTGACATAGGTGTGCAGGCCGAGGGCATCCTTGATCACGTTGATCTTGCCATCGAAGATCACCTTGGAGAGCGGGGCCGAACTCTTGAGGTAGCGGTTCTTGAGCTCCATGGTGTAGGCCAGCAGCGCCTTGTCACTCTGGATGAGGTGGGTCTCCGGGTAGCGCTTGGCCAGTACCTCGCCGAGCTTGTTTGCCGCAATCAGCTGTTGCACCTGGGCCTTGAGGGGCTCTGGGTAGCCTCCCAGATAGGTCAGTTCCGCCATGGGTCCTTACTCGTCACATCAAAAAAGAGCGTCATTGTAATCATGACGCACCGGCTTGAACACCGCGGCTATCCCTCGCACTCTTTCTCGCCACTCATGACAAGGGCCGTCATCGTTGCCAATGACGGCCCTTCGCCGTGTATCAATCAAAGCGAACCGGGTCAGCGTCGACGATAGAGGCCGGGGTCCACCGCTTCATAGCGCTCGGTGAGGTATTGATAGAAGGCGAGGCTGGAGGGGGAGTTCGGTTTTTTCAGCTCGTCCGCGACTCGTTCCGGCTTGGCGATGATGAACTTGGGATCCTGGCGCTTGAGATCAGCCAGCACCCGCTCGCGCACGTCATAGGGCGGGTTGACGTTGGCGAAGAAGAGGTAGGCGGACGCCGGCTGGCGATCGGTCCAGAGGTAATATTGCGGCTGGATGCCGTCGACCCAGATCTTGTCGGCGGGCGTGGTCTCGGCCTTGATCCGATCGACCCGCACCTGGGCCGGCGGGTTGAACGGCTTGCCCTTCTGGTTGCCTTCCCAGGCGTTGTTGAGCAGCAGGGCCAGCATGGCCAGGGAGGCGAGCCAGGGGGTGGCGCTGCGCACATCCCAGGCGCGCCACAGGGGCACCAGGATCAGCACGGGCAGGGCCCACAGCAGGCTGTTGCCGAGCACTTCTCTCACCCGTTCAAGGGACCACTCCTTGGTGCTCCAGCCGTAGCCGAGCTGCTGGGCCAGCAGCCAGCTGGCGGTCAGCACCACCAGGGAGATGCAGAGCAGGCCGAGGAGATCGGACTGCTGTTCGCTGCGATCCAGCAGGCAGGCCAGCGGCAACAGGCCGAGCTGCAAATAGAGAACGTCGTAGTGATCGAACACATGGCCGGAGACAGAGTTGGCTATCAGGGTGAACAGCACCCCGAGCAAGGTGGCAGACAGGGCAGGCAGGTACCACTCCTGGCGACGGCTCAGCATCAGCAGGATGAAGGCGGGCAGCAGCATGACGAGGCCGGTGCGCAGCAGGCCGACGCTGCCGACCTCGGGGGAGAAGCCGTTGCCGTAGCTACCCTCGAAGAAGATGCCGAAGGCGTAATATTGGAACTCGGCCAGCAAGCCATGGTGCTGGAAGTAGGCAAACAGCGGGCCACCGACCAGCACCAGCCCCAGCAGGCTGGAGAAGAGCAGGGCGAAGGCGCAGCGCCACTGCTCACGCAGGCACCAGGTGCAGAACAGCACCAGATACCAGGCTCCCCAGAAGGCGCCGTTGTTGGTGCGCATCCAGGCGACGATGGCGAAGGTGAGGGCCGCCACCAGGGCGGGTCCCCAGCTGAAGCGCTTGTCCAGCAGCATGGTGATGAAGGCCCACTGGGCGATGAGGGCCAGATGGAATGTCCAGTCCTCGGTCATGTTGCCGTAGTAGTAGCGGGTGCCGTAGAGCGCCAGCAGCGCCAGCATGCTGCCGAGGCGGGCGCGCAGGGAGAGGCCGAGTTGGGCGAAGGCCTGCCAGCTGGCGAGCAGCCCGAGCCAGCACAGAGCCCACTCCAGCAGCCAGATCCCGAAGAAGCCACCCATCCCGTAGCCCAGCGCATCCAGGGCGAAGATCATGGGGCCCTTGATGTCGATCATGTCCCGATAGAGCACGCCCCCCTCGCTCCACATCTTGCCCATCACCGCGAACAGCGAGGCGTCGAAGCCCGGTGCCATGCCATGGAACAGCGGGTTGCGCAGGCAGAACAGCAGTGCCATCAAGGCGGTGAGCAGGATCACCAGTGGCTTGAGCCCCGGGTTGTGGCGCTGTGGGGTAAAACGGATGGCGTGATTCATGGGTGACCTGTTCCTGCAGGGAAGACAAAAAGCGGGCCTATCTTGCCGAGCCTGATTGCCTGATGCAATGGGATAGGGAAATGTGTCTGAAATTATTTATAAAAGTACCGCTTTCAGGCAAGAAAGCGGTACTTCAGGTGAGGTTTTTAGCCGAATTTCGTGCGGGGCTGACTCAGCCGCCCTGATACTCCACCAGTGCCGGCAACGTGGTCAGGGATGGCAGATGGCGGGCCCAGCGGATAAAGGCATCCGCCAAGGTGATGCCGAGCTCCTGATTGTGTTGGGTCAGGGTGCGCGCCAAGGCTGTGTAGCCCTCCTTGCCGGAGGCGGTGTAGGCGCTGGAGACGCCGCGATAGATGGCATCCGGCTCGACCGACAGCCATTGGCCCGGACTTGGTTCCCACTCCAGCCGGGTAATACGGCGCCCCTTGGGGTTCTCTGCCCGGTAGCTGAAACGCACCCCGGCGGTATAGGGGAAGCTGCCGTTGCCATTACCGATGACGCCGTTGTTGGTGGCGTTGTCGATGGCCCCCTCCAGCGCCTCGGCGAGCTCATGACCGTGAACCCGGTAGAGGGTCAGCGGGATGGCAAAGGGCAGCAGACGCCCGGCGATGTCCGCCTCGCTCAGGGGGCCAGGTTCCAGGGAGCAGCGCACGCCCCCTGCGTTGTGCAGGGCGAAGTCCACCTGACCCACCTGCTCGCGGGCGGCTGCCAGCATGGCGCCGGCCACCAAAGGGGCAACCTGGCTGCCGGCGGGGTAGTCGGCATCGGGCAGGCGCTGGTGATGGAGCGGAGCGGTGAGCCGGGTCACCACCCGCTGGGTCATGGTCTCGAGCTCGGGACGATAGCGTTTGGCCAGGATCTGCTCTATCTCGGGATCGGGCTCGCAGAAGGTGAGGCCTGCCGGCGGCGCTGAATCGAAGGGCCAGGGCTGCCAGGGCAGCCACTCCAGCTGGCCGCGGCTGCGCCTGATCCGGCCGAACTCGTTGAACTCCAGCTCGCACACCCCGAGGCAGAGGGCGCTGTGGGCGGCGTGCAGGATGGCGACCCCCTCGACCATCAAGGGGTAGCTGCCCTCGCTCGCCAGGCCGAGGGGGGCGAGATCACCCAGCTGGCTGTGGGTGTGACCGCCAATGATGAGGCTGAGCTCGGGGAAACGCACCGCCAGCTTCTTGTCCTGCTCGAGGCCGAGGTGGCTCAAAAGGATGATGTGGCGGATCCCCTGGGCCCGGATCTCCCCAAGGGCCCGGGTGAGGGTCTCCTCGATGCCGCGAAAATGGGTGTGGGCATCCGGGTTCGCGATGGCGGCCATCTGGGGCAGGGTGATGCCGAGCAGGGCGAAGGGGACGCCGCCGATGACCCTCAGGTGCCAGGGATGGCTGGCGTCATGGAGCTTGGGCAGCCCCTGGAGCTTCAGCGGCGTGTCGGTCGGCTCCTGGCTGCTGTCGAGGTTGGCCGCCAGCACCGGGAAGTCGAGCTGGCGCAGGAACTCCACCAGGGGGCCGTTGCCGAGATCGAACTCGTGGTTGCCGATCACCATGGCATCCGGGGCCAGCAGGCGCAGCAGATCCGCGTTGGCCCTCCCCTTGAAGCGGTTGAAATAGAGGGAGCCCTGGAAGGTGTCGCCGCCGTGCAGGAAGAGGCAAGTCTGGCCGGCGGCCGCCGCTTGCTGGCGCAGGGCCTTGAGCCTGCTCAGGATGCGGGCGTAGCCGCCGCACTGGGTGCGCCACTCGGACTCACCGGCCGGGGAAAAGCGCATGGGGGCGCCGTCGAAATGGGAGTGGCAGTCACTGAAGTGGGCAAGTTGAACCGTAATACTCATTTCGGTCCTCCTTAGAGAAAAAGAGCACCGAGTCTACTCCAGGGGAGGGGGGAGATACCAGCCCGGCGGGCGCCGGGCTGGTGGCAGATCAGGCTGGTGCTTAAGCCAGCACTTAATCCAGTACTTAAGCGGGCACCAGGATCTGGGTGGCGAGGATCACCACCAGCAGGCCGACGCCCACCGGCAAGGAGGTGCGCTTGACCACCTCGAACGGCGACAGATTACCCATGCCCGCACAGGCGACCACCACGCCGGAGACCGGGGAGATGGTGCGCCCCAGGTTGGAGGCCTGCAGCATGGGGATGACCAGATAGGCCGGGTTGACCCCGAGGCTGGTGGCCAGATGGGGGATCAATTCCACGAAGGCGTAGAAGGGCGCATTGCCCGAGCCCGTGGTGAAGGCGGCCAGGGTGGTGATGACCACCAGTACCAGCATGATGACGATGCCGCCGGTGCCAAAGCTCTGGGCGAGATCCAAGAGGTTTGCGATGAAGCCGAGCCCCATCAGCCCCTGGGCGAAGACCCCGGCCCCCACCAAGAGCATGACCACGCCGGCGAAGGCGTCCGCCATGCTGCGCCAGCACACCTGCAGGCCGTCCAGCAGCTCTTTGCCGTCGCGTTTGCGCACCAGCTCCAGCAGGGCGGCCAGCACCAGACAGATGACGATGATGGTGACGATGTCGAGCTTGGGCCCGACCTTGCCGTCAAACAGCAGCACGCCGATGATGGGGGTGAAGGGCAGGATGGCGTAGAAACCGGGGGCGTCCGTGATGAGATCGCTCGGCGCCACAGGCGCATTGTGTTCGCCGGACTTTCTGTCCAGATAGCGCTGCCAGAAGAAGTGGGTCACCGCCATGGCGGCGATGGCAGCCAGGGAGATCGGCAGGGTCAGCTTGAAGGCGAACTCGATGAGATCCATGTTGGCCGCCTGGGCCGCCATCACCACGTCCCCGGAGGTGGGTGCCAGTATGATGGCAGCCGGGGAGGCGCACACCGCCGCCGCCGCGCCGCGGGAGATCCCCATGTTGACCATGAGCGGGAACAGGGTCGCCATCAGGAGTACTCCCAGACCGGTGGCCGAGCTCACGGCGAGCGACATGGCGCAGGCCACCAGGTAGGCGGCGACCAGCAGGATATAGGGGGACTTGATGATGCCAAGGGGCTTGCTCGCGAGTTTCACCAAGATGGTGTTGGCACCTATGTGGCTCATGTAACCGGCGAAGCCACACAGCACCATGATCAGCATGCCGAGGCCACCACCACGGTCCACCAGCAGGAAGCGCACGTACTCGAACACGTCGGTGGCCACATGGCCGGTGGAGGTGACGCTGGCGGGCAGCACGGCCTTGCCCATCAGGGCCGTGATGGCCAGCAGCAGCAGGCCGCCGCTGAGCAGCACCCCGGTGGCAGAGTAGCCTTTGAATATGTAGCGACCCACGGCCAGGGTGACCAGGGTGCCGATAAGGAGTTCCATCATAGATTAAGTTCCTGAGTACGAGTAACGGTGGAGCCCGGGCCTGCCCGCATTGACGCAGATCTGACCAGCTTTACCCTGCTCCGCAAAAAATCGTGCTGATTATTAGCTCGAAAGTAGTATTTTTCTTTGATCTATCTCCAGATCTTTCACTCTGCCCCCTGCCTGCGTGATCACATATTGCGCATTTACCAGGGCGGCGACGCGACAGCAGGTGACAGTCGTATCGATCGCGGGTAATCTCCATCTTTGAGTATTAATTCATTGATTCTTAATCGAAATTACGCCGGACTCACAAGGAGCAAGGCAGCGGACAGATGGGACTCTTCAGCAAGATTGGGATGGCGGCAACGCTGGCGTATGCCGCCTCATGCGGGGCACAGGCTTCCCATTATGCCGGTATTCGGGTGGCGCCCGACATCAAGGTCGATTTTCAGTTTTACAAGGTCTCTGGGCCGGACGTCGCCACTCTGATGCGCCAGATCGCCTCCTTGTCCCCCACCCAGGCGGACGGTCACATCGGCAAGGCGAGCTATCAGCTCTCCTGGCAGTTGCAGACCAGGCCAACGGCGGCACGCTGCGAGCTGGATCAGGCCAGCGTGACCGCCCGTATCCGGGTGCGGGTGCCGAACTGGATGGACAAGGCCAGGGCCTCCGCCGCCGAGCGCCAGAAGTGGGACAAGCTGGTGGCCGCCATGTTCGACTACGAGAGCCGCCACAAGGACATACTGCTGGAGAGCGTCAGCCAGCTCGGCATTCGGCTCACCCAGTTGCCGGTAACGCAGGATTGCGCCGCCCTGCAATACCAGGGGTGGCAACAGGGGCAGGCGGTGCTCGATCAGACCCGCACCCGTTTCGCCACCTTGGCCCAGCAGACCGACGGTGGTCGCAAGCTGGGGCTGATCTGGCGTTGAGCCGCCGCAAGGCTTAAAAAACGGGCTACCCAGGGGTAGCCCGTTTTTATTTTGGCGAATCGCATGCCCCTCAGTTCAGGGGCTTGCCCTTGAGCAGCTTGCGCACCCAGTAGCGGGCAGGGTGGAGGGCTTCCAGCAGATCGGCGGGCAGCGGCAGGGGGTCGCCGCAGATCTCGCTCGCGACCAGCTCACCACAGAGCGGCGCCGAGCAGAGGCCCCGGGAGCCGAGCGCTCCCAGCACATAGAGCCCCGTATGGAGGGGCAGGGGCGCTGCATTATCGGGATCAGACTGCAGCCTGGCGTAGTGATCGGCAAGCCCTGCCAATCGGGCGACTGGCCCCGCCACCGGCAGATGATCCCGGCTGGCGCAGCGCACACCCACCCTGGCCTCGCCACCGCTCACATCCACCTCGCTTGGCCAGATCTCGTCCGGCAGGCAGGCTTGCAGCCGCGCCTGGTTTTGCACCTGTTCCTCGGCGCTATACCCCAGATCGGTCTGGTTGCGGCCATAGCTGGCGCCGATGCAATGGGCGCCGTCGTGAGCCGGGGTGAGATAGCCGTCGTAGCAGAGCACAGTCCTGAGCTCGCTTAACCGCGCCGTGGTCGGCACATGGCTCACCTGGCCGCGCACCGGGTAGAGGGGCAGCTCGGCGAAGGGGATGAGGGCGGGCAGTCGATGGCCGGCAGCCACCACCAGATTCGGCGCCTGCCAGTGGCGGCCGTCACTGCTCTCCACCTGCCAGCCATCCGCCTGCTCGTGGATGGTCGTGACTTCGGCGCCGTACGTTATCTGTAACAAGCCGCTCTGCATGGCCTCGGCCAAGGCCGCCTGGGTCAAGTCTGCCGGGCAGAGCCAGCCGCCCATGGGGTAGCCGACGCCGCCATGGCCGCAGGACAGGCCGCATGCCTGCTTGGCCCCCGCGACGTCGAGGGCTTGCATCAGCTCCGGCGGGAAGGGGCCCTGAGCCATCTTGGCGAGCTTGGCGGCAGATTTGTCGTCGTAGCCAAGCTGCACCACACCACCGAGTTCGAAGGCGATGGGGTGGCGATCGCTCAGGGAGAGCAGCCGGTTTCTCGCATAGCCGAAGGCCAGGGCATAGAAACGCGACAGGGCGTCGTGCTCACCGTTGAGCAGGGGATAGAGCGCCCCCTGGCGGTTACCGGAGGCTCCAGTGGCGGGTTCAGCGTCTGCGCACAGCAGGGTGACGGCCCGGCCCCGCTCCGTGAGGGAGAGGGCCGTCATGGCCGAGGCGATGCCGCCGCCGATGATGAGGGTTTCCCCCTCCCGGCCTGCCGGGCGTGCGTACCAGGGCGCTATGGTGCTGTCCGGGGCCTTCTCTTCCCGCATCCCCGCCAGCATCTCCCGCTTGCTGCCGTGGCCCTTCACCTTCTTCATGGCGAAGCCGGCGTCGATCAGCCCCCGGCGCACGAAGCCGGCGCAGGTAAAGGTGGAGATGGTGGCGGCGGGGCGGGCGAGGCGAGCGAGGCCGTCAAACAGCTGTTGCGTCCACATCTCGGGATTCTTGGCCGGGGAGAAACCGTCCAGATACCAGGCATCCACCAGCCCTTTTGCCGGGTGGGGCACCTGCGGCAGCGTCTCCTTGATGTCACCGAGCCAGAGATCGAGGCGGATCCGGCCGCCGGCAAACGACAGACGGTGACAGCCTTCGACCGGCAAGGGCCATTGGGCGATAAGCTCACTGCTCAAAGGCGCGAGTTCGGGCCAGGCCGCCAGCGCCTTGCAGAGATCGTCCCGGGTGAGGGGGTATTTTTCGAAGCTGATGAAGTGCAGACGCGGGCAGCGGGCGGGATCGACGGCCTGTTCCAGAAACGCAGCCATTGTCGCCAGAAAGTTAAGACCGGTGCCGAAACCTGTTTCACCAATCACGAAACTGTCACTATCGTGGTGCGAAAATCGCTCTGGCAGGCGATTTTGCTGCAAAAAGACGTAGCGGGTTTCACTTAGACCGTTATCATTGGAAAAGTACACATCCCCGAACTCACTGGAGACTGGAGTTCCCGCTTCATTCCAGTCCAATCGGGCATGATGTAAGGATGTTTGACTCACGTTTTCCTCTGCTCGCGTCATAAAATCGCGGGCATTCTACGTGAAAGCAGACCAGTTTGGCAGCCGAAAGCGGGTAGACTCGGTGCCAGTTTTTCCAGACGAGATGAATTAATGAGAAGAGCAGTGATCACCGGTATCGGCGTCATCTCCAGTATCGGCAACAACAAGGAAGAAGTGCTGGCCTCCCTGCAAGCAGGCAAATCCGGCATCACCTATTCCGAGCAGTTTGAACAGTACAACCTGCGTAGCCGTGTCTGGGGTAACATCAAACTCGATCCGTCTGAACTGATCGACCGTAAAGTCATGCGTTTCATGGGTGACGCCGCGGCCTACGCCTATCTCTCCATGCAGCAGGCCATCGAAGATGCGGGTCTGGCAGAGGATCAGGTTTCCAACGAGCGTACCGGTATCGTCACCGGTTCCGGCGGCGCCTCCGGCAAGAATACCTCGGAGTCAGCGGACATCGCCCGTGAGAAGGGCGTCAAGCGTGTGGGCCCCTACATGGTGCCGCGCACCATGTCCTCCACCACCTCCGCCTGTCTCGCGACTCCGTTCAAGATCAAGGGTGTGAACTACACCATCAGCTCTGCCTGCGCGACCTCTGCCCACTGCATCGGCCACGCCTTGGAACTGATCCAGCTCGGCAAGCAGGACATCGTCTTCGCCGGCGGCGGCGAGGAGCTGGACTGGTCTTCCACCATCCAGTTCGACGCCATGGGTGCCCTGTCCACCAAGTACAACGACAACCCGGAAAAAGCCTCCCGTACCTATGATGCGGATCGCGACGGCTTCGTCATCTCCGGCGGCGGCGGCATCCTGGTGGTCGAGGAGCTGGAACACGCCCTGGCCCGTGGCGCTCACATCTACGCCGAGATCACCGGTTACGGTGCCACCTCCGACGGCTACGACATGGTAGCCCCGAGCGGTGAAGGCGCGGTGCGTTGCATGAAGATGGCGATGCAGGGTGTGGGCAAGGTGGATTACATCAACACCCACGGCACCTCCACCCCGGTCGGCGATACCAAGGAGCTGGAAGCGATCCAGACCCTGTTCGGCAGCGACGCTCCCAAGCTCTCCGCCACCAAGGCCATGACAGGGCACGCCCTGGGCGCCGCCGGTGTGCACGAGGCCGTCTACTCCCTGCTGATGCTGAAGCACGGCTTCATCGCCCCCAGCATCAACATCGAGAACCTGGACGAGAAGGCCGTGGGTCTGCCCATAGTACGTGAGTACGAAACCGCCGACCTCAATACCGTCATGTCCAACAGCTTCGGCTTCGGCGGTACCAATGCCTCCCTGGTGTTCAGCAAGTTCAAGGCTTGATGCTCGCATCGGGATAGAAAGTTGAGATAGAAAAAGGCGCCGAAAGGCGCCTTTTTTATGGCTCAGATCATCGTTCAAGGCGCCCCATCAAACGGGCTCGGTCAGCGGCAGCCTCATATAGACGGCCCCTTCACCGTACTCCGCCAGGGACTTGTCCGTGGTGGCGGGCACGAATCCCTGCTTGCGCCAGAAGGCCGGTGCATCCTGCACCGCCACCAGACCCGCGTGTTCAAATCCCTCTTCACTGGCGAAGGCGAGGGCGGTGGCGAGCAGCCGCAGCCCCACCCCTATGCCTCGGGCCTCGCCGGCCACGGCAAGATCGTGCAGATAGAACTCCTCGCTGCCCGCAAGCCCCGGCATGGTGACCGAGAGGGGTGGGGGGCGACGGGCTCGCCAGGGGTGGCAGAGCAGATAGCCGAGCACCTTGCCCTGGTGCTCCGCGACCCAGCAGCACTCCGGGGCCAGTTCGGCCTTGTTGCTCATCACCTCGAGGGGCTCGGGATCGAACTGGTGATAGCACTCGTGCTGGATCTTCATGATGGCGGGCCAGTCGAGAGCCCGGATGGCGCGGATGTTAATCATAACCTTTGAAGCTATCGTAGTGAGTCAATCCATGACGGGAAGCCAGCTTAGCATAAGGTGCTGATTAATTGAACTGATATGGTCTATATGACACCCACTCGACTCAGCGAACGGGGTCCTTGCTCACCACCTTGATCAGCTGGTAACGCACCGAGGAGGCGTCGGCCGGCACATCGGTCAACTGCTCCTTGGTGACTTCCAGCTGATAGTTGTAGCCTGGCTCGAAGGTGAAGCCCTCGATCTGCTGGTAGAAGAAGCTCCAGCTCTCGCCGGGCTGGCTGCGTACCTGCATGCACTTCATGGGGGCGACCCCGATGCAGTCGGCCAGCTGATCCTTGACGTAGAGGGTCTCGGTGGCCGGGGTGTTCTGGCAGGCGCTGAGCAAGAGGGTGGAACAGAGTAGCAGGGGGGCTTTCATCAGGGTCTCTCCTTTGTGCGAAAGGGCGCGATTAAAGCGGCAAATGAAAAGGCGGTCAATGACCGCCTTTGTAACAATTTATATCCGCGATGAATTAACGCTGATCGAGGGGCGTGAATTCACGCTGTGCCAGGCCGGTGTAGAGCTGACGGGGACGGCCGATCTTCTGATCAGGGTCCGAGTGCATCTCGTTCCAGTGGGCGATCCAGCCGATGGTGCGGGAGATGGCGAAGATCACGGTGAACATGGACATGGGGATGCCGATGGCCTTCATGATGATGCCGGAGTAGAAGTCCACGTTCGGGTAGAGCTTCTTCTCGATGAAGTAGGGGTCGGAGAGCGCGATGCGTTCCAGCTCCATGGCCACTTCCAGCAGCGGATCCTTGATCTGCAGCTCTTGCAGCACCTCGTGGCAGGTCTGACGCATGACCTGGGCACGGGGATCGTGGTTCTTGTAGACACGGTGACCGAAGCCCATCAGGCGGAAGGGATCGTTCTTGTCCTTGGCCTTGGCGATGAACTCGGGGATGCGTTCCACAGAGCCGATCTCTTCGAGCATCTTGAGGCAGGCTTCGTTGGCGCCACCGTGGGCCGGACCCCACAGGGAGGCGATCCCCGCGGCGATACAGGCGAACGGGTTGGCACCGGAGGAGCCGGCCAGACGCACGGTAGAGGTGGAGGCGTTCTGCTCATGATCCGCATGCAGGGTGAAGATGCGATCCATGGCCCGCTCGACGATGGGGTTGACCTTGTACTCTTCGGTCGGCACACCAAACATCATGTGCAGGAAGTTGCCTGCATAGGAGAGGGCGTTGCGCGGCTGCATGAAGGGCTGACCGATGGAGTACTTGTAACACATGGCGGCCAGGGTCGGCATCTTGGAGAGCAGACGGAAGGCGCAGATCTCGCGGTGTTCCTCGTTGTTGATGTCGAGGGCATCGTGATAGAAGGCGGACAGGGCGCTGACCACGCCGCACATGACGGCCATGGGGTGCGCATCGCGACGGAAGCCGCGGAAGAAGAAGGCGATCTGCTCGTGCACCATGGTGTGGCGGGTGACCAGGCGTTCAAAGTCCGCATATTGGGTCTTGGTGGGCGCCTCGCCGTAGAGCAGGATGTAACAGACTTCGAGGTAGCTGGCCTGGGTGGCCAACTGGGCGATGGGATAACCACGGTGCAGCAAGACACCCTGATCTCCGTCGATGTAGGTGATGGACGACTTGCAGGATCCGGTGGCCATGAAGCCGGGGTCAAAGGTGAAGTACCCTTGAGCACCCAATTTTCTGACGTCGATGACATCGGGTCCGACAGTACCGGACAGGATCGGCAGTTCTACCGGCTCTTTTCCGGGCAAGTGTAGGGTGGCTATTTTATCAGCCATAGCACGTCTCCTTTGCTCTTTTATAATTTGGTTCCAGTCCTACTCTATTACGACTTTCATAACGCTGGCAAAGGTTCTTACCCGTACCACGGCGGCTGGAGCGCCTTATTTGAACCAGAGATCGATGGCTTTGTCAATTTTACTGGATGATCATTAATGACTTGTTAAAGTCGTTGTGAGATCTGGTTTACGGTTTTGGGTTTTCTATGTAGCTAATTGATTGTCATTGGTTAAGGCCGCCGATATACTGCGCCACGTGGGTGATGGTCGTCGGTGTTTGAAACGCTTTCGCAAAGCCAGATGTGATATTGAAAATGTTATTTTTGGCTTTCCTGAGTTGTTTTGGTAACAAAAACCTAACAAATGCCACTCCTAGCCCTCAAAGCGTGTAAAAACAATAACTAACGTGCTCAATGGAGCTGAGTGGGCAAAGCCGTGAAAAACAAACAGAGACCTGTAAACCTCGACCTACAGACGATCAGCTTTCCTGTCACCGCCATCGCTTCCATCTTGCATCGTGTCTCAGGGGTCATCACCTTTGTGGCGCTTGCCATCTTGCTGTGGATGCTTGGTACTTCACTCGCCTCTCCCGAAGGATTTGAATCGGTCGTTGCCATCATGGACAACTTCCTGGTCAAGTTCGTGTTGTGGGGGATCCTGACTGCGCTGGCTTACCACATAGTGGGCGGTCTGCGTCACCTGGTCATGGACATGGGGCATTGGGAAGAGCTGGAATCCGGTAATCAGAGTGCCCGGGTGGGCTTCGTGATCACAGCGGTTCTGGCGGTATTGGCGGGGGTTCTGGTATGGTAACCAATTCTGCAACTTTCGGGCGCAGCGGTGTTCATGACTACATCCTGATCCGCGCCACCGCCCTCATCATGACGGCCTACGTCCTCTATCTGGTGGGTTTCGTCGCCATCAATGACATCACCTACGAGGTGTGGACCGGCTTCTTCGCCAAAACCTTCACCAAGGTCTTCACCCTGCTGACGCTGGTCTGCGTCCTGATCCACGCCTGGATCGGTCTGTGGCAGGTGCTGACCGACTATATCAAACCGGTGGGACTGCGCGGTGCACTGCAATTTGCACTGGTGGTGGTGCTGTTTGTCTATCTGATGACTGGTTTCGTCGTGCTGTGGGGTGTGTAAGGTGACTATTCCAACTCGTGAATTTGATGCGGTCGTGATCGGTGCCGGTGGCGCCGGCATGCGCGCCGCGCTGCAGATTGCCCAGTCCGGTAAGAGCTGCGCACTGCTTTCCAAGGTTTTCCCGACTCGTTCCCACACCGTATCCGCCCAGGGCGGTATCACGGTCGCCCTGGGCAATGCCCACGACGACAACTGGCAGTGGCACATGTATGACACCGTCAAGGGCTCCGACTACATCGGTGACCAGGAAGCGATCGAATACATGTGCAAGACGGGCCCGGAAGCCGTCTATGAGCTGGAGAACATGGGTCTGCCCTTCTCCCGCTTCGACAACGGCGCCGTCTATCAGCGCCCGTTCGGCGGTCAGTCCAAGAACTTCGGCGGTGAGCAGGCGGCCCGTACCGCGGCCGCGGCCGACCGGACCGGCCATGCCTTGCTGCATACCCTGTATCAGCAGAACGTCAAGAACAAGACCACCGTATTCTCCGAGTGGTACGCGCTGGATCTGGTGAAGAACCAGGACGGCCACGTCGTCGGCTGTACCGCCATCGACATGGAGAGTGGCGAGGTCGTCTACTTCAAGGCCAAGGCCACCGTGCTGGCCACCGGCGGCGCCGGTCGCATCTACCAGTCCACCACCAACGCCCACATCAACACCGGTGACGGCGTCGGCATGGCGCTGCGCGCCGGTGTGGGCGTGCAGGACATGGAGTTCTGGCAGTTCCATCCCACCGGCATCGCCGGGGCAGGGGTGTTGGTGACCGAGGGTTGCCGCGGTGAAGGCGGCTACCTGCTGAACAAAGACGGCGAGCGCTTCATGGAGCGTTATGCGCCGAACGCGAAAGACCTGGCCGGTCGCGACGTGGTGGCCCGCTCCATCATGATCGAGATCCGCGAAGGCCGTGGCTGCGATGGTCCCTGGGGCCCGCACATCAAACTCAAGCTGGATCACCTCGGCAAAGAGGTGCTGGAATCCCGTCTGCCGGGGATCTGCGAGCTGTCTCGCACCTTCGCCCACGTGGATCCGGTCAAGGAACCCATCCCCATTATCCCGACCTGCCACTACATGATGGGCGGCGTGCCGACCAGCGTGAACGGTCAGTGCCTAACCCAGGACAAGGACGGCAAGGACGTGCCCGTGGTCGGTCTGTTCGCGGTGGGCGAGATCGCCTGCGTCTCCGTACACGGCGCCAACCGTCTGGGTGGCAACTCCCTGCTGGATCTGGTGGTGTTCGGTCGTGCCGCCGGCATGCACCTGGTGGAGACCCTGGGTTCTATGGAACACGGCCGCGAGGCCACCGAGGCCGAGGTCGCCAAGGCCCTCGAGCGTTTCAACCGCTGGGAATCCAACCGTGATGGGGAAGATCCGGCCCAGATCCGCAAGGATCTGCAGCGCTGCATGCAGAACAACTTCTCCGTATTTCGGGAAGGGGACGCCATGGCAGAGGGGCTGGCCGAGCTCAAACTCATCCGCGAGCGCCTGAAGAATGCCCGCCTGGACGACACCTCCAGGGAGTTCAACACCCAGCGCATCGAGTGCCTGGAACTGGACAACCTGATGGAGACGGCCTATGCCACCGCGGTGGCGGCGAACTTCCGTACCGAGAGTCGCGGTGCTCACAGCCGTTTCGACTTCCCGGATCGCGACGACGAGCAGTGGCTGTGCCACAGCCTCTACCACCCGGACACCGAGTCCATGACCCGTCGCGCTGTCAACATGTCTCCGAAAACCCGTGAGGCATTCCCACCCAAGGTGCGGACTTACTGATTGCGGAGCCAAATACAATGAACGTCACATTCTCTGTTTACAGATACAACCCGGATGTTGATAACGTCCCGTACATGAAGGATTATCACCTTGATATTCCTGAGGGTTCCGACATGATGGTGCTCGATGCACTGATCCAGCTGAAAGAGCTGGATCCCACCCTCGCCTTCCGCCGCTCCTGCCGCGAAGGGGTCTGTGGATCCGACGGCGTCAACATGAATGGCAAGAACGGTCTTGCCTGCATCACCCCGCTCTCCGATCTCTTGAAGAAGGGCAACAAGGTCGTCATTCGCCCCTTGCCCGGCCTGCCGGTGATCCGAGATCTCGTGATCGACATGACCCAGTTCTACACCCAGTGGGAGAAGGTCAAACCCTTCCTCATCAACGATGAGAAACTGCCGCCCGTGCGTGAGCACCTGCAATCCCCCGAAGAGCGCGCCAAGCTGGATGGTCTGTACGAGTGCATTCTGTGCGCCTGCTGCTCCACATCTTGCCCCTCCTTCTGGTGGAACCCGGACAAGTTCATCGGCCCAGCCGGTCTGCTCGCCGCCTATCGCTGGCTGGCGGACAGCCGCGACACCGCGGCTGCCGAACGTCTGGGTAACCTGGACGACGCGTTCAGCGTGTTCCGCTGCCACGGCATCATGAACTGCGTGAACGTCTGTCCCAAGGGCTTGAACCCGACCAAGGCCATCGGTCAGATCAAGTCGATGCTGCTCAATCGGGCCGTGTAGTACCAGGGCCGGGCGTCACACGCCGGGCCTGACCTCTGGATAGCCATCCAGCCACATGCAGGATGGCTATTTGAACCCTACAAGCTGCGCTGCAGCGAACAAGATGTACAAGGGATAGAAATGCATAACGGCGTGATGAAGGCCTGGTTGGAGTCATCTCACCTGGCTGGTGCGAATGCAAGCTACATTGAGGATTTGTACGAATCCTTCCTGGAAAACCCCGACTCCGTCGCCGACGAGTGGCGCAGCCTGTTTGAACAGCTGCCCCAGGTCAATGGTCATGCGGTCGACCAACCCCATTCCCAGGTTCGCGACTATTTCCGCCGCCTGGCCAAGGACACCTCCCGTTACAGTGCCCCCGTCAGCGATCCCCAGGTGGATGCCAAGCAGGTGCGGGTACTGCAGCTGATCAACGCCTTCCGTTTCCGTGGCCATCAAAACGCCAATCTGGATCCGCTCGGCCTCTGGGATCGTGAAACCGTTGCCGAACTGGATCCCGCCTTCCACGGTCTGCAAGGGGCCGACATGGAAGCCACCTTCAACGTGGGTTCTTACGCCATCGGGCGCGAGACCATGGTGCTCTCGGATCTCTACGCCTCGCTCAAGAAGACCTACTGCAGCAGCATAGGTGCCGACTACATGCACCTCACCTCCACCGAGGAGAAGCGCTGGCTGCAAGACAGGCTCGAATCCATCGAAGCCCACGGCAACTACAACCTGGAGGAGAAGACCCGTTTCCTCGAGAGTCTGACTGCCGCCGAAGGGCTGGAAAAATACCTGGGGGCCAAGTTCCCCGGCGCCAAGCGCTTCTCCCTGGAAGGGGGGGATGCCATGGTGCCCATGCTGAAAGAGTTGATCCGCCGCGCCGGTGAGCAGGGCTGCAAAGAAGCCGTCATCGGCATGGCCCACCGGGGCCGCCTGAACGTGCTGATCAACGTGCTCGGCAAACGCGCCCAGGACCTGTTCGACGAGTTCGCCGGCAAGCACGGCGAGTCCTGGGGCACCGGGGACGTGAAGTACCACATGGGCTTCTCCTCCGACTTCGCCACCCCGGGTGGCAACGTCCACCTGGCGCTCGCCTTCAACCCGTCGCACCTCGAGATCGTCAACCCCGTGGTCATCGGCTCCGTGCGTGCCCGTATGGACCGCCGCGGCGACAAGGATGGCTCCAGCGTCCTGCCCATCACCATCCACGGTGACTCCGCCATGGCGGGGCAGGGTGTGGTGGCCGAGACCTTCAACATGTCCCAGACTCGCGCCTATGGCGTCGGCGGGACTGTGCGCATCGTCATCAACAACCAGGTCGGTTTCACCACCTCCTACATCCGTGACCTGCGCTCCACCGAGTATTGCACCGACATCGCCAAGTCCGTGCAGGCCCCCGTGCTGCACGTCAACGGGGATGACCCGGAAGCCGTGGTACTGGTGACCCAGATCGCCCTGGATTATCGCAACACCTTCAAGCGCGACGTGGTCATCGAGCTGGTCTGCTACCGTCGTCACGGTCACAACGAGGCGGACGAGCCGAGCGCGACCCAGCCCTTGATGTACCAGAAGATCAAGCAGCACCCGACCCCGCGCAAGATCTACGCCGATCAGCTGATCGCCGAGGGCAGCATAGCCCCCGAGCTCGCGACTACCCTGGTCAACGAGTACCGCGACACCCTGGATCGGGGGGAGCGGGTGAGCAAGGAGTGGCGCCCCATGGAGCTGCACTCCGTGGACTGGACGCCCTATCTGGGTCACGACTGGGCCATGCCCTATGACAGCACTGTGCCCATGGATCACCTGAAGTCACTGGGTGAGCGCATCAGCCAGTACCCGGCGACCCATGTGCTGCAGCGCCAGGTCGAGAAGATCTACGAAGACCGCCGCCTGATGGCCGCCGGCGACAAGCTGGTGGACTGGGGCTTTGCCGAGACCCTGGCCTACGCCACCCTGGTGGACAAGGGCTCCCGCATCCGCTTCACCGGGGAAGACTCCGGCCGTGGCACCTTCTTCCACCGCCACGCCGTGCTGCACAGCCAGACCGATGCGAGCACCTATACCCCGCTGTGCAACCTGCACGACGAGCAGGGGCCGTTCGAGGTGTACGACTCCGTACTGACCGAGAACGCGGTACTGGCGTTCGAGTACGGCTACGCCAGCGCCGAGCCGGCCGGCCTCACCATCTGGGAAGCACAGTTCGGCGACTTCGCGAACTGTGCCCAGGTGGTGGTGGATCAGTTCCTCTCCTCCGGCGAGCAGAAGTGGGGCCGGATGTGTGGCCTGACCATGCTGCTGCCGCACGGTTACGAAGGGCAGGGCCCGGAGCACTCCTCCGCCCGCCTCGAGCGCTATCTGCAGATGTGCGCCCAGCACAACATGCAGGTGTGCGTGCCGTCCACCCCGGCCCAGGTGTTCCACATGCTGCGCCGCCAGGTGGTGCGCCCCATGCGCCGTCCGCTCATCGTGATGACGCCCAAATCCCTGCTGCGCCACCCGCTGGCGGTGAGCAAGCTCGACGAGCTGGCCGAAGGGACCTTCCAGAACGCCATCGGCGAGATCGATGCGCTGGATCCCAAGGCGGTCAAGCGCGTGGTCTTCTGCTCCGGCAAGGTCTACTACGACCTGCTCGATGCCCGTCGCAAGGCCGAGCAGCAGGACGTGGCCCTGGTGCGGATCGAGCAGCTCTACCCCTTCCCGGAGGAAGAGGTGCGCGCCATCCTGGCCGACTACGCCCATGTCACCGACTTCGTCTGGTGTCAGGAAGAGCCGCAGAACCAGGGCGCCTGGTACAGCACCCGTCATCACTATGACAGCGTGCTGCCAAGCCATGCCCGCCTGCGCTATGCCGGTCGCCCGGCCTCGGCTTCACCGGCCGTCGGCTACATGTCCGTCCACACCAAGCAGCAGAAAGCCCTGGTGGAAGACGCCCTCACGCTGGAATAAACGAGTCATGGATGAGAGGGGTGCCAAACCCCTCTCTGAGCTGGAACAAGCCTGCTGGCCAAGAAGTAAACAAGGAACTGAATAGATGACTATCGAGATCAAGGTACCGGACCTGCCCGAATCAGTGGCAGATGCCACCATCGCGACCTGGCACAAGAAACCGGGTGATCTGGTTGCCCGTGACGAAGTACTGGTCGACATCGAAACCGACAAGGTCGTGCTGGAAGTCCCGGCGCCGGAAGCCGGCGTCCTGGGGGACATCCTGCAGGCGGAAGGGGCGACCGTGCTCTCCCGTCAGCTGATCGCCATGCTCAAGGCCGCCCCCGTGGCCGGTGAAGAGACCAAGGAGAAGCCGGTGGAAGCCGTGGCCGACGACAGCACCGACGGCATGAGCCCGTCCGTGCGCCGCCTGGTGGCCGAGCACTCCATCGACGTCGCCAAGCTGACCGGCACCGGCAAGGGTGGTCGCGTCACCAAGGAAGACGTGGAAGCCTTCATCAAGAATCTGGGCAAGGCCCCCGTGGCTGCGCCGGTCGCCGCCGCTCCCGTGGTTGCCGCTCCGGTGGCTCCGCTGGCCGGTCGCACCGAGAAGCGTGTGCCCATGACCCGTCTGCGCAAACGCATCGCCGAGCGTCTGCTGGAGGCCAAGAACACCACCGCCATGCTGACCACCTTCAACGAGATCAACATGGCGCCCATCATGAAGCTGCGCAAGCAGTACGGCGAGATCTTCGAGAAGAAGCACGGCATCAAGCTCGGCTTTATGTCCTTCTACGTGAAGGCGGTCGTCGAGTCCCTGAAGCGCTACCCGGAAGTGAACGCCGCGCTGGATGGGGATGACATCGTCTACCACAACTACTTCGACGTCAGCATCGCCGTCTCCACTCCCCGTGGTCTGGTGACCCCTGTGCTGCGCGATTGCGACAACATGAGCCTGGCGGACATCGAGAAGGCCATCAAAGACCTGGCCGGCAAGGGCCGTGACGGCAAGCTGACCGTGGACGAACTGACCGGCGGCAACTTCACCATCACCAACGGCGGCGTGTTCGGCTCCCTGATGTCCACCCCCATCATCAACCCGCCGCAGAGCGCCATCCTGGGGATGCACAAGATCCAGGACAGACCCATGGCGGTGGACGGCAAGGTCGAGATCCTGCCGATGATGTACCTGGCCCTCTCCTACGACCACCGCATCATCGACGGTCGCGAGTCCGTGGGCTTCCTGGTCTCCATCAAGGAGCTGCTGGAAGATCCGACCCGTCTGTTGCTGGATGTCTAAGGGCAGTGGCCGGATGGGCAAGCCCCGGGCTTGGCTAATCCGGCCATGCAACAGGATGTCCGAGGGGCGGGGGAGGTCGGCCCTTGCTGGCAGACGCCCCTGCCTTCGAGTACCCGAGCGAAATCAGAAAGATAACCGGGGCCCCCGAGGCCCTTTCACAGGGGATTGAGAAACACGAGCCCCGGACGGAAATACCTACAACACGGATAGAGCATCTATGAATCTGCATGAATATCAGGCAAAACAGCTGTTTGCCGAGTATGGCCTGCCGGTCTCCGAAGGTTATGCCTGTGCTACCCCGCAGGAAGCGGCCGAAGCGGCCGACAAGATTGGCGGCAACACCTGGGTCGTCAAATGCCAGGTCCACGCCGGTGGCCGCGGCAAGGCGGGCGGCGTCAAGCTGGCCAAGAGCAAGGACGAGATCCGTGCCTTCGCCCAGAACTGGCTCGGCAAGAACCTGGTGACCTATCAGACTGACGCCAACGGTCAGCCGGTCACCAAGATCCTGGTGGAATCTTGCACCGACATCGCCAAGGAACTGTACCTCGGCGCCGTGGTTGACCGTGGCTCCCGCCGCGTGGTCTTCATGGCCTCTACCGAAGGTGGCGTGGACATCGAGAAGATTGCCCACGAGACCCCGGAACTCATTCACAAGGCAGCCATCGATCCGCTGGTAGGCCCGCAGGCTTACCAGGCGCGCGAGCTGGCCTTCAAGCTGGGTCTGGTCGGCGATCAGATCAAGCAGTTCACCAAGATCTTCATGGGCCTGGGCCAGATGTTCCTGGATTGCGACTTCGCACTGCTGGAGATCAACCCCCTGGTCATCACCGACAAGGGCAACCTGCACTGCCTGGACGGCAAGATCAACATCGATGCCAACGCCCTGTACCGTCAGCCCAAGCTGCGTCAGATGCACGATCCCTCCCAGGATGACCCCCGCGAAGCGCACGCCGCCCAGTGGGAGCTGAACTATGTGGCGCTGGATGGCAACATCGGCTGCATGGTCAACGGCGCGGGTCTGGCCATGGGTACCATGGACATCGTCAACCTGCATGGCGGCTCACCGGCCAACTTCTTGGACGTCGGCGGCGGTGCCACCAAGGAGCGCGTGACCGAGGCCTTCAAGATCATCCTGTCTGACAGCAAGGTTCAAGCCGTGCTGGTCAACATCTTCGGCGGTATCGTGCGCTGCGACATGATCGCGGAAGGCATCATAGGTGCCGTCAAAGAAGTCGGGGTGAAAGTGCCCGTGGTGGTGCGTCTGGAAGGCAACAACGCCGAACTGGGTGCCCGTAAACTGGCCGACAGCGGCCTCAACATCATCGCCGCAACGAGTCTGACTGACGCCGCGCAGCAAGTGGTCAAAGCCGCGGAGGCCAAATAATGAGCGTTCTGATCAACAAAGACACCAAGGTGATCTGCCAGGGCTTCACCGGCGGTCAGGGTACCTTCCACTCTGAACAGGCGATTGCCTACGGTACCCAGATGGTCGGCGGCGTGTCCCCGGGCAAGGGTGGCACCACCCACCTGGGCCTGCCGGTGTTCAACACCGTCCGTGACGCCGTGGAAGCCACCGACGCCACCGCCTCCGTCATCTATGTGCCGGCCCCGTTCTGCAAGGACGCCATCCTGGAAGCCATCGATGCCGGCATCAAGCTCATCGTGACCATCACCGAAGGCATCCCGACCCTGGACATGCTGCAGGTCAAGGTGAAGCTGCAGGAAACCGGCGTGCGCATGATTGGTCCGAACTGCCCGGGCGTCATCACCCCGGGTGAGTGCAAGATTGGCATCATGCCAGGTCACATCCACAAGCCGGGCAAGGTAGGCATCGTCTCCCGCTCCGGCACCCTGACCTACGAAGCGGTCAAGCAGACCACGGACGAGGGCTTCGGCCAGTCCACCTGCGTCGGCATCGGTGGCGACCCCATCCCGGGTTCCAACTTCATCGACATCCTGGAGATGTTCCAGAAGGATCCTGCGACCGAAGCCATCGTGATGATCGGCGAGATCGGCGGCAGCGCCGAGGAAGAGGCGGCGGCCTATATCAAGGCTCACGTCACCAAGCCGGTGGTCTCCTACATCGCGGGTGTCACCGCCCCGGCTGGCAAGCGCATGGGTCATGCTGGCGCCATCATCGCCGGTGGTAAAGGCACGGCCGCAGAGAAATTTGCCGCCCTGGAAGATGCCGGCGTGAAAACCGTGCGCTCCCTGGCTGATATCGGCAAGGCCCTGCGGGAAGTAACCGGCTGGTAAGTCAGCCTGTTATCTCTGATAGAAAATGCCGCCTTTTAGGCGGCATTTTTTATGGTGAAGTAGTTTAGTTAGTGATACCCATGTGTAAAAACTATTAAAATAGCTTAACTATTTACAACTACGAACTTGGTTCAATTAACTTTAGGTGCGAATATGATTCAAGGGAAAGTAATGTTAAATACGATGCCAAGTAAACATCGTAAAAACATTCAAGACATTTGTAATGGTTGGATCGAAGCTTTGCAGAGATATGAAAATAGTTATCCTGGATGTGATTCAATACATTGGTATAACGAACGAGCCTGTATCGGTGCGCTCTCGGCAGGGATTTGGATTAAAGGTGGTATAACTCTGGAGGAGTATCAGTCGACAAAGCTCATAGGCAGCAAAAAGGATAGCCTTCCAAAATATGGGCGAGTAGATTTGTATTTTCAAATTAATAGTAAGAGAAACAAAAAACCTTCAACATTAGTAGCAATATGTGAAGCTAAGCTACGTTGGCTATGTACATCCAAAAGAGCAAAAAAACAAGTCATTGTAGATCGAATTAAAAACACTCTTAACAATGCAGCAAAGGATAGTGAAAACTCGTTTAATGGTGGTAATGAACACATAACACTTGCTGTAAGTTTCTTTCCTACATACAGGAAAGGTGATGCTAGTGAGGATATTTTTGTCTTTATTGAGGAAACTCTTGAAAGTCTGGACTCAAAATGGAGTGAGGGTCGAGCTATCGCTAAGTTCACAACTAGTATGGATTTAAAGTCTTCGAACGAAAATATATGCAATGAAATATATATGGTGGTCGACTATAAAAACATGCGAAGATAAATTTATCCTCCATGAAAAATATGTTTTTTGTTATCCGTATAGACTGATAAATGGGTTGTTAAAAGTTGGATGCAAGAGGTAGTTCAAGGTAGGGTAGTTAATCGTAAACATTGTGTTTTATTAGACTGTGAATAATTGTTCTCTCTCTTCTATATGTTAAGAGTAACAGATTGGCGGTCTTGTTTTATTGATGCCTTTGATAAAGGTATCACTATCTGGTGTTGTTTTTCTATTTATAGATTTTTGTGCTTTTGTTTGAAAATATTTTTGTCCGCATCACCATTCTAATTTAGGCTTTACCATGAAAATATGCCTGCTTCCAGGTAGATAATATCCCGTGAATCTGCATTGCCACGTTCGATTATCTCAATCAATCCGCTTACGGATTGCATCGGTGGGGGGGCATTTTGGTGAAGAGTGCCCGGGGGGAACCGAGATCACTTTTATACCCATGTCCTCCAAGTCATCTGTCATGCAGAACTATAGGTTCGATTAGCGAAGCGTAATCGGACGTTCGCGTGACTGGACCTCATAACGAACAAGAAATCCATCTCGCATGTTGGACTGTACAGGCTCAGTCACAACCTACATGAAGTGGTCGGTTGTGACTCTGTAGCGCGAAGTCCAGGTTTGCCACAGACAGCCGCCAACCTTGAAAAATCGGGCCAAAAAGCGTATAACCACGCGCTTGTCAGTGTATTGAGTGAGCCAATTTTTATGCAGCAGAGTGAACCCGTGCAGACAGCCCCCTTTTGGCAGGTAAAGAGCCTGCAGCAGATGACCATGAGTGAGTGGGAGTCCCTGTGCGATGGCTGCGGCAAGTGCTGCCTGAACAAGCTCATCGACGAGGACACCGAGGAGTTGGTGTTCACCAACGTCGCCTGCAACCTGCTCAATACCAAGACCTGTCAATGCTCCGACTATGGCAACCGCTTTAAAAAAGAGCCGGACTGCCTGCAGATCACGGTCGACAAGATAGCCGAGTACGACTGGCTGCCGTCGAGCTGTGCCTATCGCCTGCTGGCGGAAGGGGATACCCTGCCAGCTTGGCATCCGCTGATCACCGGCAGCCGCAGCGCCATGCACCAGGCCGGTCAGTCGGTGCGCGGTAAGGTAGTCCACGAGGCGCAGGCTGGCGATTGGGCCGACCATATCATTACTTGGGCGAGCTAGGCCTCAAACCGCCATTTGTCGCTGACTGAAGGATCAGGGGAGTGAGACTTCGCTGTCCCTGTTGTTTTTGGCATATAAATGATCAGTTTTCTGCGATATAGGCAGTGTAACGTCTTGTTGCGAGACAGACGCAGCGCCGGGTTCTGAGAGGTCGCCTCTAACGCCGCCAGTCCCCGTTCAATTGCATCCGGACACAAGGGGGCAGCAGAGTCATACTCTGCTGCCCTTGTTGCTTTCTGGCCCCTTCTCGCGATGTCTGTGACATCCCTTCACCCTGACCCTCTCCCAAGGGGAGAGGGAAGGGATTCAGGTTCTGATGCAAAGTCCGTGGCGGCCAAGCACGGTTCTGCTCTGCTTGTCTGAGCACCTGAGCACCTGAGCACCTGAGCACCTGAGCACCTGAGCACCTGAGCACCTGAGCACCTGAGCACCTGAGCACCTGAGTGCTTGTGAGCGCATCAGTGCATAACGTGCAGGAGGGGAGTAGAGAGGGGTGTGATGGAGGCCAATGTCTGGCAGAGCCTGCGGGTCAAAGCCAGTGAGCCAGCGGGCCTGGAAGGTGGGAAGCGGCTTGCACAGCGGCAAACAGCCATAAAAAAACCGGCGCCTGGGCGCCGGTTTCTGTTCACCGAGACTCGATTACAGAGAGGCGGTGAAGGTACGGGTGATGACGTCTTGCTGTTGCTCCTTGGTCAAGGAGTTGAAGCGAACGGCATAACCGGATACGCGGATGGTCAACTGCGGATATTTTTCCGGGTTTTCCATGGCGTCCAGCAGCATTTCACGGTTCATCACGTTGACGTTCAGGTGCTGACCACCTTCCAGGTTGGCTTCGTGGTGGAAGTAACCATCCATCAGGCCAGCCAGGTTGGCTTTCTGGGCTTCCATGTCTTTACCCAGGGCGTTCGGTACGATGGAGAAGGTATAGGAGATACCATCTTTGGCGTAGGCGAACGGCAGCTTGGCGACGGAAGTCAGTGAAGCAACGGCACCCTTCTGGTCACGACCGTGCATCGGGTTGGCACCCGGGCCGAACGGTGCACCGGCACGACGGCCATCCGGGGTGTTACCTGTCTTCTTGCCATACACCACGTTGGAGGTGATGGTCAGCACGGACTGGGTCGCCACGGCGCCACGGTAGGTGTTGAGCTTCTGGATCTTCTTCATGAAGCGCTCGACCAGGTCACAGGCGATGTCATCGACGCGAGCGTCGTTGTTACCGAACTGCGGGTACTCGCCGTCGATCTCGAAGTCGATGGAGACGCCATCGGCATCACGTACCGGCTTGACCTTGGCGTACTTGATGGCAGACAGGGAGTCGGCCGCAACAGACAGACCGGCGATGCCGCAAGCCATGGTGCGATAGACGTCACGGTCGTGCAGCGCCATCAGGGAGGCTTCGTAGCTGTACTTGTCGTGCATGTAGTGGATGATGTTCAGGGCGGCGACGTACTGCTTGGCCAGCCAGTCCATGAAGTGATCCAGACGGTCCATCACGTCGTTGTACTCGAGGTACTCGGACTTGACCATTTCGGTCTTAGGACCGACCTGGATCTTCAGCTTCTCGTCCATACCGCCGTTGATTGCATACAGCATGGTCTTGGCCAGGTTGGCACGGGCACCGAAGAACTGCATCTGTTTGCCGACGATCATCGGGGACACACAGCAAGCGATGGCGTAGTCATCGTTGTTGAAGTCCGGACGCATCAGGTCGTCGTTCTCGTACTGAACGGAAGAGGTCTCGATGGATACCTTGGCGCAGTACTTCTTGAAACCGACCGGCAGCTTCTCGGACCACAGGATGGTCAGGTTCGGCTCAGGGGACGGGCCCATGGTGTACAGGGTGTTCAGCATACGGAAGCTGTTCTTGGTGACCAGGGTGCGGCCATCAACGCCCATACCGGCCAGGGTCTCGGTGGCCCACATCGGGTCGCCGGAGAACAGTGAATCGTATTCCGGGGTACGCAGGAAGCGAACCATACGCAGCTTCATGACCATGTGGTCCATCAGCTCCTGGGCTTCTTGCTCGGTGATCAGGCCCTTCTTCAGGTCACGCTCGATGTACACGTCCAGGAAGCTGGAGGTACGACCGAAGGACATGGCGGCACCGTTCTGGGACTTGACCGCCGCCAGGTAGGCGAAGTAGGTCCACTGTACGGCTTCTTTGGCGGTCTTGGCCGGTACTGAGATGTCACAGCCATATTTGGCAGCCATCACCTTCATCTGGGCCAGGGCACGGTGCTGCTCGGAGATCTCTTCGCGCAGACGGATGGTGGCTTCCAGGTTGACACCGTTTTCCAGATCGGCCTGCAGGGACTTGAACTGGGCCAGTTTGTCGGCCATCAGGAAGTCGATACCGTACAGGGCAACACGGCGGTAGTCACCGATGATACGGCCACGGCCGTAGGCATCCGGCAGACCGGTGATGACGCCAGACTTACGGCAGTTCAGGATGTCCTTGGTGTAGACATCGAACACGCCCTGGTTGTGGGTCTTGCGGTATTCGGTGAAGATCTTCTCGACCATGGGGTCAAGTTGACGGCCGTAGACTTCGCAGGAAGTCTTGACCATCTTGATACCGCCGTTGGCGATGATGGCGCGCTTGAGCGGCTTGTCAGTCTGCAGACCGACGATCTGCTCCAGGCTCTGGTCGATATAGCCGGCATCGTGAGCGGTAATGGTGGAGGGCAGGTCGGTATCAAAATCGACCGGCGCGTGAGTGCGGTTCTCGATCTTGATGCCTTCCATGACCTTGTCCCACAGCTTGGTGGTGGCTTCGGTCGCGCCAGCCAGGAAGGACTCGTCACCTTCATAGGGGGTGTAGTTCTTCTGGATGAAATCACGGGTGTTGACAGAGGTCTGCCATTCACCGGCTGCGAAGCCTTCCCATGCTTGTTGGAACTGTTCGTTAAGTTCTGCCATTTTCATTACCTCTCAAGGTATTTATGTGTCTGTCGCCGTCCTTAATGATGGCGACGGAAGATAAACCAGTAAGTCAAACCAACCATAACGCCACCACCGATGATATTGCCAATGGTGACCGGAATGAGGTTGTGTAGAACGAAGTTGGATACGGTCAGGTCGGCGAAGGTTGCCGGATCCTGGCCGATGGCCTGCCAGAATTCCGGACCGGCCACGCTGTGAATCGCGATGCCAACCGGGATCATAAACATGTTTGCGATGCTGTGCTCAAAACCGGAGGCCACGAACATGGCGACGGGGAGCAGCATGACCATCACCTTGTCGGTGGCACTGCGGGCGCCGAACGCCATCCACACGGCGAGACACACCATGAGGTTGCAGAGAATGCCGAGGGCGACGGCTTCGAAGAAGCTGTGGTGGATCTTGTGCTGGGCGACGTTGAGGGCATTGAGGCCCCACTGGCCGTTGTCGGCGGTGTACTCGGCGGACATGATGATGAGTGCCACCATGATGAGGCCGCCGATCAGGTTACCGAAGTAGACCAGGCCCCAGTTCTTGAACAGCTGAGCCCAGCTGATGCGATTGGCCGCCTTGGCCACCAGGGTCAGGGTGGTGGAGGTGAACAGCTCGGCACCGAGCAGCACGCAGAGGATGAGGCCCAGGGAGAAGCAGAGGCCGCCCACCAGCTTGGACATGCCCCAGGACATGCCGCTGCTGCCCGTGGTGACAGTGATGTAGAAGATGAACGCGATGGCGATGAAGGCGCCGGCGGTGATGGCCAGGGGGATGACCTTGTATGCAGGCTTGGTGGCCTTGGCATAAGTAATGTCTTCGGCCAGTGCGGCGATGGCTTCGGGCTTGAGACAATCAAAGGGAGATTCTGCTTTCAATTCTCATGTACCTGCATATTTTGCCTGTGGAAATCATAACAAAGGGCCATTTCGTCAAAATTGACTCGGATCAAGAATTACAGATTGTGAATGTAATTTTACTACAGAAATTTGACCCCGCTGACAGCTTGACTTTACACCCGATTTCATGTGAAACAGAAATGCAATTTACATTAAGTTGATGATTTTATGCGTTTTAATTTTATTTTTTGCAAAAATATATCGCCAATCTATCTTTGCAGCAGCCCCGCACAGAAGCCGCTTGGTTGACAACCCCCTTAGGGGTATTTTTTGTTATTTATTTCATCCCTGAATGACAAACCGCCCAAAGCGTAGACCATAAAACAGAAGGGGCCATCAGGCCCCTTCGTCACACTTCCACATCAGGCCCAGGAATGGGCGCGTTTGGCCTTCTGTAGCTTCTCATAGGCGGCCAGCAGCTTCTGGTGCAGCGGGAACTGGGTGAGAGACAGATCCGCGGCTTCCAGGCCGTGGAAGCGCGCCTCGCCACGGGCGTGGGCCCAAGCCTCGGCCAGGGTCGCTTCCCCGAACATGCGGGCGAACACCGGGCGGTACTGCTCGGGATCGCGCTCCTCGTCCAGGAACAGCTCGACGCAGGCGCGCAGGGCGCGGTAATAGTTGGCGCGATCGCTCGGGAACACCGACTGGTTGAACTCCATGGTCCAGTCGATGAGATCCAGCGCGCTCTCCAGCTCACCCGCGGCCAGCGCCAGCATGGCTTTCAGTTCACCGACCCGCAGGGTGTGCAGGGCCGTGCCCTTGGCGGCGGCGATGCCGAGCAGCTCGCGCACTCGGGTGCGCTCGTCGTGACCCTCTTCATCCAGCTGATCGAACAGCGCCATGTACTGCTCTGCGCCCCACTCCAGGGACGGCAGCGCCAGGATCACCTCCCGCAGGTGCGCGCCCATGGTGTTGTTGGCCAGCAGCAGATCCTCGACCGGGTAGATGTCGGACATGCCGGGCACCAGGATGCGACAGGCATAGACGCCGAGGTGCTCGTAGTCGGCGATGTAGACCGGCTGCTCCAGCTCGTGGAAGATGCCGATCAGGTGATCGAACTCTTCCTGGGAGGTGCCACGGAAGTCCCAGTCGGCGAATTCGAAGTCGCTCTCCTGCTTGAACAGATCCCAGCTGATGAGGCCGGAGGAGTCGATGAAGTGGGTCTCCAGGTTGTGGTGATCCGCCACCTGCTCGTTGTCAAACGAGGGGGGCACGAACACGTCCAGATCCTTGAGGCCACGGCCCTGCAGCAGCTCGGTGACGGTGCGCTCGAACGCCACTTCGAAGCGCGGGTGGGCACCGAAGGAGGCGAAGCAGGTGCCGTTGTTCGGGTTGAGCAGCACCACGCAGATGACGGGGTAACGACCGCCCAGGGAGGCATCAAAGCTGTAGATGGGGAAGCCTTCGGCCTCCAGCGCATCGATGGAGGCCTTGATACCGGGATAGCGGGCGATCACCTCGGCCGGAATTTCCGGCAGGCTGATGGCCTCGGCGATGATCTTGTTCTTCACGTGGCGCTCGAACACCTCGGACAGACCCTGAGTGCGGGCCTCGGTCTTGGTGTTGCCGGCGCTCATGCCGTTGGAAACATAGAGGTTGCCGATGATGTTCATCGGGATGTAGACGGTGTGGTGATCGGACTGACGCTCGAACGGCAGCGCGACGATGCCGCGGCCCTCGTTGCCCGATTGCAGATCCACCAGCATGTCGGCGGTCACTTCCCCGTCCGGGTTGTAGAACTTGCGGGTGAAGCTGTCGAGCAGGCCGGCGGGCAGCTGATCCCCCTCGATGGGGAACCACTTCTCGTTCGGATAGTGAACGAAGTCACCGTTCGCTACCTGCTCGCCCAGATAGAAGTCGGCGAAGAAGTAGTTGGTGGAGAGACGCTCGAAGTACTCGCCGAGGGCGGAGGCGAGCGCCGCCTTCTTGCTGGCACCCTTGCCGTTGGTGAAGCAGAGGGCGCACTCCTTGTCGCGGATATGCACGGACCAGACGTTGGGCACGGGGTTGAGCCAGGAGGCCTCCTCGATATCAAACCCCAGGGCTTGCAGCTTGGTCTGGAAGCGTTCGATGGAGTCTTCCAGCGCCGCGTCCTTGCCGGGAATAAAGGTGTGGTCGGTCATCACAATATCCTGATTTTATTGACTCATGTTAGGCCGCAGATAATAGCATGAGTCGGTGGGGAAGCGGCGAGGACTATCCCATGCCAGGGGTTGAGCAGAGTGCTATATGCGACCGGTATGCCGGCGCTTCATTAGTTTCTCTAAACAACATTAAGAAAAAGTAGTTTTTTTTATGATTCGGCCCCCGTCATGATGGGGCCCTCTTGCTTCGGGAGGCGAGACGCGGCGCGAATTGGTGTGGGTCGCCCTGCATAATTGCCTGCCCAGAGCCCATTTATCGGGAGTTGCTATGCCATTGATGACACCACAGATCGCACCCGGCGTGACCGCCCTGGCTCCAGGGTTTCGGGCCCTGAGCATTCTGGTCGAGGGGGCCCCCATCGTCGATGCCGAGGTCGGCAGCCGGGCGCTGGCGCGGGCCTGCCAGTCGATCGCCGCGGGGGAGGCCCCCTGGGCGCAAGATCACCTCAATGCCTGGGACCAGGTGTTCAAGCGCTTCGGTGCCAAGCCCCAGCGTTTCCCTTGTTCGGCCCAGGCCTTGCGCAAGCGGGTGTTGCGGGACGGCTCGCTGCCCTGTATCGATCCCGTGGTGGATCTCTACAACGCCATCAGCATCGAATACGCCATCCCGGTGGGCGGCGAAGATTTCACCGCCTATGAGGGGGCGCCGCGCCTCATAGTCGCCGACGGCAGCGAGCTGTTCGACACCATGAAGGAGGGCGCACCTGCCCATGAGAGCCCGGAGCCGGGGGAGGTGGTGTGGCGCGATGACAAGGGGGTGACCTGCCGGCGCTGGAACTGGCGCCAGGGGATCAGAACCCGGCTCAGTGCCAAGTCCGGCCAGATGTGGTTCATCCTGGAGAGCCTGCCGCCGATGCCGCTCTCGGCGCTGCAGGAGGCCGGCGATCGGTTGATCGAGGGATTGAAGCAGATGATGCCGGAGGCCCGCATCGAGCATGAGCTGATCGGCTGCCTGACGGAGGCATAAGGCTGCCCCAGGCATAGTGAGCCTAAAGGTGAGAAGAGCAGGGCCACCCAGGGTGGTCCTTTCTATTCGTGCGGATCGCGAATGACGGCTCTGGGTTTGCCGAGCACCGACCCAGGGATAAACGCAGGAACAGGGCAACGAAAGATGCTGCTTTATGCCAACCCTACAGATAAGTCAGGGTGAGACATCGCTACAGGCAGTGATTTATCGGCATGGGGGTCAGTACACAGGTCACGGCGATGAGGCAGGGGATCGGTCAGTCCGATCCCCTTTTTATTGCCTAGCCAATAAGTTTCAACCCAAGGATGCCGCCGATGATCAGCATCAGGCAGAGCACCCGCGCCAGGGTGGCGGGCTCGTTGAACAGCCAGATCCCCATCAGCACGGTGCCGACCGCGCCTATGCCGGTCCAGACCGCGTAGGCGGTGCCAAGGGGCAGCTGTTTGACCGCCATGGCGAGCAAGAACACGCTCACCCCCATGGCAGAGAGGGTCAGCAGGGTGGGGAGGGGGCGGCTGAAGCCGTCTGTGTATTTGAGGCCTATGGCCCAGGCGACCTCGAACAGGCCGGCCAGTAGCAGGAGTAACCAGGGCATGGTGAATTCCAGCGGGGCAGGGTCGTCCCTGCAAGAGGAGGAGCCCCGGGGTCGTCCCCGAGGGGCGGCAGGGCCGCCAAGTCGCGTTTATCATGCCCCAAAGGGGGCCTGGCTGCCAAGGGATGTCAGCGGTGGAGGCGTGGCGGTGGATATTGCGGCAATCGACACAGAATATTGCGCAATTCGACTTGCGCCCGCCGTGACAATCCGTAATGTGGACAGACGCATGCGTGCAACACTCTTCTTGTGATCCATTTGTAAACGGACCCCACGTCCGGCAAGGGGTTGCGACGTTTAATACACAGTTTCTATAGCAGCTATCCAGGGTAGGACATTATGAAAAAAGTAGGTTTGGTCGGTTGGCGTGGCATGGTGGGTTCGGTGCTGATGAGCCGGATGCAGGAAGAGAAGGACTTTGCCCGCATTCAGCCCACCTTCTTCACCACCTCCCAGGCCGGTGAGGCCGCCCCCAACTTCGGCGTCGATGCCGGCACCCTGCAGGATGCCTTCGACATCGACGCGCTGGCGGCCCAGGAGATCATCATCACCGCTCAGGGCGGCGACTACACCAAGGATGTCTATCCACGTCTGCTGGCCGCCGGCTGGAAGGGCTACTGGATCGATGCCGCCTCCTCCCTGCGCATGGACAAGGACGCCGTCATCATCCTGGATCCGGTCAACGGCGACGTCATCGAAGAGGCCCTGGCCAAGGGCATCAAGACCTTCGTCGGCGGCAACTGTACCGTCAGCCTGATGCTGCTGGCCCTGGGCGGCCTGTTCAAGGCCGATCTGGTGGAGTGGGTGAGCGTGGCCACCTATCAGGCCGCCTCCGGTGGCGGTGCCCGCCATATGCGCGAGCTGGTCACCCAGATGGGGCTGCTGCGCGACGAAGTGGCGGTGGAGCTGGCGGATCCCGCCTCCGCCATCCTCGACATCGAGCGCAAGATCACCGAGAAGACCCGCTCTGGTACCCTGCCGGTGGACAACTTCGGGGTGCCGCTGGCCGGTGGCCTCATCCCCTGGATCGACACCAAGCTCGACAACGGCCAGAGCCGTGAGGAGTGGAAGGGCCAGGCGGAAACCAACAAGATCCTCGGCATCGAAGACGCCGCCATCCCGGTGGACGGCCTCTGCGTGCGCATCGGCGCCCTGCGTTGCCACAGCCAGGCCTTCACCATCAAGCTGAAGAAGGATGTACCGCTGGCCGAAATCGAAGCCTTGTTGGCCGCCCACAATGATTGGGTCAAGGTCATTCCGAACGATCGCGACATCACCGCCCGCGAACTGACCCCGGCCGCCGTCACCGGCACCCTCAGCATCCCGGTGGGGCGTCTGCGCAAGCTCAACATGGGGCCGGAGTACCTGGCCGCCTTCACCGTGGGTGATCAGCTGCTGTGGGGGGCCGCCGAGCCCCTGCGCCGCATGCTGAATATCCTGCTGGCGCGCTGATAGGCAACGATGCCGCACATGCAAGAAGGAAGGCCTGGCCTTCCTTTTTCTCAGGGATCCTCCCAATAAAAAACGGCAGCCGCATGGTCTGCCGTTTTTTAATTTATCCAGTTTGACTCTTACATGTTCTGTGCTTCGTTTGGCACGATGACAGAGGCGTGATTTCCTTTCGGCCCCTGCTGCAGTTCAAAGTTGACTGCCTGACCTGCTTTCAAGGTCTTGTAACCTTCCATTTGAATCGTGGAGTAGTGAGCGAAGATATCTTCACCACCGCCTTCCGGACAGATAAACCCAAATCCTTTTGCGTTGTTGAACCACTTGACTGTTCCGGTTGCCATACATCTACATCCTTTTATTGATTACCCTGAAGTCGTTGAGTAACCTGCGCCAGCCTTATATAACTAGAGCATCAGCCCATAGCAGACGGGCGCCGATTAGCAAGTAACCAATCTAGTCCAACTTTTGAGCGAGTCAAGAAGTTGTTAACAACCGATGTGATCTGGTTAACAAGTCTATTGACAATCTTCGACGAGACGGTAGTAATCTAGAGGTACCAAAGCGCAATTATGAGCAAGCAGAAAGAACTCTTTGCTAATGAAGAGATTGCAGAAGCAGAGAAAACGAAGCTGCAACCGCCATCCATGTACAAGGTCGTGTTGAACAACGATGACTACACGCCCATGGAGTTCGTGGTGGAGGTGCTGCAAAGGTTCTTTGGTATGGATCTGGACAAGGCGACTCAGGTCATGCTGAGTGTGCATTATAGTGGTAAGGGAGTCTGCGGCACCTTCACTGCCGAGATTGCCGAGACCAAGGTAGTCCAGGTCAACACCTACGCACGTAACAACGAACATCCACTGCTATGTACCATGGAAAAGGCTTGAATCTGATGACTTGATGGCGATAACGACACCGCATTGTGGCTGTACTGAGGGGAGGTGCCTATGTTGAACAAAGATCTAGAAAAGACGCTGAACGAGGCTTTCAAGCTGGCCCGTGACGAGCGCCACGAATTCATGACCGTCGAGCACCTGTTGTTAGCCCTGCTGGATAACAGCTCAGCCCATGAGGCGCTGAGTTCATGTGGTGCGGACGTGGAGCAGCTGCGCAAGGAAATCCGCGCATTCATCAATCAGACTACCCCGCTCATCCCTCGCGATGACGAAGACCGTGAAACCCAACCCACCCTAGGCTTCCAGCGCGTGCTGCAACGGGCCGTGTTCCATGTCCAGTCCTCCGGCAACACCGAGGTGAGCGGCGCCAACGTGCTGGTCGCCATCTTCAGCGAGCAGGAGTCCCAGGCCGCCTACTTCCTGAAAAAGGCCGAGATAAGCCGGCTGGATGTGGTGAACTTCCTCTCCCATGGGGTGCGCAAGGACAGCAAGCCCGAGAGTGGCGGCAACAGTCCTGAGTCTGACGACGAGGTCTCTTCCGCCCAGATAGAGAGCTTCGCCACCAACCTGAACCAGCTGGTGCTGGAGGGGCGCATCGACCCCCTCATCGGGCGGGATCAGGAGCTCAACCGTACCATTCAGGTGCTCTGCCGCCGCCGCAAGAACAACCCCCTGCTGGTGGGGGAGGCCGGGGTGGGCAAGACCGCCATCGCCGAGGGGCTGGCCTATCGCATCGTCAAGGGTGATGTGCCCGAGGTGATTGCGGGCAGCACAATCTACTCCCTGGACATGGGTTCCCTGCTGGCGGGTACCAAGTATCGCGGTGACTTCGAGAAGCGCCTCAAGGTGCTGCTCAAGCAGATCGAGCGCCAGGAAGGTGCCATCCTTTTCATCGACGAGATCCACACCATCATAGGGGCGGGAGCCGCGTCCGGCGGCCAGCTGGATGCTGCCAACCTCATCAAGCCGCTGCTCTCCAATGGCTTGCTGCGCTGCGTCGGCTCCACCACTTATCAGGAGTATTCCCAGATCTTCGAGAAAGATCGCGCCCTGGCGCGCCGATTCCAGAAGATCGACATCGTCGAACCGAGCGTGGACGACACCACCCGCATCCTGATGGGGCTCAAGAGCCGCTATGAGTCACACCACGGCGTGCGCTACACCGTCAAGGCGATCCGGGCCGCAGTGGAGCTCTCCGCCAAGTACATCAATGATCGTCATCTGCCGGACAAGGCCATCGACGTGATCGATGAGGCGGGGGCGGGCCAGCGTTTGCTGCCAGCCAGCAAACGCAAGAAAGTGATCAATGTGCCGGAGATTGAAGCCATCGTGGCCAAGATCGCCCGCATCCCGGAAAAATCGGTCTCTTCCTCCGACAAGGAGGTGCTGAAGAACCTGGAGCGCAACCTCAAGATGGTGGTGTTCGGGCAGGACAAGGCCATCAGCGTGCTGACCGACGCCATCCGTCTGTCACGCTCCGGTCTTGGCAACGAGCGCAGGCCGGTAGGCTGCTTCCTGTTTGCCGGCCCCACCGGGGTGGGCAAGACAGAGGTCACCCAGCAGCTCGGCAAGGCGCTCGGGGTGGAGGTGCTGCGCTTCGACATGTCCGAATACATGGAGCGCCATACCGTCTCCCGCCTGATCGGGGCGCCTCCCGGTTATGTGGGCTTCGAGCAGGGCGGCCTCTTGACCGATTCCGTGCTCAAACACCCTCACTCCGTGGTGTTGCTGGACGAGATCGAGAAGGCGCATCCGGATGTGTTCAACCTGCTGTTGCAGGTGATGGACAACGGTACTCTGACGGATAACAACGGCCGCAAGGCGGATTTCCGTAACGTGATCTTGGTGATGACCACCAACGCCGGCGTGCAGGAGACCCAGCGCAAGTCCATCGGCTTCCAGCAACAGGACATGAGCCACGACGCCATGGCGGTGATCAACAAGACCTTCAGCCCGGAATTCCGTAACCGGCTCGATCACACCATCTGGTTCAACCATCTGGACATGCAGGTGATCCACCAGGTCGTCGACAAGTTCATTGTCGAACTGCAGGTGCAGCTGGATGCCAAGGGGGTATCCCTCGAGGTATCAGAAGGGGCGCGTCACTGGCTGGCAGAGAAGGGATATGACAGGGCCATGGGGGCCAGACCCATGGGGCGGGTCATTCAGGAACACCTCAAGAAGCCGTTGGCCAACGAGATCCTGTTCGGCTCCCTGGTCGATGGGGGTGTGGTGAAAGTGGAACTGGTGAATGACAGCCTCAGCTTTGATTTTCAGGTCAATGTTGAAGCTGTGTCCCACTAAAGCCGACTAACGACAGAAATAGCAAAAAACCCCAACCGAGAGGCTGGGGTTTTTTGCTGAATTCCTGGCTTAGCGAGAGCGGAAAACAATACGTCCCTTGGAGAGATCGTACGGAGTCAGAGCCACCGTTACTTTGTCCCCAGTCAGGATACGGATGTAGTTTTTGCGCATCTTGCCGGAAATATGAGCGATAACCACGTGACCATTTTCCAGTTCCACACGGAACATGGTATTGGGCAAGGTTTCGAGAATGGTACCCTGCATCTCAATACTGTCTTCTTTAGCCATTGAATCCTCTTGATAAGCCACAACAAAAAACCGCTGGATCATGCCGGATTTAAGGCTATGTGTAAAGTTTACTCGGGCTTGGCATCGATCTTTTTCCATTCCCCCTGTACCAGCAGCTCGTGGGGCAGGTACTGGCGTTTGTAATTCATCTTGCGGCACGCCTCCACCAGATAACCCAGATACAGCCAACTGCGGCCTGTCCGCCGGGCCAGTTCCAACTGACTCAGGATGGCGAAGGTCCCCAGAGAGCGATCGGCATAGTCCGGATCGAAGAAGGTATACATGGCGCTCAGGGAGTGGGGCAGCAGATCCGTGGTGGCGACCCCGATGAGGCGCCCCTCCTTGCGCATCTCCAGATAGAGCGGGGGCATCCAGTCACAGTGCAGGAAGCCCTTGTACTGGGTACGGCTGGGGGGATACATGCTGCCATCGCGGTGACGCTCGCGGATGTAGCGCTCGTAGAGCTGATAATACTCGGGCTTGTCGTCGTAGCTCAGCACCAGTTCGAGATCCCGGTTCTGATGACGCACGCGCTTTTGACCCCGGCTCGGCACGAAGTGTTCACTGTGGATGCGCAGGGACTGGCAGGCGCTGCAGGCCGGGCAGTGAGGGCGATAGATGTCATTGCCGCTGCGCCGAAACCCCGCCGTCAGCAGCCGTTCGTAACCGTTGGCATTGAGCAGGTCGTGATCCATCAGCACCAGCAACTGTTCCTGCTCCTGCCCCAGGTAGCTGCACGGGTGTCTGGGGGTCAGCCCGACTTTCAGGATCACTTCTTCGGTCATAGGCTGATGCTCCTCGGCAGCCAACAGCCTTCCAGCAGGGACTGCTGGGACAGTCTGTTCAGAGCGCTCAAGAATTGCGGCCTCGGCCACTGCTGGATCCCCAGCGTGGCGAGGAAATCGTTCTGCATCTGGCAATCGATGAGGGCGCCGCCATGGCGGCCGAAGTGACGACAGAGCGCGATCATGGCCAGCTTGGCACCATTGTCGATGCGGCTGAACATGGACTCGCCGCAGAAGAGGCGCCCGAGTGAGAGCCCATACAGCCCGGCTTGCAGCTCGCCATCCTGCCAGATCTCGACGGAGTGGGCATGGCCAAGGCGATGGAGTTGTTGATAGGCGTCGATCATGGGCGTGCTTATCCAGGTTCCGCTGGCACTGCGGCGGGGGGCGGCGCAGGCCACTATCACCTCATTAAAGGCACGATTGACGGAAATATCGAATGAGGTTCGGCGGATAAACTTGTGCAGGCTGCGGCCGATGTGCAGTTGCTCGGGTTCGACCACGCCCCTGGGATCCGGTGACCACCAGAGCAGCGGCTGGTGGGGCTCATTCCACGGGAAGATCCCCCTGTGATAAGCTGCCAGCAGACGGTCAGGGGAGAGATCCCCCCCGATGGCCAACAGGCCGTTCGGCTCTTCCAGCGCGTGGCGGGGATCGGGAAACCAGCACAGCTCATCATCCAGTTGGGTGAGATAGCGAGACATAAGACAGAGGTTCACAGATGAAGGCCATTATCCTGATAGTATCCAGCTTGCTCGGCTTTGTCACGGCAACCGCCTGGGCCGCGCCTTATGAGCGCAACACGGCGCGCCCCGTGGATCAGGTGGTGTTTGGTCAGGTGGATACGGTGCGCAACATCACCCAGCGCCAGATAGTGGAATCCGAGCACAGCGGCTGGAAGACCCTGGGCGGCGTCGTGCTGGGAGGCCTGCTTGGCAACCAGTTTGGTGGCGGTCATGGGCGGGAAATAGCGACCGCCGTGGGGGCGCTCGCGGGGGCGGCCGCGGTGCAGCAGTACCAGTCCGGCGGCAGCGTGGTGGAAAACAAGCTGGTGGAGCTGCTCATTCGCAACGAACAGAACGGGCTCATCAACGTGATCCAGGATTACGATCCGGCCATGGTATTCGCGAGCGGTGACAAGGTGCGCATTCTCTATTTCAGCGATGGCGTGCGGGTCGACAAGACCTACTGAGCGGTCAACGGGCGGCAAGGCATAGAGATAAAGAGACAAAGGAAGAGGGGAGGTTTACCCGGCGCTGCCGCAAGAGGGCGGGCCGGGCGGTACTACACGGAGTGCCTTGGCGAGGTGCTCAGGCTTCCTGACACACTATCTTGTCGCGACCTGTGTTCTTCGCCAGATAGAGCTGGCGGTCCGCTTCGGACAGTGCTTCATCCATGGAGAGCCGCCCGACGTTGATGACGCCAAAGCTGGCGCGTACAAAGAGCGGTGTCTCCCGGGAGAGGGGCTGCTGGCGCATCTGCTGGCGTAGACCCTCCAGCCGTTTGATCAGGACAGGCACGGTGCAATGGGGCACCATCAGGGCGAACTCCTCGCCACCGAAGCGGGCGATCATGGCGTCGGGGAAGAACTGGGCGAGCAACCGGGTCAAATGGCAGAGCAGTTGATCGCCGATGGCATGGCCCCAGTGATCGTTGACCTGCTTGAAGTGATCCACATCGAGCACACAGAGGGAGAGCTGTGTCTGCTGCTGTTGATGCTCCTCGAACCACTTCTGACCCTCGTTGAACCAGTAACGCCGGTTGTAGAGCCCGGTCAGGTAGTCGCGGTTGGCGGATTCCTGAATGCTGTTGAACTGCTCGAGGGCTTCCAGGTTGTGGCTGACCCGGCACTGCAGTTCCTCGGGCTCGAACGGCTGGTTGAGAAAGTCGTTCGCCCCCTGCTTGAGGTAGCGCGCCGAGAGGCCGCGCTTGTCCGACACCGAGATCCCTATGATGGCGAGCTGCTGCTTGCTGTAGCGCTCGCGCAGCATGCGCACCAGACTGATGCCGTCGATCTCCGGCATGTAGTAGTCCACCAGCACCAGCCGAATGGCCGGATGCTGCTCCAGCAGGGTCAGGGCATCGCGGGCGCAATTGGCCTCATGGACCAGCAGCAGTTGTTTGCGCAGCTGGGCCATGGTGCGATGGCGGGAGGTGAGGGAGTCATCCACCACCAGTACCTCGATGGCCTGATTGAGGTAGAGGCGATGCACCAGGCTGACGGCGTATTGGAGGGAGTGACGTGAATCCTTCATCACATAATCCAGCACCCCGGCCTCCAGCCAGGCTTCCCGCTTCTCCTCGCTGATATCGGCGGTGAGGATCACCACCGGCAGGCCCTGCGCCAGCAGGACGCTGACCGCCTCTCCGCTCGGGGCGTCAGGCAGGGTGAGATCCACCAGCGCCACCACATACTCTTCCCCCTGACAATGACGGGCCCCCGCCAGGGTATCGAAGGCATCAACCTCCAGCCCGGTCTGCTGGGCGATGGCCTGGATCAACATCCGGCGGATTGTCAGGCTGTCTTCGACTATCAATATTTTTCGCTTCATCCGGCTCCTTAAAAAGAAAAGGGCATGCCTGTTGGCATGCCCTTTATATCCTTGTGCTTATTGCGCGTCTAGATATCGCTCCGCATCCAGCGCCGCCATGCACCCTGTGCCGGCGGAGGTGATGGCCTGGCGATAGACGTGGTCGGCCACGTCACCGGCGGCGAAGACCCCCTCGATGCTGGTCTGGGTGGCGAAACCTTCGAGACCGCCACGGACCTTGAGGTAGCCATTCTCCATCGCCAGCTGGCCGGCGAAGATCTGGGTGTTGGGCTGGTGGCCGATGGCGATGAAGACCCCCATCAGCGGCAGCTCGGTGGTGCTGTCGTCCCGGGTGCTGCGCAGGCGCACGCCGGTCACGCCCATCTCATCCCCCAGCACTTCATCCAGGGTCTGGTGGGTGTGCAGCACTATGTTGCCGCTCGCCACCTTGTCGTGCAGGCGTTTGATCAGGATCTTCTCGGCGCGGAACTCGTCGCGGCGATGAATGAGGTGCACCTTCTTGGCGATGTTGGCCAGATAGAGTGCCTCTTCCACGGCGGTGTTGCCGCCGCCGACCACGGCCACTTCCTGGTTGCGATAGAAGAAGCCGTCACAGGTGGCGCAGGCGGAGACGCCGCGACCCTTGAAGGCCTCTTCCGAGGGCAAGCCTAGATATTTGGCAGAGGCGCCGGTGGCGATGATGAGCGCATCGCAGCTGTATTCACCGTTGTCACCCTTGAGGCGGAACGGACGCTGGGTCAGCTCCACCTCATTGATGTGATCGAACAGGATGCGGGTATCGAATTTTTCGGCATGGGCCTGCATGCGCTCCATCAGGGCCGGGCCGGTCAGCCCTTCCGCATCACCCGGCCAGTTTTCCACTTCGGTGGTGGTGGTCAGCTGACCACCTTGCTGCATGCCGGTGATCAGCAGGGGGTTGAGGTTGGCGCGGGCGGCGTAGACGGCGGCGGTGTAGCCTGCCGGGCCGGATCCCAGGATCAGCAATTTGCTGTGAGTGACTTGGCTCATGATGTGATTTCCGAGACGTGATGAGTTTGCGCGATTGTAGGTAATTCGTGATCCGGGGTCAAAGGTCAGCGCATCGATTGTGGCAATCGTTCGGGAAGGGCGGACGGGGCAGGGAAAATGCCATAAAAAACCGCCCATCGCGGGCGGATTTTCACTCATCGACTCACCCCGGCGGGGGAGGGATCAGTTCAACAGGGTCAGGGGATCTGTATAGGCCAGATGGTGCGCCTCGGCCACTTCCCGGCAGGTGATCTTGCCCGCCATCACGTTCAGGCCGTGCAGCAGGTGGGGATCGCCGAGCAGCGCCTTGCGATAACCCTGATCCGCCAGCCGGATGATGAAGGGCAGGGTGGCATTGTTGAGGGCCACGGTGGAGGTCCGCGCCACGGCGCCCGGCATGTTGGCCACACAGTAGTGCACCACCTCGTCCACAATGAAGGTGGGGTCCTGGTGGGTGGTGGCGTGGGAGGTCTCCACACAGCCGCCCTGATCGATGGCCACGTCGACCACGGCCGAACCGGGCTTCATGCGCGCAATGTGGTCACGGCTGACAAGTTTTGGCGCAGTGGCGCCGGGCACCAGCACGCCGCCGATGACCAGATCCGCCGCCAGTATATGGCGCTCCAGGGTCTCGCGGTTGGAGTAGACCACCTTGGCCGATCCCTGGAACTCGCTGTCGAGGCGGCGCAGTGTGTCGATGTTGTTGTCGAGTATGGTGACGTCCGCGCGCAGGCCGATGGCCATGCGGGCCGCGTTGGAGCCAACCACACCGCCGCCGATGATCACCACCTTGGCCGGTTCGACACCGGGCACGCCGCCGAGCAGCACGCCGCTACCGCCGCGGGATTTTTCCAGCGCCTGGGCACCTGCCTGAATAGACATGCGTCCGGCCACCTCAGACATGGGGGCCAGCAGGGGCAGGCCGCCACGGGCATCGGTGACGGTCTCGTAGGCGATGCAGACGGCGCCGCTGTCCACCAGTTCCCGGGTCTGAGCCAGGTCTGGCGCCAGATGCAGGTAGGTGAACAGGGTCTGGCCCGGGCGCAGCATGGCGCGCTCGACCGCCTGAGGCTCCTTGACCTTGACGATCATCTCCGCCTTGGCGAAAACATCGGCAGCGGAGGCCAATATTTCGGCGCCGGCAGCCAGATAATCTGCGTCAGTGAAGCCAATGCCACTTCCCGCCCCGCTTTGCACGAAAACAGTATGGTTTCGTGCTGTCAGTTCACGTACACTGGCCGGAACCATGCCTACGCGATATTCATGGTTTTTTATTTCCTTAGGTACACCGATAATCATGCTATCCCTCGTCTATCGATTGGTGGTTTATGTTGCCAACATGTTAAGCAACATTTGCGCCTAGTATATTCAGGTATTGACAGGATTTGTGACCATTATTATAAAATGACTGGTGATTCTTACCAAAAAATAGCCAAAGGATGGAATTAAATGATGGAAGCTAAGAGTCGGCTGAAGGATTTGGACAGGATTGACCGCAACATTTTGAACGAACTGCAAAAGGACGGCAGGATCTCGAATGTTGAGTTGTCCAAGCGAGTTGGCCTGAGTCCTACACCGTGTCTGGAACGGGTTCGTCGCCTCGAGCGACAAGGTTATATCGAAGGATATGCCGCCATTCTGAACCCTCATTATCTTGACGCGTCCCTGCTGGTATTCGTGGAAATTACCCTCAATCGTGGTGCTCCCGACGTGTTTGAGCAGTTCAACAAGGCTGTTCAGGTACTCGAAGAGATCCAGGAGTGCCACTTGGTCTCCGGCGATTTCGACTATCTGCTCAAGACCCGCGTTAGCGACATGTCGGCTTACCGCCGCCTGCTCGGGGAGACGCTGCTGCGCCTGCCCGGTGTCAACGACACCCGCACCTACGTGGTGATGGAAGAGGTGAAGCAGAGCAGTCGCCTGGTGATCAGCACCCGCTAAGGTGGGTTGTGCTGTGACTTGCAACTACGATGACGAGTCACGATAGTCAGAAACGAGCGGCTGGTCCGCTCGTTTCTTCTTATCAGCCTGGTTGTGACCAGGGTTCCGCCCGCAGGCACAGGCTGACAATCGGTGGGCTTTTCAGGGATACTAGGCCACCTATCCCCGCATTACATGTTTTCAGAAAGGAGCCGGAGTTTGGCCGATAAAAAGCTGTTTACTCCTTTGTCAGGTACCCAACGGATCTTCGAGGCCGTCTTGATCGCCATCACCCTGATGGCTGCCTACCTTTTACTCGCCTTGTTGTCCTATCACCCCGCCGATCCCGGCTGGTCCCAAACCTCCTGGCAGGGGGATGTGAAAAACCTGGCAGGCAGTGCCGGCGCCTGGCTTGCCGATATCACCATGTTCACCTTCGGTGCCTTCTCCTATCTGGTTCCCCCCCTGGTAGTGCTGCTCGGCTGGAGCCTGTTCTGGCGCCCGAGCAAGCTGCTGGAGGTGGATTACCTCACCCTGTCGGTACGCATCATCGGCTTCGTATTGACGGTGCTCGGCATGTCCGCCATCGCCAGCATGAATTTCAACGATCTGCAGAACTTCTCCGCCGGCGGCCTGGTGGGGGACGTGATCGCCTCCGCCGTGGTGCCGCTGTTTGGCGGCGTTGGTGCCAACCTGATGCTGCTCTGCTTCGTGGCCACCGGCATCACTCTGTTCACCGGCTGGTCCTGGCTCACCATAGTCGAGCGCATCGGTGCGAGCTGCACCGGCAGCGTCAGCGCCATCTACCATTTCCCCACCACGCTCGGTCGCTGGCTGACCGGTGGCTGGCGTCAGCCCCGCATGGAGGGGCCGGATCCCTTGCTGGAAGGGGGCCCGAGTGGCATCGATCTCGATGACGAGGACGAGCCTCACAGCAGTTGGACCCGTCGCCCCAAGGCGGTCGGCAAGGTGCAAAAGACAAGAGCTGACGAATACCTGCCGGAGCTGGACGAAGACACCTTCCAGTTCGATCCGCAGTTTGATGACGACGAGGACGAGGCGCCGGCACCCAAGGCCAAGCGCGCCGTCAAAGCACGCCCGCAGCAGATAATGGCAAGCGAGGACGAAGATGATCTCGACCTGCCCTGGGCGGACGGTGAGGATGAACCCGCCGCACCCGTTGCCGTGGCCCCCAAGGCCAAGCGTCGCCCGCAGCCCAACATGGCGCCCCTGCCTAGCCTGGAGCTGCTGGACCGCCCTCCTGCCAAGACTCAGATGATGAGCAAGGACGAGCTGGACCGCATGGGCCGGCTGGTGGAGGCCAAGCTCGCCGATTACAACGTTCAGGCCAAGGTGGTCGGCGTCTATCCGGGCCCCGTCATCACCCGCTTCGAGCTGGATCTCGCCCCTGGCATGAAGGCGAGCAAGATCACCAACCTCTCCCGGGACCTGGCCCGTTCCCTCTCCGCCAGCAGCGTGCGGGTGGTGGAAGTCATCCCGGGCAAGACCTTCGTCGGCATCGAGCTGCCGAACCGGGTACGCCAGACCGTCTACCTGCGCGAGACCCTGGACTGCGAGGCCTTCACCGGCAGCCACAACCCGCTCACCATGGGACTGGGCCAGGACATCGCCGGCGAACCCGTGGTGGTGAACCTCGCCAAGATGCCGCACCTGCTGGTGGCCGGTACCACGGGCTCGGGCAAGTCGGTGGGGGTGAACACCATGATCATCTCCATGCTCTACAAGTCGTCTCCCGAAGATCTGCGCTTCATCATGATCGACCCCAAGATGCTGGAGCTGTCGGTCTACGAGGGGATCCCTCATCTGCTGACCGAAGTCGTGACCGACATGAAGGACGCCGCCAATGCCCTGCGCTGGTGCGTGGGCGAGATGGAACGCCGCTACAAGCTGATGTCGGCGGTCGGGGTGCGCAACCTCAAGGGTTACAACGACAAGGTGCTGGCGGCCGCCGCCGACGGGGAGCCCCTGCGGGATCCCCTGTGGCGCCCGGGCGACTCCATGGATCAGATGCCGCCGGAGCTCGAGAAGCTGCCCCACATCGTGGTGGTGGTGGACGAATTCGCCGACATGATGATGATCGTCGGCAAGAAGGTGGAAGAGCTCATCGCCCGTATCGCCCAGAAGGCGCGGGCCGCCGGTATTCATCTCATCCTCGCGACCCAGCGTCCGTCTGTGGATGTGATAACCGGCCTCATCAAGGCCAACATCCCGACCCGGATCTCCTTCCAGGTGTCGAGCAAGATAGACTCTCGCACCATATTGGATCAGGGCGGCGCCGAATCCCTGCTCGGCATGGGGGACATGCTCTACATGCCGGCCGGCACCTCCAACCCGACCCGGGTACATGGCGCCTTCGTCGATGACCACGAGGTACACAAGGTGGTGGCGGACTGGAAGCTGCGCGGCGAGCCGGACTACATCGACGAGATCCTCTCCGGCGAATCGGACGGCGAGGGCGGCGGTGGCGATTACGGCGGTGGTGGCGACGAGGAGCTCGACCCCCTGTTCGACGAGGCGGTGGCCTTCGTGGTGGAATCCCGCCGCGGCTCCACCTCCAGCGTGCAGCGCAAGTTCAAGATCGGCTACAACCGGGCGGCCCGTCTCATCGAGCAGATGGAGAACCAGGGCATCGTCAGCTCCCCCGGTGGCAACGGCCAGCGGGACGTGCTGGCACCGCCTCCGGTGCGCGACTAAGCCTTCATATCATCCTGGCCATGTCTGCGGACATGGCCTTTTATCTGACCCTCTTCAACGGGAATCGCGATGAAAAAAGCATTATTGATGGGTTCTGTACTGCTGCTGGCCAGCAGCCAGGTCTGGGCGGACACGGCCGGTGATCTCAAGCAGAAGCTGGCGGGCGTCAGCCTCTTCTCCGCCAAATTCTCCCAGGTGGTCTACGACAGCAAGGGCAAGGAGCTGCAGCGAGCCGGCGGTGACCTGCTGGTGCAGCGGCCAAACCGCTTCAACTGGCACACCACCACCCCGGACGAGAGCCTGATCGTGGCCGATGGCAAGGATGTCTGGATCTATGACCCCTTCGTCGAGCAGGTCACCGCCCTCAAGCTGAAAGACGCCGTGCTCAACACCCCCTTCGTGCTGATCGCCGGCAACGATGACGCCCTCTGGAAGAACTACGACGTGACCCAGCAGGGGGACGTCTACACAGTCACCAGCCGCGATCCGAGCGAGCTGATCGCCTCCTTCCGCATCACCTTCGATCGGACCAACAACATCAGCCGGTTCGACGTGAAAGAGGCCCAGGGGCAGTGGAGCGAATTCACCCTGAGCAACTTCAACCGCAAGCCGGCGCTCAAGGGCAACGAGTTCGTGTTCAAGATCCCCAAGGGTGTCGCGCTGGACGACCAACGCTGATGAGCGGGAGCAGGCCGCCAGACGTTTTGTTGGACGCCTTGGCGGCCTGCTCCCCATTGGACGAGTAACCCTGATGAGCAACTTATCCCTGGATTTTTCGTCGGACTTTCGCCCGCTGGCGGCCCGCATGCGGCCGCAGAACCTGGATCAGTACATCGGCCAGCAGCATATCCTGGGGGCGGACAAGCCCCTGCGAAAGGCCATACTGGCGGGTCACTGCCACTCCATGATCCTGTGGGGGCCCCCCGGCACCGGCAAGACCACCCTCGCAGAACTGATGGCGCACTACTGCCAGGCCGAGGTGGAGCGCCTCTCCGCGGTCACCGCCGGCATCAAGGAGATCCGCGCCGCCATCGACAAGGCGAAGGAGAACAGCTGGCGCGGGGTGCGTACCATCCTCTTCGTGGATGAGGTGCACCGCTTCAACAAGAGCCAGCAGGATGTGTTCCTGCCCCACATCGAAGACGGCACCATCACCTTCATCGGCGCCACCACCGAAAACCCCTCGTTCGAACTCAACAACGCGCTGCTCTCCCGGGCCCGGGTCTATCTGCTCAAACGCCTGGAAGAGGCCGACATCCTCGCCATGATCGATCAGGCGCTCACCGATCCCCGCGGCCTCAATGACCCCAGCCTGTACTTCGCCCCCGGGGTGAAGGAAGCGCTGGCCAAAGCCGTGGACGGGGACGGGCGCAAGTCTCTCAACTACCTGGAACTGCTGGCCGATATGGCCGAGGCGAACGGAGCGGGGGAGCGGATGATCGACAGCGCCCTGCTCGCCGCCGTGGTGGGGGAACACGTGGCCCGCTTCGACAAAGGGGGGGACCACTTCTACGACCTCATCTCGGCGGTGCACAAGTCCATCCGTGGCTCGGCGCCGGATGCGGCCCTCTACTGGTACGCCCGCATGGTGAGCGCGGGCTGCGATCCCCTCTATATCGCGCGCCGGCTGCTGGCCATCGCCTCGGAAGACGTGGGCAATGCGGATCCCCGTGCCATGCAGGTGGCGCTGTCCGCCTGGGACTGCTTCCACCGCATCGGTCCGGCGGAAGGGGAGCGAGCCATCGCCCAGGCCATCGTCTACCTCGCCTGCGCCCCCAAGAGCAATGCGGTCTACACCGCCTGGAAGGCGGCGCTCAATGATGCCAGGAACCTGCCGGACTTCGAGGTGCCGCCCCACCTTCGCAACGCCCCGACCAAGCTGATGAGCGAGCTCGGCTACGGCGCCGAGTACCGCTACGCCCACGACGAGCCCGGCGCCTATGCGGCCGGCGAGAGCTACTTCCCGCCGGAACTTGCCGGCAAGCACTACTATCAGCCGACGGAGCGGGGGCTGGAGAAGCAGATCGGCCAGAAGCTCGATTATCTGCGTGAACTGGATCGCCAGAGCACCAAACAGCGGGACAAATAGGCAATCAGGAGGTGCCTGAGCAGCACAACGCATCTACCGGTTGAGGCAGGTCACGCCGCTCCCCAAAACTTGGTAAAACGACCGCAATAGTCCCTGTTCGGGCGGGGGGGCGGTCTGCTACACTGCCCCTCTGACCCCGTTTGTCTTGGCCTGGTGCCATCTTCTTGATTTTGAAGGCTGGAAAGACCCAACCTTCTTCTTAAAGACGACTGGGGTGCGCCAACCGATGTTAACTTCCGGATCTGTTTTCTCGCCGGGGCGGATGACCCAGGCCCAGATCCCATTTAAAAAAAGTAGGTAAACCATGCTGGATCCCAAATATCTGCGCAGCGATATCGCCGAGGCTGCCGCTCGTCTGGCGACACGTGGCTACGTTCTGGACGTAGCGGCTGTCAACGTTCTGGAAGAGAAACGCAAGGATCTGCAGTCCCGCACCCAGGAGCTGCAGGCCGAGCGCAACGCCCGCTCCAAGTCCATCGGTGAGGCGGCTCGTCGTGGTGAAGATGTGGCCCCGCTCAAGGCGGAAGTGACCAAGATCAACGAAGAGCTCGAGACCAGCAAGGTCGAGCTGGACGCCCTGCTGGCGGACATCAAGGCCATCTCCGACGCCATCCCGAACCTGCCGAGCGACACCACCCCGGTCGGCCGCGACGAGAACGACAACGTGGAAGTGCGCCGCTGGGGTACCCCGCGCGCGTTCGATTTCCCGGTGCGCGATCACATCGATCTCGGTGAAGCGGCCAAGGGCGTGGACTTCAAGAACGGGGTCAAGCTCTCCGGTGCACGCTTCGTGGTGATGAAGGGGCAGATCGCCCGCCTGCACCGCGCCCTGGCGCAGTTCATGCTGGACCTGCACACCCAGCAGCACGGTTACACCGAATGCTACGTGCCCTACCTGGTGAACCCGGACAGCCTGTACGGTACCGGTCAGCTGCCTAAGTTCTCCGAAGATCTCTTCAACACCGGTATCAACGGGGAAGGGGACGAAGAGGGTCATGTGCGCAAGTTCTCCCTGATCCCGACCTCAGAAGTGCCGCTGACCAACATGGCCCGCGACGAGATCTTCGACGAGCAGGACCTGCCCATCAAGATGACCGCCCACAGCCCCTGCTTCCGCTCCGAGGCGGGCTCCTACGGCCGTGACACCCGTGGCCTCATCCGCATGCACCAGTTCGACAAGGTCGAGATGGTTCAGCTGGTTCACCCGGAGAAATCCTGGGAGGCCCTGGAGGAGATGGTCGGTCACGCCGAGAAGGTGCTGCAACTGCTGGAGCTGCCGTATCGCGTGATGGCGCTGGCCACCGGCGACATGGGCTTCTGCGCCGCCAAGACCTACGATCTGGAAGTCTGGCTGCCGGCTCAGGACACCTATCGCGAGATCTCGTCCGTCTCCAACTGTACCGACTTCCAGGCTCGCCGCATGCAGGGCCGGGTACGGATCGACGGCAAGCCCCAGCTGCTGCACACCCTGAATGGCTCCGGCCTCGCGGTGGGTCGCACCCTGGTAGCCGTGATGGAGAACTATCAGCAGGCCGACGGCCGCATCGCCATCCCCAAGGCGCTGCAGTCCTACATGGGTGGCCTGACTCATATCGGCTAAGCCGACAGCGGTAATGACAACGCCATGGCAGTGCCATGGCGTTGTGCATTTGGGCGTCGTTCAATCGTTTTTGGGGGCGAAAATCAGCCTCTATCGGCGCCGCATTGAACCTTTAACACAATTTTATCAAGCATTGCGCAATCGTTTTTGTTAGACTGCGCCGCAATTTCGCAGGACACCCGTTTCTATGGTCTGGATTGATTACGCCATCATCGGCATCATCGGTTTTTCCGCCCTCATCAGCCTGGTGCGCGGCTTCGTCAAGGAGGCCATGTCCCTCGTCACCTGGTTCGTCGCCTTCTTCATCGCCAGCCATTTCTATCCCGATCTCGCCGTCTATTTCACCTCCTTCTCCGACGCCCTGGTGCGCAACGGCCTGGCCATCGCCGCCCTGTTCGTGGCGACCCTGATCCTCGGCAGCGTGGTGAACTACGTGGTGGGGATGCTGGTGGACAAGACGGGCCTGTCCGGCACGGATCGGGTGCTCGGCATCTGTTTTGGCGCCATTCGCGGGGTACTGATCGTCAGTGCCCTGCTGTTTTTCATGGATACCTTCACCAGTCTCTCCCAGAGCGACTGGTGGGCGGCGTCCAAGCTGGTTCCCGAGTTCAAGCCGGTGATCCAGTGGTTTTTTGGGTTCATACAGAGCTCATCGAGTTTCATTCAACCGGTACAGTGACTTCGAGGTAGCAAAGACATGTGTGGTATTGTCGGTATAGTTGGCACCACCCCCGTCAATCAGGCCCTCTACGACGCCTTGACGGTGTTGCAGCACAGGGGACAGGACGCCGCCGGGATCGTGACCATAGACAGTGGAAACTTCCGGCAACGCAAGGCCAACGGCCTGGTGAAGGATGTGTTTGAAGTGCGCCACATGCAGCGACTGAAGGGGAATATCGGCATAGGACATGTCCGTTATCCCACCGCAGGCAGCTCCAGTGCCGCTGAAGCCCAACCCTTTTATGTGAACTCGCCCTACGGCATGGTGCTGGCCCACAACGGCAACCTCACCAACGCCAAGGCGCTCAAGGAGCAACAGTTCAAGGTGGCCCGCCGCCACATCAACACCACTTCCGATTCCGAAGTGCTGCTGAACGTACTGGCCCACGAGCTGGATCTGTGCGACAAGATGGCGTTGGCGCCGGCGGACATCTTCTCCGCGGTGCGCAAGACCCACCAGCAGATCCGCGGCGCCTACGCCGTGGTTACCCTGGTGATCGGCCACGGCCTCATCGGATTCCGCGATCCCAATGGCATCCGTCCGCTGATCCTGGGTCGTCGCACCGACGAGCAGGGCCAGATCGAATACATGCTCGCCTCCGAGAGCGTGGCCCTCGACGCCATCGGCTTCGAGACGGTGCGCGACGTCGCCCCGGGTGAAGCCATCTACATCACGGAGCAGGGCCAGCTGTTCTCCGAGCAGTGCGCCGACAATCCGCAGATGAGCTCCTGCATCTTCGAGTACGTCTACTTCGCTCGTCCCGACTCCTGCATCGACAAGGTCTCCGTCTACGCCGCCCGCCTCAACATGGGCCGCAAGCTCGGCAAGAAGATCGCCCGCGAGTGGGAAGATCTCGACATCGACGTGGTCATCCCCATCCCCGAGACCTCCTGCGACGTGGCGCTGGAAATCGCCCACACCCTGGACCTGCCTTACCGTCAGGGCTTCGTGAAGAACCGCTACATAGGCCGTACCTTCATCATGCCGGGCCAGACCCAGCGCAAGAAGTCCGTGCGCCGCAAACTCAACGCCATCGGCTCAGAGTTCAAGGGCAAGAAGGTATTGCTGGTGGATGACTCCATCGTCCGTGGCACCACCTCGGAGCAGATCATCCAGATGGCGCGGGAAGCGGGGGCCGCCAAGGTCTACTTCGCCTCCGCCGCCCCGGAGATCCGCTTCCCCAACGTCTACGGCATCGACATGCCCACCGCCAACGAGCTGATCGCCCACGGCCGGGAAGTGGAAGAGGTGTGCAAACTCATCGGCGCCGACGGCCTCATCTTCCAGGATCTGGAAGATCTGGAAGAGGCGGTGCGGGAGATCAACCCCGAGCTGCGCCACTTCGAGACCTCGGTGTTCAACGGCCACTACGTCACCTCCGACGTGGATCAGGGTTACCTGGATCACTTGAATGCCATGCGCAGCGACGACAACAAGGCCGTGCGCGAGTGGCAGGAAGGTACCAGCAACCTGGAAATTTTTAACGAAGGCAGTTAAACGTTTTCTCGCCGTCGATAAAATGAGATGAAACGAAGAGGGGGCCAAGGCCCCCTCTGTTTATCGTTATGTCGCAGCGCCTCGTTACGCCAGATCCTCGCCCTTGCTGGCGATGACTTTCTTGTACCACCAGAACGACTTCTTGCGCGTGCGGGCCAGGCTGCCCTTGCCGGCGTCGTCCCTGTCCACATACACGAAGCCGTAGCGCTTGCTCATCTCGCCGGTGGAGGCGGCCACCAGATCGATGCAGCCCCAACTGGTGTAGCCAATCAGGGGAACACCGTCGCCGATGGCATCCCCCATGGCGCGGATGTGCTCGCGCAGGTAGGCGATGCGGTAATCGTCCTCTATCTCGTCCCGCTCGTTCGGCACATCGATGGCTCCGAGACCGTTCTCCACCAGGAACAGTGGCTTCTGGTAGCGGTCGTACAGGGTGTTCATGGTGATACGCAGGCCGAGGGGATCGATACCCCAGCCCCAGTCGCTCACCTGGATATGAGGATTGCGCAGAGACTTGACGACGTTGGCCGCGCTGGTGTTGCCGGCGTTCATGTCGGCGGAGGCGCAGCGGGAGGCGTAGTAGCTGAAGGAGACGAAATCGACCGTGTGCTTGAGGATCTCGTCATCCCCGGCCTCCTTAGCGATCTGAATGCCTTTGTCGCGAAACAGGCTGGCGGCGTAGCTCGGGTAGGCGCCGCGAGCCTGCACGTCGATAAACAGCAGGTTCTCTCGCTCTTTTTGCAGCGCGGCCCACACATCCTCCGGCTTGCAGGAGTAGGGGTAGAAGTTGCCCCCCGCCAGCATGCAGCCTACCTGGTTGTGGGGGTTGATCTCGTGGGCAATCCGGGTCGCCAGCGCACTGGCGATCAGTTCGTGGTGGGCGGCCTGATACTTCACCTGCTCCTGGTCTTCCCCTTCCTCAAACACCAGACCGGCGCCGGAGAAGGGGCTGTGCAGCATGATGTTGATCTCGTTGAAGGTGAGCCAGTACTTCACCAGTCCATCGAACGCCTCGAAACAGGTGCGGGCGTAGCGGGTGAAGAATTCCACCATCTGGCGGTTGCGCCAGGAGCCGTACTCCACCACCAGGTGCAGGGGCACGTCGAAGTGGCACAGGGTCACCAGGGGCTCGATACCGTATTTGCGGCACTCCTCGAATACCGCGCGGTAGAAGGCGATGCCTTCCTGGTTGGGCGCTAGTTCATCCCCTTTCGGATAGAGGCGGGCCCAGGCGATGGAGGTGCGAAACACGGTGAAGCCCATCTGTGCCATCAGGGCGATGTCGTCCTGGTAGTGATGATAAAAACCGATGGCGTCGTGGCTCGGGTAATACTCGTCATCTCGCAGGGTGAAGCGCTTCTCCTGGCCGAGTTTGACCGCCATGCGGTTCGGGCCGTGGGGGATCATGTCCACCGTGGTCAGCCCCTTGCCCCCCTCGCGATAGCCGCCTTCCGCCTGGTTGGCGGCCAGGGCGCCGCCCCAGAGGAAGTCTTGGGGAAATCTGGTTACCGACATCTGTTACCTCTTGTCATGTCAGGCGATGAAAATTCACAGGCTGGCGGCCGTCTTGACCTGCAGCGTCGGTGCGGCCTTCTCGGCGCTGGCCTTGGGGTGCTCCTCTTGCACCGGTATGTCTTCAAATCCCATCAGCAGGGTCAGGATGAAGGAGAGCACCACGGAGAGCGCCATCACGGCGAACACCCAGACGATGGTCATGGGGTTGGCCGGATCGAAGAACTGAACGCTGGTGAAGAGGCCAGGGGCCGCCATGGCGTGGCTGGTAAGCCCCGCCATGCCGGCCACGGCGCCGCAGATGAAGCCGCTGATGAGGCTGGCGATGAGCGGCCGCTTCAGGCGCAGGGCCACGCCGTAGAGGGCGGGCTCGGAGATCCCCGCCATGATGGCGGAGGCCGCCGCCGCGAGCGCGGTCTGACGCAGCTCGGGGTTTTTGGTTTTCCAGGCGACGGCCAGGGAAGAGCCGCCGAGGGAGAGGTTGGCGCCGATCTCGGAGGGCATCACCATGCCTTCTTTGCCGGTTTCGGCGATGGTCTGGATGATGGTGGGGGTGAAGACGCGATGCATGCCTGTCATCACCAGCAGCGGCCACAGGGCCCCCATGATGGCCACCGACAGCCAGCCGAGGTAGTCGTGGACCGTGTAGACCAGGCCCGAGATGGCGGTGCCAATCCAGATGCCGATGGGGCCGATGAGCAGGATGGCGAGCGGCGCGGCGATCAGAACGATGAGCATGGGTTTCAAGAAGTTCTTGGTCACCGCCGGGGTGATCCTGTCCACCCAGCGCTCGATATAGGAGAGGCACCAGGTCATCACCAGGGCCGGAATGACGGTGTAGGTGTATTTCACCGCGGTAACCGGGATATAGGCGAAACTGACCTGCTCCCCCTGGGCGGCCCTGGCCATCAGCTCGATAAAGCTAGGGTGCACCAGCACGCCGGCGATGGCGATGGCCAGCGACACATTGGTCTTGAATTTGACCGCCGCCGAGGCCGCCACCATCAGGGGCAGGAAGAAGAAGGCGCCATCGCCGATGGCGTTGAGGATGATGTAGCTGGGGGAGGTGACCTCCACGGCGCCACTCATGCTGAGCACCATGGCCAGCAGCTTGACCATGGAGCCGCCTATGATGGCCGGGATGAGCGGCGACATGGTGCCGATCAGCGCATCCAGGATGCCGGCCCCGAGGCGCCGCAGGCTGAAACTTGGCTTGGCCGCTGGCATATCCCCTTGCGCCCCTGCGGGCAGCAGGGCGAGCACCTCCCGATAGGCGTGGGAGACCATGTTGCCGATGATCACCTGGCACTGGTTGTCACTGCTGACCACTCCAAGCACCCCGGCGGTGGCCTTGAGCATTGGGCTGTCCACCAGGGTGGGGTCTTGCAGCACGAAGCGCAGGCGCGTCATGCAGTGGGTGACGGCGGCGATGTTGCCGGTTCCACCGAGGGCCCTGATGACCTTGTCGGCCAGGGCCGCATAGTTCTTTGACATCGAGTCGTATCCTTTTTACCAAATGGGTCCTGCTCATCCGGACTCGTTGACGGCGGGATGAAGCGGTATGAAACTGAATTATGGAACCGGTTCCACATAGCATGCGCAGTTTCATATCGGGAGACAAGGTGGTCGCACCGCCATAGTGCAGAATCGTGAAAGGGATCACTGAAAGGGGCGGCCTGCGCCCATTCCCGTTAGCACAAGCGGGTCCCGTGCAGTACACTGCGGCCCGTCGAAGCGAAGGGATGAAACAAGATGACGACCATGCTGGAGGTGGCAAGGCGGGCAGGGGTGTCGAAGGCGACTGTCTCCCGGGTATTGTCGGGCAATGGCTACACCAGCCAGGAGACCCGGGATAGGGTGTTTCAGGCCATCGAGGAGAGCGGTTACCGCCCCAACCTGGTGGCGAGGCAGCTGGCGACCAAGAACACCCAGACCCTGGGACTGGTGGTGACCAACACCCTGTATCACGGCGTCTATTTCAGCGAACTGCTCTCCCATGCGGCGCGGATGACGGAGGCGCGGGGCCGCCAGCTGATCCTGGCGGACGGCAAGCACAGCGCCGAGGAGGAGCGCCAAGCCATCCAGTACCTGCTGGACTCGCGCTGTGACGGCGTCATCATCTATCCCCGTTTCCTCAGCGTCGAGCAGATGGACGAGATCATAGAGCAGCATCCCCAACCCATTATTGTGCTCAACCGCCGGCTGCCGCGCCATCACAGCCACTGCGTCTACTCGGATCAGAGGGTCGCGGCGGCGACCGTGGTGGACAAGCTGGTGGAGATGGGGCACAGGGAGATCGCCTTTATCGCGGGCTCGTCCGACTCGCCGACCGGCATAGAGCGCCTCGCCGGCTACCGCGAGGCCCTGGCCCGTCACGACATCCCGGTGCAAGAGGCGCTGATCGCCCCCGGCAAGTGGACCCCCGCCTGTGGTGCGACCGCCGTCTCGACCCTGCTGGCACGAGGCGTACCCTTCAGCGCCCTGATCGCCAGCAACGATGACATGGCCATCGGCGCCATCAAGCAGTTGCACGCATCCGGTGTGGCGGTGCCAGAGCAGGTCTCGGTGGTGGGATTCGATGACATCGCCCTGGCCCCCTACGTCATTCCTTCGCTGGCCAGCGTCAAGATGCCGGTGACCGAGATGATCCAAGAGACCATCAGCCGGCTGATCTCCATGGTGGAGGAGGGGGCGCCCGAGGTGCTGCCCACCTTCAATGGCAAGCTTATCCGGCGGGGCTCTCTCAAGCGCCTGCTGGAGTGATGGCAGTGGGTAGCGGGGGCGGGATCCGTTAGCATGGGCGCCCTTTGCGAGCCCGCCGCATCAATTTATGCCAATCAATACCAACCAAGAGAGTACAAGAGTTCAAATGGATGACCTGTTAGCCCCCGTTCGCCAGTTCCTGCATTGTGAGACCCCGTATGAGTGGGTGGAGATGGCGCGGGATCCCGCCCAGTTGTCGACCCTGCTCATCGATCACGCCAACTGCGAGAATAAGGCCGCCCTGACCGCCCACAGCCTGGTGCGCCGTTACTGCCTGCCCAAGGGCAAGCGCCACCTGCTGCCCAAGCTCGAGTTCTACCGTGAGCTGGACGCCATCCCGGAGAAGGCGGAGATCCTGGGCAAGCGCACCATGGGCGAATCGGATAGGAGCGTGTTTGCCGAGCTGGAGCGCAACCCCCTGCTGTTTCCCATGGTGCGCCTCATCCAGGAGGAGCTGCATCACTTCGAGCAGGTGCTGGCGCTGATGCAGTCCCGCGGCATTGCCTACGGCCCGGTCAGCGCCTCCCGCTACGCCCGCAGCCTGCTGACCCATGTGCGCACCTACGAACCCGCCGCCGTGGTGGACAAGATGATCATCGGCGCCTACATAGAAGCGCGTTCCTGCGAGCGGTTCGCCAAACTCGCCCCTCATCTGGACGAGGAGCTGGGCCGCTTCTATGTCTCCCTGCTGCGCTCAGAGGCGCGCCACTACCAGGACTATCTGGCCCTGGCCGAGCAGTATGCGGGGGAGGACATCAGCGAGCGGGTGGCCTTCTTCGGCGCCATCGAGGCCGAGCTCATCTGCTCGCCGGATCCGCAGTTCAGGTTCCATAGCGGACTGCCTGTCAGATCTGACAGTTGTTGAGCAAAGGGGGGGCACCTAGTATCTGAGGTGTTCCTACTACGAGCGACGCAATCACTTTTTTGAGCGCAATACCCGGCCCACAAGCCGGGTTTTTTTATGGCTGAAAAATGGTGCGAGGGGAGCCTGAATCCATTTTTGGCACCTGGCGGCGAGATGACTTTTTTGAGGAACATGCCCGGCCTACAAGCCGGTTTTTTTATGGCCGAAAAACGGGGGAGACGGCCCGGTGAACCCGGGCCGGAGGCTTATCTGCGGTATTCGTTGTTGTAGTTCTGGATGAGGCGACGGGTCACCTCGTGCTGGGGGTCGGCGAACACCTTGAGGGTCTTGCCGCGCTCCACCACCCGGCCCTCGTGCATCACCAGCACCTCGTCGCTGATGTGGCTGACGATGCCGAGATCGTTGGCCACCAGCACATAGCTGAGCCCGGTGGTTTCCTGCATCTCCAGCAGCAGGTTGATGATCTGGGAGCGCACCGAGATATCCAGGGTGGACAAGGCTTCATCTGCAACCACTATCTTGGGGTTGAGGATCAGCGCCCGTGCCAGCCCCACCCGCTGCTGCTGACCGGCGGAGAGCATCTGGGGGTAGAAGAGGGCGTGATCCGGCAGCATGCCCACCATGCGCAGGGTCTGGACCACCTTCTCCCGCCGCTCCTCCTCGCTCAACGCCGTGTTGAGACGAAGGGGGGTCTCCAGGATCTGGCCGACCCGGATCTTGCGGTTCAGGGAGGTGTTGGGATCCTGGAAGATCATCCGCAGCAGCTTGCAGCGGGTCTGGTAGTCGCCGTGGACCAGGGGTTGCCCCTCAACCGAGATCTCGCCGCCACTCGGCTCTATCATGCCCGCCAGGATGCGTGCGAGCGTGCTCTTGCCGGAACCCGCCTCACCGACGATGGCCAGGGTCTGACCCGTCTCCAGGCTGAAGGAGAGCGGTTTGATGGCCTCCACCGCCTGGCGCCGGAACAGGCCGGTGCGGTTCTGATAGGTCTTGCACAGGCCCCTGACCTGCAGCAGAGAGGGTTCGATCACGGGCTTGGTTCCTTCATGCATGGCGGTATTCATGATCAGGCTCATTTCTTCGGCTCTTCCATGTTCAACGGGAAGTGGCAGCTGAACTGATGGCCCTTGACCTTGCTCATCAGCGGGGTCTGCACGCACTGCTTCTGGGCATAGGGGCAGCGGGGGCCGAGGCGGCAGCCGATGGGCAGGTGCTGCAACGGCGGGATCACCCCGGGCAGGGTCTCCAGCCGGGACTTGTGGCGTACCAGTTTGTCGAAGTCGGGAATGGATTTGAGCAGGGCGTCCGTATAGGGGTGATGGGGGCTGGTCATGATCTGCTCCCGGGTCCCCACCTCCACCATCTGGCCGCAGTACATGATGTTGATGGTGTCGGTCAGGTTCGCGATGGCGGCCACGTCGTTGCTGATGATGAGGATGGTGGTGTTGCCCAGCTTGTTCATCTTGTCCAGCAGCCGCAGGATCTGGGAGTGGGTGGTGGACTCCATGGCGCTGGTGGGCTCGTCGGCCACCAGGAGGCGCGGCTGATTGGCGATGGCCATGGCGATCATCACCTTCTGGCACATGCCGTCGGAGAGCTCATGAGGGTAGGCCCGCATCACCTTGCGGTGATCCTTGACCCCGACCCGGTGCAAGAGGGCGATGGCCCGCTTCTTGCGCCACTGGAAGCGCTGCCAGAACTTGCCGACGAAGGAGTCGGTAGGGATGGCCTCTTCCAGCTGGGTGCCTATCTCCTCTGAGGGGTCGAGACAGCTGATGGGATCCTGGAAGATCATGGCGATCTCCCGGCCCATGATGCGGCGCCGCTCCTTGGGGGCCATGGTCAGTAAGTCCATGTCGTTGAAGCGCATCCGGTCGGCGCGCACCGTCCAGTTGTCCTTCTGGATGCCGACGATCACCTTGGCCACCAGGCTCTTGCCGGAGCCGGATTCACCCACCAGACCGCGAATTTCCCCCTCGCTCAGGGTCAGACTGACCCTGTCCACCGCCTTGACCTTGCCCTGGGGGGTGTCGATTTCGATGGTCAGGTTGCGTATGTCGAGCAGCGGCATCAGTCATGTCCCCCATTGTGATCGGGTCTCTCTTTCAGCATAGCGCCGGGCATATGGAACAAGGGCTGCATCAGTCATTCCCCTCTTTGAGCGCTTCGCGGATGCCTTCGCCCACCACGTTGGTCACCAGCACGCTGAACAGAATGGCCATGCCGGGCAGGGTCACGGTCCAGGGGGCCAGGTAGATGAGATCGCTCGAATCCGCCAGCATGGCGCCCCACTCCGGCTGGGGAGACTGGGCGCCGAGGCCGAGGAAGCCCACCGCCGAGATATCCAGGATGGCGGCGGAGAGGGTACGGGTAGTCTGGGCCACCAGGGTCTCGACGATGTTCGGCAAGATGGCGAGGCGCATGATGCGTGAGGGGGGAGAGCCGTCGAGACGGCTGGCGATGATGTACTCCTTCTGCATCTCGGTGTGGACCGCGTTGTAGGTCGCCCGGATGAAGGGGGGGATGAGCGCGAGGGTGATGGCGATAAGGGTGTTGAAGAGCCCGGGCCCCAGGATGGCGACCACTATGATGGCCAGCAGCAGGGAGGGGATGGAGAGCAGGGTGTCGAGCAGATGGTGCAGCACGCTCGACTTCACCCCCTTGCTCATGCCGCCGAGGATGCCGATGGCGGAGCCGATGATCAGGGCGATCAGCACCACCAGCAGGGCATTGCCGAAGGTGAGCCGGGCCCCCGCCACCAGGCGGGAGAGGATGTCACGGCCCAGATCGTCGGTACCGAGGAAGTAGTCGATGTTGCCGGTACTGGCCCAGGAGGGGGCCAGCAGCAGGCGGCTGCTGTGTTGATCGTCGATGCCATAGGGCACCACCAGGGGGCCGAAAAGGGTGATTAGCAGCAGCAGGCCGAAACACCAGAGTCCGGCCATGGCCAGGGGGTTGCGGCGATAGGAGGCCCAGGTCTGCTCCAGGGGGGAGAGGATCTTGAGCTCCGGGTAGAGATTCGATTTATCTTGCATGGATCAGGCTCTCCCCAGACCATCGGCGTGTTCAGTGTTGAGGCGCATCCCGTGAACCTGTTCAGTATTGCTTTGCATAGAGCTCTTTACGCCTGGCCGGATACATGATGGTGGTCAGCAGCTCGGTGCTGACGCTGATGAAGATGACGAAGCTCGCGACCACCAGGGAGGCGCCCCGGATGGCGGCATAGTCCTGCAGCGCTATGCTGCTCACCAGCCAGCGGCCGATGCCGGGCCAGTCGAACACCACCTCGGTGATCATGGCGGAGGTGAGCACGCTGCCAAGCTGCAGGCCGAGCAGGGGCAGCACGGGGGGCAGGGCATTCTTGAGACCGTGACGCCAGACGATCTGGCGGCGGGAGAGCCCCCGGCTCGCGGCGGCCTTGATGTAGTTCTGCTTCATCACGTCGATGAGTGAGCTGCGCACATGGCGGATCACCTCTGTGGTGGGCACCACGGCCAGCACCAGGGAGGGCAGCACCAGGTGGCGCAGGGCATCGTGCAGGGCAGCCTCGCGCCAGGGCTCATGGCTCAGCAGCACGTCGATGATGGCGATGCCGCTGATGGAGGGCACGTCGTAGAGCAGGCTGATCTGACCCGAGCTCGGCAGCCAGCCGAGATCCAGGGAGAAGAACATCACCATCAGCAGCCCGAGCCAGAACACGGGCACGGCGTAGCCGATGAGGCCGGCGGTCATGATGGAGAGATCCACGCTGCGCCCCTGATAGAGGGCGGCCAGGGTACCGAGCGGAATACCCACCAGCAAGGAGATGGCGAAGGCCGCGAGGCAGAGAGTCAGGGTCGCCGGGAAGTAGTGACGGATCTCGTCCAGCACCGGCAGACCGGAGACGCTGGAGACGCCGAGATCCCCGGCGAAGATCCGGCGCAGGAAGTCCGGGTAGCCGTGCCAGAAGTCCGGCACCTGGCTGATGAGGCGATATTCCAGCAGATAGGCCCCGATGCTCAGCACCAGCAGGGTGATGAGCAACAGGGTGATGCGGCGCAGAATATAGAAGAACATGGTTACGCCCGCCCTCGCTGACGATGGGATGACAGGGGGTCATCGCTGGAATGAAGGGAAAGGGGCATGCTCACTCCCGATAGGCCTGGTTGAAGGTGGTGCCCCCAAAGGGCATAAGGGTCAGCCCTTCGATGTCGTTGCGGCTCACTTGAGTGCGCAGGGCATGGGCCAGGGGGATCACCGGCAACTGCTCGCCGAGCAGAGTCTGGGCATAGTAGTAATTGCGCAGCCGGAAGGCGAGCTGTGGCGTGGTCACCGCATCGTCCAGCAGCTGATCGAAGGCGGGGCTGCACCAGCGGCTGTAGTTGTTGCCCCGCTCGACGGCGGCGCAGCTCAGCAGCTGGCGGAAGAAGTTGTCAGGATCCGCGTTGTCGGCGACCCAGCCGGAGAGCAGGCTGTCATATTGTCCCTTGGCGAGCCGGGTCTCGATGACCGGCCAGGCCTGCTGCACAATCTTCAGTTTCACCCCTATCTTGGCGAGATCGCTGCGCATCAGCTGGGCGGTCTTGAGGCCGTCCGGGTTGTAGGGACGGGCCCCCGGCTGCACCAGCACCTGCATCTCGAAGCCGTGGGAGAAGCCGGCCTCGGCGAGCAGTTGGCGGGCGAGCTTGAGATCCTGCTTGCGCGGCTGCAGGGAGGGGTTGTAGCCCCAGGAGAGGGGGGGAAGCAGGCTGGCCGCAGGCTGCCCCGTCTCGAAGTAGACCGCCTGCAGCAGGTTCTGCACATTGATGGCGCTGGCGATAGCCTGGCGCACCTTCACCTTGTTGAACGGCGCCTTGCGGGTGTTGAGGGCGAGGAAGGCGACGTTCATGCCGGACTGCACCGACAGATTGAGGTGAGAATCCTTGTCGATCACCGACAGCTGGCTGGCGGAGGGGGTGCTCATCACGTCGCACTCGCCGGTCAGCAGCTTGGCGAGCCGCTTGGAGGACCTGGGGGTGATGTCGTAGATGAGCTGCTCAATCTTGGCCTCACCGCCCCAGTAGCCCGGGTGGCGCAGATAGCGCACGTACTCGTTGTGGCGGTACTCCTTGAAGCTGAAGGGGCCGGTGCCGATGGGGCGGCTGTCGAGCAGCTCCGGGGTGCCGGCTTTTTGCATCTGCTCCCCATACTCCGCCGACAGCACGATGGCGTAGTCGCTGGCCAGGGTGGCGAGGAAGGAAGAGTCCGGCCGGTTCAACTCGAAGACCACCTCATGGGGGCCCTGCTTGTAGACCCGCTTGATGAGGGAGGAGAGGCCTAGGCTCGAGAAATAGGGGTAGTCGCCCCCCGAGATGCGGTGGAAGGGGTGATGCTCATCCAGCAGGCGCTGGTAGGTGAATACAACGTCGTCGGCGTTGAAGGGGCGGGACGGGTTGAACCAGGGGGTACGGTGGAAGCTCACCCCCTTGCGCAGGGTGAGGCGGTACGTCAGACCGTCATCGCTGACGCGCCAGCGGGTGGCGAGGCCCCCTTCGATGCTCAGGGTGTTGGCGTTCACCTCCAGCAGACGATCGTAGAGCGGGCGAGCGCTGGCATCCAGGGTCACCGCCGAGTTGGCGAGCTGCGGGTTGAAGGTCTGGGGTGCCCCCTCGACGCAATAGATGAGCCCCGTCTTGGAGGCCTCGTCCTGTTTCTGACAGCCGGTGACCAGCACCAGCAGCCCGAGCAGCATTGGTTTGAGCATTCTCATTATGGAACCATGTTTTTATACGAAGGTGCCAGCCCCCGGGCTGGCGAGTGGCGAGGACCCGAGCGGCTGCCTTGACGGCCCATCATCCGCATTCTGGCCGCAATCTTGCCACATTCGGTCATAGGGGCGGCATGGCCCTTGGCGAACGACCACTCAGGGGCCGTCGTGCTCTGCATTGCCACTGCCATCATCCCCGTCGAGCAGTTGATATTTTCGCAGCATGCCCCTGAACTGGTGGTAGCTCAGGGCCAGCAATTGGGCCGCTTTGCGCTGATTATACTGGGATTGCAGCATCCCTTGCTTGAGTAAATTAATCTCGAACTCGGCCACAGTGCTCTTGAGATCCAGGGGCAACTGCAGGAGTTGTGTGCCCCCCATGGGTCTCTCTTCCGCTGAGGGGGTGTCCTGTGCGCTGGCGGCGCGAGGGCGCCAGGGGGAGTCGAAGGGATTGAGCACCAGCTCCGCCAGGGGCAGTTGCGGGTTGCCCTGACGGTAGATGCTGCGCTCCACCACGTTTTTCAGCTCCCGCACGTTGCCGGGCCAGGGGTAGTCGAGCATCAGCTGGGTCGCCTTGCGGGAGAAACCCGCAAACAGCGGATAGCCGAGCTCCCGGGTCATGCTGTGGGCAAAGTGCTCCGCCAGCATCAGGATATCGTCACGGCGCTCCCGCAGGGGGGGCAGGGTGATGACATCGAAGGCCAGCCTGTCCAGCAGATCGTGGCGAAACAGCCCCTTGTCGGCCAGGGCCGGCAGATCCTCGTTGGTGGCGCACACCAGGCGCACGTCCACCTTGAGGGCCTTGGCGCCACCCACCCGCTCGAACTCCCCGTATTCGATGACCCGCAGCAGCTTCTCCTGTACCCGGGCGCTGGTGGTGGCCAGCTCGTCGAGGAACAGGGTGCCGCCGTCGGCGCGCTCGAAGCGGCCCTGATGGCGTTTGGCGGCGCCGGTGAAGGAGCCCGCCTCGTGGCCGAACAGCTCGGTCTCCAGCAGGCTCTCGCTCAGGGTGGCACAGTTGATGGTGACAAAGCTTTGATCCCAGCGGGCCGAGAGATAATGTAGGCGGTGGGCGATGAGCTCCTTGCCGGTTCCCCGCTCGCCGATGATGAGCACGGGTTTACGCAGGGGGGCGAGTCGTGACGTCTGTTCGATGATCTCGAGAAATGCGTTGGACTCACCCAACAGGCTCTCCGTGGTTGTGCTCATCTTGCTCCCTGCTCGTTGAAAAATCTGGTCAATCTTACCAAGAGTTGGTGATTTTTATCACCCCTTGAGACGGCGGCCTTGAATTTCGTTCTAGGCACCCATATAAATCAATAAGTTAAAATTTGTTCCAGATTGGCACACAAGTTGCCATTGTCAATGGAGAAACAACCCAATGCCCATCACAGGAGTACAATCATGAGTATTTTTTCCCGCCTGGCCGACATCATCAACTCCAACCTGACGGCCCTGCTCGACAAGGCAGAAGATCCCCAGAAGATGGTGCGCCTGATCATCCAGGAGATGGAAGATGAACTGGTGAAGGAGCGCTCCAACCTGGCCCGCTTCCTCGCCAACCAGAAAGAGATAGGCCGCCAGGTCAGCCGCCATCAGGAGCGGGTGGACGAGTGGCAGGCCAAGGCCGAGCTGGCGCTGACCAAGGGCCGCGAAGATCTGGCCAGGGCCGCCCTCATCGAGAAGAAGAAGCAGGTCGAACTGGCCGAGGTGCTCCAGCGGGAGCAGCAGGCGGTGGACAGCGGCATCGACAAGCTGGGGGATGAAATTCGCCAGCTGGAAGCCAAACTCGAAGACGCCCGTGCCCGCCAGAAGGCGATGGCCATTCGCAGCGAGGCGGCCAGCAGCCGTCTGAACGTGCAGAGCCAGGTGGCCCGTGGCGACAGCCAGGCCGTGGTCAGCAAGTTCGAGCGCATGGAGCGCCGCATCGACGAGATGGAAGCCCGCGCCGACCTCGGCCAGTCCGACAAGGCCCTGGCCCAGCAGTTTGCCGAGCTGGAAGTGGACGATCAGATCAGTCGCGAGCTCGAGGCCATGCGTCAGAAGCTGGGCCAGGGCGATACATCCTCCAAGCAGGGAGAATAATGAATGGAAGACATCATTGGCATCCTGGCGACGCCGCTCATCGTCTTCATGGTGATCGTCGCCCCCATCTGGCTGGTGCTGCACTATCGCGCCAAGGGCAGGATAGGGGCGGGCCTTGCCGATAACGAGCGGGAACAGCTGCAAGGGCTGCTGGTGCGCGCCGAGAAGATGCAGGAGCGGGTCGGTGCCCTGGAGTCCATTCTGGACGCCGAGGTCCCCGGCTGGAGGAACAAGGTATGAGCGCCGCCAACAGCCAACGCAACCTCTACCGTGATCCCCAGCAGGGCAAGATAGCCGGCGTCTGCGCCGGCCTCGCCGAGTACTTCGGGGTGGAGACCTGGATAGTGCGGCTGCTGGCCATCAGCGGCCTCATCTTCGCCGGCTTCATCACCTTCACAGCCTATATCGCGGCCTGGTTCCTGCTGGACAAGAAACCGGTAACCCTCTATCGGGAGCAGGATGCCGACTTTGGCGAGCTGCGCATGAAGGCGCGCAGCTGGCAGGCGGGGGTGACCCCCCATCAGGCGCTGGGGCGCATCGCCCGGGAGCTCGACAGCCTGGAACCCAGGCTGCAGCGCATGGAGAAGCTGGTCACCTCCAAGGAGTTCAACTTGCAACGGGAATTCAGCAAGCTGTGATGCATCGATAGGCGCGCCCCGGGCCAGAGAGGGGTCGGGGCGCGTCAGCACAGAGGATTGAGCACGCCTTGACATCTAAAAAATTGCTACGCAACAAGCTTGAACAACAGTGGTCAGTGCTGCAGCACAAGGCCACGGACGTGGTGAACCGGGTGCGGGATCGCCACATTCGGCTGGCGGTCACCGGCCTGTCACGCAGTGGCAAGACCGCCTTCATCACGGCGCTGGTGAACCAGCTGGAGCATGCGGCCATCGACGGCCGTCTGCCGCTCTGGGATGCCCAGCGCCAGGGGCGGATCCTGGGGGCGCGCCGCGTCCCCCAGCAGAACCTCCACATCCCCACCTTCCCCTACGAGCGGGGGCTCGACTCCCTGTTCGGCGACCCCCCCGCCTGGCCGGAGCCCACCCGCGGGGTGGCCGAGGTGCGCCTGGAAATTCGCTATCGCACCCGCCACCCCCTGCGCCGCCACCTGGGGGAGATCTCCACCCTCTACGTGGATCTGGTGGACTACCCCGGTGAGTGGCTGCTGGACTTGCCGCTGCTGGATCTCAGCTACGAGCAGTGGAGCGAGCAGGTGCAACATCAGTTGCGCCGCCCCGAGCTGCAGCAACTTGCAGCCAGCTGGCTTGAGCCGCGCTGGCAGGCGGAGCAGCCGTTCGAGGAGAAACCCGCGAGCGAGCTGGCGGAGCGTTACACCGACTACCTGCACGCCTGCAAGCGGGAGCTCGGCCTGCACCTCATTCAGCCCGGTCGCTTCGTGCTGCCGGGGGAGTACGCCGGCGCCCCCTTGCTGCAGTTCGTGCCCTGGGTGTGGGACAAACCCGCTCATGAGCCTGCCGACGGCACCCTCTACGCCACCTTCAAGCAGCGTTTCGAACAGTACAAACAGCACCTGGTGCAGGGCTTCTACGAGCAGCATTTCGCCGGCTTCGATCGCCAGATCGTGTTGGTGGACTGCCTGCAACCCCTCAACGCCGGGGCCGCCAGCTTTGGCGACATGCAGCAGGCCATCGCCCGCATCATGGAGAGCTTCGCCTACGGCAAGAGCAACTGGTGGCGTCGTCTCTTCTCCCCGCGCATCGACAAGCTGCTGTTCGTGGCGAGCAAGGCGGATCACGTGACGCCGGAGCAGCACGGCCCCCTGGTCTCCTTGCTGCAACATCTGGTGAGCAGCGGCCGTGGTCAGGCCCGCTTCGAGGGCATAGAGACCGAATGCCTGGCGCTCGCCGCCATCAAGGCCACCGAGGTGGGCAAGGGGCAGGCCAACGGCCGCGAGTTCCCCGCCATTCGTGGCACCAGCCTGGAGGGCGAGCCGTTGCTGCTGTTCCCGGGGGAGGTGCCATCCCAGATCCCGCCGGCCCAGTGGTGGCAAAACCAGGGCTTCGATTTTCAGGCGTTTCGCCCGCTGCCCATGAGCGCCCACCAGGCGCTACCCCATATCCGGCTCGACGCGGCGCTGGAATTCCTGCTCGGGGATCACCTCGAATAATCAGCTGGCCTGCTGGCGGGGCAACCCCTTGCTGGCAGGCGCCGAGGAACATAAGCGATGAACGATCAGACAAAACAACCAACGCCAGAGGCGGGCGTCCCGTTGCAAGGCAAGGTGGTACTGGATCCCGTGTTGCAGGTGGCATCAGCAGAGCCTGCCCCCGCACCGGCCCAGCGGCTGGAGGAGGCGAGCTTCGAGCGCCTCGATGAGCTCAATGACTTCACCGAGGTGGAGCCGGCCCTGACCATCAAGCCCCGCCGCCGTCACCGCCTGCTCGGCTGGGGGCTGGGGGCCGTGGGGCTGCTCTCCCTTGGCCAATTTGGCGCCTTCCTCGTCGACCTGTTCGCCTCGTCCCCGCTCTGGGGCGGCGCCTGGCTGTTGGCCTCAGGCCTGGTGCTGGCGGGCACGGCGTCCGTGGCCGGGCGCGAGTGGCTGCGCCTGCGCACCCTCAAGCGGCGCCAGGACGTGCGCTCGCGCGCCGACGATCTGCTGGCCCATCAGGGAGTGGGGCAGGGTCAGGCCTTCTGCGAGGCCCTGGCACAGAAGAGTGGCGACAAGGGGCGGGAGGGCTATCGCAACTGGCTCTCCCAGCTCGACGAGAGTCACAGCGATCGGGAGGTGCTCACCCTCTACAGCCAGCTGGTGCTGACCGAGCGGGACAAGCTGGCCCAGGCCCGGGTCGCCAAATGGTCGGGGGAGGCCGCCGTGCTGGTGGCCCTGAGTCCGCTCGCCACCGTCGACATGATGCTGATGCTGTGGCGAAACCTGAGGATGATCGAGGACATCGCGGATGTGTATGCCATCGAACTCGGTTACTGGAGTCGCATCCAGCTGATCCGTCAGGTGTTTCGCAACATGCTCTATGCCGGCGCCACCGAGCTCGTCACCGAGGTGGGGATGGACTTGCTCGGCGCCGAGCTCACCGCCAAGCTCTCGGCCCGCGCCGCGCAAGGGGTGGGGGCTGGCCTGCTTACCGCGCGGCTCGGGCTGCGCACCATAGAGGCGTGCCGCCCGTTGCCCTGGTGCGGGGACGAGAAACCCAAGCTCGGCGAGCTGAGGAAGCGGCTTATCGGTCAGCTGGCGGGTTATCTCAACCGCTGATGGTGTGAGGCGATTTCGCCCCCGCATGGCGGGCCACTCCAGCGCCAGATACGCACATTCAGATGTCACAAATTATTTACATTTGTGCGCAGCAGCCGACCTCGGGGTCGGCTGCTTTTTTAGGGGGCAAACCGTTACAGTGATCCTATAGACCTCTGCGAGCGGGCCTGTGCAAACAGGCCTCCGCCCGCAGAGCCCACGCAGGAGCGCCCAAACGGGGCGCGGGATGGAAGGGATCATGGCCAGCCTCTATACAGCACACAAACCGGACGAGCAGGGCGTCATCCACTACAGCGACGAGGAGCACGGCACCTGGCAGATCCTCATCGAGCGTCAGCTCGCGGCGCTCGGCGGCAAGGCCTGTGAGGAGTATGTGGCCGGGCTCGCGCGCCTCGACCTGCCCCGGGACAGGATCCCCCAGCTGGCGGAGATCAACAGGGTGCTGCAACCCGCTACCGGCTGGTCCGTGGTGGCCGTGCCGGCGCTCATCTCCTTCGATCGCTTCTTCTCGCTGCTGGCCAACCGCCAGTTCCCGGTGGCCACCTTCATCCGCCGCCGGGACGAGCTCGACTATCTGCAGGAGCCGGACATCTTCCACGAGCTGTTCGGTCACTGCGCCATGCTCACCAACCCGGCCTTCGCCCACTTCACCCATGTCTACGGCCAGCTCGGCCAGAAGGCGAACAAGGAGGAGCGGGTTTTCCTCGCGCGCCTCTACTGGTTCACCGTGGAGTTCGGTCTGGTGCAGGAGGCGGCCGGGAAGGGGCAGGGGAGCGATGGCCTTCGCATCTACGGCGGCGGCATCCTCTCCTCCATCGGCGAGACGGCCTATGCCCTGGGGGGACAGCCCAGACTGCAGCCCTTCAGCCTGATGGAGGTGCTGCGTACCCCCTATCGCATCGACATCATGCAGCCCATCTATTACGTGTTGCCTAGCCTGGATGCTCTCTACCGGCTGGCAGAGCAAGACATCATGGCGACGCTCGCCGAGGCGCGTCGCCTCGGCCTCAATGCGCCCCTGTTCGCCCCGGCCCCTGACAAGCAGGCGAGCTGAGGCCACTTACCCATTTTCCGACTGATCAACGAAAGGAGTCCCCCATGTCCGAACTGGCAAGCCAACGATGCGAAGCGTGCCGTGCCGATGCCCCCAAGGTCAGCGACGAGGAGCTGGCGACCCTGATGCACGCCATCCCCGACTGGCAGCCCCTGGTGGTGGCCGGTGAGCTGCAACTGCGCCGGGAGTTTGGCTTTCGCAACTTCAAGGAGGCGCTGGCCTTCACCAACCGCCTGGGGGAGCTGGCGGAGGCGGAGTTCCACCATCCCGCCATCCTCACCGAGTGGGGCAAGGTGACGGTGAGCTGGTGGACCCACAAGATAGGCGGGCTGCACCGCAACGACTTCATCATGGCAGCGCGCACCGACGAACTGCTGAAGTAAGCCGTTTTCCCTCTGTTTTTGCCCCCTGGGCCCGCCTGGTAAAACAGGGTGGGCCCGCATTTTTATGGGTCAGCGCTCGCACTGGCGGGATCGAGTCTGTATCATCCAATGAATCAGAATGTTAGCTAGGAAGTGTGTTCCGAATGCGTCTTGAAGTCAGCTGTGAAGACCGCCTGGGCCTGACCCGGGAACTCCTCGACCGCCTGGTGGAGCACAACATCGATCTGCGCGGCATCGAAATCGATACCTCAGGCATCATCTATCTCAACTTCCCCGAGCTGGAATTCAGCGATTTCCAGCACCTGATGCCGGGCATTCGCCGCATTCCCGGCGTCTATGACGTCAAGACCATCCCCTATATGCCATCCGAGCGGGAGCACCACGAGATCGAGGCCCTGCTCAAGGCGCTGCCTGATCTGGTCTTCTCACTCGATGCCAAAGGGAAGATCACCCAGGCCAACCAGTCCGCCCTCACCACGCTCGCGCTGCCGCCGGAAGAGGTGCGTGGCATGGCGCTGGGCTCCCTAGTCAAGGGGTTCTCCTTCAGCCGTTGGCTGGAGGCGGGGGAGATCCGGCCCCAGACCTGCAAGCTGAGCCTCGGCAGTGAAGAGTACCTGGGGGATCTCATGCCGCTCTTCGTGGCGGAAGAGAAGGGCAGGCAGGCCCTGGCCGGCGCCGTGGTGGTGCTCAAGTCCGCCCGCCGGGTCGGCATGCACTTCAGCGCCCTGCACGCGGTGGAGGTGGGGGGCTTCGAGCACCTGCAGGCCGAGAGCCAGAAGATGAAGGAGGTGCTGGCTCAGGCCGCCAAGCTCGCGATGCAGGACGCGCCGCTGCTGATCGTCGGGGAGACAGGCACCGGCAAGGAGCTGCTGGCTCGTGCCTGCCATGGTGCCAGCCTGCGCTCCAGCCACCCCTTCATGGCGCTGAACTGCGCCGCCATGCCGGACAACGTGGCCGAAAGCGAGCTGTTTGGCTATGCCCCCGGTGCCTTTGGCAACAACACCGAGGGCAAGCGCGGGGTACTGGAGCTGGCGAGTGGCGGCACCCTGATGCTGGACGAGATCGGCGACATGTCTCCCCATCTGCAGACCAAGTTCCTGCGGGTGCTGCAGGATGGGGTCTTCCGCCGGGTCGGGGACGAGCAGGAGGTGCGGGTCAATGTGCGCTTCATCTGCACCACCCAGAAGCAGTTGCTGGATCTCGTGCACGAGGGCAAGTTCCGCGAAGATCTCTACTATCGCCTCAACGTGCTGAGCCTAAGCCTGCCGCCCCTGCGCGAGCGCAAGGCGGACATCATGGCCCTGGCCCAGCAGTTCGTCTCCCGCTTCGCAAGTGAATTGCAGCGCCCGCGCCCACGCTTCACCCGCAACATGGCGGAATACCTGACCGCCTATCGCTGGCCCGGCAACGTGCGCCAGCTGCGCAACTGCCTCTACCGGGCCATGACCCTGCTGGAAGGGGACGAGATAGGACCGGAGCACGTGGATCTGCCCATGGCGGCGGATACCATGCCCCTTATCGACGAGTGGTTCGAGGGGGGGCTCGACGAGGCGGTCAAGCGCTTTGAGAGCCAGCTGCTGGCGCGGCTCTACCCGGCCTTCCCGTCCACCCGCCAGCTGGCCAAGCGGCTCGGGGTCTCCCACACCGCCATCGCCAACAAGCTGCGTGAATACGGGATCGGCAAGAAGTAGCGAAATGAGTGGAATTGATGTCAGGGGCCCCTCTCGTCAGGGGCCCTTGTGGTTGCTGCGACATTCCTTGACGCAGCCGATATGGCAGTGGATGGGTCCTGGTCAAACGGCTGGTAAGCTCGCTCCACATCTCCCCTTCCTCCCCCTGGGTACTGACGTGAGCACAAGGGCATCATGCAATCACACTCCTTGATCCGGGCCCTGGTGTTGCTGGTCACCCTGCTCTGCCCGCTGGTGCAGGCGGAGCCCTTGACCAGTGCCGAGGCGCGTGCCGAGCAAGTGCGTCAGACCGTCCTCGACATTCTCAGCTATACCCGCTGGCCGAGCGAGCCCGCCACCCTGCGCCTGTGCATCACGGCACCGACGGAGTACGCGGGGGCCCTGCTCACCATAGAGCGCCAGGCCAATGGTCGCCCGGTGGACGTGCACCGCTATGAGACCGACGACGAGAACCTGGGCCTGCGCTGCGACGTGATCTATGTGGGGGTGCTCTCTTCACAGCTGCGGCTGCCCCTGTTCGAACGCCTCAAGGGGCATCCCATCCTCAGCATCAGCGAGCAGAGCAGCGAGTGCATCGCCGACGCCGTCTTCTGCCTGCAGGCCGGGATCGACCGGGTGCGCTTCAAGGTCAACCTGGATGCTCTCGCCCGCAGCGGGGTGCGGGTGCATCCGGCCGTGCTCAAACTGGCCAGGGCCGGAGAGGGGGCACAATGAAGGATCAAGTGTCGCTCGATTCATCCCGGATCACCCTGCGCCAGAGCCTGGGGCGCACCCACATGATGACGTCCCTCACCGCCGTCTGTATGGCGGGTCTGTTTTTGACCATCACCGCCTTGCTGGCTCTGCGCCTCTATGCAGACCACAACCTGGAGCTGGTGGCGCGGGCCATCAGCTACACCACGGAGGCGGCCGTGGTGTTCCATGACGAGGAGGCGGCGAGAGACGCCCTGCAGGCCATCACCTCCCACGAGGACGTGGCCAGCGCCAGCATTCACCTGGCCAATGGCCAGGTGCTGGCGAGCTGGAGCCGGGCCATCACCACCCCCTGGTCGAGCCTGGAGCGGCAACTGGCCCACCTGATCCTGCCGGGGCCGGTGGAGCTGCCCATGCTGCGAGAAGGCAAGGAGATAGCCCGCATCCACCTGGTGGGCCACGGGCAGTATCTGCTGCGCTTCTTGCTGCAAACCCTGCTGGCGACCCTGGTCTGCCTGCTGCTCAGCATCCTGGGGGCCCTCTACGTGGCTCGTAGGATGCAGCACTCCATCACCGAACCCCTCAAGTCCCTGGCGCGGGTGGCCTTCAACGTGCGCCGTCGCCGCGACGTCAACCTGCGGGTGCCAGCGGCGAACATCGCCGAACTGCACGATCTGGGAGAGGACTTCAACTCCCTGCTCGACGAGCTGGAAGCCTGGCAGGCCCATCAGAAGCGGGAGAATGCCAGCCTGCTCCACCAGGCCACCCACGATCCCCTGACCGGCCTGCCCAATCGCGCCCTGTTCGAGGCGAGGCTGGCCCAGGCCGTCACGGCCGGCGGTGCCCAGGGGGAGCATTTTGCGCTGCTCTATCTCGATTGCGATCGCTTCAAGCAGATCAATGACAACCTCGGCCATGCCGCCGGTGACGACGTGCTCATCACCCTGGCCAGACGGGTGCAGCACCAGCTGCGGCCGATGGATCTGGTGTGTCGGCTCGGGGGGGATGAGTTTGCCGTCCTGCTCTCGCCCCTGCACCACCGGCAGGAGGTGGATGAGGTGATGGGGCGGATCCAGCGGGCCATGGCGGCCCCCGTGGTGCTGGGGGACGGCCAGCAACTGGTGGCCGGGGTCAGCGTCGGTTTTGCCATGTACCCCGAGCAGGGGACAACGGCGGAGGCGCTGTTGCAACACGCGGACGGCGCCATGTATGAGGCCAAGCGACAACGACGGGAGGCAGAAGACAACACAAGAGACACAGAGCGTTAGGCAGGTAAAACAACAAGAGGATAAGAATGAACACTTCCAACTGGATAAGAGCGGGCCTGACTGGGTTGCTGCTCAGCGTCCTGACTGCATGCCAGAGCCCTCCCAAGGGCCTGACCCCGGCGCAGCTGACCGTGCTCAAGGAGCAGGGTTTCCATCTGACCGACGAGGGGTGGACCCTGGATATCTCCAACAAGGTGCTGTTTGCCAACAACGTGGGGGCACTCAACCCCAACACCCGCCAGGTGGTGGAACAACTTGGCAAGGCGCTGATGGATGTGGGGCTGAACAAGGCGCGGGTGGATGGTCACACCGACTCCAATGGCGAGGCCGGCTACAATCAGCAGCTCTCCCTGAAACGGGCCCAGTCCGTGGCGGATGTGCTGGTCTCCGTGGGCATGCCCCCCGCCAACCTGGACATCCGCGGCCGTGGTGAAGAGGCGCCCATCGCCAGCAACGGCAATGCTGCCGGACGCGCCGAGAATCGCCGGGTGGCCATCATCATCGGCAACGATTGACCGCGCGAGCAATGCGGCCGCTGGCTCCTTGCGCCAAGGCGGTGACAGCCGTCTACCGCAACCCTGTTTTCCTTGCCAGCCAACGCGTGTGTGTCGCCACTCTCCCAGGAGGGTGGCCATCTTTCCCTTCCGTCAGCATCCAATAAATACTCTTCGTACTCTTCGTACTCTTCGTACTCTTCGTACTCTTCGTACTCTTCGTACTCTTCGTACTCTTCGTACTCTTCGTACTCTTCGTACTCTTCGTACTCTTAGTTAGCGCAGGTGCCAAGGCTCATTCATGGCCTGAGTCTGCCCCCGACTTGATCCAGCACAACGCAACCATTGAATGATAGTCGTTATCATTTACATTATTTACAGATGGTAACGGTCCCTGATGACAGTACAACTCACCCCGACCATGACAGGGCTGGCGAGCCCGGATCCCCTCAAGTTTGCCTTCACCGCCAAGACCTCGGCCCACGCCAGCCGGGGAGGCGTGCGTCCCCTGTCCCTCGATGATGCCGGCTGGCAGGCCTGGTGGCAGCGGCCGAGCCAGGCGGACGAGCGGGCGCTCTATATCCACATTCCGTTTTGCCGCAAGCGCTGCAGCTTCTGCAATTTCTTCGAAAATGGCGCCAATCCGGCGCGCATGAGCCGCTATATGGCCGCCCTGTGTGGGAGCCTGGCGCAGGCGGCCGACACCCCCCTCGGCCAGAGCAAGCCGTTTGCCGCCATCTATGTGGGAGGGGGCACCCCTACCGACATGGAGGCCGGGGATCTGGCGCGCCTCGCCAGTGTGATCCGCCGCTTCCCCCTGACTCCGGATGCGGAGCTGACCCTGGAGGGGCGCCTCAACGGCTTTGATGACGAGAAGTGGCAGACGGCCCTCGATGGGGGCTTCAACCGCTTCTCGTTCGGGGTGCAGAGCTTCGATACCCAGGTGCGCCAGCAGGCGGCCCGCTTCGACGACAGGGAGACCCTGCTCGCCCGGCTGGGGGAGCTGACCCGGGACGATGCCGCCGTCATTGTCGCGGATCTCATCTTCGGCCTGCCCGGGCAGGACGATGCCGTCTGGCGTCAGGACATCGCGGACGTGATGGCGAGCGGGGTGCACGGGGTGGATCTCTATCAGCTCATCGCCATGGCGGGCACCAACCTGGATAGGGCGGAGCAGAAGGGCAGGCTGGGCTGGTCGGCGGACGGCCAGCAGCGCGCCGCCATGTATGCCTATGGCGCCCAGACTCTGGAGCAGGGAGACTGGCAGCGGCTCTCCGGCAGCCATTGGCGCCGGGGCGAGCGTGAGCAGAGCCGTTATAACCAGATGGCCAAACGCGGCGCCGAGATCCTGCCCTTCGGCGCCGGTGCCGGCGGCAATGTGCACGGTCATGGCCTGATGTATGGCCGGGATCTGGCCCCCTGGCACGAGGCGCTAAGCGCGAATGCGCGTGCCCCCGGCATGGTGATGAGCGTCAATCCCAATGCCCGCATGGACGGCCTGCTGCGCGGCGCGCTGGACACGGGTTGGCTGGCGCTGGAGCGGCTACCCACAGGGTTGCGCACACATCTGCTCCCCCTGTTCGAGGTCTGGCAGCAGCACGGGCTGGCCGAGCTGAAAGAGGAACGGCTGGAGCTGACCCTGGCCGGGCGTTTCTGGAACGTCAATCTGCAGGCCGGGCTGTTCGAGTTCTTGAAGTTAAACCCTTTGGGTGGGGAGCCAGCCCCGGCTGCGAGAACCGGCCATCCGGCCGGGGCGGTACGTCATTCCCTGGTGTGAAAAGCGGCGTTGACGACATAAAAATGGACCATCAGATGATGGGCCATTTCTTTATGCGGATAAGGGCATGCTGGCTAGTCGCCGATGCTGTCGACCCGCACGGTCAGGCTGCCCTCGGCCAGGGTGGTGACGAGGGTCTGCCCCGGGGCTGTCTGGCTGGCACGGCTGATCACCTCACCACGCTCGGTGCGGGTGATAGAGTAGCCCCGCCCCAGGGTGGCCAGCGGGCTGACCCCGTCGAGGCGGGCGCTCAGCATGGCGAGTCGGTGGTCGGCCAGATCCTGGCGCTTGGCGATGAGGGCGTGAAGGCGTTCCTCGGCGAGCTGATGGCGGCGTTTGCCGGCCGCCAGCAACCGCTCCGGGCTCTTCGCCTGCAGGCGCCGATCGAGGCTGGTTAGGCGCCGCTCCCCCTGGTGCAGGCGGCTTGCCAGCAACTGCTGCAAGCGGCTGGCGAGCTCGTCCAGGCGCTGGGATTGCTGCTCAAGCCGGCGCTTGGGATCCTGGTGATCCAGCCGTTTCTGCAGCAGCGCGAACTGGTGGCTGGCGGTGGTCTGGCGCCGGGCCATGGCCTGGGCGATGCGCTGGTGCAGGTGGGCGAGGCGCTGGGCACGGGCGCTTCTGTCCGGCGCCACCAGCTCAGCGGCGGCGGAGGGGGTGGGGGCGCGCAAGTCAGCGGCAAAGTCGCTGATGGTGACGTCCACCTCGTGGCCCACGGCGCTCACTACCGGGATGGCAGAATGCGCGATGGCGCGGGCCACCGCCTCCTCGTTGAAGCACCAGAGATCTTCGAGGGATCCGCCGCCGCGCCCGACGATCAGCACGTCCACCTCGGCGCGGCGGTTGGCCAGGGCAATGGCCGTCACTATCTGGCCGATGGCGGCGCTGCCCTGCACCTGGGCCGGGTAGATGAAGACCGGCAGATCCGGCGCCCGGCGTTTGAGCACCGTCAGCATGTCGTGCAGGGCGGCGCCGGTGGCTGAGGTCACCAGACCCACGGCGCGGGGCTCGCGGGGCAGGGGGCGCTTGCGCCCCTCATCGAACAGCCCCTCGGCGCCGAGCCGGCGCTTGAGCTCCTCGAAGCGCAGGGCCAGCATGCCGTCCCCTGCGGGCTGCATGGATTCTATGATGAGCTGGTAATCGCCGCGGGGCTCGTAGAGGGAGACCCGGGCCTGCACCAGCACCTGCATGCCATCCTGCGGGCGGAACGGCACCCGCCGGTTGTTGCCCTTGAACATGGCGCAGCGCACCTGGGCGGACATGTCTTTCAGGGAGAAGTACCAGTGGCCCGAGCTTGGCATCGCCAGGTTGGAGAGCTCCCCGGTCAGCCACACCAGCCCCAGATCCTGCTCCAGGATCATGCGCACGGCGCTGTTGAGGCGGGTGACGGTGAAGATCTGCTGCGCTCGGTTCTGGCTGCTGTCGTTGAGGTGATTCAAGGCTGGCCCTGCTGCTGGGTCCCCTGGGGGACGGAAAAGAGGATGGGGCACATCTTACCCCAGTTCGGGCCAAGAGCCGAGCCCGCCGCCGGACATCGCGGGCCGGCGGCGGACGGCGATCAGCGCTCGGGCTGTGGGCTGACCGGCTTGGTGGTGCGGGCCGGGCTCACCACCAACCAGACCGCGAGGCAGACGACGGCGCCACCCATGACGAAGCCGCCGGTGAGGGTCTCGCCGAGCACCAGGTAGCCCCACAGGATGCCAAACGGGGGGATGAGGAACGTCACCGTCAGGGATCGCAGGGGGCCGATGTCGGCGATGAGGCGAAAATAGAGCAAATAGGCGAGGGCGGTGCAGATGAAACCGACTGCCAGCACGCTGACCCAGACCTCGGGCTGTGCCCAGTTGACGACAGGACCGGTTGCCATGGTGTAGCCGAAAAAGGGCAGCAGGAAAAGACAGGCCCCGAGCTGGCTGCCGAAGGCCACCAGCTTGGCATCCAGCCCTCCTCGCTCGCTGATCCAGCGCCTCGTCAGGAAGCCGGCGCAGCCGTAGCAGGCGGTGGCGATGAGGCAGGCCAGCACCCCGGTGACGAGGTTGCCGCTGAGGCTGAGCTCTCCCGTGGTGGTGATCAGGGTGATGCCGATGAGCCCGAGCAGCACGCCGGCCCACTTGCGCAGGGTCAGCGTCTCGTTGAAGAAGGAGAAACCGATCAGCGCCCCCATCAGCGGCGTGGTGGCGTTGAGGATGGCCGAGTAGCCCGCCGGCAACCAGAGCGCGGCGATGGCGTACATCAGGAAGGGGATGCCCGAGTTGATGATGCCGAGCACCATGGATGACTTCAGCTTGCCGTGAAACTGCATGGGGGTGCGCAGCAGCGCCAGCATGACGGCGAGGCCGATGAGGGCGAAGAAGACCCGCAGGAAGGTGGTGTTGACCGAGCCGAAGGCGGGGGCTGCGATGCGCATGAACAAAAAGCTGGCCCCCCAGATGGCGGCAAGGGCCAGCAGTCTCGCGTAATCCGATGTTCTCATTTTCTCTTCCTTGAAATGCTGGGCTAGCACCAGCTGACTGGTATGCAGATCCCTCATGATGCAGGCATGTCCGGCTGCTGACAACCGGCTGAGGGGGAGGCAAACAAACAAGGCACCACCTGGGTGATGCCTTGTTGCATGGGTCGTATCGATTTATTTGCCTAGGTTGTCTATCACTCGCTTTCCGGTTGGCTGACGAAAGCTATCTTGTGCAGACCGTGCTGGGAAGCCTGGGCCATCACCCTGGCGATGATGCCGTACTCGACGCTCTTGTCGATGCGCAGCTGGATCTCGGGCACCTCGGGCTTGGCCGCGCTGGCCTCCTCCATCTTGGTGAGCAGTGCCGCCTCGTCGACGGCCTTGTCGTTCCAGTACAGCTTGCCGGCCCCGTCGATGGAGAGCACCACGTCCTCCTGCTTGGGCTGGTTGGTCTGGCTGCTGGCCTCGGGCAACTCGAGCTTGACCGCGTTGGTGAGCAGGGGGGCGGTGATCATGAAGACGATCAGCAGCACCAGCATGACGTCGATCATGGGGATCATGTTGATCTCGGAGAGGGGCTGCTCGTCCGAGTCACCGGGCAGTTTGCCGAAAGCCATTACATCTGCCCCTTCTTGATGGTCTCTCTCTTGGCGCTCTCGATGCCGGACAGCTGGGTCACGTTGGAGGCGCCCTGCTCGAACCCGGTCACCAACAGGGCGAAGAGGTCGTAGGCGAAGTCATCGAGGGCCGCGAGTTTCAGGCGATTACGGCGCACGAAGAAGTTGTAGATGAGCACGGCAGGCAGGGCCACGGCGAGACCGAAGCCGGTCATGATGAGGGCCTCGCCGACCGGGCCCGCCACCTTGTCCAGGCTGCTCTGGCCGGCAGCCCCTATGGCCAGCAGGGCGTGATAGATGCCCCAGACGGTGCCAAACAGCCCGACGAAGGGGGCCGCCGAGCCGACGGAGGCGAGGAAGGCCAGCCCCTGCTCGAGGCGGATGCGCTCCATGGTGATGGCCTGGCGCAGGGCACGCAGCAGGAAGTCATCGGGGGAGCCGAGTTTGAGTGAGACGGCGCGCTCCTGGGCTCTGCCTAGCTGGGCCATGGCGCCAAGGGCCGCCCGGGTCACCCGGCCATGGCTCTCCTGTGGCGGCGTCCGGGCGAGCTGCTGCTCCATCTCCTGCAGGCTCTCGTGCTGCCAGAATTCGGCCACGAAGCGGGCGTTCAGGCGCTGCTCGCGGATCCCGAGCCAGAGCTTGAGCAGGGCGAAATAACAGGTGCCGAGCGACATCAGTATCAGCAGGATGAGGGGGATGAGGCCCGCCCCAGTGTTCTGGCTGAGCAGATGGGCGATGCCCATGGCGTTGGTTTCGACTTCCGGATTCATGGTTAGTTTCCTAGCTTGAAGATGATGGTGACCCTGGCCCAGTCCGCGACCGCGACATTGTTCTGTTTGGCCGGAATGAAGCGCCAGCGGTTGACGGTGCGTCTGGCGATCATGTCAAGGCGTCGATAGCCGCTGCTGCGCTCCACCTCGACCGACTCCGCCGTGCCCTCCTTGGTGACGCGTACCTTCAGCACGACCTGGCCCTCTTCTCCGCGCCTGCGGGACTCCTGAGGGTAGGGGGGCTCAGGGTTGTTCAATCTGGCGTCCCGGGAGATGGGGGCGCTGCTGCCAGCCCCCGTGCCGGTCTGCCGGGTCTTGGCCGGGGCGCTGTTGCTGCTGGCACTCTGGCTATTGGACGTGGACGTGGACGTGGACTTGGTCGGCGTGGCGGGTGCAACGGGGGCCACAACCGACTGAGCCTGGGTGACGGGTTTGACCACAGGGACTGGCTTGGACTTTGGCGGCGCCTTGGGCACCGGCTTGGGAGCTGGCTTCTTGACGACGGGCTTGACCACCTTCTGCTGCACCGGCGCCGGCTTCTTGATAGCAGGGGGCTGCGCAGGGGCGGCGGCCGCCTTGGCCGGTGCGTCATCCTTGTTCGACTCCCCCGCCCAGCGGGCAGAGAGGGTGAGGGGCTCGGGGGGCTGGATGGGGGTGGGGCGGCTGCCCTGCAGCAGCCACAGGATGGCGAGGTGCAGGAGCACGGCCAGAGTCAGGCAGGCGAGCTGGACAGGGCCGAATGCCATCTTGTCGCGGCCCATGGCCGGTCTCATTGCGCAGGTGATCATCGACCCGCTCCCTTCCTGATCGTCATCTTGGTACTCAAATGTCTATTAAATGGCCGCCAACATCGGCCCTTGGCGCCCAGCATGCGCCAGGCGATGGGGTGCAAACAAGAAACATTATCAATCGCGTTTTAATCATCCTAGCCTGCAAGCGGCTCGGCCGAGCCGGCTCAGCCGTGCTGCCCGCCCTCACACTCTTGCCATGGGGTGCCCTGCTCATCTGCTCGCCATCAGATTCATGGCAATCACTCCAGAAATGAAAGCGCTATCAATCACATACAGCCGATCTCGGGGGCGATGTTGGTCACAATTTGCACTCGGCTGGTCATTGAATAGCCAGTTTGAGCCCTAGACTGGCTGGGCCCATCTGAAGGCGGGACTGTAGCGGATGGGGGAACGCCGGGGCACACCGGCGTCACACACAAAACAATGAAAATAAAGGACTATCAATGGCTAGATGGATAATCGCGGCCGGATTGTTGGGATCACTCATGGCCTCGCCACACGCGACGGCGGCAGAGTGGTTCTTCCGGGGCACCGCGAATGGATGGGCGGCGACCGCCATGGTCTCCACCGACGGCGTCAATTTCGATACCTGCCAGTTCTTCCAGGGCGGGGATGCCAGCGGCGGCCCGCGCTTCAAGATAGACAGATACGGCAACTGGCAGCAGAGCTACCCGGCGGCCGACAAGCTAGTCAATGCCAACACCCACTACCAAATTCGCATCAACGCCGGCACCCAGGCGATCACAGCCACGGCGGTGGACGGCTGCGAGCAGAGCGGCTTCGCCAGGAACTGGCCGCAGTTGCAGGTGCGCGGCACCTTCAACGGCTGGGCGAGCCTGCCCATGACCTTGGTGGCCGATCACCTGTGGCAGGCCGAGGGCTACATGGATGGCAAGGCCAGCCAGCGCCTCAAGTTCGATCAGGCCGGCGACTGGGCCACCAACTACGGCGACAGCAACGCCGATGGGGTGCTGGAGCGCAGCGGCGGCGACATTCTCTGGAGTGGCACCGGCAATGTCCGCTTCCAGGTCAACGACCAGACCCTGGCCTACAGCATCATCCCCCTCGGCGACGACAACCAGCCACCGCTGGCGGTCATCACCCCGGGGGGCACGGTCAATGTGGCGGTGGGGGAGGCGCTCACCTTGAGTGGCAGCGACTCCACGGATGCCGATGGCCAGATAGCCAGCTATCTGTGGAGCAGCGGCGAGACCACCGAGAGCATAGTGGTCAACACCAGCCAGGCGGGCACCTTCACCTATGGCCTGACGGTGACCGACGATCAGGGGGCCAAGGGGAGCAGCAGCGTCAGCGTGGTGGTGGCAGCGCCCCAGACAGGCGACAAGTGGTACTTCCGCGGCACTCCCAACAACTGGGGCCTGACCGCCATGACCAGCCAGGACGGAGTCAATTTCTGTACCGAGCAGGTCTTTGGCAGCAGCGATCCCCGCTTCAAGGTGGATCACAAGGGGGACTGGACCGAAGCCTACCCGGCCCAGGACTACAAGGTGACCGGCAACACCAGCTACCGCATCTGCTTCGATGCCAAGAGCAAGGCGCTGGACGTGGCACCGGTTGCGGGCGCCGATACCCAGGCGCCGACGGCGAGCGCGAGCCCGACCCCCGGCAACTACGCCCAGGCGCAGTCCATCACCCTTGCGGTGAGCGATGACAAGGACAGCGCACCCAGGCTCTATTTCACCCTGGATGGCAGCACGCCGAGCACCGGCTCCGCCCTCTACAACGGCCAGGTGTTCAGCGCCAGCGACAAGGGCAGCGGCGCCGATCTGGTGATCAAGACCCTGAGCGTCGATGCCACCGGCAATCGCCGTGAGCAGAGCTTCAGCTACTACATCGGCGATCAGGCGGTGGCAGCGGGCGACTTTCGTGGGGAGAGCATCTACTTCTTGCTGACCGCCCGCTTCTACGACGGGGATGCTGGCAACAACTATTACAACCGGGATCGCTACAAGGCGGGGGATCCCCACTGGCGCGGTGACTTCAAGGGGCTCATCGGGAAGCTCGACTACATCAAGGATCTCGGCTTCACCGCCATCTGGGTGACGCCACCGGTGGAGAACCGCTCCGGCCTCGATTACCACGGCTACCATGCCTACGACTTCTACCGGGTCGACCCCAGGCTGGAGTCGCCGGGGGCGGGCTATCGTGAGTTTATCCAGGCGGCCCACGCCAAGGGGATCAAGGTGATACAGGACGTGGTGATCAACCACTCCAGCCAGTACGGCCTGCGGGGCAAGACCTGGATTGACCACTTGCCCATCAAATACTATGTGCCGGCGGGCTCGAGCCAGGGCCTCATCAACAACGGCCCCTATCAGGGCAACCTGGGGGATTACGCCAGCGCGAACCGCTGTGACGATGACAACCCGGCGGCCCCCGACTGGTACAAGGCGCGCTGTCAGTCCGATCCGGAAGGGGTGGTGCCCCTGGTGGATCCCAAGACCGGCAGCACGGTACCGAGCGCCGGTTACAACCCCAACCGCTTCTTCGGCATCGACGCCCAGGGGCTGGATCCCGCCTGGTATCACCTTGACGGCTTCATGTCCGGCGGTGACTGGGAGAATCCGCTCTCCCTGCAGCGCAAGCACATGGCGGGGGATTGCATCGATCTCGCGACCGGCAACCAGAACGTCAAGGACTACATCAACGGCGCCATCCACCAGTACCTCGACATGGGGGTCGACGCCATCCGCATCGATACCCTCAAGCACATAGAGCGGGACGAGCTGCTGACCTATGTCCACGACTGGCAGGCCCACAAGCCGGGGCTGTTCGTGTTCGGCGAGAACCTGGTGAAGGGCACGGGCTGGGGATCTGAGATCGCCAACGATAACGCCTCCGCGGTGATCCGCCCCTGGTGGTATACCCGCACCACCAGCGATCCGGCCAACCCGCGCGCCGGCGGGGATTCCGGCCTCTCTGTGCTCGACTTCTCGCTCTTCTCCACCTTCCGTGACAACGTCACCAAGGGCAGCTTTGGCGGGGTCGGTGGTATCTTCGGCATGGACTGGGTCTACGGCGATGCCACCAAGCTCATCACCTTCTTCCAGAACCACGACGTGGGGCCGGACAACGACTTCAAGTACCGCTACGGTGGGGAGGAGGGCAACGCGGCCATGACGTACAACCTGCTGTGGACGGCGCGCGGCATCCCGACCCTCTACTACGGGGAAGAGGTGATGTTCCAGGCCGGCAAGCCGCAAGACATCGACGGCGCCACCATGACGGTAGATCAGACCGGCCGCGCCTACTATGGCGACGTGCTGGACAACCCGGCGACCGCCTCCCACCCGCTCTATCTGCACATCAAGCGCCTGAACCAGATCCGCAAGGCGGTACCCGCCCTGCAGAAGGCGCCCATGAGCCAGGTGAATGAGTGGGGCAGCGGCATGAGTTTCGTGCGCGATCTCAGTGCCGAGGGCAGCTATGCGGCCGTGGGCCTCGCCGCCAACTCGGCTCAGCAGATAAGCATCAGCGGCGTGAAGAACGGCAGCTACAGGGACGCCGTGACCGGCACCACGGTCAACGTCAGCAATGGCAGCCTGAGCTTCGCGGTGCCCGCCTACTCGGCGCGGGTTTGGGTGCTGAGTGGCCCTGGCAAGATAGGGAGCGATGGCAAGTATTTGAAATAATGCGGTTTATAAGCAGCCCGGCATACCGGGACGGCAGCTCGCTGCAATAACAGTGAATAGCACTCAGAGTCGGCCCAAGGGCCGACTTTTTTATGTTCGTTTTATACCCGCGTTGAATCCATGCTGCGGATACTCGCGCTACCCGCTACCCGCTATCCGCTATCCGCTATCCGCTATCCGCTATCCGCTATCCGCTACCCGCTACCCGCTACCTTGATGCGATATGCGCTGCGTGGTTCTGCATGAATCAATGGCAGCCCTCCCTGAACGCGATAAGGAAAGGACGCTGTTATGCGCCATAAATAGAGCCTTGTGTGTCGCAGATAGGGCCTTGTGGTTTGCCAGGGGAGGGCACTTCTGTGCGTCGTCAGGGGAAGATGAGACAGCTTGTTTCCCCCTGGTTGCCAGGTGCGTTGCATGGATGCTTTGCACCGAAATGGTGCTGATGCACCTTAGTGGTGCGCTCCCCGATGCACTCAGATCGGCACTCGGGGCAATAACGGCAGGTCCGCGTGAGGATGCAAACTCTCCAGATCCGGCTACAGGCCTTGTGCCGCCTGCCTTTAAGCTTTTCAGACCCGGCCCGTGACCGAGTTTTAAGCAGCGGCACCTCTGGGCAGTGCAAACATGCTGACTCGCCGGATCCGGGTGTTTTCAGGCAGATATAACCGACTGTTTTAGTCCGCCGAATTAGACGTTAAATCCGAATATTTATTGTTTTATGGTCTCTTGTGTTGGTTGGCGCCGTTTTTGCTGCAACTTGTCGGCATCTCATGGGATGGAAAACGAGTTCCCTCCTAGGTGTGACTGCCACGCAAGATATTGCGAGCACGCGGCGCCCGTATACGGTCGGGGATCGGCTCACGAAGTCGCGTCATTAGGTTATTCAGGGTCAAATAGGGTCAAAAAAGGAGTCATATGGAAGGTGAAATGACCATGTCGTCCCCGGTGGGCAAGGGGCTGGCACATACCCTCAAGGACGATATCTACGGCATGGTGCTCGGCATCATGTTTATCGCCGTGGGGCTCAATCTGCTCAAATGCTCCGGCATGATCACAGGCGGCATCGTTGGCATAGCCTTGCTGCTCACCCACGTCAGCAGCCTGCCCATCGGCCTGCTGTTTTTCCTCGCCAACCTGCCGTTTCTGGTGTTCAGCTACTTCACCATGGGGAGGGCCTTCATGCTCAAGACCCTGGTGGTCAATGTGGCGCTCTCGGCCGCGACCCAAGGGGTGCCGCTGCTGCTGACGGTTAGCTACATTCACCCCCTGTTCTCCGCCCTGGTGGGGGGCACCTTCCTCGGCATGGGGGTGTTATCCCTCGCTCGCCACAACGCGTCCGTCGGGGGTATAGGCGTGGTCACGCTCTGGCTGCAACGGCGTGCCGGCATCAACGCGGGCAAGAGCCAGATGCTGCTGGATGTGCTGGTGTTCGCCCTCTCATTGCTCACCCTGCCGCTCTCCTTGCTGCTCTGGTCTACCTTAAGCGCGCTCGCCATGAACGCCATGCTGATGAACTGGCACAAGCCCGGCCGCTATCAGGGCAGTTGAGGCCGTCACTAAGTTGCCGGGCGGGCAGGGGAGTTGTTAAAAAAATACGCAGGCGAGGGCTTGGTGGCTAAAAAGCCCCCAACGGCAAAAAAGATCATCTTGTTCCATAAAACGATATGGTTACGGCTGAATTTATTGGTTTTTTGCCCCGTTGGCGGCGTTAAATCGGGCTACGCCATAAAAAATTCAAAAAACTTCTTTACCATCGGCCAATGCATGAGTAAAATTTGTCGGCAATATTTTACACCCCCACTTCCACAACGGTGAGATATTGCCATGCTCAGGATTGCCAAAGAAGCGCTGACCTTCGACGATGTACTGTTGGTTCCAGCCCACTCCACTGTTCTTCCCAATACCGCCGACCTGCGCACCAAGCTCACGTCTGGTATCTCCCTGAATATTCCGATGATTTCCGCTGCCATGGACACAGTGACCGAAGCCCGTCTGGCTATCGCACTGGCCCAGGAAGGCGGCATCGGCTTCATTCACAAGAACATGTCCATCGAGCAACAGGCCTTCGAAGTGCGCAAGGTCAAGAAGTACGAGAGCGGCGTCGTCTCCGACCCCGTCACCGTGCGTCCCGACATGACCATCGCCCAGATCAAGGAGCTGAGCCACAAGAATGGCTTCGCCGGCTACCCCGTCGTCACCGACGGCAACCAGCTGGTGGGCATCATCACCGGCCGTGATGTGCGCTTCGTGATCGATCTCTCCCAGACCGTCGAGCAAGTCATGACCCAGAAGGATCGCCTGGTCACCGTGCGTGAGGGTGCCCCCCGTGAAGAGGTGGTGGCCCTGATGCAGAAGCACCGTATCGAGAAGGTGCTGGTGGTCAACGCCGACTTCAAATTGAAGGGCATGATCACCGTCAAGGACTTCCAGAAAGCCGAGCGCAAGCCCAACGCCTGTAAGGACGAGAAGGGCCGCCTGCGGGTCGGTGCCGCCGTCGGCGCCGGTGCCGGCAACGAGGAGCGCGTCGCCGCCCTGGTCGAGGCCGGTGTGGACGTGTTGCTGATTGACTCCTCCCACGGCCACTCCCAGGGCGTGCTGGATCGTATCAAGGCGACCCGTGAAGCCTATCCTGACTTGCAGATCATCGGCGGCAACGTGGCCACTGGCGCCGGCGCTTTGGCGCTGGTGGAAGCGGGCGTCAACGCCGTCAAGGTCGGTATCGGCCCTGGCTCCATCTGTACTACCCGCATCGTGACCGGTGTCGGCGTGCCCCAGATCACCGCCATCTCCGACGCGGTCGATGCCCTGGAAGGCACCGGCATCCCGGTGATCGCCGATGGCGGTATCCGCTTCTCCGGTGACCTGGCCAAGGCCATCGCCGCCGGCGCCAGCTGCGTCATGGTCGGCTCCATGTTCGCCGGTACCGAAGAGGCTCCGGGCGAGATCGAGCTCTACCAGGGCCGCTCCTTCAAGTCCTACCGCGGCATGGGCTCCTTGGGCGCCATGTCCAAGGGCTCCAGCGATCGCTATTTCCAGTCCGACAACGCCGCCGACAAGCTGGTGCCGGAAGGGATCGAAGGGCGCGTGCCGTATAAGGGTCGCCTCAAAGAGATCATCCACCAGCAGATGGGGGGCCTGCGCTCCTCCATGGGCCTGACCGGCAGCGCCACCATAGACGATATGCGCACCAAGGCCGAGTTCGTGCGCATCTCCGGCGCCGGGATGAAAGAGTCCCACGTTCACGACGTGACCATTACCAAAGAAGCCCCCAACTATCGGATGGGCTGATAAAACGGGGCTGCGGCCCCGTTTCTCCACCCCTTTTTTAGCCCCCACGCTTTTTGTGACAACATCAGCCTGAAGCAGGAATAAAATGACTAAAAATATTCACGCTCACCGTATCCTGATCCTGGACTTCGGTTCCCAGTACACCCAGCTTATCGCCCGCCGCGTCCGTGAGATCGGCGTCTACTGCGAGCTGTGGGCCTGGGACGTGACCGAAGCGCAGATCCGCGACTTCAACCCGAACGGCATCATCCTCTCCGGCGGCCCGGAATCCGTGACCGAGGCCGGCAGCCCCCGCGCCCCCGAGTATGTGTTCAACGCAGGCGTGCCCGTGTTCGGCATCTGCTACGGCATGCAGACCATGGCCGAGCAGCTCGGCGGCAAGGTGCAATCCTCCACCGAACGTGAATTTGGTTATGCCCAGGTCGAAGTGCTGGGTCAATCCGGCCAGGCCAGCGCCCTGCTGCGCAACATCGAAGACGCCATCGCCCCGAACGGCCACGCGCTGCTGGATGTGTGGATGAGCCACGGCGACAAGGTCACCACCATCCCGGCTGGTTTCACCACCATAGCCCAGACCGCGACCTGCCCCCACGCCGCCATGGCCTGCGAAGAGAAGCGCTTCTACGGCGTGCAGTTCCACCCGGAAGTGACCCATACCCGTCAGGGCGCCCGTCTGCTGGAGCACTTCGTCAAGGACATCTGCGGCTGCGAATGCCTGTGGACCCCGGCTACCATCATCGACGACGCCGTCGCCCGCATCCGCGAGCAGGTGGGTGAGGATGAGGTGATCCTGGGCCTCTCCGGCGGGGTGGACTCCTCCGTCGTCGCCATGCTGGTGCACCGCGCCATCGGCGACCGCCTGACCTGCGTCTTCGTGGACAACGGCCTGCTGCGCCTGAACGAAGGCCAGCAGGTGATGGATATGTTCGGCGATCACTTCGGTCTGAACATCGTCAAGGTCGACGCCGAGGAGCGCTTCCTGTCCGCATTGGCGGGTATCGACGAGCCGGAAGCCAAGCGCAAGACAATCGGTCGCGTCTTCGTAGAAGTGTTCGACGATGAAGCCAAGAAGCTCAAAAACGCCAAGTGGCTGGCTCAGGGCACCATCTACCCGGATGTCATCGAATCCGCCGCCAGCGCCACCGGCAAGGCCCACGTCATCAAGTCTCACCACAACGTCGGCGGCCTGCCGGAAGAGATGAAGATGGGTCTGGTCGAGCCCCTGCGAGAGCTGTTCAAGGACGAGGTGCGCCGCGTCGGTCTGGAGCTGGGTCTGCCCTACGACATGCTGTACCGTCATCCTTTCCCGGGTCCGGGCCTGGGCGTGCGTGTGCTCGGCGAAGTGAAGAAAGAGTACTGCGATCTGCTGCGCAAGGCCGATGCGGTCTTCATCGAAGAGCTGCGCAAGGCCGACCTCTACAACCAGGTCAGCCAGGCGTTCGCCGTCTTCCTGCCGGTGCGCTCCGTCGGCGTCATGGGCGATGGCCGCAAGTACGACTGGGTCATCGCGCTGCGCGCCGTCGAGACCATCGACTTCATGACCGCCCACTGGGCCCACCTGCCGTACGACTTCCTTGGTCACGTCTCGAATCGTATCATCAACGAGATCAACGGCATCTCCCGCGTGGTGTACGACGTCTCCGGCAAGCCGCCCGCAACCATCGAGTGGGAATAAGCGTTAACGCCGCTTTCTGCCGATCACGCAAAACTGCAAAAAAGACGCCCTTGAGGCGTCTTTTCTTTTTCCAATCGTTTGCGTATCAATCTTCATTTTTGAGTGCCTCTTTGCGCCCACTTGCCACTGTCATTTCTGACAGTGAGTATCTTATTGATTTGCTTGTGATCAGAACTAGGCTCATTCATGCCAATTGAGACCGATCGTCGGTCGTGGCAAGAGGGGAGTGTAGTGCCAGCCAGCGTTCATACCCGCTGCAGGCGCAAGCCATGGCGCCGAGTGCTTGGCATCTCCCCCGGTGGAGTCCGGACACCACTTGAATCAACGGGGCGGATCCCGAACAGCCAAACGAGTAGGGACAAGAGATCACGGAGGGTTTGTTATGTCAGAACAAGCAGTGCTGTTGGGCGGATGGACGGCCTACCACAAGCTGAGCGCCAAAGATCAGGCTGTCTTCAACGAAGCGCTGAAAGGATTTGAAGGGGTGCTGTATAAGCCCTTCGAAGTCTCCACCCAGGTGGTGGCCGGCACCAATTACCGCTTCAAATGCAAGAGCACGGTGCCGCTGCCCAACCCCATCCACGGGGAAGCCGTGGTGCAGATCTTCCAGTCTCTGGAAGGTACTGCCCATATCACCTCCATCACCCCGATCTGATCCGGTAGTGGGAAAAGTCGGGGAGGGGCGTGAAGCCACCGATCGGTTAGCCCCAAACCTCACCAATGAAAAAGACGCCGAGCGGCGTCTTTTCTTTTTTAAGCCGAATACTGGAGGCTGCTCCACTGGCTGTTGCACTTCGTATGGATACACAAACAAGGAGATGGATGATGAGAGAGACTCCCTGCGCCCTCGCGGCGTGGCAGCCCCCCCACCCCCCCCGCCCGGGGCATCTGCGCGCCGATCTGGATACCTGGCGGCAGCAGTTCTTTCGGGCGCTGCCCGACGCGCGCTGCCTCGAGGCCCTGTTCGATCGTGCACCGGACATTGTCTTCTCCATCAAGGACAGGGCCGGCCGATATGTGAGCATCAGCGAGGCCTGTACTGAGCGCTGTGGCCTGGCAAGCCGGCATGATGCCATCGGCAAGACGGCCCACGAGATCTTCCCGCCCCACATGGCAGCGCGCTACCAGGCCCAGGATGATCGTCTGTTTGGCACCGGTGAGCCCGTAGTGGACAATCTCGATCTGACCCTGTTTAACGACCGCAGCCCCGGCTGGTGCCTGACCAACAAGGAGCCGCTGCGCGATGGCGGTGGCACCATTGTCGGCCTGGTATGCATGTCACGCGATCTGCACGAGCCGAGCCGGGCCGGCTTCATCGACGATCGCTTCGTCGAGGCGGTCGATCACATCCTCACCCATTATTCCACCCCCTTGCGTATTGAATCGCTGGCGCGACGGGCCGGGGTATCAGTTGCCCAGTTTGAGCGGCGCATGAAGCGGATCTTCCAGCTCTCTGCCGGCCAGTTCATCACCAAGACCCGTATCGACATCGCGATCAACTGGCTGAAGGGCAGCGATATGGCCATCGCCGACATCGCATTGCGGTGCGGTTTTTGCGATCAGAGCGCCCTGTCGCGGCAGTTTCGAGCCCTGACAGGCCTGTCTCCACGCCAGTACCGGCAGTTGCTGCGCCGGGAGAAGTGACGCGCCGCCGGTGCGGCGCGTCGTACCCATCTATTGAGCCAACACTACACTGAGGCTCAGATCCCGGTAGGGTTCACCGGCGTCCACCGCTATGTGGTAGTAGGTACCGCCCTCGGGGGCCTGGATGGTGACTATCTCGTCGTTACCGCCATTGACCGAGCCCTGATCGTAGCTGTCCCGGTTAGGCCAGCCTTGGTGCATGACATAGAGGTTGGCGTCGCCGCTGCCACCTCGGGTCTGCACCGTCAGCCGGGTCGTCCCCTGGGGAACGAAGACGTAGTAGTAGCGGATGTCATCCGACGCGATACCGGTGCGGGCACAGGTCGCGTCGATGATCTGATCGTCGGGATAGCCGCAGTCCGGCTCGGGCGGCTGGCCGGCCGTGGTGGCCGTCTGCACCCAGGCGGCGAAATCGTCGTCATAGGTCAGACCCTGCATGGTCGACCAGTAGCCGTCATAGTCGTCGGCGCGAAATTGGGCCACGGTATCGTCCACCCTGTCCCTGTGGTGTTCGAACATGTAACGCACCGCCATATAGCCCCAGCGGTAGGCGCGGGTCCCATAATCGTTCATGTCATAGGTGTTGCCGAAGATGGTCGACAGGGGATAGGCACCGCCCTGGGCCGCCTCGATCGCCTTGGCGTTGTCGTTGCCAAGGGACAGATACTCGGCCAGACCTTCTATCCACCAGACGGTGGGCTGGCTGATGGCACGGGCGAAGTTGCCAGCCATGTTGAAACGGCCATCCAGATAGTGCACATACTCGTGCTCCAGATTCCACACCGAGAACCGGGGCCGCAGCCAGGACGCTTCGTGGGCGATGAAACGCGCCTGGTTGCCGGGTTGGTCGGGCTCACCTTCCAGATACATGCCGCCGTTGTCGGTGGCGATGCCATAGATGACGCCAGCGTAGCGGCTGTAGTTGGCGTAGTCGTCGAACACCACCACCTCCAGCGCGTCGTTGACGTCGCCCGGCAGTGGCCGGTTCTGGGTCTTCAGCATGCGGTGGAAGTATTGCTCCTCGTTGGCCAAGGCTGCACAGCTCTCGGTCAGTTGCTGCTCCGTCATATCCTGAGCTCGGATGCGCAGGGTCGATCCGCACTCGTGGCGGATCGGCAGCACGATGTCGGCCAGCCGCTGCTCGAAGTCACAGGTGCCGTACTCGGCACAGTGGGCATTGTCATAGTATTTCACGGCACTGGCGGTCGCGAGCCAGAGATCGGCGCCGGGACCATCCAGACTGCTCTGCGCCAGGATCTGCTCGATCCTGGTCCGCGACGCGGCGAAGTGGGCCGGATACTGCATGTAGCGCAGGGCCTCGTTCAGGCTGTCGGTGAGCTGGTAGGCGTAGTCGGTGCCGAGCAGGGCTGCCTGGTTGCCCTGCACGAAGGCGAACAGGGCCTCGGCGTAGCTGCCGTCTTGCTCGGCCAGGGCGCGCCCATCAGCTCGGTAGTGGGACATGAACAGGACGGTCAGCAGGCCGGTGTAACCCGACCCCACCTCCCAGTGCTTAAGGGCATCGGCGGCATTCGGCTGTCCGTCTCGATTGGTGAAGCGGGCGATGAGGGGCTTGAGGCGCGGCAGGTAATAGGCCTCATCCTGGAGATTGGTCATCAGGGTGAAGCTCTCCCCGATCGTGCTACCCGCGTCCGGATTGGGGATGAACAGGGCCGGGTTGTCCAGCAGCCGATCGAGGCCGACCCGGATGGCGTCGCGCACCGTGAACGGTGGCTCCGGATAGAGATCGCGGGCGATGGCGTTGTAGTAGCCGGCGCGCAGATAGAGCACCAGATTGGCGAGGCCACGGCCGCTGCCCTGGTAGTCTGCGGCGCGCGCCTGCAACCGTTCGGCCACCGCCAGCAGGTTGGCGGTGTCATAGATGCGGGCGCCGTCGTCCGCCGTGAGAGAGAAGAGGCCATAGGTGCACGGCACCTCGGGCAGGCCCTCCAGGTAGTCGGCCAGTGCCGCACCGGACTTGTTGAGGAAGCCGGCCGGATCGCGGCAATCCCCCCCCTCGGCCAGCAGGCTCTGGGCCTGGGCGCGCCAGTCGGGCTCTCGGTCGCGCCGGGCGTGGGGATCTTGCGTCAGCTCGGGGGCGGCGGGCGGGGGCAGCAGGCGGTGCAGCCGCGGCGCCGGCAGGGTAGCGAGGGACTGGCCGTGCTCGGCGCCGGCCAGGTCTGCCGGCATTATGGCGGGCGAGGGCAGGGAGACGGGGGCCTCGGTGGCGGCCTGGGCGGTGGCCCAGCCAGCCAACAACAGCCACGCCAGGGGTTTTAATGCAAGCATAGGACTCTCCATGGTTGGGGTAGATGCCCGTGCCGGTGTAGTCACGCCGCTGGCGCCTCCCTGCGCCGGTCCGGGACACCTAATGTGGCAGAGAGTCCCTCCACCCGTATTGGCATATCCCTGCGCCTTGACGGCGCAATTTGCCAAAAACGCTTCGCCCGAGCATGCCTTCGCCATCTGGTGTGGGCAGGCTGCACCCCATCATAGGGATCCGCAGATGCGGGAAGATTTGGACGCCCCCTCACCATCAGGAAATAACATGGACAGGATTGTTAATTACCGCGCGACCAAACCAAGGTAACAAAAGGGGCGATCTGCGCTCCGCCTCTTCTGATGCCCCCCTCCCTTTACATCGCTGAACACTTGTCCGGCACTGCCTGATGGTCCGCAGCCGTACAACCTACAGCCCTGTTGCTCCCATAACAGGCCGTGCCTCAAGGGCTGTGCTCATTCATATCTCGCCGCTTCCCAGGCGTGTATCGCCTGTTTGCGGGTCTCCCCCCAGTGATAGCCGCCGAGTTTGCCGCTTTGCTGGATGACGCGATGGCAAGGGATGACGAAGGCGACGGGGTTGGCACCCACCGCCAGCCCCACGGCGCGGGCGGCCTTGGGGTTGCCGATGGCGCTCGCTACCTGGGCGTAACTCACCACCCTGGCAGGTGGGATCTGCAGCAGCGCCCGCCAGACGCTGATCTGGAAGTTGGTGCCGCTCACGTGCAAGGAGATGGGGCGATCCGGCGCCTTGGCGCCATCGAACATGGTGTGGATGACCCCCTGAGTGCGTGATGGCGCCTCCCTAAGCTCTGCCTCTGGCCAGTGCTGGGCGAGGGCGGCCAGCGGCACGTCCTGCGCCTTGTTATCCAGAAACGAGAAGTTGCATACCCCTCTTGGGGTCAGGGCGACGAACGCCTGGCCGAAAGGGGTGTCGTGCACGCCGTGCTCGATGACGAGCCCGGCTCCCTGCTGTTTGTACTCACCAGGCGTCACCGCCTCGAGCTGCACGAAGTGATCGTAGAGCCGAGAGCCGCTGCTAAGGCCCAGGGTATCGGCCACCTCCAGCAGGGAGCGCGACTCATGCAGCAGCGCCTTGGCCCGCTCCAGGGTCAGCACCTGCAAATAGCGCTTAGGCGTCACCCCGGCCCAGCGGCTGAAGAGCCGCTGGAAGTGAAAGGGGCTCAAATGAGTGTGTGCCGCTATCTCCTCCAGGCTGGGCTGGCGCTCCACCCGGTTTGCGATAAAGGTGATGGCATCGGCGATGCGTGCATAGTCTGACATAAAGTGCTCTCACGTTAGGGGGCGCAGGTTCAGGTGCGGCAAATTCAGGTGCGACAAGGTCATGTACGACAGATAGATACCCCACCATCGGCCAGCAGGGCAATGCCGGTGGTAAAGCTCGATGCATCGGACGCGAGATAGAGGGCCGAGCGGGCTATCTCCTCCGGTTGGGCAAGCCGTTTGAGGGCATGCATATTCTGCACAAAGGCCAGACTCTCCGGGGTATTGGTAAAGGCCCGCCCCATGGGGGTGTCGGTGCCCCCCGGCAACAGGGCGTTGACCCGCACCCCTTGCGCCCCATACTCGGCGGCCAGCACCTGGGTCAGGCCCATCAGCCCGGCCTTGCTGGCGGCATAGGCCGCCATGCCGGGCAGCCCCAGGGTATGGCCGACGAAGGTGGAGGTAAAGATGAGGGAGCCGCCGCCACGGGCCAGCATGGCGGGGATCTGGTACTTGGCCCCTACAAAGGCGCTGGTGAGGTTGGTATCCAGGGTCTCCTGCCACTGGGCCAATTCCAGCTCCTGCACGCTGCCCGGCGTCCCCGTGGTACCTGCGTTGTTGAAGGCGATATCCAGTCCCCCGAAGTGTTCAATCGCGAGCTCCACCAGGGTTCTGGCATAGGCCTCGTTTTTGACATCCCCCGCGAGGCTTATTGCCTGACCTCCGCCGTGGCGGATCTCCTCTACCAGCAGGTCGAGCTCAGGCTGGCGTCTTGCCCCGACGACAACCTTGGCCCCTTCCTGGGCAAACAGGATGGCGCTGGCGCGGCCGATGCCGGAGCTGGCACCCGTGATGATGGCGACTTTATCTGACAACATGGGCATGGCGGATCCCTCGGGTTGGTTGGCGCAGTTTGCGCGCTATATTGGGTCTGTTCGAACCCACTATGGCGACAAACCGGGGCCGGAGCGACCCGGATCTTGCTCTCTTTACCGGTGTCGCTAGCCCCTTGGGAACCGCGTTCGGCGGCGATATGGCACCCATCTGCAACAAAACAGGCGAACTCTGGCGCCAGTTCTTTATAATGCCCCTCCTTTAATGACTGCCGGGCCTGCCCGGCGGTGCAGATGGCCTGTGTCACCACGACTGACGGCAGGCCGCCCCGATAGAGACATTGCCATGCATACCCTGGAACAGCTGCGCGCAGGCTCCTTGAACGGCGCCCGTCACCTCAAACTCTCTGAAAACCTGGCGGTTTTCCCCCCCGAGATCTTGAGCCTCAAAGAGACACTGGAGGTGCTGGATCTCACCGGCAACCAGCTGAGCTCGCTGCCGGACGAGCTGGCCGAGTGCACGAAACTGCGCATCATCTTCTGCTCCGAGAACAACTTCACTGAACTGCCCGAGGTGCTGGGGCGCTGCCCCGCGCTCACCATGGTGGGCTTCAAGGCAAACCGGATCGAAGTGGTATCTCCCAAGGCGCTGCCCGAGAGGCTGCGCTGGTTGATCCTGACTGACAACGCCATCGAGCGCCTGCCTGATGAGCTGGGTCAATGCACCTCTCTGCAAAAGCTGATGCTGGCGGGCAACCGCCTGACCGAGCTTCCCGCGAGCCTAGCCCACTGTCAACGCCTCGAGTTGCTGCGCATCGCCGCGAACCGGATTACGGCATTTCCCGCCTGGCTGCTTGCCTTGCCGCGCCTCGCCTGGCTCGCCTATGCGGGCAATCCCTTCGCCGACGGCTGGGAGCCCAAGAGAGCGAACCCGGTCGCCGATATCCCCTGGCAGGAGCTCGAAGTGGGCGCCTTGTTGGGGCAGGGGGCATCCGGCGCCATCCACAAGGCGGTCTGGCACCCCGCAGCGGGTCAGCCAGTGGAGTTGGCCCTCAAGCTGTTCAAGGGCGCCGTGACCAGCGACGGCCTGCCGGCGGCCGAGATGAAGGCCGCCCTGGCGGCGGGTCAGCATGCGGCGCTGATCGGGGTGATGGGGCGGGTCGGCGATCACCCCTCGGGGATCCCGGCGCTCGGGATGACCCTGATCAGCCCTCATATGCAGAATCTGGCGGGACCGCCGAGCCTTGATTCTTGCACCCGGGATATCTATCCCGAGGGGCTCGTGCTCTCGCTGCCGGCCGCGCTCGCCATGGCCACGGAAGTCGCCTCGGCCGCTGCCCATCTGCACCGGCTGGGGGTGATGCACGGGGATCTCTACGGCCACAACCTGCTCCACGACGGGGAGGGGGCCGTGCTGCTCGGGGACTTTGGCGCCGCCTCCTGCTATTCGCCGGCAGACCCTGTGCTGTCTGCCGGGTTGGAGCGGCTGGAGGTGCGCGCCTTCGGCTGCCTGTTGGAAGAGCTGCTGGCCTTGTGCCCGGCGCGAGTGGCCCAGAGCGAGGCACTCCATCGACTGGCGAACGAATGCCAGGCCCCGGAAGCGGCCCTGAGGCCCAGCTTTGCCGGGATAGGTGCCCGACTTGGTCAGATCCAGCAGTCGTTGAGGGTCGAGATGGCGCCACTGCTGGCATAAACGGCTGCGGGTGATAAGTCCTGCAGAGAAAGCGTTGCAAGGTGGCTAATTGGTAGTCAAACACACCTGAAAAAATGAATGAAATGTACATATCATGCTGCCGGCGATGACTCCATTAAATGGGCAGGCCTGGGTCGACAAGGCTTGCACCGCCCCGGTGAAGTTGTGATATTGATGCATCATTGCAGATGACGAGAGAGACAGGATGGAAGCGGCGTTTTGGCATCAGAAGTGGGAAGAGAACCGGATAGGCTTCCATCAGGCGGACGTCAACCCCTGGTTGCCGGTCGGCTGGTCCGCCGGGGGAGGGGAGGACACCGTGCTGGTACCCCTGTGCGGCAAGTCCAGCGACATGCTCTGGCTGAGCGGGCAGGGGCATCCCGTCGATGGCTTCGAGCTCTCCGAGCTCGCCATCGAGCAGTTTTTCAGTGAAAACCGGCTGGCCGAGACGGTGACCGAGGTCGGCCCCTACCGCTGCCATCAGCATGAGAGCCTGCGCATCCATCAGGGGGATTTCTTCGCGGCTCCCATGCTGGGTCGCCAGTACCGACTGGCCTATGACAGGGCGGCCCTGATCGCGCTGCCGGCCGCCATGCGCCGCCAGTATGCCGAGCTGATGAGCCGCCTGATGGCGCCAGCGGGGCAGATCCTGCTGGTGACCCTGGAGTATCAGCCGGAGCAGCAGAAGCAGCCGCCGTTCTCGGTGGGGGAGATGGAGGTGCGCCACCTGTTCGAGCGGGATTTCGCGGTGGAAGTATTGGGACGGGCGAGCGAACAGGAACACCCCAGAGTGCAGAGCGGTCAGCTCTCCTACTTTGACGAGGTGGCCTACCGGCTGACGCGCCGGGGCTGATCCCATGGCGCGATTCTGAAGGGGCTTGCGGGGAGGAGGTGACTCTTTTTACCTCCTTTGACGTAGATCAACGTGATGGGCAGAGGCTCTGTCTAAGATGAGCCTGTTTCTCAATCACTGTCAGGTTTCGGTCGGCGTGCTCTGGTTTTCATCGCCTGATCCGTCATCGGCTCAGTGTCTGATTTTCACGCTCATGTTCACTTTTGGCGGCTCAGGTCGCAATTGCTAATGGTATTTCCAGCCGACCCTCAGGGGTCGGCTTTTTATTACCTGCGTTTTTCACACGAGGCGAGGAAGAGAGGCGATTACGCCTCAAAGGTGGCGGCGGCGAGGCGAAACGCCCGGGGATCGTCGATGAACTGACCGGTGATCCGCTCGTCGTGCTCGTGGCCCTGGCCATAGCTGCAGAGGATCAGTCTGTCCGAGGTGCGGGAGCGCAACTGGGTGATAAAGCGCACCAGATCGGCGCGGCTCAGATTCCCCACCTCCTCGCAGACCCGTTCCCGCTGATCGAACCCGAGATCCTTGTTGCCGATGCTGACCCAGAGCCGCTGGCCACGGCTGCGCAGGTTGGCGTCTCGCTCGCTGAGCTGGGCCTGCAGGCCCGCCTTGCTGTCCTGCCACTGCCGCTCGGTGAACTCCAGCATGGCGAGCGGGAAGAGGTCGATAAACTCCTCCACCGCATCCAGCAGGATCTGCGGCCCCGCCACCGGCGACTGGATATAGAAGATGAGGCCGGGATGGCGATTGAGGGGCAGGTTGCCGGCCCCCACCACGTAGCCGAGCTGCTGGCGGGTGCGCAGCTCGTGGAAGAAGGTGGAGGACATGATGTGGTTGGCCAGGGTGAAGCAGGCGAGATCCCTCGCCCGCACGGTGCGGGACTGGTAGTAGACCAGGAGCGCCGAGTCTTCGTGCTCGCAGCCCTGCTCGCGAATGAGGGTGCCCCTGTCCTGGATGGAGATGAGGGGGCGGCGCGTCTCGGCGCTGGGCTGACTGTTGTCACCGAGGTGGCGCTCCAGCAAGGCGGCGAGTTCGAGCGCCTCTGTCACGTCCCAGTCCCCGTGCACCAGGGTTTCCACGTGCACGTTGGCAAACAGCTGGGCGACGAAGTCGGGCATCTCGCCGAGCTCTATGGTCCTGAGGTGGCGCAACAACTGCTCGAACGGCGGGTTGTTGGGCTGCAGCAGGCTGGTGAGCTGGTTGAACAGCTGGGAGATGGGGCGGGTCTTGGACTGATTCTCCCAGTTGCGGATGAGCTGCTCCTTGATTTCGCTGAAGCGGGCCGGATCTGGGTAGCCCAAGGTGCGGTTGCCGAGGATCATATCGAGCAGCAGGGGCTGCTTGTCGGCAAAACCGCTCATGTTGATGGTAAAGCCCCCCTGGTGGGCATAGATCTGGTAGCCGAGCCCGGCCAGCTCCGCCGGGTAGGTGAGGGCGTTGAGGTGATCCTGGAGCAGCTCCACCGCGAGGCGTGCCATGGCGATGTGGCGTGGGCTGCGCACCGCATGCTCGCTGTCGATGGAGATATAGAGGTTGCCCTTGGGCACCCCGAACAGGTGCTCGTGCAGGTGCCAGAGTCGAAAGCCGGGTCTGTCCACCAGGCAGGCGGGCATGTCGGCGGGCAGGGCAGGCGTGCGGGTATCCAACCGGTTGCTGATGAAGGGGTTGGGGGCCGGCAGATGCAGGCCTGGCTCCGGCTCGCTCTGCTGCCAGCGGATCTTCTGGGCCTCCGGGATGGGGGCGACGCCGTAGGGGGTCTGATACCAGCGGGCGAGGCGGTCCGTGCTCACCTCGGGGGCCTGCACCGTCATGCGCAGGTTGTGGGGGGTGAGCTTGGCGAGGAAGCGGCGGATCAGCGCCTCGTCATATTCCCGCATCATGTAGTCGCCGTAGAGCAGATCGTCCGGGGCATAGCTGAAGAGGTTAAGCACCAGGCCGGAGACGGTGTCCAGTGCCCGGCCCCGCTCCTGGAAGCGGAAGGCGGATTCCAGCACGCTGCGCTTCTCGTCGTAGCGCCAGGCCTGCAGACCGTCACGTTCGATGAGTTTGAGATAACCAAACAGGGCCTCGATGATCTCGTTCACGTGCTCGAGGCCGAGGGGGGTGAGGCCGAAGCTCACCCCGAAATCCTTGAAGTTGCTGCCGCTGACGCCGCCGCCGGCGGCGAGCTGATTGACCCAGCCCTTGCCCTTGAGCAGGGAGAGCAGACTGCCGTCACCTTCATAGCCGATGAGGTGGCTTAAAAACGTGAGGGGCTTCTTGTCGTAGTAGGCGTCCACGCTCGGCAGGGGGAAGGTCAGCCCCAGCTTGCGGGTCTCCTTGACCGGCTTTATCTGGATGCGGATACCGAGATCGTCGAGGCGATAGAGGGGCTCGGAGAGGGTGGGGGTGCCCAGGTTGCGATCCAGAATGGGGCCGAAGTAGTGCTCACTCCAGCGGATCTGGGTCTCGATGGGTTCGGGAGAGATCATCACCAGCCCCATGCGATCCGCGCTGTAGTGAGATTCGTAGAAAGCAACGAGGTCGGATCTCAGATCCCGGCCGGGCAGATCGGCCAGGGTATCCAGGTTGCCCACCGAGAACTTGGAGAAGGGATGGGTGGGATTGATGGTCTCTTTATGTACCTGATAGCTGCGGCGCACGTCGTCCTGCAGCTTGAGGCGATATTCGGAGTCGACCGCGTTGCGCTCCTTGTCGACCCATTCGGTGGCGAAGGTGGGGCAGATGAAGAACTGGGAGAAGCGATCCAGCCCCGCCTCGAAGAAGCCGTTGTCGATGTCGAAGAAGAAGTTGGTGAACTCGGTACCGGTCCAGGCGTTGTTGCTGCCCCCGTGGCGGCTCATGAACTGCTGATATTCCCCGGGCTTGGGGTAGGTCTGGGTGCCGAGGAACAGCATGTGCTCGAGGAAATGGGCCATCCCCTGACGGTCGACGGGGTCGTCGAAGTGGCCTGTGTTGACGGCCAGGGAGGCGGCGGACTTGTCGGTATCGGGATCGCAGATCAGCAGGACCCTGAGCCGGTTTGCCAGCTCCAGATAGTGATACCGCCTATGGTCGTTGGGACTGGCATGTGGGCTCATGTGGGCTGACTCGCGGTGAATTTATTTGAATTTAAACATGATTATCGACCCCGCTATCTTGTGAGGCAAACCCTTTTCTGAGAGGTAGCGCAATTGTTTCCCCCGGCATGGCGGGGTAAGATCCCCCCGCTATTTAAACAGGCCCCCTGGGCGAGGTTGTAATGAAGATCTACATCATGCGTCATGGCCAGGCTGGCATGAATGCAAAAACGGATGAACAGCGTCCCTTGACCGAACAGGGCCGTGACGAGTCTATTCATATGGCTCGCTGGCTGGCTCCCCAATTGACGGGTCCTTTGAGTCTGGTCATTCATAGCAACTATCTGAGGGCCAGACAGACCTGGCAAGCCATCGCCCCCGAGCTGCCAAAGGCGCAGAGCGTCGAGGAGAGCGGCGATATCACCCCGTACGGGGACCCGGCCATGGTGGCGAGCTACCTCACGGCACTGGCGACGCGCCATGACAACATCCTGATGGTCAGCCATCTGCCGCTGGTGGGTTATCTGGTGCAGAGCCTCTGCCCGGCGGCGGGTGCCCCCATGTTTGCCACCTCCGGCATGGCCTGTATCGAGTGGCAAGATGACAAGGGGGTATTGCTCTGGTTGGAAGGTCCGCATACAATACGCTAAAAGTTAATAATAAGTTACAAAATGGTTTTTTAGGGAAGAGATGGGCGATTTTTCCGGAATTTTATATAAATTTGACGGAATTATTTCGCAGGAGCTGCTGTCATACGGATACAACTGCAAGAGGTTGCAAACGATGAGAGTGTTCAAGAAATACCTGCCGCTGATGGTGGCAAAACATGTCAAAACCTTCTTCAAGGGACGGATCTACATCCACGGCAGGGGGCGCTTCGATTTCCAGTCAGGCCTGTTATTGATGCCCATGGCGGCCGACATTCCCCATCGCCAGACGGTGCTCGAGGTCAACGAGCTGATCTCGCGGCTGCACATGGATGCGGCGTGACACAGACGCCCGGATGACGATCCCCCTCATGCCCGCCCTCGTGCGGGCATGATTGCTTTCAGGGTCTGACTGACCCCCCTTTGCAACGCAATGTGATGCGCTTTGTTGCCGATTTGCGGTGACTTGTTCCGCCCCTCTCGATGGCGCTTGCTTATCCTGTTTGCCTCTCTATACTCCCGCAAAATACCCGCTGTCTTTCTCTGGATTTAGCGATGCCCCTTGCCTTTTTATTTCCCTTCTCCTGCATGGCCATCTGGGCCGGCAACAGCATCGTCAGCAAGCTGGCGGTGGGGGTGCTCTCACCGGCGGCCCTCGCCTGGTCGCGCTGGGTGGTGGCGGCCGTCATACTGACCCCCTTCCTGGCCCACAGGGCCTGGCGAGAGCGCACCCGGCTGCGCGCCGGTTTCTATAAACTCGCCATGCTGGCCCTGCTCGGCATGGTGTTGAACCAGACCTTCGGCTATTACGCCGCCCAGACCCTGGGAGCCACCGAGATTGGCCTCATGATGGGGCTGACCCCCCTGATGACGGTGATGCTCAGCATCTGGTTGCTGCGCGAACGCCCGACCTGGGGGGCCCTGCTTGGGGGCGTCATCTCCATACTCGGATTGACTATCCTGCTGGGGCAGGGGGATCCCTCCCGGCTCTTCATCCAGGGCATTCACATCGGCTACGTCTACATGCTGTTGTCGGCGGCCACCTATGCGCTCTACTGCGTGCTGCTCAAGCGCTGGGAGCTGGGGTTGAGCAGCTGGACCCTGTTCTACGGCCAGGTGCTGTGCAGCCTCCTGTTCCTCACCCCCTTCTACCTGCTGGTGGACGGACAATGGCCGGATGGCCGCGCGCTCTGGCTCATCCTCTATGCGGGGATCCCCACCTCGGCCCTCTCCCCCTGGCTCTGGATGCAGGGGATTGCGCTGCTGGGGGCGAGCCGCACCGCCATCTTCATGAACCTGCTGCCGGTGATGACGGCGGCCCTGGCCATCAGCTGGCTGGGGGAGCGGCTCACCAGTTACCACCTGATCGGCGGCGGCATGACGCTGGTGGGGGTCTTGCTGGCGCAGTTGCTGGTCAAGCCCGTTATCCTGCGGCGCCGCACCAGGCTGGCCGTGGCGGGCTGCCCCGAGGATTGAGACAACCGCAAACCGCGATAAAAAAAGACCGCCGATGGGGCGGTCTTTGCGTCTTCGGGGCCGGATCACTGGGCCGTCAGATAGAGGTCTTTGGAATAGACCAGATCCTGCGGGTTGTGATAGGGGTAGCCCTTGACGAAGGGCTTGAGCAGCCGGGACTTCACATAGAAATAGACAGGGGCTATGGGGGCCTCCGCATCGATCAGGGCTTCCGCCTGCTGATAGAACCGATTGCGCTCGGTGGGATCCTGGGAGTCGTGGGCCTTGGCCAGCAGGGTGTCGTACTCCTTGTTGACCCACTTGCCGCTGTTGGCGCTGCTGCTGGAGGTCATGATGTCGAGGAAGGTGGAGGCGTCGTTGTAGTCCCCGTTCCAGGCATAGCGGCTCACCCCGAAGTCCCCCTCGTTGAGGGCCGACACCATGGTCTTCCACTCCATGTTGTTGAGCTCGGCCTTGACCCCCAGGTTGTGTTTCCACATGGAGGCGATGGCCAGGGCTATCTTCTTGTGCCCCTCGTTGGTGTTGTAGAGGATATCCACATCCAGCGGCTTGTTCGGGCCGTAACCAGCCTCGGCCAGCAGGGCCTTGGCCGCCTTGATCCGCTCTTCCTTGCTCATCAGCTCGCTGGCCGGTTGCTTGAGCTCAAACCCGTCCACGCTCGGCGGTGTCAGGCTGAAGGCGGAGATCTGTCCCTGGCCCAGGATCTTCTCGGTGATGGTGTCTCGGTCGATGGCCAAGGAGAGCGCCTTGCGCACCTTGGGGTTGTCGAAGGGTTTGCGCTGGGTGTTGAACACATAGTAATAGGTGGAGAGCAGGGGCGCGCTGACCAGCTCCTCGGGGCTCTGGTTCTTGATCTGCTTGTACTGCTCCAGCGGATAGGTGGTGTAGTGCAGCTCGCTAGCCCGGTAGCGGTTGAAGGCGGCGGTCTCGGACACTATCTCCAGATAGACCACCTTGTTCAGCACAGTGTGGGCATTGTCCCAGTAGTGGGGGTTGCGCTCGGAGATGAGCCGTTCGTTCGGGGTCCACTCTTTCAGCACGAAGGCGCCGTTGGAGACGATGTTGCCCGGCTTGACCCAGTCATTGCCGTACTTTTCTATGGTCGCCTTCGGCGCCGGGAAGGTGGTGTAGTGGGAGAGGGTCTTCAAGAAGAAGGGAACCGGGTTTTTCAGGGTGATCTGCAGGGTGAGGGGGTCCAGGGCCTTGATGCCGAGGGCATCGGGCTTGGCCTTGCCCTGCACCACTTCGCTGGCGTGGGTGACCCCGGTCAGCTCGATGAACCAGGCGTAGTTGGAGGCGTTCTTGGGATCCGCCGCCCGCTGCCAGCCATAGACGTAGTCCGCCGCCGTTACCGGCTCGCCGTTTGACCACTTGGCGTCGGGCCTCAGCTTGAAGGTGTAGACGGTGCCCGTGGGATCGAGTTCGTAACTGAGCGCGCCGGCGAGTTTCAGCTTGCCGTTCCCGTCCAGGGTGTAGAGTCCCTCGAACAGATCGTTGACGATCTCGCTGCCAGAGCTCTCTTCCACCATCTGGGGATCGATGGAGGCGGGTTCGGTAGCTATGTTGCGGATGAAGGTTTGCTGTTCTGCCGGCAGCAACTTGGTACCGGCCGGTACCTGGGCCGCCAGGGCGGGGAGGGAGATCAGGGCGGCAACCGTGCCGGCAATGAGTGTCCTTTTCATTGAATATCCTTATGTTTTTTTGCTTCCAAAGCCAAGCCAGTGTGCGGGATTGATGGCGAGATCTCAAGGGGGGATCCGTGGGCCCCGTCTGCCTGTTCCCGAATGGGGAGGGGCCTGAGGCAGGGTGAAGAAGGGGTTGGATTATTGTTACGAATTAAGATGGCGAAAGAGGCCGGCCGGTACCACTTTTCTCCCGCTGCGGCGCCATTTTCTGGCGTGAACTGGCGATTTATACACCGTCTTAATTCGCTGCAAAAACAAAAAACAAACGTTACATTGGGTTACAAAACAACGCAGCCGAGGATCGGCACTTTTTTTGTCGATGCTTGCAAACGTTTTCAAGGCCAACGAAAACGATCCTAAAGGAAGAAGAATGCGAAACATGATCACCATGGGCGAGTTCATCGTCAAAAAGCAGGCGGACTACCCGACCGCAACCGGCGAGCTGACCTCCTTGCTCAGCTCCATCCGCCTGGCTGCCAAGGTGGTGAACCGGGAGATCAACAAGGCGGGGCTGGCGGACATCATCGGCTCCATGGGGGCCGAAAACGTGCAGGGTGAGGTACAGCAGAAGCTGGACGTCTACGCCAACGAGCGCTTCAAGGCGGCGCTGGAGGCCCGGGGCGAGGTGTGTGGTATGGCCTCCGAAGAGGAGGAGGACTTCGTCTCCTTCGATTCCGAGCTCTCCCGCCACTCCAAGTACGTGGTGCTGATAGACCCCCTCGACGGCTCCTCCAACATCGACGTCAACGTCTCGGTCGGGACCATCTTCTCCATCTATCGCCGGGTCAGCACCCCGGGAGCCGGTGTGACTCTGGAAGACTTCCTGCAGCCGGGCAACCGCCAGGTCGCCGCCGGTTACGTTGTGTACGGCTCCTCCACCATGCTGGTCTACACCACCGGTTTCGGGGTCAACGGCTTCACCTACGATCCCTCCATCGGCTGCTTCTGCCTCTCCCACGAAAATATCCGCATCCCGGAGGAGGGCAAGATCTACTCCATCAACGAAGGCAACTACATCAAGTTCCCGGACGGGGTGAAGAAGTACCTCAAATATTGCCAGGAGCGGGACGAGGCGACCCACAGACCCTACACCTCCCGCTACATCGGCTCACTGGTGTCGGATTTCCACCGCAACCTGCTCAAGGGCGGCATCTACATCTATCCGTCCGGCACCAACTCCCCGAACGGCAAGCTGCGCCTGCTCTATGAGTGCAACCCCATGGCCTTCCTGGTGGAGCAGGCCGGCGGCAAGGCCTCAGACGGCTTCGGCCGCATCATGGACATCCAGCCCACGGCCCTGCACCAGCGCACCCCCTACTTCGTTGGCTCCACCAAGATGGTGGACAGGGCCGAGGCCTTCATGCGGGAGTTCTCCGCCCACGAGGATCCGGCCAAGCAGGGCTGAGTCTGGCGCCGGGCTCTGCCCATCATCGCCAGCCAGGAGACTGCGGATAGCCGCCAGAAAATACGCAGATAAAGAAACGGGAGCCTCAGGGCTCCCGTTTTTTTGTTGTGGTCATCCGTCGTGACACTCGTGGCTTATGTTCCCGTGGTGGCGCCTGTCGGGGACAAAACCCGTCGAGACGCACCGCAGAGCGCCGACTCCATCAGGGCAGGGTGTGCTTGGCTAGGTCCGCCAACAGGGAATCCACCAGTTTCAGCCGCATGGCCCTGTCCTGGTTCGGTACCTGGAAGCGCAAGCGGGTCGGTCCATCCATTTTATAGATACGTGGCTGCTCGGAGAGCAGTTTTACCAGATAGGTCGGGTTGACCTTGGTCTCCTGGCTGAAGTCGAGATAACCACCGCGATCGCTCATCTCCACCCGACGGATACCAAGGGCCGTTGCCCGCTGGCGGAAGGCCGCTATCTCCATCAGCGTCTTGGTCGCCTCCGGCAGCAGGCCGAAGCGGTCGATCAGCTCCACCTTCAGTTCCCGCAGCTCCTGCTCATCCTTGGCGCTAGCGATGCGCTTGTACATGGACAGGCGCATGTTGACATCCGGGATGTAGTCGTCCGGCAAGAGGGCGGGCAGGCGCAGCTCCACCTCGGTGTGCTGGCTCATCAGCTGATCCAGGGACGGTTCCTTGCCGTGTTTCAGCGCCTCCACCGCCTGCTCCAGCAGCTCCATGTAGAGGGTGAAGCCGATGGATTCGATCTGGCCGCTCTGATCGTCCCCGAGCAGCTCGCCGGCACCGCGGATCTCCAGATCGTGGGTGGCGAGCGCGAAGCCCGCACCGAGATCCTCCAGGGAGGCGATGGCGTCGAGGCGCTTGGCGGCGTCCTTGGTCATCAGCTTGGGATGGGGGGTGAGCAGATAGGCATAGGCCTGGTGGTGGGAGCGGCCGACCCGGCCCCGCAGCTGGTGCAACTGGGCCAATCCCAAGTGATCCGCCCGGTCCATGATGATGGTGTTGGCGCTCGGCACGTCGATGCCGGTCTCTATGATGGTGGTGCATACCAGCAGGTTGAAGCGCTGGTGGTAGAAGTCCGACATCACCCGCTCGAGCTCCCGCTCGCGCATCTGGCCGTGGGCGATGCCGATGCGCGCCTCCGGCACCAGGGTGGCCAGGTCCGCCGCGCACTGCTCTATGCTCTCCACGTCGTTGTGCAGGTAGTAGACCTGGCCGCCCCGTTTGAGCTCCCGCAGCACAGCCTCCCGGGTGACCGCAGGCTCCTGCTGGCGCACGAAGGTCTTGATGGCGAGCCGCTTGGCGGGCGGGGTGGCGATGATGGAGAGATCCCGCATGCCGGACATGGCCATGTTGAGGGTGCGCGGAATAGGTGTTGCCGTGAGAGTGAGGATGTCCACGTCGGCCCGCAGCGCCTTGATCTTCTCCTTCTGGCGCACCCCGAATCTGTGCTCCTCATCGACGATAAGCAGCCCCAAATCTTTGAACAGGAGATCCGAGCCCAGCAGCTTGTGGGTGCCGATGATGATGTCCACCTTGCCCTCCGCCAGCTCCTTGAGCACGGCGGTCTGCTCCTTGGCGGAGCGGAAGCGGCTCAGCACCTCGACCCGAACCGGCCAGTTCGCGAAGCGATCCCGGAAGTTGTCGTAGTGCTGCTGGGCCAAGAGGGTGGTGGGCACCAGCACGGCCACCTGCTTGCCGCCGTGCACCGCCACGAAGGCCGCCCGCATGGCCACCTCCGTCTTGCCAAAGCCCACGTCGCCGCACACCAGCCGGTCCATGCTCTTGGCCTGGCACATGTCGCCGAGCACCGCATTGATGGCGTTGAGCTGATCTTCGGTCTCCTCGAATGGGAAACCGGCGGCAAACTGGCGATAGGCTTCTCTATCGTGCTTGAAGGCAAAGCCGTGACGGGCCGCCCGCAGGGCGTAGACATCCAGCAGCTCAGCCGCCACGTCGCGGATCTTCTCTGCCGCCTTGCGCCGCGCCTTGGTCCAGGCCTCGCCGCCGAGCTTGTGGCTGGGCGGGTTGTCGGACCCCGTGTAGCGGCTGATGAGATGCAGACTGGTGACCGGCACGAACAGCTTGTCGCCACCGGCGTATTCCAGGGTCAGGAACTCGGTGGGCAGGCCGCCGGCATCTATGGTCTCGAGCCCCTGATAGCGGCCGACCCCGTGATCCAGGTGCACCACGGGCTGGCCCTGGGTCAGCTCGCCCAGGTTGCGAATGACCGCATCCGAGCTCAGGTTCTTGCTCTTGTCCCGGGCGCGACGGCTTCGGATCTTGCCGCCGAGGAGTTCGGCCTCGGTGACGAGGGCCAGCTCCTCCTGCCCCGCCTCCTGCAACAAGAAGCCTCGCTCCAGCGGGCAGACCAGCAGGCCATGGCGCGCCGTGCTTGCCACGAAGGCCTCGAGGGAGGGGAACTCCTTGGGCTGCACCTGGATGCGTTCGAGCAAGTCGCCCAATACCTCCCGCCGCCCCTCGGACTCCACCGAAAACAGGGTGCGGCCGCCAAAGCCTTGCAGGAACTGATCCAGCGCCAGCAGGGGCTGCTCCTTGCTGTGATCGAGCTGCAGGTCCGGCAGGGGGGCCGTGGCCAGGTTGTGCTGGCCGGCGCTCCCGTCGGTGGCCTCCGGCTGCAGGCGCACGGCGCCATATTGACCCAGCGCCGCAAACAGTTGCTCCACCGGCAGATAGATCTGCTGGGGGGGCAGCAGGGGGCGGGTGTTATCCCAGCGCCTGTCCTCGTAACGCTGACCGATATCGTTCCAGAAGCGCTGGGCGGCGGGGTAGATCTCCCCCACCGTCAGCAGCAGGGTGTTGGTCGGCAGGTGGTCGAACAGGCTGGCAGTCTCGTTGAAGAAGAGGGGCAGGTAATACTCGATGCCGGCGGGCCAACGCCCCTTGCTTACCTCCTGATAGACGGAGCCCTCGGCGCGGGAGATCTCGAACTGCTCCCGGTATTGCCCCCGGAACAGCTCGATGGCCCCCTCGTCGGTGGGAAACTCCCGGGCGGGCAACAGGCTCACCGACTTGACCGGCTCGCTGGAGCGCTGGGTCTCGGGATCGAAGGGGCGGATGGAGTCCACCTCGTCGTCGAAGAAGTCGATGCGATAAGGGTTGCCGCTGCCCATGGGGAAGAGATCCAGCAGGGAGCCGCGGGCGGCGAACTCGCCGTGCTCCAGTACCTGCTCCACCGCCACATAGCCCGCCTCGGCCAGACGCCCCCGCAGCTGTTGCAGGTTGAGGCGCTGGCCCGCTTTCACCAGCAGGCTGTATTTGTCGAGATAGACACGAGGTGCGGTGCGCAGCATCAGGGTGGAGATGGGGACGATCAGCACCCCGCTGCTCATCTGCGGCAGCTTGTAGAGGGTCTCGAGGCGCTGGGAGATGATGTCCTGATGGGGGGAGAAGGTGTCGTAGGGCAGGGTCTCCCAGTCCGGGAACAGCAGCACGGGGCAGCCTTTATCGGCTAACAGGTACTGCAGTTCCTGTTCGAGGCGCAGGGCGCTCGGGGTATCGGCGGTCACCAGCAGGACGGGGCGATCCGCCTCGGCGGTGAGGCGGGCGGCGACCAGCGCCAGGCTGCTGCCGACCAGCTGGCCAAGGGTTATCTTCTGGCCCGCTTTGGCGGGCAAGGCGGGGATTGTCATTGGCATCGTTCGATTCTTTTAACGTTGGCGGTGAGGCGTTGACGGTGATTAGCGCTGGCGCTCCTGGGCCCGCAGCTTGAGCTGCTTCGATTGCACGTGCAGGCTGGCACGCACCAGCAGCTCCCTGTCATCCTCGCGGATCCGCACATAGTCGAGCAGCACCTGGATGCCGTGCTCTCCTGCTTCAAGGTGTTTGACCTCGGCGTAGCAGTAGACGGCGGAGGCCTCTTCCCGCAGGAAGATCTTGAGGCGCACGATCTGATGGGGGCGGGGGGGCTCCCCGTGGCCCTGACGGGGGTGCAGGTAGACGAGATTGCCCGCCCCGAAGCGCAGGGTGTGGAAGCGGTGTTCCGAGTGATCCTGCACCGCCAGCACATAGCCCATGATCATGTCGATCTTGCGGGACTGCTGGTTGACGATTTCGACGAGATCGTGCATGGACTCGTTCTGGCTGCGCAGCAGCCGGCTGCTGACGAGATCGATGGCGGTGATGGCAGAGGCGATACGAAAGGGCTCTGGCAGTTCGGCGTCCAGCGCCTCCAGCGTCGGCAGGTGAAAGTCGGCCGGCATGGGGATCACATTGACCGGCGTGGCATGGGTGACGCTGAAGAACTGTTCCTGCATGGAGGCTATCCCTTGTTGTCATAGACGGTTTCCCTTTATTATCCGGTATCTTATTTTGTTGGCAACGTAGATATCCTTGAAGACTGGACTTTTTCAGCCACTCTCGCTGGCCATCGGCCTGCGTTATGCAGGCTCGCGACGCAGTAATCGCTTCGTCTCCTTTATCTCCCTGTTTTCCACCTTCGGTATTGCCATCGGGGTCGCCGCCCTGATGGTGGTCATCTCGGTGATGAACGGTTTCGAGGGGCAACTCAAGGGGCGCATCCTCGGGGTGATCCCCCACGTGGTGCTGACCAACCCTGCCGGGCGCATCGATGCGGAGCCGCAAGGTCTGCCGGATCTGGCCAAGCTGCCCCACGTGGTGGCCGAGGCCCCCATGCTCGACAGCGAAGGCATGCTGCAGAGCCCTGGCCAGCTCACCGGAGTGAGCGTGCAGGGCATAGATCCGGCGCTCTGGCCCAAGGACGACATCCTGCACGCCCAGATGCTGGCGGGACGCCTCGACAGCCTGCAGCGCGGTGAATACCACATCGTGCTGGGGCAGGGGGTCGCGAACCGCCTCAAGGTGTCGCTCGGGGATGAGGTGCGCCTCATTCTGACCGAAGGCACTCGCTTCACGCCGTTTGGCCGGGTGCCGGCCCAGCGCCTCTTCACCGTCTCCGGCATCTTCGGAGTCGGCGCCGACGTGGACAGCCAGGTCGCCCTCATTGCGCTGGGGGATGCTCAGCGCATGCTGCGCCTGCCGGACGACACCGTCGGCGGCATCCGCCTCTGGCTGGACGATCCCTTCGCCGCCGACCAGGTTGTCAAGACCGCCCTGCCGGACGGGCTGGAGTGGCAGGACTGGCGCCGGGAGCGGGGTGAGCTGTTCCAGGCGGTGGCCATGGAGAAACGCATGATGGGGCTGATGCTGGTGCTCATCATCGCGGTCGCCACCTTCAACATCCTCTCCGCCCTCGTCATGGTGGTCACCGACAAGGAAGGGGAGGTGGCCATTTTACGTACCATGGGCATGAGCGAGTCTGGCATCGTCAAGATCTTCATGGTGCTGGGGGCGTCGAGCGGCGTCATCGGCGCCCTGTTCGGCGGCTTGGCGGGGCTGGGGCTGTCCCTCGGTCTCAACCCTCTGCTCGATGCGGTGGGGCTCAACCTCTACATGGCGGCCGGTGGTTCGGGTCTGCCGGTCATCGTCGAACCGGCTCAGGTCATCACCATCCTGCTAGGCGCCGTGCTGCTGAGTTTCAGTGCCACCTTGTACCCGGCGGCCCGTGCGGCCCGAGTGAAACCGGCCGAGGCACTGCGCTATGAATAATTTCTCTTCTGTCATTACTTCCCCAAGCGGAGCCCCTTTTATGAATGAGTCCCTGTCCCGCGATAATCCGTCGCGTGAACCTCTGCTGCGCTGTGAGGCCCTGAACCACGTCTACAAGGAGGGCAGCCTAGAGACCCAGGTACTCAAGGGGATAGACCTGTCCGTGGCCCCCGGCGAGATGTTGGCGGTGGTGGGCAGCTCGGGCTCCGGCAAGACCACCCTGCTGCACCTGATGGGGGCGCTGGATAATCCCTCCAGCGGCGCCGTGCTGTTCAAGGGGCAGGACATCCATCACTGGGACAGCCGCACCCAGGCGCGATTCCGCAATCAGGAGCTGGGCTTCGTGTATCAGTTCCACCACCTGCTCGCCGAGTTCACCGCGCTCGAGAACACCGCCATGCCGCTGCTCATCGCCGGCGAGTCGGTGGCGAGCGCCGCCGAGAAGGCGACCCGGATGCTGGGGCGGGTGGGGCTCTCCCATCGCCTCAACCACAGGCCCTCCGAGCTCTCCGGTGGGGAACGCCAGCGGGTGGCCATCGCCCGCGCCCTGGTCAACGAGCCGAGCCTGGTGCTGGCGGACGAGCCCACCGGCAACCTGGATCACGCCAGCGCCACCGCCGTCTACGAGCTGCTCTGCGAGTTGAACCGGGAGCTCGGCACCGCCTTCGTGGTGGTGACCCATGATCTCAGCCTCGCCGCCAAGCTGCACCGGCGGGTGACCCTGGTGAGCGGCATCATGGCGGAGGTCGCCTGATGTTCAAGCCGCTGCCCCTGTTTCTGGGCCTGCGTTACAGTCGCTCTCGCCGTCGCAACGGCTTCATCGCCTTCATCTCGGCCTCCTCCCTCATCGGCATCGCCCTCGGGGTGATGGCGCTGATCCTGGGGCTCTCCGCCATGAACGGTTTCGAGCGGGAGCTCAAGAACCGGGTGCTCTCCGTGGTGCCCCATGGCGAGCTCATCGGCATGGAGGCGCCGCTGCCTAACTGGCCGAAGCTGCGGGATTACCTGCTGGCCCAGCCCGGCATCGAGGCCGCGGCCCCGGTGATCCGCCTGGACGGCCTGCTGGAACACGGCTCTGCCCTCAAGGGGGTACAACTGCGCGCCGTGCTGCCGGAGCTCGAGGCGAACCTGTCGGATGCGGGCAAGTACATGACGGGCCGCGGCCTGCGTGAGCTGGAACCCGGCGAGAAGGAGGTGATCCTCGGCAAGACTATAGCCGACAAGCTGGGGGTCAAGATAGGGGACACTGTCGCCCTGCTGCTGCCTCAGGGTGGAGATGCCAGCGGCATCAAGAATCCCAAGCGCGAAGCCCTCAAGGTGGTGGGACTGATGGAGATCGGCGGCCAGCTGGACGGTCTCATCGGCTTCATGCATCTCGCCGACGCCCAGGCCATCACCGGCATGGGCAAGGACGTGGAGGGCTTCAGCCTCAAGGTCAACGACGTGCTCAAGGCGCAGTCCATCACGGTGGCGGCGGCGAGCAAGTTCCCGCACTACGTCTACATCAGCAGCTGGATGAGCCGCCAGGGCTACCTCTATCAGGACATCCAGATGGTGCGCACCGTCATGTACGTGGTGATGCTGATGGTGGTGGCGGTGGCCTGCTTCAACATCGTCTCCACCCTGGTGATGGCGGTGAACGAGAAGCGCAGCGAGATCGCCATCCTGAAGACCATGGGGGCGAGCCCGGGTCAGATCCGGCTCACCTTCGTCATCCAGGGCATGGTGAACGGGGTGGCGGGGGCCCTGCTCGGGGCTCTGCTCGGCGGCCTGCTGTCCAGCAAGCTGACCCAGATCCTGGGCTTTGTCGAGACCCTGATCGGCCACCGCTTCCTCAACCCGGACATCTACTTCATCGACTTCCTGCCCACCGAGCTGCACATGCAGGATCTGGTGATAGTGACGAGCGCCGCCATCCTGATGAGCCTGGTGGCGACCCTCTATCCCGCCTGGCGAGCGAGCGCCCTGGTGCCGTCCCGGGAGCTGGGACACTGATATCCAGTCGATGACAATCTATCGATAACATAAAGGGCCCTGCGGGGCCCTTTTTCGTGCTCGGGAAATCTGGCTCGGTTGCCTTCAGGGCAAGGAGTGGGGCGACATCATGCCGAACTCATGGTCGACAGTATCAATGGGCATTCAATTCATCGAGAGGCAGTGAGAAACTCGCCACGAACACATCGATAAAGTAACGCATGGCGGGGTTCATCCGGGCGTCCAGCATCTGCTCGAGGCGCTTGCGGGCCGGCTCGAACTCCCGGTTGCCGGCGTTAATCTCCTCCAGGCACTTGGTATAGGCGCAGAGGGTGTCCGCGTCCTTCACCAGCCGGGCCAGCGCCTCGTCCTGCGCCGCCGAATCGAGCAGGGGTCGAAAGTCGTCGACCAGCTCAGGCGGCAGCATCCCCAGCAGGCGCTGCTCGGCGGCCAGCTCTATCTTCTTGTATTCACGGGCTATCTCGGGGTTGAAGTACTTGACCGGGGTGGGCAGATCCCCGGTCAGTACCTCGCTGCTGTCGTGGTAGAGGGCCATGACGGCGGCGCGGTTGGCATCGTTCTGACCACCGAAGAGCCGGTTGCTGATGACGCCGAGGGCATGGGCCACCATGGCCACCTGCAAGCTGTGCTCGGCGATGTTCTCCGGCTGGATGTTGCGCATCAGGGGCCAGCGATAGATGAGCCGCATGCGGGCGAGGTTGGCGAAGAAGTGGCTGGGGAGCATGATGACCTCGAACAATGACAATGAAAATGGGCAGACCCTAGTCTGCCCTTTTTTCTGCTGGTCCGCATAGCTTGTGATGCGCCAGCGGCGAATGAAGTCCGCTCAGCGGATATAGCGGCCGGATTCGGCCTCCTGATTGGTCACCACCATCTGACCGATGGGGGCCAGGGCTATCAGGGCGAGTTTCAAGTGCTGGATGCCGAAGGGGATGCCCACTATGGTCACGAAGCAGGCCAGGGCCGAGGCGATGTGGCCGATGGCGAGCCAGACCCCGATCACCAGGAACCAGAGGATGTTGCCAATGAGGCCGAGCGCCCCGGTGCCGATGTCGCTCTGGCCCGTCATGGCCTTGCGGCTCACCGCCTGCTTGCCAAACGGGAAGAAGGTGAAGGTGCCGATGACGAAGCAGGCCCGTCCCCAGGGGATCCCGATCAGCGACACGAAGCAGAGCAGCCCGGCCAGCCACCAGGCCAGTCCCATGAAGACGCCTCCCAGCAGGAACCAGAGCAGGTTGAACAAGAAGCGAAAAAAGGTCATTTGGGTCACTCCAGACTCATAAGTTGGCTGTCACCATAGCGATCCCCACCGCGGGACGCAATGGCTGAGAGGAGAGGGTGGACAATTTGGGTCGCAGCCCCCCTTGCCGGCGCGGGATCAGGGGCCATTTGAATGAAAAATAGGGGGCATTGGGGGCAAAACAGTGAGCCAGTGCAAATTATTGCGCAGTCGATGCTTGAACTCGCGGCCAGAGTTCCCCATATAGGGGTCAGACTTGCGCAAATTGTGCCGTCTGCGCCCCGGATGGGGGATGTGCGGCTCGACGCGACCACTGTGCGCCGCTATAATGTCGCGTCAAATTTTCTCATCACAAAGACAGTCGTTGTCTTTATAAACAGGAAGACTCCGGGTATCTGCCCAGGGGTAATAAAGGGTCAGCACGCAGTGCTGAGTTGAACGAGGTAAAAGAATGCAAGTTTCTGTAGAGACAACCCAGGGTCTGGAACGCCGTCTTACCATCACTGTACCGGCTGCAACCGTTGACGCTGCCGTGCGTAAAGAATTGAATGGCCTGGCCAAGACTCGTCGCATCGACGGCTTCCGTCCTGGCAAGGCACCGGCAACCATCATCAAGAAGATGTTCGGTGCCATGGCCCACGCCCGCGTTGCCGATGAAATGATGCAGAACAACTTCATCAAGGCCATCATCGAAAACAAACTGAGCCCGGCCGGTGCGCCGACCATGGATCCGAAAGAGATCAAGGAAGGCCAGGATTTCGAATTCACCGCCACTTTCGAAGTGTACCCTGAGTTTGAAGTTGCCGGTCTGGAGAGCATCAAGGTCGAAAAGCCGGTTGCTTCCGTCAAGGATGAAGATCTGGCCAACATGATCGACACCCTGCGCAAGCAGCACGCCACCTGGTCCGAAGTGGACACCGCCGCCGCCAACGGCATGCGTGTGACCCTGGACTTCGTGGGCTCCATCGACGGTGAAGAATTCGACGGCGGCAAGGCCGAAGGCTTCGCACTGGAACTGGGCGCCGGCCGCATGATCCCTGGCTTCGAAGACGCCATCCTGGGCAAGAAAGCGGGCGACGAGTTCACCATCGATGTGACCTTCCCGGCTGACTACCACGCCGAAAACCTGAAAGGCAAGGCGGCCAAGTTTGCCTCCAAGCTGAGCAAGGTTGAAGAGCAGGTGCTGCCTGAGCTGACCGAAGAGTTCGTCAAGCGTTTCGGCATCGAAAGCGGCAAGGTGGAAGAACTGAAGGCTGAAGTGCGCAAGAACATGGAGCGCGAACTGGCCCAGGCCCTGAAAAACAGCGTGAAAGAGCAGGTGTTGAACGGCCTGGTTGAAGCCAACCAGATCGATCTGCCGAAGGCCGCCGTTGCCCAGGAAATCGATGCCCTGCGTCAGCAGGCTCTGCAGCGCTTCGGCGGCTTCCAGGGCGGGAACGCTCCCGAGCTGCCGGCCGAGCTGTTCCAGGCTCAGGCCGAGCGCCGCGTCCGCGTTGGTCTGCTGCTGGGTGATGTCATCCGCACCAACGAGATCAAGGCTGACGAAGCCCGTGTGACCAGCATCATCGAGTCCATGGCCACCGCTTACGAAGATCCGAAGGAAGTGATCGAGTACTACCAGAAGAACGAGCAGATGCTGAACGGCGTCCGCAATCTGGCGGTTGAAGATCAAGCCATCGACCTGATCCTGTCCAAGGCCCAAGTGACCGAGAAAGAAGTGGCCTTTGACGAAGTGATCAACAAGTCCGGTGCCGCTGCCTAAGATCATTTGACTTAAGGTCAAAACTGTTAAGTATAATGGCTCGTGTGATCTCCACTCGGGCCATTTTATTTTAGGGACAATGCCTTATGTACAAAAACTATAACGATGTGACTGAATCCCCACGCAATGCGCTCATCCCTATGGTGGTAGAGCAAACGGCCAAGGGTGAGCGTTCCTACGACATCTATTCCCGTCTGCTCAAGGAGCGGGTGATCTTCCTGACCGGTCAGGTCGAGGATCACATGGCGAACCTGGTGGTGGCCCAATTGCTGTTCCTCGAATCCGAGAACCCGGATCAGGACATCAGCATCTACATCAACTCGCCGGGTGGCGCCGTCACCGCGGGTATGTCCATCTATGACACCATGCAGTTCATCAAGCCGGACGTCAGCACCGTCTGCATGGGGCAGGCTTGCTCCATGGGCGCCTTCCTGCTGGCTGGTGGTGCCAAGGGCAAGCGCTTCTGCCTGCCGAACGCCCGGGTGATGATCCACCAGCCGCTGGGCGGCTTCCAGGGCCAGGCATCCGACATCCAGATCCATGCCCAGGAGATCCTGAAGATCAAGAACACCCTGAACGATCGTCTGGCCTTCCATACCGGTCAGGACATGGCCACCATTGAGCGCGACACCGACCGTGACAACTTCATGTCGGCGGAGCAGGCCGTGGCTTATGGCTTGGTGGACGGCATCCTGAGCCAGCGCGGCTGAGTCCGGATCCGGTCCGTCAAGCCGACTCGAGTACATCAGGGTGACGATTTCCCCGACGGGTGTGCTTGAGCAGGGTACCCCGTCCTGTTGTAAACTCAGCAGGACGATATCCATCCTCTATCGATTAAACGAGGTTGCTGAATGACAGAGAAACGCAAGGGTGAGGGCGACAAGCTGCTTTATTGCTCTTTCTGCGGCAAGAGCCAGCATGAAGTGCGCAAGCTGATCGCTGGCCCTTCCGTCTACGTATGTGACGAGTGTGTCGAGCTGTGCAACGACATCATCCGCGAGGAGATCCGCGAGATTTCCCCCAAGCGCGATGGTAGCGAGCTGCCGACCCCTCATGAGATCCGTGCTCACCTGGATGACTACGTGATCGGCCAGGAGTACGCCAAGAAGGTGCTGGCGGTTGCCGTCTACAACCACTACAAGCGTCTGCGTAGCGGTAGCGAGGCTGGCGGCGTCGAACTCGGCAAGTCCAACATCCTGCTGATAGGCCCAACCGGCAGCGGCAAGACCCTGCTGGCCGAGACGCTCGCCCGTCTGCTGGATGTGCCCTTCACCATGGCCGATGCCACTACGCTGACCGAAGCCGGTTACGTGGGTGAGGACGTGGAGAACATCATCCAGAAACTGCTGCAGAAGTGCGACTACGACGTGGAGAAGGCCCAGCGCGGCATCGTCTATATTGACGAGATCGACAAGATCTCCCGCAAGTCGGACAACCCCTCCATCACCCGCGACGTGTCCGGGGAAGGGGTACAGCAGGCACTGCTGAAACTGATCGAGGGCACCATCGCCTCTGTGCCGCCGCAAGGGGGCCGCAAGCACCCGCAGCAGGAGTTCTTGCAGGTCGATACCTCCAAGATCCTGTTCATCTGTGGTGGTGCCTTCGCCGGCCTGGACAAGGTGATCGAGCAGCGCTCCGTCAAGGGCACCGGCATCGGCTTTGGCGCCGACGTCAAATCCAAGAATGCCAAGGCGACCCTGAGCGAGAACTTTGCCAAGGTGGAGCCGGAAGATCTGATCAAATACGGTCTGATCCCCGAGTTCATCGGCCGTCTGCCCGTGGTCGCGACCCTGACCGAACTGGACGAGGCTGCCCTCATCCAGATCCTGAAGGAGCCGAAGAACGCCCTGACCAAGCAGTATGCCGCCCTGTTCGCCCTGGAAGAGGTCGAGCTGGAGTTCCGTGACGACGCCCTGAACGCCATCGCGCGCAAGGCGATGGAGCGGAAAACCGGTGCCCGGGGTCTGAGATCCATCGTCGAGGCCGTGCTGCTCGACACCATGTATGACCTGCCCTCTCTGAAAGGGGTCAGCAAGGTGGTGATCGACGAGACGGTGATCAAGGGGGATTCCGCGCCCCTGATGATCTACGACAATCCCGAGACTCAGGCCGCCGCCTCAGAGTAACTGGCTGATTTTTAATCACATAAAGGGGCGTTTTGCCCCTTTCTTGCTTTTTACGGCCAAGGCGGATTGAATCTCATCTTTGCGCCCCCATATACTCTGCCAAGCGCTTTGCCAACGGTATAACAAGCCGAGAGGACATATATGAACCTAGAGCGTTCTGAACGCATCGAGATTCCCGTCCTGCCTCTTCGTGACGTGGTGGTTTACCCCCACATGGTCATTCCACTCTTTGTGGGGCGGGAAAAATCCATTCGCTGTCTGGAAGCGGCCATGGAGCAGGACAAGAAAGTCCTGCTGGTGGCCCAGAAGGATGCGTCAACTGACGAGCCTACGGTGGAGGAGATCTTCTCCGTCGGGACAGTGGCCAATATTTTGCAGATGCTCAAGCTGCCGGATGGCACCGTCAAGGTGCTGGTGGAGGGGGGGCAGCGTGCCCGTCTTGAGCGGATGATCGATGACAAGGACTTCTTCGTCGGGGAGGCGCAGTACATAGCGTCTGCCGCCATCGAGGAGAAGGACCAGGATGTGCTGGTGCGCTCCGCCATCGGTCAGTTTGAAGGTTACATCAAGCTCAACAAGAAGATCCCGCCCGAGGTGCTCACCTCGATCTCGGCGATCGACGATGCTGCGCGCCTGGCGGACACCATGGCGGCCCACATGCCGCTCAAGCTCGAAGACAAGCAGAAGGTGCTGGAAATCGCCTCCGTGTCCGAGCGCATCGAGTTTCTGATGGCCATGATGGAGTCGGAGATCGACCTGCTGCAGGTCGAGAAACGCATCCGCTCCCGGGTCAAGAAGCAGATGGAGAAGAGCCAGCGGGAGTACTACCTCAACGAGCAGATGAAGGCCATCCAGAAAGAGCTGGGTGAGCTGGAAGACAGCCCGGACGAGTTCGAAGCCCTCAATCGCAAGATTGAAGAGGCGGGGATGCCGGAGGATGCGCGCGAGAAGGCCCAGGCCGAGCTCGCCAAGCTGAAGATGATGTCCCCCATGTCTGCCGAAGCCACCGTCGTGCGCAGCTACGTGGACTGGATGGTGCAGGTGCCCTGGAAGGCTCGCTCCAAGGTCAAGAAAGATCTGGGCAAGGCCCAGGAAGTGCTGGACGCGGATCACTATGGCCTGGACAAGGTCAAGGATCGCATCCTCGAGTACCTGGCGGTGCAGGCGCGGGTGAACAAGCTCAAGGGCCCCATCCTCTGCCTGGTCGGGCCTCCCGGTGTGGGCAAGACCTCGCTCGGTCAGTCCATCGCCAAGGCGACCGGTCGCAAGTATGTGCGCATGGCCCTCGGCGGCGTGCGTGACGAGGCGGAGATCCGCGGTCACCGTCGCACCTACATCGGCTCCATGCCCGGCAAGCTCATCCAGAAGATGGCGAAAGTCGGGGTGAAGAACCCGCTGTTCCTGCTGGACGAGATCGACAAGATGAGCTCGGACATGCGCGGCGATCCCGCGTCTGCCCTGCTGGAAGTGCTGGATCCCGAGCAGAACAGCAGCTTCAACGATCACTACCTGGAAGTGGACTATGACCTGTCGGACGTGATGTTCGTGGCCACCTCCAACTCCATGAACATCCCGGGTCCGCTGCTGGACCGGATGGAGGTGATCCGTCTGTCCGGTTACACCGAGGACGAGAAGCTCAATATCGCCAAGCAGCACCTGGTGGCCAAGCAGATCCAGCGCAATGGCCTCAAGCCTTCCGAGATCACCATAGATGACTCGGCGCTGATCGGCGTGATCCGTTACTACACCCGCGAGGCGGGGGTGCGTAGCCTGGAGCGCGAGATCTCCAAGATTTGTCGCAAGGCGGTCAAGCGGATCCTGCTGGACAAGAGCATCAAGCATGTACTGGTCAATCAGGAGAACCTCAAGGAGTTCCTGGGGGTACAGCGCTTCGATTACGGCAAGGCCACCGACCAGAACCAGATTGGTCAGGTGTGCGGCCTGGCCTGGACCGAGGTGGGGGGCGATCTGCTCACCATCGAGACCACCAACATGCCGGGCAAGGGCAAGCTGACCTATACCGGCTCCCTCGGGGATGTGATGCAGGAGTCCATCCAGGCGGCCATGACGGTGGTACGGGCCCGTGCCGAGAAGCTGCGGATCAATGGCGATTTCTACGAGAAGCGCGACATCCACGTGCACGTGCCGGAAGGGGCGACTCCGAAAGACGGTCCGAGCGCCGGTATCGCCATGTGTACCGCCCTGGTCTCCAGCCTCACCGGCAACCCGGTGCGTGCGGACGTGGCCATGACGGGGGAGATCACTCTGCGCGGCGAAGTGCTGCCCATCGGTGGTCTCAAAGAGAAGCTGCTGGCGGCTCACCGTGGTGGCATCAAGCGGGTGCTGATCCCGAAAGAGAACGAGCGGGACCTGGAAGAAATTCCGGCCAACGTCAAACAAGACCTTGAAATCTATCCGGTTCGCTGGATTGACGAGGTGCTGGCGCTGGCGCTGCAAGAGAATCCGCAGGGTTTCGAACGCGTTTCTGTCGTGTAAATGTTGATGCGCCGCAAATTTGGCGCATTCGAGGGGTGGTTAAGGCTTGCATGCGCCGGATAACGGAAGTAGCCTTGACCACCGATCGGGTACTCATGATGAGTCGCAATGCGTGATGTGGCGCGGGTTTGCGCCAGATTGTCACTTGCAACTGATCAGGAGGCTTGCTATAAAACCTCCACTTGTTGTGGCCAGGGAAATCAGCGCCGCAGCGATGTTCGATAATAGGGGAAAATAAGAGTGAATAAATCTCAACTGATTGACAAGATTGCAGACGGTGCTGATATCTCCAAAGCCGCTGCTGGCCGTGCGCTGGATGCCTTCATCGACGCCGTTGGTGAAGCACTGAAAGAGGGTGACCAGGTTGCTCTGGTTGGCTTCGGTACTTTCGCTGTTCGTGAGCGTGCCGCTCGTTCCGGCCGCAACCCGCAAACCGGTGCGACCATCGAAATCGCCGCCGGCAAAGTTCCTGCCTTCAAAGCCGGCAAGGCCCTGAAAGACGCGGTCAACTAAGCCGGGCGCTGATTTCACATCGGCCACCGTCCTTGGTCACAGACCAGACAAGTGAGAGGGCTCTCCCTCATACTGATTGACCAAGGCGCATCGCAATCGGTGCGCCTTTTCATTATTTACGCCCATCGAGTTCGGGAGCATAAGTACAAACATGATGTTGGATAAACTACGCGAAGGGGCGCAGGGCAAGGTAGCCAAGGTTATCTTGGGCCTGATCATCCTCTCCTTTGCCTTGGCCGGTGTAGGCAGCTACCTCAATGGCCCGGCACGTACCGCCCCCGCTACCGTCAACGGCAATGACATCAGTGCTCCCGCACTGGAGAATGCCTATCGCAACGAGCGGGCCCGCATGGAATCCCAGATGGGGGAAGCCTTCAACCAGCTGGCCGCCAATCCCGATTACATGAAGCAGTTCCGCCGTGGCGTGCTGGATCGTCTCATCGATCAGGCGCTGATCGACGGCAAGGCACGTGAACTGGGTCTGCGCGTCAGCGACGAGCAGATCAAGCAGGCCATCGTCGCCATGCCGGAGTTTGCCGAGAACGGCAAGTTCAACAACGATCGCTACCTGCAGCTGATCCGCCGCGCCGGCATGACCCCCGAGATGTTCCGTGACTCCCTGCGCCAGGACATGGTGCGTCAGCAGCTGATGGGCGCCGTGCTGGGCTCGGAGTTCGCCCTCAAGGGTGAGGCCGAGCAGCTCGACAAGCTCTACAACCAGACTCGCGATCTGCGTCTGGTGCGCCTGGCCGCCGCTGCCTATGCGGATGAGGTCCAGGTGACCGATGCCGAGGTGGAGCAGTTCTACAAGGCCAACAGCACCCGCTTCATGAACGACGAGAAGGTGAAGGTCGACTACCTGCTGCTCGATGCCGCCACCATGGGCAAAGAGATCAAGGTGACCGAGCAGGATGCTCAGGATTACTACGATCAGCACCAGGACTTGTTCCAGCGTGCGGAGCGTCGTCAGGTGGCCCACATCTTGATCCCGTTTGGCAAGGACGAGAAGGCCGCCGAGAAGCAGGCTGAAGAGCTGCTGGTCAAGGCCAAGGGCGGTGAAGACTTCGCCGCGCTGGCCAAGGCCAACTCCTCCGACACCTTCTCCGCCAAGAAGGGCGGCGAGCTGGACTGGTTCGAGAAAGGGGTGATGGATCCTGCCTTCGAGAAGGCCGCCTTTGCCCTGGCCAAGACCGGTGACCTCTCCGCCGTGGTGAAGAGCCCGTTCGGTTTCCACATCATCAAGCTGCTGGCGGTCGAACCGGCCAAGACCAAGCCGTTTGCCGATGTGATGAGCGAGACCATCACCCGTCTGCAGTCTGACAAGGCCAAGGAGCAGTTCTTCGCCCTGCAGCAGAAGATGGCTGACAGCAGCTTCGAGAACCCGGACTCCCTGGATCTGACCGCCGAAGCCATGGGTCTGAAGGTTGTCTCCTCCGATTACTTCAGCCAGGCCGATGCCCCGGCGCCCCTCAACGATCCCAAGGTGCTCTCCGCCGCCTTCTCCGAACAGCTGCGCGATGACAACACCAACTCCGACGTGATCGAGCTCTCCGACGGCAAGGCGCTGGTGCTGCACATCATGGGTCACCAGCCCAAGGCGGCCAAGCCGCTGGCGGACGTCAAGGAGCAGGTGGTTGCGGCCATCAAGCATGACAAGGCGAGCGAAGTGGCCCGTGGCAAGGCGCAAGGGCTGCTGGACAAGCTGCATGCCGGCGAGGATATCCAGGCCGACCTGACCGCCCTGGGTGCCAAGGTCGAGGCCCACAAGGGTGTGGTGCGCTTCACCCAGGACATGGATCAGAACCTGCTGGCCCAGGCGTTCCGCATGCCCCATCCGAAGGATGGCAAGCCGAGCGTCGAACTGGTGGCCGAAGCCAACGGCGATCGCGTGGTGGTGGCGCTGGACAAGGTCAACGTGACCGAGAAGCCGTCCGAGATGGTCAGCCTGCTGCAAGGGCAGCTGGGCCAGGGAAAGGCCCAGGCGGATTACAAGTCCCTCATCGACGAGCTGCGCAAGTCTGCCAAGATCGAGTACTTCACCGACGTGGAAGCGGCTGTCGAATAAGTCGACCCCGCATCCCATCGAAAACGGCCCCACTCAGGGGCCGTTTTTTTATCTGCAAGATACTCATTTTGACGGGTCATCTATCGCCACTATGCCCATTCTGCAGATAATTCATGCCGTTCTAAGGCGTATGGGAAGCATGTCGGCTCAGTGCGAATGTGCCTTGATCTGGTCAGGGGGCGGCTGGACGCATGTCGGTGGAGAGCGTCAGCGTACGCCGCCGCATGTCGATGCTGCCTGGGTCCGCGAGTGTGCTGGGATAGATGGTGGACCGGGTATGTACGCCAACCGGCGTGTGGCAACAGAAGGAATCGCATGGGAGAGCTCAGGCTCATCCGGGACTGGGAGGTAGGGCGGCAGGGTACCGGCGGGCTGTGGGGCCATTTAGGCAATAAAAAACCGGCGTCTGGGCGCCGGTTTGCATGAGATTAGTGCGGGGAGGGGCTTACACCACACCCTGAGTGCGCAGGTAATCCTCGTAGGTACCGCCGAAGTCACGGATGCCGTTCTCGGTCAGCTCCAGGATCCGGGTCGCCAGGGAGGAGACGAACTCGCGGTCGTGGGAGACGAAGATCAGGGTGCCCTGATACATCTCCAGCGCCAGGTTCAAGGATTCGATGGATTCCATGTCCAGGTGGTTGGTCGGCTCATCCATGATGAGGATGTTGGGGCGCTGCATCATCAGCTTGCCGAACAGCATGCGGCCCTGTTCACCACCGGAGAGCACCTTGACCGGCTTCTTGATGTCGTCCTGGGAGAACAGCAGACGACCCAGCACGGAGCGCACCGCCTGCTCGTCTTCGTTGGCCTGCTTCCACTGGGCCATCCAGTCGAACACGTTGAGATCAGTGTCGAAGTCTTCCGCGTGATCCTGGGCGTAGTAGCCGATCTGGGCGTTCTCGGACCACTTGATGGTGCCGGTATCCGGGGCCAGATCCCCAACGAGCGTCTTGATCAGGGTGGATTTACCGATGCCGTTGGTACCCAGGATGGCGACCTTCTCGCCCACTTCCAGCATCATGTTGAGGCCCTTGAACAGGGGCGCCTCGCCATAACCCTTGGACACCCCTTCCACTTCCAGGATGTTGCGATACAGCTTCTTGTCCTGCTCGAAGCGGATGAAGGGGTTCTGACGGCTGGAGACCTTCACTTCCTCGATCTTGATCTTGTCGATCTGCTTCAGGCGAGACGTCGCCTGGCTGGACTTGGAGGCGTTGGCGCTGAAGCGGGAGACAAAGGATTGCAGATCGGCGATCTGGGCCTTCTTCTTGGCGTTGTCGGCGATCAGGCGCTCGCGGGCCTGGGTGGCCGCTGTCATGTATTCGTCGTAGTTGCCCGGGTAGACCCGCAGCTCGCCGTAGTCCAGATCTGCCATGTGGGTGCAGACGGAGTTCAGGAAGTGACGGTCGTGAGAGATGATGATCATGGTGCTCTCGCGATCGTTGAGCACCTGCTCCAGCCAGCGAATGGTGTTGATGTCCAGGTTGTTGGTCGGTTCGTCCAGCAGCAGGATATCGGGGTTGGAGAACAGTGCCTGCGCCAGCAGTACCCGCAGCTTCCAGCCCGGCGCCACTTCGCTCATGGGGCCGTTGTGCTGCTCGATGGGGATGCCGGCACCCAGCAGCAGCTCGCCCGCGCGGGCTTCGGCTGTGTAGCCGTCGTACTCGGCGACCAGGCCTTCCAGCTCGGCGGCCTTCATGTAGTCTTCGTCGGTCGCTTCCAGGTTCGCATAGATGGCGTCACGCTCGGCGATGGCGGCCCACAGCTCGGTATGACCCATCATGACCACGTCCAGCACGCGCATCTCTTCGTAGGCGAACTGATCCTGGCGCAGCTTACCGATGCGCTCGTTGACGTCCAGGCTCACATTACCGCCAGTGGGCTCCAGATCGCCGCCGAGGATCTTCATGAAGGTGGACTTGCCACAGCCGTTTGCGCCGATGAGGCCGTAGCGGTTGCCGCCGCCAAACTTGACGCTGATGTTCTCAAACAGCGGCTTGGCGCCGAACTGCATGGTGATGTTGTTGCTTGAAAGCACTGGAATGTCCCGGTTGGTCTGTCAAATGGCGCGCATTATGGCACAGATCCCCCGAAAGTTTTAGCGAGAACTGTGATCTGGCGCTATTGCATGCCGGCCGCAGGAGTGAGGGCGAGGGGATTGGCGCCCGGGGAGGAGGATCACAGGACAACAAGGAAGAGATGAGGGGCCAGAGAAGAGAAAAAGCCGGCACGAGGCCGGCTTGGAAGCGAAGAGACGGGGCTTAGTGGGAGCTGGGGCTGCCGACGCTGAATACCGCGCTGGTCGAAGTGCGGACCCACCGATTTACCCATCCCGCGGTGGAGCTGGCAGCCAAGGCCACGAGCTGGGCGCGGCAGACGCTGAGCCTGGATGCCTACCGGCCGGTGTTAGAGCAGGCGTATGCGCAATTGCTACGGAGGATTGTGGCAGGGGGAGGATTTAGGTGATGAGGTATTGAAGGGGCTACCGACAAGGGCACAGATCCAGCACAGCCCGGTGTTCTACCAGGAAACAGGGCAACGTGGGGTTGCAAGCCTCAAGGCGTTGTTCAGGAGGAAAAGGAATACACCGGCCTGAGGCCGGTGTTAACATATTAAAAAATTGAGATGCTCAACTAAAAAATATTAACCTTGATCAATTAACATATGGGTGCATTTTATTTGTATGCCTCTCCGCTCACCCAAACAAACAATTTCTCTATAGCCAGAGTTCCTAATTTCAGACTTTGTAGTGCTATGTATTGTTACTGGAGACGTTTTGTTCCCTGAAATATGTATAAAATTATCTATAAGCTCTTGGTATTTATCTATAAATGATGGGAAGTTTTTACCTCGATAATAAACTAGAATATAGAAGTCTCGTAATCCAACGTTGTCATATTTTGTCAGGGCTTTGATAATATGTCTTTTTATATAGTCGCTTTGCTTGGAACTAACAATGAGTCCTTCAATAATGGCATAAGGTTCATTCCCACATTCAACAAGTAAGTCAACTTCTCCTGCTGCGTATCCTTTATCGGATACTCCTCTTCTTGTCTGGTCTTTTATCAAGTAACCGTTGCTAGCCATTAGATCTCGGATTTGATCATTGCACTCATCTTCAGATGCTAGGTTAAATATATTCCTACCATGTAAAGATCGAAGGCAAAACGATAAATGCTCTGTCAATCTATGGCTATTTATATGTGCACGATAACCAGGGTAGTCACCGCATAAGTCATCCTGAGTCGTTATCACACTTATCCTATTGTGGAAAATTGTATCCTCAAGGGATGAATACTCTGATTCGTCGTTGCAAATAATTCCCTTGGCTCTGGTTGTCTTTGCATTTGTGGTAATTTCTACCATTTTAATTGGCCCTAAATCATCATCAGGGTTAAATTTGTCGTCTGGAGTGAAATGAGAGTATATGACTTTGTTTTTATGCCTTTGTATTATTTTTTCAAATACCCCAAAGCTTTCTGCATTATGTTGAGATAGATTTCTAGAATAGTTCTCCATTAATAAGTTACAGTCATCAATTATTATTTTGGCTTTTTTTGATATAGCTCTCATTGCGATTTCATCAAAATCACCAAGTGGTGATGTTGCGGCAGAGGGACATATGCAATATGCAAAATTCATAGTCTGTCATCCTTTGCTAATGCAGAGATATACTCCTTCTCAGCTCGCTCTTTTAGAGCCATATTTCTCTTGGCAATTTGTATCGATTGTAAATCTTCTATTTCTACATCAAGGAAGCCATCAGGCCATGCTATATCCCCATTTGCCTTTAATTCTATTTCTTGCAAGAATGAACAATTGTTTTCATCTTTTTGTATGTCATAAATGATTACATCACTTTCTTTTATGGAAAATGTAGACTCAACAACTCGCCGTCTAATTCGTCGTATTATTGCCTCGGAATGTGTTTCAATAACGAATCGTTTATTAGAATTTAAAGACTCTTCGATGAGGGCATCAATAAGCCATGCCTGCATCTTTGGATGTAAGTGAATTTCAGGTTGCTCTATTATGGTTATGGAACCTGGCGGAGATATGAAAGCTTGAACGAGAATAGGGATTGCCTGTGATATTCCGAATCCGACATCAGTGATTTCGAGAGATACCCCATCCTGAATTACAGTTATTTTATGTATGACATCATTTATATTGTCAACTCTCATTTGTAAATTAAAGGAAAGTAATAGTTTGTTTATTCTTCCTAGAATTCGTTGGTTGCGCTTTAATATTTCAGCAAGCTCAGTTCCATTCGATGTATCAAGCTCAGTTCTGAGGATTGTTTTGTCAAGCAAGTAATATCTCTGTGGAAATGCTCTCAAAGGGCTGACGTGTAATACTGTTGACTTGTTTATGGCTTCTTGTAGTTTAATGCAGCACTGGTCAATTATTCTTGTAACGATGCTTGCTACAGGGTTTTTGGAAAGCATTTGAATTGATGAATAATAATATGCACGTTCGTTTAATCTTTTTCCAGGAATAAGTGAGTTTGTTCTTATATTCTCAAATATACTTTTTTGGAATTGTTAAGTATATTATTGCTGATTAGATCGGAAGTTATGCTAAATGAGTTTCTGCTGCCGACCTTTTCTACCTTTATTATTGCCTCATCATTCTCATTTAATATATCAAAATGAATGATAGAGAGCTTGTTTTTACTTTCTTTGTTAAGAGATATAGAGTAATTGAATGTCTTTGGTAATATTGAATTCTTGCTTAATGTATCGAAAATATTTAATGAATCTAAAGTTCTCTGCATTTTTGAATTTACAAAATAATCCCTTATACCTTTGTTAGGATAGGCAAGTTTTTTTGTTTTATTGTATTTCCTTATCTCTCTTAGAGTGCTTGATATTATACTGTAATATTTGTTGTTATTGGTTGATCTATGTGCTTCTTGAAAGTTTGGCAGGGTATATGACTCATCGGCCGAATCGATTGCTCTTTTATTTTCCTGATATAATCTCAATATAAAATGATTCACGTACGATGTGAATTCATCCTTTGTGAAACCAAATGACGACTCATCATATGTACCGGAATCATCATTCCTTAATTTAATAGATATAGTGAGAGTGTTTTCTTCATTTCTATCTCTAATTATATTGTCGGGCTCCCCTAGACCGACAAGGGGGCCATTAATTCTCAATGGGGTTAGTAATTCCTCTTGGGTGTCGATTGATTGTGTGAGCATTAAAAGCAAGTTAATAATTGAGCTTTTTCCACAACTATTCGAACCTAGTAGTACAGTTATAGGTTTTATTGAAAGGTCCAGGTTGCCAAACCCTTTATAATTTTTTGCTGATATACTTTCTATTTTAGACATTGCAGTAATCCCGTATTTCTCATTAGAGCATGATGAGTATTCTAATTGTGATATTAAATCTTTGCTATCGTCCCCTAGGTTACAGCTCCCAAATACTGTGTTTGACCTGTGATCAGATGACAGTTCCTTGTCATGGGTAGGCCTTGCGTGGAGCTTGGACACCGAGCAAAAATCGTAACTCATATGGTTCCGATTGTTGAGTGTAATGAGCACTGAATCAGGAGGGGATCACAGATTTTAAGGGTTACCGTAGGGGGAGGGTGGAGCGGCCTGAAGGGAACTCTATTGACTTAGGTTGTAGCCTGGTGAGTTGGGGGCAGAGGTGCGGGTGTGTCTGCGAGACGGCTAAGCGGCGGCGGATGCTGTGGCTAGGGAGTGAGGGTACACCTGGGTATGAATGTGGCAGGGTGGATTGGCCTGATGAGCCCAAGAGCAGACATGCACAGCCCAACGCTCCACATAGAGAAGGGGAGTGACTACAGGTGTTCATAAGAGGAGGGAATACACCGGCCTGAGGCCGGTGTCAGGTGATAACGGCGATCGCACTTATACAATGAGCGATCGTGTTCGGAGCAACAGTTTAAGAGAGAATTACTTTGCTACGAGCATCACGAGCTTGTTTCACATAAAACTCCATGTAGTTAATGATTTCCATTAAGTTATCCGCCGCGGCGGCCTGATTGTTTAAATCCCGAAGCGTTGCCACAAAACTAGAGAATTCTGTGGAGAGCTTAGTAGTTTCCGTAGCAAGCGCGGTCATGGACGTTCCCGCCGTTCCAATAGTGCCTAGCAGTGCTAGTGTCGTGTTCTCCGACCGCAGCTTTGCTTGAAAGGCCTCTACCACACTGGTCTGCTTCGCCACCGCCTTGGAGATTTCATCGCGCATTTGGGTGAGTTGCTCGAACTTAATGGTCTTGTCAACAGCCGCCAATATTTTCTTAATTTGCTTTATGGATAGCTCGATGGCCTTCTTCGCGGCTCCAACCTCCGGAGCAGCGGCATCCTCCGGTTCAGCATCAAGAAGGCTCGACAGCTCCTTTTCATCTGGCAGGAGCCCAGCAAGGTCTTCAGTAGGCCCACCCCGCGCTTCATCAACGGCTGCAGCTAAGGTCTCGTAGCGCTCTTTGAGGGTTTTGAGACGAGCAGACTCACGATCAACGTCCTGCTTCAGGCGTTCATGGTTTGCTGTCTCGGTGGCTAAGGCACCCTTAAGTTGGGCCTCGATTTCTTTCCCAAATGTTGATAAGCGATCGGCAGGCTCAGAAAGCTTAGTTGCAGCATTGTCAAAGTCTGTGAGGGTGGATGAGACTGTCGTACTCAGCTTGCCTTGCAACTGTGCCCGTGCGGTGTTTGCCTGCACAGTAGTAATTTTGCCCGTGCGTTGGGCTTCGTCAATCTCACCATTTTTTTGTTGAAGTAGTTGGATTGCCTTCATGTTGTTCAACGAGGTTGGCAGTAAGGTAAGAGCGTTGCTGATCTCTTGATTAAGGTTGTCTGCCACAGTAGCAGCGAGCTTAAGACGATCTGTAAAGTAGGTATATGTTCCATCGCTTGTCGCAGGAACGCTTCGCTTAATAGTTGTGACAGAATGTGCCACAGACTCAAAGTTCGGGAGATTAGCTGTAGAATTGGAAAGCTGCATAGTGATGATGACCTTATCGCATGTTTGAAAAGTGCTTGGAAAGCGTGGCTGTGCTCGAAAATTTATCGAGGTGAGCTTTCACTAGGAGCCGTAGGTTTTTTTGAACTCTTCATAAGCCTTGTCAAAGACTTTCTCAAGCCCGGTGCTCATGTTGCCCACTTCACTCCACGGCTTGACGATTCCTTCCAGGTCAGTAACAAAGGACAGCAACATATCGCTGTCTTTGACTTGCTTCCACTTATCAACCGATTGATCAATTCTTACGATGATGTCGTTCCACAAGAAGTCGAGGTGCTCTAGGGACTGCTCAGCATCCAATAGACGCATCCCAATATCTGTAAATTGGGTTGCAAACTGATTGAGTATTCCCTGTACCTGCTGTTTCTGCGTGAGATCTTTGGACTTGTCATCCTTTTGCTGGATTTTTGAGTTCCTCTCCTTCCGAGCCTTCTCAGCCTTGTCGCCAAAAATGCCGCCTGTAATGGCGAGGCCAATAATTCCACCTGCGGCACCAGTGAATGCAAGCCCGACATACTTGTCGTAGTCTTTCTTCAGTTGATCGATATCCTTTTGAAGGTCATCAATACTGTCTTGGAGTTCTTTGATCTGACCATCCAAATTGGCTTTCTTTGCCCGCTCTTTCTTGTCTGCGATCGCTGGCTCAAGACCCGTCACTGCCTGGTTGTTTGACAGAGTGCCACCAGATATCTCGGTCTTGTAGTCACGCACTGCCCTTAGCACCTCGAGCGTCTTTTCCTGCTGCTTCATGCAGGTTTCCTTTAATCTCTCGATGACTTCTGGCAACGCCTTTTGAATTTTGGTGTCTTTGTCACTAGAAATTGGGATTGTTACAGTCGAGTCTTTGATGGTTTTCAGCTGCTCTATGATATCCATCTGGTTGATGGCCTTGATGACTTGGCCACCAATTCTAACGATGTCTTCCGATGCAACTTCGAGGCTAGCGGCTTGTTTCTTCACCAGACTTTCGACGGGTGTCCAGCGGTTAGCATGGCCAGTGATCTTTTGGTACAAATCAATGATTTCTTTAGGCTCAAGCCCAGGAATGCCTGTGCTGTCACTGCCAATTTCTTTCGTGAACTCTGCTAGGTTCTGCGGTAGCTTCCTGGCAGCGCGTACATACAGCAAGATTTTGATTAGGTCGTCGGCAGTAAAGATGCCAGCTGCGCGGCCGCCATCAGTTTGACTACCAGTGAGCAACTTCAGCGTCAAAGTTGGAACCTGTCCAGCCTCAATAGGCTTAGACTTAATGGGTACGGAAGTGTCAGCAATCATTTTGATTATTTCTCCCAAATTATAAGGACTTGAACAAGTTCTATGTCTTGAGCCAGAAACTCACGTAATTTCTACGCCTAATCAACCTATGCAAATCGACTCAAAAGCCAAACTGGCAGATATGTCAATTGCGTGGTTGAGCATGTTCCGCTACACAATGAAATTGATGTGAAATCAATGCGCTATGCAATCGCGCTTGATTCCTCGAATAGGGGGGTAATCCAGACCCGCCGGAATTTACGTCAGGTCATATGTGTTTTATTGGGCGTCAGGCTGAGCGATGAAAACGCGTCCAGCTAGGGGGACGCCGTTTTCCGTCTAGTCAGAAAAATTAGTCATGGCGCTGGTTATCGTAAAGCGGTTGTTTCCTACATAGTCGATATTGATCCGAAAATAACGCTCTACCATGTTCACATAGATCTTTGGCGAACTAAGGCATTCTCAACCGAGAGCACTTCTTATTGTTCAAGCTATGGAACCAAGTGAGTTGCTATTTCGAAAGGGGATCACGGACTTGTTGGGGGCAAAGTCAGAGGCAGGGTTGAGCGGGAGAGAGGCGCCCGCTCAAAATAGGAGGAATCAGGCTGATTTAATGGGAGAGGATCTGAACATCTCATCACGGTGATAGGTGAGGAGTTCGGGCTGCTTGGTGTTTAAAGGATCGACGTTCAGGGGCTGCTCAACGACCCACTGTAGCAGGGCCTGCACGATGCTGGGGTCAGCGGCCATGAAAAAAGCCGGCGCGAGGCCGGCTTGATGACAGAACGTCTGGACTTAGTGGGAGCTGGCGCTGGCGGCGCCGAGCCCGGTCTGGGAGCGGACGAACTGCGGGAAGAACTTCGCGTGTTCGTCGGAGGCACTCCGGGACTTGTCGGTCACCGAGAAGAACCAGATCCCGACGAAGGCGATGGCCATGGAGAAGAGGGCCGGGTACTCGTAGGGGTAGATGGGTTCGGCATGACCCAGCACCTTCACCCAGATGGTGGGGCCCAGGATCATCAGGGTCACCGCGCTCAGCAAGCCCAGCCAGCCGCCATAGACGGCGCCGCGGGTGGTCAGGCGGGACCAGAACATGGAGAGGAAGAGCACGGGGAAGTTGCAGCTCGCCGCGATGGAGAAGGCCAAGCCCACCATGAAGGCGATGTTCTGCTTCTCGAACAGGATGCCGAGGCCGATGGCCACCACACCCAGCACCAGTGTGGTCATCTTGGAGACGCGCAGCTCATCCGCCTCGTTGGCCTTGCCCTTCTTCAGCACGCAGGCATAGAGATCATGGGAGACCGCGGAGGCCCCGGCCAGGGTCAGGCCAGCCACGACGGCCAGAATGGTGGCGAAGGCCACGGCGCTGATGAAGCCGAGGAACAGGCTGCCCCCCACCGCATCAGCCAGGTGCACGGCCGCCATGTTGGTGCCGCCGAGTAGGGCGCCGGTGGCATCCTTGAAGGCCGGGTTGGTGCTGACCAGCAGGATGGCGCCGAAGCCGATGATGAAGGTCAGGATGTAGAAGTAGCCGATGAAGCCGGTGGCGTAGAACACCGATTTGCGCGCTTCCTTGGCGTCACTCACGGTGAAGAAGCGCATCAGGATGTGGGGCAGGCCGGCGGTGCCGAACATCAGCGCCAGCCCCAGCGAGATGGCGGATATGGGGTCAGAGACCAGGCCACCCGGGCTCATGATGGCCACGCCGTTGGCATGTACCTTGACCGCTTCGCTGAACAGGGCACCGATGTCGAAGCTGACGGACTTCATCACCATGATGGCCATGAAGGAGGCGCCGGAGAGCAGCATCACCGCCTTGATGATCTGCACCCAGGTGGTGGCCAGCATGCCGCCGAACAGCACGTAGAGCACCATCAGGATACCGACCAGCACCACGGCGATGTGGTATTGCAGGCCGAACAGCAGCTCGATGAGCTTGCCGGCGCCCACCATCTGGGCGATGAGGTAGAGGGCCACCACCACCAGGGAGCCGCTGGCGGAGAGAGTACGCACCTCGGTCTGCTTGAGGCGGTAGGAGGCGACGTCGGCGAAGGTGTACTTGCCGAGGTTGCGCAGCCGCTCCGCGATGAGGAAGAGGATGATGGGCCAGCCCACCAGGAAGCCGATGGAGTAGATGAGGCCGTCATAGCCCGAGGTGTAGACCAGGGCGGAGATGCCGAGGAAGGAGGCGGCGGACATGTAGTCGCCGGCGATGGCCAGGCCATTCTGGAAGCCGGTGATGCGCCCGCCGGCGGCGTAGTAGTCGGAGGCCGAGCGGTTGCGCTTGGAGGCCCAGTAGGTGATGAACAGGGTGGCGGCCACGAAGGCCACGAACATGACGATGGCCGGCACGTTGAGGGGTTGGCGCTGCACCTCGCCGGTGAGCGCATCGGCCGCCAGCAAGGGGGTGGAGAGAAGACCGCCGAGCAGCAGCCAGGGGGTGTGTTTCATGGAGATGCCGCTCATGATTGAGCTCCCTTGAGGATCTTGTTGTTCAGCTCGTCAAACTCGCCGTTGGCGCGATAGACATAGATGCCGGTCAGCACGAAGGAGGCGAGGATGAGACCCACCCCCACCGGGATGCCACGGGTGATGGCGGAGCCTTCGCTGAGCGGCGTGCCGAGCCAGCCGGGGGCGAAGGCGATGAGCAGGATGAATGCCAGGTAGAGCCCCAGCATCAGGATGGAGAGGGTCCAGGCGAAGCGTTGGCGCTTGGCGACCAACTCCTGGAAGACAGGATCTTGCTGGATCCTCAGATAGCGTTGCTGTTCCATTGCAGTTCTCCGTGACGGTTGTGTCGACTGTGATTGAACTTGTCCCTACCGAGCAGGAGGCCTGCTCATGTAACTGAAATGTGAATTAAATGTTATTTGTCGACAATTAGACTTTGGGATAAGCCAGGGGGCCGCCCAGGGTGAGGCGCAGGAAGATGAGGGCTGCGGCGGTGGCGTCCGCCAGGGCGTCGTGGGCGGGCAGGGCAGGCAGGCCCAGATGCTGGCAGATGGCGGCCAGGTGCAGATCGATAACCGCATCCGGATAGCGCCGATAGAGGTGATCGTGATAGAGGCGGCTTACCTCTATGCCGCGCTGGGGCAGGTGGAGCCCCCAATGCCTGCGGCAGGCGAGGGCGAGGATGCGCAGGTCATAGGCGATGTGATAACCCACGAGTTCGCGAGCGCCGATAAAGGCCAGCAACTGGCGCAGGGCCTCCTCGAGGGGCAGACCCTGTTGCAAGTCCTGATGGCGCAGGCCGTGGATGGCGACCGATTGCCCGCTGAGGCTGGGGGGGGCCTGCACCCGCAGGGAGAGCGCCTCGCCGGTGAGCAGTCGGTTGCCCTTGATGTGCACGGCGCCGATGGCGACTATTTCGGCCCGCCCGGGATCCAGGCTGGTGGTCTCGAAGTCCAGCGCCACCCACTCATCCGCCGGGGGCGGGCCGAACAGGGGGGCAAACTCCCCCTGACGAAAGTGACGGCCATGCCAGCGTCTGCGCCCGTGCTGCCAGAGACTCATGTTCCGCTCACTGCCTTAGACGAAAGTGGATACTGAGCCACTGCTGGAACTTCTTCACCTGATGCAGGGCGTGGCGCAGCAGATCCCGCTCCCCGTGGCTGAGGCTCTCCACCCGCACTCTGCTCTCCCCCTTGATCTGGCTGCCGAGTCGCAGGCGAATGAAGAGCCGAAACGCCTCCGCCAGGTTGGCGCCATAGTCCTGGCTGAGGCGACCCTGGGCCACCAGGGCCTCGATGCGTCCCAGGGTGGAGGTCTCCAGCACCCCGGCCTCCAAGGCCAGCACGCGCAGGCCATGGACCAGGGGGAAGAGGGCGCCGCGCTTGAGATCCAGCCCCTCCGGGGCCTGCTCCAGGCGGCCGAACAGGGTAAGGGGGGCGTGAAAGGCGACCGCCGCCCTGGCCATCTCCGCCAGCAGATCGGGTCGCTCCGAGAGTGCTGCCCGCAGGCGCCGGGCGAGGGGAGGCAACAGATGGCGATCCCCGGCGATGGCCTGGGCATCGGCCAGGGTGGCGAGCCAGAGCAGATCCTCTTCACTGGCCCTTTGACAGGCACGCTCGATGTCGCCCTGCCACTGGCTCGCCTCCCTGGTCCAGGCCGGATTGCTGACCATGACCCGGCCCGGACAGGGGGGATAACCGAGGCGAGCCAGCAGGGCGCTGAAGTCGGCGAGATCCCGCTCCCTGTCCGGCCAGTGCAACCCGGCTGACAGGATCAGGGCGTTGTCCTGATCGGTCTTCTGGATCTGCTCGCCGCGCCCCTCCGAGCCCAGCATCAGCAGACATACCCTGTCTTGCACCTGGGCCGGGATCACCAGACTGAAGGCCTTGGCGATCAGCTGCTCGTTGATGGTGGCGATGAGCCGCATCAGGAAGAGGGTGTGGATCCCCTGGGCATGGAGGGAGCGGATGAGCTGCTGCTGCTCCCTGGCTACCGCCTCCAGGGAGGCGGGGTCGTCCGCCCGGGCGATGCGCAGAGTCAGCACGTGGGAGTGGGCGGAGAAGAGGCCGAGCACCTGGGTCAGGTGCAGGACGCCCGCCACCTCCTGTCCCTGCCAGACTACCAACCGCTTAATGCGATGGCGGGTCATCAGCAACAGGGCATCGAACAGATAGCCGTCAAGCGGCAGACCGATGAGGGGGGCCGGTGTCAGGAGTGTCAGGGGGGCCGAAAGCGGCAGGCCGCTCAGGGTCAGGGCATGGAGCAGGGTCTTGCGGGTGGCGAGGCTCAGGCTGCCATCGCTGGCCGGGTAGAGCAGGCAATCCGTGCCCCTGGCCGCCATGGCCTCGGTCGCGGCCAGCAGGCTGGTGTGCCTGTCCAGCTGCAGGGCGGGTTGCAGGTGGTGGGGCTGGATCCGGGTCAGAATAAATTCCGCCAGATTCTGCTGGCCGAGCTGGCTGCGCCGCTCCTGCTCCCGCTGGCGCTCGGTCAGGGTGGCGGTGAAGTAGCGGGCGAAGTCCGGGTTCTCCTCACACAGAGCCGAGAAGGTGGCACTGGGGATGAGCTGGCAGAGGCTGTCTTCCAGTGCCTGGAAGCGGTGGCGGCAGTGGCCGTCGAATTGGGCCCGCACATCGAACAGGTCCCCCTCCCCATAGTCGCCGAAGCGCTGGTGGGGGCCGGATTCTTCCACCGCCCCCTTGGTGATGAGGTAGAGACCGGGTGGAGCCTCGCCCGGGCTCAGCACCGTCTGGCCGGCGCGAAAGTAGCAGATGCTGAGATGCTGGCCGAGCTTGTGGCGCGCCTCTGCATCCAGGCAGTCGAAGGGGGGGCGGTTGAAATCGAACAAGAGGGACATGCTGTGTCTCGGCCTGGGCAGGGGAGCTGGGGCCAGTCTGACAAAGAGGGGCGGCGAAAGGCCAGCCGACTTTAGTCGCAATGGGAGCCAAGCCTCTCTATACCCGCTGGTAACACTCTGGTAACGTAGTGGTATGACCAGTATCGATTCACAGGGAGAAGCGGGGACATGGACAGACCAAGGGTCAAATGGGAGATCCGGGACGGCATCGCCGAGGTGTTGCTGAGCCGGGGAGACAAGCTCAATGCGCTGGACAGGGCCATGTTCGGCGCCATCGACGAGACACTCAATGAGCTGAGCCGCCACAAGGGGTTGAGGGCGGTGATCCTGCACGGGGAGGGGCGGGCCTTTTGCGCCGGGCTGGATGTGAAATCCATGCTGCGTCAGCCGGTGGCGGCCCTGGATATCCTCAAACGGGAGGCGGACGAGGCCACCAATCTGGCCCAGCGGGTCGCCTATGGCTGGCACCAACTGCCGGTGCCCGTGATAGTGGTGACTCAGGGGGTCTGCTTCGGCGGCGGCCTGCAGATCGCGCTCGGCGCCGATTTTCGTTTCAGCACCCCGGATTGCCGCTTCTCGGTGATGGAGATCAAGTGGGGCATCATTCCGGATATGAGCGGCAGCGTCACCCTGCGCAACCTGATGGGGCTGGATACCGCCATGGAGCTCGCCATGAGCGGGCGCGAGCTGCTGGCCGCCGAGGCCAAGAGCCTGGGGCTGGTGAGCCGGGTCTGTGACGATCCCCTGGCGGAGGCGCGGGCGTTCGCGCAGACCCTGATCACCAAGTCACCGGACGCGCTGGCGGGGATCAAGCGGCTCTACACCCAGGCCTGGGCCCACAGCGACGAGGCGATGCTGAAGGAAGAGACCCGGTTGCAGCGGCAAATCCTGGGGCGGCCGAACCAGTGGCGTGCCACCCTCAACAGCCTGTTTCGCTGGCGCCTGCCGTTTGGTCCGAGGCGCAACGTACTCTAGGGAGCCTGAAAGCAGGCATATTCACCCAAAGAAAAATGGCAGCTTGTACTTGCCATCCACCTCTTCGGTCTTGAGGGCCTGCACGGTGCCGTAGCTGGACCAGCGATCGTGATCGGGCCAGATGACGGCGGTGTAATAGCTGGGGTCGTAGGTCTCGGCCATGTCGGTGAGCCAGTCGCGGGTAATGTCCCGCCCGTCCACCGCTTTGCCTTCGGTGGCGATACAGACCCAGCCAGTTCTCAAGGTTGATTCGTTCATGCTTGCTCCCAAGTAATGCGGGCTCAGGCTATCGGGTCGGCAAGGGGGGTTCACGCTATGGTGTTCGGCGGGATTCGGATCCAGCAGGAAATCCGAATTGCTCAGAACATCAGTGGGATAAGTGGGGGGAGGGGGCTGGCTATGATGGCGCCATCATTCACCGGATGGAGGCGCC